>OZ252593.1:0-2589453 GCA_965250845.1 Methylophagaceae bacterium
GAGATATACTTTGTGCATCAGCCTTGTCAGTTTTATTTCTAGACATCTCCATTTTACAAAAAGCGTGAGTTTTAATCGGGTTTACTAATATCACTTTTTGTTTGTTTGCGTGCAAAAATTTAGCCAAACTCAAGCTATATACTCCTGTCGCCTCAAGACAAAATACAGTGCTTGTTTTACTTGGTTTTAACCAGCTCATTAAACGAATAAAACCGTCAGTGTTATTTTTAAATTGCTTGTCGCTATAGGCTTGTTCTTCTAATACTGCAACATCAAAAACAGCCTTAGATATATCAACTCCAACAAATTTCATTTTAGTTCTCCTGATAAGTTCTCTTGGAAAAGTTGGATAATTTCATCTTCTATGCATCCTCGTAACTATTCGTGCTAAAGTCAGACTTTGCACCAGATACTGTTCGCATTTTATGAAGTTAAAATAGGAGATAGGCACTAAACTTTTTTGCAAATTTTAAAATTTATGGGGACGCTCAATATCACTATCTCCTTATCCAATTGCCACTGGATAGTATCGACTAAAAGCTAGTTTGATAGTTAATAATTGATACAGTTGGGATGATACGAGGGGAGGTACACCGACTCCTGAATTAAGAGCGCAGATAGAAGCATACATTGCAGATGGGATCACTGCTCTTGCAGATCAAGAAAACAAATCTATAGACATGCAAAAATTACAAGATGGAATGAGCAATTCAACACCAGAAAATCCTGTTTACATTAATACCGATAGAATAGGAGAACCAGGCTTATCATTTTTTAGAGGTGATGGTTCGATGGGTGAGGTCTTGGAAGGAAACAGAAGTGTAATATATATCGATCCAACTATGGAGTTCTGGGGACACAATACTTAATTATGATGGAGCATAGATATGGCACGGCTAGCACGAGTAATTTTGCCTGAATATCCACATCATATGATTCAACGAGGTAACCGTCGACAGGATGTCTTTTTTGTGATGAAGACTATATTTATTATTTAGAACTACTCAAACATTGGTGTGATAGAGAAGATATTGAAATATGGGCATATTGCTACGAACAAAAAACAAGGTTATAGTTCATCTTGAATCGTGACCCGTATCACGATTTATAAATGGAATTAAGTAAGGACTTTTGCATGGAACTGCAACGTTACAAATCACAAGAAAAATCCGACACTACTTCAGCTAGGCCGAAGGTAATTAAGTATTGTGTCCCCAGAACTCCCAAGTATTGTGTCCCCAGAACTCCCCCAGAACTCCAGAACTCCTGTTTAGTTGGCGAAGAAAATTATTTATTAACGTGCCAACGTTATATTGAACTCAACCCTGTTAGAGCCGGTATGGTAAATCATCCTGAAAATTATCCTTGGTCAAGCTATAGATGTAATGGACACGGTGAGAATAACCCTCTCATTACACCTCATGACGTTTATCTTCAACTTGGAACTCAAGACAATGAAAGGCAACGAAATTTATCGTGAACTATTTAAATATCAAATTGATGATGAATTGATAGAGCAAATTAGAACCGTGAGTAATAGTGGTTATGTCTTAGGAATCGAACGTTTTCAGCAGCAAATAGCACAGACTTTAGGTTAACGTACATGTAAAGGAAAGGCAGCCAGCTAAAAATAATAAGCAGAATGAGTGTGTTGCACTACGATAAAAACAACGATATAGTAAAGCTTAAATTGTGACCAGATCATGATTCATAAACGGAATTAAATAAGGAAACTACGAGTTCTGGGGACACAATACTTAATTATGATGGAGCATTGATATGGCACGGCTAGCACGAGTTATTTTACCTGAATATCCTCATCATATAATTCAACGAGGTAACCGCCGACAGGATGTCTTTTTTTGTGATGAAGACTATGTTTATTATTTAGAACTGCTCAAACATTGGTGTGATAAAGAAGATATTGAAATATGGGCGTATTGTTTGATGACAAACCATATACATTTAATCTTAAAGCCAAGTCAAATTTCTAACTTGTCAAAAGCAATAGCCGAAACACATAGACGCTATACTCGAATGATTAACTTTCGAGAAAACTGGCGTGGTTATCTGTGGCAGGGCCGGTTTTCATCATATCCAATGGACCACCACTATTTGCTAAAAGCTGCTGCTTATGTCGAACTCAATCCAGTAAAAGCCAAAATAGTCACCTCAGCTTGGGATTATCGTTGGAGCAGTGTCCATGCACACCTGAGTGGAAACGATCCAGATAATATAATAGAGCCGAAAAAATTGCTAAGCCTTTGTGGGGACTGGCGTACGTATTTAAAGCAGTCTCAATCCACATTGGATACAACATTCGAACAACACAGTAATACGGGCAGACCATTAGGAGAAGAGCATTTTATTGACAAGGTAGAAAGAGTATTAGGACGTGATTTAAAGAAACAAAAACCAGGACCAAAATCAAAAAAATGAATTCAGAAACTCAAAATACTAGATAAGTTCAACAGCATATTGCTACGAATAAAAAACAAGGTTATAGTTCAGCTTGAATCGTGACCCGAATCACGATTTATAAATGGAATTAAGTAAGGACTTTTGCATGGAACTGCATCGTTACAAATCACAAGAAAAATCCGACACTGCTTCAGTTAGGCCGAAGGCAATTAAGTATTGTGTCCCCAGAACTCCTGTTGAGTTAAATCCAGTAAAAGCCAAAATAGTCACCTCAGCTTGGGATTATCGTTGGAGCAGTGTTCATGCACACCTTAGTGGAAACGATCCGGATAATATAATAGAGCCGAAAAAATTGCTAAGCCTTTGTGGGGACTGGCGTACGTATTTAAAGCAGTCTCAACCCACATTGGATAAAACATTCGAACAACACGGTAATACGGGCAGACCATTAGGAGAAGAGCATTTTATTGACAAGGTAGAAAGGGTATTAGGACGTGATTTAAAGAAACAGAAACCAGGACCAAAATCAAAGAAATGAATTCAGAAACTCAAAATACTAGATAAGTTCAACAGCATATTGCTACGAATAAAAAACAAGGTTATAGTTCAGCTTGAATCGTGACCCGAATCACGATTTATAAATGGAATTAAGTAAGGACTTTTGCATGGAACTGCATCGTTACAAACCACAAGAAAAATCCGACACTGCTTCAGTTAGGCCGAAGGAAATTAAGTATTGTGTCCCCCAGAACTCCCAGAACTCCGTCGGCATTTTCTCACGAACTTGGCGTGTCTCAAAAACACTATAGAACGTTTGTTGCTCAAGGTAAAAACCAGGCGTCGCCTTGGGAGTCATTGCAAAACCAAGTTTTTTTAGGCAGTGAAGACTATGTAAGTCGAATATTGAGTGAAATAGATCAAGGAAGAGATCTAAGTGAAATTCCAAAATCTCAGCGACGAGCGAAACCGAAATCATTATCGTGGTACGAAAGACAGGCACACACACGAAATGAAGGAATAAAGTTAAGCTACGAAAGCGGAGGGTATAGCATGAAAGAAATAGGAGCTTATTATAAGTTGCATTATTCAAGGGTGAGCAGAATTATAAAGATGGCAAAAGACAAGACCTGACACCTTATTCCTTTATGACACCTTATTCCTTTCTATTTCGCTCAAAGTGGGAACAGTTCAAACAAATTTTTAATTAATAACATTATTAACAAGGAAGAGAGTGATGACAGAGATAGTGAGAATATTTGTCGGTCTTGATGGCACTTACAATCATATGGATAATGATATAAAGGTTGGTGATAGCTCGGAAACCAATATTGCAAAGTTAAGAACATTATATATAAAACAGGGTTATGAACAATCAATGAGTTCAGAGTCTGATCCTCTTGATATGGTGATTGCGATATGAACAAGTTTATTAAATGGTTTTTTATTATCATTGCCATTCTTATTGGCCTTTATGCCATTATCATGGTCTTTGGTGCAAAACTATATTATGAAACAGGTAAGCGATTAGATATTGGTTACGGTGTCGCTACCAGCACACGTAAAGTACAGTTAGAAATTGGCGATAGAGAATTTTTAATCCCTCAAAACTATATTTGGTCTCGTGAAGACTGGAAAGGTGGCAAGGTGACAGGCGTTAACATGCATACGATTCTACCTCATTTAGAAGGCTATACTGAACAAAACAAGCAAGAATTTGATGATTCAAGGCTACATAACACGGCCACTATTCTGTTGAGGGAGCACAATATCAAAGGTAGTCGAACTAGTAGCACTTCGATGACACGTGAAGAGGTTTATCAGCGGAATATCTATGATTTTGGTTTGGAAAAACCAAGGGGGCTGGAATCATCTTCTGGACCATATGGGTTAACACGCCAACAATATACAAAACCTCATGACCGTGCACGAAACGAGCTTTATATAGGTACGCTACCTAATGGTAAGTTTTACTGGGCAAGATGTGATTTAAAATCTAATGTACCTAGCCCCTCCTGTAAAACCTATTTTGCATATTCAAATCAAACAATGGTCTCATATCATTTTCCAAAAGACAGATTAAAGGACTGGCAAACAATCGATAAGGATATTCGAGTGTTATTTAGTCAATTTGACACAGCAGCATTAAGAAAAAGGGAGCGAGAATTGTGATTTATGAGTTCATATTTATATTAATAGCTGTTCTATTCAAAGTTTTTTTAAATATAGAGAGCATTTTCAACTCTTCTGGTAACTTCGTAGTAACAGCCCTCAACATAAATAGTATTAATCAAGATATAGATAAAATAGGTTTAATTAGTATTTTTGCAGGGTTGTCATTAATTTTAGCTTTTGTAAAAACCTATCTTTTTAATAATAAAAAAACAAATGAGTCTATAAGTCTTAAAAGTAATGAATCGGGCGAGTCTGTATCTAAATCATACTTATCAATGTTTATGTTGATTGTATTTGATTGTTTTTTTATAGCAGTATTACTTTATTTTACCTTTGAGCGTATGGAACAAGATATTTATTCGTGGAATTTCTTTGTATATGTACTTTCTTCTTATTGGTTAGGCAACCTTGTTTTTTCGATGTTTAGTGTAATCAAAACATTATTTAAATTAATTAAATGGACTTTATAAAATGGAAAAATCATTATTAGATAGTAAATATGCGGGTATAGCCGCATGGGCTGCAATAAAATATGATGATATTAATGATGCTTGGGAGCTTTATGAAGAAAGTAAATCAAAAGAGTCTCTGTTAAATGTTATATCAGAAACTAGTGAGATAGTTGCTATGGTAATCCCCCCGAAAAATAATTGAAGTCAAAAGTGGAATTTTCTCTTATGCTTACCAGCAGGAGAACATTCATGAAAAAAGCACATTTTAGCGATAGCCAAATATTAGCTATTTTAAAACAAGCCGAAAACGGCGTACCGATCCCAGAGCTATGCCGTGAACACGGCATGAGCACTTCAAGTTTTTATAAATGGCGTTCAAAATATGGCGGCATGGATGCATCATTGATGGCGCGAATGAAAGAACTTGAAGAAGAAAATCGCCGTTTAAAGAAGATGTATGCTGAAGAACGATTAAAAGCTGAAATCATTCAGGAGGCGATGGCAAAAAAGTGGTAAAAGCTTCTGAGCGTAAAGTGATGGCTAAAGAAGTAATAGTCAATCGAGCTGTCAGTATAAGTCTTATCTGTCGTATTTTTTCGATTAGTGAAACCTGTTATAGATATCAGCCGAAGTTAAATTCTGACAATGAAAAAATAGCAGACTTACTACTGGGCTTAACTCAAAATCAACGTAATTGGGGATTTGGTTTGTGCTTTTTATATTTACGCAATGTTAAAGGTTACCCTTGGAATCATAAACGTGTTTACCGTATCTATAGAGAGTTAGAATTGAATTTACGGATAAAGCCTAACAAACGACTTAAACGAGCAGTACCAGAGCCGTTAGCGGTTCCTGACGATATTAACGAATGCTGGTCGATGGACTTTATGCACGATCAGTTATCAGATGGCCGTAGCTGCCGATTATTTAATGTCATTGATGATTTTAACCGTGAAGGACTAACGATTGATGCCGATATTTCATTACCCGCAGAGCGGGTCATTCGCTCATTAGAGCAAATTATTGAATGGCGAGGCAAGCCGAAAAGGTTACGGTGTGATAATGGCCCCGAATATATAAGCCATAAATTGGCGAAATGGGCTGAAAGTAACAATATTGAACTATCCTTCATACAGCCTGGAAATCCACAACAGAATGCCTATATTGAGCGGTTTAACAGAACGGTGAGGTATGACTGGCTGAGCCAGTATATTTATCGAGATATTGAAGAATTACAAATCAGAGCAACACAATGGTTATGGACTTACAATAACGAGCGACCTAATATGGGAATTGGTGGTATCACCCCAATTCAGAAATTAAAACTAACACAGAGAAAAATGTCTACTACTGATCTCCATTAATAATCTGACTCTTATCACAAATAATTTTTTCTAGAATTGAACTTTTTGCTTTTTGATGATCAGGATATAACGTTAATCATCAAGACTTTAAAAATGCTTATAAAAGATACCGAAGAATGGGCAAATAATTTATTTTCTCACGCCAAACTAGGGGATAAAAGACGTACTAAACGATTAGTCAAACTTAGCCATTTAATGGCGAGCAATACAGGCAGTTCAATTGTTAAAGCATCGGGAACACAAGCTGCAATTGAAGGCGCTTATCGTTTTATTCGAAATGATGCAATTGAAGCTGATGACATTGCCACTGCTGGTTTCTCTTCTCTTTTACCAGAGTTGAAATCATCTAAAAACATACTCGCATTAGAAGATACTTCGACATTGAGCTACCGTCATAATGTTACCAAAGAATTAGGTTTTACTGGTGCAAGTAAAAAATGTAAGGCTAAAGGCATGTTAGTCCACTCTGTTCTGATGGTAGATGCTCAAACAGAGCATACCATTGGATTAGCAGAGCAACACCGTTGGTGTCGAAAAGATGAAGATTTTGGCACTAAACATCAACGAAAACAGCGTGAATATAAAACAAAAGAAAGTTATAAGTGGCAACGTTCTTCTGAAGCAATGACTGCTAGATATGCCAGTGTCATGGATAATATTATCAGTGTTTGTGATCGAGAATCAGATATTTTTGACTACATAGCTTATAAAGAAAAACACCAGCAACGGTTTGTTGTACGGGCGAAGCACGAGCGGATAGTTACGGGTGACGGATATAAGCTAACGCCCTATATAAACAACAGTCTAGCGAGCTTTCTTACCAAGTAAAAATACAGCAAAAGGGAGGCCGAAAAGCACGTATTGCCAATGTAGCAGTACGCTTTGCATCAATCACTATTTCACCCCCTAAAAAACAGGCTATGTGTGATGATATAAAATTAACGCTTATCAGCTGTAATGAAATTTCACCACCAGAAGGAGCAAAAGCCCTATGTTGGAAACTCATATACAAATGAAGCGGTTAATTGTGCTGCATTACGCGCTAAAAATAGTTAGATATTATGAGCTAAGGTGGCGAGTAGAAGAATATCATAAAGCGTGGAAATCGGCAGGAACCAAGTAGAATCTTTCAGATTACAGACACATAAATCTTGAAAAAATAATGGTGCTCACCGCGTTTATAGCGGTAAGGCTACTACAGTTAAGAGAATTATCTGGTAATAAAGAAAAAGAAATCCACAGCTGTGAATGGATATTTTGCACCGCTTGAATGGAAATTGATGTGGTCAATGACAGAAGCCAAAGCATTACCTAAAAAGCCCCCTTCATTATATTGGGAATTATGCAAACAGAGCTAAGCTATCGTTTGGCATGACAGTAAAATAACTGGAATTGTTGGTTGGGAAGCATTATGGGATGGATGGTTTACATTGAATCAACTTTTAGAAGGAGCAAAATTCATAAGCAGCAGATGGAATAAATGTGATAAGATCAGATTAATAATGGGGGGATTACCCGTGTCTTATTAATTTGGCTCGACTGCATGGCTTGCCGGCAGATCCTGACCACCTTAGCCATACTCATGCTGATCCAGGTAAACATTTTTCTGAACAAGAAATCACATTAGCAGGGCGTGATTTAGGTTTAAAAGTCCGTGCTCACGTGAGCCATTGGCAAAAATTACAAGAAACAGCCTTACCTGCGATGGGGCAGCATAAAGATGGCCATTGGTTTCTTATTGCTAATATTGAAGAGGACAAAATCCTTATTCATGATCCTTTACAAAAATCACCCATCTCTTTAAGTCGTGATCAGTTTGAAGCAGATTGGGATGGCAAGGTTGTTTTAGTGACTCGCCGTGCTTCACTGGCAAGTTTGGGTGGGCAGTTTGATTTTACTTGGTTTGTTCCTGCGATTATCAAATACAAAAAGTTATTGATCGAGGTATTAGTCGCTTCATTTTTCTTGCAATTATTTGCCTTACTGACGCCATTATTTTTTCAGGTTGTAATAGATAAGGTACTGGTTCATAAAGCGATATCAACACTTAATGTTCTGGCGGTTGGCCTGTTATCGGTATCACTATTTGAAGTGGTGCTAAGTGGCTTACGCACCTATTTATTTTCGCATACGACTAACCGGATTGATGTTGCCTTAGGTGCTAAATTATTTAAGCATTTACTTGCTTTGCCAATTAGTTATTTTGAGGCCAGACGAGTGGGTGATTCTATTGCTCGGGTAAGAGAGTTAGAGAATATTCGTAACTTTATTACTGGGTCATCACTGACTTTAGTTATTGATTTATTCTTCACCATTATTTTCTTTGTCGTGATGTATTACTACAGCCCCGCTCTTACTTTTATTGTTTTGGGAGCTATTCCATTTTACATTGCATTATCAATTTTTATCACGCCAATTCTACGACGACGGTTAGAAGATAAGTTTAATCGGGGAGCCGACAACCAAGCCTTTTTAGTTGAATCAATCACCGGTGTTGAAACCTTAAAGGCCATGGCCGTTGAACCACAAATGCAACGCCGCTGGGAAGAGCAATTAGCCGGCTATGTTGGTGCTAGTTTTAAAGCGGCTAACCTTGGTAATATCGCGGGTCAATCAGCCGGTTTCATCAATAAGGTGACCACCGTCTTAATCTTATGGATTGGTGCAACTTTGGTAATGAAAGGTGAACTCTCAGTCGGACAGTTAATTGCGTTTAATATGTTAGCTGGCAGAGTTAGTGGGCCTATTCTACGCTTAGTTCAATTATGGCAAGATTTTCAGCAAGCGGGTCTTTCAGTACGACGTTTAGGCGATATTCTTAATACTAAAACAGAGCCCGGTTATAACCCTGGAAGGGCTTCGTTACCGAGTCTGCAAGGTTCTGTCATATTTGAAGGGCTGACATTTAGATATCGACCAGACTTGCCAGAAGTGTTGCGAAATATCAGCTTGTCTGTGAAGCCCGGTGAGGTGATTGGTATTGTTGGGCGTTCGGGCTCAGGTAAAAGCACGTTAACCAAATTAATTCAACGCCTATATACGCCTGAAAGTGGTCGAATTTTAATTGATGGTATTGATTTAGCCCTGATAGAACCAACTTGGTTACGACGGCAAATAGGGGTGGTTTTACAGGAGAATTATTTATTCAATCGGAGTGTTCGAGACAATATTGCTTTGAGTAATCCTGGCATTAGTATGGATGCGATTATTGAGGTTGCAAAACTGTCTGGTGCACATGAATTTATTCTTGAACTTGCAGAAGGTTATGACACTACAGTCGGTGAGCGAGGTAGCAATTTATCCGGTGGACAAAGACAGCGTATCGCTATTGCGAGAGCATTATTAACGCAGCCCCGCATTCTCATTTTTGATGAAGCGACCAGTGCACTTGATTATGAGTCGGAACGTATTATTCAAGACAATATGCAACAGATTTGTGAACAGAGAACGGTGTTTATTATTGCTCATAGACTCAGTGCGGTAAAACGCTGTGATCGTATTCTAGTGGTCGAACAGGGTGAGATCGTTGAGCAAGGAAGCCATGCGGAATTACTTGAGAACGATGGTATCTATGCGAATTTGACTAAGCTGCAAAATCAAGACTAAATATAAAGAAATACAATCACATGCTATTTAAACAACGCCAAACAGAACATGAATTTTTACCTGCTACCTTAGAGGTTCAAGAAACGCCACCATCACCCTTAGGTCGAATTATAACTTGGGTAATCATGCTGTTTTTTGTGCTTGCCGTTTTATGGGCAATCATTGGCAAAGTAGATATTGTAGTCACGGCTCCGGGCAGATTGATTACGAGTGGTCATACCAAAGTGATTCAACCGCTCAATGCTGGCATTGTTGACAAGATATATGTCACTGAAGGGCAGTCGGTCAATGCGGGAGATATTCTAGTTGAACTTAAGCTCGATAGTGCATTGGCTGATGAACAACGTATTGTGGACGAATTAGTAGGTTTAGAACAAGATAAAATACGATTAGAAACTACACTAAATTGGATAAGGCATAATAAATCGAATATTAGTATGATTCCGGAACAACTTGGTTTATTACAACGTCAACTTCTACACTCCCAATGGCAGCAGCATCAATCACAGCTGACTACGCTTAAATATGAGCAAGCTAAATACGGTGCGGAGCGAGACAGTATTGAGCAGCAAGTACAAAAATATGATGCCATACTACCGATACTAACTCAGCGATCAGAACGGTTAAAAATACTAAGTCAAAAACAATATTTACAAGAAGATCAATATCTTGAAATAGAACAGCAACGTTTAACCGCTTATCATGATCGAAAATCAAGTCAGCAACGGACTCATGAACTGGCTGCTGCTATTGATGAGGTGGCTGGGCAAATAGAACAATCTAAAAAGGCTTTTAATAGCCAAATTCTTGCAGAATTACAGCAAGCTACGATGCAATATCAATCATTAAGCCAAGAAAAGATTAAAGCGATAGCTACTCGACAGGCACAAACACTGATTGCTCCAGTATCTGGTGTGGTGCAACAACTTGTTTTGCATACAGAAGGAGGGGTGGTAACACCTGCACAACAATTGATGGTTATTGTCCCTAATCAACATCAATTAGAGGTTGAGGCGATGGTGGCTAACTTAGATATTGGTTTTGTAAAAGAATCCCAAGAGGTTGAAATTAAAGTGGATGCCTTTCCTTTTACTAAATATGGCGTTATTAATGGTGTTATTACATTTTTATCTAACGATGCGATTGCAGATGAACAGTTAGGTTTAATTTATAAAGCCCATGTAGATATGCAAGAAATGGTTATTCAAGTTGAAGATAAGCTGGCAATGCTTAGCCCCGGCATGACTGTTTCTGTCGAGATAAAAACGGGTAAACGTCGCTTAATTGAATATTTCTTAGCGCCATTAATTCGTTATAAGCAAGAAAGTATCCGTGAACGGTAACATTGGAGTTTTGAAACTATTTCAATTCTTATGTCTGAATATCACATGAAATCGTTGATAAAACTAGACTTAAGTATTGAACTTGAGATGAAATAAGGCTATTCTTAATGAAGAAGTGTGATGGAGTTCACATTGTTGTAAAGTTAAGAATGACATGGAAGCGCAACTGTCACAGAACATAGGCATGGGGTGATAAGGTGTAGATTCTCTTTTGTCACATGTTTTTATTGGGATTTTTGTTATGGCGCTAAAACGACGAAGCTTTATCAGTGGTGCAGTTGCAGTGGGATCTTTACTTGCTCTTCCGCAACTTTCATTAGCGGCTAAACCACAAAAATATCAGAAGCGTGTTGTTGTCATTGGTGGAGGCTTTGCAGGAGCGACTGCAGCTAAATATATTAGTATGTGGTCTCCAGATACGGAAGTTGTGATGATTGAGCGAAATGCTCAGTTTGTTTCGTGTCCACAGAGCAATTTGGTTTTAGGTGGCAGTAGAAGTCTGCAACAATTGACACATGACTATAATGGTTTAGCTGATAATTATGGGGTGAAAACCGTTCAGGCTGAAGTTGTTAGTATTGATACGGATAAACAAAAAGTTACTTTGCATGATGGTGTTATTGTTGATTATCACCGTTTAGTCATTGCGCCGGGTATTGACTTTATTTATGATGATTTACCTGAGTTAGCCAGTTTTGATGTTCAACAGAAAATTACTCATGCATGGAAAGCGGGACCTCAGACAGAAATTTTAAAACGGCAGTTACATAGTATGAAGAAAGGCGGAACCGCTATTATGACGGTTCCAGCCACACCTTTCCGTTGTCCTCCCGGGCCTTATGAGCGTGCATGTCAGATTGCATTTTATTTGAAGAATAATAATCCAACAGCAAAATTACTTATTTTGGATGCTAATGCTGATGTGGCATCAAAAAAGGCGTTGTTTAAGTCTGCATGGGAAGAGTATTATTCAGGAATAATTGAGTATGTTTCAAATAGTACGATTGAGCATGTTGATGTTAAAAGTCTAATGATAGAAACTGAGTTTGATAGTTTTTCAGCAGATGTTCTTAATGTTATCCCCCCTCAGAAAGCGGGTAAAGTTGCTGAGATGGCGGGTGTTATTAATGTTGATCAACGCTGGTGTTTGGTTGATTTCCTAACATATGAATCGACAGAGAAACCAAATGTCCATGTAATTGGTGATGCTGTTCATGCAAAATTACCAAAGTCTGGACATATGGCAAACGCACAAGCAAAAGTCTGTGCGGCTGCAATTGTGGCTTTGTTAGCAGAGCAAGAGCCTGAGCAAGAGCCTGTATTTAGCAATACTTGCTACAGCTTTATTGATGATCAACAAGCAGGGCATGTGGCTGCTGTTTATCGTTATAACGCAGAGAAAAAACAAATGATACCCATGCCAGGAGGTGGTGTATCTAGACAAGCAACAAGCCTTGAAGGTGCGTATGCAAATGCATGGGCTAAAAATATTTGGGCTGATGTCTTGAAGTGAAACTTATGATTGGAGTGTTAAATGTACGTTGATGGACAAGCTATATTGGGTTATGAACTTCCTAATTTGGATGGTGGGAATTCAGAGATTCCTATGACACCAAATCAGCTTGAAAAATGGCTGACGGCATTACCGATCCTGAATATTAAACAATTGGCTTACGAGCTTCCTAAATACATACAAGAGCTTAATCGAACAAACATATCTGATAAACAGCGACTTAATATGCTGGAGCAGCTTCGGCCTATTGTGAATCATATTTATGGTACGTTGACGAAACGTTTTCGAGGTTCCAATCTTAGGTTATCTAAAGAATATCAAGAAATTCAATGGTTATTAAATGTATTAATAGCTGAGATGGCAAATGGTTATAAACGACTATTATTTGCCATAGCCAATAGAAAACCAGGCTGGTTTAAGAAAGGGCATTATGTCCTATTGGCACAAAGAACACTTTATTATCTAGGAGAAAGAATTTGTTTGTCTTATTTATTATCGGTCGATGTACCTAGGTAATCCCCCCATTATTAATCTGTCTCTTGATCACATTTATTCCATCTGCTGCTGCATGAATTTTGCTCCTTCTAAAAGTTGATTCAATGTAAACCATCCATCCCATAATGCTTCCCAACCAACAATTCCAGTTCTTTTACTGTCATGCCAACGACCTAGCTTAGCAAGTGCATAATACGCCCAATATAATGAAGGGGGCTTTTTAGGTAATGCTTTGGCTTCTGTCTTTGACCACATCAATTTCCATTCAAGCGGTGCAAAATATCCTTCACAGCTAGTGGATTTAGCTTTTTCTTTATTACCAGATAATTCTCTTAACTGTAGTAGCCTTACCGCTATAAACGCGGTGATCACGATTATTTTTTCAAGATTTTGTCGTGTCTGTAATCTGAAAGATTCTACTTGTGTTCCTGCCGATTTCCACGCTTTATGATATTCTTCTACTCGCCACCTTAGCTCATAATATCTAACTATTTTTAGCGCGTCCGCAGCACAATTAACGGCTTCATTTGTATATAGTTTCCAACATAGGGCTTTTGCTCCTTCTGGTGGTGATATTTCATTACAGCTGATAAGCGTTAATTTTATATCATCACACATAGCCTGTTTTTTAGGGGGTGAAATAGTGATTGATGCAAAGCGTACTGCTACATTGGCAATACGTGCTTTTCGGCCTCCCTTTTGCTGTATTTTTACTTGGTAAGAAAGCTCGCTAGACTGTTGATTTATATAGGGCGTTAGCTTATCTCCGTCACCCGTAACTATCCGCTCGTGCTTCGCCCGTACAACAAACCGTTGCTGGTGTTTTTCTTTATAAGCTATGTAGTCAAAAATATCTGATTCTCGATCACAAACACTGATAATATTATCCATGACACTGGCATATCTAGCAGTCATTGCTTCAGAAGAACGTTGCCACTTATAACTTTCTTTTGTTTTATATTCACGCTGTTTTCGTTGATGTTTAGTGCCAAAATCTTCATCTTTTCGACACCAACGGTGTTGCTCTGCTAATCCAATGGTATGCTCTGTTTGAGCATCTACCATCAGAACAGAGTGGACTAACATGCCTTTAGCCTTACATTTTTTACTTGCACCAGTAAAACCTAATTCTTTGGTAACATTATGACGGTAGCTCAATGTCGAAGTATCTTCTAATGCGAGTATGTTTTTAGATGATTTCAACTCTGGTAAAAGAGAAGAGAAACCAGCAGTGGCAATGTCATCAGCTTCAATTGCATCATTTCGAATAAAACGATAAGCGCCTTCAATTGCAGCTTGTGTTCCCGATGCTTTAACAATTGAACTGCCTGTATTGCTCGCCATTAAATGGCTAAGTTTGACTAATCGTTTAGTACGTCTTTTATCCCCTAGTTTGGCGTGAGAAAATAAATTATTTGCCCATTCTTCGGTATCTTTTATAAGCATTTTTAAAGTCTTGATGATTAACGTTATATGTTCTGATCATCAAAAATGCAAAAAGTTCAATTCTAATAAAAAATTATTTGTGTATAAGAGTCAGATTATTAATGGAGATCAGTAGTAGACATTTTTCTCTGTGTTAGTTTTAATTTCTGAATTGGGGTGATACCACCAATTCCCATATTAGGTCGCTCGTTATTGTAAGTCCATAACCATTGTGTTGCTCTGATTTGTAATTCTTCAATATCTCGATAAATATACTGGCTCAGCCAGTCATACCTCACCGTTCTGTTAAACCGCTCAATATAGGCATTCTGTTGTGGATTTCCAGGCTGTATGAAGGATAGTTCAATATTGTTACTTTCAGCCCATTTCGCCAATTTATGGCTTATATATTCGGGGCCATTATCACACCGTAACCTTTTCGGCTTGCCTCGCCATTCAATAATTTGCTCTAATGAGCGAATGACCCGCTCTGCGGGTAATGAAATATCGGCATCAATCGTTAGTCCTTCACGGTTAAAATCATCAATGACATTAAATAATCGGCAGCTACGGCCATCTGATAACTGATCGTGCATAAAGTCCATCGACCAGCATTCGTTAATATCGTCAGGAACCGCTAACGGCTCTGGTACTGCTCGTTTAAGTCGTTTGTTAGGCTTTATCCGTAAATTCAATTCTAACTCTCTATAGATACGGTAAACACGTTTATGATTCCAAGGGTAACCTTTAACATTGCGTAAATATAAAAAGCACAAACCAAATCCCCAATTACGTTGATTTTGAGTTAAGCCCAGTAGTAAGTCTGCTATTTTTTCATTGTCAGAATTTAACTTCGGCTGATATCTATAACAGGTTTCACTAATCGAAAAAATACGACAGATAAGACTTATACTGACAGCTCGATTGACTATTACTTCTTTAGCCATCACTTTACGCTCAGAAGCTTTTACCACTTTTTTGCCATCGCCTCCTGAATGATTTCAGCTTTTAATCGTTCTTCAGCATACATCTTCTTTAAACGGCGATTTTCTTCTTCAAGTTCTTTCATTCGCGCCATCAATGATGCATCCATGCCGCCATATTTTGAACGCCATTTATAAAAACTTGAAGTGCTCATGCCGTGTTCACGGCATAGCTCTGGGATCGGTACGCCGTTTTCGGCTTGTTTTAAAATAGCTAATATTTGGCTATCGCTAAAATGTGCTTTTTTCATGAATGTTCTCCTGCTGGTAAGCATAAGAGAAAATTCCACTTTTGACTTCAATTATTTTTCGGGGGGATTACCGTTTTGTACCATTGATACTCTGATCAACTAAAATCGATTCATTTTCTGCACTGTAATTCCATGTGTTATTGGGCGTTAGTTGATATACCCATTTAACAATACCTGTATCCGCATCTCGCGCCCAGAGTGATGACGTCCATTTCATATCATGCTCTATTGGCTCTAAAAAAATTGATATACCTGAACCATAATAAATCAGGTTTAAATCAGGATCGTAAGTTATTACCCCAGTTGTGCCCGCACCCGCAAATTTCATACTCGCTTTACGCCAGCTATTAATACTGGAATTTTTGCCCACACTCTGCAGTTTTCCATCTGTCCATGTTTGAGTTTTAATCGGATCGATGAGTAGTTTTTCATCTGTGCCAACACTATGTCCACGCCATGCTAGGCGCCCATCTTTAATGTGATAAGCGGTGATATAACCACCAGGTTTATCAAGAGCCATTTCATGAGAGTAGTTACCAAGTATGACTTTATCTTTCACTATCAATGGTGCACTGCTGATGGTGCTGCCTATATACGGTTCACCATTTTTTACATCCCATATTTTTTTGCCCGTTTTTGCATCAAGTGCAACTAGTGTCGTATCAGCTTGATGGAGAAAAATCATGCCTTCGCCATAAGCGAGTCCGTGATTAAATGTTTTGGGTGAAACAGTGCGGCTATCTAACGTGCTATTTTCGCCAAAAATCTCTTCGGCATTTTGCTTGGCTTCATATTCCCACTTTATGCTTTGATCATCTTGGTTTATTGCAATGACTTTATTGGGATAGGGTGTGTGGAGATAGATAGTGTCATCCACCACTAGTGGTCCACCGCCGTGTCGATATAACACATCGGTTGAGACTTGCCATGCGAGTTCTAGTTGATGCACATTCTCAGTATTAATTTGATCAAGCTCACTATAACGCGTGCCTTGATAATTGCCGCCCCAACTCGCCCAGTTGGCCGGATCGTTCATTTTTTGTTGGAGGTCTTCATTGGCGTAAACAGCGTGGCTGGCAACGATAACTGACAATAAGATCAGCCAATAAGCAAGTAGATTAGGTGTGCTTTGTTGTGATTCCATTTTTTTCTTACCCTTCCTTGATAATGTGTTGCAGTTCAAAATTTACGAATTTTTTTGTCTATAGTTACGCTCACCACTACTCAGAAATTCAATCCTATGGGTATTTAATAGCGTTTGCACTTCGGGTGTAATGGTCAATGCACATAATGACTCTCCCATAAATGACCAACTACCTCTCCAGCCACTTTGTTGTAGCCTGCTTTCGCTGACTAAGTTAAATTCGATGACATCGATAAGTCCATTGATAGCATGTGTATCCAGGAATTCTGGGGACACAATACTTAATTGCCTTCGGCCTAACTGAAGTAGTGTCGGATTTTTCTTGTGATCTGTAGTGTTGCAGTTCCATGCAAAAGTCCTTACTTAATTCCATTTATAAGTCGTGATACGGGTCACGATTCAAGCTGAACTATAACGTTGTTTTTAGTACGTGACAATATCTCGTGCTACTTATCTATGCTCCATCATAGTTAAGTATCGTGTCCCCAGAACTCGGGCGGTTACCTCGTTGAATTATATGATGAGGATATTCAGGTAAAATAACTCGTGCTAGCCGCGCCATATCTATGCTCCATCATAATTAAGCATTGTGTCCCCAGAACTCCTAAATCATTATTCATATCGTTGTATGTGCCATCAAAACCGGCAAATATTCTCACTACCTCGGTCATTATTCTCTTCCCTGTTAATAATGTTATTAATTAAAAAATTGTTTGAACTGTTCCCACCTAGTGGGTTTAGATTGATAATCACGAAAATAATCTTGATAGGGTGTCCAATCATCGAAAAGCTTATGCTCAGGTATACCTATGCAACGCGATTCATCGACCTCAATATCGATATCCAAGGTCACACTGTCAATTTCATCCACCCCATTCAGATCAGCTCTAACCACCGGTTCACATATAAAAGTATTAGTGGCAACATCATTCTTATAAATTTTAAAAACATCTCTATGTTTTGTATAACAACTAATTTTGCTACCTGTCGCCATCTGATAATGCGGCTTATCAGTCTTAACACCAGGAATAATACGACCAAGGCCACTACTTCCACTTTTAGTTCCAATATAAGTATTAAAAGGTCTTGGATTATCACTTACAACGGTAATTTTGGCATAGAGTTCATCTTCTTCATCTCGTCGAATTGAAATTTCAGTACTATGATAGCGATAGCCACATTTGTTCTCACCCATATAGTCAATCGGTATGGTGACTTCATATCGGTTGTCTTCATTCGGAGTAATTTTGACCACTTCCCAGTCAGGCCATGCCTTACGATATCCAGTATCACTTCGATTATGTGTACAGCCTGAACCATCATCAATATCAGTACGATAATCTGTTGGGCTATAGGTTGTGCGTGCCCAAACTGAAAGACGTGGGTCAACGTTACCTCGTAACGTCAACATTCGAGGGCTTTCCACCTCATCGCTACTACTATTACTAGCACTTTGTGCTAATGCAGCATCAGTATTTACAGCGATTAGTAGTAAAAAGAGGGTAATTACTTGGCGTAGTTCAATGGGGGCGCCACCCTTTAATGTAGATAATACGGCTTGAATTTTATTCTTCAATCGATATTTAGCGTGATGAGCATTAGCTATTGTATATTGCAAATCCATGCATTTTTCCCTTTGAGTCAAAAACATATTCCTTTATGTATTCCAACTATATCGTCATTACGATGAATATTCAACACTCAAATCAGACTTGAATAACGGTGTTTATTTGTAACTTTTCAACACTTTTAATGACGTGCTATTAACTTACAAATCAAGTAAACACGATTAAAGAGTCAATATTTTAAAGCGGGGTTGCTTTTGTCCCTAGCCCCTACATCTCTTCTAATTATGAGGTTATGGGAACAGGTTACCCCACTTAATAAACAAGAAAAAGAGAAGGCCAGACACATTTTGTGCTCGTTATACGCCATTAATTAACGGGGACAAAGGGGGCGCTACTCTTTGTTTTCTTTGCTAGGCCTACCCTGAGGCCTATAACGCAAAGAACGCTTTGCGAGTCGTTCAAGTTTGGCGATAAAACGATCATTGCCACAAGGCAGCCTTTTTTCTATATGTCGCTCAAGCAATTCTGTCATTACTTTACTGTCTTTCTTGGTCAGCCATTCAGACCAGTCACCTTGAGTGACTGAAATCAATTTATTGGCCTTATGAGATAAGATCTTGCTTTCAATTAAACCGCAATGATGTGCTGCACTAGACCATTTATAGCCTTCTGCCTGCTCGACCATCTCGGCCTCTATTGGGTTTCGCTCTACATATCGTATAGCACTATAAGTATGCTGCTCATCTAAGGCTGATGAAAAAAAGCGTCCTGGCCATAAGTGACCTGTCCAGCCTTGCTGTTTATTAATGTATTGTGCGTAACGCATATGAAGTGGTTTTAATACTTTTTGTAAGCCATCCGCTGTTTCAGGTACTAAAATAAGATGGACATGATTATCCATCAAACAATAAGCTAATAAAGCCACTTTATATTTTGAGCAGTACTCTATTAACCAGTCTAAATAAAGCTGTTTATCATCATCACAAAAAAACACATCGTCACGGCGATTACCACGCTGTGTAGTGGTAATCCTGCTAGTTTTAATCTGGGTCGTCTTGGCATAAATGATAAATTCCATTTTTATTCTATTATTCGGTTATAGCATTAATGGTGGTCTGGCCCCTATTGGCCCTTAAACTTGAATTCACCAAATCACAATGTAAATGTATATCCAATAGACATATCCATTTAAACTATATAAACTGTAAGCTATAAATGTGACTAAGGAGTTATTATTATGATTCAAACTAAAGTATTTAAATCTAACCAAAGTCAGGCAGTTAGGCTACCAAAAGCCGTTTCATTTTCATCTGATGTAACAAATGTCGAAATTATTGTCGTTGGAAATAGTCGAATTATTACACCCAGTCACCAGAGTTGGGATTGTTGGTTTGATGGCCCTTCTGTATCTAGCGATTTCATGGAAGATAGAGAAGCAATAATTTCACAAGAACGTGAGTCATTTGATGATTAAATATATGCTTGATACTGATATTTCAATCTACACTATCAAGCGAAAGCCATTAGAAGTAAGAAGGATGTTTAATATCCATTCAGGCAAAATATGTATCTCTTCGGTAACACTAGGAGAGCTAATTTATGGTGCTGAAAACTCAAAAAACAGACCACAAAACTTAGCAGTAGTTGAGGGCTTTGTTGCTAGAGTAGAAATACTTAATTACGATGTGGCAGCAGCATATCAGTTTGGACAAATGAAGCAGGAATTGAAAGGTCACAATATAGGCCCATATGATTTAATGATCGCTTCACATGCCCGAAGTCTTGGATTGACCTTGATTTCTAATAACCTTAAAGAATTCAATCGTGTTGATGGTTTGAGATTAGATAACTGGGTCACATCAAAATAAACCTGATCACAACACTACGAAACATGCTCCCCTTCTGCCTGCAAGTCCAAGTCGGCATGACAATCAATGGGGACTCGATTAATTTTCTTGATAATCCAAACTTGTCTTAACGTACGTTATCCCGTATCATTTCTTTACGAGGTAAGCAATATGACAACACTTAATGTAACCGAAGCACGCTCTAAGCTTTATAAGCTGATCGATGAAACCGCTAGCACGCACAAACCCATTATTATTACGGGTAAAAGATCAAATGCTGTGCTCGTTTCTGAAGAAGATTGGAATGCTATTTCTGAAACCATGTATTTGCTCTCCATTCCGAATATGAGAGAGTCTATTCGTGAAGGTATGAACGAAGATTTATCAAAAAGTGCCAAAGAACTTGATTGGTAATGTGGGAGCTACTTTATACCAAACAAGCCCAAAAAGATGCTAAAAAACTAGCTTCGGCAGGGTTAAAAAATAAAGCCTTGTTGCTCCTTGAGATAATTGAAAACAGTCCATATCAAAACCCTCCACCCTTTGAAAAACTAATTGGTGATTTAGCGGGTGCTTATTCTAGAAGGATTAATATTCAGCATCGGCTTATTTATGAGGTTTATGATGATGAGCGAGTGATTCGGGTTCTTCGGCTTTGGACGCATTATGGGTGAGGAGTACGTAATCGGGGCTAGACCACCATTAATTTGGTAGAGCTTTATTGTGTTGGAGTGTGGTACTTGTGCCCATCCATGGCATAGTTTCCTTGTATAATTCCGTTCATGAATCATGAACTTATTTTCTAAGTTCTGATCATTTAAGACTTATGAAACATGCTCACCTTGTGCCTGCAAGTCAGCATGATATGACGATCTCACCATTGGGCCACTGGCAACATGTTCAAAACCCATTTGTTTTGCAACGATTGCGAGTTCATCAAACTCTGCTGGGGTGACAAAGCGTTCTACTGCTAGATGGTGACGACTTGGTTGTAGGTATTGACCTAAAGTTAACATTCGACAACCATGATCACGTAGGTCTTGCATGACTTGATGCACTTCTTCGATGGTTTCACCTAGCCCCAACATGAGACCGGATTTAGTGGGTACGTCTGGGTGCATTTCTTGAAAACGTTTAATCAATTCAAGTGACCATTTATAGTCCGATCCGGGTCTTACTGCTTTGTATAAACGTGGGATGCTTTCTAGGTTATGGTTGAAAATATCAGGTGGGCTTTTAGTGAGTTGTTCTAATGCGACATCCATTCTGCCACGAAAATCGGGGACTAATACTTCAATTTTTGTATTGGGTGATTGTTTGCGAATTTCAGCAATACATTCAGTAAAATGTGTACTACCACCATCACGTAAGTCATCACGATCAACAGATGTAACAACGACATGTTTTAACTTCATACTGGCAATTGTTTTAGCAAGATGATTGGGTTCATTTTGATCGAGTGGATCGGGTTTGCCATGGGCAATGTCACAAAAAGGACAACGTCGCGTGCAAATATTACCCATAATCAAGAAGGTGGCTGTGCCGTGAGTGAAACATTCGCCTAAGTTAGGACAAGCCGCTTCTTCACATACGGTGTGCAGATTATTTTCACGTAATAATTTTTTTAATCGAATGACTTCTGGGCTACTCGGTGCTTTTGCTCGGATCCATGCTGGTTTACGTTTAGGATCACTTGGAATTATTTTGATTGGGATCCGAGATACTTTCGATTCCCCTCTCAATGCACTTACATCACGCTTTTGTTTTACTTTTTCAGTCATTTAATTCTCTTTGTGCATCTGGCTATTGAGTGCCGATACAAATTGTTGTTTTGCTTGTTCCATTGTCAATGAACGCCCAAGGCTTTTTATATCAATGACTTCCATACCTTGATAACCACAGGGGTTAATATTCAAAAATGGGCTTAAATCCATGTCTATATTTAAACTCAGGCCGTGATAGCACGAACCTCGTTTCACTCTTAAGCCTAGTGCTGCAATCTTACGATTCTCAACATAAACACCTGGGGCATCGGAGCGAGCTTGTGATTTAATTCCTAGTTCATCTAGCATAGTTATAACACTATTTTCTAGGCGAGATACCATTTCTCTAACACCTATCTTTTTGCGTTTTAAATCAAATAAGGTGTAGGCAATAAGTTGTCCGGGACCATGATAAGTTATTTGCCCTCCCCGATCTGTTTTAACTACTGGGATATTACCTGTATTGAGGATATGCTCATCCTTACCATTCAAACCTTGGGTGAATACGGCTGGATGTTCAACTAACCATAATTCATCTTCGGTGTTTTCATCCCGCTGAGCAGTAAACGCTTGCATAGCATCACAGGTTTGTTGGTAATCTACCAGCCCTAAGTCTTTAACTATCATTGTCTAGCCCAAGCTAAAAGACATATAGTTGCTCGTTTCGGTTTTGTCATCCTCGCACATGCGGGGATCCATAGCCGTGAGGAAAACCATAATCGTTGGCTCTCCGTTTTCACGGAGATGACGGACTTTATTACCATTGTCAGATTTAATATTATAAAACGTATTTTACTAGTTCGTGGCTAATCAAGTCGCGATGAATCGCTTCTAATTGTTCTCTGCTTGTCACATAGAAATCAATCGATACTGAAGTAAACTTACCACCAGCACTTTGTTTGCTTGTGATTGCACCTTCTTTAATATCTTCAATATGACGACGAACAATACTGACAACAATGGAATCAAACTCTGGGCACGTTACCCCCATCGCTTTAATACCAAAGTCACATGGAAATTCCATCTTAGCTTTTTCTTCTACTGCCATGATGCACCATCCTCTTTATAATCTTGGTAGAGTGCGTCTATTTTTAGCCACACTGGGCCAGGAACCCCAGCTCCTACCGGCTTACCATCTAAAAGTGTAATTGCTAACACTTCTTTGGTTGAGCTACTCATCCACACTTCATCAGCTTGTTTTAATTGAGCTTCACTCACGGCCTGTTCAAGTAATGGTATGCCCGCCTTTTTCGCTAAAGCAATCACCACTTCACGCGTTATGCCCGGCAAGACTTTTTCATCTTTTGGTGCGGTATAAATTGTGCCCTCTATGACAGCGTAGGCATTGCTTGCTGCACCTTCTGTAAGATAACCATCTCGAATCAATAAAGCTTCTACTGCACCAGCATCTTGAGCTTGTTGTTTAAGCAAGCTATTTGGTAATAGAGTGATCGCTTTAATATTACAGTTCTGCCAACGAATATCTGGCAATGTTATCGCTGCTACCCCTTCTTTTTTATACTTCTCTGATACTGGCTGTAGCGGGTTACTCATTGCAAAGGCCGTTGGTGTCACACCGGTAGGGAAAACATGGTCACGAGGTGCTACACCGCGTGTTACTTGTAAATAAAGTGATTGGTTACCACCACCATGTAGCTCAATTAATTTCATAATTAAGCTTTTCCACTCAGCATCTGAATGAGGATTGCCCATTCGTATGCCATCAAGACTTGCTTGCAAGCGTTGTAAATGTCCATCTAATTGAAAACAATAGCCTTCATAGACGGGGATCACTTCATAAACTCCATCGCCCAATAAAAAACCCCGATCAAATACAGAGACTTTTGCTAGGTCGGCGGCTAGAAACTCACCATTTAAATAAACGTCGTTCATTTAAATTAACCCCAAATCAACATCATCAAACTATCAATCAAACGACGCCACCAGCTGCCTTGTTCAACGCCATTTAAAGCAACTAATGTTTGTGTAGCAATAATTTCATCACCAAGACGAATCTCAACCTGACCTAATATTGAACCTAATACTATTGGTGCAATAACGGGTTGCTGAATATTCGTTGTTGCTACAAGTTCTTTATAACGACCTCGAGGTACGGTGACAGATAATGACTGCTCTAAACCTAGATTAACCAGTTTAGCAGCCCCTTTCCATACTTTAACATCAGCAATTTTGTCTTGTGCTTTATAGAGTTCATGGCTTTCGAAAAAACGGAAACCATAATTGAATAATTTTTGTGTTTCTTGTGCACGAGCATTTTCACTACGCGTACCTAATACAACGGACACTAAACGCATGCCGCTTCGGTGTGCTGATGCAGCTAGGCCATAACCCGCTTCTTCAGTATGGCCTGTTTTCAAACCATCGACGGTCGCATCACGCCATAACAATTTGTTTCGATTATGTTGAGTGATATTGTTATAAGTAAATTCTTTCTCGGCATACCATTTATATTCCTCAGGGAAATCACGAATAATGGCAGTTGATAAGATGGCAATATCTTTCGCTGTTGTATAGTGATCAGCACCGGGTAAGCCGGTTGCATTTTGATAGTTAGTATTAAGCATGCCTAACTGCTGGGCATATTGATTCATCATTTGAGCAAAGGTTTCTTCACTGCCGGCAATATGTTCAGCTAATGCTACGGCTGCATCATTACCTGATTGAATAATCATACCGCGAAGTAATACTTCGACAGGTACTCTTGTATTTACTTCAATAAAACTACGAGACCCAACCATGCGCCATGCTTTCTCACTGATTAGCACTTCATCCGCTAAATTAATATTTCCATTCGCGAGCTCATGAGATACAACATAAGCAGTCATTAATTTGGTAATACTTGCTGGCGGTAAACGTTGTTCTGAGTTGTGCTCTGCAATCACTCGACCACTGGCAAAGTCTTGCAAAATATAAGATTTTGCTGCAATAGTCGGTGCAGTTGGATTGGGTGTAATAACAGCATAGGCTGCTGAAAAACTCAACAGAAAATAAGCCACGATCACTAATTTTATTTGTTTAAACATTAATTTACTCTCAAAAAACACATTTATTTAATTGAGACCTTTGCATCATAAATATTTTTAACGCCATTATGGCGAAAAAGACAATTCATACAAAGAACTCTAATTCTTACTCGACTACTATATGGGAGTCGTTATACCCTAAATCAAGTAGGCGAGATGCTAAAGAATCACCATATTCTACATTAGCAAGCGGCCCAACACGTACTCGATACAAATGTCCATTAGGTTTTTGTAACGGCACAATAAGAATCGCATCACCAATTTCATGCTGTAATTTAGCTTTTAGTTGCTCTGCACTATGTTCAAGACTAAAAGCTCCAACTTGAAGGTATAAACCAACGGGGCCAATTGAACGTGGTGTATCAACAATTTCTGTAACAGGACTTGCCGCCACGTGTCCATTTGTAATGGCACGAAGTTCAACCATGCCCGTTCCTTTGCCAATAATGCCAAGTTGAGTGGCTGCACTATAGGATAAATCAATCAAACGATTACCGTGGAAAGGGCCTCTATCATTTACTTTAACAATGATTTTACGACCATTACTTAAGTTAGTGACTTCTAAATAACTCGGTAATGGTAACGTTTTATGCGCTGCCGTCATGGCATACATATCGTATTTTTCACCACTAGAGGTACGTCGTCCATGGAATTTTTTTCCATACCATGAGGCAATACCTTTCTCATGGTAACCACGGCTTGTTTTCAAGGTGTAATAACGCTTACCAAACACTTCATAATGTGCAGGATTACCGTATTTACTTCTTGGTTCATCACGCGGAATAGCATTAGGAATATTTGACACATTAGGTGCATTTTTGGGTGCACTATCTTTATTGCTTATCGTGCCACAAGCAACCAAAGTCAAAAAAAGGCTTAAAAGAGCAAGTTGTTTCAATATCATCATTTTTGTAGAGGCTCATATTGTTCACTAATTGCTTCTGCTAACTGTGTCACAGCCATTGCATACATTCGACTATGATTGTATCGAGTAATCGCATAAAAATTCTGGCGGGCCAACCAATACTCTTCACCTCTTTTCTGAGTTAAAGAAATAATGGCAATCTTATCTTGTCCATCAGGCAATTCGTATAATGAAACACCTTCCGCTTGTAGCTCACCTCGAGTAATACTTGGTTTATAGCCTTTTTTTATCAAGCTTGTTGATGCCATACCTGAGAATGAGGTTCGATGAGTAATGCTTTCTCCAGCAACCCAGCCGTGGCGCTTAAGATAGTTAGCAATACTGCCTATGGCATCAACACGATTAGTCCAAATATCACGTTTACCATCGCCATCAAAATCAACAGCATATTCACGGTAACTACTTGGCATAAACTGTCCAAGTCCCATAGCCCCAGCATAAGAACCAACAGGGTCTAAAAGAGACCTATCCTCTTCTTTCGTTAATAATAAGAAATGTTCTAATTCGCTACGAAAAAACTTACTTCTTGGAGGATAACGAAATGCTAAAGTTGATAAAGCATCAATCACTCTATAGCCTCCGACATTGCCGCCATAACGTGTTTCAACACCTAATATTGCAATGATAATTTCTGCCGGAACACCGTATTTATCTTCAGCAGCTGTCAATGATTCTGCATGTTGTTGCCAAAATTTAACACCACCTTTAATTCGTTTGTCAGTGATAAAAATTTTACGGTAGTCATACCAGGGTTTACTTTTTTCTGCTGGGCGAGAAATCGCTTTTAAAATAGAATCTTTAACTTCAACTTCAGCAAATAAGTCCTCTAGTTGCTGCTGATCAAAATTATATTTTGTCGTCATCTCCGTAATAAATCTATCCACTCCGGGTAATTCTGAGTTTGCATAGGCAGGCATTACACTTAGCCAAAATACAAAAAGTAATATTATGTTTCTCATGGTGACATCATCCTTCGATGGGTGTGGATAGACATTAGGATACCGAAGCCCGCTAGTAAGGTCACCATTGATGTACCTCCATAGCTGACTAAAGGTAACGGTACACCTACTACAGGCAATAACCCCGTCACCATCCCGACATTAACAAATACATAGACCAAGAAAGTCATTGAAATACTCCCGGCTAATAATCGCGCAAAACTAGTTTGCGCCTGACTCGCAATATATATACCTCTTCCCGCTATTAATAAATAAAGAAAGAGTATCATTCCAACCCCTAATAAGCCGAACTCTTCAGCAATGACGGCAAAGATAAAATCTGTCGAACGCTCAGGTAAAAAGGCCAAGTGAGATTGAGTTCCTTCTAACCAACCACGACCAAATAAACCACCAGAACCGATGGCTATTTTAGATTGAATAATATGATAGCCCGCACCAAGTGGATCACTTTCAGGATTTAAAAAGGTAAGAACACGTTGACGTTGATAATCATGCATTACATACCACAACACGGGTAATGCAGACATGCAGACGGTAATAAAACTAATGATGATTCGCCAAGAAATCCCTGATAAAAAGATAACAATTAACCCAGAACTAGCAATAAGTAATGATGTTCCTAGATCAGGTTGTTTGGCAATTAATAATGACGGCACAATCACCATCGCCAAACCGACTATCAACCTTGATATCGTAGGCGCTAATGGACGTTCAGCTAAATAAGTAGCCACCAATAATGGTACGGCTAATTTCATTAACTCAGAGGGTTGAAAGCGAAAAAACCCTAAATCTAACCAACGTTGTGCCCCTTTTCCCTCGTGACCAAAGGCTAATACGGCAACTAATAAAATCAAACCCGCACCATAGATCCAATAAGAAAAGTCACGCATTCGATCAGGGTGAATATTGGATATTGCTAACATTACTAACAGCGCTGCAGCCATTCTAGTCAGTTGCCTAATCATCAGTGCTGAACTTTGATCGCCAGCACTATATAAAATCATTAGACCAGCAGCGAGCAAGGTTAATAATCCTAGCAATAAAACAGCATCAATATGAATGGTTCTCAAGGCTTGAGTAAGGCTCCAACGCTGAGGGTTTGCTCGGTCATGAAGCATATTATTCACCTGCTGTTATTCCAAAATATTGATCGATTATCTTACGAGCAATAGGTGCCGCAGTTCGACTACCACTCCCCCCATTTTCTACAACAATAGCAATGACTATTTCAGGAGCATCGACAGGGGCAAAAGCAATGAATAAAGCATGATCATGAAGTTTTTTCGCCAATGTTTTAGCATCATACTTTTCATCTTGTTTAATCCCAAAGACTTGGGCTGTCCCTGTTTTCCCTGCCATTTTAAAAGGCAAGCCTTTGCCTATATGTCGAGCCGTACCGCGCTTGCCATGAACAACTTCAACCATAGAATCAATAACGGCTTCCCAATGTCGACTGTCCTCCATTGCTAGAGCTTCAGCCCTTTTAGTTTTAATTAACTGTAATTCACTGTCACCACTATTTCTACTTGCTCGTGCAACTTGAGGCACGATATTAACCCCTCTCATCGCTAATGTTGCCGTAGCATGAGCAAGCTGAAGAGGTGTTGTTTGATTAAAGCCCTGGCCGATACCTGATATAACGGTTTCCCCCGGATACCATGCTTGGTTACGTTTTTCTCGCTTCCATTTACTTGATGGTGATAGCCCTCTACTTTCACTAGAAATATCCACTCCTGTGCGCTGACCAAAACCAAATATATCTAAAAAATCATGTAACGGATCAATGCCTAATGCATGAGCAAGATCATAAAAATAAACATCACACGACTGTGAAATAGCATTTTTTAGATTAACCTTGTCATGACCATGAGACTTCCAACACCGATAACGATGCTCTTGTCCAGGCAAAGTAAACCAGCCAGGGCAAAAACTTTGTGTTTGCTCATTAATACGCCCTAGCTCTAAGCCTGCTAATGCCACAAAAGGTTTTAATGTTGAACCCGGAGGATAGTGGCCTCGTAAACTACGATCAAAAAGAGGTCTATCGAGAGAGTCTCTTAAAACAGCATAGTTTTTAATACTAATTCCAGATACAAACAAATTAGGATCAAAATCGGGTTTACTAACCATTGCCAAAACACCGCCTGTTTGCGGCTCAAGAACGACAACAGCACCATTAAAATCTCCTAACGCTTCTGCAGCTACACGTTGTAGATTAATATCTAAATGGAGGAATAAATCTTTTCCTGATGTTGAAGGTACATTTTTTATCTCTCGTACAATACGACCTTGTACATTTGTTTCAACTTGTCTATAACCTACCTGACCATGCAATAAGTCCTCATAATAGCGCTCAATTCCCGTCTTACCAATTTGCTGAGTGCCTTTATAGTCCTGATGATCAATTCTTTTCAGTTCTCGTTCATTTATACGTCCAACATAACCAATCGTATGGGCAAATAGAGCACCTTGTGGATAATGTCTAATTAACCTTCCAACCACATCGACACCGGGAAACCGATGTCTATTGACCGAAAAAACGGCTACTTCTTGTTCTGTTAATCGCTGACGAAAGACAAACTGCCTAAAGCCTCGCTGCTGCTTTATTCGCTTTTTGATAGCCACTATTTCATCATCACTTATCAAAAACATTTCAGCTAAAGCTGCTAATGTTTTATCTAAGTCCGGTACATTTTCGGGGGTAAGTTCAAGACTAAATGAAGGAATGTTTTCAGCGAGAATAACGCCATTACGATCATAAATAAGTCCCCGCTGTGGAGGGAGAGGAGCAAAGTCAATACGATTTCTATCAGATAAGGATTCAAAATGTTCATGTTCAACCACCTGTAAAACAGATAGCCGTGCCATAACAATAAGAAACAAAATTCCGGCAAGCAAAGCAGAAAATATTAAGCGGTCATTAATTAAACGACTTTCATTAAAATGATCTTTTAAGGCAAATTGACTAGACACAAGAAGCCTTCATATTTATAAGATAGTGAGACCTTTGCACGATAAGTATTTTTTGTCGTAGCAAGGCAAAAATTGTCGAAAAAGCGTAGTTTACTCGTGCAAAGGTCTCATTGTAATTACTGAACATGGAATGTGCGTCTCACACCTCGTAAAAGACGATAGATTATAGGCCATATCAGCATACTCATAATAGCGGGGATCCAGAAAGCCCAACCTTCACTATAGGATGCGGTAATCACAAATAGTATTTGTAGTAGCAAAATAAGAGAAAAAACACTCAGAGCCTGTTGCCACATGGGATATTGACGAATTTGTAAATGAAACTGTAAAACCAAATAAACAATAAGTGCGTAACTAAATGCGAGTAAACCTAAAGAACCACCTAACAAAACGTCCATCAAAAGTCCGATAGTCCAAGAAAAACTAATTCCAATTCGCTTAGGGACAGCCATAGTCCAATAAATAAGTGTTAAAGCTACAAATTCAGGACGAAAAGATCGTATCGTGTCAGGTAATGGAATTAAACTTAATAATGCGGCGGCAATAATTGTCAGAAGAATAATGCCTCCACCTTGTGATGACCTACTCATTATTATCGTCCTCCTCTACTATTTCAATATCGGTAACAATAGTAAGCGGCTCTGCAGTAACGACAAGTAGAACTTCTCTACTTGTTGATAATTTTGCAGCAGGTTCTACTTGAATCTCAGCGAAGGCTTGTCCTTGTTTGGATAGTACAGATACAACTCGGCCGACAGGATATCCCACAGGAAAACGACCGCCAAGACCAGAAGTCACCAGTAAATCACCTTCTCTAATATCTGCATTGTGAGGCACATGTTCTAAGTGTAAAAGCTTACCTAATCCTCGTCCTGTCACTACGGCACGCACCCCATTCCGGTTAACTTGTACAGGAAGGGCATGACTTGGGTTCGTCAGTAAAACAACATGACTTGAAAATTGACTAACGTGTACAACCTGCCCCATTACACCGGTTGCATCTAAAACAGGTTGCCCCATAAATACACCATATCGGGAGCCTTTATCAATCACCAGCTGCTGTGAAAAGGGATCAAGATCTATTGCTAAAATCTCAGCGACCTTAACGCGTTCATGTAAACGGAAAGAAGAACCTAACAATTCCCGTAAACGCATATTCTCACGTTGTAAATCTTGTAACCTTTGCAGTCGCACACTATTCGAAAGGTTAATCGCTTCTAACTGAGTGTTTTTTTCTTTTAATGCTTTACGATCTTGAAAAAACTCATTCGTCCATTCACTCATCTCACTAGGTAGAGAAGCAAGCATTTGAATGGGATACACAGCAACAGATAAGACACTACGAACTGGAGAAAAATAGTTCATTCTAGAATCTAAAAAAAACAATGCTAACGATGCCATTAAAGCTAATAGCAATCGAGTATTTAAAGAGGGATTGTGGGTAAATAAAGGTTTGATAATCTAACGCCCAAAAACTAAAAGACCTTTGCAGATAATGTTAGCTGCAAAGGTCATAAGAAACTATATTTATCTATTAGAGACCTTTGCACGATAAGTATTTTTCGTCAATACAAGGCAAAAATTGTCGAAAAAGCGCAGTTTACATGTGTAAATGAGCATTTTGAGACTATTTTTAACGCAGGCATGACGGAGAAGACGACTCGTGCAAAGGTCTCTATTATTCATAGGTAAAGATGTCAGAGCCTCTTTCATCAATCATTTCTAGTGCTCGACCACCACCACGTGCAACACACGTTAAAGGATCTTCGGCAACCAATGCTGGCAAACCAGTCTCTTCCATTAATAATCGATCTATATCACGCAATAAAGCACCACCACCAGTCAATACCATACCGCGCTCAGCAACATCGGCACCTAATTCAGGTGGTGCTTGCTCTAATGCTGTTTTCACAGCCGCTACAATACCTTGTAGAGGGTCCTGTAAGGCTTCAAGAATTTCATTACTATTAAGTGTAAAGCTACGAGGAATACCTTCAGCAAGGTTGCGACCACGCACCTCCATCTCTCTAACTTCATTACCTGGATAGGCAGAACCAATTTCTTTTTTGATTTTTTCCGCTGTTGCTTCACCAATCAATGTACCGTAATTGCGACGCACATAATTGACAATTGCTTCATCAAATAAATCACCCCCGATTCGAACAGAGGCAGAATAAACAATACCATTCAATGAGATAACCGCAACTTCAGTCGTACCACCACCGATATCTAGCACCATTGAACCGCTGGCTTCTTCAACAGGCATGCCTGCACCGATAGCGGCTGCCATTGGCTCTTCAATCAAGTAAACATCTCTAGCACCCGCACCTGCCGCTGATTCACGAATAGCACGACGCTCAACTTGAGTTGAACCACAAGGAACGCACACTAAAACGCGCGGACTTGGTTTTAAGAATCGACCTTCATGTACTTTTCGAATGAAATGTTGCAACATTTTTTCAGTCACAGTGAAGTCTGCAATCACACCATCTTTCAAAGGTCTAATTGCTGTAATATTTCCAGGTGTTCGTCCTAACATTCGCTTAGCTTCTGCACCTACAGCAGCAATTGAACGAGGGCCACCTGGACCTTTATCTTGGCGAATGGCAACCACTGAGGGTTCATCGAGGACAATACCCTTTCCTCGCACATAAATCAGCGTATTCGCTGTACCAAGATCGATCGAGAGATCGTTAGAAAACATTCCGCGTAAACGTTCAAACATTAAATAAAACCACAGTCTAAGAACTTAAAGACGATACTTTATAATGCACTGGGCTGTTGAGCAAGCCGAGAATGATTTAAACTTCACACTTTGTTAATAAAAATAACCTTTGGAACCATCGATGAGTTTAAATAAAACCGATATCGAAAAGATTGCACATTTAGCACGACTATCAATTGACGAAAATGACATCCCTGACTACACGCGGGATTTAAGCAATATTTTTAATCTTGTAGAAGAATTAAGTAGTGCTGATACCACTGATATCACACCAATGGCTCACCCTTTTGATGCTCATCAACGTTTGCGCGAAGATGTTATCAAGGAAACCAATCAACGTGAATTATTCCAATCAATTGCGCCAAAAACCGACGCAGGTGTTTATCTAGTTCCACAAGTTATCGAATAAATACGCTACGTAACAAAAATCGTATAGTTAGTAACAAATAAATTTACAGGCACACACATGCATAACAAATCTCTTTCTGAACTTTCGGCATCGTTACATAACGGTGAATTCAGCAGCGTTGAGTTAACCCAGCACTATCTTGATCGTATTAATGCTCATAATGATAAGCTTAATGCCTTTATTACTATCTGTGATGAGCGCGCATTAGAACAAGCCAGAGCTGCAGATCTACGTTTACAACAAAAAACGGCTGGGCCTCTGACAGGCATTCCATTAGCTCATAAAGATATTTTTTGCACTAAAGGTGTACTGACTAGTAGTGCATCAAAGATGTTATCAAATTTCATCTCACCTTATGATGCAACCGTTGTTGAAAAAATTAATGCAGCCGGCATGGTCACATTGGGTAAAACCAATATGGATGAGTTTGCGATGGGTTCATCAAACGAAACAAGTTTCTATGGTGCCGTTAAAAACCCTTGGGATACCAGTCGTGTTCCTGGTGGTTCTTCAGGCGGCAGTGCTGCGGCAATGGCGGCAAGATTAGTACCTATCGCAACAGGTACTGATACAGGGGGTTCAATTCGTCAACCTGCATCATTGTGTAACTTAACCGGTTTGAAACCTACTTATGGTCGCATCTCTCGTTATGGCATGATTGCCTTTGCATCAAGCTTAGATCAAGCAGGTCCAATGGCTAAAAGTGCTGAAGATGCAGCCATGTTATTAAATGAAATGGCTGGCTTTGATGAACGTGATTCTACAAGCATTGAACATGATGTGCCTGATTACACCGCGACATTAAATGATTCATTAGAAGGCTTACGTATTGGTTTGCCAAAAGAGTATTTCGGTGAAGGTTTAGATCCTAAGGTTGCAGAAGCTGTTGAAGCTGCCGTTAAAGTGTATGAATCTTTAGGTGCAACCGTTAAAGAAATTACATTACCGAATACGAACCTTGCTGTACCAACCTATTATGTTGTTGCCCCAGCAGAATGTTCATCTAACCTATCGCGTATGGATGGCGTACGTTTTGGTCATCGCTGTGACAATCCAAAAGACTTAGAAGATCTCTACAATCGTTCTCGTGGTGAAGGCTTTGGTGAAGAAGTTAAACGTCGCATAATGATTGGTACCTATGCCCTTTCAGCAGGTTATTACGACGCTTATTACTTAAAAGCACAACAATGTCGTCGTCTAATCAGTAATGATTTCAAAGAAGCCTTTGACGAGGTTGATGTCATCATGGGGCCAACAGCACCAACAACGGCTTTTGCTCTTGGTGATAAAACAGATGATCCTGTTGCGATGTACTTAGCGGATATCTACACGATTAGTACAAACTTAGCCGGCTTACCGGGTATGTCTATCCCTGCTGGTTTTGTTGAAGGTTTACCTGTTGGTCTACAAATTATTGGTAATTATTTTGATGAAGCCAAACTGTTAAATGTGGCTCATCGTTACCAACAAGCAACGGATTGGCATCAACAAACACCTGATGCCTTTAAATAAGAAACTAAATAGTGCGATACTTAGTCAATAAGTATCGCACTAACTCATTTACAATAAGGTTTCAGCTATGAAGGCATCCGAACTTTTCCTCCGCAGTCTTGAAAACGAAGGTGTTGAATACATCTTTGGTATTCCAGGTGAAGAAAACTTGGATGTGATGGATGCATTGCTTGAATCAAACATCAAATTCATCACGACACGCCATGAACAAGGCGCAGCCTTTATGGCTGATGTGTATGGCCGGCTTACAGGTCGTGCCGGTGTTTGTTTAGCTACATTAGGTCCTGGTGCAACCAACCTCATTACCGGTGTTGCCGATGCCAATATGGATCATGCGCCTTTAGTGGCTATTGCAGGCCAAGCATCCACCAGTCGCTTACATAAAGAATCACATCAAGTATTAGATCTTGAAGCGATGTTTTTGCCCATTACCAAATATTCAACCCGTATTCTTAGCCCTGAAGTTATTCCAGAGATTGTTCGTAAAGCATTTAAAGTAGCCCAAACTGAAAAAACGGGTGCCTGTTTTATTGAGTTTCCTGAAAACATTGCTGAAATGGAGATTGATGATGAACCATTACGCGTAAAACATGCATTATCACCTGAACCTGCAGCAGAACAAGTTGAACGTGCAGCAGAATTAATTACTAATGCCGAAAACCCAATTATTCTTGCAGGTAATGGCGTGGTCCGTTCTAAGGCATCTAAAGCATTAGCTGATTTCGCATTGAAACTAGGCATCCCTGTTGCAAATACCTTTATGGCTAAAGGTGTTATTCCTTTCCGTCATCCTATGGCGTTAGGCAGTGTTGGACTTCAATCAAATGATTATATTAGCAGTGGCTTTGCTAATGCTGATGTCATTATCTGCATCGGCTATGACATGGTCGAATACCACCCTTACCTTTGGCATCCATCACGTGATCGCACCATTATTCATATCGATAGCACTCATGCCGAAGTAGATGCTTATTACAGTGTGATGCTTGGTGTAATTGGTAATATCAATCACAGTTTGAATCGTATTGCCGCACTGAGTACCCCGCATAAAGATAAAACGATGCGACCATTACGTGACAGTTTAATCACGGAAATGAATCAACATCGCGATGATCTAGAATTCCCTGTTAAACCCCAAAAAATAATCTGGGATTTACGAACAGCAATGGATCTGAAAGATATTGTTATCTGTGATGTGGGGGCACATAAAATGTGGATGTCACGTATGTTCCGCTGCGAACATCCCAATACATGCATTATCTCCAATGGTTTTGCCAGTATGGGTATTGCAGTTCCTGGCGCGATTGCTGCGAAGCTTGCCCATCCTGACCGCAATATTGTGGCGGTTACCGGTGATGCTGGCTTTTTGATGAATTCGCAAGAAATTGAAACAGCCATGCGGCTTAATATCGCTATTGTAATTCTTATTTGGAATGATGCGAGTTACGGTCTAATTGAGTGGAAACAACAAAATCAATTTGGTCGTACTAGTAATGTAAAATTTACCAATCCTGACTTTGTAAAATATGCTGAAGCATTTGGGGCTGTAGGAATAAAAATAGAGCAGACAGAACAACTTATGCCTGAACTTAATAATGCCTTAAAACGCAATACTGTTACCATTATTGACTGTCCAGTTGATTACCGTGAGAATCTAAAACTCACAGAATCCCTCGGTCAGCTGACCTCTCCTAATTAAAGATTTATAAAATGAACAAATTCCTTATAGCCATTGTCATTATTGCTGCTTTATTCACTCTGAACACTTTTAGCTCTAGCAATAAAAAAATACCTGAGTTTTCATTCACAGATATCGATGGTCAAACATACACAACTGCTAATTACCTTGGTAAACCACTACTGCTTATTTTTTGGGCGACGGATTGTCCCGGTTGTATTCAAGAAATGCCTGAACTGATTAAACTCTATGAAACATATTCACCAAAAGAATTTTCAATGTTGGGGATCGCAATGGCACATGATTCAATCGACCATATTCAGGCGATGCAAGCTGATAAAAAACTGCCCTATACGATTACTTGGGATCAAGATAATACCTTAGCTCAAGCTTTTGACAATGTCAGAGTGACGCCTACTCACTTTTTAATTGCTCCTAATGGTGACATAGTGATGCGCAAGATTGGTTCGTTGAATATGCAGCTTATTCATACAAAACTACACGATATGGGGCTTAACAAAATCTAACGTTCTGTAGATTATACTTTGAATAGTAACTGTGGTATAAAGTTGGGTTTTCTAGGCCTCTAGCGTGTACGTAAAAACACACACTATAGGTTTATTTCTAAGGAAATTATTTCCTTATAGTTTGTGAATGTTCAACAGGAGCGATTCAATATGGCACGAGTATGTCAGGTAACGGGTAAACGCCCAATGGCTGGGAACAATGTTTCTCACGCCCACAATAAAACAAGACGTCGATTTCTTCCAAATCTTCACCCACATCGCATTTGGGTTGAATCAGAAAATCGTTGGATTAAATTACGTATCAGTAATCATGGTTTACGCATTATCGACAAAAAAGGTATCGACGCAGTATTAGCTGATATCCGTGCTCGTGGCGAAAAGGTTTAGGAGATAGAATATGCGCGAAAAAATTAAATTAGTATCATCTGCTGGTACAGGTCATTACTACACAACAGACAAAAATAAACGTACTATGCCTGAAAAATTGGAATTGAAAAAATTCGATCCAGTTGTTCGCAAACACGTTATGTACAAAGAAGCTAAGATTAAATAATTTTAGACTTTCAAATATTAAAAACCCGCTTATGCGGGTTTTTTTTTATCCCTAAAATATTACAAAACTATGCTATATTTCATCATATATTAATCACGTTCTATCGACGACGCCGCAAGGAAATAAAGTAAATGTCTGAAAGTGTTTCTGACTCAATCCTCATTGCTAGACAGCCTATCTTTGATAGTAAGTTAAATGTCTATGCATACGAGCTTTTATTTCGAGGAAAAATGTCAGATACGGAATCAGGTGTTACGGAATTTAATGGCGATCTTGCAACCACCCAAGTCATTAATCATACTTTTATGGAGTTTGGTATTGATCGAGTAATTGGTAATAAACGTGCTTTTATTAATCTAACTCGGTCATTTCTTACCGGTGAAATTCCTATCCCATTTGATCATAGTCAGGTCGTTCTAGAAATTCTCGAAGATATCGTTATTGATGAAAAATTGATTAATACCGTCCAAGAATTTGCTGACCAAGGTTTCATTATCGCGCTTGATGATTTTATCCATAGTGAAGAATGGGAGCCCTTGGTAAAAATAGCATCCATTATTAAAATGGATATTTTAGCATTATCAAAGCAAGAGTTGGTTGAACATGTAAACCGTTTAAAAAATGAAGATGTTGTCTTACTTGCAGAAAAGGTGGAAACAGAAGAACAATACCAACTCTGCCAGCAGCTTGGATTTACCTATTTCCAAGGTTATTTTTTCTGCAAACCAACCCTTATTAACGACAAGCCTCTTCCAGAAAACAAACTGGCCATTTTACAAGTTTTACATAGCTTACAAGATCCTAATATTACCGTTGATGAACTTGAACTACTTGTTAAAAAAGATGTATCTCTCTCATTCAAATTAATCCGTTTTTTGAATTCAGCAGCAGTTTCATTACCTAAAAAAGTGGAGTCGGTAAAGCAAGGTCTTATCTTTTTGGGTCTCAATACAATAAAATCATGGGCAACACTTATTGCATTTTCTAATATTGAATCAGCAACCAGTGAATTAATGACAACCGCTTTAATTCGAGCAAAATTATGTAGTCAACTTGCCAATGCGTTTGACTGCGAACAAGATTCAGCTTTTATGCTCGGTCTTTTCTCTCCTTTAGAAGCTATTTTGCAAAAGCCCATGGCAGAAATACTGAAATCATTACCAATTGAAACGGAGATGAAAGAAGCACTACTTCTAAAAGGTAATAATCCTTTAGGAGAGCTATTACTTTTCATTATTGCTTACGAGCAAGGCACTTTAATAGAGTTACCTTATCAGGTTTCTATTCAGCAATTAAATACAGCGTATTTAGAAGCCACTGAGTGGGTTATCATTACAGAGTCCTCGCTATAAAATGAACTCAATACTCCTTTCTGCAAAAGAGTTATCTCGAAATTATGGACAACAACAAGCGGTTCAAAATGTTAGTTTCGAAATTAACAAAGGTGAAGTTCTAGGTTTCTTAGGCCCGAATGGTGCTGGTAAAAGTACCACAATGAAAATGCTCAGTGGCAACCTGGCCCCCACTCATGGTGAAATCATTATCAATGGCTACGATCTACTGACTGAGCCCAAACAAGCAAAAGCCCACATTGGTTATTTACCAGAACAACCTCCTTTATATAAAGAACTCACCGTTAAAGAATTTTTATCTTTTTGTGCCCAAATAAACCAAATTTCATCCGCTAAATTAAAATTAGCGGTTGATACCGCTATTGAACGTTGTGGGCTGACAGAAGTGACTCAACGTTTAATCGGCAACTTATCAAAAGGCTATCAACAACGAGTAGGAATTGCTCAGGCAATCATTCATACTCCTGCCGTTGTGATTCTTGATGAACCTACCTCTGGACTCGATCCTATTCAGATCAGAGAAATTCGTCACTTAATTCGTGATATAGCTAAAGAACATAGTGTTATTTTATCTACTCATATTCTTCCCGAAGTAGAAATGCTCTGTGACCGTGTACAAATTATCAATAAAGGCCAACTTATTCTCAGTGACACTATTGAGGGTTTTGGCCTACAAATGCAAACCTCTTGCCTTTTGCTTGAACTCAGCTTTCCGCCTGCCATTAATGTGCTTCAAGCTATTACAGGCATTCTTAGCGTTAAAAATATCACGGACACTCTATTTCAAATTCACTACAATCCCGATCATAATCCAACCAATGAGATTGTAAGAGAGGCATCAGCACAACAATGGCAGTTGACTCAATTAACACCTCAGCAACATTCATTAGAAGATGTGTTTATGAAAATAATTCGTGATGAAACTCAACAAAACGAGCAAGATATCTAATGTTAAGTCTCGCCAAAAATGAACTTTACCGCCTTTTTTTATCTCCTCTTGCATGGATAATTCTTGCCTTAAGCCAACTGATTTTGGCCTATTTATTTTTAACGCATATTGATTATTTTGTACAGATTCAGGCCAAAATATCAGCGATTCCAGGTGCACCCGGTGTCACCGAGTTAATTGCTATTCCTCTACTCAGTAATGCAGCCACCTTACTGCTATTAATTGCTCCTTTAGTGACCATGCGTCTTATTGCAGAAGAGCGTCGTAATGAAAGTTTGCCATTATTATTATCAGCACCACTTTCAACACAGCAAATCGTACTCGGAAAATATCTCGGAACATTTACCTTTTTCTTGGTTTTATTGCTACTAATTAGTTTAATGCCGCTATCACTTAGCCTGGGTAGCCAACTAGATTTTGGCTTACTGGCCGCGGGCTTACTAGGTCTCACATTGCTTTTAGCTAGCTTTACCGCAATTGGACTCTATCTATCTTCATTAACCAAACAACCCACTATTGCTGCAATGACGACCTTTTCCAGTCTATTTTTATTGTGGATTATTGACTGGGCCGGTAATACACAAGTCACAGCAGAATCATCCACTTTATTCAGTTGGCTGTCTCTTCTTAGTCACTATCAACCACTATTACAAGGTCAAATAAATAGTAGCGATATCATCTATTACCTTATTGTTATTAGCACCTTTCTAATTCTAACCATTCGTCGACTCGATTCTGAACGACTGAACGGCTGAACTAAGGAATGATTAGATAAATGAATATCAACTCGAAAACTAAACGCCAACTTAAAATACAAAATGCAATTTTCTATGGTTTGCTTATTGTCATTGTTACCTTATTAGCTCAGTTCTCACTCAAAACTAATATAAGTATCGATTGGACTGCTAATAGCAAAAATTCTCTCTCAGACACTACGATAGAACTACTTAGTCAGCTACAAGATGGCATTACCATTCAGGCCTTTATTAGTACAAAAAATGACTATCGTACTGCCTTAGCCGACCACCTTTCACGCTATAAGAAAGTGAATGACAATCTAAACATTGAATATATAAACCCTGACTTCTCACCCGATTTAGTCCGACAACACAATATTCAGCAGCAAGGTGAGATGGTCATCTCTCACGGCTCCCAACAAACACATGTGTTTGACTTGTCAGAACAGTCACTTACGAATGCACTCATTAGTGTGTCTCGTAATAAAGAGCAATGGTTGGTGTTCATTGAAGGTCACGGCGAGCGCAGTCCATTTGGTCAAGAAAACTACAATTTAAGTACTTGGGCTGAGCAACTTAAACAAAAAGGATTTAAATTACAGACATTAAATTTAGTGAATCATGGTCAAATTCCCACTAATACGGCTGCCCTCATTATCGCTAGCCCAGAAACCCCATGGTTAGAGGGTGAGATTAGTATTATTAAAGACTATATTTCCACTGGTGGTAATATGCTCTGGCTTGCCGATCCCAATACTCATCAGCACCTTTCAGCATTGGCAGAGCAGCTTGATATTGAATTTATTTCAGGCACCATTATTGATCCGAATACCCAACTATTAGGTATCAATGATCCCACATTCTCATTAGTTAATGACTATGCTAATCACCCAATAGGTAAAGCCACAAGCACGGTCACACTGTTTCCTAAGGCCGTTGCAATGGAGACATCATCGACAAATAGTGATTGGCAACAGATCTCATTATTAAATAGTCAGGATAATGTCTGGTCAAAGGAAAATGCTATAGACAAAGAGACTGTTTTAGAATTTGAACTAGGTACAGATACCATGGGACCGCTTAGTCTCGGCTATATCTTAAACCGAGTACTTATTGATGAAAAAGAACAGCGCATCGCTATTATCGGTGATAGTGATTTTGTTTCAAACAGCTATATAGGCAATGCAGCCAACCTTGAGCTGGGTATTGCACTAGTTAATTGGCTTGCTGAAGACGATGAACTTATCAACATTCCCATTAAAACAACGATTGATAACAGTTTGGATTTATCTCGTACTCAATCAATGATAATAGGTTTAGGCTTTCTGATTGTCATGCCGCTTACTCTATTGGCTATTGCATTCATTATTTGGCGTAGAAGACGTAGACGATGAAAAAATCATATCTCACAAACATCATTCTGCTACTGCTTGTTATTGGACTTTATTGGTTTATAAATCATCAACCAGCCCAAGTAGAAAGTAATAGACTTTCCACATTGCATGCTAAGAATGTTGATACTATTAAAATTCAACGCCATAACCGTGATGACATCATTCTTAATAAAAAAAGTGGTCACTGGTTTATCACTCAGCCCATTCAAGCAAATGCTAATTCCACTAGGATAAATCTAATCTTAGCTCTGTTATCAAGCCGTTCGCATAGTCAATTAAAACTCGCTCCAAGTTTATCATTACAACAGTTTGATCTTGCTCCCGCTAAAATTAGCCTTTCTATTAATGATCAAAAATTTGAGTTTGGTAATGTCGAATCAATCAATCAATATCGCTATATCCGTTATAACAACTCAATTCACTTGATTGATGATACCGTTGCACCTTTATTAAATTCTAATGTTGCCAGCTTTATTAATAACCGACTTTTTTCTGAAGAGTTGAGTATTACTAGTCTGAATCTTCCTGAAATTGCGAGTCAAGAAGGACAATCATCAGCGCTATCGATTAACTTGGAAAATGGTCATTGGCAAAGTTCTAATGAAACACTGTCACCCGATCAGCTAAGCAATCTCGTTACGGCATGGCAACATGCCTATGCGATACAAGTATTCCCATTAACGGCAGATAAAATCCAGAAAGCAATTGGGCAAAATATTACCGTTAAATTTAGCAACCAAGCAAGCGCTCAATTATTATTGCAGTTTAATAGTTACGGAATGTCTCTTATTGATCCTGCTAAGAAATTAAAATATCAATTTCCTCTATCCACCACACAGCAATTCTTTCTCGTTCAAAACCAAGACACTATTCATTAATGCCAGAACTACCAGAAGTCGAAACTACTCGCAGTGGCATTACGCCGCATATAAAAGGACAGAAGATAAGCCTTGTCACCATTCGACATTTCAAATTAAGGTGGCCAATTCCTAGTGACCTTGCATCAGTACTTGCGGGACAAACTATTCATGACATCAGACGACGAGCAAAGTATTTACTGTTTCAATGTGATTCTGGAACGCTTATTATCCATCTTGGAATGTCAGGGCATTTACAAATAGTCAGTGAATCTGATTCAATTGCAAAACACTCCCACCTTGATATTAAGCTAGAGAATGAGGTGATACTGCGCTTTACCGATCCTCGTCGCTTTGGTGCTGTTTTATGGACATCTGAGCCTATTGAACAGCATCCACTCCTTAATCATCTAGGGCCTGAACCATTATCCGATGATTTCTCTGCTGACTACCTTTATAAAATCACTCGAAATCGTCGAACAACAATCAAAACATTTATTATGAATGGTCAGCACGTTGTTGGCGTTGGGAATATCTATGCCAATGAAGCTTTATTTTTAGCAGGTATTCACCCTAAAGTATTAGCAGGCAAGATGAGTAAAGCAAAAGCTCATACTTTAGTTAACGTGATAAAAGAGGTGCTTGAAAAAGCAATTGAAGCAGGTGGAACAACATTAAAAGACTTTAAAAAAAGTGATGGTAAGCCAGGCTACTTTGCCCAACAGTTACATGTATATGGCAGAGAAGGCGAAAAATGTACTCAATGTGGAACAGCAATCAAACATTTTAAAGAAGCACAAAGGGCAACGTATTTTTGTCCACAATGCCAAAAGAACTAACTGCACTATTTTTGCTTAGAGAAAAAATCCGCTAATAATTCAATCTCCTCAGCACTATAACCACTTGCATGATGTTTCATCACCGTAGATTCTCTTGTGCCATTAATAAACTGATCCATTTGTGTCATAAAATGGAGCTTATCTAATCCGGCTAGGCTTGGTGTTCCACCAACACTATGACCATTAGTACCGTGACATGCCGCACATGATGAAGCCAATAGAGCAACATTTTTATGTCCGTCCGCATGAACAAGCGTTGCCATAAAGCTACAGATAATTGCTATCAAAGTCATTTTTAACGTCATGATGACACCCCTTAAAAGCTTAAATAACCTGAGATCTGGTTAAGAAACAGTCATCATACTAAATTCTTCGCTAGTAATTTTTAATGATGGCTTGTTCTCTTTAAGTGAGTAAGCGATAAGCCCAGCAATGATGTTCAGCATAAATCCATGCACACTACGATGCCTAGAATGCTCAACTTGAGTAATATTTTTAAGCTGATCGTTGATGGTTTCAATGATAAATCGCCTAGAAAGCATTGCTTTATCCCATGCAGAGAGTAATTTTGCTTTCATATTCTTCTTAACGTTAGCCACTAACTCAACCCCTTTATCGAACAAGTCACTAGACAATGCTTTACTGATATAGCCCTTATCAGCATATAATTTCCCTATCACGTCTTTAGCTAATTCAGGCACAGGTTTTCTGTCATCAACATTAGCAGGTGTGATTTTAGCTGCCAGAATATCACCGACATGATTGACAATAATGTGTAACTTAAATCCATAAAACCAGCCCATTGTTCCTTTGCCTCTTTTGGCTATTCCAGCAAACGTTTTATGCCGTTCAATACGAAGGTTATGGCAGACCTTTATACTGGTCGAATCAACAAAGCTAATACCCGTTGGCTTTCCTTTAACATGTGTGAAGTAAGCACACAAAGGCGTTAACGCCTTTGGCATCACGGCTAAGAATCGAGTATAACTGAGTAATTCTGGAAAATAGCTCTTATAAAACCTAGCAACAAGTCCTGTATAATAGTTTTTGAAATCACGTTGGTTTGATGAGTGAAATCCTATAATAATGGTCATTATTTCACTCATTGCCATTCGACCTTCTCTGTTTCGTTTTCGAGTACCATCTGCTAGAAGTTGTGCTTCCCACTGCGGCATAAATACCTTACAAAAATCATCGACATCACAGAATATGTCTGTTAATTTGTTCATAGGCCTGTTTTCCTTTCATCAAAATCTTTGTCGTAAAAGATCTGATCGGTTAACAGGCTTTTAGTTCCCATTTCTTAAACAGGATTCAGGTTAAATAAACAGATAAAGTCTAGCCTACGCTATAATAGGCCTTCATACCTAAAATAAATTAATAAAACATGTCCGAATTACTCAAACTTGATGGCTTTATTTCTGATGAATCTGCTGGATTACGTCTAGATCAAGCATTGGCTCAACTCTTCTCTGATTATTCACGCGGTCAAATTACCAAGTGGATAAAAGCAGGAGATGTACTTGTCAATGACAAGGTCTTACGTCCTCGTGATTCTGTATTGGGCGGAGAACATGTTGTTATTGCCGCTAAAATAGAAGTGGTTGATGACACATGGATTGCCGAAGCGATTAGCTTAAGTATCATTCATGAAGATGATGATGTCATTATCCTTAATAAACCAGCAGGTATGGTTGTCCATCCTGGTGCAGGTAATCATGATGGCACACTCGTTAATGCCCTACTTCATCATTGTCCGCAGCTAGAGGGAATTCCTCGAGCAGGGATTGTGCATCGTATTGATAAATCTACAACTGGCTTATTAATGATCGCCAAAACATTACAAGCTCATAATTCTTTAGTTACACAGTTGCAAGAACGCTCTGTTTTACGAGAATATCAAGCGATTGTAATGGGAGTGATGACCGCTGGAGGTACCGTTGACCAACCTGTTGGTCGACATCCTGTTGATCGTAAAAAGATGGCCGTGATAGGTTCAGGTAAGCAAGCCGTAACGCATTACCGAGTCGAACAACGTTTTCGTGCTCATACTCATATTCGCTGTAAACTCGAAACAGGCCGTACTCATCAAATCCGTGTTCATATGGCACATATTCGTTATCCATTATTAGGTGATCCTGCTTATGGCGGTCGTATACGTCTCCCTAAAGGGGCTAGTGAGAAAACGGTAGAGACTTTGCAAGGCTTTAGACGCCAAGCCTTACATGCAGGTCTTTTAGGCTTTATTCACCCAGGGTCTGGCGAAGAAGTCTCTTGGCGTGTAGATATTCCTGAAGATATGCAGAATGTTCTTGATGTTTTAGCTAAAGACCTGAGATTGAATAAAGATTAAGGCTATTATCATTTATCACGGCTGAAGCCGTTCCTATAAAATAGTAGGTCATATTTCAAAAATTGAACATAAAAAAAGGGCTGATTAATAAATTAATCAGCCCTTTTTAGTTTCTAGCTATGAAGTAAAATTAACTTCTTACTTTTTCTTTGCTTCTTCACGTGCTTTAGTATCTTTAATTACTTCTTCAGCTACGTTACGTGGACAAGGGTTATATTGTAAGAACTCCATAGAGAACTGACCACGACCTGATGTCATTGTACGTAGTGAACCAATGTAACCAAACATTTCGCTTAATGGTACTTCACCATTGATACGAACACCTGTTGGTGTTGCATCTTGTGACTTGATCATTCCACGACGACGGTTAAGATCACCAATTACATCACCAACATGATCTTCAGGTGTAAATACATCCACCTTCATGATAGGTTCCATTAATTGTGGACCAGCTGTTGGCATTGATTGACGATAAGCTGCCATTGCTGCTAATTCAAACGCTACTGCAGATGAATCCACCGCATGGAAAGCACCATCAACTAATGTCACTTTAAAATCTAAACATGGGAAGCCCGCTAATACACCACGGTCTTTCATTTTCTTGAAACCCGCTTCTACAGCAGACCAGAATTCACGAGGAACACTACCACCGGTTACCGTTGATTCAAATTCAAAACCAGAACCAGGTTCACCTGGCTCGATGATGTATTCAATCTTACCGAATTGACCAGAACCACCTGATTGTTTCTTATGTGTGTAGCTATCTTCAATTTTCTTAGTGATTGTTTCACGGTAAGCTACTTGTGGTGCGCCTACCGTTACTTCAACACCATGAGTACGTTTTAAGATATCAACTTTGATATCTAAATGTAACTCACCCATACCTTTAATAATTGTTTCGCCACTTTCTTGATCCGTTTCAACACGGAAAGAAGGATCTTCTTTAATCATTTTACCGATGGCAATACCCATTTTCTCAGTACTTGCTTTATCGATAGGAGAAATGGCAATCGAGATAACTGGATCTGGGAATACCATTGGCTCTAATGTTGTTGGATGCTTAGGATCACATAATGTATGACCTGTTTGCACATCTTTCATACCTACGATAGCGATGATATCACCCGCTTGTGCAGAACTTAATTCATTACGATCATCAGCATGCATTTCTACCATGCGGCCAACACGTTCTGTTTTACCAGTGAATGAATTAAGAACCGTATCACCTTTATTTAAAGTACCTGAATAGATACGGATAAAGGTTAAAGCACCAAAACGGTCATCCATAATTTTGAATGCTAAAGCACGAAGTGGACCATCTGTAGATACAATCGCAAACTCGCCTGTTTCAACACCGTCTTCATCAACTTCTGGTTGTGGTTTAACTTCTGTAGGACTTGGCAAATAATCAACAACCGCATCCAATACCATTTGAACGCCTTTATCTTTAAAGGCTGAACCACAGTATGTTGGGAAAAAGTCCATTGTTAATGTACCTTTACGGATACATTTTTTAAGGTCTTCAATTGAAGGTTCTTCGCCTTCAAGATATTTTCCCATTAAGTCATCGTCTTGCTCAAGTGCAGTTTCGACTAACATTTCACGATATTCTTCAACTTGATCAGCCATATCTGCAGGTGGCTCATCGATACGGAATTCAGTTGTATCTGTTTCGTTATCCCATATCCATGCTTTACGTGTTAATAAATCAACACAGCCAATAAAGTCTTCTTCGATACCGATAGGCAGAACCATTACCAATGGGTTAGCACCAAGAACATCTTCCACTTGTTTTACAACACGAAAGAAGTCAGCACCCATGCGATCTAGTTTATTAACAAAGATAATACGAGATACTTCAGATTCATTCGCATAGCGCCAGTTTGTTTCTGATTGAGGTTCAACACCACCACTACCACAGAATACACCCACACCACCATCAAGCACTTTAAGTGAACGATATACTTCGATTGTGAAATCTACATGACCTGGAGTATCGATAACGTTTAAACGATGACCATCCCACTCACAAGTAGTCGCCGCAGATTGAATGGTTATTCCACGTTCAGCTTCCTGATCCATGAAATCCATTGTTGATTCACCATCATGAACTTCACCGATTTTATGAATTTTACCGGTTAGTTTTAAGATTCGCTCTGTTGTTGTGGTTTTACCCGCATCTACATGCGCGAAGATACCAATATTTCTGTATTTGGATAAATCTGCAGCCATTATTCTGTCTCAAAAAGTTAAGTTAAATTAATTTAGGTGGAACTAAACCGGAACATTTTAAACTAGTTTGATGCTCCATGCACACTAAAAAAGGATTTATTCGCTACTATTCAATAAATTAGCGAGTCTTCGTGGGTTGTTTTTTGGAGAGTTTTATTTGCATATGTAAAATGCGCAAACATTAAGAGTTCTAAAACTCTTTTATTTAACTCATTCATGTACGACTTGTAAATAAGATTAAGTTATATCTTGCTGTTGCATTGCTAGCCATTGATAGCGATAAATCACTCCCGGCACTGCTAATACTAAAAACAAACAAAAGGTTGTAACAAAAAATTCCCATTGCTGTGGAAACACCTCACCAGAAAATTGAATTTCAGCAGCTATAGCAATTAATAAACTCGCAAAGTAATACACCACTAATTCGAACAAACGGATGACTACTGATTTATTTGATTTTAATGGGTACACCAAGAAAACACGTTCCGTAAACCACGGTAAATTAGCAATGACTAAGAATAATAAAATGAGGGTTGCTGAGGACATTATGAAAATACCATTGCACAAACGGCTAGAAGGGAACCAGGAAATAAACCTAAAGCAAACACGGTTAATGCATTAACACTAATCATCACTCGCATGTCGATAGGAGCTTCTAATGGTTCACTTTGTTCTGGTTTATCAAAATACATTACTTTAATTATTCTTAAATAATAAAAAGCACCGATTACAGACATCAGTACCGCGATAATAGCGACAGACATCAGATTAATATCTACAATTGATTTAATCACTGTTAATTTAGCGTAAAAACCAACTAATGGTGGAATGCCTGCCATAGAAAACATTAAAATCAACATCATTAAGGCATACCAAGGATTACGCCGACTTAGCCCTTTGTAATCATCAATATTATCTGCTTCAAAACCTTGGCGACTCATAAGGATAATCATGCCAAAAGCACCCAAACTCATTAAGGCATACACCATCGCATAAAACATGGATGCGGCATAACCTGACTGAGTTCCAGACAAAATACCAAGCAAGATAAAACCAACATGTGAAATAGTTGAATAGGCCAACATTCGTTTTAAATTAGTTTGGGCAATCGCCACCACATTACCGATAATCATTGATAATACCGACAGCATAATCAGCATGCCTTGCCAATATTGTTGTACATCACCAAGCCCGTCCACGAGTAAACGCATTGCCATTGCAAATGCAGCAATTTTTGGCGCCGTGGCAATAAATAACGTTACCGCTGTTGGTGCACCATGATAAACATCAGGCAACCACATATGGAAGGGTACGGCACCTAATTTGAAGCCAATACCAATCACTAAGAAAACAATACCAAAGCTTAGTACCGTATTATCTAAACCACCTGCTTGAATGGCTTGTGAAATTGTGGCTATCTCTAAATTGCCTGTTACACCGTAAATAATCGACATACCATATAGCAACATACCTGAAGCTAGAGCTCCCAAGATAAAGTATTTCATTGCCGCTTCAGTCGCCACCATCGAGTCACGGTGCATTGCCACCATGGCATACAAACACAATGACATTAACTCTAAACCGAGATAAATAGTCAGAAAATGTGCAGCCGAAACCATAATCATCATGCCAAGCGTTGAAAATATCGCCAGAACATAATATTCACCTTTAAATAGGCCGCGCGCTTTTAAATAACTCGTCGAATACAGCAGTACAGCAATATTAATAATACATATGGAAAATTTAAGAACATCACTAAAGGCATCTTTAATATACGTTCCATCAAATGTTAAACCACTTTTACCAAATGATTGATAAATCAAGATAGCAGTTACAGCTAATGTTAATTGACTTAGACCATAGGCAGCACTTGCACCCTTTTTATCCAGAAATGCAACCACTAAAAGAATAATACAGGCCATAGCCAGTATAAACATTTCTGGTAATGCAAAAGACATATTTAATACTTCAAACGTCATATTCTATTACGTCCCTTAAATCTTCGATTGTGAAATTTGGCTGAGTAAATGGTCGACTGATGCATGCATTACTTCAGTCAACGGTGCAGGCCAAAGTCCTATTGCTAATACAATAATTGCCAATGATGCCAACATCCAAAACTCACGACGGTTTATATCAGTCAATTGAGCCACATTATCATTTGCCACGTCACCAAATATCACTCGTTTGATCATCCATAATGTATAAGCAGCACCTAGAATCAATGTAGTCGCAGCTAAGAATGCATACCAGAAGTTAGCTTGGAATGCCGCTAGAATCACCATGAATTCACCTACAAAACCTGAGGTTCCCGGCAATCCAGCATTCGCCATGGCAAAAAAGACGGCAAAACCACTGAATATTGGCATCGTATTAATGACACCACCATAAGCACTGATTTCACGGGTATGCATGCGATCATATAAAACACCGACACTTAAGAACATTGCAGCAGCAATAAAGCCATGCGAAATCATTTGAATCATTGCACCTTCAACCGCTAATACTGCCCCGTTTCCTGTTTCTGAGTTGGCAAAAATCCTGAAGACAATAAACAAGCCTAATGTCACAAAGCCCATATGAGCAATACTTGAGTAAGCAATCAGCTTCTTCAAATCAGATTGAGCTAAAGCCACAAAACCAATGTAAACAACAGCGGTTAATGACAAGCCAATGACTAACCAATCCAATGCCATACTCGCATCAGGTGTGATGGGTAAAGCAAATCGAATCAGACCATAGCCACCAATTTTTAAGGTGATGGCAGCTAAGATCACAGAGCCACCTGTAGGCGCTTCAACATGGGCATCAGGTAACCATGTATGTACCGGCCACATGGGTACTTTGACTGCAAAGGCGATCAAAAAAGCTAAGAATATATATATCTGCTCTTGCAGCGTTAAGCTTACATTATGGAAAGCTAAAATTGAGAAACTGCCTGACACATGATGCAGGTATAACAAGGCTAACAATAAGAAAACAGAGCCAAATAAGGTATAAAGGAAGAACTTGATTGTGGCATAAACACGGTTTGGACCACCCCATATCCCGATCACCAAAAACAGTGGAATCAACATGGCTTCAAAGAACACATAGAATAATATTGCATCTAATGACGCAAATACGGCAATCATCAAACCTTCCATAATTAAGAAGGCAGCCATATATTGACTGACACGATCTTTGATCACTTCCCAACCCGCTACAACTACAATTACAGTAGAAAAGGCGGTTAAGATAATGAGCGGCATCGAAAACCCATCGACCCCTAGTGCATAGTTAATATCAAATACTGCAATCCAAGAAGCATGCTCAGAAAATTGCATAAGGTGAGTAGCATTATCAAAGCCTGTATACAAACCTATAGATAATACTAAGGTCACCACTGAGATGATGAGTGATAATGGTCGCGCCCAGCCATTATTGTCACCATTAATCAACACGGCAATACCGCCTAGAACAGGAAACCAAATAAGTAAGCTTAATAAAGGTAAATCAGTAAACATATTTTTCTATTTATCCTCTATTTAGATTACAAAATAAGTAAGCAAGACATACAAGCCAATGATCATGGCAAAGGCATAATGATATAAGTAACCAGATTGAAGTTGGCGAACTAATTTCGACATCATTCCAATTGCTTTAGCTGTGCCATTAACGACTGCACCATCAATTATTTTTTGATCACCTACTTTCCATAACAACTGACCAATAGCTCTAGAACCACCGGCAAAGACTTTTTGATTGAAGTCATCAAAGCCATATTTATTATCTAATATTTTATATAGCCATTGGAATCTCTGCTGTATCTTGGCAGGTAGTTCAGGTCGAACCATATATAGATAGTAGGCAGTTGCCACTCCTGACATTGCAAGCCAGAATGGTAATTGCGTCAACCCATGCAATATAAACCCAAAGACACCATGATACTCTTCAGCAACGTGAGCTAAAACATCGTGATCAGCATGGACAATAATGGCATTACCAAAGAAATCGCCAAAGACCATGGGGCCAATTAGATATCCCGCCACAACAGATGGAATGGCGAGGAGAATCAAGGGTAATGTAACCATGATGGGGGATTCATGTGGCACATGGTCTCCATCCTTATCAAATCGTTCTTTGCCGTGAAATACCAAGAAGAAGAGTCTAAAGCTATATAAAGCGGTGATAAATACACCTGTTATCACTGCAAAATAGGCAAAACCACTACCTGGAATATTCGAGGCATGTACGGCTTCGATAATAGAATCTTTTGAGAAAAACCCTGATAACCCTGGGAAGCCAATTAAAGCTAAAGAACCAATCAATGCAGTCCAATAGGTGATTGGCATATATTTTTTCAGCCCGCCCATCTTACGAATATCTTGTTCATGGTGCATGGCGATAATGACTGAACCTGCTCCCAAGAATAATAAGGCTTTAAAGAAAGCATGAGTCATTAGATGGAACACGCCAGCAGCATAGGCTGATGCCCCTAAAGCAACGGTCATATATCCTAACTGCGACAATGTTGAATAAGCAATAACCCGCTTAATATCATTTTGAATTAAGCCTAGAAAGCCCATAAACAAAGCTGTAATCGCACCAATCACGAGTACAAATGAAAGTGCTGTTTCTGAGAACTCAAATAAGGGTGACATTCTAGTCACCATGAAGATACCTGCTGTTACCATCGTTGCAGCATGAATCAAGGCAGAAATAGGTGTTGGACCTTCCATTGAATCTGGTAACCAAACATGTAATGGTACTTGTGCTGACTTACCCATTGCCCCAATGAACAGTAAAATACAAATCAATGACATAACAGACCATTCATGACCTGCAAAAATAGAAATTGTCTTTTCTGACATCGTCGGCGCTTGAGCAAAGACTTCGACATAATCCAAACTACCGGCAAACATCAATACGCCTGCAATACCCAATAAGAAACCAAAGTCCCCTACTCTATTAACCAAGAAGGCTTTTAAGTTAGCGTAAATTGCTGTTGGTTTTTTATACCAAAAGCCAATTAAAAGGTAAGAGACTAAACCCACTGCTTCCCAGCCAAAAAAGAGTTGCATGAAGTTATTAGCCATTACCAATATCAACATTGAGAAGGTAAATAAAGAGATATAACTAAAGAAGCGTGAATAGCCCTCATCGTCATGCATATAAGCAACAGTATAAATATGCACCATTAGTGATACAAAGGTGACAACAACCATCATCATGGCTGTCAAGGCATCTACCATAAAGCCGACTTCAAGGCTTAAACTACCCGCCTGTAACCATTGATAGACCTGTTGGTTATATGTTTGACCATCAACAATAACGAGTTTTAATACCCAAGCTGATAAAACAAAAGAAAGTCCGACACCAATAATGGCTGCTCGGTGAGACCAGGTGTTACCAATCTTGTTGCCAAAAAATCCAGCAAGGATACTGCCTAGAAGTGGGGCAAGAGCAATAGTTAGGAGTAAGTTCTGAGTCATTAATCCTAGCCCTTCAAGTTATCAAGTTCTGCAACATTAATCGTATGCATATTTCTAAAAAGCACCACTAAAATTGCTAAACCAATGGCGGCTTCAGCAGCTGCCACAGTTAAAATAAAGAATACAAATATTTGTCCTGCAATATCACCAGAATAATGCGAGAAGGCAACAAAGTTGAGGTTCACCGCTAATAACATTAACTCGATACACATCAATAAGATGATAATGTTTTTACGGTTAATAAAGATACCCGCTACTGATAAGCTAAATAGCAATGCACCCAAAATCAGGAAGTCAGATAATGCAATCATGACGGTGCCTCCTGCTCATTATCCTGTTTTTTAACTGCATCCATTTTAATAATACGTAGACGATCTTTAGCTCTTGCTTTTACTTGTTCTGATACATTTTGAAATTTACTTTTCTTCTTACGTAAAGTCAAAGTAATCGCTGCAATGATGGCAACTGTTAAGATCACTGAAGCAATTTCAAACGGATAGACGTAAATGGTATAAAGCAACAAGCCGATTTCTTTAGTATTACTATAACCGGCAGGATGTGGAATTGGCGCTGCAACAATATCTAAACCAAAATGCGATGCACCTAAAACAGCAATCATTTCAATTGTGATTAAGGCCGCAACCAAAATACCTAAAGGAAGATATTTAGCAAACCCTTCTTGTAATGGTGCCAAGTCAATATCTAACATCATCACTACAAATAAGAACAGCACCATCACAGCACCAACGTAAACGAGCACCAATGTCATTGCTAAGAATTCAGCTTCTAATAATAACCAAATACCTGCGCTAGTAAAAAATGCCAATATCAAAAATAATGCTGCACGAATAGGATTACGTACTATCACCACCATTGTTGCTGAAAATAATAACAGGGCAGCAAAAGTATAAAATATCATCTGTTCCATTATCTGTACTCCGCATCAACAGCACGATCTGCGGCTATTTGAACTTCATGTTTATCGCCAATGGCTAAGAGTTTGTCTTTAGTCATTAAACTGTCTTCTCTATTTTCAAAGTGATAATCAAATATCCGAGTTTCAACGATTGAATCAACCGGGCACGACTCTTCACAAAAACCACAAAATATACATTTAAATAAATCAATATCATAACGCGTGGTACGACGAGTACCATCTTCACGAGGTTCCGTTTCAATTGTAATGGCGAGTGCAGGACAGGTTGCTTCACATAATTTACAACCGATACAACGTTCTTCACCATTAGGATAACGACGTAATGCATGCAAGCCCCTAAACCGTGGAGACTGAGGTGTTTTTTCTTCTGGATATTGAACCGTTATCTTTTTAGCAAATAAATAGCGACCTGTTAGCTTCAAACCTAACAATAATTCCCAGAGCAGGAAGCTCTTAATATAGTGTCGTAATGACGTCAAAAATTCTGATTTCATGACGCAGCCTCCGTAAACCATGGGCCAATATCATAGACCTGAGCTGTTGCCACAACAACTAACCAAACTAACGTGACAGGAATAAAGATCTTCCACCCTAAACGCATAATCTGATCATAACGGTAGCGTGGGAAGGTTGCTCTAAACCATAAATAGAAGAATAAGAAGATACACGTTTTCATTAATAACCAAATAATGCCCGGTACAAATGAAAATAAGCCTTCTAAACCTGGAATACCTTGGAATGGTGATAACCACCCACCCATAAAGAGCACTGCTGCCAACATTGAAATCAAAATCATATCGGCATATTCAGCAAGAAAGAATACCGCAAATGCCATGCCTGAATATTCAACATGGAAACCTGCCACAATTTCAGATTCACCTTCCGACACATCAAAAGGAGCACGATTTGTTTCTGCCACACCCGATAGGAAGTAGATAACAAATAATGGAAATAATGGTAACCAGTACCAATGTAATATGCCACCTTGTTGAGCCATTGTGATTTCACCCAAATTCAGACTTCCGGCAGCAATCAACACACCTACTAAAGCAAAGCCCATGGCTATTTCATAAGAGACAACCTGAGCAGCTGATCGTAAGGCACCTAAAAAAGCATAACGAGAATTAGAAGCCCAACCCGCAATGATAATACCGTAAACACCCATTGAGGTAATGGCTAAAATATACAATAAACCAGCATCAATATTTGCCAAGGTTAAAGTCGCATCAAAAGGCATTACTGCCCAAGCAGCTAAAGCAGGACCGATAGCAAGTACCGGTGCAACGAGGAATAAATATAAATTTGATTTGGCAGGGAAAATAACTTCTTTCAAAGCCAATTTCAAACCATCAGCTATCGGTTGTAAAAGCCCTAAAGGCCCCACACGGTTTGGACCGATTCGTACTTGAATCCAACCAATAATTTTACGTTCAGCATAAGTTAAATAAGCAACACCAATCATCAATGGTGAAATAATGATGACAATTTTTAACGCGGTATATAAAACAGTCTGGGCAACAACCCAATCAGCAACAGAACTAATCAAATCAAACATGATCGCCTCCTAACTCTGAGGCCAGTACAGACACATCAGCAAACATTGCTCCTAATGCTGATGTTTCATTAATTCCTGCGGCAAGATAAATACAGCCGTCAGCAATCTCATCATCAATTTCAAATGCTATCGATATACTATTGTCACCTTGTGTGATTAATAGTGATTTCGCTTCACTTATGCCTTGTTTATCTGCTTCAACAGAATTCATTCGAGCAATAGATGCACGTTGATTATCCGTAGTTTCTTGCAAAGGACTACTTCGACGAACAATAGCATCTGTCTGATACATCGGTATTTCTGAAATTGCCATTAACGTTGTATCAGCATTTAAATCAGCTGGGATATAGCTGTTTCCTTCTGGAACTGACATCAAATTCAACTGATCTCGAACTTCTTCACATACATCTTGTGACGATACATAATCAAAATCTTTAAGGTTAGCCATATTACCCAACACACGTAACACCTTCCATGCTGGTCGACTATCGCCTTTAGCACTGACAGCACCAGAAAAGCTTTGCCACTGATTATCAATACCAACAAAAGTACCTGATGTTTCAGAAAAAGGTGTAATAGGCAAAATCACATCTGAGTAAGCCAGCATTTCATCTGTTACATAGCTATTCATCGAAATAACCAAGCTCGCTTGTTGTAAAGCCTGCTTCGCAGCAACAGGGTTTGCACAATCTAATTCTGGCTCGATGCCCATTAAGATATATGAGCGTAGATTCTGTTGCCACATTTGCTGAGCATTTAACCTAGATAAGTTTGTATCGTTATCAAACAATGATTCTGCGATATCTGCCGCTGTTGAATTGGCCGTTGGCAATACAATCATCTGATTTTTAGTTATCGTAGCAATCAGATTGGTCAATGCTTTAATTTTTGCAGCCTGAGGGTGATTATTGGCCAGTGCACCAACAAGTAATGTTGCCTTCTTAGCATTTGCTAAACGCATTGCAATTGTTTGCTCTTGGGCGGAAGGAATAACAGTCGTTAATAATTCAGCCCAATTTTCATGGTCACCATTTGCTAGTGAAATTAAAGCCTTTGCTACACCTGATAAGGTTTTAAGCATGCCTTTTATATCAACCGTGACTTGGTTAACACCCGGAATTAATAAATCTGTTGCCACAAAGCTAATATTAGTAACAGGTGTTCCTAATAATGCTGATTGTCTTATACGATGGGCAATAATAGGTTGTTCTGCTCGAATATTACAACCAATCAATACAATATCGTAGCTTTCTTCAATATCAGTCAAACACCAATCCGCATGACTATAATGAGTAGCTTTATCTGCAAAGTCTTGTTGACGAAGGCGATAATCAATATTGTCTGATCCTATTCCACGTACTAACTTTTGGAATAAATAGGATTCTTCTAATGTTGCAATTGGTGAGATAAGCCCTGCAATTTGATCTGCACCATGTTTAGTTTTAATTACTTTTAGACTATCAATCGCTACTTGTAACGCTGTTTGCCAATCAGTTTCTTTCCACTGGCCGTGTTCTTTAACCATTGGTACAGTGGCTCGTTGCTCATGGCTTAAACCCAAATAACTAAATCTATCTCGATCAGATAACCATGTTTCATTGAGTGTTTCATTTTCTCTTGGTACAACACGCATGATTTCATTACGTCGTGTATGGAATTCAATATTTGAACCCACTGCATCATGCATTGCAATTGAATCGTGTGCAGTTAATTCCCATGCACGAGCACGGTAACGGTACGGTTTTGATGTTAAAGCACCAACAGGACACAAATCAATAATATTGCCTGATAGTTCAGAAGCCACACTACTTTCGATATAGGTGCCAATTTCCATATGCTCGCCACGGCCTGTAGCACCGAGTTCTTTAATACCTGCAATTTCTTCACCAAAACGAACACAGCGAGTGCAATGAATGCAGCGCGTCATATCGGTGTTAATTAATGGACCAATGTCTTTATCTTTAACGACTCGCTTGCCTTCACTATATTGGCCTATACCTGAGCCGTAGCCCATGGACATATCTTGTAATTCACATTCGCCACCTTGATCACATATTGGACAATCAAGGGGATGGTTAATCAGCAAAAATTCCATTACTCCGCGCTGAGCAGCAAGTGCTGTTTCAGAGTGAGTAAAGATTTTCATACCTTCAGTAACTGGGGTTGCACAAGCAGGTAATGCTTTGCGTGATTGGGCAACTTCAACCAAACACATTCGACAGTTAGCCGCTATTGATAATTTTTTATGGTAGCAAAAACGAGGGATATCTATACCAGCTTCATCAGCAGCTTGAATAATCATTTTTGCTGAATCGACTTTTAGTGGAATACCATCTATTTCTATATTAACCATTAGTAGGAGGCTCTGTTTAAATCTGGGCGAAGTATATTGTGATTCAAAATTTTCAGCTTAAAGGCATAAATAATAGCTAATAGTAGACTATTACTATTATTTATAACGCATAAGATGGATGTTTTGGATGCAAAATACGAGTTCATGATTTGAATGGTGCCTCCCCAACCTGACAGCATTTGTGGTCGATATGATATTGAAACTCATCACGAAAATGTTTAATGAAACTAATGACAGGTGCTGCGGCTGCATCACCCAATGCACAAATAGTATTGCCATTAATATTTTTGGCCACATCAAGCAAACGATCTAAATCTTCTTGTGTGCCTTCGCCATGTTCAATACGTTTAACAACTCGATATAACCAACCTGTTCCTTCACGACAAGGCGTACATTGGCCACATGATTCTTCGTAATAAAACTCAGCAATACGCTCTAATGCTTTAACCATGCACGTTGTTTCATCCATCACAATCACAGAGCCTGCACCTAACATCGAACCACCACGGCTAATGCCATCGTAGCTCATTGCTACATCCATCATTGCATCACCTGGAATAACAGGTGTTGAACTACCACCTGGAATAACGGCTTTTAATTTATTACCATTGCGAACACCGCCAGCAAGTTCTAGTAATGTTGAGAATGGTGTTCCCATTGGCACTTCATAATTGCCCGGTTTATTCACGTGACCTGATACACTGAAAATCTTACTACCGCCATTATTAGGCGTACCCAACTCGTGAAACCAGTCGCCGCCTTTTTGCAAAATAACAGGGACAGAGGCTAATGTTTCTGTATTGTTAATCGTGGTCGGTCGACCATAAAGTCCATATCCAGCAGGAAAGGGGGGTTTATAGCGAGGTTGGCCTTTTTTACCTTCTAAAGATTCTAAAAGTGCAGTTTCTTCACCACAAATATAAGCACCCGCACCCGGCTGAGTATAAAGCTCAAAGTTAAATCCTGAACCTAGAATATCTTGGCCTAGATAACCGGCATCTTTCGCTTCTTGGATGGCTGCTTCAAAACGATCAAAAGGCTCAACAAACTCACCACGAATATAGTTATAACCCGCTTGAGCACCGATGGTATAACCCGCGATGATCATGCCTTCTACTACTTGATGAGGGTTAAACCGTAATATATCTCGGTCTTTACACGTACCCGGCTCACCTTCATCTGAATTACAGACGATATATTTATCACCAGGCATACGGCGAGGCATAAAGCTCCACTTCAAGCCGGTAGGAAAGCCTGCACCACCACGACCACGCAAGGCTGAATCTTTAAGTTGTTCGATAATCTCTTCAGCACGTGTTTTTTCTTTAAGAATTTTTTCTAAAACTTCATAACCACCCACGCTACGATAAGACTCAAGTGTCCAAGGCTCATCTAAATGCCGAGTGCGAAAACAAATCTGATCTAGTTTCAAATCATCTATAGATGTAGTCATGATTTGATTCCTGCCAAAATAGTATCAATTTTTTCAGTTGTTAAATGTTCATGATAGTCACGATCAACTTGCATCATTGGCGCACCACAACAGGCGCCTAGACATTCAACTTCTCTCAATGTCACATTACCATCGGCCGTTGTTTCACCCAACTTCACATCCAAACTTTGCTCTAAATGTTTCACCATATCTTCTGAACCATTTAGCATGCATGAAATATTAGTACAAATATTGACCTTATGTTTACCAACTGGTTTCAGATCAAACATGGTGTAAAACGTCGCTACTTCATACACATTAATCTTTGGTATAGATAAATAGACAGCCAAAGCATCCATCAACGCTTCTGGCAACCAACCATCGTTTTCGGCTTGGAGAATATGTAGGCAAGGAATAAGTGCTGATTGACTTTGTCCAGCTGGATATTTAGCCACCCAAGCATCAAGTTGTTGACGGATACCAATCGTAAATAGTTGTTCTTTAGAGCCAGTTAGTTGCATCTCAGTCATCGATCAATCTCACCAAATACAATATCCATCGTACCAATAATCGCTACAACATCTGCCAACATATGACCTTTCACCATCTCATTCATTGCCGCTAAATGAGCAAATCCTGGAGCTCGAATTTTCAATCGATAAGGCTTGTTTGCACCATCTGACACCATATAAATACCAAACTCACCTTTTGGGTGTTCGACGGCAGCATAGGCTTCACCTTCTGGAACACAATAACCTTCGGTAAATAGTTTAAAGTGATGAACTAATGCTTCCATATTGTCTTTCATATCAGCACGTTTTGGTGGTGCAACTTTTACATCATCGGTAATAACGGGGCCAGGATTGTCTCTTAACCAGTCAATACACTGTTTAACAATCCTATTGGATTCACGCATTTCTTGAATACGAACCAAATAGCGATCATAGCAATCACCTTCGACACCGATTGGAATATCAAAATCCATACGGTCATAAACTTCATAAGGTTGTTTTTTACGAAGATCCCATGCAATACCAGAACCACGTAACATAGGTCCCGTAAAACCGAGTTGTAACGCTCGTTCAGGAGAAACAACGCCAATACCAACGGTACGTTGTTTCCAAATACGGTTATCGGTTAATAAAGTTTCATACTCATCAACACATTTAGGGAAGCGTTCAGTAAAATCTTCAAGGAAATCTAATAAACTACCTTCACGATTAGTATTTTTAGCTGCAACTTCTTTTGCACTATGCCATTTTGATTTTTCATATTTCGCCATACTGCTTGGCAAGTCACGGTAGACACCACCTGGACGATAATAAGAGGCGTGCATTCGAGCACCTGATACCGCTTCGTAGGCATCCATCAGATCTTCACGCTCTCGGAAGCAATATAAGAAGATCGTCATGGCGCCAATATCAAGACCATGTGTACCTAACCACATTAAGTGATTCAGAATTCGAGTAATCTCATCAAACATGACACGAATATATTGAGCACGTTCAGGTACTTGCACACCCAACATTTTCTCAATTGCCATCACATAGGCATGTTCATTAGATAACATCGAAACATAATCAAGGCGATCCATATAGCCAATATTTTGATTATATGGCTTTGTTTCTGCTAACTTTTCAGTACCACGATGTAAAAGACCAACATGAGGATCAGCACGTTGAATTACTTCACCATCCATCTCTAAAATGAGGCGTAATACACCATGAGCCGCAGGATGCTGTGGACCAAAGTTTAATGTGTAATTTTTAATCTCAGCCATTACTTATCACCTTGAGAATAGCGATTATCATCACGAATTACACGAGGTACCAAGGTTCTATCTTCAATACTCACTGGTTCATATACAACCCGTTTTTTCTCAGCGTCATAACGCATTTCAACATTACCAATGAGGGGGAAGTCTTTTCTAAACGGATGCCCAACAAAACCATAATCCGTTAAAATTCGGCGTAAATCTTCATGGCCACTGAATAAAATACCAAATAAATCAAATGCTTCACGTTCAAACCAGTCTGCACTGCTCCAAACACTTGTCACACTATCAATAATAGGACTATCGGCATCTAAACGCACTTTAACTCGAAGTCGTTGGTTATGTTGAATAGACAGCAAATGATACACAACAGCAAAACGGTAACCTTCAGAAACGGGCTCCATATTACCGATACCATCAACAGCACGACTAAATCCTCTATCTGAAGCACCTTTAGTTTCCCATGCACTGCCACCATATTCCGAGTAATCAACACCACAAAGGTCTATCAATTGCTCAAAGCCAAGTTGATCTCGTAATTGTTCGCAGACTGACACAATACTTTCAGCAGGCACATGAATAGTTAATTCATCAAAACGCCATTCACAATCGAGAATTACTTCTGATAATTGTTGTTCTAATTTTTCCTTGAGGGCTTTTATCATCTGTCTTATGCTTCTCGCAGCTCAGTATTTACGCGTGCAATCGTATTCGTGCGACGGATTTTTTTCTGTAGTTGAATGATACCGTATAGCAATGCTTCTGCCGTTGGCGGGCAACCTGGAACATAAATATCAACGGGCACAATTCGATCACAACCCCGTACTACTGCATAAGAATAATGGTAATAACCGCCACCATTTGCACAAGAACCCATTGATATAACCCAGCGTGGTTCTGACATTTGGTCATAAACTTTACGTAAAGCCGGTGCCATTTTATTAACCAATGTTCCCGCAACAATCATCACATCAGATTGACGAGGACTTGGCCTAAACACAACACCAAAGCGATCTAAATCGTAACGAGAAGCACCTGCCTGCATCATTTCAACAGCGCAACATGCAAGACCAAAGGTCATTGGCCATAGTGAACCTGTTCGAGCCCAATTAATTAATTTATCTGCTGAAGTGGTAACAATACCTTCGTCCAGAATCCCTTCTATTCCCATTCAAGTGCTCCCTTCTTCCATTCATAAATGAAGCCAACCACTAATATTCCTAAAAACAAAAACATGGCGAGCAAACCAAAGACTCCAATATCATCAAGCACAATGGCCCAAGGGAATAGAAAAGCAATTTCTAAATCGAAAATAATAAAAAGGATAGCGACAAGGTAGTAACGCACATCAAATTTCATATGTGCGTCTTCAAAGGGTTCGAAACCACATTCATAAACTGAACGTTTTTCATCGTCAGGGCGACGAGGCCCTAGTACAAATCCGGCAAGAAGCGGCATCACACCAAAGCCGATACCAATCAGCACAAACAATAAAATTGGGAGATAATTCTCCAACATAATTTTTTAGTTCTTTTTCAGTTACTTAAAAATGCATTACTGATTAAAGCCATCCAGCATGCTCGAAATGCTTATAAATACTACGTTAATAGTACACGCCCTACCCACTAAATAGAAGCTGAATATTACTTTTCTTTGATATAGATCAATACAAGCTAACCGTTAGTTGAACTACAGCTTATACTCATCTGATTACTGATTGAAGAAATAATCTTTAGCTTGCTGACAATCTTGTTTAATTTGCACCATAAGTGCATCAAGACCATCAAATTTCTGCTCATCACGCAGTTTATGCAGGAAATGAACTTGTACATGCTCACCATAAATATCACGGTCAAAATCAAATAAGTGCACTTCTAATAGGGCTTTATCAGCACCCACTGTTGGACGCACACCAACATTAGCAACACCTTTAATTGGCTCGCCTTCCACACCAAACAACTGCACAGCATAAACTCCACTCAATGGTACTTTACGCCGGTGTAGGTGAATATTAGCCGTCGGAAAACCCATTGTTCGACCACGTTTGTCGCCATGTGCAACACGACCACTCATCCGATAAGGACGGCCTAATAATTTTTCTGCCTGCATGATATTGCCTGCTTTTAGAGCTTGGCGAATTCTAGTACTACTGACACGAACATTATCGACAGAAAAGGTGTGCATATTAACCACTTGAAAACCGTGCTCTGCCCCCGCCCTCTGTAACATGGCAAAGTCACCTAGACGATCCTTACCAAATTTAAAATCATCACCAACAACAAGATATTTAATATTCAAGCCATCAATGATTAGTTGCTGAATAAATTGCTCTGCGGTCATTTTTGCTAATTTTTTATTGAACCGTAATACGCATATTTGTTGAATTGAATAGCAGCGAAGTGTTTCAACTTTTTCACGAAATCGACTTAATCGTGCCGGTGCTCTATCGGGTGCAAAAAATTCATTAGCTTGTGGCTCAAAGGTAATCACTACAGCTGGAAGCCCCAATGTATCGCCTTTCATAGCTAACTGAGTCAATACGGCTTGGTGCCCTAAATGCACACCATCAAAATTACCAATTGTCGCTACGCATCCTTGGGGCGATGGAGACAAGTTATAAAAGCCGCGAATAATTTTTTGCATAGCGTGAATGACATTCTGAACATTAAAACTCAACAGCCTAACGGCTAGAGACAAAACAATCCAGCAGGCAAGATTTGTACGATTATCATATAATGTCGCTTAATTAAATTTTTGTGTCGAGATAAGCATGGCTGCAAGACGAAAAAAACTGGATTATGAAGCCTCTGTAACAGAGTTAGAATCTCTTGTGGCACGTCTTGAACAAGGTGATATCAGCCTTGAGGAATCATTAAAGCTTTATGAAAGCGGTGTATTACTCACCCGTGATTGCCAAGAAGCATTGAGTGCTGCGGAACAAAAGGTTCAAGTTTTATTACAACAGTCTGGTCAGTCAACGTTGGTAGATTTTGACTCAAATACCGCTGAATCGTGACAAATAGTTTTAAGCTTTCTAATTGGATGCAAGAAAAGCAAGCTCAAATTGAGCAGGCTCTTTTAGAGCGCCTCCCCAATAGTACAACGCTTACTAATCAAACATCTCAGCGTTTAGCGCAAGCAATGAACTATTCAACACTCAATGGTGGCAAACGTTTACGCGCATTACTTGTTTATGCCACCGGCGAAGCCTTAAATGCTGACTTACGTTCACTTGATGCACCTGCTAGTGCAGTAGAACTCATTCATGCTTATTCATTAGTACACGATGACATGCCCATTATGGATGATGATGATTTACGTCGTGGCCGTCCAACGTGTCATAAAGCCTATGATGATGCAACGGCTTTATTGGTAGGTGATGCCTTACAATCTCTAGCATTTGAAACATTATGTGATGATGATTTATCTCCACTTCAACAAAGTCAGATGGTTAAAACGCTGGCTCAAAGATCGGGGGCATTTGGCATGGCAGGAGGTCAAGCAATTGATTTAGAATCTGTAGGTCATAGCCTAACACTCAATAATTTACAAAATATGCATGAGTTAAAAACAGGTGCATTAATTCGAGCTAGTGTGAAATTAGGTGCATTAGCCTCAGAAAATGTTGATGAAAACACCTTGGTCAAACTGGACAAATATGCTTACTGCATTGGTCTAGCATTCCAAGTTCAGGATGATGTATTAGATGTCACGGCAGATACTAAAACATTAGGTAAAATGCAAGGTGCTGATATTGCATTAAACAAACCAACATATCCTGCTCTACTGGGTTTAGAAGCTGCTCAGAAAAAAGCAATAACACTAATAGATACCGCCTTAGCAGCATTGGAAGAACTTCCTCATAATACGCAAGCTCTTGCCGCTTTAGCCGGCTTTGTCATACAGAGAACACATTAATATGACGACAGAAACAGGGTCTTTATTATCACAAGTCAATAGTCCTGATGATTTACGTCAGCTCGATAAAGGACAATTACCACAGCTTGCACAAGAAATTCGTTCATTAATTGTCAATAGTGTGCAGCAAACAGGTGGCCATATTTCATCAAACCTAGGTGTTACCGAACTAACCCTAGCACTGCATTATGTCTACAATACACCGGATGATCGCTTTGTCTGGGATGTAGGTCATCAAAGCTATGTACATAAGATTATTACGGGTAGACGAGATCAAATGCATACCATGCGCCAAGCAGGTGGTTTGTCTGGTTTCCCCAAACGTAGTGAAAGCCCTTATGATGCTTTTGGTGTAGGGCATTCAAGCACCTCAATCAGTGCGGCATTAGGAATGGCAATCGCATCTCAGGCTGCAGGTAGTTCTCGCCATGCTGTTGCTATTATTGGTGATGGTGCGATCACGGCTGGACAGGCTTATGAAGCCTTGGCTCATGCCGGTGATTTGAGTGCTAATATACTTGTTATTCTTAATGATAATGAAATGTCGATATCTAAAAATGTCGGTGGTATGTCAAATTATCTAGCGCGTTTATTATCTGGTCGATTTTATGCTTCTGCTCGTGAAGGCAGTAAAAAAGTACTTGAAAAACTACCGCCCGCATGGGAGTTAGCTCGCCGTGCAGAAGAACATGTCAAAGGCATGGTTATTCCAAGTACTTTATTTGAAGAATTAGGATTTAACTATATCGGCCCTATTGATGGTCATGATCTTGATACTTTAATTCCAACATTAAGTAACCTTCGTGAACGTAAAGGACCACAGTTTCTTCATGTTGTGACTAAAAAAGGTAAGGGATTTGAACCTGCCGAGCAAGAGCCTGGAAAATATCATGGTGTCAGCCCTGCTGGCAGTAAGTCATCTGGTCCAACGTATACTCAAGTATTTGGTCAATGGCTTTGTGACATGGCTAAAGAATCTGAAGATCTAATGGGCATTACACCGGCGATGTGTGATGGCTCCGGTCTCAATGATTTTGCTGATGCTTATCCAGAACGTTACTTTGATGTCAGTATTGCTGAACAACATGCTGTCACTTTAGCTGCTGGCATGGCATGTGAAGGTAAAAAGCCTGTTGTCGCGATCTACTCAACATTTTTACAACGTGCTTATGATCAACTCATTCACGATGTTGCCTTACAAAACTTACCTGTTTTATTTGCAATTGATCGAGGCGGCCTTGTTGGAGCAGATGGTGCAACACATGCAGGCACATTTGATCTGAGTTATTTACGCTGCATCCCTAATATGATTGTCATGGCACCGAGTGATGAAAATGAATGTCGCCAAATGCTAACAACAGGTTATCGTCATAATGGGCCTGCCGCAGTCCGCTATCCAAGAGGCACAGGAATAGGGGCCACTATTAACCCCGAACTAACATCATTAGAAATTGGTAAGGCAGAGATTAAGCGCAAAGGTTCAAAGGTCGCCATTCTTGCTTTTGGTTCAATGCTTCAGCCAGCACTTGAAGCTGCTGAAGAGCTGGATGCAACGGTTGTCAATATGCGCTTTGTTAAACCACTTGATCTCAGCCTGATTGAAGAATTAGCAGCCTCTCATGAATTAATTATTACGATTGAAGAAAATACCTATCTTGGTGGTGCTGGTAGTGGTGTAGCAGAACATCTACTTTCAATTAATAGTAATACACCAATAAAAATCAAAGGTTTACCTGATAAATTTCTTAATCATGGCGAGCATAAACAAATGTTGAGCGATTGTAATTTAGATGCCAATGGTATTATTAATACAGTCAAAACACATTTTGCGGCATAATATGCAGCCACTATTAATAATTCCCGAGTATAATAGTCAACTATGAGTTCAACCTATACCCTAAAAATTCTGGCTGATTTTGCTTCAGCCCATACACTGCGTGATTATCCCGGTGATTGTAGCCGTATGCATGGACATAACTGGAAGTTAGAAGTTGAAGTGACAGCTTCCGCATTAAATGAACATGGCATGGGAATGGACTTTAAAACCATTAAAACAGCAACACGTGAATTAGCTAAAACATTAGATCACCGTTATCTGAATGACATTCCACCCTTTGATACGGTTAACCCTACTGCTGAAAATATTGCCCAATATTTTTATCAAAATTTAAGTAACACATTAAATATCGACACAGCGAAAATATCAAGCGTTACCCTTTGGGAAACGGATCGAGCTTGTGTACGTTATAGCGAGGACTAGAAAAGAATGACTACAGATAAAAAACCAGATTGCTGTGACACAATTGAAGATGTACAAAACATTGCCGATAAGCGTCACATTGCTATCGACAAGGTGGGTATAAAAGATATTCAACACCCAATTAAAGTAAGTGACCGCTCTTCTGGTGAACAACACACAATCGCCAATTTTAATATGTATGTAAACCTGCCGCATCAATTCAAAGGCACACATATGTCACGGTTTGTTGAAATTCTTAATCAAAACGAACGTGAAATCACTGTGCAATCTTTCCGTGAAATGTTGCCACAAATGACTGAGCGCCTTCAAGCTGAATCAGGTTATGTCGAAATGACATTTCCATATTTTGTTAATAAAACGGCGCCTATCAGCAAAGTAGAAAGCTTGATGGATTATCAAGTGACTTTCTTAGGTGAAATTACTGGCGAAAAAACAGATGTCATGGTGCGTGTTGTTGTTCCTGTCACCAGTCTTTGTCCTTGCTCTAAAAACATTTCAGACTATGGCGCTCATAACCAACGCTCACACGTTACTGTTACTGTTCGTGCTGAAAGCTTTATCTGGATTGAAGATATTATTGATTTGGTTGAAGAAGAAGCATCATGTGAAATATTTGGCTTACTTAAACGTCCTGATGAAAAATTCGTCACTGAAAAAGCATACGACAATCCGAAGTTTGTTGAAGATATCGTCCGTGATATAGCGGCTCGTTTAAACGATGATGAGCGTATTAATGCGTATACCGTTGAATCAGAAAACTTCGAATCAATTCATAATCACTCTGCTTACGCATTGATTAGTAAAGGTTTTGAGTAAACCAGATACCTAAACTGATTTAACAAAAAAGCCCTGATAATATTAAATTATTAGGGCTTTTTTTATGTCTAATTTAAAGAATATACCCATGATAGATGAAGGTGCATGGGTATATATTAAAACTTTTTCTTTAAATCCATTCGCTCATCTTTACGTTCAATATTGAGTTGCTCTAAGAATGTCATTCCCAATAATGCTCTTTCAGGTTGCTCGCCATCTAAAACCATTGCACGAATATTATAAAGTTTAATCCCGCCAATCTGCACTTCATCAAGAATTACATGATAAGCAATCTCAATGCCTGATGCTGTTTTGACACCGATTTTTTTACCACTCAAATAATCCAAGTCTAATCTTCTTGCCGTTGCCGCATTCAATGCAATCGCAGATGCTCCCGTATCAACAAGAAAATCAACACTATAGCCATTGACACTGCCAACGGTTGTATACATTCCATTTGTCGGCCACAAACTGACGACAGTCTGTTCAACCGGAGGGGAAAAGTTTGTACTTATTCGAGTTCCTAATTGATATGTTTCTATTACGCCATCTTTTTCAAGTATTGCACGACGACTATTAGCTGAAATGAGAGTGACACCTTCAGGACTGGCGATGCCTACTTTTAATAGTCTTTGCTTTTTATTGATTTCTACAACAGCCTGATCACTAAATAACCCTACAACTACAATATTTAATACATTCGAATTAGACCATGCAAGTGATGTATTTAGCAGTATAATAAGTCCTACAATCCATTTTTTACCCATTGGCTTATCCTCCTTTCATTAATACGTACATAGACAGAATAACAGCGAATCAATATGAATACATCCTCAAACCCATCTGTAACCGGAGTTATTCTTGCAGGTGGCAAAGGCAGACGCATGGGAGGCAGCGATAAGGGCTTACTGCAATATAAACAGCAACCTTTAATTAGTTATACAATCCAAATCCTAAAGTCTCAGGTTGATGCGCTAATAATTAATGCTAACCGCAATATTGAACAATATCAACGATTTGCTTACCCTGTTATTGAAGATAGTTTAGAAAACTTCTGTGGCCCTCTGGCTGGAATGCTCAGCGCAATGAAAGCGGTTGATACTGATTACATTCTTACCGCACCCTGCGATTCACCTAATATCTCGTCACAACTACGTCAAAGAATGATGGAAGCCATGTTACTTGAACAGGCTGATCTCGCTGTTGCTCATGATGGTGAACGACTACAACCCGTATTTTGTTTATTACCTTGTCGCTTACAGAATGAACTTGAACACTATTTAGCAGAAGGTGGGCGAAAAATAGATCTTTGGCTTGCTCAATATAAAATGGCTGTAGTTGATTTTTCTGATCAAGCTAATAGCTTCATCAATTTTAATCATCCTGAAGATGTTTCTCTTCATGAATCTAAACTGCACTCTCCTATTCCACTTATTGGTTTTGCCGCATTTAGTGGCACAGGCAAGACCACACTATTACGTCAGCTCATTCCAGCATTAAACGCTAAAGGTATAGAACTTGCCGTTATTAAACATGCTCATCACAAGTTTGATATTGATCTACCTGGTAAAGATAGTTACGAAATCAGGCAGGCAGGTGCACAACAAGTGCTTGTTTCATCAAGTAATTTAATGGCATTAATGGAGGTGCAGCCTGCTGAGATGGTAGAGCCTCAATTAGTTGATCTTATTCCTCGCTTAAACACTAAAAAATTAGACTTAATCTTAGTTGAAGGCTTTAAACATGAAGTCATTCCTAAAATTGAACTCTATCGCCCTATTCTTAAAAAACCACAACTTCATCCTGATGATTCTAATATTATTGCCATTGCAAGCGATGCACCGATAGATGACTCGGTGACCATTGATAAAATTGATCTTAATAATATTGCAGAAATGGCAAGTTATATTGAAACCTTTATCGCTAACTGGACTGCATAAGCATGGCTAAATTCACTCCACAAGCAAGTTGTGCTGATGCACATGAACCTAATAGTCTCAGTGTTCAAGAGGCGAGACAACATATAAAAAACCTTGTTAAACCTGTTTCAGCATGGGAAAAGCGTTCGCTTCGTGATGCATTAGGTTTTATCTTAAATGAGGCGATTATTTCCCCTATTAACGTCCCGCCACATAATAATTCAGCAATGGATGGTTATGCTATTCATGGCAGTGATTTAAAAGAGATATCCATCACTCTTAAACAAGTGGGTATAGCTTTTGCTGGCCAACCCTATTCAGGTGATATTAAGACAGGTGAATGCATTCGAATTATGACAGGCGCGATGATGCCTGTTGATTGTGACACCGTCATCATGCAAGAACATGTTGACGTTAATAATTCATTAATTACCCTGCACGGCAAACATTTGAGCGGACAAAATGTTCGTATGGCAGGTGAAGATCTGCAACAAGGTGAAGACGTCTTAACATCGGGGCATAAAATAATGCCTGCTGACCTAGGTTTGATTGCCTCTTTAGGCATTGCTGAAGTCACCGTTAAAAGAAAGCTTCGCGTTGCCTTTTTCTCGACAGGTGATGAACTTCGCTCTATTGGAGAGTCATTAGAAGAGGGGCAAATATACGATAGCAATCGCTACACTTTATACGGCATGCTAAAACGTCTTGATGTCGACATTATAGATATGGGTGTTGTGGCAGATAATAAAGATGCATTACGTCAGGCATTACAACTTGCATCGCAGCAAGCAGATGTGGTGCTCACCTCTGGTGGCGTATCGGTTGGCGATGCTGATTATGTGAAAGAAATGCTGATAGAACTCGGACAGGTTGATTTCTGGAAAATAGCAATGAAACCCGGAAGACCGCTTGCTTTCGGTAAAATCAATGACACCTTATTCTTTGGACTTCCCGGTAACCCAGTTTCCGTTATGGTCACTTTTTACCAATTTGTGAGTGGAGCATTACAACAGCTTTCAGGTTTACCTGAGCAAGCACCACAACATATGCAAGTTAACTGTGTCAGTAGCATTCGTAAACGTGCTGGTCGCTTTGAATTTCAACGTGGCATCTTATTCCAAGATAACAAGGGAATAACTCAAGTCAAAACAACGGGGGAACAAGGTTCTGGAATATTACGTTCTATGAGTGTTGCCAACTGTTTTATCTTGTTAGAAGAACAATGTGATGGCATTAAACCCAATACAATCGTTACTGTACAACCTTTTTCAGGTCTTATTTAAATGACAGCATTAGCAGCCAAACAAAAACTAGAAATCAATAAACTAAAAAAACGCCTACGTCGTAACGTTGGTAAAGCAATTTCTGACTACAATATGATTCAAGATGGCGATAAAATCATGGTCTGCCTATCAGGAGGAAAAGATAGTTATACCCTCCTCGATATTCTGATGAACCTGCAAAAACATGCACCCATTAATTTTGAAATTATCGCTGTCAATCTTGATCAAAAACAACCTGGGTTTCCTGAGCACATTCTTCCTGAATATCTATCAAAAATTGGTGTTCCTTTTCATATTATTGAAAAAGATACCTACAGTATCGTTAAAGAAATTGTACCTGAAGGTAAAACCACCTGTGGTATATGTTCGCGACTACGTCGTGGCTCACTTTATGGTTATGCCCGCCAAAATGGTATTACTAAAATTGCACTAGGTCATCACCGTGATGACATTATTGAAACTGCTTTTCTTAATATGTTTTATGGCAGCAAAATTAAAGCTATGCCACCAAAACTACTTAGTGACGATAAAACAAATATCTTAATAAGGCCTTTAGCCTATTGCAAAGAGTCGGATATAATTCGTTATTCTGAACAACAAGATTTCCCTATCATTCCCTGTAACCTTTGCGGTTCACAAGAAAATATGCAGCGACAAGTCATCAAAGAAATGTTGCAAGGTTGGGAAAAACAACATGCTGGTCGCTTAGAAAACATCTTCCGAAGTTTACAAAATATCTCGCCATCACAACTGGCTGATAATGAGCTATTTAACTTTAAAGATCTTGAAACACACCGACTGGCACCGACAGGTGATGAAGATACAGCCCATGATGATCAACAATATCCATTAGCGAGAGAAGGATAATATGCAACAACCTACATTAAACCCACAAGCGGTTAAAAAGTTTGCTCTATTTGAATTAGGCTTTAGACCTTTTTTCTTGTTCGCTAGCTTGTTCTCCATTATTGCAACAGTTGTCTGGATGGCTAGCTTCACCTTTGGCTGGTCGCTTCCCGTTAGTAATATTACACCTATCGCATGGCATGGTCATGAAATGGTGTTTGGCTACAGTATTGCCATCATTGCTGGTTTTTTACTCACTGCCGTGAAAAATTGGACGGGAGTTCAAACTATAAAAAGTCTACCATTAGCCATGCTCGTCCTGACATGGTTACTTGCTAGAACCTTACCGCTATTAAACTCAGCCCTATTTTTTGAATGGGCAGCACTATTAGATATACTTTTTCTACTCGGGCTCATTATTGCCATCCTCCACCCAATCGCTAAAGTAAAACAATGGCGTCAGTTATTGATTGTCTCAATTCTCACACTCTTTCTTGCTGCTAACATCCTTTATTACCTTGGTGTATTTCATATTGTGAACCAAGGAATATCATGGGGTTTATTTTCGGGTGTCTACTTAATAATGGCACTTATTTTCACCCTAGCAAGACGGGTCATGCCTTTTTTCATTGAACGCGGCGTTGGTTATCAAGTTCAACTCAAAAACTGGTCATTCATCGATTCAAGCAGCTTACTCTTTTTAGCTGCACTATGGATTGTTGATGTATTTCTGAAGCAAGCCTTATTAACGGCTCTTCTCTCGTTCATATTAGTGTTATTACATAGTGTGAGATTGTGGGGTTGGTATACTAAAGGAATATGGAAAAAACCATTATTATGGGTTTTATTCTTAGGTTACAGTATGTTTGTATTAGGTTTCGCACTTAAAGCCATTAACTTTTTTAACCTATACCCGACATCAATACCCCTCCATGCGTTTACATATGGCGGCATAGGTTTAATGACTTTGGGCATGATCTCTCGTATTTCTTTAGGTCATACAGGAAGGAATATTAACGAGCCACCTAAAGTACTAATATGGGTATTTTTAAGTCTATTCATTGGCGCCTTAGTTCGAGTAATCATGCCAATCATCATGCCTAGTGCCTACCTTCACATAATTGGCCTAGCTCAAGCTTTATGGATAATAGCCTTTGTACTCTTCTTATCTTCATACCTAATGATATTTATTAAGCCTAGAGTGGATGGACAAGCTGGTTAACCTGAACTTTGGATAAGAACAGGTTAGTTAGCTATTGATAGGCAGTTCATTATTTGAAATTTAATTAGCAAACTGTTTTAGGAGGCAAAGAAGGATTTTCATCTCCTCTTTGCCTCTTATTTTTAGATATGTTCGCGAGTTGCCTTAAATTCTATCTCAGGCCAACGTTCCATTGTTAAATCTAGATTCACGCGTGTTGGAGCAATATAGGTTAAACCACCGGCCCCATCTAAAGCGAGATTAAGTGCTGCTTTTTTCTTGAACTCTTCAAGCATTTTATCGTCATCACAATAAACCCAGCGAGCCGTATAAACTTGTACCGGCTCATAGATACAATCAACCTTATATTCACCTTTAAGTCGATGTACAACCACGTCAAACTGTAATACTCCCACAGCACCTAATATCAGATCATTATTCTCTGTTGGTCTAAATAACTGCGTTGCACCTTCTTCACTTAGTTGTTGAAGACCTTTCAAAAGCGCTTTCATTTTCAGAGGGTCTTTCAAGCGAACACGGCGGAAAAGTTCGGGTGCAAAATAAGGAATACCCGTAAACTGAATCTCTTCACCTTCGGTAAAAGTATCACCGATCTGAATTGTGCCGTGATTATGTAAACCCAAAATATCACCAGGCCAAGCCTCTTCAGCTTGAGCACGTTCTGCCGCCATAAATGTCACGGCATTAGCAATAACCACATCCTTGCCCGTCCGAACATGACGTAATTTCATGCCTTTTTTATATTGACCTGAACAAACACGTAAAAAGGCAATTCTATCTCGATGTTTTGGATCCATATTTGCTTGAATCTTAAAGACAAAACCACTGAATGGTTTTTCAGTCGCCTCAACATGGCGTGTTTTAGTTTCACGACCTTGTGGCGCTGGTGCGATTTCAACAAATGAATCCATTAACTCCGTGATACCAAAGTTATTCATCGCACTACCAAAAAACACGGGTGATAATTCACCAGCTAAGAAAGCTTCTTGATCATATTCATGACTTGCACCACGTACTAACTCAATCTCTTCACGCAGTTCTTCAGCCATATCACCAAATAATTCGTCTAAACGAGGATTATCTAGCCCTTCAATAATTTCACCCACTTGATCACTATGAGGCTCAAATATATGAACACTATCTTTTTCTATATGGAAGATACCTTTAAAACTTTTCCCCATACCAATAGGCCAAGTAATCGGCGCACAGTTAATACCGAGAACGGTCTCGACTTCATCTAAAATATCGATAGGATCACGACCTTCACGATCCATTTTATTGATAAACGTTAAAATTGGCGTATCTCGTAAGCGACATACTTCCATCAATTTAATCGTACGTTGCTCTACACCTTTGGCAATATCTATAACCATCAAGGCGGAATCTACAGCCGTTAAAGTACGATAAGTATCTTCAGAAAAATCGGCATGGCCTGGCGTATCGAGTAAATTAACCACACAATCATTATGCTCAAACTGCATCACAGATGAAGTAACAGAAATACCCCGTTCTTTTTCCATCTCCATCCAATCAGATGTAGCATGGCGATCCGTCTTACGTGATTTAACACTACCCGCAGTTTGAATCTTGCCACTGAATAACAATAATTTTTCAGTTAATGTAGTTTTACCCGCATCGGGATGCGAAATAATCGCGAAAGTGCGACGTTTATTGATTTCTTCTAGTAAAGCGGCCATGTGGAGAAAATGTATGTTATGGAAAGGCGCCCATTTTACACGTCAAAGGCGTAGCTCGCTATTTATTCGCTCATCAAATGGATAGCATCCGCTAATAATGACACTGAAATAGTTTCACCCATTTTTAGGCCATTACGCATTGCGACATGCTCTGGCAAGTCCATTTGCAGATTGATGCCATCCGTGTGCTCAACGTTAAGTATTAATGTTGTAATGCCTCGCAAGCTAACCATCTCACAAATCGTGCCTTTTAGCGGGTTTTCATGTTCACCACGAGACTTTCTCACTCTCTGGTGTAATAGTACTTTACTCGGAGATAGTGTCCAATTAACTTGCTCACCAAGCTTAAATTGAGCAATATCAGCAACATCAATCAAATAATCATACCACTTCAATCTCAATTTATTTTCATGTTCAACTAACTGAGCTGTAAATACATTCCGAGCATCAACCTGCCTTGCAATCGCCACATTATTAGGCCGAAACAGAACATCCTCAGGCGTTCCTTGCTGCAAAGTACGACCTTGATGAATGACACAAAGGCTATCCGCTAACATGGCGGCTTCATCCAAATCATGCGTTACCAGAATAACGGGCATATCAAGTTGCCTTCGAAGTGAATTCAACTCCATATATAACTTGCGGCGAGTCACTTTATCAACGGCAGAAAAAGGCTCATCTAATAATAAAACTTCAGGTTGCCTGGCTAAGGCTCTGGCAATAGCAACACGTTGTTGTTGACCTCCAGAAAGTTGATGCGGATAACGCTGTTCTAAGCCAGATAGGTTTACTTGCTCTAATAGTCGTTCGCAGTGTTGATGATGTTTGCTTTTATCCACATCCAGAGCGAGCTTTATATTTTCCATCACGGTCAAATGAGGAAATAAAGCATAATTTTGAAACACCATTCCAACGCGGCGTTGTTGCGGTGTTTTATTAAGCCTAGCTTCACTATCGAACCATGTATTCCCCTTGCAGCTGACACGGCCTTGCTGAGGCGTTTGTAAACCAGCAATACAGCGTAAGACTGTCGACTTCCCTGCTCCAGAAGGTCCCACTAAGGCCAGCACCTCACCTTTTTCACAGTTAAGTTCAACATCAAGTGTCGTCGGTAGGGTCTGCTGTAAATTCACCTGTAACATTAAAGTACCGCCACACGTGTTTGTTGTCGGTTTAGGGTATAGACAAGCGTAATGGTCACTAAGGCTATGGCTAACAAAATAAGTGACATTGATTGTGCTTGCTGATGATCAAAAGCCACAACGCTATCATAAATTGCAATAGATAGCGTTCGAGTTTCCCCAGCAATATTACCGCCAATCATTAATACAACACCAAACTCACCCAAGGTATGAGAGAAGCTTAAAACCATTGCCGTAATAATACCCGGCCATGCTAAGGGCAGTTCAATTTTAAAAAAGGTTTTCCATCGAGATAAACCACTACACCATGCCGCTTCACGAATTTCAGGTGCAATACTCTCTAGCGAACGTAACATGGGTTGCACAGCAAACGGTAGGCTATAAATAATTGAGGCAAACCATAAGCCAACAAATGAGAATGCCAAATTTTGACCTGTTAGCGTGACAAATAAACCACCTAAAAAACTATCACTATCCATGCCGACTAATAAAAAATAACCTAATACTGTCGGTGGCAATACCAATGGCAATGTAATGATAGCTTCAATAAAACCGCGGCCAACAAAGTTAGATTTAGCTAAAAAATAAGCCATCGCTAAGCCGAGTGGTAACAAGGTGAAACACGTTAATAACGCTAAACTCATTGAGACTTGAAATGCTTGCCAATCCATTAAGAATCTTCCATTACTAAAAAGCCATGTTTACTAAAAATCTCATGGGCGGTATCTGTTTGAATAAAATCTAAAAATTGCTCAGCTATCTCAGTGGCGTTTCGTAATAAAATGGCCTGTTGCTGTAATCTTTCATCTAATTTAACAAATTTTCCTAGTGATAAAAACCTTGGCTGAATAATATGTCCATAAGGTATAAACCCAGCATCAACTGATGACGTTAACGAAAATTGAATGACTTGCGATGCGTTCTCTGCCATCAATAAATACGGTTGAATCTGTTGCCATAACCCCGCTTGTTCTAATGCAGATTGTGCCGCTTGACCATAGGGTGCATGTCGAGGGTTGGCAATCGCTATTTTATTTAAAGATCCTTGCTCTAATGACAGTTTAAGGCCATTAAGCTGTTCATCAATGTCTAATTCTGATTTGTTAGAAGCAAAAAAAGCAATCTGAGCTTGAGCATAATTGATGGCATTACCTTGTGTTAATTCAGCATCAATAAGACGCTGAATATAAGCAGGGCTTGCTGATAAGAATAGTTCAAATGGAGCGCCATGTTGAATTTGAGTCGTTAATGTCCCTGAGGCAGCATAAGATGCAGACACTTGATGCCCCGTTTCATGTTCAAAACCTGCGATCAATTCTGGCAAGACAAAACGTAAATTAGCTGCGGCAGCAATATGAAGCTTATCAGCCCGAACACTTGTCGTACTACAAAGAAGCAGGAATATAAAAAAATATTTATAAAAATTCATTAAGACTATTTTGACACAAAAAAGCCCCGATAAACGGGGCTTTTAAGTTTTAATTTCACGACGAGGACGTCGCTGCTACATTCCTATACTTTTACTCTAGAAATGAGGCTTATAGCAAAGATTAATCTTCTTTTGCTTCATCTTCAGCTACTGCTTTCATACTCAAACGAATACGACCTTGGCGATCGACTTCAAGTACTTTCACTTTAATAACATCACCTTCAGATAACTTGTCGCTAACATTCTCAACACGCTCATCAGAGATTTGTGAAATATGAACTAAACCATCTTTACCAGGAAGAATTGTTACAAATGCACCGAAGTCCATTAGTTTAGCAACTCGACCTTCATAGATTTGACCTACTTCAACTTCAGCAGTAATTTGTTCGATACGTTTTAATGCATCTTGTCCTGCACTAAGATCTGCTGAGAAGATACGCACTGTACCATCATCATCAATATCGATAACCGCACCCGTTTCTTCAGTCAAAGCACGGATAGTTGCACCACCTTTACCAATCACATCACGAATCTTATCTGAATTGATTTTGATTGTAATGATTCGTGGTGCAAATTCAGACATTTCTTCACGATGAGATGCTAGGTTAGCATTCATTGTTTCAAGAATTGTTAAACGACCATCACGAGCTTGTGATAATGCCTTAGTCATGATTTCTTCGTTGATACCTTCAATCTTGATATCCATTTGAAGAGCAGTAATACCTTTTGCAGTACCGGCTACTTTAAAGTCCATATCACCTAAGTGATCTTCATCACCTAAGATATCAGTCAATACAGCATAACCATTGTCTTCTTTGATAAGACCCATTGCAATACCAGCAACTGGTGCTTTAATTGGCACACCGGCATCCATTAACGCTAATGATGTACCACAAACAGAAGCCATTGAGCTTGAACCGTTAGATTCAGTGATTTCTGAAACAACACGAATAACATATGGGAAATCTTCAGCAGATGGCATTACAGCTGCAATACCACGTTTTGCTAATTTACCATGGCCAATTTCACGACGCTTAGGAGATCCAACAAAACCTGTTTCACCTACACAGAATGGAGGGAAGTTGTAATGCAACATGAAACGATCACGGTATTCACCTTCAACCGCATCAATCATTTGTGCATCACGTTCAGCACCTAATGTTGCTACAACAATCGCTTGTGTTTCACCACGTGTGAATAATGCGCTGCCATGTACGCGAGGTAATATAGTTGTTTCAACAGTAACTTGACGTACTGTAGCTGTATCACGACCATCGATACGTGGTTCACCAGCAATGATTCTGCCACGAACTAATTCTTTTTCGATTTTAGCAAAAGCGCCTTTAACATCATCAGCTGACATTGTTGATTCTTCACCCGCTAAGGCTTCAACAGCAGCATCACGAACAATACCTAATGCATCTTGACGAACCAATTTCTCACTGATTTCGTATGCTTTTTCAATGCCTTCTAATGCATTTGATTTAACTGCATCGTAGATAGCAGGATCTTTTTCTGGTGCTGACCAATCCCATGCTTCTTTACCTACTTCTGCTTTTAACTCTTTAACTAAGTCAATTGCTGTTTGTAATTTTTCATGACCAAACATCACAGAACCAAGCATCACTTCTTCTGATAATTCAGATGCTTCAGATTCAACCATAAGTACCGCACTGTCAGTACCCGCAACAACTAAATCTAATTCACTTGTTTGCAATTGTTCTTTGCTTGGGTTCAATACATAAGAACCATCAATATAACCAACACGAGCACCAGCGATTGGGCCGTTGAATGGAATACCAGAAATAGCTAATGCAGCAGATGCACCAATCATTGCAGGAATGTCAGGGTCAATCGCAGGATCTAAAGCAACAACAGTTGCAATAACTTGAACTTCATTCAAGAAACCTTTCGGGAATAAAGGACGTAAAGGACGATCAATTAAACGACATGTTAATGTTTCTTTTTCGCTAGGACGACCTTCACGTTTAAAGAAACCACCTGGAATTTTACCCGCTGAGTATGTACGTTCTTGGTAGTTCACGGTCAATGGGAAGAAATCTTGACCCGGTTGAACATTCTTTTTACCAACAACAGTCACTAATACTGAAGTTTCACCCAAGCTAGCAATGATTGCTCCGCTTGCTTGACGTGCAACTTTTCCAGTTTCAAGTGTTAAAGTATGGTCGCCATATTGAACCGATTTTATTACTGATTTCACTTTTCTATTCCTCTTTAGTTTATTACGGCCTATTCCGTTCAAAGCCTTTACACAAGTCGTCTTTTTCATCATGTCTGCGTTAAAATAACCTCAAAATACTCATTTACATCGGTAAACTGCACTTTTTCAATTATTTTTGCTTTGCCATGATAAAAAAATACTTATCGTGAAAATGCTTTAATAAACTTTAAATTTAAATTTCTTAGAGAGAGTTGCATGACGAGTATTTTTAACGCCGCAAGGGCAAAAAAAGACGACTCATGTAAAACTCTTACAAACAAATACGCCCCTGAAGCCGTATGACTTCAGGGGCGTATCTTAAATACTGACCTTGCGTTCGATTAATAACGAATGCATGGTATTAAACATATTATTTATTGCTGTTAGCAATGGCTTAACGACGTAAACCTAGGCTAGCAATTAATTCACGGTAACGTATGATATCTTTCTTTTTCAAGTAGTCCAACATTTTACGGCGACCACTAACCATTTTTAATAGACCTTGGCGTGAGTGATGATCATGAATATTTTTTTTGAAATGCTCTGAAAGATCTGCAATACGTGCTGTTAACAAAGCAACTTGTACTTCAGCTGAACCAGTATCGCCTTCTGAGCGTTGGTATTTGCTGATTACTTCTTTTGTGTGTTCTAGTGATAATGACATTAAAAACTCCAACTTTATTGTGTAGCACTTGTTTATATGGCTACGAGTTAAATTCTGGATTACCCCAGCCATGCTATTTACCAGCAGACCAAAATATCCAACCATTCAAAAACGGCAATTTTACCGACTTTTTATTATAGAAACAAGCCTTTATGCCTAATCTACTGGATTAGACTGCTGTTCATGATCAACAAAGACACGTTTTGGTGCTACAACGCCTTGTTCTGACATTTCGCCAAGACCCAAAAATGTCTTTTCCTTATCAAACAATCTAATATTTGCGGATTCATAGGCTTGTTCAACCTTGATCGTTTGTCCATGTCGCAAGGCTATCACCATTTCATCACTAGCCACGACTTCTGGCCAATCTGGTAGAGCATCTTCTGTTGGTAGTAACGCATCATCTAGTGCTTGAAGCCCTTGTTCTGCAATTGCTTCTAGCTGTTCAATTGTAAGTGCTTGTTGCTCTGCGTATCCTGCCGCTGCAGTTCTACGCAGCATGACAACATGGCCACCAGAACCAAGTGCATGGCTAATCTCTTCAACTAAGGTGCGAATATAAGTCCCTTTGCTACATCGTACAGCTAGAGTAAAACTATCTTCAGTAATAGAGAGTAATTGAATATCATAAATCGTAATTCGGCGAGACTTTCGTTCAACTTCAATACCTTGTCGTGCCAGTTTATAAAGTGGCTGACCCTTGTATTTTAATGCCGAAAACATTGGCGGAACCTGGTCTAGTTCACCAATGAATTGTGGCAATAAGTCTAAGATTGTTTGTTCGGTAAACTCGGGAATTTCAGGCCTTGATAGAATTTTTCCATCAGAATCACCACTATCGGTTACTTCGCCTAACTTACACGTCACATCATAGGCTTTATCAGCATCTAATAAATAGGAAGAAACTTTAGTTGCCTCACCTAAGCAAATAGGCAAAACCCCAGTTGCTAAAGGATCCAGTGCTCCGGTATGACCTGCTTTTTTAGCATCAAATAGACGCTTCACTTGCTGCAGCACATGGTTGGAACTGCGACCTGTTGGTTTATCAATAATCACAATACCCGTAATATTGCGACCTTTTTTATTACGACGTCCCATTTAACAATGACTACTCTGATTCAGGAGGAAGATCTTTATTCGCCTTAGCAATCAACTCATCCATCTGGAAACCATGCTCTAATGATTTATCGTAATGAAAGCGTAATTCAGGAATGTTACGAAGTTCAACCCGACTAGCAAGGTTTTTGCGTAAAAATCCTGCTGCCCGTTTTAAACCCGTTAAACATTCATCAATATCTTGTTCAGAATCAACACCGCTTAACCGTGTAACAAACACTTTGGCATATTTCATATCAGCGGTAACATCAACATGAGAAACAGTCACCAATCCAACACGTGGATCAGAGACTTCATGCTGAATCATCTGAGCTAGCTCACGTAAGATAAGCTGACCAATTCGACTTGTTCTACTAAATTCTCTTGCCATTATAGTGTCGGTTTCACAAGAACACGTTCAAAGACTTCAATTTGGTCACCCGGTTTGATATCTGTGTAATCTTTCACACCGATACCACATTCCACACCTGATTGAACTTCATTCACATCATCTTTAAAGCGACGTAATGATTCAAGTTCACCTTCATAAATAACCACGTTATCACGAAGAACACGAATTGGATTAGTACGTCTAACCACACCTTCAGTAACCAAACAACCAGCAATCTCGCCAAATTTTGGTGAACTAAAGACATCATCAACACGCGCAAGACCAATGATTTCATCTTTATAAACAGGTTCTAACATACCTGTCATTGCAGCAGTCACCACATCAATTAAATCATAAATAATACTGAAATATTGAACATCTAGACCTTTTTCAGCAATAATTCTACGAGCGGTGTTATCAGCACGAACATTAAACCCGATTAAGATTGCACCGGCTGAACCAGCCAATTGAGCATCTGTCTCATTAATACCACCCACACCTGAAGAAACAATGCGTACTTTGACTAAGTCAGTAGATAGTTTTAATAAGCCTTGGCTTACCGCTTCAGCGCTGCCATGAACATCCGCTTTAACAACAACATTAAGCGTTTTAACATCACCTGATTCCATTTGATTAAACATATCATCAAGTTTAGCTGCTTGTTGTTTTGCCATTTGTAAATCACGTGCTTTTGTTTTGCGTAAAGTAGCGATTTCACGGGCAGCACGCTCATTAGCAACAACTTGTAACTCGTCACCTGAAGCGGGCGTTCCTGATAAACCTAACACTTCAACAGGCGTTGAAGGTGCTGCAGATGTTAATACATTTGCATTTTCATCTAATAGGGTACGAACACGACCATATTCTTGACCAACAACAACAATATCACCTTTATTTAGTGTTCCACGCTGTACTAGAACGGTCACAATCGTACCACGACCTTTATCTAAACGAGCTTCAATTACAGTACCTTTTGCAGGACCCGAAACAGGGGCTTTCAGCTCCAACATTTCAGCTTGTAGTGAAATTGTATCTAATAAATCATCAACACCTTGTCCAGTTAATGCTGAAACTGGAATAAAGGGTACATCACCACCCCAATCTTCAGGAATAACATCGTGATTACCTAATTCTGTTTTTACACGATCAGGATTTGCTGTTTCTTTATCCATCTTATTAACAGCGATAATTAATAAAGCACCCGCTTCTTTTGCATGCTTAACCGCTTCAATCGTTTGAGGCATAACACCATCATCAGCGGCAACAACTAGTACAACGATATCAGTTACTTTTGCACCACGTTGACGCATTTCAGTAAAGGCAGCATGGCCTGGCGTATCCAAGAATGTTACTTCACCACGGCTTGTTTTAACTTTATACGCACCAATATGCTGGGTAATCCCGCCTGCTTCACCTGACGTTACTTTAGTACTACGGATGTAATCAAGTAAAGAGGTTTTACCATGATCAACATGTCCCATAACAGTAACAACAGGAGCGCGAGCTTCTTCCTCACCCATTTCATCATCAGTCACCATTAATGATAATTCAGCTTCATTTTCCTGACTAGGCTTAGCAATATGTCCCATTTCTTCGATCACGATAACAGCTGTATCTTGATCAAGAACTTGGTTAATTGTAGCCATTTGCCCTAAGCCCATTAATGCTTTGATAACTTCAGCAGCTTTAACAGACATTCGTAATGCCAAGTCAGAAACACTAATTGTCTCTGGGACATTTACGTCATGAATTACGGGTGCTGTTGGCAAAGTAAAGCTATGTTCTTCTGAAGATTCCATAACGGCAGTAGATACTTTATGTGCACCCTTACCTTTTTTCTTCTTACGACGCCCTTTACCATTCGAAACATGTAGTTCTTCTCGACCTTTACCTCCGCCTTTTCGATCATTTCGAGCACCGCGACGGCCTGCATTTTCTTTAGTACTTGGACCTGCAGGATCAGGTTTTTTCTCAGCTGTTTTTTCTTTTGCGCGCGCTTCTTTTTGTTCTTTTGCTTTCGCTTCTGCAACTTTTTTAGCTTCCGCACGTTCTTTTTCTAGCTTAGCTTCTTCGATTCGCGCTTTTTTACGTTCAATTAATGCTTTTTCTGCTTCTAAACGAGCCATATTAGCAGCGCGACGTTTTGCATCAGCTTCTTCAAGCTTCTTATGTGCTATTTGTGATGCTGTTAACTTAGGCTCTGCAGGCGCCGCTTCAGCTTTTTTGCTTTGCGCTTTAGCTTTAGGCTTACTTTCTTCTTCAGCTTTAGCTTTAGCTTCTTCTGCTAAGGCTTTTTTCTCTTCTTCAGCGGCAAGACGAGCTTCTTCAGCAGCCTCTTTTTCTGCTTCAACTGCAGCTTCAACTACCGCCGCTTCACGTTGAGCATCTTCAGTTTCTTGTTTTACACGAAGTGCTTCTTCATCTTTAATTGTTTGTAACTCTTCGTCTTTAATTCGTTGTTCTTCAAGACGTGCATCCTCAATAACCTTAGCTTCAACTTCTTTTTGACGTTGCGCTTCTGCCTCAGCTTCTGCTTCTTCAGCAGGTGTTCGTCTCACAAATGTGCGTTTTTTACGTACTTCTACGCTAACACTTTTGCTACCACGACGAGCAGCATTACTACCTAATTTTATTTCACTAACAGACTTACGTTTAAGTGTAATCTTTTTAGAAGGTTCAGCACCTCCTTCAGATTTTCCATGTCGTTGCTGTAAAAAACTTAATAAGGTTTTCTTCTGTTCTTCAGTAATTAAATCATCTGGACTCGAAACGACGACACCGGCTTGACCGAGCTGTTCGACTAAATGTTCACCTGAGACACCAACACTGTCTGCTAGGTCGTTAACTTTAATATCACTCATCTAGTTATTCTCCTACCTCATCATCTTCGCCATCAGCAAACCATGTTTCACGAGCATTCATGATTAATGTACCCGCCAACTTATCATCAATTCCATCAAGATCTGTTAATTCATCAACAGATTGATCACCCAAATCATCAACAGTGACAATTCCTTTACTTGCTAATGTCAGGGCGATTGCTTTTGTAATCCCTTTCAAGGCAAGTAAATCTGCTGCTGGTTCAGCCGTTTCTAATTGCTCTTCATTAGCAATTGCTTTCGTCAAGAGTATGTCACGGGCTCGTGAACGAAGCTCGGCAACAATATCAATATCGAATTCTTCAATTGCTAGCATTTCTTCTTCTGCGACATAAGCCACTTCATCTAAACTTGAGAAACCTTCTTGAGCCAAGATAAGAGCAACATCTTCATCCACATCGAGATCTTTCATGAAGAGCTCAATCAGGCTAGCAATTTCTGTTTCTGATTTTTTATCAGCATCAGATGCTGACATAACATTTAATACCCAGCCGGTTAATTGACTTGCTAAACGAACATTTTGCCCACCACGGCCAATTGCTTGAGATAATTGATCATCTTCAACAGCAATATCCATACTATGGGCGTCTTCATCAACAACAATTGATAATACTTCAGCTGGCGCCATCGCATTGATAGCAAATCGAGCAGGCTCTTCATCCCAAACGATAATATCTACACGCTCACCGCCCAATTCATTAGTCACGGCTTGAACACGTGAACCACGCATTCCAACACAAGCACCAACAGGATCAATACGTGCTTCTTTCGCTTCTACTGCAATTTTGGCACGAAGACCCGGATCACGTGCGGCACCTTTAATCTCAATCATGCCCTCACTAATTTCTGGGACTTCTAATTTAAATAATTCAATAAGTACTTCTGGCGCCATTCGACTGATTAATAGCTGTGGACCACGGCCTTCTGGACGAATTTCTTTCAAATAACCACGAACACGGTCACCCGTTCTAAAACTTTCTCTTGGAATCATTTCTTCACGAGGAATAAAGGCTTCAGCATTACCGCCTAAATCAAGTGTTACCTTGCCGCGCTCAACACGCTTAACAGTACCCATGATTAACTGGCCTAACTTACTTTGATATTGCTCAACAACTTGCGCACGTTCAGCTTCACGCACTTTTTGAACAATAACTTGTTTGGCAGTTTGTGCTGCAATACGTCCAAACTTAACTGAGTCTATTGGTTCAGAAATATAAGCATCTACCTCAATATCTGCTTGTTTCTCTAATGCATCCGCTAATTTAATGTGCGTTTCTGGTGACTCAAGCTCTTCTTCAGAATCTTCAACAACTAACCATTGGCGAAATGTTTCATAATCTCCTGTCTCACGATCGATCGTAACGCGAGCATCAATCTCATCGTCACTACCTTTTCGTGTTGCAGTTGCTAGTGCAGCTTCTATAGCTTGGAAAATAACTTCTTTTCCTACACCTTTTTCATTTGATACTGCATCAACAACTAATAAGATTTCTTTATTATTCATTCTTCCCCCAATGGACCTTCATTGAAAACCCAAATAACCTGTCTAGATCAACTATTTATAATACGCTTTTTTAAGCAGTCAGTCGTGCTTTTGCCATTTTTGTCAGCGGCAAGCCATACTCTTCACCATCAACTACAATCAATATTTCACCCTCATCAAAACCCTGTAAAACACCTTTAAAGTTTCGACGGCCTTGAATTGGCAATTTCATAGATATTTTCACATTATTACCAGCGAAACGTTCAAAATCTTTTGCTTTAAATAATGGTCGGTCAAACCCGGGAGATGATACTTCTAAAGAATAGGTACTATTAATAGGATCTTCCACTTCTAAAATCCCACTAACCTGATGACTGACTCGCTCACAATCTTCTATGCCAATACCTTGTTCTGCATCTATATAGATACGCAAAATAGTATTACTACCATTCTTTATATATTCAACACCCACCAATTCATAACCGAGCGATTCGATTGGTAGTTCGATTAATTGTTCAACTTGATCACTAACAGCCATAATTACGTAAAAAAAAAGGGCCCACGGCCCAATTTTCAAATCTCCAGATAAACAAAAACCCCATATAGGGGTTCTGTAATTCAAGTGGTAGCGGGGGCTGGATTCGAACCAACGACCTTCGGGTTATGAGCCCGACGAGCTACCAGACTGCTCCACCCCGCACCTGATTAAGCAGAGAATTATACGGCCATTAGTTTCTCTATGCAAGCAGATTCTTAATTATCTTTTAACTTTCTTGTTAAGGTGTTTCTTCCCCAGCCTAATAACTTGGCAGCCTCTTGCCTTTTGCCTGCCGTTTTCTCTAATGCAACCTCCATTAATAACTTCTCAACCATTGGTACTACATCAGATAAAGCGCCTTCTTGTCCTGTTAACGCTTTTTGGGCAACCCATTGTTTAAACAGTGTTTGCCAGTTACCCGTTCCTTTTAGCTCAATAGATGCTTCTGTCATCAATTCACTTGGCAAGTCATCCATCTGTACAATTTTTGCTGGCGACATAACCGTTAACCAGCGACTTGTATTTTCTAACTGCCTGACATTACCAGGCCAAGCCAATTGGCTCAGATAATTTTCAACTTCCGGAGAAAGTGCTTTTGCAGGCACGTCCAATTCAGTAGCAGCCTTAGTTAAAAAATAACTTGCTAGTGCGGGTATATCTTCACGCCGCTCTCTTAAGGCAGGAATTTGTATGCGAATTACGTTTAGGCGATGAAATAGATCTTCTCTAAATTCTCCACGCTCAACCCGTTCTTCTAAATTTTGGTGTGTCGCTGCAACAATTCGCACATCAGCTCGTACCGCACTATGTCCACCCACTCTAAAAAACTCACCATCAGATAGTACTCTTAAAAGGCGCGTTTGTAATTCAATTGGCATATCACCAATTTCATCTAAAAATAAAGTGCCTCCGTCAGCTTGTTCAAATCGACCTTTTCGTCGAGCATGAGCTCCAGTAAATGCACCTTTCTCATGACCAAATAATTCTGATTCCATCAGTTCTTTTGGAATAGCAGCCATATTCAGAGCAATAAATGGTGAGCCTCTTCTTGGACTATGTTTATGCAATGCATTTGCCACCAATTCTTTACCTGTACCTGACTCACCATTGATCAGCACGGTTATATTAGAGCGTGCCAGTCGACCTATTGACCGAAATACCTCTTGCATCGCTGGTGCTTCACCAATAATATCCATATTCACTGGAGTAGGTTCATCTTCTTCAGTATGCTGATCTTGATAATGTTCAATGGCTCGCTGTACTAATTCAACGGCATCATCAACATCAAAAGGTTTTGGTAAATACTCAAAAGCTCCTCCTTCATAAACAGAAACAGCACTGTCTAAATCAGAATAAGCAGTCATAATTATGACAGGTAAATCTGGAATGTTTTTCTTGATATCTGCAAGTAACTCTAGTCCATTCATACCAGGCATTCGGATATCACTGACTAACACATCAGGTGTTGTTACTTTCAATTCTTCAAGCACTTCAAGGGCACTTTCAAAAACACGAACATTAAGATCTACAGATTCTAGTGATTTTTGTAATACCCAACGTATTGAGCGATCATCATCAACAATCCACACGTTTGATTTTTTAGTCATGTGATTGCTCCAAAGGGAAAGTTACAGAAAAAATAGTACGTCCGGCCTGACTTACACATGAAACCATTCCCTTATTACGTTGTGTTAAATTTTGAACCAAATAAAGTCCTAAACCAGTACCTTCAGCACGCCCCGTTACTAATGGAAAAAACATGCTTTCTTGTAGGTCATGGGGCACTCCAGGTCCATTGTCTTCAATTTCGATACACACACCTAATCGGTGGCATTTTTGATCAATGCTTATATTTCGCACCGCTCGCGTTCTTAAAATAATCTGCCCAGAACCATGTAATGCTTGTACAGCATTTCTAACAATATTAAGGAAAATTTGGACTAACTGATCAAAATCAACATAAAGATCTGGAATACTTGGATCGTAGTCACCTTTAATAAGCAAGCGATTATCCACCTCTGCAAAAACGAGTTGTCTAACACGTTGCAATATTTCATGAATATTCACTGATGTAGGTTCAGATTGATGGTGTGAACCCAACATCTTAGTCATCAGGTTTTGTAAACGATCAGCTTCACTAATAATAATAGCGGTATATTCTTTTAAGTCAGCTGAATCTAATTGACGCTCTAATAATTGAGCTGCCCCTCTCAACCCACCCAAAGGGTTTTTTATCTCATGAGCTAAACCACGCAATACTTGCTGCTGTGTATGCAAGCTTTCATCACGACTAATGCGTTGCTGAAAATCTAACTGTGACAACTCTAATAGAATATAAGATTGTTCAGTTTCTAAATCATCAATAACTTTAATTGAACAATCAACAACAATATCGCCCTTACTGGGTAAATATAGTTTTACTTCTCTTTCGATTAACTCTTGGCCAGTTTCCTGAACTCGGTTTAAGCTTACTAATAATTCACAGTCATTATGTAGCAAGGCTTGTATTGGAATGGATAGTGCTTGACGCTGGCTCATGCCAAATAGGACTTCAGCGGCTGAATTCAATGTATTCACTTGCAACTTCTCATCCATTACCACAATAGCAGTAGTCAGATTATCAATAATATCTTGGCAAGGTAATAACATTGTCATAAGGGCTTTTAATAAAGAAGGTTCAATAATCCATTAAGAGCAATTAATGATCCAACTCATTAAGAGAAAGTGAGGAAAAGTCATATCCATATGATTTCATTATAAATATAAATATAATATCGATATTTAGCTTAGTCGCATAGTAAGGAAAGAGATAAACAAAACATCTTTTCGCACCGTAATGGTGCGTTATTTATTGTTTCTGTTTGTTACTGGGCAGCAGAATGCCGATGAACATGAAATAAAATAGACTTACTACTTTTAATCACTTTACCTTTTTTATCTACAACAGAAACGACTAAAATATGACTACCTCGCTCTATTCCTTTTAAGGTTACGGATGTTGATGTTGATGCTTTTCCAACTGCTTTACCATCAAGTTTAAATAATAATTTATCCGCTCGAATGCCAGTAAGCATTGGTGAAACACTTGCTGTAACAGAGATGCTTTCAGGGTTATGAAATGATTCATTTTGCACCGGGCTGCCAATCTTAATTTTATATTTAGGGATTGCTATTTCATTTCCAAGAGACTCTTCATCAAGATTCTGTAATGGCAGAATTTCTGGAGCAGTATAACTTGGGGCAATATCAATGATAACTTCTTCAGAATTATCATCCTCTATATCAGAATAAATAACATTTCCATTTTTATCAACAGTGCGATATACCTGTGCCTGAGCAATACTAGCGACAAGCAGTATGATTAAAAGTCCATATTTCATATAAGCATCATATTCCACAAAATTAACATCTGCAACTTTCAGACATAAAAAAACGCCCCCATATTACTATGGAGGCGTTTTTTATTTTCAGGTAATAACCCTCAGTGTGTTTATATTTTTCCTCAGAACAAGGCATTTCTGAACGGAAAATGGGAGCATATATTAATATGTAACCATTTGAGTACAGAAATAACGCCGTTCTGAGGTAAAAGATGAATACACTGTGTGTTATTTAACAGCTGTAGTATAAATCAAACTCAGCTGGGTGAGTTTCCATACGTAAGCGTGTTACTTCTTCCATTTTCAATTCGATATAAGCATCGATCATATCATCAGTAAATACACCGCCATCTGTTAAGAAAGCGCGATCTTTATCTAATGCATCTAAGGCTTGATCTAATGAATAACAAACTTGTGGAATTGCCGCTTCTTCTTCAGGTGGCAAGTCATACAAGTCTTTATCCATTGCATCACCAGGGTGGATCTTGTTTTTAACACCATCAAGACCCGCCATTAATAAAGCAGCAAATGCTAAGTATGGGTTTGCTGTTGAATCACCGAAACGAACTTCAACACGACGACCTTTTGGATTGTTAACAAAAGGAATACGAATTGATGCGCTGCGATTACGAGCAGAGTATGCCAACATGATTGGTGCTTCAAAACCAGGGACTAAACGTTTGTAGCTGTTTGTACTTGCGTTTGTGAATGCATTCAATGCTTGAGCATGCTTGATTACACCACCGATGTAATACAATGCAGTTTCAGATAAACCACCGTATTTATTACCAGAGAATAAGTTTTCACCCTCTTTAAATAAAGACATGTGAACGTGCATACCATTACCGTTATCACCAACGATTGGTTTTGGCATAAATGTCGCAGTTTTGCCATAGGCATGTGCTACGTTATGAATAACATATTTAAGCACTTGAACTTCATCTGCTTTTTTAACTAATGTATTGAACTTAGTACCAATTTCACACTGGCCAGCGGTTGCTACTTCATGATGGTGAACTTCTGTAAGTTGACCCATTTCTTCAAGAGTCAAACACATCGCACTACGCATATCTTGTAATGAATCAACTGGAGGAACTGGGAAGTAACCACCTTTAACACCTGGACGATGACCTTTGTTACCATCAGGAAATACTTTATCTGTATTCCAAGACGCTTCATCAGAATCAATCTTATACGATGAACCTGAGATATCACTAGACCAACGAACATCATCAAAGATGAAAAATTCATTTTCAGGACCAAAGTAGGCAGTATCTGCAATACCTGTAGCTTGCATATGTGCTTCAGCACGATGAGCTACGCTACGAGGATCACGTTCGTAACCTTGCATTGTTGCAGGTTCAATAACGTCACAGCTGATAAGCAATGTAATGTCGTCCATAAAAGGATCTAACACTGCAGTTTCAGGATCTGGCATAAGAATCATGTCTGATTCGTTGATTCCTTTCCAACCAGCAACAGATGAACCGTCAAACATATTACCTTCTGTAAAGGTATCTTCATCAATACTGTGTGCAGGGAAAGTAACGTGTTGCTCTTTACCAAGTGTATCTGTGAAACGGAAATCTACAAATAAGACGTCCTCATCTTTAATCATTTGAAGCACATTTTCGACTGACATTAATCTTTCTCCAATTTAAAAATTTTGTACTTTAATATAGTATGGTGTAAATATGCATCTAAGTAGAGCACAATCCAAGCCAACTTTAAAGTAACTATGAATCAATAAGTTACCAATTACCGATTACAATTAACGCACCAAAATAGTGCAAACAACCTCAACCGCACCAATCCAGTGCTAACCACCCACTCGTACTGTAATGGTTAATTCATCTTCGTTTTCTTCATGACCAAGAATCGTATGACCGTTAATTCTTGCCCAAGCAGGAATATCACTTAATGCACCAGGATCTGTACAAACAACGGCTAATATATCACCCTCAGATAATTCTTTTACCTTATTTTGTGTTTTGATAACGGGCATCGGACACAACATTCGTCTGGCATCTAGTTCAAAATGGCTCATACATGCCACTCCTCAAGCACTTGCTCGATACTTAGTGGTTTTATATCAAGTGTTTGGACTTCTTGACCAGGCACTGAAATTTCTACTGTAACCACATCAGCATCTCGTCCCTGCCCATAGCGTGCGACAATTCCAGCAGCAAGAGCATAATGTTCAGCAGTAATCTCACCATCTACCATGCATAATGGTCCGTTATGACTAATAACTTGAATAGTCACAAATTGTTTTCGATATCCTTCTAAATATTTGCCTTCACCCGCATCACGAGAAATAATTAATTTAAACTCAGGTAACGGTCTAAGATGACGACCTACTTTAAGCAGCATAATGTCATCCATTTCATACTCACGACTGCCTCGAGCGTCCCATAAATCAACTAATTTATCAGAATAATTCTTATCGGTTAAGAAACAACAACCACCCGCTGGAGATGCATAATCAGTAAAACCAAATTGCTTAGCTAATGCCATTTGAGGTTTACGGTTACGGCCATGAAAGTCATATAATTTCTCACGGTCAACCCAACCTTCTAACTCAGGTTTTGTTGGAGCTAAGTTCTTGGCACATAACGGTCTAAGTAATATATCATCAGCACCTGATTCACCAGCAACAATAGGCATGACTTCTTTACGCTGAGACATAGGTCGCTGGCCAATCACCTCACCCGTAATAATAAAATCAAAACCATCTTTACGGTTTTCTTTAATCCATTCTACCGCTTTGCTCACCATAAAGATCTTACAATCTAAACAGGGGTTCATATTAGCGCCATAACCGTGTTTAGGGTTCAATAAGACATCTTTATATTCTTCTATCACATCAACAATATGGAGTTTAATACCTAATTGTTCTGCAGACCATAGGGCATTATTTCGTTTTTGTTTATCTTTATCATGGTTACGAATGGCATGGGTATGCCCTTCAACACAAAAACCTGTATAGAAGTTAATGCCTTCTACTTCTATCCCTTGCTCTTGTAATACACGTACGGCTAATAAAGAATCCAAACCACCTGATATTAAAGCAATTGCCTTATGTTTTTTTGTCATTTTTAAAATGATGCCTTAAAATTGTAATTTTTTTGTGAGTGCAAGGCAGTCTCGCACGGAAAGCCGCAGTGTACACTTAGTACATGAGGACTTGAGTACGATGCTAACGCCGAAATCGCAGAAAAAGTGCTATTTTGAGGTGTCATTTTACGCTGTTCCACCTACTGTTAAACCCTCTATTTTCAATGTCGGCTGACCCACGCCAACAGGGACACTTTGCCCTTCTTTACCACAGTTACCCACACCAGTATCAAGCTCTAAATCATTTGCAACCATAGTTATTCTGCTCATAACTTCAGGTCCGTTACCAATTAATGTTGCCCCTTTTACAGGATGCGTAATTTTACCATTTTCAATTAAATATACTTCACTGGTAGAAAACACAAATTTTCCCGATGTAATGTCTACTTGCCCACCACCAAAGTTAGCAGCATAAAGACCCTTTTTGACCGATGCAATCACTTCTTCAGGCTCATGTTCTCCCGGCAACATATATGTATTTGTCATTCTAGGCATGGGCAGGTGAGCATAAGATTCACGCCTGCCATTACCCGTACTTCGTGTTCCCATCAAGCGTGCTATATGCTTATCTTGCATATAGCCCGTTAGCTTCCCTTTTTCGATCAAGGTTGTATTTTCTGTTGGTACACCTTCATCATCAACAGATAAAGAGCCTCGGCGATCTTGCAATGTGCCATCATCAACAACAGTACATAATGGTGATGCAACCATTTCACCCATTCGACCTGAAAAAGCAGAACTACCTCGGCGATTAAAATCACCTTCAAGACCATGTCCAACAGCTTCATGTAATAAAACACCTGGCCAGCCAGATGCTAAGACAACAGTCATTGTTCCCGCCGGTGCATCAACAGCTTCAAGGTTAACAAGTGCTTGTCGAACAGCTTCTTTTGCATACGTTGAAGCTAAATCATTATCTTGAAAATATCGATAATCTAAACGGCGACCACCACCAGCACTACCTCGTTCACGACGACCATTTGATTCAACGATAACAGATACGTTCATTCGTACTAAAGGTCGAATATCGGCAGCAAATGTTCCATCACTCGCGGTAACAAGAATCGTATCTAATCCACCCGCTAAACTTACACTCACTTGAGTCACTCGAGGATCGGCGGCACGAGCAGTTGCATCAGCTTGCTTCAACAAGTCTAACTTTTGCTCTACTGATAATACAGAAAGTGGATCATGTGCAGCATAATATTGAGGGGAAATTGTTCGCTTCCAAGCATGCACGGTACCATCAGCACCTTGTCGGGAGATCGCTCTAGCGGCTTTCGCCGCATCTTGTAAAGCAGGCAATATCAAGTCGTCAGAATATGCGAAACCTGTTTTCTCACCACTGCATGCACGAACACCAACACCTTGTTCAATGTGGTAGCCACCATCTTTAATGATGCCATCTTCTAATAGCCAGTTTTCTTGACGTGACTGTTGAAAATAAAGATCCGCATAATCTACGCCTCTGCCCATTGTTAAAGCAAGTGTTTGCTCTAAATTAAGTTCAGTAAGGCCAGCAGGGATAAGTAACTGTTGATTAACTTGTTCAAATAAAGAATCGGTCATGAATGGACATCGTTGCTACGAAAGAACGTGATCATATCAGATCACGGTGTAACAGACTTAACAACCGTTAACTGAGGATCACTCCATGGTCCTGTTAAATCATATTTATAACTAATTAGGTTAACGATATTTTTACCAAAAAGTTTTCCTGCTAATTTATCTACTACAAAAAGTGCAGCCCCAACACCTAATCCAATAGGGCCTCCTGCGACAGCACCTGCAAGAGGTAAGGTAGATGAAACATTAGGGGTAATCTTTACTTGCTGATCATAGTGTTTATTTATCAAATCAGTTAAACCTGACATTTCAATCTTCGCTGAAGCACCTTCTAATGTTAGATTTTCAGTCACAGCATGACCCGCCTCAAGTTTGAAATCACCTTTTATTGAGTCAAACGTAAAGCCTTTAGAAAATAAATCACTAAAATCTAATGTTAATCGTCTCGGTAATGCCGCAATACTCATCAAACCAAAAATACGCCCGGCAGCCCCTGGTTCAATATCATTCAGCTTGCCCTTGCCTATATTAATATTAAGATCACCTCGTATATTTTCTCTCGAGAAATTGAGTGGCGATTGGGGCCATGAAATATCAAATGTCAGTTGGGCTTGTTCAGCTTCAATAGCCTGTTGGTAACCAAAACCGGCCAACAAGCCTGCTAAGTTATCACTACTTACTTTTACTGCCAACTTAGAGTTATCTCTATCTGATAATTGTTGCCAATACGTACTATTTTCTATTACCTCAGCAGTAAATACATTAGATGTTAATGAGGCCGTATTTATTTTCCATGTTTGGTCTTTTCGTGTTGCATTAAGCTTGAAGGCCCCTAAATTCATATCGTTAAATTGTAAAGTACCCACGTTAATAACCATGGCTGGCCATAACGTAATATTTGATGCTGATTCTATCTTATCTTGAGTAGTCTCTTCTTTGGCTGAGAGTAATATCAATTTATCTAAAGTAATTTCAAGTGGAGCAGGACCTGAAAAATCTACTGGCCAGTAAATAATACCTTGACCAGTTTGGTCACTTTTTAAATTAACACGCCACCCTTGAGCATCTTTATTAATGGAATAATTGAGTCTCGTTAACTCCTGATTAAACCCAGCAACCCTATCAATACTCATCGATATATCATCAATACTCGATAACAAATTATTATCCTGTGTTTCACCTAAATTATTAGACCAATCAATCCAATCATCAACAAATAACTCAGTCAATTTCCCTCGTATTTTAATTCCATTTTGGGGTAATGTGTCTTGCTCAGTACCAAATTTAACAGCGGCTCGCCAATTATCATTTTCATTAACAGCGGTAACATTAACCTCATCACCATATTTAAAGAAATAAACTAAATTATCATCAATAGTATCTACTGACACCTCCAATAATTTTTTATCCTTCTTAGACTTAGTAAATGGTGCTGGAATATTAATCTCAAGCCCTTTCAATTCGCTACTAAGTGAATAATTTAAATAGAAATCACCCATTGTTTTTTCTAAAACCGAAAGGTTCAGTGTATAAGTTGCTTTTCCTTGAATGAAGGTAGGTACACTATTAGGCCAAAATGAATTTATTTGCTCTGTTGCCAGCTGTCCTCTCATAATAATCGCAGTTGTATCACCTTTAGGTTGAACATTAATCTCAACACTTTCATTAAACAGCGTTGCTTTAATATCCTCAGCATACACACCCTCATTATCAAAGCGTAAAAGTCCATTTACATGCTCCAATCCCACATCTGCTATTGAAGCATGATGTAACTGACTGTCAATAAAACTAACATTGCCCGACACTTTTGTTGCATCCGTATCTCCTAATGGCACCATTAAGTCTAATTCAATATTACTCCCACCAGTTATCACTATTGATTCAAGTGCACTACCAAAACGTTTATTTAATGGGCTATTTTGCAAAAATAATACTGCCTGCTTACTTGTACCTTTTAATTTTCCATCAACCGTTAAAACGGGGGCTTTCTCATTCAATTTAGTAATATTTGTAGTTACGTTTGCAAAATCAAACCCAGCTATTTTTCCATGCTTACTTTTAATAACTAAATCATGTCCATGACCAGTTATAACAGCATTAACACCGACGATATCAGGCCATCCAGATGCATAATGAAGTTGGATATCTTCAACATTCAACGTCATATTAAAGAAACCCTTATCTGCTTCATCAGTGTTATATGGAAAAGCAGATAACTTACCTACCCACTCAATCTCACCATCAACAATTTTTCCAGCTTGAAATGCCTTATCCACCCATTTTTTAAACTGTTTATTTAATATTTTCTGAGGCACATAAAATTGCCATTGATTAACAGCAACATCCTCTAATTTCACTTTAATATCATTAACAATCTCACCATCAACTCCTTTTTCTACCTGACCATCAAGTTGGAGTGTTAAATCATCATTCCAAATTCTAAATTCACTGCTTTCTAATCGCCATGTTTTATCGGATTTCTGAAATGCTAATGAGCCTGTTACTGAATCAAAAAATACGCCACTATCTAACCATTTATCTGCATATAAATTAAGTTCATGACTATTTAATTTAATATCAGCTAAACCATCATTCCAATTAACAGATAGAGTTAAACCCGTTACACCGGGATAATCATTCCACGATTCAACAGCACCGTCACTCAAAGAAAACGCTAATCCTTGTACACCCTGCTCATTGGAATACCGTAAATTAAACCTTTCAATATCACCTGCAGGCTTTTGTTTTCGTAATATTTCAGGTGAAAACTCTGATAATAATGCTAATGCTGAAATATCACTTAAACGAAAATAATTACTCGCAGCCAGCCATGAATCATCATTGTTTTTCTTAATGGTAAATGCTGTTTCTGGCCAGATATCATCGTTCATAGTTAATTGTATATTTCGACCGGATAACTGCCACGAATCATCCTGTTTCAACCACTCAACCATGCCTGTTAAACTCTCAATTGTGACCGTTTCCTGAGTCGTATCTTTCCACTGAGAGCTTAGTTCCACATTAGCTAATATAAGTTCAGCCATTACCGAATTTAAACGAGTGTTAGAACCTCTTCCTGATAAATCAATATCGAGAAGACCTTGTTCAATAGCCATGTCTTTCCATATAAACCGGCTTGCTAAAGAGGCTACTTTTAGTTTTTTAGCTTTCACTTCCCATTGCCAAACACCTATTTTTTCATCTTCTATTTCGGCTTGAATCTGGAATTGAAGTTGCTCGCCTAAATTAGACGGTAAGCGAAGTAGACCTGTCGTTGTCCATGAGTCAAATTGATGACTGACAACCGCATTGGTTAATTGATATTTACCTGATAACTCAGTGTCTAACTGATCAGAGTAATGGACAATGATTGATTTCAAATGAAAACGATTAAGGATCTTAATCCAGCTTAACCACTCACTATTGGTCGATGTTGACGTCGGTAAATTTAAACCCTTTAAACTTATTTTTCCTGATAAGTCTCGTTCTAATGAAACGGTCAACCCCGTCAATGTCATATCATTTAATACGGGTTCACCTCGTTTAATACTAGCAACGATATCTAAACCAACATAAAGCGCATCTAAACTTAGGAGATCACTTTGTTTATTCTTATTTAAAATACTGACAGATTCAAGCTGTAGCTTAGGTGAAAGACCTAACCAATCTATTCCGGCATGACCTATTTCTACCGGGTAACCAATCCTATCACTTGCCCAAGCAGAAATTTCATCTTGCCGCTGTTCTATCTCATTGGATAACCAATAAACAACCACCAGTGATGCGGCTGCCAATACCAATAAAATAATAACTAAATATGCTAGCTGCTTACTGACAACATGAACACTACGACGAATAAATGACATGAACTACATTAACACCACATTAAACTGTTCACGACTATATTGAGACTCACATTGAAATAAAATAGGTTTCTCAATAAACTGTTCTAATTCTGCCAGATTAGTTGAATTTTCATCATTAAAACGATCAATAATATCTTGCGATGCAAGCACTAAAAACTGAGTTGTTTCATATTGCTTGGCTTCACGAATGATTTCTCTAAAAATTTCATAACACACTGTTTCAGCACTTTTTGCATAGCCTTTTCCGTCACAACAAGGGCATGGTTCACATAAGACATGTTCTAGACTCTCGCGGGTTCTTTTTCGAGTCATTTCAACCAATCCCAATTCCGACACACCACAAATATTGTGTCGAGCACGATCCGGTTTCATGGCTTTTTCTAATGTTCTTAATACTTGTTGCTGGTGTTCAACTTCATTCATATCAATAAAGTCGAGAATAATAATGCCACCTAAATTACGCACACGTAATTGCCTTGCAATTGCCTGTGCCGCTTCAAGATTAGTTTTGAAAATAGTTTCTTCTAGATTTTTATGACCAACAAAGCCACCCGTATTGACGTCAACGGTTGTCATCGCTTCGGTTTGGTCAAAGATAAGGTAACCACCAGATTTTAATGGCACCTTCCTCTCTAATGCTCTTTTTATTTCATCTTCAACACTGAACAAGTCAAATAAAGGACCTTCCCCTTTGTAATGTTCTACACGAGAAGCACATTCAGGCATAAATCCTTCTGAAAACTTCATTGCTTTTCGATAGGTTTCACCAGAATCGATCCTGATCCGTTCAATATCATCTGAAAATAGATCGCGTAATGCGCGCAGTGATAAAGGTAAATCTTCATGTAAAGGCTCACCACATTTTACCGAAGCCTTACGTTCACCTATTTTTTTCCATAAGCGGTGGAGATAATTCAAGTCTGCTAACAACTCTGCTTCACTCACACCTTCGGCAGCAGTACGAAGAATATAACCACCTTCATCTTGCTCTAATTGTGAGCTCAAACAAGATTTCAACCTAGTTCGTTCTTTTTCCCCATCAATTTTCAGTGAAACACCAATCCCCCGTGTTTCTGGCATATACACTAAATAGCGTGAAGAGACGGATAACTGTGTTGTTAAGCGAGCACCTTTGCTGCCTAAGGGATCTTTAATAACTTGAACTAAAACTTCCTGACCTTCACGTAATAATGACGTGATTGGAGGGACTTCAGTTTTTTTTAAATCTCCCGTTTGACCTTGAGGGATAGAAATATCAGAGGCATGTAGAAATGCCGCACGCGCTAAACCAATTTCTACAAAAGCAGCTTGCATACCGGGTAATACACGACACACTTTTCCTTTGTAGATATTACCAACAATACCTCGGCGCTCATTTCGTTCAATAAATACCTCTTGTAACACGCCATTATCAACGACAACGGCTCGCGTTTCAGTCGGTGTCACATTAATTAATATTTCACTACTCATTAGATATCCATATTACTCGAAATTATAGCTTTCTAGCACGCATTCTGAATATGCAAAGCTGCATTGAGACCTTTGCACTATAAATACGAGCATCACGGATATAACTATCCCGCGACTTGTGTTAATAACAGGCCAGTCTCTCTAAGTGGCAATCCCATAATACCAGAGTAACTGCCTTCAATTTTTTCTATAAACAATGCGGCTAAACCTTGTACAGCATAACCTCCCGCTTTATCAATACCCTCTTGTGTGGATATATACCAATCAATATCTTTAGAGCTTAATTTAGCAAAGGTAACACTATTTGTATTTAACTCAATCCATATTTTTTCAGCTGTCACAATGGCAACAGCAGTCATCACTTGATGTTGTTGCCCCGACAGTCGTTGCAACATTTCTCGAGCATGCTGAGCATCACTTGGCTTGCCTAATACATCACCCTCTAATACAACGGATGTATCTGATCCTAATACAGGTTTCTTTTCAGTTTCACTTAAACGATTCCAACCCGCTTGTGCTTTAGCAATAGCAACGCGTTGCACATAATCAACTGCTAATTCATTTTCAAATCGACTTTCATCAACATCAACGGATAACACAGAGAAATCGACCCCAATCTGAGTCAAAAGTTCACGTCTACGAGGTGAGTTTGAAGCTAAATAAATGCTAGGAAAGATCATGCGCGATGATAAGGATGATTTTGTAACACCGTCCAAGCACGATATAGCTGCTCAGATAGTACGATGCGAACTAAAGGATGAGGTAATGTTAAAGCAGATAAAGACCAGCGCTGATTGGCACGTTGCAAACATTCATCAGTCAAGCCATCTGGGCCACCAACAATAAGCGATACATCACGACCATCAGCCTGCCAGTTTTTAAGTTGCTCCGCTAATTGTTCCGTGCTCCATGTTTTGCCTTTCACATCTAATGCAACAACATGATGGTTGCTAGGAATTGCAGCTAAGAGTCGCCCACCTTCTTCACGCATCCACTGAGTGGGACTACCACTTTTGCCGCGTTTGGCAGGCGCTATTTCATGTAAATGAAGACTACATTCACGTGGCATCCGCTTTGCGTATTCTTGATAGCCATCTGTAACCCAGGATGGCATCTTTGTGCCAACAGCCAACAAATTTAACTTCATCGCTTAAAAGATCTAGTCTTCTTGTGGCGCTTGTTCAGTTTCTTCTGGAACACTCCACAATTTTTCTAGATTGTAAGTAGCTCGAGTTTGCGGCGTCATAACATGAACAATAACATCGACTAAATCGACTAAAGCCCACTCACCCACATCTTCACCTTCAACACCCATTGGTTGAATACCCGCCGCTTTTGCTTGACTACTTACTTCGTTTGCTAGCGCTTTAACTTGGCGTGTTGATTTACCTGTTGCGATAATCATATAGTCTGTAAAATCAGTCATTTTTCTAACATCAATAACCGTAATATCTTCTGCTTTAATGTCTTCTAGTGCATCAATCACTAATAGTTGTAACTCTTGGGCCTTCATCGGGCACTCCAATCAATCATATAATCGGACTATTTTACCCTAAGTGGCTGAGTTAAGTATATTTAACTAAAAATTTATTTATTGTCTTGTGGTAACCATTCAGAAGTTTTGCCCGTCCAATAGTAAACAGTTAAGCCAATCCATTCTCGCCATGCAGGTTCAAGTGCCTCTAAGTGATCAAACAAATTAAAATCCCATTGACGAAATGACGGTTTATTACTTCGGTAATCTACGGGATATGAAATAACGTTAATCTCGTTTTTGCGAGCAACACCCACTGAACGTGGCATATGAAAAGCCGAAGTAACAAGTAGATATATTCCATGTTTATTCGGTAGCAGTGGCTTTAATAATACAAAGTTTTCATAGGTATTACGTGATTGTGACTCAAGGGTTAATCTATTATTATCAATACCCACTGTTGTGAGTAATTTTCGGGCAAGATCTCCTTCCCTTACTATCGAGTTCAATAGTAAAGAACCATTTCCACCAGAAAATATCACCGGTGTATTAGGATACTGTTTAGCTAAAAATGCAGCGCCAACAAACCGATCACCACCATTGCCCATTTCAATCGTATTCCAGCCAATAGATAGCTTTAACTCTTCGCCACCACCCAATATGATAATGCCATCAATATGTTCAGGTAAAATTTCCGGCTTAGAAAACCGTGTTTCTAGTGGATTCATCAGATAATCACTGACGGGATAAGAGAGTAGAATCAAACTCACTAATGCCGTAGGTAATAATATTTTCTTTGCTGCACTAATTTTATTACGAAATAACTGGATGGTGGCCAGTGCCATTAATAAGACAATTAGGTTTGTGGGACTAAGTAAACCCCATGCTAGTTTTGATAGTATGAAAAATAGGTTATCCATTTTCTATGATATGCCTCGCTGTAGGTTGGACTTGAGTCCAACATGTCGGGTTGAAACCCGACCTACGCAGTTACTCACTTTCCGACCTGCATCATGATTTTTTATATAAACCCAACATGCCAATAAGTTGAATAACCGCATCTGGCAACAAAAATTGTGGGTTCACTTCATTGGCCACTTTGTTACGAATATCCGTTGCAGATATTGCTAATTGAGTAACTTCTACTGGCCAAATTTTACCTGATAGTTCATTACCATCATTATTATCGATTAAATGCTGCTGATACCATTCTTCTAATTCTTTTGACATATCCAGTGCTTCATCTGGACGTTGCATCACAACAATATGAGCCAAATCTAACAGTTCATCCCAGCGATGCCATGTTTGAATATGAGCAAAGGCATCTGTTCCCAACATGAGATACAAAGGACTATCAGGAAACTCCTCTCGTAGACTCAATAATGTATCAACTGTATAGGAATTCCCTTCCCTATGCAGCTCTCTATCATCAACCACAAATTGTGGATTGTTCTTCACGGCCAACTGCAACATGGTCAAACGTTGCTCTGGAGTAGCTTGAGGCTGTTCTCTGTGTGGCGGTCGTGCACTTGGAATTAGATGTATGCGATCTAGTTGCAACTGTTCAGCCACATCTAATGCAGGTCTTAAATGACCAAAGTGTACGGGGTCAAAGGTTCCACCCAATATGCCTATTGATTCAGCCATCTTTAGCTACGGATTTGCCCGCTACCCAACACGATCCATTTTTGCGATGTTAAACCTTCTAGTCCCACTGGACCACGCGCATGAATTTTATCCGTAGAAATACCAATTTCAGCACCCAAACCATATTCAAAGCCATCTGCAAATCGTGTTGATGCATTGACCATCACTGAGCTTGAATCTACTTCAGCGAGGAAACGGCGTGAACGTGCATAATCCTCGGTCACAATTGTTTCGGTGTGACCTGAACTATGTTGATGAATATGATCCATCGCTTCATCAAGCCCATCTACAATGCGGATTGATAAAATAGGTGCTAGATATTCAGTATCCCAATCTTCATCAGTTGCCGCATTAATATCTGTCAATATAATTTGTGTCAGTTCGCAACCACGAAGCTCAACAGATTCTGTTGCATAACGTTGTTGTAATCGTGGCAAGATCTCACTAGCGATAGTGCTATCAACTAACAATGTTTCCATTGCATTGCACACACCATAACGGTGACATTTTGCATTAAAGGCAATCTCTTCAGCCATATCTAAATCAGCCGCAGCATCAATATACACATGGCAAATACCATCAAGATGTTTAATCACTGGGACACGAGCATCATTACTAACTCGTTCAATTAAGCCCTTACCACCACGAGGCACAATCACATCCACATATTCTGACATGGTAATGAGTTCACCCACAGCCGCGCGATCGGTTGTTTCAACAACTTGAACGGCACTAGTAGGTAAGCCTGTTTGTTCTAAACCTCGGTGAATACAAGCGGCAACAGCTTTATTAGAATTAATGGCTTCACTACCACCTCGTAAAATAGTGGCATTACCTGATTTCAGACATAAACCTGCTGCATCAGCTGTTACATTAGGACGAGATTCATAGATAATGCCAATCACACCTAAAGGTACACGCATTTTCCCCAGCTGAATGCCAGATGGTCGATAATTCATATTACTAATTTCGCCAACAGGATCGGGCAATGCTGCGATTTGTTCTAAGCCTTCCGCCATGCCTTCAATTCGCTCATCAGTAAGCTCTAAACGATCTAATAATGCAGCATCTAAACCTTTCTCTTTGCCTGCCGCCATATCAAGTGCATTTTGCTGTTTAAGTGTTTCTACTGAGTTTCTAATTTCATTGGCAATCGCTACCAGTGCTTGATTCTTGGTATTAGTTCCAGCACGAGATAATGCACGACTTGCAGTTCTTGCCTGTTGACCTAAGCCTTGCATATAATTTTGAATATCCAACATCACTCTCCTAATTCTGACTGATGATTTTTATACCTGCTACGTGCAGACATAATGTTTCTAATAATGTCCATGGGCAATGTTTTAAACTTCCTTTTGCAGCTTGGTCAATCTGAGCCATTTGCTGTAAAAACCCTTGCCACTGTGATCGTTCATGTCGACTTAGAGCTTGCCGCATTATCGGTCGGCTTTTTTCCCAGACAGGTGGTTTTTGTGATGAAAATACTTGTTCTATTCGCATTCCACTATCTAATTGAACGGCCATATTAACCATACGATGTAATGACCATGATATGGCAGAGAAAACAGCTAATATATCTAAACCTTCAGCACGTAAGCGATTAATTATCCGTGGAATTTTACTGACTTGTCCAGCTAATACTGTGTCCATTAAACCAAATGCCTCAAAACGAGCATTATCAGCAACAGACTCTAAAACCAACTGCTCATCTACATTACCATCAGGACAGAGTAATTGTAATTTATCAATTTCTTGTGCGGCAGCAAATAGGTTGCCTTCCACACGTTCAGCTATCAACTCAAAAACCTGTTGATTGGCACGTAAACCTCGCTGTTGCATTCGTTGTGAAATCCAACGAGGTAAGTTAGCAAAATCAATCGGCCATATAGGTATTGTGACACCGACTCTATCTAATTCAGTAAACCATTTACTTTTTTGTGAGCGAGTATCAACCTTGCCACTAATGATTAATAAGGTGGTATCTACTGGAGGATTAGCAGCATAACGTCGTAAGGCCTCCCCCCCCTCTTTTCCCGGTGCGCCAGAAGGAAGACGTATTTCTAGCAATCGTTGGCTGGAAAACAAAGACATTGTTTGTTCTTGCCATTGTAACTCTGACCAGTTAAACCGGCCTTCTACATGCCAAACTTGTCGATCATCAGCACCCTGTTTCCGAGCTTGCTTACGAACTAAGTCAGCGGCCTCTTCCACCAGCATTTGTTCATCACCCGAAATCAAATAAACAGGTAATAAGTTTTGCTGCAAATGTCCTTCTAGCTGGTCAGATCTAAGCCGCATAATATACCCGTGACCATTCAAAATATAGGTTTTTGGTGCTTATAATGGATGAGCCAGCAAGGCATAATAGTGATGTAATAGTCGCTCTATTGCTCACTATTATAACGCTGCAGGCACATTCAGTATGAGTGCTATAAATTTGCATTTTGAATGGTCACGGGTAGACATTACTTTAATACAGACAAACGTCGTAAGATACTTTGCACCAATTGTTGATTTAACTGCTCGCGTAACACACGCTCTTCTTCATCTTTAGCAAGCACTTGATCTTGGTCAAATCGATAATCTCGTTGCGCTTCAACTTTTTGAGCATCACTGATGACTTTACCGTTGCCATCACTGACTTTAAATGAAACCCAACCATGTAAAGCATATTCACTGACTTTGGCATCCGATCCTACTGACAGAACACGTCGTTCAAGCTTATGCTCAAGAATAGTCAAGACAGCACTACCTTCCTGGTAAGCGTTAACCACGGTAACGTCGTTGCGAGTCAGGCTTCGTTTAAGTTCAAGCCCTAATCCTTGTTGCAAATTAACACCTTGAACATACATTGTTTTCAATGCGTCCGGCAGTGTTGCCGTTCCACGTAAATGAAAACCACAGCCAGCCAAAGCTACAAATACAAAACCAATCAGCACATTTGATAACGTACGTGTCATATCAATACTTCCTCAACCTGCAACTACAATATTAATTAATCGTCCTGGAACAACAATCACCTTACGGATTTCTTTGCCTTCCGTAAATTTCTGAACACTTTCATCTGCCAATGCCATTGCTTCAATATCATCTTTAGCAGTATCGGCAGCAACAGATATTTTAGACCGTAGCTTACCATTGACTTGAACCATCAGCTCAATTTTATCTTGAACAAGGGCTGATTCATCAATTTTAGGCCAAGCGACGCCGACAACAGCTTCATCATGACCCAAGATATTCCAAAGTTCATGGCTGATATGTGGCGTAATTGGCGATAACATTAAAACGGTTATTTCTAATGCTTCTTGCACAACGGCACGTGCTTGCTCACTCGACTCTTTCACTTTAGATACCGCATTCATTAGCTCCATTACGGCAGCAATGGCTGTATTAAAGGTATGACGACGACCAATATCATCACTGACTTTCGTTAATGTTTGGTAAATTTGACGACGTAGCACTTTTAAATCATCCGTCAACGCATTTACATCTAAACTAACAACATCACCTAACTCAATATGATCTTGCACTGTTTTCCATAAACGTTTCAAGAATCGGCTGGATCCTTCAACGGCTTTATCAGACCATTCTAATGATTGCTCTGGTGGTGCAGCAAACATAGTAAATAATCGCGCAGTATCTGCACCATATTGATCAATCAATGCTTGAGGATCAACCGTATTGCCTTTTGACTTAGACATTTTAACGCCGTCTTTTAATACCATGCCTTGAGTAAGCAAATTCTTAAACGGCTCATCACCTGACACTAAACCTTCATCACGCATTAATTTATGGAAGAAACGTGCATACAATAAATGTAATACCGCATGCTCGATACCACCAATGTATTGATCAACCGGCAACCAATGATCAGCACGTTGATCTAACATGGCTTCTTCATTATCTGGGCAAGTAAAGCGAGCGTAATACCATGATGATTCAAAGAAGGTATCAAAGGTATCTGTTTCACGTATCGCATCTGCACCACATTCTGGACAGGCACATTCATAAAACTCAGGCATTGATTTAATCGGAGAGCCACTACCATCAACAATGACATCTTCTGGCAATTTAACCGGCAAATCTGCTTCTGGCACGGGCACTGCACCACAATCAGGACAGTTAATGATTGGGATTGGTGTACCCCAATAACGCTGACGAGAAATACCCCAATCACGTAAGCGATAATTAACTTGTTTTTCGCCTTTATTTTGTTCTACTAAAAAGTCAGCAATCGCATCAAATGACTCAGCTGAAGTTAAACCATCAAACTGTTGAGAATTAACTAAACGACCTTTATCCGTAAAAGCGGCTTTATCTAAATCACACTCAGCATCATTGGTAGGTTCAATGACTTGATTAATCGCTAAATCATATTTTTTAGCAAACTCATAATCACGTTGGTCATGTGCTGGAACAGACATTACAGCACCTGTGCCGTAACCCATCAGGACAAAGTTTGCAGCCCATACAGGAACTGTCTCACCCGAAACAGGATGAATGGCTGTTAGCCCTGTAGCAACACCTTTTTTCTCGGCTGTTTCCATTGCTTCTTCAGACGTTTCCATCTTGCGACATTCGGCAATAAAGTCCTGTAACTCAGGATTAGATTCAGCGGCTTTTAATGCTAAGGGATGTTCAGCCGCAACGGCGACATAACTCACACCCATCAATGTATCTGGTCGAGTGGTATACACTTCTAAAACAGCATCACTATTGCTAATGCCAAATTGTATTTGTAAGCCTTCAGAGCGACCAATCCAATTTGCTTGCATTGTTTTAACTTGTTCAGGCCAACCATCTAACTGATCTAAATCATCCAGTAATTGCTCAGCATAATCCGTAATCTTCATAAACCATTGTGGAATCTCACGTTTCTCAACTTGAGAATCACAACGCCAGCAACAACCATCAATAACTTGCTCATTAGCCAGTACAGTTTCATCAACCGGACACCAGTTTACAGCAGAGGTTTTCTTATAAACCAAGCCTTTCTTAAATAGACGCGTAAATAACCATTGTTCCCAACGATAATATTGTGGCGTACAAGTAGCTAACTCACGGTCCCAATCATAACCAAGGCCTAAACGTTTCAGCTGATCACGCATATAATCAATATTGTCATAGGTCCATGCGGCAGGTGGAACCTTATTCTTAATCGCTGCATTTTCGGCAGGAAGTCCAAACGCATCCCAACCCATTGGTTGCAAAACATTCTTGCCTTGCATGCGCTGATAGCGAGAAATCACATCGCCAATCGTATAATTACGCACATGCCCCATATGCAATTGACCACTTGGGTATGGAAACATCGCAAGGCAATAGTATTTTTCTTTAGTGGAATCTTCTACTGCACGGAAAGTCTGTTGCTCTTCCCATAATTGTTGGGCAGATGCTTCAATTTCGGCTGGGTTATATTCTTGTTGCATGGATATCTTTAAAAATGGACTTAAAGCCTATAAGGATACCGTACCCTGCACATCGCTAAAAGAAAATGGATGAATAAAATTGCAACTATGGCATTATTATTCAGGTCAATATAACTTCACACTCTCCATATTAATAAGACAACTTAAATTATGCGCCTAATTTTGATCCTTTTAGCCTTATTCACCCTCTCTGGCTGTGCCAATAGAATTTATGGTATTTCTGAGGAACAGTGGGCCACACTATCCACTTTAGAACGTGAACAAACCATCGAACATTATCAACAAATGGAGCTGCTACGCGAACAGCGTCGTATTGAAGAAGCCAAAATTGCCGTCGAACAAGAAAAGCAATTGTTATTAGAAATGGAACGTCGCCAAGCTTATGCTGATGAAATTTATACTGGAAAGAGGGGCATTCGAGGCGATTTATTACGTGTCACTATCCGTGGAGGTGAACTATATCTTAATGGCAAGTTCCGCTCATATAGCCCAGTGTCATTTCGAATTGCAGATGGCGAACAGAAGATAATCACTTTCTATCATCCTCAAAAGAAACGTTATCAAATTGATATTCCTGTTGAATATTATGATGGGATTTTGTCATTTGATTATGAGCGTGAACGCTATCGCTATGATCTTGCTTATGAACCTGAATGGCGACATGGAAAGTATTATAGAAATATAACACTTCATAAATACTCAACATCAAGGGCAAGAAATATCGAAATTATTGTCGAGGCCGTTCCATTGCCTAGACGATATTAAATAAGCTAAACTCTGGATAAGCACAGCCATCCAGCGCCTTTATTTTAGCGGCTCTCTGCGTTAGATTGACTTCCAATAGCTCGTTGCTACGTAAATCTGCCTTGATATCCACTAAATTAAAGACACTGGCGATATGATTATAGGCTTGCTTTATCTATTTCGAGTCGCGATCGTTCATAAGCAATTGTAAACTATGATGTTTCTGACTATTCTTATCCAAAGTTCAGCTTATATAGTGATAATTCTAATCTACTGAAAAAACTAAAACAGTTCCACCACGGTTGGTGTTAATTTGGGCGTTTCCACCAGCGGCAACGGCAATATGAAGTTTGCCATCTATTTCAAATGCCATAGGGGCAGCATTAACACCTGCTCCTGTTTGAAACTGCCATACTTTCTCACCAGTTATTGCATTTAGAGCAATAAAATAACCATCATCTCCACCTGAAAACACAAGATTTCCAGCCGTTGTCAACGTACCGCCAATCATGGGTTGTTTTGAACTATATTGCCAAGCAATTTTACCCGTATCAATATTTACTGCTGAAATATTGCCCGATTGAATAGCACCCGGAACACCTTTAAAGGCCCCTCCTAACCATAAGCGACCTCGACGCCATGGTACGCTTCGTAACTCATAATGCATGGGCTGATGTAGGTTTGAATAATAAACAGAACGGGTATTTGGATTAACTGAACCCGGTGACCAATTCACCCCACCATTCGCACCTGGCAACATCTCTGTTCCCAGCCCTTTTGTAGGCAATGCAAACAGATTCCTTTGTTCAATCATAGCTTCTGAACGGCGAATTAGATCACCTGTTTCACGATTATGAATATAAGCCCAGCCTGTTTTTCCTCCATGAATAACAACATCAACCAACTGACCTTCTTTATTTTTGGCTTTAGTCAGAATAGGAGGAGATACACTATCTAAATCCCATACATCATGTGGTAGATATTGATATCCCCAAACTAATATTCCTGTTTTAATATCTAAAGCGACCAAGGAGTTAGTCCAGCGATTATCGCCAGGACGAACAGAGCCATCTAAATCAGGTGCAGGATTACCAATGGTGGCAAAGAGTAAACCTGTTTCAGGATCAACAGATTTTGTTGTCCATGCTGAACCGCCCCCTTTTTGCCAAGCATCAGCATGTTCACCTGCTGCTATTTGGGCTTTCTCTGCTTTAATATCCCTATTTAAAGGGTTAATCCCATCTGCTTTTTCTTGGAATGTTCCAAACCAACCGACCGTTCCATCAGGTTGCTTTTCATCAGGCTCAGGAATGGTATACCAACGCCAAACTAGCTCGCCTGTTTTAACATCATGGGCAGAAATAAATCCCCGAATACCATATTCAGCTCCAGCAATACCAGTAATCACCATGCCATCATAAAGTAAAGGTGCTTCAGTACCTGAGTAACCATAGTCAGCATCACCCAAACCTACTGTCCAAACAAGTTCTCCAGACTTTTTATCAATTGCAATTAGTTTTGCATCTAATGTCGTCATAAAAACATATTGGTCATCAAGTGCTAGACCACGATTATTGGGGCCACAACAAAAATTAGTAACACCTAACTCATAACGATAGCGCCATAAAGACTGGCCTGTTTTTACATTAATGGCATACACATGATTGTATGGCGTAGAAATATACATCACTTCATTTTCAACGAGTGGCGTATTTTCAAACGAACCCACAACCCCAGTTTGAAACATCCACTTTAAGCGTAAATCATCAATGTTATCAACGGTTATATCATTATTATCTACAAAACGAGTTTGCCCAAAATCACCACCATAATTTATCCAATCTTTATCCTCTGCAAAAGCCAGTGATAACCCTAATGTATTAATAAGCAAAATATGAAGTAACAGCTTAATCATTATCTTTCCATTCTTGATTAATAATAAAGCGCTGCTCAAACTCAGCTGCGGGTATTGGACGGCTGTAGAGATAGCCTTGTAATAAGTCACAATTTCTTTCTTGTAAAAAGTCTCGTTGCTGCTTAGTCTCAACACCCTCAGCAACAACACGTAAACCTAATTGATGTCCCATCAGAATAATTGTCTCAACTAAAGAGGCATCATCGTTATTCTCAGTCACATCCATAATGAATGATCGGTCTATTTTTAACATATCAAATGGGAATTTTCGTAAGTAACTTAACGATGAATAGCCAGTACCAAAATCATCTAAAGATATTGTTACACCCGCCTGACGATACGCTTCTAATAATTTCAAAATATTATCTTGCTCTTCCATCAGTACTGTTTCAGTAATTTCTATTGTTAACTGTTCCGGAGCAACATTTAAAGCATCCATTCGATTGTATAAATCTGAAGCACACTCATTGGAATGAAATTGTTTACTCGATTTATTAATAGCAATATGCATCACATGCCCTGCATTATTCCACTTTTTAAGTTGCTGTAATGCTTGTTCAACAACCCATGCACCGATCGGTTGAATAAGTCCCGTTTCTTCAGCTAAGGGAATGAAATCAAACGGACCTACGACACCTCGTTTCGGATGGTGCCAACGAATTAAAGCTTCTGCACCATATAAACTATTATCAGCCATATCGATAACAGGTTGGTAATACAATTCAAATTGACGCCCATCAATGGCTTGTCGTAACTCGTTTAAAAGAATAAGGCGCGTTTCTGCTTGCTTTTGCATTTCAGTAGTAAAGAATGAAAACTGATTTCGTCCTGCTTCTTTTGCCGCATACATTGCATTATCAGCATTACGATATAAATGCTCAGAAGACTCACCATCACTAGGATAAACAGTGATGCCAATACTCCCTGTCACATAAACTTCTTGATCTTCTAATTGATATGGCAGAGCTAATTGTATGAGGATTTTCTCAGCAATAAGTTCAGAGTCTAGCTCTTTATCCAGATCAGTCAAAATAACCATGAACTCATCACCTCCGAGTCGAGATACAGAATCACTTTCTCGTAATACAGACTCCAACCTTTTCGCAGTTTCTTTTAATAAAATGTCGCCAGCTCGATGACCAAGCGTATCGTTAACCCATTTAAACCGGTCTAAATCCAGAAATAACAGTGCTAGACATGAACTTTCACGCTGTGCGACTTTTAATGCTGTGGCTAGGCGATCATTGAATAAATTTCGATTTGGCAAACCTGTAAGTGCATCATAATTTGCTTGATACTCAATCTGTTTCTCAGCTGCTTTATGCTGAGTAATATCACTAAATATAGAAACATACTGTTCTATATCGCCATTAGAATCATAAATTACAGAAATAGATAACCATTCAGGATACAGTTCCCCACTCTTTTTTCTATTCCAGATTTCCCCTGCCCACTGACCGTCCTTTATCAATTCATACCACATTTGTTTATAAAATAAATCATCATGTTCTCCAGACTGAAGTACACGAGGGGATTTATCGATTACATCTTCTTTTTCATAACCTGTTATTTTTGTAAAAGCGGGGTTAACACTAATAATCTTCTCATCAGCATCCGTTACCATAATTCCTTCTGTTGTCGTATCGAATACTTGTTGTGCTAAATGCAGTTTCTTTTCAGACAGCTTCTTATCTATCTCCAACTCGCGTTTAGAAATTACTGATTCAATATGAATAGGGAGTAACTCAAGATAACTATTACCATCTTTGACAATATAATCCATGCAACCAAGGTTCATTGCTTTTACAACGATACGGATATCATCCATTCCTGAAACCATAATCGCTGAAGTAGCAATATTCTGCTCCGCCATATGTTGCAAAACATCCAGACCATTCATCTTAGGGAGTTGATAATCAACAATTACGACATCAAAGTCTTCTGCCAATAACATCGCTAGACCAGACTCACCATCGAGGGCAAATTCAACTTGAAAGCCTTTTTTATTTAATCGCCGCTTGACTAACTGTGCCAGCGTTTCTTCATCTTCAATATAGAGAATACGAGGTGATTTATTCATAATCTAACTCTCTCGTATTAGTGGTATTTAGGAGGGGTGATAATATTTAGAAATAATCCAAGTTCACGAATTTTCTCTTGAAACTCATCATGAACAATAGGTTTCGTAATATAGGCATTACAACCTAATTTATAACATTGCTCTATTTCTTCTGGATTATCCGTTGTTGACAACATCACGACAGGAATATGGCACGTCTTTTTATTACCCTTAATTGCAGCTAGCACTTCAATACCATTTTTAACTGGCATATTAATATCTAATAAAATAAAGGGGGTTACATTAGCTACTGGCTCAACGTTATCAAGCCAATCTAAGGCTTGTTGGCCATTTTCTAATTTGACAATGTCATTGGTAAACCCAACTCGACGTAAGTTTCGTTCAACCAATGTTGCATGAGCACTCTCATCATCCACTAATAAGATTGTAGAAAACTGCATTACTTTAGGCTATCCTTATTATTGTAATATGTAACATCTTATATTAAATCCCCTGCTCTGTGTAGGAGTTTATAAGCTCATTATTTTTGGTAAAGTAAATTTAAAAGTTGTTCCCATTCCTAACGTCGATTTGCAACTAATTTTACCCCCAAGACGACGAACTAATGTTTGGACATACGTAAGCCCCATACCGTCTCCCTGTACATCCTGATCTCCCACACGTTTAAATAATTCAAATATATGTGGGAGATCTTTTTCAGCAATTCCTTTACCGTTATCTTGAATATAAAACTGCCAATTTTCTTGCTCTTCTTCTGCCCATATTTTAAGCTCACCTCTTCGTTCGGGCTCAAGAAACTTCACTGCATTTCCTAATAAGTTTCCAAAAATCTGCTCGACAGAAAGTATATCGCTCTCCAGTAAAGGTAAATCTTGAACATCCACATCAACCTCTTCAAGCTGGAAGGCAATAGCCTTTAAATTTTGCTTAACAATTTCAGTACTATCGAACGTCTCAATGATTAACTCCCGTCGTCCAAGTCGTGATAAAGCAAGAATGTTATTAATAAGGCCTTCCATTTTCTCTGCAGCTTTATTAATAAATTCTAATGATTCAGGAATAATATCAACAACTATATCCTTAATATTATTCTCAAGACTTGTCATATTTAGAGATTGCTCAACCGTAGAAATATCTTCTTTTATTTCTGATGAAAACCCTACAATACTCACTAAAGGAGAACGAAGATCATGAGAGACAATATAAGTAAAATTCTTTAGTTCCTCATTGATTTCATTTAAATCGGACGTACGCTCTTCGACTTGTCGTTCTAACGTTTGTTGATACTCTTCTTGTAATTTCTCTGCTTTCACGCGTTCGGAGATATCTCTAGCCACACCTCGATAACCTGCGAAGTGACCATTTTCATCAAAGATTGGACTTGCACTAAACTCCATCGGAGTCGCATGACCCTGTTGATTAATGACTTGTGCATCCAAATTAGTAAAATCAAGTTTGTGCTTATGCCTAGTCAAGCGTTTTCTTGCTGCATCACGATACTTTTCAGCCACTAAGTCTATTAGAGATTGCCCTATCATTTCATCATGGCGGTAGCCTAAAAGGTCGATAACAACAGGGCTACTATAAGTTAATATTCCTTTTGCATCGGTCATCCATACCCATTCATTAATATCTTCCACTAAAGAACGATATTGCTTCTCACTCTCCCGTATTTTTTCAATAATAGGGTTCGATATTCTTCTAAAAATAATGCTAGCTAAGAATATCAGCACTAATGATATGAGCCACGTGATAATGGCTGCTCGGATAAAGGGCGCCCTAATTTCAACCATATCAATTTTAGCCACAATACCAAAATTTAATACATCTACAGGTTCATAAGCGGCTAAGACTTCAACACCTCGATAATCAATACCGATCATCACGCCCGATTGCACAAATAATGCTCGTCGCATAGGTTCAGCAAATTCAGAATACAAAGGAACAGATTCAGGTGCTGTATTTTTATCGTGCCGATGACTCAATAAAAATATTATTTTTTCAGCCTCAATACCCGCTAAAACAAACTCCCCTGTCTCACCAAAACCACTATAATTTTTATGGGCATCTCTAAGTTGTGAAATAGTATCTGCGGCGGCTCTCTCAGATAAAAGTGATGTTGGACCTCGCTCACCAACAGGCGTCTCCCAATTGATTCGGTTTGTTCGCCTATTATGCCGTGCCATTGCTTCAATCAACCGAGCCTGACTTTGAGCCGTTTCAACAAGACTCTGGCTTTTTTCTTTAAATGCCACTTGATACAGAATGACGTTGGTTACAGACAGAGTCACCAATGCAATAACACTCATTATTATTATAAGTAGATAAAAACTTCGCTTTTCTTGCATGTCTTAACCAAAAATAGAAAACATCATACAAAGTGTGCCATATAATTAATCTAATTATTAATTATATCTAAAATTAGTAAATGCTTACATACCCATGATACATGAAGATGCAGGATTTCAGCAAGAGGATAAGCCACACTATTCTAGGCATAAAGGCGCAGAATTAGTCATTCTAATTTAAGACTTTATAACGACGAAGAGTGTGGCTTATCCTCTTGCCCTGCGGGAGATTATCACGAATGCCAGCGCTACGTTACAATGCTTGGTAAGGACTAGTCATTGCCAGCACATTGCGCCTTGCTCTGACCTCCGTGATAAACTCTGAAACCTGCATCTTCATGTATCATGGGTATATTATTGATGTATCAGCTTGACCCGCCTACACTTAATTTCACTTATGAATAAGAATCTTCTAGAAATCTTAATGCTGGCTCAACATAAAGCTGATCCACAATTAGCTTTACACAGTAAACGTGTCTCTTGTTTTAGCTATGAATTAGCTAAATTGATGGGGCAAGATGAGAAATTTCAGCAGGAAATACTACTTGCTGGTCTTATACATGATATCGGCTTTCTAAAAATTGATATTGATTTCAGCAATGTACCTATGAGCTTGGCACGGAGTGCTAATTTATATCTTATAAAAAGTCATGTTATTGAAGGTGTAAACCTTACAAAAAGCCTAATCAAACAGAATACTATTTTACAGGCCATTCGTTCTCATCATGAAAAATATAATGGAGAAGGTTATCCTAACCAATTAAAAGGTGAAGAGATCCCACTTTCTGCGCGAATAGTGGCTGTTGCAGATCTCTATGACACTTTATTAGTAGGCGATATGTTTGGCGATCATCGCTCAACACCTGAAGAGGTAAGAAATAAACTTATTGAAGCAAAGGGCCAACATCTAGACCCTGAAATAACGGATATATTTCTAAAGCTATTAAATAAAACACCCGTACTTTACCAAGCTTTTAAAAATAATGAGCTAAAGCTTTATAGCATGCACTATTTTAAAGTAGGTAAACTCGAATCAGGTGATTTAATTAACCAAGATGGCAGTGTTATTTTGAGGCAAGGCTGCACTATAGATCAAGCAACCTTAGATAAAATTCAAAATTCTTATCCAGGCCAAAAAATCATTATAGCCAAGCAGCTATTGTAGCTAAACCTCAAAATCTGCTAGTCGAAATCCATTACCAAGCTCTTCCACAAGCCATAATGGTTGTTTTCCAAAGCCTTTCCATGTTTTATCGTTATCATCTGGATGACGATATTTAATGTCTGCTTCAGCACGTGGCTTTCGTGATGCCGTAATTGAAATTCGCATTGCTTTGGCAACGGCTGTTAATGCATCAGAAGGTGACACTCTTTTCTGTTTCGATAAAGCTCGAACAGCATCTGCCACCAGCCCCACATCACTATCTTTACTATTTAGTCCTGATAATTTTTTAGTTTTTAGCTTCTTGATTTGTTTCTTTGAGTTGCAAATTAAACGTTGTAATTCCTTTTCTGAAAGCTGAGCCAGCTCCGTTTGTAACTTTTCCACTTTTATCTCCTTCCATTGGATTTAAAATATTGTAAATTAGCTTCTAAGCAAAAGAGTTCTACTTTTTCCTATTACTTTCCAGCTGCCATTAATAACTCATATTTACCTTGTAACTGTTCTTTTGTTTCTTCATTGTCAGGATCTGACGGAATACAATCTACTGGACAAACTTCTACACATTGTGGTTCATCAAAATGACCTACACACTCTGTACATAGGGCTGGAGTAATTTCATAAATCTCATCACCCTGAGTAATCGCACTATTAGGACATTCAGGTTCACACACATCACAGTTGATACATTCATCCGTTATAAATAACGACATTTAACACTCCAAATTAAAACTTATTTAATAGATCTTAGCGGTTATTCCACTTTTAGATCAATTTAGCTTTCAAGGCATCAGCAACACACGGTGCAACGAACTCCGAAACATCACCACCTAGAACCGCAATTTCTCGCACTAAACTAGAAGATATATAAGTAAACTGTTCTGCAGGTGTTAAGAAGATTGTTTCAATTTCAGGACGCATTTTGCGATTCATTCCAGCCAATTGAAATTCATGCTCAAAATCAGATACGGCACGTAAACCACGTAAAATAACATCAGCCCCTTTCTCTTGTGCAACATCGACAAGCAATCCCTTAAAGCCACAAACTTCAACATTATTCAATGTGTTTAATGTCTGCTCAGCTAAATCAACTCGCTCATCCAATGTAAATGTCGGTTCTTTACTGGGATTAATTGCCACAGCAACAATGACACGTTCAAACAAATTACTCGCCCGTATAACTAAATCAATATGTCCTTTAGTAATAGGATCAAATGTTCCAGGATAAATTGCTATTGTCACCCTTTATCTCCTGCATTATTTTCAAATAAACAATAACGTATATTGCCTGCTTTTTTCTCTTTTATTAATTGCCACTGACTCGGTAATTCTGGCAAATCAACTTTACCTGGGCATTCTAAATAAATAATTGCCCCATCAACTAATGCATCCGTATTAACTAATTGCATTGCTATTTCTGTCCATAAATTTGCTTGATATGGCGGGTCAATAAAAACAATGTCATATTGCTGCGTATTTGTAGCCAAGAATTGCTGTGCCGTCGTTCTTTCGACCCGACATGGTGTTGCCGATAATATTGTACAGTTTTCTCGTAGTTGTTTTGCAGCCTTGGCATTCAGTTCGACCATAACTACATCTGCAGCCCCACGAGAAGCGGCTTCAAAACCTAGCACCCCGCAGCCAGCAAACAAGTCTAAACATCGTGAATCACCAATGTTTGCTTGCAACCAATTAAATACGGTCTCTCGCACACGGTCAGGTGTAGGCCTTAATCCTTCAACATCAGGCACGTCCAGTTTACGCCCTCGCCATTTACCCGCAATAATACGGCACTGACCTATTTTATAGGTTCTATTCTGCTTTGCCACCGACCATCACCGTAATCATTTTATCTGCTTGTACTCGTCGTGAGTAAGCATCCTTAATTTGTTCAACTGTCACTGCATTTACTTTTGACTTAAATGTATCTAAATAATTTAAAGGCAAATTGTAAAAACCGATCATGGCTAAATAACCTGCAATTTTACTATTACTATCCAATCTCAGAGCAAAACCACCTGTAATATTCTGTTTTGCAGCTATTAACTCTGCTTCTGTTGGTCCATTTTGACTAAATGTCTTTAAGGTCTCTTTCATCACACTTAATGCTTCTTCAGCTTGATCATTGCGTGTTTGCAAACCAAATTGATAGGGCCCTAATTCTCTCATCGGTCTAAAGTAACTATAAACACTATAAGACAGACCCCGCTTTTCACGTATTTCATTGCTCAATTGTGAAACTAAACCGCTACCGCCAAGGATATGATTACCCACATAAAGCGTAAAGTAATCAGCATCGTCACGCTTCATGCCTACTTGACCCATCACAATATGTGTCTGGCTTGAAGGGTCAGCAATAACAATCTTCTTCTCTTGTAATAATGGCACGACTTCAACTAATGGTTTTGCTGAATTTCCTGCTGATAAACCAGATGATAGCAGTTCAGCAATATGTTTAGCCTCTGTCGTATCAACAGCACCAACCAAAATAATTACCGCATTTTTTGCCACATAATACTGCTTATAAAAAGCTTTCAATGAATCCAGTGTGAGTTGAGAAACTGACTGTTCATTGCCTATAGGCATGGATGCGTAGGGATGATTACTATATAAATTGTCATAAAAAGCACGCGAAGAAATAGCCCTCGGAGATTGTTTTTCAGCCTGCAAACTAATCAATATTTGTTTTTGAATTCGCTGATAAGAGTCTAAAGGAAAGTCAGGTTTTGTTAACACCTTGCTAAACATAGTTAAAGCGGGTTTAAATGCCGTTTTATCCGTTAAAGTCCGTAAACTTAAGATTGCCATATCTCGCTGAGAAGAATTACTAAATTGAGCACCTACATCTTCAAATTCAATAGCAATTTGATCGGTATCTAAGCCACCAGCACCTTCATTCAACATCGCATTAGTTAATAATGCTAAGCCAGATTGTTTGCCGTCCCGTGCCGCCCCAGCATCGAAAGCGACGGTAATATCAATCATCGCTAATTCAGGGGCAGGAACAAAATAAACTCTAGCACCATTTTCTGTCTGCCAGTGCTCAATGTTTGGGCTTGCTTGTATTGATACAGCGACGAATAGTCCTAGTAATAAACTTAAAAATCTAACGCCCATGACGGCCTCCTGCTGATGTCGCTTTTCTTTTCCCATCTAAAGGCATGGGGATAAGTTCTGCCACAGTTAACCCTTTATCTTTGAAATATTTGTTCACCACAGCTTTTACTTGTTCAGCTGTTACAGCTTGTACATTTTCCACATAGTGATCTGTTAATTTCCAATCAAGCCCTATTGTTTCCAACATACCAATCTGCATGCCCTGATAAAACACACTGTCTCGTTCATACACCGCACTTGCCACAACCTGTGCTTTAATTCTCTTTAATTCTTCATCGCTCACTAATTGCGTTTTCAATGTTTCAATTTGAGCCATGATAGCTTGTTGCAAATCTGCAATAGATTTTCCCTTTGCCGGCGTTCCAACTACCAAAAACATATCCGCTAAACGTGAAAACAAACCATAACCGGCCCCCACACTGGCAGCGACCTCATCACCGCGAACTAAGTCTCGACTAAACCGAGCACTGGCACCACCATCTAAAATTCCCGCCACCATTTCGAGCGCATAAGGTTCCCAACTCAGTTCCTGTTCCACCGTATTAACAACAGGTACTTTCCAGCCCATCATCATATACGGCAATTCTGCAGGTGCTTGCACTTCAATAGTACGTTTGCCTCGTTGTTCCACTTCTATTTGAGGTTTTACTCGTGCCGTTGTTTCTGGTTTTAAAGGACCAAAATACTTTTTCGCTAAGGCATAAACAGCTTCAGGTTCAACATCGCCAACAATCACCACGGTTGCATTATTTGGTGCATACCATTTTTGATACCACTGACGTAAATCACTCGCCTCATAATGATTAATATCACTCATCCAGCCAATAACAGGGTGATGATAGGGACTATTCACAAAGGCAGTGGCATTGAATGCTTCTCGCACTAAGGCATGTGGGTTATCTTCAGTACGCATTCGACGCTCTTCTGCCACAACCTCACGTTCTTTTAATAATTCAGCCTCATCAATCACTAATTTGCGCATTCGTTCCGCTTCTAAACGAAAGCTCACTTCTAAACGATCTTTTTCTAATGTTTGGAAATACGCCGTATAGTCACGTCCTGTAAACGCATTTTCACGTCCACCATTCGCAGCAATAATTTGAGAGAATTCATTGGGCCCTAGGTTTTCAGTTCCTTTGAACATCATATGTTCAAGTACATGTGAAATACCTGTAATACCATTATGTTCATAACTTGATCCCACCTTATACCAGACCTGTGACACTACAACTGGCGCACGATGATCTTCCTTCACGATCAACTTCAAGCCATTATCTAATTGATATTCACTGACATTAGCAGTAGCTATTGCCGGCACGACTAATAATAATCCGATTATTCTTTTAAATTTGGTAAGCATCTGCCTCTCTCAACCATGACATGATAAAATTCTGTCTAACTTTCAAATACAAGTGTAACGACAAGCAGAGAATATGTTTAGTTTCCTAAGAAAAAAAAATAAAGCCGCAGAAGATGCCCAACAAGCGATTGAAGTAATAGATCCTCAAGTTCAAGCTAGCGATGATACAGATCAAATTCAACAATCTGAACCAGTAAAAGAAAAAACTGGATTATTTGGCCGCTTAAAACAAAGTTTAAACCGTACTAGCTCTAAATTAACGGAAGGTTTTGCATCATTAGTTCTGGGTAAAAAAGTCATTGATGATGATTTATTAGAAGAACTTGAAACGCAATTATTGACCGCTGACTTAGGTGTCGATGCCACACAAACAATCATTAACGATCTGACCCAACGTATTGCTCGCAAACAATTAGACGATGCCGAAGCGCTGTTTTCTGCACTTCGTGATGATATGGTTAATATTCTAAAACCTAGCGCTAAGCCCTTAATCATTCCTGAACAAGAAGGGCCTTATGTCATTTTAATGGTGGGTATTAATGGTGTTGGTAAAACAACGACTATTGGCAAGCTTGCTAAGCAATTTCAAAACCAAGGTAAATCCGTCATGCTTGCCGCGGGCGACACCTTCCGTGCCGCAGCGGTTGAACAATTACAAGTTTGGGGTGAACGCAATGATATTTCCGTTATAGCCCAACATAGTGGCGCAGATTCAGCATCGGTTATTTATGATGCATTACAAGCAGCAAAAGCACGTAATATCGATATTTTGATTGCCGATACAGCCGGACGTTTACATACCCAAAACAATCTAATGGAAGAGCTTAAGAAAATAACACGTGTTATGGCTAAGCTTGATAATAGTGCTCCCCATGAGGTGATGTTAGTGCTTGATGCAGGTACGGGACAAAATGCCTTGTCACAGGCAGTACAATTTACTGCCGTTGCTGGAGTTTCAGGAATCACCTTAACTAAATTAGATGGCACGGCAAAAGGTGGCATCATCTTCGCCATTGCGAAAAAAACAGGTCTACCTATCCGTTATATTGGTGTTGGTGAAGGTATTGATGATCTTCGTTCATTTGAGGCCGAAGAATTTGTTGATGCTTTATTAGGTCGTGAAGGCTAAAAGGTGATTCGCTTTACTGACGTTTATAAACGTTACCCTAATCGTTATGAAGCCTTATCAGGTCTAAGTTTTCATATTCCTGAAGGTGAAATGGCTTTTTTAACGGGGCATTCTGGTGCAGGTAAAAGCACACTACTTAAACTTATTGCCTTAATTGAACGTAGCTCTCATGGTCAAGTGTTAGTCAATAAGCAAAATCTGACCAGACTACCAAAGCGAAAAATCCCCTACTACCGTCGCCAAATTGGCATTGTGTTCCAAGAGCATAATTTATTACATGACCGTACTGTTTTTGATAATGTTGCCTTACCGCTGATTATTGCAGGTGAAAATCATCGTGAAATAGGTCGTCGTGTTCGCGCATCACTAGATAAGGTCGGCCTGCTGGGCAAAGAACGTAATCTACCAATCGCCCTCTCTGGTGGTGAACAGCAACGTGTCGGCATCGCCCGAGCCGTGGTTAACCGCCCCCCCATCCTACTTGCTGATGAGCCTACGGGTAATCTCGATCCAGAATTATCACGTGACATCATGCATTTGTTTGAACAATTTAACCAAGTGGGAACAACCGTCTTTATTGCGACTCATGATCTTGATTTAATTAATACACTGCCACACCGACAAATCGCTTTAGATTCTGGCCGTTTAGCTGAGCAAGGTCTCGTATGATCTTTCCTCAATTTAATATTAAGAATTATTTATTACGTCACCTACAAGTGATGTTATTTAGTTTAGGTCAATTATGGCGACAACCACTGTCTACGCTCATGACAATCATTGTTATTGGTATTGCTTTAGCTCTACCTGCCGGCTTGTATGTACTCTTGAAAAATGTCGAAGAAGTAACTCAGAAATGGGATAATGACACGCAAATATCATTATTCTTGCAACAAGATGTTTTCCCAGAACAAGCCATTGCATTAAATAACACTCTCAAAAAATGGCCACAGATTACAACGACTCACTATCAATCATCTGCTCAATCTTTAGAAGAGTTTCGCCAGTTATCAGGGCTAGGAACATTACTAGATAGTTTACCAACGAACCCTTTACCTTCCGTTATTATTGTTCAACCGGATGAAAGTGATCTTCGGCCCGATGCAATTGGTAGTTTGCTAGCTAGGCTTGAAGCACTCCCAGAAGCTGAACAAGCTCAACTCGATATGGAATGGTTACAACGACTTCGTAGTCTCAATAAAACAGCGCAGAGAGGCATCAGTATTTTAGGGCTACTACTCTCTTTAAGTGTTTTACTGATCATCGGTAACACTATTCGCCTAGCGATTCTAAGCCGCCAAAGCGAAATCCGCGTTATTAAATTAGTCGGTGGTACTAACGCCTTTATTCGGCGGCCTTTTTTATACACTGGGTTTTGGTATGGCATACTGGGTGGAATAACAGGGTGGCTAACACTCACCTTTAGTCTCAGTTTAATAAATGGCCCCATAAATGAATTAGCCAAACTCTATGGTAGCCAATTTACATTGCACTGGTTATCAGCTTTGCTATTGCTAGTCTTACCTCTAACTGGATTAATTTTAGGTGTGTTAGGTGCCTGGATATCTGTTGGTCGACATCTCAGTGCTATTGAACCTAGTTAACCTGAGACCTGAATTATGGATAAGCATGGCCATCCAGAACTCAGGTTAGTTAAATATTAGGGACTGGTCCAGCTAACTAATATAGGAACTTTATCCTAATATTCATGTCTTAGTATTTGAATTTACTCATTTAATTGTTATCATCAATGAAATAACTTATATGGAGGCGACAAATATGACAACAAATGTAGCCAACTACAATTTGGCCTTAGCTCCTATTGGTAACTTGAGTTCATACACTCAAGTCGTCCATAACACACCATTACTAACGCCTGAAGAAGAATATGACCTTGCTACTCGATTGCAACAAAATGGTGATGTTGAAGCGGCACAACGCTTAGTATTATCACATCTTCGCTTTGTTAATCGTATCGCAAATGGGTATAGCGGTTATGGCTTGCCTGTCGCAGATTTAGTACAAGAAGGTAATATTGGTCTAATGAAAGCGGTCAAACGCTTCGATCCTACTAAAGGTGTCCGTTTAGTATCATTTGCTGTGCATTGGATTCGTGCCGAAATTCATGAATATGTAATTCGTAACTGGCGTATTGTCAAAATTGCAACAACAAAGGCACAACGTAAATTATTCTTTAACCTTCGCAGTGCAAAAAAACGTCTTGGTTGGTTAAATATGGCAGAAGTTGAAGCAGTGGCTGAAGATTTAGGTGTTACACCTGATAATGTCATGGAAATGGAACGCCGTTTAGCTTCACCCGATGCATCATTTGACTTGCCTACAGATGCTGATGAAGAAGATAATAGCTTCTCACCTGCTGCCTATTTAACCGGACCTGAAAACTCAGATCCATCATTGCTATTAGAGCAATCTGATTTTTCAGCTAAGCAAAAGAAAAAGCTTGTTAATGCGCTAGCGACTTTAGATGATCGTAGTCGAGATATTGTTAGCCAACGCTGGTTAAATGATGATAAAAAATCAACATTACATACTTTAGCCGCTCAATACCAAGTATCCGCTGAACGTATCCGTCAAATTGAAAATAATGCGATGAAGAAACTTAAAACGGTCATGATTTAAACGAAATAACATCCATAAAAAAAGCCCGCATTAGCGGGCTTTTTTTATGTCTATACCCGTTACCATTCAATCTGTAGTTTTCTAGTGCCTGTAATGGATAGGCTGGCAAGGCATATTATTAATGTAATAGTTGCTCTATTGCTTGGTAATATAACGCGGTCAGCGTATTCAGGATGGGTGCTAGAAGTTTGCAGATTGAATGGTCACGGGTATAACTATTCTTAACGTTCAAGCAAGGGAGTTTTACCTGTTTTACCATCCCACTCTTCAGCATCATCTAATGGATCTTTCTTCTCAGCAATAACAGGCCACACTAGAGATAGTTCTTCATTGATCTGAGTGAATTCACTTTGCTCTTCAGGTAGGTCATCCTCCGAGAAAATAGCTTCTGCAGGACACTCAGGCTCACATAATGTGCAATCAATACATTCTTCAGGATCAATAACTAAAAAGTTAGGTCCTTCGTGGAAACAATCTACCGGACAGACTTCTACACAGTCAGTATATTTACATTTAATACAGTTTTCAGTGACAACAAATGTCATTTTAGCTCTCCAAAACAAGCAAGGTACGAACTCGTACTACAATTCAGATTCCAATTTTACATGAATTCAATCTTGTCTGGGCAATTTTAAGGTATGATCACACTTATCTAGACAAGGAATATTACCCATGCGTCGAATTCTGACTATTGCTATTTTCATTACTGTTTTTGCCACCGGTGCAGCATTTTCAGCAATAAATACAAGTCCTATTGCTGTTAATTATTATCTTGGTTCTATTACTGCACCACTTTCTGTCATTATTATTTTATCTATTGTTACAGGAATTATTTTAGGAGCCACCATTATCTTTACCGGCACCTTACGATTACGTTATGAAAACCGTCAACTACACAAAAAACTCAATGTCTCCGAACAAGAAATAAACAGTCTTCGTATTTTACCAATCAAAGATAAGCACTAAGGTATTATTGCTATGGAATGGCTTTTCCTATTACTCCCTATTGCTGCATTATCAGGCTGGCTAGCAGCCCGCAGTCACTATAAGAAACATTATGCCAAAAGAGTAGCGCCCTTTAATCCCGAATACTTTAAGGGGTTAAATTATTTACTTAATGAACAACCCGATAAAGCAATTGATGTCTTTATTCGCTTACTTGAAGTCAATAGTGAAACAGTTGAAACTCATTTAGCACTGGCTAATCTATTTCGCCGAAGAGGTGAAACAGATCGTGCAATACGAATCCATCAAAATCTAATTGCTAGACCCTCCCTCACGCCCACACAGCGTAATCAAGCGCTTGTTGAATTGGGGCTTGATTATATGAATGCCGGTGTACTCGATCGCGCCGAACACTTATTCCTTGAGTTATTAAGCACACCGTCCACACCTCCTCAAGCATTTGAACAATTACTACGAATCTATCAGCAGGAAAAAGAGTGGCCAAAAGCGATTGAAATGGCGAAAAAAATTCAATCACAAACTAAGCAAAAGTTAGGTCCAATTATTGCCCAGTTTTATTGTGAATTAGCTGAGAAAAATAACAATACACCTACCCGTACAGTACTTGATTTAATCAAACAAGCTCATGCGCATGATCCAAACTGTACTAGAGCAACACTGCTTGAAGCTAATGTCCATATTAGTATGAATAAATACCGTAAAGCTCTAAAATCTCTATATCGAATTGAGCAACAAAATCATCTTTATATTCATGAAGCTTTGCCACTTTTATTAAAGTGTCATCAACAATTAAATTCTTTAGCTGCATTTGAAGCATGGTTACGTACATTATTATCACGTCACCCTAATATGACAAGCTCGCGCTTAATGTTAACTCATGTTATTCAGCAACAGTATGGTAGCCAAAAAGCACAAGACTATTTACACCAGCAATTAGAACAACATCCTTCTGTTGAAGGCCTGCATACACTCATTTCATTAGGTGAAGAATCAAATCCTATTCTTGTCCCTTTAATTCAAGGTATAACAGATACATTAGTTCGCAGAGGACATCGCTATACCTGTCCTAACTGTGGTTTTTCAGGAAAGAACATGCACTGGCACTGTCCAGGCTGCAAACAATGGGGCACCATTCGCCCTACCGAAATTCATCTTTCCGCTTTAGAAACATTATTGGAGCCATCACATGAGTGATATTTCTATCTTTCATAATCCTCGTTGTAGTAAATCTCGCCAAACACTCGCCTTATTGGAAGAAAATGGGATTCAAGCTGACGTTATTGAATACTTGAAAACGCCGCCAACAGTCGCATCTTTAACGTCGATTATTTCACAATTAGACATCCCTGCTCGTCAATTACTCAGAAAAGGCGAGGCCATCTATAAAGAGCTTAATTTGAAAGATGAAACATTAAGTGACGAACAACTTATTCAAGCCATGTGTGATAATCCTAAACTTATTGAGCGGCCCATTGTTATGAATAATGGTAAAGCCAAAATAGGCCGACCACCTGAATCTGTTTTAGAGATTTTATAATGACTGAAATTCTTGTTCTTTATTACAGTCAATCAGGTCATGTTTTAGGTATGGCTGAGCAAATTGCTCGTGGCATTGAAAATGTTGAAGGCTGCTCAGCGCGGTTAAGAACTGTCCCAGAAATATCCACGGTGTGTGAAGCAACTCAAGATACTATTCCTGAGCAAGGCCACCTTTATGCAAGTCATGATGATTTAAAACAATGTGATGGAATTGTATTGGGTAGCCCGACTCGTTTTGGCAATATGGCAGCACCGTTGAAGTATTTCATTGATAAAACGAGTGACATTTGGCTCTCAGGCTCATTAATCGGTAAGCCAGCAGCAGTATTCACCTCTACTGGTAGCTTACATGGCGGCCAAGAATCAACACTACTCTCTATGATGTTGCCCCTCATGCATCACGGCATGATAATCATGGGGTTGCCTTATAGTGAAAGCCGCTTGATGACAACAACAGATGGCGGCACACCTTATGGTGCAAGTCATCTTTCTGGTAGTAATAATGATCGCCCCTTAAGTGATAACGAAGCCCAATTATGCCGCGCACTGGGCCAACGTATCGCACTCACAGCAAAGACATTAAAATCATGACACAATTTTTTAAACAACTTTCCTTATTTAGCTTTTTCGGCTTAATGATCTCTTTAACTTGCTGGATCACCTTGGGTGAACATAGTAGTAACTACCCTGTTTCAGCTTGGTTAATCATCGCTTTAGTCCCCTTATTATTTCCACTAAGAGGCTTATTACATGGTAAACCTTACACTCATGCATGGACTGGGTTTCTAATGTTGTTTTATTTTGCCCATGGTATTGGTGAGTTTTATAGCGCTCAAGGGTTTGATTTATATTCAAGTTTAGAAGTATTATTCAGCGGTATGACATTTATTTCATCTATTGTATTTATTCGCCTAAATGCAAAAAACGTGAAGAATCACTCAAAATAATATTTCAAAACCTGCTATACATTTAAGTGGGTTCGTTTTTTGGAGAGTCATTATGAGTTCAATCCCTGCATTACAATCAGGAATAGCGGGTATCCAATCAGGCATGCAAAGTCTCAACCGAAATGCTGCCAAAATTGCGAGCGCTGAAACAATTCAATCTGGCGGTGATTTGACTGAACCTTTGGTCAATATGCTGCTTGATAAACAACAAGTCGAAGCCTCTGCCAAAGTCGTAGAAACCGCGAGTTCCATGATTGGCAGCATATTGGATATCAAGGCATAACATGAACATTAATGCCGCAATGGCATCCCCATTAGGCTCAACACCGGTAATACGAGTAAATTCGCATGCCAATAATAATGAACAAGAAACGGCATTATCCGAACAAGATTTACAACAGATACAAAAACTAAAAACACGTGATCGTGTTGTCCGTGCACATGAATCAGCTCATGTTGCTGCTGGTGGTGGAATTGTTCGTGGTGGTGCAAACTTTAGCTTTCAGCGAGGTCCTGATGGCGTGCAATATGCCATTGGCGGTGAAGTTCAAATCGATGCTTCAAAAATTGCCGGTGATCCACAAGCTACATTACAAAAAGCAGAAAGAATTCAGGCTGCAGCCCTCGCACCAGCACAACCATCGAGCCAAGATCGTACTGTTGCAGCCAAAGCAGCACAAATGGCTATTGAAGCTCGGGCTGAAATAAGCCAACAAAGTCCTGATGAAGAAGATTCCCCCACTAATAAACCTTCTTTTTCATCCACGGAACAAGAGGATGTCAGTGGTAATTTGCTTGATTTAACCGCTTAAGACCCTAATTTTGCTAGAATAGCGTCACTTCATTCTCTAAATTTAAAATACTGCATTGCCTTCACTCGACTTCCCAGCTTTATCTCTAACAGAAATACTCTCAGCACTTGATCAAAATACGATCAATAAGCTTGAAGATATTTTAATTCACGACTCTGTTCCTTCTACAAATGATGAACTGTGGCAAAGACTTTCTCAGGGGAAGTCTGGTGCGGCAATTTGCCTCAGTGAAACTCAAACCGCAGGCCGTGGACGACGTGGAGATCAATGGCATTCACCTGCTTCAGGTAATTTATATCTCTCAATTTCTTGGCCATTTCCCGCAGAAACGGTTCAAAATGGTTTAAGTATTGCAATTGGGATCAGTTTAATAAATGCACTCAAGTCTGAAGGAATCAATGACTTACAGCTTAAATGGCCTAATGACATATTATATAAAAGACAAAAGCTTGCCGGAATTCTAGTAGAATCTCGTTTCGGTAAAGTACTAAATACCGTTGTTGGCATTGGCCTTAACTTTAAGCTTCCAACTGCCACACAAAATAAAATTCAACAACCAACCACCAGTCTTCAACAGCTTTGTACTCAGAATGTACCCTGTCGGAATAGATTGGCAGGAAAAATTATTCAAACAATGATCAACACATTAGAACAATTCCAGACAACTGGATTACGCGATTTTATTTCGCAATGGCCGGACTATGATGCACTTGCTGATCAAGCAATTACATTAATTGATAACAATGAACATACCCATGTCATCGCCCGAGGCATCAATGAACGAGGTGAACTGCAATATCAACTCGATAACACACTTCACACTCTATTCAATAGTCACGTAAGCATTAGGTTTTCTTCATGAAATTATTAGTAGATATCGGTAATACACGTATCAAATGGGCTATTTTGCAATCAGGTCCAATCGAAAGCCAAAACTTTATCCGAAGTAAAACGGGTGTTAAAGCATCACTAAATAGCCATTGGAAGTCACTAGAAGATATTAGCTCCGTACATGTTTCAAATGTTGCAGGTGACAAAATTGCCCAACAATTAACTGAGTGGACAGAAAAACAGTGGAACATTACGCCGACGTTTGTACAAAGTGAGAAAAAACGCTTTGGTGTTACAAACTCATATGAGCAAGCTGAACTACTCGGTGTAGATCGTTGGTTAGCGTTGATTGCAGCTCGTCAACATGCTCGTCAAGCTACCTGTATTATTGATTGCGGTACAGCTATCACCGTTGATATTGTGACAAAATATGGTGCGCATCAAGGCGGCATGATTCTACCAGGCCTCAGTTTAATGCGCGAAGCACTGACAAGTAACACCAGCGACCTCAATGAAGTGGCCGAATCAAGTGAATTTAGAACACTTGCAATCAATACTCAAAGTGCGATCAAAGCCGGTACTCTTTATAGTGTGACCGCAACATTAGATCGTATTGTTGATGATCTTAAAGAGCAATATAACAACCGAATTCGCTTCATCATTACGGGTGGAGATGCAGAACAGTTGAAACCATTATTGCCTTCATTTATTGCTCACTATCCAGATATCGTCTTAAAAGGCTTAGCTTATTACGCACGTCAAGGTGATAGAAAAGCCAAACAAGAAACAGAGGAAGTAGTAGAAGCTATTGATGCTGTTGAAGTGGCTGAAATTGTGGAAGTGGTTGAAGCTGTGGAAGTGGCTGAAACTGTGGAAGTGGTTGAAGCTGTTGAAGCTGTGGAAGCTGTGGAAGTGGTTGATGCAGTTGATGCAGTTGATGCAGTTGATGCAGTTGATGCATAAAGTTTGTCATACTCGCTTATCTAATGTAATCTTTCGAGCCTAAATAACATGGAGAGCTGGCCGAGCGGCCGATGGCGCACGCCTGGAAAGTGTGTATAGGTTTATCCCTATCGAGGGTTCGAATCCCTCGCTCTCCGCCATCTAAATAAAAAAGGTCTCTTCGGAGGCCTTTTTTATTTAGATTTGGCTATAAATGATGTCATGATTATTACCCTTCATTCGACAATATTATTTGGCATTGTTTACCTAAGTACTGATAAAGCTGGAGGGAAATGCACAAAAATGTATTTTATAATCCCTTGCAATAATGCTAATTCCTGAATTAGAACTAAAATATAAATAGCCAAAGCCCCTAAAAACACTTAAAATTACGCTTTCAATGGTGGCCTGCACTGGTCTACTCGCGACGATATGTTGGTTAGCCCGTCAGACCCGGAAGGGAGCAGCGGAGCCTTCGGACTCGAGCGCCGAGATATGGCTGGTGTAGGACATCGCCCAATACGATTTCCCTTGAGTGGTTATCCAATATTATCTAACACACTAGGTACTACACCATCATATGAGTTATTTGGTTCTCGCCCGAAAATGGCGACCTAAAACTTTTTCTGAAGTTGTCGGACAGCAACATGTCCTCCGTGCCTTAATCAATGGTCTTGATCAAGATCGTCTTCATCATGCTTTTTTGTTTTCAGGCACTCGCGGTGTTGGTAAAACAACCTTAGCTAGAATCCTCGCTAAATCACTTAACTGTGAACAAGGTGTTAGCTCAACGCCATGTGGTGAATGCCAAAGTTGCCAAGAAGTGGATGCTGGACGGTTTGTAGATTTAATTGAAGTAGATGCCGCTTCTCGAACTAAAGTCGATGATACCCGTGAGTTATTAGATAATGTTCAATATGCACCTAGCCGTGGCCGCTATAAAGTCTATCTGATTGATGAAGTTCATATGCTTTCAACCAGTAGCTTTAATGCTTTATTAAAAACATTAGAAGAGCCACCTCCTCACGTCAAATTCTTATTTGCAACGACTGATCCACAAAAGTTACCTGTTACGATTCTATCTCGTTGCTTACAATTTAATTTACGTCGGATAGAGCTTGGACAAATTTCAGATCACTTAGGCTCTATTCTTCAAAAAGAAGATATTCCATTTGAAGTCAATGCCTTAACGTCTATTGCACGAGCCGCTGACGGTAGTATGCGTGATGCACTTAGCTTATTAGACCAAGCAATATCCTATGGTGCTGGTAATGTTAAAGTTGAGCATGTCCATCAAATGTTGGGCACCATCGAACAACAACAGCTTTTTCATATTCTGACATCACTCATTAATCAGGATGGCAAAACATTATTACAACAATCACAAGACTTATCCGCTCAAGGGCGTGATTTCAATCTTGTTTTAAATGAACTTCTCGCCTTATTACAACGTTTAGCGACTCTACAATTAGTGCCTGATTTAGAATTAAGTGATGATGATAACCGTGAACAACTTGTAACGCTCAGCACTCAAATTGATCCAGAAACAGTGCAATTACTTTATCAAATTGCATTACATGGTAAACGCGATCTTCCATTTTCAGCCGATCCCAAGTCTGGCTTTGATATGACATTATTGAGGATGCTTAGTTTTCAGCCTAAGAAGATATCAAGTTCAAGTAGAGATGAGCAGCCCGTTCAGCCAATAAGTAAACATATACCAGTCACGAAGTCTCCTCCAGTTGAAATTGCTAAACCAAAAGTTCAGGAGCCGGAACAGCCTAAAATAGAGACTTATCAAGTTCAAGAATCCACTCCCGAAATAGTGACAAAAAGTGCACAGACTAATGGTGTTAAAAATACGGCTTTATCAGCCAGTACTTGGACATCAACTATTGCTAACTTAAAACTTGCTGCCTTGTCTCGTCAGCTTGCTGATAATAGTGCATTTATAAAATTTGATAATACAAAGCTTTATTTATCACTTGCACCAGAACTTGCTCATCTTGCTACAGATAAAGCAAAAGAACGACTTGAACAGGCATTACAGAAATATTTAAGTACACAGGTTTCTGTCATCATTAAGCAAGATGATGTGCAACATCAAGCTAGCCAGACCTTAGCGACACAACAAGCTGAGCAACAATCAAGCAGACAGCAACAAGCAGTAGATTCAATTCATAATGATCCTGCTGTTGATGCAATTAAACAAGCATTCAATGCTCAGGTCATTGAAAGCACAATTAAACCTATAGATTAAACCTATAAATAAAATCGGAGTCGATATGAAAGGCGGAATGGGTAACTTAATGAAGCAAGCGCAGCAAATGCAAGCCAATATGGAAAAGGCTCAGCAAGAACTTGCAACTGTTGAAGTCACAGGTCAATCCGGTGGTGGCATGGTAAAAATTGTTATGACAGGAAAACATGATGTTAAACGTGTCAGCATTGAAGATGCTTTATTAGAAGATGATAAAGACATGTTAGAAGATCTCATTGCAGCAGCCGTTAATGATGCTGTTCGTCAAGTAGAAAAAACAAGCCAAGAACGTATGTCAGGTATGTTACCTCCAGGTATGAAACTACCTTTTTAATCGGTATTAAATTATGGCAAATCTTGGTCCCAATATTGAACAATTAATTGAAGCTTTTCGTTGCTTACCCGGTGTTGGACCAAAGTCTGCCCAGCGTATGACATTCCACCTACTAGAACGCAATCGCGAAGGTGGAGAACGTTTAGCCAAATCATTAACGCAAGCATTAAACAATGTTCATCATTGTCAGCAGTGTCGAATTTTGAGTGAAACAGAACTGTGTAATCGCTGTAGTGATGATCAACGACGACAAGACCAACTCTGTATTGTCGAAATGCCTAGTGATGTTCTAGCCATTGAGCAGGCAACGCATTATCAGGGGCAATACTTTGTATTATCAGGCCACCTGTCACCTCTCGATGGTATTGGCCCTGAAGCATTAGGCATTCCCCTGCTTATTGAACTATTTGATAAAAAGAATATTAAGGAAGTCATTCTTGCTACCAACCCAACTGTCGAAGGTGAAGCAACAGCGCATTACCTAAGTCAATTAGCCCATGCTAGGGAGCTCCATGTCACACGACTTGCACATGGAATTCCATTAGGTGGTGAATTAGAATATATTGATAGTGGCACACTGTCTCATGCATTTTCAGGTCGAGAGTCGATCTAAAATGATATTAATTAAAGAGTAGTTATTATGGCTGATAAACCTGTCCCTTTTGAATTATTAAAAACATATTCAGGCTTGATCCACCGTCAACCTCTTTTTATTACGGATCAACTAGACGTTGAAAGTTATCACCTTTCTTTTTTAACTAAGCAAGGTGAGAAGCTCAGCGATGATGCTGAAGTACCAAAATTCATCACACAACTCCCTGATATACTTCCAGCGATAAGTGAGCGTCAAAAGGCTTTATTATCACTACCCGAGTCATGGCGCGAAGCCTTACTTGATACTCAAGAATCAGACATTAATTTTACGCTTGATATTAATGGCGGTGATGCCCCAGAAACAGACAGTAAGAATTTCTCCTTTGCCAGACATGCATCTTTAAATAAAGATAGTAATGACAGTACGACACTGCTTATTAATTTATCTGAGTTTGACTCTAAAACATTAACAGAACACCTCCCTGCTTGGCGAGAAAGACACTCTATTTTATGTGCAACAAATGTTAATGAAAGAGATGAATTTGCATTTTGCAAACAACATAACTTAGATCTACTTCAAGGACAGTTTTATACATTACCGGCAGCGAATGATAATAAAAAGATATCGCCATCCGTACAAGTATTAATGGAACTATTAGTTAAGTTGCAAGATCCTAATATTGAAGCAGGTGATCTTGCCAGTACTATTAATTTAGATGTTTCTTTAAGTTATAAACTATTACGTTTAATTAACTCTGCTTTTTTTGGCCTACGAAAAGAAGTCAGTAGCATCCAACAGGCTATTGTTTTATTGGGCTTTACTAAAATTAAAACATGGGCGAGTCTACTTAGCTTATCGGGTATCGATGATAAACCCAAAGAACTACGAATTGTCGCAATGACTCGAGCAAAAATGTGTGAATCCTTAGCAAAATATTATAAAGGCAAGCCGGATACATTTTTTGCCGTTGGCTTATTTTCTACTTTAGATGCATTAATGGATAAACCGCTACCATCTCTACTCAATAATCTCCCCCTATCCCCCGAATTAGTTCATGCTTTACAGAATCATGCAGGCGCTGCCGGACGAGCTTTGCAAGATGTATTGAATTATGAAAAAGGTGATTGGGTAGCACTAAATGCATCACCTCTTCCTATTGAAATTATTGCACGCTCATACTTAAATGCCATACATTGGGCAAAAGAGCTTAATAGCCAATTACAAGATTAGAAATGAATCTACCTTGGTTATCAGTGTTAGATAACAACTATTTCCCTCCCGTTGAACAGGCATTTGAAGATGGCTTAGTTGCCGCCGGAGGTGACTTATCACCTGCTCGTATCCTCAACGCTTATCGCCATGGTTTATTTCCTTGGTTTAATGAAGATGATCCTATTTTATGGTGGAGTCCAAATCCACGAATGGTTTTATTTACAGATAGCATTAAGCTATCTAAAAGCTTAAAGAAAACCATAAGAAAAAGCGCTTTCTCCATCACCTTAGACCGAGCCTTTGAACAGGTAATGATTGCCTGCTCACTTCCTAGGACTGAAAATTCAGATGATGGCACTTGGATTCATCCTGAAATGATTGATGCTTACGTAGAACTACATAAACAAGGTCATGCTCATAGTGTTGAATGCTGGCAAGACGATGAATTAATAGGTGGCTTATATGGTGTCGCAATTGGAAAAATGTTCTTTGGAGAATCGATGTTTAGTCGTGCTAGAGATAGTTCTAAAATCGCCCTAGCGGCACTATGCCAGCAACTAAATCGTTGGGAATTTGAACTCATCGATTGCCAAGTTTACTCTGAACACCTTGCCAGTCTCGGTGCTCAAGAAATAGAACGTAAAGATTTCGTAGCATATGTACACAAATTATCTCAACTAAATAGCCCTAATAAAGCTTGGCAACTAGATGATGACCTCCCCCTAATCCTATGATAGATACGATTACTTTTTATCAAGATGCCCCCCATACTTGTTCTTATTTCGACGATAGATTAGCCTGTAATATCTATCCAGATCCTAATAAGCCGCTAACGGCATCGCTGTACAATCAGCTCATACAGTTGGGATTTAGACGTAGTGGTAACCTTGCATACAGACCCTATTGCTCCGACTGTAATGCGTGTGTACCCGTACGTATTAATGTCCAATTATTCAAGCCAAGTAGAAGTCAACGACGCTGCCTACAACGTAATAAAGATCTTACGATTAGCCATCACTCAGCTACCTTTAATGCTGAACATTTTGACCTTTATCATCGTTATTTAGCAGCAAGACACTTAAATGGTGGAATGGACAATCCAAGCAAGGAAAGTTACTTAAATTTTTTAACGAGTCACTGGACTGAAACAAGTTTCATTGAGATCCGTCGTGATTCTCAGCTTATTGCTGTCGCAATAACAGATTATGTCCAAGATGGTTTATCTGCACTGTATACATTCTTTGATCCTGATATGGCCCAATATAGTCTAGGTACCTACGGTATCCTTCAGCAAATTAATATTGCCCAACAGCAAGGTCTGACATGGCTTTACCTCGGTTATTGGATAAAAGATTGTCAAAAAATGAACTATAAACAGAATTTCTCAGCAATTGAGGGCTATATTGAACAGCAGTGGCAAGCGCTAGAAATATGAAAAACGTTGAATAATCAGTGCTTTTACGGCAAAATAGGCGTTTAACTTAGAAAATATAGAACAGATAAATTTATGGCAAAAGAAGAACATATCGAATTTGAAGGCACCGTTATTGATACGATGCCCAATACTACTTTCCGCGTTGAACTAGAAAATGGTCATGTTGTAACCGCCCATATTTCTGGAAAAATGCGTAAAAACTACATTCGAATCCTAACGGGTGACACTGTTACCGTTCAATTAACACCTTATGACTTAAGTAAAGGTCGCATTACTTACCGAGCGCGTTAATAGTCAATACCTATTCTTAATATTCAGTTTGAAATTAAGAATATGGTCTATAGGATCTTGAGTTAATGTTTTCATTAAAAGCGAAGTCAGATAATGCATCCACAGCTGGAATTTCCATTTCAAGTGACGGTATTGCTTTAGCGATTATTGGACATAATAAATTAGGCCCAATAATCCAACATGCACAGTTCTATCCTTGCACTTCTAATGAGCATCATGCTCGGCTTACGGCATTAGCAAGCCAATTTCACCTTAATGATATTTCCTGCAACTTGGTTCTTTCTCCTACCGAATACCAACTCAGTCAAGTTGATGCTCCAGAAGTTCCGAAACAAGAACTTCAAGCCGCGTTGTATTGGCAAGTAAAAGATCTTATTGATTTTCATATTGATGATGCTGTTATTGATCATATTGAGCTACCTAATAATAGTGCATCAGGTAAAAAACAACTTCTTATTGTAGCCAGTCGTCAATCTGTTATTCAATCTCATGTGGATTTATTACAATCAACGAACTGTAATTTAACTACCATTGATATTGCAATACAAGCTACTCGCAATATAATCAGCCATATCCCATCAGAAAATAATAGTGTGGGCGTGTTAAATCTCTGGGACGATCTATCAAAAATAAGTGTTATTTTAGATAACGATATTTATATCAATCGCTCATCGAGTATTGGAGGACACTCTCTCTCTTTTGTTACCGAAGAAGATAGTAACAGTCAATCAATCCTTGATTCGCTGGCCTTAGAATTACAGCGTACTTTTGACTACTATGAAAGTCATTCTCGCCAAGCCGCTGTTACTCAGCTATTCATTCTAAATAATGGTATTCCAGTCGATAACCTTAACAGCCTAATTCAACAACGCTTAGGTATTGAATGCCTCACCATAAATGTGGCAGATGTCATTACAATTAGTGACTATATCAACGAAACTATTAATACTAAATGCCTTGTGGCTATTGGTGGTGCTTTAAGGAGTACCCTATAAATGCAGCAAATCAATTTATACCAAGCACAGTTTCAACCCAAAAAGATATTACTCCCTCCCCGCCAGATGTTGCTAATCCTAGCAATAACTATTGCTATCTTATCTATTTTTAGCCTTTACTCTGCTCAAAGAAATTCAATACTTGAAAAGACAGTGGCTCAACAGCAGCAGCGTACGGTTAATAATATCGAGACCTTAGCAGACAATCCTATCCTCGACTCAGAACTAGAACGCTTGCTGCAGCAGCAGTTGGAAAAACAAGCTTTACTTAGCTATCTGACTCACCAAGACTTCGGAAACCAAAAAGGTTTCTCTAACACCCTACTCACTTTCTCTAACCAGAAAATTAATAATGTTTGGCTAACTCGCTTTTCATTACTTAATGGTGGTCAAGAAATAACGCTTCAAGGTGAGGCTGTCCAATCAAGTCAAATTCCACTTTATATTGATAGTTTAGGAGAGTCAGCCCACTTCCATGGAAAACAATTCTCTGTTTTTCAGTTACAACAGCCCGCTGATAATGCCAAATACTATACATTTAAACTACATTCAGGGAAAAAGAGAATGGGAGGCATTAAATGAAACAACAATATCTAGCACTCACTAATTACCTAACAGCTCTTAATATTCGTGAACGTGCATTAGTTTTATTAGTCTCCATTGCTATCATCTATGCTCTTTGGGATGGTCTATTATTTAGTCAGCAAGAACATTATTACCAGCAATTAATAAATGAACAAGAAGTACTGTCAGAACAACAATTAGAAAGAGATCTTCAAATAGCAAAAACAACGGCAATACTGGTTAAAAACCAGCGAACAGAAGAAGGGAAAAAACACGCTATTGAAGATATTCAGAATCAATTACAGCAAACATCATTTCAACTTGATTCCGTCCTTAATAAGCTTGTCCCCCCGACTAAAATAACAGAATTATTACGCAGCTTATTACTTCAAACTCATGGTCTAAAATTAGTCAGCCTTAGTAATGACCCTGTTGAGAATATTTCATTAAACAATAGCAACGATGACTCACAACACCCTACTAATACAGTTCAATCACGTTTATACAAGCATTCAACAACAATAAAGCTTACAGGGAATTATCAACAGCTCTATCAATACCTAACCGCCTTAGAAAGTTCTGAATGGGGCTTATATTGGGATCAGTTACACTATAATGTTGCTGAATACCCTAATGCGGAAATAAGCATTCGCGTGCATACTATCAGCACTGATGAATATTGGATTGGTTTATAATATGAAGCTTAAAAATCAATTTATCACCCTATTTTTTATCTTATTCTTAGGCAATACATGGGCGACTGAACAAATATCAGACCCTACAATGCCAGCTCACTATAAATCAACGATGGTAGTGAGCACTTCAGGCTCAATACTATTACCTGAACACTACGAGTGGGTATTAAATTCCACTATTATTTCACCTAGTCTAAAAATTGCCATTATCAATGGGCGCCAGCTGAAGCTTGGTGAAAGTATTAATGGTGCAATACTGAAAAATATTAAACATCAAGAAGTTATTCTTGATTATCAAGGTGAAACAATCACCTTATTGCTACATCATTCATTTATTAGCCAAATAAAATCTAGTTCCAATCCTTAATTCTCTTCCGAAAAACTTGAGATAAGGCCAGTGACGCAAGAGATATAAAGGCTAGAAGAGTCCAATCTGGAATACTTAATCCCATAAAAGTCCACAAAACCTCAGCACATTCTCCTGAGCCACGCATCACCATATTAATAGCATCAGCCAATGGGAAATTCTCAAACATAAAGTTTAAGCCAGGCCCACAACTAGGAACCTGATCTTCCGGTAGGTTTTGTAACCACACATGGCGAGCAGAAATACCAGCCCCAATAAGTGCAAACACTCCCGCCATCACACCATAAATCCTGATTCCAAGCTTTTCTGGATTATGTATCACCGCTAATAACAACACAATACCCACTAAGAGAGTAAACACACGTTGTAATATGCACAATGGGCACGGTTCTAAATGATCAACGAACTGGAAATAGCCAGCAATAGCTAACATTGATGCACAAAATAGAAACCCTATAAAAAATAAGCCACGAGACGATAACATTACTCACTCCAATTAATAATTATGTGCTAAGTTACAGTAAACACCGACTGGTTTAAAGGGCTATCAAAATGAATGAACAAGAATTAGAAAAAAAACTCATTGCTGCTTACGACAAAATGATGGGGCGTATTGAGCAACTTATTGATACGGCTGAACAGCAAGCCTTACCAGTACTACAAAAGAATATAGATAAAGCAAAACAGCAAGCCATTGAATTAAAAGAAATCAGCCAAGAAGAAGCTGAAAAATTAGGCGATTATCTACGTCGTGACTTACATGATGCAGCAGTGCACCTTGAGCAAACAGGAAAAGAACTCTCTACATGGTTTAACTTCGACCTTAAGCTTATTGAGGAGCGTGTATTAGACGTCTTTGCTAAAGTTGCCGATAAAACACGCCTAGAGCTTGCGCAACTTGCTGAGCAAGCTAAACGAGCCACTGAATATCATACGGGTGAAATAACAAGTATCGGAACGCTTTCTTGTCAAAGCTGTGGCACAGTGATGAATTTCAAAAAAACGAGTCGCATTCCACCTTGCCCAAAATGCCATAAAACACTCTTTACACGTACTCAATAACAATAATTATTCACTCTATACCCGTTATCATTGAAGGTGCTATTTTTTAGTGCGCATAATGGTTGTGGTAGCAAGGCATATTATTGATGTAATAGTTATTCTATTGCTCAATGATATAACGCAGCTAACGCAATCAGTAGGTGTGCTAGAAACCCTGCACCTTCATTGATTATGGGTAAAATTGCCAGTTCCAACCACCTTCGGCAATAAGTAAGCATAGCAAATTAGCTGATGGCACATCTTTCTTAAGATGTTGCCAATCAGTTTCCGTTATTTCACTATTCTCAGATAAAAGCGCTAAGTTATCTCTTCCTGCCACATCTAAGCAATACTCTTCAGCCGCCATAAATAATTGCCCGCCAGACTCATTCTTAGTCCAAGCAAAGCGATAATATAGATTTCGACTCAAATAATCACCACGTTCAAATAAGACTGTTACTTCTTCTATTGTTGGCAAATCAGTCTGTGATTCCCCAGCAATATTAGCCAAACTCGTTTTGGTATCGGTAACAAACTTACCTAAAGCACTTGCTAATAGGGGTTCAGCTTCATCAATTGTTTGGTGTAATAACTGTTTTAACCTTGCTATAACATCAGCATTTATTTCACTAGTATGTTCTGCAATAAGCAAGTCGGGATCACTATAGCGACCTTTGCCCATCTCATTTTCTAGCAAAGTATTGATCACGGAATCGAGTAAATCTGTACGACTAGGCGCTCGAAAACCAAATGAGAAAGTCATTCCCTCATCAAGCGCGACCCCATGATGAGCAAAATGAGGTGGTAAATACAATATATCTCCCGGTTCTAAGATCCATTCTTCATTCGGATCAAACTCAGCTAATATTTGTAGATCCAGCCCTTCAATTAACGTCGCATCATGGAGAGGTTTATCGCCTATCTGCCAACGACGAGAACCCATTGCTTGCAATAAGAACACATCATAGCCATCAGTATGAGGGCCAACCGTACCATGCTCTGGCGCATAGCTAATCATTAAATCATCACGTCGCCAGTCTGGTATAAACCGAAAAGGGTCAAGCAAAGATTGCAACTCAGGTAAATGCTTATCAACATCTTGAACCAACATTGTCCAATGTGTTTCTGGCAGTCTAGCAAAGTCACCTTCTGATAAAGGCCCGCTGGTGACTTGCCACGCCCCCTCTTGACCAAGCTCTTCGATCAAACGTGATTCTATTTCAGGTTCGCAGGCTAACCCTGCTAAATCATCAGGTGAAATAGGAGATTTGAAATCAGTAAATGCTTGCCTAATCAATAATGGCTTTTTCTGCCAATATTGTTCTAAAAACGCTTGTTCGCTTAAACCCGTATTAAAGAATTCTGCCATAAAAACTAACTAACAGGTTCAACTTGAAATACAACATTGTCCACACTGACTATCTTGATTTTAGTTCCAGCAGGACAGTCATTACCTTCAATCTTCCAGGTAGAATCATCAACTTTCACCTTGCCTTGTCCATCGATAATAGCCTCTTTCAAAGTAATCACTCGACCTACATATTGCTCGCCACGGCGATTGAGCAGAGGCTCATCTGTCGCGATTGGGTTTTTACTATAATAATGTCGCCAAATAATAATACTTGCCACAGAAAGAATTGCAAATATAAACACTTGATATTCCCACTGCATTTCAGGCATTAAATATAAAGCTACACCCGTCATAAACGCAGCGACTGCCATCCATAATGCAAAGAAGGTGGGTGCTAATATTTCGATAATGACGAGGGCAACAGCAAGCATCCACCAATGCCAAAAATCAGGTGTAAATAATTCCATTATAACTATCCTTTGTTAAAGGCACTTTTAGCCAGCTCGGCAATACCGCCTAAAGAGCCAATAACACTACTGGCTTCAAGTGGCATAAAGATAACTTTACTATTTTCAGCTGAGGCAACCTCTTTAAGAGATTCGATATATTTTTGAGCGATAAAGTAATTAATCGCTTGGATATCACCCTTGGCAATCGCTTCTGAAACCACCAATGTTGCTTTCGCTTCAGCTTCAGCTAGACGTTCGCGTGCTTCAGCATCTCTAAAAGCAGCTTCTCTACGTCCTTCTGCATCCAACATAACAGCTTGCTTTTCACCTTCAGCTTTTAAAATTTCAGCTTGACGTAAACCTTCTGCTTCCAAAATATTGGCACGTTTTTCACGCTCAGCCTTCATTTGACGGCCCATAGCTTCAACTAAATCAGCAGGCGGCGCAATATCTTTAATTTCGATACGCGTAACTTTTACACCCCATGGTGTCGTTGCATCATCTACAACACCTAATAATCGAGCATTAATTTCATCACGCTTCGAAAGTAATTCATCAAGATCCATAGACCCCATTACAGTACGAATATTCGTTTGGGTTAAATTTAAAATTGCATGATTCAAATTATTAACTTCATAAGCCGCTTTAGCAGCATCAATAATTTGGAAAAACACCACACCATCGACCCTCACCATGGCATTATCTTTGGTAATAATTTCTTGTGATTGAACATCAAGCACCTGTTCCATCATATTAATTCTGGCACCGATACTATCCATAACAGGTACGATTAAATTTAAACCAGGTCGTAATGTTTTGGTATATCGTCCAAAACGTTCAACAGTAAACTCACGCCCTTGCTGTACTGACTTGACCCCCATTAATATAATGACAATAGCTAGTACTAGAAAAAAGAGTACAAACGCAGAAAAACCTTCCATTATTTTCTCCTTAAGTTTTGATAAATATGCCCATTCTATCTTTAAAGATGCAGACGCTTCTCCAATGGGTTTGAATACTGATAATAACAGTATCTACAGATGGTGTATGAAATTGTTCACCTTCATATAGCATAGAACTATTGGGGCTGATTGGTCATATACCCATCACCAATGAAGCTGCATGTTTCATTGGTGATGGGCAAGTATCAAGATAAATCTTGGACATTTGCTTAGTGAAGTTAGACAATAGGCGCCACTTAAAGGATTATACTTTAGCTATGAAATCACATTTATTGACACACTTCCTCGTCGTACTCTCTCTATTAAGCTTTAGCATAAATAGTTTTGCTGCTCAGTGGTATCACGTAGAGCTTATCGTATTTGAGCAATTAGACACGATTACTGATGAGCAATGGCCAGAAATGGGCGAGCAAAAAATTGTAGCATTAACACCTCAAACAGCTTCAATACTCATTCAACCTGCTAAAAATGAATCATTACTATCTCAGGTATCCCGCCTAAAACGGTCTCCTAGTTATCGAGTGCATTATCATCAAGCATGGCAACAGCCCATTATGAAAAAACGTTATGCAAAAGCAGTGGCCGTTACTTCTGAAGATGAAATGATTAACGGTTCAATTCGACTCTATAAATCGACCTATCTACATGCAAGCCTCAATTTATGGTTAAACGAAAATACCAGTGATATCACAAGCTGGTCGGACATTTCACCTGATGGTGAAGTCATTGATTGGCCTCGTAATCCAAATTTAAAAGAATCTCGTCGAATTCGCAGTAAAAAACTATATTTTTTTGACCATCCTAAATTAGGTGCACTATTACAATTGATACCGATAGACACTCCTGAAGCAATTCAAGTAAAGGAAGAGTCTTTAGAGTCTTTTTCATTGCCTACAGAAGCCGCGCCGACTACTGCTGAATAAGCTCTGCTAATACCGATTTAACGTGGTCCATTCCACCAGCCAATGTTTGCTCAATCTGACCCATACTAATGGTGCCACTTGTTAAACCTGCAGCCCAGTTCACCATCAATGCACATGTCGCATAGGGAAGGTCTAATTCTCGAGCCAAGTAAGCCTCAGGCATTCCTGTCATTCCCACCATTGCACAGCCATCTTGCGCCATACGTTTGATTTCAGCAGCAGTTTCTAGGCGAGGCCCTTGAGTAGCACCATAACAACCGCCATCAACAATTTCTATTTGATTACTTTTCCCCGCTTGCATAATCGCTTGTCGAAGTATTTCATCATATGGATAGCTAAAGTCGATATGTTTATCTGAAGTGAAATCATCACTAAAAAAGCTCTGCTCACGTCCATAGGTGTAATCAATGATCTGATCAGGTGCAGCTAAAACCCCGGGGGACATATCAGGTCTAATACCCCCTACTGCCGCCACCGCAATGATTTTTTTAACGCCAACAGAGTGGAGAGCCCAAATATTCGCTCGATAGTTAACCTTGTGAGGCGGTAATGTATGTCCTTCACCATGACGTGGCAGGAATATCACTTTCCCCCCTCCCAATTTACCTATGGATAAGGAGCTTGATGGTTTTCCAAAAGGGGTATCTATAACACGTTGTTCAATAATATCAAGCCCACTCAATGAGCTCAAACCTGTACCACCAATAATTCCAATCGTCATGATTGCTCATCCTCTTTCACTGCATATATCCCCGGTGCATTTCGCCAATAACCTTGATAATCCATACCAAAACCAAATACATAACGATTGGGAACGGTTAAACCTATAAATTCAGGTAACACGCCTGTTTTATTACCATGAAGTTTATCAATGAGTGCCACACAGCTTACAGATTTAGCACCTGATTGCTCACAATATTCTCGCAGTGCCTGCAGTGTAATTCCCTCATCAAAAATATCTTCAACAATAATTACAGTGCGATCTTTTAACTCCGTGGTAGGCTTATGAAACCAATTCAGCTCTCCTCCTACCGTCTTTTCACCATATCGGCTGACATGAATATAGTCTAACTCAAGAGGGAAATTTAACTTTGGCAATAAATGCCCCGTTGTTAAAACTGAGCCATTCATTACACATAAAAATAATGGGTTTGAATTAGCAACTTGCTGAGTTAATTCATCTGCTAAACAACACAATGCAGCATCAATATCGTTCATTGAGTACAATTTGTCTGCGTTATCAAAAATATGCTGTAAATGTTCCACATTGTTCTCATGATTGAAGAGTAATAAGTCATTATACCCAAGCCACTTGAATATGCAGGTTTCAAAAATTAGCACAGGTCTAATTTAGGCAAAAGGCAAGACCTGACACCTATTTTCTGGTGTAAGTCATTGTGACATTATGTGATTTTGGAGAGAATCCTAGCCTAAGAACAGTTTCTGACTCCCCATCTCTAGTCCATAGAATGTCAGCTGTATGTATAACGGTTTCTATCACGACTCTATTCTCACGTGGGATATTGTTTGAAGGATGGTAGAATGCAAAATATTTGGCTACGGATAAATCTGTCGTCCATGATTGTCTTTGTTGAAATTTGTTTGTTTCATATTCTTCTTGGTTGCAGCCGCGATAGACCGTGATGTAGTCACTATCATACTCAATCTCATTAATTTTCTGTTCAATAATTACCACCGGAAACCAGTTGCCATCACTTCTATTTGTATGTATGTATAAGCTTTTGTGTAGTTCAATTCCGGAATCAGTTTGCCACTGTTTAAAGCAATCAAACATTGCCTGAAGAAACTCATTTAGTGAATCATCACTACCTTCATGGAAAAGAGAGTTAAAGTCTTCATGTGTGGCATTTCCATTTTTAATTGAGCGTGACACGTCAAGCATTTTTTTTAATTCACCATCAATTAGTTTTTGTTCAAACTGAGTGAAATTAAGGTACTTTGTTTCAAAGTGAACCCAAGAGATTTTCATCTCATTTCTGAGGCAGTTAATTACTTCTTGTGACATGAAAAGATATACCATTAGGTGTAAAGTAGTAAATATTATACATAAGCAGAAAATCAATCGAGTTTGACCCTGTTGATTAATTAGACGATCCCTTGATTTTGTGTGAAAATCATCGACATCACAGAATATGTCTGTTAACTTATTTATGGGCCTATTTTCCTTTCATTATAACCTTTGTCGTAAAAGCTCTGAGCGGTTAACAGTCTTTTAGTTCCCGTTTTTTTAAACAGGATTCAGGTTAAATATATAGGGGTATTGCAAATGTTTAATATTTTCAAAAAGAAGGACAAGTCTGTAGCGACAGGATTTACGGCAATAGCATTATTAAATCGCCTGATTACAGCAGGTGCGGAACGAGAATTTGTTAACGCAGTATGTGCAATCTGGTTCTTGCAAGCGAGCAATGATCCAAATACGCAGGAGTCTCAACAGATTACGGGTGAAATACTCGGTACCTTAGAAAATTTTTTCGTAGAGGAAGCGCGCGCGATAGATGCTGACGTTTTCAAACTTTTTACTAGCATAATCAACAATAGTGAATATGGAGCGTTACTCGAAGAAACTCAACCGATCTATGCCGCAGGTCGAAAAGAGGTTGACGAAAAATTCCCACCTGGTAAAGACATGATTATGGATGTTTATGCACATTATGCAAATGTAATTCTCAAAACAACAAAACAAAATAAAAAAACTTTGCTAGGCACTATTAATGTCCTCGGTGAACACGTAGGCAAGATGTGTGAACTAGCAAACCAGGCGGAGAAAAATCTGTTTTAAATTGTCTGTTTTCTCAAAAGTGCCAAATAAATGGGGCGTTACCTGACCAATCCCAAAGTCGCCATTTCTCGAAAGTGACTCTTTAAACTATCTGCTGGAGCAATTTGCTAGCAGTTTATTTTGCTGTAAATTACCATTAACTTTTCTTTGGTTAAATTAAAATAGTCACCATCAATTTTATAAGAATACCTACCTGTCTTCTCATCAGCTGGATACCTTAAGTGCTGGTCCATAATTTCAGGCTTGAATTGACTGATGTGTTTGTCATATATTTCTTGCTCACCAATATTTAGTTCACAAAGTTCATATGACGTGAAATTAAAAGGATGTTCTATTCGAAAGTCATCACCTGGATATAACGAATCATACTCTCTAAATAATTCAGAAAGGTCATGTATGTTTCCTACAGTTCCAGTCCTTTTCAAAATTGCATATTTTAGAAATAGTTCTAACGCATGATAAAACTGGTAGGCAACTGCATTTTGATACTCGCCTGTATTATCGTCTTTTTTAGAAGAAAACTCACCAATATCTAAGTAAGCCATACACATTGAGAAATATGACTCGAAATTATTTTCACTCACTTTCCTCATCCATTTCAATTAGTTTTTATAGTGATAACTTGTTGCTTTTCTCATCCCCAAAATTCGGGTTTTATATCATCACCACTACCTTTTTTAATGCTATGGTCATCGATTAAATACGCTTGGCTTTGCCCATTGTTAACCATAAAGTACTTTTCATTCTTTTGGTATAATTTAAATGTATAACGGTATTGTGAGGCATATTGTTGGGTGAATGAAAATACATCTTCAATTTGATGATCGACAAAATATTTAAATATTGCTTGTGCAACATAATTAAGTCTTTCGTCCCTACCCACCCCTAAAGTAAACATTGTATACGAATCAGAATCATCAAATACAACAAAGATTTCGATAATATTGTTATCAGACAAACCTGTGAACACCATGTTCACAACTCTACCGTCTAATTTTTTGTCTCCATCTTTATCTAAGGTAAAAAGATGATCTAATTCACCATTGATATATTTCACCTGATCATTTTTCACGATAAACATTATATCTACTTCAGCGTCTTCCAGTCTCATCCCCTCTTTACGAGATGAAATTATTTTTGATTCCAAGTCATTATTAAAATACTTCCCCAGCTGAAAAAGCTGCATCACTTTATCACCTGTTTTAGTTCTGAACTTAACCATTAAATCAATATCTGAATTTAGATGGTTAGAAATATTTGTGAGAAATTGCTGAGGCCCATCTACCCCGTCAATTTCTGGTCGAGAGTTTTGCATGGCTCCTTTATATTCGGAGGCTGTGATACCACTCTCAGATGCAAATCTAATCGCTACTTCATTACCTTGGCTTGCAGCTTCAACCTCTTCAAGTATAAATTGGTATGCTAATTCTCTCGTCACCAGCATATCGCTAACAACTTCGGCAAACCGTTGAGTTGCATGCTCAATACCATCTTCTTCTATCAGCTTTTGAACCGTATTTTTTTTTGCCTTGCTAAATATACCAAACATATTTTCCTCTCGATTTATTTTATGAAGAATCGTTTAACCGTAAAGCTTAAGATTGATTAAAGTCAGATACTCATAAGATCTGTAATTAACTCATGATCACTGAACGCAAGCCAAAGGTGTCAAGTCTTGCCTTTTGCCTAAGTAAGACCTGACACCTTTTCCATTTTAAATAAAAACAACTAATTTTTCAGATTTATACCCGTGCTGAAACCTGCATTTTCAAGTATCTTGAGTATATACCCATCACCAATCAACTTGCAGATTTGTAGCACGCATCCTGAACGTGCTATCTGCGTTGTAATAATGAGCAATAGAGTAACTATTACATCACTATTACGCCTTGCTAGCCCGCTCAGGATGCGTGCTACAAATCTGCAAGTTGAATGATAACGGGTATATAATGATCGTTTTTATTTAAGGCTAAAACTAATGCGCCATTTTTGGCCACTTATCTTATTTCTGATTATCTTTTTGTTTGCGATATTCGCCCCTAAGCAAACCACGATAACGGAGAAATCAACACCGAGTGTGCCTCAGCGTATTATTACCCTTGCCCCTAACATTACTGAAATAGCGTTTGCATTAGGCCTTGATGAAAAAGTAGTTGCCGTCACAAAATATTGTGATTATCCAGAAGAAGCTTGTCTTTTACCTCATGTTGGCGGGTTTATCGATCCTAACTTAGAAGCCATTGTTGCTCTTCAGCCTGATTTGGTTATTTTACTTGCAAGCCAACAACAAACAATCAAACAACTTCAACAGCTCAATATTCCAACTCTTGCAGTAAAAAATGCGACATTATTAGATATTAAAAATAGTATTTCAGATATTGGTGAGGCTACGCAACACCAACAACAAGCCCAGCAGTTATTGAACGATATTAATAATCAGATAACATTTATTACACAGAAAGTGGCTATGTTAGATCGTCCAAGTGTCATGATTACAATGGGACATAGTTCTGGTGGAGAACACGTTAAAAATATTTATATTGCTGGGCAACATGATTTCTATAATGATCTTATAATCTTAGCCGGTGGACAAAATAGCTATCAAAGTAGAAACTTAAAAGTACCTTCGCTTTCTATTGAAGGCATCATGCAACTTAATCCAGATATAATCATTGATATTTTTCCTGAAGCCTCTGATCACAATGCTGATATTGCTCAAGTAAAGCAACAGTGGCGCACTCTAAAGTATGTCAATGCCATTAAAAATAACCGTGTTTATATCATTGAAGAAAACTATTCCACAATTCCAGGCCCACGAATTATCCAACTACTCGATAAAATGGCACGATTAATCCACCCCGAACTAAATTGGGATAGACCGTCACCATGACACCGTTATTAGATGTGCGTGACCTATCGGTGAAAGTTGCTGACAAGCTACTATTATCATCTCTAAACTTTCAAGTTCATCAAGGAGACTACCTCTGTATTCTAGGCCCAAATGGTGCGGGTAAAAGCACATTGTTAAAAGTATTAATGGGTATTATCAATTCAAGTTCCGGTGAGGTGAGGCTCAATCAACACTCCTTATCCTTACTCTCTCAAAAAGAACGCGCTCGTCAGATAAGCTATGTTCCCCAAGCACATGGGCATCAACTTGATTTCAGCGTTACTGACTTTATTAAAATGGGGCGTTACGCTCATCACTCTGCATTTTCTGACTGGTCAGCTGATGATCAATACGCACTGGAACACGCATTAACCATTACCAATACTCAGGATTTCCTTCATCGCCAAATGAATACACTGAGTGGCGGTGAAACACAGCGAGTTATGATTGCAGCAGCAATATGTCAACAAGCCCCCTTACTGCTACTTGATGAACCCACTAGTTTTCTCGATCCTCATCATCAAGTAGAAGTACACCAACTCATACAAACCTTAAATAAAGAACATGGTATGAGTATTATTGAAGTAAGCCATGATTTAAACCATGCCGCCCAACACAGTCAACATATATTGGCACTAAAGCAGGGGAAATCACTTTGGCATGGTCACTCTCAGGATCTACTACAAAATAAACATTTACACGCACTTTATGACCAACAGTTTGTGTTTACCACTCACCCTCAAACAGGGGCGACCATTGCATTAGCAAGTGAACTTCCACAAGGTAGCCCTCCATGAAGCCGATAAAAACATTACTCTTTATTGCTTTTGTAACCCTGCTTATTCTAATCATTAGTCCTTATCTTGGTTTGTCTGTAGATAATCCTGAAATCCAGCAACATATTTTGACTCAATTACGCATTCCCAGAGTGCTGTTTGCTTTCATAGCGGGTGCAGGCCTAGCCTTATGTGGCATGGTATTTCAAGCAATGTTTCACAACCCTTTAGCGACACCCTTTACCTTAGGTGTGGCGAGTGGAGCATCACTCGGGGCGGCAATTTATGTGTATCTTGGTTTTAGTTTCACCTTATTAGGACTCGATGGTGGCACCTTTGCCGCATTTTCAGGTGCCTTAATTGCTATTAGTTTTGTTTATAGTATTAGTCGTTATCAAAATGGATTTTCCCCTGAAACATTATTATTAACGGGAGTCGCTATTAGCTTCTTCTTCTCTAGTCTTATTTTATTTACCCAATATTTAAGCAACCTAACAGATTCATTTCAAATTTTGCGGTGGTTAATGGGCAGCTTAACCACGGTGGGTTATAGCGACATATTGCAACTACTTCCATTTGTTGCACTCTGCACCGCCGTTATTTTATGGCTAAAACGTGAACTCAACCTATTAATGGCGGGCGATGAGATTGCCCTTAGTCGTGGTGTATCAGTTCAACATATTCGCTACATACTCTTTTTTGTCACATCACTTTGTGTCGGTGCTATTGTTGCTTTATGTGGTCCTATCGGTTTTATTGGCATGATGGTGCCTCATATATGCCGTTTATTAATTGGTAGTGATCATCGTTGGTTAGCACCTGCAAGCCTTCTTTTTGGCGGTGCTTTTTTAATCTTATGTGACACGATTGCCAGACTGATTATTGCGCCAGCAGAAATCCCTGTAGGCGTGATCACAACCCTACTTGGTGGCCCTTTCTTTTTATGGCTTTTAATCAAATCAAGGTCGAAAGTTGCTTGACCCAACATCATTCAAAGTGTGATGATGCTAGTTGCCCACCGTGCATTTAGATGTATCAGGGGTATAAAGGAATTGGGAATTGTGAAAATGATTAAAAAGACTATATGGATCAGTACACTACTATTTTACAGCCTCTGCTCAGTCGCACAGGCAACAAGCTCCGAATGGCTCAAAGAATCTCAGTTAAGCACTATTGAAACAATTGATACAGAGTCATTAAGTCATTTTCACAACGACTTAAACACCATCTGGCTTAATAATGAACAGCTCAATAACCATGCTCATGATGCACTTGAATTTATTTCAGGCGCGTCACAACATGGTTTAAATCCAAAGCATTACCATTTTACAAAACTCTCTCAATTAGCTTTATCCCTTGATTCAGTCACAGTAAAATATTTTAATCTATTACTAACAGATGGCTTATTAAAATTAATTCACGACATTAGCGTGGGTCGACTACAAGCAAATAAGGCCGATCCTGAATGGTTCATCCCCCAAAAAGACTTTAATTCTATTGCGTTCTTGCAGCAGGCCTTATTAGCACCTCACCTCAAAACTCAACTAGACTCACTACTGCCCACTACTTCTGAATATCACAAATTAACAGCAGCATTATCACGCTATCAAAGCCATGTTAATCGAGGAGGCTGGTCGGATATTCCAGCCATGCCGTTAACCCGCCCAGGTGAATGGCATAAATATATCCCCATCATTCGTGCCCGACTTAGTTTTGAGAACCAAGAATTTGTACTATGTAGCACCAAAAAGAAAAACTATTATGATCCTTTTTTAGAGCAAGCCGTCCGCAATTTTCAAAAGAAACACGGTTTGAAAGTCGATGGCATTATTGGTTCTGAAACTCGCAGTTCTATGAACATTTCGGCCAATGAGCGATTACAGCAAATAAAAGTAACTTTAGAACGCCACCGATGGATGCCAACAAACCTTGGTCAACGCTACCTCATTATCAACTTAGCAAGTTATCAATTACACGCTATCAAAAATGGTCATAAAGAACTCAGTATGCGTGTTATTGTCGGTCGAAAAAATCGACCTACGCCTAGTTTTTCATCAAAGGTAAATCATCTTGTTTTTAACCCTTATTGGAATGTTCCTAAAAAGTTAGCTAAATTAGATTTATTGCCTAAGCAGCAAGAAAATCTCAACTATTTCTATCTCCATGACATTCGTGTTTTTACTCAAGAAAATGGTAAGAAGGTAGAACAGGACCCCTACTCTATCGATTGGCAGTCCGTTAATCGCTATAAATTTCCGTATATTTTCAGACAAGACCCTGGTGAACAAAATGCCTTGGGGAAATTAAAATTCATGTTTCCAAACCCATGGAGTATCTATCTTCATGATACTTCTCATAAAGAACTCTTTTTAGAAACTAAGCGCTCACTCAGTTCTGGCTGTATTCGTGTTGAAGATCCTCTTGCTCTGGCAAACTTCAGTATGGCTAAACCTACAGCCCAGAAAACAATATTAGATATCATTACTAGTAAAGAAAATCGAGGCCTTAAACTTAAACAGCCATTATCACTTTATGCGGTTTACTTCACAGTATGGGTGGATGGCAATGAAGTACACTTCTCTCCAGATATTTATCAACGTGATGGTCGCATCGCTAAACTATTGTAATTAAGTACAAAAATTGTTTATACTTAATAAGTTATGCCAAAATAATTGATTCCGATTGAGGAGTATTAATGTCGTTCAAAACTGATCAAAAAGACAAGTTAATTTTAGATGCTCGCACATCAAGAAGACGTTTTCTGCAGCTAGGTTTAGGTGCAACAACGGGGCTTGCAATGCCTAGTGCTTTCGCAAATTTACTAACTCCTCCAGAGCGCAAACTATCATTACTGAATCTTCATACTGGTGAAAGTCTTAATGCGACTTATTGGGCTGAAGGTCAATATCAAACGAGTGAATTACATGCCATTAATCGCGTATTACGTGACCACCGGACAGGCGACTCTTACGACATGGATCATGACTTAATTGATATGCTCAATATCCTTCATCATAAAGTAGATGGCAAACAAGCATTCCACGTTATCTCTGGTTATCGCTCACCAAAAAGTAATGCTCAATTACGTAAGAATAGTTCTGGGGTCGCAAAGAAAAGTTTTCATATGCAAGGAAGAGCGATTGATATTCGTCTACCCGGTAGAGATTTATCAGCACTACGCTCTGCAGCGCTAGATCTTAAAACTGGTGGCGTCGGTTATTATCCAAAATCAGGCTTTATTCACGTTGATACCGGACATGTTCGTCAATGGGGCGGCTAAAACTAGCACTCATCAAATAGTTGCTTAGCTAACACCCTAAACTTCTCCATTTCTTCAGCATAACGTTGTTTTATATCTAGATGTTGTCGCTTTGCATCGACATGTAACTTAGATAGTTTCTGATGAAATTCAGTTTGTTCTTCTAACGATTTAAATGCCGGACAAGTTGGTATGCATCGTTCGTCCATCCCACACTCATAACGGCTCACTAATTGCTCATGCTCGTCGATCAATACGGTATGACGCGTTAAAGATAATGAATGCTCGGGTAGAGCACGCTCTAATAGATACAAAAGAGCTAATAATCTCTCAATATCATGTTGCCACAGCTTCGTCTCTTTTATCCACAAGGCATGATCTTCATGCCATTGTTTATTATCGTCCTTTAAATCTTTTGTGCTGACCATGGTGACCTCACAAATAAACACTCTATTTTATTATCATACTCTTCCTAAATTCTTTTTCCGTAACTACTTCACATCTATACTCTTTTTAATGTGTATTAAAAGTAAGTTGTTTCAGGACAAGACTCACAATTCAACGTAAAATAGTCTTAACTTAAATACTAATTGTTGGAATAACTATGTCTCAAGTCGTTGTCTGTGCCATGTATAAATTTGTCACACTAAATAATTATATCGATTTAAAAGCCCCCCTTCTTGATTTCATGGCGTCTCATAACGTCCGCGGCACGCTCTTATTAGCCAATGAAGGTATCAATGGTACTGTTGCTGGTTCACGTAAAGGCATTGATGCACTCTTAAATTATCTGCGTAGTGATGAGCGTCTTGCCGAGCTGAGTTATAAAGAATCATTTACACAAGAGATGCCTTTTCTACGTACTCGAGTAAAACTCAAAAAAGAAATTGTGACCATGGGTGTTGAAGGTATAGACCCTAAACACGTGGTCGGCACTTACGTTAAACCCAAAGATTGGAATGCACTCATTAGTGATCCTGATGTGATTTTGGTTGATACTCGTAATGACTATGAAGTTCAAGTGGGCACATTCAAAAATGCACTTAACCCAGATACTGAAAGTTTTCGTGAATTTCCTCAATATGTAAAAGACAATCTTGATCCCAACAAAAACAAAAAAGTAGCCATGTATTGCACAGGTGGAATTCGTTGTGAAAAATCAACAGCCTACCTTAAGGAACAAGGTTTTGAGGAGGTCTATCACCTTGAAGGTGGCATTCTGAAATACCTTGAAGAAGTACCTGAAGAAGAAACCCTATGGGAAGGTGAATGTTTTGTCTTTGATGAACGCGTAACCGTTAATCATCAATTAGAAAAAGGCATTTACGACCAATGTAATGCCTGCCGAATGCCTATCACCGAAGAAGATCAACAAAGTGAGCATTATCAGCATGGCGTAAGTTGCCCGCACTGTTTTGACAAAACGACTGTAGAACAAAAATCACGATTCATCGAACGTGAAAAACAAATGACGCTCGCAGAGCTACGTGGTGAAAGTCATATTGGAGCTGATTCAGCAAAAACAATTGCCAAACATCGAGCAGAAAAGTTGCAACATAAAGAAAACCAACGCCAAGCATCATTACAAAAACAACATCGTTAAAGTGAAATTACTTTTTGCAGTAATTTTCTTATGTCTCAGTGCTAATAGCGTTAGTAGCGAAAACAAACAAGCCGCAATTGCCAGTGCTCATCCATTAGCAACGCAGGCTGGTTTTGAAATATTAGAACAAGGGGGCAATGCCTTTGATGCTGCTATTGCAGTCAGTGCTGTATTAGCAGTAGTTGAACCTTCAGGTTCTGGTTTAGGAGGTGGCGGGTTCTGGCTATTACATCGAGCCAGTGATGGTTTTCAGACAATGATTGATGGTCGTGAAATAGCACCTAGCGCCGCCCATAAAGATATGTATCTTGATCAGAATGGTCAGGTAAACCCACAACGTTCACTTAATGGTGCATTAGCTGCCGCTATTCCGGGCGTACCTGCCGCATTAGATCATCTCAGTCAATATTATGGTCGTTTATCACTTAAGCAAACTCTTGCTCCCGCCATTCATTATGCAAAACATGGCTTTAAAGTTTCTAATCATTATCAAAAATTAGCAGGCTTTCGCCTGAATGCACTCAATGCTTCAGAAGATGCTCGCTCACTCTTTTTACGAAATGGACAGGTTCCTAAAATAGGCACCTTAATCATTCAAACTGATTTGGTTCAAACACTTGAACAACTTGCCCAATATGGTCGTGCTGGTTTTTATCAAGGGAGGATTGCTCAACAGTTGGTCAAAGGTGTACAGCAAGCCAATGGAATTTGGACGTTACAAGATTTAAAAAACTATCAAATCAAAGAACGTTCCCCCATCACAAGCACATATAAAAACTATAAAATCACTTCGGCAGCCTTACCTTCATCAGGCGGTATTGTCTTAACTTCGATCCTTAATCAACTAGAATATCTTCCACTCAAAGAAGCAGATAGTGTTCAACGTACACATTTTATTGTTGAAGCAATGCGTCGTGCTTATTTTGATCGTAGTCGTTATTTAGGTGATGCTGACTTTGTAAACATTCCAACTAAACGACTTACATCTAAACAATATGCTCATGATTTAGTAGCAAGCATTGATCTTTATAATGCGAGTAATAATGAACACTCTAATATTGTGGCAACCGAAGGGGAAGATACTACCCATTTTTCTATTATTGATAATGAAGGCAACCGAGTTGCAGCAACATTAAGCATTAATTACCCTTTTGGTTCTGCTTTTGTCGCTAAGGGAACAGGTGTATTACTCAATGATGAGATGGATGATTTCTCTGCTCAAGTTGGCTCCGCTAATGCCTACGGCTTAACAGGAAGTCATGCGAATGCTATTGAGGCTAATAAACGTCCTTTATCTAGTATGACGCCGACATTTATCGAAAATGACAATCGTTTAATGATTATTGGCACACCGGGTGGAAGTCGTATTATCACTATGGTACTGCTGGGTATTTTAGACTTTATTGATGGCAAGGATGCCCAAACAATTGTCTCGCAACCTCGCTTTCACCATCAATATTTACCCAATAAGATTCAAGTCGAATCTGTTGGCTTTGACGCTAAAGAGCTGGAACAGTTAGCACAACGTGGCCATGAAATTAAAGTACTCAATCGACAATATGGCAATATGCAGGTCATTACTCAAACAAAAATACCTAGACAATTAAATGCTGCTAGCGATCCGCGAGGAGAAGGTTCTAGCGATGTAAGATAAGGCTCCTAATCAGGAACAATACCTTGTCTCGCTTGTGACAAAGCTGTAGTTTCCATCACTAATAGGGCTAAAACAGTTAATATAATAGGCACTGCTGCAATACGACTAAATACTACCAGCATAATCGTGAACATATTATGATCGGTCTGTAATGATGCCAGCAACCAAGCTAAAAGCATAATAACCGTAGAAACAGCATAAGAAACCAATAATAAGCGACACCTTTTCCATGCTAGCTGCCTGTGCATTACTACTAAGTTGACATCATCTACCTGCCTCGCTTTGCGAGCAATTAAGAATATCATCACTGCTGAACCAATTAATGCTAAGCTGAGAAATATACTGATATAGCCACTACTCAATGCTGCAACAGGCAATAATAAATGAAAAATAGCCAAATTCATCATCACCATTTCATGAGCAAATCCTGCTCGAGCTTGTTCATTTTTCATTACAATTTCCAATCAGTCTGAATATTAGTATTTAATAATGCACTTAATTGATAGTCATTGCCACCTTGATTTTGAACAATTTGATATTGATCGTAAAAACATCCTCTTACATTGCCAAGAAATAGGTATTAAAGACATTGTTATTCCTGGGGTGAGCGCTCATACGTGGGAAAGACTCATTAATCTCTGTTCTCATTCTAAGATGTTACATCCCGCCCTTGGAATGCACCCTCTTTTTATGCATGAACATCATACCGAACATTTAATTCAACTCAAAAAACAGGTCTTAAATAATCATCTTGTTGCCATCGGTGAAATTGGTCTGGATTTTTATCATTCTACACATGATAAATCAGCTCAACTTGAGCTGTTTTCGGAGCAATTAAAAATAGCCCAAGATGCTCAGTTACCGGTCTTATTGCATGTTAGAAAAGCCCATGACCAAACCATCAGTCTACTCAAAAAACATTCTGTACAGGGCGGTATTGTTCACGCGTTTAATGGTAGTCTGCAACAAGCCAAACAATACCAACAGCTCGGCTTTGTCTTTGGGATTGGTGGCGCTATTACACATCACAAAGCCACTCGCCTAAGATCCTTATTCAGTGAACTGCCTTTATCCAGTATCGTATTAGAAACGGATGCACCTGATATGCCTTTATTTAATATGAAAAGCCACAGAAACACACCAGAGAACATTCCCCATATCTTAGCGGCATTAGCTGAAATTCGGACTGAAGGCTTACAAAATATTGGTCTTGCTACAACCTATAATTGTCAGAGAATATTACATATACCCAAGTTACCTGAAGATGCAGGTTTCAGAGCTTAGCACTAACGTCAGAGCAAGGCGCAATGTGAAGGCAATGACTAGTCCTTGTCAAACATTGTAACGCAGCACTGGCGTTAGTGCTAAGCTCCCAAAGGGCAAGAGGATAAGCCATATTCTTCGTCGTTATAAACCCTTAAACTATGCCTACATGGATGTAGGTAAGTAGAGCAACGCAGGAGCGGTTGCCGAGAATGACTAATTCCGCGGCTTTATGCCTAGAATAATATGGCTTCTTCTCTTGCTGAATCATGCATCTTCAGGTAACTTGGGTATATACAATGAGTCAATTTAAATACCTATCGGGTTACCCAGAGGCAACTCAACATCAAGTTAAAATATTAATTGATGAAGGAAAGTTAGCGAGTGTACTACTCAAAAAATATCCACTAGCACATGAAATAACGACTAATAAAGCACTCTATTCCTACGTTATGGATTTAAAATCAACATTTCTTCGCAAGTCCAATCCACTCAGTAAAGTCATATATGACGATAAACTCGATGTATTACACCATGCATTAGGACTACATTCCTTTGTATCTCGAATTCAGGGTGGAAAGCTAAAAGCTAAAAATGAAATTCGAATTGGTTCAATATTTAAAAAAGCTCCCATTGAATTTTTAAGAATGATTACCGTACATGAGTTAGCTCATCTAAAAGAAAAAGAGCATAACAAAGCCTTTTATAAACTCTGTTCACATATGGAACCTAACTATCATCAATTTGAGTTTGATATGCGTGTGTATTTAACCCATGTAGAACTCATTGGTGAATTATATTAAAAATATAAATGTGCAAAAAAAGCCCCTTATCACCTGAATGATAAAGGGCTATGAATTAAAACTCTTCTCGTTTATTGACAGTCATCCGGTAATATTCCCCAAGTAACATCCTGTCCGTAACAGACCCAATAAGCTTCTCCAGTGTCTTCATCAACCATGGGTTCTAAGACAATATATTGCTCGTCTTCATCTTCAATAATAACTTCAATACCAATAATGCCATCTTCATAAATATCAATATCAAATCGACCAGCAGGATCCGCTAAACTCCCCTCAGCAATACCAATATCACTTAAGTATTCAGGCCAAACATTCTCATGTGTATCTGCATATTCGATTATTTTATCTTGTAGCGGTAAAGCTTGTTGATAAGCCTGCTCTAATTCCATTTTAAGAGAAGTATTGAACACTGCATCATCAGCTTTATCGAGATAGTCTTCATAGGCAGGAAAGGCGACTGCGGCTATAACACCTAAGTAAACAATAATAACCAGTGTGATGAACATTGATACAACGGGTCCCCCACCAAAGCGAGGAATAAAAGCGGACAAGAACCATGCAAAACCATGTCTACTTGGAAAGCTAATTTCTTTTCCTTGGCGAAAAGATAAGGCGGCAGCCATACGTTTTGTTAACCATGGATAATCATTATTAAGTTCATTAAATGACATCCAAAAACCACTAGTCTCATTAATCTGTTTTAGATAAGCATCCAGGTTCATTGAATCCCAACGGGTATCACCCGCTGACATTGTTGCAATAGCAGCGACAACCTCTGAATCATCACTACAACACATGGCGCCATAACGATCACAGGTATATTCTTGAGATCGTCTATAAGCGGGACCTAAAAGTGGCACCCAAGCAGCAAAGAATAAAAAAGTACCCCACTGAATATGTTTACGATGAAGATGACCCAGTTCATGACCAATATAAAAATCAATGGCACCCGGTTTCTTTTCAAGTGCATCTACAACATCAGTAAATAATACGACAAAGTTACGCCCTCTAAAGCGAGTCGCTAAGGCATTAAAAAAGTCAGTTCGAAGTAAATATGCTTCAGGTACATGATGTAATCCCACTTTCTCAGTATTTCTAACGAGTGATTCATATAAATCAGGATATTGTTCTTCGGTAATGCGAACGCCATTACCTTTCAAATGACTAATAAATGCTGAATGGGCAAATAGAAAGAATAAATAACCAAGTAACAAGTAAATCAATACCGTACCAAATGTTACCGCAATAATAAGTAACCAAAAAACTGCAGCAATAATGCAACTAATGATAAATAATTTTTTTTCATTTTTATACGTTATATCCATATTTTTCTCGTCAGCCTTGTTAAATAAACTTCTGATATCCTGTTGCTTTTATGGACTATTGTCAAGAGCACTGCTTAGATAGTATTTTAAGTGCTCACCGATTTTTTACTGGTCATGTTAAAATTCAAGCAACTACCTTAACTTAGTGATTCCCCCCCATGTTACGACTGAACGAAATTAAATTGCCATTAGATCATTCTGAAGATGATTTCACTGCCGCCATTATCGATAAGATTGATATCAAGGCCGAAGAGCTACAAGAATTTACTGTGCATAAACGCAGTTTTGATGCTCGAAAAAAAGCCAGTGTTTTGTTAATTTATCAACTAGATGTAACTTTAACTGAAGCAGCTGAACAACGTGTTCTAGAGAAATTTGCTAAACAGTCTTCTGTTAAACCTAGCCCTGATATGGACTATCACTTTGTTGCAAAAGCCCCTGCTGACTTTCCCAATAAGGAACAAAGCAGACCTATTATCATCGGTTTTGGACCTTGCGGCATATTAACAGCATTAGTATTGGCACAAATGGGCTTAAAACCTATCGTGTTAGAACGTGGCCAAGCTGTAAAACAACGCACAAAAGACACCTGGGACTTGTGGCAAAAAGGCAAATTAAACACAGAATCTAATGTTCAATTTGGCGAGGGCGGCGCAGGCACATTCTCTGATGGCAAGTTATACAGCCAAGTGAAAGACAAGCGACACTTGGGTCGCAAAGTACTCCATGAATTTGTTAAATCTGGAGCGCCAGAAGAAATATTAATGATTAGCAAACCACATATCGGCACATTTAAGTTAGTTAAAATGGTCGAAAATATGCGTAATGAAATTATTAGCTTAGGTGGTGAAATTCGCTTTGATAGTAAAGTCGATAGCATTGAACGTGAACAATATGAAAATGGCGACGGAAAAATCACCGGACTAACGCTAAGCAATGGCGAAAAACTCATCAGTGATCATATTGTTTTAGCCGTTGGTCATAGCGCTCGCGACACCTTCCAAATGTTATTAGATCACGGCGTCTACATTGAGGCCAAACCTTTTTCGATCGGCTTTCGTATCGAACATCCTCAATCAGTCATTGATAAAGCACGATTTGGTAGCAATGCAGGTAATCCATTATTAGGCGCGGCTGATTATCAACTAGTTCATCATTGTAAAAATGGTCGTAGTGTTTACAGTTTCTGCATGTGTCCTGGTGGCACGGTAGTCGCAGCCACATCAGAAGAAGGTGGCGTGGTAACCAATGGCATGTCGCAATATTCACGTAATGAACGCAATGCTAATGCAGCCATTGTGGTGGGTATTGACCCTGAAACAGATTATCCAGGTCATCCATTAGCAGGTATTGATCTACAGCGTGAATTAGAACAAATTGCCTATCAATTAGGTGGCGGTGAATACAAAGCACCCGCTCAATTAGTGGGTGACTTCTTAAAGAATAAACCTTCAACAGACCTAGGCAGTGTTATTCCATCCTATCAGCCTGGTATTGCTTTAGGCGACTTATCTCAAGCTTTGCCCGCTTATGCAATTGCAGCAATTCGTGAAGCGATTCCCATGTTTGATAATAAAATAAAAGGCTTTGCGATGGCCGATGCTATCTTGACTGGCGTCGAAACACGATCATCATCACCCATTAGTATTAGGCGTTCTAAAGACTTCCAAAGCATTAATACTCAAGGTTTATATCCTGCTGGAGAAGGCGCGGGTTATGCCGGTGGGATTTTATCAGCCGCAATTGATGGCATTAAAGTGGCTGAGGCTGTCGCATTATCAATATTAAAAATCGAAACAACATAAATTCAATTTGTGGAGTTTCAAGGCAAAAACAGGAAACTAAGATAAGATGTAATACTTGATAAGAGCTAGCCATTATCAAGTATTACACCACTTATCGAACATTTTAAATTTCAGACATTATGAACAATACTGAGCTGCAAAAGTTTAAACAAATGCTTAAACAGCAAAGAGAACAGCTGATGGCTGCTCAAAAAATGGCACAGAACTCAACTCAAACTGTTGAATTGGATCAATCTAGTGTCATTCGTGTATCTCATGTGATGCTCTATACCCTTAATAGCCTCTGACGATTATGGCTATTGTAGTGTCTGTAATTTAGAGGTTGATCACGGTAGATTAGAAATAGAGCCTTCATCAACCCTATCTGTTCCCTGTGCATCTAAGGTAAAATAGACCTTATTATTTCTTTTGTTACAAAGCTTATGACAAACTCAAATCCATTATTTGAACGCACCCATATATTAATCGGTGATGAAGGTATTGAACGCCTTCAACAATCTCATGTATTTATTGCCGGTATAGGTGGTGTGGGTTCTTTCACCGCAGAAGCACTTGCAAGAATGGGAGTCGGGAAAATCACGCTTGCAGATCATGATGTTGTTTCAGCCTCAAATATCAATCGACAATTAATCGCCCTTAACTCAACTATTGGTTTATCTAAAGCTGAAGTCATGAAACAACGTATTCAAGATATCAATCCTGATTGCCAAGTGACATTAATTAAAGAATTCCTCACCCCTGACAGTGTTTTTGAAATTCTCACGCCTGAATTTGATGTCGTTGTCGATGCTATTGATAGTATGAGCAGTAAAGCAGCATTAATCGAAGCAGCCTGGAAAAAGAAAATACCTATCTTCGCTAGTATGGGTGCAGGTGGAAAGCTCGATCCCAGCATGATTCGTACGGGTGATATTATGGATACCTCCATGTGTAAACTTGCCAAAATGATCCGCCGTCATTTACGCCGCAGAGGTGTAGGAAGAGGTGTGCAAGCAGTCTACTCAATTGAGTCTCCATTACCAGCATTACCACCGGAAGCAGTGGCACATGGTCGAGCCCGTGCCGTTAACGGAACAGCGAGCTATATGCCTTCGATCTTTGGTCTCACATTAGCAGGTATGGTGACAAACCATATTATTGGTGATGCACGACGTGTCTGAAGCTGATCCTACTAACGTCTTAAACTGCGACCAACAACGACAAGATGAATTAGCCATCTTACTCAAACCTTATGGAATAGAAATCGTTCATGTTACTGATGATAAAACTATTCCCGGTAGTTTCTTTGGTGATCGTGAGGCAGGTTTAATAGGCAATAAACTGCTATTACGCTACGACACTCCAATCCACTCCGCCTTACATGAATCAAGTCATTATATTTGTATGGATCCCATCAGACGTGCAAAGCTAGATACGGATGCCGAAGGTGACTATGATGAAGAAAATGGCGTCTGTTACCTACAAATCTTACTCGCAGATCAATTAGCCAATATGGGTAAAGATCGTATGATGTTGGATATGGACAGTTGGGGTTACACTTTCCGTCTAGGCAGTGCCAGAGCATGGTTTGAACAAGATGCTGATGATGCGAAACAATGGCTAATTCATCACAATATTATAGACCAGACTCAACATCCCACATGGCAGACAAGAATCAAGTAAGCCTAATGGTTATCATCCTGATCTTTCAATAATGGCATCATCAAAGGTGCTTGAATAAAGAGAGTAAAAAGTACCACACCAAAAGCGATAGATTGTACTGTCCACCAATAGCTCAACTCCAAAGGAAGTGACAACGCTAACGCTAATGTCACAGCACCACGTAGACCTCCAACAAACATAAGCCTTTGGTCTCCCATTGAAATATTCTCTGTTCTAGGCATAAATGAAATTAGTCGTGCACCACCAAAAACACCTATTGCACGAGCAATTAAGACGGCAAAAATACCAATCAGCATTGCTAACCAATTATCAGTAAACATGCCTAAAGTAATCGTCACACCCATCAATAAGAACATTAATGACTCTGCGACATAGACATTGAAGGTCCAGAAGTCATCAACAAAACTGCTTTTATCATGTTCTTGGAAATCATGATGAATAACACGACCCAGTACCATCCCTGTCACCAATACCGACATCACACCGGATACATTTAACCATTGTTGTGCTGTTAGATATGAAATATAGGCTGCGATCAAAGTCACAATCGCTTGTTGAACAAAGTCTTGCAACAAGCGTGATAAAAACAAAAAAGCAAAACCAATAAATAGGCCAACAATACTACCACCAAAAAACACCACCATGAATCGTAAGCTAGCATCTAGTACTGAAATATCTTCCATTGGATGTTGAGCGATATAAAGAAAGATACTAAAAGTCACAATAGCCGTTGCATCATTAAAGAGAGCTTCACCTTCTATCAGCATACACAGGCGTTCTGACACCCCTGCTTTACGCATAAGGTCCAATACCGCCACAGGATCTGTTGCAGCTAAGAGCGCACCTGTTAATAATGCGGCTATCCATGGAAATCCTGTTGGATGACCGATGCCATAGTAAATCATGACGGCCGCAACAGCAGTTGAAAACAACATGACTGGAATAGCAAAGAATAAGATAACAATTAGGTTTTTAAATAACTGTTGGGCATTGATCTTAAAAGCGGCTTCAAAAATGAGCAGCGGTAAAAACACAAATATGATTAAATCATGAAAAGAATCGTAACGAACCCCCGTATCAATCCCTAGGCTGACTACAATTTCACTTCCGACAAATCCTGTTACAACCAATAGACCTGCAAAAGGAATATGATATTTTTCAGCAACTGGCTTCAATAATAAGGCCAGCAATAACATCATTGCTAATAATATTAAGCCTGTACTAATAGCCATCATTTACTCCTTGATCTTCTCAAGTTCAGGGAATATCTCATCCATCCCTTTGGTCAAACCATTTCCCATCACAATACGTGCATGAGTACGGTTTAATGCTCGAGGACTTTTCACCCCACATGAATGAGCAATAATCCCCACCTCTTTCACCATATTATTAACGTAATTAGCGACCCGCACTGATTTAGTTTTCGGATGTAAGCCTTTTTGAAATTTAGGATCATGTGTCGTAATACCTGTTGGACAAGTGTTTTTGTTACATTGCAAAGCCTGAATACAACCCAAAGCAAACATAAACCCGCGCGCACTGGTAATAAAATCAGCACCCGCACATAAAGCCCAGCCCACAGCACCTGGCGTTACCAGTTTTCCTGATGCTATCACTTTAATTCTATCTCTAAGACCATATTGCATTAACTTATCGACAAGAAGCGGTAAGCTTTCACGCAAGGACATTCCCACAGAATCAATTAAAGGCATCGGTGCGGCACCTGTTCCACCTTCGGCACCATCAATAGTAATAAAATCAGGAGCAAAATCGAGACCTCTAGCCACAATAGCGACCATAAGTGCATCAACTTGTTTAGGTGCCCCCACTACCATTTTAAAACCAGTAGGTTTACCCGTAACGTCTCTAACTCGGTTAATCATGTCGATTAAATCATCAAAACTATTAATATCAGGATGTCGATTTGGGCTATAAGCATCTTTACCCACTTCAACACCACGAATAGCAGCAATTTCTTTCGTTACTTTTTCACCCGGTAAAATACCACCTTTACCCGGTTTAGCTCCTTTACCCGGTTTAGCTCCTTGGCTCATTTTTATCTCAAACATCTTCACTTGAGAATGAGATGCCATTTCCGTTAATTTATCATCGTCCAATACACCATTAACATCACTCACACCGTTCTTAGCCGTACCGATTTGAAACACAATATCAGCCCCACCTTCAAGGTGGTATGGGGACAAGCCTCCCTCCCCCGTATTCATCCAACAGCCGGCTAATTTTGCACCACCAGACAAAGCCAATACTGCAGGTTTTGATATAGCGCCGTAACTCATGCCTGAAATATTGATAATTGATGACGTTGTATAGGGATGTTTACATGATGTACCAATGGTCACCGGTTGCGGGGGAACAGCATCTTGGCCCAGTGTAGGAAAGGCGCAGTTTACAAACAGAACTCGCCCCGAACTATTAATGTTATCCGTCGATCCAAATGCTACCGTACTATCTACATTTTTGGCTGCTCTATATGCCCAAGAACGCTGGGCTCGATTAAATGGATACTCTTCACGATCCATAGCAAAAAAATACTGACGAAAGAATTCACCGATATGTTCAAAGAAATAACGAAAACGACCAATAACAGGATAATTACGTCGAATAGTTTGCTGGGTCTGTGTCACATCAATGACATAGGCAACAATAACCCACAATACAAGCAATCCTAGCGCTAAGATAAACAATGCCGCGAGCACTTCCATTGTAGTCATTAGAAATTCAGTAAACTTAGCTGACAAATGATTCATATATCGATCCTTAATTAATCTACAAATTTATTTCAAATAACATCTTGTTCAATAGACTCCGTAACAACTGTTTTATTACACCTTAAATTTTAGCTTATCTTAAATAAGCTGAGACCTTTGCACGATAAGTATTTTTTGTCGTAGCAAGGCAAAAATTGTCGACAAATCTGTTTGGAACAGATTTGGATTTACCCTGAAAAGGGTGAAACACAAGGATGTGTTTCATCAAAAAGCGCAGTTTACTCGTGTAAATGAGCATTTTGAGACTATTTTTAACGCCGCCATGGCGAAAAAGACGACTCGTGCAAAGGTTTCAAGCTATTTATTTCAAAAATAATGTGTAGGCAGGATTATCTGTTTCCTGCCAATAGTTATAACCTAATTCATCTAAAAACTGAATAAAGTCATCCTGTTCAGCATTGCTCACTTGCACACCAACAAGTACCCGTCCATATGCTGCACCATGATTTCGGTAATGGAATAAACTGATATTCCATCTCTGCCCCATTTGAGTTAAAAAGCGTAATAACGCACCGGGGCGCTCTGGAAATTCGAAACGATATATCTGCTCATTCTCAACTTGAGGTGCATGACCCCCGACCATATAGCGGATATGTAATTTCGCCATTTCATTATCACTGAAATCAGTCCACTGATAGCCGGCCTCATCAAGGCTAGAAAATAAAGCCTGTCGCTCTGCATCTCCACCATTAATTCTTAAGCCCACAAAGACTTGTGCATCAGCACTATCCGCATAACGATAGTTAAACTCTGTAATTCCTCGATCAGATAATGTCTGACAGAACTTCTGGAAGCTACCTGGTCTTTCATCAATTGTCGTCGAGAAAAGCACTTCACGACGCTCACCCAGCTCAGCTCGCTCTGCTACATGACGAAGCCTGTCAAAGTTAATGTTAGCCCCACTATCAATAACGATAAGCTGTTCATCAGTGATATTGTCACGAGCGATATATTTTTTAGCCCCTGCTACAGCCAAAGCACCCGAAGGTTCTGCAATAGAACGAGTATCATCAAAAATATCCATAATTGCAGCGCATAACTCATCACTATCAACAGTGATGACTTCATCGACTGTTTCTCTGGCAATTCTAAAGGGTTCTTCACCAATCTGACGTACCGCAGTGCCATCAGCAAACAAACCCACTTGCTCAAGCACAATGCGTTCATCTTTTTCTAAGGCTTCTTTTAAACAAGCCGCATCTTCCGGCTCAACACCAATCACTTTAATTTCAGGCCAAAAGGCTTTGATGTAAGCCGCCACTCCCGCAATTAAACCACCACCACCGACCGGAACAAAAACAGCATGGATAGGATCTGGATGCTGGCGTAAGATTTCCATCGCAATCGTGCCTTGACCGGCAATGACTTCAGGATCATCGTAAGGATGAATAAATGTTCGTCCTTGTTGCTTGGCAATATCTAAAGCATAGCTACAGGCATCGTCATAACTATTACCATGTAAGATAATTTCAGCACCAAAGGCTTTCACTGCTTCAACTTTAATAGCAGGTGTTGTTTTAGGCATTACAATTAACGCTGAAATGCCCATTTTCTTTGCCGATAGCGCAACACCTTGAGCATGATTGCCTGCTGAAGCTGCAACCACACCTTGTTGTCGCTCACTATCCGTAAGATGTGTCATACGGTTATAGGCACCGCGTAACTTAAATGAAAATACAGGCTGCAAATCTTCACGCTTTAACCAAAGTGTATTATTTAAGCGCTTTGACAGCCGTGGCATCACATCAAGTGGCGTTTCAATTGCCACATCATATACCCGCGCTTTTAGTATTTTTTCAACATATTCGGTCAGCATGACAGTTCAGTTTTGTTAACTCTAATAATCAATAGTGTGCTTACGTTACCATTGCAAGTCATTTATCTCTATAATTAGTACGATATTAATAAATTACATATAAAAGAAGGATGAAGCAATGAACGCTGATGAAATGAAAAAACAAGCCGCCTATGCAGCACTAGAACACATTGATACTGATGGTATCGTCGGTGTTGGTACTGGCTCTACGGTAAACCACTTTATTGATGCCTTAGCAACAATAAAAGGTCGCATTGAAGGCGCAGTTTCAAGCTCAATTGTTTCAACTAAACGTTTAGAAGAGCATGGCATTCCTGTTTTTGACTTAAACTCAGTGGGCCAAATTGCTGTTTATGTTGATGGCGCTGATGAAGCAAACCATTTCTTACAACTTATTAAAGGTGGTGGTGGTGCATTAACGCGTGAAAAAATCATTGCTGCTGCAAGTGATAAATTTGTCTGTATTGCTGATGAAAGTAAATTAGTCGACGTATTAGGTAAATTCCCATTACCCGTTGAAGTCGTACCAATGGCGCGCAGCTATGTCGCCCGTGAAATCGTAAAAATGGGTGGCCAACCTGTTTACCGTGATGGTTTCATCACTGATAACAGCAACGTGATTATTGATGTTCATGGTTGGGATATCATGGAAGCAATTTCTAAAGAAAAAGAACTTAATAATATTGTTGGTGTTGTTGCTAACGGTTTATTTGCTATGCGCCCTGCTGATGTTTTATTACTTGGTAGTGAAAGCGGCACAAAAACAGTTTACGCTAAATAGACTATATTTTTAGTCTACTTTCCCTAAGACTGATGTTCAAATCAATATCATCATCGTCATTCCCACGAAAGTGGGAATCCAACGATAGTGGCAGCTTGAACAGCCCGTTGATCCCCGCCTACGCGGGGATGACGCGCATAAAGTCTGAAAACATCTAAAGAATCCTCAATATAATGTTCAAGCCTTTAAGTGTGTTTGTCGGTTTACGCTATACCCGAGCAAAACGCCGCAATCATTTCATTTCATTTATATCTCTCACATCCATGCTGGGTGTTGCACTCGGTGTTGCCGCCTTAATTGTTGTGCTATCCGTTATGAATGGATTTGAAAAAGAACTCCGTGAGCGTATTTTAGGCATGACATCTCATGCATTTATTACCGGACAAGATGGTACGCTTAAAGATTGGCAATCATTACAAGGATTGATTGATGGTGCAGAGCACCTCGTTGCTTATGCCCCCTTTGTAGAAGGTCAAGCAATGCTCAGCCAAGGAAGTCGCGTTAGAGGTAGCTTAATTCGTGGTATCGATCCCGAACTTGAAGGTCAAGTGTCCACCATTGGCGATAAAATTATTCAGGGACATCTTGATAATCTACAAGCAGGTAGTTTCGGCGTTATTTTAGGCAAAGATTTAGCGCAAGCAATGGGTGTGTCGACTGGCGATAAAGTCACTCTCATTACACCCCATGTCACGCCCACTCCAGCCGGTGTAATGCCAAGATTAAAACGACTTAATGTTGTCGGAATCTTTGAGATTGGTATGTATGAATATGATAGTGCTTTAGCCATCATGAATATCACTGATGCAGCTAAACTTTTTCGAATTCCAAACAGGGTAACAGGCCTTCGTCTAAAACTAGACGATGTTTATAAAGCACCTTCAATTACTCGCGATCTACTTGCGACGCTACCAGCCACATATCGAGCAGCAGATTGGACTTATCAACATGCCAATTTTTTTCGTGCACTAAAAACAGAAAAAACAGTCATGTTTGTGATTCTGTTGCTTATCGTTGCTGTAGCAGCCTTTAATATTGTCTCAACATTAATCATGATGGTGACAGACAAGCAAGCAGATATAGCAATATTACGTACACTAGGTATGACCCCAAAAGATATTATGATCATATTTATGGTTCAAGGAACACTTATAGGTATCTTTGGGACCTTAATTGGCATTGGTGGAGGTGTAGCCTTGGCGCTTAATGTGGAAACAATCATCGCTAATCTAGAACAAGTACTCGGCTATCAATTTTTACCTGCAGACGTCTATTATATTAGTAGTTTGCCATCAGATTTAAAGTGGGATGACGTAACCGTCATTGGCCTGACTGCTTTTGCATTATCATTACTGTCCACAATTTACCCATCATGGCGCGCCTCTAAGATTCGTCCAGCAGAGGCGTTGCGTTATGACTGATCAATCCATTATCCAATGTCGTCATTTAGCGAAACGGTTTTCTGATGGCGATTTAGAAACAGATGTACTAACAGATATTAATCTCACCGTTAATAAAGGCGATCGTCTTGCCATTGTAGGTAGCTCGGGTTCAGGTAAAAGTACCTTATTACATTTACTGGGCGGTTTAGATGAACCTAGTGCAGGGACAGTTCATATTCATGGACAAGATATTAATCACTTATCCGTCAATGCATTAAGTAAATTGCGTAACCAAAGCTTAGGCTTTGTCTATCAATTTCATCATTTATTACCAGAGTTTTCTGCTTTAGAGAATGTGGCCATCCCGCTCATTATTGGTGGAATGCAGCCTAAGCAAGCGCAACAACAAGCAGAAGAGTTGTTAGTGAAAGTAGGCTTAGGTCACCGCCTTATTCATAAACCTAGTGAATTATCCGGTGGAGAACGTCAACGTGCGGCACTGGCTCGTGCTTTAATCACCCAACCAGATTGTTTATTAGCAGATGAACCTACCGGCAATCTTGATCATCGGACCGCTCAAGCTATTTTTGATTTAATTCTTGAGCTGAATGAATCCTTAGGCACGGCCTTAATTATAGTTACTCATGATACCGGCTTAGCGTCTCAAATGGATCGAGTATTAACACTCGTTGATGGGAAATTAGCAGATTAGATTGTTATATTCTGATCAGCATATACCCGTTATTATTCAAGATGTCTGTTTTTAGTGTGCATAATGGATGGGCTGGCAAGGCATAATAGTGATTCTATTGCTCACTATTATAACGCCGCTAGCGTATTCAGTATGAATGCTATAAATCGGCACCTTGATTGATCACGGGTATCAACCCACTATCTTTTAATTTTTATGTAACACTTTAGCTTTTATTGAGTCTATTAATTATAGGCAATACGTTGCCGTCAATTATTAGGAGAAAACAAATGACTAAGTTATATATAGCGATACTCTCAACATTTTTGTTATCTAATACTGTTTGGGCGAATTCGACCGCTCCAATAATAGAAAATAATTCATTGTCAAAAGCGATGCTTGAAATAAATGCAAGAGATTACCGACCAGAGACAGAGCCACAAATAGAAATATCTTCTACACCTTTCCCTATCACTCACGAAAGCGAAAAGAATAATTCATTGTTTCGTGGCGCACTTGCAAAACAAGGGGTAGATATAAATTTGCTTATTAATAATACAAGTAAAACAAGTTATTCTCGCTACGCACCTCACCTCAGCGAACAGAATAATTCACTGTATCGAGGCGCACTGGCTAAATAACCTAAATTCTGGATAAGCATAGCCATCCAGTACATTTAGTTTAGCGGCTCTCTGGGTTAGATTGACTTCCAATAGCTCGCTATTGCTACGTAAACCTGCCTTGATATCCACTAAACTAAATGTACTGGTCGCATGATTAATGGTTTTCTCATCACTTTCACAGTGACATTGTCCACAAGTCATTGTAAATTATGATTTTGCTAACTATTCTTATCCAGAACTCAGGTTAAATAAGGCCAAACTCAACTATCATTCAGGGGAGAATTTAGGAATCAGATCGATTCTCCCTTGATTTACCAACGATACTTATCGGTATTAACCTAGCAATTAATAATTATTATTCTCAGCTGGAGAAAAAACAACTTATGACTTCCGTCTGTTCTTTTCCTGTCTTTTCGCCCAGTTACGAAGCACCATCCGTCGCCACACAAATCGAACCAAGAATATCCCTAATAGGGCAGCAATGGCTCCACACACAACACTTCCCAAAAGGAATGGTTGCCAGATAGTTAAGAACTCATGAGTAAACCACTGCCATGACATCGTAAAACTATGCTGCTCAACAGGCACTTGTAACAGCCACGCACCTACTTTGTAGGTAAAGAAATACATCGGTGCGATGGTCAATGGATTAGAAACCCATACTGCCATTACTGAGATTGGGAGATTTATACGAAAAAAAATAGCCAATGCAGCGGCAACAAACATCTGTCCTATAATTGGCATAAAGCCTATAAATAAGCCTAATGCAACAGCAACAGCAACAGAGCGTCGATTTAAATGCCATAACTTAGGCTCAACCAAACGCTCACCAAACTTCTTCAGATGCGGATGTTCGCACATCGTTTTGTGATCTGGCATGATACGTTTAAGAAGTTTACGAGGCATTTTGTTTTATTCAAAGCTTTGTCGTTATCAATAATAGTTTAATTATAAGGGATCTATGATTAAAACTGCCATATCATTTGCACTTGCTTGTGTATTATTTTTACAGCTGTCTAACCAACCTTCCATACTATGGTTGTGGCTATCTCTACCCGCTTGTTTCTTATTGAAATTTAGAACTACGCGTTATTTAGCAATTATGGTTTTCGCTGCATTATGGACCTTGTTATATTCACACCTTATCCTTAAGGAGCGTATTCCAGTTGACCTAGCCGGACAAGAAATCTTAGTTAGCGGTACGATCTCTAGTGTTCCTGAAAAACAAGGCAAGCGATTACGGTTTGAGTTCAAACCTGATACCTCATCTGACTACGAGCTACCCAATAAAATACGCTTAAATTGGTATAGACCTCTCCCGAAACATTTAAATGCGGGAGAGCAGTGGCAACTTACCATTAAATTGAAACCTATTCACGGCATGATGAACCCAGGAACGTTTGATTATGAAGCATGGCTTTTTCAGCAAGGTATTGGTGCTACTGGCTATGTCCGCACTTCATCCAATAATTACCGTTTAAAGCAGGCTACTCCCTATTCAATTAATGCACTTAGGCAATCTCTTGCTGAAAATATTGAGCAATTTTTACCAGAAAGTAACAATATCGGTCTTATTCAAGGTTTAACAACAGGCATTCGCCATAATATTAGCCAAAAACAGTGGCAGGTTCTAAAGCAATCAGGAACCAATCATTTATTAGCTATTTCTGGTCTTCACATTGGTTTAGCAGCCACTATTGGTTTCTTTATCTTTCGCTTCTCATGGTCAGTGCGCGCTAACAATTTATTGTTATTAACTGCAAATGAAGTCGGTGCTGTAGGAGGCTTTTTATTCGCTTTATTTTATGCTGGTCTTGCCGGATTTTCCATTCCCACTCAACGCGCCTTAATCATGGTTGCAACCGTCATGGTGGCACTTATTATTCGCCGTCCAGTGATAAGCAGTCACATTCTGGCAGTTAGCTTATTATTAATCCTAATTGTTGATCCTTTATCCGTATTATCTGCTGGTTTCTGGTTATCGTTTTCTGCGGTAGCAATTATCTTATTTGTTAGCCAGCATCGTTATCCCTCCCCCAAATGGCAATGGGCAAAAATTCATATTCTGATTGCATTGGGTCTTAGTCCCCTCCTGCTATTATTTTTTATGGAAACATCGCTCATTGCACCTATTGCCAATATTGTAGCCATTCCATTCATTAGTTTTCTTGTGGTTCCAGTATTATTACTTGCCAGTGTATTCACATGGTTATGGCCCCCACTTGCTAGCCTGTTATTTCATTTAGCCGATAATTTATTAGATATTATTTTTCCACTCCTTAATGCACTATCATCAGTCCCTTTCGCATCATGGCAAAGTCCAGTAATACCAATTTACTATTGGATCCCCGTTATTCTTGGCTGCTTATTACTACTTACACCACGTTCATTTCCTGCTAAATGGATAGGACTTATTGGATTCATCCCTTTGCTATTTTGGTCGCCTGACAAACCTAATCAAGGCGAGTTTTGGTTTACTTTATTGGATGTAGGACAAGGTTTATCTGCTGTCATTCAAACACAGCATCACACACTTGTATTTGATACAGGACCTAAGTTTAGTGATGACTTTAATACTGGTACCGCTATTGTTAAACCTTTTCTGCAATCACAAGGTATTCAACAAATTGATACATTAATCATCAGTCATGGAGACAATGATCATATTGGTGGGGCAATTCCACTTATTAATGAAATAAATACGCTCAATATTCTTAGTAGCGTTCCTCACTTACTCCCTGATGCCAAAGCATGTAATTCAGGTCAATCATGGCAATGGGATGGGGTTGATTTTACTATTTTTCATCCCAACGATGATGATCAAGGAAGTGAAAACAACCTTTCCTGCGTACTTCGGGTATCGACTTCTACAGGCAGTATTTTACTCACTGCGGATATTGAAAAAGAAGCTGAGCGCTTATTGGTTCAACGTTATGGGGAAATGCTAAAATCAACAATACTTATTGCGCCTCATCATGGTAGTAAAACATCATCATCACAAATCTTTATTAATGCAGTTTCACCTCAAGTCACCTTATTACCCACAGGCTATCGTAACCGATATAATTTCCCACACAGCGTGGTTATACAACGATATCATCAAAAAAAAATTCGGCTATTAAACACTGCTCAACAGGGTGCAATCCAGATTGAGTTTCTAAGAAATTCAATATCAAAGCCCACGCGATGGCGCCAATCAAATCAGAAACTATGGACGAGTACTCAATAAGACGATTATGGTGTTCATGAATGGTACATTTTCACGTATCATGGCCTTACGTTTACTTGTAAATGAGATGAGATATTATGTTGGAATTTTTTAAAGCGGGTGGTTTACTAATGTGGCCCCTGTTTATTTGTTCAGGGATTGCGATTGCCATCATTGCAGAACGCTTTTGGAGCCTTCAAAGTAATCGAATATCTCCTCCCGAGTTAATTACTCATATCTGGCAGTGGTTAAAAAGCGGTCAAGTCGATAATAATCGTATTGCTGCATTGCAACGTAATTCACCACTTGGGAAAATCTTGGCTGCAGGTTTAGCTAACCGCGAATCTTCACGAGACATCACTAAAGAAAATATCGAAGATGTAGGTCGCCATGTCACCTTATCACTCGAAAGCAATCTTAATACACTTGGTACGATTGCCGCCATCACTCCCTTACTAGGATTGTTAGGTACGGTAATTGGCATGATTAAAGTATTTGCTGTTATCACTACCGAAGGTGTGGGGAATCCAGAGACATTAGCAGGCGGTATATCTGAAGCACTAATTACGACTGCCATGGGCTTAGTCGTCGCTATTCCTAGCCTAATTTTTTATCGTTATTTCCGTGGCAAAGTAAATGTCTTAGTTGTCGACATGGAAGAAAAGGCGATGAAACTAGTAGAGATCTTACATGGTGAACGTGAGTTTGATCCTGATAAGGAACTAAAATGAAGCTCTCAGCAGGAAAAGCTGAAGAACCAGATTTAAACCTTACACCGATGATCGATGTAGTATTCCTTCTTCTATTATTTTTTATGGTTTCAACAAGTTTTATTCGAGAAAGCTCGCTTAAAGTTGATTTACCTCAAGCAACGGGACAGGTCTTACCTGAACAAGAAAAAGCCATTGATATTATTATTAATGCAGAGGGTCAATTTACTGTTAATGATGTGACATTGGAAAACCCGAGTTTAGAGCAATTATCAGCACACCTAAAACAAGCAGTCGGTGACAATGACAATCCTCATATTATTATTAGTGCCGATGCTAATGCTGAATATCAGAATATTGTTACAGCAATGGATACAGCCCAACAGCTTGGCTATACTCGCTTAACTTTAGCAACACGCCAAACAAAAAAGTAAACCATGAATAATGAACCCAACCCGATTAGCCCTAAGCAGATATACCAACGCCTATTAAGCTATGTAAAACCCTATTGGCCTGCGTTTGTAGCCGCAATTGTTGCAATGGCAATCTTTGCCAGCACAGAAGTAGGGCTCGCCGCATTAATGAAACCATTAATGGATGGCAGCTTTGTTGCTCGTGATGCAGAAACAATCAAACTACTGCCCTTCTTACTGATTGGCCTGTTTTTGGTCCGAGGAGCAGCTAACTTTGTCACGAGTTATGGGTTGGGCTGGGTTGCCCGTAATGTGATCAAGAACTTACGTGCTGAAATGTTTGCACGCCTAATCTCACTGCCTAGTAGCTTCTACGACCAAAGTGCTTCTGGCCAACTTATGTCTAAATTACTTTATGATGTAGAACAAGTCGCTAATGCTACAACAGATGCTGTACTGACCTTAATTCGTGACAGTCTCACTGTGGTTGGCTTGTTGGCTTGGATGATCTACCTGAACGGCCTGCTATCTCTTATAATTTTATTAACAGTGCCCCTCATTGCTTTATTAGTCTTCAAAATTAGTACCCGCTTTCGCAAAATAAGCCAGACAATCCAAGAGTCGATGGGAGATGTAGGTCATATCAGTAATGAAGTTATTGAAGGTCAGCGAGAAGTCAAAACCTTCGGTAGCCAAGAATATGAAATACAACGCTTTAATGAAGCGAACCAAAAAAATCGCCGACAACAAATGAAGATGATTACAACCGATGCAATAAGCCAACCTATTATCCAGTTAATTACCGTTCTAGGCTTATCATGCGTTATTTATCTAGCCACATTGCCTGACATGCTCGATAAGATATCTGTTGGTAGTTTTATTTCATTTGTTACTGCCATGTTTATGATCCTTACCCCCCTTAAACGATTAACAAAGATAAACTCCAAACTACAAGCCGGTATTGCTGCCGCACAAAGTATCTTTGGTTTACTTGATCGCCAAGCAGAACAAGACAACGGTACAAAAACAATAGCTCGTTCCCAAGGAAAGATTGAATATAAAAATGTCGGTTTTTCCTATAATGCAGAGAAAGGCTCCGTTCTCAGTGATATTTCATTCAATGCAAAACCAGGTCAAACCATCGCTTTTGTTGGCCATTCTGGAAGTGGAAAAACAACATTGGTCAGCTTGTTAGCAAGATTCTATTCATTAAGTGAAGGACACATTTTTATTGATGGTATTGATATTAATGATCTCAAACTCAGTTCACTTCGCGAACAAATCTCATTAGTTAATCAACAAGTCATCTTATTTAACGACACCATTGCTAACAATATTACCTATGGTCAAAAAGAACACATTAGTAATGAACAGATTATCGAAGCAGCCAAAGCAGCACATGCATGGGAGTTTATCGAACGTCTTCCAGATGGACTCGCGACACAAGTAGGTCAAAATGGCGTATTACTCTCTGGTGGTCAGCGTCAGCGCTTAGCTATCGCCCGTGCATTATTACGTGATGCTCCTATTTTAGTCCTCGATGAAGCAACTGCCTCATTAGATTCAGAAGCAGAACGCCATATCCAATCTGCTCTAGAAAAACTAATGACACAGCGTACTACACTCGTTATTGCTCATCGTTTATCGACTATTGAAAAAGCGGATCAAATTATCGTGATGCATAATGGTCAAATTATTGAAACGGGTACTCATTCTGAACTTATAGCGAAAAATCAACATTATGCTGAACTTCATCGCTTACAATTTCAGGAAAACACAGCTGAAACAAATTAAACCATGACATGGTTCATTAATAGTTGGTATAAAAAACACCCTATACGCTGGATTCTCTGGCCGTTATCGGCCCTTTACCGCATTGTCATTTTTCTACGTCAATCACTGTATCGAGTAGGCTTGTTTAAGCAATATACTCTAGATGTACCCGTTATTATTGTTGGTAATATTAGTGTCGGAGGGACAGGTAAAACACCCTTTGTTATATGGCTTGCTGAGAAACTGAAATATGCGGGGTTTCGTCCCGGTATTATTAGTCGAGGTTATGGTGGTAAACCAGGGCGACATCCTCAAATAGTCACACCACAAAGCGATCCACGCCTAGTTGGAGATGAACCACTAATTATCAGCCGACAATCAGCTTGCCCCATGGTTGTCGCACCTAATCGTGTTGCAGCAGCAAGGCTGCTCTTAAAGCAATTTGACTGTAATATCATTATTGCTGATGATGGTCTGCAACACTATGCCTTAGCTCGTGATATCGAAATTGTTATTGTTGATAGTAAACGTTTATTTGGTAATCAACACTGCCTCCCGGCGGGTCCATTACGTGAACCTTTATCTCGTTTAAATCAGGTCGATTTTATTGTTCATAATGGTGCTGAAACACCGGCTAAATATACAATGACCATATCTCATGGCCACGCTGTAAACCTAGTAAACCCGGACCAGAAAAAAGAATTATCTTCTTTTCAAAACAAAACAGTACACGCGATTGCTGGTATTGGTTATCCCCAACGATTTTTTGATCAATTAGAAGAATATGGTCTAAGCATTCAAGCACACTCTTTTTCTGACCATCACCCCTATACATTAAATGATCTTAATTTTAATGATGATCTTGATATTTTGATGACAGAAAAAGATGCCGTAAAATGTCAGCACTTTGACAAGAAAAATATATGGTATATCCCCATTAAAACGGCAATAAGCGGTAAACTTGAACAACATTTATTACATAAATTAGCGGAACTTCCTCACCATGGATAAAACTCTACTCGATATTCTAGCCTGCCCTAGCTGTAAAGGTAGCTTAAACTACGACAAACCTAAGCAAGAACTCATTTGCCCTGCATGTCGCTTAGCCTACCCCATTCGTGATGACATCCCAGTTATGTTGACCGATGAAGCCCGCACACTTGCTACTGATGAAGACATTACTTAATGTCATTCAAAATTGTTATCCCATCGCGTTTTGCATCAACACGATTACCCGGTAAACCTTTATTAGATATAGCCGGAAAACCGATGATTCAGCATGTTTATGAACGTGCTTTAGAAAGCAATGCCAGTGAGGTTATCATTGCGACGGATAATGAAGATATACAACGTGTCGCTCAAAGCTTTGGTGCTGATGTGTGTATGACGCGTGAAGATCATATCTCAGGAACAGATAGGCTAGCTGAAGTGGCTTCACAAAGGGTTTTTGCTGATGATGACATTATTATCAATGTGCAGGGTGATGAACCCTGTTTACCTGCCAGCTTAATCAATCAAGTCGCCGATGACTTACAACAGCATCCTGATGCAGATATGGCGACATTATATAGTCAAATCAACGAAGAAAGACATGTCTTTGACCCGAATGTTGTCAAAGTAGTTATGGATGCTCAAGGCTATGCTTTATATTTTAGTCGAGCACCCATTCCTTGGATGCGAGATCACTTTGACCAAAAATCCACATTACCACCTGAATTACCTCATTATCGACATATTGGCCTATATGGCTACCGTGCAAGCTTCTTAAAACACTATTCAGAATTAAGCCCTTGCACACTAGAAAAAGAAGAATCACTAGAACAATTACGGGTACTTTTTCATGGTAAGAAGATTCATCTAAGTGCGGCGAAGATCTCGCCTGGACATGGCGTAGATACCCAAGAAGATCTTGATGAAGTGCGCAAAATTCTAAGTTAATAACCACTAATCATCGTAGAAATAACTTTTTACACACGAAGAGTATTATCGTAATTCCAAAACCTATTTCACAAAAACCACATAGTTAACCTGAACTCTGGATAAGCACAGCCATCCAGCGCCTTTATTTTAGAGGCTCTCTGCGTTATCTATTCGGAGCCGTGATCGTTCATAAGTGATTGTAAACTAGGATGTTGCTGACTATTCTTATCTAAAGTTCAGCTTAGTTAAAACGAAGAAAAGAACTATAAATTCTTTTCCAATAAGATATCAATACCCGCCGCTATCAGCTCCGTATGAAGCTCACCTTCACCATCAAACACAGATAGAATATAAGTAACAGGTACAGCACGATGACCTTCACCATACTGTGTCGCTTGAATACTTGTATCTGGATCTAACACCTGTAATACCAACTCACAACCATCCAACAGCTCAATGATTTCACATTGCTGCTGTTGATAAACAACTTGCTGACCTAATAAGGCCAACAAGTGTTCACATTCAAATTGCTTATTCGCTGACATCTTCTTTAGGTACAGCCTCTTTTTTAGGTTCAGCTTCTTTTTTAGGTGCTACCTCTTTTTTAGGTACTGCCTCTTTTTTAGGTACTGCCTCTTTTTTAGGTGCAGTCTCTTTTTTAGGCGCTACCTCTTTTTTAGGTGCTGCCTCTTCTTTGGAAATTACTTTTCTAGGAGCACGTTTCTTAACGATTACCTTTTCAGCACTATTATCTTCCGATGCTGGTTTTTTTTCCACATTTTCTACAGCAACAGGAGTTGGCGTCTCTTTTACTTGCTGATCTTTTGCAGCAGGACGACGACGTCTAGCCGTTCCTGTAGAGGTTCTTCCTCTACTACGTGGTTTATTAGCTGCAGGTTTATTAGCTGCAGGCTTATTTGCCATCGGTTTATTACCATCGACTTCTGTACCAGATGAAGATGAAGGTATATTTCCATTCACTTCATCTACCACAGGCGCCGGAACGGCATTACCATCCACTTCTTTCTTCTCTGGTGGAATTTTATTACCTGCATCTTCTGCAACGGGTGCTGCATCTTCTGCGCGAGGCTTACGACGACGTCCACCACGACGAGTACGCTTCGCATTAGGATTTTGACCCTGCTCAGTTTTATCATCTTGTGCTTTTGCTGGAGCTGGTTTTGTTGATTTAACATCGTTACTGCTATTACTGTCTTGATCATTATCATTCTTAACTTGATCTGGGCGACGACGAGGGCGACGATTATTTCTATTATTATTACGTGGACGTCTATTTTGTTCACGTTTAGGCGCATCTTCTGCTTTTGACTCTTCAGACTTTTCTTCTACTTCATCTGCCGGTTTACCCGTCAATACATTCAATAAACGTTTTAACAAACTTGGTTTTTTCTCTACTACGACTACTGTCTCTGTAGATACTGTTGATACTGTTGGCGCAGGAGCTGATGGCGCTACACCTGTTACAGCAGCCTCTTCAAGTGTAGGCATATCTTTCATTGCTTCTGGCACTTCTGGTTCAGGTGTCACCATCAAATGGTGGCTCACTTCTGTTACATCATTGCCTTCTTTAACACGCTCAATATCAAAATGAGGCGTATCCAAATGAGGATTAGGAATTAATAATAATTTAACCTCTTGGCGACGCTCAATCTCTTCTAATTGAACTCGCTTCTCATTCAGCATGAAGGTTGCAACTGAAATAGGTAGCTGGATAATCAACTTAGAAATACGATCTTTAGTGGCTTCTTCTTCAACTAGACGTAACACCGCAAGACCTAATGATTGCACACCACGAACATGGCCTAAACCACCACAGCGTGGGCACGTTTCTTCATGTGCATCCCCTAAAGATGGACGCAAACGTTGGCGAGACATTTCTAATAAACCAAATCGAGAAATACGACCTACTTGAACACGTGCACGATCTGCTTTTAGATGATCTCGAAGGCGGTTTTCAACTTCACGTTGGTGACGTGTTGGTCCCATATCAATGAAATCAATAACCACTAAACCACCTAAATCACGAATACGTAATTGACGTGCAATTTCTTCTGCAGCTTCTAAGTTTGTATTAAAGGCAGTTTCTTCAATATCGCCACCTTTATTAGCTCGAGCCGAGTTCACATCAATAGAAATCAATGCTTCTGTAGGGTCGATAACTAAAGCACCACCAGAAGGAAGACGTACTTCATGTCTAAAGGCTGTTTCAATTTGGCTTTCAACTTGATAACGCGTAAATAGCGGTACTTTATCTTGATAAAGCTTAAACTTACTTAATTCATGCGGCATAACCATGGTCATAAAATCATGACCTGTTTGGTACACTTCAGGTGAATCGACTAAGATTTCACCGATGTCTTTACGCAAGTAATCACGCAATGCACGGATGATGATATTACTTTCTTGATAAACTAAAAACGGTGCTTTACGGTCTTTATTCGCCTTATCAATAGCAGTCCACAATTGCACTAAATATTCTAAATCCCACTGCAATTCTTCGGCTTGTTTGCCAACACCTGCAGTACGTACAATCATACCCATACCTTCAGGTACTTCTAATGAACGTAACGCTTCTTGTAACTCAGCACGCTCTTCACCTTCGATACGACGTGAAATACCACCAGCACGAGGGCTATTAGGCATTAAGACTAAATAACGTCCTGCAAGGCTAATAAACGTAGTTAATGCAGCACCTTTATTACCACGCTCTTCTTTTTCAATTTGAATAACGAGTTCTTGACCTACAGAAAGTACATCTTGAACATTAATTCGACCTGATGACTCGCCATCTTTAGATTTACGTGGTTTGAAATAGTCTTTTGAAATTTCTTTTAGTGATAAGAAACCTTGACGTTCAGCGCCATAATCAACAAAGACAGCTTCCAAACTTGGTTCAACACGGGTGATTTTACCTTTATAAATATTACCTTTCTTTTGTTCCCGAGAAGGGATGGCAATATCTAGATCAAACAGACGCTGGCCATCGACCATCGCAACACGCAACTCTTCTTGGTTGGTTGCGTTTATTAAAATTCGCTTCATTTAAAACCTCTATATGAGGCTCACACGTTGATATCCCTTTATTTATAGGGATTTGCAGAGTCGTTATCGACTTTCCAGAAGAATAATGTTTTCATTTCTTTGGCAATTAATCATCACAATATGTCTTACATTTGCATATTGTTTATCCTACATATTGGTCTTATTTATTATTTTTCTTTTTTCAAGAAAGACCACTATCGCAATATTATTGTCTGCGACGTCATTCATCATTCAGTACTACCGCCTCACCCCGTGGTGTAGCCAGCCAGTACTTACTCATTAATTGCTTATCATTATCCTGTCTGGTGCAAAATAGTTTTTTAAACCAAGACGTGGGAACCACTTAAATTTATTACTCATTATTGAGCCTAACCGCGCCTGCATATAAATCAAACGCGCCAATCAAAACTTGTTCGGCTTTGCCGCATCAACTTCATCTTTAAAAGAAGGAGCGACCATGCCTTTTTAAGTCTTTTTAACTAAAGTCGGTATACTATTACCCACATTTACAAAAGACCAGCATCGGAATATAACAGTCCTTGGTCATATCAGCAATAGTAAACACCATATTTAAGGCTCATCTATTAATGGCTAGTGACGATAAAAAATCTTATTCTGTTCAATTTGTTGATATATCCGCAGCTCAAGCTGGGCAAAGAATTGATAATTTTCTAATCACCTTTGGAAAAGGGGTTCCTAAAAGCCGTATTTACCGTGCTATTCGTAAAGGTGAAGTACGCGTTAATAAAGGCCGTATTAAGCAAACTTATAAAATTCAGGCTGGTGATAAGATTCGGATCCCACCTTTACACATGTCAGAAAAATCAAAAATCAATACGGTAAGCGATCGTTTTAGAGAACAAATCAATGCCTGTGTCATTTTAGAAGACGATGCACTATTAGTTCTGAACAAACCTCCAGGTGTCGCTGTTCATGCGGGAAGTAATATTGAACAAGGTCTTATAGAGGCATTACGTATTATTCGATCTGACTTACCCTATCTTGAACTTGTACACCGTCTTGATCGTGATACGTCAGGTTGTCTATTGATAGCAAAAAGCCGTGATGCATTGCTTAATATGCAGCTACAAATGAAAAACCACGAAATTAATAAACGTTACCTCACTCTATTAAAAGGCTCACTGGGCTCAGAAGAGCGTCTTATTGAACAGCCTCTCATGAAAAACAGTGTTTCTTCAGGTGAACGTATGGTGATCGTTGATCCTAAGGGGAAATATTCAAAAACCATCTTCAAGCCTATTGAGTCATTTCCTCAAGCTCAATTTACAGAAGTTATTCTGTTCACAGGACGAACACATCAAATTCGTGTTCATGCCTTATTCATGGGACATCCTGTTGCAGGTGATGATAAATACGGACGACGACATTTTAATCGCGATATGAAAAAGTTCGGCCTAAAACGACTCTTTCTTCATGCATGGAAATTAGGTATTGCTCATCCCAGCACGGGAAAAAACCTCAGATTAGAAGCCCCATTACCTACTCAATTAGACAATGTTCTTAACAAGTTACGAGATCAATCATGAGCCAATACCAACTTATCGTTTTTGATTGGGATGGCACATTAATGGACTCTACAGGCCAAATTGTTCACTGTATGCACCAAGCGATTGCTCAACTTGAGTTTCCACCATTAGAAGATAGTGCCATTAGTCATATTATTGGTTTGGGCCTCAATGAAGCGGCTCAAGCACTCTACCCCACTATAAAATCAACAGATGTAATTCGTCTTGCTGATACTTATCGAAAAATTTGGTTAAAAGGTCCTATCAATACACCATTATTCGATAATGCCAGTCAGCTTATTCAAAACCTGAGCCAACAAGATTATTTTCTTGGCGTTGCCACAGGAAAGAGTCGTACTGGTTTAGATAAAGTATTAACAAGCACAAAATTAGAGCCCTTTTTCCATGCCACTCGTTGCGCGGATGAATGCCATTCCAAACCACATCCTCAAATGATTGAAGAGTTAATGGATTTTTGTGGCGTAACAGCAAAAGAAACATTAATGATTGGAGACACTGAATACGATTTGCAGATGGCTCATAATGCAGGAGCCGATAGTCTGGCAATCAGCCATGGCGCGCACGGAGTCAAAACACTCCAAGCATGTCAGCCTCGAGATATTGTTGATAACTTGCATCAAGTCGAACAATGGTTGAATAACTTGTAGTCTGACATTTGTTATGATTTACTGCTTTTCTTAACCCCTTTTTGGAATATAGAACTATGGCCACATTTGGCGATTTCCCAAACTCTAATACCAATAGCATGAACAACACTCCCAATGAGCAAAATAGTTGGGAACGTAAAGTACTTGAAGATCTAGCCTTTGCTGCACTCAACGAACAACGGAAAAGTCGTCGCTGGGGCTATGTATTTAAAAGTTTTATGTTCCTTTATTTAGTTGCCATTTTAGTTCTAATGATTCCATCATCAGAGCTTCCGGGTCATGCAGAGAAACATACTGCGCTAGTTGAAATTAATGGCGTTATTGCCGCAGATTCAGAAGCCAATGCAGATACCATTGTTACCGGTATTCGAAATGCCTTTGATAGCCCCAATGCCCAAGGCCTTATTCTTAGATTAAATACACCTGGTGGAAGCCCCGTTCAATCAGGCATTATTAATGATGAAATAAAACGCCTACAAGCAACTCGCCCTGACTTTCCCGTTTATGCGGTTATTCAAGATGTATGTGCATCAGGTGGTTATTATATTGCCGTTGCTGCAAAAGAAATTTATGCCGATAAAGCCAGTATTGTCGGATCAATTGGTGTTCGTATGGATAGCTTTGGTTTTACCGAAACCATTGCAAAACTGGGGATTGAACGTCGCTCTATAACGGCGGGTGAAAACAAATCCTTTCTTGACCCCTTTTTACCAATGAAAGACAAAGATATTAAACATGCTCACGATATGCTTAATAATATCCACCAGCAGTTTATTGATGTTGTTAAAGCAGGTCGAGGCGATCGACTTGCAGATGATCCAAGATTATTTACAGGTTTATTCTGGTCCGGAGAGCAAGCTTTGCCTCTTGGTTTAATTGATGGTTTAGCAAATAGTAGCACTGTTGCACGCGAGATGATTGGTGCAGAAGAAATTGTTGATTATACCCCTCGCCCAAACTACTTAGATCGCTTTGCAGGCAAATTAGGCGCAACATTAAGTCAAACATTTCAATCATCAAGCCTAAGCATACAATAATGAGCGAATCTAATTTAACTGAACAAGAAATTGAAACGAGAAAAGAGCTATTTTGTTATACAGATCTAACTCATCCTGTTATGCAAACACTCTTTGAACTCCCTGTCTCGCAAACATCGGAGAATAATTAAAAGATGGCACTTACAGCAGAATCACTCGTCAATAAATCACTTAAGTTGGTTTCACCACCCAGCACCTATACTCAACTCAATGACTTAATGATCGACCCCAATAGCTCGGCAGAAGATATTAGTGCTGTTATCAATACTGATCCAGCCCTAGCAACACGTTTGCTTAAAGTTGTGAACAGCCCGTTTTATGGTTTTCCATCTCAAATTAATACCATTTCACGCGCCATTACTATCATTGGTACGCGTGAATTAATTCATTTAGTTTTAGCAACCTCTGTCATTAATTCATTTAATGGTATCCCTAGCGACTTGATCAACATTAAAGAGTTTTGGCGTCATAGTCTTGCCTGTGCCATCGCAGCCAAACAGCTTGCTTTAAAATGTGGTGAACGTGCTGCCGAACGTTTTTTTCTTGCTGGACTATTACACAATATTGGGAGTTTAGTCATTTACCAAGCAATGCCTGAGCTTGCTAGAGAAGCAATAAACGGTTCTAAATTTGGTAATGAAGTTATCTTTTTATCAGAACAACGTATTATGGGATTCGATCATACCGAAGTAGGACAAGCACTCGTTAAAGCATGGCGCCTACCTTCCTCTTTAGAAGAGGTGACTCGCTATCACCATTCACCCACACAATCTGAAAAATTCCCTTTAGAAGTAGCTATTGTGCACCTTGCCGATATTATGGTCAGCTCAGCTCAGCTGGGCCATAGTGGAGATCATCACGTTCCGCCATTAGATGCTAAGGCATGGGATTTACTAAATTTAGACACCGCAGTTTTACCTGAAATATTACAATATGTAACAACACAATTAGATGATCTAACATCAGTGATGATGTAATCTTAAAATCATCTCATATCACACAAAAGAGGCATTCGATGAGAACAGTATTATTAGGCGCTCCAGGTTCAGGTAAAGGAACACAAGGCGTTGTATTATCTAAGAAATATGATATTCCACAAATATCAACTGGCGATTTATTAAGAGCGGCTGTCAGTGCCGGTTCTGAGTTAGGAAAACAAGCCAAAACAGCGATGGATGCAGGTGCTTTAGTCTCTGATGATATTGTTATTGGCTTGATTCGCGAACGTATTGCTCATGATGATGCTAAGAATGGTTATATTCTCGATGGTTTCCCTCGTAATATTCCTCAAGCTGAGGCTTTAGACGACATGCTTACTGAGCTGAACCAACCACTACAAGGTGTTGTGTTATTAGATGTTGCATTTGGAGAATTATTGCAGCGTTTAACAGGTCGTCGTACTTGTAAAGACTGTGGTGCTATTTATAACATTCACTTATCACCTTCTAAAATTGAAGATCATTGCGATGCATGTAATGGCCCATTATTCCAACGTGCTGATGATAATGAAGAAACGATTGGTAACCGCTTAAATGTATATCAAGAGCAAACAGCTCCACTAGTCAGCTATTACCAAACTCAAAACAAATTACACAGTATTGCAGGCGTTGGTAATGTTGATGAAATCACTGCTGCTATCAGTGCCGTTTTTGATATCATCAAATAACATTATCAACTAATTCATATCCTCGCTTAATTGAGCGGGGATATGAATATTCCTATAATACTTCACTATGGCTACTATTCTTGCAATCGGTATTGCGACACTCGACATCATTAATGTTGTTGAATCCTATCCCGAAGAAGACTCTGAACTACGTGCGCTATCACAACAACAATCACGTGGTGGCAATGCAACAAATACGCTAACAGTATTGAGTCAGCTTGGTCACCAATGCTTGTGGGGAGGTGTTTTAATCGATGAACCTGATAGCCAAATCATCAAACATGCTCTTGCTAACTCATCAATTGATATTTCCTGTTGCAAAGTATTAACATCAGGAAAAATGCCAACGTCTTATATTACCTTGAATAGACAAACAGGAAGTCGGAGCATTATCCATCATCGAGATTGCCCTGAGTTTAGCTTTGCAGATTTCCTAGCAATAGATCTAAGCCATATTGACTGGGTACATTTTGAAGGAAGAAATATTGCTGAAACGCAGCAAATGATTCAGCACCTAAAACAACACTACCCAAGCATTCCCTGCTCTCTAGAAGTTGAAAAGCCACGGCCGGATATTGAAAATCTATTTAGCCTTGCTGATGTACTGTTATTTTCCCAACACTATGCCCAAAGCCATGGCTTTGAGGATGCTTCAAGTTTTTTAACATCACTGCCGCATAACAAAGTAGCAACATGTACATGGGGGAAACAAGGTGCATGGACAATATTGCCTGATAAACACCTGTTTTCCAGTGATGCCTTTTCACCGACACAACTAGTAGATACACTGGGTGCTGGCGACACCTTCAATGCGGGTTTTATCCATAGTCTGATTGAACATAATGATCCTCAACAAGCACTCATCTATGCATGCCAACTTGCAGGACATAAGTGTGGTCAATATGGATTCTCAGATCTTTTAACTCATTTTAAATTTCAGGTTTAATTTATGGCTTGGTATTTTTTGTGTAAACAATCTGAACTTCCCTCCAATTCAACAAAGAGCTTTAGTATTGAAACGAAAGGTGAACAGCTTGAGTTATTACTTCTTGCACAACAAGATAAACTCTATGCCTATAAAAATAACTGCCCCCATTTAGGTATTCCCCTTAATTGGCAGCCAGATAAATTTTTATCTCTCGAAGAAACGCATATTCAGTGCTCAACTCATGGTGCATTATTTACACTTGAAGAAGGATATTGTATTGCCGGCCCATGCAGTGGACAATCCTTATTAAACTTAGCTACTGAACAACGAAATGATGAGATATGGCTACAATATTAATAATGACATATACTCTTTCACTTAAGCTAATAAATGGGATGAAATAGTAGCTGAATGGATATAAGAAAACGCATTCGCATTGGTGATTTGCTTATTGAGAACAAACTTATCTCTGAAGCTCAACTTTCAATCGCATTAGAAGAGCAAAAAAAGACTCGCCGTAAACTAGGTAAAACGCTTATTGACCTTGATTTCATTCAAGAATCACAGCTATTAAGACTTTTATCAAAACAACTTAATATTCCTTATCTTGACTTACGACAAACAGCAATTGATCCCGATGTTTTTAAACTGTTACCAGAAATTCATGCCCGGCGCTTCCGAGCGATTGCCTTACAAGAACAAAATGGTAAGATTTTGGTTGGCATGGCTGACCCTTCTGATATCTATGCCTATGATGAATTAGAAAAAGTATTAAAAAAGCCTATTGATATCGCAGCAATCAGTGAAAGTGACCTTTTATCTCATTTAGACTCAGACTATCGAAAAACGGAGCAAATTGATTCTTTAGCTGAGGTTCTAGATGATGAACTCGCAGAAACTGATTTTGATCTTCAAGCCCTCACCCAGTCGACATCAACAGCAGAAGCTCCCGTTGTAAAATTATTACAAGCGATATTCGAAGATGCTGTGACGATGCAAGCCTCTGATATTCATATCGAACCAGATAGCAATGTCCTACGTATACGTCAACGTATTGATGGTGTACTACAAGAACAGTTAGTAGATGAAACTCGCATTGCCACCGCCTTAACATCACGATTAAAACTTATGGCTGGGCTTAATATCTCAGAAAAGCGTCTACCACAAGATGGTCGCTTTAATATCAAAGTAAAAAACAAAAATATTGATGTTCGCTTATCGACGATGCCTATGGTTCATGGTGAATCCGTTGTAATGCGTCTGCTAGATCACTCTCAAGGTCTACTTGACCTGAGTAAGTTAGGCATTCCTGAATATATTTTGACACCCTTATACCAATTGATAAAAAAACCACATGGATTGCTTCTCGTTACGGGTCCAACAGGGAGTGGTAAAACCACAACATTGTATGCAGCACTCAATGATATTAACTCAGCATCAAGTAAAATCATCACTGCTGAAGATCCTGTTGAATATCAACTTCCTCGGATCAATCAAGTCCAAATACATGAAAAGATTGGCTTAACCTTTCCTGCCGTTCTCCGTACCGCATTACGTCAAGATCCAGATGTTATTTTAATTGGTGAGATGCGTGACCAAGAAACAGTTGAAATCGGACTTAGAGCTGCAATGACGGGGCATCTTGTTTTTTCAACATTACATACAAATAATGCCATTAGTACTATTGACCGCTTATTAGATATGGGCGCTGAAGGTTTTCTAGTAGCAAGTTCATTACAGGCGGTGTTAGCCCAACGTCTAGTGCGTAAATTATGCCCAGATTGCAGAAAACCTCATGAATTAGACCCTTCTGAAACATTATGGCTCAGTAAAATATTAGGTGAGACAGACATTCAAGCAACTTTTTATCAAGCATCCGCTTGCCACCTATGTAATGAGACCGGCTATAAAGGCAGAACTGGTGTCTATGAATTATTAGTTATAACACCTGAACTGGCAACAGCTATACAACAGGGTGACCAAACATTGTTCAAAGAAATCGCTCGACAACAAAATACTAAAACGCTCTCTATCAATGCTATTGATTTGGCACAACAAGGAATAACAAGCTTAGAAGAAGTATTGCGTATTGCCGGCGATATTGATGTCACATTTTCTAGTCAAAAATAGTATTTAAACCATGTCTACTTTTCAATATAAAGGTCGAAATTCTAAGGGAGAATCTGTCACAGGTGAACTTGAAGCCAATTCAAGCAATGATGCAGCAAGTCACTTAATCAATATTGGCATCACCCCTATTGATATTAATGAGGCTATTGCCAAGCAAGATAGCGCTTTCACAGCCATTCAAGAACTCTTTAATACTCGTCCAGATACCAATGAACTCATTATGTTTAGCCGTCAGATGTATACCCTACTAAAAGCAGGTATTTCTATATTACCGACTTTACGAGGCTTACAAACACATATAAACAACAAAGTAATGCAAGAAGCTATTGGTGAAATTGCGACCGATTTAGAAGCAGGACGTTCACTTGCAGGCAGTATGCAGAAACATCCTCAGATCTTTTCAAACCTCTTTGTCAGTATGATAAATGTAGGTGAAAATACAGGGCAATTAGATCAAGCTTTTCAGCACATCTATAAATATCTTGAAATCGATAAAGAAACAAAAGATCGTGTTAAGGCGGCACTTCGTTATCCTTCTTTCGTTATGATTGCCATGGCCATTGCCGTCGCTATCATTAATCTATTTGTTATCCCTTCTTTTGCTAAAGTGTTTGCTGGCTTTGGTAGTGAATTACCTTGGGCAACAAAAATATTAATGGCCACCTCTCAATTTACGGTAGATTACTGGCACTTTATATTACTTGGCTTAACGCTTCTATTTATGGCCATCAAAGGTTATTTGAAAACAGAGCAAGGAACCTATAACTGGGATCGTTATAAATTACACATTCCCTTAGTAGGGAGTATCGTAAACAGAGCAACATTAGCACGCTTCTCTCGCGCCTTTTCTATGGCATTTAGAGCAGGGGTCCCCATTACCCAAACCTTAGTTATCGTCAGTAAAGCGGTTGATAATAGTTTTATTGAACAACGAATTCTGGGTATGCGTGACGGCCTAGAACATGGTGAGTCACTCACTCAAACAGCCTTGGCCAGCAATCTATTCACCCCGCTCGTTTTGCAGATGATTTCTGTCGGTGAAGAGACCGGTTCTGTTGATGATATGTTAGATGAAGTGGCTACATTTTATGAACGTGAAGTCGACTACGATACCAAGAACTTAAGCAGTGCTATTGAACCTATTATGATTATAATTATTGGCATAATGGTCTTAGTTTTAGCACTTGGAGTCTTCTTACCCATGTGGGATCTAGGCGGTGCCGCGATGGGGCGTTAGACATTACTGTTAAAATGACGTATAACATACTAATATCACAGGATATTTATAAACTTTAAGGAATGCAGATGAGAAATCAACAAGGTTTTACACTAATTGAATTAGTTATGGTTATTGTAATTTTAGGTATTTTAGCAGCAACAGCATTGCCTAAATTCGCAAACTTGCAAGGTAATGCTCGAATGTCTTCATTGAATGGTGCATTAGGTGCCGTTAAATCTGCTTCCGCTATTGCCCATGCTGCTTGGCTTGTAGCGGCACCTACAGATCACATCATTACTATTGAAGGTACGGCATACACCATGAAAAGTAATGGTTATCCTGATAGGGGTGATATTGATACCTTAGCTAACCTATCAAATACAGACTATGGCATTACCAATTCAGGAAGTAATACCGTTACTATTGATTTGGGGTCATGTTCTTTTACTTATGTTAATGATCCGGCTAATGCAGCGCCAACAATTAGTGCTATCACGGGCGATACCAGCGGCGCTTGTTAGTTTTAATAATTTATTAAATAAAATCCAAAGGAAGAATACATTCATGCATTTTTCCTTTTTCTATTCTTCATTGTTACCCAATAAAATAGCCTCCAGACAACAAGGCTTCACACTTGTTGAACTTGTATTGGTTATTGTCTTACTCGGTATTCTATCCGCAGTAGCTTTGCCCCGTTTTTTTGGTCGAAATAGTTTTGACGAACGTCTATTCTTCGATGACACTTTGAATGCTGTGCGTTATGCTCAAAAAATTGCCATCGCCAGCGGTTGCCAAACCCGAGTCATCATTGCTGATAATAGCTATGCACTTATCCGGGAAGATAATTGCAATGGCACAGCAGCTACATTCGTCAACAACCTTACCATCGTTGATCCGATAACTGGAAGTTCAGCCTATATTGGCTCACAAAATGGTATTAATATTACCGCGGTCCAAACTGAAATGACATTTGATGCTCTTGGTAGAATCGCCCCGTTCAATAGTAGCGTTGATAACACAATTAGTGTTGGTAACCGACAAATAACCATCGTTTCTGCTACAGGCTTTAGTTATGACAGTAGCTCTTAACCATAAAATACAAGGTGCGACCCTTGTTGAGCTCATCATCACAATTGTCATTATTAGTGTATCTCTGACCGGAATATTAAATGTGGTCAACCTCACAACTAGCCATAGTGCTGATCCAATGGTTCAGTATCAAGCCCTTGCTATTGCCGAAAGTTACCTTGAAGAAATTATCTTATTACCTGTCACAGCAAACCCAGATACGAGTGTTTCTAACGATCGGTCTAGCTTCGATAATATCGCTGATTACAATGGTTTAAATGACACTGGAGTAGTAGACCAAAATGGTGATGCTATCGTCGGTTTAGAAAACTACTCTATTGTAATATCCATTGCTGATGAATCAATCTCTAGTATTAATATGCAAGTAATTACCGTCACAGTCTCTCGCTCAGGCACACAAGATATTGTCTTAACCGGTTATCGAGCTGATTATTAATGACTAAATCACACTATAAGCGCCAACAATCAGGTTTTACATTAGTTGAACTAATTATCACTATCGTCTTAGGTGGTATTGTCGCCTCAATGACGGCATCAATCCTCACCCTGCCTATCAATGCCTATATTGATACATCACGCCGAGCAACATTAACGGATGTAGCAGAATCTGCTCTAAAAAGAATGCAACGTGATATTCGACGTGCTTTACCCAACAGTATTCGAATATCCAGTGATGGACAAACCATTGAACTACTTCATGTTGTTACAGGTGGTCGATACCGCGCTTCATATGCTGCCGACGGTTCGGGAGATATACTCGACTTTACCCAAGATGATTCAAGCGTTGATGTCTTAGGTAATATTCAAAACTTTAGTGAACTTAACTTAGGTAGTGATCGCCTAGTTATTTATCCTTTATCGACAAGTGGCAGTAATGCCTATGCGAGTGACAACACATCACTATTATCAAATACATCGACAGCGAATCACCTTGATTTCTCAGCGACCACCTTTCCGCTAAGGTCGCCACAGCAACGTTTCTTTATTATAGACACCCCAGTTAGCTATCATTGTGACCTATCTGCACCAGCTGAGAAAAATAAAGTACTTATTCGTTATGATGGCTATGCTATTCAAGCAACACAGTCTGTTCCCCCCTCCTCTGGTGAGGCAATACAAGCTAACTATCTTGCACACTGTTCATTTAGCTATAACTCAGGCTCTAGTACTCGCTCGGCTTTAATAACATTAGAACTGATTGTAATGGATGAAACTGGTGAATCTATACGTCTCATCAATCAAGTTCATGTGGATAATCAGCCATGAAGTATCAGCAAGGAATCACACTTATTGGCGCTATATTTGTACTCGTCATTGTTAGTCTCCTAGGGCAATATTTAATCAATATTGCCGGAGTCCAACGTCAGACTAGTATCATGTCACTACAATCATCTCGTGCTTATCAAGCGGCAAATGCAGGTATCGAATGGACTATTGCCAACGTTATTGCTAACAGTAGTTGTCCGGCCACCCCTCCTACTTCATTTACAAGCCTAGTCGGCTTTACCGTCACAACAACGTGTAATAATCTAGGTAATTTTGATGAAAATGGCATAATAAGCACTATCTACCAAATTAATACCACTTCACAGTTTGGTAGTTATGGTCAGATCGACTATGTCTCTCGTAAATTGGAAGTCATCTTCCACCAATAATGACAAAACATTATGAATTCTACTAATACCCCTTATTACTTAATCACCATGTTTTTTAGTCTAGTTGCACTATTCACAACGCATACAGCAATAGCCGCAGGTGCAGGTTTAAACGCAAGTTATTGGAACTTTAATGTCGTCAATAATAGTTATATATTTCCAGTAACAACACCGACACTGACAAGAATTGACCCAATCATCGACAATAATTGGGGCAGCGGCTCTCCTGCAACAATTGATAATGATAACTTCGCTTCTCGCTGGGAAGGTGCAATAGAAATAACTGAAACTGGAGATTATTCCTTTCACACTGAATCAGATGATGGCATTCGATTATGGATCGACGAACAGCTAGTTATTAATAATTGGACTTTACACGGTCCCACATGGAACACAAGCTCCACGATCGCACTTGTCGCTGGCAGTCAGTACAAAATAAAAATGGAGTTTTTTGAACATACAGGTGGGGCTGTTGCTCGCTTATACTGGAAAATACCTTCAAATACTAATAGACATGCAATCCCAAAAGCTCATCTATATTCGACGGTTACCCCTAATGTCGTAGCAGTTTCAGCACCTGATTCTTGTAATATCAGCAATGAAGTATTTGTTCGCTACAATACAACAATGAAAGCAGGGAGCACTGCTGATGGTGCTGAACGGCTCGAAAATTATTCTATAAGCCCTTTAACTCCATCAGGTTTATCTATTACAGCTGCCACACTCGTCAGTGACGAACCTAATGTAGTAAAACTAACATTCAACGATACGCTGAATTTAAACACAACTTATGCTTTAACAATAAAAGATGTTAAATCTACAAGTGACCTTGTTTTATCACCGAATCCAAATACATTCAATTTTAAACTAGATTCTGTCGGAAACGGATTGAAAGCCAATTACTGGAATTACAATGTTGTGGCAAATTCATATAATTTTCCTACTAGCTCTCCGGATTTAAGTCTTATTGATTCTGTAGTTAATAATAATTGGGGCTCCAGCTCACCCAAGCCATCAATTACTTCTGATAATTTTGCCGTACAGTGGCAAGGTTCAATACTGGCTCCAGATTCAGGAAATTATATATTTTCTACAGTTTCTGATGACGGTGTTCGCTTATGGGTCGATGATCAACTTGTCATTGATAATTGGACTCGCCACAGCCCCAAACTTAATAACAGCACGAATATTTCTCTCGCTGCTGGAGAACGTTATAACATTCGAATGGAGTATTTTGAAAATACAGTGGGTGCAGTGGCTCGACTTCTATGGACAAAACCATCAGGTGGTGGACGTGTCGTTATTCCATCAACAGTATTATTCCCCTGCCCTGTCTCTGTTAGCATTCCGGTTCCCGTTGCAGAATATCATTTTGACGAGTCTAATTGGAATGGGATTAGCAATGAAGTCCGCGATGATTCAGGAAATGAACTTCATGGTGTAGCCAAAAGTGGGGCAAACACGAAGCAACTTAGTCCAGCCATCATTGGTAATCCAGGTAGCTGTGGTTACGGTGTGTTTGATGGTCAGAATGATTATGTAGAAATAGCTGATAGTCCACAATTTGATATAAGAGATGAGTTAACGATAAGTACATGGATATACCCCTTATTTATTCCGCGACGTGAATTAAAATCCATCATCTCTAAAGATACTAATTATGAATTTCATATTAATTCATCTGGGCAAATTTTTTGGTGGTGGGGAGGAGGTTCTCGTAGTTTAACAACTACAGGAGCAAGAATTCCTATAAATACTTGGACCCATATAAGTATTGTCTATTCAGATCGTAATAATTCACAAGCTATTTATATAAATGGTGTTCTGCGAGCCTCCAAGTCAATATCAGGCGCCTTAAGTTTAAACAATAAACCTTTCCAGATCGGAGCTGATCAAAACTTCTCAGGGCGCTACTTTCCCGGTCGTATTGATGAAACAATGGTATACAATCAAGCCTTGACGCAATCTGAAGTTCAACAGGTGATGACAACAACTCATCCTTGCGATATACCAATCCAAGCCGAGAACTTTAATTGTGTGGCGACCGGGACTAATGCTATTACAGGCCGACTTTATACTAAGTTAGCTAACTATAATTTCAACTTCGATGTGGTTGCTCTTCAAGATTCAACAGCGATAGAAACAGCTTTTGCCAATACCGTAACCGTTGAATTGGTTGATTCATCCTCAGGGAGCTGTGCCACTCATCCAACACTCTTGCCTGAAATATCACAAACGGTAACATTCACTGCTGGAACAGGTATAAAAACAATAGCTGATATCTCATCAACACATGCTTACTCTCAACTTAAATGTCGAATAACGGATAGAAGCTTAGCTACGGCTATAATCGGTTGCTCTACCGATTCATTTAGTATTCGACCTGAGAATCTCACACTGTCATCACCATTAGATAATAATTCAAACTCCAGCTCGCCCACAGAAAAAGCAGGGGCAGACTTTGAAATTACCGCCTCAACTAATGTGCCTAATTATAATGGCACTCCTATTATTGACACCTCAAAAATACAAGCCCATGCAGGGGCAGTTCAAACAGGGATAATTACAGGAACATTTCCCTCAGCGGATTCCACCACGGGTAATAGTACAGGAGCAAGCTTTACGTATAGTGAAGTCGGTAATTTCTTATTTGATATAAATGGTGTTGTAGATACTCGTTTTACACTCATCGATAAGGTGGCAGGAGACTGCCTGGATAGTAGCTCAAATACACCTAATTCAGAGGGGAAATAGGCTGTAACATTGCTAATATCGTGGCAAGTAACGTTATTGGTAGATTCACTCCCGACCATTTTAATCTGAGTAACGGTAGTATTACTAACCGAATTAATGAATCGTGTAGTCCCTCATCAAGCTTTACTTATACTAACGAAGCCTTCCAAACTAGCTTCACCTTAATTGCAAAAAATAAAACCAATACAACAACTCAAAACTACTATGGTAATTTTGTTAGATTTAATAGCAGTAACCCAAGTAACTTTAATTTTGGTGCAATTGACATACCTTCATCAACGGCCTTAAGTTCGCGAATAAGTACTGTATCCTCAAACTGCTTATGGGGGGCAAGTAGCAATCATGGTCAAGGTATGTGTACAGCCAAATTAGGATTAAGTAGTAACGCCTCCGAAGGGCCCTATAATTCATTCCAATTAGGCATTGCTCCAAATGATGATGATGATATTAAATTAGAATCATATAACCTCGACACCTCTATTCCTAGTGATACCAATGACCGAGGTTCACTAACAACAACCGTTATTCGAAGTGGTCGTCTAATCATTAATAATGCCCACGGTTCAGAGATGGCTGCACTCCCCGTTCCTTTATCCATCGAATATTTTAATGGACTAAATTGGTCAATTAATACTAATGACAATTGTAGCTCTATTATTGACAATGATTTTAATCGTGTTCAAAGCATTGCGAATAGCACTACGGGGGTACCGTTAACAACACCCCTTCCTTCCACGCTATTAAGTACTCAATTTTTAGCAGGTGAAAATACCCTTACCTTCTCAGCTCCAGGTGAAGATAATATTGGCTACATCGATATTACTGCTGATTTATCATCAATGCAATGGCTACAATTTGACTGGGATGGTAATGGTAGTCATGGAGATAATCCAACTGGTCGAGCAAGTTTTGGAATATTCAAGGGCAGTGAAAAACTTATTTTCAGGCGTGAAATTTATTAGAACGAAATCAGGAATGAAGGTATTTAATCTATAGGTCGGGTTTTAACCCGACATCGTTGGAATAAATTCCAACCTTGTATATTAAACATGTCTCTAAAAACACAGGACCATTTAACCCAAAACTATTATAGTAAGAACTGATTTTCTGGGGAAGCCGGCTCGACCTTAAGCCTTGAGCTTGTATGTAGATTGGCTCCCCACCCTCGTCATCCATGCCGCGGAGTATCTTAGACCTGTAAGCTCGCGCTTCTGAGTCTGTATTCACAAGGACGGTAGATGAAGTGTCAGGGTTGGGAAACCAGTGATCATTATAAACTTAAATATGAGATAAAAAATGAATACTATTGGAATTGATGTCGGTTGTAAGGAATTAGTGATTGTCGTCATGGTGAATGGCAAGGCGCGTAACGCTCACTCTTTTGATAATACCCCCTCGGGTCATCAAGAAATCATCCGCTCTTTAACAAAACTTAAAGGAGAAACAAAGGTTTGCATCGAGGCAACAGGTGTCTATCACTTTGATTTAGCCGTTGCTCTTAGTCGAGCTAATGATATTGAGGTGATGGTTATTAATCCTAAAGCGGCACACAACTTTTTCAAAGTATTAATGACACGCAGCAAAACCGATGCGATTGATGCTGAGAATTTAGCGATTTATGCCCAAAGAATGCCATTTGTAGCCTGGGAACGCCCCGCTGATGAATATATCTGTTTACGGGTTATGTCACGCCGTATCGCGGCTCTAAGTAAGCAAAAAACACAAGCTAAAAATCAGCGTCATGCCTTAGAGTCAACGATAGAAACACCAATACTAGTCATTGAGCAAGCGGAAGAACTCATTCGTTTCTTAGACGGGCAAATTGACACTTTGCGAGACAGTGCGCTTACACTCATTCAGCAGCAGGATGAGTTGAAGACAGCATATATTCTCATCACCGGAATCAAGGGCATTGCACATGCATCGGCCATACAAATACTGAGTGAACTGATGATATTGCCTAAGGATATGACGGCACGACAGTGGGTTGCCCACGCGGGGCTAGATCCAAGAATATTTGATTCAGGCAGTAGCGTGTCTAAAAAGCCACGGATCAGTAAGGTAGGGAATAAATATATTCGCCAGGCCTTGTATATGCCAGCATTAGTTGCAAGTCGCTTCGAGCCAAACATTAAAGGCTATTACCATCACTTGATTGATGATAACGACTTAAAAAAAGTACAAGCGGTCTGTGCTGTGATGCGTAAATTATTACACGCCATTCATGGCATGTTACGGACTAATAAAGAATTTGATGGGGCTCGTTTTTATACCTTACCTATCGTTACAGATTCATAAAAAATAGGAATATTTGTAAATTAGCACTTGTGTTTTAATAGAGTATCTACAGCCTTAGATCCACTAAAATACAACCTACGAATTCATCTATGAAGAACGCTTCCATAAAATAGCAACTGCCTCACGTAAAGCCATTACTAGCTGTGCTTTTCCCGTATATTTACACTGCTTTAAAACATCCGTCCACTTTTGTTGTTGCAAAATAATCATCACACATAGCTGTTTCTGTTGAGTGCTCAGAAGTAGAAAGTCTGTCGTTCTAATGGTTTGACTAACATAAGTCCACAGGGCAATTTGGCTAAATTCATAAGCTCGCTGCCCAGTAGCAAAGGCACTGATTTCCTGCTGATCCCATTTGGTCAGTTGGGTGTCACTTCTTGGTAATAGCTGAGATAATTGAACCACTAAAGCAGTATCTATGTGTTTAAATTGATTAAGTATTAAATGAGGCCAGTGTTGTTCAAAGCGTTCTATTGATTCATCCAGTAATTTTTGCCCTGCCGATGATTTTGCTTTTAACATCATAATAGAGTGACACCCACTCACATCATCTTTATGAATACCTAGCCTTACTGCTGAAAAACCAGATTGTGACCAAAAATTAATCACATCACAACTTGCAGAAAAGCTTGCCCCCAAAATATCACACTCTATTTGTGTATTAATATTATCAAGCAACGTTTTAGCAATGCCTCGTTGTTGTATTGCAGGATGCGTTGCAATACGAATAACACGTTGGTAGCTCAAACTACCAGCATCACACATGCCTGCATGAGCTAATAATGACTGCGGTAATAAGTGACCTTTTAAACGTCGATGTCCAGCATGAATATTAGCCGATAGTTCATCATCTAATCCACCTTCTTTCACCAACCATGCACTAGCAACGATATGACCTTGATATCTCATCACATAGACAGATACATCATCACGATCCAACATCATCTGACAATCAGAAGGTCGAGTTCGGTAATGTGCCAATACCATTAGCCCAAAGAGTTCTCGAAGGTCTTGTTCATTATGGATTAATGCGCGTCTATCTATACATTCAAAATGACACTGTTCAAGCTGAACATCTTTAATTAGATCATCAGCAACCGGCACCGCATTTAATAATAAAGATTCAAAACTAAAAGCCTCTAAACTATCATCAACAGACCAACGAATAGGCGTTTCCATTCGGTAGTGATGCCAATTAGGTGTTTTCTGATCGAGTATTTTCTGAAAACGTACGGCAAATCCTCGGCCTGTTCCCTCGTAACCATGCAAAGTGGTCGAAAAAACAATTCGAGAATACTGCTGTAAAAGCTTTTCTAACATTGAAGCTGGTATTGCTGCTGCTTCATCCACCAGCACTAAGTCTGCTTTGAGATCTGATTCAATTAACATATCAGGTGCTACAAACCGTATTTCAGCACCATTTAATGAAATTAAACCAGCTGAGGTAGCTGCATCAGCAAGCAATCGAGAAGCATGTTCAAACACGGTATCGACTGTCGCCAAACTAGGCGCAGTTACTAGAACAGTTTGTTTGCCCTCTTTTAATAATTGAGCCGCGGCAATGCCTAGAGAAGCCGATTTACCTCGTCCTCGATCTGCCGATAATACCAATGGTCGCCGTCTATGCCCATGAACCACTTTCATAATGGCTTCAACAGCCTGCTGCTGATCACTCGTTAGAATAGAATCAATGGGGTCAGACTCGATTGATTTTAATCCTACCTCGACTTCTGACTGTTCCTCATAAATCAATCGAGTCTGACCCCATTGATTTGCTGGAAGCTTTGTGATTGTTTGACCTTCTTGAACAATAGTAAAATGTTCATGCTGTTGTTCAAACTTTGTAATTACACGAATAAAACGCTGCATGCTAAGGCTTGTAGGCTTATTTGTAGCTAACCATATAATGAGCGCCCCGCCTTGTTTTACTGTACCCACAATGGCACCAAAACTATCGGGGTTAAACTCATCTAATGCATCAAATATAACGGCATCAAACTCTTTACCTAAATATCGTTGGGCTTGTTTTTGGGGAATGCTTTGAACATCATCAATCTGAGTCGATAAGGCAAGAACATTATTGTTATCAAAATCTTCTAACAGAACCTGTGATGAATTTTGGCACCACTTGGCATCACCTGAAAGAATTACGCATTGTCGTTGCTGCATCATTTTTCACCACAGAGACACAGAGTTCACGGAGATTTTTTGTATCCATTTCATAATTCTCTGTGTTCTCCGTGTCTCTGTAGTAAATTAAAAGAGTAATTAGAAATCTTTTCACAATAAGTATTTTTTGTCGTAGCAAGGCAAAAATTGTCGAAAAAGCGCAATTTACTCGTGTAAATGAGCATTTTGAGACTGTTTTTAACCCGCGCTATGGCGAAAAAGACGACTCGTGAAAAGGTTTCTATTAATAATGCGGTGGCAACTCATGTTGCTGACCACCTTCTTGTGTTCCAGTTTGCATCGTATTCACTTGTACCTTCATGGTTTCAAGCGCCAACTCAAGGTTGCTAATCTGCTTTTGCTGCTCGGTAACAACGTGATTGAGCTGTTCTAGCAAATCTTCTTGAAAAGCGAGTTTTATTTGCAGTTCATCTATTGCTTCTTGCATAACCATTAGTCATCACCATCATAGGATAAAGCAGGTGCAAGCCAACGTTCTGCAACATCCATCGTCCAACCTTTACGCTGAGCATAATCTTCTACTTGATCTCGATTAATTTTACCAAGACCAAAATAACGTGATTCTGGATGAGCGAAATAAAAACCACTGACAGCCGCTGTGGGTAACATGGCATAACTTTCAGTAATGGTGATTCCTGCATTCTTCTCAGGCTCTAATAACTCCCACAACAAGCCTTTTTCAGTATGATCTGGGCAGGCAGGATAACCCGGTGCAGGGCGAATACCTTGATATTTTTCATCAATCAAATCTTCATTAGCTAGAGATTCATCAGCCACATAGCCCCATAAATCTGTTCGTACACGTTCGTGCATTCGCTCTGCAAAGGCTTCAGCCAAACGATCGGCCAACGCTTTCAACATAATACTTTGGTAATCATCATGATCATCTTCAAAGCGATTCACATGTTCATCAATGCCAATGCCTGCTGTCACAGCAAAACCACCAATATAATCTTTCACGCCACTATCTTTCGGTGCAATGAAATCAGCTAATGCAGCATTAGGTCTACCCGGTGGGCGTTCACCTTGCTGACGCAAGCTATGTAATGTCATACGAACGTCTTTACGACTCTCATCAGTATAAACTTCAATATCGTCATCATTAACACTGCTTGCAGGAAACAAACCAATAACTGCACGTGCTGTTAGCCATTTTTCATCAACAATTTTAGTCAACATCGCTTTTGCATCACGGAATAAATGTGTAGCATGCTCACCGACAATCTCATCTTCTAAGATCCGTGGATATTTACCTGCTAACTCCCATGCTTGAAAGAATGGCGTCCAATCAATACGCTCGACCAAGTCTTCTAATGGATAGTTATCAAATGTCTGTACACCTAATTTATTAGGCACTGTTGGACTATATGCAGGCCAATCAATCTTGGTTTTATTAGCACGTGCAGCCGTAATATTAAGTTGGCGACGGGTACTTTTTCGCCCTTTATGGCGGGCACGTTTTTCTTCATAATCAGCTTTCACCTTGCTGATAAAGTCACCCTGTAAGTCTTTACTTAATAAACTTTGAGCCACACCCACGGCGCGTGAAGCATCTTTCACATAAATACTACAACCATGGTAATTATGTTCAATTTTAACGGCTGTGTGGATTAATGATGTTGTTGCACCACCAATCATTAATGGCACTTCAAAACCTAAACGTTCCATCTCTTTCGCAACATGAACCATTTCATCAAGAGACGGTGTGATCAATCCTGATAAGCCAATAATATCGACATTTTCTTCTTTTGCTTTGGCAAGAATATCGGCGCATGAGACCATCACACCCATATCAATTATCTCAAAATTATTACACTGCAACACCACGCCTACGATATTTTTACCAATATCATGCACATCGCCTTTAACCGTTGCCATAAGGATCTTGCCATTATTACTGACATCTTCACCCTCTTCTTTTTCATCTTCAATATAGGGCATAAGATAGGCCACGGCTTTTTTCATTACACGGGCCGATTTAACCACTTGGGGTAAGAACATTTTTCCCGCACCGAACAAATCACCAACGACATTCATGCCGTCCATCAATGCGCCCTCGATTACATGAATAGTTCGAACAGCATTTTGTCGACATAGTTCTGTATCTTCGTCGATAAAGTCGGTAATTCCCTTAACCAAAGCATGTTCAAGGCGTTTTTCTACAGGCCAAGAGCGCCACTCTAGATCTTCTTTAACTTCAACTGTTTTACCATCACCACGATATTTCTCTGCAATATCTAATAATCGCTCGGTCGAATCATCACGGCGGTTTAATACAACATCTTCAACACGTTCTCGTAATTCTTCTGATAAATCATCATAAATCGCGAGTTGGCCCGCATTAACAATCCCCATATCCATACCCGCTTTAACCGCGTGGTAAAGGAAAACCGCATGAATAGCTTCACGTAGAGGATTATTACCACGAAATGAGAATGACACATTACTCACGCCACCACTGACCATGGCATGAGGTAAGGCTTTCTTGATATCTTTTACTGCTTCAATAAAATCAACAGCATAGTTATTATGTTCATCAATCCCTGTGGCAATAGCGAAGATATTCGGATCAAATATAATATCTTCCGGTGGGAAACCGACAACTTCAGTCAATAACTCATATGAACGCGTACAAATCTCTCGTTTACGTTTACGCGTATCCGCTTGCCCTTGTTCATCAAACGCCATCACGATAACAGCAGCACCATAACGTCGAACTAATTTGGCCTGTTCAATGAATTTAGCTTCACCCTCTTTCATGCTGATCGAGTTAACAATCCCTTTACCCTGAATACATTTCAGGCCCGCTTCAATGACATCCCACTTTGAGGAATCAATCATGATAGGCACACGGCTAATATCAGGCTCAGAGGCAATCAAGTTTAAGAAGGTCACCATTGCCTCCTTAGAATCCAACATGCCTTCATCCATATTAATATCGATGATCGGAGCACCACTTTCTACTTGCTGGCGTGCCACTGCCAGCGCTGCATCATAATCACCCTCTTTAATTAAGCGTGCAAAACGAGCAGAACCTGTCACATTGGTACGTTCACCGACATTGACATAAAGACTTTCAGGCGTAATGGTGAACGGTTCAAGGCCACTTAAGCGACAATAATGTTTATTTTCAACCGGAACACGTGGTGCAATACCTTCTACAGCATCAGCAATAGCCTTAATATGTGCAGGTGATGTGCCACAACAGCCACCGACAATATTTAAGAAGCCTGATGTCGCCCACTCATTCATTTGTTCTGACATAACTTCTGGCGATTCATCATATTCACCAAATTCATTGGGTAAACCAGCATTAGCATGCGCACTAATATGACACGTCACAAGACCTGATAATTCTTCAATATATTGGCGTAATTGATCCGCACCTAATGCACAGTTCAAACCGATACTGATCGGTTGCACATGTGACAATGAATTCCAAAATGCTTCTGCTGTTTGACCTGACAAAGTACGACCACTGGCATCTGTAATCGTACCGGAAATCATAATTGGCAATTTAATATCATGCCGGTCAAAATAGGTCTCAACCGCAAACAACGCTGCTTTGGCATTTAAAGTATCAAATACAGTCTCAACTAATAATAAATCTGAACCACCATCAACCAAACCTGCAATCGCCTCAAGGTATGACTCAACTAGTTCGTCATAACTAACATTACGAAAACCAGGATTATTAACATCAGGTGAAATACTTGCCGTACGGTTTGTTGGACCTAATACACCGGCAACAAAACGAGGTTTATTGGGATCATTAGCCGTAAACTCATCAGCAACTTTGCGAGCTAATCTTGCAGATTCTTTATTGAGCTCATAAACAAGCTCTTCCATCTGATAATCTGCCATCGCAATCGATGTACCATTAAAGGTATTTGTTTCAACAATATCGGCACCGGCTTCAAAATATGCGCGATGAATATCACTAATAATTTTAGGCTGTGTTAATGATAAAAGGTCATTATTTCCTTTAACATCACAGGGGTGATCCAAAAATCGTTCACCACGATAATCTTCTTCTTCCAGCTTATAGCTTTGGATCATGGTGCCCATAGCACCATCTAGAATAAGAATGCGTTGTTGAAGCAGTTGTTTAATATCGTGAGTTTTAGCAGTCAAGGTCAGGGTTCCTAGCAGGAAATCATGTTTAATTTAACTGCTAATTATACCAGATGATGACAAGAGCTTTAACCGTAAGATTTATAAGTCAAATAGCACTTCCATGATGGCAAAACTTGGCCCATAATCAAACTAAGTTAGCGTTGAATTATGCCATAAAGGAATACATCTTATGATCAAGAAAACTAGCACGAATAAACGTTTATTTGTACTCGACACCAATGTATTAATGCATGATCCCACTGCGTTATTTCACTTTGAAGAACACGATATCTTTATACCCATGGTTGTTTTAGAAGAACTTGATCATGGTAAAAAAGGCTTATCAGAAGTTTCCCAAAATGTTCGGCAAGTCAGTCGCTTCCTTGATGAACTAATGTTACAAGTTGAAGATCCTGCTGATATCGCTCAAGGGATACTCCTTCCGAATACAAGTTTAAATGAACAAAACCGAGGACGTTTATTTTTTCAAACAACTCAAATAGCCCATAATCTACCTAAAGAGCTTCCCGGATCCAAGGCTGATAATGATATTCTTGGTATTGTAATTAGCCTACAACAAGATAAACCTGATACCTCTGTCATCCTTGTTTCTAAAGACATTAACTTGCGTATTAAGGCATCGGTATTAGGGCTTAATGCTGAGGATTATTCCAACGATAAAGTATTAGATGATGTCGATCTTCTTTATCTCGGTGCTACCGAGCTTGCGGCTGACTTTTGGGATGATCTCAACCGTTTAAAATCATGGTCAGAAGATGGGCGTACTTTTTATGAGATTGAGGGGGATGTCGTTAAAGACTGGTATCCCAATCAACTTATTTATTCTCCTGGAGACACCAACTCTATAGAAGCGATTGTTAGAAGTACTGATGAAACTTCTGCAACGATTGAATTGCTCCATGATTACCGCAAAGAAAGTCATGCTGTTTGGGGGATATCAGCCCGTAACCGCGAACAAAACTTTGCTCTAAATTTATTGATGGATCCTGAAGTCGATTTTGTCAGTCTTCTTGGTCAAGCAGGAACAGGTAAAACCTTGCTCACACTTGCTGCGGCACTCACACAAACAATTGAACACAAACGTTACGCTGAAATAATTATGACGCGAGTCACCATTCCAGTTGGTGAAGATATTGGTTTTTTACCCGGAACAGAAGAAGAAAAAATGACCCCATGGATGGGTGCATTAATGGATAACTTAGAAGTCCTCAACAAAACCGATACTTCTGAAGGGGAATGGGGACGACTAGCAACCAATGATTTATTACAAAGTCGTATAAAGATCCGTTCACTCAACTTTATGCGAGGACGCACATTTTTAAATCGTTTTTTAATTATTGATGAAGCACAAAATCTAACCTCCAAACAAATGAAGACGCTTATTACACGTTCAGGCCCTGGTACAAAAGTAGTTTGTTTAGGTAATATTGCCCAAATCGATACACCTTATTTAAGCGAAACCACCTCAGGTCTAACCTATGTTGTCGATAAATTTAAAGAATGGGAGCACAGCGGACATATCACTCTGCTACGTGGAGAACGTTCTCGTTTAGCGGACTTTGCCTCAGAACACTTATAATTCTGGCATAATATACAAATATTATATTTGTTTTGAAATACGGCCTTATACTGTGTCTAAATAATAAAGCACAGTAGTTATCGGTCAGGAGTCTTGCTACATGGAAAATATGTCTGAGTTTAACAGTGACCGTCGCGAATTTTTTCGCATCAATGATACTATTTATGTACAATTTTCACTATTAAACGATGATGAAGCTGAACATTTGGCAAATACGATTCATGATTCAGTTAATAGTGATGATAGCCAAGAAAAACAGCAAATTGCATCTATACAGTCCTCTTTAACTCACCTTCTCGATCAAATAAATCAGTCTGATCGTGAAGTGGCTCGGGCATTACGATTTTTAGATGAAAAAATAAACCTTATTGCACACTCAGTTCAACGCTTACATAATCGAAATGATAGTAGTGTATCAGTTGATGCGAACCTAAGTGCAGGCGGTATCGCCTTTCTTTCAGCTAATAAATATGATGCTAAAAGTACCGTTGATATCCATATTGAACTCTACCCTTCTGGCACCAGACTTCATGCTTTAGCTAATGTTGTCGCATGTAATAAAATTTATGATGCACCGAAAGAGACTCCTTATCACCTACGACTGGTATTCAGTCATATGAGTGAACTAGATAGAAACTTATTAGTGAGACATACACTCAGCAGACAAGCTGAAGAATTACGTATAAAGTCAGCACAAAAGAAATAAAACCTTAGTTCAATTTAATAATATCTTGTAATACATTTGCCGTAACATAAACACGAGCAGTCGCATTTTATCAGCGTCGATAACATTCACGCTGTTTAACTTGAATAATGCATTAAAGCCTATTCTACGCGATGTTTTACAAAGGCATAGTACATAACAGGAATAACTAATAACGTTAATACTGTAGACACTAAGATCCCAAATAATAATGATACGGCTAAACCACTAAAAATAGGATCGTTGAGAATAAAGAGTGCTCCCACCATCGCGGCTACAGCCGTTAATATAATTGGCTTTGCTCGCACAGCAGCAGCTTGAATAACCGCTTCTTCAAGCTTCATTCCATTGGCGGTGGCCTGATTAATAAAGTCCACCAGCAAAATAGAATTTCGCACAATAATCCCCGCCATAGCAATCATGCCAATCATTGATGTGGCAGTGTACTGAATACCTAATAATGCATGTCCTGGCATCACACCAATAATGGTTAATGGAATGGGCGCCATGATAATAAGGGGGATAAGATATGATTTAAACTGTGCAACCACTAACAAATAAATCAATATAATACCTACTGCATAGGCTAGTCCCATATCACGGAATGTTTCATACGTTACCTGCCATTCGCCATCCCATTTAACACTATTCTCGACAGGTAAAGTCGGTGCATTAATGAAAAACTGCTCGATCTGTGAGTCTTTCAATCGACTAACAATATCAAACATGCCATATAAAGGACTATCTAGATCGCCTGCCATATCCGCTGTCACAAATATCACTGGAAGTAAGTCTTTATGATAAATCGTTTGTTCACGCTCAGTTTGAATAACGTTCACTACATCCCCTATCGCAATGAGATTACCCTCGTTATTTCTAAGGCGAAGTTTCAACACTGCTGATAAATCACGTTGCTCACTAATAGGCAGTTGCAAACGAAGAGGAACCGCATATTTTACTGATGAATCATGTAAAAACCCCACATCATCACCTGCTAAACTCATTGTCACTGCGGTCACAATTTGCTGTTGCGTTAGACCTAAAAGTGCCGCTTTTTCACGATCAACTTCTATTACATGTCGTAGCGCCTTAGTTTCAACTGTATCATCAATATCGACAACATCATCAGCCTGTTCGAATACCTTCCGGACCTGTTTTGCTACGATTAATTGACTGTCATAATCTAAACCATAGATTTCAGCAACAAGAGGCGCTTGTACCGGTGGGCCAGGAGGAACTTCTACAATTTTGACATTGCCTCCCCAACGTTGACCAATTTCTTGCAAAGAAGATCGGGTAGAACTGGCTATCTCATGGCTCTTACGCTCACGCAGGTTTTTATCAATTAAATTAACTTGAATATCAGCTACTTCCGATCCTTCACGCAAATAATATTGTCTAACCAGACCATTAAAGTTCATTGGTGATGCGGTACCAATATAAGCCTGATAATCAGTCACTTCTGGTACGGTTGCTAGATAGGCACCTAATTCACGCACTAAACCTGATGTTCGCTCTAAACTAGAGCCTTCTGGCATATCAATGACCACCTGAAATTCAGACTTATTATCAAAAGGTAACATCTTCAGTGTGACTAACTTCACCACGCCTAAACCTACTGATGCAGCAATCAATATAATCATCACTAAAAGTAATATCCAGCGCCAAAAACGACTGGATTTATTCAATACAAACATGCCTATCGTGCTATGAAAAAAGCGATAACTCAGTGTGCTTTTTTGCTGGCTTAGATTTGCAGTAACACTTTGTTCATGACGTTTATTCGCCATCATCTTCAATGCCATCCATGGTGTCAGAATGTATGCCACCAATAATGACAATAACATTCCAATACTGGCATTAATCGGAATAGGACTCATATAAGGCCCCATTAACCCCGTCACAAATGCCATTGGTAACAGAGCAGCAATAACAGCAAATGTTGCCAAGATGGTCGGACCACCGACTTCATCCACTGCTAATGGAATAATTTCTCGTAATGATTTATTACTCGTTTGTTGATGACGATGGATATTTTCGACCACCACAATCGCATCATCCACTAAAATACCAATAGAAAAGATCAGAGCAAATAATGACACCCGATTAAGCGTAAAACCCCATGCCCATGATGCAAATAACATCAACATTAATGTGATAATGACGGCTACACCGACAATAATGGCTTCACGCCAGCCTAATGCCAGTAAGACTAAGAAAATGACAGCAATAGTGACAAAAACTAATTTTTTAATTAAGGTCTGAGCTTTATCATCTGCCGTTTGTCCATAGTTTCGAGTCACAGTAACTTCGACACCTTCAGGCACTACGATCCCTTTAAGATCATTAAAACGAGCAATAACCGCATCTGCAATATCAACCGCATTCATTCCCGGTTGTTTTGCAATTGCCAAAGTCACAGCAGGGAACTCACCCTGAACGTTTATGCCTTTACTTTCAGCTGCGGGTCCCGTTCCAAACCATGCATAGCGCGTGGCTTGATCAGCCCCAGTCAGTACTGTTGCAACATCTTTCAAGAAAACTGGTGCATTATTCTTAACCCCCACCACAACAGAAGCAACTTCTTCAATCGTTGTTAAAAAAACACCTGCTTGTACCGATGATTCTTGATCAGCTTTAACTAAAAAACCTGCTTCAGCCGAACTATTTGCCGCTAACAAAGCCATTTTAAGCTCTGCTAAATCAATGTCATAAGCCGCTAGACGTTGTGGATCAAGTTGAATTCTAATGACATTATCTGGACCGCCTATTGTATAAATATCACGTGTACCCGGTACTCGTTTTAATTCCACTTCAACGGCATGTGCCACTTTTTGCAATTCATGGGCACCACGGCTAGGATCTTCTGTCCACAAGGTTAAACTCACAATAGGGACATCATCAATACCTTTAGGTTTGATAATAGGTTGTGATACACCTAACTGCCTTGGTAACCAATCACTATTTGAATACACTTTATCGTATAAACGAACGATTGCACCTGTTCTACCTTGCCCCACTTCAAACTGAACCGTCAGAATAGACATGCCTGGTTTTGAAATTGAATACACATGCTCAACACCTGCAATCTCAGAGAGAACTTGTTCTGCAGGAATTGACACTAAACGCTCAACTTCACCTGCTGATGCACCAGGATAAGCAATAAAAATATTGGCAAAAGTAACATCAATTTGTGGTTCTTCTTCACGAGGTGTCACCAGAACAGCAAATAGACCCAGTAACAAGCCAATGACCGCTAATAAAGGCGTAATTTCTGTATCTTGAAATGCCTTGGCAATTCGTCCAGAAATACCTAGGTTTTCTGTAGTCATAACGCTGACCTTGAACTATTTAACCTCAACATCCTTGCAGCCTGCATAGGATCTAATGCCACCTGTTCGCCTATCGATAAACCTGCCAATACTTCTCGTTGTCCATCAGCAAGAATTCGACCTAAGCGAATCTGTCTAAAGGTCAACCCATTTTCTGTGTTCACATAAATCCCAGAAACTTCACTGCGTTGCACAATAGCTATTTGAGGTACAACTCGAATAAGCTCATCACCTACCACAAATTGTAATTTACCAAACAAGCCTGGATACACATTTTCAATACCTTCCGGTAAATCGACACGTACTTTGAAACTATGACTCCTCACATCAGCCTGAGGAATGACAGTGACCTTACCCCCTGCAATGTCCCGCCCATCCATTAAGGTGAATACAGGTGCTTTGGCAGATTGAATAGCAGGTAATAAGTATTGTGGCACTTTGACTACTGCTCGCAAGGAGTTTAATGATATTCCAGTCATTAAATGCTGCCCCGGGCTGACCATCTCACCCAATTCAATAAACCGTTCAGTAACAACACCACTATAAGGCGCAACAATTTGAGTATAAGACAACTGTACTTTTGCTTCATCTAACTGAGCCTGATGCGCTTTACGTTGAGCATGGCTTGCCTGCACTTTGGCATTGGCGGCTGCTAAGTTAGCGATAGCCGTATCGAGTGCAGCTTGAGCAAGTAACTTACGTTTAAATAAGTTTCTTACTCGCTTTTCTTCTGATGATGCTTCTTTTTGACGAGCAACCGCTTCTCGAGTTTGTGCCGTATCGGCTAATAAACTTGCCTTAATTTGAGCTACTCGTGCTTGAAACTCTTCATCACGAAACCGCATGATCAATGCATCTTTAGGCACCACATCATTAACATCAAAATTAAGCTCTATTACCTCAGCAGAAATGCGTGATGAAATAGTAGAATGATGAATGGCCTCAACAACAGCATCAAAGACTTCCTGTCGAGGAAATATTTTATCTTCTACCGACACCGTTTCTATCTCAGAATCCGCAAAACTGGAAGAAAAACTAACTATAAATAGGCTGGTTAGAAAACCTAAGGCAAGAGTCCGAATAGTGTTGTGCTTCATATAATAAGCCTTATTCATATAATTATGTCTACTCTGCATCAACTCGCTTATTGATGCAATAAAAGATACCCATGGTAGATAAAAGTGCAGGTTTCAGAGTTTATCACGAGTGTCAGAGCAAGGCGCAATGTGCCAGCAATGACGAGTTCTTGTCAAGCATTGTAACGCGGCGCTGACACTCGTGATAATCTCCCGCAGGGCAAGAGGATAAGCCACACTCTTCGTCGTTATAAAGTCTTAAATTAGAATAACTAATTCTACGCCTTTATGCCTAGAATAATGAGGCTTCTTCTCTTGCTGAAATTCTGCATTTTCATCTACCATGGGTACATATTAGCAAATACTAATTAACTAGCCAATGTTTTACACAACTTTAACATTTTAAGAAAACTCTAAGGTGTATTATGAACACCTAGTTAATCTAACTATTCATATAGATTTTAGGAGATACTCAGGATGAAATCACCACTAACACTGCTTAGTTTTTCACTATTGTTAGCATTTTCAGCTCAAGGAAGTGAAATAGAACAACAATCAACCCTCAATGAGCAAAGTGCTGTTGCAGTCACGATTTATAATGAAAACCTAGCGTTAATAAAAGATCAGCGCACTGTCACCTTAGATAAAGGATTTAATAAATTAGCCTTTCGAGGTGTAAGCGCAAGAATCCGTCCTGAAACAGCACTACTTCGTAGCCTTAATCCCAATACTTCTCTCCATGTTTTGGAGCAAAACTTTGATTTTGATTTGCTCACACCACAAAAATTATTAGAGAAACATACCGGTAAACAAATCCGTTACTCATCGATTAATCCTGCAACGGGTGTTGAAACAATAGAAGTCGCAACCGTATTAAGTACACAAGGTGGAGTCACGCTTAAAATCGGGGATCGAATCATCACAAATCCTTATGGCAGCTTTATCTTTGATCAAGTACCTGACACGTTACGTGACCAACCCACACTAGTAACGCAATTAACTAGCTCTAGCGATATACAGCAAACCATTGAGCTGGGTTATCTTACCGGTGGTTTATCGTGGAAAGCAGACTATGTTGCTGAGCTTAGTAGTGATGATTCAACATTAAACTTAACAGGCTGGATCACGCTGAACAATAAAAGTGGTACATCGTATAACAATGCAAAATTACAACTTGTTGCTGGTGATATAAATCAAGTTAAAACGCAATTATTTGCCAGCACAATGCCACGAATGTCTATGAAGATGAATACCATGGCTGATGATGGAATGGCTGAAGAAAGCTTGTTCGAATATCACCTCTATAGTCTAAATCGGAAAACAACATTAAAAGACAAACAGATTAAACAGGTTTCTCTTCTTTCAGCTAATGCTGTTCCTGTAACAAAGCAGTTCCTATTGCAAGGTAATGATTATTACTATAGAAGTAGCTACGGTCAACTTGGCCAAAAAATAAAAGTAGGCGTTTTTATAGAGTTTGATAATAATGAACAATCACACTTAGGCATACCTCTGCCGAAAGGAATTGTTCGAGTCTATAAAAATGATAGTAAGGGCAATGCTCAGTTTGTTGGTGAAGATAGCATTGCTCACACACCGAAGAATGAGGAAGTTCGTCTAAAACTAGGCGATGCCTTTGATATCACGGCAGATAAAAAACAGACTGACTTCAAAAAAACACAGCACTACAAACCTCATCATGCTGCGTATGAAAGTGCCTATGAAATAACATTAAAAAATGCCAAATCAGAAGCCGTTACGGTGACCGTCCGAGAACCTATTTTAGGGGAATGGAAAATACTTAAAGAAAGTCATCCTCATACTAAAACCACATCAGGTACGGCAGAATGGCAAGTCACTATTCCGGCTGAAAGTGCGAGTACATTGAGCTACCGAGTTTTAGTTCAATATTAATCTATTGAACTAAACGGGCCAATTGCTCATTACTTCTAGGTACAACTACGGATTTAATATACTTTTTATTAACATAACCTAATTGACCACCTGCTACTTTAACCTGCAACCATGGGGCATGTTTATGATCCACGATGGCTAATTTATCTTGTTCATCGAGTACTGTTTCAGCAGTAAACTGTGTACCGGGTCCCGATCGAAGGTATAGGTTTTTGACAGCAATTGCATAAGAATAAAGTTCGTCTTTAATAAGCTGACTTTGCTCTTCACTCTGATTAGCTAGCAGAATATGTTCTGATGCATCATTAAGTGCCGGGTTCCATGTTGATAACAAACGTCTAAACAAGTCATCTTCCACATGAATTAACTGCTCATCACTCATGTTTTCAGTTGCAGAATAAATTCCTACTATAATATCAACCGGTGTAAGAGGAACCGTTCCTGCTTGGCTTTTTGCAATATGGCGTCCTTCCCACAAAATCTCATTATTTGAAACGCGAATAAGTTGCATTCGAACGCCTATTGATGCCTGAGAATAAATACCAAAATGGGTAGCACTATAATCAATCACCTCTCCTAATAATAAAGCGTCACAGTTAAGTTTAGAAGCAATCGCTGCATAGTGGGAACTATCGTTACCAAGCGAGTCCACCACCTTATTCACTTTCTCAAGTTCAACATCACGATATGAATAAGGAGAGAGGTGTGCATACAAATTCCACCGTAACTGCTCTAATGCCGCATCACTCAGAACGAGATCTGTTTTTACCCGTTTATTATCTGCAAGCTCAGCTTCTGTAGTATATAAATCAAGTGCATTATGCAATGGTAATACTGCAATACAATTAGGCGGAGATGTTTTAAAACTATCTGCTATTTTAAAGTGAACGGGGTTAAGAGCGGCTATCGTCGCCTTTTCTTCCGTGGCTTCCCCATCATTAATATAGGTAGGCGACACTGATGCACAGCCCGTTATTAACAATACTGTAAATAAAATACTAAGCCGCTCTTTCATAATCCATATCCTTTTGTTTTTAATGGATTATATCGTGTATAAATGCCTCATTCATTAGTTGTTATCTCTATTTGTGACCAACTTCATGAATTTATTATAAATACTTATTTTTAGTTGCAATAGACTTAAAAGTGTCAGCTATTTAAACTGAACTCAGGATAAGAGAACAGTCTGGATAATTCTAACAAACAGGGTCATTCCCGCATGTTTTTAGCGGGAATCTAGTGTTTAGAGCATAGATTCCAGATAAAAAGCCTACCGGAATGACGAAAAACAAACTAAATTCTCTTATCCAGAATTCAGGTTATTTAAGCTCTACTTATCTCAAAGTTCAGCTTATTTAGCTAATTCTTTAGCAGATTCAAATAAACGTTTTATTTCAGCGTTGTCAGGATTCAAACTCAATGCATTCTGATAAGCATCAACAGCATCAAAATGACGCCCAAGGTTTGTATAAGATCGGCCCAGCATTAACCAGCCTTGTAAGTTATCTGGATTTGCCTCCAACTTGGCTCTTAACCTCATGACCATTGCTCCCACATCAATGGTCTGCCCATTAGGTGCCACCATTTTCTTTTCAATAGTTTCGCTTGATTGATTATTTTCTGACAGTGCTTTTTTTACTCTTATAAGTGCAAGTTGGATATCACTATCATTTGGCAATAATGCATCTGCTTTTTTATAGGCATCTAAAGCCTGTTCGAACTGTTGATAGTGCATATACGTTAAGCCCATCATCATCCAGCCTTGAACATCATCAGGATTATCTTTGAGTCTATTTTGTAAACCTTCAAACAAAGAACCAATGTCAGTTACTTTTTTATTGTCAGCCTTATTGGTCATTGTTGATGTCATTGACGATTCACTTTTCTGTAACGCTACAAGACCTGGACTACCTAAATAATAATACAAAGCGACCACAGTCAATGGAACAAGTAACACCAAAATACTCGTCATAATATAATCAGTTCCAGAATCAGTATTGTCGATCATCTTCTGGGTAGCTAAATCACTATGGAGTGTTTTTTCAATATCAACATAGGCTAAATCATATTCTTGTGTACTAATCATCCCCTGCTGTTTATCTTGTTGTAGTTTTTTTAATTGTTCTTGTGCAATATGTATATTTTGCTCACTACGATTTTCAGCTTGCTCTTTTGTTGTACGAAGTAATGGCAATAGGATGATAACAAGGGCGATAACTATCATTAAGGCAATAAAAAACCAAAGCATTATTTTTCTCCATCATCTAATAGATGTTTAATGTGATCATGCTGCTCATTACTGAGCGGCTCATCAGCTAATTCTTTTCTTGCTCTTAATGTTTTAATTAGCATTAATATGCCCACTATCAACAAGATAAATGGACCAAACCACAATAAGGCTGTGCTTGATTTAACAGGTGGACGATAGAGTACAAAATCCCCATAACGCTGAGTCATATAGTCCACAATTTGTGCCTGAGACTGTCCCTCAATGACCATTTCATAAGTCTGTTGGCGTAAGTCTTTTGCCAGTCCAGCATTGGAAGCAGATAAGTTTTGATTTTGACAAACCAAACAGCGCAATTCCTCGATCATTTGTTTATAGAGCTGCTCATGTTCAGCTTGTTCAAACTGATAAGTCTCGATAGCAGCCTGTATTTGCATCGACGACAGCATTAACAAGAAAATAGCGATCCACTTTTTCATTATGATGCCTCCTGTTCAAGCTGAAGGATCAATGGCAAGATTGTTTCATTGATGCCTTGCTGAGTAACAGGCCCTATATTTTTGTAACGAATAAACCCTTTCTTATCAATAACAAAAGTTTCAGGCACCCCATAGACTCCCCAATCAATACCCGTACGCCCATCGCTATCTACTGCCACACTGACATAAGGGTTACCTAGTTCTTCCAGCCACTGTTTCGCTTCATTAGAACCATCTTTATAGTTCAATCCTATAATATCAATCTGATGATTTTTAACTAAGCGATTAATCACTTGATGCTCTGCTCGACAAGCACCACACCATGACGCCCAAACATTAAGTAACCAGACCTTGCCTTTCATATCATCAAGGCTAATATTATCCGCACTGGCATAGAGTTTTGGCAAATTAAAACTAGGTGCAGCCTTACCAATATAAGGTGAAGGTACCTCTCTTGGATCTAAGGTCAAACCCACACCGAGTAAAATAACGAGTAGAAAAAACAGAATTAATGGCAGACTATTTTTCATTACACGGCCCCAACATTTGTTTCTCTACGACGACGGTAACGTTTATCCATTGCTGCCAATAAACCACCGAATGACATGATCAATGCCCCCATCCAAATCCAACGTACAAACGGTTTGTGGTAGATGCGTAAACTCCAACTACCACTGCCAAGAGGCTCACCCAAAGCAACAAATAAGTCTCTGAACAATCCAGCATCAATAGCGGCTTCTGTCATCGGCATTGATGATTGACTATAAGTTCGTTTTTCAGGGTGCAATATGACCAAATGTTTTCCAGCTTCACTTGCTTCAACAACACCTTGATAGGCAATATAGTTATCACGACGTACTTCTTTCACACCAATCAATTTAAATTGATAATCACCAATTTCATAAAACTCTCCAGGGGCAAGACGTACATCTTTTTCATGGCTATACATAGACGTTAAGGTAATTCCCGTTACAGTAACAGCCATACCTATATGAGCAATCACGGCTCCCCATGTTGATAGGGGTAATTTAAACGGAGAAGTATTGGAATTAAGCAGCCATAACAATGCAGTTAATGCCACCCAGCTTGCACAAATCAAACCAATAAAGGTCAGCCAATGCTGTTCTGGTGCAAATAACAAGGGTAATAAAATAGCTATAACCAATGATACAGCCATAGGAATAATAGCCTTACGACTTAATCGTGACACCGTGTCTTTTTTCCAACGAACAAAAAAACCAAACCCCATTAACAAATACAAAGGAACTGCCAACCAAACCATCACTTGATTAAAGTAGGGAGGTCCAACCGATATCTTGCCAACCCCCATGGCATCTAATACCAATGGGTAAAGTGTTCCAAGTAAAACAGTTCCTGCCATGGTTGCCAGAATAACGTTATTCAACAATAAACCTGTTTCCCTCGACACCATGGAGAATTGCCCAACAGAACGTAATGAGGGGGCTCGCCATGCATATAACAACAGTGAACCACCGACAACTATGATGAGGAATACTAATATAAACACACCTCGAGCAGGATCAGTTGCAAAGGCATGTACAGAGGTCAGCACCCCTGAACGAACCAAAAACATGCCTAATAAACTTAATGAAAAAGCAAAAATAGCTAACAGAACAGTCCATGATTTAAAGGCTGCACGTTTCTCAGTCACAGCAAGAGAGTGAATCAAAGCAGTCCCTACTAACCAAGGCATTAAGGATGCATTTTCAACAGGATCCCAAAACCACCAGCCGCCCCAACCTAATTCATAATAAGCCCACCAGCTACCCAAAGCGATGCCTAGCGTCAAAAAGACCCAAGCGATATTGGTCCATGGTCGCACCCAACGTGCCCAAGCAGAATCTAATTTCCCATCAATCATCGCAGCAATAGAAAAGGCAAACGCAACAGAGAAACCAACATAGCCCATATAAAGCATGGGTGGGTGTATTGCTAAACCCGGATCTTGTAACAAAGGATTAAGACTTCGGCCATCTACAGGTGCAGGAAATAAACGCAAAAATGGGCTTGATGTAAATAGCATGAATGAAATAAAACCAACACTCACCATACCCATCACACTAATAACTCGTGCGAGCATAATCTTTGGAATACTCGAGCTATAGATGCTGACTGCAACCGTCCACGATGACAGTAATAATGCCCAAAGTAATAAAGAACCTTCATGAGCGCCCCACACACCTGATATCTTATAAAGCAAAGGAAGTGCAGTATTCGATGTGGAAGCAACATAACGAACAGAAAAATCATTGACTAAAAATGAATACGTTAAGCAGGCATAAGCAAGACCTACAAACAATAATTGTCCTTTTGCCACAGGTGTTGCAAGATTTATCCAACGCGTCTTACCTAATTGCGCCCCAGCTAAAGGAATCAATGCTTGAATCACTGCCAATACAAAAGCGATGATGAGTGCTGCATGACCTATTTCAGCAATCATTCTTGATCCCCTTCACTTTTCTCTAGTGCATCTTTTATTTCTGGAGCCATATAGTTCTCATCATGTTTTGCCAATACTTCCACAGCAATAACAACCCCACTATCATTGAGCTGACCTCGGGCAATAATACCCTGACCTTCACGAAATAAATCAGGAAGAATACCTTCATAACTCACGGTAATAACTTCATTATTGTCCGTTAAGTCAAAAAATACCGTTAAATTATTATCTTCTCTTCTCACACTACCTTCGACAACAAGGCCGCCTAAACGGAAGTCTTGATTGATAGGTGCTTTTCCTTCTTTAATTTCTGTTGGAGAATAAAAAAACATCATATTTTCATTAAATGCTTTTAACGCCAATGTGGTTGCGATGCTGATGCCAAGCAACATGAAAATAACCATGATTAATCGTTGTTTACGTCTAGGCGTCATCAGCCTTCACCTCATTTTGTTGCTGAAAATCACTCGCACTTCTCAGGTTCTTTTTATGTCTCAAACTTGGCCCAACAATATTGATAAATAGTATGACAAATGCGAGTGCATATGAGCTCCACACATGAAAGGCATAACCGCCCATATAAAAAAACTCAGCCATGATCATTATCCTCAATCACTTGTTTTAACCATTTACTATTAGGTTCTCTTTCGACTAATTCAGCTCGCGCTCTCATTAATAAAGAAATACCGTAATACACTTTAAATGCCGTTGCCATTACTAATAAAGGGATCAACATATCAATATCCATTGTCGGCTTATTGGTCAACGTTACACTTGAGCCTTGATGCAAGGTATTCCACCATTCAACCGAATAATGAATAATCGGAATATTAACCACACCAATCAAAGTTAACAGTGATACCGCCCTTGATGCCGTGCGTTTATCTTCAATGGCAGCATATAAGCCTATGATGCCCCAATATAAAAATAACAGAAGTAATTCGGAGGTCAATCGAGCATCCCAACTCCACCATGTTCCCCACATAGGTTTACCCCATAGAGATCCTGTCACCAAAGCTAAAAAGGTAAATGCAGCTCCAATAGGAGCACTGCTAATGAGCAATACTTCGGCTAATTTTATTCGCCACACTAAGGCAATAAAAGCATACACCGCCATCACGATATAAATAAACAATGACATCCATGCTGCTGGTACATGAATATAAATGATTCTAAAGGCATCGCCCTGTTGATAGTCAGCCGGAGCAGTTATTAGCCCACCGTATAAGCCATAAATAAAAAGTATGGCAAATATGGCAGTAAGCCATGGAATTATTTTTCCAGAAAAACGATAGAACCATGCTGAGGATGCCATCGTGTAGAGCCATTTCATCATTGTGAAACCCCAGTTTTTAGTGCTGCAACAATTGCAAAAGGAGATAAAGTTAAACTTAAAACACACATTGCAGCTAAGACATAAATGGGCCCTGCTGCCGACATTCCTGCGGCAGTTGCATTAACAGCACTGGTGCCAAAGATAAGCACAGGAACATATAAAGGGAGTACAAGTAAGGCGAGTAGCATGCCATTTTGTGGAATAACCAACGTCAATGTTGCAACCGTTGAGCCCATTAGAAGCAGTACCGGCGTACCCAATAACAAGGTCAAAATCAACATTACTTGTACATCAAACTCCATACCTAATGCAGAGGCGATAAGGGGAGATAGCAAAATTAAAGGAAATACATTAAGTAGCCAATGGGCGAATAGCTTAATCATCGTCAATACAATTAATGGTTGATTGGCTAATACCATTAGCTCAAGTGTTCCATCCTCATATTCTGTCCGAAATATAGTACCCAAAGACATTAAAATAGCCAGTAATGCTGCTGCCCAGATAATGCCTGGAGCAATCGTATTCAGTAGCTGTGGCGAAGGGCCAATTCCCAAAGGAAATAAAAGACAAACCAAAATAAAAAACAGCAAGGGATTCAACGCTTCATGACGATGACGAAAGGCAATCAAGAACTCTCTGCCGATTAATAAATAAAGACTATGAAAAGATGTCATGTTTATAACTGCAATGTATTAACGGTAATATTATCAAATTGAACATCATGATGAGATGACATAATCACCATGCCATTATCAGCCACATGCTTTGTTATTAAATTTTCCAATAGTTCGATCCCTGCTTTATCTAATGCCCCTTGAGGTTCATCTAAAATCCATAATGAAGCTTGCTGAGTAATCAATCTAGATAAGGCTAGCCTTCTTTTCATACCAGCAGAAAATTGTCTAACAGGTGTATTGGCGTAACCTTTCAATCCCACCCGTTCTAAAACATCATTTATATTTATTGCCGCTGATTTAGACAAGCTTATTGATACTTGAATATTTTCTTTCGCAGTCAAACTATCATTAATTCCATTGCGATGGCTTAACCAGACCAGTTGCTGAGTATATTCTGACGAAATTGCGTCAATAGCCTGATCATTCCACATGACCTCACCGGCATCTGGACGACGAAGCCCTGACAGTATTTTCAGTAATGTGCTTTTACCACAGCCATTCTTACCTTCAACTAATAAAACCTCATTTGAACTTACACTAAAGTTCAATCCAGCAAAAAGTTGGCGATGACCGCGAGAACAATTTATATTTTTTACTTCTAAAATCATATCTTTTGTAAGAAATGTATCTCATTGCTTAAAGCATGAACAGAAAGCAACATTATAGCTAACGAATAGCCCAGTGAATATGGATAGCACTATATTGCTAAGAAAAACAGGAGATTACTTTTTACAGCAATACCCCTTCAGATTGTCTCAAACAGAAAACTATTTCTCACATGATGAATATACCCATGATACTTCAATCTGCGTGTTTCAGTGGGATTTAAACACGATTTAGGCAAGGCCTTGATTGCGGCTAATGGTTATTCCCTTATCAAAATTAATAACGCAGCATAAAGCGTTTTTAAACCCATCGAAGAAGCGCTTGAGCCATCCCACTTCGCCGTTCCATCTATTTGCAAGGGACAAAAAATTGCTCCTGCTGACTATTTCTCTGTAGGTTGGAATTTATTCCAACATTGGACCTTTATTAGAATTCAGATGTTGGAATAAATTCCAACCTACGTTTTTATGTGGTTAATTTGAATTACTCAAGCACTCTGAATCATGCAGATTGAAGTGTCATGGGTATATGTATTTTAAGGATTACACTTTAAAGTGTGCTACCACCATCTCTAGCTCACTTGCTAACTTCGCTAATTCATCACTACCTAAAGCAATTTGATCAGAACCACTCATACTTTCAACTGATAGCTCGGCAATTCGAACAATATTTCGGTTAATCTCTTCCGATACCAAACTTTGTTCTTCTGAAGCACTTGCAACTTGAGTACTCATATCTGAGATTTTGATCACAGACTCAACAATTCGATCTAAAGATTCCGTAGCACCAGCTGTTGATTCAGCCATCTTCATTGCATGCTGGGTATCAGCATCCATCACTTGAACAGCTTTATGAGTATGAGTTTGTAAACTCGTTACCATATTCTGAATCTGCTCCGTTGATTCTTGTGTTCGACTCGCCAACGTTCTTACTTCGTCAGCAACGACCGCAAAGCCTCGGCCATGTTCACCGGCACGTGCAGCTTCAATTGCCGCATTCAGAGCAAGAAGATTGGTTTGCTCAGCAATACTCTTAATAACATCCAATACTGTACCAATATCATTACTGTTTTTCTCAAGTTCATGGATCACTTCAGCAGCTTCACCTACTTCACTAGAAAGGTCAGTAATGGAGGATATTGTTGTTGAAATAATACTACAACCTGCTTTTGCTTCTCTATCAGCAGTATGTGACTCTGCTGCCACTAATTCAGCATTTCTGGCAATGTCTTGAACAGTAGCTGTCATTTCATTCATTGCCGTAGCAATTTGGTCAGTTTGTGCTTGTTGTTCATGAGCTCCTGCTCGAGCCTGACTAGTGGTTGCAGATAATTCTTCTGATGCTGATGCTAATAATGATGCATTTGAACCTAAGTTCTTAATCGTTTTGTTCAAATGTCTAACCATACTATTTAACGCATCTTCAACTTCTTTCAACTCATCTTCAGTACCACAGTCCACAGTAACAGTAAGATCGCCATCAGAGACTTTCTGAGTAGCAATACTAAGTTTACGAACAGCAGAAATCATTGATTGATAAAAACCTACAAAGAGATAAATGGCTATTAATAACGTAACAATAACGGTAGCTAAGGTTGTAAATCGTTGACTCGAAAGCTGATCAATTCGAGCTTGAAATAAACTATCTAAGACTGGAACTAAGGTATCGTAAACTTTATAGTTCGCTTTAATTGCAGCAGTACCAGCAGTAAATACTTCCGATGAATCACTATTAATAAATTCAGCAGTTAATAATTCCTGCGTTACTTTATCAATAAAATCATCTGTGGCTGATTTTGAAATCGCTAATAACGCCGAAAGCTCGGTCTCAAGATGAAGGTTTTCTCGAAGTGTAATTACCATGCCGTCATTAACTAACTTCGCATTACTTTTAATATTTGCAAGTAAGGTTCCTAGAGCAATTCGCTGTTCTAAATTAATGGTTCCATTTGCAGCAATACCAGATCCCATTCCACGAGACTGACCTAGGTTCTCAGTCACATTAGGTAGGCGATAGACAATTGCATCCATCAAATAATAAGTATTAAGCTCTGGATCGAGCACCAAACCAGACTCATTACTTATGAGTTCAAACAGTGAATAAATCTTTGCTATTAGTACCGTATGTTGTTGAAACGTTTGTTTTGCAGGGCTATTAAATGCCTGAGGCTCTAATACCTGCCATTCTCGCTTAATATCGGACCAGAGATCATGTGTTTTAAACTCATCACCAAAGCGGCTATTAATCGCATTAATCGCAGCAATATCGGCAACTATTACCTTTCTTTTATCAAGGATCTTGCTTCTGAAATCACGAGCCCCATTTAGATAGGCATTGGTCATACCTCGATGCTGAGGCAGATGTTGGTACAATTGTCGCACTGTTTTAATATACTCTAAACCCCGAACCTCTTTCTCAGCAGAGGTAAGCCCTGCCCCTAACTGGTTCAAGAGTAAAGAAATTAACAGCACTATAGGAACTAAAAACACTATTGAGATCAGTATCATTTTCTTTGGATAACTTAATCTATTCATCAACTGTATAGCGGCATTCATACTTTAAATCCTTACTTCAAATTTAATTAAATCTAACTTTAGTTATTTACTAGCAAAAACTAAGCCTATAAATAGAGCCACGTAATGAATGTCCCTCCATCAACCAAATTTATATTATTGGCAGTGATGTTTACGTTTTTTCTTTCCATAATAAAAAGGCAATAAGTGAATCTCACTTATTGCCTTCCTTGGTCTTGGTCACACTATTTAAAATTGTTTAGAATTTAACTTGACCATATAACCAGAACTTTTCTGTGTCTACTGGACTTACAGTAGCATCTCCAGAATTGTAATCAGAATATTTCACACCAACTGTGTAATGTTGTTTAAATGTTTTTTGAGCCAAAATATCAAATTCATTACCTGCATCTAAACCAAGATTATCAGTTTCAAAATCATGATAAACAGCAACAACTTTAGCACCCAATATATTACCAACCACTGTGAAATAAATATCTTCTAAACCATCGGCAGGTGTTGTCAAAAACATATCAGCCCAACCTTGGAATGCGTGATTTGTACCCAATGGTGTTTTAAAGCTATAAGTGCCATCGCCCTCTTGCATTTCATAGGAGAATTTAGCTAACCAACCTTTATATTTAGCACCGATTTCTGCTAAGTAGTAATTTTGATCATCCATTGTGCCGTCTTTATAGTCATCTTGTTTTGCATATTCAGCCGTGTAGATAACTTTAACATCTTCAGACACTGCTTTAGCACCTGAGAAACGTAGGCCTAATGTTTTAGATGATGTTGTAGGTGCTTCTTCAAACTCAAGGAAGTAACCATAAGCTTCTAAGTTACCAAATGGTAAACCTTTATACTTAACATTCACTAAATGTGAATCCATTTCCTGTGTAGTGCCTGTGATCGTATGTCTTTTATTAATATATGCATAGTTCACTTCAGTATCAGCAATAGAAGTATTACTTAATGTCAATCCATCAAATGATTGGTGATTTTGACGCCATAAAACAGTACCGATAAAACGGTGAAATGGAGCACCACGGTAAGTGATTTCTTGACGACCAAATTTAAACTCAGTATCAAAACCATTGTATTGTAAATACGCTTGATTCATTTCAGTACCATCTGGATCTGCAACTACTGAATAATTATTATCAGCATCAACTTTATTCCAATAGTTGTCCCCACCTAAGTCTGAAACATCCTCAGCTTCAATAAAACCGCTAAAGCCATGAAATGCACCAGTTTTATAACCTAATGTAGTTCGAATTGTAAAAGCATCGGCATCTTGTCTAGCATTATCTTGCTGAACAGACTCATAACGGGCACGAGCTGAAAAGCTCACTTTACCACCCGTTAATGCTTCAAAAAATGCATCGTCAGCCATAACGCTAGGCGCTGTTGCAAACAAACCGAGACTTGCAGCAAGAGCAGTTAGTTTAAATGTGTGTTTCATTTTGTACTCCTAATTTTTAAAATATTAATGTTCAAATTCTTAATGACGGTCTAAACCGGCTTCTTTCGCACCCTCTTCCCAACCTTCTGGCAATTGGTGGGCAATACCCATATGGCAATCAATACAGGTTTTACCTTGTTCTATATTGACAGAATGTTGTTTAACAGCACGCTGACCTTGTTCAACAAAATCCATAGATTCATAGTTGTGACAATTTCGACATTCTAATGAATTATTTGCTTTCATTCGTTTCCATTCACGTGTTGCGATATGTAAACGTTCTGCTTCAAATTTTTCACGAGTATCAATGGTGCCTAACAACATATGATAAACCTCACGAGATGCTTGAATCTTACGTATGATTTTAGGAACCCAATCCTTCGGTACGTGACAATCAGGACAGGTCGCTCTGACACCTGTTCGGTTAGTGTAATGAACGGTCTCTTTATATTCTTCAAATACGTTATCTTTCATTTCATGACATGAAATACAAAAGTTCTCATCATTAGTCGCATCTAAAGCCCAGTTAAAACCACCCCAAAAAACAACACCGGCAATAAAACTACCAATAATGGTGAGGGTTAATAACGGCTTTATTCTCTTTACAATAAAATTAATCATGTTCTTCTCACTTATTTATCTGATAGTGCTGATAAAGGTTTAAAATTATTGCCCACTAATGGTTTTGCATTGGCTTGTGGCACATGACATTGCTGACAGAAATAACGACGAGATGAGACTTCCGCTAAGGCATTACCATCACGATCTTCAAAATGTGTTTGGCTGATTTTAGTCGCACCCGATGCTTTATAGTTTTTCCAGCTATGACATGACATGCATTTATTAGACTTTAAGTTTACTCGGTAGCCCTTAATACTATGTGGAATCAATGGTGGTTGCTGCACATAGTTACGTTGAATAGGGTCACCATCTTTTGCCATTTTCTTCACAGTTGCATCCTGAGACAATCCTTCAAGATTATGACTACCACGTAATGACTCAATGCTTTCATCAGCAATAAGCATGCTTGAAAATGCTATCAACAAAGTAAGAAATAGAGTTTTCATGATTGAGCCTCCGGGCTACTATTTTTAATTATAATTTTATCTGCATATCGACTAGAGATATGAAATACATCTTCACTGCATACATCAATACAACGTGCACAATTGGTGCAATTTGCAGCAGTTATAACAGGATTACCTGATCCTTTTAGTGCAGGACGAATGACTTGTGGTTCAGGACACACCTGAAAACAATCCATACAATCATTACACGCTTCACGGTTATCCGCCGTAATCCTTAACTGACTTGCTATGCCGATGATGCTATAGAAAGCACCAACAGGGCAAAGCCGTCCACACCAAGCACGATTACTGATTAATAAATCGAAAAAGAAGATGAATAAAATAACACTCCATCCCATCCCTATAGAAAATATTATGCCTCGATGAAGTATCGACACTGGGTTAACTAATTCCCATGCAATGCTTTGGGTGGCAAACGCAACAATAAAGGTCACTGCCAACAACCAATAACGTACATTTTTATCAATAATCGTTCCCGAGCCTTTAATTCCTAGTTTTCTTCGACACCAACTAGCAGTATCGGTCACTATATTCACAGGACACACCCATGAACAATAACTACGCCCACCCACTAATATATAAAATACAGTCACTATCGCAGCACCAATAACTGCCGTCGATAAAGGCACCGCGCCAGCAGCAATAGTTTGCAACAAAACATAAGGGTCTGTTAATGGCAAGATATCTAAGGTTAAGCTACTTGCTAAATTACCTTTAACAAACCAAAGTCCAAATACAGGACCCAATAAAAATAAACCTAATATCCCAAACTGGCTAAATCGTCTTAAGATCAGCCACTGATGTGCTTTCCACCAGCCTTTCTTTTCAATGGCTTCAAGCCCAATAGCGTGTATCTCAGCCATTAGTCATTCGCCTTTTTATTCAACGTTGACAAAGGGCTTGCTGCAAAGGGCGTTGATTTAGCAGGTGTATTAATTAAACCATCACCGTCATAATCATAACTTTGCCCTTCTGGCAGATTATATTTATGTTCCAAATCAGGCGCTACCAATGATTTTCCAGCCTGACCTTTTTCATCCCAACCTAATTTGTAATGGGATTGCATTTGACCTTTAGCTAAATCGAAAGGTAATACTTTCACCGCCGCTTCTTCTAAAATACAGGCCTCTTCACACTTGCCACAGCCAGTGCAACTATCAGAATGCACTACAGGAATAAAACGACTGTGTTTACCGGTTCGCTCAATATGCTCCATCTCAACCGTGATAGCCTCACCTCGAACAGGGCACACATTAAAACAAACTTCACAACGCAAACCTTGAAAGGCGATACATTCTTCTTGATCAATAATGGCTGCCAAGCCCATTCGAGCATCATCAATATTCGTCAACTCATGATCAAGAGCCCCAGTAGGACAAGCCTTAACGCAAGGAATGTCTTCACACATTTCACATGCATGTTCACGAGCCACAAAGAAGGGCGTGCCAATCGTGACTTGATCTCCAATAGTAGCCAAACTCAAGGTTGGATAAGGACAATCATTCACACAAAGACCACAACGCACACAAGCAGATAGAAAGTCTTCTTCATCTAATGCACCCGGTGGGCGCAAAGCAGTTGCAGGCAATGCACTGGTTTGTCTAGCATAGCCAGCCAAGCCAAGTGCAAAGGCACTGCCTACCGTTGCTCCACGAGCAAGGTTGATTAAAAATTTTCTACGCGCCGGGGCGTCAGATTTTTTCACCACAAATTCTCAGTACTACGCCTTAACGATTTTAACTGCACATTTTTTATAGTCAGTCTGCTTCGATAATGGATCTGTTGCATCTAAAGTCACTTTATTGATCAAGCGACTTGCATCAAACCAAGGCACAAAAATCAAACCACGAGGCGGCTTATTACGACCACGCGTTTCAACCATTGCTGTAATTTCGCCACGACGAGAGATGACTTTAGCATTTAAACCTCGGCGCAAACCACGTGCTTTAGCATCTTCAGGATGCATATAAATCACGGCATCTGGCACCGCACGATATAACTCTGGCACACGACGCGTCATAGAACCTGAATGCCAATGCTCTAATACACGGCCTGTTGAGAGCCACATATCAAACTCTTCATCTGGGCTTTCTGCTGCAGGTTCATAAGGTGCCGTGATGATATTGGCTCGACCATCTTTATTACCGTAAAAACGAAGTCCTTCACCTTTAGGTACGTAAGGATCATAACCTTCACGGTAACGCCATAATGTTTCTTTGCCATCCACCACCGGCCAACGCAAACCTCGAACTTGATGATAAACATCAAATGGAGCTTGTTCATGACCTTTTTTCACGCCTTCTAATTGGAAGCGACGATATTCTTCGAATAGGCCTTTTTGAATGTAAAAACCAAAATCATCTAACTCATGGTTACCGTACTCATTGCCTACAGAATCAGTGATTTTATCAATCTTAAATTGGTCTACCTGTCCATTGGCATATAACACGTCATACAATGTTTTACCTTTATGCTCAGGCGACTTAGCCAATAGTTCCTCTGGCCACACATCTTCAATATTAAAACGTTTAGAGAACTCAACCATTTGCCATAAATCAGACTTCGCTTCACCAGGTGCACTAACTTGCTCACGCCAGAATTGTGTACGACGCTCTGCGTTACCATAAGCACCTTCTTTCTCTGTCCACATGGCTGTTGGCAAGATCAAATCTGCTGCTTGAGCTGATACTGTTGGGTATGGGTCAGAAACAACAATAAAGTTCTCAGGGTTGCGCCAGCCTGGGTAGGTTTCTTCATTCATATTTGGAGCAGCTTGCATATTGTTATTACACATAACCCAATAACAATTTAACTTACCGTCTTTCAACATACGACTTTGTAATACAGCGTGATAACCCGGTTTACCTGGAACCGTACCTTCTGGCAGTTTCCAGATCATTTCAGCAAAATCACGATGTGCTTTTTTCTTAACCACATAATCAGCAGGCAAGCGATGTGAGAATGTACCTACTTCACGAGCAGTACCACATGCTGAAGGCTGACCCGTTAATGAGAAAGGACTATTACCCGGTTCTGAAATTTTACCCATTAATAAATGGATATTATAAATCAGACCATTCGCCCACACACCACGTGTATGTTGGTTAAAGCCCATTGTCCATAATGACGTAATCTTGCGGTCTGGATCAGCATAAAGCTTAGCCAAGCGTTCTAATTTTTCAGGTTCAACACCTGATATTTCAGCAGCATATTCTAATGTGTAAGACTTAACGGACTCAGCATATTGTTCAAAGTTAATTTCACTTAACTTGCCTTGGTCAGGATTCTCAGCCTCTTGTTGCAAAGGATGCTCAGGGCGTAAACCATAACCAATATCCGTTGGTGTTTTCTTGAAATTAACATGCTTACCAAGGAAGTCCGTATTGTAGGCTTTGTTTTCAATAATATAGTTTGCAATGTAGTTTAAGATTGCTAAATCAGTTTGTGGCGTAAAGATCATGCCGTTATCAGCTAACTCAAAACTACGGTGGGTGAATGTTGACAGCACATGTACTTCACAACCTTCTTTGGTCAATCGTGTATCAGTAATACGAGACCAAAGAATAGGATGCATTTCTGCCATATTCGAGCCCCACAAAACAAAGGCATCTGCATGTTCTAAATCATCGTAACAACCCATTGGTTCATCAGCACCAAAGGCACGCATAAATCCACCCACAGCAGATGCCATACAATGACGAGCGTTAGGATCTAAATGATTAGAACGAAAACCTGCTTTATACAATTTAGAAGCGGCATATCCTTCCCAAACAGTCCACTGACCCGATCCAAACATACCTACACGAGATGTTATCTCATCAGCTGGTTTGCCTTCATTTTCTTTCATGCTTTTCTTAAGTGAGACTTTCCACTTTTCAGCCATAATATCAAAAGCAGCATCCCAGCTCACAGGTGCAAAGTCACCATTTTTGTCATACTTACCATCTGTTTGTCTTAACAATGGTTGTGTCAGGCGATCTTCACCATACATAATTTTTGATAAGAAATAACCTTTGATACAGTTCAAACCACGGTTAACAGGTGCATCAGGATCACCCTGAGTTGCAACAATACGCCCCTCTTTAACCCCAACTAAAACTGAACAGCCCGTGCCACAAAAGCGACATGGTGCTTTATCCCAACGGATAGAATCTTTTTGTTTTGCTGCAATGCTCACTGCAGGAATAGTAACTCCCGCTGCTGCCGCTGTTGCTGCAATTGCATTATTTTTTATAAAATCACGACGATTTAAAGTCATTACGACATCTCCTAGAGGCTAAATTTCTTCAGCATGCTCATAAATTAGGGTTGCGGAAAGTACATTAGGGATAGAGTTAAAGGCTGAAAGTGAATCTGCTAGTGATGCTTCGCCAACACGCTCTACAGTAACAATCAGACGATTATTATCTGTAGCCTCATGAATTTCGACACCTGGCATTGTGAGTAATTCTTTTTGAACACCGTCTGAAAACCCGGGTTTGGCATGAATCAATACGCCACAAATTTCTATCATTTCACTCAAGTTAAAATACCTTTCATTGCACCGTTAAATCTTAACGGACAAATTATAGGCTGCTCTCAGTTATTTCACCTTGATCTATATCATCAAAAGCGAAAATAGATAATGCATTTGACGGACACACCTTGATGCAAGCACCACAACCATTACAAAGATCAGTGCTTAATTCTGGTGATGACACACCGCCTATAACGGGCTTAAATTGAATGGCAGCAGTTTCACATATCTCACTACAACTACGACAAACAACTGATTGCTGTGTAATGCACTGGTCCATATTGATAACCGCTTTATGTGTCCATGCTTGCCCACTGTCTAGTTTTTCTAAAGCGTCATAGTTACAAGAGTCGACACAGTGTTCACAAAAGGTACATTCGCCTTTACTAAAATCAATTTGAGGATATTTGCCACGTCCGATGACAATGATTTTTTCAGGACAGGCATCTACACAAGCACGACAACTGCTGTCACATTTGGATATGAAATCACTTTCTTGTTTAGCCCATGGTGGACGAATAAGTGTTTTACCTTTTCGCCAATCACCTCGTAAAAAGGCAGTTCGAGAAAGTGGAGATGAGGATGTTTTATCTACCATAAATGCAACCGAGACAAGCTAAAGGTGATGAAAAATAAGTCGAAATAGTAGGATTTTAATTTGTTCTCCCTGGATAAGTATATTTTTTCTTTCATATATTTACATTCTTTATTCAAAAGCAAAGAAGTGTCTTTTATATCACCTCTTAGCAGAAGGCCAAATTTACTGTACCACTCTATCATTCACACATTTCTAAAACACTCAGCAGATGTTCGTAGGCTGTTTGAAACCCCGTCAATCCACCTAATGCTTCATCATGATTACCTGTTTGCTCCTGATCCAATATAGTATGTGCAATAAGATGCATTGCTTCGTGAGCATCATCTAGCCGTGTCAGCCCTTCTAATTCAAATAGCTTCTCTTGTTTTGCTCTCTGTATCCATATTCCACATGAACACTGTGCGTCACTCATAATTGGCCGGAACTCAGTGCTCACTGATGGGGATAAAATACTCTGTGTAAACCTATCCCTCCATCGTTCAGCAATCAGCCTAAATAACATCACTTTATTATCTTTAATGGTATATTTCTTTTCACCATATGCCAGCCACTCATGATTAGGAATATAGTTCGCCAACCAATCAATCATATCAATAGCTGGCATAGGTCTAGCTATGCAGTAACCTTGCACATCTTGGCAGCCCATCGTAAGTAACATTAAGCCATGACTAGTCGTTTCTACCCCTTCAGCAATGACTTGACGGTTAAATGAATTAGATAACCCTATGATGCCATCAATAATGGCGTAATCCCCAGGATCATCCAACATATCTCTGACAAAACTTTGATCTATTTTAATCGTATTTACAGGCAAACTTCTTAAATGAGTCAACGATGAATATCCGGTTCCAAAGTCATCTAACGCAATATTCACTCCCAATGTACTTTGACAAGCATTGATAATATTACTAATTGCAGAAAGCTCACCTAAAGCAGAGCTCTCCAGTATTTCAAGCTGTAAGCACTGAGAATCAACCAAAGAATACTTAGCCAAAGCGGTATCAAGGTCAGCAAAGAATGTTTCTGATCGTAAGTGATGTGATGCAATATTAACGCTAATTTCAAGCCTAATATTTCTTTTATTCCATTCTTCGAGCTGAGCTAGAGCCTGATTAATAACCCATTTACCAATCTTGATTTCTAATTCTGTGCCTTCCAGAAAAGGTAAGAAATCTATAGGAGGAATAATGCCTTTATCCGGGTGTATCCACCGAATTAGTGCTTCTGCACCAAACACATTACCCGTAGCCATATTGACCTTTGGTTGGTAATATAAGCAAAACTCATTATTTACTAGCGCTTGCTCAATTTCTTGTAAGTGATTATGTTTTTTAATAGTGAGTAAATCGGACTCAGGATTAAATACATGGTAACGATGCTTACCCAACAATTTAGATTGATACATTGCCTGATCAGCATGACGAAGTAATGTATCGACATCACCCTGATCATTCGGATATAAAGTAACACCACTTGAAGCGGTTATATTATGCGGATAATCATCAATAATGTAGGGTTGTGAAAGTGCTTGATGAATACGCCGTAAAGTCTGTTCACATTCAGAAGTTGATTCAATATTATTAAGTAATAATGCAAATTCATCACCACCTTGGCGAGACACGGTATCTTCTTCTCTAATATTTGCCGTAATTCGTTGTGCAACTTCAATCAATAATTTATCACCGACTTCATGGCCATAGTTATCATTAATAGGCTTAAAATTATCAAGATCAAGAAAGCAAATAGCAAGTTGCTTTTTCGCACGCTTACTATGTGCAATTGCTTGAGAAAAACGGTCCACAAATAAAGCTCGGTTAGGCAGCCCTGTCAGTACATCATAATGGGCCATAAGATGAAGTTTTTCTTGTTGTTCTTTGCTTTGCGTTATATCAGTGAACACACCTATATAATTTTTCACCTCATCATCATCCCCCAATAAAGTAGAAATAGTAAGCAATTCAGCATACAGCTCCCCACTTTTTCTGCGGTTCCAGACTTCACCTTGCCAATGACCTACTTCACTAATAACACGCCACATCTCTTCATAGAATTCAGGACTTTGTTCACTGGAATTGAGTTCTCTAAGATTTTTGCCAAGAACATCATCTCGATTGTAGCCAGTAATGTCACAAAAGGAAGGATTAACATCAATAATATTCATATCGGCATCGGTAATAGTAATGCCTTCATGTGTGTCACTAAATACTCGAGAAGATAGTTGAAGTTTTTTGTCAGATTCCATTCTTTGCAGCTCAATACCGGCCCGAGCAGACAAGCTATTCAAAAGGTTAAGAGTTTGTGCATTCTCAACCATAGGTTTGTCATCAACCAAAGCAAGAAGACCCAGTATAGAACCTTGCTCATCTTTTAGTGGGACACCTAAATAACCTTCAGCATGCATTTCTATTAATAAGTGATCTTTAGGAAAAAGGTGTTGAACATTATTTGGATGAAAACAACCACCTTGCGTAACAACATCATAGCAAGGTGTTCCATCCAAATTATACGAGAAGTTATCAACTATCTCATCGCCGGCCCAAACGGCTACGGTATTAACTTGATTCGAGTCTTTAGAATCAATTTGAGCAATAAATGCATAGCGAGTATCTTATGATACGGCAAGTTGCTCGACTATCAGTTGAAATATATTCCGACTATTATTTGTTCCACTTTCTGCTAATACTCGTAATACCTCTTCACTTCTTTGTAACTCAGCTTCAATTTTCTTATTTTGTGTTATATCAGTGGAAACACCTATCATGCCGACTATAGCCCCTTCAGGTGATAGTAAAGGCTTTTTTATCGTTCTGTAATAACGAGTTTCCCCCGTGGAGACAAGGACATTAAGTTCCTCTTTATCAACCACCTTGCCTTCCTGCATAACAATTTGGTCATTTTCCCTTAGATCATTCGATTGTTCTAAAGCAAAGAATTTTGAGTCGTCATAACCAATAACTTCATTTAATGAACAGTCAAATAATTCACGTACTTTTTCATTGGCATAGGTATATCGTCCTTCCAAATCTTTAGTGAAAATATAGGTGTCGACATGATCTAACGTTACTTGTAAGAAATGAATTTTTTCTTCCAACTCACCGTTCTGTCTTACAGATTTATTATTCATAGTAGGTATTATAAGGTTCCATTCTATTTTTTCTTCCATAGACGTTAGTTCATCTTAATTATAACTTTATAAGCCTGACATAGAGTACCTAATTATTTAGATACGATCTGACAAACTAGATGCCATAACTTCCCTTCAAAAATATTGCATTAACGTAGTCAATGTAGCAGAGTTTATGCTATCAAAGCTGCAGGAGCATCCTCCCTATACAGATGAGCATAAATTAAAAGCATCTGGCCCTCGCGATCCTAAAATTCTCAAGGTTTACGATAGAAAGAAAAACAAAGTGAAGCCCACACGCTAGAGAAAACGTACTATTTTATGAAAGGTTTTATAAAAATGTAATTGCTCAGATACCAAGAACATATAAGACGTTGATTTTATTGGTCGGAACAGCAAGATTCGAACTTGCGACCCCTTGTCCCCCAGACAAGTGCGCTACCAGACTGCGCCATGCCCCGACTGATATAAAAACACCCCATTACAGATTGAGTGTTAAATCTTAACAAAGAAGCTTAGCTAAGGCTATTGTGCTACGTTTTCAGCTCGGCGCACACCTCATTTCCACACCCTCAATATTCAACTGAGCTAAAACTCGTCTTATTTACAATCGCAATTCCTCTGCCATGATTAGCTTGGCTAAAAGTCCATATAGGCCTACCAGTCATTGCAGCACTGCATAAAACTACAATAATAAGGTTGGTATGATGTAGGACTTAATGAATGAACAGAAGAAAGATTCCCCAATGATTAATATTGCTAGAACAATAGATAAGGCACCTTAACTCTCCTCATAACTCATGACAATTACCTTTTAACTCATCTTCTTATGAAAATGCAGTTAGACTGTCAATCTTAATTATTACTAGAAACATCATGATGGATAACATTATTTTATACAGCTTTCGTCGCTGTCCTTATGCCATGAGAGCAAGGCTTGCTATTGCCTCGAGTCAAGTTCAGATTGAATTACGTGAAGTGGTATTACGTGACAAACCTCAAGCACTGCTAAATTGCTCACCTAAAGCTACGGTTCCTGTGCTCATTACAGCTGAAAATGAATTAATTGATGAAAGTATTGATATTATGTTTTGGGCATTACAGCAAGCCGACCCTCAGGGTTGGGTAAGTATGCTGAATGATTATCAACTCAATGAGTCAAAGCGAATCATTACTCATAATGATGGTGAGTTTAAATATTATTTAGATCGGTATAAATATGCAGATCGCTACCCAGAACATTCCCAACAATACTATTGTGAGCAAGCTGAAAAGACATTGCTCGATCTAGAGCAACGTTTAGTCACACATGGTTATTTGATATCAACTAAACCCAGTATTGCAGATATGGCTGTTCTTCCTTTCATCCGCCAATTTGCATTTGTTGATAAAGCTTGGTTTGCTCAATCACCCTACCCAGCCTTAAAACAATGGTTAGAAGAGTTCATAACCTCCAAACTATTTGCAGATATTATGCACAAATATCCTAAGTGGCAAGAAGGTCAAATACCTCAATATTTCCCCTAACTATTTTCTGTGGGTCGAATTTTAATCCGACATGTTGGACTGAAGTCCAACCTACAAGTGACAACTGTGGGTCGGGTTTTAATCCGACATGTTGGACTGAAGATCCAACCTACAAGTGACAACTGTGGGTCGAATTTTAATCCGACATGTTGGACTGAAGATCCAACCTACAAGTGACAACTGTGGGTCGGGTTTTAACCCGACATGTTGGACTAAAGATCCAACCTACAAGTGACAACTGTGGGTCGAATTTTAATCCGACATGTTGGACTGAAGATCCAACCTTGTATATTAAACATGTCTCTAAAAACACAGGACCATTTAACCCAAAACTATTATAGTAAGAACTGATTTTCTGGGGAAGCCGGCTCGACCTTAAGCTTTGAGCTTGTATGTAGATTGGCTCCCCACCCTCGTCATCCATGCCGCGGAGTATCTTAGACCTGTAAGCTCGCGCTTCTGAGTCTGTATTCACAAGGACGGTAGATGAAGTGTCAGGGTTGGGAAACCAGTGATCATTATAATACTTAATGTGAGATAAAAAATGAATACTATTGGAATTGATGTCGGTTGCAAGGAATTAGTGCTGGTCGTCATGGTTAATGGCAAAGCGCGTAACGCTAATGCTTTTGATAATACCCCCTCGGGTCATCAAGAAATCATCCGCTCTTTAACAAAACTTAAAGGAGAAACAAAGGTTTGCATCGAGGCAACAGGTGTCTATCATTTTGATTTAGCCGTTGCTCTTAGTCGAGCTAATGATATTGAGGTGATGGTTATTAATCCTAAAGCGGCACACAACTTTTTCAAAGTATTAATGACACGCAGCAAAACCGATGCGATTGATGCTGAGAATTTAGCGATTTATGCCCAAAGAATGCCATTTGTAGCCTGGGAACGCCCCGCTGATGAATATATCTGTTTACGGGTTATGTCACGCCGTATCGCGGCTCTAAGTAAGCAAAAAACACAAGCTAAAAATCAGCGTCATGCCTTAGAGTCAACGATAGAAACACCAATACTAGTCATTGAGCAAGCGGAAGAACTCATTCGTTTCTTAGACGGGCAAATTGACACTTTGCGAGACAGTGCGCTTACACTCATTCAGCAGCAGGATGAGTTGAAGACAGCATATATTCTCATCACCGGAATCAAGGGCATTGCACATGCATCGGCCATACAAATACTGAGTGAACTGATGATATTGCCTAAGGATATGACGGCACGACAGTGGGTTGCCCACGCGGGGCTAGATCCAAGAATATTTGATTCAGGCAGTAGCGTGTCTAAAAAGCCACGGATCAGTAAGGTAGGGAATAAATATATTCGCCAGGCCTTGTATATGCCAGCATTAGTTGCAAGTCGCTTCGAGCCAAACATTAAAGGCTATTACCATCACTTGATTGATGATAACGACTTAAAAAAAGTACAAGCGGTCTGTGCTGTGATGCGTAAATTATTACACGCCATCCATGGCATGTTACGGACTAATAAAGAATTTGATGGGGCTCGTTTTTATACGTTACCTATCGTTACAGATTCATAAAAAATAGGAATATTTGTAAATTAGCACTTGTGTTTTAATAGAGTATCTACAAGTGACAACTGTGGGTCGAATTTTAACCCGACATGTTGGACTGAAGTCCAACCTACAAGCGACAACCACCGTGGGTCGGGTTTCAACCCGACGTGTTGGACTAAAGTCCAACCTGCAGCAGTCATACATTCACATCTTATTCCAATTTAGAATCATCTAAAAAAGACACCGCACTTTGTTGCTTAGTTAATACCGGAACAGTGCCCAAAAGTGGCGCTGAGATATGCCGTTCTAATGTAGCTATAATCTCTTTTACCTGTTCATTTTCTTGTCGCTGATTGGCAACCCAACCCTGCAAAGGCAACCCCGATTGTTTAATCGCTTCAACGGTTAATAAAGCATGATTAATACAGCCTAATCTAATATCAACCACCAGCACGACAGGCAGAGCTAATTTAACAGCTAAATCAGCCATGGTGGCATGCTCATTTAATGGCACTAGCCATCCACCAGCCCCTTCAACAACGACACTATCGGCCTGACTTTGTATCAAATCAAAGTTCTGCTTAATAACGTCTAAGTCAATATTAATATCAGCTTGTTTAGCAGCAATATGGGGGGCAATAGCTGGTTCAAAGGCATAAGGATTGATCAATTCATATGCTAATGAAACATCAGCTTGCTGACTAAGTTGTACGGCATCATCATTACGCAGTCCCTCATTAGTCAGTTCGCAACCACTGGCAATGGGTTTCATCACTGCCACTTTATTGCCTTGTTGTTGCAACAATTCAATCAATGCCAAACTGATACGCGTTTTACCCACTTCAGTATCGGTTCCAGTAACAAAAATGCTATTCATTATTTGTTTCGTCTTTGAATTTGGCTGATAGGGATTCGAATTTCACCATTATGATGTTGTTGTTTCAATTGACCGCCCCAAGCATGCCCATAAACGACTTCATAGGTCGCTGGTAGATAACTATCCTGACGAAATTGTTCATAACTTTCTGCTACTTTCTTTATTGCCTGCTTGCCTGTTAAACCTCGACGGCGTGCAGAGTTCACATTACGAGCACCTAAGACTTTTAGATCTTTCATCAATGCCATTGCAGTATCATAAGTCAAAGTATAACGATCAGTGTCTAGAACAGCTTCGGCTAAACCAGCTTCCATCATTGCCTCACCCACATCATGCATATCGTAGAACATATTTACATGAGGATAATCATCAACGCTAGCCCACGCGTGACGTAATTCATGCAAGGTATCGGGCCCCAAGGTAGTAAACATTAATAGGCCATCAGGTCGTAATACTCGTTGGATTTCGGCAAAGCTCATTCGTGGATCACACCACTGTAATGCTAGGTTAGCAAATACCAAATCAACACTATTATCAGCTAAAGGTAAGTTCTCAGCATCTCCTGCTAAATACATTGGTTTTTGTGAGTTTGGCAGCCAACGCTTTAAACCTTGATTCTGACTAAAGCTACTTCTAGCATGTTCTAACATTGCAGGTGCAATATCAACAGCCAATAATTCTGCCTTAGGATAGCGCTTGCCTAATAAACTCAAATTGCGCCCAGTTCCCACGCCCAAATCGAGTATTCGTTCTGGTTGCAACGTCACTAATGACAATCGTTCTAAAAGCTCATCACCCGTCTGGCGCTGTAGGACAGCAACATCATCATAATGTGCCGCAGCCCGGCCAAAGGATCGCGCTACTAAGTTTTTATTGGGAAGTTCATTAGTCATTTAAAAAGTGTTCAATCTCATTCTGGCATTCATTAGGCTGGGATATAAAAGGTGCGTGACCTGCTCCAGTCAATAATGTTGTGTGTATCTGTGCTTGTAATTGTATCGCGGCTAGCAGCATCTCTTTTGGAATCAATGTATCTCGATCACCTAAGATCATTTTAACAGGACATTGAAGTGCAGATAACTGCTTTCTCATATCTGTATTTATTAATAAGTCTAATCCTGCCGTTAATGCTTGTGCTACAGGTGGCTGTTCAATAGCTAATTGTTCACCTAATTGACGAATCGTTTGTCGACTATGGGCTGAACCTCGTGCTTGTAATAGTAAAAATCGCTGTAATGTATCGGCTTGATTACTGTCTAAACTCTCAGCAAAAGCTTGAAAAATTGCAGGGTCCATAGCATAAGACCACCCTTCCTTTTTAACAAAACAAGGGCTTGCTGACATTAATATAAGTTTAGTAATTCGCTCAGGATAACGCTCTGCAAAGGCTAAACTAATCAAACCACCTAATGACCAGCCCATCCAATATGCAGATTGAGGACATTCTGTTGCAAGGTTCTCAATCAAGGTTTCAAGCTCTAAAGCACCTTCTTGCCAATCGCTTTGACCATGTCCGGGTAAATCGACTAAGTGCAAAGTAAAGTGCTTTGCTAAATTATCTGCAAGATCATGCCACACTGCACTGTTCATGCTCCAGCCATGCAGCATTACCAAGTCGGGACCTTGCCCGATTACTTTAATGTGCATTAACTTTTACCTTTCCATACATGGGCACATTCATTCAACACATAATCTTCGTCATTCAATCTATAAGCTTTGTCATCCAAGCCATAAGTATTGTCATTCCCGCGCAGGCGGGAATCCAACGATAGTAGATGTTTACACAGCCCATGGATCCCCGCCTGCGCGAGGATGACAGATACAAAGGTTAATTTATACATACCACTTCCAAGGCATTGAGTAGCTGTGTTACATCCTGCTCACTGTGATTAGCTGAGAATGTAATTCGCAACCTGGCTGAACCCTCAGGTACGGTAGGCGCTCTTATTACACCTACTAATATGCCTTTTTTTTCTAATGCTTTGCCGATTTTTATCGCTTGTTTATCATCACCCATTAAGATTGGCTGTATCGGTGTTAAAGAATCCATTAAATTCAAACCAAGTTCTTTCGCCCCAGTTCTAAATTGACTGATTAATGACTGTAATTTTTCTCGGCGCCAATGCTCTTCTTCCACCAGTTTTAAACTTGCCAAAGTAGCGGCTGCAATAGCGGCAGGCTGTGCCGTGGTGTAGACATACGTTCGTGCTTGTTGGATTAAAGTTTCTATCACTTCTTCATCAGCGGCAACAAAGGCACCCAAAGTACCAAAGGCTTTACCAAAGGTTCCCATCACAATGGGGAGTTCATCTTGAGCTATATTCCAATGTTCAACACTACCTCGACCATGCTGACCCAATACACCTAGACCATGAGCATCATCTATTAATACAGCAGCCCCATGTTGTTTAGCTTGCATCATGATCTCAGGTAAAGGGGCAAGATCACCATCCATACTAAACACGCCATCACTCACGATTAATTTATGCTTTGCCGTAGAGGCTTTATGTAATCGTTGATCAAGTAGAGGCATATTCACATGAGGATAGCGTAATAAATCTGCTTCAGATAAACGTGAACCATCAAACAGCGAGGCATGATTGAGTTTATCTTGGATAACGACATCACCACGAGTCATTAAACCATCAATGATGCCTATATTGGCTTGATAACCTGATGAGAAGAGTAATGCTCGTTGTTGCCCTGTAAACTCAGCCAATGCTAGTTCTAGGTCTTGATGATAATGACTATGCCCTGTCAATAAATGAGCAGCACCCGCACCGACACCTTCTTGCTCAACAGCATCGATAAAAGCTTTTTTTAAGGCTGGATGATTCGCTAAACCAAGGTAATCATTACTACAAAATGAGAGTAACTTTTGACCATCAACAACAACTCTGACCCCTTGCTCACCAAAGCGTGTTCGTTGCCAGCGATATCGGCCTGCCACTTTACGTTCGGCTAGATTATCTCTTAACTGATTGGTCCAAGGAAGATTTGCCATTTATTAATCTCGACTTAAAATTCACACCGTCATTCCGGTATGCTTCTTAGCCGGAATTCATTTTATACGCTATAGATTCCCGCTAAAAACATGCGGGAATGACGAGAAATATTAATGACTACACGCTTCCTTAGCAGCTTGAGAATGTTCACCAATAACCGTATTAATACCCAATCGACTAAACAGTTTTTGATCATGATCCATTCCTGGATTATCTGTCGTTAGTAGTTTGTCACCATAGAAAATAGAGTTTGCACCGGCAAGGAAACACATTGCTTGCAGTTCATCACTCATGCTTTCACGGCCCGCAGATAAACGAACAAAAGACTTAGGCATCATTAAACGCGCCACGGCAATTGTTCGAACGAATTCTAAAGGATCGATATCATCATTTTCTGCTAATGGTGTACCTTCAACTTTCACTAATAAATTGATTGGCACACTTTGAGGGTGACTTGGCATATTGGCTAAACCCACTAACATTCCAGCACGGTCTTCATCATTCTCACCCATGCCGACAATGCCGCCACTACAGACATTAATATCTGCATCACGTACATAGCTCAATGTATCCAAACGGTCTTGATATGTTCGTGTGCTGATCACTTCACCATAAAATTCAGGTGACGTATCCAAATTATGATTGTAATAATCTAGGCCTGCTTCTTTGAGGCGTTTAGCTTGGTGATCTTCTAACATGCCCAATGTGACACAGGTTTCTAAGCCCATGTCTTTAACGCCTTCAACCATAGTCACAATACGTTCAAGATCACGATCTTTTAGGTTACGCCACGCAGCCCCCATGCAGAATCGACTGGCACCAGCATCTTTAGCTTGAGCAGCATTTTCTAATACTTTATCCAGCGGCATTAATGGTTCAGCTTTCACTGCAGATTCATGGTGAACACTTTGTGGACAATAGCCACAATCTTCAGCACAACCACCCGTTTTAATACTTAATAAAGTACTTACTTGTACGGCATTAGGATCAAAATTTTGACGATGACCCGTTTGAGCTCGGAACATTAAGTCCGCAAAAGGTAAGGCATATAAAGCTTCAACTTCTTCGACTGTCCAGTCGTGACGAATAATTTGATCGGTTTCTGTTTGATTTTCAGGCATGATGTTACTTCGTTATATTTGAAAGGATTCAATAAGTAATGAACTCATTTTTCAGGCAATTATACAGCAATCTTCTACCCATACCGTGCAGGCTTTGTGGTGCACACTGCAAGCAGCATGCTTTATGTAATGCTTGTATCAAAGATTTACCCTTTTTAGGGCCTGCTTGCCCTCGTTGTGCAATGCCAACAACAAACTCACAATTGTGTGGAAAGTGTCTACACAATCCGCCTCAACAAGACCTCAGTTTTAGTTTGTTTCATTATCAGGAGCCTATTAGACGTTTAATCGCTGACTTTAAATATCATGACAAACTTTATCTCAGCCAGTTATTCTCACAATTAATGACTGAGCAATTAAAAAAAAGTCCATTGCCTCAATGTTTAATTCCTATTCCATTGCATTCTAAACGCTTACGTCAACGTGGTTATAATCAATCATTAGAACTCGCAAAATCCATATCAACGCAGCTCAATATTCCAGTAAACAATGATTATTTAAAAAGAATTATCAATACAGAACCGCAAGCATCCCTTCCCTTCAAACAACGCAAAAATAATATTCAACATGCCTTTTCTCTTATTGACGCTAATATTCCACCTCATATAGCCATTATTGATGACGTACTCACCACGGGGCATACAGCGAATGCCGCTGCAAAATTATTAAGACAACAAGGCGTGGAAACAATTGAAGTATGGACAATTGCTCGTACAATAAGACATGATTAGCCTTTATAAATTAAACATGATGTTTTCTTAACTATAAAATGCCGCCTAATTCTGAACTATTACAAGCAAAACTTGATGCGCTTCTACGTATAGCGAAAAATAATGATCAGAAGCAAAGAAACTTTCAAGAATATGAGTTGAGCTTATTGAACAGTTCGGGACTATTTAACTTATTAAACATCATTCTAGAACGACATTTAGATAAATTTCAACTCACTGAAGTCACATTACTCTTGCTTGACCCAGAGTACGAATTCCAACGTTTATTGAATGCAGAACCACAACCGTCATCATGGCAAGGGCGCTTATTATTTTCAGATAGCGAACAAGAGCTTAAAAAAACGTATGATATTCGCTATAGACCCAATTTATCCGCCTATTCAGCTAAACTTCATCACGTTTTTTTTCCTAATTTTCGTGAGCTTGGCTCCGTAGCAATTCTCCCCCTCATTCGCCAAAATAAGATTATAGGTAGCCTAAATTTAGGTAGCCGCATGAGTGACCGATTTCAAGCCCATATTGGTACTCAATTTTTACAGCATTTAACCGCCGTAATAGCGGCATGTATTGAAAATGCCAAGTTACAAGAAAACATTAAACAACTCGGCTTGCTTGACCCTCTTACAAATATTAATAATCGCCGTTTTTTAGATCAACGTGTAAAAGAAGAAGTGACTCTAGCACAACGAAATAATAGCCCTTTATCTTGCCTTTTCATTGACCTTGACCACTTCAAAAATATTAATGATACACATGGTCATCAGGCTGGGGATGAGGTCTTAAAACAGGTTGCCCAAATATTTAATGAAACAATGCGAACAAGTGATGTACTTGCTCGCTATGGTGGTGAGGAATTTGTTATTTTACTTGCCAATACTACAAGTCAAGATGCCTATGATATTGCTGAACGACTCAGAGTAATTGTTGCTGAAACACCGTTCATCATCTCTTCATCAGAATCATTAAATATCACTTTATCGATTGGATTATCAACGCTAGGCGACAACAACCATATTACCACCACACAACACCTTGTTAAGTTTGCTGATCAGGCTGTTTATGCGGCTAAAAACTCGGGAAGGAACTGTGTTCACCGTGCACAATATTCCTGACCCAAGGAGTTAACCAATTAAGAATATCGTTTAAGGGAGTATGCTCAATGAGCGATCGCATTGAACAATTGATTAAACAAATACAACAATTAGAAGATAATTTAAGCCATGAACTTCATCAGCACGAAGATGCGATCTTATTTCATTTGAAAGGAAAAAAGGTTGAATTTGAGAACAGCGTTAGACAAGCTCACCGACAATTAAAAAAAGGGGTTTTACCTTGGTTATTTGGTATTCGCCCTCTTAACCTAATAACAGCCCCCATTATCTACAGTATGATCATTCCATTACTACTCAGTGATCTCTTTGTTAGTTTCTACCAAGCAAGCTGCTTTCCTATCTACAAAATAAAAAAGGTTCGGAGAAGTGATTATCTTATTTTTGATCGCCATCACCTAGCTTATCTTAATGTCTTTGAGAAGTTTCATTGTCTTTATTGTGCTTATGCTAATGGTGTTATTGCTTATGTTCGAGAAATTATTGGTTGTACAGAACAGTATTTTTGCCCGATAAAACATGCCCGAAAAAGCATCAGTAATCATCCTCATTATCGGAACTTTATTCCCTATGGTGAAGCTCAAAACTACCATGACAAACTTAAAAAACTACGCAATTCAATGACTACGGAAAAATGATCAAACTTGGGTGGCGAATTAATATTGAATAACGATCTTTCGTGCGTGATGCCCAGCCACGAATTTCTAATGGCCTATTTAGATAAGACTCTAACTCTGGAAACAATTCTAAATTATCTTTAGGAATTCGAATATCAACTTTATCACTCAATCTCAAGCGTATATATTTACGTGTTGATGTTATTTTAGTTGCTGTTGCCAAAAACCGTTGCCAACCCGATCTTTTTTTATCAGCAGACAAGTTTTCAATTGAAATTGGCTGATAAGCTTCCATCACCCAAATCCCTAACTGTTGTTTTAATGCTGATTCTTCAGCCTTTTTCAACTCATCTACATAACGAAGATTCGGGGGAATAATACTCAAAGTAGCCAATCCAGCTTGAATAATTTCCTTATTAATATGTTCACCATTTTCTAAAAACAAATGGGCCAGTGAACGATCATATTTGTCTTTCTTTTGCTGATCATATTCAAGAAAAACAGTGCCTTGTTGTAACTTATCTTTTAACCATTGCTTTGCTATCTGTCCACCTTGCTCACCTTGGCGATGACGGCTTTCAATTTCAGGAGTATTAATACCAAGCAAGCGAATACGATCACCATTTTTTAAAATGATCGTATCACCATCATAGACACGTTTGACTTGGTGTTTATAACGATATGTTTTGGCTAGTTTTTCAACACGTGTTGAATATTCAGAAGATTTATCAGAAAAGCTAATATTGCCATTGATATCTTCATGACGGAATATATCTGCCAAAACGAAATTGGCCTGCATAAGCAGGCCAATTAATAGTAATCCATTACAGTATTGTCTCATGGGAGTATTGTCCCATAAATTTAATAACAATACAGTGATCACTTGGTAGGTTGGGTTTCAACCCAACATGTTGGACTGAAGTCCAACCTACAGGTTTCAAAACCCGTAATCACTTTGTAGCTTGGGTTTCAACCCCATATGTTGGACTAAAGTCCAACCTACAGTCCAACCTACGATGAAAAAGCGCAGCGTGGAATGCTATTAGCGAACGTTGCTCCATGCTGAACCTAGATCTAAGTTTTCAAACCAAGATAAGAATCGAGCAACATCTTCACCTCTAAAAATAGAACCATGTTGTGGACAAAGCATTTCAACATCACGTTTACGTACTTCTGCTATCCAACGCATTTTAGCGGTATTCGAAGGCATCCAACGACGATGGAAATATTCCATATATTGCGTATGTGAATCAAAATCTTCAACAAATAAATTTGTTGAGTCATCAGGCAATAATGCTGCCCCGATATCACCTGAAAAGAAGATCTTAGACTGTGGGTCATAAACCGATAAATTACCAGATGAATGTAGGTAATGAGCAGGAACAACTTCAAGATCATGACCACCTAAAGTAATCACTCCACCTTCATCAGGAATTGGACGAATATTTTCAAGCTTCACACCAAAGTGTGTAATAAAACTAACCCAAATCTTAGGCATATAAACAATTAAGTCTGGATTAGCTTGAATCCATAATGGTAATGATGAAATAACATCAGGATCTTGGTGTGATGCAAATATTGCTTCAACATTCGCTAATTCAAAATGCTTTGAAAATTCTGCAGCAACAACTGAAAAGTTTTCCACACCACCCGGATCAAGTAATAAACCACGGCCATTATTCTGAATTAAGTAATGGTTCGTATCAATAACTTCTTCACGTCGTTCAGAATCACGCCCCATAACCATCCAGCTATGTGCATTTTTTTTATACAGTTGTTCAACGCGCATAAAGCAATTTCCCTTGATTGTTTTGTTGTTTTTCCATCGCCTCAGACAAGTCACGTAACAGTGATCGTTGTCGTGCGGATTGCAGGCCGAGCTGCCCAACCAATTCTCTTAACATGCTTGATACCGCTTCAAAGCTCACACCATGTTCTCCAGCACTTGCCGCCTCTACTGATGAGAAAACAGCAAGATATTCACCTTTTTTCACTAAAGTAGCGATAGGTGCTAATAGGTTAGTCAAAGTGCCTAAGCTACGGCTTAATTTATGATTGTTAGATCTTAATTCATCAACTACTAACTTCTGACTTCTATTAAAGAATTTGCTTGATGTAACCGTCTCCTTGCCTTCCAAGCGACTGTTCAAGTCTTCATAAATCAAGTATTTAGAGAAGATTCTAGCTAAATTAGAGGCTAATTTAACGATATTCCCAATAATCTTTTGAGTATCTCCAATACATTCAGACACTTCATCACCCAGTAGCTGGATATCTTGTGTCAGCACTCGAAAAGCATCACCTTCACTCCCTGCTCGTGCGGCACTACTCACTGCATTTGATGACAGTAAATGCATTTGCTTAGCCAAAGGTACCAGCTTATGCAATTCGGTATTCAAGCTCACACATTGTCGAAAGATGGTGTTGTATTCATCCCCCATCCTACGTGTATATAAATTTCCGCTCACATTCAACCTCGTTCAAGTCTTAAATCATTGCATAATGAAGAACAATACCCAAAAACAATGCGGCACCGACCCAATTATTGTTAAGAAAAGCATGCATACACTGTGCCGGTTCTCTATTTTTTGTCATTTTTTGCTGATATATTGATAAACCTGCCGCCACAAAAACCCCAGCGTAATAACTAAACGTCATTTCTAATTGACTACCAACCAATATCATTATGAATAAAAAACCAACTTGTAATACTCCGATAATGATCTTATCGTCTTCGCCAAATAAGATAGCTGTAGATTTCACACCGGCAACTAAATCATCCTTTCGATCTGCCATTGCATAAAACGTGTCATAGGCTGTTGCCCATAGAATATTCGCTAAAAATAACAGCCATGCAATATTCGATACAGTATCAGTTTGAGCTGCAAACACCATGGGTATAGCCCAACCAAAAGCGGCACCTAAATAAACCTGTGGAAGATAGGTATAGCGCTTCATATAAGGGTAAGTGGCCGCCAAAAACAAACCTATAAATGACATCCAAATTGTCATTGTATTGAGTAATAACACCAATAAAAAAGCGGCAATTCCTAAACCTGCAAATAATTGTAATGCCTGTTTTGATGTGACAGCTCCGGTAATTAACGGTCTATTAGCCGTTCGAGACACTAAACCATCGACTTTCCTGTCGGCATAATCATTAATCACACAACCGGCACTACGCATAATAATAACGCCCAGTGTAAAGACAATAAATACGGTTAAATCAGGTTTCCCTTCGGCTGCAATCCATAAAGCAGATAGGGTTGGCCAAAGTAATAATAAAATACCAATCGGCCGATCTAACCGCATTAATTGAATATAAGGTTTTAATTGTTGCTGTAATGTTTCCATTACTTATTTCCCCATTAAAATCGGCAAGAATATCTCATTTACAAGCAAGATTTTGCCGCCTAAATAAAAATACGAGCGCCGCCCCCACAATTCTTCTGGACGACTATTTTCTTCTAACAAAGCCATTTCATATAACCACTGTCCGGGCTTTAAACACGCAATTTCTATTGGACCTCGTTTGACCGTTGGATCAGTAAACAATAAATCACCTAAAGGTTTATTTCCCAGACGATTAAAGCGATGCTTCATTGCTTGATAAGTCGCTAATGGAATAATGGTTCGGGCATAGACATTTGCCTCATCACCATCCATCAGTCTCACTTCTCTCTGATAAGTCATCTGTGTCGTTGGAATACCCAATAATTGACATTCATCGACCATCGGTCTAATCCAGCTATTGCCCAAATTATGCACTGAGAAATCATGTTTATTATATTTCTGTAATCGTCGTGTAAGCGAACCTGTGTCCGTCAGCCATGACGCTAATTCCGTAGGCATTAAACGTTTTTGAGGTATCTGCCATTGAGTCCAATCTCTCATTAAGTTCTCTCATTCATAAAGTACTTACTAAACGAGACCTTTTCACGATAAGTATTTTTTGTCGTAGCAAGGCAAAAATAGTCGACAAATCTGTCTAGAACAGATTTGGATTTACCCTGAAAAGGGTGAAACACAAGGATGTGTTTCATCAAAAAGCGCAGTTTACTAGTGTAAATGAGTATTTTGAGACTATTTTTAACGCCGCTATGATGAAAAAGACGACTCGTGAAAGGGTCTCTAAACATGTCCAAATTCTAACTTATGCCCAAACCATCGGTGAATTAACTCTTCTGCTTTGTCTGGTGATGTCTGCAAAAAAGCATCGGCGGCCTCTGACATAACGGCTAATAAATCATCATCTTCTAGTAAGTTGGCAACTCGAAACTGGGGCAAGCCGGTTTGTCGCGTACCTAATAGTTCTCCAGGGCCTCGTAATTCTAAATCACGTTGTGCAATAACAAAACCATCTGTGCTATCTCGTAAACAGCTTAAACGTGACTGACCATGTTCTGATAATGGTGGGCGATACATCAGCACACAATGACTTTGCACACTTCCTCGTCCCACTCGCCCACGTAATTGGTGTAATTGTGCCAAGCCTAAACGTTCGGCATTTTCTATGACCATCAAACTCGCATTCGGCACATCAACGCCCACTTCAATCACCGTTGTTGCCACTAATAAATCAACATCGCCTGCTTTAAAAGCCTGCATTACAAGTGCTTTTTCAGCAGACTTCATTCGACCATGCACAAGGGCAATGTTTAAATCAGGCAGAGCATCTTGCAACTCTGTTGCTGCATCTTCTGCCGCCTGACATTGCAAATGTTCTGATTCTTCAATCAATGTGCACACCCAATACACTTGTCTTTTTTCCTGACAGGCAAGGTGAACGCGCTCAACAATATCTCCACGGCGTGAATCAGGCAAAACAACTGTTTTTACCGGGCTTCGTCCCGGAGGTAACTCATCAATCACCGATATATTTAAATCTGCATAAGCCGTCATTGCTAAGGTTCTAGGGATAGGGGTTGCTGTCATCACCAGTTGATGTGGAAAACTTGCACTACCTCGACCTTTATCTCGCAAAGCTAAACGTTGATGCACACCAAAACGATGTTGCTCATCAATCACAACAAGACCTAAATTATTAAACACCACTTCATCTTGAAATAAGGCATGTGTTCCAACGGCAACCTGAACATTTCCCGAACTCAAATCGGAAATGATTTGCCTCCGCTCTGATGCTGTTTGTTTTCCTGCACACCAGCCAACAGCAATTCCCAAAGGTTCAAGCCATGTTTTAAAGGTTTGTAAATGCTGTTCAGCCAATAACTCTGTTGGTGCCATCATTACTGCTTGATAGCCCGCGGCAACAGCCTCAACCACTGCTAGGGCAGCGACAACTGTCTTGCCCGAGCCCACATCACCTTGAACTAGGCGTTGCATAGGAATAGCTTTCTCTATATCCGATAAAATCTCTTTAACAACCCGTTGTTGCGCTGTTGTTAAAGGAAAAGGAAGTTGATCTAATAATTGTTGGCGTTGATGAGCTCCCCCTTTTAGTATCACAGCTGAATGATGTTGCACATCGGCACGCACTTTTCTCATGCTTAATTGCTGAGCTAACAATTCTTCATAAGCTAAACGACGCTGATAAGGGTGTTTACGATCTAATAACTGTTGGATATCAACATCAGGAGGTGGACGGTGGACATACTGTAAAGCTTCAACTAATGATGACTTTGCAACAGGATGCAAACGCACTGGATCAGATAATAATTCTGGCAAACTATCCTTATCTAAACAGGATAGTGCTTGCACCATGAGCTTTCGAAAACTTAATTGATGCAATCCTTCTGTTGTCGGATAGATCGGCGTTAATTCTGCATCAACAGCAACGGCAGAATCTGCTTTTACTAACTCATACTCTGGGTGAACAATTTCTAGCGATGAAGGACCACTACGTACCTCACCAAAGCAACGTACTCGTGCTCCCTTAGCCAATTGTTTCAACTGTGTATTTGAGAAATGAAAGAAACGTAACACTAATGAACCCGTACCATCATCAATATGACACAGTAATGATCGGCGGCGACCAAATTTTATTGAAGAAAGCTTTATCGTTCCTTCAATTAAAACCTCTTGTTGAGGTCTTAGGGAGCCTATAGCTTGTAGGCGTGTACGGTCTTGATAACGAAGAGGCAAATGAAATAACAGGTCTTTGACTTGAATAATTCCTAGTTTTTCTAAACGCTCGGCAACTTTTGGCCCCACACCTTTAAGCGTCATAACAGATTGAGTTAAAGCTACAACTTCGGCCACTCGAGAATACCCTCGTTATTTTTCATTATGGTTCACCACAAAGAGTAAATTGACTGACTCTTTCTCTGTGGCTTGGAATTCATTCCAACATCCAGCTTTTAATAAAGGTCCAATATCGGGTTGAAACCCGACCTACGCAATTACTTCATTTCCTGCTTACATTTTTCGTGGGTTGGAATTCATTCCAACATCCAGCTTTTAATTAAAGGTCCAATGTCGGGTTGAAACCCGACCTACGCAATTACTTCATTTCCTGCTTACATTTTTCGTGGGTTGGAATTCATTCCAACATCCAGCTTTTAATTAAAGGTCCAATATCGGGTTGAAACCCGACCTACGCAATTACTTCATTTCCTGCTTACATTTTTCGTGGGTTGGAATTCATTCCAACATCCAGCTTTTAATTAAAGGTCCAATGTCGGGTTGAAACCCGACCTACGCAATTACTTCATTTCCTGCTTACATTTTTCGTGGGTTGGAATTCATTCCAACATCCAGCTTTTAATTAAAGGTCCAATGTCGGGTTGAAACCCGACCTACGCAATTACTTCATTTCCTGCTTACATTTTTCGTGGGTTGGAATTCATTCCAACATCCAGCTTTTAATAAAGGTCCAATGTCGGGTTGAAACCCGACCTACGCAGTTACTTCATTTCCAAGCTACGTTGTTATGTGATTAATTTGTACAAAAGTCTACTTAAGCACCAACATGCATCACTGCATCCATTTCAACCGGGACATCTTTTGGCAATGAAGCAACACCAATCGCAGCACGTGCTGGATAAGGCTGTTGGAAATATTCAGCCATAATCTCATTTACAGTACCAAAATAGCTTAGGTCTGTTAAAAAAATGTTTAATTTAACAATATCTTGCAGACTACCACCCGCAGCTTCTGCAACGGCAGTTAAGTTATCAAATACACGACGAACTTGTGTTCCAAAATCACCTTCGACAATGGTCATTGTTTCAGGAACTAAAGGGATCTGACCTGACATATAAACCACATCACCGATTTTAACTGCTTGTGAATAGGTACCAATTGCTTCTGGTGCTTTTGAAGTATGAATAATTTCACGTGCCATTTTATGATTTCTCCGCTTGTAATTAATAATTAATATTTACGAGTGATACGTTCAACTAAATCAATACGTCTCAATCGTCGAATAACTTTTGCTAAATGCTGTCGGTCTATCACTTCAATAGTTAAATTCAAGTCAGAATAACCACCTTCTCGCTCATCTACAACAACATTATCAATATTAGAATCAGACTCAGAAACAGCTACAGCAATCGTTGCTAATACACCACGTTGATTTTTCACATGTACAAGAATATCGACAGGGAACTCTCGAATGATGTCATCACCCCATGCCACATCAAGCCACTTCTCATTCTGAGTTCGTAATTTAACTGTATTTTTGCATGATGCTTGGTGAACAACAATCCCTTTACCTGCACTAATAAAACCGTGAATAGGGTCGCCTGGAATAGGATGACAGCACCGAGCAAAACTTACAACAAGACCTTCTGTACCGGCGATAAGCAATGGTGCAGCGGCTTCGTCATCTACAGAGGAACCATCATGTGTTAATTTCTGAGCAATCACCAAAGCAGAGCGGTTACCTAAACCTAGCTCACCTAATAACTGCTCAAAGTTATCTAGCTCTAGCTCTTCAATCACTTGAGCAACTCTATTTTTATCTAAGTCATCAACCGAACTTGCAAATACACTCAAGTGTTTATTCAATAAACGACGACCCAATAATTCAGCATCCTCATTACGAAGAAGTTTCAGATAGCTTCTGATAGAAGATCGTGCTTTTGCAGTTGTTACAAAGTTTAACCATGATGGATTAGGGTGTGATGTTGCTGCGGTAATGATCTCAACCGATTGTCCTGTTTCTAACTTCGTACTTAATGGCACTAAGTGGCGACCCACCTTAGCGGCAACACATGAATTACCCACATCAGAATGAACAGCATAAGCAAAATCAACAACCGATGCGCCACGTTGCATTGCCATAATTTCACCTTTCGGCGTAAAAACATAAATCTCTTCTGGGAATAAATCAATACGTAGGTTTTCTAAAAACTCAACAGAATCTCCTGAGCCTTTTTGCATTTCAAGAATACCCTGAAGCCATTGTCTGGCAAGGCGATGAGCCTGACTACTTCCTTCACTATCACCTGTTTTATATAACCAATGTGCAGCAACACCTGCTTCTGCCATTTGGTCCATATCTCGAGAACGAATTTGCACCTCAATTGGCACACCATAAGGACCGAATAAAACCGTATGTAATGATTGATAGCCATTCGCTTTTGGGATGGCAATATAGTCTTTGAATTTCCCTTGAACAGGTTTATATAAATTATGAACCACACCCAGCATTCTGTAGCAGGCATCAACATCATCAACCACTATTCTAAAGGCATAAACATCCATAACCTCAGAAAAAGGTAACCGTTTGCTCACCATTTTCTGATACAAACTATAAAGGTTTTTTTCTCGACCTTGGATCTCAGCCGTTAAACCTTCTTGCTCCATACGCTCCAGTGCAGAGCTGGTGATTTGGCTCACAATTTCTTTACGATTACCACGTGCCTTGCGAACTGCATCCGCTAAAACGCGGTAACGAATAGGATATAAAACATGAAAACCCAAATCTTCTAATTCACAACGCATCAGATTCATGCCTAATCGTTGTGCAATCGGTGCATAAATATCTAAGGTTTCGTGGGCGATTCTGCGACGTTTATCAGGACGTAAATGTCCTAAAGTTCGCATATTATGGAGTCTATCCGCTAATTTAACGATAATCACTCGAATATCTTGTGACATCGCCAAAAGCATTTTTCTTAAACTTTCAGCCTGTGCATGTTGCTGAGTCTCAAATGCCGCTTTAGCTAATTTCGTCACACCATCAACTAATAATGCGACTTCTTCACTGAACTCAATCGCTAAGGCTTCACGACTAACATCCGTATCTTCAATGACATCATGTAACAAACCCGCCATGATGCATTCATTATCCATATGCATCATCGTCAATACATGAGCAACCGCTAAAGGATGGGTGATATAAGGCTCACCTGAACGACGAGTTTGACCTTCATGAGCCTCTTTCGCAAAGTAATAGGCTCTACGAATATCATCTACAGGCTTTGCTTCTAGGTAATTTGAAGCGGCAAAACACAGATCTTCAATTGTAAGCAAAGGTTCGGAATCATGAACAAGTTCAAGCTCCGAAGCAACGGTTGTTTTTTCACTCACAATCTTTACAAGACCCAGTACAGTATCAAATGACTAAAAAGAAATTAACAAGGTATAGATATTCATGATCTAATCAGCGAGTATTTAGTCAGCTGCTCGTAACTCTTCTTCTTTTACAATACTTTCTTCAGCATGTTCACGAGCACTTGTTTTATCAAGAATGCTTGCATCAATGAAACCTGCTGCAATTTCACGCAAAGCAATTACTGTTGGCTTGTCATTATCTTCAGGAACTAAAGCGTCAGCGCCGGCAGTCAATTCACGCGCACGTTTTGCAGCCACTAACACTAACTGGAAACGGTTATCTACATTATCCAAGCAATCTTCTATAGTAGTACGAGCCATGATTCTATTCCTAAACGAAAACCCAGTATTTTACGAAAAATTGAAGTTTTAAGCCAGAAGTTCTATTAACAACTCAGCCTGCACTTGCTTTTGAACATTTAAAGAATGTCGTCTTGCGGAAATTACCGCAATTAAATCCTTCAATGCCACATCAAAATCATCATTAATAATCAAATAATCAAACTCAATATAGTGTGACATTTCATTTTCAGCATCACTCATTCTGCGCGCAATGATCTCATCATTATCTTGCCCCCGACCTCGCAAACGCTGTTCTAATGCAGACTTTGAAGGCGGAAGAATAAAAATGCTCGTACTATCAGGATAATTTCGACGAACTTGCTCGGCACCCTGCCAATCAATTTCCAAAATAACATCACACCCCTGTTTCAATTGTGACAAAACAGATTCTGAAGACGTGCCATAAGAATTATCAAAAACAGTCGCTGATTCTAAAAAAGCACTGGCATCACGCATTTGCGCAAATTGATCCTGACTAACAAAGAAATAGTCCTTACCATCAACTTCACCCTCACGAGCTACCCGCGTCGTATGAGATACTGATAGTCGAACCTCGGGCTGTTTCTCTACCAAGGCATTAACCAAGCTAGTTTTACCTGCACCCGATGGTGCTGCCACGATAAAAAGACTTCCGATCATCATTTGTTCCCTGCTCTATTCTGGATTAAATTTATTATACGCGAACAGAAATGAGTTAAACCATAACTCAGATTAAATAATAAACAACATTTTTCAATAGCGTTGTCGCCTAACGTTATTAAGAGACCTTTGCACGATAAGTATTTTTTGTCGTAGCAAGGCAAAAATTGTCGACAAATCTGTTTGGACCAGATTTGGATTTACCCTGAAAAGGGTGAAACACAAGGATGTGTTTCATCAAAAAGCGTAGTTTACTCGTGTAAATGAGCATTTTGAGACTATTTTTAACGCCGCTATGGCGAAAAAGACGACTCGTGCAAAGGTCTCATTAAGTAATAGTTTTATATTGCCTGAACTCTGGATAAGCACAGCCATCCAGCGCCTTTATTTTAGGCTTGGGAGCCGTGTTCGTTCATAAGCGATTGTAAACTATAATGTTACTGACAATTCTTATCCAAAGTTCAGGTTAATTACCGTATCAACTTCCGCCCATCTCTATCCCTAATTAGGAAAGAATGACAAACTATTCAATATTTTGAATTTACTTTTTGATTATCATTTTCTTTCATATAACTATCAATAAATTACGACATGAAAATGTAAATAATTAAGCTTTATGTCATCACTTGATTTTTATGTTCGGCATATCGACCTAAACGGCCATGCTTTTATCCATATCAACAAACAATTAATTCGTAATTACATTAAATAACTAATTTTTGCGATTGCTTAAGCATTCCTTGTAATATTTTATCTGCTAGCTCTCGTGGATATGTTTCAGGCAAAAGTTGATATACCTTTTGACTAACACTTTCCGTTGCATCAATAATTTCCATTATTAGCTTATCAGCTTCATTCTCAGAAATCCCAACCTCTATTGCATGATTGATGAAATGTCGTCGCTGGACCTGTTGAATATGATAATAATTCTTGCTGCCTTTTATTGCCATCGCCATTTTAACTTTTTGAATGGGAATTTGATCGCTCTTTGTTCCAATAATCGGGTGTGCTGATAATATATCGTATAGCGGTGTTAGCTCATACCGGTTTTTAGATTGATGAAAAATACTAAAGTTTTTACTATGTCCATCCGTTGCCATTAATAAATAAAAGATGAGCTGTGCTTTAAAAAACATCTGTTTATCTCGGTGCGAATCACTTGCTCCATCTAATATTCGCATACAGTCGGTAATACCCAAACCACCATCACTTTGGTATTTTCGAAGTGGTGAAATCCCTTTAGCCTGACACATATCTTCTTGAGGCAATCGTATGATCCAACTTTTATCGCTTGCAAGTTTTCGATCAAATCGCTCAACAATAAGTACTTTTTGATCTTCAAATTGGGCCATATCACAGTGAGCAACTGGCAAGCCAAATGCTGCAACTATTTTTGAGCATAGCCACTCATTTTCAACAGAGTTATGCATATCTGCTTTCATATTGCCGACTAAGCCTAGCGGTAATTTAAATATATGCGTTGTTGGTGTTGCTCCTATTGGAAGACACCATTTTCCCTCATGCCAGAGTAAGGCCGTTTTTTCTTGCGCACCTGCAAGTGAAAGCCTTAATTCATCATTCTTATCCTCAAAACCTAACGGCATCGCGGCTGATGAATACCTCAAAATTGAGGCTACTTCATTTTCTGATAAGGGTTTAAATAAAATGGCTTTAACATCGGGGATTTCATCAACAGCTAATAACTGTATTGCACCCACACAATCTCGCCCCAACTCAACAAGTAAATCAAATGGTGAGGCACTTTTCGCAGAAAACTTTTGAGCTAAACGTTCACGAATTTGCGTGCTATCAGGTAGTAAATTATCAAAATAAAACGACACCTTATCGCCTCGATGTTTTTGATTACCTGGCGTAAAGGGCAATGATAATGATAATGACCGGCCCTGTTCACTATCAACCCAAGCCTGATCATAATGAAGCTCTTCTACACCTAAACGTCTTTGCCAAAAGCCGATATAGACACCATTCATCCATATATTAAGCTTGTTTTTCTTTGCCATTACCAATCATCCTGCTGATCTTCAATTGGTGGACTCGCAACATCTGACAAGCTTAATCTGACACCCAATAACGTTAAAACATTAAACAATCTTTCAATAGTTACTTTTTGAGGGTTTGATTCAAGTATTTGATATGTCTGCTGGCTAACTCCCAGTTTGGCTGCTAATGCTTTCTGAGATAATTTTTTTGATTTACGATAACCAGCAAGGATTGGCTTTAACTGATCAAGCGTATTAATTGTATATTTCATTGTTACCACCGAAAATAACAGCTTATAAACTGTAAGCATCAAATACATCATATACACTGTATTGGCAAATAACAACTTATAAGCTGTTATTTATTGATGCTTCTTTTTCTTTAAGTGACGATAACGCTCTTTGAAAAGCCCTATTACTCTTAACTTTTAGCAATAGACAGATCAATCCGCCGCCTCAGCTTGAGTCATCTTTTTGTCTTTTCTTGTTGTTTTAAGCTCTAATCCTATTTTTTCTCGATAACATCATTCAATATTTTGAATTTGCTCTCTCATTTGTTCGATTAACACTTTAAGCTCAACTGAGTGACGTGTCGTTTCGGTATTAATTGATTTTGAGCCTAATGTATTGGCTTCTCGATTTAGCTCTTGCATTAAAAAGTCTAAACGACGGCCAGTTGGTTCATCACGCTGTAATACATTTTGTACTTCGGTGACATGGCTTTGTAGGCGATCTAATTCTTCTGCCACATCACTTTTTTGAGCCAGTATGACCATTTCTTGTTCGAGGCGTTCTGGATCGAGGTTAACCTGCATGTCAGCAACACGTTCTTTTAAACGGTTACGTTGCTGTTCTAATATGTCGGGCATGCGCTCGCCAACATCTAGTGTAATCTTATCAATCTCAATACAACGCTGACTGATCATTTTTTGTAATGCCGCACCTTCGGTTTCGCGTGTTTCAATAAGTTCGTCAATAGCCAGTTCTAAACTGGTCATAACAGATTTGTTAAGTGACTCTTGATCTAAACTGTCTGCTTGCAACACACCCGGCCATTGCATGACTTTAAGCATATCAACAGGAGCTGGTCGTGTTGTTAATAATGCCAGCTCATCGCAATGTCCGATAATTGATTTGGCAAGTTCATGATCAATATTAAGTGATGATTGCTGTTCATCTGGTGATTTAAAACGCAAACTTGCATCAACTTTACCTCGCCCCAGCTTATCTGAAAATAATTTTTTCATTTTCATTTCTAAAGGACGGAATCGCTCATCAAGACGTAATGAGGTTTCAAGGTAGCGATGATTAACACTGCGGATTTCCCATGTTAAATCACCTTGTTCTGTCTGCTCTTCTCGACGAGCAAATGCGGTCATACTTCGTGTCACGGTTATTCCTGAACTAAAGAGTTAATCGGATATATTAACTTATATTCAAGCCACGTATAATGTTGAAATCATTTTCGATTATTAAAGGAAGTTCCTATGCGCCCAAGCGGTCGTCAAAACAATGAATTACGCCAAGTTAAAATCACTCGTAATTACACTAAACATGCAGAAGGTTCGGTTTTAATCGAAATGGGCGATACTAAAGTCTTATGTACCGCTTCAGTTGAGGAGCGTATTCCTCAATTTTTACGGGGTAAAGGTGAAGGTTGGGTAACCGCTGAATATGGAATGCTTCCTCGTTCTACAGGTTCACGTATGCCACGTGAAGCGGCACGTGGTAAACAAAGTGGTCGTACTCAAGAAATTCAACGCCTAATTGGTCGTTCTTTACGTGCAGCTATTGACTTAAAAGCCTTAGGTGAACGTAGTATTACGATTGACTGTGATGTTATCCAAGCGGATGGTGGCACACGAACAGCATCAATTACAGGTGCATTTATTGCACTGCAAGATGCGATTGATTCATTAATTGCACAGAAAAAAATAAAGAAAAACCCACTATTAGGTCAAGTGGCGGCTATTTCTGTTGGTATCTATAACGGTGAAGCTGTACTTGATCTTGATTATGCTGAAGATTCAAATGCTGAAACAGATATGAATGTTGTGATGAATGAGGCCGGTGCTTATATTGAAATTCAAGGTACAGCTGAAGGTCATGCTTTTCGCCCTGAAGAGTTAACAGCCATGTTAGCTATTGCTGGTGAAGGTATTGCTGATTTAATCATCAAACAGCGTGAAGCGTTAGAGAGTTAAGTTCACTAGGACGTATTAATTATGGATCAAATTGTTCTTGCTAGCGGTAATTTGGGAAAGCTCAGAGAGTTTTCCCAGTTATTTTCCCCCCTGAATATTGAAGTTATTCCTCAATCTGAATTTGGTGTGCCTGAAGCAGAAGAAACAGGGCTTACCTTTGTCGAAAATGCCATTATCAAAGCTCGTAATGCCTGTGAACATACAGGCTTACCAGCTATTGCTGATGACTCAGGTATTGAAGTTGATTATTTACTAGGCGCGCCCGGAATTTATTCAGCACGTTATGCAGGTAGTGATGCCAGTGATGACGATAACCTTAATGCGCTTTTAGCCGCTTTATCAGGCGTGCCAGACCAAGAGCGTGTTGCCCGTTATCAGTGTTTGTTGGTGATGATGCGACATTCAAAAGATCCAACCCCATTGATTTGTCAGGCCGACTGGCAAGGTCATATTATGACGGCCGCTTCTGGTGATGGAGGTTTTGGTTATGATCCAATATTTTGGGTATCTGAAACAAACTGTAGTGCTGCTGAACTTACATCTGAGCAAAAACATGCCATTAGCCACCGTGGTAAAGCGATTCAACAATTTATAACGGAGTTTAAAAATGAAAATTAATTTTTTTAATGCCATCCTAATATCCTTATTAGCCAGCAATTTCGCATGGGCTGAAAGCAAAATTGCGATTCCTGATTTTGAGTTGCTTGATCTGACCATGAAGCTATCTGATCCCAAAAAAGTTGCTGAGATTAATGCTCAAGAACAGCAAAACCTTCGAGATATTGAATCTTTTCTGAAAAGAGGTCTTAAAAACAAACCAGATTTTTCAATTATTGCTGTTTCTGATGAAGCTAGATCTGCCGCTGACAAAGGTATCGGCTACTTATTTGATTGTGCTAAATGTTCAGCCGAACTAGGCCGTTCACATGGTGCGGATTACATCATTATTGGTCGTCTGCACAAACCGACCTATTTATTTTCTTACCTTATTGTTCGAGTCTTTGATGTTCATGAAAATAAACTCGTCAAAGAGTTTCGCAGCGAGATAAAAGGCAACCCTCGTACCGTTATCCCCGGTGCAGTTGGTAACCTTATCAATAAAATTGATAAAATACTGCCACATTAAAGTGAAGCTTTTATTTTCGCTTGTTAGTCTTAGTTTATTAACATCATGTGGTGCTACTTCTTATACTCATAGTCCGATTACTCCCATTCAGCTTATTGATAATATTCAAGATGTAACGGCCAATCATCAACAAAATTTCATTACGCAGCCACAGCAGGATGATTATTCAATTTGTCATGATCACAGCTGTGCAGAATTTTCTTATATCAGTCTGTCTACACAACAATGGGAAACGATCGAAGCTTTGTTTACACCATTGGCAAGCACCGCAGAACAAGAACGAAAACAAATAAAATCAGCTATCGCTTTACTTGAAATAATGACAGGACAGCAAGCAGGAACCAATAATGATCTCGCAAAGAATAATCTAAGCCTCGGTATTCATGGTCAACTAGATTGTATTGATGAAGCCACTAATACAACCGTTTATTTACGACTGTTATCTAATGGCGGATTATTAAAAAGACATCTTCAGGCTTCGCGCACATCACGGGGTGGTTTAATTTCACCTCATAATACTGCCACGATTATAGATCGTGATTTGAATACACATTATGCTGTCGATTCCTGGTTTTATGCTAATGGTGAGCCTCCAGTAATTTTACCATTATCAATATGGAAATCAGGCTGGAAACCAGAGAATGATTAACCATGTTTAATTTCACTGCCCTACCACCACTTAGCCTCTATATTCATGTGCCTTGGTGTGTGCGTAAATGTCCTTATTGTGATTTCAATTCGCATAAGTCTCCCGATGAATTACCCGAAGAGGCTTACGTTGATGCTCTGATCCGAGATTTAGAGCAAGAACTTCCTTCAGTATGGGGCCGTACGATTCAGACCATCTTTATAGGTGGTGGTACACCGAGCCTTTTTTCCGCCAAAGCTTATGAACGCTTATTTTCATCCATTCGAGCCTTATTACCACTCAGTCCTTATGTAGAAATAACACTAGAAGCTAATCCTGGAACATTTGAAGCACAACGTTTTTCCGATTATCTCGATATTGGTATCAATAGATTATCGATTGGTGTGCAAAGTTTTAATGATCAGTCATTAACTGCATTAGGACGTATTCACGATAGCAAACAAGCGATTAAAGCGATTGAAACGGCACACAAAGTAGGCTTTGAAAATTTTAATTTAGATCTTATGTTTGGCTTGCCGCATCAAACTGAAAAAACAGCACAAAATGATGTTGCAACAGCTATTGCTCTTGAACCTAGTCATATTTCTTACTATCAACTGACATTAGAACCTAATACATTATTTTATCAACAGCCCCCAACCTTACCGGATGAAGATCCGATTATTGACTGGCAAATAGCCAATCAAAAACGGCTCAATGATGCAGGGTATATGCAATATGAAGTCTCGGCTTATGCAAGAAATCAAAGGGGTCAGATCCTGTCTTGAAAAGCAAGCTTAATCTGCTTTAATGTTGATAATTCACATCAAACGGTTTACCTGATTTCAATACACCATAAGCTAATACTAAGAGCTTTCGCATGACAGCTACTAACGCTACTTTTTTCGGTTTCCCTTTCGCTAGCAGCTTAGTATAAAAAGCCATCATTCTGGGGTTGAATCTTACCGCAACCAGCGCTGGCATATAAAGTGATTTTCGTAGCCTAGCATTACCCATTTTAGATAATCGTGTTCGGTTAACGCTGCTGCCAGATTGTTCTATTCTCGGATTAAGACCCGCATAACTACTCATTTGTTTTGCATTTTCAAATAAGGAAACGTCACCGATATAAGCTAATATTGACCATGCGGTTTTGTCACCTAAACCGATAATACTCGTTAGTAAGTGAACCTGCGTATTGAGTGAGTCATTTTGCTTAACAATTTTGGCAATTTCCTTTTTTATGTTGCTCAGTTGCTTATCAATAAAAGTGAGCATAGCTTTAATTGACCGGGCAGCTGCTTTATCTAAACTAACATCAAACCGATTATTTTCTTGTGACCGCACTTTGTTCAGTTGGTCTAGTCGTGTAACCAGAAACTGAAGTCGTTCAAAGTCAGCTTCCTTTGGCGTGTAAAGGCTTTTATTTGCTCTTCCTTGCCTATCTAAATGCTGACAATATCGAGCAATGCTCATCGCATCTGCTTTGTCTGTTTTATTACGCGTCATTTCCATTTTAGCAAAAGCATGCGTTTGAATAGGGTTGGCAACAATCACTTTCTGCTGGTGACTGACTAAATACTTTGCCAATGCCAGTCCGTAAATTCCCGTTGCTTCCATACAAAAAAGAGCGGGCGTGTTAAATGGTTTTACCCATGCTAGGCAAGCTTTAAATCCAGCAAGATCATTGTCAAAATGACGATGATGGTAGTGCCCTTCATTCAAAATAGCCACATCAAAACTCAATTTAGAAATATCCATTCCAATATACATTTTCTACTCCTAATATTTTAAGGTAAAATGAAGAGGATTGGATGATTTAACGCGGATGCATTCTTGTCGTTATACGTGCTACGGATTGTCCCCGTGCACAAGATCCTGTTCGCATTTTTGGGCGTTAAAATAAGGGGTAGGCACTAATCTGACCCACAGAACTTGTTGGTTCTAAGCCTACTTTCAGTGTCTCTACCCCTTTATCCAATCTTCATTGAATAGTGTAAATCATAGCGATTGATTTGCACGGGACTTAAGATACAAGACTCGATTGATTTCAACGCCTAATTCCTTACAAACACCAAAATCAATCGAGTCTGACCCCTTTGATTGGAGATGTAAGCACAATCTAAATTATTGGCAGTTTGGTGATTACCTCGGCATTGGTGCAGGTGCACATGGAAAAGTCAGTGATGCAGCACAACAATCAATCACTCGAAAGTCTAAACAAAAACAGCCGCAAGCCTATATCGATTCTGCGGGTACCAATAACGTTATATTAACGGAAGAGAATGTACTTAAAAAAGATATTGGTTTTGAGTTTATGCTTAATGCCTTACGGTTAACAGATGGCTTCCCAACCCCATTGTTCTATCAACATGTTGGTTTACCCATCTCACATATCAACAAGGCATTACAAGAAGCAGAGCAGTTAGAATTAATCACCTATGATATTCACCGCATCTGCCCAACGGAAAAAGGACAACGTTATCTCAACACATTAGTTGAGTTATTTTTACCAGAATGAGACATTTATCGTGCTTGAATAACATAAAAGTCTCATAATAGAATTATTAATAATACAAATTAGGAGTCAGTTATGAATAAAATAAGTTTCATCATTGCAGGGACACTTTTTCTATCAAGCGCATCACTAGCTTATGCAGATTCGATCTCTATTGCTGAACCAAGTTACTCAACACCCAATTCTGTCGAAGGCGTTCTTCGCCCAGTTCTAGGAATGAGCATGAGTAATGTCGAACAACAATATGGCCAAGCTGAAAACAAATCAGGTCCAGTCGGTGAGCCTCCTATTTCAACATGGACATACCCTAACTTTTCAGTCTTTTTTGAAAGCAATATTGTTATTCATTCTGTTGTGACTCGTTAAGTTAAGGTGAAGTTACTCTCTGTAAATGTCTCACAGCCAGTAGAAATAGACTATAACGGCAAGTTGATATCTACTAGCATTTTCAAAAAACCGGTTGATGGGTCAATTACTGTTTCGGAATTCAATTTAGCAGGTGATCAACAAGTTGATCTTGAGAATCATGGTGGCGGCCATAAAGCCGTTTATGGGTTTTCTTCTGAACAATATAACTATTGGCGCAATAAACTGGGGCGACCCGAATTGCATTATGGTCAATTTGGTGAAAATCTGACCATATCCGATCTTGATGAATCAGCTCTATGTATTGGTGATCAATTGCAAGTGGGTGATTGCATTCTTGAAATTACACAGCCTAGAGTACCTTGCTTTAAATTAGGCATCGCCTTCGAGCTCAATACCATGCCCAAACAGTTCATTCAACATGGTCACACGGGTATTTATTTCAAAGTACTACAAACAGGTGATATAAAGGTCGGGGATAAAGTCGAACGTATTTACAAACAGCCAAAGCAGCTATCAGTAAAAACACTTTTCAAGGCGTATTTTGATCCAGACTTTGAGAATGCCTATGACATTATGGTAATTGCTGAAAGTATTACTGAGCTTTCAGATGAATGGCGTAAAAAGATAGTTGCGAGACTTTAATCTTCAGCTGAAAAACGTTTTATTGCACTCTCGGGTATTGTTCCCATTCTCGCATGGTGTAAAGAATCAGACTCAATCACCACTAACACTAGAACCGTTAATAATGTGGGTAAAATGCCTAAGCCACCAATAAGTGCATAGACCATTTCGGTCATCATATTACCGTATTCTTGCCCTAACCAGCCCAGAAAAGAAACGGTACATAAGAATGTTAAAACACCCGCAAACAGTAAACTCCAACGCTTTGCAATTTGCCAATGAATATATACAAACTCACTATTTTCTCGCTTGATTCTACTCGCTCGAAAAAAAGTTACGACAAGTGCTATAAAGGAGAAAATTGGCACTAGAGCTAGAAACTTGATGTATTGACCACCAAAAGCAGCGATCCCTGTAAACAATAAAATATGATTCATGATCAAGTTGCTTAAGAAAATATCATGCGGCACTTTGGCTGCGTTAATTTCTTCTTCTGTTACTTGCATCTCTTCACTCATTGTTTACTCCTGATAATAGACTGATTGCCCTGTTAAGGGACAATCAGTTATTCTCAATTTAGTCAGTCATATTGCTTAAGATAGCATCACGTACTGCATCTAATGTTGCATCAACAGTCACAAGTGGTGACGTGCTTTGTTTGATTGCAGTATCAGGATCTTTCAATCCATGGCCTGTAAGCGTACAAACAATCATGCTACCTTCAGGAATTTTGCCACTGTTGATATCATTAATTGCTCCAGCAAGTGATGTTGCAGAAGCAGGTTCACAGAAGATACCTTCATGTTCCGCTAATAATTTTTGTGTTGCAAGGATATGTTCATCCGTACATTCATCAAACCAACCTTGAGATTCTTCTCGCACTTTCAATGCTTTATCCCAACTTTGTGGATGACCAATACGAATCGCTGTTGCCACCGTTTCAGGATTATCAACCATATGACCTCGCATAAAAGGTGCGCTGCCATCTGCTTGGTAACCGACCATTTTAGGACGCTCAGTGATAATACCATCATCAAAGTATTCACTGTAACCCATCCAATGTGCAGTGATATTACCGGCATTACCTACAGGTAGACAGTGATAATCAGGTGCACGAGATAGTTCTTCAACAATCTCAAATGCGGCTGTTTTCTGACCTTGTAGACGGTATGGATTGATTGAGTTAACAATCGTTACTGGTGCATGTTCAGCTACTTCTTTAACAAGTTGCATACCTTCATCAAAGTTACCTTTGATTTGAATAACAGTGGCGCCATGCATCATGCCTTGTGCTAATTTACCTAAGGCAATTTTACCTTCTGGAATCAATACAAATGCCGCGATACCAGCACGGGCGGCATAGGCCGCGGCTGATGCAGATGTATTACCCGTAGAGGCACAAATAATAGCTTTGCTACCTTCTTCAACTGCTTTAGTAACAGCCATTGTCATACCACGATCTTTAAATGATCCTGTTGGGTTTAAACCTTCATACTTCACATAGATTTCAACATCTTTGCCTAATACAGAAGGTATATTTTCAAGTTTAAGTAACGGTGTATTACCTTCACCTAAGCTGATTAGTTTAGTATCAGCACTTACTGGCAAACGATCACGGTAGTTTTCAATTAACCCTGTGTAACGTGGACGAAATGTCATATTATTTTCCTTTTAAACTCTATATTTGCATTGTCATTCTCGCATGCTTTAAGCGGGAATCTATAGATGTGTATCTAGATTCCCAATAAAAGAACTCGGGAATGACGTAATGTTTATTTTAAACTATCGAGACCTTTGCACGATAAGTATTTTTTATCAGGCCAAGGAAAAAATAGTCGAAAAAGCAGCGTTTACTGGTGTAAATGAGCATTTTGAGACTGTTTTTAACGCCGGCATGGTGAAAAAGACGACTCGTGCAATGGTCTTACCCTAAAGATTCCATGCGAATACGCATTACGGAATCTTTAACTGTTTCTAATGCTTCAATTTGTACAATCGCTGCATCCATATTTTTCTCTAACACTTCTTGCGTGAGCATAATCACCGGCACAATTCCGCCTTGCTCTTCTGGTTCTTTTTGCAAGATTGCTTCAATACTAATTTCTTGTTCACTCAAAATACGTGTGATATCTGCCAATACACCCGGTTTATCCAGAGTCTGAAGTCGTAAGTAATTCGATGTCACCACATCAGACATTGGCAAAATAGGGAGGTCAATGAGTGAATCAGGCTGGAATGCTAAGTGAGGCACTCTATTCTCAGGATCGGTTGTTAATGCGCGAACAATATCAATAATATCAGCAACAACTGCAGAGGCTGTCGCATCTGAACCTGCACCGGCACCATAATATAATGTTGGTCCTACAGCATCACCATGAACTAATACGGCATTCATAACGCCATCAACGTTAGCAATTAAACGTCGCTCTGGAATCATGGTTGGGTGAACACGAAGTTCAATACCCTTCTCTGTTTTCTTAGCAATACCCAAATGTTTGATACGGTAGCCTAATTCAGCTGCATATTTCACATCTTCTTGAGCAATCTTACTGATTCCTTCGGTATATGCTTTATCAAACTGTAGTGGAATACCAAATGCAATCGACGCCATAATAGTTAACTTATGCGCAGCATCAATCCCTTCAACATCGAATGTTGGATCTGCTTCGGCATAACCTAATGCTTGAGCTTCTGCTAATACATCGTCAAATTCACGCCCTTTATCTCGCATTTCTGTCAGAATAAAGTTACCTGTACCATTGATGATACCAGCCAACCATTCAATGCTATTTGCGGCTAAGCCTTCACGCATTGCTTTGATAATTGGAATACCACCAGCAACGGCAGCTTCAAAACCAATAGTGACACCTTTTTCTTGTGCTTTAGCAAAGAGTTCGTTGCCATGCATGGCTATTAGTGCTTTATTCGCTGTCACCACGTGTTTGCCATTCGCAAGTGCTTCTAGCACTAATTCACGGGCAATACCTGTTCCACCGATTAACTCAACCACAATCTGGATGCTAGGATCAGTAACAATCTCATGAGCATCAGTTGTCAATGCGATACCTGTTGTATCACAACCTTTAGGTTCATCAAAGCTACGATCTGCTGCACGACTAATTTCAATATCTCGTCCGGCACGACGAGTGATCTCTTTTAAATTTCGGCTTAATACATTAACCGTACCACTACCGACTGTGCCTAAACCAAGAACGCCAATTTTTACTGATTGCACTATGAGGCTACCTTTTCAATTAAATAATTATTATGAGACCTTTGCACGAGTCATCTTTTTCGCCATAGCGGCGTTAAAAATAGTCTCAAAATGCTCATTTACACGAGTAAACTACGCTTTTTCGACAATTTTGGCCTTGCTACGACAAAAAATACTTATCGTGCAAAGGTCTCATTCTGAATCTTTCTTAAACATGTCACGAATCCCACGGATTGCTTGACGTGTTCGGTGTTCATTTTCGATTAAACCAAAGCGAACATGATCATCGCCATATTCACCAAAGCCAATACCTGGTGAAACGGCTACTTTCGCTTCTTGTAATAATTTCTTCGTAAACTCTAAAGAGCCCATTTCTTGATATTGTTCTGGAATTTTGGCCCAAACAAACATCGTTGCTTTAGGTTTTTCTACTGCCCAACCAATTGCTGTTAGACCTTCACATAAAACATCACGACGATTTTTATACAGTTCGACCACATCATCAACACAATCTTGAGGCCCATCTAGTGCGGCTATTGCAGCCACTTGAATTGGCGTAAACATGCCGTAATCAAGATAAGACTTCATGCGCGCTAATGCTGCAACAAGTATTGGATTACCTGACATAAAACCAACACGCCAACCCGGCATATTGTATGTTTTAGATAAAGTATAGAACTCTACTGCAACATCTTTTGCGCCAGGCACTTGTAAGATCGACGGTGCTTTATAACCATCAAAAGTAATTTCACCATAGGCTAAATCATGTACAACCCAAATTTCATGTTCTTTCGCAAAGGCAACAATTCGTTCAAAGAATTCCAAATCAACACATTGTGTTGTTGGGTTACCTGGGAAGTTTAATACCAACATTTTAGGTTTTGGCCACGAATCTTTTACTGATTTTTCTAATTCAGCAAAAAAGTCGCCACCCGGAATAAGCGGTACATGGCGAATATCAGCGCCTGAAATCACAAACCCATAAGGATGTATCGGATAAGCTGGATTAGGAACTAAAATCGCATCTCCAGGCCCTACAGTTGCCAATGCTAAATGTGCCAGCCCCTCTTTTGAACCAATCGTAACAATTGTTTCAGTATCATAATCTAATTCAACATCAAATTTACGTTGATACCAATCACAAATAGCTTTACGTAAACGCGGAATACCGCGCGATACAGAATAGCGATGCGTATCCGGTCTTTGTGCCGCTTCAACTAATTTATCAATAATATGCTGTGGTGCAGGCTTGTCTGGATTACCCATCCCAAAGTCAATAATATCCTCACCTCGCGCACGTGCTTGTGCCTTCAAATCATTAACAATATTGAATACATACGGCGGAAGGCGGTTAATCCTAGGGAAATCTTCGTTCAACTCAGCACCTAAAAATAGAAAAAACTGTTGGCAAACACAGCAAAATAACTGAAAATGGCTCTCACTTCAAATCACATTTATATAAATGGGCCGTCATGACTGAACAAGAAGCGTTTTATAACGAATTATTAGAAGACCTAAAAAATGGAACTTTAGTACTTCCAACACTTCCAGAAGTTGCACTTCGCGTTCGAGATGTTGTTGATGATCCTGAAGCAACCGCTGCGGATTTAGCAAAAATAATTATTACTGATGTTGCATTATCAACACGGTTACTTAAAGTGGCTAATAGTCCTCTTTATCGTGGTCGAATTGAAATAGATAGTATTCAAATGGCAGTGGCTCGTCTTGGTCAAACCATTATCAGAAGCCTCGTCACCAGTCTTGTTATGGAACAAATGTTCCAAGCAACATCTCGTAATTTAGATAATCGTTTACACGCTCTATGGGAACACAGTACTGATGTCTCCGCTATTTGTCAGGTTTTAGCATCAAGCCAAGTCAATATTAAAGCAGATGAAGCCATGTTAGCGGGCTTGATTCATGAAGTGGGGATTTTACCTATTTTAATGAAAGCGGATGAAAAACCTGAATTAATTAAAAACTCTGCGGCCTTAGATAAAGTTATAGAAAATATCCATCCACTCATTGGCGCGGCGATTCTAAAAAGTTGGAAATTCCCAGAAAGCTTAATTACTGCGGTAGAAGAACAGCAAAATATAACGAGAGATAGTGAAAATGGTCCAGATCTCGCTGACTTGGTTCAAGTCGCTCGCCTACAAAGTTATATGAATACTGAAAGAGCACTCAGCAGTGAAGAACTTGCTACCGTTCCCGCTTTTAAGAAGTTAGGGGTTGATACTGAAATTAGCGTTGTTGAACTTGATGAAAACAGTGATGAATATGCTGAAGCAATGGCTTTATTCGGTTTCTAACAGTCTTTAAAAAGATACTCTTCACTTTTAGTGTCTACTTAAAGTGAGGTTGCTAAGATTTAGTTAGCCCAAAGTCCGTTTAGAACTTGCATCTCTTCATCTGTTAGTCGTTCAACTGTTTTTTCTAATTGCTTAAGCAGTGAACCTCGCCCCGTATCATTCTGACGACGTTCACTTTCACGCCGCTCACTTTCACGCCGCTCACTTTCTCTACGCGCTTGAACTCGCTGATCTTTTTTAGGCCAAAAAAAATAAAGTTCTTTAATCATTGCAAGCCATTCTTCACTGCCAAATTCATGAAGAACGACTCTCCGCTCTGTAGTTCGACGGGAATCTTCACGCCTACTCTTTTTTCTTATACTCTCTGTATTCATTTGCCTAAACTCCTTTTACGCAATATGTTTTAATTTTAGAGTGGCGGCTTCACTATAAAGTTCATTCTAACTAACCTGAGTTCTGGATAAGCATAGCCATCCAGCTTAATGACTAATCATCCCGAGTAGTCATTTAAAGTCTTTATCCAGATACTTCAGGACGCATATGTGGGAATAATAGTACATCTCGAATTGATGGCGAATCAGTCAATAACATGACCAAACGATCAATACCGATACCTTCCCCAGCGGTTGGTGGCATGCCATATTCTAGAGCACGAATATAATCATCATCAAAATGCATTGCTTCATCATCACCCGCATCTTTTTCTGCAACTTGAGCGCGAAAACGTTCTGCCTGATCTTCAGAATCATTTAACTCTGAGAAACCATTGGCAATTTCACGACCACCAACAAAGAATTCAAAACGATCTGTCACAAAAGGATCATTATCACTACGACGTGCCAGTGGCGAAACTTCTGTTGGATATGCGGTAATAAATGTTGGTTCCATTAAACGGTGTTCAACTGTTTTCTCAAAGATCTCAATTTGAACTTTACCTAAACCATAACTATCTTTTAACGGAATAGCTAAGCCTTCGGCAACTTTCGTAGCGGCTTCTAAAGTCGATAATTGCTCAACCGTGATATCAGAGTTAAAGTGTAAAATTGATTCAATAATGGTCATTCTATGGAATGGTTTAGAGAAATCTAAATCCGTACCTTGATAATGCACTTGAGACGTTCCTAATACATCTTGGGTTACCGTACGTAACATCTCTTCTGTCAGATCCATCAAATCTTTATAATCCGAATAAGCTTGGTAAAACTCAACCATCGTAAATTCTGGATTATGACGTGTCGATAATCCTTCATTTCTAAAGTTACGGTTAATTTCAAATACACGTTCAAAACCACCAACAACAAGACGTTTTAAATAGAGTTCAGGTGCGACACGCAAAAACAAAGGCATATCTAAGGCATTATGATGCGTTGTAAACGGTCTTGCTGTTGCACCACCCGGAATCACATGCATCATCGGTGTTTCAACTTCTAGATAGTTTCTAGCCATCAAAAATCGACGAATACCATCAATCACTTTGGTACGAATAATAAAGGTCTCACGGCTCACTTCATTCATGATCAAGTCAACATAACGCTGACGATAGCGTGTTTCTTGATCCGATAATCCATGGAATTTTTCAGGCAATGGACGTAATGACTTTGTGAGTAGTCGAATCTCATCCACCATTACCGAAAGCTCACCTTTTTGAGTTCGGAACATGGTTCCTTCAGCAGCAATAATGTCACCTAAATCCCAACGTTTAAATTTAGCATAAACACCTTCAGCTAAATCATCACGTTTAACATAAAGCTGCATATTGCCTGACATATCACGGATATTGGCGAAGCTCGCTTTACCCATCACACGTTTAGTCATTAATCGACCTGCAATTTTCACACGACGAGGTGACTCTTTTAAATCTTCAGCTGAAACATTTTCATATTCAACAGCTAATTCAGCATTCATCACATCACGACGAAAATCATTCGGAAAAGCATTACCTTCTTCACGTAACTCAGTTAACTTCTCACGACGCAGTGCTATCAGTCTATTCTCATCTTGTTCAATTTCATTTGTCATGTTGTTTCTCTTTATAGTCCTGATTTCAGCGACGCTGTGATAAATAATTCTAAGTCACCATCCAATACAGCTTGTGTATTACCGGTTTCTACATTAGTTCGTAAATCTTTGATCCGAGATTGATCTAAAACATAAGATCGAATTTGACTGCCCCAACCAATATCCGCCTTACCATCTTCGGCAACTTGTTTTTCTTCATTTTGTTTCAATAATTCAAGTTCATATAGCTTAGCTTTTAATAAGCTCATCGCCGTATCTCTATTCTTATGTTGAGAACGCTGAGACTGACACTGCACGACTGTATTTGTTGGTAAATGGGTAATTCGTACCGCAGAATCTGTTTTATTGATGTGCTGACCACCTGCACCACTGGCGCGATAGGTATCAACCCTCAAATCCGCCTTGTTAATCTCAATATCAATATCGTTATTAACTTCAGGATAAACAAAGACACTACAAAATGACGTATGGCGCTTTGCACTTGAATCAAAGGGAGATTTACGCACTAAACGGTGAACCCCTGTTTCTGTTCGCAATAAACCAAAGGCATAATCACCTTGAAAATGAATCGTTGCACTCTTGATGCCAGCCACATCACCTGCTGATGTTTCGACTAACTCAACTTTAAATCCTTGCGCATCACCCCAGCGTAAATACATACGCAATACCATATTGGCCCAATCTTGCGCTTCAGTACCGCCCGAGCCAGATTGAATATCTAGATAGGCATTATTTGCATCCATCTTGCCAGAGAACATGCGTTGGAATTCAAGTTTTTCTAACATGACTTCTAACTCAGATAAATCTGCTTGGACTGCATCAAACGTTTCTTGGTCTTGCTCTTCAACCGCCATGTCGAGGAGCTCTTTAGCATCATCTAACGTATTGCTATGATTCGATAGTGTTGTAACAATGCGCTCTAAACTCGCTCGTTCCTGGCCTAGTTTTTGAGCCCTGTCAGGATCATCCCATACTGTTGATGACTCAAGTTCTCGCGTGACTTCTATTAATTGCTCCGCTTTAACATCATAGTCAAAGATACCCCCTAAGATCGTCACTACGACCTCGGAGATCTTTTATTTTCTGCATTGTCGCGCCTAATTCCAACACTAAAGCCTCTCATCAAACTATATTAATTATAATAACCCCGTATTGTAACGCATTTATAACCATGTCACTTCAAGCGGCGTGTATCCATGGGGTTTAAACGTGTTTAGGCAAGGCATTGGATCGTAGAGAATGGTATTCCCTTATCGTTTCGGTAAGAACTGCATGGGATCAATAGGTTTACCATTGCGTCTAATTTCAAAGTGGAGTTGATTTTGCTGTGTTCCTGTCCGACCTAATGTTGCAATCTTTTGTCCCGCTTTAACCCATTGACCATCTTTCACTAGCAAGGTCTTATTATGAGCATAGGCACTTAAATACACATCATTATGCTTGATGATTAATAAATTTCCATATCTTGCCAAACCATTACCACTATAAACAACCTTTCCTGCAGCCGCAGAAATGATCTGCTGTCCTGACTTACCGGCGATATTAATTCCTTTTCGCCCAGCAGCGCTTTTAGAATAGGTTGAAATGACTTTGCCTTTTGTTGGCCAACGCCAAGTAACAACTTTACTACCCGATGGTGTAGATGTACTTGTTTTCTTAACAACCTTATTCGTTGTTACTTTCTTTTTCGATGTTGTCTTTTTCTGACTATTTTTGGATTTTTTAGCAGATACAAACCGTAATTTTTGCCCAATAAAAATCTTATACGGTGAGCGAATATTGTTTGCTTTGGCCAGACTTTTATAGTCCATACCATATCGCCAACTAATGGAATAAAGTGTATCGCCCTTTTTTACTTTGTAAAATGAAGGTGTTTTGAGTTGCTTAAATTTTGCCTTATTGGTGGCGCTATAGGTTCCAATAGGAGCGACAGCTTGTCCACCGCCACAAGCTGTCAATAACATGATTAGCAATACAAGTAGAAATCTCATCATCTATCTCAACAAGAAATATCCTACAGCCACGAAAGCAACCGTCGCCCAACCGATACGATCAATCCAAGTATGTAATTTAGATTCTAGCGCCTCACCACCCCAACGCATTAATCCCGCCACTAAAAAGAAACGCATTCCTCTACCAATTGAAGAGCCAATAATAAAAGGAATCAAAGCCATTCCCAAAGCGCCTGATGCAATGGTAAAGATCTTGTAAGGAATTGGAGTAAACCCAGCTAAAAATATTGCCCAAAAGCCCCATTGTTGAAACCATATTTCAGCCGTATGGTAAGCATGCATATAATGTAAAGAATGTAACCACGGTTCAATAAACTGAAAAGCATAAGCCCCTATTATATAACCCAACAAGCCACCCAAGACTGATGTTACTGTTGTTATTCCCGCATAAAACCATGCTTTATTTGGGTTAGCCAAAGACATGGGGGCCAACATAACGTCGGGGGGAATTAAAAAACAAGATGACTCAGTAAAACTGACTAAGGCCAACCAAACTGTTGCATGTTTGTGGCGCGACCACTGCATTACCCGTTTATATAATGCAGAAAACAATCCCACTAAATTTGACCTGACAATAGAGGCACAAAACTGACCGCTTCCAATTCAGTTTCTTCAAAGGTATTACCATTGCGCTCAATGACTCGTAATGATTGGCCTGAACTACCACCGACAGGAATAACGAGTCGCCCACCTGGCGCCAGTTGTTTTAATAGTTCTTGCGGCACGGTTTCTGGTGCACATGTAACGATGATGCCGTTGTAAGGTGCATTGTCTTCCCAGCCCCAACTGCCATCACTATGTTTGAGTTTAATATTATTAAACTTCAATTGATAAAAACGTTCACGTGCTTGATTTTGTAGCGGGGATATACGTTCGACACTAAATACTCTTTCAACTAAACGTGACAATACAGCCGTTTGATAACCCGAACCGGTACCGACTTCTAATACTTTCTTCTTCGGTATACCTTGCAGCAAAACTTCTGTCATTTTGGCAACGATAAAAGGTTGTGAAATAGTTTGACCATGACCGATAGGTAAAGCCGTATCTTCATAAGCTCGACTGGCTAGGGCTTCATCAACAAATAAATGTCGAGGAAGCTCTTTCATCACAGATAGAACCTCAATGCTTTGAATCCCCTGCTCTTTCAAACGCATAATTAAGCGATCACGTGTCCGTTGTGATGTCATGCCGATGCCACGTTGATTAGGGGTCACGTGGATACTCCTTGCAACCAATTTGCTACGCCATCAATCGCATCATAATGTGTTAAATCAATTTGTAAGGGCGTAACGGATATCGCGCCTCGACGAATTGCATCAAAATCAGTACCCGGTCCTGCATCCTCTTCCTTACCAGCAGGGCCAACCCAATACATTGCACGACCACGAGGATCTAACTCTTTAATCACAGGTTCAGCCTTATGACGACGGCCTAAACGTGTACTCTCAAATCCCGTAATTTCTTCAATTGGTAAATCAGGCACATTCACATTTAAAATAGTATCTGCTGGTAGCGATGAAGTGAGTAATTGCGACACTATCTTCTTTGCAGCCCAAGCCGCTGTTTCATAATGTGTAGCGGTATGACCATTGAGTGAAATTGCGACCGCAGGCAAACCTAAAAACCGCCCTTCTATCGCTGCAGCAACCGTTCCTGAATACAACACGTCATCACCCAAGTTTGCCCCAGCATTAATACCTGCAACAACCATATCAGGCTCATCATCCAGCAAACCTGTAATCGCTAAATGTACACAGTCAGTGGGTGTGCCTTCAACACGGTAAATACCATTATCTAGTTGATTAACTCGTAGGGGGTTTTCCAACGTCAATGAATTACTTGCTCCACTACGATTTCGATCTGGGGCAACCACCGTAATATCACCGAGTTCCGACATTGCTTCAGCCAAAGCCTTAATACCTTCAGCCATATAGCCATCATCATTACTGATCAAGATTTTCATTATCTAAAAACAACTCTATAAAACACGCATAAAAATGGGCACTATACTAGCAGGAATCCGCTATTAAGACCCAATGTTATTCTGCTGACAAATGAGAGATTTGTACTTCTAACCAATCATTTAGCGCTTCAATTACCTTATTACTCGCTAGATTAATCGCAGATGTTGCCCCTTGAGCATTTTGGGGTTCAGCTGCAACTTCAGTAAAAAACTCTTTTGTGGCTAGAACCGTCTTAGTCTGAACATCAATAAGATAAAACCTAATCGCCACTCGACCAATGGAGTGTTCATCATTTTGAATATGGTGACTAAAGTCTAATAATGTTCCTTCTAATAACAGTCTTGTGTGAGCTCCTGTTTGAGCCGGTACAACTGCCATAAGATACGAACTTTTGGATAGTGATTGTTGTAAGACAATTTCTAACAATTTTACAGGGCTATCACTCCACCGACTATAAGCATAACTATTGAATGCATATTCACTATCTCTATAAATGATATCTGAACTCATTAGACCTCGAGAACTACGAAGCGGCGAGAAGGCAAGTACCGGTGCATTATCAACTTTGATTTTAGATTCTTTTTCTAACTCAGGAGAAAGGGTATACACATCAATAGCAGGACTAGATTTCTGACTAATTAAGCTACAACCGGCTAAGCTGGTCATTATTAAAATCAATATAATTCGCACTCTATTATTCACTTAATGCCTCCTCGCCGGGTCCTAATCTAGTTCTGCTATGTTTGAACAATAAATCACTGGGACTCTCTTCAATAGATTTAGTCGCTCCTTGTAGTTCAACAAGTAAAACATCCATTTGATAAAGTAATTGCCTAAATAGACTTAGACTCTGCTTCACCTCATCACTAATATCTTGACCAACATCAGCATAATTATGTTTAAAACTATCTGCCATCTGTTCAACACTCGCAGAAGCGGCATCAATTTCCAACAATGTATTACTAAATTGCACTTTCATCACTGTACCGCTATTTTCCAACTCATTAGCCATTTTAGTAACACTTTCCGCAGCAACCGTTATCTGCTTGAAGGCATCATCAACACTTTTCCCCGCAAGGATTCCAGAATCAATTAGACTCGTAATTTGAGGCTGTTTCTCTCTTAACTCTTGAAGCAAAGACTTAGACTCAAGCAAAATATCATTCACATTATTTAAATTATCCGCGCTTAACAATCGATCAATTTTTTCTAAAACATCCGCCGAATTACTTGCTAGAGAATTTAATGTTTTTTCAATATTAGAGAACGTAGATAATGTCTCTTGGATAACAGGAATAGCCCCAGCGTCACCTTGTCCAAGTAGTGGTGATTCTTGTCCTCCTCCCATTAATTCAATGAAAGCAAGACCGGTTACACCATAAAACCTAAGCGTCGCCTTCGTATCTAATTTGACGGGGATCCCCTGTCTAATTTGAAGTAATAATTGAACTTGCTCAGAGTTATTAGGATTGATATCAATATCAATGACTTGTATCTTAAGTCCCGTGCAAATCAATCGCTATGATTTACACTATTCAATGAAGATTGGATAAAGGGGTAGAGACACTGAAAGTAGGCTTAGAACCAACAAGTTCTGTGGGTCAGATTAGTGCCTACCCCTTATTTTAACGCCCAAAAATGCGAACAGGATCTTGTGCACGGGGACAATCCGTAGCACGTATAACGACAAGAATGCATCCGCGTTAAATCATCCAATCCTCTTCATTTTACCTTAAAATATTAGGAGTAGAAAATGTATATTGGAATGGATATTTCTAAATTGAGTTTTGATGTGGCTATTTTGAATGAAGGGCACTACCATCATCGTCATTTTGACAATGATCTTGCTGGATTTAAAGCTTGCCTAGCATGGGTAAAACCATTTAACACGCCCGCTCTTTTTTGTATGGAAGCAACGGGAATTTACGGACTGGCATTGGCAAAGTATTTAGTCAGTCACCAGCAGAAAGTGATTGTTGCCAACCCTATTCAAACGCATGCTTTTGCTAAAATGGAAATGACGCGTAATAAAACAGACAAAGCAGATGCGATGAGCATTGCTCGATATTGTCAGCATTTAGATAGGCAAGGAAGAGCAAATAAAAGCCTTTACACGCCAAAGGAAGCTGACTTTGAACGACTTCAGTTTCTGGTTACACGACTAGACCAACTGAACAAAGTGCGGTCACAAGAAAATAATCGGTTTGATGTTAGTTTAGATAAAGCAGCTGCCCGGTCAATTAAAGCTATGCTCACTTTTATTGATAAGCAACTGAGCAACATAAAAAAGGAAATTGCCAAAATTGTTAAGCAAAATGACTCACTCAATACGCAGGTTCACTTACTAACGAGTATTATCGGTTTAGGTGACAAAACCGCATGGTCAATATTAGCTTATATCGGTGACGTTTCCTTATTTGAAAATGCAAAACAAATGAGTAGTTATGCGGGTCTTAATCCGAGAATAGAACAATCTGGCAGCAGCGTTAACCGAACACGATTATCTAAAATGGGTAATGCTAGGCTACGAAAATCACTTTATATGCCAGCGCTGGTTGCGGTAAGATTCAACCCCAGAATGATGGCTTTTTATACTAAGCTGCTAGCGAAAGGGAAACCGAAAAAAGTAGCGTTAGTAGCTGTCATGCGAAAGCTCTTAGTATTAGCTTATGGTGTATTGAAATCAGGTAAACCGTTTGATGTGAATTATCAACATTAAAGCAGATTAAGCTTGCTTTTCAAGACAGGATCTGACCCCACATCAACCCCAAGATATTTTACTGAAGCATCCGTACTTAAGCCCGACACCGACTCCGTCATATACACATGATAATAATCATATTGCTGATTGCCATCATGTTTGCCCAACCAATAAACAAACAGCGTTAAGCTTGTTAGCAATAGTGCAACAAATATTCCTACCAATGTATAGTTAAGTTTACTTTCCATTCTGCATCCTTACTTGTCCTCGCGCTCCTCCAAAAAATGCTTTTATCTCAGGATGAGATACCTGACAGACTTCATCTAATGTTCCTTCTGCAATCACTTTTTTATCGGCCAAAACAGCCAAGCGATCTACCGTAGTCCATATTGAATCTAAATCATGTGTCACCATTACCACCGTGAGATCTAACATAGCTCGTAACTCAAGTATTAATAAATCAAAGGCTTCGGCACCAATAGGATCAAGTCCTGAGGTAGGCTCATCCAAAAATAATAACTTCGGATCTCGAGCTAATGCTCTTGCTAATGATGCTCTTTTAACCATTCCTCCACTTAACTCTGCGGGGTATAATGCGCCAACATGACTTGGCAAACCGACCATATCTATTTTCATTCTAACTATATCACTGATTAATGATACCGGCATATTGGTATATTCTTTTAAACTAATCGCTATATTTTCTGCCACGGTTAAAGATGAAAATAAGGCGCCATTTTGAAATAAAATGCCCCACTGTTGACGTAAGTAGTCCTTATCCGCCTCACTACTGCGTGTAATGCTCTTACCCAGAATAGTTATTTCACCAGATTGAGCTTGTAGTAGCAATGTCATTTCTTTTAATAATGTTGATTTTCCAGACCCACTGCCACCTAATAAGCCATATATCTCACCCTGATTAATATATAAATTAACCCCATCATGTACACGATTATCACCAAATTGAGTGACAATATCTTTTACCGTAATGATGGGCGTTTTCAAATACCTAACTCCGTCAAAATAACCGAGAAGATAGCATCACAGGCAATCACTAAAAAGATGGCATTAACCACACTCACTGTTGTATATCGTCCTATGCTATCCGAGTTTTTTTCGACTTGAAAACCTCTAAAGCAACTCACTGTAGCAATCATTATTGCAAAAAATGGGGCTTTAATTAAACCGATCCACACGTGTTTCACATCCAATACATTCTGCAAACGATGTAGAAATTCAGCATAGGATAACTGTAAGTGAATTTCTGAAATCAACATTCCCGCAAGCAAACCAACAATGTCCGCAAAGAAAACTAGAAGAGGTAAGGATATAACCAATGCCAAGATACGCGGTATAACTAAAAAGTGATGTGGATTAAACCCCATCGTTCGCATGGCATCCATTTCTTCCGTGATTTTCATCACACCTAATTGTGCGGTATAAGATGATCCCGTTCGACCTGCCACGACAATAGCGGTAATTAAAGGAGCTAGCTCTCTCGTCATTGAAATACTTATCATTTCAACGATAAAGATATTGGCACCAAATTTTTCTAATTGCACAGCACCTTGGTAAGTAATCACAATACCAATCAAAAAGCTGGTCAAAGCAACAATAGGCAAAGCTCGTACGCCTGCTTCTTCAATATTTTTTATTATCGCCCGATATCGAATACTTGATGGGTGGAGCAAAGACTTAAAAAAGACCAGTGAACTTTCACCAAAAAAGGATAAAAATAAAATCATTTCAGCAATCAGGCTCATGGCCCATTTACCTAAATAATAAAATGGAGAAAGGAGATAGTGTTTTAGTGTTCTAGAAATACGTGCAGGTGGGATAACAAGATGCTGGCGTAATAAATGATTAAGCCTTTCATGTTTTTCCGTCACTCCAATTAGGGTAACGATGCAATTGTTTGCCTGTAACTGATCATGATATTTAATAAAAAGCATCATGCCTGCAGAATCTATTTCCTCAACAGCAGATAGTTCCCATAGTATTTCACTATTTTGATAAGCCTGCGTGATAGATTCCAGCTGATGTATGACCGTTTGAATTGAATCAACCGTCCAATGACCCTTACTTTTAAATACAGTGCCACCATCAGTATCCTGATAAATATCTATCTCAGCAGTAGCCTTATGTAACGGCATTGACTCACCTCCACTAGAATCAACTATAAAGCTGCATTCCCGCCTAAGCGGGAATCCAACGATAGTAGACTTATTGACGGCCCATAGATCCTCGCATACGCGAGGATGACGAAACGACGATTTAAGCTTTAGATTATCTCCTAATGTAAATCATATCTATGTTTTATATTAGTTTGTTATCAGATTGTCCACCACCATAACTATGGAACTGCATAGGTTCACCACCAGCGGTCACTTTAACAGCACAGTATTTGAACTCTGGTATTTTAGCTGAAGGATCAAGGGCTGCATTAGACAGTTTATTAACAGCCGCTTCATAATAACAAAAGGCCATAAATACAGCACCTGTAGGTACACCTTCATCAGCACGAGCAATCATAGATATTTCACCACGGCGTGTTGATAATGTAATCATCTCACCGGGATTAATACCCATTTCATCCAAACTAATTGGGTTAATAGTTGCAACTGCTTCTGGCTCTAACGCATCTAATACATTTGAACGACGCGTCATTGAACCAGTATGCCAATGCTCTAACATTCGGCCTGTAATTAATATAAACGGGTATTCTTCATCAGGACGTTCATCAGGCGGTACAATATCAGCAGGTACAAATTTACCTAAGCCATTGTCTCGTTCAAAGTGTTCCGTGAAGATCACATCATCACCAGGATCGCCTTCTTTCAAACATGGATAAACAATAGAACCTTCTTTTTCTAAGCGTTCCCATGTCATTCCCGCCATTGTTGGTACAGCCTTACGTACTTCTTCAAATACTTCAGCAGAATCTTTATAGTTCCAATCAAGGCCAAGGCGACGTGCCATTTCCTGAATGATCCATAAGTCTTGGCGTGCATCACCCGGAGGTGGAACAGCCTGACGACCCAGTTGAACCAATCTATCTGTATTAGTAAAGGTTGCTGTTTTCTCAGAATATGCAGAAGCCGGCAATACTACATCTGCCAAATAAGCCGTTTCAGTTAAGAAAATATCTTGCACAACCAAATGTTCTAATTCAGCTAACGATTGACGTGCATGATTTGCATCAGGATCAGACATGGCAGGGTTTTCACCTTGCACATACAGCCCCGTTAAATCTCCAGCATGAATTGCACGCATAATCTCAACAACGGTTAAACCAGGATTGCTATCTAATTCACAGCCCCATAGTTCTTCAAAATAAGCATGTGCTTTTTCATCATCTACAGGCTGATAATCAGGGAATACCATTGGGATAAGTCCCATATCAGATGCACCCTGTACATTATTTTGACCACGCAATGGATGCAAACCTGTACCTGGACGACCAATTTGCCCCGTCATCAAAGCAAGAGAAATCAAACAACGTGCATTATCAGTACCATGAACATGTTGTGACACGCCCATTCCCCAAAAGATCATTGAACCTTGTGATGTTGCATACAAACGAGCAACTTGCTTCAATGTTTCAGCAGGAACGCCACAAATAGGTTCCATCATTTCAGGTGTATAAGCTTTTAAATGTTCCTTCATTGCTTCAAAGCCTTCAGTACGTTCAGCAATAAAGTTTGGATCAATTAAGTCTTCTTCAATAATGGTATGCATAATGGCATTTAACATCGGTACATCGGTACCGGGTTTAAATGCTAAATGATGCGTTGCTTGGCGTGATAAATCCGTTGAGCGTGGATCCATTAAAATTAACTTAGTTCCACGACGCATGGCATTTTTCATCCATGTTGCACCGACAGGGTGATTCACTGTCGGATTTGAACCAATGATGACAATCACTTCTGCTTTTTCAACATCGGACACTGGATTTGATACCGAACCCGAACCTAAACATTCTAATAAGGCTACAACCGATGAGGCATGACAAAGTCGCGTACAGTGATCGACATTATTGGTTTTAAAACCTGTTCTCACTAATTTTTGGAATAAATAGGCTTCTTCATTGCTGCCTTTAGCACTACCAAAACCCGCTAAAGCGTTAGGGCCTTGTTCGTCACGGATTGTATTAAATCCACCAGCGGCGAAATCAAGCGCTTCTTCCCATGTTGCTTCTCGGAAGATCTTGTTGACATCATTAGGATCCATAGAGAACTCTGCTGATTTCGGTGCATCATCACGACGAATGAGTGGTTTAGTTAAACGATGTGGATGATGAACATAATCAAAGCCATAACGACCTTTCACACATAGTCGGCCTTTGTTTGATGGACCATCACGCCCTTCAACAGAAATAATTTTGTCATCTTTAATATTGTAAGTCATCTGACAACCAACACCACAGAATGGGCAGCCCGAATCTACTTTACGATCAGGTTCGACCATACCCACATCATTGGCAGGCATTAATGCGCCTGTTGGACAGGCTTCAACACACTCACCACAGGCAACACAGGTACTCTCGCCCATAGGATCATCAAGATCAAAGACTATTTGTGTATGAGTGCCACGCATTGCTAAACCAATAACATCATTGTTTTGTTCATCACGACAGGCACGAACACAACGAGTACATTGAATACACGCATCCATATTAACGCTAATAGCCGGATGTGAATTATCAGCTTCAGCTTGATGACGAGCATCAAAACGAGGTAAGCCAATATCTAATTTACTTGCCCAATAATCCAACTCGGAATTCAACGTGTGAGGCTTTTCTGACACATCAGATTTCAGCAACTCAACAATCATTTTTTGAGATTTAACAGCCCGATCACTATTTGATTGAACGGTCATTCCTTCTGTTGGTTGACGACAACATGAAGGCGCTAATACTCGTTCACCATCGATTTCAACAACACAAGCGCGGCAGTTACCAGCAGCACCTTGTCTATCTGAATAACACAGCTGCGGGATATCAATATCATTTTGTTTAGCGACATCAAGTAATGTTTCACCTTGCTGTGCTGTAACGGCTTCACCATTTAATGTGAAATTAATAGGGCTTACTATTTCTTCTGGATTAATAGCCATTATTTCAGTTCCCCTTTTCCTAACTCTTCAGCGAAGTACTTCATCACACTGCGAACAGGATTAGGTGCCGCTTGGCCTAAACCACAAATTGAAGAATCAATCATTACATCGGATAATTCTTCAAGTAGGTCTTCATCCCAATTTTCTTTTTCCATCAAAGTCACGGCTTTAGCGGTACCCACTCGACAGGGTGTACATTGACCGCAAGATTCTTCTTCGAAAAATTTCATTGCATTTACAGCTAACTTTCTAGCACTGTCTTGATTAGAGAAGACCACAACAGCGGCAGAACCTATAAAACAACCGTATTCATTTAAGGTATCAAAATCAAGAGGAATATCACCCATTGATGCTGGCAACATACCGCCTGATGCACCACCTGGGAAATAGCCATAGAACTCGTGGCCATCGATCATGCCACCACAGTATTCCTCAATCAATTCTTTCATGGTGATCCCTGCATCAGCAAGATGAACACCAGGCTTATTAACGCGACCACTGACAGAGAATGAACGTAAACCTACTCGACCATTTCGACCATGGTCAGTTAGGCAACTAGGACCTTTTTCTAAAATATCTCGAACCCAATATAATGACTCCATATTGTGTTCTAATGTTGGCCGGCCAAACAAACCAACTTCAGCAACAAAGGGAGGACGAAGACGCGGCATTCCACGCTTACCTTCAATCGATTCAATCATGGCTGATTCTTCACCACAAATATAAGCACCCGCACCACGGCGTAGATGTATTTCTGGTAAACGATCTACAGGCGGGTTTGCTTTTAACTTAGCAATTTCTTGTTCCAAACTCTCTCTAATAGCTGCATATTCATCACGAAGATAAATATAAATGTCATTAATGCCTACAGCCCAAGCTGCAATCAATGTGCCTTCTAAGAAACAATGAGGGTCGCGCTCGAGATAGTATTTGTCTTTAAATGTACCAGGTTCACCTTCATCAATATTCACTGCCATCAATTTTGGTTCAGGCATTCCGCGAACAATTCGCCATTTACGGCCAGCAGGGAAACCCGCACCACCTAAACCACGCAGACCTGAATCATCCATTGCATCCAGTACTTTTTCAACCTTATAGCTACCGTTCACACATTGTTGGTAAGTGCTATAGCCGCCTTTTTCAAGATAGGTATCAAACTCAATTGGTTCAATAATTTCAGGGCTTATCGACTTACTTGCAACGGCAGCATCTACTTTTGCAACATCGGCATGTTCTATGGGATTCATGCCAACGACAGCAATAGGCGCTTTATCACAGCGGCCTACACAGGGCACTTTCTGAACACGGACACCTTCACCCATTCCATCTTCTAATGAGCTAATAAGATCTTGAGCGCCTTTCATTTCGCAGGTTAAAGATTCACATACACGTACTGTCAATGCTGGAGGTGGAGTTTCACCTTCTTTAACAATATCAAAATGATGATAAAAAGTGGCAACTTCATAAACTTCAGCTTTAGACAGCTTCATTTCACGCGCTAATGCGACTAAATGAGCTGCAGAGATATGTTTGTAGGCATCTTGAATTTTGTGTAGATGTTCAATCAATAGATCTTTTTGTCTTGATTCATCTCCTAATAAAGCTTGAACTTCTTTTAAAGCTTTAGGATCAACCTGTCTACCTTTACCAACGGCTCTTGGTAGTTTCAGTTTATTACCCGATTTTCGAGCACTGATTTCCTGCTTGCTCATCTATATTCTCTCTTTAGACATTATTTGAGCACCAAGTTGGTGCTGCTACTTTTTAGCTTAATAGATAAAAATATCATGCCTAGAGCCAATTGTGAAGTCATATGCAGTGATTGAAACAGCAATCATTTCTAAGGTGAAAGCTCATAGACAAAAAGACCATCAAATAGAGTCTACTTGATGGTCCATGTTTACTTATATAACCGTTATTTTTAAATCAAAATATCGACTCAATCAACTGTTTTTTATCACCATTTCTCTTAATTCATCTTTCATCGAAAGCCTTTCTTTTCCTAGGCGATTTACATAATCATCACTCGTTGGTTCTTCGCCACTTTGAATACGATAAATTTGTTTATCTATCGCCTCATAGCGCTCCATCAAATGATGAAAATAATTATTGCTCGATTTCAGTGCATGAATTTGTTGTTGATATTCAGGAAATTCTTTTGTTAATGGGTGATGTGTTAATGGCATTTTTAACTCCTTAATTTATGATAACTTTAGCTTATCACCATCTTAAATCCACCATTAGCTCTAATAACTATTAGCTGATCTAGATCAACATTTATTTATCCACTAAATCTTTATCTTCTAGTTCTTTCAACCATAAATCATGATGCTGCTCAGCCCAAGCGGTATCGACATGACCTGTAACCATGCCTTCTAAGGCGCCTTCAGTACCTATCGTTGCAATGTAGATATGGCCAAACGAGAAGGCAACAAGACCCAGGGCAGTAACAACATGAATAAGATGTGAAATTTGCATCACTTCACGCTGCTGGTCGAAGTTAGGGAAATCTAGGATTAAACCGGTAAAACTTAATGCTAATCCCATTATTACTAGAGACCAAAACCACATTTTTTCACCGGCATTTAATTTTTCTGCTGAAGGGTGTTTATCACCAATCATGCCACCGAACTCTTTCATCCATTGCAGATCAATTTTATTAAAGAAGTTTAGCTTAAACCAATTAAAAATCATCGATAACAAGCCCACTATAAACACAGGGCCTAAAATATTATGAGTCCATTTTGCGATGTCAGCATAAGATGCAAAGCCATGATGTCCCAGTAGAGGAATCAATACTAAACGTCCATATAGAAGGCTTAAACCTGTTACGCCTAATATGACAAATAATCCTGCTGTCACCCAATGCAAGCGACGCTCTTTTAAAGTCCAACGTTCGACTGTTTGTCCTGTACGAGGATGGCTTAATTTAATCTCACCACGCCAAAAATAGAAAGCTGCTAATACCGCTAACATCAAACCTAATAACCAACTGCCATATTGTGCAATAGGGCCATTTCGTAGTTGTCGCCAATTTTGACCCGAACCTTGAATGAGCTCATTGGTTTCTCGCCCTTTAACAGCAGAATAACCTTCTGTATTATTTCTTACTTGACGCCAGTAATCTGATTTAGGATTTGTGGCTTCAGATTGCTCAACTCCAGCAGTAGCAAAACCTGTTGATATATAGCCTGTCATTGGTAATAAAAAAATGGCCAACAACATTATGATGCCTGTCCAGGTCATCATCTTCTTACGTCTATTGAGTGAGCTTGTATTAGACATCAGCGATCCGTTTGAACTTGGCCAAAACGTTTTGCCAAAATGGCTTCACGCTGTTCAGCAGTTTGACTATGTGTATCAACTTTACCTTTATATTCACCTGCCTGATGCAAAGTAATATCAGCATCTTCATAACACGCTGACAAACTCATCATTAAGGTGACTAAGAATGCATATCTCATTATTTCACGTTATACGCTGTATCCCAGCCCCATGCTTCTTGTCGACCTTGACGGCGCACAACACGGTTACGGAACAGCTCTGAAACGACATCACCATCGCCCGCTAACAATGCTTTAGTCGAACACATTTCTGCACATAAAGGCAATTTACCCTCAGCTAAACGATTTCGACCATATTTTTCAAGCTCTTCATGTGAATGATCTTCTTCAGGACCACCCGCACAGAAGGTACATTTATCCATCTTGCCACGAGAGCCAAAAGCACCTTCTTGTGGATATTGTGGCGCTCCAAACGGGCAAGCATAAAAACAATAACCACAGCCAATACACATATCTTTATCGTGCAATACCACGCCATCGTCAGTGGTATAGAAACAATCTACTGGGCAAACAGCCTGACAAGGTGCATCAGTACAATGCATGCAGGCAACTGAAATAGATTTTTCACCAGGAAGACCGTCATCTAAGGTAACAACACGACGACGATTAACACCCCAAGGTACTTCATGTTCATTTTTACACGCGGTAACACAAGCATTACATTCTATGCAGCGTTCTTCATCACACAAAAACTTCATTTTAGCCATATCTATTCCCTATACCGCACGAATTCGGCAAAGAGATACTTTTGTCTCTTGCATTTGAGTCACTGAATCATAACCATAGGTAAATACGGTATTACAAGATTCACCTAATACATAAGGCACGGTGCCTTCAGGGTATTTATCTGTCAAATCTTTACCTTGATAATGACCACCAAAGTGGAATGGCATAAAGACCAAACCCCTCCCTACTCGTGGCGTCACAAAAGCCATCACCTTAATTTGACCACCTTCAGGACCATCAACCCAAACTTGCTCGCCATGTTTAACCCCCGCATCATTTGCATCAGCAGGATTAATTTCAACAAACATATCTTGTTGCAATTCAGCTAACCATGGATTTGAGCGAGTTTCCTCACCACCACCTTCATACTCAACCAAACGACCACTGGTCATAATTAATGGATAGTCTTTGCTGAAATTTTGTGCCTGAATTGAACCATAACGTGTTGGCAAGCGATAGAAACTACGTCTATCTTCATAAGTTGGATATTTCTCAACCAAGTCACGACGGTTGGTATATAAAGCTTCACGATGAATTGGCACAGGATCAGGAAACTGCCAAACAACAGCACGAGCCTTAGCATTACCAAATGGGGCACAACCATGTTTGATTGCAACACGTTGAATACCACCGGATAAATCAGTCTTCCAGTTCTTACCTTCAGCAGCCGTTTTTTCATCTGCTGTCAGGTCATTCCACCAGCCTAATTTTTTCAGCATATCGGCAGTAAATTCAGGATAACCATCTTCTATTTCAGAGCCAACCGTGTATGAACCTTCTGCCAATAAGTTTTCACCATCACGCTCCACACCAAAGCGTGCACGGAAGGTTAAACCACCTTTAGCCACTGACTTGCTGGTGTCATAAAGCAATGGTGTTCCTGGATGTTTCATCTCAGCCGTACCCCAGCAAGGCCAAGGTAAACCATAATATTCACCATCACACGGGCCACCTTCGGCAAGCAATGTGGTTTTATTAAAGGTATGTAAATTAGCGGCCTGCAATTTCAATCGTTCAGGCGTTTGACCTGTGTAGCCAATGGTCCACATGCCACGATTAAATTCACGGGTAATATCTTCAATTAATGGCTCTTCACCATTCACTTTAATATGTTTGAATAACTGATCTGCAAAACCAAGCTTGGTAGCAAACTTGTGCATAATCACATGATCAGGTTTTGATTCAAACAACGGTTCAATGATTTTGTCACGCCACTGGAAAGAACGATTTGATGACGTTAATGAACCATAGGTTTCAAACTGTGTAGAAGCCGGTAATAAATACAAGCCATCTTGGCGATCACTCATTACCGCTGAAATTGAAGGATATGGATCAACCACTACCATAAGGTCGAGTTTTTCCATTGCCGTTTTCATTTCTGGGCCACGTGTTTGACTATTAGGTGCATGCCCCCATAAAACCATGGCACGAACATTATCATTCTGAGCAATATTGTCTTTATCTTCTAAAACACCATCAATCCAACGAGAGACAGGAATACCTTTTGTATTCATTGGACTAGCAGGTTTGCCGCCTGACTCTTCATAAGAAGCTTGATCAAAACGGTTTTTAACCCACTCATAATCAAGATCCCAAACTTTAGACCAGTGTTTCCAGGCCCCGACTGACAGGCCGTAATATCCTGGTAAGGTATGCGATAACACGCCTAAATCCGTTGCACCTTGCACATTATCATGACCACGGAAAATATTAGTACCACCACCTGACACGCCCATATTGCCTAAAACTAATTGGAAAATACAATAAGCACGGGTATTGTTATTACCTGTTGTATGTTGTGTTCCACCCATACACCAAATAAAGGTACCTGGACGATGTTCAGCCATCGTTTGAGCCGCTTTTAATACTTCAGCTTCATTCGCACCCGTTACGCTTTCAACTTCATCGGGTGTCCATTTAGCGACTTCTTGTCGAATCTCATCAATACCGTAAACACGTTGATCAATAAATTCTTGATCTTCCCAGCCATTTTTGAAGATATGCCATAACATCCCCCAAACAAAGGCAACATCTGTTCCGGGGCGAATACTAATATATTGATCCGCATGTGCTGCTGTTCGTGTGAACCGAGGATCAACAACAATAATCGGTGCGCCTCTCTCTTTTGCACGGAAAATATGTTGTAAAGAGACAGGATGAGCTTCAGCTGGATTTGCACCAATAATAAACACGGCTTTTGAATTGTGAATATCATTGTATGAGTTTGTCATGGCGCCATAGCCCCATGTATTGGCAACACCAGCTACCGTAGTTGAATGACAAATACGGGCTTGGTGATCAACATTATTCGTACCCCATAAAGCTGCAAACTTACGGAATAAATAGGCTTGTTCATTATTGTGTTTTGCAGAGCCTAACCAGTAAACGGAGTCAGGACCTGATTGCTCGCGAATCGATAACATCTTGTCACCGATTTCTTCAATAGCTTGTTGCCATGAAACACGTTGCCATTTACCTGCGACTTTCTTCATTGGGTATTTTAAACGTTTATCACCATGGCCGTGTTCACGTAATGATGCGCCTTTGGCACAGTGTGAACCCAAGTTGAATGGATGCTCAAAACTCGGCTCTTGACCAATCCAAACACCATTTTGCACTTCGGCGACAACACCGCAGCCCACACTACAATGACTACATACACTACGAATTTTTTTGATTTCGCCTTCATCATAGCTATGACGTGAGCTTTCTGAAGCTTCGACCTTTTGAATCATTGCCGATGGCAATAATGTCATAAAAGCAGCACCACCAGCAGCGATACCAGAGCCTTTTATGAAAGCGCGGCGATCAACACCGGATTTAGTCTTATTTGCTGCAGAATCACGTTTAGTTAATTTCATAAATAGGTCTTAGAAGTCTGCAAGCTGATAATAGGTATCAACATGTTCTGTTCGTTGATAGCCTTTCGATTTACTTTCATTGCTGAGTTTTTCTGTGGGCACTTCAACGGGCGTAGCTTGAACAAGTGATGAGGTTACAGCCAATGTTGCAGTACCAGCAATAGTTGCTGTTAACTTACCTAAAAATTCTCGCCTAGCGAATTTTGCTATATCTGCCATGCTATTTTCCTAATAAAACGCCCCGAAAAACCATTCTTTTTGTGCGGCTTTGTATCTAAAATACTTAGCATGAAGTATCGCTCACATTAGCCTTCTGAGCAAGACTAAATTTGGGCTAAGCGTTGTTATTTGTATTCATTTAATTCCATATTGATAAACACTTTGCCGAACTCTCCGACCACTTGATAAAAATCACTGCTCTTTGTAGCCGCTAAATCTGTGAAGAAATTATCCAGCCACGGTTTCAAATGGTGGAGGAAAAATGCCTTATCCGTCACAATAGGCGTACCTTCTGCCATTATGATCAACCTCATCACATCACACTGAGCTGAGACATGATCTTCTGGTTCAGCAGTATCTTCATGTTTCACTAAACCTAGCTTAGCGAGATCGGCTCTTAATTCAGCTAAAGGTTCCTCCATCAAAAAACCTGTTTGATAATAAGAACCATAGGGAATGAGTTCTCCATGTGTGACACCAATGAAGAGGGTTTGATATTCATCTTCAAGCGTAGACACATCCGTTTTTTTTACAGCAGAAACTAAATTGGCCCACTGTTTTCCCATCGGGCTTTTAGGCTCTGTAACTTCAATAGAGGCAATGTGGTCTAGTAATACTTGGTTTGGTGCTTGTGCAAACAGGTTAGCCAGTAGGGCATAAGTCTGTGCTCGCCATTCTTTATTTTCATCTGTCATGGGTATTAACCTTGAGAATCTTTAAACATCGCTTTTACCCGACAATCTTCACACATTTTCAAACGATCTAAGGCTGCACCTTGAAACATGGCATGTCCTTTTAACTTTTCAGTCATCGTATCAATCATTTTTTTGGTAGCAAAGGCTTTGTCACAACTAATGCAATTAAAGATAGGTTCTTCATGTAACAACCTTACTTTACGAACCTGTTCTCGATCAAATAAATAACGCGGAATCAAATCAATCGCATCTTCAGGGCAGGCTGTTTCACACAGACCACATTGCACACACAGATCTTCAATGAAATTAAGTTGTGGTTGATCGCCACCATCTAACACGGCACCCACAGGGCATACTGAAACACATGAATGACATAAGGTACAAGCTTGTGTATCTACTTTAATCTCACCAAATGCAGCATTTGAATCTAATGCTAATACATCAACCGCTTTAGGAGCCTGTTTATATAAATAATCTAAAGCAATACTAATCATTCGGCGCTTATCATCAACGCCTGCAAATGTTGCGGCCTTCATTCCATCTAATTTATCTGCACTTGATAGATGCTTAGTTAACTGTGTGATCTCATTACCTGCAAACCAATTCACTAATTGCCCATCATAGCCAAGTCCTAACAACATCTGATTAATTTTATCTACTTCCTGCTGCAGTTCTAACCAGTTGTGGTCGCTATGACTGCCAGCATCCCAAACCGTTATTCCAGAGGCACCATAGGCTAAAACACTTAACCAAAATGGCATGGCTAGGCCGCCAATTTCTTCGATAGAAAAAGTCAGTATATTAGCAGGCAAAGTCTCACCCATATTATCGATTAACAACTGACCTTGCTCTAAATCATGAATAAGAATATGAGGAGCTTGTGACTCAATTTCGAACCAAGTCTGAATCATTTTTCGGGCACGGTTGATACTGACATCTAAGGTCGGCAAAGCATATGACATTGCACCAGATGGACAGACCGCAGTACAACTACCACAACCCTGACATAAAGAGGGATTAACAGAGACCGTATCCCCGGTACTACTAATTGCATCAGCAGGACAAGCATTAATACATTGTTCACAGCCCGATAGTTGCCTGCGAGAATGGGCACAGATAGACGCTTTGTAGTTAAAGTAACGTGGCTTATCAAAGGTGCCGATTAAATCTGGCAATTGTTGCAATGTTTCAGCTAAATATTGAGCATTCTCTCTAGGGGCGAAATAGCCTAAAGGCAGAACAGCTGTTGTCATTATTGGCTGTTCAGATAAGTCTAAGATCAAATCAAACTTCAATTGTTGCGTATCAAACTGAACAGAGAAAGCGCCCATCCAACCTTCAATTGTATTAATTCGATCATCAATTAAGGTGATGCCATCATTTATTTCACCTGATTCATCATCTGTAATCAGCGTACTTATTGTTAATCCTGCCAAATGAGGGATAACAGATGAGATCTGTTGTGCATGACCAATAATGAGTATGTGACCTGATGAATTAAACTCCACCAAATCAACCGGCATTATCTCTAGTTCACCCACTTCTTGTACTGCTTTATGCAAGTTTATCTTCCTCATCATTATCTATTTCCACATTCTCACTTTCCGAGTCATGTGCAACTTTTGTCTCACCTTCCTGTGGGATATCATTTTCTATAGGGCGTGTTTTTTCTTCGGCGAAGCGAATCATTCGTTTCATTTCTTGTGTAACAATATCACCTAAGCCCGTAAAATGGGTGAAGTCTTCATCATATTCATTCATATGATCTACTTCTTTAAATTCAGGCTGTTTAAATAAAGCAGCTAAAGCTTGCTTCTTCTCATTTGGTTCAAGGTCTTTTTGCTGCCAAAGTGGTAATGATTGCTCATCAGGCTCTGAAGCATCTTCCCTTAGCTGGCTTTCTTCAGTCGGCTTAATCTTCTCATGATCGATAACACTCTCATCTGCTGATTTTTTCCTAGACCAGCGAGAGAGAAAACCTTCTTCATCTTTGTCACTCATGATTTTTCAGCATCATGCCATTTCTCACGACGACGCTTTTTTTTCTTTTCAGGTTGATAATGTGCCAATACAAATGCTTCCAACCACTTACATAATGGTTCAGGCAAAGCCGTATTAAAGACCTCTTCACCTGTTTCCATATAAGAAGCCGCTTCATCATAATCAACCGTCAATAAGTGAGGCTTAGGGGCAAGGTTTTTCTCATCCAAAGTACAGACAAGATAAACTTGAGGCTGCTTCGAGCTTAAATTATGGTAATAAGAATCACAATGCAGGGGATAAAGTTTTAGAGCCAGATCAGACCAAATATGTAGTTCACCTTGTAATTCCATTTGTGACAAGTCAATCGCTGATAAGCCAGGAGCAAGCCCGGAAAAAGACCACAAATCTCCTCCCCAAGGATGCTTACTCTCTTGTTTCAACATCACTGCAGAAACTAAAAACTGATCTGAAACCGCTTCCGTCATTATAAAACTAGCTTACTCAGCTACTTCAACATTTGTTACTTTTTGTAAGCCTCGTGGTAACTTATTACCTCGTTTACCACGCTCACCTGTGTAATGAGCAATATCAACAGGCTTCAATGTTAAGTGACGCTTTCCAGCATATAAGGTCAAACTACGTTTTTCTGGGATAACCGTAACCGAATGTAGCCATTCTTGTTTAGAGGCAAAACGAGCTTGTGGAATATTAATCAAACGAACACCTTTGCCTTTATTTAGCATTGGCATTTCACTTGCAGAAAAGACTAATAATCGCCCATCAGCTGCAGTCACTGCGAGTTGATCGGTATCCATCTTATCAATCCACAATACAGGCAATATTTCAGCACCCTCTGGTAAATTAAATAGGGCTTTACCTGCTTTATTCTTCGCAAGAAGATTCTCTAAGCTGGTCACAAAACCATAACCTGCCGAGTTGGATAATAATAGTGGTTTGTCCATATCTCCCGCCAATACAGCTACAAATCGAGCATCAGGTGGACATTGGAATCGTCCACTTAATGGTTCGCCCTGCCCCCGAGCGGAAGGTAAAGTATGCGCTGAAACAGAATAGCTGCGTCCCGTAGAGTCAAGGAATACAATCTGTTGATTACTTCGTGCATTTACAGATGTCATATAACGATCACCTGTTCGATAATTTAAGCTTTCGGCATCAACATCATAACCTTTAGCTGCACGCACCCAACCGCTTTCAGACAATACAATAGTCAATGGCTCGGTCGGTAACAGTTCTGCTTCACTCAATGCTTTTGCTGCATCACGTTCAACAATTTGTGAACGACGATCATCACCAAACTTCTCAGAATCAGCCTCAAGTTCTTTACGAATTAATGTTTTTAATCGTGTGTCAGAACTCAATAATAACTCTAATTTTTTTCGCTCTTGATTAAGCTCGTCCATCTCAGAACGAATACGCATTTCTTCTAACTTAGCTAAATGACGTAGTTTTAATTCTAAAACGGATTCAGCTTGGCGATCCGTAATTCCAAACCGTTCCATTAATACAGATTTGGGCTCATCTTCAGTTCGAATAATCGCAATGACTTCATCAATATTAAGATAGGCAATTAACAAACCTTCTAATACATGAAGACGATCAATAATTTTATCTAAACGATATTGCAAACGGCGACGCACGGTTTCAGTACGATACGTCAGCCATTCTAATAATAAACTACGTAAATCTTTGACCAGTGGTCGACCATCCAAGCCAATCATATTCATATTAACGCGATGGCTTTTTTCTAAATCTGTTGATGCAAATAAATGTAACATTAAACTATCAATATCAACACGGTTTGAACGAGGAACAATCACCAGTCTTACTGGGTTTTCATGATCCGATTCATCACGCAAATCAGCGACCATTGGTAGCTTCTTATTCTGCATTTGATTCGCAATCTGTTCAATTATTTTGGCACCAGATACTTGATAAGGTAAGGCATTGATAATAAATTCATCACCTTCTTTCACATAACATGCACGTTGGCGAACACTGCCTCGACCCGTGGTGTATATTTTTCGTAGATCTTCACGTGACGAAACAATCTCACCACTAGTTGGAAAATCAGGCCCTTGAATATCTTCAAGTAACTCATCAAGTTTAGTGCTTGGTTTTTTTAACAACCTTAAACACGCACTGACGACTTCACGTAAATTATGGGGAGGAATATCTGTCGCCATACCCACAGCAATACCACTACCACCATTAAGTAAAATATTCGGTAAACGTGCTGGCAATAATTCTGGCTCATTCATGGTGCCATCAAAGTTAGGCACCCAGTTGACCGTGCCTTGACCTAATTCACCTAATAGCGTTTGGGAATATGCCGTTAATTTCGACTCGGTATAACGCATGGCAGCAAATGATTTAGGATCATCCATCGAGCCCCAGTTGCCTTGCCCATCAACCAATGGATAACGATAGGAAAATGGCTGAGCCATCAACACCATTGCTTCATAACAGGCTGAATCACCATGTGGATGATATTTACCTAATACATCACCCACCGTTCGTGCTGATTTTTTATGTTTTGAGCCAGAGCTTAAACCTAGCTCCGACATCGCATAGATAATTCGACGTTGCACTGGTTTCAAACCATCGCCTACATGTGGCAAAGCACGATCCAAAATAACGTACATGGAATAATCCAAGTAGGCTTTTTCAGTGAAATCCCGAACGGGTAATTGTTCTAAATCATCTACTAATGAACTCATTATTTACATATCTCGTTTCATATTAAACAGTCGCCAAGTCACCTTGTTGCTCTAACCATTCTTTTCTATCTGGTGCACGTTTTTTGGCCAACAATCTATCCATGGCCTCATACGTACTTCTAACGCCTTCAGTTTCCGTCTCATCTTCGATTGTTAGTCGAATTAAACGACGTGTATCGGGGGCCATAGTCGTTTCTCTTAATTGAAGTGGATTCATTTCACCCAATCCTTTGAAACGCTGAACATTGACCTTGCCTTTTATTTTATCTTTTTCAATACGGTTTAAAATAATTTGGCGTTCTTCATCATCTAGGGCATAAAATATTTGCTTGCCGACATCAATACGATATAACGGTGGCATTGCCACACAGATATGTCCCTTTTCAACTAGCGGCCTAAAATGTTTGACAAACAAGGCACATAAAAGCGTCGCGATATGAGCACCATCTGAATCCGCATCGGCAAGAATACAAATTTTGCCATAACGTAATCCGGATAAATCATCTGAACCAGGATCAACCCCTATTGCCACGGCAATATTGTGCACCTCTTGTGAGGCCAATACTTGACTAGAATCGACTTCCCATGTGTTTAGAATCTTTCCTCGTAAGGGCAGAATCGCTTGAAACTCTCGTTCACGCCCCTGTTTTGCACTACCACCCGCGGAGTCTCCTTCCACTAAGAAAATCTCTGTTCTCGTTACATCTTGAGAAGAACAATCCGATAGTTTTCCCGGTAGAGTGGGTCCAGATTGCACCCGTTTTCGAACTACTTTTTTCGCTTGTTTTAAACGTGACTGAGCACTATTTATGGCAAGTTCAGCAATCTTCTCGCCGTCTTCAGTGTGATGATTTAGCCACAAACTAAAGGCATCTTTAACAGCAGCAGTCACAAAGCCAGCACATTTTCGTGATGATAGCCTTTCTTTTGTCTGCCCAGAAAACTGCGGATCTTGTAGTTTGACTGACAATACATAACAGCACTGATTCCACACATCTTCAGGTGAAAGCTTTACACCGCGCGGTAACAAACTGCGGAATTCACAAAACTCTCGAAGTGCATCTAATAGACCCGTACGTAAACCATTAACATGAGTACCACCTTGAGCAGTAGGAATTAAGTTTACATAACTTTCAGCTAATTCATCACCCACTTCTTGTTGCCACATTAGTGCCCAATCGACTTGTTCTTTCTCACCTTTAATATGACCGACAAAAGGCTCGGCAGGCACACATGGTTGATCCGTCATCATGGAGCTTAAATAACTATTTAGACCTTCTTCATAACACCAACTATCTTCAATTTTTTCTTCACCAGAATAATCAGTGAAGGTCACAATCAAGCCAGGACAAAGAACTGCTTTTGCTCTTAAAACATGACGTAGACGTGATACTAAAAACTTAGGCAAATCAAAATAAGACTCGTCCGGCCAAAAACGCACCGTTGTTCCTGTATTACGCTTACCAACTGTACCAATTTCTTTAAGCTCTTCTACTTTATGACCATGTTCAAAAGCAATGGAATATTCTTTTGCATTACGACGAATTTTAACTTCAAGACGAGTAGATAATGCATTAACAACGGACACTCCTACACCATGTAAACCACCCGAGAATTCATAGTTTTTATTGGAAAACTTACCGCCCGCATGAAGGCGAGTTAGGATAACTTCAACACCCGGCACACCTTCTTCTGGATGGATATCAACCGGCATACCTCGACCATTATCAATAACTTCTATTGAATTATCCGCGTATAAAGTAACGTTAACTTGGGTGGCAAAATCAGCAACAGCTTCATCGATACTATTATCAATAACTTCTTGAGCTAAATGATTGGGCCGTGTGGTATCGGTATACATACCCGGGCGCTTTTGTACTGGTTCTAATCCTTTTAAAACCTCAATGGCAGAGGCATCGTATTCATTCGTCATTATGATAACTTCTTAAAATTAGTGTGCCGAAAAGTTTCAGATTGGAAGATTAACATACAACCGAGGCAATGATGCCACCAAAATACTATTAAATTGACAAGGTTCATAAATGGAGTACCATAGCTCTATATTAGCAATTACTAATTTAAGGGTTTTTTATGAATATCGATCGTCTTGTTTTCGCATTTGCAGGTAGTATGATTTTACTCAGTGTACTACTTTCTAATATTCATCATCCTGCTTGGATGTGGCTTACTGTATTTGTGGGTGCCAACCTATTACAAGCGGCATTTACAGGTTTTTGTCCTTTAGCAAAAATGCTGAAAGCTGCTGGCAAAAAAGCCGGTCAGGCATTCAACTAACTGACTTAAATTTATACTAAATAGAGGTCTAAGTAATGAAAAAAATATTATTCTTATTAGCAATCGCACTGTCTAGTTCTGCTATTGCCCATGAACATGAGCAGTTTACCCAAGAAGGTAAAGCGGCGATTAAAGAGTTTGCTGGAACATTAAAAGGTGCTTTGGTTTCAGCAATGAAATCAGGTGGCCCCATTGAAGCTATCAATGTATGTAATGAAGTGGCTCCGACAATTTCAGCTGTTCTATCTAAAAAATATGGTTTTGAAATCGCACGTACAAGCCTTAAAGTTCGCAATCCAAATAATGCAGCCGATAATTGGGAAAAAGAAATTCTTTATCAATTTGAAGCGAGCAAACAACAAGGTGAAGAGATTAAAACTCTTTTTGTTAGCGAAGCGACAACTCAAAATGAAACATCTGAACTTCGAATGATGAAGGCAATTCCTACTGGTGCTATCTGTTTAACATGTCATGGCACTAATATTGAACCTACAATTCAAACCAAACTTGATGAGCTTTATCCTGAGGATCAAGCAACAGGTTTTAAATTAGGTGACATTCGTGGTGCATTTACACTTCGTAAAGTAGTTAAATAAGCTGAGTTCCGGATAAATAACACCCATAAAAAAGCCCTTGTAGATTCATCTGCAAGGGCTTTTTAGGATACTTTAAAAAGTACTATTTTAATGAAATAGTTTCTGTCCGACCTTTCGTCTCAATATTTAGTTTACCTTCACTTGCTAACCAGCCAATAGCGCGCTGCACAGACTTTGCATCTAAGCTTGTTTCTTTAGTAATTTTCGTTGCACTGCTTGCACCATTTGTATCTAGATATTTCCACACGACACCAGCTGCTGTACCCATTGAATCTGCCATTTGTTTTGCCCCATCTCAAAAGTTATAAATAAACACTTTGAACATCTCAACCAGCAAAGCATTGTAATGCAATGATTTTACACTATTATTTCTTATCTAAATAGTGAACATCTTCCCGACTTTCTTCACTGTCATTACTCTGTTCATCAACGTCCATTTCCCAGCTATATTTTTTCTCGGGAGGTTTAGGATCCTTATTCCGAAAAGCGATGGCACAAATGATTCCCATTAAAGCACCAAATAAATGTGTCTCGAATGAAATTTCTTCTTTTGTTGGCAATACTCCCCAGACCATACTTCCATAAAGAAAAAATACAATCATCGCCAGTGCCATTGCAGGTTTATCTCTTCTTATCACCCCAATTAAGAACAAGAAGAACATCATGCCATGCGTTAAACCACTTGCCCCAAAATGATGAGCATCTCGGGCAAACAACCAAACACCGAGTCCTGAGCCAAAATAAATAATTAGAAAGGTTAATTTTGCTGCCTTTGGGTATTCGTAAAACAATGCCGTGGTCAAAATAAATAAGGCTAAAGTATTTGACAGCAAATGTTCAAATGAACCATGAATCAGAGGAGCAAAGAGAATCCCCAACAATCCTGACACTTCTCTTGGTGCGATCCCATAGAGATTAAAGTGCAGATTGAATGCTAATTCCACACCTTTTATTAACCATAAAATAATAATTGCAAAGATGACTTTCACTGCAATTGGCTTTAGTAATACAGAATTATTAGACTCCATGATTCATGGCCTGAATAATTGCCTGACAGGCATCAATAATAATTTTCCGCGGTGCCGCAATATTCATTCGCATAAAGCCACTGCCTGACTCACCAAAACTGATGCCTGGATTTAACCCAACTTTTGCCTGTTTAACAAAAAATGACTTTAATTCATCATCACTTAAGTTCATTGCTCGGCAATCAATCCAAAGTAAGTAAGTCCCCTGTGATGATAGGACATTAATACTTAAATCAGTATCATCAAATAATTCCATAACGTGTCGACGTGTTTCATCCAAATAAGTCATTAGTTCATCTAACCACGGTTCCCCTTCTCGATAAGCGGCTTCAAAAGCAGTGATACTAAATGGGTTAATCGCATTGATATGTAGGCGATCAAATACTTGCCTTACGGCTTGCCAGTGTTGGCGATCATTTATCACAAGACTTGATAATCCCAAGCCTGGAATATTAAATGTTTTGCTCGGTGAAACAGCAGTAATTACGGTGACATCATCAGTCAGCGTCGCTAATGGGATATGTTGATATTGGGGATAAATCAAATCAGCATGAATCTCATCTGAAATAATAATCAATTGATACCGACGAGCAATATCTAACACCGATTCCAGCTCTTTCTTTTGCCATACTCGACCAACAGGATTATGCGGTGAACAGAATAATAAGATCTTCGCACCAGCAGCTGCACATTGTTCTAGGTGTTCTAAATCAAGATAATATTCACCCTTTTCTAACTTCAATGGGTTTTCAATGATTTTACGACCCGTATCGGTAATTGCCGAAAAGAATGGAGGGTAAATAGGCGGTTGCACAATAATACTATCGCCCACTTCTGACAAGGCTTCAATCACAGCATGCATTGAAGGGACTACACCGGGGCAAATCAGTATCGACTGTTTATCAATTGACCAGTTATGACGATGCTGAAACCAGTTTTGCATTGCCGTAAATAAGGAATCGGGATAATGGGTATAACCATAAATAGGATGTTTTGCACGCTGTATCAGAGCATCAGTCACCGCTTTAGGTGCAGCAAAGTCCATATCTGCCACCCACAGAGGTGTCACATTTTCTGTACCAAATACGGCTTTACGCACACCGTATTTAACATTTGATGTGCCGGTTCTATCTATTATTTTATCGAAGTCAGTCATTATCAAATATTCCTAATTAAGCAATATGTGGCCTTATCAAGATTCCTCACCATCCCCATCCCCCCGTCACTTCCCCAATATCCCCCGTCATTCCCGAGATCTTTTATCGGGAATCTATGGACAGTTTAAATGGCGACTATCATTAGATTCCCGCCTTCGCGAGAATAACGAGCAAGCGTTAAACAAGCCCCATCATTTTCTCACCCACAAAGTCACATCTGACAAGGTATGTTGAAACTTCCGGCTTGTTTCTCGTATTACAAATGGCACTTGCTGCGGCGCTGTCATCAAATCAAAATTAGCAGCTAATACGGCTTTCAGTCCATCTAATGTCGTTACATTTTCCCCATCTTTTTTGATGCCGCCAAGCCAGTTTTCTTTTTTAGTATGATCTTCTAACCATGTATAAGGTGAGGCAATCAACAATATACCACCGGTATTCATTCGTTCGTGAATCGAAGATAAAAATAAAGCTGGATCATAAAGACGATCAATCAAATTGGCCGCAAGTACTAAGTCATAGCCCTTAAAGTGTGGCTTCAAATTACAGGCATCACCTTGCAAGAAATCCACTTTCCCGCTGACATTCGCTAAACCAAGATCATCTAAACGACGTTCACGATGCAGCATTAACTCACCTTCGTCAGCAATGCTATATCGAATAATGCCCTGCTCAGCTAATTGCACACCAAGTTTGATTAATCTCGCTGAGAAATCAATGCCTGTCACATGATCGAAATGCTTCGCTAATTCAAAACTTGCACGCCCTACAGCACAACCGATATCTAAGGCTTTGCCAGCCGGTTTATCACCCAAAGCCTTAATGGCAATATCTGCCAATGTTTGAGGAAAATTAGCCACATCATAATAACGGTCTCCATAATGGAACTCAGCATATTCTGATAACATTTTGTCATTTTCATAATTCGACATAGGTCGTTCCTCAAGTTCATCAGCCACTACATAACGGAAACCCGCATGCTGGAAAAAATGTCGTCTAAATGCATAACGTGCCGTTCTTAGACTTTCGTTACCAGATGACACCCATGAGCCACCTTTAAACAGATTATGCTGCCCATCAAAGGTCGGCATAGTGAAATCATCATAAAGCGGATGCACTTGAAAGCCATCAAAGGGATAAATTGCTGTTTCTGTCCATTGCCACACATTACCAACGACATCATATAATTTCCCATGAGGAAATTTATTGACAGGACAAGGAGAAGCACCATGATCATTATGAATATTAGCAGCAGCTTGCTCGCCACCTTTTAATTCATTGATGCCAGAAAAATCATAAACCTGAACCCACTCATCTTCCGTTGGCAACCTTATTAATTGGCCAGTTTGCTGGGCTTTCCAATTACAAAATGCTTTTGCTTCGTGATAATTAACTTCAACAGGCCAGTCCCACGGCATAACAACTACTTCTGTCATTAATCTTAACTGCCATTCATCTTGGTTTTTAATCCAAAAACAAGGATATTCAGCGTGTGCAAAGTTGAGCCACTGCAAGCCTTCTTCCTGCCAATAGTCCTCATTCTGATAACCTTTAGCCTCAACAAAAGACAAAAACTCCTGATTACTGACCAGAAATTTACTTACCTGAAACTCACTGATATTAGCCGAATGTGAACCATATTCATTATCCCATCCATAAACATTATCATTTGATTTCCCTAACACTACCTTCCCTGCTGGAATAGTGATGAGTTCATTCTCGGGGGCGTTTGAAGTTTCCTGCCATGCCTGCCATAAAGGCTGTGCCTGTATCAACTCTAAAGCGTGTTGGCGAATTAATACCGAAGAGGTTTCAATGTGGATCTGCTCATGCTCGATCCCCATGATAATAGTCCACCAAGGATGCTCCCAGTCAATTGGCAATATTAAAGGAGCCGTCTCAATTAGCCCATTGATAACTTTCTTAAGTTCTTGCCGATATGCTTTAACTTCAGCCACTTTTGGCCAGTCATAATTTGATTCATCAAGATCATCCCAACTCATCTCATCGACACCAATAGCAAACATAGACTCAAACTTAGGGTTAATTCGCGATTCAATTAATCCAGATAAAATAAGTTTATTAATGAAAAATGTAGCGGTATGTCCATAATAAAAAATCAACGGATGGCGCAATGAAATAGGCTTTTGATAATAGGCCTGATCTGATACTAAGGTTTCAAATAATGACTCATAACATTCAAATGTAGCATTGAAATAAGCTGCAATCTCTTTTCGTTTTGCTGCAACATCAGTCCCCGTTAAGGATGGTGTTCTCAAAAATGGTACAGGTGACATTTAAATGTCCTTGTTATTTGTATAGAATCAGACACACTAGACGAAACCTTTGCACGATAAGTATTTTTTGTCGTAGCAAGGCAAAAATTGTCGACAAATCTGTCTGGAACAGATTTGGATTTACCCTGACAAGGGTGAAACACAAGGATGTGTTTCATCAAAAAGCGTAGTTTACTCGTGTAAATGAGCATTTTGAGACTGTTTTTAACGCCACTATGGCGAAAAAGACGACTCGTGCAAAGGTCTCTAGACACTTAAAAGTATCAAACGTTACAACATAAAACAAATTAATGCAGTTGTGCGGCCAACCATGCTGTTTTGGCTGAAAGCTCTACTGAGCAACTCCATTTGTATGCCAAATTGATTGTTTCTGCACAGGCATAGACTCCATGACCTTTAACTATCGCTACTTTATGATCTTTTAGTACTTTAGCAATAGCGGCAGGCGCTTGTTCGACATAATTATCATAGGGGATAGAGACAACCGGAACGACTGGAAAATAATATTGACCTTCAAAATCAACAGGCACAAAGTCATTGCCCTTGAGTGTCATTGCCACAGCATGAGGACAATGACTATGAGTGACTGCTCGTGCTTTTGAATTGTTTTGATAGACTCGAATATGTAGAGGGGCATCTAATGATGTGCCTTCTTCCATCACGCCATCAATATGACATAGCACTAAATCATCTGCCTGCAAAGTATCGGCACAACAGCCTGTAGGTGTTATCCATATTTCATCATGAAAGCGGAAAGAGGCATTACCACTATGGGAATCATTACAACCATATTGGCGTAACCAATGATAATGTTCGACCAATTGCTGTTTTAGTTGCTCACGATTCATCTGAGTTTTTTTTATCTAATTGGGTATTAACATGCCGTAACCATTGACCAGCCTGATTACGCTCATTTTCAAAGGAGACTGCCTTACTAAACTGAATTTTAGCTTTACCAAGATGACCTAAATGGAATTGAGTCATTCCTAGTAATAACGAGGCAGTACCTACTTTATCTCCCTCAAGTTTTTGTAAACTTTTGTTCAAGGGCACTACGGCCAGTTTCCACTGCTCCATACCAAAAAGTACTCGAGCATATTTCAAATCAGATTCACCACTTGGATCAAGCTTTGCCACTTTAGCCAATATTTCAGCAGCCTTCTCGGCCTCTTTTGCTGCCAACCAACTATCTGCCAAACGGTTCATATTTTCAAAGTCTGCTTCGATCACGCCTTTTTCTAAACCTTCAGTTAATAGGCCTGCCGACTTATAAGGAATCTGTAGGTAACGATACATATCAGCCATATTGACCAATACCTTTGCATCGCCTAACTCTAAACGTTGAGCCAACATTTTTACAGCCAACCCTGTGAATTCTTTATTTTGTTGCAAATAAAGAGCAGACAACTGCGACCAATATGTCTTTTGGTAGGGGTAACGAGGAATGAGTGACTCTAATACTTTAATTGCAGATTTGTATTGTTTTAGCTCTAAATAAGCTGACAATAACACTTGATACCACGATTCTTTAGCAGAGTTATCATGCTTAATCGCAATACGAATATGCTCGACGGTCTTATTATAATTTTTAACACGATAATAAGCACTTGCCAGCAACACATGGGCACTATTGGGTGGTGAGGTTTCTTCTTTTAGCCACTGTTCAAGTAAAGCGATCCCCTCTTTATAGTTTTCATCAGCAAGTAATAGCTGTGCTAAGTTGTAACGTAAGTTCCGGCTCACTTTATCTGGCAAAGCATTAGAGTCCAAAGCCTTTTTGAACTGCTTGCTGGCTTGAGAATAGTTTTCTTGTGTTGAATATAAATAGCCTAAGGTTTGCCGTACAACAGCCATCTCATATGAGCCATTATCGACTTGCTTCAATAGCCCTATTAATTTGTCCTTAGCTTCGGAATACTTATCCGCTTCCATCATTTCTTGTGCCGAACTCAACACCTTATAGGTCTTTTCAGTCAACAAATATTGACTATCTTTTTTTGCTACAACACTGCTAGCAAGCAATATAGATAGAACGAATACGAGACTTTTAATTACGGATAATTTCATCATTTCGCCAATCTAAATTCTATTTCTTGAGTTGCTTGCCGTTCAACAGGCTGGCCATCCACCACTTTAGGTTTGAACTTCCATTTCAAAATAGCCTTGATTGCTGCTTTATTAAATATATTTTTCGTCGTAGCACTGATAACCACAGGATCACGAACTTGTCCGTTTTTAGTAATTGTAAATGAAACGGTCACAATACCTTCAAGACCTCGTCGTGAGGCAGAGCGAGGATATCTCGGTGGAATACGCACTAATGGAATCACTTCATCATCCATCATAGGCGCGACAATAGGGGTTGGAGCAGCAATAGGTGCAGAAGAAAAATCACCTAAATACGGTCCACCCGCAATATTTAAAGGCACATCAATACGAGGCACATCAATTTTTGGTGTAGGTGCTTTCAATTTATCTGCTTGAGGTGCAGGTGCTTTAGGCGGTGGTGGTGGCTTTTTGGGTGGAGGCGGTTTTTTAGGCAATTCGCGCTTTTTAGTTTCTGTTCGAGTTTCACGCTTTAAACGCACAAAGTCTAAGAGGCGAATATCTTCCGTCACCCAACGATCTGCACTACTTGCTGTTGTCATCTTTTGCATGATGGTGAACAAACCAAGGTTCACTAATAGAGCAAGTATTAAACCCAATGTTAAACGCATTTAATTAATCGCGTTCCGCAGCAATCGATACATTAGCAACACCTGCTAATCGAGCTTGATCCATCACCTCAATCAACAAACCTGTTTTCGATTCTTTATCGGCTAAAATGATTACTGAACCTTCTGGGTTTTCAGCATGCATACGCTCAACATTGGCTCGTACAGCCCGACGATCAACCTGACGTTTATCCATCCAGACTTCACCATTGGGTTTAATGGCAATCAATATATTGGCATGTTCTTTTTTCACTGCTGTTTTGGCAGATGGTCGACTGACATCAACCCCCGTTTCTTTAACAAATGATGTGGTTACAATAAAAAAGATTAATAGGATAAACACCATATCAATCAAGGGTGTCATATTAACTTCTGCCATTGCTCCGCTTTGGCGACGTGAATGTCTTTTACTCATAATCTTTTCTAATCCCTTCGCAATGCATCAGCAACATTATCTACAGACCGTGTAACTCGTTGTTCTAATTGAGCACTAAAATACATGCCTGACAAAGCGGCTAACAAGCCACCCATGGTGGTGATCAAGGCAATTGAAATCCCGCCAGCCATTCCTCGTGCGTTACCTGTTCCAAACACTGTCAAGACGTCAAATGTTTGAATCATGCCGTCTACGGTTCCCAATAAACCCAGCATAGGTAAGGCTGCAATTAAAGTGCGAATAGACATTAAGTGTTGTCTTAATGCCGCACTACTTTCAGAAATCATTCCTTCACGAATTTTATGAGCATACCAGCTCGTCCTTTCCGCTCGTTCATACCAATCTGCAAGCAAGGTCTTAAGTCGTGATGGGTGGATAAAGTAAACATAGATATAACGCTCCATTATCAACGTCCACATCACTACCGAGGCAATTAAAATTGTCCACAAGATCAAACCACCACTTTCCAGTAATAGTCGGATATTAAATATATTATTTGTCAGTGCTTCCATTCTGCTTTTCTGCATTTTGGGCGATTAATGATGCACTTTCTTCATCTAGAATCTGAACTAGACGATTACTTTTGCTTGAAATTGCACTATGTATTAGCAAAATAGGAATCGCAACGGCTAAGCCTAGCTCGGTTGTCACCAATGCCTGTGATATACCACCTGACATCAATTTAGGATCACCTGTACCAAATAAAGTTATAGATTGGAATGTTTCGATCATGCCTGAGACCGTACCCAATAGACCTAACATTGGTGCAATTGCAGCCAAAACAGCTAAAGTAATTAAACCCCGTTCAATTTTAGGAATTTCCCTTAATATCGCTTCATCTAATTTTAGAGATAATGTCTCAACATCATTTTCTTTATCTGTACTATAAACAGATAGAATTCGTCCTAATGGATTTTTAAGACTGACTTCACTTTGTTTTTGCTGTTGCACAATTCCTCTACCAGTAACGGTTAGGAAGATAAAGCGTTGTAGTGCAATCAGCAAACCAATAGCTCCCAGTCCTAAAATGATATAGCCAATCCAACCACCTTGTTGAATACGCTCTTTCAGATCTGGAGATTGCACCAACAAGGCCATGAGTGCGCCACGAGTAGGATCAATAACGACAGGCTGAATCGATTCATCTGTTGTTATTTCAAAATCAGCAACCAGCTTTTGCAAACGTTTGACAGGTTGACGACCAAGCTCAACTAAACGACCCGTTTCAGGTAAATACCGTAAAAATTGTCCCTCACTAAAGGCGGTAAAAACACCCACCCTCGTCACTTTGCGTTCATCAATTAGCCCTTCAGCAGTAATGATTGGAACAGAGAACTGACTAACCTTCCCTGACTCCGTCATTTCTTCTTGTAATAATAACCAGAAATCACGAAGCTCTTTAATCGTAGGTTGCTGTTTTCGTTCAGCCAATGCCGTTAAAAACTCACCTCTATCCTTCTTTTGTGCAGATGTCATCGAGCTTTCAAGAACAGTTCGACTATCATTTGTCATTTGACGAACAGTACCAAAAAGCTCGCCTAATGAACCTGATTTTTCTTGTAATAAACTTTCTTTTTCTACTAAGCCTTTTTCATAATCTTGAAAAGTTTGATTGAGTTGTTGCGTTCTTTGTTCTTCAAATGCAAGTTGAGCTTTAGCTTCAGATAATAGCTGAGACTGATTATCATGTGCTGTTACAAACTCTGCTTCACGTAGTTTATTGTGTTGTTGTTCCAATACGCGTTCGCGTTTAACTTGTTTCAACAAGGCATCTAAATCAGCAGGCTTATCAGCCGCATAAAGAGCTGACAAAGTGAACAAGCTAAAAATTAAACTTGAGATTATTAGTTTCATTGTGCCGCCTCCGCAGTTCTGACTGGCAACACTAATAAATCAGGCGGCAGTTGTTTTTTTGCAACCTTCAATGCTTTAGAAATACCTTGCAAATAACTATCATCCAACTGGTGCCACTGCTGTTGATGCCAGATACCTGCTTCAAACCCATCTAAGGTTAGGTAATACAAGCTCACTCGCCCGATACGAAGGAAATCAACCGTTCTTGTATTGTCATCAAGCACCAAGTCTCCCTGATACGCTTCAATGGTTCTGCCATACTCTGTTTCAACTTGATATGCTTCTAAAATACGACGGTATTTTTCAGCTAAGGTAACATCCGCACGCTCCATTAGTGTCTGTAGCTGTATGACTCGCTCTTGTCGTTCACTCGGCAAGAAAGGTACATCTAGTTCAACAAACAGAGCCATTGTCTCAATCATTTTTAACATCAGTGGAACAATATCGCGCTGAGTTGTTTCGATATTACGTAACTGTATATCGATAGACTCTAATTCAACTTTTTGTGACTCAACCAATTTGTTCAATTGATCGTTATAAGTTCGTAAACTTTCTGTTTGCCGTAATGTTTCACGATATTCAGATAACATCTGCGTTGTTTCATCAGAGAGCTTATCAACGTGTTGTTGTGACTGTTGAGCTGCAACATCTGTTTTAACTTGAGTTTCTATTGCATGCTCAAGGTTTCCAGCAAAGCTTGCTATTGGACTTACCGCTACTAGCAGCACCGCTATCCACTGCGATCTAATCCATGTAATTTTCTGCATAAAATATTTCCGTTCATATGATGAAATTTGTACTTAAGCTTAGCTACAGTCATCAAAAAAGTCAGGAGGCAATAGTACCAAGAGAATGGCATGCAGGGAAACGCTAAAACAATTAAAGGAGAGGAATTTCAAGTAAAAAAAAACCAGACGCTAAGGTCTGGTTAAACCTTCATAAGAAGGAGAGAGAAATATAAGTTTGCTAAGAAGCTGAATTCCTAAAACTTGTTGCATATAATATAGTGCACAAGTGCTTTATGAATGAGTGACTTATCCCAATGAATGAGTGACTTATCCCAATAAATCAGGAACTTATTCCTTTCTTCTCTCAGTCTTTTATTTTTAATGGTCTAACTCGATAAGCCATGACTAATTGCAAAGCGCATAAGCTCCGCTGTTTTACTAATATCCAGCTTACTTTTTATTTGAGTCAGGTTATTTGCGACAGTTTTATAGCTAATCCCAAGAATTCCGGCAGTATCATTCATACTTTTACCATCACCTAATAATCGTAAAATTTCTAACTCTCGGCGAGACAGATCTGATAATACACTACTCCCTGCTCCTACATTTAACATCGCTAGTTGCTGTGCAGTATCAGGGCTAAGGTATGTTTTTCCATCTAATACTTTTTCAACCGCTTCAACTAAATGATCTGCGGCATTATTTTTGGTGATATAACCTTTTGCCCCAGCTTGCATTGCTCGTGATGCAAAGACAGGATCTTCATGCATGCTAAATATCAAGACCTTCGCATTTTCTCGATTGGCCTTCATTTTTCTTAATACTTCTAAACCGCCAATTCCTGGTAGGGTGATATCCAGTAAAACCATATCTGGATAAATTTCTTGGAATAAACGATAACCCTCTTCTCCCGTTTCTGCCTCAACGACCTTCGCTGAAGGAATTTGTTGAATGAGCTGTCGACAGCCAGCCCTCACAATAGGATGATCATCTACTACCAAAATAGTCACTGTTTGCTTCATGTTTTTTCACCACTTTTTAAAGGTATTAATACTCTTACCTGTAAACCACGCCCTTCTTCAGTATCAAAAGCAATTCGTCCGCCCAATGCTGAAACACGCTCTCGCATACCGATCAAACCAAACCCTCGGATTAAATTAGCCTTTAAGCCAATACCATCATCCGTTACTGTCACCTTCAAGTTTTCACTATCTAAGCGTAATTCTACTTTGACATGTTTTGCTTTCGCATGCCTCACACAGTTCGTCGTACACTCTTGTATTATACGATAAATCGTGACTTGTAGCGTATCTGGAAGTTCTCGATAATCACCAACAAAATCCCATTCCCAATCGATCTCAGGCTGCCTATCTCGCCAATTACGAATCATATCTCGCAAGGCATCTGCCAAACCTAAATCATCTAAAGTCATCGGTCGTAAACGACTGAGCATTTTTCGTACAAGAGATTGAATATGATTCGTAATCGATTTTACTGATTCAACTTTATCTACAACTTCCGTCAATAGATGCTCATTTGCAATACAATCAATATCCGCAAGATCTACTCGAATCCCAAATAAACAAGGGCCTAATTCATCATGCAACTCACGAGAAAGATCGCGTCGTTCTGTTTCCTGAATGGCCAGCATATTGCCAGCCAAAGAATGGTTTTCCACCATCGTTCTTTCTAACACTCTAGCCATGTGGTTGAAGCGATTCTGAATAGGCGTTAACTCACTCACAACAGCGGTCTCTACTCGTGCTGAAAAGTCTCCTTTTTCTAACTGCGCTAATGCACTTGCTAATTGTTCTATTGGTTTCAGACCTTGCCTTAATGCCACATATACCAAACTCAAAATCAGGATTAAAAAGAAGGTTCCTAACCAAAAAAGAACCTGAACATCTCGCCAAACCTCAATAACCTCATCACTAGGATCGGCTTCAACAACAAGATAACCATAGGACTTGCTTCCTTTCGTTATCAACCGTCGAAAAGCGACGGCCTCAGGCTCCATTAATTTAATAAACCAATCTGGCGCATCGGGTTTCTTCATAAAGTTCCGATGGTTTTCCTCACCAATTAATGGTGCACCATGCATATCTTCAAACCATGCGCGAATATGTCGTGTATCTCTCACACTACCCACAATTAACTTTAACCGCTCACCCAGATCGTTTGAGAAACGCAATGTTGGCAAAGCATTGATGAGCAATCCTTTTGCAAGCTGAGTACTAGATTCCATTTCTGCCTCTAGTGCTTGACGCGCATTTTTCACCATGAAAAACCCTGCCGCAGCAAAGTTAATCAATAAGATAATCGTTACAATTATTATAATTCGAAATTTTAAACTCATAATCGGTCGGTATTCTTGTCTAGATAAGCTAGAATTATCGCACATAGCCCTATTTCTTCATATTGCAGAATTTCAGAGCGTAAATAGAAAATCAGGACAAGGCGTAATTTGAAGGCAATAGTTATCCCTTATCAAGCATTACAACGCGGTACTGACTTTCTAGCTTTCGTTCTGAAAACTGCTAATTGAGGTAAAATGAATATCAATTCAAATTTAAGACCTTTAGGACATCCTTATGACCACTAATCACGACCTATTTTCTCAAGCACAAAACCATATCCCAGGCGGAGTAAATTCTCCTGTACGTGCATTTAAAGGCGTGGGTGGTGATCCTATTTTTTTCCGTGAAGGAAAAGGTGCATGGATAACCGATGTTGAAGGTAAACGCTATATTGATTATATTGGTTCATGGGGCCCGATGATTTTAGGACATGCACATCCAGATGTTATTAGTGCAGTACAAGAATCTGTTACGCATGGTTTAGGATTTGGCGCACCGACTGAAATTGAAATTGAAATGGCTGACACCTTGTGTCGCTTAGTTCCATCAATGGAATTAGTGCGTATGGTCAGTTCAGGTACGGAAGCTACAATGAGCGCAATTCGTCTTGCTCGAGGTTTTACGGGACGAGACACAATCGTTAAATTTGAAGGTTGTTACCACGGTCATGCTGATTCATTATTAGTTAAAGCAGGTTCTGGCGCACTAACCTTAGGTGTCCCTTCATCAGGTGGCGTTCCTGAATCATTAGCAAAGCACACCCTAACACTGACTTATAATGATCTTGATTCAGTTCGTGAGTGTTTTGCTGAATTAGGCGACCAAATTGCCTGCATCATTGTTGAACCTGTCGCAGGAAATATGAATTGCATTCCACCAGCAGACGGTTTTTTGCAAGGTTTACGTGAAATATGTGATCAATCAGGTGCGGTATTAATTTTTGATGAAGTAATGACTGGATTTCGTGTCTCACTAGGCGGTGCTCAAGAATATTATGATGTAAAACCTGATTTAACCACATTAGGTAAAGTAGTTGGTGGTGGTTTACCTGTAGGCGCATTTGGTGGCAAACGTGAAGTAATGGAATGCATTGCACCGCTTGGTCCGGTGTATCAAGCAGGAACATTGTCGGGCAACCCCGTTGCCATGGCTGCAGGTTTAAGCACACTTAAACTTATTCAAGCCCCTGATTTCCATAAAAACCTTTCTGCTTCAGCAAATGCACTAGTAACCGGCCTGAAAGATCGTGCTGACAAAGCAGGAATTCCACTTGCAATCAACCAAGTAGGCGGCATGTTTGGACTCTTTTTCACAGCAGAAAAAGAAGTGAGCACATTTGAACAAGTAGTCGCTTGCGATCAAGAACGTTTCAAAAAATTCTTCCACGGCATGTTAGATGAAGGTATTTACCTTGCTCCCTCTTCTTATGAAGCGGGCTTTATTTCAGCGGCACATGGTGATGCTGAAATTCAAGCAACCTTAGATGCTGCTGAGAAAGTATTTTCAACGCTATAAAAAGCAACGATGAAAACCTACCAACCACCTTTCACCATCACCCCAATAATCATTGGTCTAATATCTGATATCAGTGAAAGCTTAGGGCGCTTATCAGTTTTAGAAAGTGAAAAGAGTTTACGCCTACGCCGTATTAATCGTATTCGTACTATTCAAGGTTCGCTAGCCATTGAAGGCAATACATTAAGTGAGGAACAAATCACTGCAATTCTTGATGGTAAAGCGGTCATTGCTCCACCACGTGAAATTCAAGAAGCCCGTAATGCAATTAATGCCTATGAGCAGTTTGAGAACTGGCTGCCCACTGATGAGCATCATTTATTGAATGCCCATCAAATATTGATGGCGGGATTAATTGACGATGCTGGGCGATATCGCGGTGGCAATGTAGGTGTGATGAAAGGTAAAAATGTTGTTCATATGGCACCACCTGCTAATCGTGTCAGACTACTTATGAATGATCTTCTGCAATGGCTTACCACAACAGATCTTCACCCCTTAATTGTCAGCTCTGTATTTCATTATGAATTTGAGTTTATTCACCCTTTTGCTGATGGCAATGGTCGTATGGGGCGATTATGGCAAACATTAATCCTTAGTCAATGGAATAAATCACTTGCCCAACTGCCAGTTGAAAGTATGGTTCATGAGCATCAAAGTAACTACTATCAAGCCATAAATAATAGTACTCAACAAACAGACTCTGCACCCTTTATTGAGTTTATGCTAAAAACCATTTTGGATACCATAAAAACAAGTAGCGCCCCTCAAGACACCCCTCATGTTACACCCCAAGTAAAACTATTATTGCAAGTATTAGCAAATACGATGGCTCCTATGAGCCGTGACAAGCTGCAAATCATTCTGAAACTTAAAGACCGCAAGTCATTTCGTGAGCGCTATCTAAAGCCTGCTTTAGGTAAAGGTTTAATTGAAATGACACTTCCTAACAAACCTAACAGCCGTTTACAAAAGTATGCATTAACAGGGCGGGGAAAAAGGATAGCTGAAGCATGATTAAAAAAATTGCCCATGCTTTGGCTTCCGTATTATGGCTATTTTTAGTCATAATATTAGCCATCGTATGGAGTGTGAAAATACGTTTTGGTATTAATGGCATTCTCTTACCCTATTTGATATTAAGTTTATCTCCATATGTATTTAATCGCACGCCAACGATCTTTCGCCGCATTCACCATTGGCTAGTCTTCCCCACATTATTTATATCACTAGGTCTTAGTTATTACTTTATCTTCCATGGTGGTGAGCAAGGAGGGGTTGGCGCTTACTTAGTCACATATGGTGTTATGGCTGGATATTACATATTCATCAGTCTATTTTTGTTGGCGTTAACTATTAGATATTTTTGGTTTAAGTCAAAATGAGTCAATTTTATAAGTGGGTTGCCACTCTATTACTCCTGTTTTTATGTCATGCCCTTTATGCAAAAGATGCGGATCTATTGTTACTTAAAACCTATGATGACTCACAAGATGTAGTAGGCTGGTTAATGAGTGAAAAACTAGATGGCATGCGTGCTATTTGGGATGGACACACACTCCAAAGCCGCCAAGGAAACCAGATTTTTGCACCTGAATGGTTCCTAGAAGCCTTACCACCTTTTGCTATAGATGGTGAGTTATGGACACAACGTAATGATTTTGAAAATATTATGTCAATCGTCCGTCAACATACTCCGGATAATCGCTGGAGGGACGATCTTTGAAGTACCACATCAACAAGGCGGCTTATTAGCTCGTCTTGCTATTTTACAAAATTATTTAGAACTCGCCCCCAGCCCTTTTATCGTGATAATCCCGCAATCTACAGTTCAATCCGCCGAACATTTAAAAATGGAATTAGATAAAGTTATCTCTCTAGATGGTGAAGGCTTAGTCGTTCGAAAACCTAATACTCCATACATTACTGGACGTTCAAATCACGCCCTGAAGGTCAAACAATATCAAGATACTGAATGCACCGTTATGGCCTACAAAGCAGGTAAAGGTAAATACGCTGGAAAAGTAGGTTCATTAAAGTGTCAGTTACCATCAGGAATTATTTTTTATATCGGCTCTGGATTGTCAGATAAACAACGACAATCACCACCTAAAATAGGCAGTATAATTACCTTCAAGTATTATGGCCGGACTAAAAATAACATTCCTCGTTTTCCTGTATTTCTAAGAATTAGGCAACCATGATGAACACACTCTATTGGCACGATTATGAAACCTTTGGCATTGATCCCCGTTATGATCGCCCTTCTCAATTTGCTGGTATTCGTACAGATGAAGATCTGAATATCATCGGCGAACCTCTGATGATTTACTGCAAACAAGCTGACGATAGTTTGCCACATCCGCAAGCGTGTTTAGTGACGGGAATCACACCACAAGAAGCCAATGAAAAAGGCATCACCGAAGCTGAGTTTATTAAACAAATTCATGATGAGTTTTCCCAGCCAAATACCTGTGGAGTGGGTTATAACAGTCTAAATTTTGATGATGAGTTCACCCGCTTCACCTTATACCGTAATTTTTATGATGCGTATTCACGTGAATGGCAAAATGGTAACTCGCGTTGGGACATTATCGACATGGCTCGCCTAACACGCGCTTTACGACCTGAAGGCATCAATTGGCCTGATCGTGAAGATGGCAAACCAAGTTTTCGTTTAGAAGCGCTTACTGCGGCTAATAACATTGAACATCAAGGTGCTCATGATGCCTTGGTTGATGTCTACGCCACTATTGCCTTAGCAAAACTCATTAAAACAGCACAACCTAAGCTCTATGACTTTGTATATCAACATCGCCAAAAGAATGCAGTTTCACCTTTATTAAACTTACGCGATCGCACGCCTATTATTCATGTTTCACGAATGTACCCTAGTGAATATTGTGGCACAGCCCTAGTCGTTCCTATTGCTAAAGATCCAACAAATAATAATGGCATTATTGTTTATGATCTTCGCCATGATCCATCTGATTTAATCAATGAAAATGCTGACATATTGCGAGAACGATTATTTACCCGAACAGCAGACCTGCCAGAAGGCGTAAGTCGACCAGCTTTGAAAACATTACACATCAATAAATGCCCTGTTATCGTTCCTGAAAGCACATTGAATGATGCTGCAGCACAGCGACTAGATATTGACCGAGAGCAACATTATAAACACCTAGCCATGCTCAATGACGCGGGTGACTTAGCTCAAAAAATAAATGATATCTTTGCCAAGCAAGAATATGATCCTATTGATGATCCAGATGCCAGCCTTTATGGCGGTGGATTTTTCAGCGGCAATGATAAGCGTAAAATGGACATGGTACGCGAGGCGACACCTGAGATATTAAAAACGCTTTCTATTCCCTTTGATGATGCTCGCCTTCCAGAAATGTTATTTCGTTATCGTGCTCGCAACTGGCCAGAAAGCTTATCCAGCGATGAGCAAGAACAGTGGCAACAATATCGCCAACAGCGATTAACGACTGACAATCCTAAAATTCTCTCTTTTGATCGATTCTTTGCAGAAATTGAAAGCAGTCTTTCAGGTGAACTTAATGACAAGCAACGCCAAGTGTTAAAAGACATTGAGTCTTATGGTCAACAACTTAAATCTGAATTAATATAAAGAATTAAAGACACCGTAACTCAAATAAATGAACAGAGTCAGACTAGATTGATATTCATAACCCTGTTTATCTTCCCATGTTATCGCCGCCAAGAAGTAAGCGGTTTGGTGGGATGAAGGGGACGAGTGTTTGAGCGTAGCGACAAAATTGTCAGGAACAAATATGGACGCCGAATGGCGCCCGAAGGGTGAGTGACAGGAAGTCACGAATCAATTGTCGTCCACGCCCACCAAATAGGGTTTTAGGGAACAAGGCGATAAGGGTGGCCTTTTCTTTGGTTCTGTTTCTTTTGGCCACGCAAAAGAAATGAACGCCCTGCGGCAGCGTGGACTTTTAATAAAAAAACAAATTATGAGTGCAACAAGCCTAAATAGTTTTCAAGTAAATGTTCTTACATTAAATCTTAATATTCATTTTTTGCGTGGCCAAAAAACGAACCAAAAAAGGCCAATCCCATGCTCGCCCTAACGGGTTCCCTGTGCTCCTCAGAACGGAATGAAATACTGCGAAACTCGCTACGCTCAAACACCGCAGTATTTGATCATTCAGCTATTTGGAGGGATGAAGGGGACGAGTGTTTGAGCGTAGCGACAAATTTGTCAGGAACAAATATGGACGCCGAATGGCGCCCGAAGGGTGAGTGACAGGAAGTCACGAATCAATTGTCGTCCACGCCCACCAAATGGATTAGTTCTTGGAAGCAAGGCGATAAGGGTGGCCTTTTCTTTGGTTATGTTTCTTTTGTAGTGGTTCATTAAATCAGGACACCAACTTAGGTGGTAAAATCCACCGTAACGAGGTGTTTAATGACAACAAAACGAAGAGAGTTCAGTCCTGAGTTTAAACGCGAAGCAGCCCAATTGGTGCTTGACCAATCCTACAGTATTTCACAAGCTAGTGAATCATTAGGGGTTGGTCCAACAGCATTAAGACGCTGGGTTAAGCAATTAACGCAAGAACGACACGGGTTCACGCCTAAATCGAAAGCCTTGACGAAGGAACAGCAGCAGATCCAAACACTTGAAAAACGCATTAAACGACTAGAGCTGGAGAAGAAAATATTGAAAAAGGCTACCGCTCTCTTAATGTCGGACGAGATGCTACGCTAGCACTTATTTCCAATTTAAGGGAGCTTGCATCAGTCAAAATGGTGTGTATCTTATTTAATATCAACAGGTCACGTTATTACGCTCACTGCCAAAAAGAAAAAGCGATTGATATTGACCGTCTCCAATTACGGGCGAAGGTGAGTGAATGCCACCGATTGAGCCGTGGTGCAGCAGGTAGTCGTTCACTTGTTGCCATGATGGCTATCCAAGGAATCAAGATTGGTCGGTTTAAGGTGAGACGATTAATGGTAGAGGCTCAGGTAATAAGTAAACAGCCGGGTAAACATAAATACAAAATCGCTTTAGATGAACGTTTAGATATAGCCAATAAACTTGATCGGAATTTTACAACGCAACAAGCCAACCGTGTTTGGTGTGGAGATATTACGTATATATGGGCAGGTGGTCGTTGGATTTATTTGGCTGTCATTCTTGATCTTTATACTCGGCGAATTGTGGGCTGGTCATTATCTGACAAGCCCAATGCAACGCTTGTCATTAATGCACTTGAACATGCTTATCAACAGCGTGGCAAGCCTGAAGGGCTATTATTCCATTCAGATCAGGGTAGTCAATATACCAGCCTACGGTTTAGACAACAGCTCTGGCGTTATCAAATTCACCAAAGTATGAGTCGACGTGGTAACTGCTGGGATAACGCACCGATGGAACGTGTTTTTAGAAGTTTAAAAACAGAATGGATACCATCAACGGGGTATTTGAGTTTAAAACAAGCTAAATTAGATATTGGCCGTTATTTGATGAGGTATTATAATTATCAAAGACCCCATTCTTTTAATCATGGTTTGCCTCCAGCTATTGCTGAAGAAAAAACCTTTTCTAGTGTCCTGAATTAGTGGACCACTACACTTTTGGCCACGCAAAAGAAATGAACGCCCTGCGGCAGCGTGGACTTTTAATAAAAAAACAAATTATGAGTGCAACAAGCCTAAATAGTTTTCAAGTAAATGTTCTTACATTAAATCTTAATATTCATTTTTTGCGTGGCCAAAAAACGAACCAAAAAAGGCCAATCCCATGCTCGCCCTAACGGGTTCCCTGTGCTCCTCAGAACGGAATGAAATACTACGAAACTCGCTACGCTCAAACACCGCAGTATTTGTTCATTCAGTTCTTCCGGTGCTCGGCTTCGCATGAGGGCATCCATGGGTATTTTATTGCGGTTCAGTGCATTTCCGCTCTTTATCCCATGTTATCGCCGCCAAAAACTTCTAATTAAACCAAAGCCCTTTGAGAGATAAAATAACTCTTGTTGGGTTTCGTAAACTCAACAAAACTTGTTACCTTATCAACTGTAACGCTATTGTTTCTCAAATTAAGATAAAATAACGTTATGCCATCAATATCCCCCATCATTCTCAGCACCCTTAATGCACGCTATATGCATACAGCCTTTGGCCTACGCTATCTTTTTGCCAATCTGGCAGAGTTACAAGATCAGGCAAAAATTATTGAATTCACTATTCAAGAATTGCCGATCAATATTGTTGAACAACTACTTGCTCATCAACCCAAAATTATTGGTCTAAGTGTTTATATTTGGAATGTAGCTGAAATATATAAAGTCGTTGCGATGCTAAAACAAATTGCACCAGAGGTCATTATTATTCTTGGTGGACCAGAGGTGAGTCATTCGCCTGATGTGCCAGCTGTGACCGACTTGGCTGATTATATTATTTCAGGACCTGGTGAAGTTAGTGTTTACACCCTTTGCAAGCAACTACTTAATGGTGAACAACCTAAAAACAAATTTATTGAAGGTGAAGCAAAACCTCTTGATGAACTTGTTCTACCTTATGATTATTACAATGATGATGATATACGTAACCGACTCATCTATGTTGAAGCCTCACGGGGCTGCCCCTTTAAGTGTGAATTTTGTCTATCAGCACTCGATAAAACTGTAAGCCCTTTTCCTCTAGAGCCTTTCTTTGAGGCTATGGATGAATTACTACAACGTGGTGTGCGTAATTTCAAATTTATTGATCGTACCTTTAATCTCAAAATAAGTACCAGCGTATCAATCTTAGAATTTTTCCTTGAGCGAATGAGCGATGACTTATATTTACACTTTGAAGTTGTGCCAGATAATTTGCCAGAAAAGTTAAAAGAAGTATTACAACGTTTTCCAGCCAACAGCTTACAATTTGAGATTGGTGTTCAAACTTTTGACCCTGACATTCAGAACCTTATCAGCCGTAAACAAAATAATGACAAAACAAAAGCTAATATTATCTGGTTACGTGAAAATACAGGTGCTCATCTACACACCGATCTTATTTTTGGTTTGCCCAGCGATACATTAGAAAACTTTGGTCATAGCTTTGATCAACTCATAACCCTTAACCCGCATGAGATACAGATGGGCATTCTCAAACGCTTACGAGGAGCACCATTAAATAGGCATATTGAAAACTACCAACTCAAATATAATCCTGAAGCACCTTATAATATTTTAACCACTCAAGATATTACATTTAATGAAATGCAACGCGTCAATCGCTTTGCTCGCTACTGGGATATGATCGGTAATTCAGGTAGGTTCCACAATACACTGCCACTCATCTTATCTGATAAGCCATTTGATCGATTCATGGTGCTTTCAGATAACATTCATAACCTTGCTGGTAGTTCATGGAAAATTGCTCTAAAACGTTTGTTTGAGCTCATTTATAGTGTTTTAACCGATGAATTTAAACTCGATAGCGAAGATGTAAAATGCAGTTTAGCTTTAGATTATGCTCGGACAAAATTAAAAGGGCTTCCTGCCTACGAACAACCGAATGTGACATCAAAAGAAAAAAAACAAGGTGTTGCTAACAAACGTCAGCTATCTCATCAATAATCGATTTGGATCTAAATAAAACATCTTTTTCCAACCCTGAGTTGAACTATCCATACGCCAGAAATAAGGTATTAAAGTCACGATAGAATAATGTAAATGAGGAGCTTTACCTTTTGCATTACCACTATTCCCCACAGCCCCTACTTGTTCACCCACATTAACAGTCTGCCCAGATTTAACCGCAATAGATTCAAGGTGAGCATAATAGTGTAAGCGCCACTTGGGACCTAAACTAAGAATGACTTTTCCTCCAAGCGAAACCTCACCTGAGAATAAGATAATTGCAGGTGTTGCAGAAATAAGTGGCTGACCTTTGTCAGCAAAAATATCAATGCCTTTATGTACACCAGAAATACCCCAAGGTTCATACCAAAATGATTGTTGATTCCAATCGTTTGATGATGCCGAATGAACCGGTATAACTAGGTTTTCTGGGATAATGAAACCTAGTGTAAAAATGAAGGTTAATACGATAAAGAGTGATTTTTTAATGCTCATTGCATGTTACATCCTTGTTACAACGTTAAACTATCAGTTTAGACAAGCTCCTAAACTCAGTGTGTTTAGCATCAGCAAGCCATTCAAATAAGACAGATTCGGTATTGGTAATAATTACCCCAGCCTGTCGCATTCTGTGAAGCGCATTCTGTTTATTTTCTTGTGTTCGAGAACTCACAGCATCTTCGACTACAAATACTTGATAGCCTTGCCCCTGCAAAGCTAAGGCTGTTTGTAATACACAGATATGAGTTTCCATGCCCATTAAAACAACACTACGGCGGTGGCTGAGCCTTAATCGTGTCATAAACTCATCTGCATCAGCACATGAAAAACAGGTTTTTTCTATTGTAGATACTTTAGGAGCAAAGGCTAATAAGCTCGCTTCTGTCGGTCCTAAGCCTTTTGGATATTGTTCTGTAATAGCTAGAGGTATCTCCAGTGCTACTGACGCTTGAAGAAGCACTCCGGCCTGCTTAACAACTAAAGCCTGTGCATCTTCAGGCATTGCAGAAACTAACCGCTCCTGAATATCAATAATAAGTAAAAAACTATCCTTGAGTTCTGCCGTACTTAGAACAGATGTCATGAGTTTTTACTCACCCAACCATTGATTAATCTGACCTAAATCATCAACACTAATGGTTCCTGCTGCTTGTTTTAGACGTAAGCTTGATAAAATATAGTCATAACGTGAGCTCGCATAATCACGACGAGCTCGAAATAAATCACGACGGACATTCAATACATCAACCGTTGTACGCGTGCCGACTTCATAACCAGCCTCAGTTGATTCTAATGCTTTCTCATTTGAGGCTACCGCTTGTTTAAGTGCTTTTACTCGACTAATGCCTGACATCACGCCATTGTATGATTCACGACTTTGACGAACAACAGCACGACGTTGCTGTTCTTCATTTTGCATGGCTTGATCAAGCCGATATCCCGCTTCACGTGATCGTGATTGCACACTGCCACCCGAATAAATTGGCAAATTAAACTGTAAGCTAAGTGTTTCTTGATGTGTTTTACTACTGCCACCAAAGCTACTATCACTTTGTGAGCTATAACTCTTCTGACCTACAATATCCAATGTTGGATAGTGGCCTGTTTTTTGTAACTCAATATTTTGACCTGCATTAGCAACTGCAAATTTTGCCACCAATAAATTCGGATTCTGATTGAGTGCCACATTACTCCACTGGTCAATATCTTCTGGTTCAGGACTCACTAAAGGACTTTCTGCTTTCAACGTTAAAAGTGTATCCAAATAACGTCCTGAGGTTTCACGCAAACGTTCCTTGCTATTTGCAGCCTCATTTTCAGTACTAATTACTGATGCATTGGCTAAATCATAAGCAGCCTGTGATTCTACGACATCCGTTATTGTTGCTAAGCCCACATCAAAACGTTGTTGAGTTTGCTCTAATTGCTGTGCAATCGCTTCTCGTTCGGCAATGGCAAAGGTCACATCATCTTGTCGGCCTAAAACATCAAAATAATGATCTGCTACACGAACAATTAGAGCTTGTTCAACAATCTGATAGCTTGCCTGTGCACTTTCAATAGCAATATTCGCTTGAGCTTGTTGAACAAAGTTTTGTCGACGATAAACAGCTTGAGTGATACTTAAACTAAATCCATGATCATTATATTGACGCTTGCCCGCCACAAAACTCTGTGTCGAGGTATCTTGCCATACGCGTCCTATATTGCTACTTAAACCAAGTTGAGGTAGAAAGTTCGCAGCTGCCTGAGCATCGAGTTCACTAACAGCCTGCCGAGAAGCCATTTCTGCCAATAACTGTGGATCTGTTTTTAATGACATTGAAAATACGTCTAACAAATCTTCAGATAAACTGTTTGTTGAGGTAAATGATGTTAGTAATAACAGCACCACATTTAAATTTAAGCGTTTCATAGTATTGCTCCCTAATATACCGTCATACTTGTATCGACATCTGTCGCCCAGGCATTCATTCCACCTTCTAAATTAATAACATCCGTGAAGCCCATTTGCTCTAAGAACTGACCAATTTGATCACTACGTCGACCAGAGCGACAAATTAAGACGACTGTGTCATTTTTATGTTTTTCTAACTCATTAAGCTGGCCTGGAACGTTTTGCATCGGGATATGAATTGCACCATCAATGACACCAAACTCTAGCTCAACATCTTCACGAACATCAATTTTAACTGTTTCAATACCTGATTTTAAAAGTTCATTCAGGTCAATTGCATTCAGGTTTCTCATTATAGCTTTACTCTTTAAAATTCAAATTCAGGTTTTGATTCAGCATTTAACATAGCAGGAATACTTGTTTCAAAAACAGTATCCGTCTGCCACTCTCTTTCTGTCACACGTTTAATAATCTGTACCGACATATCAGCATCTTTACCCACAACCGCTAACATCCGACCGCCAACAGTTAAACTTTGTAAATAGTCATCAGGAATAATTTCAAATGCTGCTGTTGCAATGATGACATCGATACGATCTGCTAATAACCAGCCTTGTGAAGCATCTCCCACACAGCATGTCACATTCTTAATGCCTGTTTTTGCTAGATTCTGCTGAGCAAGCTCTACAAGTTCTGGCACAATATCAACGGTTGTAACATGACTTGCCAACAAAGCTAATAAGGCGGTGGAATATCCAGTTCCGGTACCAATCTCAAGTACATTCTCATCCATTTGGACATTAAGGGCTTGCAATAATCGTCCTTGAGTCACCGGTGATAATATTACTTGTCCATAACCAATCGGTAATGCAGTATCAGCATAAGCAAGTCCTGCCATGCTTTCATCAACGAACTGATCTCGCTCGACATTTTTTAAAGCCTCTAATACACGAGAATCTAATACATCACTAGGTCGCACTTGCTGTTCCAACATATTAAAGTGGGCATTATCTAAGTTTTGCACCATCATGTATCCTTAATTAACAACAGATATAAGCATAAGACTTTCATTATATACTGATTAGTTTAACTTGAGACCTTTGCACGATAAGTATTTTTTGTCGTAGCAAGGCAAAAATTGCCGAAAAAGCGCAGTTTACTAGTGTAAATGAGCATTTTGAGGCTATTTTTAACGCTGCTATGGCGAAAAAGACGACTCGTGCAAAGGTCTCAACTTGATTGATCAATTTTTGCCCATGTATCACGCAATGTGACCGTACGGTTAAAAACGAGTCGTCCCTCTTTGCACAATTCACTATCGGCACAAAAATAGCCTTCACGCTCAAACTGATAAACACTTCCAGCTTCTACATTAGTCAAGCTCTTTTCTACAATACACTCCGTCAAGCTCACCAATGATGCAGGGTTCAGATGCACAGTAAAATCATCTACGTCTTTATCGCTATCTGGATGAGGGATGTTAAATAGTCGGTCATAGAGTCGAACTTCAGCCTTTATACCGTGCTCAGCTGACACCCAATGAATAACACCTTTTACTTTGCGTCCTTCAGGATTAGCACCTAACGTGGCTGGATCGTAACTGCAATGTAACTCAATAATTTCATCATTATCATCTTTAATAACTTCATCACAACGAATGACATAAGCATTTCGAAGTCGCACTTCTTTATCTTTAACCAAACGTTTAAATTTATTATTCGCGGCTTCTTTAAAGTCTGCACGGTCGATATATAACTCACGAGTAAACGGAACAATGCGCGTTCCCATTTCTTCTTTTTGAGGATGTTTCGGTGCAGTTAACTCTTCAACTTTCCCTTCAGGATAGTTAGTAATAATGACTTTTACAGGATTAAGTACCGCCATTGCACGAGGTGAGTTTTCATTTAAGTTTTCACGAATACAGGCATCAAGAATTTCCATTTCAACCGAGTTGGCTGATTTAGTCACACCAATACGTTCACAAAATTCACGGATGGCTGCTGCAGGATAACCACGACGACGCATACCTGAAATAGTCGACATACGTGGATCATTCCATCCTTCAACCAAACCATCCTCAACAAGGCGTGTTAATTTACGTTTACTCGTAATCGCATACTGCAAATTAAGGCGAGAAAACTCAATTTGTTGCGGTCGGTGCTCTGTATTTAATTTTTCTAAAAACCAATTATAAAGTGGGCGATGATCTGCAAATTCTAATGTGCAGACTGAATGTGTGATGCCTTCAATTGCATCCGAAATACAATGTGTGTAATCGTACATTGGATAAATACACCATTCACTGCCTGTTTGATGATGAATAACACCATGGCGGATACGATAAATAGCAGGATCTCGCATATTGACATTAGGTGAAGCCATATCAATTTTGGCTCGTAACAAACATGAACCATCTTCAAGATCACCGGCTCTCATCCGTTTAAAAAGTGCTAAATTATCTTCCACACTTCGATCACGATATGGGCTGTTTTTACCAGGTTCCGTTAATGTACCTCGGTATTCACGTGTTTGTTCAGCATTAAGATCACACACATATGCATCACCTTGCTCAATAAGCTGAACAGCGTAAGCATAAAGTTGTTCGAAGTAATTTGAAGAAAAGAACAAACGATCTTGCCAGTCAAAACCTAACCAACGAACATCTTCTTCAATGGCATGAACAAACTCTTCATTCTCTTTCTGAGGATTAGTATCATCAAAGCGTAAATTACATAAACCATCATAATCATTCGCTAAACCGAAGTTCAAACAAATAGATTTTGCATGGCCAATATGAAGATAACCATTTGGCTCAGGAGGGAAACGAGTATGTACTCGGCCACCATGCTTACCAGATTCATTATCAGCATTAATAATATTTCGGATGAAGTTACTTGGTTTTGTTGTTTCTTCGCTCATTTTACTCTCTGAATTTGTTCGTTTTTAGACAAAATAGTTAACCGCGATATTGTATCATGGACACATAAAACTATAAGCGAGATTAAATCATGGCTATTGCAACATTAGCTGCTGGGTGTTTTTGGGGCATTGAAGTTCAGTTCAGAAAAATCACGGGCGTACTCTCAACCCGTGTTGGCTATACATCTGGAACGACCGAAAACCCTACCTATAAAACAATATGTACTGGAACGACCGGCCATGTAGAGGCAATTGAAGTGACATTTGATGACAATATAATTAGCTATGCCTCATTACTTGACCATTTTTGGGCTATGCACAATCCAACAACATTAAATCGACAAGGTCCAGATGTTGGCACACAGTATCGCAGCGCTATTTTTTACCATAACGAACAGCAACAGATAACCGCGATATCATCAAAAAACAAACGCGATGCCAGCAAGCAACTATCCAGTCCAATCGTGACGGAAATAACGGCTGCAAGTACTTTTTATCCAGCTGAAGAATATCATCAGTGCTATCTTGAGAAAAAAGGTTTAGGTAATTGCCACTAGAAAATATATCCCTATTTCTTTAAAGTAGTTCTCGAGATTTCAGCTATTAATGAAAGAGTGGAACTTACCCTACAAATTTCAATGTATTACCGCTAACCATTGCATTCTAGCTAACAAGTCAGAATATCCAATTGAATCAATTATCGTTCATAGTTCGGCACACTCCAACTGCATAATTTAGTATTAAGTAAGCTGAACTATGGATAAGCACAGCCATCCAGCGCCTTTATTTTAGCGGCTCTCTGCGTTAGATTGACTTCCAATAGCTCGCTATTGCTACGTAAATCTGCCTTGATATCCACTAAAATAAAGACACTGGCTATATGATTATAGGATTGCTTTATCTATTCGGAGCCGTGTTCGTTTATAAGTGATTGTAATCTAGGATGTTGCTGACTATTCTTATCCAAAGTTCAGATTAAGTAGCTCGGTTATTCGAGCATTTTCAGCTATTCCATCAGATGTTTTTAATCCAAAAGCATTCTGGCAGAGCTGTATCTATTATGGAATAACTGCGCGAATGCTGGCAGAAAAGTGCATGCCCCCCTCTAAAGAACGATTATTTTCAACCGGTCTTTTGCATGACATAGGACATATCGTCATGTTTGCCCAAATGCCAGATCAGACACAATATATCTTAATGCAAGCCCAGTAACAAAATAGACCATTATTTAAACAAGAAAGAACCCAACTAGGGTTTAACTACGGTCAGGCAGTGGATTAATGCAACGATGAAATTCACCCCAAAGTTACTGTGACATGACTCTATTTTATACAGATCCACCTGCTGATTTATATAATCATATTGAAGTCTAAATTATCAATTTAGCTCGCAATCTAATGCCGACAGAAGGACAAAACATGGAGCAATCACTTGAATCCTGTTTAAAATCAAACTACCTTATCAACGATACATTAATACAACAGGATGTTGAAAGTATACAAGTTAATGCTCGACTGTATATTGAGGATGTAACGGATTTCTTATAATTGTTTATTCATATTGAGATTCTGAATATTGAAACATTTTGCACAAAATTGGTTAGAGATCCAATGCCAGTCAATACCGGATATTAGTAGTGCTTTATTCCTGCTATCTGATACCGACCAAAAAGGCTTAAAACCGACCGCTCAATGGCCACTTGATAGCCAAAGTCCTCTTGAATTAGTCGCCATTGCAAAACTTGCAATCAGCAATAAAAACAATGTTATTAATGCGAATATTAATAACGGTGATGTCAATAGTCAAGCCTTCGATTACATCGCCTCTCCTATTTATGTGGATAATAAACTGCTTGGAATTATTGCAGTTAAAACAGCCCATCATAATGAACAGCAACAACAAGAAATACTCCATTCATTAACTGTTGGCACAAATTGGTTAGCATTGCCAAAGCCAGATATTGATGCCCAAGATACGTTTTATATGACCATGGTTAAGTTTGCAGTTAATTGCTTACAGCAAGGGAGTGTTAAACAATCCTTCACCGCATTAATAACGGAACTGAGTGATGAGTTTTCCTGCCAGAGAGTCAGTATAGGCGAACTCAAAGGGCATCATGCTCGAATAATTGCATTATCCAATAGTGCGAGCTTTGATGATAAATCAAACCTAATGCGTAGTATCTCGGCAGCAATGGATGAATCAATTACCCAAGATACCTTAATAAGCTATCCTCCACTTACTCCTGATAGCTCTGTTATTTCTAGTGCTCATGAAGAATTAGCTCGAAAGTATGGTTGTGGTTCAATCGTTACTATTCCATTTGTTTACGATGATGTCACCTTTGCAATTATTACTCTGGAGCGAAGCGAAGAGCTTCCTTTTGATCAAGACACAATTAATATTTGTGAGCAAACTCTCGCTCTTATTTCACCCTACCTTAAGTTAAAAAAAGACAATGAGCGCTGGTGGATTCAAAAGCTAGGAAGCGCCATCAAAAAGAAACTCTCAGATTTACTTGGTTTTGATCATCTAGGCCTTAAACTAAGCTCTCTATTTATTATTGCAATTATCAGTTTTGCAGCCCTTACTGAAAGTGAGTTTCGCATAAGTGCTGATGCAGTATTAGAAGGGAAAATACAAAGAACCGTATCAGCACCAATGACAGGGTTTATTCAGTCAGCCAATGTTAGAGCCGGAGATATTGTCTCTAGTGGTGAGATTTTAGCCTCTATGGAAGATACTGATCTTAAGCTGGAAAAAGTAAAATTATTCAGCCAATTACAACAACTACAAAGAGAGCACAGAGAAGCATTGGCAGATAGAGAATTAGTACAAGTTCGTGTACTTAGCTCTCAAATTAAACAGCTTGATGCACAAATAAGTCTAACTGAAGAACAATTACAAAGAACCCAAATAAAAGCCCCTTTTAATGGCATCGTAATTGAAGGAGACCTCAGTCAATCACTTGGCGCTCCTGTTGAACGTGGAGATAGTTTATTTAAAATTGCCCCTTTAGATGGCTACCGCGTTATTTTAAAAGTGAATGAACGTTCAATTTCTTATATTCGTTATGGGCAAACAGGTAATTTAGCCTTATCAAGCATGCCTAATAGAAAGTTTCCTCTGTCTATTCAAAAAATAACTGCTGTTGCCAATGCTGAAGATGGTAGTAATATATTCCGAGTTGAAGCAACATTATCTGGCACACCCAAATTGTTGCGCCCAGGGATGGAAGGAGTAGGGAAAATTGAGATTGGTCAAGAAAAATGCCTATGGATATGGACGCACGAACTATTGGATTGGTTCAAATTATGGATTTGGTCATGGTGGCCATAAAGTATTTATAGTAGCAATACTTTCCGATTCACCCCTACAAGGAAGTACTAATTGAGTGATTCATTATTTAGTCCACTTTGGTATCGAGTTACCGATCTCAGGCCACAATTACGTCAACATATTGAGATTCACCGACATGATTACCGAGGTCTGATCTGGTATATTTTAGAAAATAAGGCGAGTGGGCGCAGCCATCGTTTTAATGCAACGGCTTATCAGATCATAGGTTTACTAGATGGCCAATTAAGCATTAATCAAATTTGGGATCTGGTAAATGACCGATTAGGAGATTCGGCACCTACACAAGATCACGTTATCCAGTTATTAGGACAGTTACATGCCGGCGACCTTCTTCAATCTGGTTTACCTCCTGACACTGAAGAACTTCTTCTTCGCACAAAACAGCATAAAAAAAACAAATTAAAACAAAACTTTTCTAACCCTCTAAGCATCAGAGTTCCTCTATGGGATCCTGACAGTTTTTTACAGCGTAATATTTCAAAAGTAAGTTGGCTATTCCATTGGTCAATGGGACTTGTCTGGCTTTTTATCATCTCTTTAGCCACATTGCTCAGTATTGTTCACTGGCAAGAAATCAGTGCTAATTTTATTGATAATAGCTTGTCACCTTATAGCCTTATTATTATGGTGATAATTTATCCTATTATAAAATTTTTACATGAGCTAGGCCATGCATTCAGTGCCAAATATCATGGTAGGGATGTGCATGAAATGGGCGTTACTTTTCTCGTCTTCATGCCAATTCCCTATGTCGATGTATCTACTATTAATTTTTTACGTAATAAACATCAACGCATATTAGTCGGTGCAGCGGGTATTTTAGTTGAGTTATTTCTAGCCGCAATCGGGCTTTTTCTTTGGATAAGTATTGAACCCGGATTAGTTAAAGATATTGCCTTTAACGTTATGATTCTTGGAGGCATATCTTCCTTATTATTTAATGGTAATCCCTTACTAAAATATGATGCTTATTACATTCTCGCAGACTTATTAGAAATACCAAACCTTTTCCAAAGGTCGTCCAAATACCTCATCTACCTATGCCAAAAGTATTTATTTGGCCTATCAGACCGGCCTTCACCAGCCTCAGCGCCAGGTGAAAGTGTATGGTTTGTTATCTATAGTATCTCCTCATTTATTTATAGAATAGGTTTACTCTGGGTAATTGTAATTTATATTATCGACAGCTTTTTTATATTAGGAGTATTACTCGCCTTCTGGATTGTTGCCCAGCAATTATTATTGCCAATATTTAAAGGACTGCTATTTATTTTTAACAGCCCCTCTATCCATCGGCAACGACTTAGAGCAATCTCTAGCATAGCAATCCTGTCATCATTTGTGATCATTATGCTTATGTTTCCAGTGCCTTCTTATACTGTGTCAGAAGGTGTTATTTGGATGCCTGAAGACGCCCAACTAAGAGCGGAGATAGATGGTGTTGCGAGTTCGCTCTCAACAAACGCTAAATATATTGAAAAAGGAACCGAGGTTCTAAAGCTATTTAACCCAACGTTAGATACAGAGGTCACGATACTTCATGCTAAATTAAAAGAATTGAGCATCCGATTTCGGGCAGAACTTGATAATAATTATGTTAAAGCAGAAAAAATTAAGGAAGATATTATTGCAACGGCTGAAGAACTAAAATACGCAAAGAAAAACCAACAAGCCATGATAGTTTCAGCAGCCAAATCCGGTAAACTCCTACTGATTAATCGCGATGATTTACCAGGAAAGTTCATCCGCCGAGGCGATGTCATTGGCTATATTATTGATGATTCCCTGCCCACAATTCGAGTTATTGTTAGCCAATCGGATATTGGTCAGATACAAAAACAAGTAGAACATATCGCTATAAGGTTAGTTAACAAACCAGAACAAATACTAGATGCAACAATAAAACGTCGCACACCTGAGGCGACGAATATACTGCCTAGTGCAGCGCTAGCCTCTATAAATGGTGGCAAAATTAAAATTGACGTGAATAATAAGGAAGACTTAATCACCAAAGAGAAAATATTTCATATTGACTTGGAATACCACCCTTTAAGCCAAAGTCCAGAAATAGGACAACGTGTTTATGTTCGCTTTGATCATGGTTCAGAACCCTTAGCCCAACAATGGTATCGAAGTGTTCGGCAAGTATTCTTGAGACAATTTAATGTCTAAAAATTCTCTATCAAATAAATATCCACAACAAATGGATCACTGGCCGAACTACTTGGAATCAAAGGTACGCCAACTTTCATCCTCGATAAAACACCTATTTACTCGCCGAAAATATACTTTATCCAATCTAATCAAGCAAGTGAGTAAATATGAACATGATCTCGCTTCACTTTCAGATACACTCCTAAAAGAGCGTGTTCATGCATTACAAATACAGCTTATACAAAAAGGTTTAGAAGATAATCTTGTCTACCAGTCTTTTGCTCTTATTCGAGAAGTATCTGAGCGAGTATTAGGTTTAAGACACTTTGATGTCCAATTATTAGGTGGCTGGGTCATGATCAATGGCATGGTTGCAGAGATGGAAACTGGGCAAGGTAAAACATTAACGGCAACGTTACCAGCCTGCACTGCTGCAATGGCAGGAATTCCAGTCCACGTCATGACTGCGAATGATTATTTATCAACAAGGGATGAGCAAAAACTTAGACCACTATATGAATGGCTGGGGCTTAGTTCAGCATCTGTTATGGATGGGATGGAAACTACAGATCGTATTAAAGCTTATCAATGTAAGATTGTGCACTCAACGAGTCAGCAAATTGCATTTGATTATTTACGTGACCGTATGGAAATGGGTGATGATCTTGGGAAAATGCAACTTCAATTTAAATACATTCAATACCAACATCAACAGCGTCCCTCACCTTTTTTGTTACGTGGTTTATGTTTCGCCATCGTTGATGAAGCGGATAGTTTATTGATTGATGAAGCAAAAACACCCTTAATAATTTCTAAAACTCGCCAGAGTGAAGAGCAAAACCAGGTTTATTTTGACGCACTCTATTTAGCCGCTTCATTAAGAAACATAACCGACTATTCTATCAATGAGCAGTATCAAGAAATAAAAATAAGTGCTTCTGGTGACAGAAAACTCACTGAATTAGCAGAACCTTTAGGTAAATACTGGCAACGTAAAAGGCAACGGGAAGCAATGACTATCCTGGCTTTAAAAGCGAGACATTTATTTCATCGTAATCAGCATTATTTAGTTCGAGAGGATCAAATTCAAATCATTGATCTGCTTACAGGTCGAATTATGCCTGATAGATCATGGGAACATGGTTTACATCAACTTATTGAAGCAAAAGAAGGTTGTGAAATAAGTGGTGAAAAAGCTCCTCTTGCGAGAATTTCTTATCAGAAATTTTTTAAACGTTATTTACGCATAGCCGGCATGTCAGGTACCGTATCTGAAGTTGCTCGTGAGTTAAATAATGTTTATGGATTAAGAGTTAAAAAAATCCCAACACATCAACCTTCTCGTCGAACTCTTCTTCCAGAACATCTTTATAAGAATTCTGAACAGAAATGGGCCGCTTTTATCGCTCAAGTTAGCAAATACCATCAGCAAGGACAACCAATCTTAATTGGCACTCAAAGTGTGGATGACTCAGAAAAAGTCAGTGTTTTATTATTTGAACATAACTTAGCACATCAAGTTTTGAATGCCCAACAAGATAGCCAAGAAGCTGAAGTGATAATGAGGGCAGGACAACTCCAAAGTATTACTGTTGCTACAAATATGGCAGGAAGAGGAACGGATATTTCATTAAGTGATGAGGTGAAAATGTTAGGTGGCTTACATGTCATTAACACCAGTAGAAATGATGCCAGAAGAATAGATCGTCAATTATATGGTCGATGTGCTCGACAAGGAGACCCTGGTAGTGCCGAAGGCTTTATGTCTTTGGAAGACAATATGCTCATCAACTTTTATCCCTCATTTATTTTATCTTTACTTAAATTATTTTCTAGAGCTCATCGCCCCCTCCCCACCTTCATTAGCAACATAATTCTTAGGTTGCCCCAAAAAAGAATAGAAGCCAAAGATTATCACTTACGGTACTTATTAATAAAACAAGCTCAACAGCAGGAAAAACTCCTCTCTTTTACCGGCCGAATGGAATAGTTAATTGTATACTTTTCCTTATTAATCAGGCATATTAATCATTTACTAATGCATGAATATGGACATTAAATACTTCACATGGAAAGTCGCATAAAATGAACTTTATAAATATTATAACTAGCCTAAGCTTAGTTATAATATTCAGCTCATATTCCCTCGCAGAAGACCATACTGAACTTGACTGCCTTATCAAACCAGAAATGTATATTGATATCAGTAGCCCTTCAAATGGCGTGTTAGCATCAATCTCGGTAAAAAAAGGCGACAATGTTAAACAAGGCCAAGTCATTGCTAAATTAGAAAGTTCTATTGAACAAGCTAAAGTTAATATCGCTCACAATGAAACAAAGATGGATAATCAGATTCAGGCTCAGAAAATTCGGCTTGAATATGCGCTTCGCAAAGAAGATCGTGTTGCCGGCCTAAAAAATAATGCCTTATCTGAGCAAGAATATGATGATGCCCGTACTGAAGCACTATTAGCCAAAACAGAATTACTACAAACTCAGCTAGAACAGCGCCACAATGAGCTAAACTTGGCCTTAGTTAATGCCGAACTACAATTAAAAACAATCTCCAGCCCCGTAGATGGCATTGTTGTTGAGCGCTATTTAATGCCTGGCGAATCAACGAATAACCAGCCCATATTACAACTGGCTAAAATAGATCCTCTATTAATTGAAGTTATTGCTCCCTTCGAATTGTTCGGCATGATTAAACCCGGCATGATGGTTGATATATGGCCGGATTTACCTGCCGATAGTCAATATCAGGCCACCGTAAGTATTGTTGATCGTATTATTGATGCCGCCAGTGGTAGTTTTTCAATACGCTTAGCCTTGCCCAACCCAAATAATACTTTGATTGGCGGAACAAAATGTATAGCACATTTCCCTGTCACTCTTTCCCTAGCCACTCCTTCAGATGAAGTAAGAAACAATGAATTCTCAGATGAGTTTAATGAATTATTATCAGAATGATCAATGGAAACTACAGCTATTAGCAATAATTATTGCTAAGTAAGATATTAAGGAAAATCATGGAAGAAAAAGTTCAAGTTATATTTCATTCTGAATCTATTTTTGAAGAACTTAATGCTCGTCAACTTTTTTCTGGTGGCGTAGAAGGCATATTGGCTATATCTGATGTTGCAACTCATCAGGAATTTACTCCTCCAATAACCAATACTGATTCAATTACAAATGACTTAACTCTTTCTACACATCAAGAATTAGTCTTTATTGATACTGATGTAGAGAACTATCAGCAGCTACTCAACGACATTCTCTCTCAAGACAGTGATACCGAACGAAACATAGAAGTTATATTGCTCGATAATGATCGCAATGGTTTAGAACAGATATCTTCTGTGCTAGCACATTATCAAAATCTTGACGCTGTTCACCTCATATCTCATGGTAGTGATGGACAAGTTGATATTGGTAATACCATGCTTAACACTGAATCCTTAAATCAAAACTTAGTTCAGATCAGTGAATGGGGAAATGCTTTTTCTGAACAAGGTGACTTTCTTATTTACGGTTGTAATTTGGCTGCCACTGAAGATGGTCAAAGTTTAGTTCAATCTCTTAGCAGTCTGACTCATACTGATGTAGCCGCCTCTGATGATTTAACAGGACATGAATCCTTAAATGCAGATTGGGACCTTGAATATCAAACCGGTTTAATTGAGTCAGATATTGTCATATCTCAACAAGCACAACAAGACTGGCAATCTACACTTGACGCCCCTACAATAGAAAATGCTATTGGCACCCAAAATTTAGCCGAAGATTTTGCTGAATATACTATTGACCTCAATCTTGCATTTACTGATCTTGAAACCGATGATGCGAACCTTGTATTTAGTGTCAGTGGGAATACCAATATTCAAATCAATATTGTAAGTGGCATTGCGACAATAAACAGTAAGCCTGACTGGTTTGGCAGTGAAAACATCACCTTCACAACAACGGATCAAGAAGGTTTAACTATTGATCAAATAGTACTTTTCGATGTATCAGGTGTCAGTGACATAGTCGTTGATAGCGTAACGGCAGTCGAAGATACCCCGCTCAATATTAATGTATTAGCTAACGACAGCTTTGCTCCCGGCGCCACAGTATCTCTTTTCGCGCCAATGGATCCATCCCTCGGTACACTTGTCGTTGAAACTGACAACACACTGACTTACACTCCCCCAGCAGATTATTTTGGCATCCTTTCAGGAGGATTCTATAAAGTAACAACGGTAAATGGTGATAGTGAATATGGTCAGCTAAATATTACTGTCACAGAGGTATCTGATGGTGTTACTGATACGATTATTGTTGATGAAGATAGCTCGGCAACAATAAATGTTTTAGACAATGATAACTTTGAAGACCCTAGCTCATTTATTCTTAATGCCACAGATGCAACAAATGGTACCGTTAGTTTTCTAGCAGATGGACAAGTAACGTATACACCTGATGCTGACTTTAATGACATAGATAGCTTTTCTTACACGATTGTAGGAGATAGTGGCAGCCCTGAGAGCACCATTGTTAATGTAACCATCAATCCAGTAGATGATGCACCTATTGCTAATGATGAAAGTCTCATTACAAATGAAGATATTCCCCTAGTTAATATTGATGTTCTCAGCAATGATACCGATGCTGATGGTGATCTATTAACCGTAACGACTGCCACAGCTAATAATGGCACCGTGATCATTAATGCTGATAACACCTTAGATTACACACCAAATGCCGACTTTAATGGCACTGATACCATTACTTACACAATAAGTGACGGTAGTTTAACCGACACAGGCATTGCAACGATTACTGTTAATGCCGTGAGTGATATTATTAATGATAACGGAGTATTCGTTATCAAAGAGACTCCGACTATTTTAGCCGTATTAGATAATGATAGCTTTGAAGGCAGTGCAACTATCAGCAGTGTGACACAAGCAACTAATGGTAGCGTGACTATCAATGGTGATAACACCCTCACCTACACACCTGACTTAAACTACATAGGTGCAGATAGTTTCACTTATACCGTAAGCTCAGGCGGTGTAACAGAAACAGCGACTGTTAATTTATCAATTCAAGATGCCGAAACTATCGCCTTAGCAACAGGTTTTGTGACTACTTGGCAAACAGACAATCCGGGAACCTCTGATGCAAATACTATAAGCATCCCTATCGGTGTGGGCACTACCGATTTTACTGTTTATTGGGGTGATGGCACATCATCAACCTATTCATCTGGCCCCGCTAGTCACACTTATGCTACTGCAGACACCTACACTGTTGCCATTGTGGGTGATTTCCCCGGTGTTAACTTTGATGGTGGTGGAGATGGCGATAAACTATTATCCATTGAACAATGGGGCAATATTGTCTGGCAAGATTTGAACGATGCCTTTGATGGTGCTACTAATCTTGTTATTAATGCTGCTGATGCGCCCGATCTTAGCGATGTCACTAGCCTAGCCGAGATGTTCAGAGGTGCAACGAGTATTGATGCAGATCTGAGTGGCTGGGATACCAGTAATATTACCAATATGTTTCAAATGTTCCGTGGGGCTAGTTCATTCAATCAAAATATAGGTGCTTGGAATACATCTAATGTAACAAGCATGAGCTATATGTTTTTTGGTGCAAGCGCATTCAATCAAGATATTAGTGCGTGGGATACATTAAACGTAACCGATATGTCTGCCATGTTCAACCAAGCTACTAGTTTTAACCAGAACATTGGTGCGTGGGATACATCCAATGTCATCAGCATGGCGACTATGTTTAGAGATGCCCGTGTATTTAATCAAGATATTAGTGCATGGGATACATCAAGCGTCACTAACATGACTTATATGTTTAGAAATGCAAATGTATTTAATCAAGATATTGGTGCTTGGGATACATCAAGGGTAATCAGCATGTATTCGATGTTCAAAGAAGCCACTAGTTTTAACCAAAATATTGGCACATGGGACACATCCAATGTTACTTCAATGTCTTTCATGTTTGATAGTGCAAAAACATTTAATCAGAATGTCGAAGGGTGGAATACATCAAGTGTGCTAAACATGAGCTATATGTTTTTTGGGGCAAGCACTTTCAATCAAAATATTAGCACCTGGAATATTAGTAATGTCACAAATATGACATGTATGTTGGACAGTACTAATCTATCAATCCGCAATTACGATGCATTATTAACCGGCTGGGCTTCACAGACAGTACAACCCGGGCTTACTTTGGGTGCTGCAGGGCAACACTATAGTTTATCAGCCGCTGACCGTCAGTCATTAATCGATGATGATGGCTGGACGATTATCGATGCAGGTAGTGATGGTGTCGTCACCATAGCACTTAATAATACCAATTACAGTGCGATTGAAAATGGAGGCTCTCTCTGGGTTACTTATACTGTTAGCTCTGACATTGTCAGCACGACAGACAAAACGTTCACTTTTATAACAACTGATGACACGGCAACATCTGGCACTGACTATACTTTTGCTTCACCACTGATTATCACCATTACGGCTGGCGATTACACGACTCCCGTCAGTCAAACAGTTGTCATTGCTCTTAATGATGATGCGATTATTGAAGATAATGAGACGTTTAATGTAGCAGTAAATACTGCCACAGGTGAAAATGACATTGAGCTTGGCCCACAAACGACAGCATTAGCAACCATCATAGATGATGACAATTTAGCCCCTATTGCCGTCGATGATATAGCCACGACAAATGAAAACACGGCACTTAATAATATTAATGTGCTGGGCAATGATACGGATATTGAAGGTGATAGTTTAAGTGTCACCCTAGCGAGCGCCGTTAATGGTAACGTGAATATTAACCTTGATGGCACGCTCAATTACATACCTAATATAGGCTTTAAGGGTACGGACACCATTACTTATACGATAAGTGATGGTAATTCAACCACTATAGGAACAGTAGTTGTAACCGTTTCAACAATCAATAATGTACCCGTTAATACCCAGCTAGTAGATGAAGATACAGCCCTAATATTTTCAGCCGCTACCGGCAATGCCATCACTGTTAATAATTCAGACTTGCTCGGTGATCACGTTATTGAAGTCACACTGTCAGTAACAAATGGAACTTTAACCCTCAATGGAACGACTGGATTAACCTTTATATCTGGCAATGGCACTGCAGATAGTTCCATGACCTTTACAGCAACATTTTCAGATATTAACTCAGCATTAGATGGGCTTAGTTACACGCCAGCCACTGATTACAATGGCAGTGCTACATTAACGCTATCAACGAGCGACTCCGAACAAATTCGCAATATTATCGATGCGGATTTACAAGCTCATTATACTTTTGACAATAATTTAACCCTCGCTGAAGACTCTAGTTTATTAGGTATTTATGATGGTTCATTAATGGGAGGGCTAAGCACCATTATAGATCCGTCCCATGGAGAAGCTCTAAGCCTTGATGGAGTTGATGATTATGTAGAAATTCTAGGTTTATTCAATGAACCCGCTAATATCACTATCGCGACATGGGTAAGCTTAACCGACAACAATCAAACATTCTCAGATATTCTATCTATCGGTGATGCAATAGAACTCACCTATAATAATGATAGTGGAGATATTCGCTTCTCTATTAGAGCTGCAGACAATTCTGTAATCACCATGAATTATCATGTATCCCCCAGCCTTATAGCTGATGGTTGGCATCATATAGCAGCAAGCTTTAATGATGCAACAAGTGCAATGACACTATTTATCGATGGCATCAACGTTTCTGAACTTGACTTATCATTTATTGACCTTTCAATAAACTACTCTAATGGGGGGGATAGCTATGTTGGTGATCATGTCGATTTATATGATGGTACATCTGGGCTTATAGATGATGTTCGTATTTATGACCGCGCTTTAAGCGCTGCAGAAATAGCGAATATTGCTAATAATCTAGATTTCCAATCAAGCAATATCATTGATATTACCATTAACCCGGTAAACGATGCGCCAGTCTTTGGAGATGGAGTTGTCTACACGGGTCCTCTTATCGAAAGCAATCCACACCAAACAAGTGCGGTGGAACAGGCTGATGGTAAACTCGTCGTGACTGGCTACAATTATACGGGGCTAATACTCTCTCGTTACAATATTGACGGCCAGTTAGACCTTGATTTTGGCACTGATGGTATTGTAACAATAGGTTTTATTGAGAGCGCTAATCAGCTAAGAACGGATATCATTCTTCAAAGTGATGGCAAGCTAGTGGTTTCAGTTCAGGGTGAGATCGATGGCCACTACCACACGATCCTGATTCGTTACAATAGTGATGGTAGTTTAGATACTAGCTTTAATGCTACCGACATAATTAATGACTCCCCCACTTTCACAGAAGGTGGTCCCGCCGTTGTTCTTTATTCTGATGTACAGGTATTTGATGCCGAACTCAGTGCCGCAGATAACTTTAATGGTGCCAGTTTAACTCTTGAACGCACAACGGCTGCAAATGAAAACGATGCATTTTCAGCAGTAGACAACCTAGCGAGCTTAACTGAAGGCGGTAACGTAACGATATTAGGCTTAAACATCGGTACTGTTACAACAAATAGTGCAGGCACCTTGGTCTTAAGCTTTAACAACAATGCCACTCAAGACCTTGTTAATGAAACACTACAATCTATTGCCTATAGCAATAGTAGCGACAACCCTACTACTAGCGTACAAATAGACTGGATATTTAATGATGGTAATAGTGGAGCACAAGGTACGGGTGGTGCACTGGAAGTGTTCTTCTGGAATACCACTGTTAATATTACTGCAGTTAACAACGTATCTACCAATATTGGAACATTTCCCAGCTCGGTAACCGTTATTGAAGATAATTATTCAGTTATTGATTTAAGTGAAATTACACTAGTCGATCCTGATATAAATGATGGTCAAATAACGGTTACATTTTCAACTAATTCAGGGGGGGGTCATATTTTTAAATAACGAACCTGAAATACAAATACTTAATAACCATACCAGTTCAGCAATAATTATAGGAACTGTCACAGACGTCAATACTTATCTAAATAAGGTTGGTGAGATTACTTATTTGGGGGCTGTTAATGCCAATGGTGTTGCGGCTGATACTATTCAAATTAATATCATGGATACCGCAACAAGTGATAATTCTGTTTCATTAGGAGTTATTTCAGTTGATATCACAGCAGTGAATGATGCACCTGTTGCCAATAATGATAGTCGACTTACAGATGAAGACATCGACCTCAATAACATCAATGTTTTAAGTAATGATACCGATCTAGAAGGAAATAACGTAAGTGTCATCTTAGCAAGTGCGGCCAATGGCACGGTCAGCATTAATCCAGATGGCACATTGAATTACGGTCCGAACACTAATTTTAATGGCACTGATACCATTACCTACACAGTGAGTGATGGCGATTTAACAGATACGGGCATTGTGACTATTACCGTTAATGCTATTAATGACAATCCGATTGCCAGAGCGGACTATTTCATTACGGCTCAAAATACTAGGCTCAACCACCTCAATGTTTTAAAAAATGATTCTGATGTAGAACACGATCTTCTTACAATCAGCACAGCTAATGCTGGATTTGGTGAAGTAGAAATCAACGCTGATAATACTTTAAACTATATTCCAGCACAGGGATTTTCTGGTCAAGAAATAATATTTTATACCGTTGATGATGGTAATGGTGGCACATCAACAACAGAGGTAACTATTATAGTAAGCCCTGCTATTGAAATCATTGAAGTTATTGACAACATTCCTGAAGCTCCTGAAGAAGTTTCAGTTCCAGTACCATCGGCACTTCCCACAATAGAGCCTGAGAGTGAAGAAGCTCCTTCTGAAACTATTGTTTCTCTTGAGCAAGGAGAAGCCATTCCAACAAAAGAGACACCCCTACTAAGGCCTGACCTATCCATTCTTGATTCATCATTATTATTTGGGACTGATGACACCTCAAGAAAGGCTATACCTGTCGTAAACTCTTCAATGACATATTCTGATATTACAAGCTACTTTGAATTATCAGATAGTGAATTATGGCAATATTCTCAGCAACAAGCAGTAATACATAGTGATTCTAATTCTACTCTTAGAAACACCACTGCTTCTGACTTCAATAATGAACAGGCTACAGAAGTATTTTGGGCTAATATTGAGCTGATGAGAAATCAAATGGATGAAGATATAGAACACTTAGAACATAATATTATCGAAATTGAATTTGTAGCAGGAGCTACAACCATTGGTTTTACTGCAGGTATTGTTAGCTGGGTTCTTCGTGGAGGCGCCTTACTATCCTCTCTATTAACCTCTGTTTCAGTGTTCAATAAATTTGACCCCTTAACAATGGTTCATCAAGAAACGCCAAATAAATCACCAAAGAGTACAGCTGATAGTAAGGTGGAATCTATGTTTAACAAAAATAACATTGGACAATAATGAGTCTCATTGCTAAATCATTAGCCACATTTTGGCCTTCAATCCGAATAAGTTTTGCCTTAGTTCTCATCACTATTAGTATGATTCTAATTGCTGATCTATTCGGTATATTTCCTAACCCAGATAAATATGAACTAGATAACCGTAAACAATTTAGTGAATCTTTAGCCATCGTATTTTCAACAATGAGCAATGAGAATAAGATTAAAAGCATTCGTCCCGTACTGTCTAATATCGTATTAAGAAGGGATGATATTTTATCTGCAGGCTTTCGAACTCAATCAGGTAAGTTATTATTTTCCATCGGTAATCATAATAAGAACTGGAACAACTATAATTCAAAGAAATCGACATCAACTCATGTACGAGTCCCAATTATCCGTGGTACTAAAAATATTGGTAACATTGAGCTAAACTTTACCCCACTTGACCGTGATGAAGGCTTCAACCTTTTTAACAGCGCCATTTACAAATTAATTCTATTTGTAACCGTTTCTGGATTCTTTGCATTTTTATTCTTCATGCTCCGGACTATTCGCCAAATTGATCCTTCCGCTGTTGTACCTGACAGAGTCAATTCTGCTTTTGATACGCTCTCTGAGGGCGTTGTTATTATTGATGATAAAGAACAAATTGTTTTAGCTAATAATGCTTTCTCAGAAATGATCAATCGACGTCCAGAAAAACTACTCGGATTTAAACTGTCTGAATTTAAATGGCAGCTTGCACCAGGAGAAGTCGGAGAAATTTTATACCCTTGGCTAATTTCTATGGCCTCAGGAGAAAATGGTATAGGCGATATGCTCACCTTAGAAGTTGACTCCAAAACTATCCGCACTTTAGTTATCAATTCTGCCCCAATATTAGACGATAAAAATAAACAACAAGGCATTTTATTAACGTTTGATGATGTCACCGATCTCGAAATACAAAGACAGAAGCTACAATCAATGGTGTCTGATCTTGAATCCTCTCAACAAGAGATTCAGCGTAAGAATAAAGAGTTACACTTTTTAGCAACCCGCGATCCTCTAACAAATTGTTTTAATCGTCGTTCATTTAATGATTTATTTGCTGAAGAATTTTCTTATGCTCAAGAAGATAATAAACAGCTATGCTGCCTTATGGTGGATCTTGATCATTTTAAACTAGTCAATGATAACTATGGCCATGCAGTGGGTGATGAAGTCATTAAAATGCTGGCAATGACCTTAAACTCAATTACTCGAGAGCAAGATATTGTTGGCCGGTATGGTGGTGAGGAATTTTGTGTTGTATTGCCAGGTCTAGATATTGATGCAGCACTGTCTGTTGCTGAACGCATTAGGTTAAAAATTAAAGATGAATCTATAAGAGTATATCAATCTGAAGGCCCTAGAGTTACTGCAAGTATTGGTGTTTCAATGATTGGCGATAATGCCAGTGACCCTGCAGAATTGACTGACCAAGCGGATCAGGCCCTATATGTTGCCAAAGATGCCGGACGAAACCGTGTCGTTCGATGGTCAAAAACGCCTTATGTTAAAGAAGATGACAACACGACCAAGCCTGAAGTAGAAACTAATAAAGATAAACGAATATCCATTGCCGACCATTCACAATATACAGCTGAAATTACTCGACTAGAAAGTCAGATTGAACAATTAGAAAGTGTAGCCAGTAACTTTTCTGAAGAACTTCAACGAGAACAAAACTTTGATAAATTGACAGGCCTTCCCAATCAATCACTTTTTTATGACCAAGTCATACACGCTTTGGATAAAAGTGTTGTTCAGGGCTTATCTACGGCAATATTAATCATTGATATTGATTTGTTTTCTCAAGTGAACAATAGCTTTGGTCGGGATATTGCCGATGAGATGTTTGTATTATTAACTAAGCGAATAACAACTCTTTTTGATAATGACAATAATAGTTTTAATATTTCTTTCAAATCAAATAATATTAATATTGCTCGGTTTAATAATGATGAAATCAGTATTTTATTATCAAACCTAGATGGTCATATGATTCTATCGCTAGTGGCTAAACATATCTTAGATATAATGTCAGATTCAGTTAACGTCGGTGATAAGCAAGTTAATGTATCTTGTAAGATTGGTATTAGTATTTACCCTGATGATGCTGACTCAGCTGAAGAGTTAATTACTCATGCAGGTATGGCTCGCTCATTTGCAAGAAAAGAACCGGCTTTAGAGAGTTTTCAATTTTACACGTCTAAAATTAAAGAGGAATCATTAAAACAATTAAGATTAGAGTCGGAAATAAGAACGGCTATAGATACTAATCAATGGGAGCTTTATTACCAACCCAAAATGAATATTGCAAGTGGCAACATTGAAAGTGTTGAAGCTCTTATTCGTTGGAATCACCCTGAGAAAGGCATTATTGGCCCTATTCAATTTATACAATTAGCTGAAGAGCGTGGCTTAATAATCGAAATTGGTGAATGGGTACTACGTACTGCTTGCCAACAAGCTAAACAATGGTCTGATATGGGCTTAGACATTAGTATTGCAGTAAACTTATCTGCAGTCCAAATTCAACAGAAAGGCTTTTCTGACCTGGTTTTAGACATTGTTAAAGAAACAGAAATATATCCGAGACAACTTGAGTTAGAAGTCACAGAAACAATATTAATGAACAATGTAGATATCGCATCTCAAGTATTAAACAGACTTCATAGTAGAGGTATTTCTATTTCTATTGATGACTTTGGTACGGGATATTCATCTCTAAGCTATTTAAAACAACTCCCTATTTCTGCACTCAAAATTGACCGAGTCTTTATTAAAGATCTCATGACTGACAATTATGATAAAAATATTGTTAACTCTGTTATTTCAATGGCTCACGGGATGGGGCTAAAGGTTATTGCAGAAGGAGTAGAAACACAAGAGCAACTCGATCTATTGGATAAAATGTCATGCGATGAGATGCAAGGCTTCTTGCTCAGCAAGCCCGTTGAAGCCACGAGTATTATTAGTTTATTAACGAATAGAGAATCACCCACTACGATATTAAGAAACTAGTTTATTTATTTCCTAAGCGATGGAACAATGGAGCATGTACTGATTCACGCGAAAACTGCCAACAGGCGATGAATATCGCAGCAGCAGAAAAGCCAACTAAGACACTAATATCGGTCATGATAGAAAAATCAGTCGCCACATCAGGTACAGCATGTTTCAATAAATCCACGCCATAGCTGAAAGGATTAACCATCACAATATAGTGTAAATAATCAGGCAGTTGGTTTACGGGATATAAAGCCCCACTAAGAAAGAACACCGGAAATATAAAGAAATTCATAATCACAGCAAAGTTATCAATACTTTTTGACCAAACAGCGATCAAACCACCTATGGCCGCACAGCAGATTGCTGTTAACAATGCTGGCGCTAATAAACTAACGGCTATTTTCACACTGATCAACCCCATTAACAGCAGTAATATCAGCAGTAATATGGCTTGTACCATTGCCGTGATCGTTGCTGCTATTAGCTTAGCAATCACTATCCAATAGTGAGAAATGGGTGCAATCATCATCATTCTCATAACACCAAATTCTTTGTCATAGACTAGCGTCAGTGCTGATAATAATGCCGCGAACAATAATGTCATTGCCAAAATACCCGGCACTAAGAAAGTTAAATAACCTTCTTGTTCAGGTCCAGGTAACATACTACCGACTCCTGAACCGATGACTAATAACCAAATCATCGGACGAACCATTGAACTAATTAAACGAGCACGTTGACGAAATAATTTACTCATTTCACGGCCAACTACAGCTTTAACCGGACGCCAACTCATACTGATTGTCCTTGTTCTGGACTACAAAAAGTCCATAGGTAAATATCATTTAGGTTTGGCTTGCGCCATTGCATTGATGCAATTGAATCACCCAGCGTTTGTTGTAGTTGGTGAAAATCGACATCATCAGCAGCGATCTTAAAACTCAAGTCTTCGTCTTCTCTAATAGGAGTTCCAAAGATCGGGGTTAATTGAGCCATTACATTTTCTGGATTAGGGGTGTTCACTTCTAAAATATAGGCAGCTAATTGTTGTGTTAACTCTTCAGGTTTTCCACCCTGCTGTAGTACCCCTTGTTGGATAAAATCAACATGGTCACAGGCAGCAGCTTCTTCAAGATAATGCGTTGTTAAAAATACGGTCATACCTTCATCACGGCGTAATTGTTCAACAAAACGCCAAATAGCACGACGATTAGGTAAATCTAGCCCTATTGTCGGTTCATCAAGAAATAATACTTTAGGTTTATGTAATACTCCTCGTGCAATATCAACTGCTCGACGCTGTCCGCCCGATAAAGCGACTAACTTTTTCTTACGTTTTTCTTGCAAGCCAAATACAGATAACAATTCATCAATACGTTTATCTGCCTCGCTTGGAGATAAGTTATACATTGCTGCTGCAAATTGCAGGTTTTCATCAATCGACATCATTCTGTCGAGTGCAGAGTCTTGGAATACCAGCCCAACGGTACGACGAATTGCCACAGGATCTGCCGATACCTGCTGTCCTGCTATCCATGCTTCACCGGATGTCGCAGCTGTCATCGTCGTCAACATATGAATCGTTGTACTTTTGCCAGCACCGTTGGGTCCCAACAAACCGTAGAATTGACCTGCCTCAATCTCTAAATCAAGTTGATTAACGGCAAAGGCCTGACCATATTTCTTGGTCAGGCCTTGCGTTCTAATTGCTAAAGTATTTGTCACCCGATGCTATAGTCCACTAATCTTCTTAGAATTTTTCGGGTTTCGAAAAACCAAAGGCTTCTGGTCAATCACGGATTTTGCTGCTTCAGCTATCCCTGCTTCAATCGCTTCTTCAATCACATGATGATGCGGTGATTTGCTACACACAGGATCGGCATTAGCTGCATCACCAGTTAGCATAAAGGCTTGGCAACGACAGCCACCAAAATCTTTTTCTTTTTCATCACAAGAACGACAAGGTTCGGTCATCCAATCAAAGCCACGGTATTTATTAAAGTCTTCTGAGCCATTCCAGATTTCATCGATGCTCATGTCTTTAACATTAGGCAATGTCATGCCTGGTAATTCACGTGCTGCATGACAAGGCAATGCCGTACCATCTGGTGTAATAGTCAGGAAGATATTACCCCAACCATTCATACATGCTTTCGGACGTTCTTCATAATAATCAGGAACAACATAGTAGATTTTCATCTTACCTTTTTGCTCTTCTTGATATCGATGAGCAGTAGCCTCAGCACGAACTAATTGCTCTTTCATTGGCATGAGTTGATCACGGTTATGCATAGCCCAACCATAATATTGGGTTGTTGCTAATTCAACATAATCCGCTTCCAACTCAATACATAAATCTAAAATCTCATCGACTTGATCAATATTTTGACGGTGCGTTACAAAACATAATACCATCGGATAATCATTGGCTTTAACCGCTTTTGCCATTGCAATCTTATGTTTAAACGCATCCGTACCTGCAATTAGATTATTCAGATCTTCTGAACTAGCCTGAAAACTTACTTGAATATGATCTAATCCAGCCTCTTTAAATTCAGCTACTTTGGCTGCATCCATACCGACACCGGATGTAATCAAATTAGTATAAAAACCTAATTCTCGTGCCGCTTTGATTAATTCAACTAAATCAGGTCGTGTCAATGGTTCCCCACCCGAGAATCCTAGCTGGGTGGCACCCATTGCACGTGCTTGTTTGAATACATTAATCCATTCTTCAGTGCTTAATTCATTTTTAACATTAGCAAAGTCCATAGGGTTCGAACAATATGGACACTGTAATGGACAAGAATAGGTTAATTCGGCCAGCAACCACAATGGCTGACGGATCTGATCGCCAACTTTTCCTATTGAACTTCCGATACTTCCTTGCGCTCGGTCTGGGGTATTATTATTTTCTGAGCCAGTCATTATTATATGCCTCGTCTAAAAACCGATAAACATCATCTCTTAAGTCTGCGCCATCAAAGGCCACTTTTAGCTCTGCAATATGCTCTGCAACTGTTTGTTGCTTTTCACTAATAAGTTTCACTATTTCACCCGCGCCACCATTGAGTTTTACCATCCCTTCGGGATAGAGTAATACATTACAATTTTGTGCTGGTTCCCACTGAAAGCGATAACCTTGTGCCAACATAGGCACAGTATCATCATTAAATACGCGTTCACTCATTTTTGAACCTCAAGATCAAAAGTGTACGGAGGGCGTTTTTCGATATACGCCATCCACATAGCATCACACATTGTCCACAGAACATCTAATTTGAACTGTAGCAAGTCAACTGCACGTTGTTGCTGTTCACGTGTTTTATAATAATCTAGTGTAATTTCCAAACCATGCTGCACATCACGACGTGCTTCCTTTAAACGTTTACGGAAATAACTATATCCTTGTTCATCAATCCATGGATACAGCTCCGGCCATTTATCTAAACGGTCCTGATGAATTTTCGGTGCAAACATTTCTGTTAACGATGAACTTGCACCTTCTTGCCATGGTGCACGACGAGCAAAATTCACATAAGCATCAACAGCAAAGCGTACGCCTGGTAAAACATGTTCTTCTGACCACAATTCTTCGCGAGTTAGGCCTACCGATTCACCTAACTGTAACCAAGCTTCGATTCCACCCACATCACCTTCGTGACCATCATGATCTAGAATACGTTGAACCCAGAGTTTACGCACTTCACGTTCAGGACAATTTGCCATAATTGCGGCATCTTTGACTGGGATAGCTGTTTGATAATAAAAACGATTGGCTACCCAACCTTGAATTTGTTCTTTTGTCATATCACCCGAATGCATTTTCACATGTAAAGGGTGTCGAATATGATAAAGCTCTTCTTTGGCACGTAATACTTGCTCAAATTCTTCTCGAGACCAAGGTTGTAATTCTTCTGACATAATTTCTTCCTTCGTATTTTATATTTCTATTTATTAATTATAAGGTTCACTGTGTTTGAATTTTGGTTCAGAAGGATATTATTTTTGCACGGAGAATGTGAGCATATAATTATATGTGACCATTCGAGTACAGAAATAATGTTCTTCTGGGACAAAAGATGAATGCAGTGAGCCTTATAATTCGATATCCATTCCATCGTATGAAACTTCTATTCCTGCTTCATCAAGGATTTTACGCTGTGGAGATTCTTCATTCAAAATAGGATTGGTATTGTTAATGTGGATCAAAATCTTTCTTGGACGTTCGAGACTATTAAGAAGGTCCATGATGCCGCCTTTGCTAGATTGATCTAAATGACCCATTTCTTGAGCACGCTTATCACTAATACCTTCATGTGACATTTCATCATCAGTCCACACCGTGCCATCTACTAACACACAATCTGAATTGCTCATGTATTCAACAACATGATCTTCAATGATTCCTAGACCTGGTGCATAGAACAATACTTTACCAGTACGTGTATCTTCAATTCTCATACCAATATTATCACCCGGAACCGTATTGTGACGGTGTGGAGAATATGGAGGAGCTTCACTCTTAAGAGGAACAGCAGTAAAAATAAGACCTTCTGCTTTTGGAATAGTAAATGTTCGCTCATCCGTCGAAATTTCATGCCAATTCACGCCACGGAAATGTTCTAAAATAGAAAACACAGGGAAACCATTGGTTAAATCGTCATGTACTGCTTCAGTACAATATACATCCCAAGGTTCAATGTGCTCACGCAACATCAAAATACCCGTTGAGTGATCAATTTGAGCATCAACAATCACAATCGCAGCGATGGCTGTGTCGCGCACTTTACGACCTGGTTGAAAAGCAGGGAAATCATCCATTTGCTTCTTAATATCTGGTGATGTATTAAATAAAATCCAATCATCGCCATTCGCACTCACTGCAATTGAAGACTGTGTACGAGGTGTCGCTTTCACTGAACCATCACGCACGCCTTTACAGTTCACACAATTACAATTCCATTGTGGAAAACCACCACCAGCACCCGAACCTAAAACATGTACATACATAAATAACTATTCCGTTTTATCATCACTAAATCAAATAATTCTAAACGAATAAAACCATTTGATTTAGATCTGAATACTCGAGGCCGAAACCCCGAGTACATATCAAAATCAGATATTAACGGTTACAGATGTACATTGTTACTTCAAAACCGAAACGCATATCTGAATATTCTGGTGTAGTCCACATAATATTTTCTCTCTTATATTTTATTTATAATAACCGTCTGGAGAATTCCAAACAGTGGACGTTATGTTACACCTCACTGAGAGTGCTTACGTCAGGATAAACCGCCATGCAACTAAGGATTTTCCTTATTTATAGCTTAATAAATATTAGGCAAAAAAAAGCCCCGATACTTTTCAGTATCAGGGCTTTTTTTAAAACGGTTTTAACTTCGAATCTTAACGATTACAAATGTACATTGTTACTTCAAAGCCGAAACGCATATCTGAATATTCTGGTGTAGTCCACATAGTAATTACTCCTAATGTTATTAAAGTGTTAGCCGGATATTTCCGCTAACCTTGAATAACACTATACTCTGACTATTTTAAAAGTGTGACAGGAAAAAACCCGTTTTAACTCAGTATATTCCCTAAAGATGGTTCCATGGTTCAGCACCTATCTTGAACTTGATACCTCCAGACATTACAAGCTCCTTTTGCTTGCTTGATAAAATTACAATAGATTGTGATTTTAATATTGCTGTAACGGTTTAATTTTTGGTTTCAACAAGATCACGATATGCATGCCAAGTAGCATGCCCAAGTAAAGGATAAATGATAATCATCCCAAGTAAATAGCTGGAAAAACTGAGGGCTGTTAATACAACAATTAAGCCTGCCCAGACAATCATTGCAGGGAAATTTCTTATTATCACTCGCATACTGAGTAACATTGCATCTAATGCTGTTGCTTTACTATCTATAATTACCGGGATAGAAACAACTGATAAAGCGAAAACAATACACGCTAGAATACCGCCAACAATAAGATATAAAAATACTTGTTGTGGCGTCACCATGTCTTGAAAGTCGCTCCATACTGAAGCACTGATGCTTGGTGCAATATCTCCAAATAAAATAAACAATACTAAAGCAGACAATATAAACCAAAGAATGCTAATCATTAGTAAAGTAGAGGAAAAATTCTTAAGAGGCCTGCTCTTAGAAGCTAATATAGCTAATGAATCATCAAAACCTACAGAATGCCCCTGCTCATGTTGGCGAGACAGTTCACACAGGCCTATTGACATAAATGGCCCTGCCAATAAAAATCCTGAAATTGCCGCCGCAATCATATAAATGTGATTGCTAGCAAAAAGCAGTATCACTGCTCCCATTACCGTGACTATCAGACCATAGCCAATGCTCACCCAAGGACGTTGCAATAAATCTTGCCAGCCTCGACCAAGCCATAAAAAAGGCTGCACTAATCCAGCCTTCTGTATTTCAAATTGTTGTTGAATCGTACTCTCGGTATTGTTGTGTATGTTCATTTTGCACTCCTAAAAAAGGCAGCTACAAGATGTAGACGATGCAAATGTTATTAAATTACATTTTAATAAAAACAAGACGGTAATATCTTATTAGACATCATTCTATAAGTCTCAATTTCTATTATACGCTTTTCCTACGTAGGTGCTCATTACCGAAAGCTTCGTCAAGGTGCTTTTGCATCTTGGAGAAATGTAAGGCAATATAGAAGCTAAGTAATGTTCGTATTGATACAAGAGAATGAGTTAACTTATCTGTACCTTGTGTAGGCATAAAACCTCAAGAGAAATAATAATGCAAAATCAGGATAAAAGACTCCAATTATCACTACTTTTTCTTCGGTTTTCGGTATTTTTAGTCATGTTCATGTGGACTATCGATAAATTTATTAATCCTGGACATGCTGTAAAAATATATGAAAAATTCTATTACATTTCTGGGCTAGAGTTGACAGTGATGTATGCCATTGGGGTGATAGAAGTTGTTTTATTATTTTTATTCTTAGTGGGGTACAAAAAGCAATATACTTACGGTGCAGTATTAGCGTTACATACCGTGTCTACTTTGTTTTCGTTCAAACAATATCTGGCCCCCTTTGATGGGGCGAATTTATTATTTTTTGCAGCTTGGCCAATGTTAGCAGCCTGCTTTGCATTATTCCTATTGCGTGATCAAGATCGAATGTTAAACATTAAACTTGTGTAGATACATCAAGGTCATCTCATTTTCACAAAGTCAGTGAAAAGAAAAATAACATACTAATTACAGTTTTTACCTTCATAAAATCAAAGGCATGCATCTGTTGGCATTACCTCTATTTCTTCATGCCAACATTTTGGATGCGTAAGAGTAGGTTTCAAAATGACTATTTTTAATAGCTATGTCCTGATTATTTGATTTGGTAGCGACTACCAGAAACGATATAACCATCACCATCACCGTCATAACACATAGTACCTCCCGTTTTGTGATATTGACCATACTCATCAACAGTCGATTTGGATACATCATGACATGGTTTTTTGTATGAAGGAGTACGGCTATAACTATTGTAGTTATTGTGACTTTTTTGATTGTAGCTAGGGTATGAATGTTGTTGGTAGTTGTACGAATTACGATAGCCATAATTACTTCCAGAGTAATTATGTCGACCATAACCGCCTGAACGATAATGTCCACTATAACCATAGTGACCATAACCCGCACTATAATGACTTCCGTGACCGCCATAACCTATTGAATAGCCACCAGCGAATGCAGGTATAGTCAAGGTGGAAAGTAGGACAAAACTACTGATAGTAAGCATGTTTTTTGTAGATAAGTTCATAATAGACTCCTTGAGTTTATGTTTAAGATCGCAAATTGAATATGTATAGAAGCTGAATGGGGAAAATTAAATATCAAACAATGTAAAGTGAAATATTCCTGGTAGGGTTTTTGCTTAATTAGGAACTACCAGGAAGCACTGTGATGATTAGCTTATCGATAAAGATAGTCAGTGATTGAATTTATCTCTTCCTCTGACAGGTGAAAATTAGGCATAAACGTACCAAGCTTGACAGCAGCTGGATCAGTCAACCATGTCAGTAACCATTCATCATCACGTCGAAGTGTTACTTGATTAAGGTTGGGACCGACCAAGCCGCCTTGTTTACCTATCGTATGACATGCTTGGCATGCATTCTTTTCTACAAGTTGTTTACCGATACTCAGATCAGTAGTAAATTCAGCAGCAAAAGATATGTTTAAACCCAGCCCAAAGGAGAAGGCTAACAAGGCAACTATTTTGGACTTTATAGTGTTAGACATATTCATCCTCCTACATGCCTTGATTGCCTAGAGTGATTGTTTTACCAGCACTTAGATTAGTTACAAAGTAAGCTAAATCTCTAGCATCTGGGCTTCCTAGCTCTATCGGCTGACCTTTATTGAGTTAGTTTAGGTGAATATAAATTTTGATTGAAACGTATCTGAACTTTTAATTAAAGAACTGATATAGCTACTGACGCTTTATTAAACAAATAGTTACAAAATGTAATTTGTATCTTTGTTGAGTCATGGAAGCAGTATTCTTAATGAGAAAAACTCACAGAGCGATGCTGCATAGTTTAGTGTTCCTATCCCCAAGCTAGTCGTTGGAAGTTAACTGAAAAACTTCTCCGAAATAGTTATTAAAGGCAAAGTCTTGAGGCATAAACGGGTAGATTGCTTACGGTGTTAGCTTCACCATAAACCATTTGGTCGTTTATTCTCTTCTATTCCACGTACACTGACAATGAACAAAAAAAAGCCCCGATACTTTTCAGTATCGGGGCTTTTCGATAAAACTTTTTAACTTTGAATCTTAACGATTACAGATGTACATTGTTACTTCAAAGCCGAAACGCATATCTGAATATTCTGGTGTAGTCCACATAGTAATAACTCCTAAGTTAATAAAAAGTTGGCGGGCCTTTCCGCTAACGTTGAATGTCACTATACGCCGCCAGCATCAAAGTCGTTAGAGGAAAAAACTCGACTTCATTCAGGATTTTCCTTAGTGCTAATTAAGCATCCAATATACCACTTCGAATGGCCAATCTAGCAAGCTCAGCAGAGTTTGACACATCTAGTTTCTGTTTAATATTAGTATGATGAGTCCCCACTGTTTTAGGGCTTAAGCTTAAGATCTCAGCAATATCATTGACTGTTTTACCTTCTGCCAACAAGCGAAACACTTCAAACTCACGTTGGCTTAATACATCAATAATATTGTCGGATCCGGTCAGTTTTTGCAGTGCGATTTGTTGTGCAATTTCAGGATCAATACACATCTTTCCTTGTGAAACCTGTTCCACCGCCTTGATCATTTCTTCTGGAGCACTTCGCTTAGGAATAAATCCTTTAGCACCTGCTTGTAATGCTCGCGTAGTAAAAACACTATCCTCATGGACACTTAATACTAAAATACGAGCATTAGAATCCCGAGCAATAATACGTTCAATAGCACCAATCCCGCCAATTCCTGGCATTGAAATATCCATCACGACAACATCAGGTTTGAATTTACTATAATCCTGTACAGCTTGTTCACCACTGTCTGCCTCAGCAATAACCGTAAACTTATCATCATCTTCTAATAATCGTTTAAACCCGGCACGAACTAATGCATGGTCGTCTACCAACAATATTTTTATTTGATTAAGACTCATAATATTTCATTCTTTCCTATTGGTAGTGTGATGTGAATAGACACGCCATCACCTAAAGCACTTGTTAACTTAAACTCGCCACCCAGACTATGTGCTCGCTCTCTCATACCCAGCAAACCAAAATCAACATCAGAATGAAAGTCTTGCACCTCCATGCCTTTACCATCATCCGTTATATTTATTATTAATAAGTGTTCTTCATTTGTAACAGTAACCGCTATTTCAGAGGCAGCAGCATGACGTACAGCATTCGTTATCGACTCTTGCACAACCCGAAAGATGGTCATATTCATTGATTCACTTAAGTTATTTAGTTCACCTGATAGTGATAACTTAAAATCAACATCTAATTGCCTTTTTTGCCAAGCAGAAATACTCTCTTCTAATGTTGGAACCAAACCTAAATCATCCAATGGACTTGGTCGCAAGCGGGTAATCATATTATGCACTACATCATAAATATGACTAGCTACATCGATAATCGCCTGTGCGCTGGTAAATACTTTCGGTTCAGTTTCTTGCGTTCTATTTCGGATTAATACCGCATCCGTTTTAATCGCGGTTAAACATTGACCCAATTCATCATGAAGTTCACGTGCCAAATGTCGTCGTTCTCCTTCTTGTGCTTCAGCCATATGCTGTGCTAAAAGACGCGTTTCACGTAGTTGATTTTCTGCGACTTCCATTTGTTTATGTTCAGTAATATCCCTAAGTGTACAAATAACACCCCGTACAACACTTTCCAGATCTAATAGAGGTACAGTTGAAAGTAGTATGGAACGTGTCTCACCATTGGCTATCGGCAACTGTGTTTCTAAATTTTCAACTGTTTTACAATTTTCTAATATTTCCTGAATCTGCTGCTTGTTTTCTGTAAATCCAATAGAAGCTAATTCATTACCAAGCAAGGAGTTACTTTGATGATTCAGTAATTTTTCTGCGGCAGGATTACACAACATAATATGCCCAGCATGATCAAGGGATAAGATCGCATCTCCCGATTGCTGAACTAAAACAGCTAAACGACGATTCTCTTCAATACTTTGTTCTAATGTCTGCCCCATTCGATTAAAAGACTGACTAATTTGATCCATTTCTGTCATTGAAAATCGTGGCAATCTTAAATGCAAATTACCACGCTCAAAACCAGATAAAGCCTCTAAAAGCCTTTCCAATGGTTTCAATAACCAACCAACGCCCCAATACAAGATTAATCCAACAAAAATAAAGATCACTAAACCTAATGTCAAAATGCTACGAATATCTAACCAGCGTTCATTAATCTCTTGTAATGGTGCTGCATAAATCACCATATGTCCTTGACCAAATTTCTTAGTTAATGGCGTCACTTTAGGCAATAACAAGTCAATAAACCATTCAGGTGGATTCGCCTCTTTACCTACTTTAGGCTCGCCTTCAAACAATAATCCATCGTCATCAAATAACAAAATATGTAGGCTACGGATTTCACTCAATGCAATCACAAGATCATGAAGGTGCTGATACATCCCCCCTTCCCGATCCAAAGCGAAACCTCCAGATAAAGAAACAGTAATCAGCTGAGCCGCTGCATTCATTGTTTCTTCCATATCTGCTTTTACTGACTGGCGGGCATTCGAAACCAATACACCTGTACTAATAAGCAACGATACCAGTAGAAGTGAGGCGAAAAACAGATTAACTTTGAGTCTAAGATTCATTGTACAACGGTTTCTGCATTGCCTTTAGCACCCAAGTTATCAACCCAACGAATCATAATCTTATCCCCTAGTTTTCCAGCAACTAATTGAAAGGAAAAATAAGGGTTTCGAGCCGTTGCCGTTCCACATTTTATAGTCAATACTTCTTCATCATTTCGCCAGCAACGAATATCCTGAATAAATTCAGCAGGAATTAATTTTTCTGCTTCATTTTTTGCTCGTCCCGTATGCATTGGATGAGAAAGTAATACACGCACCGTTGTATTTTCTGATTTTAACTTCGCACGAATACGATCTTTTCTAGGCAAGCCCATTAACCACAGCCTCCAATATCAACTTCAACAAATCGTGATGTTTTATACAGTTTCCCATCAGCACGAATAATCGCTATTACCGGAGAATCCTCACGGATCTTAATCATACTTTTAAAAGGCAAACTCATCGCTGGCGTTGGCTCAAGACTCATTGCCAGAGGAAATGGATTCTTTTCAACCAAAATAGCAATGCGTTCTATATTTTTTAAATTACTTTGCAGCTGAATCGGAACAGAAGCACCATTGATAGCATAACTAGGTGGCGAACCCACTTTGAAGCTTAATGCTGCATCATCTGCTATTTCAGCTTCGCCTAATAAAGCTAACAAGGCATCTTCAACTGTTTCAGCATTAAACGCATCTGTCGGCCAATGTGCTAATAATTGTTGTGGCAACAATAATCCACTTGCAGCAACCAATGCCAATGTTGAAGCTGAAATAGCACCTTTTAGAAAAGTTCTACGTTGTTGCACCATGCTATTTGTCATTACGACTCTTCCATCTGGGCTAATATAATTTCTACATCACGTAGACGGGAGCTAATTTTAGCCAACTGATACTCATCACCTTTTGCAAAATCTGCAGCAATACGTAATTGATCAGCCGCTAAATTTAAACGCCCTGAAATATAATAATACTCTGCTAACCAACTATGAGACTGACTTTTCTTGCCCATATTCCCTTGAGCCTGAGCTAATAGCTTATATAACTGCTGAGAAGGCGCTCCTAACGCTAACTGTTTAAGTAATAGTTGCGCGGCTTGTTCAGGTAAATTAGCTAATAATAATGCAGAGACCTGCTCAAGTGATAAAGCTTGGTCATCAGGATAAAGTTTTTGATTTTCTTGATATATATTTAAAGCTACTGATAAACGGCCTACGGCAATTTCAATATCAGCCAAAGCGAGTTGATAACTTAAACGATCATCATCTTGCTCAATTAATTTTGTGATTATTTTTCTAGCAGCACCATAATCTCCTACCGCTGATAATGCCAAACTATAACCATACAAAGTGGCTGTTTCATTCACACTATTACCTGTTTTCACTGCATTGGCGTAATACTCTATCAACTGCGTTAAGTTTGTTGCAGTCATGACACGTAATTTCTCACGCATTAGATAGAATAATAATGTATCCGTGGCTTGAGGTGTGACAGCGGGGTATCTCACTGCCCGTCCACGAGCATCTGCAATACGTGATGTTGTTACAGGATGTGTCCGTAAAAATTCAGGGACAGCATTTCCTGTATAAAAACGACTTGCTTGTTGTAGTTTCTCAAAAAAAGCAGGCATTGCTAAGGCATCAAAACCTGAACGAACTAACGTATGCATACCTAAATTGTCCGCTTCGGATTCATTTGCCCGTGTGAAATTTAATTGTGACTGAACACTACCCGCCTGCACAGCCATAATTGCAGCACTCCCTATGGCAGGATCTGCAGCACCTAATAATGCAGCCGCAATCAAGGCAATCGTCATAGGGATGCTCATTTGCTTAGACTTCTCAAAACTACGCAGTAAATGTCGCTGTGTAACATGAGCAATTTCATGTGCTAATACCGAGGCGACTTCATCTTCTCGCTCACTGGTTAATAACAAACCACTATGAACACCGATAAACCCTCCCGGTGCAGCAAAAGCATTAACAGAAGCGTCTGGCAACATAAAAAAAGTAAAGGGTAAATGAGGTGAATCACTATTAGCCACCAAACGATAACCTAGTGATTGCAAATAACTATTTATCTCAGGATCCTCAATCAAATCTACCGATTGCTGTATCCGCCAGTAAAAGCCTAATCCTATTTGATATTCTTGTTGAGGCGAGATTAAAGATCCCGCACTATCACCAATTTCAGGCAAAGCGATCTCAACAGCATGCGTCATTGATAACGGCCATATAAACAGTCCTAATAACGCTATTGTAATAAATTTTCTCATATCAACCATATGACACTAAGAACATAACAAGGGTTCCAGCAAGACAAAAAAGCTATTTCAGTTTATTATTACACGTTTATATACAGATCTTCTTTGGAAATAACCATGTCAAACTTTGATGTAGAACTTGATACATCGGGCTTAAACTGCCCTCTTCCAGTACTAAAAGCACGTAAAGCACTATCAGAAATGGATGCGGGTCAGCGCCTACACTTGATCGTAACAGATGCAGGTGCTCATCAGGATATTCCTGCATTCTCAAAAATGACCGGCAATCCATTGATTGAATCTAGCGAAAAAGACGGTACATTACATTTTATTCTTGAAAAAGGTGCAGAATAATGGCGAAAAAACTCGCAATCATTGCCAGCAAAGGCACACTTGATGGTGCATACCCTCCATTTTTATTAGCTTCAACTGCTGTAGCACTAGGATTTGAAGTAAAAATATTCTTCACTTTCTATGGTTTGCAGTTGCTCAATAAAAACCTTAACCTAAAAGTATCACCTTTAGGCAACCCAGCAATGCCAATGCCTGTTCCCGTGCCTAGCATTGTACAGATCATCCCAGGTCTTGAATGGTTTGCAACATGGATGATGAAACGTAAATTAAAACAAAAAGGCGTGGCAAGCGTAGAAGAATTGCGTGATATCTGCGTTGAAACAGGTGTTGATTTAATCGCCTGCCAAATGACCGTTGATCTGTTTGATTTCGATGAAAAAGACTTCATTGATGGCATTAGCTCTGGCGGTGCAGCAACTTACCTAGAATTTGCTGGTGATGCAGACGTTACACTTTACATCTAAACTCCGTAGGAGAGGTACTTTATAAGGCACCCATATTTCCGCAGATTCAGACTGAAAGCTTGATTATTCACCGACCTCTACCGCATTATTCATATCATCAAACGCTGCTTGAAGCCCTAGCAAACCTTCTCTAGCAGTGCTTACATCACCATCTTGATATTGGAGGTGCAATGCTTGAGCTATACGATGTAAGGTTTCATGAGCTGTCCCCAACTGCATTAAACCTTCATTTTCAAATAGCCGCTCTTGTTGGACTCGCTTTATCCACGCACCACAAGGACAATGTTTGCTACTCATAATAGGCCAATGTTCAGCGTTATCAGGAGAGGATTGAATATTGTCGATAAATCTATCTTTCCAACGCTCAGCAACCAACCTAAATAAATTCACCTTCTTTTCTTTGATTGAAAGGTGCATATTGCCACATTGTTGCCATTCTAGACATGGGGTGTAATTGGCCAGCCATCGTGGAAAGTCATCGGCAGGCATCGGTTTGGCTATGCCATAACCTTGGGCTTTTTCACAGCCCATCATAAGAAGCATTAAGCCATGATTAGTGGCCTCAACACCCTCTGCAATAACTTCACGATTAAAGGCTTCCGCCAGTCCGAGGATGCCATCGATAATTGCAGAGTCACTTGGATCGTCAAGCATGTCTCTCACAAAGCTTTGGTCTATTTTAATAGTATTAGCCGGTAAGTTCCTCAAATGTGTCAATGAGGAATAGCCAGTGCCAAAATCATCTAGCGCGACCTTAATACCCAGAGCACTTTGGCATATTTCAATAATAGTACTAATAGCATTAAGATCTCCTAGCGCAGAGCTTTCCAATATTTCAAGCTGTAAACATTGTGAATCAACAGAGGGATGTTTAGCGAGGGCTGTATCAAGTTCAGTAAAAAATGTCTCTGATAGCAAGTGATGTGAAGATATATTAATACTAACTTCTAGCCGAATATCAAGCTGATGCCATACTTCAAGTTGAGACAGTGCTTCATTGATAACCCAATTACCCACTTTGATTTCTAGTTCTGTATCCTCTATAGCTGGTAAGAAATCTAATGGGGGAATGAGTCCTTTCTTAGGATGTATCCAACGAATAAGAGCTTCAGCCCCAAATGGATTACCAGTCCTCATATTCACTTTAGGTTGGTAATACAATTGAAAGTTATTATTAACTAATGCTTGTTCAATTTCTTGTAGTTCATTTTGTTTTTGAACAGCATGATGCTCATCATCATGATTAAATAGATGATAACGATTCCTACCAGTAAGTTTAGCTTGATACATGGCTTGATCAGCATGTCGTATTAAGGTATCTAAGTCGGCATCTTCCAAGGGATATAGTGCGATCCCACTCGATGCGCCAATACTAATAGTGTGACCGTCAATTGAATAGGGTAGTGAGAGTGAGTGATGGATCCGTTGTGCCATTTTTTTACTTTCAGATATAGACTTAACATCACCTAAAAGAATGGCAAACTCATCACCACCTTGGCGTGAAACAGTATCTTCTTCTCGAATATTGGCTTTGATACGCTTTGCTACTTCAATTAATAATTTATCGCCCACCTCGTGACCATAGTTGTCATTAACAGGTTTAAATTTATCTAAATCAAGAAAAATAATGGCCAATAATGTTTTATTACGCTTACTGTGAGCAATAGCCTGTTGGAAACGATCCACAAAAAGGGCACGATTCGGCAAGCCAGTCAACACATCATAATGTGCCATTAGACTTAATTCTTCTTGTTGTTTTTTACTACGGGTAATATCTGTAAATATACCCACATAGTTCATTACCTGATCATTTTCATTTTTTAATGAAGAAATCGAAAGTAATTCGGCATAAAGCTCACCATCCTTAGTGCGATTCCATACTTCACCTTGCCAATGACCTGTTTCTCCAAGTATTTTCCACATATCAGCATAAAATTCAGGAGACTGCTTACCAGAGCTAAGAATGCTGGGGTTTTTGCCAAGAATATCTTCGCGACTATAGCCAGTAATATCACAAAATGCGGGGTTAACATCAATGATAACACCATCTGAATTGGTGATGGTAATGCCTTCGCGAGTGTCATTAAAGACACGAGAAGACAACAATTGTTGTTGGCGTGCATGGTTTTGCTCTATGGCAATAGTCGCTAACTGAGATACAAACTCGATGAATTGGAAATCATCTGTCGAAGGTGTCTTAGGTTCTTGATGATAAATAGCAAAGGTGCCCAGTATCTTGTTATCAGTACCTATAATGGGTTCAGACCAACATGAAGCTAAATTTGCCTTAGCAGCAAGTTCTTTATATGGTTCCCAAAAGGGATGTATTTGAATATCTTCAACAACGACCCTCTTTTGAGTAAAAGCAGCCGTACCGCAACAACCCACGCCATCACCAATTTGAAGTCCATTAACAGCTTGATTATAAAAGTCAGGTAGACTTGGTGCTGCACCTGTTAAGAGATATTTACCAGAGGGATCCATCAGTAATATACTGCAGCGTGCAAAAGGATCATCTCGTTCAATTTCATCTATAAGCGATTTTAATATGTTCGCTAAGGATTCTCCCTTAACCAATTGTGACATTACCTCGCTATGGGTCCTTCCTCTGAGTTCAGCTTGTTTAATATCTGTAACATCTTCCAGATTTTCTAAAGCCCCAATTAATATTCCATTATCATCATAGAGAGGTTCTGCATCAAAAATGAGATATCGTTTTTGACCATTTATTTCATTAAACCAACTTTCCGCATGCAGTCCTTGACTAAATTTTGAATCACCATGAATGGGGTATAGCTTGTCTAATTGTTCCTTTGTATTATCAACAACGACATCTGCTAAACAGGGCCGTTCCGAAGGGTAGAACCCTCGCCACGCATCTGCTGTACCAATAATATCTGCGGCATCGATGCCAGTAAGAAGTTCACAGGCCTTATTCCAAGCCACGATATTATGTTCCATATCAATGACGAATGTTGGGACAGTAAGTGAGTCGACAATGGCTTTAAAAGTGTGTTTCAAAAACGAGTAACCTTATACTTTACTTTTAAGGATTAAATAAAATAATAATTCTATTATAGAGAATTTATCCCCTAATAGCATGAAGAAAATACCTGATGAATTTTACTTGTGGTAACTAAGACTAGAATCTACCTAGGCATGGTTATGCAGCTGGGTGGTTTTAAGTCTTCTATATCCTTATCAACCAAAAACATAAAATTGACGTTAAACAAATGGCAATATTAATTTTGAGGTTCACACTTTTCACCTGTGGCATTTTTTATCTGACTTATCGAGTTCATAAAATTTTACTGAGGTACAATAAAAATAGAAAGACACCCTACTTATTTGCTAATAAAAAAGGTGGCCCTAGAAATCCTGCCACTACCCCCATTAGAAAAGCATTCAAAAGAGCAAATATTAAAGGCTGTACTGTTCACACCCTTAGACACACTCATGCCACAAGGCTAATACAAAATGGCTTATCAATATATGAGGTGAAAAAGTTCCTGAGTAATACTAATATCAGTACCACTATGAGATATGCTCACCTTGAACGCAGAAACATTTTTTCAAGGGCTAGAGATGTGATTAATCAGTTAAATGCACAAGCAAATAAGCCAAACTTGAAAGTAGTGTAATGATATTTCTGCTTGATATCAGATGTACCCTTACAGATACCACCAATACTTATAATCACTGGAAAATGGTGCCCCGACGCGATTCGAATGCATGACCGTCCCCTTAGGAGGGCCCCCCGCATAGTCTCCACAGATGGCGCTAAGCTGTTATTTATTAAAGGTGCAGGCTTAACCCCAAAAGGTGCCATGACTTATTTCTATAATATCCGCCGTGAGCTAAAAAACAAATAACTCTGTTTGACATTGCTTTAATAAATACTATTGGTATTCAATTAAGGAACATTAACTATGCTTAGTAACAAGCAAACCAAGATCAATAAAAGTGACCTCGCTAGAAAGCTTAATAGTGCAAGGGAAAATAAAATTGAGCTTACTGAACCTGTGACCAAAGAAACCTTGGCTGAACTGAATGACCAGTAGAACGATTTAACATATGTGTTACATCGACCAGTTGAATCCACAACCCAAAGCGGACAGTTAGATTATTTAGCCTCAGGAAGAAAGTACCTCAATAATTGGGCACATCCATATAGGGTACTAGGGTGGGAATCGAACCGGCACGGCCCGAGAACATAATGATCTGCTCATGCTTTAATCAGGGACATCCTCTACTGAAGCGACAACTGCCGAAGGCAAATCAGACAATGCAGCTAGTGCTACTTCTTGAACTTGTTCAGACAGTAGGATCTTACCTGTGACTTTTGATGGTAATGCTCTGGTGGCTGTTGCTGAAGCGACAACAGTTGGGTTATAGCCTAAGCTAAAGGCTCCACGAGCAGTTGAATTTACACACATATGAGACATAAATCCGGCAAGGATAAGATTACTTATGCCTGCTTGTTTCAGCAATTCATCCAACTCAGTTTGTACAAAGGAGTCTGGATAGTTTTTAGTAATCACGGCCTCACCGTTAAGAGGTGAAACGATATCGATAATCTGTCCAATGCGATCATTGACATCGTAGGGCGTTCCCGTCCCTGCATTGTGCTGGATATGAAAAATGGGTCGTCCAGCATTTCTGAATCGATTAAGTAATTTTTTACACTCAACTAAAGCCGAATCCATGCCATCCAGTTTCATCACGCCTTCCGTGTAAGTGTTTTGTGCATCAATAATGATCAGGGCAGAATTACTGATGGGGCTTGATTCATTACCCAACCCTGCGATATCTCGAATTGTTTTAATCTCACTCATAGTTTCTTCTCCTCAGTTATTGTCTATTACTTAATTGATATAATTTTACATTCCGATGCTGGTTGGTGTGATAATTTTGTAGACCAAAACTTACACTTTAAAACAATCATACCTCATAGGCGATGGTTGCCCAAACCAAGTAATAAAGTGATGGTTCTGTTACCAGTAACAAACTGTAACAGAGGCAGACATGAGTGTTCTAAAACGCGGTAATAGCCAATTCTGGTATGTGCAATTTCAGTTTCAAGGCAAGACCTATATTAAGTCATCAAGAACCACTGATAAAAGGGTGGCAGAGAAGATTGAGCGTGAGTGGAGAGTAAAGGTACATTCACAGCAATACCTAGGTGAACTGGAAGATGTTAGATTTTCTGAAATGATCACCCAGTTCATTGAGACCAAAGAAGGTACAGCAAGCCACTCATCACTTGTAAGCCAATCAAGGCTGCTAACTAAGTATTTCCCCATTAATAAAAAGCTTCATGAAATAAGCAATAATGACCTTACTGCATTGCTTAAATTAAGGGTAAAACAAGGGGTAGCTAATAGCACTACTAAAAAATCATTTGATTTGATCCGTGGGGCTTGGAAACTTGGCAAAAGACTAGGATACAGATATTCAGATCTTGAATTTCCGGTGTTAAAACTAGAAAAGTATCTCCAGAGATGGCGCTAAGTTGTTATTTATTAAATACTTTGTTGGACAGAGAATAGGCTGAGTGAGTTAGGGAGTGAGGTTCGTCGAAGGTTACTATTATATTTACAGGTGTAAATCTACATTCATTTTTTCTTACTGAGAACAGAAAATGAAGTTTTGGCTACGGAATAGTGCTATAGCCATTCAAAATAGAATATACCGTTTTATAGTAAGTCTTGAACTCGTCCATTCTTGTCTGGGCCTCATTAACCTTTCCTGCCTGATATTGACTAATAAGTTCACTAGCATGGTTAAGCATGGCATCGTGTGCTTGTTTAAGTTGTTCCAACCAGTTTTGTTTGAATAGACCTTCACTTTCAAAACGTGACAGCCACACACCGAGATGACATTTCATAAAGTATTGTTCAAAATCACTATCTTGCTTGGTAAGCAGCACGTTATTGATATTGTTAAACCAGTGTTCAGTGGTGAGTTGCAGTAAAATAATTTTTCTCTCTTGAAGAGTAAGGTGTCTATTACCATAATCTATCCAATAGGAATTTGGTTTGTAGTCAGCAAGCCAAGACACTAAATCATCAGCAGGGATGGGCCTAGAAATACCATAACCCTGCGCTTCATTACAGCCCATTAGCAACAACATTAATCCATGAGCATTGGTTTCGACCCCTTCAGCAATCACTTCACGATTGAATGCCTTCGCTAAACCAATAATGCCCTCAATAATACTGTAATCATCTGGGTCATCTAATAAGTCACGGACAAAAGTTTGGTCTATTTTGATAGTATTAGCAGACAAGTTTTTCATATGAGTCAGTGATGAGTATCCCGTGCCAAAGTCATCCAAAGCAACATTAACTCCAAGTACATTCTGACAACTTTTAATGATGCCACTGATAGCATTAACATCACCCAGCGAACTGCTTTCTAGTATTTCCAACTGTAAGTATTGAGAATTTACATCAGGATGATTGTCGAACGCTTCATTCAATTGGTCGAAGAAAACATTAGATTGCAGATGATGAGACGAGATATTGATACTGACTTCAAGTTTGATATCTTGCTGTTGCCAAATATCAATTTGCTGTAATGCTTCATTAATTACCCAACCACCAATTTGAATTTCTAGATCAGCACCATCAATCATAGGTAAGAAATCTACAGGAAGAATTAATCCTTTTTCAGGATGAATCCACCGAATCAATGCTTCAGCACCAAATACATCACCCGTTTTCATGTTCACCTTAGGTTGGTAATATAATTGGAACTGTTTACTAATGAGAGCTTGTTTGATTTCTGAAAGCTGACTCTGTCTGTCCGTTATTGCCCTGTCATCAAGGGCATTAAAGATTTGTTGTTGATTTTTACCTGCGAGTTTAGCCCGATACATAGCTTGGTCTGCATGGCGAACTAAGGTATCTAAATCAGCGTCATCCAGTGGATAAATGGTGATGCCAATAGATGCCGTTATCTTATGTGAGAAGCCGTCAATAATATAGGGTTGTGCCAACGCATCACGAATCCGCGCCAGTGTTTCTTCACATTGTTTAAATGATTCAACATCACGCAGTAGCAAAGTAAATTCATCACCACCTTGGCGTGAGACTGTATCTTCTTCTCGAATAGTGGCTTTAATTCGCTTTGCGACTTTAATCAACAGTTGATCGCCGACGTCATGACCATAATTATCATTGACAGGTTTAAAGTTATCTAAGTCCAAAAAACAAATAGCGAGCATGCTATCAGTACGCCTAGCGTGAGCAACAGCTTGACTAAAGCGATCAGAAAATAATGCTCGGTTAGGAAGCTGGGTGAGAACATCATAGTGTGCGATTAGTGACAGCTTTTCATCTGCTTTAGAACGTTTATCTTCTAAAACGGCTCGAGCACATAAGTCGGAAATTGACTTCCCAAACTCTTCTTCACTTCGGGTCCATATCCGTTTAGGGCCAACATGCTCATGACAAACTATTCCAATTAATTCACCATTAATTCGAATTGGAGTATCCAGCATAGAAGTAATACCAAGAGGTTTTAAATAGTGTTCAGTAAACTCATTTGTACCACTATTAGTTTGTGCATCGTCTGCTGAGATAAATCCTATAGTGTTTAATAGATTGAAGTAATTGGGGTAATCTATAGCCGTGAGAGTGTCACCACTATTTGAAGTCTCACCCTGGTGATAAAGTACTGCACATCTAATAACGCTATTATCATCATCTAGAAACCAAATACTTACACGAGAAATTTTAAGTTGCCCAGCATCAGTTTGGACTAATTTATTAAACGTTTCATTTAGGCTAGTAAATTTATCTTTAGACAACTCAAGTAGTGCCCTTTGATTAGATATAAGTTGTTCATTGTGTTCTTTAGCTGTCTTATCTTGTAATTTTTGTTCAGTAATATCCCGATGGATACCTACCATTCTAATAGGATTATTATCGTTATCCCATTCAATTACTTCACTAACTGCATGTACCCATGGCCAGCTATTATCAAAGGCGCGCAGTCTGTATTCTACTTCTGTAGGACCACCAGTTTTCAGACATTCATTAAAAGAGGTTAAAACTCGATCTTTGTCATCCGGATGAATATTTTTTTCCCAAGATCGAAGGCCTACCTTAAAGGTTTTGGAATTATATTTCAGTAACTTAGAAAGTCCATCACTAACATTAAGTTCCCCAGTGATAAGATTGGCATCAAACCAACTCTGCTTAGCACTAACCAAAGCATGATTTAGGCGTTGTTCTTTTTGAAAGAGTTCTGTCGTTTGTTCTTGAACTTTTTTATCTAACTCTTTTGTTATATTCTTCAATTTAAATGTTGTAGCCCAATAAACTGGGTAAACAAACAATAAGAATAGAGTGGCTATAGCCAGTGAATGGTAAATTTGTTGCTTTAATTGTACGTGGATATGACTGATGGCAAGGTCTGCGACAGTGAGATAAAAAGTACCATCCGTTGAATAACTAGGAATAAATACACTTCGGAATGTCCCCCATTGATCAGTATATTCAAGGAAAGTCTTTTCTTTAGTGTTAAAGACATCATAGACGCGAGGATCAACATCATCGTAATGATCAAAATAGAAAGTTAGCCCCTCACCCGATTGCCGCTCTTCTTCCGTTGCACTGGAGGAGGTAAAAAAGACTTTATTATCTTGTAAGATAAGTGTGTAGATATAGATAACATCACTGCTATCAGTAAAACCAGATAAAGAGAGTACATTTTGATAATCTTGCTCTTTAGTCAGGTTTTGTTTGTGCATGCCTTGATGATGATGCATTTCTGGCAACAATAAACTGGTAAGGAGCGCAGCATCCTCAAGTTGTCGCTCCAGCGTTTGGTAAAGTTCTGTTTTTTCATGAATGACGCTATAAGTAGTGAAACTAAACAACCAAAGCAAATACAGTAATGCTGTAATCGTGATCTTTTGTTTTGGTGATAGATTCAGATATGACATCGAGAATAACAACATTTATTCATAAAATTATATGATTTAATCATAGTTCAGATTTTATTTTATAGCTACTATTTTATCTGTTAATGATATTCGACGAACATCTCAGTTTTGTGTGATTCTAGTCTTCATCGGCAGTTCATTGCACCCCAGACAAAGGGACAAGATATTCTGAAATCACCAAGATGGAATGAGCTAGTATTAATTTTTGATGAGCATACCCTTAGACACACTCACGCCACAAGGCTGATTCAGAATGGACTATCAATATATGAGGTGAAAAAGTTCCTGAGTAATACTGATATCAGTACCACTATAAGATATGCTCACCTTGAACGCAGAGAAGTCTCTTCAAGGGCACGAGATGTGATTAATCAGTTAAATTCAGATGCCAACAAGCCACATTTAAAAATGGTGTAATGATGTTTCTGGTTGGTATCAGATGTACCCTTACAGGTACCACCAATATTTCTAACCACTGAAAAGTGGTGCCCCCGAGTGAATTCGAATCACTGACCTTCCCCTTAGGAGGGGGACGCTCTATCCAGCTGAGCTACGGGGGCAATGATGATTGCGAATTATAGCAGTTATCAAATAGCCAGATAAGCTAGAGTTCAGGAGCGGTAGTGGAGCGGCAATACTTTCAGTAACAAATAATCACTGAATGGTTAAGATGTAGAAGCCATCTACTGTTATCGATGAGGCGTTGTGTCATCACCAGTTGAATCTAATACTGATAGGCACGATCATCAGCACCACGCCACATATCAAAGTAAGCTAGATCGTGTTGAGGAACTAAAATATCCCCCTACAGACGAACGTATATCAGGCATTGACTCCTCAATAGAAAATACGTTCAACAATAATGATGATTTCACATGAAGGTAAGCATCATCATTAACGTCACTATTCAATATCTCTGGAGTTTCACATAAGTATTATAGATTATTACACTGTTACAGCTTGACGTTGGCATAAAATGATTTTATGGCCTAAACTGACCTTATAGAAGTGATTTCTTTAGTTTGAGGAGAAATACTATGTATGGAGATAATGCAGGATTAATGGGTGTAGGAATGTGGCTTTTTTGGATAATATTCCCCTTTGTTATTATTGTTCTTTTAAAAATTCTTGCCAGTATGGGAAGATCATCTAAACCTGAGAAGAGTCCAATAGATATACTCAAAGACCGTTATGCTAGTGGGGAAATTGATGATGCCGAATTTCAACATCGTCGCCAAGAACTTGAAAAATAACTGAGATAGGCGGCATGTGATAGTTCTTTAAACATCATCCTATCGCCGGAGACTTTATCATGACAGCTGATCTCGTGTGTGGCATGGAGGTCAATGCTACTTTAACCAAGCATCATATTGCACATAATAAAGTGCATTATTATTTTTGCTCGGCTCACTGTTTAGATAAATTTAACACCTCACCAGAACACTATATTCACGCTGTCAGTACCAAGCACAATTGTTGTGATGGCAATCATAGTCATGATTTATCATCTGCAATAACATCAAATTCCAATAATGATTACACTTGCCCAATGCATCCCGAAGTGGTGCAAGATTATCCTGGAAACTGCCCAAAATGTGGGATGGCATTAGAACCTCGTACCGTTCAGATACAGGACGATACCAGCGAGCTGGATGATATGTCTCGTCGTTTCTGGATAAGCACGGCATTCGCCTTGCCGGTATTTATGTTGGCGATGCTTGCCGATCTGATTCCACAGTGGCTACCCAGTGCTATTTCAATGACACAAGTACAATGGCTGGAGTTTGCACTAGCCACGCCTGTTGTTATCTGGGGTGGGTGGCCTTTTTACATTCGAGCCGTGCAATCAATCATCAGTCGTAATTTGAATATGTTTACCTTGATTGGCTTGGGTGTATCGGTAGCTTGGTTATACAGTGTCGTTGCTCTGCTATTTCCACAACTTTACCCTCTAAGCATGCAACACAATGGTACTGTGCCAGTCTATTTTGAAGCGGCTGCTGTGATCACGGCCTTGGTATTATTGGGACAAGTTTTAGAATTACGTGCCCGTAGTCAAACCAATGCTGCGATCAAACTATTACTTGGCTTGGCTCCTAATACGGCTCGTATTATTCGCGATAATGGCGATGAGCAAGATATACCTCTGGAACAGGTTGTCGCTGGTGATAATCTTCGCGTCCGTCCAGGTGAGAAAATACCCGTTGATGGCATTGTTATTGAGGGTAACAGTACCATTGACGAATCTATGGTAACTGGCGAGTCAATTCCAGTATCAAAATCTGTCGATGATCAATTAATAGGTGCCACAGTTAATGGTACAGGTAGTTTGCAGATGCGAGCAGAAAAAGTAGGGAGTGATACCTTACTAGCTCAAATCGTTGATATGGTGGCACAAGCACAACGATCACGTGCGCCCATACAAAAATTAGTGGATGTTGTGGCAGCTTATTTTGTACCTGCCGTTGTTTTAACTGCCATGCTGACATTATTAGTTTGGTGGCTGTGGGGGCCAGAACCACGTGTTGCTCATGCCATTATTAATGCAGTCGCCGTATTAATTATTGCATGCCCGTGCGCCTTAGGCTTGGCCACTCCCATGTCAATTATGGTGGGTACAGGTCGTGGAGCACTCACGGGTGTATTGATAAAAAATGCTGAGGCATTGGAAGTAATGGAAAAAGTCAATACCTTGGTAATTGATAAAACAGGCACTCTGACCGAAGGTAAACCTAAATTAGTTACTGTTGATGCGTGTACAGATTTCTCTGAAGAGATGTTATTAAAACTAACCGCTAGTCTGGAACGTGCCAGTGAGCATCCTTTAGCAGAAGCTATTGTGAAAGGGGCTCAAGAGCGGGGTTTCACACTCAGCCAAACAAGTGATTTTTCATCTATTACTGGAAAAGGCGTAACAGGAAAAATTGATAATCATATTGTTGCATTGGGCAATATCAAACTGATGGAAAGCATCGGTGTTGATGTCAGTGCACTAATAGCTAAGGCTGACCAACTAAGAACCGAAGGCCAGACGGTCATGTTAGTTAGTATTGATGGTCAGGCGGCAGGACTGATTGGTGTTGCTGATCCAGTGAAAGAATCGACACCTGAAGCTATTCAAGCATTACATGCTGAAGGCATTACGATTGTCATGCTCACCGGTGACAGTCATACCACCGCCATGGCTGTGGCAGGAAAACTAGGCATTGATAACGTTCAGGCCGAAGTGTTACCCGAACAAAAAGCCGCTATCGTCAAACAACTGCAAGCAGAAGGTAAGATTGTCGCCATGGCGGGTGATGGCATTAATGATGCCCCAGCTCTTGCACAGGCAAGTGTTGGTATTGCAATGGGAACGGGTACAGATGTGGCAATGGAAAGTGCAGGCATCACCTTGGTTAAAGGTGATTTAAGGGGTATTGTCAAAGCGATACGGTTAAGCCGCGCCACCATGGGTAATATTCGCCAGAATTTGTTCTTTGCATTTATCTATAACTCATTGGGAGTGCCTGTTGCAGCCGGTGTTTTATACCCCGTATTTGGCTTGCTATTATCTCCAATGATCGCTGCTGCTGCCATGAGCCTTAGCTCGGTATCGGTGATTGCCAATGCGTTAAGACTTCGACGTGTGAAGCTGTAATTTAGAGGAAAGCCCTATTGATGCACCGAGTGACCAATAATATTGAATTCAACTTCTTACTTTTCGGATTCATGGCCAACTTTATCTGGGAAATGCTACAAATGCCCTTTTTTAGCTTCTCCACAGGAATGTCCATAACCGAAATTAATAACGCTTGTATTCAGGCCTCAATCGGGGACGCAGTCATGCTCGTATTTATGTTTTGGATTTCTAAAGCCTTACTAAAATCAAGACGCTGGATCTTCCATTTAAATGCGAAGCGAATCGGATTGTTCTTAGTGCCCGGAATCATAATGACGGTGATATTCGAAGCTATTGCTACTGGAGAGCTTAACCGTTGGGCTTATGGGGACTTAATGCCTACTCTCCCCTTCTTCGGTACTGGTCTTGTGCCAATTGTACAATGGCTCATCGTGCCACCCTTTGTATTGTGGTTAGTGCGAAGACAACTTCTATGACCTGTTAATAAACAACTAATATACAGTACGGTTTTGCACTCCAACTTGGAATAGCTCTGGAGCGGTAACTGATCCAGAAACAAAAAAGCCGTAATGATTCAGTTCATTACGGCCTCTTCATTAAAAACCATGTCAAACTCAGCTATTTAAAGCTCTTGTCTACGGCTTTCATGTCACAACTAATTAGCCATATACCAACGCGTGTGAATGCGTTAGTCATACATATATCTTTATTATTTAAATTAAAATTCAAGACATATTTTCCCAAAATGACGATTACTTTCCTGATACTCAAATGCATCAACCATATTATCAAGTGAGAACACCTTATCTATTATTGGTTTCATTTGATTAACCTCAATAGCTTTAATCATTTCTTGCTGCTGAGAACGGCTTCCTACAAGCACTCCTTGAAGTCTAACTTGTTGTATAAATGCTTTAACAATATTAATTTCACATGTTTGGCCAGACAGAATTCCTATTAGGGAAATTTGCCCTCCGACTCTTACAGCCGTTAACGATTGCTCTAATGTTTGCCCACCACCAATATCAACGACATGGTCCACACCAACACCACCATTCAATTCTTTTGCCCGCTCTCCCCACCTGGCCTCTGTTCTATAGTTAATAACATGATCAGCTCCCATATCCCTTAGGCGTTCCATTTTTTGTTCGCTCGATGAGGTTGCAATAACTTTAGCGCCCATCATTTTTGCAAACTGCAAAGCAAAAATGGAAACACCTCCAGTACCCTGTAATAAAACACTATCTCCAGCTTTGATAGCATTGAAACACATCAACGCACGCCAAGCTGTTAGGGCGGCCGTAGTCAATGTTGATGCCTCTACATGTGACCAACCCTTAGGCGCTTTTGTGAATGAACTTGACGAAGAGGTAACATATTCACGAGCGTACCCATCGATACCGTCTCCGGGTACAGAAGAAAAGCCATCAACTACAGGTTCACCATTTATCCATGTAGGGAAAAATGTACTAACAACACTGTCACCGACCTTAAACTCAGTAACATTTTCACCCACCTCAATCACCTCACCTGCACCATCAGCCATAGGGATCCTTTTTTCCGATGGTGCCCAAAGACCTTTCACTACCGCATAATCATGATAATTCAATGAATTAGCATGAAGCCTTACTGTTATTTCATGTGTAGATGGCTTTTTTACTTCAATCTGCTCAGTTATAACAGTATTAAAACCGCCACCAGCATTTACAAACATTGCTTTGCTTTCCATAATTTTTCCTTCATTTCATTAAAATCGTTGTCGGAAAGATAACATCTAGGTTACAATAGTCAACCAGTTAACTTTTTGTAACCTACAATCATGAATGAAGCATGTTATAAACCTTGCCCCGTTGAGAGAGGCATGCGAATCATTGGTAACAAATGGACAGGGTCTATTTTATGGCACTTAAAAGATCAACCTATGCGGTTTAATGAAATTTCGAGGCAGCTTGCTGGAGCTAGTAAAAAAGTTATTGCTGAGCGATTAAAAGCAATGGAAGCAAATAAGCTCATCACCAGAAAGGTCATCTCAACAAAACCTATAGCAGTTAGTTACAAAATAGCAAAAAAAGGAATAAGTGCACTCTCCATTCTTGAAGAGCTCAAAGAATGGACAATTGAAAATAATCTGTAATAGCACCAAGTACTAATATAAGGTGTGGACGCTAATCCAGCTGAGCTACGGGGGCTTTTGATGATTGCAGCTTATAAGCAGTTATCAATTGCAAGAATGATTAATAGTTTTGAAGTGGAAACTAAAGTCAATACTTCCAGAGAGCTTTACTCAGCCATCGCAGCGCTCAGTTTGACTATGCTTATAGTTAGAGAGAAACTCCTCAACAATAAAAATAAATAGATTAGAAAAGCAATTATCACATTACTATCTTGAATAATTCATTCTAATCGACTATATTCTAGTTAAGTCCTTTTAAAGAGCATGGAAATTGTACACCTCTTTAAATACCTTTATACCCGTTATCATTCAAGGTGCAGGTTTTTAGTGCTTATAATAGCCGTGATAGCAAGGCATATTATTGATGTAATAGTCGTTCTATTGCTCAATAATATAACACCGCTAGCGCGGTTAGTATGAGTGCTATAAATATGCAACTTGGATGGTCACGGGTATATATACTCAGCTTAATAATGACTTTATAACTATGCCTTTTATCGAACTTAGTTCTATTACTCCAGATATGCTTCTGACCAAGTCATATAATATTCCAATAGTCATTTTATCCATCTTTATTGCCATATTATCCTCTCTTACCGCTTTTGGTATTTTAGAGCAAGCAGCAAGCAGTCCCAAAAGAAACCAAAAAATACTCTGGAAATTATTCGGTGCATCGTCGATGGGGCTGGGTATCTGGGCAATGCACTTTATAGGGATGTTGGCATTAAACTTATCTGTACCTGTTACCTACAATATAACATTAACGGTATTATCAATCTTTCCTGCCATTATGGCCTGTAGCGTTGTTTTCTGGATGACCAACAATAAAAACAGTCTTCATCAATTAATAATAGCCGGAATATTATTAGGTAGTGGTATCGGTTCAATGCACTACCTCGGCATGATGGCAATGCAACTTAATGCCACGATGGTTCATGACACCCAACTATTCTATCTATCTATCTTAATAGCAGTGATACTGGCTACTATTGCACTTACATTACAAGATGGAGCTAAAGATAAAGATAGGCTTATAAGCAAGCGACAATTATTAAGTGCTACTGCAATGGGCTTTGCTACTTCAGGTATGCACTATACGGCCATGTCAGCTGTTAACTTTATTCCTAATTTATCTCCCCAAGAAATTGTTGGTGTTAACCCAAGTACATTAATTTTATTAATCAGCGTAGTGGTATTCTTAGTATTGCTTCTAGCTCTTATTGCTCCAAGATTAGCCACTAGCATTGAAGAACGTAAATTGGCCGAGCAAAAACAACAAGAGTTGTTCAAGGAAAATATATTTCAGAGAAATGCACTAGATGAGCATGCTATTGTCTCAATCACTGATGTGAAAGGAAATATAACGTATGCCAACGACTTATTTTGCCAAATTTCAGGTTATACCAAAAAGGAACTGATCGGAAAAAACCATCGTCTTTTGAAAACAGATACCCATTCGGATTTATTTTTCACCAATATGTGGAAAACTATTGCAAGGGGTCATGTTTGGCATGGTGCTATTAAAAATATAGCAAAGGATGGTTCTTTTTATTGGGTTCATTCAACCATAGTTCCCATGATGGACAGTCAAGGTAAGCCAGAACAATATATTTCTATGCGGACTGACATTACTAAAAGTAAGCAGTTAGAAGAAGAGCTAAAGCAGATGGCACACTTTGACCCTTTAACAAGACTACCTAACCGCACCTTATATATCGATCGTTTTAAACAAGCTCTAGCCCATACTGACCGTACAAACTCTCTGCTCGCTATATGTTTCCTTGATTTAGATAACTTCAAACCTATCAATGATAACTTTGGACATGAAGTTGGCGACAAACTACTTATTGAAGTCGCAAATCGTATTAATGACACTGTCAGAAGAGAAGATACCGTATCGCGTCAAGGCGGTGATGAGTTTACCTTGCTACTACGTGATGTTGAATCGTTTGACCTATGTGAACAAACACTTATTCGTATCCGTCAGGCACTGTCAAAGCCCTATCTAATTGATAATCACCGCCATAAAATAACAGCATCTATTGGAGCAACTATTTACCCCACTGATGATGCCGATTTAGACACTTTGCTCCGTCATGCTGATCAGGCCATGTACCAAGCAAAATTAATGGGTAAAGATCAACAGCATTTATTTAATACTCTTGATGATCAAAAAATTATTCATCAACAAGCTCAACTCCAAGAGATTAAACAAGCACTACTTGAAAAACAATTTAAACTTTATTACCAACCCAAAGTCAATATGAGGACAGGCAAAGTCTATGGTGCTGAAGCATTAATTCGTTGGATTCACCCTGAAAGAGGTATCATTCCACCGTTAGATTTTTTACCTATAATTGAAGGTACTGATATAGAAATTCAAGTTGGAGGCTGGGTAATTAATGAAGCAATGACACAACTTGCTCATTGGAAAGAGCAAGGACTTGATTTTTCAGTAAGCATCAATGTATCTTCTCATCACTTACAGTCCAGTGTTTTCTTTGATCAGCTAAACGATGCATTAGATAGTCACCCTAATATTGATTCGCAAGACTTTCAATTAGAAATATTAGAAAGCAGCGTCCTTGGTGACCTAGACATTATCAATGGTATCATTCAAAGCTGTCAAAATGTTCTTGGCGTAACAGTCGCTCTTGATGACTTTGGTACAGGCTATTCATCATTAACTCATTTAAGAAACTTATCTGCTAGTACGATTAAGATTGACCAGTCTTTTGTACGTGACATGCTCGAAGATGCAGATGATTTAGCATTAATTGAAGGCATTATTTCATTATCAAAAACCTTTAATCGAAATGTTATTGCTGAAGGTGTTGAAACAGCTGAACATGGCGTTCTGCTCATGCGGATTGGCTGTGACTATGCTCAAGGCTACGGCATTGCTAAACCGATGCCTGCCAACGAGATGATTGATTGGATAGGAAATTATGTTCCAGATGAATCCTGGTCCATTTGGTCTGGGTCTGAATGGGAAATGAGCAACCTTCCTTTAGTCATAGCACAACAAGATCATATTAAATGGATCCAAAGCATTTTTACAGCATTAGAAGGTAATAAGCTGGAAATATCTCATGATGAATTAACGGATCATCATCAGTGTCGTTTAGGTCAATGGTACGATAATCATGGTCAAAAACACTATGGTCATTTAACAGCCTTCCGTGAATTGGAAGCTATTCATGAAGAAGTCCATAAAACAGGCCTCCACATTATTCAACTCTATCAAGATGGCAAAAAAGATGAGGCTGTACAGCAGTCTAAAGAATTACTATCTTTAAAGAATACCGTGTTAGATAGCCTTAATAGAATTGCAACAACAAGTCAACTTCATCAATAATGAATAGTAGAATAGCTTTAAAGCGAATGATAGCAGTTATCAAATACGAGGCTAATTGAAATTGTTGGAGCGAGGGTGTGCCTCACCAATAAAAGCGACAAAATGACAATTCGATATGTTAAGTTATTTATACCATATCAGCCTCTCACTTAATCGCAATGAATGATACAGACTTAACTCACTACACTAGAGCTCCTGAACCGCTAATTTTCAGGCTTATGTTCTAAATACACCTACAGAAAACAATGAAAAGTAGCTTCAGGTGCCATTTTATTGAATGATAAAATTGATTCACACGCGAAACAAATACGTCGTAAAATAATATGCTTTTATATCGGCTTGGAAGAAATTAACTGATGGTTACCCAATCTAGCCCACGTGTTTGGCACTCTCACACGGTTACTAAACAAACCCGTTCCCTACAAAAGCAACAACAACCCTGCATTATCTGGTTTACAGGCCTAAGCGGTGCAGGCAAGTCAACGTTAGCTAACGCTGTTGAGCAACAACTTGTTGCAATGGGGCACCATACTTATCTCTTGGATGGTGATAATGTTCGCCACGGATTAAATCAAGATTTAAACTTTTCAGACAGTGACCGCATTGAAAATATTCGCCGTATTGGTGAAGTAGCCAAACTCTTTACTGATGCTGGATTAATCGTTTTATCTGCCTTCATTTCACCATTTGAGTCAGATAGACAACTTGTTCGTGAGTTAGTGGCTGACGGTGAATTTATCGAAGTGTTTGTTGATACGCCGCTCACTGAATGTGAACAACGCGATCCTAAAGGCTTGTATAAAAAAGCACGTGCAGGAATTGTTAGCAATGTCACGGGGATTGACTCAGAATATCAGCGACCCAATTCAGCAGAAATTGTTATCAAGGCAGCAGAGTTTAGTATTGAACACTGTGCTAATCAGATCATTAATTACCTCAGCCTTCATTGCAAAATCAGTCAACAAGAGTTAAATATTAAATAGCTCATAGGTTTAAGTGGAAATAATAGTTATTAGAAGGCTCTTTTGGTGGCCTTATTAGCTTTACTTTCAGCCTGTGCCACTATCCCTTCACTTTGCAAACTTACTCCGCGACACATTAAAAAAGCTCAATATATCCATCTTCATTCTTCTCTTCAATAATCCCCAAAGAAACCAAGTTTTCATAAAAGAATAGCTTATTCCTACCGTTACCTTTAGCGTGATACAGGGCTTGATCTGCCCTTCCTACAATATCAGTTGAGATGACATGTTGCCCCTGTATTTCGGTCGCGCCCAGACTGATAGTCACCTGCCCAACTTGTGGAAAGGTGAATTCCTCCATGGTCACTCTGAACCTCTCAAATATATTTTTAGCTTCATCTTGATTGCAGACCTTGGCAATTATAATGAATTCTTCGCCTCCAAAGCGAAACAGCAGGTCGCTAGGTCTAAAAGATTTTTTCATAATTTGAGAAAGCATTAGCAGTACTTCATCCCCATAGATGTGACCGAAAGAATCGTTAATTCTCTTGAAGTGATCTATGTCGATAATGGATAGCCAATACTCATGTTCAGAATTATCTTCTCTTTTTTCTGCCCCAGAATAAGCACCTGTATCAGGATGGAAAGGGATTAAATCTTGTATTTTAGAGATATTCTCATCAAAAGTTTTTCTATTCAATAGCCCTGTTAACTTGTCTCTTTGGTTCTCCTCCAGTAGTGAATGGAAGTTCTCAGAAATGCTTAACAGGCTGGTGATAACCAGATTTTCCGACTCGGAGGGTTCATGTGAAAGTGTTACAGACAGGTAGCCTATGATGTGGTTGAGCGATGAAATGGGGTAAATAGTAAGATACTCTCCCCCCGCTTTTGTGGTGTATATTTTACCTGTAGTTCCAATCCAGTCCATGGCATTGCTTAACGAGACTGGAATATCAATGTCTTCGATGAGAATTTCCTTCGCCTCATTCACTCGCTTCTTTCCACTACTTATCTCAGTCCCCGAAAAGTACTTGATTAAACGACAGGGCTTGTTAGTGCTATTGAATTTGTACAGCGATATTTCATTCACTCCCAACATACCGGCTAGGGTTTTCATGAAGCTGAATTCAAACATGTCTATATCTCTAATGGTGGTTAGAGATGCGATCTTATCTAGGATTACAGGTGCTTTGCTATTGCTCATTTATTCATTATACATTATGTAGGTATGAACACTAACCACCTTAGCTATGGGTCAATGATGAGGGTCAATTATAGCCCTTATAAATTCCTCAGATAATTGATAGTTTTGGGGTGGTAGTGGAACAGCAATAATTATTATCTTTCCATCTTAAATTAAGATCCTATCTCATCCACCATAAAACATTATATAATCCGTTCATAGATTCGTTCACAAGGTCGTTTCAATCTACTTTTTACTTACATTGATGATGGCAACTTTTTGATATGAAATATCTCTTTTCACCCGCAATTAGAATAATGAATACGCTGAGCTTTCCTCGGAAATTTATTGTGCTTGGTGGACTTTCTCTCATCTCTCTATTAATCGTCTCAATCGTGCTGGCACTGCATCTGTCAGAGACGATTAACATAGCAAATCAGCAGTTAAAAGGCTTAAAGCAAGTACAAGCATCATCACTCCTTATTCAAGCATTACAGCAACATCGTGGCCTTTCTGCTGGAGTCATTGCAGGTACCCCTAGTCACTCAGCCAAACAGTTATCAGTAAACAAACAGCTTCTTCAACATTTTATTACTGTCAATAACGCTCTACCTACAGAATTAAAACACTCTAAAGAGTGGTCTACTATTAATGATCGGTGGGAATATTTAAATGCCACCAGTGTAACAATGGGATTAAATGATAGTTTTGATTCACATACAAGGTTATTACAACGGCTTTTTACTTTTCAAAGACAGATAGCCGATTATTATCTACTTCCTCTTGTCAATGATCTAAATTCACATTATTTAACCCATAGTTTCTTATATCCACTCCCCATAACGCTAGAGCTTCTTGGGCAAGTGCGAGCAATTGGGACGTCTTACCTAATTCATAAAAGTGATATTGATAAGAAGAAAATCCAATTACTCTTATTTAAAACAAGCCTTCCTTTTCAAGTCTTTAAAGAAAATATTAAAAAACTTGATCAAGTCACAACTGCTGATGGGGAAACAATTACTACTGCTGCTCGATCTCTAATTCTTGAAATTAATCAGCATATAAGTTTTATTTCAAGAGAGATATTGGCTAATGAAAATAAGATCCGTTCCGATCAATTTTATGATAAATCCAGTCAGGTCATTAATGATGGTTTTATCTTTCTAGAAAGTACTCTTTCATCAACACTGGAAAGTTTACTCAAGCATCGGCTAGAGGCAGCAAATCATCAACTAATACTAGGATTAGGCATTTCAGCTCTGTTATTTTTACTTGTGCTGTACTTCCTGATCGGTATTTATTTATCAACCAAGAGAAGTATCAATACACTTACTCACGTAACACATGAATTTTACAATGGTAATTTTGATCAGCGAGCAATACTGGCTACCAATGATGAATTAAAAAATATTGCCTCCGGCTTTAATGAAATGGCTGATAGCTTTCAGAAACTACTGATTGAAAAAGAAGGTATTAGCGATAAGCTACGAGCAATTATTGATAACTCTCCAATAGGGATCTGGTTTTCAGGACCCGATAATCGTTACTATTTCGTTAATAAAACATTTTGTGACCTAGTGGGAATAAAAGAAGAGAATTTTCTTAACACTGCCCCATCTGACTTATCTGAGCTATTAGGTGAGGAGCTTTCTCAACATTGCTTAGCCTCTGATCGTGAAGCATTAAATCAAGATTCCCCTCATATTTCATATGAAACAGTCTCTAATCAAGATGGAAAAAGCATCCTCCTTGAGATCACCAAAGTAAAATTGAGAAATTCTCAAAATGAGATCATGGGTTTAATTGGTATTAGTCAAGATATAACTAAAAAACGACAACAAGATGACGACCTAAAGCTCGCTGATATGGTGTATCAAAACAGCAGTGAAGCCATGATGATTACGGATTATGAGAATAAAATCATTGCCATTAACCCCTCATTATCAAAAATCACCGGTTATAGTGAAAGTGAACTCATTGGGCAAAATCCTAATATCTTAAGTTCAGGTAAACAAAGTGCCGAATTCTATCAAACGATGTGGGAAGAAATAATATTAACGGGGTCTTGGCAGGGTGAGATATGGAATACAAAGAAGAATGGTCAGAGCTTTCCTGAATGGCTTTCAATCAATACTATTTATGATGACAATGGAGATGTATTCAGACGAATAGCACTATTTTCAGATATTACTGAAAAGAAAAAATCGGATGAGTTAATCTTAAAACAAGCGAATTATGACCCTTTAACCAATCTACCTAATCGAAGAATGTTTAACGATCGATTAGATCAAGAAATCAAAAAGTCTCATCGTGGAAAATTACCTTTAGCTTTAATCTTTCTTGATCTTGATAACTTCAAAATTATTAATGACACTCAAGGTCATGATAATGGTGACCTCTTATTAATTGAAGCCGGAAAGCGTATTAGCGACTGTGTTCGAGAGACTGACACCGTCTCTAGAATCGGGGGAGATGAATTTACAGTTATTCTGTCTGAGCTACATGAACAGCATCATATTGAAACAGTTTGCCAGAAAATATTAGATGCATTAAGTAAGCCATTTTGGGTAGGAAATATACAAGTTTATATCTCAGCCAGTTTGGGGATAACACTGTATCCAGAGGATGCATCCACAGCCTTAGAATTACTTAAAAATGCAGATCAAGCTATGTATTTAGCTAAAAACCTTGGTCGGAACCGCTCCTGCTATTTTACTGCTTCAATGCAAGAACAAGCTCAAAATAGACTCGAGCTATTAAATGACTTACGTCAGGCAATAAGCCTGAATCAGTTAGAAGTCTTTTATCAACCTATTGTTGATTTACAAACAGGACATATTCACAAAGCAGAAGCTCTATTACGTTGGAAACACCCGACTCGCGGTATGGTTAGCCCAATCGAGTTTATTCCACTCGCAGAAGATTTTGGTTTAATCGTAGAAATTGGTGATTGGGTCTTTAAACAAACCGTTCAACATATCAAAAGATGTAAAGAAGAGTTTGATCTTGATATTCAAATTAGTATTAACAAATCACCTATACAATTTAGAGAAACCGACTCCCATGCTAACTGGATAAATCACCTTATAAACAATAACTTATCAGGCAAAGATCTCGTTATCGAAATCACTGAAGGATTGTTAATGGATGATAATGAAAAAATCCTCGAGCAGTTACATTCCTTCAGAGATGCTGGAATTGAAGTATCTTTGGATGATTTTGGCACAGGATACTCCTCTCTTTCTTATCTTAAAAAGTTTGATATTGATTATTTGAAAATTGATCAGTCATTTACTAAAAACTTAGCCCCCGATTCCGAAGATCTGGTTTTATCAGAAGCCATTATTATAATGGCCCATAAGCTCGGTTTAAAAGTGATTGCTGAAGGCATTGAAACAGAAAAGCAAAGAAAATTACTTTATGATGCCGGCTGTGATTATGGACAAGGTTACCTTTTCTCAAGACCAGTACCTGGAAACACATTCATTTCTCTCTTGCAAAAGAATATGCTCGGTGTAACTCAGTGATATTCAGCTGAGTTATGAGGCAATGATAGAGGTTCATTATCTAACAAACCTGAACTCTGGATAAGCACAGCCATCCGGCGCTTTAATTAAATAACAGGGATATTGTCGCCAGATAATTCACATGTATATATTAGGACTTAATATTAAGTAACACCATGTTAATGCTGTAGAAAAGCATTCACTTCCCTCGCTATTTGAAGCTCTTCATTCGTTCGAATCACGATGATTTTAACTCGACTTTCCGTATCGCTTATTTCAAGCCGTTCATCAACAGAAAACTCATTACATTTAGCATCAATTTCAATACCTAAACCATTTAAGTTATCACAAACCTGCCACCGTATTGATGCTGAATTTTCACCAACACCACCGGTAAATATGAGGGCATCAACATGACCCAGTGCAGCAGTATAAGCGCCAATATACTTTTTAATCCGATAACAATACATATCAATTGCCAACTGACTGTTAACGTCGCCTTGCTCTCGTTGTCTCAGTATCTGACGCATATCATGACTCCCTGCCACTGCTAACAAACCTGAATGATGATTCAGCTCATCACTAAGCTGTTCAGCCGTCATCCCTTGTTGTTGTAAGTGTAGGCTAATGGCAGGATCAATATCCCCACTACGCGAGCCCATCATTAATCCTTCTAATGGTGTAAAGCCCATGGAGGTATCAATGCATTGTCCATTTTTGATTGCCGCTATGCTCGCTCCATTGCCGAGATGAAGTGTAATCAAGTTCAACTGTGATACTGGTGTGTGCAGATGTTCTGCCGCTTGTTGAGCCACATAGCAATGCGAGCTACCATGAAATCCATATTTACGAATATGATACTCCGAATACCATTTTTCAGGTACGGGATAACGATATGCATACTCAGGCAAGGTCTGATGAAATGCGGTATCAAATACAGCGACCTGGTGAACATCAGGAAATAGCGTTAAACATTCTTTGATACCTTGAACATTGGTCGGGTTATGGAGTGGTGCTAGAGATGATAGTTGGTCAATTTGTGCCAATACGGCACCATCAATCAATGTCGGCTGGCTAAATAACTCGCCACCATGCACCACTCGGTGACCAATCACATTAGGTTGAAGTAAGCCATGCTTGCTAAACACTTCAGCAATCATCACAAAACAATCTGAATATGAAAATGAAAATGCTGTCATGACTAAGCTTTCATCATGATAGTGACCAGACTTATCTTGCCAACAATAATGATGGTTCGTCTGTTTGTCTCCTATGTCGTCAAATAGTCCTTTGACAAGCACCCTCTCACTAGGCAGCTCAATTAATTGATACTTAACCGTTGAGCTACCACAATTAATAACGAATACGGTTTGAAAAGTCATTATTCAGCAGGCCAAGTCCAGTTAGCTACTTCAGGTTTGTCAGTGCCATGTTTGTAGGCATATTGGCTACATTCAATTTGCATATCTCGGAAAGCCTGTTTGGCATGAGCCCCCGTTGCTTGAAGTTTTGGTACACGATTAATCACATCAATTGCCAAACTAAAACGATCAATTTCATTGCGAATAGCCAGCTCTAAAGGTGTATTAATATTACCTTTTTCTTTATAGCCACGTACATGTAGATTTTTATGATTCGTTCGACGATAAGCCAAACGATGTATTAGCCATGGATAGCCGTGAAAGTTAAATATAATCGGCTTGTTTTTGGTAAACAAACTATCAAAGTCAGCATCTGACAAACCATGAGGATGTTCTGATTCTGGTGCTAAGGTATATAAATCAACCACATTGATAAATCGAATTTTCAATTCAGGGAAATAGTCACGCAATAAACAAATAGCAGCCAATGATTCCTGTGTTGGCACATCACCACAGCCCACCATCACTACATCGGGTTCAGCATCTTGGTCATTACTTGCCCATTCCCAAATACCCAATCCTTTAGTGCAATGTTTAATCGCTGCATCCATATCCAGAAATTGGAAATGCTTTTGTTTGTCAGCCACTATGACATTAATATCATTCGTACTACGTAAACAATGATCAGCAACCGACAATAAGCTATTCACATCCGGTGGTAAATAAATACGACAGACATTAGGACTTTTATTAACCACAATATCGAGAAAGCCAGGATCTTGATGCGTAAAACCATTGTGATCTTGACGCCAAACTGTTGAGGTGATTAATAGGTTCAATGATGAAATAGGTGCTCGCCATGGAATATCATCACTAATATCCAACCATTTTGCATGTTGATTAAACATCGAGTCAATAACATGAACAAAGGCTTCATAAGTTGAAAAGAAACCATGTCTTCCTGTTAACAAATACCCTTCAAGCCAACCTTCCAATGTATGTTCAGACAACATCTCCATCACACGACCATCGGTTGATAATTCACCGCCATCAGCATCTTCTGGCAAATAATCCGCCAGCCATAATTTTTTACTCACCTCATAAATATCATCTAATTTATTCGAGCTATTTTCATCAGGTCCAAATACCCGAAAACTCGTCGAATTGAACTTCATTATGTCCCGAAGAAATTTCCCCAAAGGTCGAGTATTTTCAACTTGTTGATAACCAGGCTGCTTCACTTCAACAGCATAATCTCTAAAATCAGGCATACGGAGTGATTGTCGTAATAAACCACCATTGGCATGAGGATTGGCTCCCATTCGTCTAGCCCCTTTCGGTGCCAAGTCTTTTAACTCTGGAATCAAACTACCTTGCTCATCAAACAATTCTTCTGGTTTATAGCTACGTAACCAATCTTCTAATTGCTGTAGATGTTCAGCATTATCTTTCACACCCGTTAACGGTACTTGGTGTGAGCGCCAAAAACCTTCAACCTTGTGGCCATCCACTGTTTTAGGCCCCGTCCAACCTTTGGGGCTACGCAGTACAATCATCGGCCAGCGTGGTCGTGTGGCATCATTATTGGTTCTAGCATGTTGTTGAATTTGACGAATTTCGAGCACACACTGCTCCATTACTTCTGCCATTTTCTGATGCATTTCCATCGGATCAGAACCTTCAACAAAATAAGGTTTCCAACCATAACCTTTAAATAAACCTTCTAATTCTTCATGAGAAATACGCGACAAAATAGTTGGGTTATTAATCTTATAACCATTTAAATGAAGTACTGGTAGCACAGCACCATCACGGATCGGATTTAAGAATTTATTAGAATGCCATGATGTGGCTAGCGGGCCGGTTTCTGCTTCACCATCACCCACCATTACAGTAACAATTAAATCTGGGTTATCAAAAGCAGCACCAAAAGCATGAGAAACACTATAACCCAGCTCTCCACCTTCATGAATTGAACCCGGAGTTTCAGGCGTACAATGACTACCTATTCCTCCTGGGAATGAAAACTCTTTAAAAAACTGCTTTAAACCGCGTGAATCCTCACTCTTATTCGGATAAACTTCTGAATAAGCACCTTCTAAATAAACAGGCGCCAATACACCAGGTGCGCCATGGCCTGAACCCGCCATAAAAATAGCATTAAGATCGTATTGATTAATCAAACGATTCATATGCACATAGGTAAAACTAAGTCCCGGACTTGCTCCCCAATGACCCAATAATCTATTTTTAATATGCTCCGCTTGTAAGGGCTCAGTGAGCAACACATTATCTTGCAAATAAATCATACCAGCAGCGAGATAGTTACATGCTCGCCAATAAGCATGAAGTTTAGTGAGTTGTTCAGGGGATACTGTTTGGACCTTATTCATTACTTTATAACTCTATCTATCTTAATAGTACACAATTATAAGGGTTTTCTAATCTTGAGACTTAATATTAAATATATTAACTGAACTTAGAAGCAAATACCTTTCCATGACCTCATCACTTTCTCAAAAATGATTATTCCCTACAACTTAAGTATGCTTAATACAAGCTAGTTTATATTGAGGAAAAACTCATGATTTTGAAATGAGACCACAAATACGAAATTGGCCACGATAGGATTGATGCTGAACACAAAACATTTCTTGGTTTAATCGCTGATTTACAACAAGAAAGTAGTCAAAAACACTCTAAAGAACGGTTGATTTTCATTTTGTCAGTGAATAAAATATTATGATTGATGTGGCTTATCCTGAAAAAGAACACCATGCAATGTTATATCGAGACTTACTGACAAGATTAAAAGATCAGTCCCACCAGTTCAGAATTAGACCTATTGATGCTGAAGAGGTCTTTGAATTTCTATTCCAATGGTTTGCTATTCATACTTCAAATGAAGATAAAAAGTTAGTGAGCTTGCCAAAGGAGGGTTCGACAAGCTCACCATGAACGATAAAAACCTGCATCTTCATCTATTCATTAATGACTTTATATGTGCAGTGACAGCGCTAGCATTACCTTGAATATTATAGCCGCCTTCTAAGACAGAAATAATTCTGCCAGCACAATGTTTATCGGCTATTGTCTTAACCATTTCAGTCAAAGTAACAAAGCCTTGGTCGCTGATATTATGACACCCTAAAAGATCATCTTGTCGGCTATCAAAGCCTGCTGAAATAAGAATAAGTTCTGGTGAAAAATCATCAACGACAGGTAATAATTTTTGTTGGAATGCTTGCACAATATCCTGATCAGTCGCACCACATTCTAAATGCACATTGATATTAAAGCCCTCGCCAGCACCCTCGCCTTTTTTGGAGGGAGATCCAGTGCCGGGATAAGCAAACATATCATGTGTTGAGAAATAGAGTACATCAGGATCAGAATAAAAAGCCCACTCGGTTCCATTGCCATGATGATAATCCCAATCGACTATCAATACTCTTTTAACGCCATAGCGTTGCTGGACATAACGTGCTGCAATCGCCACATGATTGTAATAACAAAACCCTTCTTCCTTACCAGAATTACTCGCATGGTGGCCTGGAGGCCTAGATGCACAAAAAGCATTCTCTATTTCACCAGAGAAAACAGCATCTATAGCTGACAATACACCGGCTGTTGCTAACAGGGCATGTTGATGAGTTTCAGGCTGTTTGGTTTTAATAGAATTAATATGTTGCTGTGAATGAACTAATGACAACCATTTTTCACTATCTTGCTTAGGCATTATGAGCGACACAGAAGCAATAATATTATGCTCCAATAAATGTTCGGTAATTGCCTGATAACGTGCCGGTGACTCTGGGTGGGCTGGATGAATTTGATGCAGAAAAAATCGCTCATCAAGTACTAAACCGGTCTGTCGAGTTATTGTCATCGCATCAGCTGACTTGGCTAAAGCCATCATGATAGGTATTGCAATAAACTGCCTTCTTTTCACACTATCACCTCACTAACAAAAGTCCTCATCACCTATACTCCCCCATTCGAGTTCAGGTTTTCATTAATTCATTCAGGAGTCCAGAATGCCACTATTTTTAGATCCTCGATAAAAGATCTCGAGGATGACGGATTTTGAATCATGCATCTTCTGTATTTTCATGTGTTTTAATAAGGCATGACACATTCATATGTATAAGGAAAATCTTCTAAACGCTCATATTGGTCTACATTATCAACATCCAATGTATATACTTTTTCTTTAATACACCCTTCTTCTTTATCAACTATCTGATACGGTTCATCATTAGATAATTGTTCAGGAGCCTCCTCAATTTCTTCTACGGCTTCCTCCTCGACAATCTTCTCGTCCTTAGAAAACCATTTAAAGGAGCTTTCACCCATTGAACTAGAAATACCTTCCAATCGACTGCCTGCTTGAACAGAAGTAAAAGAAAGAAAACTTAATAATAATAAAATAAAACAACGTTGCACCATTACACTCATCTTATAAATAGCAGTACTGTATTTTACCGTGTTGCTAATAATAAACCAAAATTTAGATTAATTTTCAGCTTTGAAAAATCGTAATGTATTTCTGCTATCATTTTTTGCTTTATACATTGCAATATCAGCCTGTTTCAAAAGTTCATTAATCTCAACATCTTCATTAGCACAAAATAATGTAATCCCAATACTAATACTACTAAGGTACTCCTTACCTAATAACAAATAAGGCTGATTAATAGCATGAAGTAGCTTTGTCCCAATGTTTTCAGCCTGAATAGCCGCTTCTCCTGCTTCCTTATTCAAGTTTTCTAACATGACAATAAATTCATCTCCTCCTAGTCGAGCAACCGTATCTCCTGCTCGAACATTGTCACTTAAACGCTCCGCCACATGTTGTAATAAGACATCTCCCACATGATGACCACGAGTATCATTCAACTCTTTGAAATGATCTAAATCCAGAAATAATAACGCTCCACACCGACCATCTCGATTGCTGGTAATGATCGCTTGAGAAAGCCTATCCATTAATAACCGTCTATTAGGTAGCTGAGTCAAATAATCATAAAAAGCCAAATTCTCAATTTCTTCTTCTGCTTTTTTTAAGGCCGTTATATCTTGGACTGTTCCCCTCATTTTTACGGGTATGCCTGAGTCATTAAACTCAACTTTTCCTACAGTTCTCATCCAACGGATTTCATTCTGAATATCAAGAATCCTATATTCAACATCTAAAGCTGAACCTGTCTCGATATGCATGTCAATTGTGTCATTAACATGCTGATGGTCCTCTGCCAGAATTGCAGCAAAAACATCCTCCCAACTCGGCTTATCAGACTTCAAAGGAAAACCAAGCTCTTGGAAAACATTTTCAGAACAAACACTTTCTTCAGTAATAAAGTCATATTCCCAAGTGCCTACACCACCATAACGCTGACTCAATCGCAACCTCTCTTCACTTTCTAATAATAATATCTCGGCAGATTTACGTTCAGTCACATCAACAAAGATCCAAATAGATTCTCCTTTTTCTTGATGCAATATTGTACCTCTCATATCCACCCAGAGGTATTGACCATCTTTACGAACGAACTCTAGTTCATTACAAATAACACCGTCCGTCTCAATATTTTCGTAGGCTTTGCCAATCATTTGATAGTCTTCATCTCTAGCATAAAAGCGCCTTGTGGAAAGCCCTACCATTCCCTCATTATCGTAGCCCAACATTGATTCAATCGTAGTATTAGCCCATAACACATGCCTATCTCGAGTAGTCACAATACCAACAAGTGAGTTATTTAAGATAGTTGATTTCTCAGCTAGCAATTGTTCGATTTTCAGCTGCTGTTGATGATTAGCTGTAATATCACGAGCAATACCAAAAAGCCCTATGATTTCCCCGTTATCATCGTGCATTGGATATTTTCGATTATCAACCCAACCTTTATTACCATCAACATTTAATATTTCCTGAACTTCATGGGCAACTTGCACGCCAGAAAATACTAATTTTTCTAATTGATAATAAGTGTCAGCATAAGCTTCGGGGAAAACATCATAGTCCGTCAATCCTAATAAATCAGTCCAATGCTGCGAGGGAGAGGTAATAGAAACCAAGGTTTGACTGGCTCCGGTAAAAACATGATTACGATCTTTGAAATAAATATAATCATCGGTATTATCCATCATCGCTTTAAAGTTTTTCATCATCGACGATGATTCACTGGATGCTTTCCATAGCCCTTTTACATCTTGTAATAATAACTCTAAGCGTATACATCCTGTTGAATCCTGTTGTTTTGTATACGAGCCTTTTATACAACGAATACGGCCATCAGCATGTCTTAAACGAATATTAAATGAATCATAAGGTTCACTTTCATCATGTGAAAATAATTGTTTTGCAATATCGTGATCCTGAGCATGGATTTGCTCTTGGAATAACACCTTGCCTGATAAATAATCCGCAGCTTGAAAACCTAATAAATTTTCAATGCTGTCACTCACAGATACGACTGACAAAGGTTCCGTCAGTGATAGGAACAATGTCGCTTCAATTAACATTATTGATAATCATCCTGCGGCAACGAGCGAAGGTAACTGATAATTCGACTTGCTTCTTTAACCGACATATTATGAAATACAGGCATTGTGCTATCACCCCCACTCCCTTCTCTAATTTTCTTTCGAATCTGTATGTTTAACATTTTTGTATCTTTATTAGAGGGAGCACCCAGTAAAATACTGCCCGTTCCTCCCGGTGCATGACAAGCCACACAGTGATCTTCAAATAATTCTTTATTCGTAATATTGCTGGGATGATTATGAGTATCTCGGCTACAAGCAGAGAGACTCATCATAAAAACAAATAATAGAAATAGTTGTTTCATTACTACCCTTCTTTTATATAGTCAGTCATTCAATTCCTTACTTTGTAACCATCCCTTATTTCAATCTATACCCGTTATCATTCAAGATGCAGGTTTTTTATTTGGTCATCCCAGCAGGCTTGCTGGGATCTGCTAAAACAATAGATTCTCGATAAAAGATCTCGAGAATGACGGCAATTGTAAGAGCTGCATCTTCAAGTATCACGGGTATATAACATCCACACAACCTGATTATCCACGTGTTAATATTTCATCAATAGGTATCGGTTGCCCATAGGCATAACCCTGAGCATAATCCACACCTATTTCACGTAGCTTATCTGCAATCTCATCACTTTCAACAAATTCAGCAATGGTTTCTAACCCCATAACATGACCAATATCATTAATGGATTTGACCATTTCAAAATCAATGGGATCATCCAACATGTCTTTGACAAACATTCCGTCTATTTTTAACACATCTACTTTTAAATTTTTCAGGTATGCGAATGAGGACAAACCGCTACCAAAGTCATCTAAGGCAAATCGGCAACCAAACTCAGATAAGGTTCTCATAAATATAGTTGCATCTCGAAGATTCGCAATAGCGGCTGTTTCAGTAATCTCAAATTTAACTTTTTCAACCGGTACTAAGCCGCGCTGAAATTCTCTGATAATAAAGCCTAACATAGCTTCATCACCCAAGGACTGACCCGATAAATTAATCGATATACTTCTCACATGGCTGAGTGCTTCTGCATGTCGACTAATCCAAAGCAGGGTGTGTTCAATAACCCAACGATCAATACGCACGATAGAATTATAACGTTCTGCTGCGGGTAAAAAAGCACCTGGAGGTACGATGGTTCCATCAGGCATTCTGAGTCTTAATAACACTTCATAACTAATATCTAAATCAGGATCAGCTAATGGAATAATCGGCTGGCAATAGAGTTCAAATCTGTTTTCATCCAGTGCATTATTAATCTCACTACTCCATTGAATTTCACCTTTACGTTGTTTTAAGCGTTCATTATCTTCGGTATGCACTTCAACACGATTCCGCCCCGCATCTTTTGCTGCATAACACGCACCATCAACATAAGCTAAAACTTCATTACCATTACTAATATGCTTATCAATTTGTGCCAGACCAATACTAATGCCTATCGAAAATACATGGTCTTCCCAATGAAAACGAAAATCAGCAAGTAAGTCTATAATTTTCTGACAGGTATCATAGGCCTGCTCAATACCACAATGCTCCATTAATAAAGCAAACTCATCGCCCCCTAATCTAGCCAAAGTATCTCTTTGCCGCACATGTGCTAATAATAAATCGCCCACTTGACGTAATAATTCATCACCTGCCACATGGCCACAGGTATCATTAACCACTTTAAATTGATCTAAATCCATAAAGCACAAGGCGTGTTCAGACAAGTCATCTTTGGCTGACTTAATAACGCGATCAAGACGTGATTCAAACTCACGACGATTAACTAAACCTGTTAATAAATCATGGCTTGCTTGATATGAAGTCTCTTCGCTACGCCTCTTCGCATCGGTCACATCCTCTTGAGTTGCTACAAAATGACTGACTTGCTTATTACTATCAAATAAAGGACAAATATGTTCTCTTGACCAATACAAATCACCATTTTTTTTGCGGTTATGCATTTCTCCCCGCCATTCTTTGCCAGAAAGAAGGCTATCCCACAAGCTTTTATATATTGATGTAGCCATTAAGCCTGACTTGAGAATACTAGGCTTTTTCCCTATTACTTCAGATGACTCATAACCCGTAATTGTTGTAAATCTAGGGTTTATGTATTCAATAAGCCCCTTGTTATTGGTGATAATAATGGAGTTGGGACTATGCTCTACCGCTAATGATAGTTTCTCTAGAGCCAGCTGAGATTTCTTACGTTCCGTAATATCATGAGCAATTCCTTCAACACCGATGACTTCACTCTGTTTATTCAAGATAGGTGTTTCATTAATCATTAAAGTATGAATACTTCTACTTGAATCATATATCTCTACCTCATAATTAGAGGTGAACCCTGCAAGCGTTCTTTTTGTAAAATCATCTACTTTCTTATTAATCTCACTATCTGGCATATAAGTAGAATAATGCTGCAAAAACTCATCCTGACTATAACCCAAAATAGTCGTAACGGACGGACTAACATAGTCAAATATTCCCTTATTATCATGACTATAAAGAATATATTCATCTTTAATATTTTCGATCAGGCTTCTGAATTTTGACTCACTCTTTTTTAACAGTTCAGACGCCGCTGTAATTTCACGTGTTTTTTCATTAACTTGTTGACGAACCTGATGAACACGCCCACTCATTCCCATCAGCCACGAACCAATTAAACTTAATAACACTAAACTACTCGTCATTACCCAAAAGAAATTCCATGATGAATATATTTGGATAAAGTCTGCCGATGGTGTGTAGTTAAACTGCCACTGTTCATGACCAAAAGTAATGTGTCGTTTTGACAATAGCACCGTATCAGAGAACACCACAGGTGTAGATTCCGATCTAGTATCAAAAAGATATGATCCATCACTTTCTCTAGTAACTGTAAAGTTTAACCATTGTTTTATATCGGATGAGATCAGCTGTTCAAACAATTTATCATAGTGATAAACATGGCCAACAATACCGCTAATTCTATCCTTCGCATTCATAACGGGAGATGCATGTACCACCCGATTAGAAGCGGTAGCATCAAGATCTAAAAGATAAGGTGCAAATAGTTGGTCCCTGCCTGTTTCAAATAATTTCTGACATCTTTGTTGATTTTTCATCGAGCAAAAATCAACACCGACAAACCTATCAAGGTTATTATCTATGGAGATATAATTTGGTGGTATTCTGCTCTGTTTCACAACAAAATATTGAGGCTTTTGTTTGGCCACAACAAACTTATTCGTCGTATTGTCTAATACCATAATTGGCCGACCTAGTTGTTGCTCATAAGCTGCTCGGTCTTTATCTAATACAAGTTCAGCCCAGAAAGCAGCATAGATATCGGATTGTTTATTCAATGATGTGGTTAAAAACTGTTCAAATTCATCACTCGTAACCTGCTCACTATGCTTATAAAAAGCATTTAAACTACTTAATAATGATGAATAATTATTAAGCTGTCCTTCGACTAAGGCATGGGCAATGCCAGCATAACTATTAAATCGATCCTCTATTTGCTGGCGTTCATTATTTCGAATCGTGTGGAGTACTACAAGCAATAGAACAAACATCACCATCATGGGCAATACCACACTACCCATTCTTGCTCGCCAAATATGACGTGGCTTAGAAAAAAGTATTAAGACGATGGGGGTAAATATAACAACCCCTAATGCCCCACCTATCCACCAAATAATTAATGAGTCTAACCATGTCGACTCATCCAGCACACCCATCACTAAATTAACAACAACCGTAAATGCTGCAGGGAAAAAAGAAGATACAACACCAGCAAGCAGAAAGAATTTGATTATATTGGTATCTTTAATTAATGGTGAAGGCCAAACATTAAACCGTTCTAGCAACCATCGCCCTAGCCATGCATGTATTAATGCCTGTGAACCGATCAAGACGCATAATGCTATTGATGTTGAATCATTGAGTCCAATAAGGTCGACAGCAACTAGAAAATCACCTAGAAATACGGCGGGTAATAAACGATAACCCCAGATCAAAACAGCTGCAAGCGCTATACCTGTCGGAGCCCATAATGGTGTTGCACCACTAGGTGGTAGTGATAATGTTAGAGTAAGCTGGCCAGCATAAAAATAAGCAATAACCAGTAAAATACTTAGGCCAAGCGTTTTACCTAATGGATTCACATCATTTCCTAATGAGATATTAGAATCTAGTTTAGCTCAAAATAACGATTGCAGGTATGATCCACATCAAATCTTTCATGATGATTAACAGAGAAAGTCCCTCAAACTACCATGGGTATATATGAAAAACAGAGCCGTATTATTGGTCAACCTAGGATCACCTGACGCCCCGAATACTCTTAGTGTTCGATCCTATTTGAATCAGTTCTTAATGGACCCTTATGTGATCCAACTTCCTTGGTTATTACGCCGACTTATTGTCAGCTTATTTGTATTACCTAGCCGCCCTAAAGCATCAGCTAAAGCATACCAAAGTGTCTGGTTAGATGAGGGGTCACCACTGGTTGTATTATCTGACCATCTCCAGCAGGCATTGCAGTCACAAGTAGACATGCCCATTGCCATGGCGATGCGTTATGGAAAGCCAAGTATAGAAAGTAAGATACTACAGCTAGCAGAGCAAAGTGAACTTGAAGAAATCCTGTTTATTCCTCTCTATCCACATTATGCAGAAAGTACAATTACCACATCAGTTGAACAAGCCAAACAAGTAATTAAAAAACATAATCTCAGCCTAAAACTAACGGTAATTGCCCCCTTCTATCAGCAAGAAGAGTATATTGAGGCGTTAGTCAGTTCTGCTAAGCCCTATCTAGAACAACATTTTGATCATCTTGTTTTTAGCTATCATGGATTGCCTGAATCTCATATCACCAAACTTGATAAGTCAGGTACACATTGTTTGAAACAAGAGGACTGCTGTCAGACTGAAAATAACTGTCGTAGCACCTGTTATCGTTATCAAGTATTCAAAACAACAGAATGTTTTGTTGCAAAGACGGGATTACTGCCAGAACAATATTCTATTGCTTTTCAATCTCGTCTTGGGCGGGCGAAATGGTTAGGGCCTAATACAGAAGATAGACTTCGTGAATTAGGACAATCTGGGGCGAAAAACATATTAGTGATCTGTCCAGCATTTGTAACAGATTGTTTGGAAACACTAGAAGAAATTGCGATTCGAGGACAAGAGGTATTTCAACAAGCAGGTGGAGAAAGTTTAACCCTTATTCCTTGTTTAAATGATCAAGAAAAATGGGTTAAAACCTTAGCGTCTTGGTGCTCAAAAGAACATTAGTCCTGCTGTATTAAACGCGACCTAATAGGGGCTGGCGTACAACCTGGCTGGTGTATTCACCACCCGGGCCATATGAACTAGGAGTCACATCACGACCGCGTAAAATACTCATCGCCTTTTGCAAATATTGGCGATTTACATTCACAATACCGCCATTAATTTGGTTATTCTCACGGCATGCTTTAGCCAAGAGCCTTAGTGAATTTAGAAGATTGTTCAGTCCTAGTGCATCTCGTTCAGTTTGGTTCTCGACAAACGCTTCCAAACCATCCTTACCAGTAGAAAACCCAGAGGCTTGTAGCACGGCTTCACGTTGTCGTCCCAATTGCTCCAAATTTACAACTAAAGGTTGTTTCTTAATCGCCATCTCATTCATAACCTCAGCATTAGAGGCTGTTAATGAGTCACGTTCACCTTTTAATAATGCTAACAACTGTGATGCTGTGTCGTGTTCAGCTTGAAGAATGCTCTTTAATTGTTGTAAAGATGTCATAGCCATAATATTGTCCTAACGAAGTTGTGTCTCAAAATTAATCATATTCTGTGCAAGCTCAGTTGCATCCACTTGATATGAACCATCAGCAATAGCAGCACGTAAGGCTTCTACTCGTTCATTATTAACCACTGGAGCATCTGATAATGTTTGCTGTAAAGATTGAAGTTGTGTCGCAGTACTCGTTAAGCTTACCGTGTCCGTACGGCTTGTATTGGTGCTAGATTGAACATCAGCCGCTTTATCTCCGCCACGATTATCGCGGGCGTTAATATTTCGACTGGTGTTTAATCCCAGTTGATTCGCACTTTTAATGTTATTTATGTCTGACATAACCATGTCCTTATTTAGATTCTGACCATCTTATCGGACAGATTCTGAAAAACTTTAGCAAATAATGCATTACTTTTATAATAAATAATTAAACTTTATTACATCATTACCTTTACAATTCCAGCCGCTTCAACAACCCCTTCTACCACGCGCTTAGAAGAAATGTTTTTCACTCTGACACGTTGCCCAAGAACCGCATCAGACAATGCTGTACCACTCATTCTTACTTCCATATTTCCCGCCAGTGCAACCAACATAATATGTTCACCACGATGCACTAATTTTTGTGCTTGTACACTTTTAGGCTTAATCACTGCGCCCAGAGCAATAGGGTATTTTAACTGTTGGCCAATAATCTGCCGAATATTATTGATATATCCTTGACGCAAGCTACCCACATCTAACTGCTGTATTTTAACATCAGAGGCAGTAATTAACTGATGTGCTGCCAATGGTTTTGCAGCTACAACAACAGATTTTAATACTTTTATTTTAACGGGCACATAAACAGTCCATGCTACGGGTGAGCTGCATTTAACACCAATCGTTTGATTTCCAATACCAGTTCCCACAACATTATTAAACACATCTAAATGTGTCGCGCATGCTTGCAGTCTCAATCTTGAATCCAATGACCCCATAACTACCTGAGGATTATCAAATCTAGATTGAGCTTCTGACAAGGCATATTCATAAGCAAGCTGTTCTATATTATCAAGCGAATGTAACGTGCTCGCATTTACATTGATTGTAAATAAAACACTACAGATTAAACTTAGTTTATTTTTCCACAGATATTTCATATCATTACCCTATCGTTTTCACTCATGTCATTTTTCTGACATTACATGAAGACTTAATTGAATTGCATAGAAGAAAAGCAATTACTATGCCGATTTTTGTTTCGCCTCATGATAAATGAAGATGCCTATTTCAAAGTACTTCATTTATCATGAGTATATAAATTTGATTCAAGCTATATCGTTCTTAACCGATACAGAAAACACATAAACAGGAGCAAACAAATGGCAAGTATGATGGATGGAGTCGATCAACGAACTCAGCTCGTAGGTCAAAACCGCTTAGAAATGTTGCTCTTTAGACTAGGCACAAAACAAAAGTTTGGTATTAATGTATTTAACCTGAGATCTGGTTAAGAAACAGTCATCATACTAAATTCTTCGCTAGTAATTTTTAATGATGGCTTGTTCTCTTTAAGTGAGTAAGCGATAAGCCCAGCAATGATGTTCAGCATAAATCCATGCACACTACGATGCCTAGAATGCTCAACTTGAGTAATATTTTTAAGCTGATCGTTGATGGTTTCAATGATAAATCGCCTAGAAAGCATTGCTTTATCCCATGCAGAGAGTAATTTTGCTTTCATATTCTTCTTAACGTTAGTCACTAACTCAACCCCTTTATCGAACAAGTCACTAGACAATGCTTTACTGATATAGCCCTTATCAGCATATAATTTCCCTATCACGTCTTTAGCTAATTCAGGCACAGGTTTTCTGTCATCAACATTAGCAGGTGTGATTTTAGCTGCCAGAATATCACCGACATGATTGACAATAATGTGTAACTTAAATCCATAAAACCAGCCCATTGTTCCTTTGCCTCTTTTGGCTATTCCAGCAAACGTTTTATGCCGTTCAATACGAAGGTTATGGCAGACCTTTATACTGGTCGAATCAACAAAGCTAATACCCGTTGGCTTTCCTTTAACATGTGTGAAGTAAGCACACAAAGGCGTTAACGCCTTTGGCATCACGGCTAAGAATCGAGTATAACTGAGTAATTCTGGAAAATAGCTCTTATAAAACCTAGCAACAAGTCCTGTATAATAGTTTTTGAAATCACGTTGGTTTGATGAGTGAAATCCTATAATAATGGTCATTATTTCACTCATTGCCATTCGACCTTCTCTGTTTCGTTTTCGAGTACCATCTGCTAGAAGTTGTGCTTCCCACTGCGGCATAAATACCTTACAAAAATCATCGACATCACAGAATATGTCTGTTAATTTGTTCATAGGCCTGTTTTCCTTTCATCAAAATCTTTGTCGTAAAAGATCTGATCGGTTAACAGGCTTTTAGTTCCCATTTCTTAAACAGGATTCAGGTTATTTAAAGTAAGAGAGGCGATCCCATGCCCAGCTCTGACTAAAATCCCGAATTCCCACCCTGTTGTTTGTGGTGTTGCTCATATTCGTGGCCAAACAATTAGTATCTTTGATTTAGCTAAAGGGATTGGTGGCCGCCCACAAGAAGACCTGAGTAAAAGCTTTGTGATTATCACTGAATATAACCGCTCAGTTCAAGGCTTTCTCGTCAGTAATATTGAACGAATTGTTAACACAACATGGGCTGATATTTTACCGCCACCCACCGCAACAGGCCGTAATAACTATATAACAGCAATCACTCGTATCGATGATGAAATCATTGAAATTATCGATGTTGAGAAAGTCATGTCTGAAGTCATCGGCGCTGATGAAGCGGTGTCCTCAGAGCTTGTTGATGATTATGCCTTACAGAATGTAGCTTATCGTCCCCATATTTTGGTTGCAGATGATTCTAGTGTTGCCCGTAATCAAGTTAAACGCACAATGGACCAAATAGGGATTGATACCACCATTGTTCGAGATGGTAAAGAAGCATTAGAACAATTAAAAGCATGGGCTGATGAAGGTATTGATGTCAAAAATCATATTGCAATGCTGGTATCAGATATTGAAATGCCTGAAATGGATGGTTATACCCTCACCATTGAGATTCGCAAAGATCCTCGCTTGCAAGATATCAAAATCTTACTTCACTCTTCAATGAGTGGTACCTTTAATAATAATATGGTGGAGAAAGTGGGAGCAGATAAATTTATTCCTAAGTTCTCCCCCGATGATCTTGCAACAACGGTACAGGAAATGATTGAAGAGTGGAAAACGAACCAAACTCCAGAATAGTTACACTCTTAAATGCGAAACATAAAAAAGGCTCCGAAAGGAGCCTTTTTTATACTCATGGTAGATGAAGATAGTGTAATAAACACCGTCATCCTCGTGACAACGGGGATCCAGCGATAGTAACTAGTTCCACAGCCCCTGGATTCCTACTTTCGTGGGAATAACGAAGCAGTAAATCATGAAATTTAAATGATTATAGACATAAATTCAATATCTTCTTATGAACCAAATCCTGTCACATCAGCAGGCATTGGAATAGCGTTGCCCGATTGCGTAATCATATCTTCTTCAGCCCGCATTAAGTTGGTGCCAACAAAACCACCGAAACGATATACCCATGAATTAAACTCCTTATTCAATGTTGTAATCTCTTCTTGTACTTGCTCAGCTGTTTTTAACACATCCAGTTCTTGAATATCTTTTGGTGCAGTATCTGAATTTGCTACTTCAGCACGAAGAGTAGAATAATAAAAACCATCATCGGCATCAAACGATGTTTCAGTAACTATTTTTAAACCATCAAAAGTCAAAAACTCTGCCGTTACTATTTCTGAATCACCACGAGAAAACTCACTCGCTGGTTGAACATCTTCCATTTTCAATTGATATAAACTTCCGGCAATATCATAACCAAGTTGGGCATATTTGAAGACGGTTTTATCCAAGCTTTCTGGTGTGCCGAACTTATCTTTTATACCTAAGTTAATCAATGTGGCAGTCTTGCCATTCGGTTGAATAATGTTAACTTGAGCAATGCGTTCACGTGCAATATTAATGACTTCACTTTTAATCCAGTTCAACATAAGAGGATTAATATTAAGATAACCTTCAGCTAGCCAAGCACGATTTTCACCCGTACGTCGCACATAGAACTGTCTTTCTCCACCCGTTTGACCTAACTCACGCTCACGACCAAGAATAAGACCTGCAACAGCCTCCTCACCTTGGAGCAGAGTGATATGAATAGACTCTCCACCTGCATCCATTCCTTCAAGACTCAATATTGCAAGTTGTTCAGGTTTATCTGTTTTACGTTCTAATATTTTAGCCTCAGATAAATCAACGAGTGCTCGCTTAACAAGATTAAAATCAGCAAAAAAGTTCCAACGTTCTTTAATGAACCAATCTTCACCTTCTTTATATAAGGTAAATTCATCTTGGGAGCTTTTTATTTTTATCGTATCAACACCGTTCAACTGACCATAAAGATCTGGAAATAACAAACCTTCATCATCACTCGTATTGCTCGGGCGTTGAATTGTCACCAACATGAATAACACCATCACTATTGTGATAATGAATAAAACAGTCAGGCTATTTAATTTTTTTATCATTTTTACAAACCTATTTCGAGGATTATTGAAAACCCTGTTTTACTGGTTACGGCCTTTCGTACGCTTACGAACACGTAACCAACCCGTAATAATCGCTAATAGTGCAACTAATAACGGTACAAGACCTATATTAAAGAATTTTAATTGAGTATCGAGCTTATCAATATCCTTACGAAGATCCCCCTGAACATCACGTAACGCTTGCTGCGTTTTATGCTTCATTGTACGAAGTTCAGCAATTTCTTTTTGTTGATCTATATTATGAATTTCTTCACCACTACCACTACGCTCAACTTGCATTTGAGCAATACGCTGATCTGTTTCTTTTAAGATCTTTTGCAATTCACGTTCTTTAGTTCGATACAATTTTTCAGCTTCACGTTGTAAATCTAAAACACGGTCAAATGGACGAGAAAATCCAGAGCGAGAACGCACACTAATCAAACCATTTGTTTCAGACATTTCATCAATTGCATTGATTAAGAAATCAATATTATTGGATGTGCTATAAGTAATTTGTTCGCCATAGAAGTCTTGCAACTGAACCCAAAAGCGATCTTGCAGCATGTCTACATCGGCAATGGCAATCACATCAATATCTTGCTTAGAGTTATCTAGGTGATTACGACCTTTTTTCAATTTGCCATCATCACCTTTCACGCCATCAGGAAACATAGATTTCACGGCACCCGTGACACGTACAGCGATCGGATAACTTAATGTACCCGCTTGATATTTAGTCAACAATGCCATTGGATCATTACGGAACTGAACCACCCGCTTATCCACTAACATCGCTTCATTACTTGATGAGACAAGAGGAATAAATGTAGTTTCTGCACCTTCAATTGTTCTGAAATACCCTGCTGTAGCCACTTCAATTTTTTTCAATTGACTGGTAATCGCCTGCTCCTGATTTAACTGATCAGCAGGAATTCCTTGCCACAAAACATAGTCAATGGGCTTATTGCCTGTGCGAGCACCGAAATCAACTTTAATGGCTGTTTTACGATCGGCAACAACATCGGCTGGTGAACGCTCAAAGCCCCATTGTTTAAAGAGTTCAATCATATTTGAACTACGTGAATAGACCATTGCAGCCATTGGATTATCTGGATCTTTTTCTGGAATATCACTTTCAGAATAAGGATCAACATACGTAATCAACTTGCCGCCACGCAATACATACTGCTCGATTGCATAAAGTGTACTAGGTTCTAAGTCTTTAGGATGAACCAGCATCAAAACATCAACACTTGATGGAATTCGCTTCACATCATCAGGTAAAACGATGACATTGAATAACTGTCGTAATTCAGCCATAAATGCCCAAGGCTTAGCACCACCATCGGTTGCCACTTCACCTTTATGTGGGTCATATTCTTCAGCATTAATGGCTAAAGAACTCATCACTGCGACTGATTTTCTATTCGCACTTGATAATTTATAGATTAACTTGGTTATATCGTATTCTAGTACATCTTCTTTTTCTGGTTGAAAAAATGAAATACTTTCCAGTCCATCAAGTAAATTGCTACCCGCCAAACCAAAATAGAGAGGATCTGTAGCACCATCAATAGGCACAGCTTGTAGACCATATTGTTTTGCACGTTGCTCATTATCCGTAAATGGCTCTGGATTAACGACAATCAAATGAATCATGTCATTAGATGCACGCTGATATTCTTCTAATAATTCTTGTACACGCTGAGCATACGATTTAATGCTGGGTAATTCTTGAGCCACTTGCTCAGAATAATAAAGCCTTAACGTAAGTTGCTCAGTCAATGACTCAATGATATTTAATGAGCCTTCTGACAAGGTATAAAGATTATCTTGTGTCAAATCAACACGTGCTGATTTCAAATTGCCATTAGTCACAATATTGAATGATAAGAATAAAATAACAGCCAGTACTAAACCAGCGGTCGATAACAGTTGTTTATTCATTTAACGATAACTCCTAATCGGCCTTACGGGCATTAACGACAATGGCATTGGCAAATAACCACACCATAATAACTGATGCAAAATACAACATATCTCGCATATCAATCACACCCTTAGATATCGCATCGAAATGCGTTAAGAAGCTGAATGAGCTAATCGCATCAACAAGTGCAACAGGCGCCCAACTACTAAAGAAATCAAGAACGATTCCATAACCACTTAAAACAAAGATAAGACTAACAATCAAACTTAATACAAAGGCAATAACTTGATTTTTTGTTGTTGCAGATACACATGAACCAATAGCTAAAAAGCCACCAGCCATTAAAAAGCTGCCTAAGAAACCAGCAAAAATAACACCATTATCCGGTGAACCTAAGTAGTTCACTGTTATCCATAAAGGGAAATTCAATGCTAAAGCTAAGCCCGTAAAAAGCCATGCTGCCAAAAATTTACCTAATACCGCTTCAAAAACTGAAACAGGTAACGTCATTAATAATTCAATCGATCCACTTTTACGCTCCTCAGACCATAAACGCATCGATATTGCGGGGATCAGTAACACATAAATCCATGGATGAATTGAGAAAAACGGATATAAATCCGCTTCACCACGTTCAAAGAAGTTACCCACAAAAAACGTCGAAAAACCCGTTAGCAATAAGAAACTAATAATAAAGACATAAGCGACAGGCGTTGCAAAATAGCCACTTAACTCACGTTTCATAATAAACCAGATATTGTTCATATTCATCATATCTATTTAGCCCCACCCATTGTAATGGTACGGAATACCTCATCCAAACGACCATGCTCAGCATGAAGTGATTCGACCTGCCAATTATTATTACGAATGGCTTGTGATAATTCAGCGGTAATTTGTTGACCGTTATGAGGATAAACTCGGAAACCTCGATCACCCGGTAACGCTTCAATTTCTTTTACATAATCAAGTGCGGTTAAAAATGCCGACAAACTATTGTCATCAACATCAACAACAGAGACACAAACAGCATTATGATAACGAGACATAGCTTCAAGCTCATGAGGCGTACCATCAAACTGAATTTTACCATTGGCAATCAACACATTGCGATGACATAAAGCATGCACTTCTTCAAGAATATGTGTTGAAATAATAATCGCTTTATCATGCGCCATATCATTAATTAAAGTTCGCACTTCATGTTTTTGATTTGGATCTAAACCGTCCGTAGGTTCATCAAGTATCAGCACAGGGGGATTGTGTAAAATTGCTTGAGACAGACCAACACGTCGTTTATAACCTTTAGATAAAGTTTCAATCGGCTGATACATGACATGCTTGATTTGCGCACGCTCAGCAGCAGAATCAACAGCCATTTGTTTTTCTTTACCAGACAGTCCACGAATATCAGCAATAAATTTAAGGAAACCATCTGGTGTCATATCAGCATAAGCTGGCGCACCTTCCGGTAGATAGCCCAAACTTGCTTTAACAGCAATAGGATCTTGCAGTACATCATACCCACAGACACGCACAGTACCGCGCGTCGGAGTTAAAAATCCCGTCACCATTTTCATGGTCGTTGATTTTCCCGCACCATTAGGGCCTAGGAAACCTAGAACCTCACCTTTTCTTACTGAAAATGACACACCATCTACGGCTTTAATCGCACCAAAATGCTTGGCAAGATTGTCGATCTCAATTCTCAATGACATATAAAAGCGTCCCCCGCTTCATCAATATTTTTTGCAAACCGCACATTATTCTGGGGTTAGGGCTTACAAGTCAAGTTTGTTTTGCTTGCCCCCCCCCTTATACCCATTATCAATGAAGGTGCATGTTTCAGAGTGCTTGAGTAATTTCAATTTTAGGCGCATCTATGTAGCAATGGTTATTTATATCTAGGGATGGATGGTATGCAAAAAATGCAGGAGCAATTTTTTGTCCCTTGCAAATAGATGGAACGACGAAGTGGGATGACTCAAGCGCTTCTTCGATGGGTTTAAAAACGCTTTATGCTGCGTTATTGATTTTGCTAAGGGAATACCATTAGCTGCAATCAAGGCCTTGCCTAAATCATTTTTAAATCCCACTGAATCAAGTAGCTTCATTGATAATGGGTATGAAATCGGTATTGCCATCATCCCATTAAGAGAATAATCTAGTCGCCTATCCATCATGTTTAGGCACGTAATTTAATATGGCAATAACACCATTTATTCAACAAGTAAAAGAATTTGGCTGGTCAATAATTGATCGATTCCAAGATCCTGACTCTCGTAGACAAACATTCAAGTTCATCAGTTTAATTATCCTCAGTATCGTTATATTGTTACTTATTATTATGCTTTGGTGGGATCGCTCCCCAGAACATTTTGATCCCGTGCAACATGCTCAAGAAGTGGCAACAACGAAACAACAACACATCGTCATTGGATATACATCAACACTGACACTGATTGAACTCACAAATAGCCTATTGAACAAATCAGGTGGTTATTTAAGTAATGATGTCCTGCCCCCATCAATATGGATGGACAATATCCCTAACTGGGAGTTCGGTGTTTTAGTACAAATTCGTGATTATGCTCGCGCATTGCGTAATGATATTAGTCGCTCACAATCTCAGTCATTAGAAGATAGTGATCTTGCCATTGCTGAACCACAGTTTAATTTCAATTCTGAATCATGGTTATTTCCACCGACTGAACGTGAATATCGTAAAGGGGTTGCAGCATTAGAATCTTACTTAGATCGCTTAAGTAATACCGAACAAAATGATGCTCAATTTTATGCCCGAGCAGATAATCTCGCAGCTTGGTTAGCCATCGTCGAAAAACGCCTCGGTAGCCTATCTCAAAGGCTCAGTGCTAGTGTGGGTCAAGTTCGTGTTAATACCGACTTAGCGGGCGATCCAGATGCGAATCAATCAACACCAGCACCTGCTGAGCTAATTATTAAAACACCTTGGAGTCAAATTGATGATGTTTTTTATGAAACTCGTGGTTCTGCATGGGCTTTGACTCACCTGTTAAAAGCAGCCGAACATGACTTTGCCGATATTCTACAAAAGAAAAATGCATTGATTAGTTTACGTCAAATCATTCGTGAATTAGAAGCCAGTCAAGAAGCTATTTGGAGTCCTGTAATACTCAATGGTAGTGGTTTTGGTTTACTTGCTAACCATTCTTTAGTCATGGCATCTTATATCTCGCGCGCCAATGCAGCGATTATTGATTTGCGTAGTTTACTTAGCCAAGGTTAAAATTAAGCTTCCAATCTAATATCTCTAAAATTTAAAGGAATAATTTAATGAAAACATTAACACTTGCCGCCCTAATTGCTTCAACACTATTAATCTCAGCTTGTGACCAAGCCAATGAGGTTACTGAAAGTCCACAAGGCTCAAGCGCAGAAATGATGCAAAAAACTATTGAAATGGATGATGAAGCTGCCAATAAGATTAGTGACACAACATCAGAGGCAATTAAAGCGACCACAGAAATGGCAGAGGATGCCGTAGATTCAACAACGGAAGTAGCAAGTGATGTGGCTGATGGTGCTACTGACATGGTTGAGAGTGCAGTTGAATCGAGTCAGGAATTTGCTAGTGACGTCACTGAAAGTGGCACTGAGATGGCTGATGATGCGGCCTCAAATGAGATAACAGAACAAGCTAAAGCAATGGTCGATGCAGCAATGGAAAATGCTACTGACGAAACAGTGATAGAAACAACAGAGATTGATGCAGCCGAAGCTCTAATTAATCATTAGTCTCGATTCACAATCAATCTGAAACAACAAGCCAGTAATGCTTTTCATTACTGGCTTGTTTATTGTTTTGCATCCGGATAAAACAATTGCTGCCCCGCTTTCTTAAAATCAGTAATAATTGCTTGTCCTTGTTCACTGGTTACAAACTCAATGTATTTTGATGCCAAATCATATTTCACATGTTTATGCTTTTCAGGATTCACCGCCATTACATGGTAGGGATTAAACAAATCATCATCACCTTCAAACAATACGATTAAACTCATCTTATCTTCATAGGCAATCTGAGTGCCTCGATCCGTCAATGTATAAGCTTGCTTTTCATCAGCAATTTTTAATACTGCCCCCATGCCTTGTCCAGCCTGAATATACCATTTACCTCTAGGTGAGTTTTCAGCTGTTAATGGTAATTTAGTATTATGCCATAATGATTTTTCTTTTTTATGAGTGCCAGAATTATCCCCTCGAGAAATAAAGTCTGCTTCAGATTTTGCAATTAACTGTAATGCTTGTCCAGCTGATGTTGCCCGCTTAATATTTGCTGGATCACTTTCTGGTCCAACGATAACAAAGTCATTATGCATCACCGCTTTGCGATCAATAAAATCACCCAACACAACATATTCCAGCTCAGCTTCAGGCGCATGAACAAAGACCACATCAACATCACCATTGGCACCAATCTTTAATGCTTTTCCTGTTCCTACAGCAATTACATCGACTTTAGCATTATATTTGGCTTCAAATACAGGATGCAATACTGCTAACAGCCCTGAGTTGTCAGTGCTGGTTGTGGTAGATAACTTTAAGTGTTCAACAGCGTGAGCAGTAATACTTGTTAGTAATAACAAGCCAATAATAAACTTATTCATCTACAATTCTCGAACCCAATGACCCGATTTACCACCCGCTTTTTCTAATAAACGGATATCCGTCATGATCATGCCGCGATCAACCGCTTTACACATGTCATAAATAGTTAACAAACTTACTTGTAATGCAGTCAACGCTTCCATTTCAACCCCTGTTTGTCCACTTGTTTCAACCTGAACACGGCACTGAACAGCAACGTCATCATCCAATATTTGAAAATCAACAGTGACTTTAGTCAACGCTAATGGATGGCAAAGAGGAATTAAATCTGATGTGCGTTTTGCAGCCATAATTCCAGCAATGCGAGCGATACCTAATACATCCCCTTTTTTATGATTGCCTTGTTTTATTAAATCTAATGTATTTTCCAACATCATGATTTGACCTTCGGCAATGGCAACACGCTTCGTGACTGCTTTGTCACCAACATCAACCATATGTGCTTCACCTGCTTGATTAAAATGTGTGAGATCTGACATGTCGGAGCTTCCTGTAAAATGATATCCTGTTAATTTTGAACTAAGTGAAATAAACAAGCAATGAGTATTCACGTTAAATTTTTTGCCAGCCTTCGTGAAAAAATGGGGCTCAGTGAAACAAACATTGATTCAGCCTCGACTGCAGGTGAGGTATGGGACATCACCACAAATAATGCTGAACGACCTCTCAATGTCTTAGTCGCCATTAATCTAGAATATGCTCAATATGATAGCCAGATAAATGATGGTGATGAAGTCGCGTTCTTCCCCCCAGTCACTGGCGGCTAAAATATGACAACTCATATATTAGCCTATCCATTCGATCCTTATCACGCCATCACAGAGCATCAACAAAAATCTGATCTTGGAAAACAGTTTGGGGCAACATCGACTTTTATTGGAAGTATGCGTGATTTTAATGATGATGCCGATGTATCAGAAATGCTATTAGAACACTATCCTGAAATGACGCAGCGTTATTTGGACAAACTAGAGCAGCAAGCAAGACAAAAATGGGACTTACTCGACGTGTTAATTATTCATCGCGTTGGTAAAATTAATCCTGCCAACCCTATCGTATTAATTGCATGTTGGTCAGCACATCGTCGCGCCTCATTAGATGCCTGTAGCTGGCTGATTGAAGAACTCAAACACAATGCCCCTTTCTGGAAAAAAGAAACAAGGCAAGATGGCGATCGCTGGGTTGAGGAAAATACTGATGGCCTTTAAACTTCTTTTTAAGTTAAGAATTTAGGAGCCAACATGGTCCGTAGGCAGTCTTTTAGCATGAGTTGATGACGTTGCTATACTGACCAAAGTCGTAGCAAAAAAAACAGCGGAAGTACTTGGCAATGATCTCGCTTTAAATGCTCAACAAGTATCTGGAGTCAGTGCTGATCGTGAGTTACCCGTAGCTTGGGCTGTTGCTAAAGGTTCATTCAAGAATAAATTAATTTTGGTTCCTGCTGCACTTGCAATCAGTGCCTTTATTCCCTGATTTATTAATGATTGTCGGGGCTTATTTTATGTATTGAAGGTGTTGAAAAATTAGCTCATACCTTTTTTCACCATGAAGATGAAGAGCATAAAGAAAAAGTCATGGAAGCTTTAAGCAATCCTCATATTGACATGGTTGAGCTTGAAAAAAACAAAATCCTAGGGTGCCATTCGTACCGACTTCGTTCTCTCTGCTGAAATTATTGTCATTGCCCCAGGTTCAGCTAAAGATGCTGATTTCGCAAAGCAAGCATCTGTCGTTATAACAATAGCTATCATCATGACAGTAGGTGTTTATGGGCTTGTTGCAGGTATGGTTAAGCTCGATGATGGTGGTTTAGCATTATTAAAATCTACCACACAAAATACTTGAGGTAATTTCAAACGTTGGCTAAGCAAAGCTATTTTATGCTTTGCCCAGCCTTAATGACAACATTATCCATTGTAGGAACTGCCACCATATTTTTAGTAGGCGGCAGTATTATTTTACAATCTCATAGTATCTCGCACAATATAGATGAAATAGTCAAAGCTATTCCAACTATTGGAAACCTACTTTCCATGGTTGCTCCGCTATTAATTAATGCCATTCTGGGTATCGTTATTGGCACCGTAACCATAGGGATTATTAATCCACCTCGTTACATTTACAAGAAATAAGTGAAGCTAATTTAGTAACATATAATTATCTAGGAGGCTTTCTGCGAAGAGTCCCATACAATCTCTGAACAAAGTCTTTATCTGATTTATCAGCATCTTTACACTTATTTAACCACTTCCCTCTAGCTCTATACGTACGACTACGCGAGAAATGGCCATTTTTTTTCTTTCTGATTTTGAAATAGGTTTTAATAGACTTATTACACCCTTCTTCCATCGCCTTCTTGAATTCTGACAAACAAAGCACAGCAGTACATGGCCCCCCTCGTATCATCCCAACTGTATCAATTATTAACTATCAAACTAGCTTTTAGTCGATACTATCCAGTGGCAATTGGATAAGGAGATAGTGATATTGAGCGTCCCCATAAATTTTAAAATTTGCAAAAAAGTTTAGTGCCTATCTCCTATTTTAACTTCATAAAATGCGAACAGTATCTGGTGCAAAGTCTGACTTTAGCACGAATAGTTACGAGGATGCATAGAAGATGAAATTATCCAACTTTTCCAAGAGAACTTATCAGGAGAACTAAAATGAAATTTGTTGGAGTTGATATATCTAAGGCTGTTTTTGATGTTGCAGTATTAGAAGAACAAGCCTATAGCGACAAGCAATTTAAAAATAACACTGACGGTTTTATTCGTTTAATGAGCTGGTTAAAACCAAGTAAAACAAGCACTGTATTTTGTCTTGAGGCGACAGGAGTATATAGCTTGAGTTTGGCTAAATTTTTGCACGCAAACAAACAAAAAGTGATATTAGTAAACCCGATTAAAACTCACGCTTTTTGTAAAATGGAGATGTCTAGAAATAAAACTGACAAGGCTGATGCACAAAGTATATCTCGTTATGTTCAGCATATCTGTGACAAAGGAGAACTGGAGGAAAGCCTGTTTATACCTAAAGATAAGGACTTTGAAGATCTGCAGTTTCTAGTCACAAGGTTGGCGCAATTAGATAAAAACAAATCTCAAGAAAATAACCGTCTAAAGGTTAGTCAGGTTCAGGGCGCCACCCAATCTATTAAGAAAATGCTTAAGTATATCCAAAAAGAAATCACCCTGATTAAAAGCCAAATAAGTACTATCGTGAGTAAAAATAAAACCCTAAGCAAGCAGGTGGAGCTACTCACCAGCATTAATGGAATTGGAGATCTTACCGCATGGTCAATTTTGGCATACCTTGGCGATATTAGCTTGTTTAATAATTCTAAACAGGTCAGCAGCTATGCTGGGCTTAACCCAAGAATTGAGCAATCTGGAAGCAGTATTCATAAATCAAGTTTGTCTAAAATGGGCAATGCAAGACTAAGAAAATCGTTATATATGCCCGCAATAGTAGCCATGAAGCATAACCCCTTGATGACAAATTTATATAGCAGATTATTAAGCAAAGGCAAGCCTAAAAAACTGGCCATAGTGGCTGTGATGAGGAAATTACTTGTGATTGCCTATGGCGTACTCAAATCAGAAAAACCGTTTGATGTGGGTTATGCAAAATAGGGAAATATTACTTGATTTTTAAGACAGTATCTTTTTTCTCTCCCTGTACTTGTTTCCTATCAATATGATCATGCTGAAATTGAGCGCCCTCTATAGCCTTAGCATTAAGTTCCAACTTGGATCCATCTTCTGAAAATGCCAACACAGGCACTATGAGTAATACTAGTATCAAAAACTGTCTGGTCATAATATATTTACCTTCCTGGTTTAATTTGTTTAGATCTATTTCCTTATATACCCATCATCAATGAAGGTGCATGTTCCAGAGTGCTTGAGTCATTCCAGTTTTAGGCGCATCTATGTAGCAATGGTATTCCCTTGCAAATAGATGGAACGACGAAGTGGGATGACTCAAGCGCTTCTTCGATGATGGGTATAGACCCACGTGATGAGCTTAAATCTCAATTTCAATTAATGACTTAAGAGAAGGTAAGTGAAAAGCCTTTATCAACCTTAAAAATTTGTACTCCTTTTTTAGGAGAAAAAGACTCATAAGTCGCAGACCATGAAGAAAAAGTATGAATCTTAGCTGAAGATAAGCCCTTTGATTCCAACCAACGTGATACTTTTTCTGCTCGTGCCGATGCTAAATAACTATTTCCCTTAGCACTAGCACCATGTGAATGTCCAACCACTAGGTAGTGGGATTCATCATTAAGTAACCTGAATCCTGTTTAAGAAATGGGAACTAAAAGCCTGTTAACCGATCAGATCTTTTACGACAAAGATTTTGATGAAAGGAAAACAGGCCTATGAACAAATTAACAGACATATTCTGTGATGTCGATGATTTTTGTAAGGTATTTATGCCGCAGTGGGAAGCACAACTTCTAGCAGATGGTACTCGAAAACGAAACAGAGAAGGTCGAATGGCAATGAGTGAAATAATGACCATTATTATAGGATTTCACTCATCAAACCAACGTGATTTCAAAAACTATTATACAGGACTTGTTGCTAGGTTTTATAAGAGCTATTTTCCAGAATTACTCAGTTATACTCGATTCTTAGCCGTGATGCCAAAGGCGTTAACGCCTTTGTGTGCTTACTTCACACATGTTAAAGGAAAGCCAACGGGTATTAGCTTTGTTGATTCGACCAGTATAAAGGTCTGCCATAACCTTCGTATTGAACGGCATAAAACGTTTGCTGGAATAGCCAAAAGAGGCAAAGGAACAATGGTAATCCCCCCGAAAAATAATTGAAGTCAAAAGTGGAATTTTCTCTTATGCTTACCAGCAGGAGAACATTCATGAAAAAAGCACATTTTAGCGATAGCCAAATATTAGCTATTTTAAAACAAGCCGAAAACGGCGTACCGATCCCAGAGCTATGCCGTGAACACGGCATGAGCACTTCAAGTTTTTATAAATGGCGTTCAAAATATGGCGGCATGGATGCATCATTGATGGCGCGAATGAAAGAACTTGAAGAAGAAAATCGCCGTTTAAAGAAGATGTATGCTGAAGAACGATTAAAAGCTGAAATCATTCAGGAGGCGATGGCAAAAAAGTGGTAAAAGCTTCTGAGCGTAAAGTGATGGCTAAAGAAGTAATAGTCAATCGAGCTGTCAGTATAAGTCTTATCTGTCGTATTTTTTCGATTAGTGAAACCTGTTATAGATATCAGCCGAAGTTAAATTCTGACAATGAAAAAATAGCAGACTTACTACTGGGCTTAACTCAAAATCAACGTAATTGGGGATTTGGTTTGTGCTTTTTATATTTACGCAATGTTAAAGGTTACCCTTGGAATCATAAACGTGTTTACCGTATCTATAGAGAGTTAGAATTGAATTTACGGATAAAGCCTAACAAACGACTTAAACGAGCAGTACCAGAGCCGTTAGCGGTTCCTGACGATATTAACGAATGCTGGTCGATGGACTTTATGCACGATCAGTTATCAGATGGCCGTAGCTGCCGATTATTTAATGTCATTGATGATTTTAACCGTGAAGGACTAACGATTGATGCCGATATTTCATTACCCGCAGAGCGGGTCATTCGCTCATTAGAGCAAATTATTGAATGGCGAGGCAAGCCGAAAAGGTTACGGTGTGATAATGGCCCCGAATATATAAGCCATAAATTGGCGAAATGGGCTGAAAGTAACAATATTGAACTATCCTTCATACAGCCTGGAAATCCACAACAGAATGCCTATATTGAGCGGTTTAACAGAACGGTGAGGTATGACTGGCTGAGCCAGTATATTTATCGAGATATTGAAGAATTACAAATCAGAGCAACACAATGGTTATGGACTTACAATAACGAGCGACCTAATATGGGAATTGGTGGTATCACCCCAATTCAGAAATTAAAACTAACACAGAGAAAAATGTCTACTACTGATCTCCATTAATAATGGGGGGATTACCCCTGAAGCTGATTTTTATGCTCAAGACCTGAGCTGACTTGTTGTAATTTCATTAATGATATTTGACGAGAAAGTTCAGCATTTTGTCTCTCAACTTGAGTTTTCCATCCTTGCTGCCCCCCTGTTACATTCATATTATCTTGTACAATTCGAATGCATATATCAGCACCAGTCTTAACTCGTTCTATCGTAAAGTCATAACTATTATTACTTGTTGAAATTACAGTAACCGTTGTTTTCCTCCCCTCATTGTTTCCAAAGTTTTTAGGCTTAATAAATAAATGAATATTCTCACCATCGACATCCCATAGCTGAGGATTGCCTGGAACAGGAAACCCTTGAATGGGTTCTGGCAAAATGATGTGTGTACGCTGGTGGAGTGATGACTTCACACTATAAACTTGATAAGGTTGCCACTGTATTTCACGGCAGGCTGAGGCATTAGCTTGTACTATTGATATATTTGCAAAATAGAGTACGGCAAATATAGTTATTCCTTTAAAATACAATTTTTTCATTGTTAACATCCTTGTTAGACCTAATTATTTTTTGTTTAATTGTTTAATTGTTTAATTGTTTAATTGTCAGATTCATCATCAAGATCTTCATAAGCCAATATTTCCAAACCAACTGGGTTCTTACGCAACCAATCCATACCACCATCAGTTAAGGTTCTATTTTTGATTTCATCCTGATTCATTAAGCGCCACGCAACTCTAACAATACGTTTATCTTTAATCTTAGAGCCGATCACTCCATTAAAAGTCGTTTTTTCAACAAATAAGTTAGAACGATAAAGCCCGCTTTTCACGCCACCAAACAAAGTCACATCGGAATCAAAATGATCAACAATATTAACCTTATAACGAACCGTGGCACAGTTCGAACACTCCATCACATCGACCGCTTTTTGTGGGGCATTAAATGAATCTATCGCAATAAAATCATCTGATAATTCTGAAGTCATGAATAGGTTTACATAGCCATAATCAGATCGAATTGATTCTTTGACCTCACTAAAACGTCTTTCCGTCCATTGCACTAAAAGTGAGTCAACGGTCGCCGGCAAAACTTCAAGCGCCTTATCACTATCATGAAACTCAATATCCCACATTCCATTTTTATACATTTTCACCCATGCAACATCATGTTTGTTTTCTTGCCGAATTGATAGATTAATATACGCTAGCATTAACATGACTAAAGCGATCATTAATACAACGGTTGTTAGAAACCAACGCGTTCTATCAACACTTAATGCTGCTTCACGGACAATCTTTTTCAAGGCAAGATCAGACATTTGCTGATGACTGACACTATTAGGGACAATATTTTCTTTTGGTATTGAATTTTGGGTCATTTATATTTTCTCTTTATTGCTTTACTAGCTTGCAGCACTTGTGGCAACTTTTGCACTTCCTACGCCAGAGCAATTGCCGTTGTACGCGCAGCCGTGGCTAAGCCACTACCAAAACCACCGACGCCTCCAGCAATTGCTGTAGCAAATCCTCCAGTAGACAATACTGCCAGTATGGAAACAATAACCAGTGCACTCAGTCCATTCGAACTTGCTAGTGTCTCAGCCGAAATATATATTGGTTGAGCGATTAGGGGCAGTTGAAGCGAATTAATCTCGAAGTATGTCGACAGCATGATCATGATTAAAGACGCATTGACCTTTATTATTATTCCATAAACTAGAAACCCTATGAGAAACTTTAACCATCCATCAAATAATGGGGCTAATTTTTCGATTAATAAAAAAGGGATAAAAAATAAGCCAATTAATTTTGCTATTGCAAATCCCCAAACAGCCCAAGCTATACCAATAAATATAATAAGATTGAGGATCCACATCATTAATGTCATTACGAGCACTGTGAGTGTAGAGGTAATATTGAACCCTATTGATGCAACTGTATCAACTGCCGAACTGACCATCCCTACAACAGAATTCCAGCCCGTTGCTAAAAGGCCTGTTGGTGCAGCTTGAGATGGTGGTGCAGTCGGAACTTCTGAGGTTGAATCTACAATAGTAATTTTATCAAACATTGCAGACATAAAGTCCACCGCAAACCACGTATTATCACTACCAATAATCTGCTTTTGAATGGCTCCTGCAATATCATTAGACCATGAAAATAATCCTGATAAAAGAACACTATAAAAACTAATCAAGATCTGCACTATTGCAATTAAAATAATGACTGAAAACACATCAACTATATCCGCGCGGTCAAAGACATATCGGCCAACCACCACCGTGAGGCGGTAGGTTGCAAATGTAAGAAATTGTGCATTTACAAACCACGCAACTATGTGTCCTTTTGTCTGCATAGCTGTAATATGCGAACCTACTGTCTTTATAAACACAGAAAAACTACTATGTGCCTCACTGGTGCTTGAATAATCAACCGCGGCATACACATCTTTTGTGAAAAATAGGTAAATAAGTCCTACCAATATTGAAAAGCCAATTAAGCTCCAGTTGATCTCTCTATTATGCTTTTCCTGTATTAAATTATCTTTAATCATGACTATTTCCAATACTATCTCTAGTTAGAATAATATACCTCATGACTAAAGCCCCAAATCATTGGCATTAATCCCAGTACCCTTATAATTATGAGTACTAATTATTGCTTGTTTTTGTAATTCTTTTGCTAACCCAGCCGCACCCGTTCTCGCTCTTTTTGCTGAATCTGGCTCATAGGCTTGTAAAATTTGATTGGAGATATTCATCTGAACTAATGCTTGCTCTGCAGCAAAAGCTTGTTGCGCCGCTATAAACTGTAATGTTGCTAGCTCTGACTCACTACCTAGACCTTTGAGCGTATTGACATTTTTAGCTCTCATTGCTTCTAAAGTCACAATATTTTTATTATTTACTGCCACTTGTTGCTGCTGATTACTATATTTTTCAAAAACTTTTTCTACATAGTCAGCTGAGCGTTTAACGCCTCCAGTGTCCTTTAGGCCTATATCCTTATATGCTTTTACATAGTCTGCACTGGAATAGGATGACAAGCCTGTTTCTTTCAAAATAGTATTGAGATTAGTAGCATAATTACTTGAATTCGGATCTAAAAGTGCTGTTAAGGCAAAATCTCCTGCCCCATAACCCTTTGCAACGGTACCAGTTAATGCTACCCAGTCTGGATCTTTAATTAGCTTCTTTAAATCTCTCATTTGGTTCTTCAAATGTGCATATTCAGCCATAACTTGGTTATAATCTTTAATCATTTGAGCAAGCATAGCTATCTGTTTTGAAGTCTGTAATTTTTGTTCCGCTGAATTTATCAGTGATTCTATATAGTCGGTTAAATCCTGTATATTAGATTCATACTTAGCAGTAAGCTTCGAATAATGAGCAACGAGCGCCGCATAATCAGTAACCGGAACAATGGCTTTTGCCCCTGAAAATGGCAATAAAGCTAAACATGTGATTAAAATAATGGGTAATCTTTTTTTCATTCTAAAATTCCTTTTTTAGAGATCATCTTTTACAGTTGTTGGTGTAAGGCCAAAATCAAGCACTGTTTTTTCTAGTCCTGCTGCAAAGCCTAATTCCCTGAAATTGTCATTTCTAATTTTGGTCTCTGAGCCTTTTGAAGTTGAAATAACATATTGCTCTGATTCAACTGATAAAATTACTTTTTTTGCAATACCCAAATCACGCTGAATAATGAATGCTTCAAATTTTGGTTTGAGATTTTTAATCGCATCACATTCACCTGTAGTTAATTTAAAGACTTCCTTATACTGTTCTTCATCCATATTAGGATCAGACATAAAGAAAAAAGTACTCGCTGCACTACGAATAGCAGACCAACCTTTTATCGCTCCAAACTCTGCTGGATTTTGTGACCACAAACCAATTCCGGCCTTATATTTACCTGAAGTTCGTACAAACCTAACAAGATACTCAGCGGTATAGTCCATCCCCAACATCACATGTGCTTCATCAATATCAAGATATTTAGGAATATGAGTTTTAGATAAATCTTCAAATGCACGGGTTGTTCGAAAAAATATTTCTGCCATCACTAAAGGCAATACAATATGATTGTCTTTGATACTTTTTAAATTATAGGCCATAACAGGCTTATCAACGGCACCAACGGCATCTTCTTTTGAATCAAAATATTGTGCATAGAGTCCATCATCACCACCATCAATCGCATACACCCAACGGGATAATTTTCTCTGTAACGATGTAACACAATGTCTGACTACTGTTCCCAATCGGTGCAAACGAGAATCAATTCTGATTGTGTCAATAATTGCACGATCAAGTGAAAGTTGCTCTTCTGCAGTAACTGTCTTCATTTCTTCATTATCGTTACTAGCAATCATTAAAATCATCAGTGAACGTAGATGATTAATAAATATCTTGTCATTTTCTCCACCTTGAAGTGAAACGAAAGGGTTAAACCCTGCATCAGCATGATCTTCTGTTCTATAAATACCACCATCTTCACCAAAGCTCATTGCTACGGGTTCTAAACCTTGGTCGAGATCTATCCCCTGAATAAATCCACCATATTTTGCAAAATGACTGGCAAGTGTATTTTTTGTGAATGATTTACCCGATCGAATTGGCCCTACTCCAATAACTACAGCGCGTTCGTTCACAAAAGGTGAGTAATGGAATGGTGTGCCATCTTCACCAATAAATACATATTGAGCTTCTTCATTATCCAAATCTGGAACTGTTTTTTGTCCAATCGACGGAGCATAAAGCAATGAAGCTGCAGCGAACTGCGTTGCTGTGATTGGAATATCACGTAGAGTGAATGCTCGCCCAGCTATTTGAAGAGCTTTATAGGCTCTTGGCAAGCCGACCCCCTCCCAGCATGTATTCAGGTTAACCCGGTCTGCTGCGCGCTTCATCCGGACTGACTGTTCTCGAATACTACTTAAGTTATTAGACCAAATAACAATAGATGCATGTCCTCGTCCCCATAGGTCATCAATCATTTCCGCTTCACCAAGATCATCTAAGGCCTTTTTAATGACCGGCTTCATAAGTGCTCGACGTTCTAATTCTGATACCTGTTGTCTATTACTTGATAACATACCCATTAGATCATAGTTTTGACGGTTTAAGCCCGATTCTTTACTTCTAAACATAGAGTCTTTTTGTGCATTACTCAAAGGCTTAAACCGCATCATCAAAAGGAAATTACCAGTCTGGCCAACGGGTGACTGCTTCCCCTTTGCCCACATTCCTGCAGCGACGGATACACCTTTGAAATTATTTACCGACATTATTCGAGCATAAACAGGTACTGAACTATTTAGCTTAATTAAATCCATATTACCAGCACGCACTAAGGTCCGGTCCCCATCAGCTAAAGCACAATCCCAACCCGATTTTGGAGGATCTGCTTTATAAGCGCCATCTAAATAATAATGATTAAGGTTGGCTATAAACTTGGTAAACGACCACATTTCCTTAAGGTTCATTTTTTTAGGTGAAAACACACCTTCCCAACGTGAAACCACATCATCTAAGTAGTCATGTAAATTACTTGATTGCCGCTCTAATTCTTCGATATAACACAAAATACTTTTAGTTGAAGAATAGTGTCGGCTGACGACCTCTCTCGAGGCTTCTTCAAATGGACTTTTAACAACATGTTTACATAAGTCAATAAAACCAAGTTGAGACAACTTTTCACCTGGTGATAATTCAAAGAAGTGAACTAAACTTGATGATGAAAGGTTTTGATTATTGATAAATGTTTGCCGTCTTTTTGACAACATATCACTGATAGGATGAGCTCTATCAGAAAGTGAAACCTCTACACCATCATAGTGCGCATAGTACTGGGTGACGCTTAAATGACTATCTATATGCTTATAAAAAGAACGCGCTATTATTGATAAGCCCTCTAAGTCTTCTGCTATCAAACCATCAGAATCCAAGCCTCTTAACTCTATACCTCCAATCAAGCTGCCACTTTTGGTGAGTATAAAATCACCAAAGGAAGTAAATTCTTGATGCAAATCAGATACCGCTTTAGTTTGGTCAAACTTAAACGGTTTGATTTTTTCTTCTATTTGTTTTGTATTACTAGTCATAATCGTAAAGCTTAGGGAATGTTTACCTTGAAACTCTCATCATTAGTCGAGATTAAACAGCTTGCATTGCGATGATAAGTGTTGGTACATTAACTAACACTAAGATAGCAATCGTTACACGTCCAACACGACCCAAGCCTTCGTCACCGCGTGAACCTAGTGCCCAAATCATTGCCGCCATTGAAAGTGCAGCTATAGACACAAATAAGCCTAATGGCCCTTCAAAAAAGTTCACCATTTCTTGCATCCACGCACCAATACTCGCGAAGAAACCTTTAGTAGGCGCTCCTATATCCGTCGCTAGTGATAGCCCTGAATAAAGTGCTAGACTGAGTGAAAACCCCACTGTTGCTATTTTATCTTTCCATTTACGCATTTTTACTTACTCCCTTCCTTGGTTACAATAAAGTTTAATTCTTGACTACGTCCTGATTCCCATACAACTGTTTTATCGCCCCAACAAGCCATCCATACTTTCAAGCCATGTACATCATCTTTGTGAATGGTGTACATCATGACAAAATATGGAATGGTGAGGATGAGCGTGAGAACGATACTTTTTGACAGCATATAAGACATGACAAATACAACAATGCCAAGCATAAACAGACCTGACGGTATGCTTGAAATAGTGTTGACATCGGTAAAGACGTTCCGAACTTTTGATTCGTTCTCAAAAGTAGAACTATGATCAGTTTTTTCCATAAAACTCTCTTTAAATTTCATCCGTGAAATTAATGTAAGTATCTAACATCTTAAAATTAAAACCTAGATACCTATTCCAACTAAATAATCTTAAAATTTCTTGTGTTTATGCTCATATTACATATATGTATGTAAGCATCATCACTAGAAAATTTTAAATCCCATCCGAGGGAAAAGATAACTTTTTAGTTGGAAAAATAATACCCATAAGAAATTATAAAATCAACTGTTTTTATCTATTGACTCAATAATTCCAAACTTAACAGCCTCTTGATAGACAGTAGAATCTTTAAAACAGGTCGTTCCATCGATATGTTTATTATTAACATAATCATAATCAAATATAACTTGATGATTATCTGTGCGGGATATTTCTATAATTTGAACAATTCGTTTCCCTACTCCTCTAATCTCTTGAGCTTGTACAATAAGCTGTAAATTTGCAACAACTTGCTTCTTAGCAAACTCTACTTGCTTGCCTGCCTCACCAAGTAGATCGGTCATTCTTTCAATAGCATCCATAGGGTCATTGGCATGAAGGGAGCTAAAACATCCCTGATGGCCCGTATTTAAGGCGCGCATAAAGGCAAGAGCCGAATCTGCATCTCGAATCTCCCCCACACAAATCCTAGTTGGGTTTTCTCGCAAGCTCGTTCTAATAAGATCTGCTAAAGATTTAACAATAATATCATTTTTAGAGCGACGTTTATCTATAGCAACGTGAGCAACCCAATTAGGTAAGCTTATCTGCATTTCTTGTGTATCTTCGATGGTTACAAGTCTATCTTCATGATTAATATAACTCGCCAAGATATTTAAAAATGTGGTTTTTCCTGAATCTGTAGATCCTGAAATAAGAATGTTTTTATGTAATGCAACGGCTAATTTAAGATAACTCAACATGTCAGGTGAAATACTGCCATATTTAATTAAATCTTCTGCTGTTAAACGATTTTTAGGGAAAATCCTAATTGTAAAATTACATCCTCTTGATGACCAAGGAAATAACATGCCACAAAAACGACTTCCATCCCATAGGCGAGCATTAACTTCTGGTGAATCTATGTCATTACATGATTGATCTGTAGCCACAGCAATTTGATGAATAATGGTTGAAACAATTCGTTCATCTGTAAAGCATTCATCAACTTTCTTCATTTCACCCAAAATTTTGATATAAACCGAGTCATATGAGTTAACCATTATTTCTGTCACTCCATGCATATCGAAATAATGTATAACCGGACTTAAATACTCTTTCACTAGCTCCCAACGAAGATCTTCCATTATTAAATCCTTTTAATTCATATAAATAAATAGTTCAGTGCCTTATTTCCTTGTTAGTAAGCTAACTGAACCAAGTTTCTATTTTAGAATATCGTAATTGTAGCCCTAAATCCTACATTAAATTTTTTAAAGATTAATATTATTTAAAATCTAATTAATATATACCTCAGTTATGTGTCATAATTTATTCACTGCCATATCACTATTTACACGGATGTATTTAGATAAAACAGCTATCCCTCTGTGCCTAGTATTGGTAATACTTTTGACTTTAATAAAATTAGAGTCATTAATACTTAGCACCAGAGGTGAAAATGAAGTTTCTAGTTTCATATACAACATGGTTCCAAGACTGGTCTGTACCTTGGTACTGGCTATCTCTGTCACTACTCCTATTTATCTTAGGTTTAATTGGCACCCATCCCATTTCTATTGATCGAGAACAAGATCCATCCATAATGGAGATGTTTTTAATCAAGGTAAGACACTTCTCTTTTGCATTAATATTATTTCTTATTATTGTCATGCCATTAACTGTTTGGGCTGCAGGCGTAACTATTTATAGTCAGAATAAAGATCAGTTCACCTCATCATTTATTGATTTCATGCTCTCAGGTTTTATGTCCGTTTGGGAATTCCCCATTATTGGAATGTTATTTGGGATCATCATCTCATTTACTTATCACCGTTATGTTTTGATCAAAGTATCAGCTTTCAAACGTCGTTTCGCTGTTAAACAGTCTGGTGAAGAATTATCAGATATACGAGCAGAAGAAGGGCAAGTCGCAACTCGTAATTTCAAGCCTGAAAAATATTATAAAGAGGGTCAAATTTTCTTTGGCCTTGATCAACAAAATAAACCTATCTATGAACCCGTCAGCTTATGGAACACTCGCCATATTCGCGCTGTAGGCCCGACACAAACAGGTAAAGGTGTCGAGATTGGACTTCAACTTGATCAATCAATTCGTAAAGGTGATACGACTATTTTTATTGATCCTAAACCAGACAAACACGCAAAAGCGATTATGAAAAGAGCAGCCTAGGAATCTGGACGAGCTTTCATTGAATGTGATCTTAATGATCATGGCCGTGGAAAATATGCCCCCTTCTTAGGTGGTGTAAAAAGAGACCGTCGTGCACGATTAATCTACGCGCTAGGACTGCAAGACTCAGGAACTGATGCTGACTTCTTCAAAGCAGCAGAAAGAGAAGTTATTGACAGTTTATTTGATAGTTGGGATGGCCAGTTAAAAACACTCAAACAATCATTAATCAAAAATAAAAACATTTCTGATTCAACAAAACGAACACAAAGTTATCTCAATGAGTGGCTGGCTATTTCTACATTCTCGCCTGATTCTAAAAAGAACAGAACAGGGCTAAGCATAGAAAGGTGCCTTATGGAAAACGCAGTTGTCTATATCAAGGGGAATCTAGATGATGACGTTATAAACTCTGCCTGTAGTGTAATGATGATGGAAATTGTGCAAGAGTGTAAACGCTTAAGTGAGACCAAGCAGAGTCATACATTTTTAGCCGTTGACGAAGTCGCATTTCTGGTCAATGATCGTTTTGCCGATGCCCTCGCAACCGTAGCAAGTTTTGACTGTAATATTCTTCTTGCCTATCAATCAGAAGGAGATCTTCTCAACCTAAAAGACAAATCTCAAAATGCTGAAGCCATTTCTAGCAGGATAAAAACAAACTGTAAATATAGCCTTTACTATATGGCTCAAGATTTTGAGACTGCTCGCGTAATGGCTGATGATTCTGGACTCATTCAAAAGGCGGTGACACGCTCAGAAAAAGTGACAACAGGACGACATATGGCTGAAGTGTGGAGCCAAGAACGAGATATTCATCGAGTAGAAGAGAACCTAATTACAACTAACCGAGCAAGAATGTTACCCGAAAGAGTGGGAATACTGTATCGACCATCAACAAATGCCACAATGTGTTACACCTCATGGCTAAGTATTGACCTAGAACAGTGGGGAGATCAATTTGTTAATTCAAAACTAGATGACACCTTAGCAAATAACCCACCTTCAAAGCCTCAGAGTGATAAAGTTCAGACTGGTGCAGGTAAAGATAAACAATCTGTTAAAAAAGTTGTTACGCAACAGTCTCAACCTCAAGAAAAAACAAAGCATTCAAAACCACTAGCATCTGATGAAATTAATGATTTTTAATTAATATAACTTCAGCTATCCCCCACTATCACAGTGGGGGATATAAGGCTTATTCAATGTGTAGAATTGATATTACATCCCCAAAATAAAATTCAAGCGGTTTCTAAAGCTACCGTTTTTGAAGGATACATCATCTTATTATGTTGTTTGCAGCTAGTATAAATAAAATCCATAATATTTCTAAAGCGTCCCGTCACATTATGTTGATATTCACGAAAGAGTTTACCTGGAATGGCTTCGGCTGCCTTCAAATCTTTTAACTCAATTGAAATAGTATCAACCTTCTGAAGCAAAGCAGTTAAAGACAAATACATCTTATTATCCCAAAGTAGCTTACACAGTAGTCCTTCTGCTTCTGTTTTCTGTTCAATGTTTGGATATTTGTTATGGAGGTCTTCCGCCATGGCATCAAATAATTCAGTTTGCTCGGAGATCCGTACAACAAAAGATTGAAGAATTAACTTTGCCTCCTTATTGCCTGCAAGTGACAATGTATATAATCGATCGATCATATAACCTGCATTATGCAGATCTTTCCATTGTTTTTTGTTTAACTTTTCTAATGTTGATAATCCCTTATTAAATAAAGTGATCACATAAGCATCATAAAGTGTAATCGAGCCTCTTTCAGGCTCCGCTAATCTCACCATGGTTTAACTCCCTATATTATAACTATGTACAAACTGGTCTTTATTCACCACCAGCCTCACAATAGTGCTTTATTCATTTAAAGCAATTTAATACTATCACAGCAAAACATCATAATGTAATACATGCTAAATTCATTTATAAAACACTGTCGTTATTTAGCAAAACAAAAAACCAATCGAGACTTGTATCTTAAGTCCCGTGCAAATCAATCGCTATGATTTACACTATTCAATGAAGATTGGATAAAGGGGTAGAGACACTGAAAGTAGGCTTAGAACCAACAAGTTCTGTGGGTCAGATTAGTGCCTACCCCTTATTTTAACGCCCAAAAATGCGAACAGGATCTTGTGCACGGGGACAATCCGTAGCACGTATAACGACAAGAATGCATCCGCGTTAAATCATCCAATCCTCTTCATTTTACCTTAAAATATTAGGAGTAGAAAATGTATATTGGAATGGATATTTCTAAATTGAGTTTTGATGTGGCTATTTTGAATGAAGGGCACTACCATCATCGTCATTTTGACAATGATCTTGCTGGATTTAAAGCTTGCCTAGCATGGGTAAAACCATTTAACACGCCCGCTCTTTTTTGTATGGAAGCAACGGGAATTTACGGACTGGCATTGGCAAAGTATTTAGTCAGTCACCAGCAGAAAGTGATTGTTGCCAACCCTATTCAAACGCATGCTTTTGCTAAAATGGAAATGACGCGTAATAAAACAGACAAAGCAGATGCGATGAGCATTGCTCGATATTGTCAGCATTTAGATAGGCAAGGAAGAGCAAATAAAAGCCTTTACACGCCAAAGGAAGCTGACTTTGAACGACTTCAGTTTCTGGTTACACGACTAGACCAACTGAACAAAGTGCGGTCACAAGAAAATAATCGGTTTGATGTTAGTTTAGATAAAGCAGCTGCCCGGTCAATTAAAGCTATGCTCACTTTTATTGATAAGCAACTGAGCAACATAAAAAAGGAAATTGCCAAAATTGTTAAGCAAAATGACTCACTCAATACGCAGGTTCACTTACTAACGAGTATTATCGGTTTAGGTGACAAAACCGCATGGTCAATATTAGCTTATATCGGTGACGTTTCCTTATTTGAAAATGCAAAACAAATGAGTAGTTATGCGGGTCTTAATCCGAGAATAGAACAATCTGGCAGCAGCGTTAACCGAACACGATTATCTAAAATGGGTAATGCTAGGCTACGAAAATCACTTTATATGCCAGCGCTGGTTGCGGTAAGATTCAACCCCAGAATGATGGCTTTTTATACTAAGCTGCTAGCGAAAGGGAAACCGAAAAAAGTAGCGTTAGTAGCTGTCATGCGAAAGCTCTTAGTATTAGCTTATGGTGTATTGAAATCAGGTAAACCGTTTGATGTGAATTATCAACATTAAAGCAGATTAAGCTTGCTTTTCAAGACAGGATCTGACCCCATTGATATAACAATGGACTAAAAAACCTAGCTTATGGGATATTACGCTAGCTAACCATTGTGAATCACACAGAGGCGCATAACGGGGAAACCCAAATGACCAGGAGGTCATAGTGAAAACAAAGAAGATTAGCCCCTTTAAAAATAAAAGGGCTAATAAGAGGAAGTCCCGTAAAGGGGGGGCTAAAAAAATCCGCCCTAGGGACGAGCCTCCTCCAATTCCGAGCCATATTGTAGTGGTTCATTAAATCAGGACACCAACTTAGGTGGTAAAATCCACCGTAACGAGGTGTTTAATGACAACAAAACGAAGAGAGTTCAGTCCTGAGTTTAAACGCGAAGCAGCCCAATTGGTGCTTGACCAATCCTACAGTATTTCACAAGCTAGTGAATCATTAGGGGTTGGTCCAACAGCATTAAGACGCTGGGTTAAGCAATTAACGCAAGAACGACACGGGTTCACGCCTAAATCGAAAGCCTTGACGAAGGAACAGCAGCAGATCCAAACACTTGAAAAACGCATTAAACGACTAGAGCTGGAGAAGAAAATATTGAAAAAGGCTACCGCTCTCTTAATGTCGGACGAGATGCTACGCTAGCACTTATTTCCAATTTAAGGGAGCTTGCATCAGTCAAAATGGTGTGTATCTTATTTAATATCAACAGGTCACGTTATTACGCTCACTGCCAAAAAGAAAAAGCGATTGATATTGACCGTCTCCAATTACGGGCGAAGGTGAGTGAATGCCACCGATTGAGCCGTGGTGCAGCAGGTAGTCGTTCACTTGTTGCCATGATGGCTATCCAAGGAATCAAGATTGGTCGGTTTAAGGTGAGACGATTAATGGTAGAGGCTCAGGTAATAAGTAAACAGCCGGGTAAACATAAATACAAAATCGCTTTAGATGAACGTTTAGATATAGCCAATAAACTTGATCGGAATTTTACAACGCAACAAGCCAACCGTGTTTGGTGTGGAGATATTACGTATATATGGGCAGGTGGTCGTTGGATTTATTTGGCTGTCATTCTTGATCTTTATACTCGGCGAATTGTGGGCTGGTCATTATCTGACAAGCCCAATGCAACGCTTGTCATTAATGCACTTGAACATGCTTATCAACAGCGTGGCAAGCCTGAAGGGCTATTATTCCATTCAGATCAGGGTAGTCAATATACCAGCCTACGGTTTAGACAACAGCTCTGGCGTTATCAAATTCACCAAAGTATGAGTCGACGTGGTAACTGCTGGGATAACGCACCGATGGAACGTGTTTTTAGAAGTTTAAAAACAGAATGGATACCATCAACGGGGTATTTGAGTTTAAAACAAGCTAAATTAGATATTGGCCGTTATTTGATGAGGTATTATAATTATCAAAGACCCCATTCTTTTAATCATGGTTTGCCTCCAGCTATTGCTGAAGAAAAAACCTTTTCTAGTGTCCTGAATTAGTGGACCACTACAGAAGACAGAGAAGAGTCGATTACAAATCCTCTTCTCCCTCGTTTAAATGATCCAGTTTAACGGGAAGACTTAATCGAGGAGAGTCAGGGTCATCTTGAGTTCGGCCACCTTTTTTAGACCTATACTTCTGAAATCGCCTCTTATTAGCCCCCCTTTTTTTTAAAGGGCTAATCTTATGCTTCTTCATTTGACCTCCAGGTCATTTGAGAATTACCTCGTTATTGCACCATCGTGTAAATCACAATAGGTTGCTAGCGCAATATCCCATAAGCCCATGTTTATCGTCTACTACTCTTTCAATGGGGTCAGATACTGTCTTAAAAATCAAGTAATATTTCCCTATTTTGCATAACCCACATCAAACGGTTTTTCTGATTTGAGTACGCCATAGGCAATCACAAGTAATTTCCTCATCACAGCCACTATGGCCAGTTTTTTAGGCTTGCCTTTGCTTAATAATCTGCTATATAAATTTGTCATCAAGGGGTTATGCTTCATGGCTACTATTGCGGGCATATATAACGATTTTCTTAGTCTTGCATTGCCCATTTTAGACAAACTTGATTTATGAATACTGCTTCCAGATTGCTCAATTCTTGGGTTAAGCCCAGCATAGCTGCTGACCTGTTTAGAATTATTAAACAAGCTAATATCGCCAAGGTATGCCAAAATTGACCATGCGGTAAGATCTCCAATTCCATTAATGCTGGTGAGTAGCTCCACCTGCTTGCTTAGGGTTTTATTTTTACTCACGATAGTACTTATTTGGCTTTTAATCAGGGTGATTTCTTTTTGGATATACTTAAGCATTTTCTTAATAGATTGGGTGGCGCCCTGAACCTGACTAACCTTTAGACGGTTATTTTCTTGAGATTTGTTTTTATCTAATTGCGCCAACCTTGTGACTAGAAACTGCAGATCTTCAAAGTCCTTATCTTTAGGTATAAACAGGCTTTCCTCCAGTTCTCCTTTGTCACAGATATGCTGAACATAACGAGATATACTTTGTGCATCAGCCTTGTCAGTTTTATTTCTAGACATCTCCATTTTACAAAAAGCGTGAGTTTTAATCGGGTTTACTAATATCACTTTTTGTTTGTTTGCGTGCAAAAATTTAGCCAAACTCAAGCTATATACTCCTGTCGCCTCAAGACAAAATACAGTGCTTGTTTTACTTGGTTTTAACCAGCTCATTAAACGAATAAAACCGTCAGTGTTATTTTTAAATTGCTTGTCGCTATAGGCTTGTTCTTCTAATACTGCAACATCAAAAACAGCCTTAGATATATCAACTCCAACAAATTTCATTTTAGTTCTCCTGATAAGTTCTCTTGGAAAAGTTGGATAATTTCATCTTCTATGCATCCTCGTAACTATTCGTGCTAAAGTCAGACTTTGCACCAGATACTGTTCGCATTTTATGAAGTTAAAATAGGAGATAGGCACTAAACTTTTTTGCAAATTTTAAAATTTATGGGGACGCTCAATATCACTATCTCCTTATCCAATTGCCACTGGATAGTATCGACTAAAAGCTAGTTTGATAGTTAATAATTGATACAGTTGGGATGATACGAGACTCGGTTGATTTCTCTAGGTAGCTTATCGATTTTATCCTGCTTGCATGAGATCAAAACTCATCGAAGTAATAACTAGTTAACCAACTTTATAGAAATAAGTAAAACTCAAAAAAAAGAGAAGATAAATCTTCTCTTTGAGTTGGCAATTATGCCTACTGGGTTGTTTACCAGCACTTAGTCTTATGTAAATGTGACTCCGTTTGACAGCATTACTATCAAACCTAAGAATCCTACTATATATAACAATATAGCAAGTTTGATTTCCCTAGGAACAGGGACTTCAACTTCTTTATCTTTATCTTCTGCCATTTTTAATTGACGTTTAGTTAAAGTTCCATGTTAACAACACATGGGCTATGCGTTCTCAATTTAAAGAAGCGCAAGCCAATTTTACATAAGTAAATAAGATAAAGTCACCAGAAAATCAATAGGGTCAGATCCTGTCTTGAAAAGCAAGCTTAATCTGCTTTAATGTTGATAATTCACATCAAACGGTTTACCTGATTTCAATACACCATAAGCTAATACTAAGAGCTTTCGCATGACAGCTACTAACGCTACTTTTTTCGGTTTCCCTTTCGCTAGCAGCTTAGTATAAAAAGCCATCATTCTGGGGTTGAATCTTACCGCAACCAGCGCTGGCATATAAAGTGATTTTCGTAGCCTAGCATTACCCATTTTAGATAATCGTGTTCGGTTAACGCTGCTGCCAGATTGTTCTATTCTCGGATTAAGACCCGCATAACTACTCATTTGTTTTGCATTTTCAAATAAGGAAACGTCACCGATATAAGCTAATATTGACCATGCGGTTTTGTCACCTAAACCGATAATACTCGTTAGTAAGTGAACCTGCGTATTGAGTGAGTCATTTTGCTTAACAATTTTGGCAATTTCCTTTTTTATGTTGCTCAGTTGCTTATCAATAAAAGTGAGCATAGCTTTAATTGACCGGGCAGCTGCTTTATCTAAACTAACATCAAACCGATTATTTTCTTGTGACCGCACTTTGTTCAGTTGGTCTAGTCGTGTAACCAGAAACTGAAGTCGTTCAAAGTCAGCTTCCTTTGGCGTGTAAAGGCTTTTATTTGCTCTTCCTTGCCTATCTAAATGCTGACAATATCGAGCAATGCTCATCGCATCTGCTTTGTCTGTTTTATTACGCGTCATTTCCATTTTAGCAAAAGCATGCGTTTGAATAGGGTTGGCAACAATCACTTTCTGCTGGTGACTGACTAAATACTTTGCCAATGCCAGTCCGTAAATTCCCGTTGCTTCCATACAAAAAAGAGCGGGCGTGTTAAATGGTTTTACCCATGCTAGGCAAGCTTTAAATCCAGCAAGATCATTGTCAAAATGACGATGATGGTAGTGCCCTTCATTCAAAATAGCCACATCAAAACTCAATTTAGAAATATCCATTCCAATATACATTTTCTACTCCTAATATTTTAAGGTAAAATGAAGAGGATTGGATGATTTAACGCGGATGCATTCTTGTCGTTATACGTGCTACGGATTGTCCCCGTGCACAAGATCCTGTTCGCATTTTTGGGCGTTAAAATAAGGGGTAGGCACTAATCTGACCCACAGAACTTGTTGGTTCTAAGCCTACTTTCAGTGTCTCTACCCCTTTATCCAATCTTCATTGAATAGTGTAAATCATAGCGATTGATTTGCACGGGACTTAAGATACAAGACTCGATTGATTTCCCCTTAGCTGATTATCAATGGGGTCAGACTCGATTGATTTCCCCTTAGCTGATTAACTATTTAATCCAAATCTAATGAGCTCCAAAGCTCATCAACACGATCTACCACCGCCTGATCACGTTCAATAGGTTTACCCCATTCACGGTCTGTTTCACCGGGCAGTTTATTGGTCGCATCCATGCCCATTTTTGAACCTAAGCCAGAAACAGGTGATGCAAAATCAAGATAATCAATCGGGGTATTTTCGATTAATGTTGTATCTCTGGCAGGATCCATCCGAGTTGTAATTGCCCAAATAACATCATTCCAATCACGGACATTGACATCATCATCTACTACGATAATAAACTTGGTGTACATAAATTGGCGTAGGAATGACCAAATTCCCATCATCACTCGCTTGGCATGACCTGGATATTGTTTTTTCATACTTACAACAGCCATGCGATAGGAACAGCCTTCTGGTGGCAAATAGAAATCTACAATTTCAGGGAATTGTTTTTGTAAAATAGGCACAAAAACTTCATTGAGAGCCACACCTAAAATAGCCGGTTCATCAGGCGGTCTTCCGGTGTAGGTACTGTGATATATAGGATCTTTTCGCTGGGTAATGCGCTCAATGGTAAACACGGGAAATTGATCGACTTCATTGTAATAACCGGTGTGGTCGCCATACGGCCCTTCATCCGCCATATCATCAGGATAGATAAAACCTTCTAATATGATTTCTGCACTGGCAGGCACTTGCAGATCATTGCCCACACATTTTACTAATTCTGTTTTAGAGCCGCGTAAAAGACCAGCAAAGGCATACTCTGACAAACTATCGGGGATTGGTGTCACTGCCGCCAAAATCGTCGCTGGATCACAGCCTAATACAACACTGACGGGAAAAGGTTCACCAGGATGTTCTGCTTGCCATTCTTTAAAATCTAACGCGCCACCACGATGAGATAACCAGCGCATAATCACTCTATTTTTGCCAATAACTTGTTGGCGATAGATTCCTAAGTTTTGCCTTGGTTTATCAGGCCCTTTAGTGACCACCAAACCCCATGTAATTAAGGGTGCCGCATCTTCAGGCCAACACAGTTGGATCGGCAGTTGGCTTAAATCAACCTCATCACCTTCAATTATTTGTTGCTGACAGGCGGCTTTTTTAACTACCTTGGGTGCCATATTCAACACTTGCTTAAAGATGGGCATTTTCTGCCACGCATCTTTCATTCCTTTCGGTGGTTCAGGTTCTTTTAAAAACGCTAATAACTTGCCAACTTCACGTAAGGCTTCTACCGATTCTTCACCCATTCCGAGCGCAACACGATGTGGCGTACCAAATAGATTCGCTAAAACAGGAATATCGCTCCCTTTAGGGTTTTCAAACAAGATCGCGGGGCCACCAGCACGTAATACCCGATCACAGATCTCTGTCATTTCTAAAACAGGATCAACTTCCACGCTGATTCGTTTAAGTTCACCTCGTTGTTCAAGGTGATCGATAAAGTCTCTTAGATCAGTGTATTTCATAGGTTCTCTGCATAATATATTCCCATAACTGTTACTTTCTGACTGTCATCCTCGCGAACGCGGGGATCCATAGGCTGTGAAAACAGCCACTATCGTTGGATTCCCGCGTTCGCGAGAATGACGGCATGGAGATCTAAGCTGCAATCCCTGAATGTCTTAATAAAGCATCAATTTCAGGTTTACGACCTCTAAACTGTATAAATAGCTCCATCGGTTCACGTGAACCGCCTTGCTCCAATATAGACTCTAAGAATTCAATCCCAGTAGCTCGGTCAAAAATACCTTTTTCTTCAAATTTAGAAAAGGCATCTGCTGATAATACTTCAGCCCATTTGTAACTGTAATAACCCGCAGCATAACCACCAGCAAAGATGTGTGAGAAGCTATGTGCAAAGCGGTTAAATTTTGGTGGTTTGACTACAGCAACTTGCTCGCGTACTTCTGCCAAAACTTTATCGACTTGTTTGTCTTGTTCAGGATTAAACTCAAGGTGCAAACGAAAATCAAATAATGAAAATTCTAATTGGCGCACCATAATCATTGCTGATTGGAAGTTACGTGCAGCAATCATCTTATCGAATAAATCCTGTGGCAAAACATCACCGGTTTCATAATGTCCTGAGATTAAGTCTAAGGCTTCACGCTCCCATGCCCAGTTTTCCATAAATTGACTTGGCAACTCAACAGCATCCCACGCCACACCATTAATACCTGATACGCCCGCATGGTGGATCTTAGTTAACATATGATGCAAACCATGACCAAACTCATGGAACAAGGTCGTCACTTCATCATGGGTAAATAAAGCCGGTTTATCACCGACAGGTTCTGAGAAATTACAGGTTAAGAATGCAACCGGTGTTTGTATGCCTGTTTCAGTTTGTCTGCGAACTAAACATTCGTCCATCCACGCGCCACCACGTTTATGGTTACGGGCAAACAAATCTAAATAAAACTGACCTCGTAATTCACCTTGTGCATCAAAGATTTCAAAAAACCGAACATCTTTATGCCAGACATCGACATCTGTTCTTTCTTTAATATCTAAACCGTAAAGACGGTTAACAACAGCAAATAAACCCGACACCACTTTATTTTCTGGGAAATAAGGTTTTAGTTCTTCTTGTGAAATCGAATAACGTTGTTGGCGTAATTTCTCAGCAAAATAGGTCACATCCCATGCTTCAAGCTCGGTCATGCCAGCAGTTTCATTTGCAAAACCTTTTAACTCTTCAAATTCTTCTTCGGCAATGGGTTTTGATCTTGCTGCTAAATCACTTAAAAAGTCGAGAACTTGCTGTGGTGACTGAGCCATCTTAGTGGCTAAAGATCGCTCGGCATGGTTATCAAAACCAATTAGCTGTGCGAGTTGATGACGTAATTTTAAGATATCTGTCATTATCTCAGTATTATCCCATTTGCCTGCACTCGGGCCTTGATCCGATGCTTTGGTAGCAAAGGCGGTGTACATTTCCTCACGAAAATCACGATCATCAGCATAAGACATAACCGGCATATAAGAAGGAAAATCTAAGGTAAACAGCCAACCATCAAGCTCATCACGCTTAGCAAACTGTGCCGCCATATCTTTTGTTGACTCTGGCAGTCCAGCAAGCAATGTTTCATCCGTAATATGCTTTTTCCATGCATGTGTTGCATCCATCAAGTTTTCTTCAAATTTGGCAGTAAGTTTCGTTAACTTTTGCGAAATTTGCTTAAATGTATCGCGATCTTGTTGAGATAATTCAACACCCGATAAGCGAAAATCTCGTAATGCATTATTAATTACTTTTTTCTGAGCAATATCTAAATCTGCAAAACCTGCACTTTCCGCAATTCGTTTATAAGCACCATACAAATCTTCATTTTGACCTAACTCAGTACCAAACTGACTCAATTTAGGTAAACACGCATTGTAAGCAACTCGAAGTTCATCAGAATTCATCACTGAATTAAGATGACTCACTGGTGACCATACCTTATCTATAGAGGCATCCAGAGCTTCCATCGGCATCACTAATGATTCCCATGTCGGATGGTCATTGTTTTTTAACAGCTCATTAACCGTTGCCTTTGCCTGTTCCAATACCTGATTTAATGCAGGTTCAACATGTTCAGGCTTAATATTTATAAATGCTGGTAAAGTCTTATTTTCTAATAAAGGATTTGTCATATTTTTTCACAAAGTGATTAATAATTTAGGATGCTTATTCTAATAGGCATATTATCAGGATTCATTGGTTTTAAACGGGTTATTTTTAGACGTTCTATAACGAAACACCCATTAATTTAGTTGTAAATATACCACCAATAAATAATTTTATAGTGTTTTACACCACATAAACTTGATCCGAAACATCAGTCCATGCGATTATTTGTCATCAATAATCCTTATCAAGTATCAGGACAATAAAACGTGCGACATATCACATCACTCATAAAACTTAGCATTCTGAGCGCTCTTCTCGTGTTATCAGGTTGTGCCACAACGAATTCAGCTGTTGGCGTCAACGACCCATTCGAAAGTTATAACCGCGCAATGTATTCATTTAACGATACTTTGGATCGTGCCATCATTAAACCTGTAGCCCAAGGTTACGATGCGGTATTACCCGATCCTATCCAGAAAGGTGTGAGCAACATCTTTAGTAACTTAAATGAAATTACCGTTATCCTTAATGACCTACTTCAACTTAAGTTTGGTCAAGCACTTGATGATACAGGTCGATTCTTATTAAATAGTACTGTTGGTTTCGCAGGTATCTTTGATGTTGCAGGTTACGCAGGCCATGAAAGTCACGATGAAGACTTTGGTCAAACATTAGGTGTATGGGGTGTAGAACCTGGCGCTTATGTTGTTCTACCGTTCTTTGGCCCTCGAACTGTTCGTGATTCATTTGGTCTAGTTGCTGATATTTACACCGATCCTGTAACGTATTTAGATGATGCAGGTGCTCGTAATGCATTGGTTGCACTTGAAGTAATTGATACTCGAGCAAACTTATTGGGCGTTTCAAAAGTACTTGAAGAAGCAGCTGAAGATCAATATAGCTATGTTCGAGATGCCTACCTTCAGCGTCGCCAGAACTTAGTTTATGATGGCAACCCACCAGAAGAAGATTTTGACGTGTTTTCAGATTAAAAGATCTTCACTGAGACAAGTAAGCCCTAAGCACATATAATAAAAAGCCGGACTGTAGTCCGGCTTTTTTATACCTGAAATATTTTAAAGAATTAATCCACATTTATGATTACTGTACTTTTTATTCTAGCCATTGTTACTGGTTTTGCTGTTCTTATTTGGGGGGCAGATCGCTTTGTCGATGGCGCAGCGAGTATTGCCACTAATTTCGGTATATCACCCATGATTGTCGGCTTAACAATCGTAGGTTTTGGTACCTCAGCACCTGAAATGCTTGTAGCAGCACTGGCCTCATTTGATGGTGCCCCAGCATTAGGGATAGGTAATGCAATAGGTTCAAATATTGCTAATATTGGTATGGTGCTTGGTATAACGGTTCTTGTCGCACCTCTAGCCATCCATTCCGATACTTTAAAACGTGAATTTCCTATGCTCGCCTTTGTTATGGCGGTTTCCTTATTCTTAGTATGGGATCAATATTTAGGTTATTTAGATGGCATCATCTTATTCTCTGGCTTTATCCTTACTCTATTTGGAATGGCTTATTTAGCCGTTCGAAGCAGCAAAGATGATCCTCTAGAACAAGAATTTGAACAAGAATTCTCTGAGCCTCGCATGACCACGAAGCAATCTATCTGGAGCTTTGTTGTTGGACTTACAGCCTTACTTATAGGTTCTAAAGCATTGGTATGGGGAGCGACAGGTGTTGCTTATTTGCTCGGTGTAAGTGACCTCATCATAGGGTTAACAATTGTCGCAATCGGTACTAGCTTGCCAGAATTGGCAGCAACCATCATTTCAGCATTGAAAAATGAACATGACATCGCTGTCGGAAATATTATTGGTTCAAATATGTATAACTTACTGGCAGTTTTAGCAATGCCAGGGCTGATTCAACCATCCAATATAGATCCCGCATTATTACATCGTGACTTTCCATTTATGATTGGTTTATTTGTCCTACTCTATCTATTTGCACGCATTAATAAAGGTCATATTGGTCGTTTTGCTGGGGTAACTATGTTATTTATCTATATCGCTTATAATGGATTACTTGCTTACCAAAGTATGTCAGGAATGCCGGCGTGACCGATAATGAAGCTCAACAACTAAAGTCATTAGGACTTGCGGTTATCAATACCGAACTTGAGGCTATCTCAGCCTTACGTGATCGTATTGATGATGACTTTGTGAAGGCATGCCAACACCTTCTTAAATGTGAAGGCCGTATTGTTGTTATCGGTATGGGTAAATCAGGCCATATCGGAGGCAAAATTGCTGCCACTTTAGCCAGTACCGGCAGCCCCGCTTTTTTTGTGCATCCAGGTGAAGCAAGCCACGGTGACTTAGGCATGATCACTAATAAAGATGTTGTTATTGCCTTGTCTAATTCAGGCGAAACAAGTGAAATATTAACCATACTGCCACTGATAAAACGTCTTGGTATTCCTCTAATTGCAATGACTGGCAAACCAAATTCTACCATTGCACAAAGTGCTAATGCTCACCTCAATGTCAGTGCCGAGAAAGAAGCATGTCCACTCGGTTTAGCGCCTACATCAAGTACGACCGTGGCACTAGTAATGGGTGATGCACTTGCCATTTCTTTATTAGAAGCGCGTGGTTTTACAGCCGAAGATTTTGCTTTATCACATCCTGGCGGCAACTTAGGTCGACGTTTATTACTTCATGTTAGTGATATTATGCATACCGGAAAAACAATCCCCAAAATTAGTGACAAGGCACTTATTAGTGAGGCATTAGTGGAAATGACTAATAAAGGCCTTGGCATGACTGCAATTGTTGATGAAAGTGATAATATTGTCGGCATTTTTACGGATGGCGATTTACGCCGAGTTTTAGCTCAAACAGTTGATGTTCATACCACTGCGATTGCTGATTGTATGACCAGTAACTGCATTACAGGTCAACCAAACATGTTAGCCGCTGAAATTTTAGAACTCATGCAACGCCACAAGATTAATGCTTTATTAATCACAGATAATGACCAACAACTTGTTGGCGCCATTAATATGCATGATTTACTTCGTGCTGGTGTTGTATAGCACCGCTAATAATTAGGATTTACTATGCAAGACATTCTCGCTCGAGCCAAAGATATAAAACTTGTCATTTTTGATGTAGATGGTGTACTCACTGATGGCAGCATTATTATCGGTGATGATGGAGAAGAATATAAAGCATTCCACTCGCGTGATGGTCACGGAATGAGACTCTTGCAATATACTGGAGTCGAAATTGCCATTATCACGGGACGCACATCAAAAGTCGTTGAACATCGCATGAACAGCTTAGGTATAAACCACCTTTATCAAGGACAGAAAGTTAAATTACCCGCCTTTGAAGACCTCATCGAACGTTTAGGTCTGAAGCCTGAACAATGCGCTTATGTAGGTGATGATTGGGTCGATTTATCTATTATGAGTCGAGTTGGCCTTGCTATTGCCGTTCAAGATGCTGATGCACTGGTCAAAAAACATGCACATTGGATAACGCCTACTAAAGGTGGCAAAGGTGCAGCACGAGAAGTCTGTGAATTAATTATGGAAGGTCAAGGCACCTTACAAGATCAAATTGAACGCCACTTCTAATCTCTCTTTTTTAGCCAAAATACTTCTGCCAATACTGGCTGTGGTATCGTTGTGGCTATTATCTGACGAGAATTCAGAGCAGAAAGCATCATTACAAACTGAATTCAATAAGGCCAGTGATTATGCAATGACGGACTTTACCTTAACGATAATGGATAAAGAAGGCAATCCATCTCGTATTATTTCTGGCACAGAAATGGCCCACTATCCCGAAGATGACAGTACCGAAATAATATTCCCCATCGCCGAACTTATTGCACCAGAAAAAGAAACCTGGATAATTACTTCAAACAAAGCATTAACACAAGGTAAAGGGAATGATATTTTGCTCACTGGGAATGTCATTATTTCTCAGAAAGAAAACTCTGATATAGAGTTACGTACAGAAAAGCTCAATTTAGACACACTTCATAATACGGCATACACTGATCTTGCTGTCAGTATGAAATCACCTTATGGAACAAGTGAATCAGTTGGTTTACATGCTTCACTGAAAGAGAAAATGATCAATCTCCACTCGCGAGTTAAAGGACATTATGATGCACCAACCATACCTTAAGTTATTAATATCATTATTAATACTATTACCTACTCTGGCATTAGCTCTTCCAAGCGATCGTGAAAAACCTATCGATATTGAAGCGGATCATGCCCAGCTGGATGATGAAAGAGGGGTGACTCAATACAAGGGTACCGCAATCTTAACGCAAGGTTCTCTAAGAATTGAGGGTGACACCATCACTTTTTATTACGATGAAGACAAACAGCTGACCAAAGCGGTAGCTCAAGGGAAATTTGCCACTTACCAACAGATCCAAAAAGAAGGTGAACAACCTATTAAAGCGCATGCATTACAAATGGAATACCATGCCAAATCCCAAAAGATCTACCTCATTGGTAAGGGACATGTGTGGCAAAATGGCGATGAATTTAGCGGTGATCGTATCGAATATGACATTACAAGAAATATTGTAAATGCTCGCTCAAAACCAACACCAGCTGGAACAAAGCCAGTGAAAGGTGAGCGTATTCATATTATTATTCAACCACCAGGTAGTAAGAAAAAGCCTAAAACAACTAAGCAGGCATCAACAGCTACTCCAAAGCCAGCAGCAAATATTCCAGCTAAGAGTAGAAGTGATGGCTACCCAACAGCGATTACGACAACAAACCTCAATGTGCGTACTGGCCCCGGAACTCAATACAATAAATTAGGTATTTTTAGCGTTAGAACCGACTTAATAATCTTAACAGAACAAAAAGACTGGCTACAAGTTAGGGGTGTTATTGATGGCCAAGTAGTCATCGGCTGGATATCTCGTCGCTATATCCAACGTACTAATTAACCGGAATAAGTAGCACTTATGAGTATATTGTCTGCCCAAACATTATCAAAACGCTATGGTGACCGCCAAGTTGTAAAAGATATTTCACTAGAAGTCAGTAGTGGTGAAATTGTCGGGCTTTTAGGACCCAACGGTGCAGGTAAAACAACCAGTTTTTATATGATTGTCGGTCTAGTTCCTGTTGATAACGGTACTATTTTTCTAGATCAACGTGAATTAACGCATGATCCAATACATGAGCGAGCACAGCTTGGAATAGGTTATCTCCCCCAAGAAGCATCTATATTTAGAAAGCTGAGTGTTGCTGATAATATTTATGCCATTATCGAAACACGTACTGATATTGATAAAGAAGAAAAGCTCGATTTACTGGAAAGGCTCCTAGCTGATTTTCATATTGATCACATTCGCGATTCAATTGGCATGGCCTTATCTGGTGGCGAACGTCGCCGAGTAGAAATTGCTCGTGCCTTGGCAATGGAGCCTCAATTTATATTGCTTGATGAACCTTTTGCTGGTGTCGATCCTATTTCAGTACTTGATATTCAAGGCATTATTACAGAATTAGCACAACGAGGAATTGGTATTTTAATTACCGATCATAATGTTCGTGAAACATTAAAAGTCTGTGAACGTGCTTATATCTTTAATGAAGGTGAAGTCATCGCAAAAGGCACTCCCGAAGAGATCATGAAAGATAAACGAGTATTAAGTGTCTACCTTGGTAGGGATTTTCGTCTTTAATTTAACCTATGATAAATACTACCGAAAAGAGTGCTCCAATAAGCAAAAGACACCGTGCCCACCAAATATTTGAGCTGGAACATCATGGTCTAGCGCGGTTGATTAATCTTGTCATCCTGCTATTGATAGCACTGACCGTCGTTATTGTTTTTGTTGAAACTATTCCTCAAGTTCGTGCTGACTATCTGACATGGTTTGTCTGGTTTGAATATATTTCAATCGCCCTATTTTCTATTGAATATCTCACTCGGCTTTGGAGCGCTGCAGAGATCGATCCGGAACAACCTTGGCGTAGTCGCTGGAGATATGCAACCAGCCCGTTAGCCATTATTGATCTCTTAGCCGTTGCACCATTCTATCTGGGTTTATTCATCCAACTAGATACTCGCTACTTAAGAGTTATTCGTTTATTACGAATTCTAAAGCTCACTCGATATTCACGTTCTTTAAGTACACTCTTACACGTTTTGAGAAATGAATTTCCTGGGATCATTTCAGCATTAGGCATTCTATTAATATTGATTGTCTTTGCTTCGGCAGGAATCTATTTAGTCGAACGTGAAGCACAACCAGAGGCATTTGGTTCAATCCCTCAAGCAATGTGGTGGGCTACCATTACCCTTACGACAGTTGGCTATGGCGATGTTGTACCTATCACAATAGCGGGTAAAGCATTGGGTATAGTGATCACTATCTTAGGAGTAGGTTTTGCTGCTTTGCCAGCAGGTATTATTGCTAGCGGTTTTACGGTTGAAATGCAAAATCGTCGTGATGAATTTAGAGCAAAACTAATGTCCTCATTATCAGATGGCAAGCTTACTCATGATGAGCTTCGTGATATTGAACAACTCCGACTATCATTAGGCCTCTCGCTAAAAGAAAGTAAGTCATTGATTAGACTTGCAGGCACAGGGCATATTACTCACTGTCCTCATTGTGGCAAAGATATCTCGCATCATCCTTAAACTATCAATGTAGCTTGGACTTGAGTCCAGTATATCGGGTTGAAACCACGACCTTGTATATTAAACATGTCTCTAAAAACACAGGACCATTTAACCCAAAACTATTATAGTAAGAACTGATTTTCTGGGGAAGCCGGCTCGACCTTAAGCTTTGAGCTTGTATGTAGATTGGCTCCCCACCCTCGTCATCCATGCCGCGGAGTATCTTAGACCTGTAAGCTCGCGCTTCTGAGTCTGTATTCACAAGGACGGTAGATGAAGTGTCAGGGTTGGGAAACCAGTGATCATTATAATACTTAATGTGAGATAAAAAATGAATACTATTGGAATTGATGTCGGTTGCAAGGAATTAGTGCTGGTCGTCATGGTTAATGGCAAAGCGCGTAACGCTAATGCTTTTGATAATACCCCCTCGGGTCATCAAGAAATCATCCGCTCTTTAACAAAACTTAAAGGAGAAACAAAGGTTTGCATCGAGGCAACAGGTGTCTATCATTTTGATTTAGCCGTTGCTCTTAGTCGAGCTAATGATATTGAGGTGATGGTTATTAATCCTAAAGCGGCACACAACTTTTTCAAAGTATTAATGACACGCAGCAAAACCGATGCGATTGATGCTGAGAATTTAGCGATTTATGCCCAAAGAATGCCATTTGTAGCCTGGGAACGCCCCGCTGATGAATGTATCGGCTTAAGAGCGACTGCCCGTCGTATTGCGGCCTTAAATAAGCAAAAGACACAAACCAAAAACCAGCTTCATGCTTTAGTATCAACCATGGAAACACCTGCACTGGTAATTGAGCAGACGGAACTGTTGATTGATATTTTAGACGCTCAAGTTAAAACGCTGCGCGACAGTGCGCTGACTATTATTGGTCAAAATGAAGGGCTAGAGCAGGCTTATACATTAATTAACCTGAGATCTGGTTAAGAAACAGTCATCATACTAAATTCTTCGCTAGTAATTTTTAATGATGGCTTGTTCTCTTTAAGTGAGTAAGCGATAAGCCCAGCAATGATGTTCAGCATAAATCCATGCACACTACGATGCCTAGAATGCTCAACTTGAGTAATATTTTTAAGCTGATCGTTGATGGTTTCAATGATAAATCGCCTAGAAAGCATTGCTTTATCCCATGCAGAGAGTAATTTTGCTTTCATATTCTTCTTAACGTTAGTCACTAACTCAACCCCTTTATCGAACAAGTCACTAGACAATGCTTTACTGATATAGCCCTTATCAGCATATAATTTCCCTATCACGTCTTTAGCTAATTCAGGCACAGGTTTTCTGTCATCAACATTAGCAGGTGTGATTTTAGCTGCCAGAATATCACCGACATGATTGACAATAATGTGTAACTTAAATCCATAAAACCAGCCCATTGTTCCTTTGCCTCTTTTGGCTATTCCAGCAAACGTTTTATGCCGTTCAATACGAAGGTTATGGCAGACCTTTATACTGGTCGAATCAACAAAGCTAATACCCGTTGGCTTTCCTTTAACATGTGTGAAGTAAGCACACAAAGGCGTTAACGCCTTTGGCATCACGGCTAAGAATCGAGTATAACTGAGTAATTCTGGAAAATAGCTCTTATAAAACCTAGCAACAAGTCCTGTATAATAGTTTTTGAAATCACGTTGGTTTGATGAGTGAAATCCTATAATAATGGTCATTATTTCACTCATTGCCATTCGACCTTCTCTGTTTCGTTTTCGAGTACCATCTGCTAGAAGTTGTGCTTCCCACTGCGGCATAAATACCTTACAAAAATCATCGACATCACAGAATATGTCTGTTAATTTGTTCATAGGCCTGTTTTCCTTTCATCAAAATCTTTGTCGTAAAAGATCTGATCGGTTAACAGGCTTTTAGTTCCCATTTCTTAAACAGGATTCAGGTTAATTATTGGAATCAAAGGGATTGCACAAGCCTCAGCCATACAAATACTGAGTGAACTGATGATTTTACCTAAGGACATGACGGCACGACAGTGGGTGGCTCACGCGGGGCTAGATCCAAGAATATTTGATTCAGGCAGTAGCGTATCTAAAAAGCCACGGATCAGTAAGGTAGGGAATAAATATATTCGCCAAGCCTTGTATATGCCCGCCTTAGTTGCAAGTCGCTTTGAACCCAATATTAAAGGCTATTATCATCACTTGATTGAGGATAACGACTTAAAAAAAGTACAAGCGGTCTGTGCTGTGATGCGTAAATTATTACACGCCATTCATGGCATGTTACGGACTAATAAAGAATTTGATGGGGCTCGTTTTTATACCTTACCTATCGTTACAGATTCATAAAAAATAGGAATATTTGTAAATTAGCACTTGTGTTTTAATAGAGTATCTACGATTTTGTGCTTTCTTTAATTTGACAGTTTAAATCTGTAGCTTGGACTTTAATCCAATATGTCGGGTTAAAACCACGACCTACAGCTTTCTAACAGCCTTTATTTTTCCATCTTGAAGTTGAATATTGATCTCTTGGCCAAGCTCAACATCATCAGAATGACGTATCACCTGCCCTGTTTTAACATCTGTCGTAATGCTATAGCCACGTTCTAAGGTATTTAAAGGGCTCACTGCTGCAAGTGTTCTTATCTTCTGAGATAAGTCTGATTTATGTTGATGAATTATTTTTTGTACCGCATTATCTAATTGATTTCTAGTTTGCCCTACACGTATAAGTTGCTGCGTAATCCTTGGCAATGGCGAACTCAATTGTAAACGTTGAAATAAGGCTTTATGTTGAGATAATGCTTGAGCGATCTTGTCTTTTACAACATATTGCAAACGTTCATTTAAATGCGTTAACTTATATTGATTCGCTTCGATTTTAGCTTGCGGATGTTTTAAACGTATCGACCAATAATCAACTTGTTGTCGTTTATTATTAATCATCTGCACCCAGACTTTGTTTAACTGCTTGCCTAACAGTTCAACACGTTGCAGTTGCTGATTTATGGCAATCAAAGGCTGTGGCAACCGTTGCTGTAGATTATTAATGTGGCGCCGCTCATTATGTAATCGATGCTTAATTAACAAGCTTAATCGTCGACTATGATTCAGTATTTTTGCTATCCATTGCACGGCATCAGGTACTGCCAATTCTGCAGCGGCTGAAGGAGTTGCAGCTCTAATATCTGCTACAAAGTCAGCGATAGTAAAATCAACTTCATGACCAACAGCACTAATGACAGGTGTCTCACAAACAAAAAGTGCTCGAGCAACACGTTCATCATTAAAGCTCCATAAATCTTCTAATGATCCGCCCCCCCGCCCCACAATGAGTACATCACATTCTTGTCGACTATCTGCCAAACTAATCATATTCGCTATTTGTTTAGCAGAATCTCCACCTTGCACTGCAACCGGATAAAGAATGACATTAGCTGCAGGAAAACGACGATTTAATACCGTCAAAATATCGTGTACTGCGGCGCCATCAGGGGATGACACGACACCAATGCTTTGAGGCATTGCTGGTAAGTCTTTTTTATGAGCTTGGTCGAATAATCCTTCTTCACCAAGACGGTGTTTTAAGGCTTCATAAGCACGTTGTAAAGCACCACTTCCCGCCTCTTCCATATGTTCAACAACAAGTTGGAACTCACCCCTACCCTCATAGAGTGTCACACGCACACGTAATAAGATCTGCATGCCATTTTTCGGGGTAAACCGTACATTGCGATTACGATTTCTAAACATAGCGCAACGTACTTGAGCGACTTCATCTTTTAGTGTGAAGTAAATATGACCTGATCCGGGCATAGCAAGGTTTGAAATTTCACCTTCTACCCAAATAAGTGGAAATGAGCCTTCTAATACACCTCTTGCCTCACGCACCAAGCGTGAAACAGCATAGACCTCTTTGACCGGTCTGGAAGCTAATGTTGAGTTACTATTGAGAGCCATAAAAAATTTAGAAAACCATAATGTTGGTAAAACCCAAATTGCCTAAAAATTTTCATGCTCAAGGCTGAAAATATAAGTTCACATCTGAGAGCGTTATTTGTAAATACAGAAGTGGTAAATTTTATAGGTGGATTGGGTAGTTATGTTATAATTGACTGGATAATACCACAAGTACTATCAGGATCATGACCTATGAGAATTGTTCAAGAAGCTCTTACATTCGACGATGTTTTGTTACTACCCGCATACTCTAACGTAATGCCACGGGATGTTGACTTAACAACTAAGCTTACCCGAGACATCAATATCAATATTCCACTGCTCTCGGCAGCAATGGATACGGTTACAGAAAGTCGTTTAGCTATCGCTATCGCACAAGAAGGTGGCCTAGGTATTCTTCATAAGAATATGACTATCGAAGAACAGGCGGCTGAAGTTCGTAAAGTAAAACGCTTTGAAAGTGGTGTTGTTCGTGACCCTATCACTGTTTCTCCTACTGCGACCATTGGCGAAGTTATTGAATTAACTCGTGCTAATAAATTTTCAGGAATGCCCGTTGTCGATGGCGAAGATCTTGTTGGTATCGTAACCAGCCGTGACTTACGCTTTGAAACACATTTCGACAATCCAGTTTCTTCCGTTATGACAACGAAAGAAAACTTAGTGACTGTTAAAGAAAATGCTGATAAAGAAGAAGTTTTGAACTTACTTCACACCAACCGCATTGAAAAAGTACTTGTTGTTGATGATAACTTCCATCTTCAAGGCATGATCACTGTTAAAGATATTCAAAAATCAACAGAAAACCCATTAGCATCCAAAGATGACCAACAACGTCTTCGTGTCGGTGCCGCAACCGGTATTGGTGCAGAAAGCCAAGCGCGTGTTAAAGCCCTAGTCGCTGCGGGTGTTGATGTGATTGTTGTTGATACTGCACACGGTCATTCACAAGGTGTATTAGACCAAGTACGTTGGGTTAAAGATAACTACCCTCAAGTACAAGTCATTGGCGGTAATATTGCAACAGGTTCTGCTGCAATAGCCTTAGTTGAAGCTGGTGCAGATGCCGTTAAAGTAGGTATCGGTCCAGGTTCAATTTGTACTACACGTATTGTTGCCGGTGTTGGTGCCCCACAAATCACAGCCATCAGTAATGTTGCCAAAGCCTTAGAAGGCACAGGCGTACCCTTAATCGCTGATGGTGGTATTCGCTATTCAGGTGATGTTGCTAAAGCACTCGTTGCTGGCGCTCACACTATCATGTTGGGTGGGATGTTTGCTGGTACTGAAGAATCACCTGGCGAAGTTGAACTATTCCAAGGGCGTTCTTACAAATCATACCGCGGTATGGGTTCATTAGGCGCTATGCAGCAAAAACAAGGTTCAAGTGATCGTTACTTCCAAGAATCAAGTGAAGCAGATAAATTAGTACCTGAAGGTATTGAAGGCCGCGTTCCATTTAAAGGTCAACTAGGTCCTGTAATTCATCAATTATTGGGCGGCATTCGTTCTAGTATGGGGTATACCGGCAGCGCAACGATTGAAGAGATGCGAACTAAACCAGAGTTTGTTCGTGTAACAACTGCCGGAATGAATGAAAGTCACGTTCATGATGTGACCATCACAAAAGAAGCGCCTAACTACCGCGTTTAAATTTACAAAAGCCTGTCATTCCCGCGAAAGCGGGAATCCAACGATAGTGGCTATATAAACTGCCCATGGATCCCCGCATACACGAGGATGACTAACAATAGTTTTCTGCAACTAACTTTATTTCAGAGATTTTTATGAGCCACAATATTCACGACCACCGAATTCTTGTCCTTGATTTTGGATCACAATACACCCAACTGATTGCACGCCGTATTCGTGAAGCCGGTGTTTACTGTGAATTAAGAAATCCAGAAATCACAGAAGCTGAAATTAAAGAATTTAACCCAAAAGGTATTATTCTTTCCGGTGGTCCTGATTCAACAATTGGTGCAGAAGCACCTGTCGCTCCACAGTGTGTATTTGAACTAGGCATTCCTGTTCTTGGTATTTGTTACGGCATGCAAACAATGGCAATGCAATTAGGTGGCCAAGTTGAATCATCTGAGCATCGTGAATTTGGTTATGCTCAAATTCGTGCTCGCGGCCATTCTTCATTATTACGAGATATTCAAGACCACACAACAGAAGAAGGTTATGGCCTACTTGATGTATGGATGAGTCATGGTGATCGTGTATCTAAACTCCCAGAAGGCTTTAAAGTCATTGCCAGCACAGATAGTGCACCATTTGCAGGCATGGCGGATGAAGAACGCAACTTCTATGGTGTTCAATTTCATCCAGAAGTAACTCACACAGCACAAGGCCAACGTATTATCGAACGTTTCCTGACTGAAATATGTGGTTGTGAAAGGTTATGGACATCGGCTCAAATTATTGAAGACAGTATTAAAACAATCCATGAACAAGTCGGCGATGATGATGTCTTACTCGGCTTATCTGGTGGTGTTGATTCATCAGTAGTGGCTGCATTATTAGACCGTGCTATCGGCAAACAGCTTACCTGTGTGTTTGTTGATAATGGTCTGCTTCGCCAAAATGAAGGTGATGATGTAATGGCCATGTTTGCCAAAAACATGGGTATTAAAGTGATTCGTGTTGATGCAGAAAAACGTTTCTTAGATGAATTGGCTGGTGAAAATGATCCTGAGAAAAAGCGCAAAATAATCGGCCGTGTTTTTGTCGAGATCTTTGAAGAAGAATCAAATAAACTTAACAATGTTAAATGGTTAGCTCAAGGTACAATCTACCCAGATGTAATTGAATCTGCAGCAGCCAAAACAGGTAAAGCCCAAGTGATCAAAACACATCACAATGTCGGCGGCTTACCTGATCATATGAAACTTGAATTGCTTGAACCTTTACGTGAATTGTTTAAAGATGAAGTACGTAAACTCGGTGTTGAACTTGGTTTGCCTCGTGATATGGTTTACCGCCATCCCTTCCCAGGTCCTGGTTTAGGTGTTCGTATTTTGGGTGAAGTGAAAAAAGAATTTGCTGACTTATTACGTAAAGCCGATAAAATCTTTATCGATGAACTTTATGCTCACGATCTTTACGATAAAACGAGCCAAGCATTTACCGTATTCCTTCCTGTTAAATCCGTAGGCGTAATGGGTGATGGTCGTCGTTATGATTATGTTGTCTCTCTACGTGCTGTAGAAACAATCGACTTCATGACTGCACGCTGGGCACACCTTCCTTATGATTTCTTAGGTTTAGTGTCTAATCGAATCATTAATGAAGTAGAAGGTATTTCTCGTGTTACCTATGATATTTCAGGAAAACCACCAGCCACTATTGAGTGGGAATAGACTTTAATAGCTAACCCGCTTATTTAACTACAGATTATAGTTACACAAAAGCTTCACACTAAAAATCAGGTGTTGATTTTATTGGCTTTTTGTCATACTGTTACACAAAGCTGTAATACTTTCTGTCAATTAATTAATTAATTATATATAATAGGCAGCGATACGAAATACAGCAATTACATACGACACAAGGACAGATTAATGAAATCATTACGTTTATTACTTCTAGCAAGCTTACTTCCTTTTGCTACGGCACAAGCCGACCCGGCAGCATTTATTGGATTAAGCTATACATTTAGTGGCAACGCTGGCATTAGTGCAAAAGTACTAAGTGACGACGAAGAAAATAACGCAGTTGTCGCAGCGGGTGCAACATATTATCCTTTTGCACAAAACAAGTTTGGCTTAGATGTAAGTGCAGGTTACGCATTTGATAATACAGCAGCACTTATTGGTTATGACTTTTTACAGCATAGCGTGCAAGGTAGCGTTGGTTGGGCTGATACTGAAAATGAAAACACCCCAATCGTTGCCCCGGTTTTTGTCCCAGCTCCTGGCAGCGTTGGTTCGGCTGATACTGAAAATGAAAACACCCCAATCGTTGCCCCGGTTTATGGTTGGGCTGATACTGAAAATGAAAACACCCCAATCGTTGCCCCGGTTTTTGTCCCAGCTCCTGGCTAAGCAACATTATTAAACGCACTACTACAGGCATATACTTTTTGAGCTAAGCAAAACCAACGAAAGTTAACAGCTGCTTACGATTACTTAAAATGCTAAAACAAACTGCACACTGTGTAAGTAGTGAGAACGCAGGCTGTTGAAATTATTGGTAAAATATTGAAATTCAACTATTCAAAAACACGAACCAACTTACACAAAAGTTACACACCACTCTTTAATAAACACATCTAATTGATACTTAAGGTATATTTTATCGTGTAGCTATTGAATGGGAATAAGTTCATAACACTCGCTACAAATATTAGAACTAAAAAACCTTCCTTTATTAGTTTTTAGTAAACAAAAAAGGCACCTTTCGGTGCCTTTTTTCAATGTTTTTTCTCTAAATAATCCTAACAACTACATTCCATCATTAATACCGCCATTTGCCAATAAGTTGTCAAGCATAACAGCCGTATTATCTCCTACACTGACCGTTATATTGCTTAAATCAATTGTTTGAACTGGATTAGCAACCTGTCCACTGCCGTCAATAGTCCCAATTTTTAACTGTAGGTGACCATCATGTTCAACCCCTTCAATACCATTAGTCCCACCAGATAATAAGTCAGATAAATCTAATACATCCTCTGTTGTAGCCGTTGAGCTAGAGATATTCCCCTCAAAGTCCATGACAATATCATGAGCAGGTAAACTAATAGTTCCTACATCTTCTTGATGCCAAACAAAGATGTCATTACCATCACCGCCCGTTAAGATATCATCACCAGCGCCACCAACTAGTACATCATTTCCAGTTCCACCATATATCTGGTTATCTCCACTTCTAGCATCTCCTGTTATGTTGATACTCACTGTACTTTCAGTACCAGTGAGACCATCAGAATCGACGGGGATATAAGTGAAGCTATCAGTATCTGTTAGCTCTGCTTGTATATACTGGATTACATAATCAGAATGACTGTCCGTAGAGGTAGTTCCAAATACCAATGAATCAAACCCTTCATCTATTGAAATAATAAACTCTACCTCTTCAGGGAAAGACTGAATCTCACCGGTTCCGACGACAATAGAGCCTTTCATAGCAATCCATGTAGCTTTAGCATCTTGTACAACTCCAGGGTTGAAGTGATTACCAAGACCATCTAATCCTATAGTGGCTGATTTGATAACCTCACTGCCGAAACTTACCGTGATAGTTTCACCGGTATCAATACCACCACCGCCATCGTTATCTCCTATACCCGTTCCTTTATTTCCACCAAAATTATAAGCTTTCAATGGTGCTCCATCACCAGTAGTTGTAGTAACAGTAATATCATCATAATTACGGTTCCAATCAGCTACATCTGCATTTGCAGTTTTAGACCCAATAAATATATTCGTTGTTATGCTAGCACTTGGAATATATGTTAAATCAGCTAAGTTATATGTAGTGCCCGTTACAACAGAGCTGTTGCTAGCATCAACTAAAGTGCCATTGTCTGGTAAATCAGTTATCTTAACCAGAGTGTTTTTTGATGCATCTAAGTCATCTTCTATATCAGAGACATACGGACCAAAATCAATATTTATAGGGGAAGTAGTCGAAACATCGAGTGTAAAGTCTTCTGATATTGGTGCATCGTTAGTACCTGTAATAGTTACCGTTACGGTCTCTGTATCAAATCCACCATTACTATCTGTAACTGTTACATCAAAGCTTACTGTTGTAGTTGCATTTAATGCTAATGATTGGAAATCACTTCCTGGGTTATATGTATATTCTCCATTACTTGCATTGATTGAAACTGAACCTTCACCTGTACCCATTGTAGATACTGTATATGTATGTGTGTCTCCAGTATCTACATCTGTGAAATTTGGAGTTCCTGTAACAGTTGCTCCATCTTCTGTGGCAGAAATATCTACAATTCTAAGTGCTGGTGCATCGTTTGTTCCTTGAATTTTTATAGTTACCATCTCTGTATCTGTAGCGCCATGCTCATCAGTGACTATGACGCTAAATGTTTCTGTTACAACTTGGTCTTCTACTAATCCTTGTGTTGCTGATAAAGCATTATCCAGTGTAAACGTCCACTCTCCAGAGTTTGTATCTATACCAAATATTCCATAAGTAGTACTTGGAGAATTTACACTCCATGTTAATACAGCTCCAGTATCTACATCACTTGCTACCATTTGACCCGTGACTACATTTATACCATCTACTACAGCTCCTGAATCTGTCGTCCCCGCCTCAATAACCGATACAGGCGCTACGGCTCTAAAATCAAAATTAGCTGTTGAGAATGTTTTATACGTTACTCCATCATCACTACTTAGTGCTGGTTGAAAAACATAAGCTCCACCACGATCCCACCAAGCCATATCTATATCATGGTATCCATCATTATCAATTGTAAATGTATGATATCTAGTTGTTGGACCTTGGTTATTTGCATATTCTGCTACAGAATTGCCATCTATCATGATTTGATATCCATCGTCCGCTCTTACTTCAAATTCATAATTACCAGCGGCTAAATATACTTGACCGACCAAATGAAGCCCTCCATCTGCATCTTCACCTGGATCTTCACTTAACGTCTGTGCATCTTCTCCTAAAAATGTTTGTAAATTTTCTCCTCTAGCAATATCTTGATGTGATCCATCCCAAGAATAGTCGATATTAGTCGCCCTAAAAGTAGCTGTTGGGTCATTGCCAGCAATGATTGACCTAAACTCTGTTAAGTCACTTATATCATTTCCACTAAGAGCATAGTACTCTGCGTTTAATCCATTAAATAATGTTCCTGTTATGTTACTTGTATCACTGATTACTGGTGCATCATTTGTACCTTTAATAGTTACAGTTACGGTTTCAGTGTCAAATCCACCATTATTGTCAGTTACTGTTACATCGAAGTTTACTGTTGTTGTTGCATTTAATGCTAATGATTGGAAATCTGAACCTACATTATAGGAATAAACACCTGTTGAAGAATTAATTGAAACTGAACCTTCTCCTACTGCCATTGTTGATATCGTATATGTATGTGTATCTCCAGAATCAACATCTGTAAAGCTTGGAGTTCCTGTTATTGTTGCTCCATCTTCTGTTGCTGTGATATTAGATATCGTAAGAATTGGGGCATCATTCGTACCGGTAATATTAATCGTTAATGTGGTATCAACAAATGCCCCTAATGGGTCGGTCACTCGTACTCCTAAGGCAATAGGGGCAAGGACTTCGCCTTCTGCTAGGCTTTGATAAGCGTCATGGCTTGGATCAAAGCTATATGAGCCGTCGGCATTAAAGATAAGTCCTGCTGGAGCGGCATCTAATAATGTGAATGTTAAAGGCCCACCATCTGGATCAGTAGCTTCAATAATACCTGTGACAATAGAATCATCTTCAAATACTCGAACATCATCAGAGCCAATAACTTCAGCTGTTACAACGGGAGGAAGGTTGATTATTTCATCTTCTAACCTATCAGAAATAGGGGCTACTACTGCGGCAGTATTCGTAGTGACAAACCCTGTCGTAGGTGTGACGCGTTGTTCATTATGCAATATTTGAACTGTAGTAGTGCCACCATCACCTTCAAATTCAGCTGTTGAACCAACTGCTGTTGCTTCACCTACCTGTGTTGGGTCTAATCCATCTAATAATGCCTGTTGCAATACATCAACATCATCTTCCACTTTTTCTGACGTTTGAATGACTTGCTGTGGGTCAAATACTTCATTATCAAGTATTACTTGTGATCCTCGCCCCAAATCCATCACACTACCATCAGCAAATTCAATTTCAACCGCACCCGCGGTAACACCTGTGCTAATAATTTCATTTGAGAATACTTTGTCGCCGACGTGTAATGCACGCTGGGAACCATCATCAGCAACAGCTATTGCTGTGCCAGTAAGTATTGTAATGATGCCGATTTCCATAGCCATAATTTGCTTAGTCCTTTAATAAATACTATCTACTATTAGTTGAAAAATAATTTAATGCATACTTTAATCATTTGACAATAGATTGGCTATTGTACTTTGGTACTAATTGGGTAAATTATTGTGATGAAGTTCATGTTTTTTAATTTAATTACTAATGAGTATAAATTTAAGCCTGTAATTGCCACATTGAATATGCCGACTCTATAATAAAAATACGTCATCCTCGAGGTCTTTTATCGAGGTTCCATGGCTATAATATTAGACTCCCCCTTAAAATCTGCGGGAGTGACAAAAAGTGCATATATCTCTTCAATTAATTTGGATATAAACTCTATAACGTCTAAAAATTCAAACAATAACAACAGACAAAATCCTCATGTATAATCCTGACTTTAGTTACTATTATTTTATACAGTACATACTTATAAGGATCTTAATATGACGAATAGCTTCAATGGAAAGAGCTTTTTAATCCGCCTTGTTTTCGCATTATTATTAGTTTATTTGACCTATAATCCAAGTGGCTATAGTTTTTACCATTGGGCAAAAGATGCCTTATTTGGTGAATCACTCGCACTCAATCCCCCCTTTGCTATGTCTGCCGTTGTACTACTAATTGGCTGGACAGTGTATATTCGAGCAACATTACGTTCACTTGGTGCTTTTGGACTATCTTTAGCACTCTCCTTCTTTGCTATTATTGTCTGGTGGCTAGTCGATATTGGCTTATTGGGTGTCGATAATGTATCGATCATGACGTATATCGTATTATTTTTATTATCCGCTATTCTCGCAACAGGAATGTCTTGGTCCCACCTTCGCCGACGGATGTCTGGTCAAGCAGATATGGATGACATCGATGAATAAAATGTACTCATCTCTTTAAATGGAAGTAAACATGAAATTAACTAGACTATTTATAAGCCTAATCCTGGTTTCACTCTTTCTTATCTCATGTAGTGAACAAAATCACGAAGCTCATCAGCAAGAAAGCCAACATAATGAGCATTCAATAACATCAAATGATACTTTGACAGAAATGGGGCTAAATCATGATCAAAAATGGATGATGGATAAGCATACTCGCATCTCTTTTTCTGAAATGGCTACATCATTTTTTACTGTTGACCATTCAACTATGAATAATAATGATTGGAAGAAAATGGGGGCCAATCTTCAAACAGACATTGATACCTTAATCCAAGGGTGCACCATGACTGAAGAAGCTCACGACCAACTGCATATTTTCCTCACAGGCTATATTCCTGCTGTCACAGCACTGGCTGAAAAGGGTCAACTTGAAGATGCGAAGAAAGTAGCGCATTATTTAAAGGGTTACGAACAGTTTTTTCAATAAGCAGCTAAAGGAGAACCGCATGGCAAATGAAGGTTATCACGAACCCATTAATGAATTATCAGATGAAACTCGAGATATGCATCGAGCAATCACTTCTTTAATGGAGGAGCTTGAAGCCGTCGATTGGTACAATCAGCGTGTTGATGCATGTAAAGATGACGAACTTAAAGCAATTCTTGCCCATAACCGTGATGAAGAAAAAGAGCACGCAGCTATGGTGTTGGAATGGATCCGTCGTAAAGATCCACGTTTTGATAAAGAGCTAAAAGATTACTTATTTACCAATAAACCTATTGCTCACACATAGTCTAAGTTTAGGTTAATTAAGTTATACCTATAAAAAGGCCTCAACCCTATCTATCGAGTTGAGGCCTTTTTGTTTTTGATAACTCTCAAACATTATTGCCTAATTAAATAATCAAAGGTTCCTAAAGCTGCTTTTGCACCATCTCCCATTGCCATAATAATTTGTTTATATGGAATGGTTGTAACATCACCTGCTGCAAATACACCGGGCAATGAAGTCATGCCATGAGCATCGACCTCAATCTCACCGTACTGACTAAGATCAATCGTTCCTTTCAACCAATTTGTATTGGGCACTAATCCAATTTGAACAAAGATCCCTGCTAATTCAAGCTGATGCATTTCTTCACTTGCACGATCTTTATAGTTCAAGCCCGTTACTTTTTTTCCATCACCGACCACTTCTGTAGATTGGGCCTCTGTAATAACGGTGACATTATCTAAACTGCGAAGCTTACTTTGTAAAACTTCATCAGCACGCAACTGACTATCAAACTCCAATAGGGTGACATGACCAACGATACCGGAAAGATCAATTGCAGCTTCAACACCTGAATTACCACCACCGATAACCGCAACAGACTTACCCTTGAACAATGGACCATCACAATGTGGACAGTAAGCCACACCATGACCACGATATTCTTGTTCACCAGGAATATTCATTTCCCGCCAACTAGCACCTGTTGCAATAATCACCGCCTTACTTTGTAATATTGCTCCACTTTCTAATTGCACATCAATCATCTTGCCATTGCTGGCTAATTTTTCTGCACGCTGTAAAGTCATGATATCTACATCATATTCTTTTACATGCTCTTCTAATGCCGAAACTAACTTGGGGCCTTCTGTTGCTTTAACTGAAATGAAGTTCTCAATAGCCATAGTATCCATCACCTGACCACCAAAACGGTCGGCAACGATACCTGTCCTAATTCCCTTACGGGCAGCATATATTGAAGCTGAAGCCCCAGCAGGACCTCCACCAATAATTAACACATCAAAAGGTTCCTTCTCACTGATTTTTTCGGCCTCACGCTCTGTTGCACCAGTATCAAGTTTGGCAATAATTTCAGGCAATGTAATACGCCCTTGACTGAATATCTCTCCATTTAAATAAACAGTCGGTACTGCCATGATTTGACGCTCATCAATCTCATCTTGATATAAGGCGCCATCGATCATCACGTGGCTAATATTAGGATTAAAAACCGACATCACATTCAAAGCTTGCACTACCTCTGGGCAGTTTTGACATGACAGTGAGATATAGGTTTCAAATTCGAATGAACCTTGTAAACCTTTAATCTGTTCGATCACTTCAGGTTCTAATTTAGCGGGGTGTCCACCAACATGAAGTAAAGCTAAAACAAGTGAGGTGAACTCATGCCCCATCGGAATACCAGCAAAACGGATATTTTCATCCCCATCGGGCTGTGATACAAGAAATGATGGCATACGTTGCTCATCATTTTTTTCTATAAATGTGACCCAATTTGATAGTGATGCAATTTCTTGTAACAACTCACGCATTTCAGTTGATTTTGCACTATCATCAAGCGAACCTATCAACTCAATGGGTCGTTTAACATTTTCAAGATAGCTTTTTAATTGTGCTGACATTGCTACTTCTAACATGAAATCACTCCTCAACTTGGATTTTAATATTCGTGTCTGGATCCGATGACCCAGACACGATTTTTACTGACTAGGTTTAGATCTTGCCGACTAAATCTAATGATGGTGCTAATGTTTCTTCACCTGGCTGCCATGATGCAGGACAAACTTCACCATCATGCTCGGCAATGTATTGTGCAGCTTGCACTTTACGAACAAGCTCTTTTGCACTACGACCAATACCTAAATCATGGACTTCGCATACTTTTATTTCACCTTCAGGGTTAATGACAAACGTACCACGTAAGGCTAGACCTTCTTCTTCAATCATTACTTCAAAGTTACGACTGATTGCACCCGTTGGATCACCAATCATTGGGTAATGAATTTTCTTAATCGTGTCTGATGCGTCATGCCATGCTTTATGTGTGAAATGCGTATCTGTTGATACTGAGTATATTTCTACACCCATTTCTTTTAACTGAGGGTAGAAATCGGCAAGGTCACCCAACTCTGTTGGACAAACAAATGTGAAGTCAGCAGGGTAAAAGAAAACAATTGACCATTTCCCTTTCAAATCAGCATCACTTACTGAAATAAATTTACCTTCGTGGTATGCCGTAGCGTTAAATGGTTTGATTGTTGTATTAATTAATGTAGACATTTAGTCATCCTCTTTTTGGTTATTTAATTCGTGTCTTGATTGACGGTTTGAATTATAGGCAAAAGAGAACATTCTATCCAACGAGTTATTTCAATCAATTTAATCGGAAAAAACGATTACTAATTTTCAGACAAAAAAAAGCCCTTTAAGTATGACTTAAAGGGCTTTCTTAAAATTGACTACGTTATCATTTTAAGTGGAGGCTTAATAAATAAGCCACATTTTTTCAATTAAACATCATAGTTTGTCGCTGAAATATCACCACCACGACCCGTCCAATTAGTATGGAAGAATTCACCACGAGGTTTATCTAAACGTTCATAAGTATGGGCACCAAAATAATCACGTTGTGCTTGCAATAAGTTAGCTGGTAAACGTTCACTACGGTAACCATCATAAAATGCTAAAGCACTACTAAATGCTGGTGCAGGAATACCTAATGAAATAGATGCACCTACTGCTTTACGCCATCCTGGTAACGCTTTAGTAATGGCATCAATAAAGAACTGATCTAATAATAAGTTTGCTAGTTCTGGATCATTATCAAATGCTTCTCTGATATTACCTAAGAATTGACTACGGATAATACAACCACCACGCCACATTAATGCGATACCACTGTAGTTTAAGTCCCAACCGTACGTCTGGGCAGCTTCACGCATCAACATATAACCTTGAGCATATGAGATGATTTTAGAGGCATACAATGCATCACGAATTGCATCGACCATTTCAGCTTTATCACCATCAAACTCATTCGCTAGTTTTGGTAATACTTTTGAAGCAATAACACGTTCACTTTTTCGAGCAGATAGGCAACGAGCAAATACGGCTTCACCAATAAGGGTTAAAGGAATTCCTAAATCTAAGGCATTCATTCCCGTCCATTTACCCGTACCTTTTTGGCCAGCAGTATCTAGAATCTGATCAATAAGTAGTTCGCCATTCTCTTCTTTAACAGTAAGAATATCGCGAGTAATCTCGATAAGATATGAATCTAATACGCCTTCGTTCCATTCAGAAAACACAGCCTGAATTTCATCACCTGACATGCCCATACCTTCACGCATTAGCTGGTAAGCTTCACAAATTAATTGCATATCTCCATATTCAATTCCATTGTGAACCATCTTCACATAATGACCAGCACCATCATTACCAACCCATTCGCAACATGACTCACCATCAACTTTTGCTGAAATAGCTTGGAAAATTTCTTTAATTTCTAACCATGCACCTTTATGACCACCTGGCATAATTGAAGGTCCAAAACGCGCACCTTCTTCACCACCCGACACACCAGAACCCACAAATAAAATACCTTTCTCTTTTAGGTCATTTGTGCGACGGTTACTATCGGTATAGAGTGAGTTACCACCATCAATGATAATGTCGCCTTTCTCTAAATACGGTAATAGTTGCTCAATAAACGCATCGACAACAGAACCCGCTTTTACCATTAACATGACACGACGAGGCGCCTTTAAACTTTCAACAAAGTCTTTTAGGTTATGACAACCGATTACATTCGTTCCCTTAGCAGGACCTTCTAAAAACTCATCAACTTTAGCTGTCGTTCGGTTATAAACCGCAACGGTATAGCCATTATCATTCATATTTAAAACTAGGTTTTGCCCCATTACTGCTAGGCCAACTAAACCAATATCAGCTGTTGCTGTTGTTTCCACTGCACTCATTTATCTATTCACCTTAATATATTCGCCTTCGGCTTCACGGGTTGATCCCACTATCAGCCGACTCTTCCCCGTAGCAATATCACACTCTACGGCGCCTGAAACTTCAATGACTTCTCCTACTTTTGCCTGCCCAACATAGCTGTGTGTGAATGACACGATTTCTGGTGTCATTTCATCTTCAACTAAGTAGATAGCAGGAAAATCAAAAGCGCGATGGTCGTCAACCACCTTTGTTATAAACTGTCGCATTCCTTGTTTTTGATACTGTTTATCATCATGTTCAAATTCATGTGCCAAACACACCATGCCAATATCAAACTTAGTGCCATCAATGGCTGCTTTGTTAAACTTGCGATTATCATGCCATGCAAACTCATCAAAACTTAATTCACCTGCACGACGCTGAAAGTTGTCCTCCATCAAGTCTTGAGTAAGCGTCTGAAGATGCCCTTCATCTACTGCAATCCGTACAGCTTCACGTGTTTTTTGAAACTCATCTCGCCCATATACAACTAAATCAATATCTGATGTAGGACCTTGCTGATCAATTAACATCGAGCCCGTTAAACCTAAAGCTTCAATATCAGCGCCATATTGCACCAAAACAGGGACTAATTGCTGTAACTTTTGTTCAATTTGATCCGCAGCATTATTCTGTAAGATCTGCTTTAATTTATCCTCTGGACGGTGGTGTTTAATAATAGCGTCCAATGCTACTGCATGAAATGCAGCATCAAATTGTTCTGATTGATAATAATACTGAGGATAAGATCTCTTCAATAGTTGATTTGCTTGCTGCGTACCAACTTTTTTCCAAGCATTTCCTCCTGCAATATAGCGAAGAAAACAACCTACTTTTCCTTGATGAGCTTGATAACTTACTACGGCAAAAATTAAACCTTCTTCAGTTTGAATAAAATCTTTGGGCAGGAAAGGAAAATTAGCATTTCTCATTGCGGAGTATTTTACGCTTTTCTAATAAATATTGCTTATTATCCGCGACGACGAGCCCACAACCATAATCCAGTCATTGAAATAAGCATGAGAAATACGCCCAATAGATCTGCAAACCAAATACCATATTTACCCAGAATATGTCCGTTATGAATATCTAAGATCACACGCTCAACTGAAATTCCTTTTCCCCGAAAATAATGTGCAAGCTCTTCTTCAAGTGAAGCAGACAGTGCTTGAGGTTCACTCCAACCAACACCATCCAATGATAGTTGCTCCCATTGATCAAGCATAAAGTCACTACGCCATTGCCCATTTCGGGTTTGCACAACAGGATCACCATGGAATAAACCAATATTTTGAATCATGGAAGGTATGCCAACACTTTCTCCCATACGCTCAATAAATTCACCTTCAGGTGTAAAGAGCAATAATGCATCTTGGGTAGCAAGCACCATTAAATCATCAATAACAACGCCACCTAAAACAGGTATATCGGATTGTGTAACAGGTGTTGCATCAATAAAGACTTGGGGACCAAATTGCGAGATGGTATAACTGTCTAATAAATAAACGGAATCAGGTTCCACATTATCAATTCCATAATGCTGTAATAACCAAGTCCATGTCAGATGACGTTTATCTAGATCAAGATCTGAAGTGTGATTAAGTAAAATGCCTGTTAAGGCTAACATTAAAACAAAAATAGCTACAATAGCACCCATACTACGGTGCAAGCTTCGCATTTTACGGTTCATTATTCATCCTAGTTTTTTACATTTTCATCCGTGAAGTTATCTAAATATAATGCCAGTATTGCAACATCTGTCATAGCCCTAACAGATAAAGTGGCTCCTGATACACCGTCAATATGCCGATCTAATTTAAATTTATTTAAACGTGCTTGCCTAAATTGTTGGGTAAATGCGGGATGACGAATCTCTCCTCCTCGGCTTTCCCTAAAGGCAAGCACCTTTATTTTTTCAATTTGTTCATCAACAATCACAACACCAAATGTAATAGGTTTTTCCTTACCAATTTCTTCCAAAACCCAAACACTTTGACGTTCATTTCGCCAATATCGAATCCTAAGCCCCGAATACTTATGGCCCAATATTTTCGTAATGCTTTTAGCTAGTTCTCCCTTTACCCACACAACCTTACTTTTAGGAACTACTTGATTAAATGTTTCAGTAAGGAAATCTTGATCAGTTTGATACACACCACGAGCAAAAACTGTGACCGAACTCAAGATTAAGCTAATAACAATGAATACTCGCAGTGCATATCTATACCTTATCATCTTAGAATTGGTAACCTAAACCAAGATTAAAGCCATCTAATTCACCGCCATTTGGCTGAGCTTGATTCTGGTAATCAAACTTCACAACAACATCTTGATGTGGCCACCAGTTAACACCCAAATCAAATTGCTCATATTCACTATCTGTTGAGTTACCAGCTTGATTATCCCACTCGCTGTAACGAGAGAATACGCCAAAGTGCTCATTAATTCGGTATGAAGGTTCAATATACCAACCTGTTTGTTCATCAGCACCAACGGATGCTGGACCTGAACCATTTAAATCCCATATTGCATATAAAGCACGCAAACCAAAATCGCCACGTTGAATAACAGCATGTGTTTCAAATAAAGTGGCACTTCCGGCAGTTGAATCTAAACTTTGTGTAATATCTTCTTGGTATTGAACGGTTGCTGCCACTTCTATACCTGGAATTCCCGTCCATTTTAAACGAGCTGTGTAGGCTAAATCTTGAGCATCTGCTTTTGATACTTTTTGACGGCCTCCTCGCACAGCATATTTTTTACTATCTGTTGAGTTGGTATAGTCTGTTGATAAACCTGACGTAACGGCCAGATCATAACTAAAACCTTCAGCAATCTCACCACTAAACATTGCACCTGCCGCCCACCATGTTGATGGAATAATATTCTTTTCTACCGCATTGCGTTCTGTACCGTAGAACGTGTTTGGCTCATGTGTCTCATTAATAATTCCAACAGGCGTTAAGAACACCCCACCCGCAACACGATGTTGATCGCTAATATCATATTCGAGATAAGCTTGCTCTAACTCAATTTCACCCTCATCAGTTTTACTGGCAATACTATGTTCAAGCTCTAACTCTGAGAATAATCGTAATCGGTCATTAAACTCATGTCCGAAAAACAAAACAAAACGATGAAAATCAACTTTCTTTGTTTTATCGCCATTTTCATCTTCTAAATTGTTGTAGTGCAACTCACCATAGCCGCCAATACTTGTCTTATTTGCAGATTGGCTTGCTTCTTTTACAGCTTCTTCAGTTGCAACAGCTAGCGCCTCAACCGTTTCATTGGCTTCAAGTGCTGTTTTCTTTGTTTGTTCAACGTCTATTTTAAGGCTGTTATTTTCAGTTTGTAACTGCTGATTTTGTTGCTGAACATCTGCTAACTGTTGTTGAACTTGCTGCAATAAAGTCCAAATCTCTTCATTACTAGGTGTTGCTGCTTGAGCCGTAGAAACCGCTGCCATCACACTTGCTGCTACCAGTGTTTTTTTGAAAAAGGTCATAAAATCTACTCATCATTATTTAAAAGATGAACAAATCATACTTCAAGACAAATCTAAATGCAAATCATTCTTATTTAGAATACCATTACAAAGCTATTAAGCTAACTTTATTTCATTCCTCAAGCACGAGAACCATGTCGTTTTTTCTTGCGAGCTGCTTGCTTGGCTTCTTTTTCAGCTCGAATCTCAGCCATTTCAATTAGTTCCGCTTCCATCATTTCAGGTGTTTCTAAAGTAATTCGCCCGATAGTGATATCTCGAAATTCTGTTAATAATATTTTGGCAGCGCGATCGAGATCAACTCGACCACCAGCACGTAAACAGCCACGTTTTGCTCCAATGGCCTCTAATAATATAATGTCATCTTCAGGCAACTCATCTAGCCGATAACGGGCTTTTAATAACTCTGGATAATTTTGTCGGAAATAGCCAACAGCATACATCGCGATATCATCATTACTAACAGCCGTTTCTTTTATCGCGCCCGTAATAGCGAGGCGATAACCGCCGTGTTTATTTTCAAGCTTTGGCCACAACACACCGGGGGTATCAAGTAAAACAATGCCCTGATCAAGTTTAATTCGTTGCTGATTTTTAGTTACAGCGGGTTCATTACCTGTTCTAGCAATCATCCGTCCTGCTAGATTATTAATTAAGGTTGATTTGCCTACATTAGGAATACCCATAATCATGGCTTCAATCCGTTCATCACCATTTTCTTTGGCGGGTATCATTTTGCGACATAGACTTAATAGACCATGCATTTTTTCAGGTTCTTCTGTTGTTAAAGCAATCGTTTTAACACCTTTCTGCTGTTCTAAATAATCTTGCCATTGTTGAGTAATAATAGGATCAGCCAAGTCACTTTTACTTAAAACCTTAATACAGGGTTTATCACCACGAATATCAGCCAACATTGGATTTTCACTACTAAAAGGAATACGTGCATCGAGGATCTCAATAATCAAATCAACTTGAGGCACAATCTTACGCATTTCTTTACTGGCCTTATGCATATGACCAGGATACCAATTAATATTAGCCATCTATTTCACTAACTCTAGGTGTGTTTTTTCGATAAGGATAAGGCGTTTTTTATATAATTTACCTAAGGCTTTTTTGTAACTTGATTTACTCACACCAAATTGCTTGGCGATTACATCGGGTGGGCTTTTTTCGGTCATGCTTGTTTTACCACCTTCAGCCTTAATGAATGCTAGAACCTTTTCTGACAAGTCATCCAATGCTTCTCGGCTTACTAACTGTAGACAGAGATCAAGCTTCTTATCTTCTCGAATATGTTTAATAAAGCCTTTCATTGTTTGACCGATACTAATCGGCTTAAATACATCACTATTAAATAAAAGCCCAATAGTGCCGCCATCAACCACTGCTTTGTAACCTAAATCTGTTCGACCGCAGATGAGTAAATCAACTGGCTGTTGTTCTTTATAATAAGGTGAGGTATCTCCTAAGAATTTATCGAGTGTTGAACTTCCTGCAATACGTTCTGAGGCCGGATCAACATAAAGGTATACAACATATGATTCGCCCACTTGCATCGGTTTTTGCTGTTCACCAAAGGGAACCAGCAAATCTTTCGGTAGCCCCCAATCTAGAAATGCCCCCACCCTATTCACTTCAATCACTTTTAGAAAAGCGCATTCACCCACCATTGCTTTAGGAGTCTCAGTTGTAGCAATCAACATATCTTCTGAATCTAAATAAATAAAGACTTCTAGCTCATCGCCGACAGAGCAGCCTTCTGGAACATAACGTCGAGGTAGAAGAATTTCATCTAAATCTCCGCCATCAAGATAGATACCAAAATCTAGTTTTTTTAAGACCGTTAATGTATTTAATTTGCCTAGTTCAGCCATATATTTCTCAATTAATTTACTTTCTATAATTCATTTTAACCCAATCAGCTAACAGCCGTTGACTCAAATTCAGATTGAGTTCAGCTTAATAGTAGTATAGTAAAGCCTGTATATTGGCCATGCCCACTACTGGCCAACTAATGATGACTTAATTAAGGGATTAATTCGAATGATTAAGACTTTGACCTGCACGCTCTTCTTTTTATTACTTCAACCCTTTTCTATTCAAGCTGAAACTGAGTATCTTAGTGCTGATGAAGTATCACCACCCGCCTCTATTGAAAAACAGTCATCTACTGACTTGATGAATAAAGGTATTGCGAGCCATAAGTTAAATACTAAGGAAGGTCTCGAACAGTCCGTAATTTATTTTGTTCAATCTGCAGACATGGGCAATGCCAATGCCGCACGCCTTCTTTACGAAATTTATATAAGAGGCGAACATATCGTTAAAGATAAAAACAAGGCCTATCAATGGCTCCACAAAGCAGCTGAGTTAGGTAATCTTTGGGCTACTCATAATTTAGGACATGCCTATCAGCGAACAACTACAGATTTCACTAAAGACTTAGATAAAGCATTCCTCTATTTCAAGCAAGCGGCACTCGCCGGAATGTCAGAAGCTAAACGCGATTTGGGACTCTGTTTTTATTTCGGCAATGGCACTCCTAAAAATGAGCAGAAAGCCGAGAAATGGATGCAAGAGGCGGCAAGAGAAAATGTGTCATTAGCTCAATACAGAATGGGACTCTGGTCAGCCAAAGGTTCGTTCACGGCACATAATTGGTTCAAAAAGGCACTCAAATTATTTAAGGCTGAAGCGCAGCAGGGTAATAAAGAGGCTGAATTAAAATACGCATATATGCATGACAAGGGATATGGTGTTGATGAAGATAACCAAATTGCTCGCAAAGGTTACCTTAAACTTGCCAACGAAAATAACAGTGAAGCACAATACCATTTAGCCTTAATGTATTTAAGCGGTGACGGCGTAACAAAGAACATTCAAATCGGAAAAAAATGGTTGTTATCAGCTTATAAGTTAGGTGATCCCTTCGCTAAAGGTATCTTGGAACGGAATGACTGGTTATGACAAAATCTATAACGCCATTGATAATATTAATCGCTTCTCTCTAGCAACAGATTGGCATTAATCTAAAAGAGATTAAAAGGAAATAATCATGAGAAGAACAATCATTTCTATTTTTGTTGTGATAGTAAGCCTTGCAATGTTTGGAAATTCTTGGGCAGATGACGGCACTGTTTTTAGCAAACACTTTAACGGGCTAAAAGACACATCAGCCCTTACCAAACAGCTAAGCATTACAGTTGATAGTGAGGTGCCTTCTGCTACAAGTATCAATATAAAAATCACCATTGCCGCAGCCGATGCGGCATTATTTGTTCATAGCAGAAATGAACTGGATGATCTCATTCTAAATGATCTTCGTCAGCGTATTGTAGCTTTAGCCTCTAAGGCTGATTTGAAATCGATGAAGATACAATATCACTTCAAATCAAATGGACAAGCACATAATCATGTACTTATTGGTTTACTAGTGATTCGCCATCGAAGTGGTAGCTGGCAGGTTTGGGGAGGTAGAAAATCAATAGATAGTGAGTTGCCAGGCATTTTTGATCCCGGGGATAGGAATCCATTAGAAACAAAAGTATTTATTGCACAATTAAATGGCGATCAAAAACGAGTTGCAGACTTGTCCACTCAGCCTACTGAAAAAGCTCCTGCATTTGCTGAAAATGAGAAAGCTGCATCAATAAAAATCCCCTTAGATAGCTTGATCTTACTGCCAGTGAAATACAGCTCTTCAGCGCTTACAGGCTATAAAAGTAATGTAGTACCAATACACCCACAAATTCCAGCCGTATGGAAGGCCGTCAATGATTATGGTTTCCCCTTTGCTAAGCCGCTTTCTATAGAGCAACTGTCAGTAAAGCTTGATGTGCTTGGTTTAACAATGAAAGAAGCTAGGCAGAAAGCCGAGATGCTTTCTAAATCTATGCCTAAATCTGGTTTTTCGGCTACTACGCGAAAACAGTATGCCGACACACTATTTTTCCCTTATGTCCGTGATATTCAAACTCAAATGATTCAAATTTTGGCTGCTGTTCCACACAAGGAAGAATCTTTAGAATTGAGTAAAAAGGTGCATGATGCATTATTTCTTCATGGCGATAGATACTTACAACGCTGGGGTGATGTGTTCTATGACCCAAATGATAAAAATTCTTTCTCTAAGTTAAAAGATCCGCTAACACAGCAAGGATTCGACTATGTTCGTTACAATTCAAACTTAATCTTCAAAGCATGGAAGTTGGCCTATTTCAGAGAAATGGACGATATCATTGCAAACAAACTTGAAAAAGAAGGCGCCGATCTTAATCTTGTTCTTATTGGTTTTGCATTTGATTTAGGTGAACGTGTTCCCCCTCTCGCTGCACTAGATGAAAGGTTTTGTTTATATGCAAAATGTTCATCACGTTTCCGTGCTCAAATAGTGGCACAATCTGGACAAGGAACATTTTCTACAGAAAAACAACGTTCACTTATTGACGACTTAGAAAATAGAACTAAAAAGTACCTATCTCAGTGGAAAAATACACAAAATAATCGCTTACAATCTGAAATAGCGCTATTTGCACGGGATAAAGCTTCTGCCCGTCTTAAAAGCTTAACCAGTTCAGCCGTAACTGATCTCAATACAATCGCAGCAACAGATGTTAAAAAATATAATGACTGGGAAGACAATCAAGGCAAGCCAATCCGTCTACTCATTGATGATAGTCAGCAATTGTTTGAGATTGGATTTGATATCAAGAAAGAAGACAGCGTATTAGATGCTTATAATATGGCGGGGGGTAGTGATGCAGATCTATTTTCTCCTTATCACGGTCTTGCGACATCATTTATTGTTGCACAACAAAAATGGCTAGCACAGGGTGAAAAAGGAACAATTGCCGATCCTGAACAAGTCTTTCCAACCACTATCAACGATAATGCCCAAGCAACTATTGTCTATAAAAGTCCTCAACGATTCCGTAACCGCTTGATGACCCCAAACGAACTGTTATTTGAAGGCATGGGAGAGCAAGCCGGTAAAGCTGCTGCAGGGTTTTTATCTTATGGTGGCGAAATAAAAGCACTTGAAAACCGAATAACAAAATCACGAACTGCATTTTTTTCCTGCTACCCAAAATGTTCGAATAATGACAAGCTACGAAAATCTTTTTCTAGGGCCTTGGTAGAAAAAGATCTCTACTTCCTGCAATTGACAGGAAAAAGTGGTTCACTTCTGGATACTCAAGCTAGACGAATGTCCGTTGTTATAGAAGCGATGTCATTAAATTCCGGATCGACACTAGTTGATAATGGTATTCCTAAACGATGTGGTAATTTATTTTCGCAGTGGACTATTGCTTACGGCAAAGCTCATGGACAAGATGGAATGGCTGAAATCTCAAAGTCATTTGAATCAATGACTAAATTACTTTCTGGAGATCTTGCGGCCATGGAAGACTTCAAACAAGCCGGAAGAGATTTAATTTTAAAACAGCAGCAAGCCTTTAAAGATACCAAGAAAGAATATGGGCCATACCAACTTTGTCGTGACCAATGGGAATTTGATTACGCACCGAAATAGTGTATTGAATTAAGTCACTGATATGGATTAGATACCGGTAATCATTCAAGATGCAGGTTTTATCTTGTCATCCCAGTATGCTTCTAGCTGGGATCTACTTAAGGCAATAGATCCTCGATAAAAACATTCGAGGATGACAGAAAATAAAAGTCTGCATCTTCAAGTATCATTGGTATACCCGTTATCACTTTATTGCAGGTTTCTATTATTAGTAAGCGGGGAGCCATGGGCAGTATAAATAGCCACTATCGTTGGATTCCCGCCTGCGCGGGAATGACAGGCTTTGTTAAAATAACTGCACCTTGAATGATAATGGGTATATGCCCGTTATCACTTTATTGCAGGTTTGGCATTCTACTCGCCACTTACCATACTGTTAGCGAAAGTTTGTTAAATCCTCGATAAAAGATCTCGAGGATGACGAACTTTCATTAATAATATCTGAACCCTCAAGTAATTCGGGCATAGTCACGTATAATGCTAATATCTGAAATTATTGGAAGAGAAAAGCGATGCCTAAAGCTAGTGATTTAAAACGTGGAATGGTTGTTGAAGTAAATGGCGAACCTCATGTTGTAAAAAATATTGAAGTACGTAACCCTTCTTCTCGCGGTGCATCGACTTTATACAAAATCCGTTTTAATCACCTTAAAACTAAGCAAAAGCGGGATGAATCACTGAAAGGTGAAGAAATGCTAAAAGATGTCGATTGCGAGAAAAGAGTATTACAGTTCTCGTATAAAGATGATGATGGCTATACTTTTATGAGTTTAGAAGATTATGAGCAATACACCATCAATGCTGAAGATATTGAAGATGAAAGCTTATATCTAACAGAAGGACTTGAAGGGGTTGTATCAATCTTACTTGAAGGTGTTTTAGTGGCTATCGAACTACCTGCAGCAGTAGCAATGGAAATTGTAGAGACGGCACCAGGCATTAAAGGTGCTTCTGCAACAGCACGAACTAAACCAGCTCAACTTGCAACAGGTCTAGAAATTCAAGTACCTGAATATATTGAACCAGGTGAAGTTATCAAGATAAATACGGTAAGTGGCAAATTTATGTCTCGTGCATAAACAAAGCTAACACATGAGAACTAAAGTTAAACATACGCTACTCATAGTTATTGGCTGGTTTTTTGTTATATTAGGTGCTGTTGGTGCAGTGTTACCTTTGCTTCCTACTACACCTTTTTTGATTATTGCATTAGCTTGTTTTGCTGAAAGCTCGCCACGATTTCACCAAATGTTATTAGCTAATAAATGGTTTGGATCTCCACTGGCACAGTGGGAAAGCTCCAAAACAATTAGACGAAAGATTAAACACAAAGTCATGATGTTAATCATCGCAACATTTAGTATTTCAATCTTTGTTTTATCAGGCCGTGTTGAACTTCAACTAATGCTTGTTTGCTTTTGCATTATCCTACTGGCCTTTGTTTGGCGACTTAAGGAATCTAATGAATGAATATTAATGATGCGATTAGCCAGCGTCACTCAACACGAGCATTTCTTAATAAGACAGTCAGTACCGAGCAAATTAACCGAATCCTAGATATTGCTCGCTATTCACCTTCGGGAGCGAATACTCAGCCATGGCAAGTGGCGGTTATTTCAGGTGAGTCTAAAAACAAACTACAACGACTCATAGAGCAAGAATTTCACTCGGGTGTTGAATCTCAAATAGAGTATCAATATTATCCTGTCACTTGGAAAGCAGTTTATAAAGCTCGCCGTCGTAAATGTGGATTACAACTCTACTCTAGTTTAAATATTGCTAAAGAAGATAGCGATAAACGAAAAGCGCAATGGCTTGCTAATTATCGTGCATTTGATGCGCCTGTAATGTTATTGTTTTTCATCGATCCAGAAATGGAAACAGGTTCATTCTTGGATTACGGAATGTTTATACAATCTGTCATGCTTGCTGCGATGGAAGAAGGTTTGGCTACTTGCCCACAAGCAGCATTAGCAGACTATCCAGACATTGTTAAACAGTCCCTCAATTACAATACTGAGGCTAAATTGATTTGTGGCATGGCTTTAGGCTATGAAGATTTTGATGCTGACGTTAATAAATACCGTACAGCTAGAGAACCTGTAGCTAATTTCACCCAATATTTTGATTAAATAAATAGGAAAATCAATGTCGCTTAATGAATTTTTAACTCAATTATCTCAACATCCTGATCAAGTAGAATTCAGCGATACAATGGCTGTCATTGAAGAAAACTATACGTTCACACCTCGCTCATTTGTAAACGGTGATACTGTAAATGAAGCCAATCAAAACAATGGCTCATGTAAGATCTTTGCCTTTGGTTTGCTCAATAAATTATCTGTTGAGCACACTTTGGCCTGTTTTGGTGCTTACTACCGAAATGATGTGCTTAAAAATCCTGACGGTGAAGACCATCAAAATATTCGACACTTTATCGTATCAGGCTGGGATGGCATTACATTTTCTAATTCAGCATTAACACTACGTTCATAACGTTAACAGTAGATAAAAAAAGGGCGTGATAATTAATTATCACGCCCTTTTTAGGTTTTAGGTTTTAGGTTTTAGGTTTTAGGTTTTAGGTTTTATTTAGTTTCAAATAAATGAACATCTCGCTGTGGAAAGGGAATGCTACATCCTGCAGATTCAACAGCAGCTTTTAGAAGTGGACGTATTTCAAAGAAGTAAGTCCAATAATCTTCCGTTTTAACAAACCCTCGGACTAAGAAATCTACTGAACTTTCTCCAAGGTTGGTTACTGCCACCACATTCGCTTCATCATCTAAAACCAATGTATGCTCTTTTAACACATTTTTCAGAGCTGCTTGTGCTTTATAAATATCATCACTATAAGCAATTCCAATAGAAATTTCGACCGCTCGAATATCATTCGCGGTATGGTTAATAATACTGCCATTTGCTAAAGGACCATTGGGAATAATCAAGATTCGCTTATCAAACGTTTCTAATGTTGTTACAAAGATACCCATATCTTTAACAATACCTTCTAGGCCTTGTACTTCCAAATAATCCGACACTCTAAATGGTCGAAAAATTAACAGCATCACACCTCCTGCAAAGTTAGAAAGGCTTCCCTGTAGGGCAAGACCGATTGCCAAACTGGCCGCACCTAGCACCGCAATAAATGATGTTGTTTCAATCCCAATCATTGATGCAACACTTATTACCAGTAATACTTTCAATAAAATATTGATGCCACTGGTCATGAATTTTGCTAGCGTTTCATCAGCAACGTCATGTAATACTCGCACGGAAATAGCTTGAGTAACCCGTTTAATTAGCCAAAGTCCGATAATAAGAACCAGCAATGCCAATATAAATTGGGTGCCATAAGTAATAACCAGCTCTGTAAGTTGCTCCAATTTAGAGCTTAAATCATCCATGTTGAATCCTTTTAATTTGGGTTTAATTTAAAAATCGAGTTAAGTACTCTAACCTACATCGCCACTCTTTGCATAACTGAGTATAGTGATATACTTCAAACTATATAATTATTACAAGGAGGTAAATTATGGGATTATTCTCATGGATTTTTGGTGAAGGAAAAGGTTCAAAGCAAGTAAATAACAATTTTCAACGACAAAATAACCAGAAGAACCGTATCAAGTTCCGTCCCGAATTAGTAAAAAACTTAACTCATGACCACCAAGAAATTATCACACTCTATGGCGAAATATCTGACCTGGTTAATCAGCATAAATATGGACATGTTGGTGATAAAGTCACCGAGTTTAAACGCAAATTACAAGCCCATGTAATTGTTGAGAATGTTCAATTTTATACTTATCTTGAGCATAAACTAAGCGATGACGCGACTAACTTAGAGTTTATCCAAGATGTTCGCAAGGAAATGAATGGTATTGCTCATGCCGTCGTTCAGTTTTCAAAAAAATATGAAAAAGCACACTTCAGCGATAAACTTAAAGACGAATTTATTTCAGACTTAGAGGCTATTGGTAAGGTGCTTTCTCAACGAGTTGCAATGGAAGAAAGTCAGCTTTACACATTATATGAAGCATAATCTTCACCAGTGCTAAAAAATTAAAGACCTTGATGTAATGTATCAAGGCCTTTAGCTATTACAATAGAACGCGTTCAATCCCACCGTCTTTCACATCTTCGATGAACTTCGGCTGCCAGTCTTTACCTAATAAATGATTGGCTACTTCAACAACGATATAATCCGTATCAACACCTGTATCTTCAGTATAACGAGAGAGACCTTGTTGACAAGCTGGACATGATGTCAATATCTTCACATTACCATTCACCGCTTTATCTGCACCCACTAATTGTTGAATGCCTTTGGTAATTTCTTCTTCTTTACGGAATCGTACTTGCGTTGCAATATCCGGCCTTGCAACTGCAAATGAGCCAGCTTCACCACAACAGCGATCACTTAATGTCACATCTTGACCCAATAAAGTCGCTGCAACAGTGGTTGACTCATAGGTTTTCATCGGTGTATGACATGGCTCATGGTAAAGATACTGCGTACCTTCTACCCCTTCCATTTTGACGCCTTTTTCCATCAAGTATTCGTGAATATCTAATAAACGACAACCTGGGAATATCGATTCGAATTGATATTTGAGTAGCTGATCCATACACGTACCACACGAGACAATAACCGTCTTAATATCCATATAGTTCAGAGTATTTGCCAGACGATGGAATAACACTTGGTTAGCCGTTGAGATAGCTTTACCTTTTTCAGTGTCACCACTTGATGCTTGCGGGTAACCACAACATAAATAACCTGGAGGTAACACTGTTTCAGCACCGACCTCATAAAGCATCGCTAAGGTTGCCAAACCTACTTGGCTAAATAAACGCTCGCTACCACAACCTGGGAAGTAAAAGACTGAATCAGAATCTTCATTCACTTTGTTTACATCACGCAAGATTGGAATCATCTTGTCATCTTCCACACCCAACATGGCACGTGTTGTTTGTGATGGCAATCCAGCAGGCATAGGTTTTTTCATAAAGTGAACGACTTGCTCACGGATGGGTGTTTTACCTGTTGTTGGTAATGGTCGTTTCTTTTTACTACCTAATAACCCCAAGTATTTCGCCACATTATGTGCAAGACGCTGACCTTTATAGCCCCATTCGATCATGCCCTTACGCATGATTTTAATTGTTAACGGATCCGTGGCATTTAAATAAGCCATTGATGTCCATGTACCCACATTAAAGTGACGTTTACCCTGATTTTTCAATATGGCACGTAACTTCACAGTCACATCACCAAAATCGATATTAACGGGACAAGGGTTCAAACAACGATGACATACTGTACAGTGATCAGCGATATCATTCATTTCTTCAAAATGACGTACTGAAATACCACGACGAGTTTGCTCTTCATAAAGAAAAGCTTCCATAATCAAACCCGTCGCTAAGATCTTATCTCGCGGGGAATATAATAAGTTTGCACGAGGTACATGCGTTGTACACTCAGGTTTACACTTACCACAACGTAAACAATCTTTAATGTCATTGTTCACTTCATTTAATTCACTGGCTTCAAGAATTAACGCTTCTTGCTGCAACAATCTCATTGAAGGTGTGTAGGCATTATCTAAACCAGAACCCGCCAACAATTTACCTGCATTAAAGTGACCATTAGGATCAACTTTCTGTTTGTAGCCTGCAAATGCTTCAATCGTAGCTGGATCAAGGTATTGCATCTTAGTCAAACCGATACCATGCTCACCTGAAATAACGCCACCCAATGCTTCTGCTAATTCCATTACATCATCAACGATGAGCTCGGCTTCATGCATCATGTTGTAATCATTCGAGTTTACGGGAATGTTAGTATGTACATTACCATCACCGGCATGCATATGTGTTGCTACAAATAAACGACTTGAACGATGTTCGGTATGAATTTCATCTAACTTAGTGCGTAATGCGGCTAATGACTGCCCTTGGAACAATTCTTTCAGCGGTTTTTCGACTTCTTGACGATAAGAAATTCGCACATCACGACGTTGTAATACATCAAATAAAGTATCACCCTCATTTAACTTAGCAATCGCTTCGTCAGGTAATAAATCTACTTTATCTGCTGCTGGGGCATCAAAACTATTTAAGATGTCATTCCAGCGAGCTCGAACATCATCTAATTGCTTGCAAGCAGCATCAATCTTCGCTTGTAAGATAGCATCGTTTTCAGCACTCTCTTCTAAGTCTTTTTCTTCCTCTTTTAACTCTTTTGGCTGATTAGATAAATAATTGCAAGCCGCATCAGCCATCTTCAATTTATTACGCGTAGACTGCACAATATTAATGCGTTCGATGCCATCGTTATATTCAGATAATCGATCTAATGGAATCACTACGTCTTCATTAATCTTAAAGGCATTGGTATGTTTCGCAATTGCCGCAGTTCTTGAACGATCTGCCCAAAAACGTTTGCGAGCCTCAGGACTAACAGCAATAAAGCCTTCACCATCACGCGCATTAGCTAAGTGAACAATTTCACTACACGCTGCCGCAACCACATTTTCATCATCACCTGATACATCGATCAGTAATACCATTTTAGGCAGTTCTGAGCGGGGCGCTTTAGTGGTGTAATCAACAGCGCGAACATAACGTTCATCAAGATGCTCCATCCCCGCTAAAACGATGCCTGGGTTATTGTCTAAGACATCTTTAGTTTCAACAATTGCTGGCACCGCTTTGCTTAAATCATTACCAAAAAACTCAAGACACACTGTACGAGTAAACTTAGAATCGCGATGCAAAACAAACACTGCAGAGGTAATTAAACCATCACAACCCTCTTTTTGAATACCCGGTAAACCACCTAAGAACTTATTGGTAACATCTTTTCCAAGACCACTTTTACGTAGTTCATGGGCAGGTATAGCGATATGTTCAACATCACCAATCGGGGTTTTGCCATCAGCTTGATAACGGGTAACTTGGAACTCAGCAATCGCAATATCATGGATCTTGCCCATATTATGATTAAGACGCTCTACCTCCATCCACTGAGAATCAGGTGTCACCATGCGCCATGACACTAAGTTATCAAGTGTTGTTCCCCACATGACGGCTTTTTTACCACCGGCATTCATGGCAACATTACCACCAATCGTTGAGGCATCTTGTGATGTCGGATCGACGGCAAACACTAAGCTATTTTTACCTGCAAGATCAGAAACTCGACGTGTTACCACCCCAGCTTCAGCTCGAACAGTCGCAACTTCATATTCTCGTCCAGCGAGTGTCCGGTAGATAATAGGCCCCAGACCTTCTAGCTTTTCAGTATTAATGACAATACTTTCTGCCGTAAGCGGGATCGCTCCACCTGTATATCCAGTACCACCACCACGAGGGATAACGGTTAAACCCAATTCAATCGATGCAGCAACCAGTGCTGCCATTTCTTCTTCACTATCTGGTGTCGCAACAGCTAGCGGATATTCCACACGCCAATCCGTTGCATCCGTCACATGTGAAACACGCGATAAACCATCGAACTTAATATTATGTTTTTTAGTTGCTCGAGATAGTCGTCGTAGAACAGCTTGCCGACGATCTGCAACACCTAATAATTCACGTTCAAATTTAGCAACAGCTTCTCGTGCACTACTTTCAAGCTCTAATGCTAATTGATTATTATTTTTTGTGGCTCGTTCACGCACTTGATCAAGACGATGATGCAAGGCGTGACATAGTGAATCCCAACGCTTACGGTTCTCAACCAAATCATCTTGAATAAAGGGATTACGTGAGATAACCCACATATCACCCAAGACCTCAAATAACATCTTGGCACTACGGCCTGTCTTACGTTGACTACGCAAAGTTTGGATGATGTCCCACATAGGTTCACCCAGATATCGAATAACGATTTCACGGTCAGAAAAAGAGGTATAGTTGTACGGTATTTCACGAATTCTGTTTGGCATGTTTTTCCACAAAAAAACAATTGATAGAAGTAATCTAATTAAATAATATCATGAAGCACCCCTTTTATATGCGTACAAAAAATAGGATAATCTGATATTCAATTATTTCGAGTCAAAATTTAGATGGAATTACCTCATATTCTTGCCCTTGCCATCCTTCAAGGTTTAACAGAGTTTTTACCCATATCTAGCTCAGCTCATTTAATTCTGCTGCCTATTATTGCTGGCTGGGAGGATCAAGGATTAGCTTTCGATGTTGCAGTTCACGTCGGCACACTCAGCGCAGTTATCTTTTATTTTCGACATACTTTAAAAAAATTATCACTAGATTGGTTTCAATCACTAAAATTGCGCAAGCAAGTAGGAGAAAGCTTCCTTGCTTGGGCGGTATTATTCGCCACAATCCCAGCGGGACTTGCAGGTCTATTATTAAATGACATGGTCGACAATCATTTACGAAGCCCACTCGTTATTGCTGCAACTACGATTGGTTTTGGTTTATTGCTGGGTTGGGCAGATTGGCATGGCAAGCGCCAACGAGAAATAAATCAGCTTAATTGGAAAGATATCTTATATATCGGCATTGCTCAGGCAGTATCACTTATCCCTGGAACATCACGATCCGGCATAACAATGACAGCCGGCCTAATGCTAGGTTTGTCTCGTCATGCAGCCGCCCAATTCTCATTCTTATTATCAATCCCTATTATTTTCTTAGCTGGGGGATGGATCAGTGTTAAACTACTCAAATCGTCGATAGCAATTGACTGGAGCACGCTTTTTTCTGGCGCACTATTCTCAGCGATTAGTGCCTATATCTGTATTCATTTCTTTATGAAGTTAATCAGTAAGATTGGCATGTGGCCTTTTGTAGTCTATCGTCTGTTACTAGGTGCGGTTCTTATTATTTTATTTATCTAGTAAAATGAGTTGACAGTGTCCGCCCGAATGCGTAACATTCCCCCTCTTATTTAGACCCGCTTGCGTAATTTTTTCAGGAGCAACCCGCGGAATGAAAACAACCACTTTAAGTGCAAAACCAGCAGAAGTTCGTCGTGACTGGTTCGTCGTTGATGCCGAAGGCAAAACACTAGGCCGTATGGCTACAGAAATCGCGCGTCGTTTGCGTGGTAAACATAAAACTATTTACACTCCTCATGTAGATACTGGCGATTACATCGTTGTTATCAATGCAGAGAAAATTCGTGTAACTGGTAATAAATTGAAAAATAAAATTTACTACCATCACACAGGTTACATCGGTGGTATCAAATCTATCACTCTTGAGAAGCAACTAGATAAAGCGCCAGAACGCGTTATCCAATCTGCTGTTAAAGGCATGTTGCCAAAGAATTCTTTGGGTCGCACAATGTTCGCTAAACTAAAAGTTTACGCGGGTACTGAGCACCCTCACACAGCCCAACAGCCTAAAGTGCTGGAGATTTAATCATGGCAGATACATACTACGCAACAGGCCGTCGTAAAAGTTCTACAGCTCGTGTTTTCATGAAGCTAGGTACTGGCAAACTAACAATTAATACACGTTCTATCGAAGAGTACTTCGGTCGTGAAACATCACGTATGGTTGTTCGCCAACCTCTTGAGCTTGTTGAAATGGTAGATAAAGTTGACCTAAACATCACTGTTCGCGGTGGTGGTAATAACGGTCAAGCTGGCGCAATTCGTCATGGTATTACTCGCGCATTAGTTGAGTTTGATAGCGAATTGAAAACTGGTTTACGTAAAGCAGGCTTCATCACTCGTGATGCTCGTGCTGTTGAGCGTAAGAAAATCGGTTTACATAAAGCGCGTAAACGTCCTCAATTCTCTAAACGTTAATCGTTTAGTTAGAATTCTGAATACGGTCTTGTATCGTATTCAAACTAAAAAGGCTGTCCATTTGGATGGCCTTTTTTGTTTGTTCCATTGTTTTATCGATATTGTAAGAACGGCCTCAACCGCGAATAGCAGCTCAAAATTAGATTTAATTCACCACTGAGACACAGAGGCCACGGAGCTAAATCTTAAAAAACGCTGTGATCTCTGTGTCTCTGTGGTTGCAAGTGAAAACCTTTAAATTAATCTCGGCCTATTCGCGGCTGAAGCAGCTCCTACACCTTTTATATACCCATCACCAATGAAGGTGCATGTTTTTAGTGCTTATAATGGCTGTGATAGTAAGACATATTATTGATGTAACGTTCTATTGCTCAATAATATAACGCAACTAGCACGGTCAGTATGAATTCTGTAAAGCTGCAACTTGGATGGTGATGGGTATATGGTATTTTGGCTTCATTTGCCTGTGTTTTAAAGCGGCGATGAATCCATCGCTGATCGATATGGAGAACAAATCGGTGTAGAGCAGCGAACGATAGGAATAATTAACGAAACTAACGCCTATGCTATCATTCTCGTTGGTTTCGCTAAACAAACAGCATTAAGAAAAGAGTCTCACTTGAAATTATTCTACACATCTCTATTTACACTCGGCATGCCCTTTGTCATTCTCCGTCTTTTATGGAGAGGCTTTCGTGCTCCAGCCTATTGGCAACGCTGGTCAGAACGGTTTGGTGCTGGCCCTACGCTGTCACATAAACCTGTTATTTGGATCCATGCTGTCTCTGTGGGCGAGGTAGAAGCCTGTCGACCTCTTGTGAAAGCCTTGCAACTTGAATATCCCGAGCACCAACTTCTCATTACAACGATGACGCCAACAGGAAGCGCACGCGTTAAATTATTATTTTCAGACTTGGTAGCTCATTGTTATTTACCCTATGACATCCCTTTTTTCATTCGCCGATTTCTTAGCCGAAGCAATCCTAAATTTGGCATTATTATGGAAACGGAAATATGGCCTAATTTATTACATGTCTGCCAGCAACAGAAAATCCCTCTCGTACTAGCCAATGCTCGCATGTCAGAACGCTCAGCTAAAGGCTATGCCCGCTTTGCTAGCTTTACTAAATCTACTTTACAAAACTTATCTCTAATTGCAGCTCAAGGGCAGGATGACAAGAAACGCTTCCAACAATTAGGTGCAGAAAGTAAAAAAGTCCATATTATTGGCAATTTAAAGTATGAAATTAACCTTCCCGCAAGCTTAAAAGAGCAAGCTTCTGCAATGCGTGATATGTGGGATACCAATCGTCCAGTATTAGTTGCAGCAAGCACTCATGAAGGTGAGGAAGAAATGCTATTAAATGCTGCAAGACAAATTCGTGCCCACTTTACTGATTTATTATTAATTATTGTTCCAAGACATCCAGAACGCTTTGACCGTGTTGCAGCACTCGCCCTCAAATCAGGTGTAAAAACACTCCGCCGAAGTGAACACCGTCCTTGTCCTTCAGATACTCAAGTTCTCGTCGTTGATACAATGGGAGAACTTCCCCTATTTTACGCGACGAGTGATATTGCCTTTGTTGGGGGGAGCTTAGTCCCTCATGGTGGACATAATATTTTGGAACCTGCGATATTGGGAAGGCCCGTTATAACTGGACCCCATTTTTTCAATTTCAGTGATATTACCAAACAGTTTCTTGCTGCCAAAGCAGCATTACAAGTCGAGAATACTGAAGAGCTAGCTCAAACAGTCATCACCTTGCTACAGAACGCTCAACAACGAGCACAAATGGGAGAGGCAGGATTAAAACTGATTGCGACTAGCCAAGGTGCCAGTACTCGTCTTGTAAACCTGATAAAACACAATATTACTCGCAATGAAAAGTGATACAGATTGGATGTTCCTAGCTCTAGAGCTTGCAAAAAAAGCAGAACAACAGGGAGAAGTGCCTGTAGGAGCGATTGTTGTTCGTGATGACGAGCTATTAGGGGAAGGTTGGAACCAAGCTATTAGTACTCACGATCCAACCGCTCATGCTGAAATTCAGGCCATTCGTAATGCCTGTAATCAAATAGGGAATTACCGCCTATCCGATACCACACTCTATGTCACATTAGAGCCTTGTATCATGTGTGCGGGCGCTATTATTCATTCTCGAATAGAACGGGTTGTTTATGCAACAAAAGAACCTAAGACAGGTGCGGTAGGCAGTTGTTTTGATATATTTAACACCCAACAACTTAATCATTTTGTCCATTGTGAACATGGTGTCCTTGCAAAGGAAAGTAGCGAGCTTCTTCAGGACTTCTTTCGTTCTCGTCGCTAAATAGCCCAGTAATTTATAAATACCGTGCTAACAGACCTCGTTCAGGTATTTTTCCAGAGTAAGGCACTTTAACGTGATAACCGCTACCTGGGGCAACATCAATCGCTTCCCCATTTTTATTAATTAGCTTCTCTAAAGTAAATTCAATATTACCTTCAGGCAAAATCAATTCTAATTTATCACCCACTGAAAACTTATTCTTAACATCAATTTCCAAACATTGTGTAGCGGTATCGTAACCCGTAATCTCACCCACATATTGCTGACGATCACTACTTGAGTAACCTTCCATATAATTTTGTTGCTCTTGAGTTGGATTGTAGTGGTTCATTAAATCAGGACACCAACTTAGGTGGTAAAATCCACCGTAACGAGGTGTTTAATGACAACAAAACGAAGAGAGTTCAGTCCTGAGTTTAAACGCGAAGCAGCCCAATTGGTGCTTGACCAATCCTACAGTATTTCACAAGCTAGTGAATCATTAGGGGTTGGTCCAACAGCATTAAGACGCTGGGTTAAGCAATTAACGCAAGAACGACACGGGTTCACGCCTAAATCGAAAGCCTTGACGAAGGAACAGCAGCAGATCCAAACACTTGAAAAACGCATTAAACGACTAGAGCTGGAGAAGAAAATATTGAAAAAGGCTACCGCTCTCTTAATGTCGGACGAGATGCTACGCTAGCACTTATTTCCAATTTAAGGGAGCTTGCATCAGTCAAAATGGTGTGTATCTTATTTAATATCAACAGGTCACGTTATTACGCTCACTGCCAAAAAGAAAAAGCGATTGATATTGACCGTCTCCAATTACGGGCGAAGGTGAGTGAATGCCACCGATTGAGCCGTGGTGCAGCAGGTAGTCGTTCACTTGTTGCCATGATGGCTATCCAAGGAATCAAGATTGGTCGGTTTAAGGTGAGACGATTAATGGTAGAGGCTCAGGTAATAAGTAAACAGCCGGGTAAACATAAATACAAAATCGCTTTAGATGAACGTTTAGATATAGCCAATAAACTTGATCGGAATTTTACAACGCAACAAGCCAACCGTGTTTGGTGTGGAGATATTACGTATATATGGGCAGGTGGTCGTTGGATTTATTTGGCTGTCATTCTTGATCTTTATACTCGGCGAATTGTGGGCTGGTCATTATCTGACAAGCCCAATGCAACGCTTGTCATTAATGCACTTGAACATGCTTATCAACAGCGTGGCAAGCCTGAAGGGCTATTATTCCATTCAGATCAGGGTAGTCAATATACCAGCCTACGGTTTAGACAACAGCTCTGGCGTTATCAAATTCACCAAAGTATGAGTCGACGTGGTAACTGCTGGGATAACGCACCGATGGAACGTGTTTTTAGAAGTTTAAAAACAGAATGGATACCATCAACGGGGTATTTGAGTTTAAAACAAGCTAAATTAGATATTGGCCGTTATTTGATGAGGTATTATAATTATCAAAGACCCCATTCTTTTAATCATGGTTTGCCTCCAGCTATTGCTGAAGAAAAAACCTTTTCTAGTGTCCTGAATTAGTGGACCACTACAGATGACGTTGATAAAACCCATCGGTATAACCACGGTTCGCTAAATTATCTAATTTGCCAATTAATCTAGGGTCAAACTTGTTACCAGCCATCGCATCATCAATTGCACGACGGTAGATCTGTGCTGTTCGAGAAACATAGTAAATAGACTTAGTTCGCCCTTCAATTTTTAGTGAATCAACCCCAATCTTAGCCAAGCGCTCAATATGTTGAATGGCACGCAAATCTTTTGAATTCATGATGTAGGTACCATGTTCATCTTCAAAGATAGGCATCAATTCACCGGGGCGGTTTGCTTCTTCAATCAAATAAATATCATCCGCTAAAGGATGACGTTCTTGACCTCCACAGTCAGAAAAAGCACTGTGCTCATTCATTGCATCAAAGGCTTTGAATTCAATCTTCTGTGGCGAGTCATCATTGCCATCACTACTATGGGTTTTATAATCCCAGCGGCATGAATTTGTACATGAGCCTTGATTCGGATCGCGGTGATTAAAGTAGCCAGATAATAAACAACGACCAGAATATGCAATACATAATGCGCCATGAACAAATACTTCTATTTCCATCTCTGGACAAAGTTGGCGAATTTCTTCAATCTCATCGAGTGACAGTTCACGCGACAGAATCACCCGGCTCACTCCCACAGAGTGCCAAAATTTTACCGCCTGCCAATTTACCGTATTTGCTTGAACAGATAAATGAATCGGCATTTCAGGCCAACGTTCACGCACCATCATAATCAAACCGGGATCAGCCATAATAAGCGCATCAGGTTTCATCGCGATCACGGGTTCCATATCTGCCATATATGTTTTTACTTTAACGTTATGAGGCATTAAGTTACTTGCGACAAAGAACTGCTTTCCTAAGGCATGAGCTTCTTGTATGCCTTGGTTTAGAACATCTAATTTATGAAAGCTGTTATTACGTACACGTAGGCTATATCTAGGCTGTCCTGCATAGACTGCATCAGCCCCATAGGCATAGGCATAACGCATATGTTGCAAACTACCTGCAGGCAATAATAACTCTGGTGTGTTCATCATTTATTTCCAAACTATATTTAAGGGATGAAATTATAATCTATTTATAAAAAAACCCACTAAAAACAATACTATTAGTGATTACAGAAACTTAAATGGTGCAAAAGGGGTCATATCAGGCCATAATCAATTATCCCTATTTTAAGGCATTCTTTTGAAATTTTTTAGCCTACTACTCGTATCATTATCGTTCCTCATTGCCTGTGGTGAGGCTCAACCTCACCTAGAAGAAATTCTAGAACGTGGTGAACTACGAGTTCTTAGCCGCTATGGACCAACCAGTTACTATGTTAAAGGTGAATCATTAGCAGGCTTTGAATATGAATTAGCCCAACGCTTTGCCGAACACCTCAATGTTAAGCTCAAAATTATTATTCCTGATAATTTAGGCAATATTCTTCATATGATAGAACAAGGTAAAGCAGACATTGCTGCGGCTGGATTAACGATTACCCCCGCTCGAAAAGATATCATCCGTTTTGGTCCTGTCTATCAAGAAGTCACACAACAACTTGTTTATCGTCAGGGAAATAAAAAACCAAAGAACATTACAGCGCTATCTAATGGCCAGTTAGAAGTCGTTGCTAACAGTAGTCATGTTGAGCAATTATATTCACATCAACAAGAAATTCCAGAGCTTAATTGGACGGAAAATAAAGAACTCGATAGCAGTGGATTATTAGAACTGGTACAACTAGAAATGATTGATTACACCATTGCTGATTCAAATGAAATTGCAGCCAACCGACCCATTTTCCCAGAATTGCGAGTTGCCTTTAATATTTCAGAACCTCAGGCTTTAGCATGGGCAATGCCTCTCGCTGAAGATGGCTCTCTCTATAATGAAATGGCTATTTTTTTCGAACAGCTTGAAGAATCAGGTGAACTCGATCGGTTAATAGAGAAATATTACGGTCATATTCGTCGCTTTGACTATGTTGACACACGCGCCATTCATCGTCGGATATTAACGCATTTACCCCAATACCAATCATTGTTTGAACACGCGGCTACAGAACATGGTTTTGATTGGCGACTTATTGCAGCGATTTCATATCAAGAGTCACACTGGGATGCTAAAGCAGTATCTAGTACAGGCGTTAAAGGCCTGATGATGCTAACCTTAGCAACAGCTAAACAAATGAAAATTGATAATAGAGAAGATCCTGCCCAAAGTATTTCAGCGGGTGTCGCTTATCTCGCTTCCCTTCAAAAACGACTTCCTGAGAAAATATCTAATGAACAAGATAGATTTTGGATGGCGCTCGCTTCTTATAATATAGGTCTTGGCCACTTAGAAGATGCTCGCATACTGACAGAAAAGAATGGCAAGAACCCTAATTTATGGTCAGATGTAAAACAATTCCTACCTCTTTTAGCAAAGAAAAAATGGTATGAACAAACACGTTATGGTTATGCTCGAGGTGGTGAACCTGTTCGTTATATTGAGAATATTCGTCGATATTATGATATTTTATTGCAAACCCCAATATCAGGTAGCACCATCAATAGTGAGAAGCAAGATACACCTAATAAACACACCGTACCTGCCGCACTGTAATTAAAGGATTTTATCAATGGCAAATGATGTAGCACAACAACTTGAAGAGTGGAAACAAAAGTACTACCAGTCCATCACTGATCTTGAAAAACAACAGAGTTATGATGACCTTTTACAACGAAGTTTAGGTCGTTTAGCATTGGCAGCACAAGGACTCGATCCCCTACTTGATCGACAATTGAAATCGTTACGTAGTGTCTTACGCGGTAAAAGTGATCAGCTAGAAATTGAACATATTCTAGAACAGATGGAAAAAGCGATTGCTAAAATGGAAACCAACAAGAGCAAAGAAGATACTCAATCAACCGGACATATACTTGCTGATTTATTAAGCAATCTAAAGCTGCCAAAACCATTCAAGTCTGAAGCTAAGAAACTCTCAAAACAGTTCAAAATAACTGATAATGATGCCATTGAACCTGTCATGCCTGAGCTTTTATTATTATTAGATAACTGCTTAAACACATCATCAAAAAAATCATCATCAGGTTTTGGCTTTAAGCTCTTTGGTAAAGGAAAGACCGAAGACAAGATTGACGACAGCTCTGATAGCGTAGAAGAAACTGACTCACAGTATAAAGAAGAGTCTCTTTCTATTGATGAAATAAGTGAACATGGGATGCCAACCCATCTTGTTTTAATGCAATTGCTTGAACGTTTGTCATTACCCACGGACTTAAGCAAAAAAGCGACTAAGATTCGCCACAAAATTGAAATGGGTATAGACGAAAAGGAACTTCTTACTGTTATCAACAATATTGCAGAAATAGTAAGTTCTTTAGGCTCCCAAGCTGTCACAGAAAAACAAGAATATGAAGACTTCTTAAAAACACTCACCTCACGTTTAGCTGAACTTGATAAACATATCAGACAAACAAGTGAAGAAGATGACAAGGCCTTTAAAGAGCGTCATGTCATAAGTAAAGCAGTAGAAGAGCAGGTGTCCGGCTTGCGAACTCATGTAGAAGAAGCTGATGATTTAGAGCAACTGAAATCAACAGTAAGTGACCGGCTTGACGTGATTAACCAGCATTTTGAAAAATATCAAAAATCAGATCACGACCATTTTGATCAATCTCAAAAGCAGATTAAGGCACTTAACCAGCGCTTGCAAGATATGGAAAAAGAAAGTGCTGAATTACGTCAATCTGCAAAAGAATCTCGTGAGCTTGCACTTAAAGACGCCTTAACCGGAATTTGGAATAGGCAAGCTCTTAATGAAAACTTAGAAAAAGAGTTTACCCGCTGGCAGCGCTATCAAAAGCCTCTCAGTTTAGTCGTATGGGATATTGATTTTTTCAAACGTGTTAATGATAATTATGGTCATGCAGCTGGCGATAAAGTCTTAAAAACAATTGCTCGTATTTTTATGCAAGCGACACGTGATGCAGACTTTATTTCTCGATTTGGTGGTGAAGAATTTGTGGGTGTATTTCCAGAAACACGCCTAGAAGACGCACTCAGTCTAGCCAATAAAATCAGAGAGAAGATAGAAACATCAAAGTTTCATTATGAAAATAAACCCGTGCCGATTACAGCTTCTGCTGGGCTTGCCACTTTTCGTCCTAATGACACCATAGATGATGTATTTAAACGAGCTGATGCCGCACTTTACCGTTCTAAAGAATCGGGACGGAACCGTTGTATTGCAGATACTTAAAAAACCTATCGAGTTGAGGGTGTCAACTCGATAGGTTTAACATTGTGTAGTCCAATATGTCGGGTTAAAACCCGACCTACCATGGGTATTAACCTTATTTATTTGATTCTTTTTGAATCAAGAAATCAACTGTTTTTAACATCTCAGACATTCCACCCGCTAAAGGTGCATCAGTACGATACTGCCCATTAACAATCATTGCTGGCACGCCAGTAATACCCGATGTTTGACTTAACATTAATGCTTTCTTTACTTTGCCAACAACACTCATTGATTTCATTGTTTTAGCAAAAGCATCACGATCAATATCGTGCTCTGCCACAAAATCAAGTAACTGCTCTTCTGTTTGTAAGCGACGTTTTTCAACATGAATGGCATTAAAAAGAAGGGGATGTAATTTTTCTAAATCCCCCGTTGCTTCTGCAGCATAAAATACGCGAGCAAGTTGTAACCAACTATCACGAAAAATCGCCGGAACATGTTTAAATGTTACATTTTCTGGCAATGTTTTTTTCCATAATTCAACTTGTGGGTCTAAACGAAAACAGTGAGGACAACTGTATGAAAATAATTCAATAACCTCAATCTTACCTTCTGAACTTGTTGCCAAACGAGTAGGCGTTGCTTTGTAATGCACCCCATCAATAAATGCTTCAGGCATTGCCATTGATGCAAGAGGTAATAATGATGCACTTAATAATAATGCCGCTGTAATCATTTTTTTCATACTGTTATATCCTTTAATCTAATACTAACTATTTAGAAGCTCTCACGTCTTGTTATAGCGTGCCATAAGAGTGTAAACCTGACAAAAACATATTCACGCCCAAGAAGGCAAATAAAGTCACAAATAAGCCTATTACAGCCCACCATGCCATTGGTCTACCATGCCAACCTTTTGTCATTCTCATATGCAACCATGCAGCGTAATTTAACCATACAATCAATGCCCATGTTTCTTTAGGATCCCACGACCAGTAGCCACCCCATGCTTCTGCGGCCCATAAAGCACCCAGTACCGTTGCTACCGTGAAAAAGGCAAACCCTAATGCAATCGATTTATACATTAGGTCATCCATTACACTTAAATCTGGTAATGCAGTTGCTAACACACCTTGAGGTTTTATTTTTTCTATTGATGATTTAATTAAGTATGCAACACCAATCATTGCAGCCATCGCAAAGGCACCATAACCAACAAAGTTTGCTGGCACATGAATCTTCATCCAATAACTTTGCAGTGCAGGCACTAAGGGTTGAATCTCATGTGCACCTTTACCAAAGGTATACCAAAGTTGAAAGGCAACCGCAGCACTAATTACTAATAAAACAAAACCACCTAGACTACGAATTTGATAACGGCGTTCATAGAATAAATAAAGTAATGCAGTGATAACGGCAAAGAGAATAAACACTTCATATAAATTACTTACTGGAATATGCCCCACATCTGGGCTGATAAGATACGATTCACGCCAGCGAACCATCAAGCCAATCATTCCCATTGTTGTGGCTGACCATGTTAATGCCGAAGCAACTTTTTCAGTGAAGCTTGAACGCATAAATAAGCCGGCAAAATAAGCCACCGTAGCCATCACAAACAAAGCACTCATCCACATAAAAGCAGACTGACTGGCTAAGATATAACTTAAAAAGAAGTCTGTTTCACCTAATGCTAAGTCTTGTCCATAGCGCCATATTCCGATAAAACTAAGTAATGTAACGGCAATAGTGTGACGACGAAAGCCAGACCAGTTTTGACCTAACAATGCCAAACTCACCGCAGTTAGAACAACAATACCAATTTCATATTCATCAAACACATTGGAATAAAGCACTAATAAAACGGCGGCAGCAATAGCCATTAAACCACGCCATGACCATTGCGTTAGAGCAGTGTCTGTTTCGTTATACAGTGTATTTATACTATTACTCATTAACTATTCTCTATGTTTATACACGATTTAAGAACCTTATTACTTCTAAGAGTTCCCTGATACCCGTTTTAATTGTGCACTGATTTGTTCAAAAAACATATCAAATTCACGTGGATTCCGATTACTCATTCCTGCCAAAACTATATTTGCACCATTATTGTTATTTTTTACTATTGCCCAAAAACGACGTTGAGGTAAATAAAACAGTAAGAATACGCCCATAATTAATAAGGCACAGCCCAAATAAACCGTAGATTTCCCTGGAGAGTGTGTTATTTGCAAGCCGCTGGCTTCTACATGATCGTAGTCAGCTAATAGAAAATAAACAGGCGATCCATAACGAGAAAAACTGCCAATAGCATCCACCGAGTCTTGTAAAAAAGTAAGCTGCTGTTCAGCATCACTATCTAATTCCATTTCTTCGAGTCCACTGAAATAAATACGCGCCAACATTTCACGTAGCATACTGACATAAGCGGAACCCAAGGTATCACGTTCAGCCTCAGGCAATGTTGTATCAATAAAGGTTGCAACTTCAGTAAAGCCACCTTTCATAAACATCGCAACAAGGCCTACTAATGACTCTTGCAAGCTTTGCTCTAATTCATCATCCTTACCTTCAACTGATGCCAATGTTTCCAACATCATTTTCTGAGCAATCGAGCCTACAAGCTCCTGATCATATAATCGTTTCAAGAATTGATTAAATGCCCCTAAACCATCTTCTGAATCTAAAGGAAGATATAAATAGCCGAACTCTTCTGCCTGACTTGAACGTACTCCACTTAAATAAAAGTCTCGACCATTCCGTGGTACAGGTAACATATAGTTTAGATATTCTCGAGCTTCACCTGTTTTTGAACGTAATTTAAAACCAAAACTAGGGCCAAAATTACGGAGGTTATCAGGATCATCTTCGGTCGGATCTGGATTAATATTAAAAGGTCGGAATGACAATACTTCTAAACGAACACTCTCATCACCCCAGTGCATTTGTCTATTTTCAAACACCTTAGCCTCAAAGGGAAAGGGTTCACTTCCTGCACCACTATCTAATGGCCACGCTTCTAATGATAAACCTGTTCCACCATCACTAAAGCTTGATTGATAAATGGCATAGCCTTTATAGAACAGTGGATGATTCACAGCAATGGTGACTTCTAGTGGTTGTTCCAATTCATCATCATAGAGCACCAAGTCTGTTTCAAATGACTTCGGTTGCCCAGTGGCATAATGCTCAATACGAAAGTCTTTCACTTCTAATTTAAAGGGTAATTCTTGCACCAAATAGCCATCTCGCATTGCCAAAAATGCCACTTCTGATGAACGTCCTTCAGGAATATGAATACTACCTCGAAAAGCATTAGAACCGACCGGCAGGCGACTTATTGCCGGCACTTGGCTTGTTGGCAAGTCACGTGTTTCTATTTGTATCCGCCCCTGCCATTCAGCAAGTTTTAATGGCAAGTTACTATCTAATAAGCCACCAAGACAAATAATAATGATCGCTAAATGAGTAAAAATATAACCTAAACGATTCATGCCACCACGCATTGATGAGATCAGCATCCCATTTTCTTTAGGTGTTTTTTTAACTCGAAAACCTTGCTGGCTAAGTTCTGATGCAAGCTTATTAACGCTGTCATCAACAGAAGAATCAACATCCCACTCTTGGCTATGACTCATTGCTCGTAATGATTTTTCTTGGACATGTGTACGCAAATTCCACATGTCTTTTATCATGCTTGGTGTATGTCGAATCACACAAACGGAAGTCGAAGTAACCAATAATGTGAGAATAGCTAAAAACCATAAAGAGCTATACACATCATAAAGCCCTGCAGATTCAAAAATATCAAACCAGAAAGGTCCAAATTTAATTAAATAATCAGTATAAGGTTGGTTTTGTTGAAGTACAGTGCCGATAATGGATGCAATTGCCAGTGCTAGTAACAAAGTAATAGCAAGATCCATCGAGCCAAGAAAATAAAATATTCTCTGACCTAAAGTATGGCGTGAAACAGGTGGACGACTATCATTAGACATAGAAAGTGAACCCTTTAGAGTTGATATTTACTAATACTAAATGAGACCTTTGCACGATAAGTGTTTTTTGTCATAGCAAGGAAAAAATAGTCGACAAATCTGTCTGGAACAGATTTGGATTTACCCTGAAAAGGGTGAAACACAAGGATGTGTTTCATCAAAAAGCATAGTTTACTTGTGTAAATGAGCATTTTGAGACTATTTTTAACCCCGCTATGACGAAAAAGACGACTCGTGCAAAGGTTTCCAAATATAAAAAAGCCGCATGGCAAAATAACCACGCGGCTTTAAATAATCTTATTTTTTAATGTAAGCCAGCAATGTAACTTGATACTGCTTTCATTTCATCTGCTGTCATTCTGCCAGCGATATCACGCATCATGCTGTTTGGATCATTGCTTCGAGTACCAGCTGCAAATGATTTCAATTGCGCTTCAATATAGGCTGCATGTTGACCTGATAATGCTGGCCATTTAGCAGATGGAACACCGGCACCTGTTGGGCCATGACATGCCATACATGCTGGAAGACCTGATTCTTTATTTCCTGCTCGATAAACGGCTTGACCAGCCTCAACTAAATCTTCTGATGTTGCCGCTGGAGCCGTGTTTTGTCCTGCATAATAAGCCGCTAAATCAGCCATATCTTGATCTGATAAATTTGCTACCATTGGCGCCATTACAGCATTGCTACGCACGCCGCTTTTAAATTCATTCAGTTGTTTTACTAAATAAGCTTCACCTTGACCGGCTAGTTTCGGAAACATATCCGCAGGACTATTACCATCTGCACCATGACACGCAGCACAAAGAGCAGCCTTACCTTTCCCAGCCGAAGCATCACCAGCGGCCATGCTTGGAACAACTGCACCCAAAGCTAAAAACGCCAGTGTTGTTATTAACAATTTTTTCATCGTCATTCCCAAATTGAACATTCAATTAAACAAAACTTTGAATATGCTACTCTTATTACTGTCTTTTTGCACCATGAGTCCATGCTAATGTCACAAATTTATCGCCAAGCCCACTACACTATTAGTGCCACCCAACTATCAGAATTACCAATAGATCGGGGCATCGAGGTCGCCTTTGCAGGGCGTTCCAATGCTGGCAAATCAAGTGCAATCAACACGATTGCCGATCAAAAGTCATTAGCGCGAATTAGTAAAACGCCTGGTCGAACTCAAATGATTAACTTTTTTGCGATGGATGATGATCGTGCTTTAGTTGATTTACCCGGTTACGGCTATGCAAAAGTGCCTGAAAAAATGAAGATTCGCTGGCAACAAACCCTGGGTAAATATCTTGAAACGCGGCAATCATTACGCGGTTTAATGCTCATGATGGATATTCGTCATCCTCTTAAAGAATTCGATATACAAATGGTTAAATGGGCTAACAAGGCGAAATTAGACGTTCATATATTGCTGACAAAATCAGATAAACTTAACAATGGCGCGGCTATGGCCACATTACACGCTGTGAATGCAACGTTAAAAGAACAAAACCTAATAGCAGGTGTCCAATTATTTTCCTCCCTAAAAAAATCAGGGAAAGAAGAAGCCATTAAGCAACTTGATCTCTGGTTTATTCCAGATGAAGACATTTCCGGAGCAGTGGAAGAAGTCGAACAAACAGAATAAAGGAAACTCCAGATGAAGAATCCCCCAACACAAAGTCGTCGTCAGTTTTTACAAAAAGCCGCTTTAGGGGGGGCTTTAGCGGGAACCGTTAGTCTGCCAATCTTGGTCAATGCAGATAAGCTCGAATTCCCCGATAATTTACCAGAATGGATGCGGGCACCCGGTGGTGAGTTTGGTAATTATGGTCAACCATCCAAACATGAACAAAATGTTATTCGCTGGATCTCAGCCAATCCTGCCGCACCGGGCAACGGTGTTTCATGGACGCCTTTACACGATCTACAAGGCACCATCACACCCAACGGTCTTCACTTTGAACGTCATCACAATGGCGTTCCTCAAATCGATCCTGAACAACATATCCTGCTTATTGATGGCTTAGTTAATAAACCTCTCAGTTTTGATATTAAAAGCTTAATGCGCTATCCCATGGTGTCTCGAATCTGCTTTATAGAATGTGGTGGAAATAGTAATAGCGGCTGGCGTAGCAACCCCATTCAATCTCAAGCAGGTTATGCACATGGATTGGTATCTAATGCAGAATGGACAGGCATTCCTCTCAAACATCTACTCAAAGAAGCAGGCATCAAACCATCGGCTAAATGGGTTATAGCTGAAGGCGCTGATGCTGCGGCATTAAATATAAGTATTCCACTAGAAAAACTACTTGATGATGCCCTGCTTGCCCTTTACCAAAATGGTGAACGGCTAAGACCTGAAAATGGCTATCCAATGCGTTTAGTGCTGCCGGGCTGGGAAGGTATTTTGAATGTTAAATGGTTACGTCAATTACGATTAACTGATGAACCTATTATGTCGCGTGATGAAACATCTCAATATACCGAGTTAATGCCCGATGGAACAGCACGCCAATTTACCTTTGTTAATGAAGCAAAATCTCTAATCACTTCACCGTCATTAGGCATGATGTTGCCCGATAACCCAGGCATTTATCAGATCTCAGGACTTGCTTGGTCTGGACGAGGAAAAATCACCCGTGTCGAGATTTCTGCTGATGGTGGAGATAGTTGGGTTGATGCAGAGTTACAGGGGCCAGTTCTAGACAAAGCATTTACCCGCTTTAGTTTACCGTGGCATTGGCAAGGTGAATATGCCATTTTACAAAGCCGAGCGACGGATGAAACAGGCTATGTGCAACCGAGCCGTGAGGCATTAATCGAAAATCGTGGCAAACATGGATTTTTCCACTATAACGCTATCGTTAGCTGGGAAATAACAGAAGAAGGAGATATTAATCATGTCTATGGTTTCTAAGACTTCCATCATAACCCTACTTATTGTGCTGACAAGTTATAGCTATGCCGATAGTGACTATCAAGCTCTTGGCAAACCAGCCGGTCATCTCAGCCAACAAGCCCAATGGAACTTAAGCATTGCCCCAGATGGCAAAGCCCTTCCCAAAGGAAAAGGCTTTGCGGCACAAGGTAAAAAAATCTTTGCATTACAATGTGCAGTCTGTCACGGACCAGAAGGTATTGGTGCGAGTGCTGACCCTTTAATGGGTGAAGTGGGCTCTCTCACAAGTGATTATCCAGAAAAAACAGTGAATAGTTACTGGCCCTACGCCACTACGTTATTTGATTACATTCGTCGTTCAATGCCAATTAATGCCCCATTCTCACTTACTCCAGATGAAGTTTATGCGCTAAGCGCCTATATATTGAGTCAAGATGGTATAATCACCGCAGATTTTGAACTCAATGAAAAAACACTTCCTCAGGTAACGATGCCCAATCGTGACGGCTTTACTGCCTTTTACCCAGAGAAACAATAATATTTAAGAATTTTTAAGGCCCCATTTTATGAGCCCTCGCTACGCATGCACGGTAAACCCTAATCCAGATTTATACGACACGCCTAAATTAGGAATGGACAAAAAAGCATTAGAACACGATTTTAAAAATTACTACGGCAACCATTTAGCACAAGATAAAGGGTGCGCATCTGGCCATTATCTATATTCATCACTGGCACTTACTTTACGTGACCGTCTGTTTGAACGTATGAAGCATACAAAACATACGTATGCTGAAACAAAATGTAAACAAGCTTACTACCTATCAATGGAATTTTTGATGGGCCGCGCAATGGGTAATGCAGCACTCAATCTTGGCTTAGAAGAAACAGCCAAAAAAGCGATGCATGATCTTGGTTTAGACTTTGAAGAACTCACCGAACTAGAACATGATGCTGGATTAGGTAACGGGGGCTTAGGTCGCCTTGCAGCTTGCTTTATTGATAGTTGTGCCACATTACAATTGCCTGTAACAGGTTACGGTATTCGTTATGAATATGGCATGTTCCAACAAAGTATCGATCAAGGTAACCAAGTTGAAATGCCTGACCATTGGTTACGTGACGGCAACCCTTGGGAACTTGAACGCCCAGAATTTACCCAACGTATTAAATTTGGTGGCCACACTGAATTCCATAAAGATAGCAACGGCAAAACTAAAGTGTACTGGGTCAATACTAATGATGTATTAGCAGTGCCTTATGACCTACCTATCCCAGGTTACCAAAATGGTACTGTAAACAAACTTCGTTTATGGAAATCAACAGCAACAGATGAATTTAACTTAGAAGATTTTAATGCCGGTTCATACACCGAAGCAGTAGCCGCTAAAAATGAAGCTGAAAATATCAGCATGGTGTTGTACCCGAATGATTCCAGTGAAAATGGTAAGGAATTACGTTTACGCCAACAGTACTTCTTAGCGTCTTCTAGTTTGCAAGATATCCTTGATTACTGGGTAACAACGCATGGCGAATCATTTGATACATTCTCAGAAAAAAACGTTTTCCAACTAAATGATACTCACCCAACGGTAGCAGTTGCTGAATTAATGCGTCTGCTAATGGATGAACATGGTATTGAGTGGGATGATGCGTGGAAAATAACAACAAATACAATGGCCTACACAAACCACACTTTATTGCCTGAAGCATTAGAGCGCTGGTCTGTAAACATGTTCGGCCGCTTGTTACCCCGTGTTTTAGAAATAATTTATGAAATCAATGCTCGCTTCTTAAGTGAAGTAGCTCGTAGATGGCCTGGAGATAAAGAGCGTCTTGCTCGCATGTCTATCATCGAAGAAGGTCACACACAAAATATTCGCATGGCTCATTTAGCGATTGTAGGTAGCTTCTCAGTTAATGGTGTGGCAGCGCTTCATTCAGAGTTATTACAAAAAGGCTTGTTTAACGACTTCTATCAACTGTGGCCAACTAAGTTCAATAATAAAACCAATGGTGTAACACAACGTCGTTGGATGGCTTGGTGTAACCCAGAGTTAAAACAACTTCTATCTGAAACAATTGGTGATAAATGGATTACCGACTTAAGTCAGTTAAAAAAGTTAGCACCTCATGCCGAAGAACCTTTGTTCCAACAACAATGGCATCAGGCAAAGAAAGCGAATAAACAACGTCTAGCTGATCTAGTTAAAGAACGCTGTGGTGTCACTTTCGATACTGATGCTTTATTTGATATTCAAGTAAAACGTATTCACGAATATAAACGTCAATTACTGAATGTACTACATGTCATCCACCTTTATGATCGTATCAAGCGTGGCGATATCGAAGGTATTGCTAAACGTGCTGTATTGTTTGGTGGTAAAGCAGCACCTGGTTACGCCATGGCGAAAGACATTATAAAACTGATTAATAATGTCGCTGACATTGTCAATAATGACCCTGATATTGGTGACTTATTAAAAGTTGTATTCCTACCTAATTACCAAGTGTCTGCTATGGAAGTTATTTGTCCTGCCGCTGACTTATCAGAGCAAGTATCAACAGCCGGTAAAGAAGCATCTGGTACAGGTAATATGAAGTTTATGATGAACGGTGCAGTCACTATCGGAACATTAGATGGTGCCAATATTGAGATCCGTGAAGAAGTCGGTGATGAAAACTTCTTCCTCTTTGGTTTAGATGAAAAAGAAGTTGAACAACAACGTGTTAATTACAATCCTAGAGCAATTATTGCAAAAGATAATGACTTAAAACGTGTTGTTGATTTATTAGAAAGTGGTTACTTCAACCAAAATGAACCCAACCGTTTTGGTAATATCATTAATGCCTTCACAAGCCATAATGATCCTTGGATGACCATTGCAGATTTCCGTAGCTATATTGATGCACAACATCAAGCAGGCTTAGCATTCCAAGATCAAAAACGTTGGACAACAATGAGTATTCTAAATACAGCGTACAGTGGTAAGTTCTCTACTGATCGCACCATGGAAGAATACAATAATGATATTTGGAAGCTTGAAAAAATAGCTCCGCACCACCAATAAAAGTACTTTTATAACCCAGCGTTGATATATATCAGCGCTGGGTTTTAATAATGTTCGCTTATCTATTCAACTAGTAGATAAAAAATAAAACCCGTATAATTTAAGCCAAATTACGGCACTTTTTTTAAAGAAATAATCTCATCATGCGCCTGTAGCTCAGTTGGATAGAGTACCAGTTTCCGAAACTGGGGGTCACAGGTTCGATTCCTGTCAGGCGCACCATTACATCCTTTTTAACAACCATCCCTAGAAGCTAACACTCACCTTTTTTGAAAATTCAGGCCAGTACTCATGAGTGCTAGTCTAAAGTGATAAATTTGATCATATTTAGGTCTGTGCCCATATCGTGCCAATTATGTGCCCACGTGATTTTGGACATTGTGAAATCACATCCATTTTGATTGTTAGCCTAGAAACAGTAAGCTATACATCTTGGTAAGTCTAAACGTAGGGGACTTAAACCCCCTCGGTTTCACCGCGTGCCGGTTCGATCCCGACCCTCGCTACCAATTTGATAGACATACCAACGGTCTTAGACCGTTTGGCCTATCTACCCACCTAAATACCCCTCATTCTGAAAATGCTTGATTTTTATTATCAACCTTCCCAGTATCACCACTACATCGTCACTAGAAAACAGTATATTCATCGTAAATTTCACGCAGCACTGATGCTTAACCATCAACTGAATCGCCGTGGATTCACTAGACACTCCAAAACTATACAATGTAGTCAAATTGGAGATCTAAATGAAACGTTACCCCGAAGAATTTAAAATTGAAGCTGTTAAGCAAATAACTGAACGTAATTATCCCATTGGTGAGGTAGCTAAACGGTTGGGATGTACCACAAAAAGTCTTTATAACTGGATCGAGCGATATGGTAATAAAAATGCTCAACACCATGAGATTACTGAGCAACAAAAAGAAATACGTGAATTAAAAGCTAAGTTAAGACGCACCGAAGAAGAGCGTGACATACTAAAAAAGGCCGCCGCATATTTTGCCAGGGAGTCTCTGTAAGATATGCATTTATTAAGGCTCACCAAGACCAACACACTGTTCGATTGCTCTGTCAGGCGGCAGATGTACACCGAAGTGGTTTTTATGCATGGTTAAAGCAGCCTAAATCAAAACACATGCTTGAAGATCAACGTTTATTAGGCATTATAAAACAATCATGGTTAGAAAGTGGTTGTGTTTATGGTTATCGTAAAATACATCATGATTTACGAGACTTAGGAGAGTTGTGTGGCATTAGTCGTGTTGAACGATTGATGCATCAACATAAGATTAAGTCACAAACCGGCTATAAGAAACGACGTTATATGAAAGGAGGGGTGAATTCAACTCCCAAGTGCAACACCTAAGTTAAAAAAGCAGACATCGTAAGAACCTGATAGATTTAAATTACCACAATTTAATCACTTAGGAACCCACGATGTCTTACACCCATTTAACCGCAGATGAGCGATTTAAGATAGCCCATATGCACATGGCTAAATTTTCAATGCGCCTAATGGCTGAACGAATTAATCGTTCGCCGAGTACAATTAATCGAGAAGTCAGGAGAAACAAAGGAAACCATAGTCATTATTGGCATGATTGGGCGCAGCAATACGCCGATGAACGTAAATCTCAGCCTACCTGTGAGAAAAGAAAATCACACCTTCCATTATATGATTTAGTCATTAACAATATTAAAGCAGGCTTGTCACCTGAAATTATTTCTGGTCGACTAAAGCGAGAGTATAGAAGCACTAAAATGCAGATCAGCCACGAAACAATTTACCGATGGGTTGTTGCTGATTCCTTGCAAGGTGGTGTGCTTTATCTATCATTGATTAGACACCATAAACGCCGCCGAAAACAACGTCGCAGCGTAAGACGGAGATTATTTGAAGGTCGTATATCTATTCATAAAAGACCTAAAGTTGTGGCTGACAAGGTTCGTTTTGGTGATTGGGAAAGTGACTCAATGGAAGGTGGGAAATCCAAAGGAGGATTAGCCACGCACGTTGAGCGAAAGAGTCGATATTTAGTTGCAGGGAAATTAGATAACAAACTATCAGATACATTCATGACTGTAAGTTCCTCTTTATTTGAGGCTATAAATCCTGCTTTAATCAAAACATTTACGGTTGATAATGGCAGTGAATTTGCTCGATTTAAAACGCTGGAAAAGGCGACTAAAAGCAAAGTCTATTTTGCCGATCCACATTCACCATGGCAGCGAGGTCTTAATGAAAATACCAATGGTTTATTAAGGCGTTTTTTTCCAAAAGGGTGTAACTTTCATCAGATTGGTGATGATATAATTGTTCAAGCTGTTGAGAAATTAAATCATCGGCCACGAAAATGTTTAAACTTCAGAACACCTTACGAAGTGTTGTTTAAAACTAAAACTGTTGCACTTGGAACGTGAATTCACCAGGTACACCTTCATCAGTATCGCCAAATATCTTAAACCGCCAATTTGATGTTAAACAACCTAATCAATCTTGGGTGACAGATATTACTTATATTCGCACCTATGAAGGTTGGCTTTACCTCGCTGTCGTATTAGATCTGTTTTCACGTCAAATTGTTGGGTGGTCAATGCACGCACGAATGGAAACGGATCTTATTATGAATGCATTAATAATGGCTATTTGGAAAAGAAAGCCTAAGAATGAAGTCATTGTTCATTCTGATCAAGGCAGTCAATATACGAGCTATGAGTGGCAAGACTTTTTAAAAGCCAACAACCTAAAAGGGAGCATGAGCCGTCGAGGAAACTGTCATGATAATGCCGTTGCTGAGAGCTTTTTTCAATTATTAAAGCGTGAACGAATCAAACGAAAAATATATACATCACGTGATTTAGCCAAACAAGACATCTTCGATTATATTGAGATGTTTTACAACCCTATTCGTAGACATGGTAGCAATGATATGCTGTCACCCGTCGAATATGAAAATAGATATTTTATGAAGTTGGAAAGTGTCTAGTGAATCCACGGCGATTCAAACTCATTTAATATACCGGCTCACTGAACAGTCCCCATGCAATAATGTTCAAAGTTATGCCCCCCCCCCCGTTTAAGATGTTACAATTTTAAAATAACCAAGCTACTAGAAACATCTATCAGGACAGTAGTAAGGAAACCTCAGATTTGGATAATGGATGCCCCCCCAACAAAACACTCCTCATATTTGCATACTCATGGCCACCTACAATGGTGAAAAGTTTATAGCCGAGCAACTGCAATCAATAGAAGAACAAACACATAAGAACTGGCGCTTAATCATTAGTGATGACGGCTCTAGTGACAACACCCTAACTATTGCAAAACAATTTCAACAAAAATGGGGAAGTGACCGTCTAGAAATACGCCAAGGACCACAACAAGGGTTTTGCCAAAACTTTCTATCCATGGCCTGTGATACAACAATACAAGCTGATTTATATGCATTCTCAGACCAAGATGACATTTGGATGTCAGATAAACTTGAGCGGGCAGTAAGCTATTTTGATAAAAACAATGAATCACAATTACCAAGAGCTTATGGCACTCGTACTCAGATAGTTGATGATGCACTTAAACCGCTCGGTCTTTCACCTGAATTTACACTTCCTCGCTCATTTCGCAACGCACTTGTACAAAGCATTTCAGGCGGAAACACGCAAGTATTCAATTTCGTAGCAAAACAACTTCTAGAACAAGCAGGACTACAAAAAGTAATTTCACATGACTGGTGGTTATACCAACTTGTTAAAGGCGCTGGCGGTATATTTTATTACGACCCCTCGCCATCATTACTATATCGTCAACACGCCGATGCCGTACTGGGTAGCAACAATTCTTTCAGAAGTAGAATTGAAAGGCTCCGTTATGTATTTAACGGGCGATTCAAACAGTGGAACGATATTAATTACACGGCACTTTGCAATATTCGTCACCTATTAAGTAAAGACAATCAAGATATTTTAGATATATTTGGGAAATTTCGTGGCGCACGCTTAAAAGACAGAATTCGCCTATTAGAAGTATGCGGCCTGTATCGCCAAACTTGGCAAGGCACTTTATCATTATGGCTGGCAACTATTATTAATAAAATTTAGCTACGAAAAAAGTAAAACAGGTGTCTTGTCATTAAATTATCATGCACAATCGTATTTCTTATTCTCTTAAATATCCAAATGAATTTTATTACTCGTATATTGATGCGCTAACATTTTGATAAGGAATACCGTTTTCAAGGCAAAGCTCGGCGACTGATGTCCCCGTTTCATTTTGCTTTGTAATCCCCCATCCTTTTATAGTTCATTTATCTCATAAATTGAAAAATATTCTACTTTATATTTTCCAATGTTGCTAACCAGATCAACTCGTAATCCATTATTTATATACTTCGCAGGGAGCAACAACCTAATATTATTCACTCCTTCATTTAAGCTGACACGGTAATCCCCCCATTATTAATGGAGATCAGAAGTAGACATTTTTCTCTGTGTTAGTTTTAATTTCTGAATTGGGGTGATACCACCAATTCCCATATTAGGTCGTTCGTTATTGTAAGTCCATAACCATTGTGTTGCTCTGATTTGTAATTCTTCAATATCTCGATAAATATACTGGCTCAGCCAGTCATACCTCACCGTTCTGTTAAACCGCTCAATATAGGCATTCTGTTGTGGATTTCCAGGCTGTATGAAGGATAGTTCAATATTGTTACTTTCAGCCCATTTCGCCAATTTATGGCTTATATATTCGGGGCCATTATCACACCGTAACCTTTTCGGCTTGCCTCGCCATTCAATAATTTGCTCTAATGAGCGAATGACCCGCTCTGCGGGTAATGAAATATCGGCATCAATCGTTAGTCCTTCACGGTTAAAATCATCAATGACATTAAATAATCGGCAGCTACGGCCATCTGATAACTGATCGTGCATAAAGTCCATCGACCAGCATTCGTTAATATCGTCAGGAACCGCTAACGGCTCTGGTACTGCTCGTTTAAGTCGTTTGTTAGGCTTTATCCGTAAATTCAATTCTAACTCTCTATAGATACGGTAAACACGTTTATGATTCCAAGGGTAACCTTTAACATTGCGTAAATATAAAAAGCACAAACCAAATCCCCAATTACGTTGATTTTGAGTTAAGCCCAGTAGTAAGTCTGCTATTTTTTCATTGTCAGAATTTAACTTCGGCTGATATCTATAACAGGTTTCACTAATCGAAAAAATACGACAGATAAGACTTATACTGACAGCTCGATTGACTATTACTTCTTTAGCCATCACTTTACGCTCAGAAGCTTTTACCACTTTTTTGCCATCGCCTCCTGAATGATTTCAGCTTTTAATCGTTCTTCAGCATACATCTTCTTTAAACGGCGATTTTCTTCTTCAAGTTCTTTCATTCGCGCCATCAATGATGCATCCATGCCGCCATATTTTGAACGCCATTTATAAAAACTTGAAGTGCTCATGCCGTGTTCACGGCATAGCTCTGGGATCGGTACGCCGTTTTCGGCTTGTTTTAAAATAGCTAATATTTGGCTATCGCTAAAATGTGCTTTTTTCATGAATGTTCTCCTGCTGGTAAGCATAAGAGAAAATTCCACTTTTGACTTCAATTATTTTTCGGGGGGATTACCTTACGACGTGCCCGACACCATCAAAATGGTTTTTTCTGATGCAAAGTATACGCATAAAATATCAGATGATTTCTCGTTAAGTTATGAAGCCCACTACTGGAAATCAAGATCAAAAGAGGCTTACGAAGTCGATACTTCATCGACCATTGATTATTATTTTACTGGCGCTCGTGTCAGTGCCGATATTAAACAATTTACCTTGCAATTGGCTTATGACCATATGGAGAAAGAAGCTGGTACAAAAACCATACATGAATTATATGGCAATTTTGCAGAATATACATATGGCTTTTTGATGGGCTCGGGTGCTTATGGGGCCGAGCTTGCTCCAATCAATCCTAACAATATGACATCTATGGATGCAGTCAAAGCTACCGTTCAGTACCATTATGACAAGAACACTCATTTCTATTCGGGCTATACGATGGCAACATCCGATGATCAAAACTATCAAAGTGATGTGAACATCCTAGATCTTGCCTTATTTATGAATGGCGTCGGCCATGAAGAGCTTTCATTAGCCATTATCTATGAAAATTGGAACTCTGATGGCAATAACTTTTTTATTGATAATAATTTACTTCGTGCAACAGTAAAATATAAATTCTAAAACAATAATGACTCTAGGCTTTTAAAAACATGTATAGTATTAATATCTTTATATATTTTTCTATTTACAAGCATAACGCCAAGCAATTTATAATATAAATAATATGAAACAACATCGCATTTCTCTTATCATATTCACGCTTATAACAATGCTCTTCTTTGCCCCTATTGCTTCAGCAGAAAGTAATGAAGAACCGTCTATTCAATTAATGACAGAGATCTTTCCTCCTTATCAATATAAACATAAAGATAAATTAATTGGCATCTCTACTGATATTGTTAATGCAATTCAAAAAGAAATAAAATTAGACAATAAAATCACCGTATACCCTTGGTCAGAAGCCAAAATGTCTCTTGATAAGAATCGAAATACAGCTTTATATTCTATGTTAAGGACGCCTGAAAGAGAGCAGGAATATAAATGGGTTGGGCCTCTAACCTCCATGAAATTAGTATTTTTCAAGAAAAAAGGGTCGAAAATCTTACTCCACAGCATTGATGATGCTAAAAAAGTTAACAAAATTGGTGTTACTCAAGGTGTTGCTAACTATGAGATGCTAAGCCTTCAAGGGTTTACCAACCTTGATGTATTAGACACAGCGGAAGATGAGGAAAACATTCAAAAACTGGTCGATGGCAAAATAGATTTATGGCCAACACTTCTAAAAGCAGGGCTTTATAATGCAAGGTTACAAGGTTTATCAGGGGAAATTGAACCCATAAATAACGTAGTTGCGTTTAGCGGAGACCTATACATTGCCTTTAATAAACACACCAGTGATGACGTTATTCAAAAATGGCAAAATGCACTTGATAAGCTAAAAAAGAACAAAACTGTTGAACAAATTATTCAAAGATACACCTATAAACAAGTAGACTACAGCTTCTTTATAAAGATACTTTTTGGAATATTGGTTATTACAGCCATTGTTGTTTTTCATAATAGAAAATTAGCACGTATGAATAAACAATTACATCAATTACAGGATGAGTTAAAAAAACAAGCTTATCATGATTATTTAACCAATCTTTATAACCGTAGATACTTCTATAACATTGCACATACAGTCATTCGCATTGGTAAAAGAAACCATCAAGAAATTAGCATTATCATGCTAGATATCGACAAATTTAAATTAATTAATGATACTTATGGCCACATGGTTGGAGATGACGTACTTAAGCATCTGTCACTACTCATGCTTAAGCAGTTTAGAGAAAGTGATATCGTTGCTAGGTATGGAGGTGAAGAGTTTATTGTTTTACTGCCCAATACAAATATTAAAGAATCTATAAAAATTGCATCTAAATTTAGAGAAGTTGTTGAAAATTATACTATTAAAATTGATGCAGAAAATACGGTAAATATTACCATTAGCCTTGGTGTCGCCAAAGTGTTAGAAAATGAAAAAGACATTGATGTCGTTATTAATAGAGCTGATGAAGCGCTCTATAATGCTAAAGCCTCTGGCAGAAATCAAGTTGCTCATAATGATGTAGTGGTTTAATCATTATTCGGCATTAACCGGTTCAAATTAAACTGCACACATTTATTTTACCTACCTAACTCAATAGGTGACACATTATATTCTGAACACTATTTGTAATAATGTAGTACTACTCATGACTTTTTCAAGATTAATAGGGATGAATTACAGCTGTAAATAATTATTCTATTGCAATTATTTAGTGTAATGGTATGATGTCTGGCTCGATTAGTAGTTAGATCTATATCTACTTCTTGAAACTAAGAAATATCAAAGGCTGCGTGGCAGAGTGGTCATGCAGCGGACTGCAACTCCGTTAACGCCGGTTCGATTCCGACCGCAGCCTCCATTTCTTATTCGTACCAACATTCCTTTTTAAGCCATCACGGCTAGTAGACCAACAAAGCAAAGCCAATGCAGCAACACTCAAAAGGGCTACTACTCGCAATTACAGCCTATAGTATCTGGGGATTCTTCCCTCTCTATTTCAGCTTCCTAAATGATGTGTCTTCAGTCGAGATTCTTGCTCAACGCATTATCTGGTCTTTAGTGGCTACATTATCAATTGGTTTATTGTTGGGTTATGGCAGAAAACTACTCACGGCATTTAAAGATATAAAACTAATTGGCTGGCTTGGCTTATCGGCTCTTTTAATTGCAATTAACTGGCTTGTTTATATATGGGCAGTAGGTCAACATCAGGTCATTGAAGCCAGTCTTGGCTACTTTATCTCACCTGTTGTTAGCTTAATTCTGGCCAGGATCTTCTTTAAGGATAATCTACACCCCCTACAAGTTTGGGCCGGAATCATTGCCACGGTTGCCATCATCTGGGAGTTTATGAGCATTGGGCAACTCCCTTGGGTTAGCTTAATTCTCGCTGTTGCATTTGCCTTATATGGTGTTGTTCGCAAACATGCCAATATAGATGGTATCAGCGGCATGACCATTGAAACACTCTGGTTACTACCACCAGCACTAATATGGATAAGCTGGCAATATTCAGAGCCATCGACATCACTTATCTTTGGAACCGATGACTCGCTTACCCTTCTATTAATAGGTGTTGGCTTCGTTTCAGCTCTTCCCTTAGTGCTATTTGCTATGGCAACACGGCGGATCGATTTATCTATCGTCGGGTTTATTATGTACATTAATCCAATCATGCAATTCCTGATTGGCGTATTTGTATTAAAAGAATCCTATCCACCAGAAAGGCTGGTTACATTTGCTTTGATCTGGTTTGCATTGCTTCTTTTTACTGTCGGGCTATTTAAACTTCGCAAAACAAGGTCTACTTTAAACACAGCAACATGATCTATGTTTTAACCCTCGGTAGTAATAAAGTTTATTATTTTCTTAATAACGGCTTTATCTCGTAGCACCCGACGGTGACCCAAACCAGAAGTCACAACAAGCTCACTATTTTTCCATGCTTTTGCAATTATCTTGCTTCGTTCAACAGGTATTGCATCATCATCTTCATCATGAATAATAAGGCCAGCGGTAGAAATATTGTTCACCATATTTGGCATTGAGAACTGTTCCGGTAATCCCCCCATTATTAATGGAGATCAGTAGTAGACATTTTTCTCTGTGTTAGTTTTAATTTCTGAATTGGGGTGATACCACCAATTCCCATATTAGGTCGCTCGTTATTGTAAGTCCATAACCATTGTGTTGCTCTGATTTGTAATTCTTCAATATCTCGATAAATATACTGGCTCAGCCAGTCATACCTCACCGTTCTGTTAAACCGCTCAATATAGGCATTCTGTTGTGGATTTCCAGGCTGTATGAAGGATAGTTCAATATTGTTACTTTCAGCCCATTTCGCCAATTTATGGCTTATATATTCGGGGCCATTATCACACCGTAACCTTTTCGGCTTGCCTCGCCATTCAATAATTTGCTCTAATGAGCGAATGACCCGCTCTGCGGGTAATGAAATATCGGCATCAATCGTTAGTCCTTCACGGTTAAAATCATCAATGACATTAAATAATCGGCAGCTACGGCCATCTGATAACTGATCGTGCATAAAGTCCATCGACCAGCATTCGTTAATATCGTCAGGAACCGCTAACGGCTCTGGTACTGCTCGTTTAAGTCGTTTGTTAGGCTTTATCCGTAAATTCAATTCTAACTCTCTATAGATACGGTAAACACGTTTATGATTCCAAGGGTAACCTTTAACATTGCGTAAATATAAAAAGCACAAACCAAATCCCCAATTACGTTGATTTTGAGTTAAGCCCAGTAGTAAGTCTGCTATTTTTTCATTGTCAGAATTTAACTTCGGCTGATATCTATAACAGGTTTCACTAATCGAAAAAATACGACAGATAAGACTTATACTGACAGCTCGATTGACTATTACTTCTTTAGCCATCACTTTACGCTCAGAAGCTTTTACCACTTTTTTGCCATCGCCTCCTGAATGATTTCAGCTTTTAATCGTTCTTCAGCATACATCTTCTTTAAACGGCGATTTTCTTCTTCAAGTTCTTTCATTCGCGCCATCAATGATGCATCCATGCCGCCATATTTTGAACGCCATTTATAAAAACTTGAAGTGCTCATGCCGTGTTCACGGCATAGCTCTGGGATCGGTACGCCGTTTTCGGCTTGTTTTAAAATAGCTAATATTTGGCTATCGCTAAAATGTGCTTTTTTCATGAATGTTCTCCTGCTGGTAAGCATAAGAGAAAATTCCACTTTTGACTTCAATTATTTTTCGGGGGGATTACCTTCCCAAACATCTACACCAAATTGTTGCTCCAAAAACCTTTTTTGCCGTTCAACAATTTTTGGTTTTACCTGCATCAACTTTGCAAAAAACTGAACCAACCTTTCGACATTAAATGCTGAAGCAATACACACAACCTTATCCATTTTCATGCCTCGACTAACGGCATGCATAAGGCATAAACCACCAAAAGAATGAGCAATTCCAGTATGAAATGATCCATAGTGTTGTGATAATTTTTGAATCACACAACTAATTTCAGGCAAGCTTGTATTTTTTGAGGATGAACGCCCGTGACCGGGAGCATCAAAGGCAAGTACACGATAACCTTGTTCAACTAAACCTTGAACAACGCTAGCTAACTGAGCTCCACGACCATTCCAGCCATGAACGAGTAATACAGTCGGTGCATTATTTTTCCCCCAGATATAAACCTGAATGGTTTTACCTTCAAATACGATTGTTTCCCAAGCGGCTGTTTCTAGAACTCTCTGTTCTCGTCTAGGCTCATCATGTCGATGTGTTTTAAACCACAAATAATTCACTAAACGAGCAGCCATTGCTGGTGAAACTAACGTTAGAATTTGAATGTTATAACGCATCACTTTTAACATAAAAAGGGGCGTATATATTTTTTTTGTTTTCATTTTTTATCGTTATTCTGTCTTGTTTAAAGTTGAAACCACATAAAGTTCTCGACACTTTTCTGACAATAGATCAGCTGCTCGAGAAGACAATGCTTGCGTCACCGTTAACCACTGCGAAGTGCTTAAGTTTGAATAAGCCTCAACTTTGAGCATTTTTCGTAGTTCACGTAAATTTCTTCTGAGCTTGAAAAACATGTGCCATCGTATCCATAAGACACACTTAAGTTATACAAAGAGTAGCATATACCCATCATCTATGAAGTCGCTTGGTTCAGTGGGATTTAAAAATGATAATGGATATAAATAACCTGAGTTCTGGATAAATAGATTAATAATTCCATTATCGATAATAATCTTCTATCATCCAGTATCAAATTGGGTATATTGCCGTAGCGGACTGTAGCCTGAGAAGACTATGCGTTTTAGTAATTAAGGTATTTAAATGGCAACAAAGTTTTATGTCGTATGGCAAGGAAGGGAAACAGGAATATTCACCGATTGGAACACCTGCAAGAAACACGTTGATCAATTTGCCGGTGCCAAATATAAATCATTCAAAACCCGATCAGAAGCAGAAGCGGCCTTTTCTGGTAAACCATCAACAGGCTCATCAAGCAAAACTCCTCGAGGCAAAAGCGCTTCGGCAAATACCATTAAAACGTATACTGCCGATGAAATATCGGCGATGCCCATCGATACAAAGATCTTTACCGATGGTGGCTGTGTGCCCAACCCTGGGAAAGCTGGGACAGGCGTTGCTGTTTATCGTAACAATGTTATTGATGAGCTTTGGTATGGTTTATACAACGCAAACGGCACCAATAATACCGCCGAGCTAAATGGTTTAAACCAAGCTCTATTTCTTGCAAAAGATGAAGTGAATAAAGGTAAAACAGTCGCCATTTTCTGTGACTCAAAATACTCTATTCAATGCATCACCCAATGGGCAGTAAATTGGGAGAAAAAAGGCTGGAAAAAGAATGGTGGTGAGATTAAAAATCTAGATTTAATTAAAGATATCTTCTCCTTATACCAGTCGCTAAAAGATAAGATAAAAATATTGCATGTAAATGGTCATGTCGGGGTTGAAGGTAATGAGCTAGCTGATCGCATGTCAATGGTTGCCATACAAGCTCAAGCTACCGATTTTAATCTTTATCAAAAAGAGTTAGATATTCAAACCATTTTGGCCATGAGAGCCGGTTAACTGTATATTAACTTGTATCACCAAATTTTAGGATGCTGACTATGGCTACTGTTAATAGCGTAACCCAGTTAATTGGAAAAACAGATTTAATAAAACTACAAAATCTTGTTCCTGGAGGTGCAGCAGATATTTATGTGAAGCTTGAGTCTAGAAACCCAGGTGGCTCAGTAAAAGATAGAATTGGTTTAGCTATGATTTTAGCAGCCGAGAAATCAGGCCAATTAAAGCCCGGCGGCACAATTGTAGAGCCGACATCAGGTAATACTGGAATTGCACTCGCAATGGTTGCAGCAACACGTGGTTATCGTTGTATTTTAACCATGCCTGCAACAATGTCTGTTGAAAGACAACAATTACTCAAGTTATATGGCGCAGAACTAGTGCTCACTCCTGGAGTGGAAGGAATGAACGGTGCAATAGAACGTGCAGAACAGATAGTAAGAACTACGGATGGCGCATTTATGTTGCAACAGTTTTCTAATCCAGCTAATCCAGAAATTCACAAAACAACAACGGGCCCAGAAATATGGAGCGACACCAATGGAAATATTGATGCCTTTGTATGCGGTGTAGGTACTGGAGGTACTATTTCTGGTGTCGCTGACATTCTTAAAAGCAAGAAGGATGATATTAAGGTGATTGCTGTTGAGCCGGCTGAATCACCTATTTTATCTGGCGGACAGCATCGACCGCACAAAATCCAAGGAATAGGAGCAGGCTTTATACCCGAAAACCTCAACTTAGACTTAATTGATCAAGTCTCACAAGTCAGTAGTGAGCAAGCCATCGAAATGAGACATCGTCTTATTAAAGAAGAAGACATACTGGCAGGAATCTCTTCTGGAGCCAGTGTTTTTGCTGCAATAGAAATAGCACAAGAGCTAGGAGAAGGAAAAGTAGTCGTGACTATTATTCACGATACTGGCGAACGTTATTTGAGCATGGAATAATGCCTCCTTACCACTTTAAACGACAACTACCTATCAATCTGAAATGAACACTGTCAGATAAAAACGAATGACAGAAGAGTCTATCCCTCCACAACTTTTGCATTGTTATTAATAATTTGATACAAAAGGTACTGAGAATACAACTTATATCAAGCGTCATTTTATACACCGTGATAAAGGACCTGCCACATGAAGACATCAGATTTATTTGTTAAGGCTTTGGAGAATGAAGGGGTCGAATATATTTTCGGTATTCCCGGTGAGGAAAACCTCGACTTTCTTGATTCACTGCAACATTCCTCTATCAAACTAATCCTTACCCGACATGAACAAGGTGCAGGGTTTATGGCAGCCACTTATGGTCGTTTAACAGGCAAGCCTGGTGTATGTTTGGCCACACTCGGTCCTGGTGCCACTAACCTTGTCACTCCTGCGGCTTATGCCCAGCTTGGCGGCATGCCGATGCTAATGATTACCGGACAAAAACCCATCAAAGCCAGTAAACAAGGTCAATTCCAGATTGTTGATATCGTCAATATGATGCGACCTATCACCAAATTCACTAAACAAGTTGTCCACGGCAATACGATTGCATCGACAGTACGTGAGGCTTTTCGCCTAGCAATGGAAGAGCGTCCGGGTGCAGTGCATATAGAATTACCAGAAGATATTGCAGCTGAAGATGCCGATGGTCACTTGTTTACAGTAGCCCCCACTCGTCGCCCTGATGCAGATAGCCATGCTATCGACAGTGCCATTGAAATGATTAAACAAGCAAAAATGCCTTTATTACTCATTGGTGCAGGTGCAAATAGAAAACGTTCAAGTAAAGCATTGAAAGCCTTTATTGAAAAAACAGGCATACCTTTTTTTAATACTCAAATGGGAAAAGGCGTTATTGATGAGCGCCATGATGCATATCTTGGCACTGCAGCCCTATCCGATCATGATTTTCTTCACTGTGCTATCGATCGTGCCGACTTAATCATTAATGTCGGACATGATGTGATTGAAAAGCCCCCATTTTTTATGAGAGATGATGGCCCTAAAGTCATTCATGTTAACTTCTCACCAGCACAAATTGATGCGGTCTATTTCCCTCAATTAGATGTCGTCGGAGATATTGCCACATCGGTTAACAGACTAAGTGATGCGCTTAACCCTCAAGATCACTGGGATTTCTCTTACTTCTACCGTGTTAAAGATGAAGTAAAAGCGCGTCTGTCAAAATACAGTGATGATGAACGCTTCCCACTTCTTCCTCAAAGTGCTGTCAAAGTTATTCGTGATGAACTCGATGAAGATGGCATTCTTACCTTAGATAATGGTGTTTATAAAGTATGGTTTGCTCGTAATTACCCTTGTTACCAAAATAACTCGCTCTTATTAGACAATGCACTAGCAACAATGGGAGCAGGTCTTCCTTCTGCCATGCTGGCAAAACTGATCAACCCTAAACGGAAAGTCATTAGTGTTTGTGGTGATGGGGGCTTTATGATGAACTCCCAAGAAATGGAAACAGCCGTGAGATTAGGGTTGGATATGGTCGTTATCATTCTTAATGACAATGCCTACGGCATGATCAAATGGAAGCAAGAAGGCATGGGGTTTGATAATTTTGGCTTAGATTACAATAACCCAGACTTTGTAAAATATGCTGAAAGTTATGGCGCAACGGGTCACCGACCAACAAGCCATAGTGAATTTAGAAAGATGCTCAAACAAGCACTCGACTCTAAAGGTGTTCACTTAATCGATTTAGGCGTAGATTACTCATTAAACCACTCGATTCTCAATGAGGGTCTAAAAGAAAAGATCTGTATTCTATAAGGAGAATACCTCATGGCAGACATTCAACACTTCCCACTTATGATTGCAGGCTTAGATAAAAAAGGCGATCATACTTTAGAGGTTAAATCTCCCTTCAATGATCAGATAATAGGCACTGCTGAGCAGTCCGATGAAAAAGCTATTGAACATGCACTAACAACAGCAAGTAGACTATTTACCGATCGTCGAAACTGGCTCCCCATTCCAGTCCGACTCGCTATTCTAGAGCGTGCTATTCACATTATGGAAGCCCGTGCAGAAGAACTCGCAGCTGATTCTGCCAATGAAGGTGGCAAACCTTTAATTGATTCCCGCATTGAAATGACTCGCTGTATTGATAGTATTCGACTATGTGTTGACTCTCTACGAAGTGAGTCTCCCAAACCTGTTCCAATGGGTATAAACCCAGCATCACAACACCGTCTTACTGTGATTAAAAAAGAACCTATAGGTGTCGTTGTTGCCGTTAGTGCATTTAACCACCCTTTAAATCTGATTGCTCATCAGGTTGGTCCAGCAATAGCCGCAGGTTGCCCTGTCATCGTTAAACCTGCCGATGACACCCCCCTATCCTGCCTTCGCCTAGTGAAAATATTTCATCAAGCGGGATTACCTGCTGAATGGTGCCAAGTAGCATTACCCATTAATCATCAAGTTGCAGAAAAATTAGTAACCGATCCTCGTGTTGCCTTCTTTAGTTTTATTGGTAGTGCCAAAGTCGGTTGGTATCTAAGATCAAAACTTGCACCAGGAACACGCTGCGCTCTTGAACATGGTGGTGTCGCCCCTGTTATCATGACTGAAAATGCCAATCTAGAGAAAGCCATTCCTGCACTGACTAAAGGTGCTTTCTATCATGCAGGGCAGGTTTGTGTCTCCGTACAACGTGTTTTTGTACATGAATCTATTGCTAGAGAAGTCGCTCGACAACTCAGTGCAACGGCAAAAGAACTTGTTGTCGGCGACCCTCTCTCTGATAAAACGGATGTTGGCCCTCTGATCAGAATGGGAGAAATTATTCGTATCACAGCATGGGTTCAAGAAGCCGTCGATATGGGGGCCGAACTACTTCAGGGTGGGTACTCACTACTCAATAACTGCTATGCACCAACCGTACTTTACAATCCAAACCCTAAAAGCAAAGTATCTACATCTGAGATATTTGGCCCTGTTGTATGCATCTATCCTTATAATGACTTAAATCAAGCAATAGCCTCGGCTAATGCACTTGATGTTGCATTTCAAGCATCTGTTTATAGCCAGGATATTGACCAAGCAATGTATATTTCAGATCAACTTTCAGCCTCAGCTGTAATGATTAATGAGCATACTGCATTCAGAGTTGATTGGATGCCTTTTGCCGGCCTAAAACAGTCAGGCTTAGGCACAGGAGGGATTCCATACACTATTGAAGATATGCAAATCGATAAGATGATTGTCATTACATCAATAGGTATTCAATAGTTCTCGCTTCATACCTATAAACTAAAATCTTGTTTTAAGCTTTCTTCTTCGTGAAGGTCCCACGAAGTGAGAATACATAAAGAGCGGTTGCGCCAAAAATAGCACCTGAGATAAAAGCTAAGGTATTTGCAATAAGAATTGCTGTTAGAGCCCCTGATCCAATGTATATACCCATCACCAATGAAGATGCATGTTTCAGAGTGCTTGAGTAATTCCAATTTTAGGCGCATCTATGTAGCAATGGTTATTTATATCTAGGGATGGATGGTATGCAAAAAATGCAGGAGCAATTTTTTGTCCCTTGCAAATGGATGGAACGACGAAATGGGGTTACTCAAGCGCTTCTTCGATGGGTTTAAAAACGCTTTATGCTGCGTTATTGATTTTGCTAAGGGAGTAACCATTAGCTGCAATCAATGCCTGACCTAAATCATTTTTAAATCCCACTGAATCGAGCATCTTCATTGGTGATGGGTATTAGGGTAAAGCATCATATAAAAATTGCGGTAACATGTCTATCACCTCCTTTTTAAAGGAAACTTGTTTTAGCGTACTCCGAATAATTACACTTGTATAGTGCAAACTGGAGAACAAAACAGTCCTATCAAATCAATCTAAACGACAATATTTTCCTGCTGAATCAGTGAGATAAAGTGCCATCTCTTCATGAGATTCGATGTGATTCTGCCACCAGACTTTTAAAAACAATAAAACTCGTTCAGGTTCTTTGTGCTCAAGAGCATCACGACATACTCGCTTAAAATCCTCGAACATCTCTTCATCTTTCTTAATATACTCAGCCAGTTTTGGATAATTTTCTGCACGTAAAATACCTTCTTCTGTTTTACTATGGAAGCGTAAATAGTTGACCAAAATTTTAACCGTTGGCATTAATATATCTAAGCCTTGGCCTTGCTGTAAGAAATAATGTAACGAGTTTATAGTCGCAAGCAAGGCATGATGCTGCTCATCAAGAATACCTTGGTCCTGAATAAAAGAATCTTGCCAAATAATGTATAAATTATTTTTCATAACTAGCCACGTTGACCTTATATAAAAGTAGAGTGCTTCTCCATACTAACCCTGCTAATTTCCATCATATACCCACTACATATAAAACAGCAAAATAAAATTTAGCTGGTTCAGGTTAATTAACTAAAGCTATTTCAACTCTACGATTAATCGCTCTGTTTTGCTAGTTACTATTGTCTACTAAACCAAGAGTTGCCCCATAGCCCTCAATTCTAAACCTATCTGGTGATAACTCACTCTTTTGTAATAGCACATGGGCAACAGAAATTGCACGAGCAGCTGAAAGCTCCCAATTAGATCTATAGCCCAAACGATTAAAACTAGCCATAAAAAAGCCCCAATTCCAAAATGGTGCTGAGGCTTAATTTTATATAATAGAAGCTTGAACCTTCACATCTCTTTATTTTTCTATGCGGATAAAAGCTCTTTCAATGCCGTTGTCGCTAAAAGTACATTTTCTTTTCTTGCTGAATATCCCATTAATCCTATACGCCAAACTTTACCTGCTAAAGCACCCAAACCAGCGCCTATCTCTAGATTATAGTCATTGAGCAGTGCAGACCGAATAGCCGCATCATCAACCCCTTCTGGGATCCAAACGGTATTCAACTGTGGCAAACGATCAGCTTCTTTTACAACAAAGTTGATGTCCATCGCTTCTAATTTGGCTTTAAGGTTTTCATGATTCAGTTTATGACGAGCCCATGAATTCTCAAGGCCTTCCTCCATTAACATCACTAAAGATTCATGCAGGCCATATAAAGTATTAACGGGTGCAGTATGATGATATGTACGCTTAGCGCCCTTGCCCCAGTAGCCCATAACAAGGTTTAAATCTAAGAACCAGCTAGTCACTGGTGTTTTACGATTTGTCAGTTTATGAATAGCACGTTCGCTAAAACTAATTGGAGAGATTCCCGGTGGTGCTGACAAGCATTTTTGAGTACCCGAATAAATAGCATCAATACCCCAATCATCAACTCGCAACTCTGAACCTGCCAAAGAAGTGACGGCATCAACAATATTAAGACAGCCATATTGTGTCGCTAAAGCACAAAGAGCTTTAGCATCAGATTGAGCACCTGTCGAGGTTTCAGCATGGACGAAGGCAACAATTTTAGTATCAGGATTATCTTTTAGTGCTTGTTCCACTTTATCGATACTGACAGCTTCGCCCCATTTATCTTCAACAACAATAGCTTCACCGCCAAGTCTAACCACATTTTCTTTCATGCGATTACCAAACACACCATTAATACACACAATAACTTTATCGCCAGGTTCAACTAAATTCGCAAAACATGTTTCCATACCCGCAGAACCTGGGGCTGATACCGGCATCGTTAATTCATTTTCGGTCTTAAATGCGTATTTAAGCGCTTCTTTTGTTTGATCCATCATTTCAATAAAGAAAGGATCAAGATGCCCAATTGTTGGGCGAGCCATTGCTTGTAGCACTCGTGGATGGACATCAGATGGACCGGGCCCCATCAAAGTACGAACTGGTGGATTAAATGATTGCATAAATCTTCGTATGGTTATGTGAGAAAGAAGTCATTATAATAATACCTATGTTGATTACTCAAGTATTATTGCAGAAACTACCCAAGCATATTGTCATTATTGGTGATGAGATGACCCGTCCATTTGAATGTGATGGCTTGAGTATGTACCGACAAAAACCGCTGGCAGTGGTGTTACCTGAAACTATTGATCAAATTAAACAGACTATTCTTCTGTGTAAACAACATAACACACCCATTGTGACTCGTGGTGCTGGTACCGGATTAGCGGGCGGAGCATTACCATTAGAGAACAGTATTGTTTTAGGCTTATCAAAGCTTAATGCTGTTAAGAGCATTGACCCTGAACAACAAATCGCAGTCGTCGAGCCTGGTGTTCGTAATATTGCCATAAGTGAGGCAGTGGCTAAATATGGCCTATATTATGCGCCCGATCCTTCTTCACAAATTGCCTGCACGATTGGTGGTAATGTGGCAGAAAACTCTGGTGGCGTTCATTGTTTGAAATATGGCCTAACGGTACATAATGTTATCGCCATCAAAATGTTTACTATTGATGGTGAAGAACTTAGCCTGCATCGTGATGATGATGGTCTTGGCTTATTAGCTCTGATGAATGGCTCTGAAGGATTACTCGGCGTTATTACCGAAGTGACCGTTAAACTCACCCCCAAACCTGCCATTGCCCGCTTAATTATGGCGGGCTTTGATCATGTTCGTGATTGTGCCAATGCGGTTTCCAATATCATTGAAGCGGGCATTATTCCTGCTGGTTTAGAAATGATGGATAAATTCGCCATTAAAGCAGCTGAAGATTATGCCCATGCAGGCTATCCTCGTGAGGCGCAGGCATTATTATTATGTGAACTAGATGGTGATGAAGATATAGTTGAACAAGAAATAGACCGTGTATTAAGTATATTATCCGAAGCAAGCACTATCAAAGTATCCGAAGATGAACGTGAACGTCTCGCCCTGTGGCAAGGTCGTAAATCAGCCTTTCCTGCTGTTGGTCGCTTATCACCAGATTATTACTGCATGGATGGTACGATTCCACGACGTTATTTGGCGGATGTGTTAGAGAAAATAAATGCACTGTCTAAACATTATGGCTTGCGTGTTGCGAATGTATTTCATGCTGGAGACGGTAATTTACACCCACTAATTCTTTATGATGCCAATATTGAAGGTGAGGTAGAAAAAACAGAAGCTTTCGGCACCGATATTCTTAAACTTTGTGTTGATTTTGGAGGTTCAATCACCGGAGAGCATGGTGTAGGCATAGAAAAACTCAATGCCATGTGCCACCAATTTACAGCCGCTGAACTTGATGTGTTTCATCAAATAAAGGCAGTGTTTGATCCTCATGCACTACTCAACCCCGGCAAAGCAATTCCCACATTACACCGCTGTGCTGAGTTAGGGCAAATGCATGTGCACAATGGTGAGTTACCTCATCCTGAATTGGAACGGTTCTAATTATTATGCAAACCATTGAAGAAATACAGCAACACGTTCTACGTGGCGATCCCGTGCAAATTATCGGTAATAACAGTCAATTAAAATCGAACTTCACTAATACGCTAACACTGTCTCAATATGCAGGCATAATTGATTATCACCCCGAAGAACTCGTGATGACCGTTAAGGCGGGTACTAAAATAAGCGATATCTCTCAGATTCTCGATGACAAAGATCAGGCACTACCTTTTTTTGTAGCAGAAAGTAATGCCACTATCGGTGGCGCTTATGCCATTGGAAGCCCTGCATTACGTGATGCGGTATTAGGTGTGAAAATTATTGATGGTAAAGGACAAGTTTTAAACTTTGGCGGCCAAGTGATGAAAAATGTAGCTGGATATGACGTTACTCGATTATTGGTCGGTTCAAAAGGAAAGTTAGCCGTCATTTGTGAAATCAGCTTTAGAGTATTACCCAAAGCGTATATAACAAAACAAAACTCAGTCGTAGCTAAAATAAACACTGCCGATTCAACGATTAAAAAAAGTATTGAGAAAGGTCTAAAAAATGTTTTTGATCCAAATGGAGTGTTTGTTTAATGCAAACAAAATTGGACCCAAAGTTTAGCCTTACTTACAAAGGCAATAGAGCAGAAAACATTCTTCGCTCCTGTGTACATTGTGGTTTTTGTTTAGCAACTTGCCCAACCTATCAACTATCAGGTAATGAACTAGATTCTCCTCGCGGCCGAATTTATCTTATCAAATCATTGCTTGAACAGAACCAAGTCAGTCAAAAAAGTCTCCAATATTTAGATAGCTGCCTAACATGTCGTTCTTGTGAAACCACCTGCCCTTCTGGCGTTGAGTTTTCTGAACTAATCGATATTGGCCGAGAACAGGTTGAGTACATGCGACCTATTTGGCAAAAAATAATGCGTCATAGTGTGCGTAAACTTCTCATCACACCCTCCCTATTCAACATCGTTGCACCCTTATTTCGTCAATCAACCATTCAATCAGATGTGATAGAAACAAATGCCAAGAATGGGCGAGTATTATTATTAACGGGTTGTGTGCAGCCTTCACTAAGCCCCAATACCAATCACGTCACTAAAAATGTCTTGGCTAAACTAGGCTACGCTGTCACTGAAACACCACAACAACAATGCTGTGGCGCGGTTAATCAACATACCTCTGCCCAAGATCTTGCTCTAGTTCAAGTTAAACAAAATATTGATGAGTGGGGACAATTATTGGCATCAGGCATTAAGACCATTATCTCTACAGCAAGTGGTTGTGGTGTGATGGTCAAAGATTATCCCAAGCTTTTTGAAACTAATGATCGTTATTATCAAAAAGCAGTGGTGGTTGCCGCAAAAACAAAAGACATTGCTGAGTTTCTAATAGAACAAGATTTATCTACCTTGTCAGCAGAAAAAACTAAGGTCTCATACCATGCACCCTGCTCTTTACAACATGGGCAAAAACTCCCTAATCTAGTTGAAAGTTTGCTAGAAAAATTAGGCTATGACTTATCACCAATCGTTGATAGTCACTTATGTTGTGGTTCAGCCGGCACTTATTCTATTTTCCAGCCACAAACTGCAAAACAGTTACGTACGAATAAACTAAGTAATCTCAATGAATCCCAGCCGGAACTCATCGTCACTTCCAATATTGGCTGTCAGATGCACTTGGCAAAAGGAACCGCCACCCCGGTCAAACATTGGATTGAATTGTTAGATAGTTAACTATTTATACCGTCCAAACTCATTATTATCTTGAGTCAAGATCTTCATCAACTTTGAATGAATAAATACTTTTTCACGTCCAACTTCCTGCTCAATCAAAATGCCAATATCACACAACTGCTTTAAATAAACAGAAGCCGTTTGTCGCTTAGCAACATTCTTAGATACTAAATTTGCAATACGACAATAAGGCTGCTCAAACAGCACGTCGATTAATTCGCGAGTATAAATCTTCGGCAACTGTTCCTGAACGTAATCTCGTGTGTGTTTTTCAAGCTGAACAAGGCTCTCTATCTTTGCATTCGTCCACTGGGCAGTTTCTTCTATCCCTTTCAGGATAAACAATATCCATTCTTCCCAGTTTTGATGTTCGGTAACATCTAACAATAAACGGTAATAGTCTTGTTTATTTTGGATGATGTACCGACTAAAATACAGGATAGGCAAGGTCAACAATCCCTCTTGAATCAAAAATAAACTGTTAATGATCCGGCCTGTACGTCCATTACCATCTGTAAATGGATGGATAGCTTCAAATTGATAATGAGCTACGGCTAACTTAACTAATGGTTCAAGATTCGTTTCACTGTGAATAAACCTTTCCCAATTCGCCAGCTTCTCACGTAATAAGTCTTCACCTTCTGGTGGCGTATAGATAACGGCTTCTGTCTGAGCATTCGCAAGAGCAGTACCTGAAACATGACGGATTTGCATTTCAGTACCTTTAATTTGGCTACAAATGGCTACCGCAGTGTTTGTACTAAGAGGTCTATCATCTAGTGCTTTATAGCCTTCATATAGTGCAGTACGATATCTCAGAGCTTCTTTTGTCGCCCCATCAGCAACGTTGCCATCATCAGCATACTGAAATAGCTTATCCATTGTAGTGACAATATTTTCAATTTCAGAAGAAGACTTTGCTTCTAATAATGGAAGTGTATTAATCAAAATGGTTTGATTGGGTATTAATCTGGCAGCTTGATTTAATTCAGCTAATGCTGAGCGTGCCGTAATACATTGCCTTAAGATGACTTTGGACTCAATGTCCTCTTCAGGAGGTAAAGCTGGAAGTTGCTGATATGGCTGTTGTGGATTCCAATTCATTAGTCTGCGACCTCACTACTTGTTTATATAATTAATTTATATCGACATATAATATGAATATGTCGACAGTATAAACATATCCCCACCTCATGTCGAAGTTTTAACAAAATGTCGACATAGAAGCTCATCCACTTTACCGATTTTTTCGTGACTAGACCGATAAGAATAGAAAGGTTATGTTTTGAAAATAGTGAAGATTATAAGCAGGATTATAAAGAAGGCAAAAGGCAAGACCTGACAGCTATAATCTTAAACACTGGATTGAATTGTTAGATAGTTAACGATTGTAATAGTCTATAACTTGCGGCATTTATCAGCTTCAAAGATCGTCTTAAGCTACTGTAATATGTCCTGACACCTACGATCTGATAAGAAAATACGCCTGCGTCGTAAAGGCTTGCATCCAAGTGACCCTTTATTTCCATCAAATACGCTTTTTAGTCTTCCATGTCGCAGTTTCAACCAGCGGATCATCGGGCCAGGGGTGCTTAGGATAACGCCCTTTCATTTCTTTTTTAACCTCGTGATATGAGGAACGCCAGAAACCGGCGAGGTCTTGCGTGATTTGCAGCGGTTTGCCTGCGGGTGACAAGAGGTGTATCAGCAGTGGTACTTTGCCTGAGATAACAGCAGGGCTTTGCTCGCAGCCAAACATTTCCTGTAGTTTCACAGCCAGCACGGGCGGGCTCTCTGTATAGTCGATGCGAATGCTAGAACCAGACGGTACTTTTAAGTGAGTGGGTGCCAGTTTGTTGAGTGCCTGCTGTTTTTCCCAAGGCAGTAATGCATGTAGGATCTTAGTTAAATTCACTTTCTTGAAATCGTTTAATAAATTTACCTCGTTAAGATAAGGCGATAACCAATCTTCTAGCGTTGAAAGCAACGCCTCATGACCAACATCTGGCCAGTTATTATCCTCATCAATGGACCGCAGCAGTGACACTCTGGCACACCATTGCTCAAGATCTGGAGTCCAAGGCAGAAGGTTCAGCCCCTGTTTGCGGATATGCTGGATCAACGCCGCGCTTTTAGCTTGTGTAGGCACTGTATTTAACCGGGTTCGCTGTAGTGTTAAGATGCCTATTTTTTGCCGTTCTTCGGCAACAAACCGATTCGTTTTTTTGTCCCATTCGGCAATGATTTCTAAATTAATCGAGTCACTGAGAGCTGAATCGAACAGTCCTTCATCAAGCTTCACGGCTGAGCGAATAACATCCCCTTTGCCACCCTGCCCACTTGAAACTTCGGCGACCACCAGCCATCCATTATTCGCAAGATGATGATGCCCTATCAGTTTGGCGCTTCGGCCGTTGGCGAGTTGATAGCCACCTGAACTTCGACGACGCGAGATTCGATCTGGATAGGCACAGGCGAGCAAATATCCGGGCAATTGTTCAGCCGTTATCAAATACGTTAATTGACTAGGCTGTTGTACTTTCAATGCCTGTTCTTCGAATTGCTGTGCTAATTGGCGAGTTCGTTCTAACCAGCCCTGATGCATTGGTGGACAATGTGACGTGCCGTTCAATAGTTCAAGGCGATAGCTAATATCTGCATTATCACGACTAAAAGGGTCGCGGTCAGATAACAGGCTGGCGAGTAAGGCCGCTGGTTTGATAAAACCAATCGCGGTGCCACACAATAATAGATGAGCGAGCCTTGGGTGTATCGGCAGTGACGTCATGGCCTGACCATGATCGGTAAGAAGCCAGCCATTAGCTTCACGTTTAATTGCACCGAGCGAGCGGAGTAAATCCATAGCCTGTTGCCATAGCCCTTTTGGTGGTGGATCGATCCAGCTTAATTCCGTCGGGTCATCTACGCCCCATTGTAATAATTGCAGTGCCATCGGGGCGAGGTCGGCATTTATAATTTCAGCAGTGTTGTGTGTTGCGAGCTGACCTTGTTGATCGGCCGACCAAAGTCGGTAACATTTTCCGGGTCTTAACCGCCCTGCTCGTCCTGCTCTTTGCACACTGGATGCTTTCGAAATTTTGACGGTATGTAAGCCCGTCATACCCGTCGCTGGGTTAAATCTTGCCTCCCGCACTAAGCCACAATCGACCACGACATCAACACCATCAATGGTGAGGCTGGTTTCAGCAATATTGGTGGCCAACACAATTTTCTGATCGTTTGATTGTTGGCCACCTAGTGGCGAGATGGCCTGTTGTTGCTCTTCAATCGATAGGTTGCCATAGAGTGGACGCAGATGAATACCCTGTAGTTTTCTATCAAAAATCCAGTTCGAAAGCTCAGCTGCAGTGCGTCGAATTTCTCCCTGCCCGGGCAAAAAAGCCAGTACGCTACTACTTGGATTCTCATTGATCGCATGTTTAATGGTGGCAACCATGCGATCAATGACACGCTCTTTGGCCAGCCTAGCCTTTCCGTAAATAATATCGACAGGGTAAGCCCGGCCTTCACTTTTTACGACGGGTGCACCGCCTAATAATTCCGACGTGGCATTACTATCGAGTGTGGCCGACATGACCAGTATTTTTAATGGGTTATCCTCATCTCTAAACAAAGCGCGACCTTTAAGGCACAAACTGAGCGCCAGATCAGAATCTAAACTACGTTCGTGAAATTCATCAAATATCACTAAACCCACCTCATCTAACGACGGGTCATGCTGCAACATTCGAGTAAGAATACCCTCAGTGATCACCTCCACCTTTGTCTGTTTGGTAATCTTAGAATCTAAGCGCATACGATAACCAATCGTTTGCCCGGGACTTTCATTCAAAAGGCTTGCCATGCGATACGCAGCAGATCTAGTGGCGATTCTACGCGGCTCTAACATTAGAATTTTTCTATGCTTTAGCCAAGGTTCATCCATCAGTGCGAGTGGGACTAAGGTGGTTTTACCCGCACCCGGCGGTGCTTCCAATACGACCTCATGCCGCTCAGATAATTTCTGCTTAAGACTGTCTAAAATATCTTCAACAGGTAGGCCCAGTGGGGTCACGGTTTTTCCTCTGGCAGTTGGTTTGGAAGGGTGTGATAGTAACTCAAAATGAGACTTTTCACGATTTATCTATTTCTCTATGGTCTTCTGGCGGCTATGATTGATGTAAGTCGATTTTTCTATAAATCATAGTATCCATTGACAGATTTAAACATAAAGAAACGATAAAAGTTTCGGACCTCTTATCATTTTTAAATAGACAATGCTATTTACACTCATGACCATTCATAAGTAATTATAAATTAGAATGTTGCTGACTATTCTTATCCAAAGTTCAGGTTAAACAACATGCGTCATCCCCGTGGAAACGGGGATCCAACGATAGTGGTTATCTCTACTGCCCATGGATTCTCATTTTCATGGGAATGACGAAGTGGAAAATCTGCATATTCATTGATTACAGCGATATACCTTACATTGTATAAACAAGTTACAACGGTTCTATCCTAAACATGGAGTTCTAGATTTTTGACTGTCTGCACTTTATTTTCCGATTAAAAAACTTTGTTGATGCTCTGCCCACAACGGATATTTTATCATCGCTTTTGAAAATAACACAGAGGTAAGATGCATCTTAAGCCACTGCTGAAGGTGCGGGTAAGGCGCTTGTGTAAACCACTGACGGTCAACACGGGCAAACTGACGAATATAAGGTAAAATCGCGTAGTCGACTAAACTGGGCTTATCACCCATAAGGTATTTTTGTTTGCTTAGACGACTGTCTAAATCAACAATAAAGGCTTCGCATTGCCGACGATGCTCCTCTTTGCAATCCTCATGATATCGCTTGGCAGATTTATAGTTTTCTAAATGAGTTTTAAACTCATTATCAAAGCGGCCGATTAAGCTAAGCATGATCGGTAGCTGGCTTGGATCGTCACTGTAAAGTAAATTATCTGGGTCGCTCAGGTGCAAGGCCCAAAGCATAATATCTAAACTTTCATCGATTACCGTTGATTGGCTAAGATTTTCCGAATTATCAATGACTAAAACAGGCACGGTTCCTTTGGGAGATGCCGCTAGCATTTCAGCCGGTTTATTTCTTAAGTCTATGGCGCGTAGCATGACCGCTTGTTTTGCCAGTAGTATCCCTAATCTTGCACGCATCGCGTAAGGACAGTTTTGTAAAGAATAGAGTATCGGCTGTAGCAAAATAACCTCTCACAATAATGCTTTAATCTCAGTTAAAGTCGCACTACTTCTCGCTTTTAGCTGCGAACAATCAATAATATAAGTCAGCTTAAAACCGAATTAAATTGAACTTAACCGGATCAAAATATATCACAGTCCTTGACTGTACTGAGCATTGGTTGATACCGAAATTAAGTCATTAAGCTGACTAGCGGCATTTTTATCTCCGTTCAATAAACCTTCAAAATAATGGATGAGTTGAACTTTGTCTTGCTCAGCTTTTGAGCCAGCACCAATGTTGGTTAAATCAATAAAGAATTCATCAAACAAGTCTGACAAATCATCAATGACATCGAGGTTTAAAAACTGCTCATCATTATAAATACTCGGGTAGCCGCCTTTTTGTTTGTCTATAGCAAAGGATACCCCTTTAACGTTGGTAATGGTGGTAGCTTTTTCACATTTAAGCATACAGTCATCTTCAATACTGGGCTTGTTGCAGCCGACTGTTTGCTGGAAAAAACATTGTCGACTTGTCATCATTAAAATAGGATGATAAATACTGTAAAGCAATTTGAAGTTTTCTGGACGAGTGATATTCCTGATCTGGATTCGACTAATTTCGTTGGAAATAAAAGCGCCAGCACAATTGAGTGATTCTTTCAGTGTTAACAATGCATACGAGTTGGTTGTATTCAAAAAGGGGCCAGCGATCCATTCAATCCCTTTTTCGAAAGCCTGATAGGCAATACCGGTGTTATTGGTGACGATTCGCTTAGGTTTAACTTGATCAAGGATCTTAACCGATTCGGTATAATCCTTACCAATGAGTACCGCAGGAAACCAAGGTATTAAACGAGGATTATTGAGCAGCAATTCAATGTGCTTGGTGCAGTCTTTTTTAAGACTTTCTGGCAGCTTAAAATAAATATCAGCATCAGTTTCATCACAAAGGTTCAAATCTTTAATATCACTAATGAGGAGTGACAGTTTGGGCTTGTCTTCCACTTTTGGCTGTTGGACCAGCGCTGCGACTTCAACAGGCGCAATCAACTCAATCGAATTATTTAACAAGAAAGCCGCTTTGTTTTTTATCGCGGTAAGATCCTTAAAAGGAATACTCACGTTAGGCCCTAACTGGTCAAAGTCGAATCCTTCAATGATGTAATTAGCATCGTTAAAACTTTTGAAGCGTTTTTCTAATGTCGCTTGATCAATCGTTGATTTGTCTGCCATGGTTAACAAAAACTCAGAATCAACATTAAATGATTTTTCTTGGCTTCTTTTTGAGTCACTCTCGCTTGTTGAAATAAGCTCTTTTTCTGACATTGAGTCTGCTTCACGGACTGTAACTGTTAGCGTGAGCGGTTGATTTATTTGGCCAGAAAACGCCAGTGTTAATCTGCGTTTTTCAATACTAAGAGGTGCTATTTTTTGTTGCAGGCTTGCGCCTAATGCATTCCTGTCTGAATATAGATCTTGTTTCGCTTTGTGGATTTGAATGACTGAAGTGGCATTGTTTTTTTCGACTGCGTACTGGCCACTATAGTCTCGGGGGCTGTCGATAAACATCGACTTATTTAAATTCCCCTTTAAGAAGGAGTTAGTAAAATCACGATTAAATACTTTATGAAGATTGGAATCATCAGTCAATAATTTTCCCGATTCAACAAACTGATTAATTTGTTTACGCCAAGTATCCACCACGGTGTAAACGTAATGTGCACCTTTTATACGACCTTCAATCTTTAGAGAATCAACACCTGCATCAACGAGTTCGGGCAGATCAAAATAAGCAGAATTGTCTTTTAAATTTAGAGGAAACCGATGTCCTTCATTGGTGGGTTCATACTCGTCACGGCATGCCTGACTACAACGACCTCGATTACCTGAATTACCCACACTCACAGAGCTGGAGTAACACTGCCCTGAAAAAGCGACACATAAAGCACCATGAACAAAGACTTCAGTCAGTATATTATTTTGATGTGCCACCTTGGTCAGGCTTTTTATTTCATTGAGATTGAGCTCTCGTGACAAGTTAACGCGAGAGGCTCCTATTTTGCTTAGAAATAAAATCTGGCCTTCATTGTGTGACGTTAATTGAGTGGATGCATGAATAACAAGGCTGGGGAAATAGCTTTTGACCAGACTAAATAAGCCTAAATCTTGAACAATAATACCGTCAATACCCGTATTGACCAGCTGGTTAAGTAATTTGATTAAGCCTTTAATTTCATGCTCTAAAATCACGATATTTAAGGTTAGAAAAACTTCACAGCCATATTCATGAGCAAGCCGTATGACACCATTGAGTTCGTCGAATGATAAATTAGCAGCGCGATTGCGCGCGTTAAAGATATCTAAACCGCAATACACAGCATTAGCACCCGCAACAATAGCGGCTTTAATCGCTTCAACATCGCCACCCGGCGCCAATAATTCAATTTTTCTAAACATACTTAAATGATCCAATAACCCAACTAACATCCTATTCTTTGGCGCGAGTGTATCGGTAAAGTTTACTGATTACTATTAAATATGCTGAAAATACAAAACCAATCGAACCAGACCCTGTTAATTTGAATCTCCTCCCCTCGTATCATCCCAACTGTATCAATTATTAACTATCAAACTAGCTTTTAGTCGATACTATCCAGTGGCAATTGGATAAGGAGATAGTGATATTGAGCGTCCCCATAAATTTTAAAATTTGCAAAAAAGTTTAGTGCCTATCTCCTATTTTAACTTCATAAAATGCGAACAGTATCTGGTGCAAAGTCTGACTTTAGCACGAATAGTTACGAGGATGCATAGAAGATGAAATTATCCAACTTTTCCAAGAGAACTTATCAGGAGAACTAAAATGAAATTTGTTGGAGTTGATATATCTAAGGCTGTTTTTGATGTTGCAGTATTAGAAGAACAAGCCTATAGCGACAAGCAATTTAAAAATAACACTGACGGTTTTATTCGTTTAATGAGCTGGTTAAAACCAAGTAAAACAAGCACTGTATTTTGTCTTGAGGCGACAGGAGTATATAGCTTGAGTTTGGCTAAATTTTTGCACGCAAACAAACAAAAAGTGATATTAGTAAACCCGATTAAAACTCACGCTTTTTGTAAAATGGAGATGTCTAGAAATAAAACTGACAAGGCTGATGCACAAAGTATATCTCGTTATGTTCAGCATATCTGTGACAAAGGAGAACTGGAGGAAAGCCTGTTTATACCTAAAGATAAGGACTTTGAAGATCTGCAGTTTCTAGTCACAAGGTTGGCGCAATTAGATAAAAACAAATCTCAAGAAAATAACCGTCTAAAGGTTAGTCAGGTTCAGGGCGCCACCCAATCTATTAAGAAAATGCTTAAGTATATCCAAAAAGAAATCACCCTGATTAAAAGCCAAATAAGTACTATCGTGAGTAAAAATAAAACCCTAAGCAAGCAGGTGGAGCTACTCACCAGCATTAATGGAATTGGAGATCTTACCGCATGGTCAATTTTGGCATACCTTGGCGATATTAGCTTGTTTAATAATTCTAAACAGGTCAGCAGCTATGCTGGGCTTAACCCAAGAATTGAGCAATCTGGAAGCAGTATTCATAAATCAAGTTTGTCTAAAATGGGCAATGCAAGACTAAGAAAATCGTTATATATGCCCGCAATAGTAGCCATGAAGCATAACCCCTTGATGACAAATTTATATAGCAGATTATTAAGCAAAGGCAAGCCTAAAAAACTGGCCATAGTGGCTGTGATGAGGAAATTACTTGTGATTGCCTATGGCGTACTCAAATCAGAAAAACCGTTTGATGTGGGTTATGCAAAATAGGGAAATATTACTTGATTTTTAAGACAGTATCTTTTTTTATATTTTACAGAATGGCAAAAGGCAAGACCTTGTATCTGACACCATGTCTGTTTTGAGGCGGTCAACCGATTTTAATACTAGATATCAATCAATAACTTATGACGCTTACCAACTCTAAAAACTGCCTAAATCTACGGTATAAGTACCTGACCGACGGCAAGTTGACACAAAATTGACACAAAAAATATTACCTAGAATAACGGCAATCAGCACGGTAACTGATTTATTTTAGATACATAATACAGCGGCAAAACCAACGCTTTTTCATTCTCAACCAAACCAGTTGAGCCAATTAACTTAATAGTTGTTTTAGGCCGGTATCTATCGACATATACTCCCAATGATTTTGCGCGTGTACGCTTACCACTTTTCACCTCAATAGGCACAACTCTTCCATCATCACACTTGTGCAAAAACTCCACTTCTGAACATGCATATTCCCACGAATAAGTAGAGCTTCCACTTTGAGAAATCAATTCATTTTGAACAAAGTTCTCAGCAATATAGCCTTTGTAAGAGCTGGTAACGGTGAAGAAGGCTCACACCTTATCGGATAGCAACGAGATAGAAGCCGACACTTTTCAAGCCAGTTAATGTTGCCCTGGTTATTTTCATCTTGTTCTGGGTTAAGTTCTAATTCATCAAATATGTTTTGATAGTGATCACACAGCTTCTCCCTATCCTTACCCCGCTCCAGATATAAATCATGCTCAGTGATTAACTTATCTTCTTCATCCAAGGCGTTATGCTGATAACTTGACCATTTCTAATCAGCAATTTGAATGACTATCTTGGCTTTCACCGGATTCATTTCGATGTGTTTATAGAGTTTGAATAAATAATTATCACAATCCACTAAGCATTATTCAATAATCAAGCTGGCTGACCCTGACGAATCCCCACAAAATATTCATTTAAAACAATCAACTAAATAAAATAAAAAGGAACTTTCACAGCATTTAATGATCTGATCAGTTACTAGACATAACAGAGCAGAAAACACCGTGAAAGCAGCCACTATATTGAACCAACTTTTACGTGATGTCACGCCCTCAATGCATAAAGTAAGACGAACCAGTTTAAATGCCATGGTGACCAGTCTCATTTCAGGTGCACAATGCTCCGTGACAGGATTAGGGCGCAATATTGATAGCCAAACAACAGAGAAACATCAGATAAAACGTAGTATGCGATTATGCAGTAACCCGCATCTTCAATGTGAAATAAGCACCATTTATACCTTAATGGCTCGCCGTATCATCGGAGAACATAAACAGCCTATTATTTTAGTTGATTGGTCTGATTTAGATCCTAGAAAACAACACTTTCTATTGCGTGCTTCAATCGCAGTTGATGGACGGTCTTTGACCGTGCTTGAACAGGTTTATCCACTTAGCCATAAAGATAAACCCAGTGTTCATAAAGAGTTTATGACCAAACTAAAATCAATATTACCCGCGTACTGTAAACCGATTATTGTCAGTGATGCTGGGTTTAGAGTGCCTTGGTTCAAATTGGTTGAATCGCTAGGCTGGGACTTTGTGGGACGTGTTAGAAATAAAACCATGTGCAAAAAGAAAGTAGAGAGTGACTGGGAACTCACCAAGGACTTATATCAACACGCCACCTGTGTCGCTAAATCATTAGGCTGTTATATGATGCGGCGTAAAGACAGCTTTGATTGCACATTAGTCATTTATAAACACGCACAGAAAGGAAGAAAGAAACTGACCGCAACAGGAGAGCGAGCACGACGCAGTTCAAACTCACTTTCAAATGCTAGCAGAGAACAAGAGCCGTGGTTATTAGCCACTTCGCTGTCTACATCGACAACACAAGAGTCAAAAAAAATAGTGAAAATATATCATACCCGCATGCAAATAGAAGAGAGCTTTAGAGATCTAAAAACGGGCCTTAATTTTAATGACAGTAATACCCGAACATTGGCGTATTTATCTGTTTTATTATTACTTGCCATGCTTGCTCAATATGTATTGTTCTTACTTGGAATGGCCGTTAAAATAAGCAAGAAACACCTTAGATATCAGGCTAATTCAGTTAAAACTAAAGCCGTCTTATCCTACCAATTTATTGGATTAAGAGCGTTTAAAGACAGATATTTGAAGTTAAGAAAGCGAGACTGGCAGGCCGCTATCCATAAAATAGGGCAGTTGATGACAGAGCCGCTTAATGTTTAGTTGGTTTGTATTTCGTGGGGATCGGTCAGTGGCTGACCCCTTGATTTCCGATATTTTACGCAGAGAATTTTATAGAAAGAAAGCGTGCTCTTGTTGAGCTTGAGGATGCCATGCTTGAATTAGAGGATCAAGGTTCTAAAGATAATAAGATAGATGAACGTACATCCTTTAGCCTTATAGGCATCATCAGCACACTTGAGCTGATTTCCATAACTCAACTAGAAGATAATACCTGTGACCAAGCACTCACAAATATACATGTTGAATATGATCCCACGACGGAAGGCACACCTCGGTTGCCATACTATGTCCAACAAATTTATAATTTAATTACGGATACGTGTATCAATGATTAACCTACTGACTATTATCTTAAACCCAGCCTTTACATTCTGTTTTTAATTCCAACTTGATAAGAATACTATAACGAGGTAGCTGTTGGGTAAGCGGTGAATTTATGGATTAAATAACCTATATTTACATATTATTAGTGATCTATTGTGTTAGATATTTTACAAGGAGAACAATATGGGTAATAGTCCATATGTTTTTGTAGATAGCCCTTATAAGGATTTCTTAGAAGGTGTTGTTAGGAAAATAGAAAATAGTTTAAATGAAAGGGGGAAGCAAGAGGAAAAAGATGCAATTGAAAATGCACTTTATTTTGCAGTCCAAAAAAGAATGATTACAAGAGTGTTTGAAAGTAATGAAGAATATTTGATAGGTCTGCTTAGTGACATCAGCGATGCGCAGTTTGAGTTTGGGCAAGTTTGTTATAAGAACCGTTTATCTGTAGTGGTCCACTAATTCAGGACACTAGAAAAGGTTTTTTCTTCAGCAATAGCTGGAGGCAAACCATGATTAAAAGAATGGGGTCTTTGATAATTATAATACCTCATCAAATAACGGCCAATATCTAATTTAGCTTGTTTTAAACTCAAATACCCCGTTGATGGTATCCATTCTGTTTTTAAACTTCTAAAAACACGTTCCATCGGTGCGTTATCCCAGCAGTTACCACGTCGACTCATACTTTGGTGAATTTGATAACGCCAGAGCTGTTGTCTAAACCGTAGGCTGGTATATTGACTACCCTGATCTGAATGGAATAATAGCCCTTCAGGCTTGCCACGCTGTTGATAAGCATGTTCAAGTGCATTAATGACAAGCGTTGCATTGGGCTTGTCAGATAATGACCAGCCCACAATTCGCCGAGTATAAAGATCAAGAATGACAGCCAAATAAATCCAACGACCACCTGCCCATATATACGTAATATCTCCACACCAAACACGGTTGGCTTGTTGCGTTGTAAAATTCCGATCAAGTTTATTGGCTATATCTAAACGTTCATCTAAAGCGATTTTGTATTTATGTTTACCCGGCTGTTTACTTATTACCTGAGCCTCTACCATTAATCGTCTCACCTTAAACCGACCAATCTTGATTCCTTGGATAGCCATCATGGCAACAAGTGAACGACTACCTGCTGCACCACGGCTCAATCGGTGGCATTCACTCACCTTCGCCCGTAATTGGAGACGGTCAATATCAATCGCTTTTTCTTTTTGGCAGTGAGCGTAATAACGTGACCTGTTGATATTAAATAAGATACACACCATTTTGACTGATGCAAGCTCCCTTAAATTGGAAATAAGTGCTAGCGTAGCATCTCGTCCGACATTAAGAGAGCGGTAGCCTTTTTCAATATTTTCTTCTCCAGCTCTAGTCGTTTAATGCGTTTTTCAAGTGTTTGGATCTGCTGCTGTTCCTTCGTCAAGGCTTTCGATTTAGGCGTGAACCCGTGTCGTTCTTGCGTTAATTGCTTAACCCAGCGTCTTAATGCTGTTGGACCAACCCCTAATGATTCACTAGCTTGTGAAATACTGTAGGATTGGTCAAGCACCAATTGGGCTGCTTCGCGTTTAAACTCAGGACTGAACTCTCTTCGTTTTGTTGTCATTAAACACCTCGTTACGGTGGATTTTACCACCTAAGTTGGTGTCCTGATTTAATGAACCACTACAGTACCAAACTCCAAACATAAAAAAACCCAAACGATAAACTATCGTTCGGGTTTTTTTATATTTAAAGCCTGGCAGTGATGGTGTTAATAATATTAGTGTAATGCATAGGCCTGTGTTTACTTGTTTGGACCTACTTTGATTGAGCACTTCCTGTGCTCAACCCTTCGGGCGCCTCCGGCGTCCAATATCGTTCCTGACGATATTGTCACGCTACGCTCAAGTAGCTTTCTACATACTACAGATAATAAAAAAGCCCAACCCCAAAAGGGTTGAGCTTTTCTATTATATTAAAGCCTGGCAGTGACCTACTTTCACATGGGAACTCCCACACTATCATCGGCGCAAAGTCGTTTCACTTCTGAGTTCGGGATGGGATCAGGTGGGACCAACTCGCTATGGCCGCCAGGCATAACTGGTTTGCTAGTTTTTAACTAGCTAATATGGGAAGTTATTCACATGGATGTGATGTATGCACGTTTTGCAGGAGCAAAAACGGGCGATGTACACGGATGTGATATGTCGATAATGAAAAAGAAATTATCGATAAAAACAAGGGTTTTCATAAATATAAAATATGTCTAGCGAACCCCAAACATTCTTGGGGTTATATGGTCAAGTCTCACGGGCAATTAGTATTGGTTAGCTTCACACATTACTGCGCTTCCACACCCAACCTATCAACGTCGTAGTCTTCAACGGCCCTTCAGGAGCTTAAAGCTCTGGGAAATCTAATCTTGAGGGGGGCTTCCCGCTTAGATGCTTTCAGCGGTTATCCCGTCCGTACATAGCTACCGGGCAATGCTTTTGGCAAAACAACCCGAACACCAGGGGTACGTCCACTCCGGTCCTCTCGTACTAGGAGCAGCTCCTCTCAAATTTCCAACGCCCACGGCAGATAGGGACCGAACTGTCTCACGACGTTCTAAACCCAGCTCGCGTACCACTTTAAATGGCGAACAGCCATACCCTTGGGACCGGCTACAGCCCCAGGATGTGATGAGCCGACATCGAGGTGCCAAACACCGCCGTCGATGTGAACTCTTGGGCGGTATCAGCCTGTTATCCCCGGAGTACCTTTTATCCGTTGAGCGATGGCCCTTCCATTCAGAACCACCGGATCACTATGACCTACTTTCGTACCTGCTCGACGTGTCTGTCTCGCAGTCAAGCACACTTATGCCATTGCACTAACCTCATGATGTCCGACCATGATTAGTGTACCTTCGTGCTCCTCCGTTACTCTTTGGGAGGAGACCGCCCCAGTCAAACTACCCACCATACACTGTCCCCGATCCGGCTTACGGACCTAGGTTAGAACATCAGAACTACCAGGCTGGTATTTCAAGGTTGGCTCCACTGCATCTAGCGACACAGTTTCAACGCCTCCCAGCTATCCTACACAAGTAGGTCCAATGTTCAGTGCAAAGCTATAGTAAAGGTTCACGGGGTCTTTCCGTCTAGCCGCGGGTATACGGCATCTTAACCGCAATTTCAATTTCACTGAGTCTCTGGTGGAGACAGTGTGGCCATCGTTACGCCATTCGTGCAGGTCGGAACTTACCCGACAAGGAATTTCGCTACCTTAGGACCGTTATAGTTACGGCCGCCGTTTACCGGGGCTTCGATCAAAAGCTTCGACCTAAGTCTAACCTCATCAATTAACCTTCCGGCACCGGGCAGGCGTCACACCCTATACGTCCTCTTGCGAGTTTGCAGAGTGCTGTGTTTTTAATAAACAGTCGCAGCCACCATTTCACTGCAACCTTACTTAGCTAAACGAGTAAATCGCGTCACCAGTAAGGCACACCTTCTCCCGAAGTTACGGTGCTATTTTGCCTAGTTCCTTCACCAGAGTTCTCTCAAGCGCCTTAGAATTCTCATCCCACCCACCTGTGTCGGTTTGGGGTACGGTCCCTTGTTACCTGAAGCTTAGAGACTTTTCCTGGAAGCAGGGTATCAATCACTTCACTCCTAATGGAGCTCGTTATCACGCCTCAATGTTATACAGCCGTCCGGATTTACCTAAACAGCCCATCTACACGCTTGAACATGCACTACCAATCGCATGCTGATCTAACCTTCTCCGTCATCCCATCGCAGTAACAAGAGGTACTGGAATATTAACCAGTTTTCCATCGACTACGCATTTCTGCCTCGCCTTAGGGGCCGACTCACCCTGCTCTGATTAGCATTGAGCAGGAAACCTTGGGTTTTCGGCGAGGGGGCCTCTCACCCCCTTTATCGTTACTCATGTCAGCATTCGCACTTCTGATACGTCCACACTCCCTTACAGGCGTGCTTCAACCGCTTACAGAACGCTCCTCTACCATCCTCCTAAGAGGATCCATAGCTTCGGTATATCACTTAAGCCCCGGTAAATCTTCCGCGCAGGCCGACTCGACTAGTGAGCTATTACGCTTTCTTTAAAGGGTGGCTGCTTCTAAGCCAACCTCCTAGCTGTCTGGGCCTTCCCACATCGTTTTCCACTGAGTGATAATTTTGGGACCTTAGCTGATGGTCTGGGTTGTTTCCCTTTCCACGATGGACGTTATCACCCACCGTGTGTCTCCCGCGATTGCACTTCTTGGTATTCGGAGTTTGTAACGGGTTGATAAGTCGAGATGACCCTCTAGCCGTAACAGTGCTCTACCCCCAAGAGTGAGACGCGAGGCGCTACCTAAATAGCTTTCGAGGAGAACCAGCTATCTCCTGGCTTGATTAGCCTTTCACTCCGATCCACAGCTCATCCCCGCATTTTTCAACATACGTGGGTTCGGGCCTCCAGTAGGTGTTACCCCACCTTCACCCTGGCCATGGATAGATCGCCAGGTTTCGGGTCTAATCCATGCAACTATTCGCCCTATTAAGACTCGGTTTCCCTTCGCCTCCCCTATTCGGTTAAGCTCGCTACATAAATTAAGTCGCTGACCCATTATACAAAAGGTACGCAGTCACATAACAAGTATGCTCCTACTGCTTGTACGCACACGGTTTCAGGTTCTATTTCACTCCCCTAAACGGGGTTCTTTTCGCCTTTCCCTCACGGTACTAGTTCACTATCGGTCGATAAGTAGTATTTAGCCTTGGAGGATGGTCCCCCCATGTTCAGACAAGGTTTCTCGTGCCCCGCCCTACTTGTCGCAAGCCTAGTACCATAACCGAACTTTCGTGTACGGGGCTATCACCCTGTATCGCTCAACTTTCCAGTTGATTCCACTAATTCAATTATTATCACTTGCAGGCTGATTCCCGTTCGCTCGCCGCTACTAGGGAAATCTCTGTTGATTTCTTTTCCTCCGGGTACTTAGATGTTTCAGTTCTCCGGGTTCGCTTCCTGACACCTATGTATTCAGTGCAGGATGACCAGCTTACGCTGGTCGGGTTTCCCCATTCGGGTACCTCTGGATCAATGTCTGTTATCGACTAACCAAAGCTTTTCGCAGATTACTACGCCCTTCATCGCCTCTTATCGCCAAGGCATTCACCATGTGCGCTTATTCACTTGACCATATAACCCCAAAAATACTTGCTGACATGCAAAATATTCATGACGTCATACGATTATTTTCACTAACATAATTTATTCTTCTCTTTTAGATACTAAAAGTCATCACAACTTCTAATATCTGCCTTGTTTACTTCCCATTTTGTTAAAGAGCAATGATTAATATCATTTCAAAATACACTTAATAAGCATGCTTTGAAATAACAATCATTTAGGTAGATAGATAAAGTGTATTTTTTGTTCTGATTGGATTGTTTTTCTTGCGAAGCGTGCTAGTGCACGTGAGTAAGGAAAATAATTCAAGCAGGACAAACAAATTGGTGGAGCCAGGGAGGATCGAACTCCCGACCTCCTGCGTGCAAGGCAGGCGCTCTCCCAGCTGAGCTATGGCCCCATTTTTACTTGTCTTTTTTGTGCTCTGCCGCGTTGCCCTTGTCGTTCATTCAGTCACATACAGTGTATGCTCCTTCATTCGCTTCGGCGGGCGCCTTGCAGTGCGCAAAAAATCCTGCGTAAAAACGCTACAGGGTTCAGCTGCTTTTACGTTTAGGTCTGCTTTCTGATATGCCCCAATCTAAATATGGCAAAGCCATATGGTTAAGTGGGATTTATTGTTCTGTTTGGATTTTTGTGATGATGAAGCGTGCTAGTGCACGTGAGTCATCGCGAAAATTCGAACAGGGCAATAAATGGTGGGTCTGGGTGGATTTGAACCACCGACCTCACCCTTATCAGGGGTGCGCTCTAACCAACTGAGCTACAGACCCAAGGTGTGTCTTTATCTATCTTAATATCAAGTAATGTGTGTGGATACTCACAAAGACAAACTTGTCTTTATTAAAGGAGGTGATCCAGCCCCAGGTTCCCCTAGGGCTACCTTGTTACGACTTCACCCCAGTCATGAATCACAAAGTGGTGAGCGGCCTCCCGAAGGTTAGCCTACCCACTTCTTTTGCAACCCACTCCCATGGTGTGACGGGCGGTGTGTACAAGGCCCGGGAACGTATTCACCGTAGCATTCTGATCTACGATTACTAGCGATTCCGACTTCACGCAGTCGAGTTGCAGACTGCGATCCGGACTACGACTAGCTTTATGGGATTAGCTCACTCTCGCAAGTTGGCAACCCTTTGTACTAGCCATTGTAGCACGTGTGTAGCCCAGGTCATAAGGGCCATGATGACTTGACGTCATCCCCACCTTCCTCCGGTTTGTCACCGGCAGTCTCCTTAGAGTGCCCAACTAAATGATGGCAACTAAGGACAGGGGTTGCGCTCGTTGCGGGACTTAACCCAACATCTCACGACACGAGCTGACGACAGCCATGCAGCACCTGTGTTACGGTTCCCGAAGGCACAGCCCTATCTCTAAGACCTTCCGTACATGTCAAGACCTGGTAAGGTTCTTCGCGTTGCATCGAATTAAACCACATGCTCCACCGCTTGTGCGGGCCCCCGTCAATTCATTTGAGTTTTAGTCTTGCGACCGTACTCCCCAGGCGGTCAACTTATCGCGTTAGCTTCAATACGCAGGAGTTAAACTCCCACACACTTAGTTGACATCGTTTAGGGCGTGGACTACCAGGGTATCTAATCCTGTTTGCTACCCACGCTTTCGCACCTCAGCGTCAGTAATGGCCCAGTGAGTCGCCTTCGCCACTGATGTTCCTTCAGATCTCTACGCATTTCACCGCTACACCTGAAATTCCACTCACCTCTACCATACTCTAGATATCCAGTTTCAAATGCAGTTCCTAGGTTGAGCCCAGGGATTTCACATCTGACTTAAATATCCGCCTACGCGCGCTTTACGCCCAGTAATTCCGATTAACGCTTGGACCCTCCGTATTACCGCGGCTGCTGGCACGGAGTTAGCCGGTCCTTCTTCTGACGTTAACGTCAGGGCTAACTAGTATTAATAGTTAACTTTTCCTCACGTCTGAAAGTGCTTTACAACCCTAAGGCCTTCTTCACACACGCGGCATTGCTGCATCAGAGTTTCCTCCATTGTGCAATATTCCCCACTGCTGCCTCCCGTAGGAGTCTGGGCCGTGTCTCAGTCCCAGTGTGGCTGATCATTCTCTCAAACCAGCTACGGATCGTCGCCTTGGTAAGCTCTTACCTTACCAACTAGCTAATCCGATATAGGCCCATCTAGTAGCACAAGGTCCGAAGATCCCCTGCTTTCCTCCGTAGAGATTATGCGGTATTAGCTTACGTTTCCATAAGTTGTCCCCCACTACTAGGCAAGTTCCTATACATTACTCACCCGTCCGCCACTCGACGCCTGCTAGCAAGCTAGCATCGTTTCCGTTCGACTTGCATGTGTTAGGCATGCCGCCAGCGTTCAATCTGAGCCATGATCAAACTCTTCAGTTTAATTTTGCTATTTTGTACCTATCAAAGAAGGTACGAACTCATTTTGATGCTTTCGTTATTACTTAAAACATTTACATGTTTTGTGTAAATACTCAACATCGATTTCTTCTTTTTGACAAAGTTAAAATCTATGCAAGTACCCACACACATTACTTGATATTATTTTTTTAAAGAGCGCTTTGTTTCAACAATGAATTGTCTGCAACAAAGAAGCGAGAATTATACAGCCCTCACTTAAACTGTCAACAACTTTATTTCAGAATTATTACTTTAATTTACAAGACTTCGATAACGCTATTTATATTAGTTTGGTGGGCCGTCCGCGATTCGAACGCGGGACCATCGGATTAAAAGTCCGGTGCTCTACCAACTGAGCTAACGGCCCAAACCAAGACGCGAAATAATACTCTATTCCACAGAAATGACAAGCCCTTATACGATCTTTTTTTCTATTTACTGATGGTACGGGCTTTACAGCCTATTACTTAGGCTTAGAACATAAGGTTTAATCTATTGGTAGCGTGTCGGATCGCTAATTCCAGCTTGATTAAATCCTTCTAGCCTAAAATGACATGAGTCACATTTACCACATGCTAGCCCTTCACTATCCGCCTGATAACATGAGATAGTTTGGCTATAATCAATGCCAAGGCGGATACCTTCGTTGATTATATCCCCCTTCGTCATTTTCATAAGCGGCGATTGTATCGTTATTTTCTGGCCTTCTACTCCGGCTTTAGTCGCAACATTGGCTAATTGTTCAAAGGCAGCTATAAATTCTGGACGACAATCTGGGTAGCCTGAATAATCAACCGCATTTACACCTATAACTATAGACTCTGCTGATAATACTTCTGCCCAGCCTAAAGCAATAGATAGAAATACCGTATTTCTGGCAGGTACATAGGTAACAGGAATGCCTTCATGATGTTCTTCTGGGACATCGATTGTATTATCAGTCAGTGCTGATCCACCAATAGCTTGCAGATCAATATTAATTACTTTATGTTCAATTGCGCCATTTAGCTTAGAGAGTTTTTCTGCTGCCACCAGTTCTGCATTATGGCGCTGACCATAATTAAAACTAAGGGTATAACATTCATAACCTTGTTCTATAGCCATCGCTAATGCTGTGACAGAGTCTAGACCTCCTGATAAAAGTACTACTGCTCGTTTCATCATCGGCCTTGTTCATCTCCCCATAAATATTTATGTATTTGGATTTGCATTCTTACGGGTAAATTATCTTCAATTATCCACCGTGCTAAATCAGCGGGTTTGAGCTCACCATGAATCGGGGAGAATAAAACCTCACAACGATTAGCTAAATCATATTCTGCTAATTTCTGACATGACCAGTCATAATCACTTCGATCACAGATTACAAATTTAAGCTGATCATCTATTTTCAACTTTTCAATATTCTCGTATTTATTTTTAGACTCTTCACCTGATGCAGGTGTTTTTAAATCCATAACAATAACAACACGAGGATCAACGGTACTGATATCAATTGCGCCACTTGTCTCTAATGAAACTTCAGCACCAAGATTGCAAAGTTCGGTCAATAATTCATGACTCGTTTGTTGGGCGAGAGGTTCGCCACCTGTTACGGTGATATATCGAGGGTTATATTTAGAGACTTCATCAACAATATCACTGATGTCTCTTTTTTCTCCACCCTGAAACGCATAAGCGGTATCACAATAAATGCAGCGTAAAGGACAGCCTGTTAAACGAACAAAAACGGTTGGCAACCCAACCGTTCTTGTCTCGCCTTGCAGCGAATAAAATATTTCTGTAATTCGGCATTGTGCCATATGATTATTCCGAGCTTTAAACGACTTAACGTGTTTCTTGTTTGATGCGATCCAATCTAACTTTCGCTAAGCGTGCCGCAGAAGTATTAGGATATTTCTCGATCACACCTGTTAATGTTGTAGTCGCTAAATCTAACGTCTCTAGTTCATACTGGCTAAAGCCTTGTTTCAAGGTTGCATCAGCAACTTTGCTACTTTCTGGGAAGCGATCAATCACAGTTTGAAAAGCAGCAATCGCTAAATCAAAGTGGCGTAACACATAATTAGCTTCACCTTGCCAGTAATAAGCATTGGGTAAATAACTGCTTTGTGGATATTGTTCAGGAAATGCTGATAAAGCGGTAATAGCTTGCTCATACTGTCCGCTACGCAATGTTTGTAAAGCGGCTTGGTATGCAGCCTCTCCATTTTCCACAGCAACAGGTACTATTTCAGGAGTAGAAGCGATTTCAACTTTAGGCAATGCTTCTGGTTTGTTCTCTATAGTTTCAGCTGTTTGTGTTGTAGTAGGAACAGCTTCGCTTGCATCTATCTGTGTGGCGACTTCTTGAACATTAATTATTTCAGGCATTGTAACCGGAACAATGGGGGCCACGGATTGTGCTTGTAGACGTTGATCAAGATCTAAATATAAATCTCGCTGACGCTTTTTCATCGTTTCTAGTTCGTGATTTAGAGATTCATTCTCACCATTCAAACGTTGAACTTCATTTTGCAATTGATCGACGCGACCCAATAATGAAACCAAACCTTGGCCTTGAATAATTCGCTCTAAACGTTCAATCCGTTGTGTTAAAGCAGCTTCATCCGCCCACACACTGTTCACCATCAATGGCGATAACATCATTGCAACCACTATCAATTTCTTACTTGTCTTTATCATTCCTAACGTCCTACGTAATTCAATTCAACACGGCGGTTTTGTTGCCACGCATTTTCATCATGACCTTCAACATCAGTTCGCTCTTCACCAAAGCTTGTCACTTGAAATTGCTTAACACTTGCACCTTGTATCATTAGAGTCTGACGAATAGATAATGCACGACGCTCGCCTAAAGCTAAATTATATTCACGCGATCCTCGCTCATCTGTATGCCCAACAAGACGGATAGTTACATTTGGATTTTCGCCTAAATAAGCAGCATGAGCTTCTAATGTAATTAAATCTTCCTCTCTAACCGTACTACTATCATATTGGAAGTAAACAACACGATTTGATAAGGGGCTATTTGGATCATCAAGCACATCCCCACCTACGTATTGATCTTCACCAACAATAACTTGTGTTTCAGCACCATCAAGATCAGAGCCTGATGCATTGTCACCATCAATTCCAGAGGTATCAGCATTACGATCTTCAACGACAACATCTGTTCCAATTTCTGTATCTGACTCTTTAGAACCACCTAATGTAGTACAAGCTGAAAGCCAAGTCATCGTTAATAGTACGGCTGTTAATTTTAATAATTTCATTCTATAGACTCCTTTTAGGATCTTATTATTTTCTTATTGGCGACCATGCAGGTTCACGCACATCTCGACCTGACTCACCTAAACGCTGATGAATACGACCATCAACAGAAACAGCAGCCAACTCACCATGACCTTTTAGTTCCGTAGCATACAGGATCATTCGACCATTAGGCGCAAAGCTCGGCGACTCATCACGCCCTGCTTCTGTTAAAACAAGAACAGCACCCGAATCTAAATCTTGCACTGCAATAAAGAACTTTCCATCTAAACCATGAACCATGGCAAGCATTTTGCCATCTGCTGATATATCTGCCGAGGCATTATATCGTCCTTCAAATGTTATTCGCTTTGCTCGACCACCATCTACAGATACTTTGTAAATTTGAGGACGACCACCACGATCTGAGGTAAACAATAATTCTCTACTATTCGGCATCCATACTGCTTCAGTATCTATTGCTTGCGAGTTATGAGTAACACGAGATAACTTGCCCGAAGCCAGTTCTAATACGTAGATTTCTGGATTACCTGCTTTCGATAATGTAAGTGCTAATTTCTTCCCATCTGGAGACCATGCTGGAGCACTATTTAAACCTTTGAATGCTGCTATAGAATTTCGGCGACCACTACGCATTTCTTGCACAAAGACTTCTGCTTTACCATTCTCAAAAGACACATAGGCTAATCGCTCACCATCAGGAGCCCAATTAGGAGACAAAATGGGTTGCTTAGATTGTAAAACGGTTCTTGGGTTCGCACCATCAGAATCAGATACTTGAAGGGTATAACGTTTACTTCCATCGGCATTATTTATAACTGAAACAAATGCTAATCGTGTTGAAAACACACCTATCTCACCCGTTAATGCTTGATAAACCTGATCTGCAATTTGATGAGCTAAACGACGAAGCCCTGAAGCAGGAACTTGATAACGCTTGCCGACTAATTGTTCACCTTTATATACATCAAATAACTGAAATTGGACTTGGTATGTTTCACCATCAACACTACTCACTTTGCCAACCAGCAATCCTTCTGAACGTAATAATCGCCAATCTTTAAAATTAATCTCAGATTTTTCATGGGGCGAAGAGATTAAATCACTTTCAGGCAAAGGAGAAAAACGACCACTGCGTGATAAATCATTTTGGATTACGGCAGAAATATCTTCTGGTGCAGAAAAACCTTCTTCACCAAAAGGAACGATAGCAATAGGAAGCGCCGCTTCTGTTCCACCCGTAATCTCAATAATCAGTGCTTGTGCTTGCCACGGTAAAAGTAGTGCTAATAGCCATAGTGAGGCTAACCATCGTTTAGTCATCATTTCACCTTTTATTCAGGTTTAAAAACAAATTGAAAATCACGTAACTCTGCAGCTGCTTTTGGATCTTTTGGCTGAGGCAATGGTGCAGCTTTATATACTGCAGTTTCAGCAGAACGGTCAAAAACTGCATTACCACTGCTTTTAACTACAGTTACTTGTTTAACATCGCCTCCCGGCATTAATTTCACATGCAAGGTCGCTTGAAGGCCAGTCGTTGACGAACCTGAGCGATTCCAGTTTCGTTTAACTTTTTGCTTAATTTGTAATACAACAATGTCAACGATACCTGCTACTCGTGTCGCTTCTCGCTCTTGGGCTTCTTTGGCAAATTCTTCCGCCAAACTTTCTTGCATCTGTCTTTTAGCTTCTACCGCTCGCTCTTCAGCTTCTTTTTTCTTTTTAAGTATTTCTGCTTTTTCACGATCTGCTACTATTTTAGCCAGACGCTTCTTCTCATCTGCTTCCGCTTGTTGTGCTTTTTTTTCTGCATCACGCTTACGTTGCTCTTCGGCCTTACGATCAGCCTCTGCTAGTCGTTTCTTTTCTTCTGCAATTCTTCGATCTTCATTTGCTTTTTGTTTTAGTGTTTCAGCAACTAAACGAGCTTTTTCAGCTTCAAGTCGCTTTTCATCCTCTAACTTTCGCTGTTGCTCCAGATCCTTAATTTTAGCTTGCTCTTGTTTTGCTTTTAAATCTCGTTGCTGTTGCTCAATTTTTGCTCGTTCTTGCTGGTCAAAAAATTCCTGTTCTTTTCGTGCTAATTCTTGCTGTGTTTCTTCTAATTTTTCATCGACCTTAGTTTGCCTATCTTTTTCTTCTTGTAACTTCTTATCTTCAAACTCTTGCAAGCGCATCATTTCTTCTAGTACTTGTGCTTCATCCATTACCGTTGCTTGCACAATATTAACTTTTTTTGGAGCTACAAAATGAGGTGTGGATGATGAATCCATCCCCATAATAAAAAGGCCAAAAAGGACAATATGTAATAGTAAAGAATAGCTTCCTGCCAGAATGTTATTAATCATTCTACTTTTCACCTGCCAGTTCAGGTTGCTTGGTAATCAAACCCACACTCGGTGCACCTGCTTTTTGCAATAAAGCCATAACAGTCACTACCTGCCCATAATTAACAGCACTATCACCTTTAACCATAATGGGAGTATTCGGACTGCGACGTAAGACTGCCGCTACTTTAGTCATTAATAATTTCGCATCAATCGGCTGATCTTGCTTATCACCAATGGCGACATAAAACAGTCCAGCGGCATCAACAGACACAACTAACGGTTCACTATTATCATCCGGCGCTTCGACTGCATTTGCTGATGCTTGTGGCAAATCAACATTAATACCTTGTGTCAGCATTGGAGCAGTAATCATAAAGATAATTAGCAATACCAACATCACATCAATATAAGGTACGACATTGATTTCTGACATTGGTTTGCGGCGTTGTCTTTTTGTTGTATAAATAGCCATCAGCTTGCTCCGTGACTAGCTATGCTGGCGTTGTAAAATAGAAGAAAACTCTTCTAAGAAGGTGTCATAACGATTAATCAATCGCTCTACTTCATGTGAATATTTATTGTAAGCAACAACCGCAGGGATCGCAGCGAATAGACCCATTGCAGTAGCAATCAATGCTTCGGCAATACCGGGAGCAACCATGCCTAATGTTGCTTGCTGTACATCACCTAAAGCACGGAATGAATTCATAATCCCCCATACTGTTCCGAACAAGCCAATATAAGGACTAGTTGAACCCGCTGTCGCAAGAAAAGGGAGTGACATTTCTAGGCGATCAATCTCTCGTGCTAACGATATACGCATCACTCGTTGTGCACCCTCTAAGACTAAAGCTGGATCTGAATCTGATTTCTTTAAGCGTACAAACTCTTTAAAACCTACTTCAAAAATCCCTTCCATTCCCTGACTTTTATGAGGTCTTGATGAGATATCTTCATAAAGATTATTAAGCTCATTACCAGACCAAAACTTATCTTCAAACTTATCCGCATCTTTTCTAGCTTGAGAGATTTCCCCATGCTTTTTGAAAATTAACATCCATGAATACATGGAAATTGCCAACAAGGTCAGCATAACGAACTTCACCAATAAACTGGCTTCAAGAACAAGGGTCATCAAAGAAAGATCAGTACTCACTTTGTAATCTCCGTCAAAATAAAGGAAGGTAACGACTTAGGTCGGAACCGGTTTGCATCTAAACACGCGATTTTGACCGCAGCTTCACACAACAGTTCATTATCACGATAAATTTTTTGTTCGAACTCCATTCTAGCACCCACCGCTTTAATTAAATGTGAGCGAACCATCAGCGAATCATTAAACTTTGCTGGTCGTCTAAAATTCAACTGCATTGAATGTACAGCAAAGATGCACTGATGTTTGATAATCAATTCATCTTGCTCAAATCCAAGGCTTCTCAACCACTCCGTACGGGCACGCTCCATGAAATTTAGATAGTTAGAATGATAAACAACACCACCACTATCTGTATCTTCATAATAAACACGGATTGGCCATTCAAAATCAGCCATTAATATCACCAGACAAATCAGGTGACAAACCTAAATGTAACCATGCACGTTTGGTTGCGACTCGACCTCGCGGTGTCCGCATAATAAAACCTTCTTGAATCAAGAACGGTTCTAATACATCTTCAATAGTGCCACGTTCTTCACCTATGGCTGCGGCAAGGTTATCAACACCAACCGGACCCCCTTCAAATTTTTCAATAATAGCTAACAATAACTTACGATCCAACATGTCAAAACCATTATCATCGACATTAAGTAAGTCTAAAGCTTGTCGTGCAATTTCTACGGTGATTTTTCCATCAAACTTTACTTCAGCATAATCACGTACACGACGTAATAGTCGATTTGCGATTCGCGGCGTTCCTCGTGAACGACGGGCTATTTCATGCGCACCATTAGCATCTAAACTGACACCAAAAATGCGGGCACTTCGCTGAACAATGGTGCTTAAATCTGCCACATTGTAAAACTCTAACCGTTGTACAATTCCAAAGCGATCACGCAACGGTGATGTCAACGAGCCTGCTCGAGTCGTTGCACCAACAAGTGTGAAGGGTTCTAAATCTAATTTAATTGATCGTGCTGCAGGTCCTTCACCAATCATAATGTCTAACTGATAATCTTCCATTGCAGGATATAACACTTCTTCTACAATAGGACTCAGACGGTGAATCTCATCAACAAACAGCACATCGTTAGGTTCTAGGTTGGTCAACAAGGCAGCTAAATCACCGGGACGCTCTAAAACTGGGCCCGATGTTTGCCTTAAATTCACACCCATTTCATTGGCAATAATATGAGCCAATGTTGTCTTACCCAAGCCCGGAGGGCCAAAAATCAGGGTATGGTCTAAAGCTTCTTTGCGATTTCGAGCAGCAGCAACAAATAACTCCATTTGCTCTCGTACAGCTGGCTGACCAATATAATCATTCAAAGTATCAGGGCGAATAGCCTGTTCTTGATGCTCTTCATTGTTTTGGGCATCAGCAGAAATAAAGCGTTCTTGTTCCATTAAATGCCTTTAGCCATCCAAGTGAGGGAAAATAGAATATACATCAGTCTATTTTCGCTAATTATGACAATAATAGCTAGGTGTTTACGCTTTTTCATCACTCCCGCAGCTTTTAAGCTGGAGTCTAGTGTTACAGTCATAGATTCCCCGATAAAAGATCTCGGGGATGACGTAACAAACTCTGCATCTTCATCTACCATGGGTATATACTCAAATCAGTTCTAATAACCGGTGCATTTACATTTTATGGGATTATCTAAAAAGCTAAGGGAATGGCAAGATGCGAAACTTATCGATAGTGCTACTGCCGATAAAATTAGTGACTTTGAAAAGCTACAGTCAAAACCTATTGCGCTTTGGGCATTTGGTGGTTTAGGTGCTTTCGCTATTATTTTAGGGCTGGTATCGGTGGTTGCTTCAAATTGGATGCAAACACCTGACTGGGTAAAGTTGGCCACTGATCTTATTTTATGCCTCGCTATAGCCCTCATCTTATATCGTGTTATATCGAGAAAAAACACCAGCGCTCGAAGCCAGTGGCTACGGGAAATATTAGTCATTTTTTATTATGGATTTACTCTTGCATCGATGGCACTAATCGGCCAAACATACCAACTTGGCGGCAGTATAGCCAAACTATTATTAGTGTGGACCGCGGTCACTATTCCCATCGTCTTATTAGGTCGAGGTAAATTTCTCGCTGTCTTGTGGATTGTCGGTACGAGTACCACCTATGCATTCAATATAAATGCATTCGAAGACATCCTTAGAACCTTTATTTCCCAGCGCTATTTATTAGACGTTCTGCTCGGCGTTTTATATGTCTTATCGCCCTTCTTTTTTATACTGCTTTCTCGCATTCCGTGGTTAGTAAAACATCGCTCTGTTATGGCAGGTGAACTATCACGCTATAGCTGGTTAGCCATTATTATCGGTGGCTGGTTTTGCCACTTCTTATGGTATGAGTCTACATCGACGTCAGCAAGTGAGGTGACATCACTACAACTTTTCCTTATCATTAGCTTCGTTGCCACAACGGCAATGATTGCATTTATTCCTAGGCTTTATGCCTCCAGAACAAAAGACACGCATTTAGCCATGCGTGTTGTATTGATAGCCACCTTCATTATCGGTGCTACCGCATTGTGGCATGATCATTCTTATCCTGTGATTGGCGCAATCATTAATATCGCCTATATGTTTATCTTGGCGTGGGCTGCACTCAAAATACACTCCATCAGCATGTTTAACATTATGACCGCATTCATTTGCATACGATTACTCTTCATTTATTTCGAAGTCTTTGGATCGATGCTCGAAACAGGCATTGGCCTAGTGCTTGGCGGCGTTATAACGCTGTTTGTGGTTTGGGGCTGGTTTAAAAAGGCTGACTCCCTAGCTCAATATTTTGGACTATCTCAACAGGATAAAATAATGGGGGATGCCAAGTGATTAATAAAAAGATTTTACTGGCTGTAATGCTCCCTTTCATTTTACTGTGCTTGCTAATTGCACGTGCCGAATATCATTTAAGCATGGGCACGCAATGGGATTTTGCAATAACGGGCTATGATCCACGTGATTTACTGCGCGGTCATTATTTACGTTTTAGAGTAGCCTATGATTGGCAAGAATCTAAAAATGAATGCAGTGGCGGGATGGGCTGTTCTTATTGTTTAACAAATGTCGGCAAGCAAGCGCCTAAAGTACAAATAGTTGACACGGCTATCGCCAAACAATGTGGTGGCTTTATGCAATATGACGATCTACAAGAACCTTTAAATCGGTTTTATATCCCTGAAACACACGCTCGATTAGCTGAAGATTTACTACGCCAAGCAAGAATTGATAATACCGCCTATCTAAGATTATCAATCAACAAAAAAGGCGAACCTAGAATTGTTGATTTACTGATTGATGGTCAGCCATTAGAAGAGTTGTTAAAAGAAAACCCTGCAGAATAAGGCTAGAAGCCGTATTTATCTTATAAAATAGGCACGACCCTATTCATTATTGCACTAGTTTTGTAATACCAATAAGAAATAAGGGGGAAACTAACTTGAGCTTCCCCCTTATTGCAGACTATATTTTAGTCGTTACTATGCAGTGCCGTATTTAAACCGCCCCATAATGAACCATCTGTCACAATTGCTTCAACGGCACCTGTTTGGCTATGTCTTCTAAACAATAATCCTGATTGGCCTGATAATTTTCTCGCAGATACGATTTCACCATCTGGCATTTTTACTTTTGTACCGGCTGTAATGTATAAACCTGATTCAATAATACAGTTATCACCAAGAGAAATACCAAGACCTGCATTTGCACCCAATAAGTTCTTTTTACCCATTGAGATAACAGTTGTACCACCGCCAGACAATGTGCCCATAATTGAAGCACCACCACCGATATCAGAACCATCACCGATAACCACGCCAGCACTAATACGACCTTCAACCATTGAATGACCCAATGTGCCGGCATTGAAGTTACAAAAACCTTCGTGCATTACAGTTGTACCTGATGCGAGATGTGCGCCTAGTCTCACACGATCAGCATTACCAATACGCACACCTTCTGGAATCACATAGTCCGTCATTCGTGGGAATTTATCGATAGACGTTACATTAAGTTGGTGTTCTTCAGCAGCAATCAGTTCACGTAAGTTTTCTACTTCATTCGGTAAAACAGGACCTGCAGATGTCCATGCAACATTCGCTAATAAACCAAATACACCATCAAGATTAATTTCATTTGGTTTAACCGCACATTCTGATAATAAGTGTAGTCTTAAATAAGCATCTTCAGCTGATTTAGGAGCATCATCAACTGATTGAATTTCAACTTCAACAAAGTCACTTTTAATTAAGCCTACTTTTTGCGCCAAACAGTTTCGTGCAATTTCTTTATTTGAACGAGGAAACCATACATCAATGGTTGACCCTGTTTTGCTATCACTATAACGGTGTCCGATTCGCTTAATTGTCATGTTTTGTCTCTATGTATTTCAAAAGTTATAAAAGTATATACCTATGATTCTTAAATTTGCAGATTTCCACTTCGTCATCCTCGCGCATGCGGGGATCCATAGGATAGTGAAAATAGCGACTATCGTTGGATTCCCGCTTTCGCGGGAATGACGGAACTATTTAAATTATCCAGTACATTTAAAATAGCAGTGTTCGCAGTCAGCTAATGTCGCTGTAATGCCAACTTAATAATTTGCTCAGTATTCAAGCCATCCGTATCTAAACTTCGGATCATTTTTTCAGCTTCGGCAGGTTTATAACCTAAAGAAACTAGCGCTTCCGTCGCTTCATCTTTTGCACCCGCTAACTTAGCGGCCACCGATACAACAGGTTTCAAGCCCATTGCACCACTAATATCTTTCAAGCGGTCACGCATTTCGATAATGAGTCGCTCAGCTGTTTTTTTACCGACACCTGGCAATCGCGTCAAACTAGCAGCATCACCTTCTTGCACGCTTCGTGAAAAGTCATCAACATCGCTACCAGACAGAATAGTAAGTGCTAGCTTTGCTCCAACACCGTTTACTTTTAACAAACTACGAAATAATAATCGTTCGCGTATGGTTGAAAACCCGTAAAGCAATTGTGCATCTTCTCTAACAATCAAATGAGTGAAAAGTGATACTTCTTCATTAATGGCTGGCAAATGAATAAATGTCGACATAGGTGCGGCAACTTCATAGCCCACACCTTGGACATCAAGCACAAGATCTGGTGCCTGCTTGTCTAAAATAATACCTCGTAATCGTCCTATCATTGAGTTACCTTTTCCTGAACTTCACTTCTCGTCATCCTCGTGCAGGCGGGGACGCATGGGCAGTTTAAATATCTACTATCGCTAGATTCTCGCCTACGCGGGAATGACGGTTTGGAGTATTTCATCGTCCGTATCTCCCGCCACGACGAGATGTTCGCATTCCAGCTGGCAATTTTGTATTTATTTTTCCATCAACAGGGGCGTGATTGGCATGTGTCATGGCACAGGCTAGAGCATCTGCTGCATCTTCATCTGGCATTTCAGGTAAAGATAAAATCACTGACATCATATATTGAACCTGCTCTTTCTTTGCGTGGCCATTACCGACAACGGCTTTTTTAATCTGTGTCGCGGTATATTCATGTACCGGTAAATTCTGACTTACACCAGCACAAATTGCAGCGCCTCGCGCTTGACCTAACTTTAAAGCAGAGTCGGCATTTTTATGTAAAAACACTTTCTCGATAGCCATCATATCTGGCTGGTAACGCTGAATAATATCAGTTAAGCCTTTAAATATCTGTCCTAAGCGATCAGGAAAATCACCATCCCCGACCATTAATCGTCCGTTAATAATGTGTTTAACTTTTTGCCCTTCAAGCTCAATAATACCAAAGCCGGTTTTTCGTGAGCCAGGATCAATACCTAAAATACGCGTCATTAAGTGATATTACTCGCCAGCGAGCTGAGCCATGACTTCATCAGAAAAGTCAGCATTAGTGTAAACATTTTGAACATCGTCTAAATCTTCAAAAGCATCGATCATCGTTAAGGCTTTTTCAGCATCTTTTACATCTAAGGCAATGGTTGTTTCAGGGTGCATGGTTACTTCAGAAGATATCGCTTCCAAACCCGCCGCATCTAAGGCATCTTTCACAGTCACATAATCAGCTTGTGTTGTGAACACATCAATAGTGCCATCATCATTCGTCACAATATCATCAGCACCAGACTCTAATGCAGCTTCCATTACGGTGTCTTCATCCGTACCCGCGGCATAAGTAATAATGCCTTTTTTGCTAAATAAATAGGCTACCGAACCATCGGTTCCCATATTACCGCCACGCTTGCTGAATACATTACGCACTTCAGCCACGGTACGGTTTTTATTGTCCGTTAGACAATCAAGTAAAATAGCAATCCCACTTGGACCATAACCTTCATAGACCAGTTCAGTGTAACTGACACCTTCAAGTTCACCAGCACCACGCTTGGTTGCACGCTCAATGACATCACGTGTCATATTCCCGCTTAGCGCTTTATCAATCGCCGCTCGCAAGCGAGGGTTATTAATAGGATCACTTCCACCCTCTTTGGCTGCAACACTGATCTCACGGATAAATTTAGTGAATAATTTGCCACGTTTAGCATCTTGTGCACCTTTACGATGCTGAATATTTGCCCATTTACTATGACCTGCCATGTGTTACATCCTCAAATATTATTCTATTATTCATTCACCACAGAGACACAGAGGACACTGAGGTATAAATAGTTATTTACCAAGATAACTTTAAATTCAATAGCAAAACCATCACGTTATTCTGCTCCGTGAACTCAGTGTCTCTGTGGTAAGTTTTTAAACGTGTGCATTCCAATTTTGGTAAACGGCACTACGTCCATAAACCTGATCAAAATACATTGATTGCAATTGCTCAGTGATTGGACCACGACCACCATTACCGATACTACGGTTATCTAACTCACGAATCGGCGTTACTTCAGCGGCTGTTCCAGTAAAGAACGCTTCATCAGCAACATATACTTCATCACGTGTAATTTGTTTTTCAACCACTTTCAAGCCAATATCTTCAGCCAAAGTCATGATTGTTGCACGCGTAATACCTTCAAGAGCCGATGTTAATGTTGGCGTGTATAAAACACCATCACGAATCATAAAGAAGTTTTCACCACTGCCTTCAGCAACAAAACCATTCACATCTAGCAATAAAGCTTCATCATAACCACACTCTACCGCTTCTTGCAGCGCCATAATTGAGTTCATGTAGTTACCATTTGCTTTAGCTTTACACATGGTGATGTTGACATGGTGACGTGTGAAAGAAGAGGTACGAATCCGAATACCTTTTTCCATATTTTCAGCACCAAGATACGAGCCCCATTCCCATGCAGCAATCATCACATGTGTTTTTAAATTATCAGCACGAATACCCATGCCTTCACTTCCGTAAAAACACATTGGACGAATATAAGCTGATTTCAGATTGTTTTCTCGAATAACGGCTTTATGAGCATCATTTAATGTGTCTTTATCATAAGGCATTCCCATCCCCATGATTTTGGCACTACGGAATAAGCGATCGGTATGCTCTTGTAGACGGAAAATCGCAGGGCCTTGATCCGTTTCATAGGCACGAACACCTTCAAACACGCCCAAACCATAATGTAAGGTATGCGTTAAGACATGTACTTTCGCATCTCTCCACGGCACCATTTTGCCATCAAGCCAGATAACGCCATCTCTATCTTCCATTGTTGGTGCTGCCATAATTACCTACTTATCTCTAATTCATTGAACGATAGTTAAATCATTCATTATTTATAATATTCTGTCTTTTATTTTAACCAGCGCTGCCAAATCTCTTGAACTTGCGATGGGTAATCACCTGCATCTTTAACTGCTACCACTGCTGGTATTTCTTGTAATACACAGTGATTCGCTAGTCCACGATAAAAACGATACGCATCTGCTAGCATCTGGCTTTCATCTTCGGTCAACTTACCCGAGTCACTCAATGCGCCTAAAACCCTAATGTTATCGGTATACACCAATAACTCAGGGTGTGCTTCTGACCATGCTAAAACAGCATATTGCACCATAAATTCGATATCAGTGATACCGCCTTTACCTTGCTTAAGATCAAACAGTTGCTCGGAGCTCTTATCTAAATTCTCACGCATTTTAGCACGCATATCACTTACTTCTGTTACCAAGGTATCGTGATCGCGTTTTTTCGCTAAAATTTGCTTGCGAATGTCATTGATTTTCTGGCTTAAATTCTCATCTCCGGCAACACAACGTGCCCTAACTAAGGCTTGATGTTCCCAGGTCCATGCATCAGTATTTTGATATTCTTCAAAGCCCGATACTGCGGTAACTAATAGACCGGATACACCATTAGGTCGAAGTCGCATATCTATTTCATACAATATTCCACCAGCAGTCACAGTATTAAGTAGGTGAATCATTCTCTGAGCTAAACGGGTATAGAACATTAAAGCATCAATCGGACGGTCTCCATCTGTTTCACCCTTATTTGCGGTATCATCAAAAAGAAAAACCAAATCCAAATCAGAGCCGTAACCTAACTCTAAACCTCCTGATTTCCCATACGCCAATATCGTAAAACCACATTGGCTTAGATCATCATTATCAGTACAAGGTGGGTAACCATGTCGAGCCACCAAATGTCGCCATGCTAATTTCATCACATTTTCTAACTGAATTTCAGCTAATTCGGTTAACTGGTCGCCCACTCGCATTAAAGGTAATACATCGGTCACATCAGCTGCCGCGACATGAAGTGATGTTATTTGTTTAAATTCTCGCAACAAATACATTTGTTGTTCGAGATCTGCTTTATCAACTGTTGCCAAACTGTCTTCCAAAGCTTTTTCTAACTCTTCTCGCATCGGTACTTCATACAATGTTCTAGGATCTAATAATTCATCTAATAACACAGGTAGGCGTGTTAACTGTCCGCTAATCCAAGGGCTTGCAGCACATAATTTAACGAGCTGCGATAATGCCATTGGGTTTTCGACTAACAGGGACATATAAGCTGAGCGACGCATAATGGCTGTCAATAAACTCAATAGTCGAGCTAAACAACTATCTGGATTACTTACATTGGCAGCCGCTTGAACTAATAGAGGCAATAACCTTTCTAAACGTTCACGTTCTGTATTACCTAAGTTTCGACAAGTATGAGATGTCAGTAAATCATCTATCTTCACTAAACATCCCTCAGCATCGACATAGCCTAGCTGCTGAAGATACTGCATTTTATCTTCGGCATCCGAATTTAATAACGACACACTATCTTCTGGTGCTGCATCGGCTTGAGGCGCCGTTAATATTTGCTCAAAATGCCCTTGAACTTTTCGACGATGGCCATCTAAAACACTCACAAAGCGGGTCCAACCATCAAACCCCATCAAGCCAGCAATACGAACACGGCCTTCATCATCTTTAGGTAATAAATGCGTCTGCTGATCTGCCCATGCCTGAATTCTATGTTCAGTGCGACGTAAGAAGTCATACGCGAGTTTCATATCTTCAACAGCATTAAGAGATAAACAGTTTCGCTCAGCTAATAAATCAAGAATCGTTAAAATAGGGCGTTGTTGTAAAGGCTTATCCCGTCCACCATAAATAAGTTGAAAAACTTGGCCGATAAACTCAATCTCACGAATCCCACCACTGCCTAACTTAATATTATCTTCCATGCCTTTTTTATGAAGCTGGCCGGCGATCATGCCTTTCATTTCACGCAAAGAATCAAACACGCCATAATCTAAGTATTTGCGATAAACAAAAGGTCGCAACAAATCCATGATGCCTTTTTTACCTGACTCAGAACCCGTAATCGCACGCGCTTTGATCATCGCATAACGTTCCCATTCACGACCTTGGGTTTGATAATAATCTTCCATCGCATCAAAACTAGCGGCTAATGCACCACTCTCACCAAACGGGCGAAGACGCATATCAACTCTAAATACAAAGCCATCCACGGTGACATTATCTAATGATTGAATTAACTTACGGCCTAGGCGAGTAAAAAACTCGCTATTACTTAAACTTTTTCGCCCGCCTTGGGTTTCACCATCTTCAGGATAAGTGAAAATCAGATCAATATCAGATGATAAATTTAACTCTCCAGCCCCGAGTTTTCCCATTCCCAATACAACTAATTGTTGCTCCTCTCCATCAGCGTTGCAAGGGGTCCCTAATGATTCAGATTGCCATTGATGTAATATATCTAAGGATTGTTGGACACAAGCATCAGCCATGGCTGATAAGTCACGTACTGTTTCAGCTAAATCTGCCCAACCAGCCAAATCACGCCAAATGATTCGCACCATTTCTCGTTGTCGAAAATATCGAAGTTTTTGTTGTAACGCTGTTTCATCAGCCACATTTTTCAATGTTGCCTGCAATCGATGTTGATAACCGTCAGCATCGTAAAGTGTGGATATATCCCCTGACGCTAATAACGCTTCAGCACGATCGCTGTTTCTATTGCCCCATTGCGTCACATAATCACTGCCGGCCAATACTGAAATTGCAGATTCTGATAAATCGTTCACTGTTGATAACAACTGCTGCCATTGTTCTGAAAAGGAATTATTGATCGTCATATATCCTCAAAATTTAAGCTAAATAGTAATAAAGATCATATTACCGTAAAATCATGCCAATAGTTGTAATTCAAGGACTGGAGAAAAATATGCCTTCATTGTCAGCATTCTATAGGACTTATCATCTACATGTATTTTATGGATAATAAGCAGCACCACCTTCCTCATATCCATGTGAAATATCAAGGTGATGAAGTGATTGTCTCAATACCTGATGGAGATGTGCTTGAAGGCAAGATTCCGAAATCCAAAATGAAACTGCTACAAGCATGGATTGAAATTCACAAAGATGAACTCGTTGCTAACTGGGAACTTGCGGTAACAGGTGAACAACCTTATAAGATCGAACCGTTGAGATAAAATAATGAACCCAAGAGTAAGTGAAATATCAACCACTGATAATTATCAGCTAAACCTATTATTCACCAATGGTGAACAAGGCATCTACGATTGCTCATCGTTGCTTGATTTTGGCGAATTCAAAGAACTGAAAAATAAACACTACTTCACCCAAGTTAGCGTGATTGACGGCACTGTCGTCTGGCCTCATGAGCAAGATATTTGTCCTGACTCTTTGTATTTAGATTCGGTAAAAAGGTAATTACATCCCAGGTAAACCTGTAATGAAAGCCTAACTCTTAAACTTCTCTAGTACTTCGATTAACTGATGAACAGTTGTACTAGGGTTATTTTGTGCAGGAATACCGTTATGAGAATCTAACAGCCGCTTTGAATTAGTGATAGCAAAGTTAATATCACCCTGCTGAAATAATTTATTTTTCTGATAGTCAAAATCATCTTCTAATTTTTTGGCAAGCTCATCTCTATCAATTGCTGTATTTCTATATTCAAAATGTAATAAAAACCAAATCTCAAGACAAGGATTAGAGTAAGCAACTTGAATTCCCTTGATCCTAGCCCTATCTAAAGCACCATTAAACTGAGCTAAAGTATGCCCTCCACCATTTACTCTTTCTTCATCTCTATCGATCACAATCCAATTATGTATAAAATTTCGGTAGTTTGGATGGTCAAGTAAATCCTGTAAAACACCATCCGGATTTGTGTGCTGGTGCTTGGCTATCACCAATGAACTTGCAGCTATTTGATGATTTTCTTTAAGCTCTGAGAAGATATTCTCAAAATACAATGTTTCTGTTATTTTTCCTTCGCATGCCAACAGAATACTTTCCCTAATAACTTTCTTTCCCTCGCTTCTTTTTAAAGCCAGTTTACTTTGCTTTCTAGATTTTTTATTACTTTCAAAGCTTTCAGCACTCTGACGACGAGACATTAAAACTCACCTAAATAAGGCGTCGCACCAAATAAGCCCTGCAAGTAATGTTTTTCGAGATTATCTGAACTTCTAATATTTTTAGCTTTATTATTTTTCCTAAAATCTAGTAAGGAATATAAATCTGTACTTCCATATTTATCTTTCTCAGTAAACCAAATTTGTTCTCGGTCAAACAACTCTAGACGAGATAATAGATTAGTATCATGTGTTGTAAAAATAAGCTGTGCATTATGCTTATTAATTTCAGGATTCTGAAATAACTTAATAAATGCTGTCGTTAGATCAGGATGTAAACTTGCATCCAATTCATCAACAAGTAAAACTTTTCCATATCTCAATGTATCTAAAATAGGTGCAGATAATGCCAGAAACTTTTGTGTTCCTTGAGATTCATCGCCATCAAGATCAAATAATTCCATTCCAACAACATTATTTTCTTCATCATATTTCTTATGGCGCGTTTGTAGTTCAATAGATGTTACAGTCCCATTATCCTCAAGCAGACGTTCTCTTATCTCTGGAGGTAGTGGGATATTCTTAAGCTGATCTCTATTAATTTCTTCTTCACTAATATTCAAGTCATCAATACTTAAGTCTGCTTTTTTTAATAACTCTAATAATTTCAATTTAAAATCATTATCTTTCATCTGATCCAAAGCAAAATTAAAATACTGTTTATTTTTTAAGCCATCAATTAAATTAAAATCAACAAACCACTCCAAAATATTTTTTGAAATATCCCCTCCTTGTTGATCACATCGCCAAATCAACAATTGATTATCAAGAGGCTTGATTCCTTTTCCCTCTCTAAATTTTTGAGAATTAATATAAAGTAACTCACTATCAATATCTCGCTCAAATAATCGGGACTCTCTTCCTTTTTCATCAACAAACAACCATTCTGAATAAACCTTAGAACCATCCATCTCAAAGCCATAACGATACTTTCGTTCATCCTTAAAAAAGATAATCTCAAAATGACTAGATGCATTTTCCGTATCAGTGCTCAATCTAAATGGGGAATGGGGTAGCTTATCAATTGATTGCGTTACTTTGCTACGGTTCAAAGTAACCTGCTTCATAAAATCCATCGCTTTTAAAACGTTGCTTTTGCCACTCGCATTAGCACCATAAATAACAGCACTTTTTAACACGTTATACCCACGGACATTAAAACTATTTGGAAGAGCTTTATCTCCAGATGTAGCCATACTAAATGTTACAGTGTCTTTAATAGAGCGAAAGTTATTCACCTTAAACTGCAATAACATGATAAAAACCTTATAATTAAGTTGTATTTTTGACTACTTTATACAAATTCAAGGTTTAAATCAACAATACCCATTGAACAAGCCTAAACTATTCTTCACAAAAAAGCCCCAATCAAATAAATGATTGAGGCTTTTAAATTTAACTAGCTTTTAGTAATTCCCAAAAGCTAGGATTTTTGTTTTCTGGTTAGGCGGATAATGTTTGAGTACCGCAGTGTATGCTAATACATGAGGAGCACAGAACTTTATCCAACACCGCCAGAGAACAAAAAGACAGCTTTTTTACATCATGCCGCCCATGCCGCCGCCCATATCAGGCATTGGTGCAGCACCAGCTTCTTGTGGCGCTTCAGCAATCATTGCTTCAGTCGTCAACATTAAACCTGCAACTGAACCTGCATTTTGCAATGCAGTACGCGTTACTTTAGTTGGGTCAAGAATACCCATTTCGATCATGTCGCCATATTCACCTGTTGCTGCGTTGTAACCGAAGTTACCTTTACCTGCTGCGACTTCATTCAAGATTACAGAGGGTTCTTCACCCGCATTCGCTACGATTTGACGTAAAGGCTCTTCCATTGCACGACGTAGTAATTTGATACCAACGTCTTGATCATGGTTAACACCCGTTAGTTCACCAAGCGCGCTTTCAGCACGAACAAGTGCAACACCACCACCAGCAACAACGCCTTCTTCAACCGCTGCGCGAGTTGCATGCAATGCATCTTCAACACGTGCTTTCTTTTCTTTCATTTCCATTTCAGTCGCGGCACCCACTTTAATCACGGCAACACCGCCAGCTAATTTAGCAACACGTTCTTGTAATTTTTCTTTATCGTAATCAGAAGAAGAATCAGCAATCTGAGCACGAACCATTTCAACGCGTGCTGTAATATCAGAAGCAGAACCTGCACCATCAATTACTGTTGTATTTTCTTTGCTGATGGTGATTTTCTTAGCTTGACCAAGATCATCTAGTGTTACTTTCTCAAGGCTTAAACCAACTTCTTCAGAAATAACCACAGCGCCCGTTAATGTAGCAATATCTTGCAACATTGCTTTACGACGGTCACCAAAACCAGGGGCTTTAACGGCACATACTTTAACGATACCACGCATGCTGTTCACCACTAATGTTGCTAGTGCTTCACCTTCGATATCTTCCGCAATAATTAATAATGGACGACTTGCTTTAGCAACTGCTTCTAATGTAGGTAGCAATTCACGGATGTTTGAGATCTTTTTATCAAATAACAAGATAAATGGGCTTTCTAAATCAGCCGTCATTGTTTGTTGATCTGTCACAAAATATGGAGATAGGTAACCACGATCAAACTGCATACCCTCTACAACATCTAATTCATTTTCAAAACCGCTACCATCTTCAACAGTGATAACGCCTTCTTTACCTACTTTTTGCATTGCTTCAGCAATGATGCCACCCACTGATAAATCAGAGTTTGCAGAAATAGTCCCTACTTGAGCAATCGCTTTATCATCATCACAAGATGCTGACATGCCTTTTAATTCTTCAACAGCAGCTATTACCGCTTTATCAATACCGCGTTTAATATCCATTGGGTTGATACCTGCTGCAACGGCTTTCATGCCTTCACGTAGAATAGCTTGTGCTAAAACTGTTGCAGTTGTTGTACCGTCACCCGCAGCATCAGAAGTATGAGACGCCACTTCTTTAACCATTTGTGCGCCCATGTTTTCGAATTTGTTTTCTAATTCGATTTCTTTCGCAACAGACACACCATCTTTAGTGATTGTTGGAGCGCCGTAGCTTTTATCCAAAATAACATTACGGCCTTTAGGACCTAATGTTACTTTTACCGCATCAGCCAGTGTGTTTACACCTTTGATCATTAATGTGCGTGCATCAGCACCAAATTTGACTTCTTTAGCAGCCATGTTAATTCCTCTTAATATTCTTTTATATATGTTTATGGTTCGACAAGCTCACCACGAACGGCAAAACTCAATGCTTAATCTATAACTGCAACGATATCGTCTTCACGCATCACTAGAAGTTCTTCACCATCAACTTTAACTTCAGTACCAGCAAATTTACCAAACATTACTTTATCGCCAACTTTAACTTCTAAAGCACGTACATTACCTGAATCAGTAATTTTACCGTTACCAACTGCAACGATTTCACCTGTTGCTGGTTTTTCTGCTGCGTTATCAGGGATAACAATACCACCAGCGCTCATTGTTTCTTCTTCCATGCGACGAACAATCACACGATCATGTAGGGGACGAATACTCATTAAACATTCCTCAAAAAATTAGGGTAATAAAAAACTCACTCCCCTTAAATGGGGCTGTAAAGTTAAACTTCAAGGGGGGAATATGATTTTTTTGAGTATATTCAAATGGATTGTATAACCGTAGGTTGGACTTCAGTCCAACATTGTCGAGCTGAAATTCGACCTACAGACTTATTTTAAATAGCGCTCATCATCAAACACTTCATTTTCAATCATGTTTGAATTCCCCCTTGACCCGAGAGGCCGTGGGTTGGACTTCAGTCCAACATTGTCGAGCTGAAGCGCGACCTACAGACTTATTTTAAATAGCGGTCTTCATTATCATCAACGACTTCACCTTCAATAATCGTTGAATCCGTCTGACTATATTGTGAGTACCTTGCCTGTCCATGAACAGTAAACTGACTTTGTTTAAATAACTTCTTGATCAAAGCCTGTCGTACAAAGGGTATTAATAAAACGAAACCGAATGTATCGGTAAAAAACCCTGGGGTTACTAACAACATGCCACTTGCTGCTAAAGCAATGCCTTCCATCATTTCCATTGCCGGCAAGCTCCCTTGCTGCATATTAGTTTGTGCTCGCAATAATGTTGAAGCACCTTGCACCCGTAATAATCCCGCACCGATAACAGCGGTGGCAACAACGGCAAAAACAGTCCAGCCGGCACCAATTACTTCACCAACTTGAATCAAAAAATAAATTTCTATTAATGGCACGAATAAAAACAACAATACTAATGAACGGAACATAGGTTTTCCTAAACTTTTGGAATATATACCTTAATATATAGAGACAGCTTAGTCATATTTCAAGCCTGCCTTCTGATTTTTATCAAATATCGGGATTAATATAGAATAGTCTCTTTTTCTACAGATTGAAGGGGCAGATATAAAGCTTAATTGTTGTAATAAAACAACACTCACTCAGTTTTGTATCTGTCTTACAAACATTTCGCGTTTCCCGTAATAATTCTGAAATATAAAATCGTTATTGTGTGCGAACTCGGAACAAACATCCGACCCAATTTCTTTTTTTAAAACACAAGAGGATAGCCCCTTGAAACTTAAAACATCATCACTATTAATTGCTGCTACATTATTTGGCGCAGCAGTTATGCCAGCACAAGCAAACAACGATGCAATGCTTGACCTATTAAAAGTCCTTCGTGACCAAGGTACAATCACTGCACAAAATTACGAATTACTAGCAAACGCAGCTAAAGCAGATAAAGAATCTTTAGATGCGGTTGACACTAAAGTAGCTAACGTTGAAAAGAAAGCTAAAAAAGCAGCAGATAACGGCGTTAAAATCGACACAAAAGGTAAAATCAAAATATCTGGTAATGGCTGGACATTCCAACCTATCGGTCGTGTTATGTGGGATGCAATCGCATCTGATGATGACGGTTTAACTGCTGCAGGTTTCGGTGACGAATTTTCTGGTACAGAATTACGTCGTGCTCGTTTAGGTTTTCAAGGTTCTGTAAATAAATCTTGGATCTACAAATTTGAAGCTGATTTTGCAACCGGTGGAGCGTCGGATTCTAATGAGATCGCCATTAAAGATGCTTATGTAGGATACAAAGGTGGTGTATTAGGTAATAAATTTAGCGTTAAAGCTGGTCAATCTATGTCTGCATTTGGTTTCAATACTCCAGCAAGCTCTAAATACATGACGTTCATCGACCGTCCGTTCTATGGTGATTCTAATATTTCTCACTCGCGTCTTAGTGGTTTAGCTGTCAGCTTCCACCCGAAAGATTACAGCTGGAAATTAGATGCTGCTATTCAAAAAGGCGGACTTAAAGACGGTGTTTCTGATGAAGATGAAGCAACAACCTTTACTACTCGCGGCTCATTTTTACCGTATCACGCAGATGACAAGCACATGGTTCAATTTTCTGTAAGTTATATGAACAAATCTGGTGATGGTAAATTCAAATACGGTCCAGACTTAGTTGCTCATGAAGATGGCTATGGTGTTGATTCGACTTCTATTTCTGCTGGCGACTTTGATGGTTTAGATGTCTACGATATTGCCGCATTAGGTATTTATGGTCCATTCCACGTTTTAGCAGAATATGTTGATGCAAGTGCAGAACGTCAATCTGGTACGGATATTGATATTGACGCATTCTCTATTGAAGCGGGTTATTTCTTAACAGGCGAATCATTCAAGTGGTCTAAAGGTTTATCTGGTGGCGTTACACCAAAAGCTAAATCAGGCGCTTGGCAAGTTGCTGCACGTTACGAAACAACAGATGCAGATAATGATGATGTAGCAAAAATTGCACAAGCTGATAAGTACACACTCGGCCTAAATTACATTGCTAATAAGAATATTCGTCTTATGTTAGATTATTCTAAAATCATTGATCTTGAAACATCTAACGGTACTGACGTTGATGGTTCACCATCATCTATCGCATTCCGTGCACAAGCTAAATGGTAAGAAATGACCCAAGTTAAAGAGTATTAGTTAACTCTCAAAGCCTCATCCGATGATTGGATGGGGCTTTTTTTTGCTTATTAGTTTCATGCTCAATGGTAAGGATTTTATATGACTAAGGAAGAGCTTCTCCAAAGCCAATCACTAGAAGAAATTCTTGAAACAGCATCTTTAACACCGTTATTCCAGCCTATTATTTCAATCAAAGAAAACAAAATCTTTGGTTATGAAGCACTCATTCGAGGTCCATCTAATGGCCCGCTTCATTCACCCATCAACTTATTTGATGCTGCGAGCCGTCATGGTCGCTTAGCTGAACTAGATTTGCTCTGTCGAGAAGTCGAGATTAAGAGGTTTGGTCAACTGAATATTGATGAAAAGTTATTTATTAACACCATTCCTGAAGTTTTATTACAACAAGATTATCAACATGGTTTGACGTTAGACTTCATGAAAAAAGCGGGCCTACCCGCTGAACAAATTGTTATTAAACTAACTCATCCCAAGAAGAACCAAGCCAGCACTTACAATAACAGTTGTTATCAGTCGCCATTGCCATGCATCTCGCTCCTTTAATAGTGTCATTGCTAATAGGTTAGCGACAACAATTCCTGCATTGGTGAACGAAACAACGTAGGCAGCAGGCATATATTGCATGGCTTGAATAACCAGTGCATAGGCGGTACCTATAAATAAACCGCCAGGTAACAAATATTTCATTGCAGGACGCTTAAGTGGTATTACTCGTTTATTATCCCGTTTATTTTGTAGGCTTAAGACAATAAAAGCCCCCAAGTAGCCCATGGTAACAAAACCTAATAATGCTGGAAATGTCGGCAGATATTCCACTGCGACTTTATCGCTAAGTGAATACACACTGGTAAACACGGCAGCGGTTAATGCCCAAGGTATGGCATGAACGGTATCACCACCTCGCGCTGAGAGTGCTAATAACCATAAGCCAACAATGCTAACTACAATGGCAAGCCATGCTTGAAAAGGTAAGCTCTCACCAAAGAACCACATTGACCATAACGCGATTAATACAGGGGAGCTTCTGGCTAAGGGATACACGACAGCAACAGGTGCGTAATGATAGGCTCGCCTCAAACTAATAAAATAGCCACTGTTGGCAATCACCGTTACGATCATTGCTAGCAATAACGTCACATTCCACTTTGTATCAACAATTAAACCATAAAGACCTATTGGGCCAACTAGAATAATATGAGTGAGTAAGCCCCACCAAAGATAATCCGCTTGTTTATCAACATGGCGAGCGAGAAGATTCCATGCCACGTGCATTAATACTGACAGCCCAATCAATACTAAAGCAGTGCTCATTAAGGTTTCAAATCTAAAATCAAGCCATCGCTTGCAACAATAATATCTTGCGGTAACGCGCCTACATTATTTCTTAGCCAGTTATCCAATGTATGACTAATATGGGTAAGATACGTTTTTTTAGCAGCAATACGTTGGTGAATTTCAATCGCCATCGGTAGATCATTATGATTCCGTGGCTCGCGTTTTTGTGGTGGCATGGAACAGTCCAACACCATCACATCAGGCTTCCAATCTTGTAAAAATTCTGTCGTTGCTTCAGGTAGCCCTGCTGTATCTGTTAAATAGGCAAGTCGCTTCCCTTGGTGTTCAAGTGCATAACCAAGGCATAGCTTGGAATGGTTTAATGGCAGTGGTGTCACAGTGAGATTATCAAACTCTCGTGATTCAAATGCTGTCATCGTATCTGAAAAATCTAAAATCCCTGGATGTTTAAATAAATCATCACAGCCTTGTTCATCTGCAGGTCCATGCACGGGAATACTATCCCCCACTCCCCAGCGAATGGGAAATAAACCCTGCACATGATCCATATGATAATGCGTTAGTAACACCCGAGAAAAGCTACCTGATGGGAATCGTTCTGCTAACTGCAAACACCCTGCATCAAGTAATAGCGTTTCATCATCAAACATCAAAGCAGCACTACATGGGCCACGTCGAGATTCAATAATATTTTGTGCATGAATACATGCGGCACATTCACAACCATAAGCTGGCATACCTGCCGCATTTCCCGTACCAATGAATTTTAAGCGCATACTTTCTTTCCAGTCAGTATCTGCATTAATTTTTCACCTGCATCAGCTAACTCACCATCATTATTAATGACGATCAATTTAGGATGTTGCAAATCATCTAAGCTACGTGCACGTTCAAGACGTTTTTCAATCTCTTCTGCACTTTCACGCCCCCTAGCCTCTAAACGTTGGCGTAAAATAGTTTGATCAACTCGAATCAGCACCGGTCGTAACTCGTGATAATGTCGTGAGGCTCGATGCAGATAAGCTCGTGATCCATTCATGGCCACATTCAAGCCTTTTGCCAACCACTGATTAATGCCGATATCAATACCGTAACGTAAACCGTGACTATCCCAGTTCATCGTAAAACAGCCCAAATCTAGACGCCGTTGAAACTCATCATCACTCACCGCGATATGGTTTTCATTACCGGCATCTGCTGGGCGCGTAATGTATCGGTGAGCAAAGACTAAAGGATCATCTTTAGATAAATGTTCACGCGCATAATCTAGCAAGCTGTCTTTGCCTACACCGGATGCACCGATGATGTAAAACAAATTAGCTTCAGCCATGGTCATAGACACCTTGATAAACTGTTTGACCATTTAGCCAAACACGACTCACTTGAGGCAAGCCTGCTGGCATATCTACCATAATCAGATCAGCTCGTTTTCCTACAGCAATTTCACCACGATCATTTAAGCCTGCCGCTTTAGCAGGATTTAAGGTGACTAACCTAACGGCTGAAGCCAGATCGATATCCGTTAATGATGGCAATTTAATCACTGCAACAATCAAGGCTGCCGGAGCATAATCAGCACACAAACAATCCGCCACACCGGCTTTAATTGCATCCAAGGCTTTCATCGAACCTGATTGACTCTTTCCTCGCAGAATATTGGGTGCACCGAAAACAGTGCTCATTCCCATTTCACGGGCAGCAGAAGCCGCTTCCATATTGATTGGGAATTCAGAAATCTGTACATCTAAACCGCTCATTGTTTCAATGCGTTCACGCGTATCATCATCATGACTCGCTACCGAGACACCTTTATCATGTGCTGCCGCGATTAAGGTTTTGGCACGCTCAAATGCACCACCTGCCGCCCCTAGTTTTTTATCAATAATGACATCTAACTCTGCATCTGTTTTTTTATAACTGCGTGCTAAATAATCGCGATAGGCCGCCATATCTTTAAATTGACCTTGCCCTGGGGTGTGATCCATCAATGACAATAAGTGCATATCGTCATTAGCAATCAAATCCAATAACACCGGTAAACCACTTTCATCGGTGATTTCATAACGACAATGGACACGATTATCAATCAATCCATGTGGCGCCCATGCATGCACTGCTCTAGCAATGCTAGCGGCAAAGTCATTATTTCGTACACCAAGCTCGTCATTAGCAAAGGCAATGGCATGATAAACCGTCGTAATACCTGCTGTTGCATTACGTTTATCAGCTTGAGCCACGGCGTAATCAAGGGGGAAATGCACATTAGGTCGAGGTTCTACTTCTTTTTCCAAGGCATCACAATGCAGGTCAATCATGCCCGGCATGACGATACGACCTGCGGCATCAATAATTTCAATTGTGTCTGCCACTGATTCAGGGTTAATCGCTTTAATCAGGCCATCTTCAATTAATAACGATGCATTATCTAAAACCTGATCCGCCAATACCAGTTGGGCATTAGTTATATATTGTTGTGTCATGGTGCTACCTTTTGTTTAGTTAATGCTATTGGTGGGGTTAACGTCACCACATTGTCTGCTAATCGCTCTACTAAGTCTGGATGATGGAAAATGGCTAATATCGCTGTGCCTTCCGCTTTCATTGCTTGAATCATCTCAACCACACGATCGGTGGTTGCGGGATCTAAACTTGCTGTTGGTTCATCCAGTAACAATAGTCTTGGCTTAGCAATCAAGCCTCGAGCCAAATTCACCCGTTGTTTTTCACCACCGGAGAATGTCGCTGGTGGTACACCCCATAGCCGCTGAGGAATATTCAATTGTTCTAAAAGCTCACGTGCTTTTTGGCGAGCTTGCTCACGTTCCACACCACGTTGAAATAATGGCTGTGCCACCACATCTTCGGTCGCTTGTCGTGGTAAAGCATGCAAAAACTGAGTTACAAAGCCGATTTCATGACTGCGTAAATCCAATATTTGATAGTCATTAGCTTGAACTAAATCTAGTGTATTACCGTTCTCAGCATGATAGATAATTCGCCCAGATGAAGGTAAGTAAGTCCGAAATATACCTTTTAATACTGATGATTTACCAGCACCTGTTGGGCCAATCAATGCTGTTAATTTGCCAGCGTAGACATCGAAATTCACATCACTAGATGAGGGAATGATTTTGCTTTGTTCATGCAGTTCAAAATGTTTGGAAAAACCCTCAACGCTCAATATAGGTTCTGCTGTCATAATATTCTCCTTATAAAGCCGACGCGACTAAGCGTTGGGTATAAGCATGTTGTGGATCTTCCAAAATTTGATCGGTTAAACCCGACTCAATAATTCGGCCATATTTCATCACGATAGTACGTCCTGCTAATAAACGAACCACACCCAAATCATGGGTCACCACAATCATCGCGGTGTTCATTTCTTGTTGGATTTCTAATATCAAATCAAGGATCTTGGCTTGTACGGATAAGTCTAATCCCGTCGTAACTTCATCGAGATACAGCATCGGTGGATTTATCGCCAAGGCTTTAGCAATTTGCACCCGTTGCTGCATACCGCCCGAGAAGTTTTTCGGTAACTCATCCATACGTTCTGTTAATACTTCGGTGCGTTCCAATAATTCACGGGCACGTTCACGTATTTCTTTATAATTTCGCAAATCATTCATCAATAGACGTTCGGCGATATTACCGCCTGATGAAATGCCAAAATTTAAACCCAAATGTGGATTTTGATACACCATGCCAAAACGATGATTTCGCAAATGGCGTTTTTGTGCCGCATTCAAACCAAACAAATCATATTGTTTGTCATCATCAAAAAACGTTGCACTACCTGTCGTCGGTTCTTGATCAAAAAATAGGTTTTTAACCACGGTGGATTTACCACTACCCGACTCACCCATAATGCCGAGGATCTCACCTTTATAGAGATCCAACGACAAATCATGTATCGCCACGATACTTTTACAGTCTGGACAAATATTGGTATCTAGTTCAGGGCCAGTTTTGATAAAACAGTTTGGACAACCTTTACCAAAAACCTTACTTAAATTTCTTACTTCAAGGATTTTTTCCACGTTACACTCCTTTCTCAGCCAATTGTTCACGACACCAATCACTGTCTGAACATTGATATATTTTATTGCCAATACTGTTGGTAAATTCATCTAAGAAACTAGTGTTATCACCACAACGATCACAGCAGCGACGCTGACCATTTTCATCATTAAAACTTTCTACACGAAATGGCATATCATCAAATGCTAAGGGTTCAGCATCGGTATAAGGTGGCACGGCATAGATCTTTTTCTCACGTCCGGCACCTAATAACACCAATGCTTTTGACTGGTTCAATTTAGGCACATCCCAACGTGGGATCGGAGAGGGATCAATCACATAATGATTATTGATTCGTGTCGGGTAACGATGCGAAATAGTGATTTCATCAAACTGCACAATGTCTTCGTACAACTTAACCAATAATCGTGAATAATCTGCTTCACCATGCATGATTTTGCGTTTATCTTCTGATGGTTCAACCACCACCAAAGGATCGGGATACGGCACTTGCAGTACAATGATTTGATCTTCACGTAATGGTTTTTCAGGAATACGGTGACGCGATTGAATCAAGTTCGCTTCATCGGTGATATCCGTGGTGTCGATGCCATCACAGGTCATTTCGATAAAGCTACGTAAATTAACTGCATTGACCGAATCATCACTGCCTTGATCGATCACTTTTAAGGTGTCTTCTGCACCGATAATCGATAAGGTTAACTGCAAACCACCCGTACCAAAACCTCGTCCCATCGGCATTTCACGTGAAGAATAAGGCACTTGATAACCGGGAATTGCAATCGCTTTTAATACTGTACGACGCACTTCTTTTTTAGCATATTCATCTAGAAACCCAAAAGGATATGCCGCATTGGCTTTTCTCATTGCCGTCATGATGTTGCTCCTTCTGATTTGGCTTCTGCTTTATCTTGGGTGGTACGCAGGCGATCCATATCTGATTGGAAAGTCACGTAATGTGGCATTTTGTAATGAGTACAAAAGCCCATAGAGTCAATACCATCCACATGCAATAAGACAAACTCCGGATCTTCTGACGGATTCGTTGGACCATCTTTCATTCCTGTTTGCAGTGAACGATCCAGAATCGCCATGGCAATCGCTTTGACTTCGTTATTACCAAAACACGCGCCATAACCTAAGCTGAAAGTCGGTTTTTCGTTTTCATCATCACTTTCATACATAGCGACGATTTCACATTCCGTCATCAATACTTCACCCGCTTCAATCAACTCACCGGTAATAGGATGAGGCAACATAACGGGAAGATAACCAACTCGTAATTCTGCAACCGTGGGATGCACATCACCATAACCCCGCATATTAGAGTAAGCGATTGCTAACAAGGATCCTGTTTCACCACGCGCCATTGTTGCTAATGCCGCTGAACGTGGCACCGGAAAGATGAGTGGCTCACGGGTAATATCAAAGGGGTCTTCAACCGCCGATTTATCCACCTCGGCTAACAAACCATCAGCACGTAAACTATCTAATACTTTAGGAAAAGTATCAGGAATATCTGAAACTGGTCGTTCATCATCGAACCATTGTTTGGCAACAGCACGAAAAGCTTCCGGTGATTCATCTAATAATTCAGTACGCATCAAACGTAAGACATAATCAGTGGTTGCACCTAACATTTGACCGCCAACAATATCTTTAAAGGCAGCTGAAATCCGTCTTGTTACCCGCATTTCGCTAGTATCTAACACCGGTGTTTCTAATAAACGTGGCTTAGTTGAACGATAAGCACGTAATGCAAACGCCGCTTCTAAAGTATCGCCTAGACTTTGCTTGATTGCTAATGATGCAAGTTTAGGATGATATAAACCACCTTCTGACAACACGCGCCCATGCAAAAAGCGTAATTGATGTTCGATGGTGTCCATATCTAATGGCGTGCCACTTTCACCTTGTTCACAACGCAAATAATCCAACGCATTTTCAGCACCTTTAATGGCAAGACCACCACCTTTAATCGCTACATAGCCCATGATGTCACCTCAATCTTTGTTGTTCTTGGCAAAGCCATAACATGCGAGCCATCAACCAATAACAGATCGACACCTAAAGGGAAGGAGCTAATCCATTCTTCTCGTTGGTTTAACCAATCGCGATTCAAACCAGATAATTTCACTAAAACATCACCATTCACGCCAGGACCACTTAAAGTAAGCTGGCTACTCCCTTCACTTAGATTTTCAACAAGCAATATAATCGTTGCTGAATGTTCAGGTGATGATAATTCGCCTAACAACGGTTCAAAATCGACCCCGTTATCACCACGATATAAAATGTAATTGGCATGTTCTGCCACCCTTTTTTCTGCTTGTAATAATGGCCAATCAGACTCATCCAATAAACCATGATGATCACAAAGGTTCACTTCGGCATCCAGCAAGGTGGCCAATAAGGCTCGTGCTGGCATTGCATTGTCAGTCAGTTCTGCAAGATTGGCTATTTTACCGGGGCGAGACATAACCTCCATCAACGCTCTAAAAACCTGCTGCTGTACCTCAGGCAACCAGATGGCTTCAATTTTTTTCATCATCTTCTCCTTCTGCTGCACCTAATAATGAGAAATCAACGTGAGTACGCTTTAACACTTGTTTACGATGTTGTTTCTCGGTCTCAATCTTGTCAGCGCCTTGTTGTAGAAGCGTAGTGAGCAAATCATGGCCATTTAATTGGTTAGCTAATACGGCATCACAAACAGCTAGTGCTTCAGCCAGATCTTTGTCATCATCCATCACTTGGGCGGCACCTTCAGCTTTGTCACCATTGGGTAGAGTCAATTCCACCCATGCACTGGCAACGGGAATTTCACCCAGATAAAAAGGTTCTTGCAGTGCACCATCACGCAGCTTGAGCATGCCCAAACCACTTTGTGGTAAGGACTTATAGCGAAGATCCCAGCCAATTGTAATCTGCTGAGCAAGCGCTTTGACCCGTTTTACATCTACTGCCATCAGCAATCTGATCCAGTTTTTACGTTCGTTTATATTCACTCTTATCTCTCTATATAGATATCTAGACAACATTAACTTCATTTCTGAACAATCATCAGAAGTTAAATTGTTACATTGATTTCGCTCTGATTTTTTGGCTGAAATATTCCAATAATATGACGGTGATAAAAATAGCCAATAAAATAGTCGCCACATGAGAGTAAGAAAACATATCCCAACGGCCTTTTAGCTCCATACCGATACCACCAGCACCCACCATCCCGAGTACAGTTGCCGTTCTAATATTACGTTCAAGGATGTATTGCACATAACCGACAAAGCTAGGAAATACTTGCGGCATCACCGCATACCAGAGCACCTGTACTTTGTTGGCACCACTTGATGACAAAGCATCTTGTGGGCCTTTAGGGGCATTTTCAATTTCATCAGCAAAGAATTTACCCAATACACCACTGGTGTGCATTGCCAAAGCAAAAATACCGGCAATCGGACCAAAGCCATACATCAAGACAAAGAATAAAGCCATAATCAACTCAGGCATTGCACGATGAAAACTTAAAATAAAGCGGGCAATCAGATAACTTGCTTTGTTTGGTGTGTAGTTTTTTGCTGAAAAAACAGCCAGAGGAATCGAAATCAATACAGATAACAAGGTGCCCCAAAAGCCCATTTCAATGGTTTCCCACATCTTAACGGCTACCTTCCAGACATAACCGAAAGGCGTGACTAAATACTCTATCGTTTCAGTGGTATAGGTTTCATTCAATGCATCGTAATAACGTTCATCGACCACTTCGATATGGCTAAATCTAGGTAAGTTGTCGCGGTCGAAATCAACGATACGATTCGTTGCTTTGCGTGATTCAATGGTGAACGGAAAGGCTTCGCCAATAAAACTACTCGCACCATCAAGCACGGTTGATTGAGTTAGACCTGTCACCGCTAAAACAGCTTCACCTGTTTTATAAGCGGCAGTGTCCATTTCTGTATTTTGTGCAGAAAACCCGAGTGCAATAAAAACAAGCAGTAATAAACCGATCATTTTTGGCGTCACCATTTGGTGCAAAGTCCACTGTTGCCACTCTTTTTCTATTATTTTATGCGTTTTTTTAGACATAATCTGATTCCTTATACTGCGACTGCATTTAAATCAGATGAAAATACCTTTTTCTCTGATACTGTACGTTCTTCATCTGTTTCCGCACGATACTCATCGCCATAAATGTCTTTTAACGCTGCGTCATTTAAGTCCCTTGGTGTGCCATCGAACACCACTTGACCATCACGCATTGCTATAATGCGGTCAGCAAACTCAATGGCATATTCAATCTGATGCAAACTACATAACACTGCCGCATTATGTTCACGTGAGGTAGACTTTAAACTTTTTAAGATTTTACGACTTGCCTTTGGATCTAAGCTTGCAACAGGCTCATCTGCTAATACCACTTTAGGCTCGGGCATGAAGGCGCGTGCAATAGCGACCCGCTGTTGTTGCCCTCCAGACAATGCTGACGCACGGCGGTAAAGATGTTTTTCCTTCAGGTCTACTTCTTGCAATAACATGCAGGCACGACGTTCATCTTCTTTAGCAAACAGTTTGAATAAACTTTTAAACGTTGATACAGCAAATAACTTACCCGCTAACACATTGTGCAAAACTGATAATCTCGGCACTAAATGTAATTGCTGATGGATCATGCTGATCTGCTGCTGCAATGTACGTTTAGTTTTCTTAGTCATCACCACGCCATCCAATGCGACCTCGCCTGAAGTCGGTGTCACCAACCCATTTAACAGTCCCATCAAAGTCGACTTACCTGCGCCAGAAGGCCCTAATAACACACAAAACTCACCTTTATTAATCGTTAAGCTAACGTCATTAACAGCTTTAGTTCCATCGCCAAAAATGACGGATGTATTTTTAAATTCCAACATAACTAATTCTCGTGTGGTGTTTATCCCTAACGCTATTTCCTATTTCATCCTGAAACAGAAAAAGAGGAGACGGGTCACCGCCTCCTCTGATACTTCATTTGGCGTTACTTAGTGCCTGCTTTGTCTAAAAGCTCAGCTTTCAATTCATCTGTTACTTTAGAAAGCTTGTTCAAAACAGCTAACATTTTGTCTTGTGAATAGTTTGCATCGTAACGATCCACTTTCTTACCCCCGTAACCCCGAATTAATTCAGGATTAACATGGTTATGGATATCATTAAATGCTGCTTTTAGTCTCGCTTTCAATTCAGCAGACAGATTAGGATTCATCGCTAATGGTGGGTTAGGGATGGGTTCTGATTTAGCCAAAACACGGAATTTAGACGGATCAATAATGCCTTTATTAACCGCTTTTTCCCATGAGTTAAATGAGGCAGCAGCAGCATCAGTACGACCTTCTTTTAAGGCTGCAATTGAATTGGTGTGACTACCTGTCATAATAACTTTAGCAATATCATTAACTGGATCGACACCCGCATCAATGATCATTGCCATTGGGAAGTTAAAAGACGATGTTGAAGAAGTTGAACCAACAGAAATCACTTTACCTTTTAGATCGGTAAGCGTTTCTATGCCATTGCCTTTTTTAGTAAAAATACCTGAGTAATAGACTGACTCACCTTTTTTCACATCTAAAGCCAATAATTCTGCTCCACACATTTTATGAGCTTGACCAAATGTCACGGGGCCATACCAAGCAATATCAGCTTGATTCGCACATAAACCCTTAACAACCGCAGCATAGCTTTCACCTGACATCACTTTAAAGTGAATGCCATATTGTTTAGCAATTGCATCAAATACAGGTTTGTAATCTTCAGCAACATCAGCACCACCTGTATCAGCAGGCACCATCATTACTCGCAAAGGGTCATCAGCCGTACCATTTGGTAAATCGATAGCAAAGACGCTTGAGCTCATTACTACCGCTACAGTTGCAGCCGTAAATAGTTGTTTCAATTTCATGTGGAAAAACTCCATAGGGTTAAGTAAAGGTTAAATTAAGGTGTAAAAGAAAGTTGAACCCGATCAGAACGAAATCGTGTGATTGAATATTCAACAGGGTGTTTGGTGTGAGCATCAATATTGATGCTTTTCACCCGTAAGATGGGAAAGTTTTGAGGGATCTGAAGGTGTGTCGCATCATCGCCCATCGGCAAGCTTGCTGTCGTTAGGCTTTCTTTTCTCAATAACGATATAGCCAACTCTTTTTTGAAAAAAGAGTGCAGAGAACCGCCCTGATAATTTGTTTCAATTTCAGGATAATTTTTAAGAGGGATAAAGTGTGAAATAACACAAAATGGACGTTGTTCTACATAACGCAATGTTTCTAACATCAACACGGGCGTATCAAGATCAACATTTAATCGACGTGCAACACCGCCTCGTGCTGGAACGACAATCTTTCTAATAATCTGCGTATCAGTCGTTTTCCCTAGAGATGCTAGGCTTTCAGTGAAGCGGGTATGTTCACCTATTTTATAATCTAAAGCGGTACCTAATACCATTGTGCCTCGACCATGTTGACGCTCTACTAGGCCTTGATCGACAAGTTCATCAATAGCATGGCGAACCGTATGTCGATTAACCGAAAAACGAGCTGCAAGCTCATTTTCTGTCGGCAAGAAATCATTCGAATCATAACTCGACTTGATTTCTTGCTCTAAAATACGGGTAATTTGCTGATAAACCGCTTCACCGGTATTTCGATTAACTGCATACAATGTCATCTAGACATCTCCATAAAAATCTATGGGGACATTAAATCAACATTGCATGACAGCTAGGTTATGGTCTAGTGACAGTTTTGTGAAATATTTATGACCGTTTTATGACAAGCCCGTCATCTGCCTGCTTAAGTACATATTCAACCCGTTCTTTGATTCTATCTCGTGCTTCAGCAAATTCTGCAAGGATTTCGTCTTCAGTTCCCTGGCACTTGGCTGGGTCAGGCAATGGTAAGTGTAATTTTATTGTGTTCGGATTTAGTACTGGACATTGTTCTTCGGCATTGTCACAAAGGGTAACCAATAAGTCAGTCCACTCCAGCATTTCACCATTAATTCGAACTGATTTTTGAGTTGAAATATCAATATTAACATCAGCCATCGTCTTAATTGCTTGTTCATTTTGACCATAAGCGTCAATACCAGCAGACTTGATTTTAATCGTATCTCCTGCCAACTCCCGTGCCCAACCTTCTGCCATTTGTGAACGGCAGGAATTGCCTGTACATAAAAATAAAACACGTAATCTGTCCATCAACATTTAACCTAGGGTCTATTAACTGAGGGAAATATAACAAGTTTATATTACAAAACCGTGAATAATCCTTACTCGCTAGTGTTCGAGCTAACTATTTTTCATGAATGTGATTTGAATTAAAGTATTTCGTGCCGTATCTGATAAAATGCACGCTCAACTAACTGACTAATAGAAATTTATTGTGAAAAAACTTATTGCCAGCCTAATTATCGCTCTTCCTTTATTAGCACCTATCGCAAGTATTGCTGAAACCACGCGTTACGTTTCTGATGAACTTGAAATCACGATGCGTAATGGACAAGGTGTTAAGTTTGCTATTCGTAAAATGCTACTTAGTGGAACCAAACTTGCTGTTATAGACATAGATCCTGCTGGTTACTCCAAAGTGCGTACCAGTAAGGGGGTAACAGGCTGGGTATTAACACGTTATTTGAGTAATACACCAAGCGCTCGAAACCTGCTTTCAGCAAGCCAACAAAAAGTAGCTAATTTAGAGTTAGAGCTGGCTAAATACAAAGAGGAAATCCAAGCTTTAGCATCACAAAATTCAACGTCTGGTAGTGCAAACTTATCACTAAAAGAAACATCACAACGCTTAAGTAAAGAGCTTGATGAGTTACGTAGAACCGCATCAAATGCCTTAGCGCTTAAGAATAACAATCGCCTACTAAACGAGAAGCTTCAACAAGTTGATAATCAAATCCAATCTCTCTCCATTGAAAATAGCGCACTTAAAGATAGCGATGCTAAAAGCTGGTTCCTGATTGGGGCAGCTGTATTATTTGGCGGCCTATTACTTGGCTTGATTTTGCCCCGAATTCGCATGCAAAAGAAAGATAGCTGGGGAAGTTTCTAAGCCTCGTACTCGCTCAATTATTCAAAATATAAGAGTCGTATCAATATCGACACCCACAGGCTTTAAGCGGACGTCTACTATTTTCAGAAGACCCCAGCTAAAAACATACTGGGATGACGGATATATTGCTACGATTTTTCTTTTACGTACAAGGAATTAAACAATGGCCATTCGTGTTGGAATAAATGGTTTTGGTCGCATGGGAAAACTTGCTTTACAAGCAGGTTGGGACAGTGATGAATTGGAATTTGTTCACATTAATGAGATTAATGGTGACGCACTCTGTCATGCCCATTTATTAGAGTTTGATTCTGTTCATGGTCGCTGGGGAGAAGACAAAAACATCTCAACTAATGAGCAACACATAACGATTGATAATCACACCATTAGTTTTAGCCAACAGTCTGCACCATCAGATGTAGATTGGGCTCAGTATAATGTCGATCTTATTTTGGAATGCTCAGGGAAATTTAAATCACAGCAAGAACTTCAAGCTTATTTTGATCAAGGCATTAAGAAAGTATTAGTCTCAACACCTTGCCCCAAACCGGCACTTAACCTTGTATATGGTGTGAACCATGAACTTTACGATCCTAGTCAGCATCACATTGTGACGGCGGCATCGTGCACAACAAACTGTCTCGCCCCCATTGTCAAAGTCATGCATGAATCATTAGGTATCAAACATGGTTCTATGACGACCATTCATAATATTACCAATACACAAACCATAGTTGATAAAGGGCATAAAGACTTGCGTCGCGCTCGTGCTTCTAGCCAATCACTGATCCCCACAACAACAGGTTCAGCCAAAGCGATTACGACGATATTTCCTGAATTAGAAGGTAAGTTAAATGGTTTAGCCGTACGTGTGCCCTTATTAAATGGTTCTCTAACCGATTTTGTCTTTGAATCTAAACGACCAACCGATGCTGAAGAAGTAAATGCTTTATTTAAAACAGCATCTGAAGGTGTATTGAAAGATATATTAGGTTATGAAACTCGACCTTTAGTCTCAGCAGATTACACCAACGATCCACGCTCAGGCATTATTGATGCACCTTCAACAATGGTGATTAATAAGACTCAAGTAAAAATACTTGCGTGGTATGACAATGAATGGGGCTATGTGAACCGTATGATTGATCTTGCTAAGATGATAGCAAGAACAGTGTAATATCCACTTATGAAGTCATTATTGTATTCAGCCTATCCACTACCGTCATTCCCGCCAACGCGAGAATCCAACGATAGAAACTATCTGTACCACCTATCGGTCCCCGCATTCGCGAGGATGACAGACATTAACACGTGAGCTCTCTGAATAACTTACGAAACTATGCTGTCATTACCGGAGGTTATTGGGCCTTCACCTTAACGGATGGCGCTATTCGTATGTTGGTGGTGCTCTATTTCCACCAGCTAGGTTATTCGCCTCTCGCCATTGCCAGTCTGTTTTTGTTCTATGAGTTTTTTGGCATTGTTACCAATCTTGTTGGTGGCTGGTTAGCTTCACGCTTTGGGCTTAATACCACCATGCATGCAGGCATGTTATTGCAAGTCATTGCTCTGCTCATGCTCACGGTACCAAGTGAATATCTCACCATTATCTATGTCATGGCTGCACAAGCTTTATCCGGCATTGCCAAAGATCTTAATAAGATGAGCGCCAAAGCCAGTGTTAAACACTTTGTGCCCACAGATAAAGATCAAGCATCAAGATCAACAACATTGTTCAAATGGATTGCTGTGTTAACCGGCTCTAAAAATACATTAAAAGGTGTTGGTTACTTTCTAGGCGGGTTATTACTCGCTGTTGTCGGCTTTCAGACTGCTTTAACTATTCTTGCTGGTGGTTTATTTATTGTCTTATTGCTGACTTTATTTTTATTGCCCTCTGATCTCGGGAAAAGCCAAACAAAAGCAAAATTCTCACAACTTTTTGCCAACGATCCAGCCATTAACTGGCTTTCTGCTGCACGTTTCTTCTTATTCGGCTCAAGAGATGTCTGGTTTGTAGTCGGTTTGCCGGTATATTTAACAGCAACATTAGGCTGGGGCTTTGAGCAAATAGGTAGTTTCTTTGCCTTGTGGATTATTGCTTATGGGCTGATTCAAGCTGCCACACCTATTTTTCTAAAAAAACATATTCCAACAGAAAAAACAGCAACAAAACTGACCATGGTGCTCATATTCCTACCCGCGGCGATCGCATGGGGACTTTATCAATCCAGCGACCCCACAATGGTTATTTTAATAGGCTTGAGTCTCTTTGCCATTATCTTTGCAATGAATTCAGCCGTACATTCCTATTTAATCGTTGAATGGTCAGACCACGATAAAGTAGCGATGAATGTGGGGTTTTATTATATGGCGAATGCGGGTGGTCGTTTAACAGGCACGGTCTTATCAGGCCTGATTTATCAGCACTATAGTCTAATAGGCTGCTTAATTACTTCTACATTATTTGTTGCTAGTGCAGCATTATTATCGAGCAAGCTTCCCGTACATAAAAAAGCCTCAAACTCTTTAGTCTAAAGAATCTGAGGCTATTAACGTTCAATAATTATAGTTAAATTTAAACTTTAAAGTCCTTAACCAAATCATTCAATCCAGAAGCAAACTCTGCCAAATCATGACTAGATTGTGAGCTTTGAGCTGCCGCATCAGAGGTTTGTTCTGATGCAACATTAATACTCTCTACGTTTCGACTAATTTCTATTGATACAGCGCCCTGCTCTTCAGCAGCAGTAGCAATTTGTGCACTCATACCACTAATTCTCTCAATAACCTCTGCAATAGAATTTAAAGCATCTCCCGCTGAACCTGCTTGCTCAACAGCACTACTTACATGACTTTGACTCTCAGCCATTGAAGAAACAGCATGTTTAGATCCTTGCTGTAATTGATCAATCATTTTAGTGATTTCACCTGTTGCATCTTGAGTTCGACTTGCCAACGCTCTAACTTCATCAGCAACCACAGCAAAACCTCGTCCTTGCTCACCCGCTCTCGCGGCTTCAATAGCGGCATTCAAGGCCAATAAATTAGTTTGCTCAGCAATGCCGCTGATCACATCTAAAACACTCGAAATGTCGATTGTTCTCTGCTCCAGCTCATTGATTGTTCCACCTGTTTTATCAATAACACTCGCCAAGTTTTGAATCGTTGCAATAGTGCCTTGCATTGCTTGTGTTCCACTATGCACTTGTTGGATGGCCGCATTTGAATCTACCGATGTTTGCGTGGTATTTTTAGCTATTTCATTAACCGTTAATGACATCTCGTTCATGGCTGTCGCGAGATGTTCAGTTTCGTCTTTTTGCTGCTTAATCGCACTGCTTGTTTGTTCCGAAATAGCGGAAGTATTGCTCAAGGAGTCTGCTATTTGATTATTCGCATTTCTCACGTTTTCTAATGTTGTCTGGAATCCTTTCAACAAGTGGTTAAATGCATAAGCAATTTCTGAAATTTCATCATTCCCATCTTCTGAAGCTCGCAGCGTCAAATTATTCGAGTTATTGACATTAGAAATCGTTTTATCTAATGCTGTAATCGGGTTAACAATGCTGCGAGAAACAATAATCGAAGTAAAAACACCGACTAACAGTCCAACTAATAATAATAACCAAGAAGTGGTAGTCGATGTCTCTGTTTGTTCTTTCATCAAAGCGGCATCTTGAGCAAGTAACTCTGCTTGATTATCTGCCATTGCTTTCAAAATAACTTTAATTTGAAAACCAATCGGCGCGGCTTTTGTGCCCAGCCAATGGTTCGCTAGGTTCCAGTCCTCTTGTCCTCGTATTTCTAACATTTTTGGAGGAATAGGAGAGAATTTGATTCTTGCATCCTCAAACGTGCTGAATGCTTTCGCTTGAGTAAAGCTCAGTAATGATTTATTTCGCTTCAAATCAGCGAAGCGTCTATCATTTTTGGCCCATAAATTATCAAACTTAGTTTTATATTGTTCTTCACCAGACAGTAAATAACCGCGAATATTGGCCAATGCCAAACCTAATGTACCGCGAACATCAGCCATCATACCTAATAGTGCTTTTCGCTCGGGCGTTGCATCAAGTGTAGATTCCAAATCAATCATCAATGTAATTTGCTTCGACATAATTGTCGCCTGAGGAACAGCGCTGTCAAAAAGCATTTCAAGTGCCGGCGTGTTTTGCACTGTTTGAGCGATATCTTCAATATGCTGTTGTTCGACAGCAAAGTCAGCAAGCAATGACTTTAACTCCGCTAATCGCTTTAAATTTTCTGGATTGGTCCAGTTAACCGACTTTTCTTCCAAAATAGCGAGAGAGCTATTAATCTCAGACTCCCATGCAAGTGCACGTTCACTTTTAAATTTATCTTTACCTAAAATCATCCAGCCTCGCAAAGCAGCTAGGGCATGATTAATACCATTAAGAATACTGGCACTTGCCGCTGTCGTAGGTACTCGTAATTCAACTACTTTTTGAGATTGTGTTTGTAATTCTTTTATTTGCCAAATAGCATTAAAAGACGCTATTGCAATAATAATGACCAATACTGAAAAGCCGATCATTAATCGTTTACCAATCTTAAGATTTCTCATTTTAATCCTTTTAATTTTTACCGCTACATAAGCATCAATTAGCGGCAAAAAGATTCATTGCTTGCCGCTTTATATACATGGTATTTATTCCAAATGCTTAGCTAATATTGGTCAAATACTTGTTTTCATTAGTCATGAATATTAGAGAGCGCTAATATTGCGGCTCAATCATACCTTTTCTTCTTTCTAAAAGATATCGGAGCAATATCTGTTCCATGGTTATCGGCCTTTAATCAATAAACATCAGTTAATTTCAAAAAAAAGCCCCGACTAAAAAAGTAGTCAGGGCTCTGCTTCAAAAACATGTTAAATAATTAACGACGTTTCAATTGCTCCAAATCTCTCACCGCACCTCTTGAAGCCGATGTTGTTAAAGCGGCATAAGCTTGTAAAGCCAAATTCACTTCACGTTCGCGGGCCAACAGGCTGCCAAGCATCATCACCTTTTCTCTCGACTCTCTAGCAATTGTTCAAACTCCATTGCCGGTACTGGCTTAGAAAATAGATAACCTTGAATATAGTCACATCCAGCTTCAACGAGAAGTTGCAATTGTTGTTCGGTCTCAACACCTTCAGCAATGACCTTTAAACCTAACTTGTGCGCCATGACAATAATGGCTTCAGATAGCACTAAGTCATCTGATTCGGAGGTCAAATTTTGGGTAAATATCTGATCAATTTTCAAATAATCAATATCAAACTTCTTGAGATATGAAAGAGCAGAATAGCCTGTACCAAAGTCATCTAAGGCAACTTGTATTCCTGCATGATGGAATTGTAAAAGCTGTTCGGTGATCTTAGAGTTACTTTCCAATAACAAACCCTCTGTTATCTCTATAACGATGGCTTGTCCAGGCAAATCCAGATCATCTAGAAATGCTAGCCAGTTATTATGATTATCTCCTGACAGGAATTGTATTGGTGACTTATTTAGACTAATTTGGAAATTTACATCATATTTTTCTATCCATAGCTTGGCTTGATTAGCTACTTGCTTAAATACCCAATCGCCTATTTCCACGATAAGACCAGACTCTTCGGCAACTGGAATAAATTCAGCAGGACTAATCATTCCATTTGTTGGATGATTCCAGCGCAATAGGGCTTCTGCTTTACATATTTCACCTGTTTCACTATTTACAATAGGCTGATAATACAATTCCAATTGCTCTGTTTTCACCGCATTACGCAAATCAATTAGAAGTTGTTGATGTCTTTGCGCTTCTTCTTGCATAGCTTGAGTGAAGTAGCTATAACAGTTACGTCCTTTTGCTTTAGCTTTATACATTGCTTGATCAGCCAGTTTTAACATCGAGGCTACATCGGTAGAATCATCAGGATAAAGAGTAATTCCCACGCTGGCCGATATATATGCTTGATGATGTCCAAGTATGTATGGCTTTCTTAGTACATCAATGATTTTCTGGGTGATGCGTTCAATAATATGTACATCTCCAACCTCAGCTAAAATAACGGTGAATTCATCGCCTCCTATACGCGCCACCGTATCCGACTTTCGAACGCACTTATTAATGCGTTGAGCCGTTTCAATAAGTAGCATATCGCCGGTATTATGACCAAATGAGTCATTGACCTCTTTAAACCGATCTAAATCAATAAATAATAGAGCTATAAGCGCATCAGTTCGCTGTGCTTTATTAATTTCAAACTGCAAATGTTCTTGAAATAAATGACGATTTGGTAGCTTAGTGAGCATGTCAAAGTTAGCATGTTGCACTATTAATTTATCTGCTTTTTTCTTTTCGGTAATATCAGAAAACAAAGCTATGTGGTGATCGACTAGACCATTAGCTCCAAAGACGGTGTTAATATTCAGGTTCTCAATATAAATCTCACCATTTTTTCGTTTATTGGAAACTTCACCCTCCCAATGACCCGTTGCATTGATTGCTTCCCACATCTGTTGATAGAACAGGGCATCATGCTTTCCTGACGACAAAAGCCGTGGGTTCTCACCTATCACTTCTTGCTCAGAGTAGCCCGTTATGTCTGTAAAGGCGGGGTTAATACTGATAATGTCATTATTGATATTAGTCACAAATAGTGCCTGACTACTATGTTTATATATCAGTGAAGCCAATTCACGTTCAGTAATGTCGGAGTGTGTTCCCACCATTCGTAAGGCCGCACCATGCTCATCACGACTCACCACTTTGCCACGACTTAATACCCAAGACCAACTACCATTCTCAGTTATCACACGATGCTTATTAACCTGAATCCTGTTTAAGAAATGGGAACTAAAAGCCTGTTAACCGATCAGATCTTTTACGACAAAGATTTTGATGAAAGGAAAACAGGCCTATGAACAAATTAACAGACATATTCTGTGATGTCGATGATTTTTGTAAGGTATTTATGCCGCAGTGGGAAGCACAACTTCTAGCAGATGGTACTCGAAAACGAAACAGAGAAGGTCGAATGGCAATGAGTGAAATAATGACCATTATTATAGGATTTCACTCATCAAACCAACGTGATTTCAAAAACTATTATACAGGACTTGTTGCTAGGTTTTATAAGAGCTATTTTCCAGAATTACTCAGTTATACTCGATTCTTAGCCGTGATGCCAAAGGCGTTAACGCCTTTGTGTGCTTACTTCACACATGTTAAAGGAAAGCCAACGGGTATTAGCTTTGTTGATTCGACCAGTATAAAGGTCTGCCATAACCTTCGTATTGAACGGCATAAAACGTTTGCTGGAATAGCCAAAAGAGGCAAAGGAACAATGGGCTGGTTTTATGGATTTAAGTTACACATTATTGTCAATCATGTCGGTGATATTCTGGCAGCTAAAATCACACCTGCTAATGTTGATGACAGAAAACCTGTGCCTGAATTAGCTAAAGACGTGATAGGGAAATTATATGCTGATAAGGGCTATATCAGTAAAGCATTGTCTAGTGACTTGTTCGATAAAGGGGTTGAGTTAGTGACTAACGTTAAGAAGAATATGAAAGCAAAATTACTCTCTGCATGGGATAAAGCAATGCTTTCTAGGCGATTTATCATTGAAACCATCAACGATCAGCTTAAAAATATTACTCAAGTTGAGCATTCTAGGCATCGTAGTGTGCATGGATTTATGCTGAACATCATTGCTGGGCTTATCGCTTACTCACTTAAAGAGAACAAGCCATCATTAAAAATTACTAGCGAAGAATTTAGTATGATGACTGTTTCTTAACCAGATCTCAGGTTTATTAATATAAAACTCTGTTTTACCATCAAGATGAGTTTGCAAATCTTGTTCCACTCTAATTCTATCCGCAGGATGAATATTAGATCGTTGCTTAACATCTTTCTTTTTATTGCCAACAATCTCAAATAAAGGGAATTCCTCTTTAGAATGAGGGGTGATATCCCAATCCCATACTCCCTCAGCTCCTCCTTCGAGTATAAACTGCCAACGTTCTTCGCTCCGAGATAAATCTTCTTCAGCCTGCATTCGCAACGTCTTTTCTCTCATCAAATCCAAGGTGCGTGTTGAAAGACTGTCATACATTGTGAGCACGGTATTGATAAGGACCTGCATCGAGCCACTCATCTCTTTGTTCGCTCTGATCTTAGCTTGTTCTAAAGAGTCACCTGACTCCATGGCCAGCACAACCTTTGCCATGCGCTTATCAGATTCTAAGATATGATAAGCAAGCCACTGCGCTAAGAAGGAAATAATCTCTTGGATCACATCATCCAAAGGCCGGTCATTTTCTTCTTTTTTTAATGCTATAACTTTATCAATAAAAGACTCATGAGTATGCTCATGATTTACCAACCAGTCATCATCCTTGAAGTGAGCTGACCAAATCTGCTCTTCCGCCTTGAAATGATAATCAGCATAGCCTGCCAATTCATCAAAAATTTTATTTAGAAGATCTTCATCAGAATTATTTGCTAGATGGGCCGCTAATTTGTTTAATATATGAACCAGTTGTTTATGCTGTTCATCAATTAATTCAATGCCTGTTTCGAAATTTTTATTCCAAGGAAATATTTCAAAAAAAGCTATTTTATGTCTATCCAAAATCTTAACCTCGATTTTATGGCCATCCATGACAAAGATATAATAAAAACCTGCACCTTCATACAAAACACGAGATTTTTATGCTTAATTCAAACTAAGAGAATGCTATCTGCGCTTTAGTTGTTCCAAATCACGCACAGCACCTCTTGAAGCCGATGTTGTTAAAGCAGCATAAGCTTGCAATGCCAAGCTCACTTCACGTTCACGGCCAACGGGAGTCCAAGCATCATCACCTTTAGCATCCATTGCGATACGACGCTCAGCTAAAACGTCATCTGTTACATCGACCTTGATAATGCGGTTAGGGATATCAATAACAATAGTGTCACCTTCTTCCACTAAGCCGATGTTGCCACCTTCTGCCGCTTCTGGTGAAGCATGGCCGATTGATAAACCTGATGTGCCACCTGAGAATCGACCATCTGTTAATAAGGCACAGGCCTTGCCTAAACCTTTCGCTTTTAGATAACTGGTTGGGTACAACATTTCCTGCATACCCGGGCCGCCTTTAGGACCTTCATAACGAATAAGCACCACATCACCGGCTACAATTTGCTCGGTCAAAATAGCCATTACAGCATGATCTTGTGATTCAAAAATTCGTGCGGGTCCTGAGAATGTTAAGTTATCATCATCCACGCCTGCTGTTTTAACAATACAGCCTTCAAGTGCAATATTGCCAAATAACACGGCCAAACCACCATCTTGGCTATAAGCATGTTCGATATCACGAATACAACCATTTTCACGATCGACATCTAAACTCGGCCAGCGTGTTGCTTGACTAAAAGCAACTTGAGTTGGAATGCCTGCAGGGCCTGCTGAATAACGTAATTTAGCTACTTCACTGTCACCACGAACAATATCCCATTCTGCTAATGCATCGGCTAATGTTGCACTGTGTACCGTTGGTAGTTCGGTGTGTAATAATCCCCCCGCTGCAAGTTCAGCCAAGATGCTAAATACCCCACCAGCACGATGAACATCTTCCATATGATATTCAGGTGTGGCAGGAGCCACTTTACAGAGGTTAGGGATCTTACGAGACATGCGGTCGATATCATCCATGGTGAAATCAATCTCACCTTCATGTGCCGCAGCTAATAGATGTAATACTGTATTTGTTGATCCACCCATCGCAATATCTAAAGCAGTCGCATTTTCAAATGCCGCTTTGCTCGCAATGGATCGCGGCAATGCAGATTCATCATCTTGCTCATAATAACGTTTAGCCAAATCTACAATCGTACGACCCGCTTCTAAGAATAAATCTTTACGATCAGCATGGGTGGCTAATAAAGAACCATTACCAGGCAGTGATAAACCTAATGCTTCTGTTAGACAGTTCATCGAGTTTGCAGTAAACATGCCTGAACATGAACCACAGGTTGGACAAGCGCTACGCTCAACTTGTGCCACATCTTCATCACTGACATTTTCATCTGCTGCTAACACCATCGCATCAACAAGATCTAATTTGACGTCTTTACCTGCTAATTTAGTCTTGCCAGCCTCCATTGGGCCGCCAGATACAAAGATCACCGGAATATTTAGACGCAATGCCGCCATCAACATTCCCGGCGTGATTTTGTCGCAGTTTGAAATACATACAATCGCATCCGCACAATGGGCATTAACCATATATTCAACTGAATCTGCAATAATGTCGCGAGAAGGCAAGCTGTACAGCATGCCGCCATGACCCATTGCGATACCATCATCCACCGCAATAGTATTGAATTCTTTGGCAACGCCGCCCGCTTTTTCAATTTCGCGCGCAACTAACTGTCCCATGTCTTTTAAATGGACATGACCGGGAACAAATTGTGTAAACGAATTAGCAATCGCAATAATTGGCTTGCTAAAATCATCATCTGTCATGCCCGTAGCACGCCACAAGGCGCGTGCACCTGCCATATTACGGCCAGCGGTAGATGTTCTTGATCGATATTCAGGCATGATAACTCTCCAAACTAATAGGTTTTGTTGTCTGCTTCATAATAAGCAAACGGCAATTTTTATACGCTAAATTTTACACTAAATTGCAAGACGGCTCTGACTAGGATAAAAAGAGCCTTATGAAAACAACAAATGACGACTTACTTTCAGTAAATAATGCCGCGACAATAAGCTGGTTTAGAGCGGCGGCACCTTATATTCACGCTCACCGAGGTTCAACTTTTGTCATCGCCTTTGATGGTGAAACTATCGCATCCAATCGATTTGATAATTTGATTCATGATCTTGCTTTATTAAATAGCCTCGGCATCCGTTTAGTGTTGGTTTATGGGGCAAGGCCTCAAATTGAACAACAATGTAAAACACATAATATTGCTGTCAATTATCATCATGGTTTAAGAGTTACCGATGATGCCTGCCTTAAAATTGCCAAGTCGGTTATTGGTAAATTACGTCTGGATATTGAAGCCAAACTCTCTTTTAGCTTGCCACATACTCCTATGGCAGATGCGCGCATTCGCTGTACTAGTGGGAATTTAGTTACTGCGCAACCTGTCGGAATTAGAGAGGGTGTTGATCTTGGTCATACCGGAGAGGTTCGCCGCATTGATACGCAAGGAATTGAACAGCAATTAGCTCAAGGCAATATTGTTTTACTGCCACCTTTAGGCTACTCACCGACTGGCGAAATTTTCAATTTATCTGCTGAAGCAATTGCAACAGCGACAGCATCAGCATTGACTGCTGACAAATTGATTTTGATTGGTGATAGTCAAAACTTGGCTCGTGAATTAACCGTTAAACAAGCATCTGCAATATTACAAGATTCATTCGATGAACAACATCATTCGCTTCATGCTGCTGTCAAAGCCTGTAATGCGGGCGTACAACGTGTTCACTTATTAGACCGCGCACTTGATGGTGCTTTGTTGCAGGAATTATTCAGTCGTGATGGTGCTGGAACATTAGTGAGTGCAAGCTCTTTTGAAACAACGCGTCAGGCTACAATTGACGATGTTGCCGGCATATTAGAGCTTATTCAACCACTGGAAGATAATGGCACATTAGTTAAACGTTCTCGTGAACATTTAGAAATCGAAATCGATCATTTCACGGTGATGGAACGTGATGGCTGCGTTGTTGCTTGTGCTGCACTTTATCCTTATCCAGAGAATCAGATTGGCGAGCTTGCCTGCCTTGCTGTTGCTAATGGTTACCAAGATACCGGTCGAGGAAAACACCTTTTGTCCGTCATTGAAAAACAGGCTTTATCTGCTAAATTAACACGTTTATGCGTGTTAACGACTCAGGCGGCCCATTGGTTTTTAGAGCACGGCTTTAAAGCCGCTGAGCTCGGTGAGTTACCCGTAAAGAAACAAAGCCTTTATAACTATCAGCGTAATGCCAAAGTATTTAGCAAGGTGTTAGCTTAAAATCCAAAGTCACCACGCTCTGAATGATTTAAGTTCTTCGCTGCTCTTCTTCAACTCGTTTTTTATACTCAGGGAACAAGATGGGCGCGAGTTCATGTAATGCTTTTTCGTAGACACGACGTTTAAAAAAAACAATTTCTTTCGCTGGCGTCCAATAATCTACCCAACGCCAATCATCAAACTCGGGTTTTTCATATTGATCTAAGCGCACATTTTCTTCTTCGGCAATCAGTCGCAATAAAAACCAGCGCTGCTTCTGTCCAATGCACAACGGCTTATTACCAAAACGTAAATAACGCTTAGGTAGGCGGTAACGTAACCAACCTTGAGTCATGCCCAATACTTCAACATGTTCTCGGCCTAAACCCACTTCTTCCATTAATTCCCGATACACGGCTTCTTCTGCCGTTTCATCTGGCTTAATACCGCCTTGTGGAAACTGCCAAGAGTCATGCTGCGCTCGCTGCGCCCAAAGCACTTGATTCTCATTATTGCAGAGAATAATCCCTACGTTGGGTCTAAAACCATCTTTATCTATCACTGCCTTGTCTCTTGTTACTGCTCGACTTAAAAGCCTTAGTAGTAACAGCATAATTTTTCAATACAGACTAGATTAGAGAAAGCACTCGCGGTATGCAAACCATTTTGATTACAATACCCCCTAATGACCTTCTTTCTTTGATATATATGAAGTTTAAAATATGGCTCTAGCAATCTTTGATTTAGATAACACCCTTCTTGGCGGTGATAGCGATTATTTATGGGGTGAATTTTTAGTTGAAAATAATATTGTTGATGCAAAATCTTATCAACAGACCAACCAAGACTTCTATGACCAATATCTCGCTGGCACCATGGATATTTTTGAGTTTTCAGCATTTCAGTTTAAACCTCTTGCCGATAATACACTTGATGATCTTATCCGTTGGCGTGAACAATATCTCGCGAAGAAGATTGCTCCCATCATGTTACCGGCCGCACGCAAGCTTATTGCTCAGCATCAACAGCAAGGCGATACCTTATTAATTATTACCGCAACCAATAGCTTTATTACCGCTCCCATTGCTAAATCATTCGCTATTCCCAATTTGATTGCCACTGAAGCAGAAATGATCGAGGGTGTATATACCGGCAAAGTTGCAGGTACTCCCTCTTACCAGCAAGGGAAGGTTGTACGTTTAGAAGAATGGTTAAAGGAACAGGACTTAACGCTTGAAGGCAGTTATTTCTATAGCGATTCTCATAATGATTTGCCATTATTAAACCTTGTTGAACACCCTGTTGCCGTGGATGCCGATCCTAAATTACACGCTATCGCTAAACAACAAGGCTGGAAAATTCTCAGTTTACGTTAATAAACTTGGTACAATTCCCCGTTTATATTATTAAAATCAGGCCAGCATTATGGAATGGGAAGTTGTTATTGGGTTAGAGATTCACGCTCAACTCGCCACTAAAACTAAAATTTTCTCTAGCGCATCTACCGCATATGGTGCCGAGCCAAATACGCAGGCATGTGCTGTCGACTTAGGCTTGCCTGGTGTTTTGCCTGTGCTTAACCAAGAAGCGGTCAAAATGGCCATTAAGTTTGGTTTAGCGATAGGAGCGGACTTACCTCCTCGCTCTGTTTTTGCGCGTAAGAACTACTTCTATCCTGATTTACCTAAAGGCTATCAAATTAGTCAAATGGAATTGCCTATTGTTGGCAAGGGTGAGTTAACAATTGAATTAGAAGATGGCACTGAACGTGTGATTGGTGTGACTCGTGCACATTTAGAAGAAGATGCGGGTAAGTCAACTCATGGTTATACGCAAGGTCAAACAGGCGTTGATCTTAATCGTGCTGGTACACCTTTATTAGAAATCGTTTCCGATCCAGATATGCGTAGCGCGAAAGAAGCCGTCGCGTATATGAAAAAGATTCATACCTTAGTGCAGTACCTTGAGATTTGTGACGGTAATATGCAGGAAGGTTCATTCCGTTGCGATTCTAATGTTTCTGTTCGTCCGAAAGGTCAAAAAGAACTTGGTACCCGCGCAGAACTCAAAAACATTAACTCATTCCGCAATGTTGAACGTGCGATTAATGTCGAGATTGAACGCCAAATTGAGCTAATCGAAGATGGTGGCACTGTTGTTCAAGAAACACGTCTTTATGATGCCGATAAAAATGAAACCCGCTCAATGCGTAGCAAAGAAGAAGCAAATGATTATCGTTACTTCCCTGATCCAGACCTGCTTCCAGTTGTACTCGATCCAGAAATGATTGAAACCATTCGAGCGACATTGCCGGAATTGCCCAATGCTAAACGTGACCGCTTTGTTTCTGATATGGGCTTGCCTATCTATGATGCATCCGTATTAACCAGTAGTCGTGAGTTGGCTAATTATTATGAAGCCGTTTTAAAAGCCTCTGAAAATAAAGATCCAAAATTGTGTGCTAACTGGGTGATTACTCAATTATTAGGCGCTCTAAATAAAGCAGGGTTAGGCATTACAACATCGCCTATTAGCGCTTCACAATTAGGTGGTTTATTAATACGTATTAGCGATAACACTATCTCTGGCAAGATTGCTAAACAAATTTTTGATGTTTTATGGACGGGTGAAGGTGATAATACTGACAGTATTATTGAAGAAAAAGGCCTAAAACAAGTCACTGATTCTGGTGCAATTGAAGCCATTGTCGATGAAGTGATTGCCAATAATACTGATCAAGCTGAACAATATCGCGCAGGTAAAGAGCAATTACTCGGCTTCTTCGTTGGTCAAGTGATGAAAGCATCTAGAGGCAAAGCAAATCCTGCACAAGTAAATGATATTTTGAAAGCAAAATTAGCGGGCTAAATTAACCTTTAATTTTAGCCATAAAAAAAGGCTGTATTCATTTCTGAATACAGCCTTTTTTGCTTTAACTGAAAGCTAGCAATTAACTGCCAGAGATCATTGTGTTTACTTTAGCTGATAGTAAACCGAATACCGCACCAACAATCATAGATAAAGAAACAACAAGAACTGGGTTTGTCATATCCATTGCTGAAGTACTGCCTCCAACATGAATTGCATATGCTGCTGTTGCTGCATAACCATAAACTGCTGAAGGGATAACAGAGAAGGCAGGAATTGAAGCACCCATCACCAAAGCAAATACTGTTACGGCAACCCATACAGGAGCAGTAAGAACATCACCTAATGGAATTGCGCCCATTAAAACAAATGCAACACCGGCTAAAACTGAACCGAAAATACTGCAAACAATCGTATTTTTTAATGCTGCATTATCAGCACCATTATGGAAATACTGTCCCCAACCAATAAAGATTGCCCAAATTGTAACAAATCCTGCTAGTGGACCAAATGCAAGCCATGTAGCAACGCCACCTAAAACACCAATACTTAATGCTAATGAAAACATAAATTTTCTCTCTCTCTTTAAGGTTATGAAGTAACTTTAAAGCATCCAATAAACTTGCTTAATGCTCCCTGCATTATTATTTTTATCTCGTTATCAGAGTCTTATAAGCTAAGATCGGATTATCCTCTCTCGACAAACAATAAAACATACTTCTCAGCAACTTTCAATGATATTTTATGTCGCTCCTTGTTGAAAGGTGTCGACTTACCGCCCATAAAATATCATTGCCCCGTCATTAATAAGTCTTAAACAATGAACCATTGTCATCTTCATACCAATATCATAAAGTTATAATGTAGAATGCATATCTTGTATAGTAACCACTTACATCCATTAACTTTAACATCTAAGCTAATAGTTATAACAATGCCCCAAAAATAGCGTTTTAATTCATCACACATCCTTAATTTATCTGTTTACCTTCCCTTGAAGGGACAAATTGAGGTACTATCGTTCCGATCAAATTCAATGGACGATATTAGAAATATTACTAAACTATGCTTCAGAAATATTTCACATACATTTAGGCATCTAAAGATATGAAGTTTACACAAGAGCACCTCCCAGAAAAGAAAGGATTCGGAAAATTACCCTCGCAATCCCCGTTGCCTGAAGCTAACTGGGTTCTAGTCTTTGGCTCCGTTAAACGATTTAAAGAACGCGGATTCACTAAAGCATTACAAAAGCGTTACCCCTTAGCTCAAATCATTGGCTGTACGACATCTGGAGAAATAACAGAGTCAGGTGTCCACGATGAAAGCGTGCATATTACAGCCATGCATTGGGAGCGTAGCGCACTTAAATTCATTGTTAAGCCTATCAATAGCATGGCGCAATCCCATGCTTTAGGCGCTCTGATTGCTTCAGACCTTATTCAAGATGATCTGAAAGGCGTTTTTGTTCTAAGTGACGGTCTCAACGTAAATGGATCGGAATTAGTTGAGGGCATTCAAGAAGTTTTACCGAATATTCCAATTACCGGTGGCTTAGCTGGGGATAATGCTAACTTCTCCCAAACATACCTACTCAATAATGATCAGGTTCATGACCGCGTTGTTATTGCTGTCGGAATTTATGGTGAAAATGCTGTTGTCACTAGCGGGGCTTTAGGTGGTTGGAAACCGTATGGTCCACCACGAAAAATTACTCGCTCCATCAAAAACATTGTTTATGAATTAGATGGAAAGCCTGCTTTGCCACTCTATAAAATGTATATTGGCTACTATGCAAACCAACTTCCAGCTTCGGGACTTAATTTCCCATTTGCAATTATGGCTGAGGATAAAAGCATTACGGTTATCCGAACTCTGTTAGCGGTTGATGAAGGTGATAATAGCCTTACCTTTGCTGGTAATGTAAATGAAGGTTCAACGGTTCGCTTCCTTAAGTCAGATCATGATATGTTAGTTAATGGTGCTAGCGATGCTGCTCGCCAAATTCTTGATAAAAACATAAACTTGAATGATAAGGCTCTTGCTATTTGCGTTAGCTGTGTCGGACGTAAACTGGTTATGGCAGATCAAGTATCCGATGAAGTATTTGCAGTACAAAGGTTGCTAGGTGTTCAAACCGGAATTACAGGTTTTTACTCCAATGGTGAAATTTGTTCAGGTGAAGATGACGGCCATAGCTTATTGCATAATCAAACAATGACCATTGCCTATTTAAGTGAACATATGAATTAAACGTTCTCACTGAATTTGTACAGTGATTTAAGGGAAGCATCAGAAATGGTGCTTCCCTTTTTTAATACTTTAACCTGAACTTTGGATAAGAATAGTCAGCAACCATCATAGTTTACAATTGCTTATGAACGAACACGACTCAGAATAGATAAAGCAAGCCTATACCCATGATACTTCAATCAGCTAGCTCTCGAGCAGCAGCTAATAGTGCAAGCCGAGCAATAACCCCATAAGCATAAAATCGATTTGGCTCGGCATCAGGAACATCCCCTTTATCTGGAGTATTACATGGTTGAACAAACGCCAAAGGCTCGAAATGCATTCCTGGGGCATTTAAATTTTCATTGACGCCTCGAGCAGTGTGAACACGATAAAACCCGCCCACCACAAAATGATCCATCATATAAACAACAGGTTCAGCAACCGCCATGTCCTCACCAATTGTTTCGAATGTATAAACCCCTTCCTGAATTAACACATTATCAACCACTAAACCTTCCTTTGCAGATGACATTTTAGTTCGCTGTTTACGGTTCAGACTCGCAATTTCATCGGCATGTTTAACCGTCATTATGCCCATGCCATAGGTTCCAGAATCCGCTTTCACTACAACAAAAGGTTCTTTATCTATTCCGTATTCATCATATTTCAACTGAATAGATTTCAACATATTCTCAACATTTTTAGCTAGACATTCTCCACCATTTCTATCCATAAAGTTGACTTCACCGCACTGCAAAGACAAGGGTGAAATCAACCAAGAATCGATATCAATTTGTTTCGCCAGTTCTTGAGCAACATTATGATAATGAGCGAAATGATCTGATTTCTTACGATCTGACCAACCAGCAGATAACGGTGGAATAACTTGCTGTTCTAAATTTTCTAATATCTCAGGACGCCCTCCTGACAGATCGTTATTCAATAAAACCAAACAGGGTGAAAAATCGCCTAATGAAATTCTGTCACCGACCCTTGTGATGGGCTCTAAACGGCATGTCTTACCCGATGGTAGCTCCACGTCCATTGCTTCTGTCAGATCCTCACGCAAACTGCCGATTCTAGCTTCAAGTCCTGCTTGCTCAAAAATTTGTCGCAAAGTTTCTATGCTTTCTAAATAAAATAAGTTCCGCGTATGATTTTCAGCGACAATCAAAGCCTTCTTAGCCTGAGGGCATGCCCGCTCAATCGCGGCCTGAACAGCTTGAATACATAACGGCATAAAAGCTGGATTAAGGTTATTAAAGCCTGCTGGAAATAGATTGGTATCTACCGGCGCCAGCTTAAATCCAGCATTTCTCAAATCAACTGAGGCATAAAAAGGAGCAGGAGTCTCTAGCCACTGCTCTCTGAACCATGTCTCAACCTGAACCTGATGAGTTAATAAATGCCCTTCTAACTGCAATAAAGGACCTGTCAAAGCCGTTGTTAAATGTGGAACTCCAGAAATCATAACGCTTAACCTTTTCTCCGCAACTATTAAAGCTGCATAATAAATACAATTTAGTATGACAATTTAGCCAATGAATCACCACCGTTTTTTTGGTATTCAACTTACCTCAAAGATACATGATTCAAGTCATTAGAATATAAACTTTTATTGTCTTATGTAACACTTATAACCAGTAAGAACTAAGTTTTATCCAGTTGTGACTAGCCTGTCAGCTAAAAATGGTATATCTTCAATCTCTGGAACGTCATCTTAAAACAGATATTTTAAGTTTAACTAGGGATTATTGTTAGCGTGAGTGATGAGAAAACTGAATTTTTCGGCCTAAAGGTCATGGTGATTGATGATAGTAAAACTATCCGCCGTACAGCTGAAAAATTGCTAAAAAATGCTGGCTGTGAAGTCGTAACCGCTGAAAATGGTTTTGAAGCGCTCCCAGTAATCAGCACAAGTCATCCCGACATTATCTTTATCGATATAATGATGCCTCGCCTTGATGGTTACCAAACCTGCTCTCTTATCAAAAATAATGCGATGTTCAAAGACGCGCCCGTGATTATGCTTTCTAGTAAAGACGGTTTATTTGATCGAGCCAAAGGGCGCGTGGTCGGTGCAGAACAATATCTAACAAAACCATTTGCTCGTGATGACTTGCTTAATGCAATTCGCACTCACCTGCTAAAAAAATAAACCAAGGATGATTAAAGAATATGGCACTAATTCTTATTGCAGATGACTCTCCCATCGAGATTTATGTTCTCAAAAAAATATTGGAAAAACATAATCATCAGATTATTACTGCTGAGGATGGCGAGCAAGCTGTAGAAGTTACAAAAAAAGAAAAGCCTAACTTAATTCTTATGGATGTTGTTATGCCTAAGCTAAATGGTTTCCAGGCAACTCGACGTCTAAGTAGAGATACCGATACCCAGAATATTCCTATTATCATTGTCTCCTCTAAAAACCAAGAGACCGACCGATTATGGGGAATGAGGCAAGGGGCAAAAGGCTACATTGGCAAGCCTGTTACAGAAGAACACCTCATGCAAGAGATTAACTCTCTTCTTGAGAAGGAATCATGAGTCATCGCTCCCCAGCAGAAATGCTGGCACTATTACAAGACATTCAACAGCGAAGCCAACAGAGCGCCGCAAAGCTTTCCCAAAAAGATGATTTACATGGTACTTGGACAGCTATCGGTTTTCGTATTGCAGAGCAACATTTTCTTGTCCCGTTAGGTGAAACACGTGAAGTATTTACGGTTCCATCACAAATTACCGCAGTACCAAAATCAGCGCCCTGGGTTTTTGGTATCGCAAATTTAAGAGGGGAATTGCTACCTCTTTTTGATCTCAAATGTTTTTTATATGGTACCGCGACAAAAATAAACAAACGTAGCCGTATCATTGTAAATAACCACTCTACTTTGTACTCAGGCTTACTTTTAGATGAAGTATTTGGCTTGAAACATTTCCAGGAGGAACCGGAACTTCATGAAGACTTATCCGACGACAATGCAGTTTCAGCTTATATCACAGGTAGCATCGTTCAACAGGACATGCACTGGAATGTATTTAGTTTTAACAAGCTGGCTTCTGACCACCGCTTCTTAAATGCTACCGCGTAATATTTTGATTTTAGGAAAATCACTATGAATTCAACAAGTAAACTTTTTTTATCATCTTTGACCTCAAAAAATAATCTCCCTATTTTATTTTTTATGGTTGTATTTGTACTTTTGACCATTGCTGGTATTGGATTACTTGCAACAGGCATGTATGAACTCGTCTGGCACGACCCCCTTATTGTGGGTGCTGGAGCAGTTGTCAGTCTCCTTATCACAATAATGCTGTCACTGCGAGTCGCATACCTTCCTTTTGTTTCTAGCAATAATTCACTTGAAGCAATGGAAATTCAAAACCGTCATAATCAAGATGCCATTCTACAATTGCTTGATGAAATGGGAGATCTTGCTGATGGTGACTTGACTGCAACAGCAACGGTTACCGAAGATATTACAGGCGCGATTGCTGACTCCGTCAACTATACTATTGATGCCTTACGAGACATTGTAGAAAACATCAATACAACAACGGTACATGTATCCTCAGCGGCACAAGAAACACAAGCAACAGCGATACATCTAACCGAGGCCAGTGAACATCAAGCTCAACAAATAACAGAAGTAAGTAAATCTATCAGTGAAATGGCCGGCTCTATTGAGCAAGTATCTCAAAATGCTAGCCAATCATCGGACGTTGCGAAACAGTCAGTACAACTCGCAGCACAAGGTAGTGCGGCAGTGAAAAAAGCTATTACAGGTATGGACACTATCCGTGAACATATTCAAGAAACATCCAAACGTATCAAGCGACTTGGGGAAAGTTCTCAAGAAATCGGAGACATCGTTGAATTGATCAATGATATCGCTGAGCAAACAAATATCCTGTCACTCAATGCCGCCATCCAAGCAACCATGGCCGGTGAAGCAGGTCGAGGCTTTGCGGTTGTTGCCGATGAGGTTCAACGATTAGCTGAACGATCAAGTAATGCAACCAAACAAATTGATGCATTAGTACGAACAATCCAAAGTGATACCAACGAAGCTATTAGCTCAATGGAAAAAAGTACTTCAGGGGTAGTATCTGGAGCTCAATTATCTCAAGATGCGGGTACAGCACTTGAGCAAATTGAAGCGGTATCACATCAATTAGCCGACCTTATCAACAACATATCTGATGCTGCGAAACAACAAGCTCAAGCGGCGATTGGCACTTCTGATAGCATGAATGTTATCCAAGAAATTGCTATGCAAACATCGACCGGTACAAATGAAAGTGCGGATTCTATTGGACGACTATTAGACTTAACTGATGAGTTACGTAAATCAGTGTCTGGTTTTACATTACCATCATAAAGAGCAGGTACTTATAAAAATGTTTCTTTTTATTTTTGATACATTCATTAACTGTTCTGGAGTAACACATGGCACGGACAAGTAGTGGTAACTATGATGCACTAGCTTGGGTACAGGAGGAGGTTCAAAAATCTCTTGCTGATGCATTGCATGCTCTAACTAGTTATATAGACGAACCTACCGATACTGCAGTACTTGGAACCTGTGTCACTCAGCTACATCAAGTAAGTGGAACTGTCGAGATGCTAAACCTTGGTGGTGCTCATTTGTTGGCAAGTGAACTACTTGCATCAACGATTACACTTCGTGAGCAACAAGGTGATGAGCAGACGGTCATTCAAGATGGTCTTCTAAAAGGCATGTTTCTACTTCAAAACTATCTACAACTAATTAGTTTAGAGCTAAAAGATCATCCTTTACGAATCATCACAACGGTAAATGAACTACGCATTGCCCGAGGCGATGAAGAGCTCAGCCTAAACAGTGTTTTCAAACCATTGTTATCCATTACTCTTCCTGAGTTTATAGCTCCAAGCTCCAGCAGCCCAAAACCTATTATTAAGATATCACTTAAAAAAGTGAATCATATTTTTCAAATATCATTTCTTGAGTGGTTTAAAAATGACGATCAATTAGCCTTACAAAGAATGGCTGATATTCTGCATTATTTACGTCTTTGCAGTATTCAGGAACGTTCTGTTATTTTATGGTGGACAGCTGAAGGGATTATCGAAGCATTATTAGATGGCGGGCTTACTGTTACTTCCGAAGTAAGGCTCAAAATAGCTCAACTGAATAAATCCATTTCTATCTTTACCAATGAAAATGAACAGCACCTTCAAGTTGTTTTCCCAACAGCATTAGTGCAAGAATTATTACTCTTAATTGCCCAAGCGACAAGTAGTGGTAAACATATATTCTTATTAAAAAACATCTTTGCTTTAGACTTTTTTGATGCTCAACAGCATCAAAAAATATACAGTCTCAGCAATAGTGCATTAACAGAAGCTCATTCTGAATTACTACGCCAGCTACAAGAAATAAAAGAATATGTTGACCAGTTTGATCGACATTCAGAGAACTCCTTAGACGCCATTAAACAACTGCCAGAACAGTTAGAAAGCATGGCGAATACGTTTACGCTATTGGCAGATAACGCATCAAATACATTATTACAACAACAAGCAGATAACTTCTCACGCTTAATCGAACAGCAACAGTTACCTGAAGATGACCTATTGATGAGCCTAGCAAATGATCTCATTACAATAGAAGCGCAACTGCAAAAGAACTCTCACATCACTTCTGAGCTATCGACAGATAGTAAACAACTTCAAAACACGGTTATTTTAGAATGTCAGAATGATCTGATGTCTGTCAAAGAAGCGCTCAGTATATTATCTAATCAAGCCGATAACTCATCCGATATTTTGACAAATTCTGCAAGCCAATTGCAGCAGATATCAGATACATTACTCATGATTAATTTGAATCAACTTGCAAGCTTATTTGAAAATACGGCAAAGCAAATGACTCAAATAGTGAATGATGAAAAAGAAATATCCAATCAAGAACTAAACTGGTTTGCAGAAATAATTGCGTTTGCAGATCTGTATATGGATATCCTTCGCCAAGGCGGTAATTCCAAGCAGACTCAACTTCTCATTGATGGCCAAAGCACACTACTCAATTTTAACCAATCATCGCCATTGAACTTGAGTACACTCCAGCTAGAAGAAGACAAAGATTTATCGCCAAATAAAACTGAAACAAGTGTCGAACGCTATATCAATAAGCTTATTACTCTAAATGTACAATCAGAGTCAAGTGTTCAACAATATATTAATGCACAGTCCGAAGGGGCTTCTACACCCATAGTTTCACCTTCAGAAACCGCTATTATTACTAATGAGATTGATCCTGAAATTGCAGAAATATTTCTCGAAGAAGCACATGAAGTACTAAATGAATTACAAGAGCTAACTCCCTCTTGGGAATTAGAGCATGACCTCGATACGCTAAAAACTATCCGTCGCCATTTTCATACCTTAAAAGGCAGTGGAAGAATGGCTGGAGCGGAGCTTATTGGCGAACTCTCCTGGTCTGTAGAAAACCTATTAAACCGGGTTATAGATCAGATAATTCCACTTTCATCAGAAATAGATTCGCTAATCCCTGAAGCTTGCCAAGCAATTCATCTTTTACTCCCCGATTTCATTAATGGTAATAATTCGACATCCAAGGATATTGATTCTCTCATTTCTACTCTGAATTCACTTGCAGAGAAAAAAGAAGAAACAATTAGTGAAACAAGTGTACAACGTTATATTAATCAACAGCTTGATATTAAACCAGCAACCAGTGTTGAACAATATATTAATAAGCTGTCAGAAACAGAAACAGAAACAGAAACAGAAACAGAAATCATCCTATCCGATGATGATGAGCTGCATCAAATATTTCTGCATGAAGCCATCCAGCACATTAATACATTCAAAAAGGAATTTGAAACATCAAGTCATCCTTTTACTTTAAATAAAGAGCTTCTCCGTGCAGCACACTCTCTAAAAGGGTGTGCAAATATTGCCCAAGTGATGCCTGTAGCAGCGGTGGCAACCCAGCTTGATAAGACTTTAAAAGTAATCTACGAAAATAATCTATCTCTAGATCAAAAGGATTTATCTTTACTCTCAGAAACTATTGATAACCTCGATCTGTTTATTGCTCATCTACAAACACCACTTTCTGACGAGCCAGATATTCTGCCTCTACTTGATAATTTAATTCAAATAACACCAGATGACAAAAAACACACTTCTGATGGACAAGAAAAGCTTATCGATCCTGAGTTTTTGGTTGTATATCTAGAAGAAACAGATGAATTACTCAGTCAATACACCAACGAGTTAGAGCTGCGTCAACAACAACCAGATGATGCAAAATATCAAGATGCACTTCACAAAACTCTTTCCTTGCTTATTGAAAATGCACAACATGCTCAACGTCCTGTTCTTGCTGAGCTATATCAGTTACTGGCCCAACTAACTCAACAACATGAAATTAAAGATAAAGAGCTTGTTTCCTTACTCAACCGTGGTTATGAAGAAATTAATAACCAAATTGAAAACTTAATTCAGAATAAACCACCAACAGATATCGTCACCTTTAAACAGCTCGTAGAAAAATTACTGGCTCGCTTAGCTGAAGAGCAACGTATTCGTGAAAGAGCAACAGAATGGTTTACTGTTCCGACAGATGATCCTGAACTTCTAGATGCATTCACCGAAGAATGTCTCGAGTTGTTGGCTTCTAGTGATACAGCAATACATAATTGGCAAGAAAATCACAATAATACTGATGCCTCCTTGCAATTACAGCGCGTCCTACACACCATAAAGGGTAGTGCACGTTTAACGAACATTCGCCCAATCGCAGATCTAACACATCATACTGAATCATTAGTCTTTCTAATTGCCGACAAAAAACAAGATCCTAATGAACGCTTTTTCACCTTATTACAACGTTCTCAAGATCGCTTATCAGAAATGCAGGAGTTACTTGCTCAAAAAGAAAATATTCCTTTTGCACACGACTTAATTGCAGAAATTGCAGCTTTCACTGGGCAAGTAGCGCCTAAACTAGCGATCGCCCAAACTAGCAATGAAAATGAACATCATGAAGAATCAGCACAAAATAATAATGCCACAGCTCTAGGTGGCGAACAAATAAGAATTCGAGCAGACTTACTTGATTTTCTTACTAATTTTACGGGTGAAGTTAACATCTCACGTGACCGTGTTGGGCAACAAAACTCAGCGATTCAACAACAATTAGTTGAAATGGAATCCACCGTAAGTCGCCTCCAAGATCAATTACGTAATTTAGAAATCGAAACAGAAACTCAAATTTTATTTCGTTTTGAAGATGAAGTTCAAGACCATAAATCAGATTTTGATCCACTAGAACTTGATAGATTTTCAATGATCCAACAATTATCACGAAGCTTAACTGAAAGTGTGAGTGATATGAATGAGATCACACAATCTATTGATAATATAGTGCGCGATTCTGACGCTATCTTATTGCAACAATCACGTCTTAGTGCCGATCTTGAACAAGGCTTAATGAATACTCGTTTATTACCTTTTACGGGTCTTGTCCCACGTTTTGAACGTATCATTCGCCAAGTAAATACTGAGCTAGGCAAACAGGCAACATTGACGGTTCACGGCGCAGACCGAGAGCTTGATAGAACAATTCTTGATCGTATTGTTGCTCCACTAGAACATATCATCCGTAATGCTATTGCTCATGGTATCGAAACGCCAGAGATGCGTATCAACCAAGGCAAGGGTGAAGTCGGACAGCTGACATTAAGCATTTCCCGTGAAGGCTCGGAAATTTTAATGTCGTTATCTGATGATGGACAAGGGATTGATATTGAAAAAGTTCGCCAAAAAGCACTCGAACAAAAACTCATTAATCCTGAGCACATGCCATCCAATGAAGAGCTCATTCAATTAATTCTTACCTCAGGCTTTAGTACAGCAGATAATATATCGCAACTTGCAGGTCGCGGCGTAGGTATGGATGTTGTTAGCAATGAAATTCGCGCCCTAAAAGGTCGCCTATCCATTCACTCTGTTGAAGGTGAAGGAACGACCTTTAATATTCGCTTACCTCTCACTCTGTCAATTATGCAATCATTAATGGTCAGCAGTCACGATGAACAGTTTGCGATTCCATTGACATCTGTTCATGCTGGTGCACGAATAACCGTTGCAGAAATCAACACACTACTAAATCAAGAAGGCGAGGCTCAATTCGAATTTAACGGTGAATATTACCGCTTCATTCCGCTGGCTAATCTTCTTGAAAAACCACTCTCCTTACCCGATGAGCCAAAATTACAACTTCCTGTCTTATTATTTAGATATGGTGATATGTCTATTGCTTTACTTGTTGATTCAATTAATAGCAATCGTGAAATTGTACTTAAATCAATGGGCGATCAACTTAGTCATATTAGTTCAATCACTGGTGCAACCATTCTAGGTGATGGTCAAGTTGTCTTCATTCTTGATATTCCAGCACTCGTTAATTCAACAGACTTAAGTGTCAGTAATGAAGGTTTAATTGATGCTATTCCAGATCCGTCGTCCCAAGCCCTTGATCGAACACCTATTGCCATGGTTGTTGATGATTCAATTACTATGCGTAAAGTATCTGGAAATCTATTAAGACGTCATGGTTTTGAGGTTATCACGGCCAAGGATGGGATTGATGCTGTTGCTCAACTAAATGATCATCTGCCTGATATTATTTTACTCGATGTTGAAATGCCTCGAATGGATGGGTTTGAATTTGCAACATTAGTACGAAATGTTGAACAATATTCCAAACTCCCAATTATCATGATTACTTCACGTACAGGTGAAAAACATCGTGAACGTGCGAGAAGTATCGGTGTAAATGCCTATTTAGGTAAACCATATCAAGAGCTAGAACTTGTAGAAACAATGCAAAATCTGCTTGGTAGTCTTTATCCCAATGCAAAGCAATAAACTAGGAACATCCAATGGCTGAAAACTCTTCTGACTTTATTCCTTGTATGCTGATTCCGTTACAGCAGCACTATTTACTATTGCCGAATTCAAGCATCGCAGAAGTTATTCCAATGCCTAAAGTTAAACTGGCAGAAGACCTGCCCGATTATTGGATTGGAGAATGCAACTGGCATGAAAAGAAATTACCTGTAATCAACCTAGAAAGTCTTGTTGAAGGTAAAGACTACGATGCCTCGGATGCCCATAAATTATGTGTACTTCATGGCATCAATGACAGTGCCGACATTGAAGTTTATGCATTACCTTGCTACGGAGTGCCTCAATTGATTCATCTAAATGAGGCAGCATTAAAGCTAGCACAAGATTCAGAAGATTCGGATTTCTTACATTACCAAATTCAAATCGGTAAGAAAATGGCTTATATCCCAAATCTTGATAAAATTGAAGCAACACTCAGCCAGCAATAATAATGCACCTCTTAGCCTTACTATGAGATCCATGATTAAAAAACTATCACTCTTATTATTCTTAAGTATTTTTATTCTGCCAACGATTAGTCTCGCAGCAAACAATACAACGTTAAGTGCACAACGTCTTACTTTTCAACAGGCTCAAAAAGCGCTGCAAACGAATCAGATCAGCCAGTTCAAAAAGCTTAATTCTCAACTAAATGATTATCCGCTACAGGCCTATCTAGACTATTTATATTTGCGTCATAAGCTCACTCATATTAATAGCTCAACTATCTCTCAATTTATTACCACACATTCGGGTACATTTTATGCAAAAAGATTGCACCGCAGTTGGTTAGAGCGTCTCGCTCGTAACAAAAAATGGTCTCTATTTCTAAGTCACTATAAAGAGTCATCTTCTCCATTCCAACAATGCTCCCGTCTACAGGCACTTATTTCAACGGGCAAACAGCAACAAGCACTGGATGAAACATCCCCACTTTGGCTTGTTCCAAAGTCACAACATAAAGCCTGTGATCCCGTTTTTAAATATTGGCAGGCTCAAGGTAGATTGACTGATGAACTTCGTTGGCAGCGTATTATGCTGGCTTTAGAAGCGAATCAATTTAGTCTAGCTAAATACCTTGCTAAATCACTCAAAACACCTGAAGAAGCAACAAGGCTTATTGCTCAATGGCAGCGAGCTCACCACTCTCCATTAAGCTTGTTAAAACAAGTTCAGAATAAGAAAAACACCTTACTTATTCAAGATAATGTCATTAGCCGAGACATGCTTCAACATAGCATTCAACGACTCTCTCGCAAATCTACAGATAAAGCATTTGAAGCATGGCAATCACTTCAAACACGTTATCGCTTTAGTGAACAAGATAAACTAACAACACAACGTTATATTGCAAACCGTGCTGCATTAAACCGTGAAGACCGTACATTAGAATTCTTTGGAAATATTCCAGCTGAAACATGGCGGGTTCGGGCGGCATTATGGCAACAAGATTGGCAAGCGGCACGCGATGCTATTTTAGACCTCAATTATAATGATCAGCATTCCTCCCGCTGGCAATATTGGCTAGCACGAAGTCAAGCTGAATTAGGACAAAATCAGGCTGCCAATGAAACATATCAATCTCTTATTATGGATCGTGATTTCTACAGCTTTCTTGCTGCAGACCAGCTACAACAGCCTTATCAAATGAATCATAACCCTATTTCATTTGAACAAGCCGATCTTGATAGTCTGAGCCAACGGCCCGCAGTACAGAGATTAAAAGAATTTTATGCTTTAAATATGAACCTTGAAGCTCGAAGACAAGCCTATGCATTAAAGTTGACACTTTCTCCTTACGATCTTCAACTTCTTGCCACTCTGACCCACAAATGGGGCTGGCATAATCAAACCATTGCCTTGCTAGGTAAAGCAAAATATTGGGATGCCTTAGATCTGCGTTTTCCAATTGTCTATGATACCGCCATACTCAAAGCAGGAAAGAAAAATGGATTAGATCCTTCGTGGTTGTTTGGTATCCCCCGTCAAGAAAGTGCATTTAACCCTCAAGCTCGCTCCCATGTAGGCACAACGGGTTTAATGCAACTCATGCCAAAAACGGGAAAATTAATTGCACGCCTCATTAATCAACCCTTGAAAAAAACATCAGAATTATTAAACCCAGATAGAAATATACAGCTAGGTAGTGCGTATTTACGTCGAATGTATGACCAAAACCAGCATAATCCTGTTTTAGCGACAGCATCTTATAATGCAGGGCCACATCGAATAAAACGCTGGCTACCGACAAAAGACCTCCCAGCAGATATCTGGATTGAAAATATCCCTTACAATGAAACACGACGTTATACCCAAAGTGTTCTGAGTTATGCTGCTATTTTTGACTATCAACGCAAACAAAAAATTATTCCATTATCTAATCGCATGCCTGTCGTAAAAGCCAAAATACCTTAAACTATTGGCATGGAAATATATCTTGTCGGCGGCAGTATCCGCGATCATTTACTAGGCTTAGAAACTAAAGACAGAGACTGGGTTGTCGTAGGCAGCACCCCTGAAGAAATGATTGCCAAGGGTTATCAGCCTGTTGGTAAGGACTTCCCTGTGTTCTTACACCCCAAAACGCATGAAGAATATGCACTTGCTCGTACTGAGAGAAAAACAGCACCCGGTTATCGTGGCTTTATCGTTCATGCTGCACCTGACATTACACTAGAACAAGATCTTATTCGACGTGATTTAACTATCAATGCGATTGCCCAAGCTGATGATGGTAGTTTGATTGACCCGTTCAATGGTCAACAAGATCTTAAAGACAAAATTCTTCGTCATGTCTCTCCAGCATTTACTGAAGATCCTGTCCGTGTTCTGCGTATTGCTCGTTTTGCTGCTCGCTTTGGCTTCACTATCGCAGATGAAACAACGCAACTTATTCAACAAATGGTTGCTGCAAAAGAACTGGATCATTTGGTATCCGAACGTGTCTGGCAGGAACTATCAAAGGCATTAGAAAGCAAGCAACCCTCATTATTTTTTATGGCATTACGGGATACAGGTGCTCTCGCTAGTATTTTTCCAGAAATTGATCGTTTGTTTGGTGTTCCTCAAGTTCCCAAGTGGCATCCGGAAATAGATACTGGCATCCATGCCATGATGGTGCTCGATCAAGCCGCTAAATTAAGTAATGAAATCACCGTTCGTTTTGCCGCACTCTGCCATGATCTTGGTAAAGGAACCACACCTGAAGATATCTTACCGCAACATATTGGTCACGAAGCTAGAAGTGTCAAACTCACCGCAGACTTATGTCAAAGACTGCGCGTGCCAAAAGACATACAGTCATTGGCACTGAAGGTAGCTGAATATCATACCCATGTACATTTATTGTTCGAACTACGGCCAGTAACGATCTTAAAAGTTTTTGAAGCACTCGATGCTTTTCGTCGTCCAGAACGCTTTGAACACTTTTTACTTGCCGGAGAAGCCGACTTTCGAGGCAGACCAGGTTATGAAACACGTCCTATGCCAGAAAAAGAAGCCTTCAAACACTGTTTCATCGCAGCTAAAGACATTACAGCAAAACCGTTTGTTGAGGCTGGATTACAAGGTCCAGCAATAGCGAAGGCAATGCAAAAGCAACGCATCCAAGCCATAAAAGAAGTCATCACTAACGTTGTACGCACTACATGAACGTATAATTAATCTTTTAACCAAACCACTATGGAACAATACCTATGAGCAGCCCTATTTCTGCTAACTGGACAAGCGTTAATGCTGTATGCCAACCTTTAGTTGATAACTTAATTGCAGATGCACAAGCACTTCAACTTGAGATCAGCACATTAAGCAACGGTACTCGTATTATTGATGCAGGTATTAAATGCAATGGTGGCTTGGAAGCCGGTCGTCTCATTGGTGAAATATGTATGGGTGGCTTAGCGACTATTACAATGGGCACTAACAGTGGCTTTGATAACTGGCCTTGGTCAGTCAATGTTCATGCTAAAACTCCCGTTCTAAGCTGCTTGGGTAGCCAATATGCCGGCTGGAGCTTGTCACACGAGAAATTCTTTGCTTTAGGGTCAGGGCCTGGTCGCGCATTAGCGGGAAAAGAAGAAGTCTTAAAAGAGTTTGGCTATAAAGATAAAGCTGATAAAACAGTTATCGTATTAGAAACTGATAAATTTCCACCTATTGAAATTGCAGAAAAAGTAGCCAAAGATTGTGGTATCAAACCTGAAGATCTAACCTTTATTCTGACGCCAACATCAAGCCTAGCTGGTGTAATGCAAATCGCCATTCGCGTATTAGAAGTCGCCATGCATAAAGCACATACCCTGCACTTCCCTATGGATAAAATCATTGATGGTTTTGGTGTTACCCCTGTTTCACCACCAGGTGGTGATTTCATGACCGGCATGGGCCGCACAAATGATGCGATTCTTTACGGCGGCATGGTACACCTATTTGTTGATGCAACAGATGAAGAAGCACAAGACTTAGCAGAGAAGTTACCTAGTAATACTTCATCAGATTACGGTCGTCCTTTTGGTGAAATTTTCAAATCATATGATTTTGACTTCTTTAAAGTTGACCCAATGTTATTTAGCCCGGCTAAAGTAACCGTCACCAATGCTAATACAGGTAAAAGCTTTACTGCTGGTGAGTTAAATAAAGAATTATTAACAACATCGTTCGGTTTATAAATCATGATGGTTTGGAGTGGCACGATGCCGCTCCAATCATTTAATGCTATCCACACATATGTCTTCACCAAAAATTGTCATTTTCAACGATACTCACGGCTGGCACAGTGAACAGTTGGTTAGCGCCTTACAGGCACTTAATATAACAACGGTGCTTTGTGACCTTGCCGACTGTATGATTGATCTAGACCAACCTACAGGACTTCTCATTCCAGGCTTTGAAGATGCTCTTCCAGATGCCGCTATGGTTCGAGGTATTGCTCCAGGAAGCCTAGAACAAATAACTCTGCGGATGGATGTATTACATACCTTGGCGGAACTCAATGTTCCCGTATTTAATCCGGCCAGTGCAATTGAACATACTGTTGATAAAGCGCGCACCTCATTACGACTTCATTTGGCAGGGCTAAATACACCAAGAACATGGTCTACTGAGAATAAAGCCTTAGCTCGAAATATTGCAGTCCAACAGTTTAAACAAGGTGCAACACTGGTTATAAAACCATTATTTGGCTGCATGGGTAAAGGTATTGAGAAAATTACCACTTTAGACCAGTTTGATGCGATTCAAGCAGTGGGCGATGCTTTTTATATGCAGGAATACATTGCACCATTCGAACCGAAGCACTGGCAAGACTGGCGTTTAATGGTAATAGACAATAAAGTCTGTGCGGCGATGTCTCGTCGTTCCCAACACTGGATTACCAATTTTGCACAAGGTGCCGAATGCTTCTCCACAACGATCACTATAGAAATGGAACAATTGGCAATTCAAGCAAGCCAAGCAGTTCAAGCAGACTATGCTGGTGTGGACTTAATTCGTAATCAAGATGGAAGCTATACCGTGCTAGAGGTAAATAGTGTTCCTGCATGGAAAGGCTTATTCCAAGCAACAGGAATAAATGTCGCCACACACTTAGCGCAAGCACTTGCTCACCGAATAAGCTCCTCACAGTCTAATACACTCGATAATGCTCAGTACTGAGATCATACAAAACTGCGTTATCTGGGCATGTGAGCAAGAAGTTTCTGCTCCCAAACCAGGCAATGTAAATAGCATTAGTGGCGGCCATAATATGCAAGTAGAGGACTTTATTAAAAGTGCTCACGCTATTGCGGCTCCATTAACGATCAAAGGGGCGTCGGTCGGTCAACGCATTTTAAAGTCTATTCAGGCGACGCAAAGCGTTGTGAACTGCAACACTAATTTGGGCATCGTTTTATTATTTGCTCCCTTATGTGTCGCCATTGAACAGTGTAAACACTTCGAAGACTTACAAAGCGCATTAGCGCGGGTATTAGAAGATCTAACTATTCAGGATGCTGAAGATTGCTATCGAGCCATCCGCTTAGCACATGCTGGTGGACTTGGAAAAGTAGACAAACAAGATATAAATGACACGCCAACTATCACTCTTCGACACGCAATGGAGCAAGCCAAACACCGAGATTCTATTGCCGCCCAATACCTTAATAATTACCAAGATATATTCCAATTTGGTCTGCCAAAGTTGACAGATTCAATTATTTGTGGGGAAACGGTTGAATGGGCTACCACTTTCGCGTATCTTTATCTCTTATCATTGATTCCAGATACCTTAATAGGTAGAAAGCAAGGGCAAAAGATAGCAGTATTAGTTTCAAGACAAGCTAAAGATTTTATAAACAAATCAATAAAAAGCAATAGCTTACAACCATACTCTGCTGAACTTGAATGTTGGGATAAAGAATTAAAGAGGGATGCCATCAACCCTGGTACAACCGCTGATATGACCGCAACTGTATTACTTTTGCACGCAATTCAGCAGGCATGCTCCTCGAAAAGAATTTCAGTGTGAATGCTTTTATAGCACTAATTACTGAGCAGGATATACGTTCCTTGAATTACGTATAAACTCTCCTTGAGAAATTAAGGTGAGAGAAAAGGGCCTTTTAATAAATTTTTGGAACAGGAAGAAATAACATGACAGTTATCGATCGCGTACTTGTTGGTGAATCTTTAGTCATTGAAGATGGTGACTTAGACAACGTAGCTCACATTGACTTACTTATGGGTCCTCGTGGCTCTGCTGCAGAAGATGCTTTTTGCCGCACTATGACAGATCAAAAAGCAGGTGTTAATGGTTTATTAGCCGTTGTTGCACCTAACTTAATGGTTAAACCAGCGACAGTAATGTTTAACAAAGTTACTATCAAAAACATGAAGCAAGCCATTCAAATGTTCGGCCCAGCACAACGTGGCGTAGCCATGGCTGTTGCTGAGTGTGTTGAAGATGGCACAATCCCAGCTGCTGAAGCTGATGATTGCTTCATCTGTGTTGGTGTATTCATCTCACCAACTGCTGATAGCGACCAAAAAATCCAAGATTGGAACTACCGTGCGGTTAAAGAATCAATCAAACGTGCTGTTGCTCGTGAGCCAAAAGCAGCTGACGTTGTAGCACAATACAAAACTAGTGAGCATCCTTTCGCTGCCAGCTAAGTTTTAAGTTACAAAGCTAAATTAGTACGCCGTTCTCTCGCAAGGGGGAACGGCGTTTCTATGTCTGCTATTGTGAAACGGCCTGTAATACCTGCTTCGTTATCCTGCCATCATGTAATGCACTCGCAATAAGTATTTGTTTAATACCCTGCTGCTGTAAAGTAATTAAATCCTGCTCAGTTCTCACGCCACCAGCCGCAATAATGTCACAATTCAACGTCTTACTTTTTAAGTCAGCCAATAAGTTTAAATCTGGTCCCAATTGAGATCCAATACAATCTAAATTCATCGCAATAATCTGTCTAGGCCATAATTTAGGCGATTTTAAAAGCGCTTCATCTCCTAGAAATTCACCCTGTTTGAAGTCTAAAGATAAAATGCTTTTTTCTCGTACACGCACATCATCTAACCAAGTAATATCTCTTAAAGTCTCGCTACCAATAACCGGATAAACATTAGAGTTTGTCGCTAAAAATAGCCAGCTTTGCTGATCGGTAATTCCCGCATCGATATAGAAATTAATTTGGGGGTGGGCTTGGGAGAGTTCCAAATATAAATCTACCTCTTTTTTACCAAAGCGTATCGCATCAAGATCAGCAATATAAATGGTTTGGAAAGGGTAATATGCCAATAAATCCATAATAACGGTGGCAGGAGTATCGCTCTCAGTAAGGATAGATACTAATGGTTGGTAGTCTGCTCGCTCACCACCTTGGGCATGCACAACCTTTCCCCCCATGACATCGATGACAGGTATAATTTCCACTCTACTCCTCGAATATTCTTAGTTTTAACATTTAATGAGAGACCTTTGCACGATAAGTATTTTTTGTCGTAGCAAGGAAAAAATTGTCGAAAAAGCGCAGTTTACTCGTGTAAATGAGCATTTTGAGACTATTTTAACGCCGCTATGGCTAAAAAGACGACTCGTGCAAAGGTCTTAATGAAATTATTTATTTACGAACATATCACTAGTGGCGCACTTATCGACAAGCCTCTCCCTCCGAGTCTCGCTCGTGAAGGCAATAAGATGTTAACGGCTATTGTGCAGGATCTTATTCAATTATCAAATAATATTGAACTTATCATTTTACGCGATGCTCGTCTCGAATCTCTAAATACCTTACTTGATATTGATGATACTCATCATATCTACTCTATTGACAGCTTGACCTCTTTTCATAAAATTTATTTAAACACGATCAATAACGTTGATATGGTCTTTGTTATTGCTCCAGAAACGGGAGGTGTTTTAGATAAGATCCAACAAGAAATACATAATAGTAATGCTCAACTACTATCAAGTCATAGAAAGGCAACTCAAATAAGTAGTGATAAATACCAATGTTTCCAACAATTATCTGCCCATAGCATTGCCTCTCCCACCACCGTAAAAGCAAATGAATGGTCTCAGAATAATTTTACTTCTACATCAGGATTTATCATCAAACCTCAAGATGGTGCGGGCTGTATTGATACTTTTTTTATGGCTGATAACTTAGCACTAGAATCATGGTTGCAATCACATTTAAATAATTTGAATAATGTCATAATTCAACCTTATATTGACGGTCAGACCATTAGTCTTAGTATATTATTAGATGATACTGACTCACGTGTGCTCGCCATTAACCAACAAAACATTAGAATCAATGATGGTAAACTATCTTTCCTAGGCAGTATTGTTAATGGTGTTGATGAGAATGTCTTAACATTTGCACAAGCAGCTAAAATCACCTCAAGCGTTCAGCAGGCAATTACAGGATTATGGGGCTTTATAGGTATCGATCTTATCCTACACAAAGATGAGCTCTTCGTTATCGATATTAACCCGAGATTAACAACCTCATATATAGGTCTAAGACAATCATTAAATCACAATCCAGCCCAACTACTATTTACCATGATGGAGCAAGGTTTATCAGAATTACCCACTCCATTACAACAACACGCTATCGAGGTTAATGTATGACATCTATGGTTAGTGGCTGGGATATCGGTGGCGCACATATAAAAGTCGCACGCTGTGATGACAATGGTCAGCTTATGCACATAATCCAAGTAGCCTGTCCTCTATGGCAAGGTATTGAAAAACTAGAGCAAGCAATCGAGGCAGTTTTTTCTCAACTAGAAAATCAAGATGATCACCATGCAATTACTATGACGGGAGAACTCGTTGATATCTTTACAGATCGTCAAGCTGGTGTGGCAGGAATATTAGACTGTCTAGCAAACTATATAGCTCCCGAAAATACTCTCGTTTATGCTGCAGAAAAGTCTTGGCTAACACCTAATAAAGCGAAACAATATTGGCAACAAGTTGCTTCACGAAACTGGCAAGCAAGTGCATCACTTGTTGCCACAACAGTCTCCGATGGACTATTTATTGATATTGGTAGCACCACATGCGATATTATCCCTTTAATTGATAATCTTGCACTCCCCACAGAAGTCGACGATTTTGGTCGTCAAACCAGTCGTGAATTACTCTACACTGGAGCGATTAGAGCCCCTCTTATTGCTATCAGCCAAATAGCTCCTTTCAATGGCACAATAATGAGTCTTGCTGCCGAAGTATTTGCCACAACAGGGGATATCTGGTGTTTGTTAGGTGAACTTCATCCCGACTCTATTCAAGATAATAGTGCTGATGGTCAGGCATGGGATATTAAAGGCTGTGCTAGCCGAATTGCGCGCTTACTGGGAACAGATGCTAGCGAGGCAGATGAACAACAATGGAATCAGCTAGCCCAATGGTTTGCTCAGCAACAAACTCATCAGGTTACAGAAGCAATATTGCATGTACTTTCTGCTCACTCTGAACTCCCCCTTGATGCCCCCGTTATCGGTGCAGGTGTAGGTCGCTTCATCGTTAAACAGTGTGCCCAACGACTTAATCGTCCATATCTTGATTTCCACAATGTCATCTCATCATCTGACACTCTGGCTTCAGATCATGCCCCTGCTGTTGCAGTTGCCCTTCTAGCGAAGCAGAAGTTGCCGTAAAATAGTCACTATGAGTCAAATAAACTTACCCCCTCTTTGTGCAGAACTACCCTATCATTCTGATAGTGCCATTTACTTTGAAGCAATCAAACACAAAGCATGGCCAATATTTCTAGATAGTACTAACGGTTCTCACTTAGATGCACGCTACGATATTCAAACAGCTGAGCCTTTTATTACCTTAGCAACCACAAGTGAAAATACCTTAATAACTTATCATAATCATGAGTCTGAGCTTTCTAGTGATGATCCCTTTTTATTGCTACAGTCGATACTGCAAGAGTATCAACCTAAACAAAAATCAGACCTCCCTTTTTGTGGTGGTGCCTTAGGTTATTTTGCCTATGACTTAGGTCGCCGGCTTGAAAACTTGCCCACACAGACTCAAGATGAAGAACATATTCCTGATATGGTTATCGGTATATATGACTGGGCAATTGTCACCGACCATCAACAGCAACGTTGTTGGTTAGCTAGTTATGGCCTCATTTCAGAGACCCGTGAACAATGGGAAAGTCTTGTTGCTCAGTTTTCTAACGTTGCACCTTTGGAGCAGCAAGAAACATTTCACGTTATTGGCAAACTGAAAAGTAACCTAAATCGTCAACAATACCAATCGGCTTTTGATAAAATTCAACGCTATATCCATGATGGTGACTGCTATCAAGTTAATTTAGCCAAACGATTTGAAATAAAAGCGAATGGTGATCCTTGGTTTGCCTACACGCTACTTCGCAAACAAAACCCCGCTCCTTTTTCAGCCTATTTTTCTACACCGCATGTCACAATATTAAGCTCATCTCCAGAACGGCTTCTTAAAGTCGATGGCGGGCATGTTGAAACAAAACCTATCAAAGGTACACGGCCTAGAGACTTAAACGATTCAAAACGAGACCAACAGCTTGCTGATGAACTACAAGCTAGTCTCAAAGATCGTGCTGAAAATTTAATGATTGTTGATTTATTGCGCAATGATATAGGAAAAGTGTGTGAACCCGGCTCAATTCAAGTACCTAAACCATTTGCACTAGAGTCTTTTGCAACCGTACATCATTTAGTTAGCACAATTACAGGCACACTATCAGACCAAGAAAATGCAATGTCATTACTACGGGCCTGCTTTCCTGGTGGTTCAATAACAGGTGCGCCTAAACTCCGTGCAATGGAAATCATAGAAGAACTTGAGCCTCATCGACGCGGAATTTACTGCGGCAGCATTGCTTATATCGGCTTTGATGGCAAGATGGATAGTAGCATTACCATTCGCACTTTAATTTATAGTGATAATAGTCTACGTTTTTGGGCTGGAGGAGGAATTGTTGCTGATTCCGATGCCAATGCCGAATACCAAGAAGTGAATGACAAAGCGTCAGCAATGCTTAATCTACTCGAACAGCTAAAGTGATTGTTGTTAAGATTGGCGGTAGTTTATATAACACGCCGGAGCTAGCTCATTGGCTATCAGCACTCGTCAAACATTCACAACAACAAGCTATTGTTATCGTCCCTGGTGGCGGCCCTTTTGCCGATCAAGTCCGTTCTGCTCAAAAGTGCCATCAGTTTGATGATGAGACGGCTCACCATATGGCAATATTAGCAATGAAACAGTTTGGCTTATTGCTCTTAGCACTTGCACCGACTTGCCAAGCCTTAAGTACATATGGAACTCCTTCAGCACCCATCTCTATTTGGCTACCTAATGACGAGCTACTCTCTGAGCCTGTATTAGCAAAAAGTTGGGATGTCAGCTCTGATAGTATTGCTTTATGGTTAGCTGCAAAACTCAATGCTAAACAGCTATTGCTCATTAAACATACATCGTCCCAGACAAGATCCATAAAAGAACTTTCATCCAATTCTATTATTGATAATGGTTTTGCTCTGCTATTTTCTAATTCAACTATTGATACAAGAATTATTCACTACCAAGCGTATGCTGATCTGGCCAGTTATGTATCAAGTTCAGCAAAAAACTTAAGTTTACAGCTACCGTGAGTCAACAGTTTTCTTCTACCATTGCTTCATTGCAAACACTTATTAATAATACTCAAGAACACGCAGCTGAATTAATTGAGGCGCTTATTTCTGAAGGAAAGCTGCATCATAATCCTGAATGGGCTGGCCATATGACCCCCTCCATAGATCACCCCGCATTACTCGGTCAGCTATTAGCGGGTTTACATAATGGTAATCTACTTTCTTCTGAACTCTATCCTCAGTTAGTAGCTGTCGAAAAAAAGCTTCTTAACTGGTTCTATGACCTATTTGGACTACACGAAGGACATTTTACACATGGCAGTAGCTATGCCAACTTAGAAGCGCTCTGGCAAGCTAGAGACCTAGCTAAAAACTCATCTAATTTCGTGTATGGTTCTGAAGCGACACATTATTCCATTATTAAAGCCTGTCAAATTCTAGGCCTAGAGTTCAAAGCAATCCCCACCAATGAGCAAGGTCAAATAGATACCACTCAGCTATATCAAGCCTGCCAAGAACAAGCGCCTATTGCTATCGTAGCAACTGCAGGGACAACATCCTCAGGAGCCATTGATCCCATTGCAATATGCATCAATATTGCACGTGAATTTAATTGCTGGTGTCATGTTGATGCTGCTTGGGGAGGAGCGCTAATATTACTTCCCGAGCAAACTGAGTTAACAGGAATTAATCAGGCTGATTCGATTTGCTTTGACCCTCATAAAGCATTAGGCCAACCTCGCTCCTGTAGCATCGTGCTCTATAAGAAGCCTTTAATCTCGATGCCTGTTCTTGACGCAGACTATCTCATTCAAACGCCCAAAAAGACATTAGCGGGCTCGTATGGGGGTGAATTGTTCTTGCCGCTATGGTTTAGCTTATTAGAAGGCAGCGAACAGCTAGTCTCCCGACTCAAAAATCGATTGGAACAAGCGAGACTTTTTTCATCTTCCCTGAAACAACAAACAGACTGGCAAGTTTTTCATTCACCAACGGGAATTGTATGCTTCAAATCATCCTCTGATCTTGAGCTAGCCCCCCTTGAGAAACAAGGATTATTATCACGGTCTAAAATTAAGGGAGAAAAGGTGTGGCGAGTTGTATTTGCAAATCAAACCACATCATCTGCAATGCTACTTAAAGCACTTATTCCGTATTTTTGATCTGCTGCTGCACGCTATCAAAGCGTCGTAGCCATGAAGGCAGTGTATTCAAAGGTTTAGGCCAATCCTTACTTGCCTGTAACGCCTCTTTCTTATTCTCGTAAACGCCATAAATCAAGGCGTGCCATACTCGACCATTACGATCACTTTGAAATACAGCTATATCCCCAGTTAAAGCATATTTATCTATAAATTCGGCAACATCAGCATATTCCCATGCACCCATTAACTGAAAAGTATAATGAGTAGATTGCTGTTGCTGTATCCAATCTTGTTTGTATACAGGATTCTCAATATTTACTGTCGGAGTATCAGTGAGCTTATCATCGTCAATAACCGCCACATCTATAATATCTCTTGGCTCATTATTTATTACCGAACTATCCTCTTGCTCAATAATAGGGAGATCTGCAACTAACAATGTTAACTCATCACGTTCTGCTTGCTCCATATCGATAGCATTATTCAACGTTTCACTAAAAGAGGGGTCATCTTCGAGGTTCTCAACAAGAGGAAGAACATCAGTAAAGAATTGCTCATCATTCAGTGTGGTTTTATCAATGCTTATGACACCATTATCATCAATAATAACGGTAGATAAGATCTCTTCATCAACACCAAAGGGCTGCTCAATAATATCTTTTTCTTCTGCAGGAGACGTAAATAAACTATTAACCTTATCTTGAAAAATCAATAAGAGGGTCAAGCTAACAGCCAATATAATAATAGCCAACCAACGTAATACTGAGGCAATGCCGCTAGGATTTCTACCTTCTGTCATGCTCGTTGTATTGAGTTTAAGCCCAAGTAATTGCTGATGAGCGAGGTGGTTTACAGAGGCAGGTTTTCCTTGAGACTGTCGATAAAGTTGTTTCAATTCTTTTGCACTAAAGGGCAATTCCCCTTTGTAGCCTACAGCTTCTAACCTTTGCATAAGATAAGCAGTTAGCTCATTTTCCGTTAAACTTGGCAAATCAACACGCTGCAACCGACCATGGATATTATCTAGTTCAGGTAATGTCTGACTCGACGTTAATATGGCTTGTAATAAAAACTCATCATCATCTTGCCAAGAAAAAAGGTCCATCAATATCGCTAAATTATCTGGAGTAATACTGTCGATATTATCAACTAATAAAAGGGGTCTAATATTGAGTTTGCGAAGTCGTTGCAACCTACTTCTAAGCAATGAATTATGCTCGGAACTTTGTTGGAGCTCTTCATCATCAATGCCAAATGCCTGTAGACACTGTTCAATGATAGGAGTGGCCATATCTGCTGTATCAATATGACATATTCTCAGATCATCGCCAGCAGTCAATTTAACCTGTGTTAATAATGCACTCTTCCCAACACCTTTTTCGGCGATTAACAAACCGACTTTATCACTAGAACGTGCAAGATGAACCAGTAAGTTTAGTCGCTGTTCAATCTGCTCCCCCTGAAAAAAGGTCGGGGTATCTTTTGAATTAAAGGGTGCTGAGTTTAAAGCTAATCTTGCGATATAGCTTGGTTCTGCAGATGAGTTTGAAAGCGTATTCATGGAATCTGATTAAGACTGAAATTCAGCCAGAGTTTCTGCTAATTTATCAGCAGAGTAATCATCACTCATTACTGCTTGACCAATTCCATGCAATAAGACTAAGCGAATATGACCATCTTGCACTTTTTTATCAACAGACATTAAACTCATGAATCGTGCTGCTGTCATGCCTCGGGGTACTGAAATAGGCAAGCCTGCCGCAATGAGTAGCTGTTTAATACGGGTGACATCTTCTTCAGAAATCCAGCCCATACGTTGAGATAAGTCAGCAGCCATAACCATACCTACTGCAACACCTTCACCATGCAAAAAGTTACCATAGCCCATACCGGTTTCTATTGCATGACCAAAGGTATGGCCTAGATTCAATAAAGCTCGAACACCTTGCTCTAACTCATCTTGTTCCACAACATCTGCTTTGTCTTGGCATGAACGTTCAATCGCCTCAGCCAAAATAGACGGTTCTCTACGACGTAGGTCTGAAATATTTTCTTCCAGCCAAGTAAAAAACTCGGGATCATTAATTAAGCCATATTTAATGACTTCAGCTAGACCTGAAGATAATTGATTATCTTCTAATGTATTTAAAGTTGTTGTATCAGCAATAACACACTGAGGCTGATAAAAAGCCCCAATCATATTTTTACCTAAGGCATGGTTCACTGCCGTTTTCCCCCCAACAGAAGAATCAACCTGAGATAATAAGGTTGTAGGGATCTGAATAAAAGGAACGCCTCGCTGATAACAAGAAGCAGCAAAGCCTGTCATATCACCAATCACTCCACCACCAAGCGCAATTAATGTCACCCTTCTAGAAAATTTGGATTTTAATAATGAATCAAAAATCTGGTTCATTACTTCTAAAGTCTTAAATTCTTCGCCATCCGGAAGAACAACTGATTCACATCGGTAGTCGCCCAATAAATCCAAGACCTTCTGTAGATATAATGGAGCAATAGTCGTATTACTCACCAGCAATACTTCTGAGCCCTTAATATGCTGCGTTAATAGCTCTGCTTGAGAAAGTAAATTTTCACCAATATAAATGGGATAACTACGGTCGCCTAACGATACCTGTAGAGTTTTCATCATTCGTTTATTGTCCTACACTTTCTAATTGTTTAATGACTTCTGATACTGCATATTGAATAGATTGATCTCCCGTTCTCAACTCAATATCTGCTACATTTTTATATAGAGGATCGCGTTCTTCTAACAGAAGAGTGATTTTTTTCTTAGGGTCCTCTGTTTGTAACAATGGTCGTGTTTTATCTTTTGATGTTCGTCGAAAAAGCTGTTCTGCTGATGCAGATAAATAGACTACATTTCCTCGTGCACGAAGTGCTCGCCTGTTCTTATCGGATAGAATAGCGCCCCCTCCCGTTGCTAAAACAATATCTTTTAACTGCGTTAAGTCATCAATCACTTTTTCTTCTCGTACTCGAAAGCCTGCTTCACCTTCCATCTCAAAAATCCATGAAATAGAAACTCCCGTTCGTTTCTCTATTTCTTTATCACTATCATAGAAATCACGACCAAGTGATTTAGCCAACTGTCTTCCTACCGTTGACTTTCCTGCTCCCATTGGGCCCACTAAAAAAATATTACCACTTACCACGTATATTAATCCCTGGTTTTTATATTACAAAAAAGCCGAATCATTTAGACTCGGCTTTTATTGATTCACTTCAAATAAGCGCTCTAAAATTTAAGACTATCTTTAATGATTTTAGGGGTTACAAAGACTAATAACTCGCGCTTAATATCTTCACTACTGTTTGTTTTGAACAAGAAACCTACGTAAGGCAAATCACCAAAGAACGGAACCCGTTTTGAAGTTTTTGTTTTTCTTTGTTCATAAATACCACCCAATACAACCGTTTCACCATTATCCACTAATACTTGTGTTTTTATACTTCTCGTATCAATACTTGGCACGCCTAAAAATATAGCACCGACTTCATCTTTGTTCACTTCTAAATCCATCACAATACGATCGTCAGGCGTTATTTGAGGAGTTACTTGTAATTTTAACACCGCCTTTTTAAACGATACAGATGTCGCACCACTTGAACTTGCTTCTTGATAAGGGATCTCCGTACCTTGTTCAATTGTTGCCGTCATCTGATTCGACGTAATCACACGAGGACTAGAGATAATTTCACCATTACCTTCTTCTTGCATTGCCGATAACTCTAATTCTAAAATTGCACCTAATGGTAATTTAGCTAAAGCCAGTGCAAATGTACCTGCAGCATTTGCGATAGGTAAATCTACATTTAAACGGTCCCCTTGTTCCAATGTCTCACCATTTAATAACTGTGTTGTACCATTTAAATTACCAGACGTCGCAATATTGGAAATAGGACCGCCATCTGGATGTTTTTGAGTTGAAGCTCCGAAACGCACACCCAACTCCTTAGTAAAGTCATTATTAGCAATAACAATTCGTGATTCAATCAATACTTGACGAATTGGAATGTCTAATTTATCAATTAATTTACGAATTTGTACTAACTGACTTGCAGTATCTCGTAACAGTAATGAGTTAGTCCGAGCATCAACAGTAACACTACCTCGGCTAGATAAGAAACCTGTAACACCTGCACCAGTGCTATCTTCTTCAGAACCACTACTTAACAATTCCGCTAAATCAGTAGCTTTAGCAAAGTTAATTTCGATTATTTCTGAATAAAGTTGTTCCAGTTCAATTAATTGTTTCTTCGCTGCTAATTCTTGTTTTTCACGTGCCGCAATCTCTGAAGCCGGTGCAATCAGCATGACATTACCATTCTGACGCATTGCCAAGCCCTTTGTTTTCAGAATGATATCTAAAGCTTGATCCCAAGGTACATTTTTCAAACGTAACGTTAAATTACCTTGAACAGTATCACTTGTAACTAAATTCATACCCGTGAAATCTGCTAATAATTGCAATACAGCACGCACTTCAATATTCTGGAAATTCAAAGAGAGCTGTTCTCCTTGATAACCAAACTCATCTTTACGCGCCTCAGCTTTCAGCTCTTCTGAGATTTCTTTAACTTCAATAACTAACGTTTTACCTGATTGATATGCTAAATGCTCAAATTTACCTACTGTTGACAATGTTAAACGTGTATCACTGCCTTTTTGGACTGTATCAATAATTTGCACTGGCGTACCAAAATCAACCACATCTAAGCGACGGTGCAATTCTTCAGGCAACGTAACGCCTAGAAGGTCCACAACAATCAACTCTCTCTCTTGATGAACATCAATAGAGGCACCATCATCATTGAGATGGATCATCAATCTCGCTTCACCTGCTTCACCTCGGCGAAACTCAATGTCTGATACCTGATAATCGCTATTGCCTGTCGTCGTAACCTTTTGTATTCCACCGTCGATGGTCACTAAAAGAATATTTCCATCTTGTTCAATGGTATACGGTACATTGTGTTCTAAATTAATAACCATACGAGTACGATCGCCCGCTTCAATCACAGAAACACTATTCGTAACCCCAATATTAATCTGCTGTGTTTTTTTATCTAATTGGTTTTTAATCCCAGCAAAATCTAAAACAACTCGAGCGGGTTCATCAATTGAGAATGTATTTGGTTTCTCAACGGGCTCAGAAAAAGTCAGCACAAGCTGAGCCTTCTCGCCAGGCAAGGAGGAGGAGTAGCCTAATGATTGTAAATCAGCAGAGATTGCCATCGAAGTCGAAGCAATAAAGCTAACAAGCATCCATTTTATTGTATTTTTTAATTGATACATATTCAGCATCCATCCATTCACTTTATTATTATATGTCATAATTTTCTTATTTTTACGGTTCATATTCATAGCATTAAAACCTTTTACTTCACATCGATAACGGAAAGAGAGGCATCACGTTCAATATAGCCGCCATCGCCATCCGACACGATTTCTGTCAATGTTAAATCTGTATCAGATACCGCCAAAATTTGACCATTATTTAAGCCCATATAGTCGCCCTGTTTCACTTTATGAATAACACCTTCAGGAGCCCGAATTAAAGCCCAAACGACATCTTTCTCTAAGGTTCCAACCAAACGAAGTTCATCCAGCTCATAAGACTCAAGCGCTTCTTTTAGTCTCGTTCTATCGGGATGAATACCATTGTCCACAATAATCTTTATTTCTTCTTCAATTGGAACGCTAATATCAATAACCGTCGCAACAAAGGGGTTACGTAATTCTCCTGCTGAATAAGAAAATTTCTCATATGATTTCATAACAGGCATAGGTTCAATATCTGCACTTTGTCTTAACTGCACATCTGCAACAAATGTAGCTAAGTCTTCTTTTTCTTGCTGACACCCCGTTAGAAACAAGCTGGCAACGATGAAGAGTATAATTTTATTAATGTTTTTCATATTTAACTATTCCCTTACTGCTCATCAAAATAACGATATGTTTTTGCAGTAATCTCCATTTTCATTTGATCCGATTTTTCCCCCATCGGGGTTAATGTTAAATTATGCATGGTGACAATGCGAGGTAACGATGCAACGGCACTAACAAACTCGCCAAACTGATGAAAACTTCCTACCACCGTCATTTGTATTGGTAGCTCCGCATAGAAATCAACCGGGGTCTCATTTCCAGGTCTAAACAACTGAAACTCAAGCCCATTTACCAAGCCCGATCTCGAAATATCAATAAGTAAATCTGCTACCTCATTTTTTCGTGGTAATTGTTGCAACATCGAAGAAAAGACCACTTTCATTTCTTTCATTTGCTTTTTGTACGCTTCTAAATTAACAGCCCTAGCATATTTTATTTCAAAGGTTTGCTTTAATGTCTGTTCTTTTTTTTCTGCACTAGCGAGTGCAATTTCTTTATCTTTAATAATGTAATAATAACCACCTGCCCAAACTAGTGCACATAATAGTGCAATAGTGATGCCTTTTATAACGGCAGGCCACTCTCCACTTTCATTAAAATCCAACTCACTTAAAGAAGATAGATCCATGATTAACTCTCCCCATCTTCTAATTTAGCTTTCGATTCAGGTACCGCTATTGTAAATTTTCGAATCGCATCATCATTTGTAGATGAACGCTGAATAACTTGTAGTTTTGACTCTCCGAATTCATCATTTTTATCTATATTTCTCATAAAAACAGAAACACGAGCATTCGACTGAGCCACCCCATTAAATGTTAGAGAAGCCCCCTGTCTCGCTACTTTATCTAAATGAATCCCTTCAGGAACCGTTCTTACAATAGAATCAAACACTTTTACCACTTTAGGTCTACTTGATTGTAATTCTTGTATAACCTGCATCCGAGCAACAAGTCGAGCACGTTCCTCTTCAAGTGTTTTGATTTCACGTATTTTGATATCTAATTTTGCAATTTCAGTTTTCAAAAAATTATTTCTAATTTGTTGAGATTCTAATAGATTATCTGCGAATAATATTGCACCATAAAGTATTGCTACAGCAAAAATTAAACCTGCACCAAGCGACACGAAAAATTGTTGTTGACGTTCTTGTCGTCGCTCTTCTCTCCATGGAAGTAAATTAATGTGCGCCATTAATCAAAACTCCTCATTCCAAGTCCGCATGCAATTAACATGGAAGGTGCATCATTACTCAATGCTGAGATTGGAACCCTAGGGCCCAGTACCATATCCACAAAAGGGTTAGCGATTGTTGTTGCAGTATTCGTATCCTCTTCAATCATCGCATCGACTCCTTGAATCGAAGCACAACCACCCGCCAATAGAATATGATCAATAGACTGATACTGAGTCGACGTCGAAAAGAAAAATTGTAATGCTCGAGTGACGGTTGTTGTCATTAATTGTTTAAATGGCTCTAATACTTTTAGGTCATAGTCATCGGGCAAGTTGTTTTCTTTTTTTGCTCGTCCAGCATCTTGGTAAGACATCCCATAATATTGACTGATGTTCTCTGTCAACATTCGGCCACCAAAAGTTTGCTCACGAGTGAAAACAATTTTGCCATCAACAAGAACATGCAATGTTGTGACGGTTGCACCAATATCTACGACAGCAACTGTCAAGCCCTCACCCTGAAGAGGAAGCTGTGGAGCAATAAGCGAAAATGAATTTTCGACCGTATAAGCTTCAACATCGACAAGCTTTGGTTTTAATCCTGCCATTTCAAGTACTTCAGTTCGCAAATCAACATTTTCACTTCGAGATGCGGCAAGTAGCACATCAACTGCTTCAGGATCTGACTCAGAGATACCGATAATCTCAAAGTCTAAACGCACTTCTTCTAAGGGGTAAGGAATATGGCTTTCAGCTTCAAGTAAGATTTGCTCTTCCATTTCACGATCAGAAAGAGAAGCAGGATATGAAATTATTTTTGTGATTGCTGAGTTGGCAGGAACAGCAACAGCAGCATCTTTCACTTTCGAGCCAGAACGTTTAACAGCCCTTCGTATTGCTGCAGCAACATCCTCTTTATTTTCTATTTTACTTTCAACAACAGCATTGCTAGGTAGCGGTTCAACAGCATAGGATTCTACACTATACTTACCGCCTTTCAAGCCAAGTTCCAGCACTTTAACCACTGATGAACTAATGTCTATCCCTAACAAAGATTGGGGGGACCGTCCGAACATATACCGCCTCAATTATCAATAATAAAAAATACTTACTACTCAAACCTCATGTAGTTCCTCAAGACTATAGTGCATAAATAATGAAAATACAATTTAAAGTTCTAATAAGTCTCCAGAATACGGAGGAAAGTCACACTTTCTTCACCTTCATCGCCAGATTGCCCTCCAATAAACAGATCTCTATTTTGGCCCAGACTTGTCATTACTGATGCCACCTTACTTTAAATGCTGAAACCTGCACCTTCATTGATTATGAGTATATACTGAGCAGCATTGCTACTTTGGACTCCGACCTTAAAGACCTTCTATGCTTACTTTCCTCCGCAAGTTGTTTAACTTGGCCTTACTCTGCACCGTTCTAGCAGCAATTTCAATTGCTACTATTTATTATTCTCTAGCTCCCAAATTACCTGATACTGAGATATTAAAAGATATTCAATTCCAAGTTCCCTTAAGAATATTTAGTGCTGAAGGTCAATTAATTGCAGAGTTTGGTGAAAAGCGACGTATTCCTGTTAAGTATTCAGATATTCCTCCTTATTTAATTCAGGCAATCTTAGCATCTGAAGACGATCGGTTCTTTGAACATCCCGGCGTTGATTACCATGGTATTTTACGAGCGGTCTACTCACTTGTAACAACAGGTGTTAAAGCTCAAGGTGGTAGCACCATCACGATGCAAGTGGCACGTAACTTCTTTTTAAGTCGAGAAAAGACTTATATACGCAAGCTCAATGAAATAATACTTGCTCTTCAAATTGAACAAAAGCTCTCTAAAGAAGAAATATTAAACCTTTACCTTAATAAGATTTACTTAGGTAATCGAGCATATGGTATTGGCGCAGCAGCTAAAGTGTACTATGGAAAAGCATTAACTGAACTTACATTGCCACAATTTGCAATGATTGCCGGTCTACCTAAAGCACCATCAAAATTTAATCCTATTGCCAATCCCACTCGGGCAAAATTACGCCGCGATTATGTCCTTCGCCGTATGTGGCAAGTAGGACATATTAGCCAACAAGATTACCAAACCTCTATCGAAACTCCTATTACAGCGAGCTACCACAATCGAAATGTAGAGGTATATGCACCTTATATTGCTGAAATGGTTCGAACTCAACTTATCAAACAATATGGAGCCGAAGCCTACAATCTAGGACTAAACGTCTATACAACGATTCGCGGGAAGCATCAAAAGGCTGCAAACTCAGCATTACAATCAGCCTTGCTAGCTTATGACAAACGTCATGGTTACCGAGGCGCTCAAAATAACACGATCATCGAAGAAACAATGAAGAGCGAAGATTTTGAGCAACTGCTGTCAAACTTTGACCGTATTGGCCCCTTAGTCCCCGGCGTTGTGGTTGCAATTGAAGATGAACAAGCGATTGTCTATGTAAAAAGTATCAGCACGGTAACACTTCCGCTCTCCTCTTTAACTTGGGCAAGAAAGCAGCTAGGTACAAATCGTCGAGGCAAAGCAATCAGCAAAGTTTCAGATGTACTTTCTGTTGGTGACATCATCCAGCTTCATCAAAATGATAAAAAAGAATGGCAGTTAGCACAGCTCCCTGAAGCAGAAGGCGCATTAATTGCCGTCTCACCTTTTAATGGTGCAGTGACAGCTTTTAATGGTGGCTTTGAATACTTCCAAAACAAATTCAACCGCGTAACACAATCTCGACGACAACCAGGATCAGGCTTTAAACCCTTTATTTATTCTGCAGCTTTAGATAAAGGTTATACCGCTGCCAGCATTATTAATGATGCTCCCGTTGTATTCGACAACCCTTCTAATGAGAATGTTTGGCGTCCTGAAAATTATAGTGGCAAATTCTTTGGCCCCACACGTTTACGTGTTGCATTAACTAATTCACGAAATTTAGTCTCAATTAGAATTCTTCGTGATATTGGTGCTGCTTACGTCATTGACTACGCCAAGAAGTTTGGCTTTGATACAACACAAATGCCTAAAAGCTTGTCACTCGCCTTAGGTAGCGGTAGTGCCGCACCATGGGACATGGCTCGAGCTTACTCCTCTATAGCAAATGGAGGATATAGAATTGAGCCTTATATCATCCAGCGTATTGAAGATGCGAATGGTGAAATTATTATGGAAGCATCACCGCTAACAGTATGTGAAACATGTATTGCAACGACTTCGCTCAATCCAGAGGAAGATACTTCAGCATTAAAACCTGCCGAACGTATTATGACAGCTCAAAATAACTACATTATGAATAGTTTGTTACGTGATGTTGTTCGCTACGGCACAGGACGAAAAGCAATGAAGCTAGGTCGTAATGATCTCGCAGGAAAAACAGGCACAACTAATGACCAAATTGATGCATGGTTCAATGGTTTTCACCCTGAGCTAGTTGCTATTAGCTGGGTTGGTTTTGATTCACCAAAAACGTTAGGTCGATATGAAACAGGTGGCCGCGCCGCACTTCCAATGTGGATTGATTTTATGAAGGTAGCCCTTGATGATGTTCCTGATGAACCATTGCAACAACCCGTCAATATGGTTACGGTACAAATAGACCCAGATACAGGTTTACTCGCCGGCCCTGATACAAAGAAAGCACTATTAGAAACATTCCGAGAACAATATGTGCCAACAGAAATATCGCCACCGACACATAGTGTATTAGATCCCTTCACTCAAGACTTAGGCTCTGATGAAGAATTATTCTAGACAATCTAGAATACTTATACCCGCGCATTTGTTTTAGTGGTATCAAGGCGGATTGTCTTAGCAAGAGCGAGAAAATCTAGCGCGAGGAACTGTTAAAATACAAAGTTCTAGATGGCCTACGCTTACTCAAAAGTCAGGTTAAATATAAAGGAGGCCTTTGCACGATAAGTATTTTTTGTCATAGCAAGGAATAAATTGTCGACAAATCTGTCTGGAACAGATTTGGATTTACCCTGAAAAGGGTGAAACACAAGACAAGGATGCGCTTCATCAAAAAGCGTAATTTACTCGTGTAAATGAGAATTTTGAGACTATTTTTAACGCCGCTATGGCGAAAAAGACGACTCGTGCAAAGGTCTCAAAGAACGAGCTGAAAACAATATACTACTTTACTCGTTTTGCTAATGTTCCCGCTGATAGATGGCCATCAGGATAGTGTCCATTAAGTAATTTAAGCTGTGATAGTGGACTATTGCTAATTCTAGACTGTCCTGCCCATGAAGCATAATTGTCTCGCTTACTGACAGTAAGCACCTCGAGGCTTAAAGAGTGAGCAAGCTGCTTCTCACTAGCTCCCAATTGGTGAAAACTTCTAGCCGTACTCAAAAAGTCCACATCAAAGCGCTCAAAGTCTTGACTATTTTTCACCCCAGAGAAAAATACAAAAGCTCTATCATTAAAGTAAATTACCGAAACTCGTACGGGTTTCTTTTTAAGTGTTAGCAAGCCCGTATAACCTTCTAAACCATTAATATTAAGCTGCTCTCCTGATCTTAAATCGCTTAACTTTAGGCGCTGCTTAATAAACTCTCTTGGTGAAAGTTTACGATTAATATCTGTAGCCCGCATATCAATAAATGCCAAGCCATTGACAGCAATGGCCTGCAAACTATCCGGTCTGTTATTAACCTGCCATGATATTGGAAAATCAACAGCAAAGTTCATCGCTAAATGATAAAAATGACGACCCGATCGAATCCCCTGTTCTTCGCTATCCCCAAATACCAAGCCATCAATATTTTCTAAGTACTGCCTACGTAAGACCTTGCCTTTTTTACCTACTGAGAACTTATCAGCAGTTCCTACAACCTCATGCAGTCGCGTATCATTATCTGGATGAGAAGCAAAGAGTCCATGATAACCTTGCGCTTCTCGACCTTGCTTTTTAGCTTCAGCTGCTGCAAATGTTTCTTGAGCTTTTAATACTCTAATAACCTCAATCATCGCCTTCGGTTCATAACCTGCTTTGGCAAGGTACTCAGCACCCAAACCATCAGATTCCAACTCATGTTCTCGACCATAACCACTCAGTAATGCACCACTCATAAGATTAAATAAATCTTGTGATGGACCTCCTCGCAATTCAGGGAACAGTATTGAACCTAATAGATAACCAAGACCCGCAGCCTGAGAGGCGCTTTGCTGTCGAACGCCATGCCGAGCAGTGACGTGTCCAATTTCATGCCCTAATACTGCAGCAAGCTCTGCTTCAGAGTTCAGGTAGGCCATTAGCCCTCGTGTTATATAAATATAACCACCCGGTAAAGCAAAGGCATTAATCACGGGAGAGTCTAGTACTGTAAAGCGATAAATTAGATTTTTTCTATGGCTGACCTCTGCCAGCTTTTCACCGACAGATTGAACATAAGCTTGCAAGGCCTCATCTTCATAACGACCATACTGTGCAATTATTTTAGGATGATTCGTTCGACCTTGAGCAATTTCACTATCTTCGCTCAACATAACAAAGTCATGACTGCCACTGACCGGATTTTGTGCACAGCCTGTTAATCCTAAAAACAGCAAAGCCCCTGCTAAAAAGCAGAGGCTTTGGAATTTTACACGTACTATATTCATAAATACAATTACGTTCATATTCATTGCTGACCTAATGTGAATTAGGTTGGTCAAATTATTTTCCGTATTTTTGACGGAATTTATCAACACGACCAGCAGTATCAAGCATTTTTTGCTTACCAGTGTAAAATGGATGACATTCTGCACATACATCCAATTTTAATTCTGTAGTGCGAGTTGAACTTGTTTTAAAAGTGTTACCACAGCTACAAGTAACGTCGATCTCGCTGTATTCTGGATGGATATCCGCTTTCATATCTATTCTCGTTAATGTGTTTTAAAAATTTATTAGCCCAAGCCAAAATAATATTCAGGGCTTTAGAACCGTGCAATTTTACTGATCTATTTCCATAACAGCAAGTTTTTATTTAAACTGAAGCTGGATGACACTAACTAAAACCCTTTTCTGCCACCAGTAATGCCTGATTCCGCCAACCTTGACACTGCTCTCCTAGCAAGGACTCTTCACGGTAAACGCGTACTTTCATTGATGAAAACAAAGCCAACAACTCATTATCGGCCAATAAAAAGTCTGGATTATTAGGCCCCTGCTCACTTACTTTATCTTGGCAGTAGGTTTGATAAAAAATCAGACCACCCGGCCGTAAGGCATCCATTAAAGCAGAGCATAAACCTCGCTCTAAGAAAAAACTCACCACCAACACGTCCAAACTATTCTTTTGGGGTGGAGATTTCACTACATCTCTGACTTGAGCATCGATTATTAAGCCATTTAATGTCGCGCTTTCCGTTAATTGTTGAATGGCAACAGCCGAACTATCCCACGCCAATACATCTAAACCAGCCTTTGCAAGCAATCGTGCATTCCCACCTTGGCCACAAGCTAAATCCAATGCTATTCCTTGCGAAGGAAGTAAGTGTTGGTTTTGAGTCAACACTAAAGAACCGGTAGGCTCTGCCTTTTTCTCACTATAAATAATATCCCACTTAGATTGACTCAAAGCGCTAGCGCCTCCAAAAAGCAGGTGTCAAAACAACCAATAAGGTGAAGATTTCTAACCGCCCTAATAACATAGCAATACATAATACCCATTTTGAAGGCGAATTAATGTCTCCATAATTAGCACCAACGTCACCTAAACCCGGTCCTAAGTTATTCAGACATGCTGTTACTGCCGAAAACGATGTCACAATATCCAAGCCTGTTGCCATTAAAAACAAATGCATAATACTAAAACAGAAAATGTATAAAGCAAAAAAGCCCCATACAGCACCCACAACCTTTGGAGGCAGTGCTTTATTGTTTACTTTAATCGCAAAAATAGCACTCGGGTGAATGAGACGTAACACTTCACGGTAACCCTGTTTGAATAGCAACATAACGCGAATAACTTTCATGCCGCCACCGGTTGAACCTGCACAGCCGCCAATATAACTAGTCATCAATAATAAGATGGGCAAGAACCCAGGCCAAAGTGAATAATCTGTCGTGGTAAACCCTGTTGTCGTACCAATAGAGACTGCTTGGAATATGCCTTGATGGATTGCCGTCCAAGGTGTATCAAAGGTGTGAGTAAAATAAAGATATGTTGATGTCACAACAGAAATAATAGCTAAGATCCATAGATACACACGTAGTTCAGAATCAGCAAAATAATGTTTAATCGAACGGTGTCGCCATGCCAAAAAGTGCAATGAGAAATTCATCCCTGCCAGCAACATAAAGATAACGGTAATCATCTCGATCGTGGCACTATTAAAAAACCCTATACTGGCATCATGAGTAGAAAAGCCACCAATTGCGACAGTGGAGAAACTATGTCCTATTGCATCAAACCAGGTCATTCCTGCCCAATGGAATGCCACAGCACAAGAAATAGTAAGGGTTAAATAGATATACCAAAGCGCCTTAGCCGTTTCAGTAATGCGAGGAGTCAGCTTCGAGTCTTTCATCGGCCCCGGTGTTTCAGCACGATATAGCTGCATTCCCCCGACACCCAATAAAGGCAAGATCGCAACGGCTAACACTACGATTCCCATCCCTCCAAGCCACTGTAAGAACTGGCGATAAAACAATACCGCTTTAGGTAAATCATCTAAGCCCGTTAGAACAGTTGCTCCCGTTGTCGTCAAGCCAGACATTGACTCGAAAACGGCATCTGTAAATGACATTGCAGGCACTTGTGTCATATAAAAAGGTATGGCTCCTGATATGCCTAAGGTTACCCAGAACATCACAACCACAAGGAAGCCATCTCGAATTTTCAGCTCTTTTCGATGCTTACGGACAGGATACCAAAAAGCAATTCCGGCAAGAAGGAGAAGTAAGAACGCATCGACAAATGCTTGGGTTGAGCCATCTTGATAATATAATGACACCGCGATCGGCGGTAATAGCGTGAAACTAAATAGCCCTAATAAAATACCAAGGATGCGCTGTATGGTTAAAAACTGCATTAATCCGCCCGATTATCTCTGTTGATTTGCCGATAATACGCCCACACCACCAACATGAACAGAGACAATAACAACAAAGGTATCTGCCCCCAAGAAACATAAGGTGTTTTTCCTTGTCGAGGTTGAACATTGCCAGTCATCACGGCCTCTTCAAACTGAGGTGTTTGCTGGCGTAAACGCCCCTTGAAATCTATTAATGCAGAAATACCATTTGTTGTTGAGCGAACAAGCGGCCGCCCCATTTCCAAAGCTCGATTCTGAGAAATCTGTAGATGTTGATGGGGAGCAAAAGAGTCGCCATACCATGAATTATTAGTGGCATTAATCAAGATACTTGCTTCAGGCAAAGTGCGTAATATCTCGGTTGAGAACGTATCTTCATAACAAATGGATAAACCGATAGGCTGGCCTGCCACATTTAGTAAGCTGCTTGAAATAGGTCCAGGACGAAATGCTGACATCGGTAAATCAAAGAACTTAATCAGCCCTCTTAACCATTCCAAAGGAATGTAGTCACCAAAAGGCACCAAGTGACTTTTATAATAAAAGCCTTCTTGTTTGCCCAGTGACATTATACTGTTGTAATAATGCCCTGTTGCTTTATCCAATACGGGCAAACCCAACAATAGCTCTGTTCCATTCTCTTTTGCTAAGGCTTCTAGCGGATCAAGAAAGAATTCTTTTGCTTGGTGATGAAATACTGTTACCGCATTTTCTGGCCAAATAATTAAATCACTATCCCAGTTTTCTTCCGTTCTGGCTTGATATAAAGCCAATGTTTTAAAGAGTTGCTCGGGATCCCACTTCATTGCTTGAGGAATATTGCCTTGAATAACGGTCACCTGAATTTCATCATCAACAGGATAAGTCCATTGTTGGGACTTTAATAGATGTCCTCCTGACCATATCAGTGCAATCAAAATAATCGGCCACCATTGTTTTTTCTGCCAAACAATGACGAATAAGCTAGCAGAGAATGCGGCTAACAGTGAAACACCCAATACACTTATCACGGGTGTATAACCACTCAAAGGACCATCAATTTGTCCTACACCGACATCTAACCATGCTAAACCTGTTAAAAACCACCCTTTAAACCATTCAAATAAAAGCCAAGCAACAGGGAGCAACAATACCGTATCAAACGTTGTTAATTTGCCTTTTGATAAGCGATTTATTCCCCAACCAAGCACAGCAAGATAAGAAGCCATAAAACTGACAAACAGTGCGGTAAGGAATCCTGCTAATAAGATATTAGCTTGTCCAAAATCATGAATAGCAACATAAACCCATGAAATACCGACACCAAACATTCCTATGCCAAACAGAAAGCCCCGTAGTGCCGCTTGCTTTGGAGTCGTGTTATCCCATGATAAAAACAGTAAAGCTAAACTTAATATTGCTATTGGATAATAGTGAAAAGGAGCAAACGATAATGGCAGTAGGCCACCCGCTATCAAAGCAGTTAAATGACCAGACCATGGTGACTTAAGCATTATTTAGACTTCAGACTTATCTAAATCTGAAACTTCATTTTCATTCAAGACTATCATTTCAAGCAAGTGAATACGTCTATTATCTGCTCGCATCACCGTAAACCTGAAGTTCCCGACCGTTACTTGCTCATCACGTGTAGGTAAATGACCAAAATAATTCATCACAAAACCACCTACAGTATCGAAATCATCATCACTCCACTCAATAGAAAAATATTCATTAAAATCTTCCACTGTCGTCAGTGCTTTAATCGTATACGTAGAATCGTCATGTTTTAAAATCGGTGCATCATCATCGATATCATGCTCATCTTCGATTTCACCCACTATTTGCTCAAGTACATTTTCGATCGTGACCATGCCTGCAACACCGCCATACTCATCAACCACAATCGCCATATGATTTCTGCGAGCACGAAATTCTCGCAATAAAACATTTAATCGTTTGCTTTCAGGAATAAAGACAGCCGGTCGCATAATCTCTTTAAGATCAAACTCAAACTTATCTGCTGAAACAACAGCGGCTAATAGATCTTTCGCAAGTAAAATACCAATCACATCATCTCTGTCATCATCAATAACAGGAAAACGAGAATGTGCCATCTCAGTAATCAATTTCAAGGTTTCTTCAGCTGAAGCATCACGTGACACCATCACGACTTGAGAGCGTGGAATCATCACATCCCGCGCTTGCATTTGGGACACATTGAGCGCACCTTCTACAATAGATAACGCTTCCGAATCCAAAATATGGCGCTCAGAGGCGCTACGGATTAACTCAATAAGTTGCTCCTGGTCTCGAGGTTCAAACAACCCCTTACCCAGACGCTGAACCCACGTCAGACTACTTTGTGAATTACTCGATCGTCCTTCACTCATGATTGCATCTCTTCTTGATACGGATTATTAATATCTAATGTTTTTAAAATTTGTTTTTCGAGCTCTTCCATGACCTCTGCCTCATCATCCTTAACATGATCATAGCCTAACAAATGCAGGCAACCATGCACGACTAAATGCGCCCAATGATGATGCAATATTTTATCCTGCTCCTTCGCTTCTTTTTCAACTACCGGTCGACAAATAACTAAATCACCTAATAAGCGAGGCTCCATTGGTATAGGAGAATCAAAAGGAAAAGATAACACATTGGTTGGGCTGTTTTTGCCACGATAGGTCGAATTTAATTCAGCACTTTCTTCACTGTCAACCAATCGTATACTTAACTCACACGCTTCAGGAACCTGTTTCAATGCCGCCTCAGCCCATTGTTGAAACTGCTTATTGTTAGGCACCTCACCATCACACGCAAGTTGCACATCAACAATAATCGGCATTAACTATTTTCTCGCTCAGACTTTTCATAAGCCAAGATAACCTTCTGAACTAAAGCGTGACGCACCACATCTTTTGCTTGAAAAAAGGTAAAGCCAATAGCATCCACATCTTTCAATACTTCAATCGCATGTCGCAAACCAGACATTTGTGGATTTGGTAAATCAATTTGAGTAATATCACCGGTGATCATTGCCGTAGAGTTATACCCCAAACGCGTTAAAAACATCTTCATCTGTTCTCTAGTGGTATTTTGCGCTTCATCCAAAATAATGAAAGATTCATTTAATGTACGGCCACGCATATAAGCAAGTGGTGCAATTTCAATCACATTACGTTCAATCAGTTTTGCAACGCGCTCAAAGCCAAGCATCTCATATAAAGCATCATATAAAGGTCGTAAGTAGGGATCGACCTTTTGACTTAAATCACCAGGAAGAAAACCCAGTTTTTCTCCTGCTTCAACAGCGGGTCTAACCAATATTATTCGACGCTAAATCACGCTCTAAAGCTTCAACAGCACACGCTACAGCCAGATATGTTTTTCCTGTTCCTGCGGGACCAACCCCAAAATTTACATCGTAAGTCATTGCCTTGCGAAGGTAATCTTGTTGATTGTCACCACGTGCTTTGACTAGGCCGCGCTTAGTTTTAATTACAATTTCTTGTTGCTCAACAGGTGTAAACGTTTCTTCACCATCAGCTTGACGAATTGCCATATGAACTTGCTCTGCCTCTAGAACAGTTTGTGCTGTTTCTGCATAAAGCTCGTGAATAACCTCTTGAACTTTAGCTAACAATTCAGCTTTACCAATAATCTGGAATTTAATTCCGCGGTTATTGATTTCAACACCAAAGCCACGCTCCATCATTCTTAAATGCTCATCAAGATGACCACAAAGGTTAGCTAAACGAGGATTGTCAGCGGGGCTTAATTCAAAACTAATGCTATCCAAAGAAGGAGTTTTTTTTGTCAAAATGAGGGTCTCTATAAAATAACACTATTAGCTAACAGCTCACCGCGCAGTGAGTTGCTATACGCTTCAGTAATTTCAACATCAACAAACTTTCCTATCAATGCCGTATCACCAGAAAAAACAACTGAGCGATTATTTTCAGTACGCCCTTTCAACTCACCTTCGACTCGCTCAGCAACACGTTCAACTAAAATTCGTTGTGTCGTTCCTAACATCGCCTGACTGTGAGCGGCTTCTTGCTCAAGCAATTGCTCTTGAATCAGCTTCAAGCGATTCTTTTTAACATCATCCGAAATCGAATCAATAAATACCGCTGCTGGCGTACCCGGACGAGCGCTATAGATAAAGCTAAAGGAATGATCAAAGTTCATCTCCTTAACTAAATCGAGTGTCGCTTGGAAATCGGCATCACTTTCATCAGGAAAGCCAATAATAAAATCGCTTGATAAACTAATATTAGGTCTAACTTTTTGCAGACGACGAAGTTTCGCTTTATATTCAATTACAGTATGGCCGCGCTTCATCATCGCTAAAATACGATCTGCACCCGATTGAACAGGCAAATGAAGGTGATCCACCAGCTCTGGCACTTCAGCAAAAGCATCAATTAAACTATCCGAAAACTCAACAGGGTGAGAGGTAGTAAAACGAATACGGTCAATGCCATCAATCGCAGCGACATAATGAATAAGTAATGCTAAATCAGCGGCATCACCGTCATCCATCTCACCTTGATATGAATTTACGTTTTGACCTAATAGATTTACTTCGCGTACACCTTGTGCGGCAAGCGCTCGAATTTCAATCAATACTTTATCGACAGGACGACTAACTTCTTCACCACGAGTGTAAGGCACAACACAGAACGTACAATACTTACTACAGCCTTCCATGATTGATACAAAAGCCGAAGGGCCATCTGCTTTCGCTTCAGGTAAATTATCGAACTTTTCTATTTCAGGGAAAGAGATATCAATGCGAGGTTTATGACTTTTCCTAACATCCGTAATCATCTCAGGAAGACGATGCAAGGTCTGCGGACCAAAAATCACATCAACATAAGGCGCACGACGACGAATAGCATCACCTTCTTGGCTCGCTACACAGCCACCCACACCAATAATTAAATCAGGCTTATCGTCTTTCCATTTCTTCCAACGCCCTAACTGATGAAACACTTTTTCTTGTGCTTTCTCACGAATCGAACACGTATTCAGCAATAACACATCCGCTTCTTCAGCGATATCTGTCACTTCCAATTGGTGAGACTGCGCAAGTACATCTACCATTTTTGATGAATCATATTCATTCATCTGACAACCAAATGTCTTTATATAAAGTTTACCGGCCATTCAACACTAAAATCACAAAAATTAAGATCAAGTAGAATACTATTTTTAGACACTTAACTCAAAAATAAGTGATTGTTTTTATTAAAAACAGTATATTACTCAAGTAAATTGAATCTAAAGGAATAGATTAATGACAATCAAAGATTGGCCTGCGGATGAAAGGCCTAGAGAGAAACTATTACAAAAAGGAGCTCACTCATTATCTGATGCTGAGTTGCTCGCAATTTTCCTCCGAACAGGCGTGACGGGAATGTCTGCCGTTGAACTAGCACGACAACTCTTATCTCGCTTTGGCAGCCTTCGCGCTTTACTTGAAGCAAATCAACAACAATTTTGCCAACAGCATGGCCTTGGCCCTGCAAAATATACACAACTTCAGGCTGTGCTTGAAATGAGCAAACGTCACCTTGAGTCCACACTGTCACGAGGTGATGCACTTACGGATGCTGCGACGACAAAAGATTATTTACAACACCGATTACGCGCTTATCCTTATGAAGTTTTTGCCTGCTTATTTCTTGATACCAAGCATCGAATGATTTCCTTCGATGAGCTTTTCTCAGGCACTATTGATAGTGCCAGCGTTTATCCCAGAGAAGTGGTGAAACGCGCTTTGGAACACAATGCCTCAGCAGTCATTTTTGCTCATAATCATCCATCTGGCATTGCAGAACCCAGTCAGGCTGATCATGCTATTACTCAACGGCTCAAGGCGGCCCTAGATCTTGTTAACATCCGCGTTCTAGACCATATTATAGTGGGTGATAGTGAAACGGTTTCCTTTGCTGAAACAGGAATTCTTTAACTCTGTCACAAAGCCTAGTCAGCATCAAAAGGTTTTTCAGCAAATACCTTTTTACCCGTAAACATGGCGGAAACAAGCCCATTACGTTCTTTCAACTCAGTCACTACGACACCTAAGAGATGTAACAATACTGCTGCTAACAAAGCGTAAAATACATAATAGTGCGTAGTGATAAATGGCTTTCTGAACTCTCGCATTTCTTTGTATGCGGCCTCATCAACACCTTGTTTTGAATAAGGCTTAACACTATCTATTGTTGAACTGTCTACAGCAATCCACTCTTTTATCGTATTACCAAAGGGAGGCATATAAACATCTGTCCCCGCCAAAACTAAGCCCGTAATCGCCTGAATGCTTAACAATAAGAATAATAAAGCAACCATCAAACGTGCAATGGGATTGTGACCTAAAAAACCTACCGGCTTACCCGACTTTGCTCCCTTTATCATCGCAGATAACTGAACACGATAATCAGAGCCAAACGGCATTATGGCTGACCAACGAGCATAACGACTGCCAATAAATCCCCAGATAATTCGCCACGTTAGATTTAAAACAAACACATAGCCAATATAAACATGCACCGTTTTCAGCAGAATCTTGCCATCACTCGGAATGCCTAATGCTTTCGCATTTAAAATCACCGTGCCGATGGCAATCAAACCCAAGACACAAATCACGTTAAGCCAATGAAAAATGCGTACTGTTTTATCCCATACTGGATAAGTTGTTAATTGTGGTGTTGAATCTGTCATATTACGATCCTCAATTATTCAATTCTCGACTATTAAACCAACCCATTATTATCTAAACCTTAACAAATACTCATCATCAATAGAAGATGTCTAATTTTTTATCCATCATCCCAATGTGCTTCCAGCTAGGAGCTCTTCTTAAAATACTAGATTCTCGCTTAAAACATTCGGAAGTGACGACAACGGCATCTTCAAAGAGTTTGGATGTATTTAAACTGAAAATGGATATTTAATCGCCTCATGGCTTTCATAGCCTACAACTTCAAAATCATCCATAGTCACCCATGTTTCAAGGTCTTCAAGTGACTTAATATCAGGGTTGATAATTAATTGCGGTGAAGCAAACGGTTCACGCTTTACCTGCACATCACGCATTAATTCAAACTGATCTTCATAAATATGGGCATTAATGATCTTATGGTATGCCATCCCCGCTTTATTACCCGTAATTTGAGCAATCAATGCTAGCAGCGTAAATACTTGAACTTGATTAAAGTTTAAGCCCAGAGGCACATCACAAGAGCGTTGATATGACGTTAAATAAAGCGTGTCATCCAATAATGAAAAAGTATGTGTATGCATGCATGGACGTAAACACCCCATATGAAATTCACCGGGGTTATAAAAACTTAAGATCTCACCGCGATCATCGATTCCCTTAGATAAGTTATCTACCAACTTGCGAAGTTGATCTAGATGCCCACCATCAGGTTTTGCCCAAGAACGCCCCTGAATACCATAAACACGGCCCATATCATCAGGACCTTTACGAAATGGATTGTTTAACCATTGTTCGTTTTCATTGGCATTCGCATCCCATGTTTTTGTACCTAATGCTCGAAAATCTGCGGCATTATCATAACCTCGAATATAACCCAATATTTCAGCAATGGCAGATTTCCAATAACTTTTACGCGTCGTGATTAAGGGAAATTTATTATTGCCAACATCATAGTTCAGATCGGCATTAATAACCGTTAGACACCGCTTGCCAGTCCGCTTGTTTTCAATCCAATGTCCCTGGTCGATAATTCGATTACATAGATCAAGATACTGTTTCATGAAAAGCCTTAGCTAAAAATTAATTTAACGATATTATGGCCGTTCTTAACACTTTTTTCTAGCTGAAAAACTCACCACAAAGACACAGAGAGCACGGAGTTTATGTAGGAAGTTGCTTCCTAACCATGCAAGGAAGATGAGTCAGAAGACTCTTGAGCGCCTTTATAACGAGTATTTCTGCATTCTATATAAAAGTGTATCTCGGCTAATACCTAATAAACGCGCAGCACGCGATCGATTCCCTGCCGCCATATCTAAAGCCTGCTCAATTAAATCGAGTTCAATTTGAGCTAATTTAATACCTGTTGGCGGCAATGTGTATAAATGCTCACTCGCCGCTACTTCAGGCATCATTTCATTAGGTAAATCTTCAGCATGGAGTAATTTACCGGAGTTTAACAATGCCATGCGTTGACAAAAATTGCTTAATTCTCGAACATTGCCCGGCCATGCATAGGTAAATAAACACTGTTCAGCATCTTTTGAATAACGTACGACTGCATTCGAACCTGCAAACTCACGCCCAAAATGGCGTAACAACACGGGGATATCTTCGCTACGCTCACTTAAAGTAGGCATCGTAATAGGTACAACCTGCAGGCGATAAAATAAATCTGCTCGAAAACGACCTGCCGCAACTTCTTCTTGCAAGTTTTCACTTGTTGCAGCGAGAATACGAACATTCGCCATATGTAATTTATGACTACCTTGTAACTGACATTCGCCCACTTCTAAAAAACGTAATACTTTAGCCTGAACAGAAAGCGGCAGGGCATTGACTTCATCAAGAAATACAGTGCCACCGTCCGCCGCCAATAATCTTCCCCGATGCTCAATGTCACCATCAGAATTACAACGACCAAACAAATCAACTTCAATCCCTTCTTCTTGCAAAGAAGGACAGTTAATCGTCATTAACGGTTTATCTTTACGAGCACTTTCAGCGTGTAATGCTTGAGCAAGTAACTCTTTCCCTGTACCTGTTTTACCATAAATAAGAACACTTGCATCACTTGCAGCGATCATCGGAATGGTGCGTAAAAGATGAGTAATTTGGGGTGACGTTCCTAAAATAGTAGTCATCACTTACTCCATATCCATTTGCGAATGATCGACAGGATGCACATGATTCACTGAATGATCATGCCCACCACTATGATCCATTGGCCAAAATGCGGTAACCAGTGCCATTAGAATGATCGAAACACCTGCTATTTGTCGTAGGTGTTTTATTTTTGCCATTGATGCTAATAAACCCGTAAACATTCCTGCCCCCATAACAGCAGGGAGTGTGCCGGCACCAAAAGCCAGCATTACTAAAGCACCATTGAGAGGATCTCCAGCGGTTGCAGCAACTGCCAGTCCTGCATAAACCAAACCACAGGGTAGCCAGCCCCAAACCATTCCTAAGAAAAAAGCTTGTGAATGATTTCGTACCGGTAATAACTTTTGACCTATTGGCTGTAACAATTTCCAGATAGGGCCACCTAACCGCTCCATTCGAGCAAATTTAGGAAACCAACCCGCTAAATAAAGCCCCATTGCAATCATCACAAAAACAGATAAGTATCGTAATATCGTATGACCATCAAAAGCAGTTAGCGGAGAACTCAGCAAGCCAACAATGGCTCCAGCCATACCGTAGCTTAATAGTCGACCTAAATTGTAGTTAAAAACATAGGGAAACATCTTGCGTTGACTTTCTCTCACCTCAACCGGCAAACTTAATGTTAACGCTCCAATGACGGAGCCACACATTGCAATACAATGAACCGTACTGAAAAGCCCAAGTAAGAAAGCAGTGATATACGAGCTTGTAAAACCATCCATTATTAAAATAAACCTTACGCCATTGATACTAAATAGTGGCACATTAACATGTGATTTAAAAATGAAATTGCGTCATTTCACACATAAATACCCTATAAAACACAGGTTTATTGTCTTTAAACCTCTTAAAATGTTCTGCAACTATTTCTAGGAGCTTACTGTGCACTATTTCAAACTATTACCCTTACCACTATTAATGATGGGTCTAACCGCTCCTCTTCATGCGGAACATATCAGCTTACCGACAATCTCAGTTGAAGGCTTCGCAGGCGAAGCAGCACCTTATGCTATCCCACCTTTATCTATTGCAACACCTGATACTGGTGACATGATCAAACGTCTGCCTGGCGCCAACATTAATAGTAACGGGCCACTGACAAGCATTGCACAATATCGCGGTCTATTTGGTGATCGCGTCAATGTACTTATTGATGGTGTTCGCATCAGCAAAGCCGGCCCTAATAGTATGGATTCACCCTTAAGCTACCTGCCAGCTTCTCGTGTTGCAGATGTTGCTTTATATCGTGGCATCGCACCGGTCAGCTCTGGTATCGAAACGATTGGCGGCACCATTATGGCTAATTCTAAACAAGCAGAATTTGCATCGGGTGATGACGCAGAATTTCACGGTAATCTAACCGCAGGTTATGCCGAAAATGGAAATACACGTTATACAGGTGTCTCAGCCAGCGTTGCGAATGATACTCATCGATTCCAAGTTGCAGGAAGCCTTGATCGTGGTGATGACCTTGAATTTGATGGCGGCAAAATCATTCCAAGCGAACACGAACGCGACACTGTCGCTCTAAGTTATGCTTTTCAACAAAGTGGCAATAAGATGTTGAACATCATGATACAGGCATGACGGGGACTGCCGCATTACCGATGGATATCATGTTCGCACGTGGTGAAAACTACAAAATTAAATTCAACAAAGATCTTAATAATGGCGGCAAGTTTAATGCTCGCTTAAATTATCAAGACTCTGACCATTTAATGAATAACTATACATTAAGAACAGGGCCAACGATGATGGGCATGCCGATGCATCGTTTTGCCTTAACAGATGTAGAATCATACGGATATCACTTTACTTATGGTCAAGGTAACTGGCTAGTTGGCCTTGATGGTGATCAAGCAGATCATAATGCCACTATGTTTGATCCTAATAATGCTAACTTCTATCTTGAGAACTACAAAGGTGTTGAGCGAGATCGTAATAGTATTTTTGCAGAATGGAACGGTCAGTTAAACGAAAGCTGGAAATTAGAATCTGGAATTCGTTATACCCGCGTATCAATGGATGCAGATCAAGTTGATAGCAATGTTAACCCTATGGGCATGGCGCTACCAGCAATGCCTGCAATGATGCAAATGCAACTAGATGTCCAAGCGGCAAAATTCAACAATGCTGACCGAGATCAAAACGATAACTTAGTTGATTTGACTGCGGTCTTTACTCATAAAATGAATGACAATCTTGATATTGAAGTAGGCTTAGCTCGCAAAGAACGTGCGCCAAGTTACCAAGAGCGTTACCTATGGGCAACAATGGAGTCTACCTCTGGTTTAGCCGATGGTAATAATTATGTTGGTGATGTAAACCTTGATCAAGAAACAGCCTACCAAGCAGAGCTAGGTTTTGACTGGCATACACCAAAAGCAGCCTTCTCTCCTCGCGCCTTCTACCACCATATCAACGACTACATCCAAGGCGTCGCCTCAACTGATGCCGCAGTTATTGCCCTCAGCACTATGATGGGCGATTCAACACCCCTTCAATATAGTAATGTTGATGCCAAACTTTACGGTTTGGATGCTAACTGGTTTGTAGCAGTAACAAACACATGGCAGCTAGATGGAACCGTGAGCTATGTACGCGGTAAACGTCGTGATACCAGCGATAATCTTTACCGTATTGCCCCTCTAACAGCTCGTACTATGCTGAGTTATGTACAAACAGAATGGCGTGTTGGGTTTGAAGCTGTAACCGTTTCATCTCAACATCAAGTTTCGGAAGAGAATAGTGAGCAAAAAACGGCTGGCTATGCTGTATTTAACTTAAATGGTAATTTCCAACCAACAAAAATGATTACGCTGACAGCAGGTGTCAACAACCTATTTGATCGTGAATATCAAAATCATTTAGGTGGTTATAATCGTATTAGTGACAATCCTGATATTGCACAAATGGAGCGTTTGCCTGGTTTAGGTCGAAGCGCTTATGTGGGCGTTAACGTTAACTGGTAATTAACTCACAATAAAAACCACAGAGACACCGAGAGCACTGAGATTTTTTATTACTATGTCTTCTCTGTGAACTTTGTGTCTCTGTGGTTAAATTTGCACTTGCCCACCTTCAAGAAAGGATTATTTACTCAGCTGAATAATTTGTTCGCGTTTACTATTCAACTCAAACAATGCCTGTCTAGGTTCATCAGCATCCGTAGTGTATAAAAAAACAACTTTTTCACCTTGTTTAAACTGTTGCCAAAGTGACTCAAGAGCAATGGTTGCTTTGATTGGGAAATCCACTACCTCTGGACGACGATCAGACTTCATATGCTGATAGATATCTTTATCCCAACCTGTTAATTTCAAAATATCAGGCTTTGCTGTTGAAACCTGACTAAACAGCCACTGCTGCGATGATGCTTCCGAGTCAAAGTTATAGTCTACTTTTTGCACCTCTCCCGCTGGCGTGCCGCAACGCTTTGCTTGATCTAATTTAATCGGTTTATTTTGATCAACCTGCAATACAATAAGCTCATAATCAGCAAAGCTATCAGAGGCTTGATCGGTAATCATCAGGCTCCCCCAAATCTCGCCATTGTTTAAACGGTGAATCATTAATGTATCACCGGTATCACTGGGAATGCTTATTGATTCATTAGCTTGAATAGACATGCTACTGACGAATAAGATCATCCCAACTACTTTTAATAGAGACATAACGTCCTCCTGTTACTGTCTCTACCTATGACAGTAAATACTAATATTCGTTCCAACCTTATTGAACCTGAATCCTGTTTATCAGAGAAACAGCCTGAATAATTCTAACAAACTCGGTCATTCCCGCATGTTTTTAGCGGGAATCTAGTGTTTGGAGCATAGATTCCGGCTAAAATCCTACCGGAATGACGAAAAATAAACTAAATTCTCTTATCCAAAGTTCAGGTTATTTGTCTGGCTTCACTTTCAGCTTAATATCTATATTAGATAAGTAGTCCGCTTCTTGTAATAAATCAGCTTCTGTTAAGGGATGCTTATCCAACCAACCTTTGGGTAACGTTAAACGTAAGCCTTTTTTAGTCACCTTTAATTTAACAAAGGTATCTGCACGCTCACTCCGCCCACGATTAAATACCATTGCTAAGCGTAACAATACTGTTAATTTCTTCGTAGAGTCCTGCAATTCATCGGATAGTTCTTTGATTTCTTTCTTGGGGAATTTTCGTCTCTGCCCCAAAATAATCGTGGCTAATGCATGCTGCTCTTCTCGTGAAAACCCAGGTAAGCCAGAATTTGCCACGAGGTAAGCTGAATGTTTCTGAAATGATTCATGAGCAATCACTAGCCCCACTTCATGTAACTTAGCCGCCCACTGCAAGCGATCAAGATAGGCCGCTTCATCAATATCCCATGCAGATGCCACTTGCTCAAATAACTGTATTGCCATCGTACTAATTCGCAGAGCATGCTCTTCATCGGTTTGATAGCGTCGAGCTAAGGCAAGTACTGTCCTATCCCGCTCATCATCATGTTGAATACGTCCCAACAAATCATAGAGTAAACCTTCACGCAAAGCACCATCCGACACCACCATGCGATCAATCTTTAAACGATCAAATGCAGCTTTTAATACCGCGACACCACCCGGCAAAACAGACCTTCTCTCCTCACTTAAACCTTCTAAGTTAAACTCATCCATATGTCCCGCTTCAACCATGGCATCAATGAGCTTATCTAAAGATTCAGGGGTGATAACACCATCATGTGCCCAACCATTTTGGTTAACGATATTCGCCACCGTTCTAATCGTTCCTGACGCGCCAATGGCATCTGTCCAGCCTAATTTACGGTAGGGTCTCTGAATGGCTCTTAAGCGAGTTCCAGCAGCAATAAGCGCTGTTTTCATTCTTGTTTTTGAGACCGTGCCACCCGCAAAGAACCGTTGTGAAAAACTGACACAGCCCATCTCTAAACTTTCTCGTTTTAAACCTGAAAATCCTTCACCAATAATAAATTCAGTACTGCCACCACCAATATCCATCACCAAGCGACGAGAATCATCAAAAGCCAAAGCATGAGCAACACCCAAATAAATCAAGCGAGCTTCTTCTTCACCAGCAATAATATCAATAGAATGCCCCAGCGCTAAACGCGCCCTTCGCAAAAAAAACTGACTATTCTTTGCCACCCGTAAAGTATTGGTTCCAACAATTCGAACACTTGTTGGCGGCAAGTCTTTAATGCGCTCACCAAAACGTTGCAAACATGCAATAGCTCGCTCTTGAGACTCGGGACTGAGCCGACCGTCTTCATCTAAGCCCGCACGCAATTGCACCATCTCTCGTAATTTATCTACGACTTGAAAATGACCATCACGTAGGCGAGCAATGATCATATGAAAACTATTCGAACCTAAATCGATAGCAGCTAAAATGCCATCATCAGCATGTTGTGTCATAAAGTCTTATCTATTTGGGAAGATGCTTCCATTTTGCATCACTATCTCCTCACCGACAAGCAATAAAAAATCGCACTTGAATACACCCTTCAACAACGACAGTAAAACAATCACGTAAACCAAAACATCAAGAGTTAGTTCCGTAGATATTTCATCCACTATTCGGGCATAAATATTGCTTCTATCTTATTGCTTTTTAATGTGTCAAAAATAAAGGAATAAAAATGATACTTTCAACAAGTTTTTCTACTGAATCAATGAATCTACTGCAAGCCCGTGGACTATCAGAAACTCAGATCACTGATTTTGCTTCATTATTAGAGGATGCTCACGAACAACGAGAAAATAATATTTCTGCCAAAGACGTATTAAACAAACTATCGAAAAGTGATTTACAGTTATTGCAAATAGCTACCTCTCTTGCCTCCCAGATTAACGTTAATTCCCTAAGCAAAGAAAGTGCAATCAATTTATTGGCTCAACCAGACGGAGCGGGTCTAGTTGATTTGAATAATGATGGTATCGTTGAGGTAGGAGCTGCTAGAAAGATGGTGTTTCCCCCCGTGAATGCACCTGCTCATATAAAAAATGCGTGGGATAAATCAACGGAAGGTTTAAGCCCTTTTGAAAAGTCGACGATGGAGCTTACCCTACATATTTCAATATATGGTGTAGAAATTAATGGAATGCCAACTAAACAGCCACCCACACCTGAACAGCAGTGGAGCTCTGAAAACCTAATTGAATGGTTTGCAACACTTAGAGGTGGTTTAGAGCGTTCTGTCCAAGATGAAGGCTGGACAGAATATAATAAAGCTAAGCGAGATGTTTATGATAAATTTGAATCACTTCTAAAATATTAGACCTCTGCACGATAAGTATTTTGAGACTGTAAAAGAAATAATCCCCGTAGAGAGTCATATCTTTACGAGGATTATTTCAACACCGTTGTCGAGCAATTTACTTAAAATGCAAGTACTGACTTACTTCTTAAAACATGAAGACTAGAAATCGCTAGTCATCTCGCTCTAACAACTGTTCCATCTTATCAACGCTTAAATGACGCACATCTTTACCTTCCACCAAGTAAATAACATATTCACAGATATTGTGAGTATGTGCGGTAATTCGCTCTAATGCTCGGGCCGACCACATCAAATCAAGCACTCGTGAAATAGTGCGAGGATCTTCCATCATATAGGTCAACATTGTTCGCATGAAACTTTCATATTCAGCATCAGCATCTTGTGCTTCGCGAGCTACACTCAGTGCCGCATCTACGTCTAAGCGAGCAAAAGTATCCAAAGCATCTCGCAACAAACCTCGAACATGATTACCTAGTTTCGATAACTCACTATAATTCTTTTTAGAATGCTCTCTTTCAGAGATGTTTAAAGTCTTTTGAGCAATATTATAGGCTTCGTCACCAATACGTTCTAAATCTGTAATGACTTTTAAAATTACAGTCACTAATCTCAAGTCACTGGCTGTAGGCTGACGTAGGGCAATAATTTGAATACACTCTTCATCAACTTTCATTTCAAAATCATTAACAACGCGATCTTCTTCCATCACGCTTCTTGCTAAATCAATATCTGCTCTTTTCAATGATTTTAAAGCATTATCAACTTGCTGCTCAACAAGGCCGCCCATCGCTAAAACACGTGAACGAATATCCTGTAACTCTTGTTCAAATTGTTGCGAAATATGTTGTGAATTATTTGTAGCCATACTGTACTCCTATGTCTTTCTGCTTCGTCATTCCCGCGAACGCGGTAATCCAACGATAGTAACTATTTCCACTGCCCATGGATCCCCGCGTTCGCGAGGATGACGGTTTAAGTGCAAAGCCTTCATGTTTAGTTTGATTTTAAAATATGCCGTTAACTTAACCATACCTACCGGTTATATAATCTTCTGTTTGTTTCTTTTTAGGGTTAGTAAATAGCTCATCTGTTGGCCCAAACTCAACTAACTCGCCCATATACATAAAGGCAGTGTAATCAGATACACGCGCGGCTTGTTGCATATTGTGCGTCACAATCACGATAGTGTATTTCTCTTTTAACTCATGGATTAACTCTTCAATCTTCAAGGTTGAAAGTGGATCTAATGCTGAAGCCGGCTCATCTAACAATAATACCTCTGGCTCAATCGCAATGGCACGAGCAATCACCAAACGTTGTTGTTGACCACCCGATAGCCCCATTGCAGACTCCTGCAATCGATCTTTAACCTCATTCCATAAAGCAGCACCCTTGAGTGATTTCTCAACCACATTATCAAGTGTCGCTCTATCATTTACACCTTGTAAACGTAAACCGTAGGCAACGTTCTCATAAATAGACTTTGGAAAAGGATTAGGCTTTTGGAAAACCATACCCACTTGACGACGCAAATCAGCAACATTAACCGATGGGGCATTCAGATCTTCACCATCCAATAACATTTCACCATCAATATTAACAATATCAATCAAATCATTCATGCGATTGAAACAACGTAATAATGTTGATTTACCACAACCACTAGGACCGATAAATGCTGTTACACGGTTTTTAGGAATGGTCATATTGATATTATGCAAAGCCTGTTTATCACCATAAAACAAGTTAAAATCTTTTACTTGTAAGCAAACCGTTTCTGCTTCTAAGTTCATTTTTGAGCCACGCTGCATTGAATCAATATCAATACTTCGTGCTACTGATTGTTTTCCTGCCATATTAACCCTCACTTGCTTTATACGTTTCACGGAGACGATTTCTAATTTGAATCGCAACCAAATTTAATCCGATAATAATCACTACTAATAAAATTGCTGTGGCATAGACTAATGGTCTTGCCGCTTCAACATTAGGACTTTGGAAGCCCACATCATAGATATGGAAACCAAGGTGCATAAACTGTCTATCTAAATGCAAATACGGTGCAAGATTATCCACAGCCAATGCAGGAGCAAGTTTCACCACACCCACCATCATCAGCGGTGCAACTTCACCTGCCGCTCGGGCAACGGCTAATATTAAACCCGTCATCATGGCGGGTGCCGCCATAGGCAACACTGTTCGCCACAAGGTTTCGGCCTTCGTTGCACCTAATGCCAAACTCCCTTCACGAATAGCGCGAGGAATGCGTGATAAACCTTCTTCAGTTGCCACAATCACCACAGGTACCGTTAAAATTGCCAATGTAAGCGATGCCCACATCAAACCTGGTGTACCAAATGTTGGTGACGGCAAACTTGCTTGGAAGAATAGTTCATCAATATTGCCACCCAAGAAGTAAACAAAGAAGCCCAAACCGAACACGCCGTAAACAATGGAAGGTACACCTGCCAAGTTATTAACCGCGATACGAATCAAACGAATCAATGGCCCTTGTTTAGCATATTCTTTCAAATAGACAGCTGCAATCACACCAAATGGTGTCACTAATACAGCCATAATCAACACCATCATGATGGTACCGAATATCGCAGGGAATACACCACCTTCCGTATTCGCTTCACGAGGGTCACTGGATACAAAGTCCCATACGGCATGACCATAAAAGCCTATTTTTTCGATCACACTCATGGCATTTGGACGATGCGTTAACACCACTTTGGCTAAGGGTATTTCAACGTCAAGACCTGTCGATATTTTCACAATCATTTGGTCCCGATTCAAGTCTGCATAGAGGATAGCGAGTTGTTTTTGCAATTCACTATAATCAGCATCAAATTGTGCTTTTTCTTCCGCTAATTCAGCATATTGATGTGAGCCTTCAGTAACGCCCTCTAATTCTAATTGGCGCCGCTCTAAGCGAATTGATTCAATGCCATGGTTGATCTTACCAATCACCTTATATTCAAGGTGTTTAATATCAGCAATTAAACCATTACTACGATCTAGGCGCTGTTGTAATTCTTCATATGCATCATTACCAGAAGCAATAACTTCACCCTGTTGCTTCACAGCAATGAGACGACCGTAAAAACGACCCCATTCACGACGCTCAATCGATATCAACTCTTCTGGATAGCTTGCTTCACCTAACCAAGGCCCATTCACCCAACGGAAATCCATGCCAAAATGATCACGATTACCCACTTTAATCAGCATGCGTTCAGCACTTTCTTGACCTTCTGGTAAATCAACACCGACACGCTTTAACTGACTGGCTGGAACCGTTTCTATCTCAATCAATTCACCGATTAACATTTCAGTTTTTTGATTAGGCTCGGCATAGCTGATTTCCATCACATCGGCAGGCCAAAAATGACTTAAGCCACGCACAGCGATCAAACCTAGTAAACCGACTACCATCACCAAGCTAATACTAACCGCACCTGCATTTAACCAGACCCACGGTGAACCGCTTTTATACCAAGAAGAAAGTGATTGTTTAGACATTGAGAGACCTTCTCATTAAATAAGGGCCGAAAGGAAAATGTGCGAAACTTTTCCTAATTAAGGCGGTAAATACAGCTAATAGTGAACTATTGGTAAATTTGCCAACGAAGAGTAGGGAAAGTTTAGTCATTTTTTCTCGGTCGTTCATTTGGTGAAAAGGTCTCATACCTTACAGACTGCTGTATTTGTTGCGTAAACGCTGACGAACAACTTCAGCCACGGTATTAAAGACAAACGTTGCCATAAACAGTACTAATGCTGCTAAGAACAATACGCGATAATGTGAACTCGCGACTTCTGCCTCTGGCATTTCAACAGCAATATTGGCTGATAAAGCACGGAAACCTTCAAAAATATTAAAGTCCATAATCGGTGTATTACCTGTTGCCATTAGCACAATCATTGTCTCACCCACAGCACGGCCTAAACCGATCATCACCGCGGAGAAAATACCGGGACTTGCCGTTAAAATAACGACACGAGTTAAGGTTTGCCAAGGTGTTGCACCTAAGGCTAATGAACCAATAGTCAGGTGTTTAGGCACACCAAAAATGGCATCTTCAGTAATCGAAAAGATAGTTGGAATAACGGCAAAGCCCATCACCATTCCCACGACTAATGAGTTACGCTGATCAAACCCCACACCATGGTCATTCAACCATTGCGGCATATTGCTATCAAACAACCATGCTTCAATACTTGGGCTCATCATCATTGAGACAACACCCACTAAAATAACCACCGGAATTAATATTGCAGATTCCCAACCATCAGGAATACGCTCACGAAAACTACTCGGCAATCGAGTCCAGCCCCATGCGGTTAATACAATCATAATCGGGGTCATAATAAAGATACTAAATACCCCAGGAAGATTGCCTTCAACAATCGGCGCTAACCATAATCCTGCTAAGAAACCTAAAATAACGGTCGGCAATGCTTCCATTATCTCAATCGTTGGTTTAACAATTTTACGCATACCCGGTGACATGAAATAAGCGGTGAAGATTGCACCAAATATAGCCAGAGGCATTGCAATCGCCATGGCATACATCGCCGCTTTTAATGTACCAAAGGTAAGGGGTGTTAAACTGAATTTAGGCTCAAAATCATTACTTGCTGATGATGATTGCCAGATATATTCTTCCTGATCACGACTTTCATACCAGACTTTTTCCCATAAGGAATGCCACGATACATCAGGGTGCTCATTATCAATCGCGAGCAACGTCACGCTACCCGACTTTGTCAAACTTAATAAACCATTGGCACGAGGCGATATCGCCATCACAGCATCATCATCCACAGCCACTAAGGGTTCAACTAATAAAATTCGTTCTGCTGTAGTGTGATAAATACCAAACTGACCACTCGCATCTAAAGCCACAAAGCCTTTACGAGCATACTCTGGGGCAATTTCAATAATAGGTGATGATTGTTCGGCAAAGCTACGTACATTATATAATGTGTAATTATTGTCTTTATCTCGAACAGGGAACCACTGATCGATATGTCCATCGCTACGACCAACTAGAATCGAAATCCCCCCCGTTAAAAACTCGATCGTCGTAATATCAACACCAGAAGGAACAGCTTTGATCTTTTGTATTAAACGTGGAGAAGCAACATCTTGGATGTCATAGAAAGAAATATTGCCGTCACTATCAGCCAAATAGAGTTCACGCTGATCGATATCAATCACTAAATGTGTTGTTTCGACTAAATCTGAAAGCTCAATTTCGGCATTTAACTGTTCAATGGTGAATTCATCTTCATCCATAAAACTTTCTTCTCGTATCAAAGCCGTTAACACGAGTCTCTTATCCGCTGTTACCGCAGCTAATGTCGTTTGCTCTTCATTGCTCTGTACGCTTAAAAATTGTAATGCTTGACCTTGATTATCAAGTGCTATCACTTCCTCACCCAATGGAAATTCAATTCTAGGTGTAATGGTACGAACATCTTTAGGGTAGCTAATTTTATAAGCTTGTTTAAATACTAAAGCCTGACCATTATCAAAGCCATAAGCAAAGACACCTGTTGAAGGATCGCCCTTACCAAAACTACTGATCGCAGCGTCAGCCAAGGGTAATGTTGGCGTCAACATTGTCTCTCCACTATCCGCAGCAAAGAACCGTGCTTGCCCTTGCATATCTAAACTTAGAGCGACATCGTTATACTCATTCAATGTTAGATGCGTTGCAGTATTGTCTTGTAACTTAAACTCTGCTTCTGTCTCAATCTCTGCACCATAAAATAAAGGCACCACAACATAGAGTAGATAAAAGAAAATTAATACAATAGCAAAAATAACACTCAAGCCACCTGCTGCCACACCATATTTAGCCATGCGGTCTTTCGTTTCACGCCACTTCCGACGACGTATCGCTATCGGAGAGTTTGCTGGCGGCAATACGCTATTTTTTAGAGAATGTTCAACCATAAGTCTCTCAAAATTACTCAAAAATTAAACTGCTAACTCATGCTAAACAGTGCTTGTTTTATTACGTCGATACCCGTCGTCATTCCCGTGGCAACGGGAATCTATGGGCAGTAAAATATGACACTACCCCTTGGATCCCCGATAAAAGATCTCGGGGATGACGAATTTTTAAATCATATATCTTCAAAACATAATCAAAAATGCACTTATTGCTAATACATTTTTGATTATGAGATAACAAAACGCCCCACACTCAGTGCAGGGCGCTGTTATCAAATCACATTAAAATCACTTAATTTTAGCTAATTCTTTTTCTGTTACTGAAGCGGGTAATGGAACATAACCATCTTTAATAACAACTTGTTGGCCCACTTTTGACAGAATCATTTTGATAAATTCTTGGTCAATTGGCGCTAAAGGTTTGTTAGGTGCTTTATTTACGTAAACGTAAAGGTAACGAGATAATGGGTATGACCCATTCGCAGCATTTGCTTTAGTTGCTGCAATAAAAGGCTTACCAGGCTTCTTAGTTAAAGCAATCGCTTTAACGCCTGATGTTTTATAACCAATACCAGAATAACCAATACCATTTAATGATTTAGTCACACCTTGAACAACTGAAGCAGAACCTGGTTGCTCATTTACATTGTTTTTGTAATCACCTTTACACAATGCTTTTTTCTTAAAGTAACCATATGTACCCGATACTGAGTTACGACCGTAGATTTGAATACTACCAAGACCATCAACACCGACTTGACCCCAGTTAGTGACATCTTCTGCATGACCACATTTACGTGTTGCAGAGAAAATCGCATCAACTTGAGGAATAGATAAACCTTCAATTGGATTATCTTTATGTACATACACCGCTAAGGCATCAATCGCTACACGAATAGGTGTCGCTTTGTAACCATACTTAGTTTCAAATGCTGCTGTTTCTTTATCTTTCATTTTACGGCTCATTGGACCGAAGTTTGATGTACCTTCTGTCAATGCTGGTGGCGCTGTTGAAGAACCCGCCGCTTGAATTTGAATACTTACATTTGGGTATTCACGTTTGAACTCTTCAGCCCAAAGTGTCATCAAATTAGCTAATGTGTCAGAACCAACACTAGAAAGGTTGCCAGAAACACCGCTTACTTTTTCGTAATCAGCTAAAGCAGGATCAACATCAGCATACGTTGTTGCAGAAAATGCCATTGTTACCGCAGCACCCAAGATTGCTAGTTTTTTCGTGAACATCATTTGTCCAACTCCTAAAAATTAAAATCGAAATACATGTAATAAATCTGAATTACGTCGAGTAGTATCCCGTTTGAATGTGACAATGATATTAAATCTATATGACAGTTCTGTTACAGAGTATAAAACCCTACTATATCTAACTCATATGTTCCTAGCTGCCTAAATAACGTTTCCATTTTGCGGACTTAAGATACGTCAAATCAACCAGCACTAAGCCATCAATACAATGACCAAAACTGGCATCGATATTAAAATCTATATAACGAACACCGCCTTCATCACACAAATCTGAATATTGTTTATATAAGGTCGGAACATTGACATTCATATAGGTCAATTGCTCTCGCATCGCTCGAAAGTCATCAGCAAAGTCTAGTCCTGTAATGGTTTCGTTAATAACGTTTACTTCGTCATCTGAAAGCCTATAAGGCATTCTTGCGGTTGCCAGTGCATCAATCTGCTGATAGGGAATGGGCTCCCCGACATTAATAACAATCGTTTTTGATTGTTTATTAAACATTTCATGTGCAAGCAACACGCCGGCTAAAGGCTTGTACCCATGACACTTCAATCTGCATAATTCAGAGTGAAGTGTCATGGGTATCTACACCATATGATGTGCTATAAAATAAAGGGGAGTTTTTTGCATTAACAAACATCGGCAAGATAGGTGCATTACTTTTTTAGCAAAACTCAAAAAGCCCTTCGTCCATTTATCATCTTGCACACCATTAGGACGGATTCTCGATACTTCGCCAGCAGGAAATACAATCACGGCTTCTTCATTTTTTAGACAATCTAAAATAGTACTAATACTACTTTTTGCTGTTGACTGTTTTAAATTATCAACGGGAAGTAATAAACCTTCTATCGCCTTAAAGTTCATCAACATCTTGAAGTGCATTTTTGATGTTTAACATAAGTGCCCCTTTATATGATGCGAGACCTTTATAACAAAATGGTGATGTTTTTATGACAACGCTTAGGGCTCAACCACATGCGTTAATGGAAAACAGCAACAAAATTGAGACCCTTCACCTACTTCGCTACTAATTCTCAATTCAGCACCATGGCGTTGCAATATATGCTTAACAATAGCTAAACCAAGACCTGTGCCACCTGCTTCCTGTGACCGCCCACTATCAACACGGTAGAACCGCTCAGTGAGTCGATCTAAGTGATGCTCAGCAATACCAAAACCATTGTCGCTCACCTCAATACAACCTCGGTCCTTATATACAGCCCAACGAATAGTGACTTCTGAATCTGCAGGCGTGTATTTCACTGCATTGAATACAAGATTAGATATTGCACTACGTAGCTCATCACTATTCGCTAGCAATAGTTGTTCACTTTCAAGTTCAAGCGTAATCGTGTGTTGCTGATATTGCTGTAGTTGCTCTGCATCTTTAACAATAGAGCGTAATAAATCACCTACATTAATCGGTCGTTGTTCAAGCGGTTTTTCACCCATTTCCAACTGCGACAAGGTGAGAAGATCTTTAATCATGGCATCCATTCGCTGAGTTTGCTTTTGCATTACAGGTAAGGCACTACCCCACTGTTCAGCTGACGTTTCAGCCGTAAACATCTCCAAATAACCATGTAAGACTGTCAATGGTGTGCGTAATTCATGCGACACATTAGCCACGAAATCACGCCGCATACGTTGTAAGTTAATTTCTTGAGTCATATCTCGGGCAATGAGTAGTCGCCCCTTGCCCATATAGTTAACAATTTTCACTTCCAGTTTTTGCTCTGGTCGTATCGGTGAAGTAACAATTGCCACTCTCTCCTTGCTAATAGGAGAATGTAATAACTGATGAAACTCAGGATCACGAATCAAATTATTGACTCGAACATGACTATCTTGTGGCCAACGAATACCTAGCAATGACTGTGCAGCTTTGTTTGCCCATTCAACTTTACCAAAGTCACCCATTACAACAACAGCATCCGGCAATGCCGCAGTCGCAGCTTGAAATTGCTTTAAATAACCTCTTAGCCTTTTTTTACGCGAGCGATTTTGCTTGCCAACCCGATCAATTTCTCGACAAATATCATCAATTACCCCATCAACACTCGGAGGATTGTTTTTCTTAGGTTCTTTTAACCAACGGTACAGTTTGTTCCACACATTTTGTAGCCACACTGCATAGCCAAATGTTGCTATGAACATAAACGATAACATTTGATCAAATAAAAGGCCTACAAATCCAGCCAAACTGACAATCGTAATTAAACGCCAATAATCCCAATGCATCATTTTAATTAATCTTCAGAAAAGCGATAACCAACACCACGAACAGTTTGCACAAGACCTTCATGCTTAGATAGCTCTAATGCTTTACGTAACCGACGAATATGTACATCAACCGTGCGCTCTTCAATATAGACGGTATCACCCCAAACATGATCGAGTAATTGACCTCGACTATAAGCTCGCTCAGGATTACGCATAAAGAAATGCAATAAACGAAATTCTGTTGGCCCGAGATCAAGTCGTTTGTCATTAACACTGGCACGGTGACTTTTTGTATCCAATACCAATCCGGCTATCTCAATTTTTTGATTATCATCTGTTTCTGACAGATTACATCGGCGCATGACCGCCTTAATGCGAGCCATCAGTTCAGGGGGTGAAAAGGGTTTATTCACATAATCATCAGCGCCAACACTCAAGCCTTTAACCATGTCTTCGCTTTCACCTTTTGCCGTCAACATAATCACAGGGATACTCGCCCAAGATTCATTGGCTCGTAGGCGACGAATGAATTCAATACCGTCGATACCAGGCAACATCCAGTCTAATAATATTAAATCTGACTGCTGATTTTTTAACCATTCGAGGCCTTTTTCAGCATCACTCACAGACTCACATTCAAAACCTGAGTGTCTCAGAGAAAAGCACAACATATCTCTGATTGCTACATCATCTTCTATTACTAAAATTGTTGTTGCCATTTGAGTACCTTTAAAACTTACCGATCATTTAATCATACCAGCACTATATTACAGATTTATAACAGTCTGCTAAAGTGATCAAATCGAAGCTTGCACACAGCGTAACACGCCATAATCAACTTCACCGTCAAGCTCATCATAAGCAGGTTTTAAACGACCTTTTTCTTGATCTTCTTGTGACTCAAGTACAAATAAAATCTCATTATACTCAGCATCACTTAGATCTAAAACATCACGAACATCAAGCAATCCGACTTCAATTGCATCTGCTAAATGTGTATAGATAGTGTTACTTTTAACGTCTCGCTGTTGGGCAATCTGTTCAATATCTAAACCCTGTTGATAACATATTAACGTTTCATTAACCGTTGCACTCAAACGGTTATTTAATAGTTCTGACAAGGGATGCTTTGCTATTTCCTGAATGAAGTCTTGTCCGTAGCGAATTAACTTCTGCTCACCGACACCCGATATTTTGCCAAAACCCACCAGCGTAGTCGGTCTTGATCCCAACATTTCATGTAAGGTAGCATCATGAAAAATGACATAGGGGGGCACGCCATTTTCTTCAGCTAAACGAAGTCGTAATGCTCGTAACGCCTCCCATAAGTCCTCATCTTGAGGTCTAACTGAATTTTTCTGTTTTTTCTCTTTCGTTATTTTTTCTGGTTTTGTCTGTTTACGTAACTGTAATGTTTGTTCACCTCGTAATAATGTTCGACATTTTTCAGTCAAAACTAAAGCGCCATGTCTCTCAGCATTAACGTCTAAATAGCCCAATGCAATCAATTGTCTAAACAAGCTTCTCCACTCAGTAACAGGCATGTCACTGCCGATACCGAAAGTACTAATTTGATCATGCTGATTACGCTGAATACGTTCATCACTTTTTCCATGCAAAATATCAATAATATAGTTCACACCAAAACGCTGCTGGGTTCGATAAATACAGGATAAGGCTTTTTGTGCTGACTCTGTGCCATCCCATCTTTCTGGTGGATTCTGACAGTTATCACAATGACCACAAGGTTTAGCACCTGTTTCATCAAAATAATCTAATAATGATTGTCGTCGACAGGTCACCGCCTCACATAAGCCCAGCATCGACTCAAGCTTTTGGTGTTCTACTCGCTTATGCGCTTCATCGGCATTCGAGTCTTGCGTAAACTGTCGCAAGGTAATGATATCTTGTAAACCATAGGCCATCCACGCATTTGCAGGCTCACCATCACGTCCTGCTCGACCTGTTTCTTGATAATATGCTTCAATGCTTTTCGGTAAGTTTAGATGGGCAACAAAACGTACATCAGGTTTATCGATCCCCATTCCAAAAGCAATGGTTGCCACAATAATCACGCCTTCTTCGCGTAAAAATCGCTGTTGGTTTCTTTGTCTAACATCCTGAGGTAAACCGGCATGATAAGGCAGAGCAAGTCGACCTTGGTCTGCTAACCATTCTGCTGTTGCCTCTACCTTTTTACGTGATAAACAATAAATAATTCCGGCATCATCAGGGTGATTATCTTGTAGGAATGTCCACAAACGTTGCTTAGGGTTATTACCTTCTGAAATAGCATAATGAATATTCGGACGATCAAAACTATTAATAAAAACACGCGCTTTATCTAATTGCAGCTGAGAAATTATTTCATCACGAGTTCGTTGATCGGCTGTTGCTGTTAAGGCAATGCGAGGGATAGTTGGATAACGCTCATGCAACAGCCTTAGCTGTTGGTAATCTGGACGAAAGTCGTGCCCCCACTGTGATACACAATGTGCTTCATCGATGGCAAATAAAGAAATCTGACACTGATCTAATAAAGCTAGAAACTGACCATTTAATAATCGTTCTGGTGCAACATAAAGCAGTTCTAATTCATTATTGAGCAATTGCCGTTCTACTTCACGTGCCTGACCGGCGCTGAGACTAGAATTCAGATAAGCGGCATTAACGCCTAATTGTTGTAAGGCATCGACCTGATCTTGCATTAAGGCAATTAAAGGAGAAACGACAATCGCGGTGCCATCACGCACCAAGGCAGGGATCTGGTAACACAGAGACTTACCGCCACCTGTAGGCATTAATACTAAAGCATCGTTACCATTCAATAGTTCTTGAATGATCTCTTGCTGGGCATGACGGAACTGGTCATAACCAAAGGTGGACTGGAGGATTTCTTGGGCGCGTTTCATTTAATACTATTAATTACCGATTCAATAAAAGCTAACCAAACAAATACAGTTATTTCTCTGCTCGGTGAAACTAATAATAACTGCTCAGGGTGTTTAAGTCATAAGACCCTTAATCATAAAGAATATGCATGCAGCCATGACTGCCGCAGCAGGAACCGTAACAACCCAAGCTGTAATGATCTTTTTAATTGCATCACGTTTCACATACAAGTTTTTCTTATCTTCTTTTAAGTTTTTCTTCGCTTGTTTAAGCTGTTCTTCCTCATCATCAATTAAACGATAAAGTGTATTGATACGATCATAATCTTGATCTGTTTTATTCGCTTTTTTGTCTACTTGTCTTAATTCATTTCGCAAAGCAGTTAAGGCCTTTTTCTCGTCTGCTATCTCAACTTTATCTTGAGCAATTTCACTCTCAATACTTACCGATGAATCTAACCATTCTCGCAAAAATCCAACACCAAAAATACCACCTATAGCAATATGCGTTGAACTAACAGGCAAACCTAATTGACTCGCAATAATAACGGTAATCGCCGCTGCCATGGCAACAGAAAAGGCGCGCATTTGATCTAGCTCTGTAATCTCACTACCTACTGTCTTAATCAACCGTGGACCATATAAAGCCAAACCGAGAGCAATACCAATAGCACCTACAGCCATAACCCAAATTGGGATACCTGCTTTAGCAGAAATACCGCCCGTCATCACCGCGTCATTAATCGCCGCTAATGGACCGATTGCATTAGCAACATCATTAGCGCCATGAGCAAAACTTAATAATGCTGCAGCAAATATAAGCGGCACTGTAAATAATTTATTAACACCTGAACGCTCATTCTCAATACTGTCTAATTTAGCTTTAATTGATTTTTTCATGTAGATGAACACAATCACAGCGACAATAGTACCTAGAAATAATGCCGCACCCAAGGTTGGTTTTTTTGTTACTTCTACGGTGAAGAACATCACATCATTAAAATTATTAACCAGTGGTTGCCATACTTTTTTCAGGCCTTTCAGTACTAAATAAGTAACAAATGCGAGTGACATAATGGCAACATAAACGGGCACCCAACGATATGATGCGCTCACCTTGTCATCCTTGAATACAATTGTCTTTTTAATCGCAAAAAGGAAGCCTGCAGCAATGACTCCACCTATAACGGGTGAGATAACCCAAGAGCTAGCAATCTTACCCATTGTCCCCCAGTCAACAACACCAAAACCTGCTGCGGCAATACCTGCCCCCATCACTCCGCCCACTATTGAATGGGTAGTGGAAACAGGTGCTTTTGCCATTGTTGCTAGATTCAACCAAAGAGCAGCTGCTAATAATGCAGCCATCATCGCCCATAAGAAGCTATCGGTATCACTACCAAAGGCATCAATATCAATAATGCCTTTTTTAATAGTAGAAACCACATCACCACCAGCAATAAAAGCACCTCCCGCTTCAAAAATTATTGCAATAATAATCGCGCCGCCCATGGTGAGTGCTTTTGACCCTACCGCCGGCCCCACATTATTGGCAACATCATTGGCACCGATATTCATCGCCATATACCCGCCAAACACAGCAGCAATCGCTAAGAACATATTATTTGGCACGCCACCACTGGTGGCAAAACTATAGGCTAAAACAGCCACTAGAAAGAATAATGCAAAGCCTATTCGTGCTAGCTCAGTATGACTTTTCTTCATCGCCTGCTTTTCAAGCCGATTAATTGTTTTAATTTCCATAATGCACCCATGTGTAAGGAATGTTTTTCGCAATTATTACAATTTTGTGACCGTTTGACACCATTAATTATTTTTTACTCTGTATGCTGTAACTATCACTTGTTAGTATTGTCTACTTAAAACACTCATTTGCGACCGATGTTAATCATGAAAAAATATTTTGCACTTTTATTTTTGCTACTTGCTTTCAGCGTTCAAGCGCGACCGGGATTATTAGATTCTCTTGGTTTATCAAATGATTTTGATACGCCACCCGATGTTGATGAGGCCTTTGTCTTTACTGCCCAAGCCAAAGATGCCAATGCAATTTTAGCTCGCTGGACTATCGCCGAAGGCAACTATCTATATAAAGATAAAATTCGATTTGAAATCGTCGAACAAGAAAAGGTGCAATTACAGAACGTTTCACTGCCTACCGGTGAAAACAAAATGGATGAAACCTTTGGTTTAAGTGAGGTTTATCAACATGATATTGATATTATCCTTCCCCTAAACCGAAGTGGTGACATCTCAGAAATCACTTTAAAAGCCTATTACCAAGGCTGCTCTGAAACATTCCATATCTGTTACCCGCCAACAGAAAAAGAAATTCTGATTACATTACCTGCTCTCACTGGCAGTTTAAATCAAGTACTAGAATCAACACCCACCATTGTTCCGGAACAAGATCGCATTGCAAAAAGCCTTGCTGAAGATGGCATTATCAAAATTTTATTAGGCTTTTTTGGTTTAGGTTTACTGCTTTCTTTTACCCCTTGTGTTTTCCCTATGATTCCCATTTTATCCAGCATTATCGTGGGAGAAGGTGAGCGCATCACAACACGTCGTGCCTTTGTTTTATCTCTCACTTATGTTTTGGCCATGTCCGTTACCTATACCTTTGCCGGTGTAATGACCGGTTTGTTAGGTGAGAATCTACAAGCCATGTTTCAAAACCCTTGGATCATCGGGAGCTTTAGTGCTCTCTTTGTTGTGCTGTCACTGTCTATGTTCGGTTTATTTGAATTACAACTCCCCCATGCTCTGCAACACCGATTACATCAAATCAGTCATCAACAACAAGGTGGACATATCGCAGGTGCCGCATTAATGGGCTTGTTATCAGGTTTAATTGTTGGACCTTGTTTAGCGCCACCATTAGCGGGTGCACTTATCTTTATCGGTCAACATGGCGATCCCGTCTTAGGCGGTAGTGCTTTATTTGCATTAAGTATGGGTATGGGCTTGCCTCTACTCGTCATCGGTACCTCTGCCGGAACATTACTTCCTAAAGCGGGCGATTGGATGAACACCATCAAATCGATCTTTGGGGTGTTCATGCTTGCACTTGCTATTTGGATGTTAGAACGCATTATTCCCGGCTGGGTAAGCCTCTTCTTATGGGGCGGGCTACTCATTGTTTCTGCCATCTATTTAGGTGCACTCAATGTGCTTGGTATTGATGCAAGTGGTTGGGAAAAACTATGGAAGGGACTCGGTCTTATACTTTTAATATACGGTGGTCTATTAATGATAGGGGGTGCTAGCGGCAGCCATAATATTTGGCAACCGCTGCAATCTGTTAGCGCAAGCCAATCCACGGCCTCATCCTCACATACAGGTCTAAAATTTACCCAGATCAATAATACCGCTGAACTCGAACAACAATTATCTCAATCTAACAAACCTGCCATGCTCGATTTTTATGCTGATTGGTGTGTGGATTGCAAAAGAATGGAAGTGACTACATTCCAAGATAACGATGTAATATCAGCATTGAAAAACACGCACGCTCTTCAAATTGATATGACAGCCAACACTGTGGAACATAAAGAACTAATGAAGCAATATGGTGTGTTTGCCCCACCAACAATCTTATTCTTTGATGCAAATGGCCAAGAATATGCTCAACACCGCATAGTAGGAGCTATCTTAGCAGAAAAATTAACCCAACACATTTCATCGCTGCCTCCTTTAGCTCAATAAGCAAAAAAACTTTTTCGACGAACTTAGCGACATAATCCACGTTTTTCGAACAATAAAGCTAGATATTTTCCAACCATTAGTGCAAAATATGCTCCATATTCAATCTTCCTAATGGCGCAAATTCTAATGGCAAAAATCTTAGTGCTACATGGTCCCAACCTAAATCTTTTAGGAACACGTGAACCTGAACATTATGGGGCTGATACTTTAGCTGATATTGCCAATACACTAACGACTCAAGCCACTAATGAAGGTCATCAATTAGAAAGTTTCCAAAGTAATGCAGAACATGAACTCGTCAATAAGATTCATGCCGCACAAGGAAATACTGACTTCATTATTATTAACCCCGCTGCTTTTACACACACAAGTGTCGCGATACGTGATGCATTGTCTGGTGTAGACATACCTTTTATTGAGGTTCACCTCTCTAATGTTCATGCGCGGGAATCATTCCGAAAACAATCCTATTTCTCAGACATTGCTGTTGGCGTAATCTGTGGCCTAGGAGCTCAAGGTTATCAGCTGGCATTACAAGCCGCTATCAAACACACACTTAAAACTTTATAAGGTTTATCTTTATGGATATTCGTAAAATCAAAAAACTGATCGACTTAATTCAAGAATCAGATATCGCAGAAATTGAAATACACGAAGGTGAAGAATCAGTTCGCATTAGCCGTAATAGCACTGCTGCACCCGTAATGATGGCAGCACCTGCAATGGCAGCCGCGCCTATTGCTGCAGCACCATTGGCGGCACCTACTGAAGAAGCGGCTCCTACAGGTCCAAACACAGAAAATGCTGTTAAGTCTCCTATGGTAGGTACTTTCTATCGTTCATCTTCACCTGAAGCAGGTTCATTTGTTGAAGTAGGTCAAACTGTGGCTGAAGGCGATATTATTTGTATTATCGAAGCAATGAAAATGTTTAACCAAATTGAAGCTGATCGTAGCGGTACAGTGAAAGCTATTTTGGTTGAGAATGGTCATCCTGTTGAATTTGATGAGCCTTTAATCATCATCGAATAAACCTTCTGCTTGCACCTTAATAAAACGGTGCAATCACGACCCAACAGCGGATAAAAAATATTATGATCGATAAAATAGTCATCGCCAATCGAGGCGAAATTGCCCTTCGTATTTTAAGAGCCTGTAAAGAATTAGGCATTAAAACAGTTGCAGTTCACTCTGATGTGGATCGCGACTTAAAACACGTTTTATTAGCAGATGAAACAGTCTGTATTGGCCCTGCACCCTCTTCTGAAAGTTATCTCAATGTACCCGCATTGATCAGTGCTGCAGAAATTACCGACGCTTCAGCCATTCACCCTGGTTACGGATTTTTATCTGAGAATGCTGACTTTGCTGAGCGTGTTGAGCAAAGTGGTTTTATCTTCATTGGCCCCAAATCTGAAACGATTCGCATGATGGGCGATAAAGTATCTGCAATCAAAGCAATGAATGAAGCGGGAGTGCCCTGTGTACCCGGTTCTGACGGTGGCTTAGGTGATGATGATGAAACTAACCTTCGTATTGCTCGTGAAATTGGTTTTCCATTAATCATCAAAGCATCTGGTGGTGGTGGTGGCCGAGGTATGCGTGAAGTGCATAGCGAAGCTCACTTATTAAATGCTATTAATTTAACCAAAAGTGAAGCTAAATCATTATTTGGTAATGGCATGGTTTATATGGAGAAATTCCTTACCAACCCTCGCCACATCGAATTCCAAGTATTAGCGGATGAACATGGCAATGCGGTTCACATTGGTGAGCGTGATTGTTCAATGCAACGTCGCCATCAAAAAGTCGTTGAAGAAGCACCTGCACCCGGTATTAGCCCTGAATTGCGTGAAAAGATGGGTAAAGTCTGTGCAGATGCCTGTATTCGTATCGGCTACCGTGGTGCAGGTACATTTGAATTCTTATATCAAGATGGTGAGTTCTATTTCATCGAAATGAATACTCGTATTCAAGTTGAACATACCATCTCTGAACAAATTTCAGGTATTGATTTAGTCGCTGAGCAAATCAAAATTGCCGCGGGTGAACCCTTATCATTTGCACAAGATGATATCGTCCTAAATGGTCATGCAATTGAATGTCGTATCAATGCTGAAGATGCAAAAACATTTATGCCAAGTCCTGGTAAAATTACCCATTACCACGCTCCAGGTGGCGTTGGTATTCGTATGGATTCACATATTTACAGTGGTTATAGCGTACCGCCAAATTATGACTCAATGATTGGCAAGTTAATCGCTCACGGTCCAACGCGTGAATCTGCCATTGCTCGCATGCTAACCGCATTAAGTGAAATTGGTATTGAAGGCATTAAAACCAATGTTGCTCTTCAACAAGATATTATGAATGATGCAAATTTCCAAGAAGGTGGCACCAATATCCACTATCTTGAGAAAAAACTAGGTCTATAAAGGAAGCTTTAATCCCGTATGAACTCGTACCTTGCATCCTCATTATTCAGACTCTGCGTTAAAAACTTTCGCAAGAGCCAGCTATTACGAGCAGCTTTTGCCTTGACTCTAAATAATGCGAATAACAATCTCCTTCGCTCATACGGGCTCAAAGCTTCCTAATGGCATGGATTCAATTTATATTTGATAGCACACCCGATAAAGCAGATGCCTTATCGGATCTGCTGTCTGAATGTGGCTCTAGTGCCGTTACGTTTCAGGATAATGAAGATCAACCGATCTATGAACCTGAAATTGGCACCACACCACTTTGGCCGGCAACAAACGTTATTGCTTTGTTTGATGCTGGAACAGATACTGATTTAATCATTCAAATATTAACCGGTATGCTGGCTCCTGAAGCAGTTCCCAAATACCGACTCGAAGCGGTCGAAGATAGAGATTGGGTTAGAGAGTGGATGGATAATTTCCACCCTATGTCGTTCGGTGAAAAATTATGGATTTGCCCAAGCTGGCATACACCACCAGAAAAAGATGCCATTAATATCATGCTTGATCCCGGTCTAGCATTTGGTACGGGGACACACCCAACAACAGCCCTATGTTTAAACTGGCTTGACCAAGCAGATGTAAAAGGCAAAGTCGTTATTGATTATGGTTGTGGTAGCGGCATCTTAGCGATTGCAGCCGCCTTATTAGGCGCTAAAAAGGTCATAGGTGTTGATACTGATCCTCAAGCATTAGAAGCAACACAAGCCAATGCAGAGCGTAACGGTGTGACAATTCATACCTATCTACCTGATGACTGCCCAGATGAAATTTGTGATTTATTGCTGGCCAATATTCTTGCCGGACCATTACAGTCCCTCTCTGAACGTTTAGCTAATTTAACCAAAGCCGGCGCTCCAATTGTACTGTCTGGAATTTTAGACTCACAAGCTGAAGATGTAAGCCAAAGCTATCAAACATGGTTTGATATGGAGTCCCCTGTATTCAGGGATGAATGGACGCGACTTGTTGGTCAAAAACATTCATGAACATTAGCAATTCATCCTATTTTGTCATCCTCGCATACGCGGGGATCCATGGACACCTCAACGATTCACACTCGTTAGATGCCCATGTGATCGAGAATGACGGAATATGAAAATAGGTCAGTACACTCTCCCCAATAATCTATTCTTAGCCCCTATGGCTGGCGTAACAGATCGCCCCTTTAGACAATTATGTCGTCGTTTAGGTGCTGGCATGGTGGTGTCTGAAATGATCACGGCCAATAAGTCATTATGGGCCAGTAAAAAATCATTATTACGTGCTAATCATGATGGTGAACCTGAACCTCGTTCAATCCAAATAGCCGGTACCGATCCAGCGATGATGGCAGAAGCGGCCCAACACAATGTTGAACAAGGTGCTCATATCATTGACATTAATATGGGGTGCCCTGCTAAAAAAGTATGTAATGTCATGGCCGGATCAGCCTTATTACAGAATGAAAAATTGGTGGGTGAAATATTAACTGCTGTTGTTAATGCTGTTGATGCTCCTGTCACACTGAAAATTCGCACCGGCTGGGATCATGATCATCGTAACGGTGTTGCCATTGCTAGAATTGCTGAACAATCAGGCATTCAAGCTTTAGCTGTTCATGGCCGCACCCGTGCTGATGCTTATCGTGGTGAAGCCGAATACGACACCATTGCTGAGATTAAATCTGCTATTTCTATTCCCGTCATTGCTAATGGTGATATTTCCAGCCCTGAAAAAGCAAAACACGTGCTAGATTACACCCAAGCAGATGCCGTGATGATCGGCCGTGCTGCACAAGGTAATCCATGGATCTTTAAACAGATTAATCATTACTTAACTCATGGCGAACATTTAGCCACACCAGAAGTCGCTGAAGTAGGTCAAACATTGATTGATCACTTACATACATTGTATGAATTTTATGGTGATTACACTGGTGTACGTATGGCGCGCAAACATATTGCTTGGTACAGTAAAGGCTTCCGTAATGGTAACCCTTTCCGCCAGCATATGAACACACTTGAATTGCCTCAGCAACAATTAGATTTCACACAGCAGTTTTTTGCTCAGTTAGAACAGGATATGATTGCAGCATGACTGATAAATTAGATAATACAAATACCGCCTGCTTTAACCTTGGTGTTGCCAAAGAAGCTGTGCAAGCACCGTTAAGCGACTGTGTTGAAGCCGCCTTAAAAGATTATTTTGAACAATTAGATGGTGTTACAACGACTAATCTTTATGACATGTTATTAGCCGAAGTTGAAGCGCCATTATTTAAAGCAACACTAGCACATACTAACGGCAATCAAAGTCGTGCTGCTGAGATCTTGGGTCTCAACCGCGGGACGTTACGAAAAAAATTAAAAAACTATGGTCTTTAAAAGACCACCAAAATCAGGAACGATTCATGAATAAAGTCCAACGCGCACTATTAAGTGTGTCAGATAAAACCGGCGTATTAGAACTGGCAACAGAACTCACACGCTTAGGTGTTGAGTTACTCTCAACCGGTGGAACCGCCAAACTACTTCAAGATGCAGGTTTACCCGTAAAAGAAGTATCGCAGCATACTGGCTTCCCTGAAATGATGGATGGTCGTATTAAAACACTTCATCCAAAAATTCACGGTGGTTTATTAGCACGCCGTGGAATTGATGAAGCCATTATGGCAGAACATGATATTGCCCCTATCGACTTGGTTGTGGTGAACTTATACCCATTCGAAGCAACGATTGCTCGCGATGATTGCACATTGCCAATGGCCATTGAAAATATCGATATCGGTGGCCCAACCATGTTGCGGGCCGCAGCAAAAAATCATGCTTCCGTAACCGTTCTAATTGATCCAGCAGATTACAGCCGCGTTCTTGAACAGCTTGATGCAACGGGTGCTGTTGATGATGCAACTCGCTTTGATTTGGCTGTAAAAACATTTGAACATACTGCACATTATGATGGTGCCATTGCTAATCACTTAGGCAAGATTACTAATGCCTATACTGATAATGCCGGTGAAGACAACTTCCCTCGCACATTTAATACGCAGTTCAACAAAGCTCAAGAGTTGCGTTATGGCGAAAACCCTCATCAAAAAGCAGCATTTTATACCGAAACAGAACTAGAATCAGGCACAATCAGTGCTGCCGTTCAGGTTCAAGGTAAAGAACTGTCATATAACAATATTGCCGATACTGATGCCGCACTTGAATGTGTTAAAGCATTCCCAGAATCTCCTGCCTGTGTGATTGTAAAACATGCAAACCCTTGTGGCGTTGCAATCGCGGATGATTTATTAACCGCTTATGATTTGGCTTACCATACAGATACAACATCAGCATTTGGTGGCATCATCGCGTTTAACCGTGAACTTGATGCGAAAACAGCTCAAGCCATTGTTGACCGCCAATTTGTCGAAGTGATTATTGCCCCTTCAATCAGTGATGAAGCAAAACAAGTCATCAGTGCTAAAAAGAATGTCCGTCTACTTTGCTGTGGTGAGTTTCTAGACCAGCAAGCTGAAGGTTTAGATTACAAACGCGTTACAGGCGGCTTATTAATACAAGATCGTGATACCGCTTTAGTGACTCAAGATGAATTAAAAGTGGTGACTAAAAAAGCACCAACAGATGAGCAAATGCAAGATATGTTATTTGCATGGCGTGTGGCCAAATTTGTTAAATCAAATGCCATCGTCTACGTTAAAAACCAACAAACAGTTGGTATTGGTGCAGGTCAAATGAGCCGAGTTATCAGTAGCCGAATTGCTGGGATCAAAGCAGATGATGCAGGCTTGCCAGTACCTGGTGCAGTCATGGCATCCGATGCCTTCTTCCCATTCCGGGATGGATTAGATCTTGCCGCTGAAGCAGGCATTAGCGCTGTTATCCAGCCAGGTGGCTCAATGCGTGACGATGAAGTGATTGCTGCTGCAGATGAGCATGGCATTGCCATGGTCTTCACTGGCATGCGTCATTTCCGTCACTAAACACTATTTATACTCATGATACTTCAATCTGCAGGTTTTGAGTGCTCATAGTGGATCGGCTGGCAAGGCGTAATAGTGATGTAATAGTCGTTCTATTGCTCACTATTACAACGCAGCTAGCGCATTTAGAATGGGTGCTAAAAATCTGCAGATTGAATAGTCACGGGTATATTAGTTGCTATGGAACCTAAGCAAGTACTAAATCAATTTCAATCGATCAATCGCATACGGATAGAGCGGTTGCGAGAACTAGCACCTAAAAGCCAGCAAGACTTCTTTGACTTGCTGGCCTTGCTATTTCATATTAACGCCGAAGATCTCCCCGGCTATATTAGTGATGATACGCCAGCAGGTATTGTTGATTATCAACCCAATAATATAACTATCGATGCTGCCAAAGCTCTTGATCCTCACTTCAATCTCAAACGCCGACCTTTAAGGCATTATCCACTTCTAGGCGTTTATTTAATTAATGACCACGGTAGTCTCCACTATCCTGAGTCAGCTAAATTTGAACTTTGGCTTGTTCACTCAACATCTTCAACTCAAGCTAAACAGTTGCAACAGAAATTAAATGCAGTCGAAGAATGGGCAGGTAGCCTAAAGATAAATTTACACACCCGTTTATTATCTGAACAATCCCTATCTCAACAGAGTATTTCTGCTGAAGACTTGAATCGGTTTTATCTTAATGGTCTTGTCTTGGCGGGTAGTGCACCACTATGGTGGGCCATTAGTCCTGAACAAGAAGAATCAAACTATGAACAAACAGCTAAATCATTAATACAACAACGTTTGTTTGGCTATTCAAGCATTATTGATTTCGGCCCACTCCGCGAAGCAGATGCATCACTCTTACTAACAAATACATCACAATTACTCCTTGTCGCCACAGAACAAGGACTAGAACCTCTTTTAGAGCTCATTCATTATCAGCACCAGCTCACCACATTTACTGCTTTCTCATGGCTATCTAAGCAGCTTAAACAAGCCGTTTACCAAGGAGAAAGAGATCCTCTATTCCTTGATGCAAATATCTTGAAACTAAGGGTGTTAATGGATGATTCAGCAATCAGTGAGCAGCACCAATTATTGGCTCAACAATCCCTTTACATTGCCTTTAATGAACACTTATCGAAGCGCGTATCTCGGCCTCAATATCCTTGGCGACGAGCAGTTATCACACAACTTGTATCATCATGGCAATGGCCACAACACCATATTCAAACACTTGATCAACGTCAGAACTCAACATATAGACAATATCAATCAGAATTCCAACTTGTCAGTCAATTTCATCTTATTGTTAGAAAAACAATGGCTGACTTTGCTAAAAAACACACTATTGATATCAGAGAACAAAACACGCAACTTGACCAAAAGCACCAGCTATTCCACGATATAGATCCCAATATCATTCCCTCTCTACCTGGCGCTTTCCTACCCCATAAAAATAAAGATACCGTCTATTTACACCGTTTTAATTCTGATTCTGGCTGGTTCATTAATGATATTGCTCTTAACTCAGCAAATGAACAGAGCTTATTCAAAGCGCACACACTGCTGCAAGTCATAACATGGGCAGTACGTAACCATGTGCTGACACAGCCAAGTCAACTTAAAGTGGCCGATCAAACCGAGCAAATATCCACACATAGTGCTATCAAACTTGTGCAGCAATTATTACGCTCACCTTTCGCTGAAGAACCACCAATTATTACATCAGCTAGCCTAGACAAGACACCTGAATGTAATCAAGTCATGTTATTTATAAATCTTGAACATGAGGGACCTCAAGATAAATTAACTCAACAGGGCTTAGTGCGATCAAGCTTACAAAATGATCCCCTCAGTCATGCTATACATAAACAAAATCTTATTTTTAGCGTTGAAGGTTTAATTCAGTCTAGCTGGGGTCAATGGCATTACTTTTCTCACACGGGTAATACTGCTGTGCTTGAAATGTTCAACACCATCTTACTATGGCAACCCACTCATTCTCCGGCAAAGTTGACATTATGTTGGTGTCCATCAGATTCTCACGGCAAGTCTATAGAGATACGACTATCAACACTATTTAACGACGTGATTGCTCACTATAAAAACAATCCAGATAATGGTGACTATCTTATTTCGATCTCTGAATCTTATTATCAGATAGAGTGGCAACCTGGAAGTTGTGATTTTAAGTTAGCAAGAAAAGGGCAAAAACCATTAGATCTACTTGGCAATGCTAGAAGCCATTTCTCCACCACAAAGGTAGACTCTTACCTCGATCCTTCAGACTTGTTGAACTCAATATTACGCTTTCAATCTCCTAAACAATTAACGCTATTCCTTTCTTTGAAAAAGAAAATAATCACGATCTATTTATTAGATGAACAAGGCATTCTTTTTCATCAAAGCTTCAGCGAACTCAGTGAATCAACATTAATTAATCACTTCTATCGTTTTTTAGAAAATATAAAACAACAGAATACGATTGAACGTCTACGCTTCTACCGCCTCACAAAAACACGAGATAATAACTGGAAAGTTAGCGCATTACCACTCACAAACCTATCCCAACAAGAATATCTTCCGGTTAGTATTGAGATGTCCTCTACGGATAATAATGCCCAATGCACCATTCATTGTGGATCCAAGAAATTTAGCGGCAAAGCGGATGATCAAACGCTCTTTAAACAAGTCAATGAGCTGGTATTAAACCTGCGAAAATCTAATGCTCAATACCCCCTGTATATTACCCAGCTCTCTTTTCCGAACGATGCTCGATATGAAAGCTACCACTATATTGCCCAAAAACAACGACTCGAAGAACTGTTGAATAAAAGATAAATATTTTGCTACAGATCACATCTTTCGATTAATAGAGGTGACCTTTAGTCACGACTCTTTTATCATATCCACTTCAAAGCGTTATTCAAGAGAAACAAGATGATTAAAGTAGGTATTGTTGGCGGTACAGGCTACACCGGTGTCGAGCTTCTACGACTGTTAGCAAAACATCCAGAAGTATCACTTCAAGTCATCACCTCTCGCAGTGAAGCCGGCATGGCAGTAAGTGAATTATTTCCTAACTTACGCGGCCATGTCGATCTCAAATTCACAGAACCTAATGTTGAACAGCTTGCACTTTGTGATGTTGTCTTCTTTGCAACACCCCACACTGTTGCCATGGCACTCGTTCCCGAGCTTATCGCACGCAATACACGCATCATTGACCTTTCAGCTGACTTCCGCCTCAAAGATGCTCAACTATGGGAACAATGGTACAACATGCCCCATACAGCCCCTGAACTGCTCGAACAAGCAGTTTATGGACTTCCAGAAGTAAATCGTGAGCAAATTAAGTCGGCACAACTTGTTGCCGCACCAGGTTGTTACCCTACTGCAACTCAACTGGGCTTCTTACCTTTATTAGAGCAAGGGCTTATTGATCCTGCTCACCTTATTGCTGATGCAAAATCAGGTGTCAGTGGTGCAGGACGAAAAGCATCCGTGGGCGCACTTTTAGCAGAATCATCTGAAAGTATGAAAGCCTATGCCGTTGCAGGTCATCGCCATTTACCTGAAATTGAACAAGGTTTAAATTTAGCCAGTGCCTCCCCCGTTGGACTCACATTTGTGCCGCACCTTACGCCTATGATTCGCGGTATTCATGCCACTCTTTATGGTCGTTTAAATAAACAAGTTGATCTTCAAGCTCTATTTGAACAACGTTATGCTAATGAACCTTTTGTTGATGTTATGCCAGCAGGTTCTCATCCGGAAACCCGTAGTGTTCGTGGTGCTAACATGTGTCGAATTGCCGTCCACCAACCTCAAAATAGCGATACTGTTGTTGTTTTATCAGTGATTGATAACTTGGTAAAAGGGGCATCAGGCCAAGCGATTCAGAATATGAATATCATGTTTGGTTTTGAAGAAACCTTAGCCATTGATATTGTTGCGGCAATGCCATAATCACACCATGTCATCATTATCTAAACACGTTATTCATCAGCCCAAACCCTTTCGTCAGCTTATTATTGTTATTCTCGTAGCAATCCTAACCTTCTCGGTACAATGGTTTGTCCAACAAACACAATCAACAACAGATCAACAACACATCCAACAGTTAGAGGATGAAAATAAAGCGTTAGCAGAAAACAGTAAAACGTCGACTCTTGCTTCAAAACAGCATTATTCTCAAAAGCTTGCTTTGGAACAGGCAACAACAGCACAATTACAAGTTCAAATATCGTCCTTACAAGAGCAAGTGCTCACTTTAAATAAAGAGTTACTGTTTTATCAAACAGTCACTCAAGGCAATAGCTCTAGTAAATTACAAATTCGTGAGCTTGATCTCCGTGCAGATCCAAGTCGAGCAGATATTGTTCGCTACCGCATCGTGATGACTCAAGGTAAAAAAATCAACAAGCCCATCACAGGTACAATCAATGTATTGATGAATAGTGATAATAAGGGCACCGCTGAACAATATACGATAGAACAACATCCATTAAGCCTTCGTCATGTGCAAGTACTTGAAGGACAAATAAAAATAGAGGATGATACAACACCATTAACGCTAACCGTTGATCTCATTCAAAATAAAAAAATCACGTTGTCTCGGACTTTTGATTGGCAACTAGCTTCTGATAATTAAATTGAGATACCCCTATGTTTAACAAGAAAAAACGTAAGAATAAATCAACTCGCCTCGATACTTTAATTGGTCAGCACACTCATATTAAAGGTGATATTAGCTTTAGCGGTGGCTTGCGAATTGATGGCAGTGTTGCAGGAAACATTCATGCAACAGGTGATACTGATTCTGTTTTAACCCTCAGTGAACAAGGTCATTTAGAAGGTGAAATTAGAGTGCCAAATCTTATTCTAAATGGCACTATCACGGGGAATGTGTACGCATCTCAACATGTTGAACTTGCACCTAAGGCTAAAATCAAAGGAAATCTCTACTACAACTTACTTGAAATGGCGATGGGGTCACAAGTCAATGGTCAGTTAATACATATAACAGAGAACGATGACACCGTGCTTGATTTGGGCCATGAAGTTGTTGTTGATGCTGATGAAGATAGTTTACGCTTAACGTCAGAATAGAGTGTCTCAATAATAACCTTCTAAGATAGCCATAACCTCTTTATAAGCTTGCTGTAGCTCAGCTAAGTCAGTATCACTCACCAATCCTGCTCGATGCTGACTACCTAAGTGATTTGCCAACTTCTGTATTTTCTCACTTTCTTCTGCCAGACTATTAATCCAATTTTCGTCAAAGACTAATTCTTGTCTCGCGCGCGTAATCCAAGAATAATGGTGTGACTTTCTATAATCAAACAAGGTAAATTGAGTAACATCAAGCTTATTATTTAAAAGCTCTTGCTCAAAAGTAGTAAACCAATAATCTAACATCACATTGAGCAGTTTTATTTTCTGTTCTTTAACTGTCCTATTCTTATTGCCACACTCAAGCCATGCTTGATTCGGAATATAGGCCTTCAGCCAAGCTAGAACATCATCGGCTGGCATGGGTCTAGCAATGCCATACCCTTGAGCATTGTGGCAGCCCATCAACAATAACATCAATCCATGCTCTGTCGTTTCAACACCTTCGGCAATCACTTCTCGATGAAAAGACTCAGCAAGACCAATAACACCATCAATAATCGCATAATCACTTGGATCATAGAGCATATCCCGAATAAAGCTTTGATCTATCTTAATGGTATTTGCAGGTAGGTTTCTTAAATGTGTTAACGATGAATATCCCGTACCAAAATCATCCAGGGCAATATTAATTCCTAAACCATCTCTACAGGTCTGGATAATCTTACTCGCCTTATTAAGGTCGCCCAAGGCACTACTTTCCAGTATTTCCAATTGTAAATAGTGTGATGAGATTTCAGGGTATTTATCTAATTCACTTTCTAATTGAGATAAAAAAGTAGATGATTGCAAATGATGTGATGAAATATTAATACTCATTTCAAGTGTAATATTTTTCGAAAACCATTCATCAACCTGCTTTAACGCCTGGGAAATCACCCAGTGACCAATCTCTATTTCTAAGTCAGAGTTTTCAATAATAGGTAAAAAATCAAGGGGTGGAATAATTCCTTTCTCAGGATGACTCCAACGTATTAATGCTTCAACGCCAAAGACTTCACCCGTTTTCATATTCACTTTTGGCTGATAAAACAAACAAAACTCATCTCTATTAAAAGCTTGTCTAATATCTTGTAAGCGAGAATGCACATTGATCGCTTGCTGATCTTGTTCAGTATTAAATAGATAGTAACGATTTTTTCCTAATAGCTTCGCCTGATACATCGCTTGGTCCGCATGCCGAAGTAAGGTATCAATCTCCCCATTATCTAATGGATAAAATGTAATACCGCTTGATGCACCAATATTAATTGAAAGGTCATCAATCAAATAAGGTTGTGAAAGTGAGTCATGTAACCGTTGCAACATTTTCTCACACTGCTTAGAGCTATCAAGATCACCCAAAAGTAAAGCAAATTCATCTCCACCTTGACGAGATACCGTATCTTCTTCTCTAATATTTTCTTTGATTCGCCTAGCCACTTCCACCAGCAATCGATCTCCTACCTCATGACCATAATTATCATTAACAGGCTTGAAATCATCTAAATCAAGGAAACAAACAGCAAGTAATGATTCCTTTCGCTTACTATGTGCAATTGCTTGAGAAAACCGGTCAACAAATAAGCTTCGATTGGGTAGCTGCGTCAGTACATCATAATGTGCCATTAAATGGGTGAATTCACGTTCCAAGTGCAACAGTTTTAGTTTTAAACAACACTTCGTAAGGTGTTCTGAAGTTTAAACATTTTCGTGGCCGATGATTTAATTTCTCAACAGCTTGAACAATTATATCATCACCAATCTGATGAAAGTTACACCCTTTTGGAAAAAAACGCCTTAATAAACCATTGGTATTTTCATTAAGACCTCGCTGCCATGGTGAATGTGGATCGGCAAAATAGACTTTGCTTTTAGTCGCCTTTTCCAGCGTTTTAAATCGAGCAAATTCACTGCCATTATCAACCGTAAATGTTTTGATTAAAGCAGGATTTATAGCCTCAAATAAAGAGGAACTTACAGTCATGAATGTATCTGATAGTTTGTTATCTAATTTCCCTGCAACTAAATATCGACTCTTTCGCTCAACGTGCGTGGCTAATCCTCCTTTGGATTTCCCACCTTCCATTGAGTCACTTTCCCAATCACCAAAACGAACCTTGTCAGCCACAACTTTAGGTCTTTTATGAATAGATATACGACCTTCAAATAATCTCCGTCTTACGCTGCGACGTTGTTTTCGGCGGCGTTTATGGTGTCTAATCAATGATAGATAAAGCACACCACCTTGCAAGGAATCAGCAACAACCCATCGGTAAATTGTTTCGTGGCTGATCTGCATTTTAGTGCTTCTATACTCTCGCTTTAGTCGACCAGAAATAATTTCAGGTGACAAGCCTGCTTTAATATTGTTAATGACTAAATCATATAATGGAAGGTGTGATTTTCTTTTCTCACAGGTAGGCTGAGATTTACGTTCATCGGCGTATTGCTGCGCCCAATCATGCCAATAATGACTATGGTTTCCTTTGTTTCTCCTGACTTCTCGATTAATTGTACTCGGCGAACGATTAATTCGTTCAGCCATTAGGCGCATTGAAAATTTAGCCATGTGCATATGGGCTATCTTAAATCGCTCATCTGCGGTTAAATGGGTGTAAGACATCGTGGGTTCCTAAGTGATTAAATTGTGGTAATTTAAATCTATCAGGTTCTTACGATGTCTGCTTTTTTAACTTAGGTGTTGCACTTGGGAGTTGAATTCACCATGTAATTTTTCTTGTTGGCGTTTATTTTGGGTAATATCAGAAAATAAACCAACATAATATTTAATTTGGCCCTGTTTATTATTCAATGCTGAAATAGTCAACAATTCAGCATAAAGTTCGCCATTTTTCTTTCTATTCCAAACCTCACCACTCCAATAGCCATCCTTATCAAGGGATAGCCACATGTTCTTATAGAATTCCGGACTTTGTTTACCCGAACTCAAAATATTGGGGTTTGCACCCATCGCCTCATCTCGACTATACCCCGTAATATCACAAAACTTGGGGTTTACATCAACAATAATATTATTGGCATCCGTAATCAGAATACCTTCATGTGCCTCAGAAAAAACACGTCCATAAAGCTCCAATTCATCTGTTACTTTTTGAAGAACCATTTTTTCTTTGGTCACTCGATAATGGTGAATAAAGAACAATAAAGCCATTAAAGTAATGACCGCACCATATTTTACAATCGTACTAACGGCAATGCCCGTTTCAATATTAAGCCCCATCCATTGCTTTTCAATCTCAGCTCTTTGCTCATTATCAATACTATTCAAAGCCTTATTAATAATTGAAAACAACTTCGGATGAGATTTAATGACACCCACTCGATATGAGCTTGCATCACCTGTTTCACCTGCAAATTGTAGGTTTAATAAGTTTTCTTTCTTGATGGCATAATCAGCAAATACGGCATCACCTACATAGGCATCAGCATTACCGACTGAAACTTGAATTAATGCCTCTTTCGTTGAGTCAACAATTAATAGATTGATATCTGGATAGTTATTTACAAGTTTTTCATGTGTGAAATAATCCTTCTCAACGGCAACAGTTTTTCCTGACAGCTTGTTTAATGAACCGATATAACCATTTCGATTTGCATTGACAATAACCAGTGGACTACCCACATAATCCTCGGTGAAATTAAGAAATCCTGCTCGATGTGGAGTGCTGTTGAGGCATGACAACAGGTCTAACTCTCCTCGTTCAGCCATAGCTTGAATTTCATGCCATGGTTTATCAGATACAATTTCAAAACGTACACCCAGCTTCGTTTCTAACAGTTGCATATAGGATGCCGCTAAACCGACATAATCACCCTTATCATCTATCCATTCATAAGGAGCAAAGTCTCGATCAACTCCAACACGAATAACAGGATGCTGTATCAACCACTCTTTCTCTTCACCCGATAATTGTAAAGGTTGGGAGCCACCTAAAATAAATCGCTTCAACTCTCTGTCATCAATAGGCTTTGCCAAACCTAATTCAACATATGTATCTGCAACTCGACGTAATCGTCCTACTTCAATATGACCTAGTGGAATGACACCGGGCAGGATAAGTTTTATTGTTTGCTCAAACTCATACCGCAAAGCATTTAATGAAGACGGGCTATTATATTTATTTTTAAGTAGTTGAATAAGCTCTTCTGGATTATCTAAGGCATATTGCCAGCCTTTGAGTGATGCCCTTCGAAAACGTTCTGCACGACCCGGGTTATTTTCAATTTCTACTTTACTGGTATATAAAATATCACCGTAGAAATCAAAGCCGTAATTCTGAGGGTTGATGATATTGATATCAATACCCTGCTCTTTTAACGTAAAAGGCTGATCCGTAATATAGGCTGACATGACATCTACCTGATTCTCGATCAGCTTTTGATTGCCAAAGTCAGGGCTCACTATCATAAATGAATCTTGACTAAGATCTGCAATGTTCAGCACGGCAGTTAACGGAGCATCATCTCCTGTTAAACCATCAAACATAATTCGTTTACCAGCCATTTCATACGGGCTAATAATGCCTGAGGACTGCTTGCTAATAAAAATTAAGGCATCATGCTGAAAGATAGCTGCCAAGGCTTTAATCGGCTGGCCATTCGCATAATGAGACAAAATTCCTGAACCACCGATTGCATATTCAACATCACCAGAAACAACTTGGCTAATAATGTCTTGATTCGAGCTTAACGGGCGGATGTTAACATCTAATCCCTCTTGCTCATAAAACCCCTGTTCCAAAGCAGCATAATAGCCCGCAAACTGAAATTGAGGCTTCCACTTAAGCTGCAACGTCACAGGTTCAAGCACTAGTTTACTTGGAGGATCAGCTTGAACAGGGGAAGCGACCAAGAAAGCCAAGATAATGGATAAAAAGAAATATTTTACGGAGTTCATGCCAATATTATTAATGCCTAACAACCTTATCAATCTTAAGTCTAAAGAATGGTAGCACCCTTTGCTAAGCTAAGCTATTAATAGCATTAAAGGTACTTAATACTGAATAAAATAGAGGCTAAGTTAGTCCAAAATAAAAGACTAATCTTGACTAAATTACTCAGTCTTGGATAATAGGCAATATAAATATAAAATAAGTTTTGGAGTTCGCCATGAGTGACATGCCTAGTCCCGTTAATTTTACTGATGCCGCTGCCGGCAAAGTCAGCGCCCTAATCGAAGAAGAAGGTAACGATCAACTTAAGCTACGTGTATTTATCACGGGTGGCGGTTGTTCTGGTTTCCAGTACGGTTTTACATTTGAAGAAGAAGTAGCTGAAGGTGATACTGAAGTTGAAAAAGGTGGGGTAACATTACTTATCGATCCAACCAGCTATCAGTATCTTGTTGGCGCTGAGATTGATTACACTGATGGTATCGAAGGTTCACAATTTGTTATTCGTAACCCGAATGCAACCACAACCTGTGGCTGTGGTTCTTCATTTTCACCTTAAAGAACTATTCTATACCCGTTATCATTCAAGTTGCAGGTTTTATAAAAACACACCGTTCGTCCTGAGCTTGTCGAAGGATGGTTCGACAGGCTCACCATGAGCGATAAAAAGATGTATCTTCATGTACCATGGATTATATCAAGCTTAAAGACAACTAAGTGGCTACGCAAGGTATTAGGGTTGGTATTTCACTGTCTATACTAATCAGTACAAAATATGGGCATGTTTTGCGTGAAAAGCCCCTTATGAAACAACTAATCATGATTCACAAACTCGTCAGCAAAAATAGATATTAGTGAAAAACATTGCTCTAAATCTGTGTAAACCCCTTTCTGCATATCCCGTGCAAATTGTTCCATTTTTTCTGGCAAATTAAATAATTGCAGCTTCAGAATACCTTTCGTTTCTACCGATACTATCTTAGCTGCATCTCGCCCCAATTTCATTGCTGAGGCTTTAACTTCATCCCAGCCCTGAGCTTCAGCAAAGCCTTCACCATAGATGGTATCGTGAACCTCGGGAATTTTGATATAACTTTGTATCAGATATCCAAAATCTATAGCATCCTTTTCTTTTATATTGCTTGCACGTTCAAGCCAAGCAATCAGTTTAAGAATCGATATCCCAGCAGGTGAGGCAACGAGAATGGTGATATCTGGTTTTTCATTAATTTTTACATTAATGGAATTTTTAAAAGCTTCTGTGAAACCCGATACACCCATAACAATGTCCTGCGATGGTGGCCATGCAATAGTCTCGTTATGAGCAATAAGTCCAAATGGTACAATGTCAATTTCCCAAGTTAGACCATCTGAATCGTCACGAGTCAATCTATGGATTCTATGTTTATCTTGCACAAAGCCATTCTCAGTTAAAGATTCTATTAACTGATCAAAATCTTTCCAGCTCGCCACATTGATACCAAAATCCACATCCTTTGTTCCTCGGGCTATAGCAGCTCCAAAACCATGAACCAATACTAAATCTCTAGCCATAGCACCCACAACGAGAAAACCTATATTTAGCCCATCAGCTAGCCTACTTAACCTGAATCCTGTTTAAGAAATGGGAACTAAAAGCCTGTTAACCGATCAGATCTTTTACGACAAAGATTTTGATGAAAGGAAAACAGGCCTATGAACAAATTAACAGACATATTCTGTGATGTCGATGATTTTTGTAAGGTATTTATGCCGCAGTGGGAAGCACAACTTCTAGCAGATGGTACTCGAAAACGAAACAGAGAAGGTCGAATGGCAATGAGTGAAATAATGACCATTATTATAGGATTTCACTCATCAAACCAACGTGATTTCAAAAACTATTATACAGGACTTGTTGCTAGGTTTTATAAGAGCTATTTTCCAGAATTACTCAGTTATACTCGATTCTTAGCCGTGATGCCAAAGGCGTTAACGCCTTTGTGTGCTTACTTCACACATGTTAAAGGAAAGCCAACGGGTATTAGCTTTGTTGATTCGACCAGTATAAAGGTCTGCCATAACCTTCGTATTGAACGGCATAAAACGTTTGCTGGAATAGCCAAAAGAGGCAAAGGAACAATGGGCTGGTTTTATGGATTTAAGTTACACATTATTGTCAATCATGTCGGTGATATTCTGGCAGCTAAAATCACACCTGCTAATGTTGATGACAGAAAACCTGTGCCTGAATTAGCTAAAGACGTGATAGGGAAATTATATGCTGATAAGGGCTATATCAGTAAAGCATTGTCTAGTGACTTGTTCGATAAAGGGGTTGAGTTAGTGACTAACGTTAAGAAGAATATGAAAGCAAAATTACTCTCTGCATGGGATAAAGCAATGCTTTCTAGGCGATTTATCATTGAAACCATCAACGATCAGCTTAAAAATATTACTCAAGTTGAGCATTCTAGGCATCGTAGTGTGCATGGATTTATGCTGAACATCATTGCTGGGCTTATCGCTTACTCACTTAAAGAGAACAAGCCATCATTAAAAATTACTAGCGAAGAATTTAGTATGATGACTGTTTCTTAACCAGATCTCAGGTTACTTATATCAGCATAAAGTTCAACTAATCCGTTTGGAAGTTTTCCAGCTATATTAATAGAGGTATTTTTCACGGATTCTATTCGCTGTGTCTATGTTACGAGGATCGCCAGTTGCTATAAGATCAGCATAGACAAGGATCGGGTGTGCTAAGTTTTTAGTTATTTCTTTTTTGTCAATTTTCCAGAAGGGCTCTATCAGATCAATAATATTTTCTGGTTTTTCATTTGGTTGCACTTTTCTTAATCGGGCTGTATTTAAGAAATTTGCCAGATTTATCTTTTCGATGTAAATCAAGGCATCTTTAGGGATCAGGTAGTCCGTATACTTTGCTGCAGCAATTTCCCCTCCCCACACTGCATCAAACTCACCTAGGTCTATCGTTTGCCACCAGGTAGGATTATCAGTGGTGAAGATGTCTATTCGCTGCTTTTCTTTTAGCTTAGGATAAGCCTCTACCCACTTGCTAAGTAATTGAGGATAATCTGCCAATTTACGCTTCTTGTCCAAACCCTTAATTAGAATTCTCTGCTCTAGGAGGTCGCGTATTACCCAGCCAACAGCACCCAAAGCAACCTGTGCTTGGTTTGCAATCTCTCTATACGGTGCATTAATTAGCTCTCTATTTTTCAAGAATGCATAAATAATTTTTACCCCTGTTGGCTGAGCGGCTTTACCTGCTCTCCGAGTAATTGTCCCCGCTCCCATGGTAGTCGTTTTCGGCTTATTACCTTTTATATAAATGTAACATCCCGGCAGGTTAATATAAGCATTTCCTATAGTGTCAATGAATTGAACACCCGCTTCTTTTAAGTTCTGCCCCATATTAGGGTTAATATAATCGGCCACTAATAGCTGCTTACCTGGTGCAGCAAGTTGTAACAGCTGGTTAATAATCGCCCCAAGGTTAGCATGGGAAGCCCATTTCTTTATTTCAGTAATGAACTTAGTTCCACTTCCTCGTATCTCAAGAATTGCATCTATTTTTTTTGTACCTTCATTGATTTCACGGCCAACAACATCTAGTTGTAACCCTGTCTCTCTATAGATTACATCTATAGCCTCATTTAATATGTCATGTTCTATCGTTAACTTGTTCATAGTCACTTATCTTTTTTTGAGAACGGCCTACCTTCTTGTTCATTAATATAGCACGCTCATTAATAATGAACAAGAAGAAATAGTGAACAAAAATGAGTTCTAAAAACAATAAAAACATTTCCTATCATTAGATTTCATCTTCGTTATTTAGTGTTGCTTAACCAGCATTACAGATTAAAAACCCTATGCTATTAATTGTTTTTAATCGCTAATCTAAATACTTACCAGCCCCTTTGTTCATTATTCGTTATTGTTCATTATTAATGAACGCTCGTACTTATTGAACAAAAATAACTGTCAGATGGTAATGTTGAGTGTCAAAATTGATTAATGAAAGCATAGATATCTGAAAGTAACGCTCGGCTGTCACTCTATAATTCCCCACTATTAACCTAAATTAAAAATAGAGTTTTATGCTGATTTCAGTAATTGCCTTGTAGAGATACCACCAATTGGAATGAAACTGATTGATACAGCTTGCTATTTGATGGTGTTAACGGAATATATTAAATCGCCTAGGAATAGAGGCTATTTTCCAATACAAAAGCTGGAAAATATCTTATCTAATAGGTCTTCATTGGTGAATGTACCTGTTATTTCACCTAAAGCCAGCTGTGCTTGACGTAGCTCTTCCGCCAATAATTCTCCGGCTCCCATTCCAGCAAGCGCTTTATAACCTGATTCAATCGCAGCACGTGCACGCTCCAAAGCATCAAGGTGGCGACGGCGGGCAATAAACACACCTTCATCTTCTGGATGATAACCAACAGAATCACAAAGATACTTTTCTAGTAACGCTATGCCTTCACCTGTTTTAGCTGATAGCAACAATACTGTATCATCATTTTCTTGAATAAGAGCTGGCTGTTTAGCTTGTTTATCAATCTTATTACGAATAATAGTGAGTGGAATATGTTGTGGCAAGTCGGCACGAATTTGCTCATCTTTTTCTGTCATTCCAGCATTATCGTCAATCACTAATAAAATATGATCTGCTTGAGCAATTTCATTTTGAGTTCGACGAATACCTTCTTGCTCAACAAGATCGGTCGCATCATGCAAGCCTGCCGTATCTGAAATACGTAAAGGTAGACCACCAATATGAATTTGTTCACGCAAGATATCGCGCGTTGTCCCTGCAATTTCGGTCACAATAGCGGCATCATGCCCTGCCAACTGATTATGAATACTTGATTTACCAGCATTAGGCTGGCCAGCTAAAACGACACTCATGCCTTCTCGTAGTAACCGTCCTTGCTGTGCACTACTTGTAATGCCATCAACAACTTTTAGCAAACCGATTACTTGCTCATCAACTGCAGCCTCAGCAAGAAAGTCTATTTCTTCATCGGCAAAGTCTATTGATGCTTCAACATACATTCGAAGTTCAGTTAACTGCCTAAGTAGATCATTAACTCGATCTGAAAAAACGCCCTGTAATGACCGCATTGCACTTCGGGCAGCTTGTTCTGTAGAACTATCAATCAGATCAGCAACCGCTTCAGCCTGTGCTAAATCCATTTTATTATTCAGAAATGCTCGCTCAGAAAATTCACCCGGGCGAGCCATTCTAGCACCCAAACTTATTGCTCTTTGGCAAAGTCGGTCTAGAACAAGCGGGCTTCCATGGCCTTGTAATTCAATGACATCTTCACCGGTAAATGAAGCAGGATTAGGGAAGAATAAAACAACGCCGCTATCAATAATCTCGCCATCGTGATCACGAAAATTACTAAATTTTGCAAAGCGAGGCTCGCCTAGTTTTCCACAAATCTGTTGTGCTATCGCTACACTTTGTTTGCCAGATAATCTAACGATACCAACACCACCACGCCCTGGCGCAGTAGCTATTGCAACGATAGTTTCCATTGCGCCTTACAAAGCACCCAATTTGCGGGTGATATGCCATTGCTGAGCAATTGATAGTAGATTATTCACGACCCAGTAAAGTACTAGACCTGATGGGAAGAAGGCAAAGAACACGGTAAAGACAATTGGGAATGCTTTCATTACCATTGCTTGAGCAGGATCTTGTGGTGCTGGGTTCAACTTTTGTTGGAAGAACATACTTAAACCAAACAAGACCGGCAAAATGAAGTAAGGGTCCATTGCGGTTAAATCTTGCAACCAGAAGATGAAAGGAGCTTGACGCAACTCGATACTTTCAACCAATACCCAATAGAATGCAAGGAACACTGGCATTTGTACTAAGATTGGCAAACACCCACCTAATGGATTGATTTTTTCAGTACGATATAAGTCCATCATGCCTTTATTAAAGGCTTGTTTATCATCACCATGACGCTCTTTCAAAACGGCTAGTTTTGGCGTCAATTTACGCATTGATGCCATTGATGTGTAACTTTTAGCTGACAGGCGATAAAACGCCGCCTTAATCAAAATAGTCAAAAAGACAATTGACCAACCCCAATTATTTGTCAGTTTATGAATCCATTCCATAATCGTGAACAAAGGCTGAGAAATAATCGTTAACTTACCGTAATCAACCGTTAAATCTAAGTTTTCAGCAATAGGCTCTAAACGCTGATGCTGTTTAGGACCTAGGTACATTTGATACGACGTCTTAGCGCTGTCACCATTTGCAACCGATATTGTAGGAAACTTCATTCCTGCGGTGTAGTTACGTTCATTGATTGATTTGCCATAGAAACCATTTTCTTGCTCAGAATCAGCAGGAATCATTGCCGCTACAAAATAGTGTTGGATCATTGCAACCCAGCCGCCATTAGCTGTTCTGCTAAAAGCACTATCATCTAAATCATCAAAGTCGATTTTTTCGTACTCATTACCTGTAGTAGAAAATACCGCACCGGTATAAGTATAGATAAAGCCTGAATCTTCTTGTGGACGATTACGGTTGAATTGAGCATAAGGATAAGCAGAAAAGCGTTCTCCACTATTATTCTCAATTTGATAGTCGACATCAATTAAGTAGCTATCGCGATGAAAACGATATGTTTTTGTGACTTTTAAACCTGCATCACTAATCCAGGTTAATGGCACAACAACAGTATCTTGACCGTCTACTAATTCATAAGAGCTACTTGCAGCACTGTAATGGTCATAATGTGTTGGTGCAGGCATATCTGAACGCAAACCTGATTGAACAACAAAATAATGTAATGCTGATTCTGCCAAGAACTCCACTGGCACATCAGGCGTGCTTGATTCAACAGGATAGTCCAACAAAGACAATGAACGAATATCACCGCCCTGCATATCAATGACAACATCAATCAAATCCATTTTCACATAGACTTTATTGGTACTAGATGCTTCTACTGCCTGATCAATCGCTGGCAAGCTATCTAATGAATGTACAACCGGCATATCCGGTAAATCTTGCTGGTTTTCGACCACAGATGCAATAGCGGGTAATGATTCATCAGGTGCAAAAGTGTTGCTTGCCTGCTGCGCGGCTTGAGCTTGCTCTGGTCGCACATAATCATTTTGCCAAGCTTCCCACAATAATAATGAGACGATCAGTAAACCGAAGATAAAAAAGGTTCTAAAGTTATCCATTGTGTGTCTTTTTCTTTAATTCAGGAACAGGATCTAAACCACCCTCATGCCAAGGGTGACAACGTGAAAGTCGACGCAAACCAAGCCAAGTACCTTTCAAGGCACCAAAGCGATCTATTGCATCTATCATATAACGGGAACAAGTTGGTTGGAAGCGGCAATTTGCGCCTAATAATGGACTGATAAGTAGTTGATAAGTTCGGACGAACAAAATCAAGATTTTTTTTGCCATTGCGCTGCCACGGTTATCCAATGTCGCTCCAATGCTTGTCTTAATTCAGTTGAATCGCGCTTGATAACATCAGGTCGAGTCAACACGACAATATCTATATTGGCAAAGTCAGATTGATGCTGTCTGAAAGACTCGCGAATAATCCGCTTCACTCGATTGCGGCGATTAGCAAGTTTAAGGTGCTTTTTTGCTATTGCCAAACCCAAGCGAGGTGTTCCCGCTGAGTTTTCAATCGTTAATATCGTCAAACCCGTACCGCTTGCGCGCTTAGCTTGACGAAAAACCCGAGAAAAGTCCCTCGGGTTATTCATTCTCATGGCCCGGCTAAATGTTGCCAAGACATGTTCTCCTTAAAATATCTTGAATGAAGATAAGTTAAAGCGAAATTATACTGTTAAGCTTGAACGACCTTTTGCACGACGTGCGTTAATGATACGACGACCACCAACAGTTCTCATGCGAGCACGGAAACCGTGAGTACGTTTACGTTTGATATTACTAGGCTGAAAAGTTCTTTTCATTTCACCAACTCCACTATATTAATTCTGGTATGCCATTTACGCCGAAAATATGCGGCGAGACATTTAGCCGAGAGATTATAATGTTTACTGCTACGTTAAGTCAATAAAATGTCGAGATAATTCATTTATAGAAAATAAATATAATGGATTAAGTTTAATCGTCTCGCTGCAAGCAGTATACTATTATACCCATTATCAATGAAGGTGCATGTTTCAGAGTGCTTGAGTAATTTCAATTCTAGGCGCATCTATGTAGCAATGGTTATTCCCTTGCAAATAGATGGAACGACGAAGTGGGATTACTCAAGGGCTTCTTCGATGGGTTTAAAAGCGCTTTATGCTGCGTTATTGATTTTGCTAAGGGAATAACCATTAGCTGCAATCAATGCCTTGCCTAAATCGCTTTTAAATCCCACTGAATCAAGCACCTTCATTGATTATGGGTATATACTTTCTCAAACCTAATTTATAACGTGTAAGGAATTGCTGTGTCATCACCCCTGTGGGAAAAATGCTTGACCCACCTTGAAGGTGAGCTATCGGCACAACAATTTAATACCTGGGTTCGCCCTCTGCATGCTATTGAAACACCTAATAGTTTAAAACTGTTAGCACCGAATCCTTATGTACAAGCATGGATTCAAGAGCAGCTTGAGGCAAAAATAAACCAACTTTTAGGCGCCTTAAGCCAAGGCAAGATAAGCTCTGCCATCATTGAGGTCGGTAGCAGTAAGACAGATGAGAAACCACAAGATTCAAAACCTGCACTACAAAAACGATCCGACTCTAGACCCGCCGCAGGAACCCCTATCAACCCCGCCTTTACCTTTGATTCATTTGTTGAAGGTAAGTCGAATCAAATTGCACGGGCAGCCTCATTACATGTCGCCGAATCCCCTGGCACCAGTGGTTACAATCCACTCTTTTTATATGGTGGCACAGGCTTGGGTAAAACCCATTTGATGTTAGCGGTCGGTAATCAAATAAAAAAAGATAATCCAAATGCTCGGGTGATGTATTTATCATCAGAACGTTTTGTACAAGATATGATTACCGCACTTCGTAATAATGTGATTGATAAATTTAAATCTCATTATCGTAGTGCAGATGCCTTATTAATTGATGACATTCAGTTCTTTGCGAAAAAAGAACGTTCGCAAGAAGAGTTCTTCTATACTTTCAATAGCTTACTTGAAGGTCAGAAGCAAATTATCCTAACCTGTGATCGTTTTCCTAAAGAAGTTGAAAACCTTGATGAACGCTTGCAGTCTCGTTTGGGCTGGGGATTAACCATTGCGATTGAGCCGCCAGAATTAGAAACCCGTGTTGCAATCTTAATTAAAAAGGCACAGCAAAATTTAATCACGCTGCCTGAAGATGTTGCTTTCTTTATTGCCCAACGCATTAAATCTAATGTTCGTGACTTAGAAGGTGCCTTGCAACGTGTTATGGCTTTTTCACGCTTTACCAAAAAACCACTATCAATTGAAATGGCACAAGAAGCATTAAAAGATCTTCTCGCCTTACATCAAAAGTTAGTCACACTAGAAAGCATCCAAAAAACAGTAGGCGAATATTTCAAACTCCGTCTTTCAGACCTTTTGTCTAAAAAGCGCACCCGCTCAATTGCGCGCCCACGACAAATTGCAATGGCATTAGCAAAAGAGTTAACCAATCACAGTTTGCCTGAAATTGGAGAAGCATTTGGTGGCCGTGACCATACCACCGTCTTACATGCCTGCCGTAAAGTTGCCGAACTAAAAGAAATAGATACCCGAGTCGCTGAAGACTACCGTAATTTACTTAGAACCCTATCGAGTTAAGCTGAGAGACTACTAATCATGCAATTTACCGTTAGCCAAGAAGCGATTGCTCGCCCATTACAATTAGTTTGTAGTATCGTTGAACGTAGAGCTACTTTACCTATTTTATCGACAATCCTATTGCGGGCTCATGGCAATCAGCTATCTCTAACCAGTACCGATATGGAACTGGAAATGATTGCTACCTTGCCTGTTGCTGTCGAACAAGAAGGTAAAACGACGGTATCAGCTCGAAAATTTCTCGATATTTGTCGTGCAATGCCCAGTAACGCCACGATTAGCTTTAAGGCTCAAGATAATAAAGCCATCGTTCGTGCTGGCAAAAGCCGCTTCTCTTTAGCAACACTTCCAAGTGAAGACTTCCCTGATAGCGAAGGTGCAAACTATGTCGATGAAATTAGCCTTCCTCAGTCTGCATTAAAATCATTATTAGATGAAACAAGCTTTGCTATGGCAAGCCAAGATGTTCGTTATTACCTCAATGGATTACTCTTTGAACGTGAAGGAAATATCTTACGCGCCGTTGCCACCGATGGTCATCGTCTTGCTTTAGGTAGCCTAACAACATCTAGTTCTGTGGCCGAAAAAAGTAATATCATTATTCCTCGAAAAGCCATTATGGAGCTTGGCCGCTTACTAAATGACAGTGACGACAATGTAACCATTGCCTTTAGCCACCAACAAATTAAAGTTGAACTACCTGACTTACACTTCACGTCTAAATTAATCGACGGTCAGTTTCCTAACTATGAACGTGTATTACCACTGGGCGGAGATAAAGAAGTCATTGCCGATCGTGAGCTACTCAAACAAGCGCTATCTCGTGCCGCTATTTTATCGAATGATAAACATCGAAGTGTGCGTATCAACCTTGAATCTGGTTTATTGAAAGCAACCGTTACCAACCAAGAACAAGAAGTAGCAGAGGAAGAAATTACGGTTGATTATGAAGGTGCGTCATTAGAGATCGCTTTTAACAATGCTTATTTATTAGATTTACTGAATGCCATTCCAGATGAAAAAGTAAAAATGATCTTTAGTGATGACAATAGTAGTGTATTAATTACACCTGCTAATGAAAAACTAGAACGGCAATATGTTGTTATGCCGATGCGTTTATAAGAACGCATTATGGCAGGCGGATGGTCTAAAGATGGCGCTGTACAAGATCAAATTGATGCAAGCGTTGAAGATGCCGTCAAGATGGCTCGTAATCAGTTACCACAAGGTGAAAGCCTAATTCACTGTGAAGAGTGTGAAACTAAAATCCCAGAAGCACGTAGAGAAGCAATTGTAGGTGTTCGCCTCTGTGTCCCTTGTCAAACTGAACATGATGAGGAACAAAATAGAAAAAGCGGCTTCAACCGCCGTGGCAGCAAAGGAAGTCAGTTACGATAGCGCGGGCACCATGTGGGTTGGACTTTAGTCCAATATGTCGGGTTAAAACACCGACCCACAGCTTAAAATATTCACATGGTCGCGCCTTACGATTTTAACCACCGTGGCAACAAGGACAGTCAGTTACGATAGCGCGGCATCATGTGGGTTGGACTTTAGTCCAACATGTCGGGTTAAAACACCGACCCACAGCTTAAAATATTCACATGGTCGCGCCTTACGATTTTAACCGCCGTGGCAACAAGGACAGTCAGTTACGATAGTCGCACCATGTGGGTTGGACTTTAGTCCAATATGTCGGGTTAAAACACCGACCCACAGCTTAAAATATTCACATGGTCGCGCCTTACGATTTTAACCGCCGTGGCAACAAGGACAGTCAGTTACGATAGCGCGGCATCATGTGGGTTGGACTTTAGTCCAATATGTCGGGTTAAAACACCGACCCACAGCTTAAAATATTCACATGGTCGCGCCTTACGATTTCAACCGCCGTGGCAACAAGGACAGTCAGTTACGATAGTCGCACCATGTGGGTTGGACTTTAGTCCAATATGTCGGGTTAAAACACCGACCCACAGCTTAAAATATTCATATGGTCGAGCCAGCCTTACGCTTAATGCTTTAACTCGCCCATAACCACTTTATTTTCTGTCACTTTCTTAACAACATCAAGATAATAATCCTCACGGAACTCATCAATAACCCGCTTCACATCTTCCTCATCAACACCACTTCCTAGCAACACTTCCTCTGTTAACCGCAGGCTTGTTTCCAGTGTTTCTGACACTGTTGTTGTTGCGCCATGAGTAATCAAACTTGCACAATGAAAACGATCTCGTGCTCGTGCATGAATAGGCATATCAGCATAATATTGTCGAACTTGAGATACCAGCCTATCGACTCTTTCAGGATCTTCAAGTGCGATCACTAACATTTTGGCATGATCGGCCCCTGCTGACTGCAAAACCTTCACTTGGCTTGCGTCACCAAAGAATACTGGAAACCCCTGAGCGCGTGCTTTTTTAACCCGATCCTGCTTCAAGTCTAGTGCGATATACGGCACCCCAGCAGCACCCAATAAGGCTCCAATTCGAGCTCCGACTCGACCAAATCCGGCCAAAATAACATGATCTTCAGAATCATCAATAAATTCTGCATATTGATCATCGCCCGTTAAATCTGGCTTATAAAATTTCAATAACCAAACATTGGCAAGCTTCACAACAAAAGGCGTTAATACCATGGTCAACGTGATAATTAAGATCATCATTTGACTTAGTTTTACTTCCAACACGCCCGACACAGCAGCAAAACCCAACATCACAAAACCAAACTCGCCACTTTGTGACAATAAAACACCTGTTTGCAAAGCAACATCATGCCGCGCCCCACTAATCCTAGCCAAAGCATATACAACCGCAGCTTTGATCATCATGAGTCCAATAGCCAATAGAATAATAAGCCCTAACTGATCCCATAACAGGCCAAAATCAATCCCCATTCCTACTGTCATAAAAAATAGGCCGAGCAATATCCCCCTAAAAGGTAAAATATCCGCTTCAATTTGGTGTCTAAAATGTGATTCCGCCAGCATAAGACCAGCAAGAAAGGCTCCCAATGCCATTGATAGACCTATGGATTCCATAATCCAAGCAACGCCTAACACTAGTAATAGAGCGACTGAAATAAAGACTTCTGGATCTTGACTAGCCACGATCCGACCTAATAATGGATTAAGTAAATACCTCCCCGCCAGCAAGAGAGCAATAATGACCCCTATCGCATAGGTGTAATTAAACTCCGTAGCAGTGCCACCTTCACTCCCAGCTAAAAAAGAAACTAAAGCCAATAAAGGAACAACAGCAAGATCTTGTAATAATAGAATGGAGAAGGACATTCGCCCCATAACCGTAGAAATACCACCACGCTCAGCTAATAATTTCAGGCAAAATGCAGTGGAGGATAAAGCAAGCCCAAAACTCACAACAATCGCTTCACTTGATGTCAGACCACACGCTATTGCGATAGAGAAAAGAATTGCCGAAGTAATTAATAATTGCCCTAATCCTAGACCAACAACCATCTTCCACATTTGTAATAATTTTTCAGGCTTAAGTTCTATTCCTAAAATGAACAGTAGAAAAATAACGCCAAACTCACCTAGATGACGAATCTCATCAACTTCGGTAATAATCCCTAGACCCCAAGGTCCAAGAATGACACCTGCAGTTAGATAACCAAGAATTGCACCCAAACGGATGGCATGGAAAAAAGGCACGATAATGACGGTTGCCAATAGCAATGCCAAGATATCAAAAAGATAGTGAGTTCCTGCTCCGCTCATATTTACTTATAATTCTCAAAAGTTAGTTATATACTCATGGTACATGAAGATGCAGCTTTTTATCGTTCATGGTGAGCCTGTCGAACCATCCTTCGACAAGCTCAGGACGAACGGTGCAGGTTTCTATTTTTCGTCATCCTCGCGTACGCGGGGATCCATGGACAGTGTAAATAGCCACTATCGTTGGATTCCCGATTTCACGGGAATGACAGGCTTTGTTAAAATGTCTGCGCCTCCTAGTAATTTGGGTATACAGGCGACGGCTCTTGCTCAAGCATGACCGCTAAGCCTTGCTTATACATATCCGCTACAAGCTCTTCTTTACCATCAGAAGCTAGCACCTCTGCTAAGGCCTGATAAGTCTCACCTCTTGCCCCATTATCAATACTAGATCGTAAATATTCTTCAGACTTCGCCCACAACTCATTTGCTTGTGCCAAACGCCCCAAGCTTAACAATAACCACGGATTATCTTCTCGCCCCTTTAGCCACTTCTCAGCCGTTGCTAAGCGTCGAAGAAGATCATCGCCATGTAACAATAGACCAAATTGATACACCAAAGAATCACTCCATTGTTTTTGCAAAGAGCCTTCAAGCAATTTAACTGCCAGCCCTTCATCACCTTGTTGAATCAAACCTGAAACATAAGGATTCAGTAATGCCTCTGTTTGACGAGCTTTATTGGGTAACTTCTGCCAGATAGAGGCCATGAGTGTCCAATCTTGCTTGGCAAGTGCAGATTGTAATTGCCCTTCTGTAGCATCACTCGATAATGCCTTCATATCTGATGCAGCAAGCACATGACGTTTACGTAAGTCAGGCAAGACTTCTTGCACGCTTTGCCATTGATTCATATCTGAATAGAGCTGTTGTAATAACTGTAATACATAAGGATGCTTAGGTGAGACTTCTCGCAAATGTTGCAATGTCGCTAAAGCCTGCTCTTTTTGACCGGTTGCAAGTTGTAACTCAGCCTGAACAACCCCTACAGCAACATCAGCCCCTTCTGTTGTTTCATGAGCTAAGCGAAGATAATTATCACGACGTTCAGACTCGTTTTGCTTTTGTGCTGCTCTCGCAGCGGCTAAATAATGCAATAAGGGTGTGTCACTGTTAGAAGCATGACGAACTAACAAGCGTTCCGCCTCAGCCCAACGACCTTCTTCCAGCGTGATTAAACCTCGCGTAAGTGCTCGCCCTGCTCTTTTATGGCGTTGTTCACTAGTCCATGCAGCTAATCTTTGTGGTGCTTGTTTTAATAACACCGTACTTCTTAATACAATATAACTTGCCACTAATACGATTAAAAAACCCACGGTAAAGATAACTAAGGATGTTTCTAAACTCCAACCACCATATTGCAATAAGACAAACCCTGGCTCAAAGTCTGCAACCCAAATTAAACCCGCCCCCAGCACTAATGCCAATGCGATAATGATCAAGGATTTCATCGTTCAAAGCCTTTTAGCCAAGTTAATGAAGCAGAGATGTCAGGCAAGATCACATTGATATTGGTCGATTTCAGTTCCGAAACCAAGGTCAACATCGCATCACGCTCTTCACCCACAAAATACTGTTCTAACCACTGTGAAGACGACTTTAGACTCGCTTCATAAGCGAATGGATTGCCACTCAACAAAGCCAAACGAGCCGCTTCCAGTTTCAGTTTCAAGTTTTGATATAAGAAATAACGTTGTTCAGGCACTAACACTGCCGCAGCTCCATCTTGCTGGTGACGAATAACCACCAAGGATTTAACTTCTTGCCATGCTTGATCCAAAGCGCCTTGCCAATTATCAGAAGCAAGCGTATCGCCCTCTTCATCTTCCACTAATACTGGAGCTAATAATACCTGCAAACTATCAACCATCTCTAGAGCACTTTGTAATTGTAATGCCATACCATCAACATCGACCTTAAGCACTGAAGACAAAGCCAGTTGTTCATCAGCTAATAATGCTCGTAAAGGATGTAATCGGTAATCAGATAAGGTTTCTATTCGCTGGTCAGCCATTTCAAGTGCCTCGCCTGCACCTGCAACATCACTTGCTAACAACACGCGTTGGTTTGCCACATTTAATAGATATTCAACTTCAGACAAAGCCCAATATTGCTCAACATCACCTCGGGTTATTTGCTGGCTATCACTTAATTCCTGAACACGTTCAGCCAGTAATTTTTGTTTCGAGTCTAAACTAGATAATTGCTTCTGGCTTGCCATATCAGCATCTTGTAATGACTGTGCCAATGTAGATGACTTAGAAAATGATGTCATTGCAGATGAAAGCTGTTGATTCAGATCTTCATTTAGAGATTTTTGTTGCATCCATAACCAAAAAGAAACCACTTGCAAACAGATTAACAGCAGCACCGCAACCCAAACAAAACGTAGTTTAGATTTTTTTCCATTCACCTCAACACTGATCACTTCAGCATCTTGAATGACTTCATCTTTCACATCCTGTTGCGTAGTTTTATTTTCCATTGTTATATTTCCATGTTGATCAATTGTTCTAATACAGCAGCATCACTCACATTAGATGTAACGATAATATGCTGAAAGCCTAATGACTGTGCAGTGTTTTTAATTCTCTCACTAACGACAAGCATCGGCTTATCTAATAATCTTTTCAAGCCTTTTTGTAGTAATACTGTTAAATTTTTCACACCTTCCACACTGGTACAAACAACACATTCTGCTGTGAGTGCTTGTTCGCATTGTTCCCCCGAAGGATTAGGCAAGGTTCGCTCATAGACTTCAAGATAGCGAACAGTGGCCCCTCTTTGCACTAAGGTATCAGCCAAAAGCTCACGCCCTCCTTTGCCTCTCACTATTAATACATTCTTCCCTGACATCTCATCAAACTCCGGCATAACAAGAAGCCCCTCGCTACCAATAGAGTGATTCGGTTGAATATCGACTCTCAAGCCATGTTCTCGCATACTTGCCGCCGATCCTGCCCCGACAGATACCAACTGTATCTGCTTAGCCAAAGGAGCCTGTAAAGCATTAATAAAATGTACCACTGCATTTCGGCTAACAAAAATAATCATATCTTGCTTAGCAAGATCAATCGACGGCCAAGCTTGCTTATCCGTTGGCACAATCTCAATCACCGGAAAAGCAATCGCCTGCCCACCCGATGAAATAATCATCTCAGATAGTTTCTTGGCTTGCTGCTTAGGTCGAGTGACCAACACTTTAAGCCCATTTAATGGCATCTTAGCCACCATAAACATCAGCTAAAATTTTATCTGCACCTTGAGATAATAAATCTTCAGCTAGAGCAACTCCTAAAGCTTCTGCATCTTCAGCTTTGCCGCTGACTTCGGCACGCAACATCTCACTACCATCAGGTCTTCCAACCAGTCCACGTAACCAGATCTTGCCATCATCTAATAAAGCATAACCTGCAATCGGTACTTGGCAACCACCCGCAAGACGTTTATTCAATGCACGCTCTGCACTCACTGTGATCCAAGTATCAGGACAACGTAATGGTGCAATCAATGCATTAATTTCATCATCATCAATTCGCGTTTCAATGCCTACAGCACCTTGACCGATAGCGGGCAAACTTTGTTCTGGGGATAATGCTGATTTAATTCGGTCTTCGAAACCCAAACGTTTCAAACCTGCTGCTGCCAATATAATGGCATCATAATCACCTGCATCAAGCTTCGCTAAACGTGTATTTACATTGCCTCGTAAAGGAATAACATCTAGATCAGGGCGATCAGTTCGTAACTGACACTCACGACGCAAACTAGAGGTGCCCACTTTTGCACCTTGTGGCAAATCTTCTAATGATTGATAGGTATTTGATACAAAGGCATCACGAGGATCTTCACGTGAACAGACCACGGGTAAATGCAATCCTTCAGGAAACTCTACCGGCACATCTTTCATTGAATGTACGGCAATATCAGCATCACCCGCCAACATACCTTGCTCCAGCTCTTTAACAAAGAGACCTTTACCGCCGATCTTCGCTAAAGGCACATCAAGAATTTTATCACCTTGAGTGCTCATTTTAACTAATTCAACCTGCAAATCAGGATGCAACTTTATCAACTCATCACGGACGAACTCTGCCTGCCATAAGGCAAGAGGGCTTTTTCGTGTTGCGATTTTTACGATTCTATTTGTCATGTGCAGTTTTCACTTCATTTTTAGCCCCGTGTTGAGTTAAAACTCAACCCACAGCGGCATAATATTCGTAGGTCGGGTTTTAACCCGACAGCATAGATTTAAGCAAATTCTATCATTTCTATCATGATTCTCTACTAACCGAGTTATAATTCCCGCTTTAATTACAATAATTTAAGACTTGAATTATGACCGCGCCTAAGAAAAAACTATCATCCGCTCGTCTAACGCAGCCAACAAATGCCTTTGTTGAAGAGTTCACTGCATCCGTTCAGTTTGACCAACGTATGTACAATCAAGACATTCAAGGTTCAATTGCACACGCCACAATGCTTGCCAGCGTTGATGTTTTAACAAACGATGAGCGTGATCAAATCATTGCGGGTTTAGAAACCATTCGCACTGAAATTGATAATGACGAATTTGAATGGTCGATTGCACAAGAAGATGTGCATATGAATATCGAAGCACGATTAATCGCACTTATCGGTGAAGTCGGTAAAAAACTACACACTGGTCGCTCGCGTAACGATCAAGTCGCCACCGATGTTCGCCTTTATTTGCGCGATATGATTGCTCCCATCAAATCTGAATTAAACCGTCTGCAAGATGCATTACTCAATGTTGCAGAACGTGAAGCAGACACAATTCTGCCTGGATTTACTCATTTACAAGTCGCCCAACCTATTACTTTTGGTCATCACATGATGGCATGGTATGAAATGTTAGTACGTGATGTTGAACGCTTAGAAGATTGTGAAAAACGCGTTAATTCATCACCATTGGGGGCGGCCGCATTAGCCGGAACAACCTTCCCAATTGATCGTGAATTGACTGCTAAATTACTTGGCTTTGAGCGTATTTGCCTTAACTCACTTGATGCTGTGAGTGATCGTGACTTTGCCATTGAATTTACTAGCTTTGCTTCTATCTTAATGATGCATTTATCGCGCTTTTCAGAAGAGCTAATCATCTGGTCTTCAGCACAATTTAACTTTGTCGATCTGGGTGATTCATTCTGCACCGGCTCATCCATCATGCCGCAAAAGAAAAACCCCGATGTACCAGAATTAATTCGCGGTAAAACAAGTCGTGTTTACGGCAATATGTTCAACCTATTTACTTTGATGAAAAACCAACCCTTGGCTTACAACAAAGATAATCAAGAAGACAAAGAGCCATTATTTGACACGATCGACACACTGTTAGGCTCTTTACGCGTTTATGCCGACATGATGTCTGCAATTACCGTCAAACCAGAAAATATGCGTGCCGCAACCTTACGGGGTTATGCAACAGCAACAGACTTAGCTGATTACTTAGTTCGCAAAGGCGTTGCCTTCCGTGATGCTCATGAAGTGGTGGGGTTATCTGTCGCTTTCGGCATTGAACACAATTTAGATTTATCAGAAATGAGCCTAGAAACACTGCAAGGCTTCTCTGAACAAATCACTGATGACGTGTTTGATGTGTTAACGCTTGAAGGTTCGGTAGCTGCTCGTGACCACCTTGGTGGCACCGCACCTAATCAAGTACGTGCCGCTATTAAGTTTGCTCGTTCACAACGGTAGAATATACTCGCCAAACTAATTCACACCAAAATATACACTCCGTCATTCTCGAGGTCTTTTATCGGGAATCCAACGACAGTGATCATTTGAACAGTCCATGGATCCCCGCATACGCGAGGATGACAGTATTTTTATTAGCTTTTTAGAACACTCCATTACAAACAAAAAAAGCGGTGATAATTTTCATTATCACCGCTTTTTCATGTCTTCAATTTAAGCTATAAACTTAGAAGCTATAACTTGCACCAACTTCATAGTGACGTTCTCTACCTGCAAAGAACCGGTATTGACCAAATTTATAATCAGCACGGTCTGCGTATTTAGTGTCAAATAAATTCTTAATTTGACCATGAATCACCAAGCCTTTAGCTACTTGAGTATTTACACGTAGATTAAATAAATCATGCCCATCATATTTACCTAAATGTGCAGGATCTGTGACATATTCACCAATATGACTCCACTCTAATTCAGCACGACTATTTGCTTTAAAGTTCCAGCCCAAACGAACATTAGCAATATGACGTGGTGCTGTATCAACCTCAGTGCCACTTACTATTTCAGTCTCAGGAGCAAAACCTGGCGCCGCTTTATCAAAGTCATACACATGTCGAGCATAAGTATAATTTGTTGCTAAATCAAACTGCTCTCCTAAAGGTAATCCAATTGAAACTTCGACCCCACGATGTTTAGTTTTACCATCAGTTACATTTTCACCATTCGAATCACGGAAGAAGAAATTCTTTTTCTTCATGTAAAAAGCAGATATATCATAATTTAGCAATTCTGTAGCGCCACGAAAACCAATTTCTAAACTATCTGACTGCTCAGAATTAATCTCGCCTACTGTTTGAAAAGTCTGTATGCGGTATAGATCCGTAGTTTGTGGAGCTCTATGGCCTCTTGATAGGTTTGCATATGTACTATGATTATCTGCAATACGATATGTTAAACCCAGTTTTGGACTCCAGTTATTGAAAGTATCATTTCGATCTTCTGGACGTCGATACAAACAACCATCATTATATGGGGCAACATCTGGACAAATAGAGCCATCTTCTTGAACTGGCTCATCGTTCACATCAACATTATTAGCAACTTTGTTATCATAATCATAGCGTGTATGCTCAAAACGCAAGCCTGTAGTAGCTCGTAATTTATCAGCTAACTGCCATTCGGCATGGATAAATGGTGCGAGAGAGATCGCCTCGACCTCATAATCATAATGAACACCTTCAGGGCTTTTCTTTTTCCCGTCATTAAAACCTGCATAAGTAAAGTAAGCCTTATCTTGTGTCTCTTTTAAATGGCCATCCGTATATTCCGCATCAATACCTGCAATAATATTATGACCACCGTCTAAGTCTATATAAAAAGCAGTTTGCACTCCAACACTATCATGCCCATTTTCTTCAATAGCTCTTGATGGTAAGTAGTGTTGGCGGAAGTTCATCTCTGTGCTGCGAAGGTACGGTGTAATACTCAAAGTATTACCATTGTCCATTTCATGATCCCAACGTGTTGATAATCTAACCGACCACCAATCTCGGTAAGCATCAGCATCTGTATTAGTCTTCATTAATGCCGTATCTTCATATAAATGTTGCTCTGAGCTTGCTAGCGACTCATCAGCGCCACCATCATCCGCATCTTCTGCTCCACGAATAAAGCCTGCCGTTTCTTGATTTACATTAAATGCTGAAAATACCGTTTTAAAACTATCACCATTTTCAGCAAAATAATCATGGCGCAACGTTGCTTTTTGTTGACCAAGGCCAGAGTCATCACGCCAACCTCCATCATCAACACCACTAAAGCTAAAGCGGTAAGCATGAGCGCCAACAGTATCACTGACTGTACCCTTAACTTTATATAGGTCATCAGAACCGACTGTAAGGTCAACTTTACGCTCCAGACCGGCAGAAGGAGAACGCGTTAAAACATTAAACAAACCATGGACTGCATTTGAACCATATAAAGCACTACCTGGACCTCGAATAACTTCAATACCACCCGCCTGTTCAAAATGAGCCTCTGATAAACCCTGATTATTACCAAATGAGGCCGCTCGAAGTGGAATTCCATCTTCCATAAACAAAAATGCGCCACCGGCACCTGGACCAGTTAATACTGGCGAGCGAAGAGCAATAGTCATTTCAATACCGCTGCCGCGCTGTAGATTCACACCAGGGATTCGTAATAATGATTCTGAAATATGATCTGCATTAAGTAAGTCAATCTCTTCAGCACTGACTTTCCCTGTATTTCCTGCTAAATCCATTAATGATGTTTCAGATCGTGTACCAGTCACAATCATTTCATCTAAATTAACATCTGTTTCAGCCAGCGCCATTGATGATGCACTTGCCAGTGCAACTAAAAATGCAGCTTTTTTCAATTGGAACATTATAAACCTCTAATATACTTAACAATTTTTAATGCCGGCATTCTCTCATATCTGAAAAACATCAGCATCAGAAAAATACTCTCTTAGCATTGAAATATCGTACTAAAGCCCCCATTTATGATCCAAATCAATTTAATGTAGAAAAATTATTCAATGGAATACAAAGACTATTACAAAATCCTCGGTGTCTCTCGAGATGTTTCTAAAGAGGACTTAAAAAAAGCCTACCGTAAACTGGCACGAAAATACCATCCAGATGTCAGTAAAGAAGCCAATGCTGAAGAAAAATTTAAAGAAGTCGGTGAAGCTTATGAAGCATTAAAAGATCCTGAAAAACGGGCACAATATGATCAGTTTGGTTCTAATTACCAAAATGGTCAGTCGTTCACTCCTCCACCTGGCTGGGGACAGCAAGGTGGTGCTGGCGCGGGTAACTTTAGTAGTTTCTTTGAGAACATGTTTGCCGGTGGCGGCATGGGAGGAGGCGCAGGCGGTAGAGATAATTTCTATGCCCAAGGTGAGGATGTAAACACTAAAATCACCATTGCTCTGGAAGATGCTTTTTCAGGAACGAAAAAAACGATTCGTCGCCCTAGCGGTTCGAAGCAAACCGGTACTTTGAATGTGAAAATTCCTGCCGGCATTACAGCGGGTAAGAAAATCCGTCTTTCTGGTCAAGGCATGGCTGGAATGGGCAATAACCCTGGAGACTTATTCTTAGAGATTGCGATTGCTCCACATGCTCACTACCGCTTAGAAGATAATAATATCTATCTTGATTTACCTATTGCGCCATGGGAAGCCGCATTAGGTGCTAAAGTAACGGTTCCAACATTGGCAGGTAAAATTAATTTAAAGATCCCTGCTGGTGCAAAAAGCGGGCAGAAAATGCGTCTAAAAGGCCGAGGTTTACCAAGCAAAGAAGCAGGCGATCAGTTTGTTGTATTACAAATAGTGACCCCTCCTGCTGATAGCGATGCTGCAAAACAGTTGTATCAACAAATGGCAGAAGAGTTAAACTTTAATCCTCGCGAAGCATTAGAAAGTTTATAAAAATGTAGGAGCTGCTTCAGCCGCGAAGAGCACTATCAGCCAATTCGCGGCTGAAGCCACTCCTACAGGATTCTGTTATTTAGGAAGACGTTATGACTGCATTTAAAACATCCCTTGTTTGGCTTGCCGGCGCTAGCCTGCTAATCCAAGTTGCCGTGGCAGGCTTACCTTTTAGTTGGTTCGACGGTGATGGAAAGATGCCCACATTGGCTCCTATGCTGGAACAATCAAAGCCTGCAGTCGTTAATATTGCAACACTAAGTCATGTTCAGGTTAGAGACAACCCTCTACTCAACGATCCTTTCTTTCGTAAGTTTTTTAATATTCCACAACAACAGCCTCGCCAACGTAGCAAACAAAGTCTAGGTTCAGGTGTCATCTTTGATGCTAAAAAAGGTCTCGTTTTAACCAATAATCATGTTATTCATCGTGCAGATGAAATTACAGTATCTCTAACAGATGGGCGGAGCTTTCAGGCTGAATTAGTGGGAAGCGATCCTGCAACTGATGTGGCATTGATTAAAATTCCTGCTGAACATCTATCGGCTTTGCCTTTAGCTGATTCTGACAAGCTACGAGTGGGTGACTTTGTTGTTGCTATTGGTAATCCCTTTGGTCTAGGTCAAACAGTCACATCAGGTATTGTTAGTGCATTAGGACGCAGTGGTTTGGGAATTGAAGGGTATGAAAACTTTATTCAAACCGATGCTTCCATCAATCCAGGCAATTCAGGTGGCGCTTTGGTTAACCTTCGTGGTGAACTTGTTGGTATTAATACCGCCATTTTCTCTCCAGGGCAAAAAGCCGGCAATATCGGGATCGGTTTTGCAATTCCCAGCAATATGGTCAAACAAATTACCGATCAATTACTTGAATATGGTGAAGTTCGTCGTGCCCATTTAGGCGTACAAATGCAAGATATTAATGCTGAACTGGCTAAGGCCTTTGATATTAAGTCAGAAGGTGGTGCAGTTGTTACTCGTATAGTCAAAGGTTCTGCCGCTGATGAAGCGGGATTACAAGTAGGTGACGTTGTGACTGCTATTGATGGTCATAGACTGCTTAATGCCGATAGTCTACGTAACACTATTGGTTTGCTTATGATCGGGCAAACTATTGAGCTGACTATTATTCGAGAAGGTAAAGCAGAAACACTCATAGCAAAAGTTAAAGAAATGCAGAAGCACGTTAGCCAAGGTGATGTTCACCCCAAACTTGCGGGTGCAACTTTTGGTGATATTGAAGAATCCTCACGCTATTTTGGCAAGATTAATGGTGTAATGGTTTACTCAGTAAAACGTGGCAGTGCGGCAGATCATGCAGGGTTGCATGCCGATGATATTATTACCTCAGTGAATAAACAAACAATCCAAAATCTTGAAGATTTCAAACCGCTTGTTTTCAACAATGGTAAACAGTTACTACTCAATCTCACCCGTAATGGCCGAGCGATGTTTTTAATCTTGCGTTAAGAGCAACAACAAAGACGTGGGTTGGACTTTAGTCCAATATGAATGGTTTTAAGCCAAAGTGTCGGGTTAAAACACCGACCTACAACAGCCTCTTTTTTGGTTTTGACTGGTCGATTCCAACTAGAGATAGTTTTCTGAACACTTTTAGTCAAGGTCAAAGTTAAGACTTTGTTGGCTGTAGCATTTTTGTAATGCTCTTCCTGCTCCGAGCATCGCAGATTATTATCCATTAAAACAGCTTAAATTAGAATAACTAGGGTAGATACTCTATTAAAACACAAGTGCTAATTTACAAATATTCCTATTTTTTATGAATCTGTAACGATAGGTAACGTATAAAAACGAGCCCCATCAAATTCTTTATTAGTCCGTAACATGCCATGAATGGCGTGTAATAATTTACGCATCACAGCACAGACCGCTTGTACTTTTTTTAAGTCGTTATCATCAATCAAGTGATGGTAATAGCCTTTAATGTTTGGCTCGAAGCGACTTGCAACTAATGCTGGCATATACAAGGCCTGGCGAATATATTTATTCCCTACCTTACTGATCCGTGGCTTTTTAGACACGCTACTGCCTGAATCAAATATTCTTGGATCTAGCCCCGCGTGGGCAACCCACTGTCGTGCCGTCATATCCTTAGGCAATATCATCAGTTCACTCAGTATTTGTATGGCCGATGCATGTGCAATGCCCTTGATTCCGGTGATGAGAATATATGCTGTCTTCAACTCATCCTGCTGCTGAATGAGTGTAAGCGCACTGTCTCGCAAAGTGTCAATTTGCCCGTCTAAGAAACGAATGAGTTCTTCCGCTTGCTCAATGACTAGTATTGGTGTTTCTATCGTTGACTCTAAGGCATGACGCTGATTTTTAGCTTGTGTTTTTTGCTTACTTAGAGCCGCGATACGGCGTGACATAACCCGTAAACAGATATATTCATCAGCGGGGCGTTCCCAGGCTACAAATGGCATTCTTTGGGCATAAATCGCTAAATTCTCAGCATCAATCGCATCGGTTTTGCTGCGTGTCATTAATACTTTGAAAAAGTTGTGTGCCGCTTTAGGATTAATAACCATCACCTCAATATCATTAGCTCGACTAAGAGCAACGGCTAAATCAAAGTGATAGACACCTGTTGCCTCGATGCAAACCTTTGTTTCTCCTTTAAGTTTTGTTAAAGAGCGGATGATTTCTTGATGACCCGAGGGGGTATTATCAAAAGAGTGAGCGTTACGCGCCTTGCCATTCACCATGACGACAATCACTAATTCCTTACAACCGACATCAATTCCAATAGTATTCATTTTTTATCTCATATTTAAGTTTATAATGATCACTGGTTTCCCAACCCTGACACTTCATCTACCGTCCTTGTGAATACAGACTCAGAAGCGCGAGCTTACAGGTCTAAGATACTCCGCGGCATGGATGACGAGGGTGGGGAGCCAATCTACATACAAGCTCAAAGCTTAAGGTCGAGCCGGCTTCCCCAGAAAATCAGTTCTTACTATAATAGTTTTGGGTTAAATGGTCCTGTGTTTTTAGAGACATGTTTAATATACAAGGTTGGAGCTTTAGTCCAACATGTCGGGCTAAAGCCCGACCCACATAATGCCTATTTTTTAACCTTCACCGGTCGTTTCCAACCTGAAACTGTTTTTTGCACACTTTTTGTTAAGGTAAGTGCATGTTCCGGTGCGTTTTTTCGTAATGTTGTTCCGGCACCCACTGTCGCACCCGCTTCAACTGTTACAGGTGCAATTAACTGACTATCTGAGCCAATAAAGGCATTGTCACCAATGGTAGTACGGTGTTTATTGGCACCATCATAGTTACAGGTAATGGTTCCTGCACCAATATTCACACCTTTTCCCATATCGGTATCACCAATATAACTCAGGTGGTTCACTTTTGAACCTTCACCAATATTGGCATTTTTGGTCTCGACAAAGTTACCGATTTTGGCATTGTCTGACAAGACGGTTCCGGGTCTTAGTCGAGCAAAAGGACCAATCTTAACGTTTGCAGCCACTTTGCTAGAATCAATCATACTATTTGCTAAGATGACTGTTCCTTCACCAATGATTGAATCCTTAATAATACAATTCGCACCGATTTCCACATTATCAGCAAGTGTGACATTGCCTTCAAAAATTACATTTATATCAATTGTGATATCCGTACCTGTTTGCAATTTCCCACGAATATCTAATCGTGCTGGATCAGCTAAGGTCACACCATTAGCCATTAATTTGTTGGCTTGCAATAGCTGAAAATGGCGTTCAAGTTCAGCCAATTGTTGGCGAGTATTAACCCCAGCAACCTCAGCATTGTCATCACAACAAACCGTATTGATCGCCAAACCATCTTCAACGGCTAGCGCCACCATATCGGTAAGGTAGTATTCACCTTGAGCATTGTTATTACTTAATTTATCCAGTGATTCAGTCAGCCATTTTGAAGGTAGAACCATGATGCCACTATTTACTTCACGTATTGCTAAGGTTGTTTCATCGGCATCTTTTTGCTCTGTAATACAGATAACCTGACCGGCATCATTACGCACAATTCGACCATAGCCTGTTGGATCTTCCAACTTTGTTGTCAGCACTCTTAAGCTATTCTGATTGCCACTGCTTATAAGGGCTTGTAATGTTGAAAGCTGTGTTAATGGCACATCACCATATAACACTAAGACTTGATCCGAGTTTTCAAACACAGATACCGCCTGCATAACGGCATGGCCTGTTCCTAACTGTTCAGTCTGCATCGCTGAAGAGATAGAGTGGCTATTTAATAACGGCATTAACTCATCGGCACCATTACCGCACACTACCGCCATACTTTCAGGTTGCAAAGAACTTGCAGTATCAATCACATGCTCAAGCAGCGATCTTCCTGCGAGCTTATGCATGACTTTCGTTGTTGCCGACTTCATACGAGTGCCTTTACCTGCGGCAAGAATAATGATGCTTAATGACATAAAGTTTTTCATCCACTATTAAATTTAACGATCATGAACTGTAGAGTTTTGTTTCGTCATCCTCGCGTATGCGGGGATCCATGGCAAGTATAACGAACAACTATCGTTGGATTCCCACCTCCGTGGGAATGACAGAACTAATTACAGTTTTGCCTATTCTCCTAAACTTCAGAGAGTATGGATGTAGAACTAAATTTTAACAAATAACAGGCAAAAAAAAGGCCGTCATAATGACAAGGCATTCGACAAAGGTGTTGAAAAAATCCCGTAACTGGTGCTATCGTAATAGATATAGCATCATTTATGGGGTTTTTGCTTATGGACAAGAAATCTTCTGAACAATTAAGACCAAGAATACCACTTGAACATAAGGGTGTTCAGGTTAATTTCTGTAAGAATCCTTTGTGCAAAAACTTTGGTGTTTCAGCAGGGTTAGATAAGCAAAAACGGGGAGCCAGTAAGCCAAAGGAAGGTCAGGACAGCTATACGCTTAGTGGTGCAGGTAAAGACTCTCCGACCATACATTGCTTATTATGCAATGAATATCCTCCCGTAAAGAGCAATAAAGGTATTTCAGAAGAGTTAGATCGCATATCTGATTATCTCAAAGAGCCTTCTGAGAAAACGTGTCCAGATCTTAAATGTGATAATCATACCGTTGGAATAAAGTCTAACAAAAAGTCATATCAATCCTTTGGTAAAACCAGATCGGGTTCTCCCCGTTACCGTTGCAAGTCCTGCAATAAAACCTTTTCGATTAAGCGACCTACTACGGGTCACAAGAAACCCTATATCAATAGACGAGTATTTTCTTCACTCGTTAATAAGATGGTATTTAATCGCTTATGTGAAAAAGATGAAATATCAGCAGGAACGCTTTATCCCAAAATAGATTTTATCTATAAGCAGTGCCTTGCCTTTGTTGCAAATAGAGAACGAAATTTTAGCCAAAGAGAAATGGATCGTCTTTATGTGAGCGTGGATAGACAAGAATATATTGTTAACTGGACTAAACGTAAGGATAAGCGAAATATTAAGCTGATTGCCGCAGGGTGTGCCGATAACGACTCAATGTATGTCTTTGGTATGCATCTTAACTATGAACCTAATGTTGATGAGATTCAAATTGAAGAAGATGCTATTCAAGCGGGTGATTATGACGTGCCTTTTCCATTTAGAGATCATGCACGTTGCTGGTTAAAACAGGATTATGATAATTCCGTCAAACGTGGAATAAAACGTAATGCTCAACGATCAGGAAAAGCTGAACTTACCGATAGAATTAACAATACCTACGATGCCGTTAATGATCTTGATGACGTTGAGGTATCTGAGTTTCATACCCATACCACCAGTTTGCCGAAGAGAGGTGTTCAGATCCATTCTGAATATACTTTGTATGGTCACTTCTTCTTTTTGAATAAACAATTTAATGGTATTAAGAAAGTCAGGTTCTTTTTAGATCAAGACTCAGGGATCAGAGCCGCTTGTCTTGCCGCTTTTCAAGAACGTGTATCTAACAGAACGTGTGATGCTTTTTATGTCAGGTTAACCAAAGATATGACAATCAATGAAAAGCAACAGGAAGTGAATAAATTTAAAAAACGATTAAAGGTATATCAAGCCGATAATCCATTTTTATCAGAAGAACAGATCAAAGTATTAATGACACAAGATGCCATTAATAATATGTCCGAAATTGGTAAGTGGAGGGTAATCCCCCCATTATTAATGGAGATCAGAAGTAGACATTTTTCTCTGTGTTAGTTTTAATTTCTGAATTGGGGTGATACCACCAATTCCCATATTAGGTCGTTCGTTATTGTAAGTCCATAACCATTGTGTTGCTCTGATTTGTAATTCTTCAATATCTCGATAAATATACTGGCTCAGCCAGTCATACCTCACCGTTCTGTTAAACCGCTCAATATAGGCATTCTGTTGTGGATTTCCAGGCTGTATGAAGGATAGTTCAATATTGTTACTTTCAGCCCATTTCGCCAATTTATGGCTTATATATTCGGGGCCATTATCACACCGTAACCTTTTCGGCTTGCCTCGCCATTCAATAATTTGCTCTAATGAGCGAATGACCCGCTCTGCGGGTAATGAAATATCGGCATCAATCGTTAGTCCTTCACGGTTAAAATCATCAATGACATTAAATAATCGGCAGCTACGGCCATCTGATAACTGATCGTGCATAAAGTCCATCGACCAGCATTCGTTAATATCGTCAGGAACCGCTAACGGCTCTGGTACTGCTCGTTTAAGTCGTTTGTTAGGCTTTATCCGTAAATTCAATTCTAACTCTCTATAGATACGGTAAACACGTTTATGATTCCAAGGGTAACCTTTAACATTGCGTAAATATAAAAAGCACAAACCAAATCCCCAATTACGTTGATTTTGAGTTAAGCCCAGTAGTAAGTCTGCTATTTTTTCATTGTCAGAATTTAACTTCGGCTGATATCTATAACAGGTTTCACTAATCGAAAAAATACGACAGATAAGACTTATACTGACAGCTCGATTGACTATTACTTCTTTAGCCATCACTTTACGCTCAGAAGCTTTTACCACTTTTTTGCCATCGCCTCCTGAATGATTTCAGCTTTTAATCGTTCTTCAGCATACATCTTCTTTAAACGGCGATTTTCTTCTTCAAGTTCTTTCATTCGCGCCATCAATGATGCATCCATGCCGCCATATTTTGAACGCCATTTATAAAAACTTGAAGTGCTCATGCCGTGTTCACGGCATAGCTCTGGGATCGGTACGCCGTTTTCGGCTTGTTTTAAAATAGCTAATATTTGGCTATCGCTAAAATGTGCTTTTTTCATGAATGTTCTCCTGCTGGTAAGCATAAGAGAAAATTCCACTTTTGACTTCAATTATTTTTCGGGGGGATTACCATCCCAGCAGTTACCACGTCGACTCATACTTTGGTGAATTTGATAACGCCAGAGCTGTTGTCTAAACCGTAGGCTGGTATATTGACTACCCTGATCTGAATGGAATAATAGCCCTTCAGGCTTGCCACGCTGTTGATAAGCATGTTCAAGTGATTAATGACAAGCGTTGCATTGGGCTTGTCAGATAATGACCAGCCCACAATTCGCCGAGTATAAAGATCAAGAATGACAGCCAAATAAATCCAACGACCACCTGCCCATATATACGTAATATCTCCACACCAAACACGGTTGGCTTGTTGCGTTGTAAAATTCCGATCAAGTTTATTGGCTATATCTAAACGTTCATCTAAAGCGATTTTGTATTTATGTTTACCCGGCTGTTTACTTATTACCTGAGCCTCTACCATTAATCGTCTCACCTTAAACCGACCAATCTTGATTCCTTGGATAGCCATCATGGCAACAAGTGAACGACTACCTGCTGCACCACGGCTCAATCGGTGGCATTCACTCACCTTCGCCCGTAATTGGAGACGGTCAATATCAATCGCTTTTTCTTTTTGGCAGTGAGCGTAATAACGTGACCTGTTGATATTAAATAAGATACACACCATTTTGACTGATGCAAGCTCCCTTAAATTGGAAATAAGTGCTAGCGTAGCATCTCGTCCGACATTAAGAGAGCGGTAGCCTTTTTCAATATTTTCTTCTCCAGCTCTAGTCGTTTAATGCGTTTTTCAAGTGTTTGGATCTGCTGCTGTTCCTTCGTCAAGGCTTTCGATTTAGGCGTGAACCCGTGTCGTTCTTGCGTTAATTGCTTAACCCAGCGTCTTAATGCTGTTGGACCAACCCCTAATGATTCACTAGCTTGTGAAATACTGTAGGATTGGTCAAGCACCAATTGGGCTGCTTCGCGTTTAAACTCAGGACTGAACTCTCTTCGTTTTGTTGTCATTAAACACCTCGTTACGGTGGATTTTACCACCTAAGTTGGTGTCCTGATTTAATGAACCACTACACTTTAAAGAAAGGAGGAAAAGCATTTATTGTAGTTCCTGATGGGGTTTTACATAGAGCTAACGATAAAAGGCTTAGAGACTTTATTCTCAAAGAATGTATTGTCGATGCTATTATTTCATTACCGATTAATACCTTTTTTACCACACCTAAAAAAACTTATATTCTCGCTCTATCTAAAAAAGAAAATGAGGACGAAGTTCAAAATGATAGCGTGTTTACATATCTGGTTAGTGAAATAGGTGAAACATTAGATAATTACAGATTCGAAACTGAAGATGATCACCTTGATGATTCAATTAATTTATTTAATCAATTTAAAGGCTCCAAAAAACATTTTAAGAGTGATGACCTTAGGTGTAAATTAATTGACATTAACTATTTTAAAGAAGCTTCAAACTGGATGATTGATAAGAAATGGACTGAAGAGGAAAGAGTCAGTCTTGGTATTGCATCTCAAAGTAACATTGAAACTCTAAATTCCTTTACAGAGATTGTTGGGGACATGGTAAGTGGGCTGTCTTCTTTTTCAAAGGAACTTAAATCATTAGAAGGTGAATTGGAAAGCATTGATAAAAAAACTAAATACTCACAAATAGATTTAAGTTTATTAATTGATTTTTCCAAAAAAACAAATAGCTCTACGTTTACCAAAAGGTTTATAGAAAAACATAAGGGGGATATTCCTGTTTATAGTGCATCAAAAGATGAGTCTTTAGTTGGTTATAAATATGTTAAAGATAATTTAGAGAATATTAAATACTTTGATGATTGTTTAACATGGAATATAGATGGTTCAATAGGAAAGGCGCACTATAGGAAGGGACGATTCTCACTCTCAGAAAAGGTAATACCTATTATCGTAAGGGATGAGTATCAAAATCAAGTGGACGTTCATTATTTAAAAATGCAAATTGAAATACAAGCACAAAAAGAAGGATTTAATTATTCTAATAAAGCAGGAAAAGGAAAAATAAGTAAATTATCATTAAAGATTCCAGTTAATGATGAGGGTTACTTTGATCTTCAAATCCAAAAAGATATTGTTGAGCTAAATAAGTCTGTAATGATTATTAAAAATGAAATGATAAGTCAATTAAACCTGCTGAAGAGTACACAAATAGACCTTGAGCTATAATTATTAACTTGAGAAAGCAATAAACGATCTTTCCGTGTATTAACTCTCATATAAAAACCTACAATATAAAAAAAGGTGCTCACAAAATAATGTGAGCACCTTTTTATTTATCAACACCTTTGTCGAATGCCTTGTCATAATGACAGCCTTTAATGTGCAATTAGGAAGTCAGATTAGTGACTACCACCTGCCGTTTTTCTCATACGCTCGATACTACGAAGTTGAGCCATTGCTTCAGCCATTTTAGCTTGTGCTTCTGCAATATCCATCTTCGCTTCACTATCATCAAGTGCACGCTGTGCGTCTTCTTTTGCTTCAAGAGCGGCAGCTTCGTCAACATCTGCTGCACGCATAGCGGTATCCGCTAATACAGTAACAACATGAGGTTGAACTTCAAGCATGCCACCTGAAACATAGAATTGCTCTTCTTTGCCGTTCACTAATACGCGAACTTCACCTGGTTTAAGGCGTGTCAACAATGGTGTGTGACGTGGGTAGATACCCAATTCACCCATAATTGCTGAGGCAAAAACAGCTTCGACAGCACCTGAAAAAATTTCTTTTTCAGCACTTACGATATCAACATGTATAGTCATCGCCATGATTCTTCTCCTGAAAGCTTAAAGTGTTTTTGCTTTCTCTACAGCTTCTTCAATCACACCCACCATGTAGAACGCTTGTTCTGGTAATGCATCGTAGTCGCCGTTTAAGATACCTTTAAAGCCAGCTAACGTATCTTTCAATGCAACGTATTTGCCTGGGCTACCGGTAAATACTTCAGCAACGAAGAATGGTTGTGACAAGAAACGTTGAATCTTACGAGCGCGAGATACAGTCAATTTATCTTCTTCAGATAATTCGTCCATACCCAAGATCGCAATGATATCTTTCAATTCTTTATAACGTTGTAATGTACCTTGAACGCCACGAGCAATGTCGTAATGTTCGTTACCAACAACTAAAGGATCTAATTGACGACTCGTTGAATCAAGTGGATCAATCGCAGGGTAAATACCTAACTCAGCAATTGAACGAGATAGTACAACTGTCGCATCCAAATGAGCAAATGTTGTTGCTGGAGATGGATCTGTTAAATCATCGGCAGGTACGTATACCGCTTGGATTGATGTAATAGAACCAATCTTAGTAGATGTAATACGTTCTTGTAATGCACCCATTTCTTCAGCAAGTGTTGGCTGGTAACCTACCGCTGATGGCATACGACCTAACAATGCAGATACTTCTGTTCCTGCTAATGTGTAACGGTAGATGTTATCAACGAAGAATAATACGTCACGACCTTCATCACGGAAGTTTTCAGCCATTGTCAAACCAGTCAAAGCAACACGTAAACGGTTACCTGGAGGCTCATTCATTTGACCGTAAACAAGCGATACTTTGTCGATTACGTTTGAATCTGTCATTTCATGATAGAAATCGTTACCTTCACGAGTACGCTCACCTACACCAGCAAATACAGAGAAACCATCATGCTCTGTCGCGATGTTACGGATAAGCTCCATCATGTTGACTGTTTTACCTACACCAGCACCACCAAACAGACCGACTTTACCACCCTTAGCGAATGGGCAAACTAAATCGATAACCTTGATACCAGATTCAAGTAATTCATTACTTGCAGCTAACTCATCAAAGCTAGGGGCTTTACGGTGAATAGACATTCTAACGTCTTCGCCGATAGGACCTTTCTCATCGATTGGGTTACCCAACACGTCCATGATGCGACCTAATGTTTTTTGGCCAACAGGGACTTGAATTGACTCACCTGTGTTAGAAACAGCTGAGTCACGTTTAAGACCATCTGTTACACCCATCGCAATCGCACGAACAACACCATCACCTAGTTGTTGCTGCACTTCAAGCGTAAGGCCAGTTTCTTCAACTGTTAACGCGTCGTATACTTTTGGTAGGTTGTCACGTGGGAATTCCACATCAACAACGGCACCGATAATTTGTACAATCTTTCCAGAGCTCATCTTGCTTCCTCTTTCAATACATTTGGGCTGTTATACCCTGTTATTTACTTTATACCGCAGCTGCGCCGGCAACAATTTCGGATATCTCTTGTGTGATAGCCGCTTGGCGCGCTTTGTTGTAAACCAGTTGCAAGTCATCAATAAGATCACCCGCATTATCAGATGCGCTTTTCATGGCAACCATACGAGATGCTTGTTCACACGCAATGTTTTCAACGACGCCCTGATAAACCAAAGACTCAATGTATCTAACCAATAAATTGTCTAGTACATCTTTAGCATCTGGCTCATAGATATAATCCCAGTGATGAGATAACTCTTCATCGGGTGCACCAGGAGAAGCTGGTAACAACTTCACTGATTTGTTTTTTTGAGTCATGGTATTCACAAACTCATTAAACACAAGGTATAGGCTATCAATTCGACCACTGTCATAAGCATCCAGCATCACTTTCACTGCGCCTACTAATTCATGTGGACGAGGTGCATCACCTAACTGTACCGCTTGCCCTACATGGTTAATGGGTAATCGACTAAAAAAGCCAGCTGCTTTTTGGCCAATCGTACAGACATCAACTTCTAAACCTTGTTCAGTTTTTTTAGAAATCTCGCCTAATACTGATTTGAATAAGTTGTTATTCAAACCACCACATAAACCACGATCAGATGAAACAACAATGTAACCAACGCGTTTTTCTTCTGCACGATCTTGTAAATACACATGTTTGTATTCAGGATGTGCATAAGCCAAATGTTTAATTACATTATGAATCTTATCTGAGTAAGGACGTGTCGCCGCCATACGCTCTTGAGCTTTACGCATTTTACTCGCAGCAACCATCTCCATCGCACGCGTGATCTTCTGCGTGTTTTTGATGCTTGCTATCTGAGTCCGTATCTCTTTGCCGTTAGCCATTGCTTACGCTCCGATTACCAACTGCCAGTTGTTTTGAAACTTTCAATCGCAGATGTCATTGCACCAGAGATATCTTTATCAAAACTACCTGTTGAATTAATTTTATCCATCAAATCAGCGTGGTTAGAGCTCATAAATGACAATAAAGCCGCTTCGAAAGAACCTACTTTCTCAACTGCTACATCATCAATAAAACCTTCGTTAGCTGCGAATAATGACACAGACATTTCAGCAATTGATAATGGCTGATATTGCGCTTGTTTCATTAACTCTGTTACACGTTGACCACGTTCAATCTGATTACGTGTTGCTTCATCTAAGTCAGATGCAAATTGAGCAAAGGCTGCTAATTCACGGTACTGAGCTAAATCAAGACGAGTACCACCACCCAGCTTCTTAACAATCTTAGTTTGAGCAGCACCACCAACACGTGATACTGATAAACCAGCGTTAATCGCAGGACGAATACCCGCGTTAAACAAATCAGTTTCTAAGAAGATCTGACCATCGGTAATCGAAATTACGTTTGTTGGTACGAATGCAGATACATCACCAGCTTGTGTTTCAATGATTGGTAATGCAGTTAAAGAACCTGTTTGACCTTTCACTTTACCATCAGTCATTTTTTCTACGTAGTCAGCACTTACACGTGATGCACGCTCTAATAAACGAGAGTGAATGTAGAAAACGTCACCTGGATATGCTTCACGACCTGGTGGACGACGTAATAATAATGATACTTGGCGGTAAGCCCATGCTTGTTTTGTCAAATCATCATAAACGATTAAAGCATCTTCACCTTTATCACGGTAGTACTCACCCATTGAACAACCAGCGTACGGTGCAATGAATTGTAAAGCCGCAGTATCTGATGCAGAAGCTGCAACGATTGTTGTGTACTCTAATGCGCCATGCTCTTCTAATTTACGAACAACGTTCGCAATTGAAGATGCTTTTTGACCAATCGCAACATAGATACATTTAACGCCTGTACCTTTTTGGTTGATGATTGCATCAATAGCGATTGCAGTTTTACCTGTTTGTCTATCACCGATGATTAACTCACGCTGACCACGGCCAATTGGAATCATCGCATCAACAGATTTCAAACCCGTTTGAAGTGGTTGATCTACTGATTGACGATCGATAACGCCTGGAGCGACTTTCTCGATTGGTGCTGTACCTGACGCTTTAATATCGCCTTTACCATCGATTGGTTGACCTAAAGCATCAACTACACGACCTAAAAGACCTTCGCCTACTGGTACTTCTAAAATACGGCCAGTACATTTAACGCTATCACCTTCAGTGATGTGTTGGTATGGGCCTAAGACCACGGCACCAACAGAATCACGTTCTAAGTTCAAAGCCATACCAAATGTGTTACCAGGGAATTCAAGCATTTCCCCTGCCATTACATCTGCTAAACCATGAATACGAACGATACCATCTGTTACACCAACAACAGTACCTTCTGTACGCGCTTCAGTTGCCCCATCAAAGCTCTCAATTCGCTTTTTGATTAGGTCACTGATTTCTGCTGAATTCAGTTGCATCTCTGTTTCCTCTATAAACTAACGCTAGCTAATAGCGTTAGTTAGTCTGTTCAATTTGCCCAGGGCTGATCCATCAATGATGAGATCACCTGCTCGAATAATCGCGCCACCTAACAAGCTTTCGTCGACACTGGCATTCAATGTCACATCACGGCCTAAACGTTTTTTCAACGCAGCTGAAATGTTAGCTTCTTGTTCAGATGTCAACGCCCGTGCTGTTGTTATATCAGCGGTCATTACTTGTTCTGCTTCTGCACGTAATTCATCAAAAATTACAGCAATATGCTCAAGTAACATTAAGCGATTGTTTTCAGCTAAAAGGGCTAAAAAGTTTTTAGAATCTTCATTCATCAACTCTCCAGCAACTTCTGCTAACAGGCCTGTAACCTGTTCATCACTTACTGATGGACTGCTAATTACGGACTGCATGTTTGGCACTGCTACAGCTTGCGATAATACTGCAAGTAAGTCAGACCATGATTTTAGCTCACCTTTATCTTTTGCAATTGCAAACACTGCATTAGCATAAGGACGAGCGATGGTTATTGCTTCAGCCATGCTATTTCCTCTAGATCTGGCTTACTAATTCTTCTAACAAATCAGTATGTGCCTTGTCATCAATTTCACGGCTAAGAATTTTTGCCGCACCAGCCATAGCCACACCACCCACTTGTGAACGAAGCTCATCTTTTGCACGATTTGCTTCTTGTTCAATTTCTGCTTTAGCAGAAGTTAAAATACGTTCACCTTCAACGCGAGCGTTGTCTTTAGACTCGTCAACAATTTCATTACCACGACGATTAGCTTGTGAAATAATTTCATTCGCTTGGTCTTTCGCTTCATGAATAACTTGTTGCGCACGCTTTTCAGCTAATTCTTGTTCGTGCTTGCCACGTTCTGCTGCTGCTAAACCGTCCGCAATTTTCTTAGTGCGTTCGTCTAGTGCAGCCATGATTGGTGGCCAGACATACTTCATGCAAAAAGCAACGAATAGCGCGAACGCGATCATTTGCCCAATAATGGTTGCATTAAGATTCATGTTTGTACCTCTATGGTTATTTCAAAATAGTCGTAAACTAAAACGATCTATTCTTATGCAACCGCAAACAAAATGTACATTGCTAAACCAACAGCAATCATAGGTACCGCATCAACAAGACCCATAACGATGAAGAATTGTGTACGAAGCATTGGGATTAATTCAGGTTGGCGAGCTGCACCTTCCAAAAAGCGACCACCCAAGATGCCGATACCAACAGCTGCACCTAACGCGCCTAAACCCATCATTAATGCGCCTGCAATATATAGTAATGCTGATTCCATGTTTTTCTCCTACGAAAAAAAAGTAAATTAAAAATTTATAACAAAAAACTTAGTGATGTTCTTGATGTGCCATATCTAAATATACGATAGTCAAGGTCATAAAAATGAACGCTTGCAAGGTAATAATTAAGATATGGAAAATCGCCCAACCAACTTGCAAGACCACACCGAGTGAAGCCAATACAGCGCCAGCACTAAACATAATTGCAATTAAGATGAAAATCATTTCGCCCGCATACATATTACCGAATAATCGTAATGCAAGAGAAATAGGTTTTGAGATTAAGTTGACACCCTCTAACAAAAAGTTAGCTGGGATTGCCCACTTACCGAATGGTTCAAGTGTTAGCTCACCGACAAAGCCGCCGAGACCTTTAATTTTGATGCTGTAGAACAAGACTAAAGCAAAGACACCAAACGCCATACCAAAGGTGATATTAGGATCTGTTGAAGGTACAACTTTAAAGAATACTGCATGAGGATCCATGCCAAATACGTTGCTGCCAATAAATTTTGCTATTTCAGGTACCAAATCAATTGGTAGCAAATCCATTAAGTTCATTAAGAAGATCCACAAGAAAATTGTGAATGCTAGGGGAGCCACCATAGGGTTTCGACCCGAGAATGAACCTCGAACACTGTCATTGATGAAGTCAATAACCATTTCAGCAAAGTTTTGAGCACCCGTTGGAACACCGGCTTCTACTTTCTTAGCGATACTGCGGAAAAACCACATCAATAAACCACCAAGAAGCAATGTCATTCCCATGCTATCTACGTTGATTGCCCAAAAACCCATATCTGCTGCTTCTGCGGCATCATGTGCCAAACCCCATGAACCATCATGCTGCTGACCAAATGTCAGGTTTTGTAAATGATGTCGAATATAATCTGTCGAAGTAAGTGTTTCAGTAGCCATATTTTTTAGTTAAGCCCGGTTTTTTATTCCAATTAACAAAGCAAGCTGTGTCACTATGAATCCAGTCATCAATGGCAGCGGCATTAAAGCCAATACTGCAAATCCAACTGCAAACATTACGATAGTTAATATCCATCGCTCTAAAACACAACGGTATGCTTTGCGTAAATTCATACCTGCATTTGATTTGGCTTGTTTTGCTGAGCCAATCAAGTGCCACCTTTGTAGCAAAGTGTTAGCAACTGCAATGCTTCCACCATAAAAACAGGCTAATGCAGCACTGCTTTCTTGCCACCAAAGGACAATTAAAACTGTTAGTACCAATAAAGTAATCTGCCGTTTAATAAGCTGATTGATAGGTTGAACTCGTATTCTTCTGTCCATCCTCAAACCTACTGGATTTTTGCCTATATGAGCAAAACACGACATTATATAGATCAGTCACTTATCAGGTCAATGAAATTATTGCCATTTACCTTAAAGCAGGAAGATGTTCCCGAATGAATAAAGGATAATGAACAACCACGATCTTTCTACAAACATGCCAAAATGCTGATAGTAGTAGCAAGCCTGAGCCTATCGCAAAGGCAGTAAAGGCAAAACCAAGACTTACCACACCATAAAGCTCCAGTAGGGTATTAATTGCATAGAGTACGTAAGCAAGGGCTGACACCATTAAAGCTCTTCGATCTATAGAAATCGATACAAGCGCAATCACAATATATAAGCTAATTACAATAGCGGCCTGTAAAATACCAACACTTGATTCTCCTGACATTAAAAGACTAAATACAGGGTGAACAATCAACGGTGCAGCAAGAAGGTGTAGCCAAAAAGCCACATCAGAGCGGCCAGTTTGACGTTTCGTATCAGACGAATCCCAACGCATTGCGAGAAAAAATACGGCAAGTCCTGCAAGAAAAACGAATGGTAGAATAAATTGTCTAATGTCAGGAATGAAACCAACCAATAATAAAATGGATCCTGCAGCAAGTGTCCCGATTCCCGCTGCAACGGTAATAGGAACCTTAAAGCGTTTCCAATGAAGCCATGCAGCAACAGCGGCAACAGCGCTTGGAATACCTTTTGCCAAGTCAGCACTTAAACCCGAATTAGCCAGCAGATCCAGACCCGTAGCAAAGACTCCAGCCACAAAAACAAGTAGTAAAACAATTGAAGGTAAAGACATTCGTCTTTTCAATGTGAAATACTCAGCAAGCCCCCAAGCTGTTGCAGCTTGCAATATATGGCCAAAGGAAGGCGACACTGCACCACCAATCCATGTCACCGATACCAACAATAAGGCACATGCAATAACGACAAAAATATCGTTAAAGCCTGTCACTAAACGAAAATGCTCTTCATCAACAGAAGGCATTGTTCTTTCTTGTTCTACATGCTCTCGAAAGGCGGTGGCCACCTCTTCTGTCATCACTCCAGCGGCTACAGCCGAGGCTAATTCTTCATCACTATACATTTTAGTGAACGACTCCTAAGTCTACTTTTAACGATTAATATTTATAATTCAAGGTGCAGATTTTTTATCTCGTTATCCCAATATATTTTAGCTTGTCATCCTATGCTTGTTTTTAGCTAAGACCTACTGAAAACATGAGACTCCCATTAAAAGTATGCGGGAGTGAACCGGGCAGCACCTTCAATAGCGACTGTTACTTAATTCGCTTAACGATCTCTTTTAAATCAGCTATGTCAGAATAATCAATGACCAACTTACCTTTACCACTTGCTGAATGTTTAACCGCAAAACGGTCACCTAGCTTTTCGCTAATCAAGTATTCAATTTTATTTATTTCTTCTAATAAGGCTTCTGATGGGTGCGGCTTTTCTTTAACAGGTTTTAACAACCGTCTTATTAGCTGCTCAGTTTCTCGTACAGATAAACCTTTTTCGACCACATTGCCTGCCGCAGCAGATTGTACTTCACCTTCAAGACCTAATAAGGCTCGAGCATGACCCATTTCTAGGTCACCATTTTCAACTAATCGTTTCACATCATCATTCAAATTACGCAAACGTAGTAGATTTGAAACAGATGCACGAGAACGACCAACGGCTTCCGCCGCCTCTTGGTGAGTCATTGAAAACTCTTCTCTCAAGCGGTGCAGTGCATTCGCCTCTTCCATCGGATTTAAATTTTCACGCTGAATATTTTCTATCAATGCCATTGCAATAGCTCGGCGATCAGACACGTCACGCACCAATGCAGGCACGGTTTCTAAGCCTGCAATATGTGATGCACGCCAGCGACGTTCGCCAGCAATAATCTCATAACGCCCCCCTTTAATAGGGCGAACAACAATGGGCTGAACTAAACCTTGGACACGAATAGAATCTGCCAACTCTTCTAATGAGTCTTCCGACATGTCAACACGAGGCTGGTATTTACCTGGCTGAATCATATCTAATGGAAAATATTGCAAGCTATCATCTAAGCTCTCATCTTCATGAGAAACATCGGTTAGCAATGCGTCTAGTCCTCGGCCCAAGCCTCTTTTTTTGCTCACAATTTCATGTCCATTTAGTTATTCTTTTCTCGTCGCATAAATTCACTTGCCATCGCCATATAGGCTATTGAGCCGCGAGATGAACGATCATAATTTATAACAGGCAAACCATGACTAGGCGCTTCTGCAAGTCGAACATTTCTTGGAATGATTGCATTAAACACTTTTTTATTAAAGTGATTGATCAATTGTCGTGATACTTCATTGGCTAAATTATTGCGAGCATCGAACATGGTTCGAATCAAGCCCGTTACTTCTAATGCTGGGTTAGCACGCTGCTTCACTCGTTCAACTGTTTTTAATAATGATGACAAGCCTTCCAAAGCATAATATTCACATTGAATAGGGATAATGACACCTTTTGATGCCACCAAAGCATTTAAAGTCAGCATGCTTAATGATGGCGGACAATCAATCAAAATATAATCGTATTTATCACGCGTAGATTCAACAGCCAAACGTAAACGATGCTCTCTTAATTTTTCATCTAACAACTGTATTTCTGCTGCGGTTAGATCGGAGTTTGTTGGCATCACGTCAAAAGACAATCCTTCAGGACTAACAATCGCATCAGCTGCTTTCGCCTTTGCCATAATGACATCATAACTACTGATCTCGATATCTTCTTTTTCAACCCCACAACCTGTTGTGGCATTACCTTGAGGATCTAAATCAATTAATAATACTTTTTTATTACTGGCAGCAAGAGAGGCAGCCAAATTGACTGTCGTTGTCGTTTTACCGACGCCTCCTTTTTGATTAGTAACCGCGTAAATATTACCCATTCACTTATCCTTTAATATCCTAACAAGATGCCTTTGTCCTTCACTTCCAGGCACATCTAATACCACCACATCTTTCAATTTAAACTTACCACTAATCCCTTTTAACTCTTCTTCAGGCCAGATACCTTTCATTAGCAACAAACTTCCTGCATCATCGCAATGTCGGCCTGTTAAAGCAATAATATCCTCAATTGAGGCAAAAGCGCGGGCAGTTACCATAGAAAACTTTGGTAACTTTGCCTCTTCCACGCGGGCATGGACAACCGTTACATTTGATAAGCCCAACTCCGCCTTTGCTTGCTGCAAAAATCGCGTTTTTTTAGAGTTGGTATCTAATAACGTTACCGTCAACTGTGGGTTTGCTATTGCTAGAGGAATACCGGGTAGACCAGCCCCCGTACCCACATCCAACAACGAGTCACCGCTTAAATACGGCAAAATAGTCAGACTATCTAATATATGACGGCTTACCATTTCTTGAGGATCTCGAATTGAACTTAGGTTATAAACCTTATTCCATTTATCAAGCAACTTCACATAAGCTAGCAATTGTTCACATTGCTCTGTCGTTAATGATAAACCCAATTCTTGGCATCCATCAATAATCTCTTGCAGTAATAGTTTAGCCATTCAGAGCCTCACCACTGCTTCGTTTTAAATGTACTAATAAGATAGATACCGCAGCAGGGGTTACACCTGAAATTCGAGCTGCTTGGCCTAAACTATTGGGACGTGCTTGTTGCAATTTTTCACGCACCTCATTGGATAGACCTCGCACCTGCTTATAATCAAGATCATCTGGCAATACTGTATTTTCATGACGCTGCAAGCGATCAATTTCACTTTGTTGACGGGCAATATAGCCAGCATATTTTGTTTGAATTACAACTTGCTCTGACACCTCTTCTGCCACCGTTGCTTCTTCACCCAGCAATGTGAGCAAACCTTGATAATCAACACTCGGGCGACGCAATAACTCGATTGCTGAATTTACTTTATTCAATGGCTCGCCCAAGACTTGTTCAGCTAAAGCTTGGTCTATTTTTTCAGGGCTAAATTTATAGGCTTCTAAACGACGTGTTTCTTTTTCAACAGCTTCTCGTTTTGTCGTAAATATCTGCCAACGTTCATCATTAACCAAGCCTAGCTCACGACCTTTAGGGGTTAAACGTAAATCAGCATTATCTTCCCTCAATAACAGACGATACTCTGCTCGACTGGTAAACATACGATAAGGTTCACGTGTTCCAGAAGTAATCAAATCATCAATCATCACGCCAATATAAGCTTCGTCACGCCGCGGGAACCACGGTTCCATTTCACGCGCTTGCAAGCCGGCATTAAGTCCCGCTATCAAACCTTGAGCCGCGGCTTCTTCATAACCCGTTGTACCGTTAATCTGACCAGCAAAGAATAAACCTGCCATATGTTTAGTTTCTAACCATGGTTGTAAATCACGGGGATCAAAAAAGTCATATTCAATCGCATAACCCGGGCGTGTAATATGAGCATTTTCCAAACCTTTCATTGAGCGTACAATTTCATATTGCACATCAAAGGGTAAACTGGTTGAAATACCATTCGGATACACTTCACCACAATTCAAACCTTCAGGCTCAAGGAATATCTGATGTGAAGTTCGATCTGCAAAACGTACTACTTTATCTTCAATAGAGGGGCAGTAACGAGGACCGATCCCCTCAATTTCACCACTGTACATTGGTGATCGATCTAAATTTTTGCGAATCACATCATGCGTTTTCTCATTAGTATGCGTGATGTAACACGAAATTTGAGCAGGGTGATCTGACGCTTTGCCTAAAAAAGAAAATAGTGGAGTAGGTGTATCACCCGGCTGTTCTGCCAAGTCTGAAAAATCAATACTACTGGTCGCAAGACGGGGAGGAGTTCCCGTCTTCAAACGATCCACTCTAAAAGGCAACGCTCGTAACCGTTGTGCTAAGGAAATCGAAGCAGGATCACCTGCTCGTCCACCTTGGTGATTTTCCATACCGATATGAATCAAACCACCTAGGAATGTTCCCACTGTGATAACAACTGATTTAGCCGAGAACCTTAAACCTACTTGAGTAACGACACCCACGACCCGATCATTCTCAACAACAAGATCATCAACCGTTTGTTGAAAGAGATATAGGTTTTCTTGAGACTCTAAAGCCTCACGAATAGCGGCTTTATAACGAACACGATCAGCCTGAGCACGTGTTGCACGAACAGCAGGCCCTTTACTCGCATTTAAAATACGAAACTGTATTCCACCACGATCAGCGGCTTGCGCCATAATACCGCCTAGTGCATCCACCTCTTTAACAAGGTGTCCTTTACCAATCCCACCAATAGCAGGATTACAACTCATCTGACCGAGTGTTTCGATATTTTGTGTCAGCAGCAGCGTTTTTACACCCTGACGCGCAGAAGCCAATGCCGCTTCAGTCCCAGCATGACCACCGCCAACAACAATTACATCATAATGATCTTGATAACTCATAAAACAGTTCAATCGCTCATAATTCTAAATTAACCTATGATATTAACATGTGCTTATGATTTTTGAGTGATTGGGCTCATCATGACTTCATTCATTTTTCTTGCTTAACCTGAACTCGTGCAATCACAACGACACCAAGAAGAATCATCGGCAATGAAAGTATCTGCCCCATGGTTAACCAATCCAATGCTAAATAACCATATTGCTGATCAGGAATGCGAACAAACTCGACAATAAATCTAAAGGTGCCATATCCCACTAGAAACAAGCCTGATACTGCACCAGCAGGCCTTGGCTTAGCTGAATACCACCATAAAATTATAAACAGCAAGATGCCTTCAAGCGCGGCTTCATACAGCATCGATGGATGACGAGGTAGCGGACCTCCATTCGGAAACACCATTGCCCAAGGTGCATCACTCACCTTGCCCCATAATTCAGCATTAATGAAGTTACCAATACGACCAAAGAAAAGACCAATAGGCACCATGGGAGCAATAAAGTCACTGACACTCGCATAAGACTTGCCGGTTTTTCTAGCAAACAACCAAAAAGCGCTTAAAACACCTAACAAGCCACCGTGAAACGACATTCCGCCTTGCCACACTTTTAAGACATTTAAAGGGTGAGCTAAATTATTGGGTAAGTCATAAAAAAGGATATAACCTAATCGACCACCGACAATGACACCAATAGCACCATAGAATAATAAGTCTTCTACTTGCTCCACCGTCCAGCCATAACGCTCGGCACGTAATCGTCCCAACCACCATGCGCCAACGAAGCCAGCCAAATACATAAGCCCATACCAATGGATTTGTAAGGGCCCAAGTGATAGAGCAACAGGATCAATTTGTGGATACACCATAACGTTCTCAATTATTACTAAAATTTAAGCAACATCATAGCAACTCACGACTAGAACAATAATAAATATACCTCTGCACTATCTTCTTACATTCGCACTCAATTAGTTCATTTTTGATAAAAAACGCACCAACATGATCCATAAACACAGTCGCCACAACATCTATAGCATTGTTTTTTATCAACTTTTTTATTGGCACCAATACTGCAATCTATCAACCAGTCTGAATATATTTAGTTGCACCTAACCATGCAAACACATTCAAATGACTCAAAATAAATTAACGGGGAATAAAAATGAAATTGAAAACAATCTCAACACTCTATTTTGCTGCAAGCACAATGCTTGTTGCTTCATCAGCAATGGCATGGGAAAGTGAAGACGGCCAACACTCAACAAGTGCAAGCGTTGCATTAACATCTGACTACGTATGGCGCGGCTTAACTCAAACTGATGAAGAAGCAGCTATTTCTGGTTCTTTTGATTACTCACATGCAAGTGGTTTTTACATCGGTACTTGGGCATCAAATATTGATTTTGGTAGTGAGTCAAGTGTTGAAGTTGATGTTTATGCCGGTTTTGGCGGTGATATTGCTGACTCTGGATTTAGCTATGACATTGGTTTCCTTCGTTATATGTACCCCAGTGAAGGCGACATTAACTGGAATGAGTATTACGGTTCATTGAGCTATAGTTTCTTAACTGCATTCGTTGGTTACACCAATGAATATGGTGGTAGCGACAATACTGACGCAACTTATTTTGACCTTTCTGCAGCTTATGATATTGAAGGCACAGGCATTAGTTTAGCTGCATCAGTTGGCCGTTACGATATTGATAATGCAGATGATTACACTAACTGGAAATTAGGTGCATCTACAGAACTAGCAGGCTTTGGCGTCGATGTAACATACTCTGACACTAATATTGATACAGGTATTGATTCAAGCGGTCGTCTAGTATTCACAATCTCTAAATCAATGTAACACTCCTTGGCCACTTCACCTCTCTCGAAGTGGTCATTTTTTTGAAGGAATAAGTTTATGAAACAAGTAGTAGCGATAATCAAGCCGTTTAAGCTTGATGATGTCCGTGAAGCACTTTCTGAAATCGGCGTGCAAGGTTTAACCGTTTCTGAAGTTAAAGGCTTTGGTCGTCAAAAAGGTCACACAGAGTTATACCGTGGCGCTGAATATGTTGTAGATTTTCTACCTAAACTTAAACTAGATATTGCCATTGATGATGAAATGGTTGATCAAGTGACTGAAGCAATCATCAAAGGTGCTAACACTGGCAAAATCGGTGATGGCAAAATCTTCGTTTACCCACTAGAGCAAGTGATCCGTATTCGCACCAGCGAAACCGGTTCTGACGCTTTATAAGATTGGAGTAATTAAGAATGGAAAATGTAACAAATCAAATTTTCGAACTCCAATACGCTATTGATACCTTTTACTTCTTAGTGATGGGTGCATTGGTAATGTGGATGGCTGCTGGCTTCTCAATGTTAGAAGCAGGCCTAGTTCGTGCTAAAAACACGACTGAAATCCTAACGAAAAACGTTTTATTGTTTGCTATTGCATGTACTGCTTATATGGTTGTCGGTTATGACATCATGTACGGTGGTGGCATCTTCTTAGAAGGTATTGCCGGTGGTGATAACTTAACTGCGGATGCATTAGCGGCTTCTGCTGAAGCTGGTTTTAATGGCAGTTCAGTTTATTCTTCTGCTTCTGACTTCTTCTTCCAAGTTGTATTTGTTGCTACTGCGATGTCGATTGTTTCAGGTGCGGTTGCTGAGCGTATGAAGTTATGGGCATTTGCTGGTTTTGCTATCGTAATGACGGCATTCATCTACCCAATGGAAGGTGCATGGACTTGGGGCGGCGCTGATGTATTTGGCATGTTTAACCTTGGTGACCTTGGTTTCCTTGATTTCGCAGGCTCAGGCATCGTTCACATGGCCGGTGGTGCGGCTGCTCTAGCAGGTGTTATCTTATTAGGTGCTCGTAAAGGTAAATATAGTCCTAACGGTGAAGTTCGCCCAATTCAAGGTGCAAACTTACCAATGGCAACATTAGGTACCTTCATCTTATGGATGGGTTGGTTCGGCTTTAATGGTGGTTCAGTATTAAAACTAGGTGATATGGCAAGTGCTAACGCCGTTGCAATGGTATTCCTAAACACAAATGCTGCGGCTGCGGGTGGTGTTATTGCTGCTCTTCTCGTTGCTAAAATGATGTTTGGTAAAGCTGATTTAACCATGATCTTAAACGGCGCGTTAGCCGGTCTAGTGGCAATTACTGCTGGTCCAGATACACCAACACCATTAGTAGCAACATTAATTGGTGCTGTCGGTGGTGCTTTAGTTGTCTTCTCTATCGTTACATTAGATAAGTTCAAACTCGATGATCCAGTTGGTGCTATCTCTGTTCATGGTGTAGTTGGTTTATGGGGTCTGCTAGCAGTGCCATTAACAAATACTGATGCCAGCTTCACAGCTCAATTGATCGGTGCAGCAACTATCTTCGTTTGGGTATTTGGAGCAAGTTTCATTACTTGGTATGTACTCAAGCTAGTGATGGGTATTCGTGTAACTGAACAAGAAGAATACGACGGTGTTGATTTAAGTGAATGTGGTATGGAAGCATACCCTGAGTTTACATCTAATACTAAGTAAGCTTTAAAAGTTAGAAAGCTAAAAGGGCGCTACCGTTTATCGGTAGCGCCCTTTTTTATGCCTGTTACTTTCGTATTGAGCAAGTAGGCTTTTCGCGGCTGAAGCAGCTCCTACAATGGATTTAACAATTTGTTAAATATTTCGTTAAAAATGAATCTAAATTATTAGTCACACCTACTTTTGTATTTGACCTATTCTGTAGGAGGGGATTTATCCCCGAATGGGCTATTGAACACTGCCGCCCTATTTGTTTATTGCAGGTTTTGTCGGGTTGAAACCCGACCCACACCTACGTAGCTTGGAGTTTTGCATTAAGCATGCTTGGTAAGAAATGAATCTAAATTATTAGCAAACTTCTGCCTATCAGCCTGACTCATTGCAGAAGGGCCTCCGGTATCAACACCACTTGAACGTAACGAATCCATGAGATCTCTCATTGCTAGTCGTTGTTTGATATTTTGCGTCGTATACATCTCACCACGTGGGTTTAAGGCATGACCACCTTTTTCTATCACTTCTGCAGCAAGCGGAATGTCACCTGTTATAACAAGGTCACCAGCATCTAACCGTTGCACAATCTCATTATCAGCCACATCAAAACCCTGTGTAACCTGCAAGAAAGAGGTGAATTGTGACGGTGGAATACGCATAAAGTGATTGGCAACCAAAGTCATCTCAACTTTCGTTCTTTCTGCGGCCTTAAATAAAATATCTTTAATGACAGCGGGACAAGCATCAGCATCAACCCAGATCTTCATTTTATTTCCCTCATAATAGATTCCGGCTAAAAGCCTGCGGGAATGACCCTGTTTGTTAGAATTATCCAGACTGTTCTCTTATCCAGAGTTCAGGTTATTTAGAATTCAGATTTCAACTTGTTAATATTTACCACAGAGACACAGGGAGCATGGCGTTTTTATTTTTATATCTCTGTGCCCTCTGTGTCTCCGTGGTAGATCATAGATTTTATTTTCACAACCAATCTGTAGGAGGGGATTTATCCCCGAATGGTCTTTTGATCACTACCACTCTCTTTGCTTATTTAGCTGCTGGCTTACGGCTTCTTCGTTGACCAGAGTGAATCGAAGGTTTTGATGAATTATTATTAGCAGAACTAGGTCTTCTGTTGCGGTTAGCAGCAGGCTCTTTTCGCTGATTATTATCTTGGCTTGGTCTTCTGGCCTTTTTAGCCTTGCCGCCTTTTTTACGCTCACCCAACTTTGTAATTGGCACAGGATGAACAGGCACAAAACCCACTTCAACATCACGCACCAAAGTCTGGCGAATTAAATTCTCAATATCGGATAAGAACTCAACTTCATCAGCACTGACTAAAGATATCGCTTCACCTTCTGCACCGGCACGACCTGTACGACCGATACGATGTACATAATCTTCAGGTACATTTGGCAGTTCAAAGTTAATCACATGAGGTAAATCACTAATATCAATACCTCGTGCTGCAATATCTGTTGCGACTAAAACTCGAATCTTGTTTGATTTGAAATCAGCCAAAGCACGTGTTCGTGCGCCTTGGCTTTTATTGCCGTGAATTGCTGCAGCGGTAATGCCAAACTGATCCAGCTTTTTAACTAAACGATTACAACCATGTTTAGTTCGCATAAAGACAAGTACTTGATTCCAGTTATTCGTACCCACTAGGTGAATAAGTAGTTCAGTCTTTTTCGTTTTATCCACTTCAAACATGGATTGTTTAACACCTTCAGCTGTTGTTGTCTGAGGGCTAATTTCAATTTGAACTGGGTTTTTCAAAATACTCTGAGCTAAGGTGCGAATTTCACCAGAAAAAGTAGCTGAGAATAATAAGTTTTGGCGTGTTTTTGGCATCAAAGACATGATCTTTCTAATATCTTTGATGAAACCCATATCTAACATACGATCGGCTTCATCTAATATCAGCACTTCTACATCTGAAAACTTCACTGCATTTTGGTTATATAAATCCATGAGTCGACCAGGTGTTGCCACCAAAATATCAACACCACGACGCAACTTCATCATCTGAGGATTAATCTTCACACCACCAAAAACAACGGCTGATCGTAGTGATAAGTTTTGACCATACAACGCCACACTTTCATGAACCTGCGCTGCTAATTCACGGGTTGGTGTTAATACCAAGGCACGTATATGATTCCCTCTAACTCTAGTACCATTATCAAGACGCTGTAATAGTGGCAAGGTAAAACCAGCGGTCTTACCAGTCCCTGTCTGCGCTGCAGCCATTACATCATTACCGCTTAAAACAGCTGGAATCGCCTCAAGTTGGATTGGTGATGGGGTGGTATAGCCTTTTTTCTCAACGGCACGAAGAATTGGATCAGACAGACCCAGTGAAGCAAATGACATAAAGTAGTCTCAATTAACGGTGGTGATCTCGATGGCTGAATACTGCCGATTTAACGAGATAAAAGATTTTAATGCGGGCAGTATACCATTTATACCCAAATTACTTGAAAATGCAGGTTTCAAGTAATTTGGGTATAAGTAGATTAACAACTGACATTAAGGCTAAACGACAATGCCTGCACTATATGCAGACGACCAAGCCCATTGAAAATTATAACCTCCCAAATGACCACTTACATCTAATACTTCACCTATAAAATACAAGCCGGCCTGCTGTTTGGCTTCCATTGTTTTTGAGCTAATGCCATTGGTATCTACACCACCTAATGTCACTTCAGCTGTACGGTAGCCCTCTGTTGCCGAAGGTTTAAGATGCCAATTATTAATATTATTGCCGATGGTGATTAATTGTTTATTATTAAATTCTGCCAGGGGCTTTTCGGCTAAATCCAACCACCACAAAATTTGTAACTCAGTAACAAGCGCTTTGGCCATTTTTTTGCTTAATATCGTCCTTAACAAACTCTTACCATCTTGTTGTTTGGCTTTCAGTAACCATTCTGCTGTATTCATATAGGGTAATAGATTAATTCTAATCTCATTTCCTGGCTGCCAGTAATTGGATATTTGTAATATTACCGGCCCACTGATACCGCGATGAGTAAATAGTAGGTTTTCAGTAAATGTGCGTCCATTACACTCAACATCAACTTCCATCGCCAAGCCTGATAGTCGCTCACAGATCAATTTAAAGGTATCACTAAACATGAAAGGCACTAAACCTGCTCGGCGCTCAATCAAGGCCAAGCCAAACTGCTCTGCAATATCATAACCAATACTGCTGCCACCTAGAGAGGGTATGGATAAGGCCCCTGTAGCAACAACTAGAGACTGACATTCTAATTTATGAGTAGAATGATCCTGTGTAATGCTTATTTGATACTGGCTTCGCGAATCTTCATGTTGATGTTTATCAGAATGACCTTTCAAATCAAGTGATTTTATAGTCTTAATCTCACAGTGTGTTCTTATCTCAACACCTGACTGATCACACTCATCTAATAACATGGTCAAGATTTCTTTCGCTGAATTCTTACAAAACTGTTGGTTATGCTTTCTCTCTTCTACTTCAATGCCGTGACGTTCAACCATCGCCATAAAGTCCCACTGGCTATAACGTTTTAAGGCCGCTTTACAAAAATGTGAGTTATCAGAAATGAAATTATCTGCTTCAACAAAGTGATTAGTAAAATTGCATTTACCGCCACCTGACATCAATATCTTTTTACCGACTTTATTAGCTTTTTCTAAGATCAGAACACGTCGACCTCGCTGAGCCGCAGTAAAAGCACACAATAACCCCGAGGCACCAGCACCGAGGACAATCACATCATAATGCGTACTCATTTTTTCTCTTTATTATTTGTAAGAATAACTAACATTACAATTTTCATACTATTAATAGATTGAGATTTTTGCACGAGTCGTCTTTTTCGCCATAGCGGCGTTAAGAATAGTCTCAAAATACTTATCGTGCAAAGGTCTCAAATTATTTTAAAAAAACATGAACTCATCATCGACACAAATTCATCACTTTTTAAACCTAGTTTCTCCACAATAAATGAAGATGATTAAATTTAGCTTTTTCAAGATTTTTGGAGATTAGACTTAAGTCCCTTTATGGTAGGAAACCACTCGTTCAACTTCATTTTTAGAACCTAAAATAACAGGTACTCGCTGATGAATATCATTTGCTTGAATATCCATAATACGTTCATAGCCCGTTGAACTCACACCACCTGCTTGCTCAACAATAAAGCTCATTGGGCTCGCTTCATACATTAAACGTAGTTTGCCACCATTAGTAGTAGGTTTGCTATCAATCGGGTACATAAAAATACCGCCACGCGTTAACACTCGATAGACTTCTGCCACCATTGAGGCAACCCAACGCATATTGAAGTTCTTCTCACGACTGCCATCAACACCTTGAATGCATTCTTCGACATAACGTTGTATCGGTTCTTCCCAAAAGCGTTGATTCGACATATTGATAGCAAATTCAGCCGTATCTTCTGGAATTGTCATATTGGGATGGGTCAAAATAAACTCGCCGATATCTTGATCTAAGGTAAAGCCATTTACGCCACACCCTGTCGTTAAGATCATCATCGTTGCAGGACCATAAACACAAAAACCAGCACAGACTTGCTCAGTGCCTTTTTGCATAAAGTCTTTCACCGTTGGTGTGCTGACACCTTCAGGACAGCGTAAAATGGAGAAGATCGTACCTACAGATAAATTAATATCAATATTCGATGAACCATCAAGCGGATCAAAGGCAATTAAGTATTTACCCTTTGGCTGATCATCTGAAATTTGAATGATTTCTTCAATTTCCTCTGATGCCATACCCGCCAAATGCCCTGTCCAATTCAACGCATCAACCATCACATCATTGGTGATAATATCCAGCTTCTTCTGAACTTCACCCTGCACATTTTCAGACTCAGCCGCACCACCAATGCCAATAATGCCACTACGATTAACTAAATGAGAGATTTTTTTACAGGCACTGACGATATCATTCAGCAAACCCGTCATTTCGCCCGTTGAGCTCGAATGGACACGTTGCTGTTCGATAATAAACTGAGTAATTGACTTACCTATATCTGACATAAGCTGCACCTTTGAAATTTTAGTATTTACACAAAAAAGCTAAAGAACCTGTTTTATAAGTTTATCGTAGTCTCCATGATTCCCTAGCCAAAACCATAACAACCCTTCATCAATATCTACAGCCAAAGCACGATATTTAATTCCAACTCGAGCAGATCTGTATTTGCCTACCTTTTTAAAATGCAATGAAGGATGCAAAGCATTATCTTTTAATAACTCAAAGTTCTTATCGGCTAGTTTCTGTACCGCCATAGGTAACATTTCATAAGCTTGCCAAAAAGAGAGGCTTGTAAAATGCCTCATAGTTCCTTGAAATGTCCTTTTTTAAAGTCCACTATTGCTGTACTGGCAATATCATCAAGTCTTCCTAAACTAACATCTTCTTCTAATTGTTGATCCCATTTTTTGGCATCAAACTTATCAAACCATGATCGCAACTCAGCCAATTCAAGTCTCGGTAAGGAGGCGATCTCTTGCTCAATTTTTTGTATTTGTGTCATTTTTACCCCTCACTATTTAAGAATAACATTACCTAATCTAATCACAAGGACCGTTAGGCGTTGAAACGACCTTTGACATCCCTTATTCGTAACTTTTCAGACATATTTGAGACCTTTGCACGATAAGTATTTTTTGTCGTAGCAAGGCAAAAATTGTCGAAAAAGCGTAGTTTATTCGTGTAAATGAGCATTTTGAGACTATTTTTAACGCCGCTATGGCGAAAAAGACGACTCGTGCAAAGGTCTCATTTAAATTTTAACTAAAATCTCACCCATACCAATGCCAGCAAGATCACCGGCATAGCGTTGTACACGTGAAAAGGTGTCTAATTTGGCGAACTTGCTATCTAACGTCTTAAAAGAGGACAACATTAAGGGTAAAAAAGCTAAGGTGTGTGCGCCACAATCATTAAAGTTAGCGCCAATACCTTTCGATGGCTCTTGAATCAACAACACGGTGCCACGCTTCATTGCATAACCTAAATGAGCACCCACGTCACCTAACACAGCGATGGTGCCTGAAATCATTCTTCCCGCACAATAATCACCAGCATTGCCTTCAATTAAGATATAACCTCGGCGCATATGATCGCCCGCTCTATCACCTGAGTTACCAGTGATAATCACGGTACCCCCCGTCATACCATTTCTATAGCCAGGACGAACCCCACCAACAAAATCACCGGCATTGCCGTTGATTTTGATCTGTCCAGATTTCATTTCACAGGCGGTATAAATACCCGTATCACCAGTGACCTCAATCTCGCCGCCCTCTAAGAACAAGCCTAAATAGCCGCCGACATTGCCTTCAATAGTGATTTTTCCAGAAGTCATATTTCGACCAATAAAGTCTAACTTATCGGAACTATTAACAAACTTAATGTCTGAAGCGTCATCACCAGAAACATCAAATAAACTATCTACACGCTCAGTACCATTACCAATAACAAGTTCAATAGCTGCGATCTCAGCTAATGATTTATCAAGCAATAAATCAGAAGTTAATGGTGAACAATCAATACGTTGTTTTTCAGAAGTCGTTAGCGTAAACGTTAAAGAACTCATGCCATAATCTCCTGTAAATGGAAGTGGAATGGACCTAGTTTACCGCCATAGTTACCCGCACTAATTCGGCGAATACCGTTCGCCGCACCCAAATCACATACCGCTTGAATACCCACTCGCATGGCAACATCAATATCTTCTTTGGTTAAACCATCAATTACGATTTCCATTACTGATTCAACCTCGGGGGATAAATCGCTTTTAGTTTGCCCTTTTAAAGTCGGGCAAAAAGCATCATTAGTTGAAGCATTCAACGCTTTAAATTTTGAACCTACTTTTGAACCCGATCTTACAACGCCACCCGGGAAGGGCATAATGACATTTGGACATTTTTTCATTTCAATAACAGCAGCTTCACAAGCAACTAAGGCCTGCTCTTGAGATTCTGCTAAAACGAGAAAGTTACCGCCACCGACAGAGGCTTGAACACCTGTTTTTTCTTGGGTTAAGAACTCACCATCCATCACAGGAATACGCCAGTAGCGTTTGCCATCAATCATTTTAGAAATTTGGAAACCATCACCAAAGAAGCGAAGATTTTCACCTAATGAAATTTCAGTTTCACTTTCCAAACCAGAAAACAAGGCTGATGTTGGCGAAGTAAGCACACACTGACCAGAGCGGGTTTCAACTTGTTTCGCTAAGCTTTTTCCGCCCATGGCAAAAATCAAAATAGACACACCAGGACGACCATCAGGTGTTTCACTTGGATCAAGTACTTTTTCAATACCCGCTTCACAACCACAAGCAATAACCGAAGTGGCAAAGCCAGTAAAGGTTTGTGCTGAAATCATCGCCCATTTTGCATTCAATGCAGTAATGATTAAGCGAGTACCTTTCATCGGAAATGCTTCTGCAAAGGTTTCATCAATTATTACGCCATTGATAATCATATTTTGCCTCCTGCATGTAAGGGCTGCACAGTAATACTGCCTCGACCATCATCGACAATTTCATCATCGCTAATTTTAAAGTTACCCATTTTTTGAGTATGATATTTATCAAAATACGGTTTCAATGCCTTCTCAATACTATTGTCAAATTCGGGTTTAACCACATGTGTTGTACCCCATGTGACTTCAACAATTTCACCATCTTTAACCACCATGGTGCCATCTTTAAACACATAGTCTGGTTTAGTGAACATTTTTTCACGATCTTCATTATCGGTATAAACGGTAATATCCGCGGCAGTTCCTACACCTAAGCTACCTCGATCAGCAAGACCCACTAACTTAGCCGCGCCTGCACGCGTCATAATGGCAATTTCATAGAGTGTGTATTCACGATCTAATGATCCCAAGTGACTTGCTTTCTGAGCCTCAGGATGCAAGGTCGATAAGATATCGTTACGGAAGGTTTTATCCATCAGTAATCTAATCAAATGTGGATAACTCGTAAATGGTGCACCATTGGGGTGATCGGTTGTTAAGAATACGCGCCATGGATCATCAACCATCAAGAAGGTTTCTAAACCAATCATCCACTGCAATGCGTTCACATAACTTTGGTCTTTATATTTGAACGGCAACACACCACAACCTGCATCACACTCAATATCCATACACACCCATTTATTTGGGCTAGCAAACGGATGAGCGGCATGTTGACGCATATTATCGCCTGATGCAGTCACAGTTTGACCAAACAGAATCTGCCCAACATCGGCAGTAATATTTTTGTGTTTATTAATGGTTTCTGCAATTTGAGCAGAACCTGATGAGAACTTAAAGTCACCTTCAGTACCATAACTATGAAACTGAATATGCGTCATATGCATGGGTAAACCATTGATACCTTCCATCGTATCAATCGTCATTTCTAAGTTACCTGCCACACCTAGATTACAACCATGAACATGCAAAGGATGCGGTACACCTAGTTCTTTTACGGCTGTTGCTAAACGCAGCAAAATATCACGCGGTGTTACACCATAAAACTTATTCTTTTCATCTAAATCAAGTTTACGTTGATTAAATTTAAAGGCATTAATACCGCCCGGGTTGACCACTTTCACACCAATGGCGTGACTATGATTCATCGTCCAAGCAACATAACTATTAATCGCTTCTTGATCACCATTTGATGCCATCATGCGTAGTAGGAAGTCATCACTACCCAACATGACATAACCCCCTTTATCAATAATCGGTGTATCACCCATTTCCATATGCGCTTGGCGAGCATTAATAGGTAAAATGGCAGGCTCAAAACCAGCGGTATACCCCATTTCAGCATAGCGATAACCCGCTGTTAATGTACTGGGTGCCGCATGACCAGAACCACTACGCATCAATTCCGTACGAGCAACAACATCTGCCGCATGATCTTCTGGCAACATAGTACGAGCAATATTAACCTTACCGCCACCAATATGAGTGTGCATATCAATCGCACCTGCCATCACTACTTTGCCACGAACATCAAATTCTTTATCTACACGTTCATCTTTAGGCTTAGCAATAATACGTCCATCACGAATATAAATATCCTTAACTTCGTTATTGATACTGTTGGCCGGATCGTAAATTCTGCCGCCTGTTAGTTTAGTTAACATCTCTATCCAGCCCCTTTATAGCGATTGTTCTACAGCAGTTAATACATCAAATGTACTTGGCAAACCACTGTCACGTAATTTTCTTAATGGTACTGACACCACACCATCTGTTCTAAATGCACGGCCTGCATGATCTATCCCCGGTGTTCCCACAGGAATAAACACTTCCGGTTCTTGTTCAAACGACATTCCTGAACGCCCTAAAACAACTGTTTTTGCATTCGACTTCGGTGGCGTTCGATCGATGTTAAAACTGGAAATCCAAACTAAAGTATCCACTTCATCATTATCTAACATGCGATTTGTATCTGATAAATACGGATCATAGTCAGGATAACCACGATTAAAGTTAGTCCGCATTGGGAAACCTGACTGCCATGCAGAGACTTGATTAACTGTAATCCCCCCCTCTTTTCCGCCCAAAGGTAGACCACTTGAACGTGTATCTAAATTAAGGTCTTTAACCATCTCACAGACTGTTTGCACGGTTACTTCAGCATGATCAAAGTCTAAATCACCTGCCGCCCATGTCACCACTGAATATTTCGCTTGTTTTAACTGTTCTGCCAACACTGCCAAATCACTCACAGCAATTCCACCCACTTGCTCAGCTTGAATCCCCTTGCCTTTAACTAAGGCTCGCAGTACCGAGACCACTTCAGGCAAATCGGCATCATCACAGGCTAAAACTTGAGCCTTTTTACCTTGTGGTGAGGTTGATGCATCTCCGGAGGGTGCTTTACCAAGATAAACCACTTGGCGAGACTCAATATCTTGACCAAACATACTTTCTTTATTCCACACCATACGTTCAAAAAAGCGAGGGAATTCAGATTCAATATCACTACCAACGACAACTAACAAATCAACACGGTTTCTAACTTCGGTTAATGTGGTAATCATCCAACCGGTATCTTGCAAAACAAGTATATTTCTAAACCCTGCTTCAGAATCCATATTATCGACAGTAGCACGGCTCTTATCCGCTAAAGCCATTGCGCTACGAGCACCATTTAAATCGGTTGCCATTCCAGCAATAACAGGCTGTTTACTGGTCCGTAACAAATTCGCAATATGACTTACAGCTTCATCTAAAGCCACCTCTTTGCCATTTACGCGCGGTGATGTTTCAGTAATCGGCGTTTCAAAACCTTTCTTTGTTACCGCATCGCCATTTTCAATGATCGATACCGTATTACCATCCACTTTGATACTTAAATCATCAGAGGCAATGCCACAAAATGGGCTAGGTACCTCTTGCCAAACTCCAGCTTCCGTCATTTCTGTCATCTTGGTGTCCCTTGTACTTAAATTCAGTCGTACTTAATATATTTAAATCGTGGATCTGAAGGTGTGCCTTCAAATGGGCTACCCTCTTCTTTTGCTGGTTGCCACTGCACTACATCTTCTATTTTTTTCGCTAATTCAAAATCTTTATCGGTAATACCTTTCGCGCTATGTGTTGTTAGTTTTACAATCACAAAGGCATAAGAAGCTGAAATATCAGGGTGATGCCAAGCCGCTTCTGCTAAATGCCCCACGGTATTAATCACCATTAAAGTGCCTTTCCAGCCACTTGTTTTATATTTGCGACGAATCCAACCTTTTTCAAAATACCAATTTGGTAATTCAACCGTTAATTTTTCAATAATTTCAACTTCTGAATATGTTTTATCACTAGAATTAGTCATTAGCAATATCCTTGTGTATCAAAACTTTGAGCATACCCCAACTAACCACTCTTAGCACGCACTAATAATGAATCAATTTTATTTTTTAGCAACTGGCTTTTAACCGCATCTGCTTTTTTACGACCAATAATAGGGCCCACCTGAACACGATGCCAAGTATCTTTATTATCAATCGTCACTGTTTGTACTTTTGATTCAATACCTAAAAAAGCCAGTTTAGCTTTATACGCATCTGCATCAGCTGATTTTCTAAACGATCCAACTTGTAATAAATAACGAATTTCACTCTTACTATTATCAACATTATCTGTCGGTGTTTTTTGCTGTATAGGTGAAATAACAACTGCTCGTTTAGGTCTTTCAACCACCACTTCCATTTCAGGTAATAAGCTATAAAACTCAAAGGTGGGTTCAACCCCTTTTGATTTTTTTTCTACCGGTGTTTTTGCTGTTTTATTACTACCTTGTTCAGGTGTGACATTGTCGTTTAAATGCACTAAAAACATAACAAAAAGACCTACTAAAAAACTAATCAGCATGGGCCCCCAAGGAAGAGACTTTTGCTGTGTTTGATGTCGAGTATTTCTTCTTGTCGCCACTTACATTGTCTCCGGTGCAGAAACACCTATAACCGTTAAACCATTAGCAATGACTTGTCTTACCGCTGAAATCAACGTTAACCGCGCCTGACTTAATTCAACATCATCAACAATAAAGTGATGTGCATTGTAATAAGCATGGAAATCTCGTGCTAAATCCATTAAATAATGAGCCAATATGTGAGGCGTGTAATTAAGTGCTGCCGACTCCAATAGTTCAGGATAACGCGATAAAGCGGTAAACAATGCCTGCTCATGATCTTGTGTTAAACGATTTAAATGCTGCTCACCTTGCATTTGATCCCATGTCAAACCACGTTCTGCTAACTGTCTAAATACACTACATACACGAGCATGAGCATATTGCACATAATAAACAGGGTTATCATTACTTTGGGATTTGGCGAGTTCAAGATCAAAGTCCATATGTTGATCAGCACCACGCAAAACATAAAAGAAACGAGCGGCATCTTTACCAATTTCTTCTCGTAATTCTTTTAAGGTGACAAATTGCCCACTTCGGGTCGACATCGCCATTTTTTCAGAACCACGATATAAAATAGCAAACTGAACCAATAAGACTTTTAATCTACTTTCATCTTGTCCCATTGCCGTTAATGAGGCTTTTACACGCGGAATATAACCATGATGGTCACTGCCCCAAATATCAATTACCGTATCAAAACCACGATTAAATTTATTTAAGTGATAGGCAATATCTGATGCAAAATAGGTTGTTTGGCCATTGTCTCGTACCACAACACGATCTTTTTCATCGCCATAATCCGTTGACTTAAACCACCATGCACCCTCTTTTTCATACAATACTTTAGAAGCTTTTAATTCTTCAATGGCTTTATCAACATCACCCGATTCCATTAATGACCGTTCAGAAAACCACTCATCATAGTCAGTACCAAAGTCAGCAAGATCAGATTTAATACCGGCAATAATTGAATTTAAACCTAAATCAAATACTTTACGGTAAAGATCATCTCCTAATAAAGCCTTAGCATTAATAATCAGACCATCGATATGCTGTTCTTTATCACCACCATCAGGTTCATCTGTTGGCACATTAGCAAAGACGTCGTTACTTGCCCTTTGTAGCTCATCACCACACTCATCTTTAAGTGATGCAGCAATATCTAAAACATAATCACCTTTGTAGGCATTACTTGGAAAAGTGAATTGTTCTCCACAAGCAGCTAAATATCGTAACCACACACTGGTGGCCAAAATATCCATTTGACGACCCGCATCATTAACATAATATTCACGATGAACATCAAAGCCGACTGCCATCAATAAACTACTGACAACAGACCCATAAGCCGCACCACGGCCATGACCGACATGAAGTGGTCCGGTAGGGTTAGCTGAAACAAACTCGACCTGCACGCGCTTACCAGCGCCTATTTGGCTACAACCAAACTCATCAGCCTTTGCTAATACATCTTTAACAACTTGCTGGGCAGAATCAGCAGATAAGGTGAAGTTAATAAAACCAGGACCGGCAATTTCTATTTTGGTAATGAAGTCTGCATCAGCTACTGCATCAACGATAAATGTCGCAATTTGGCGAGGATTCATTTTCGCTGTTCGCGCCAACATCATGGCTACATTACAAGCAAAGTCACCATGCGCTTTATCTTTTGTTCGTTCAATTTGGATATCAGGTAAATCAATTTCAGGTAAAGAACCCTGTGAAATCAAATCTGTTAATGCTTGTCTAAGCAGTTTTATAAGCTGAGCTTTCAAGGTCTGTGAGCCTTAATAAATAAAAATTAATAGCGGTATTTTAACCTATCCACCTCCGTTGATGTACAGCATTGATAATTCAATTTGATGTCAAGAGTCATACGAACGACTATCACTATGATAATGTGATAGAAAAACAATTATTTGGAGCACAAAAGATGACCGCTACAAGCACATTTGAAGATGCCTTAGTCAGAATTAAGTCTCTTGCTGAATTAGCCAATATTGATCCTGAAATTATTGAAGGTTTATTACATCCTAAAGAAATGATGGTTGTTAGCCTTCCTGTTCGCATGGATGACGGTTCACAAAAATATTTTGCAGGCTACCGATGTCGCTATAACAGTATTCTTGGCCCAACGAAGGGTGGCGTTCGCTTTCACCCTAATGTCAATGAAGATGAAATAAAGGCACTTGGCTTATGGATGACCATAAAATGTGCAGTCGTTAATTTGCCTTTTGGTGGTGCTAAAGGAGGTATAACCGTCAATCCAAAAGAACTATCCCCCATGGAACTTGAACGCCTATCTCGTATGTATGTTCGTGTTTTAGTTAATTTCATTGGCCCTCATCGTGATATCCCCGCACCTGATGTCTATACCAACTCTAGAATTATGGGCTGGATGATGGCTGAATATGATTCAATCAAACGGACCCATGCTCCCGATGTTATTACTGGCAAACCCATTGAGTTGGGGGGGAGTTTGGGTCGTGATGATGCAACAGGACGTGGTGCCTATTTGTGCACTTTAGAGCTAATCAAGAAAATGAACTGGGTCCTGTCGGATATGACTATTGCTGTGCAAGGTTTTGGTAATGGTGGTTATAACGTGGCCAAACTACTTCAACAAGCGGGCTGTAAAATTATTGCCGTTAGTGACTCTAAGGGTGGAGTCTACTCAAGTGAAGGATTTGATATTGAAAGTTTATGGCAAGAAAAACAACAATCAAAACAAATAAAAGGCGTTTATTGTGATGATTCAGTATGTGGAACTATTGAACACAAAACGATCAGTAACGCTGAGTTACTTAAACTTGATGTTGATATTTTAATCCCCGCAGCACTAGAAGGCGTTATCACCAAACATAATGCGACTAATGTAAAAGCAAAAGCGATTGTAGAAATAGCTAATGGTCCAATATTATCTGAAGCTGACACAATTCTTCATAACAAAGGAATTTTAGTTGTACCTGATGTTTTAGCTAATGCAGGTGGTGTGACGGTGAGTTATTTTGAGTGGGTTCAAAATCGTAGTGGCCAAGCTTGGACACTTGAAGAAGTTCAACAAAAACTCAAAGACAGAATGACACTTGCCTTTAATGATGTTTGGGATTTGGCAGATAAGGAACATCGTACGCTTCGTGAAGCCGCCTATGTTAAAGCGCTACGAAAAATAAGTGCAGCAGTTGAAGCCCATGGGACTCACCATTATTTTCATCAATCTTGATTAAAGTTAATTTCTAACAGAGTAAAACGTGGATAGAAAAAAGTCCTTTAATTTTAACAAAACCTGTCATCCCCGTGAAAACGGGGATCCAACGATAGTAGCTAATTCCACGGCCCTTGGATTCCCACTTTCGTGAGAATGACAAAGCGTCAATCATGCATCTTAAGTGATTACGAGTATATACAACGCTGAACTACATTAAATCAATCGGATCAATATCAATTGACCACCTTACTTTTCTAGCTAATTTAAGTGCTGAAATTGCCTGAATATAGTGATCTAGCAATTGATGAATGGGTTTTCTATTAGGGGATGATAATAATAACTGTGCCCTATATCGCCCTGCCCTTTTTTCCATAATGGCAGGAACAGGCCCCATCACCAAGACCTCTTGTTGACCATGTTGATTTAAAACTGCCAAGACTTCTGTTAAAAATAACATAGCCAATTGCTCTTGCTTGTCTTCTGCTCGAATAATACATAAAGATCCAACAGGAGGCATTGCCATTAAAGCACGTTCTTTTAATATTTTTTTAGCGGTATAACGATATCCCTGTTTAATCAGATCATCCCAAAACTCATGTTGAGGTTGGCTTGTTTGAATAAATACCTCTCCAGACTTTTTACCTCGACCCGCACGACCTGTTACTTGCACTATTAGCTGAGCCAAACTTTCAGTCGCCCTAAAATCAGCACTTAATAAACCTTGATCAGCATCTAGCACTCCAACCAGCGTGACATCATGAAAATCATGCCCCTTTGCTAACATCTGTGTACCCACTAATATTTTGGCACCACCTCGATGAATATCTTCCACCATATCTGCAAAAGCACGCACTCGTTGAGTTGAATCTCGATCAATTCTCAGCACAGGAGTATCAGGAAAGTACCGTTGCAACGTTAATTCTATTTGCTCGGTTCCTGCTCCATAAGTATTAAGATCCGGTGCTTGGCACTTTGGACATTGAGCGGGCAGTCGTTGAACAAGGCCACAATGATGACAACACAAGGTATTTCGCCTTTGGTGGACAATCATTTTGGCATCACAATGAGAACAGGTCGCTTGCCAGTTACATTCATGACACATTAGAACCGGTGCAAAACCACGACGGTTAATAAATAAAAGAACCTGGTTGTCAGCCTCTAATTGTTTTTGAATCGCTTTATATAAAACACTAGACACACCATTATCTGCTTTAGGGCCAGCACTATCAACAAGATGAACTTTAGGCAGACTCGCACCTGTAGCCCGTTTATTTAACTCTAGGCACTGATAACGCCCTTGTTCAACATGGTACAAACTTTCTAATGAAGGCGTTGCACTGCCTAAAACAATAGGGACATCAGATCTTTTAGCTCTCATTAATGCTACATTTCGAGCATGATAACGAAGGCCATCTTGTTGTTTGTATGAGGCATCATGTTCTTCATCCATGATGATAAGTCCCAAGTTCTTTGTTGGGGTAAATACGGCTGATCGGGTGCCTATAATGACATCAGCAATACCCTCCCTTGCTAATAACCATGATTGTTTTCTTTCTCCATCAGAGATTGCCGAATTTAATACTACAATATTGACGGCTAATCGCTGTCTAAATCGAGCAACAAACTGTGTAGTTAAACCTATTTCAGGGATCAAAATAAGAACTTGCTTGCCTTCACTAACCGCTCTTTGCGTAAGTTCAATATAAACTTCTGTTTTACCACTCCCCGTAATTCCTTGTAATAAAAAAGGGGTAAACTTTTTATTTGAAGCCCATACCGATTCCACTGCAAAGCTTTGTTCATCATTAAGCCTGCAAGGAGATGAGAGTTGAGTAGGAACAGCTGCTTTTTTAACTTCTTGCTTATGGATAATTAATTTTTTATCTTCAAGTGAAACGAGAGATGATTTGCAGGAGCCTAGTTCAAGGTAGATTTTACTTTGTGCTAAACCTGTTGGATTTAAACTCAATAAATCTAAAATCTGCTGCTGCTTTTTTCCTATCTTTTGATTCTCTTGTTGTGTATTGAGCAGCCAAAAAGATTCTGTTTGTAGATTTAAGCTTTCACCTTGGCGTATTTTTTTAGGCAATATGGTTTGAAAGCAATCACCTAAGGGATGGTGATAATAATCACTTAACCAAAGCGTTAATGATAATAATTCAGGCGTTAGTATTGGCTTCTCATCCAAACATTCCAAAATAGTTTTTAATTTTGAAATATCCGTTTTATCATCAATTTCTTTTGAATTAAGAATAATACCAATAAGTTCTCTAGATCCAAAAGGTATACGAACTCGACAACCTGCTTGTCTGGGAGTTGTTGAGTTATCACTAAGATAATCGAAATTTAATCTTAGAGGACAGGGAACTGATATTTGTAAAATTGTTTTCATATAAACATTATTAATAAAGTATTTAAAAGATTATGATGTTGATGTTTGTTTCCTGTGGATATGTGGGTAAGTCAATAAAGAACAGAACAATCAATGTATTAGTTGCTTATTCTGTTCTAGTAACTGACCTAGTTTAACGCTTTTAAACTGTGGATAAGTACCTTAGTTATCCACAGCTAAAGTTATCCACAGCTTATGATCAAATCTATATCATCCTTATACAGAAGTTATATATACCCGTTATCATTCAATTTGCAGCTTTACAGAATTCATACTGACCGTGCTAGTCGCGTTATATTATTGAGCAATAGAATAACTATCACAGCCATTATAAGCACTCAAAACCTGCAAGTTGAATGGTGATGGGTATATACAATAATTAGGACTCATTTACATTAAAATCCTCATTAAAATGGAGTGATTCAAAGTGAGTTAAAGCCTTATTTGCTTGTTGATTTATCCGCCTTACCTGACTAATTGAGATCATTGTTTTATCCATTTTTGCAATTGACAATGTTCCTTCAGCACCTCTTCTAAGTAACAATGATTTTAATGATTGATATTCAGATTCAATAGAGGATAACTCTTTTCTTAGCGCTTCACTAGAATGTATTTTAGAACCAATTGTGGCTTTGTTTAATAGTTGAACACTATGCGTATAAAATGTATTTACCTGTTGTTGTATAGCGGGGTTAAGTGAGGTGGCTACTTGTTTTTTTGCTATATTTATCATTACAGCTAATTCAGAAATAGTGCCATAATATTGGGTGACACGTAACAGAATGGGCAATTTTTCTGAAATATCTTCTGTTAAATTTTGTGTGTATAAACGTGACGTGTAGTCACCAATCGCAGTGATTAGATGTTTTATAGTAGCGCCTTTACTGGCCATATCCTGAGTGCTAGTTTCAAAGTTTATACTGTCTTTTGCCATTGCTAAAGAATAAGCACTCACCCTTTCGGTTTCTCTACTTAATGCATGTAACGCTAATGATGGTAGGGATAAGGTGTTTTTATCAAGATATTTAGCTTTGCCATCATCTCCACCTTTAGTTTTAAAACGATGTGATAACCAGGTCACTAAGTGTGTTGTTATTGGCCACATTAGAAGAACACCTAATACATTAAACAGTGTGTGAAATAAGGCTAAAGTCACTGTATAAGATTGATCTATATTGAAAAACTCTTGGCTAAATAAGATAAGTGATAATAAAGGTGTTAATAAAACAAGGGCAACAAATGCTGTGATTAGATTAAAAATAACATGACTCGCCACCACCCTTTTTGCAACAGAATTAGTGCCAAAAGAAGAAAATACAGCCGTTGTTGTTGTGCCTAAATTACTCCCGATAACAAGCGCTGCTGCTGGAAATAAATCAATAATCCCTCCTGCAAGCGCGGTCAATGTAATCGCTAAAGTAACACTAGATGATTGCATTAAAACAGTAATTAAGAAACCAAAACCAATAAACGTTAATAGGTCTAATATTCCTGTATTACCTGCACTACTTAGCGATATCGTCTCACCGAGTAGTGAGAAGGTATCTTTTAAAACATCGATCCCTAAAAATAAAATGCCAAACCCTACCAATGCTTGGCCAAAAGCACCGAGACGCGCCTCATTTTTAATGAGTTTAAGCACCATGCCTATTCCAATCATAGGTAAAGCAAAGGCGCTTATTTTGAAGTTAAAACCTATTATGGTAACTAGCCAACCGGTGGTGGTAGTACCAATATTACTACCAAAAACAATCCAAATAGCCCGTTTTAAACTTAATAAACCTGCATTAGTGAATCCAATCGTAGCCACCGTTACAGCGCTGGAAGATTGAACTAAGGCGGTAAGGAATATGCCTACTCCTAATCCTCTAAAACGTGTTTTAGTCCAAGTATGTAAAAAATGATTAAGAGAATCGCCAGCCGCCATTTTAAGACCATCAGACATTAGCCACATACCGAGTAGAAATAAACCCAATCCACCAATACCTGAACCGATCATTGATAATGTTGACATAAAGTGAGATAAAACCTTGAAGTATAGAGTATCGTAAAGATGATGATACCTGATATTTAAGCTATGCTATTAAGAATTTTGAGAGAGTTAGGAAACATCAAATTATCGATTTATAAAGCCATTATCCTTGAAGGATAGATTTCTAGACGTCATCTCCCGAGGTATAGATTTCTAACCTTGTCATCCCCGAGATCTTTTATCGGGGATCTACGAAGTAAGCGAAGGATCAATGACGAATAAAAACCTGAAAAATGAATAATTATGGATATAAAAACCGTGAAACTAGCTATTATCGTTGCAACAGATGAAAAAGGATTAATTGGTCGAGATAATGATTTACCTTGGAAATTGTCAGCAGACTTACAGTATTTTCGTCGGGTCACAATGGGTAAACCGCTTATTATGGGGCGAAATACACACGAATCTATTGGTCGAGCCCTACCGGGTCGAAAAAATATAGTTGTGACTAAAAATAATGACTATCAGGCAGAGGGATGTTGCATCGTGAATTCAGTTGAAGATGCGATTAAGGCGTGTGGTGATGTTGAAGAAGTGATGATAATGGGCGGTGCATCATTATATGAGCAGTTATTACCACAAGTTGAACGTTTATATCTTACTCAGGTTCATGCCAGCCTAGAAGGCGATACATGGTTTCCAGATAGGCTGCAATCTGAGTGGCAAGAAATAAGCAGGGAAGATCACCTTGCTGATGACAAGAATGATTATCCCTATAGTTTTCTTATTTTTGACCGAGTTTAAGCTTTAGACGTTAAAATGCGTAAAGCTGCTTGGGTATGTTCCGCTGTTTCATGCCCAAGATCAGTTAAATAGCCCCCATCTTCATCCGTGACTAAACCTTTTTCATGTAAACGCTTAATTGCTCCGACTAACTCTTTTCGTGCTGTGTGGTGAACTTTAATTCCTTCTTGTGTGCTATCTAGGTTATAGCGAAGTAATAATTCAATTTCATCAATGAGTGCTTGTTGAATAGACATAAGGAACCTTGTTTTATTTTTGTGAAAGTTAGATATATCGTACTCCAATAAACAATAATTGCTATCGGTTTCTAAACTTTATTTGAATTGTTGTTTTGTAATAAGCAGGCTACATTGTTCTGCAGTAATGAGATTACTAAAATAATTACCTTGTAGTATGAGCACGACATTTTAATTTTAATGTCTCAAAGTGTTCTTTTGTTTATACACCTTCAGCGAGAGTATCTATCATTTAATGAGCGAAAATAGTGTTAACAATAGCTGATCGGTATAGATGTGGGAATGCTGGAGAGATGAAGGTGTTCGGTTACGATTTTTTTTTATGGCTATTACCAGCAACCAACTACTGGTGTTTTGGCGCCAGTATGAGATAGTGTCAATGCACCACAGCTATCTGATGTTTGAGCGCCTTGAGGAGCTGCATTTAATATATATGATGTTGCGGTGAAAGTCGGGAGTGTAAATACGTAGTAATCATTAGTCACACCCGATGCAGCCAGGGTGTTGGTATTAGTGTCGCCATTATAGACGTTGTCTTCAGTAAATTTTCGCTCCAGGAACGAAGATATTTCTAGAAGATCAGCTTGAGCAGCAGCTCTTCTAGATTTACGAACACTATCTTGATAACTTGGGAAAGCGATACTTGCAAGAATAGCAATAATAGCAACAACGATCATTAGCTCAAGTAGAGTAAAACCCTTATTTATGGTTTTAATTTTAAAATTAGTGATCACCATCAAACTCCAATGATTCATTTAGCTCTTGTTCAGAAATTATTTTTAAATTAACAAGAAATAGTGCTGGTTTTTCGGCTGGAAGGAAATGATATTTTACAAAAATCCCTTTCTGTAACAATGAGCTAATGTTTAATATCGTTTCCCCTCTTTTATTGCGAAGGTCACTTTGCGAATTATAGTAGAAGCTTCTATCGTCAATAATGATCCGATATTCTTCAGGGTAAAGAGCATCTATTACACCGTAAGAATCACTCTCAGATTCGACGTCATCAGAATATGCATTATGACAGAACAGACCAAGTAATAGGGCTGAAATTATGAGTACTTTATTATGTTTCATGAGTATAACCCTATGTTAATCGTTTATTAATTGTATCCATGACTGGCGCGAGCCTGTCGCTGGAATTGTTCCGGGTGGTTTTGGGAGAGTAGTTTTTTCTACAGGAGCTCTACCATTACTAGCGCTATTATCTGTACCTGAGGTGTAACCATAGCTGATTCCTCTATTTGTACGGAGTACCGATGTTTTAGAGGCTATACCATGTTTAAACTTTTTACCGGCAAAAAGCCCATCATCGGCTATAGTTAGTAATCCATTATTATCAAAGTCAAAGGCAGCAATATTTGGTGTACCTCCTGTTTTTTGATCAACAGCCATAAAAAAGCTTGAACCCCCAGCAGAGCAAGGTTTAGATGATGGTATCAATGTATTAAAAAAGATTAAATCTTCAAGCTCAAAAGCCTCAACAACAACTCTTTCCCCTGGGTCATTAAGATCAATGAACCAACCATGCTTACCATTTGAAGGTGAAACAGGATCAAAAGCAACTGTATTTTGAGTTAGAAGTCTGGCATCAACAACAGATGTTGCAACATAAGTTTGTTCGACTAAGTCTGTTGTAACTATGCTTACTCCTGTATCCCAAATACCATAAAAGCTTTGTTGGTTGGTATTAGTAGCGTCACCCGTTGCTATATATTGACCTGTACCAAAATAAACCATTATGTTTGGTAAATTCCCCGCTGTATCTGGAATCCAGCTTACATCAGGTTTTACGATGAGTGGTTTCATTGTAATAGGTTTACTGCTTCCTGCTGCAAAGAGAGGGGATGAACCACTATGAGCTATATCCCAGCTGGTTTCTGATGTACTGGTAAGATCAAACGCCCACATATTACCGAGTATATCGCCGGCGTAGACTCTATCTGTTGTACCGTTATGATCTAGATCAACAAGGGTAGGAGTTGATAAGCCATTTGGCGTAGTCGAGCCACCTGTTGCTGTATCTATTTTAATATAATCACCAGCACTCCACACTCCATCAACACCTTCTTCGATGAAGATGATCATTAGTTGTGCTGTTTGGCTGCCTGCACCTGAAGAATTATACCCATTGCCAATAACAACAGCCCACTTTCCGTTATTTAACATCGTTATCTGTGGGGTGCTAAAGGTATTACCAAGATCGACATCATCTTGATTGGTGAACTCCCATAACACTGTACTCGCGGCACCTGTATTATCATTTGTAAAAGAGCTTGGATCTGTCACATCAAGAGCAAAGATGCCTTGACCACCACCTCTAAGAGAGCCAACCACGACTGTACGCCAGGAATCGGAAACAGCCGAACTAGGTTTTATATAAACATCAGCTGAAGCGACATCACCATCGACATAATATTTATGTAAATAATCTGATTCAGTTAAATAATGTAAACCAGAATTATTTAAATCTGAACTTACAGCGCTTGGTGCATAAGCCAGTACTTCAGCTCCTGTAACGGCTGAAAAGCCATGAAGAAACCCATCATTAGCACCAACGTAGATGACAGGGTCACGAGGAGTTAACTGTTGATTTGCTTGATATGTCGAGTATAGATGGGTGCTACTACCAAAAAAGGTCGTATCATCAGACCAGTTTGAATTTGGCTCAGCAATATATAATGGTGCTGAATTAATGATATCTCCTAGTCTACTACCCCTATCTCGAGTAAGTCCTACACCATCATTAACCGTTTTTCCTGAGAGGAAATTCACTCGTTCTTGACTTAACGAAAATGGCGTTATTTCTGAAGTAGTATCAGGATTTATTTTTAAATCGTCCTGCATGAGGGGGGTGGGTTGAGGGTTGGCGGTACTCCAATCAAACAAAACACCATCATTATTACCAGAGGCATCTGTACCTGAGGTATAAATAACACGGTTACTTAAGATATCTGCATCTGTACGTGCGTCTAAGATAGAGGCTACAGACCAGTTTGAAACGGTAGAGATATCACCTGTAAAGGGATCTAAGTCGAATGCTACAAGATCACCGGACCAATCTGTAGTATCAAACCCAGCAAAATATAAAACGGTGTTGGTCGAGAGAGCACTCATATTGAATGCTACTGATGATGAGCTACCTTGTCGAGATTCTATATCTGAAATAACATCTGCGAGAGAACTAATTAACTCTTGAGGTCTGTTAGCGGATAAAAACATACCCCGACCGTTGTAGGCTGCATGGCGGAGATCATCAACGGTTGTTACGTTACTGACAGGCACAGGCCATGAAAAAGCTTGTGTTCGATCTGTCGGATCAGCACTAAGTGTGCCGGTTGGTCCAAAAGCGACACCAAAAGTAACCATATGCTGGTCGTTGTTTTCATCTAAGTTTTGAGTATTGCTACCTGATTGGGCTGGGACTAGTGGGGAAAGAGACGGTGCAAGATCCGTTTTAAACCATTTCATGGCGACATCAGCGAGTGTGTTTCTTGTTGTGTCTCGATGTGCTGGATACACAGTATCATTATTTGTAACGTTATCTTGATGATTAACTCCGGGAGAGCTTCCATTCCATTGACCATCTGTCATTAACATTGTAAAGTTTTGTTGGCATGCACCACCTGATGCCTCAGGAAGAATAGGACTAGGCGCCGAACCTATATTCAAACCAGAAGGCGTACTGTCTACTTGGCTGTAATATAAACCCACATTATTTAGGCTTATACGTAAAGGTGTGCCGCCACTAGAATTTATTCTAACAATATCGTCTAGTAATGCTGTTTTATTTGCTAGAACTGTCATATCTTCGATACGGCTACCTACACCACGATTACTATGTAGTGTTGCCATGCCCATGCGCGCGCTACTACCTGCGATAACCTGTGATACCGCTGCTTTTGTTGTGTGCTCTCTTGAACGGTAGTAGCTAAACCAGTTAGCAAAATTGATTTGCTGTGCAATAGGCAGTGAATCAGCTCTAACCCATCCTGGATTACCACTTGTGGTTGGACATTCTCCAGCATCATATTGCCCGTCATTATCAGCATCGGTCCATGTAACAACGGGTGCAGCAGATAAGTTGACTCCACCATCATCATCATTATCAATGATATTATTCGCACCACCTGCAAAACGGATACTTCCTCCACTTTGTCTTAATGGATCTACCCTAACATTAGTTAAGTTAGTGGAGTCAGGGAAAGGAGTGCTTGTTCCTGGTATATTTGCTGCCCAAGGAATATAGGTTGTCGTTGAATCATAAGCTAATAGGTTTGCACCAGAACACCAAGTTCGCCATTCTTTAGCATCATCTGGAATAGTATCGTACTGAGTCATTCTGATTAGGCTTGATGAACTAAGGCCGTCTACAGGCATATTCCAGTTCATACTACCTGAATCATCTAACATGAAGAAAATATTAGGTTGTGTCGGAGGCGCAACAAATAAAGGAAGTTGGCTAAGACTGCCTGGTGCAGCTTGAGCCGCAACAGGTATTAATATAAAAGTAGATAATATAGAAATGAGAGAGAGTTTGAGTTTCATGATAAGCTCCATTTATTAATTCTCGCGAACATAATATGCTTGTAAAATAATTTGACTGCTCGCCGTAGCCCCTTTTGCTCGTGCAGTGATCCTAAAATAAGTTGTGAGGGGGGCAATTGCTGTAGCGGGTGATTGAGATACTTTTTTGATAATGTATCGCGGGTCCTCAGATAAGCCAAAATTATTGCCATAACCAACATCTGTTGTTGCAGAGTCACCGCCTGTCCAGCCATGGGTAAAAAAGTTGGCGGGTTCCGCATCTGCAATATTAAGCAAACCGTTAGTACCATCATATGTTAATGCATCAATGGGGTTGTTGAGGATGAATATTTCAGCTTCGTTTAATGTAGACTCCGCGGCTTGAAAGGCTATATTTTGATCTCGAGAGTTCCCCGCCATTCTTTCTTCTAAAATATTGGCTTGCATAGTGCTTATGCCAAGAATTGTGAGTAAGAGTAGCATTATTAAGCTTATAACCAACACCACTCCTGACTGCTGTTTTTTATAATAGGAATATTTCACAGAAAACATCTCGTTTAAGGAAGTCGATTTCGGATAGCAATAGTAGACGTGAATATACGTCGAATCCTGCGATCATTTGCTGAGGTATGGCTTGCTAGAGTTGTGCTGGCACTTTGAGTGGCTATATTATCTTCTAGAGTACTGACTAATAAGCTAACTCTTACACTAATTACTTCCTCCATATCTAAACCACCAGTACCAGCTGGAACATAATAATTAGCGGTATTGTCACCATTAGTATCGGCACCATAGAGTATTTGCATGCTTTCAATGCCTTCTACTAGTTCTTGGGTTGCTCCACCGTTAACACTTTGAAAAAGTGCAGGCTGGCCAACAGGGTTTGCGGCAATAAAATACTTGACACCTCTTGGTTTATAAATTTGGGCATCAGTGCCATATATTTTTTGAAAAGGCTTATCTAGGTTCCCCGGACCATCAGAAACTGCTCCAGTATTGTGAATCACTTCATCCTTACCTGCTGCTCCACCTGTACTTGGATCATTGGTGATTTGAAATAAATCACCGGCAGTACAATCTAGTACCATAACCACATCATTCTTAGCTAGGCCGCTGTTGTCTGTCACTTTTAAATCCGCAGAAGGAGTCGCCGGTGTCTCAACAACATATATATTAGAAGCCGCCATTCCACTTGTTGTGATTGAGTCCGAACTATTTAGACCATTATCATTTGTTCCTGCAATTGCAACGGCATAATTATCATAGCCTGAACCAGCATTAAGATTGGTATCAATGTTTGTGGCATCACTTAGGCAGCCATAATACCCTGCTAACCTTAAATCTCTAGTGATAAACCCCATTGCAAATCGACCATTTTCTTGGACTCGAGATAGGTTTTCTTGTACGCGATAGGATTGTTTGTTATTGACAAATAATTGAATCATTCCACCCGTGATAAATATACCTAGCATCACGGCAATCATTAGCTCAATTAAAGTTAGCCCACGTTGTGTTGTCTGTAAAGTAGGCATCATAGTTGGAAACTCACTTGAAAATCAGGGTCATTACCATCAACAACACCATCACGGTTATCATCCCATTGAATAGAGACTGTATAGATGCCTGCTACTGCAGGTGAGATGGTGGCCGTGCCAGAAGGAAGAGCAGTAGTAAGCGCTAAATTCCATTCATAGATATCATGCTGAGCCATGAGAGTTGGAGAGCAACCACCAGCCAAGCAGCCTGCTTGTGCGGTTGCTGTTGTAGGGTCATTTGTAGGATAGTTAGCGATGGCTATCATGTTTGCGCGCATTCGATCTGCGATATCATAGGCAATTTGGGTTGCTTGGCTTCGGTGATAGGCGCTGAGGTTGCTTTTTAAACCAGTTACCTGCAGGCCCGCTAAGCCTAATAAACCGATGGCAAGAATTACTAAAGTGATTAACACCTCGATCAAACTGAAACCAGATTGTTGTGTATTTTTTATCATCATGAACAACTCACATTATTTCCATCGCCACCTTCAATGATGCCGTTACTATCGTTATCAATACCGGTTCTAAGTCGGCCAGTACTATTTACAATGAGTGCTTTTGCATAATTAATTGCGGGTGTTCTATCATCACAAAGTGTGAAGGTACCAGCCTTGTTGCCGAGACCACTTGCGCTATAGCTTATTTTGGCAGTGTTATTGAAGTTTAATTTGTTGTTTCCAGATAATGCCGAGTGTACTTTAAGAATTTCTTCTCCAGCATCAGTTGTGACATTGTCATTATTCATGTCGACAAAGACAATCCATCCATTATTAGATTTAATCCAACTACCACTACATGCAGTTAGATTCGCACTATTACAAACGGTTACAGTTGTACCTCGTTTAATGGCTTCACTCCGAGCCGTGCTTAATGCTGAATTAAGCTCATTAAGCTGAGTCACCATTCGATTGTTTTTAATAATACTAGTGAAGCTTGGTACGGCCAAGGTCGACAGGATCGCTACTAACGCCAATGTAATCATCAGTTCAAGCAGTGTAAATCCTGTGTTTTTATTTAGGCATCCGTTCATACAAATATAGTCTCTGATTAGAATTCTGTTATATAACTATTTTAAAGGGAAATCAAGGGTTTATTTCTATACTTGCTATATAGATCATGGTTTTAGAATATAAGGTACGCATTTATCTGAGAGAAACTTACAATTTCATTATAACAATTAATTCATATTGATAATGAATTAAAGGAGTTATGGTAAATAAAGTCATAATTTACAAATATCGCATCAAGGGGTATGCTGAGCATGTGAAATTGTTTTTTGAAGGAGTAATGTATGGAGATTCCAGGTATTGCACCACTGAGTGGGCAGCCAACATTAACAAACCCATTAAGTCGTGAAAGCAACTTAGAGGGGCGTGAAACTCAATCCCAAGCAGCAAGTGAAACTCAAAATACGGTGACAGCGAGAGCGCAATCTTCAACAACAGTAAGTAGTGCTGAAGTCGTGACTCAGGCTGAACAAACGGCTGCAACAGGGTTTGATACAAATAATCCTGGCGGTAGTATTGATATTACTGCTTAAGAAACAGGAAAATATTAAATGGCTGTACCAATTATCTCAGATGATCCTCTTTATCGCCTCTTACGTGAAGGTAAGGTTTCTGAATTTAATCAGCGAATTGCTGCTGGAGAGAAAGCAAATTTAACAGGCTGTGATTTTCGACATATTAGTCTGTCGGGATTAATGACTGATGGTATTGATTTTTCTAATAGCTATTTTCGTCAAGCTGATTTGCGTGGTGTTGATTTCTCAAACTGTGATAGTTTGGAAGGTGCGAGTATTCACGGGGCTAAGATTTCAGGATCTTACTTTCCGAGAGAGATTCGTGCTGAAGAGATTCTATTGTCTCTAGAGCATGGTATTCGATTGCGTTATAACACTTAAGGTGTGGGTCGGGTTTTAACCCGACATTGGAGCTTTATTAGAGGTCCGTGTTGGAATGAATTCCAACCTACAGCAGTTCTTGCAAGCGTCATTCTCGAATATTACCTAGTCAAGTGGAGCTAGGGTCGGGTCGGGTTTTAACCCGATATTGGGTCTTTATTAGAGGTCCAATGTTGGAATGAATTCCAAGCTACAGCCCTTATAAACTCACTCATTCTTGAATGTTAGCCCGTTAAGCTGAGCACAAGCTTTATCGAGATCTATTGTTTTAAGTAGCTTTCAGCTAAAGAATGTGGATGACCAAGTAATAAAAAGTGGAGCCAAGGTAGGTCGGGTTTTTATTAGAGGTCCGTGTTGGAATGAATTCCAACCTACAGCAGTTCTTGCAAGCGTCATTTTCGAATATTACCTAGTCAAGTGGAGCTAGGGGTGGGTCGGGTTTTAACCCGATATTGGGTCTTTATTAGAGGTCCGTGTTGGAATGAATTCCAACCTACAGCAGTTCTTGCAAGCGTCCGAATATTACCCTGGAGCTAGGGGTGGGTCGGGTTTTAACCCGATATTGGGTCTTTATTAGAGGTCCGTGTTGGAATGAATTCCAACCTACAGCAGTTCTTGCAAGCGTCATTCTCGAATATTACCTAGTCACGTGGAGCTAGGGGTGGGTCGGGTTTTAACCCGATATTGGGTCTTTATTAGAGGTCCAATGTTGGAATGAATTCCAACCTACAACGTACACCCCGCCCAACGTTTAGGCTCTATCTATCTCTTTCTTTGGTAGCCAACGTGAGCAGAATAAGCCTAGCTCAAATAATAGCCAAACAGGCACTGCTAATAAGGTTTGGGAGATTATGTCAGGAGGTGTGAGTAACATGCCGATGACAAATGCACCGACAATGATGTAGGGACGTTTTTCAGCTAGGCTTTCTACCGTGGCGGCTCCAGTCCAAATTAAAACCAATGTTGCAATCGGTACTTCAAATGCTATGCCAAATGCAAAAAACAACTTTAGTACAAAATCTAAATAACTACTAATATCAGTCATGACTGCCACGCCTTCGGGAGCCGCTTGAGTTAAAAAGCCAAATACCAGTGGAAATACGACGTAGTAAGCAAATATAATTCCTAAAAAGAACAACATGGTGCTGGCAAAGAGCAATGGAAAGACAAGTTTCCGTTCATTCTCATATAGTCCTGGTGCAATAAATGCCCATAGTTGGTATAACAAGACGGGAATTGCTAATAAGATTGCGACACTTAAGGTGAGTTTAAATGGAATGAGGAATGGAGATGCAACTTCTGTCGCGATCATCGTGCTTGTTTCAGGTAAATGACTTAATAATGGCTCAGATAAGAAATGGTATAAATCATTTGAGAATGGTAACAAACATGCCGCGATAATGAGCACAGCTAAAACCCCACGCAATAAACGATCACGTAGTTCAACTAAATGGGCAATCAACGGTTGTTGATTATCTGCTGCCATCATCATCCTTTGAAACAGGTTTTTTCTCAGGGTTTAAAGACAGTGTTTCATTGATGTCTGGAATATCTATCGTTTTATTCAGTGCTTGTTTGAGCTCTTCGGCTCGAAGTTCACGTGAAATTTCATTACGGATAGATTGTACCGACGCATTGGCTTTACCAACCCATAATCCAACAACGCGGATTAGTTTTGGTAAACGTTCAGGCCCAACAACGACCAATGCCACAATGGCAATGAGTAGTAACTCCCAGAAACCGATATCAAACACAGTATTTAACTCGAGTGAGTATCTTTTTCTGTTGTTTTGTTCTGTACGCTATCATCCGAATGGCTAATTGATGTGTCATCGTTATTAACCGTATCTTCACCTTCACGAACAGATTGTTTGAAGCTTTTGATGGCGCTACCTAAATCACCGCCCAATGAGCGTAGTTTTTTAGTGCCAAACAATAAAATGATAATCACTAAGACAATAAGTAATTGCCAAATGCTAATGCCGCCAAATCCCATGGTGTTCTCCTAGTTAAAGCCGGGTAGGCCTTGGCCACCCATAATATGAATATGTAAATGCCCTACTTCTTGTCCGCCACCTGGGCCAGTATTGATGATGGTTCTAAAGCCATCTTCCAAGCCTTGTGAACGGGCAAGTTCAGGTAGTTTGAGCATCATGTGTGTAATGAGTGCTTGGTGTTCAGTATTTAAGTCATCAAGGCTTTCAATATGAACTTTTGGAACTACTAATAAATGTACTGCTGCTTTTGGGTTGATATCTTTAAAGACAAAAAGTAGCTCATCTTCATAAACGTTTGATGATGGGATATCACCAGCAATAATCTTACAAAACAGGCAATCAGACATTATTTTTTGCCTCGATTTTCTTTTTCTTCGATTCCAGAGAGACCAAAGCGTCGATTTAGTTCATCAAGAATCACTTGGGGTTTAATATCATTGTGAGCTAGTAGCACTAAACTATGAAACCACAAGTCTGCTGTTTCGTAGATTATTTCATCACGATCGCCACCTTTACCAGCAATTACTGTCTCAATAGCTTCTTCACCCAGTTTTTTGAGTATGGTATCGGTGCCTTTATGATACAAGCTGGCAACATAAGAACTATCAGGATCAGCACTTTTACGTGCTTCCAAAACCTCAGCCAATTTAGTTAATACATCATTCATAATAATACCTATTACCGCTTAAATTGCAGGTGTTCGAATCGTCATCCTCGCGTATGCGGGGATCCATGGGCTTTGAATATAGCCACTATCGTGTAGATTCCCGCATACGCGGGAATGACGAGAGTGTAGACTTTCACTCATTTATATATCTCTTTAGGATCTTTCAACACTTTCTCAATCGTCTGCCATTTGCCATCAACAAGTTGTTGATAAAAACAGTGATGGCGACCAGTATGACAGGCAATGCCACCTTTTTGAATGACTTCGATCAAGATCGCATCATTATCACAATCTAATCGGAGTGATTTAATCTGTTGTTGATTGCCTGACTGTTCACCTTTATGCCAAAGCTTTTGGCGAGAACGAGACCAGTAAACAGCATGACCCGTGTCAACGGTAAGTTGTAATGACTCTTTGTTCATCCAAGCTAAAGTAAGCACTTGCTTGGTTTTAAACTCTTGTGTGATAACAGGAACTAGTCCAGCATCATTCCATTTGACTTGATTTAGCCAGTCCATTAAAGTCTAACCTCAATGCCTTGGCTTGCCATTTGTTGTTTGGCTTCTTCTACCGTGTGTTCACCAAAATGGAAGATACTTGCTGCAAGAACAGCATCAGCACGACCAATTTTTATGCCGTCTGTTAAGTCTTGTAGCTTACCTACTCCACCTGAGGCAATAACGGGAACAGCAACAGCATCACTAACTGCGCGCGTCAGTTCTAAATCAAAACCTGATTTTGTACCATCACGATCCATGCTGGTCAGTAATAATTCTCCTGCACCGAAATCAACCATCTTTTTTGCCCATTCAATGGCATCAATACCGGTTGCTTTGCGACCACCGTGAGTAAAGATCTCCCAACGTTTAGGTTCGCCTTCACCTGAAACACATTTAGCATCAATGGCAACCACAATGCATTGCGAACCAAATTTCTCCGTTGCTTCGCGAACAAACTCTGGATTGCTGACTGCGGCAGAGTTAATGCCAACTTTATCTGCACCGGCATTGAGCATTTGGCGAATATCTTCTACAGTACGAATACCGCCGCCCACTGTGAGAGGGATGAAAACTTGACTTGCAACCGCCTCAACAACATCAACCATGGTGCCGCGGTTATCATGGGTTGCTTTGATGTCTAAGAATGTAATTTCATCGGCACCTTGTTCATTGTAGCGCTTAGCAACTTCGACAGGATCGCCTGCATCACGAATATCAACAAATTGTACGCCTTTTACAACGCGACCATTGTCAACATCAAGGCAAGGAATAATGCGTTTTGCAAGCCCCATTTTATGAGTAATCTTTGGGTGGGTTAAGGCGATCTGCCAATGCTTGACCTTCAGCCAAATCAATCGTGCCTTCATAAATAGCACGACCAACAATGGCTCCCATAACGCCTTCACTTTCGTAATGGCATAAGGCTTTAACATCGTTGTAATCTGTCACACCACCTGAAGCTATCACAGGGATGTTAATAGCACGAGCTAAGTCACGTGTTGATTCTAGGTTGACACCTTGCATCATGCCATCACGGCTAATATCAGTATAGATAATCGCTTCGACACCGTCTTGTTCAAAGTGTTTAGCCATATCAGTGACGTCATGGTGAGATAGTTTTGACCAACCATCGATAGCGACTTTGCCATCTTTAGCATCAAGTCCAACGATGATATGACCTGGAAATTCAGCACAAACATCACCTACAAAGTGTGGTGCATTAACCGCTTTTGTTCCTATAATGACGTAGCGAACCCCTGCTTCTAGGTATGTTTGAATGGTTTCTTCATCACGAATACCGCCACCAATTTGCACATCAAGATCAGGAAACTCTTTACAGATATCATGAATAATACTGGCATTGACGGGTTTTCCTGCAAAAGCACCATCAAGATCAACCATGTGTAAACGTTTTGCACCGGCTTCTACCCATTGTCTAGCAACGGCAATAGGATCTTTTGAGAAGACAGTGTTGTCTTCCATTATCCCTTGGCGTAAACGGACGCAATGACCTTCTTTTAGATCAATAGCAGGGATTAATAACATAAGGAATTCTCCATATTTTTAGACACTATTTAGGACTGACCGTCCCAATTTAAAAAGTTTTCTAATAGTTTTAGGCCAGTATGTTGGCTTTTTTCTGGATGGAATTGCACGGCAAAGAGGTTATCTTTAATAATCGCTGAGCAAAAACTATCAGGGTAATGTGTTGTGGCTGCTATGACGGATTGGTCATCAGGTGCAACAAAATAACTATGAACAAAATAAAAACGACTATTTTGATCTATATCCTTCCAAATCGGGTGTGCAGAAGTTTGTTGAACTTCATTCCAGCCCATGTGAGGTACTTTTAAGTGCTCACCATTCTCGGCAGGTTTGATATCAAAATGGCGGACTTCGCCAGCGATAATATCAAGGCCTTCAGTACCGTTATTTTCTTCACTGTGTCGAAGTAATGCCTGCATACCAAGGCATATTCCAAGTACAGGCTTTCCGCTAGAAATGACATCACGAAGAACATCGTCTAATTTTAAGCGAGTTAGCTCTGCTACACAATCACGTATAGCGCCAACACCAGGAAAAATAACATGGCTTGCACTTAGAATGCGTTCAGGATCAGCAGTTACTTCAACAGCAACACCGTCATCTGCAACAGTTTCTAGTGCTTTTGAGACAGAGCGTAAATTGCCCATGCCATAATCGATCACAGCGATGTGACTCATAAATTAACTCGAGTATTCTTTAGGTTTAAAGGATCATTTTACGTAATAAGCGATAAACTTGATACGCAAAAATTTATAATGCACCTTTTGTTGACGGTAATTGCTCTAATGCACGTTGATCTAGCGTCACTGCCATGCGTAATGCGCGACCAAAGGCTTTGAAAATTGTTTCAGCAATATGGTGGGCATTGCGGCCTTTGATTGAGTCAATGTGCAATGTCATGCCAGCATGATTGACTAAACCTTGGAAAAACTCGTAAAACAAATCAACATCAAACTCACCAATTTTATCGCGGTTGAACTTCACATCAAATTCTATGCCTGGACGACCCGATAGATCTAAAACAACGCGGGATAAAGCCTCATCAAGAGGAACATAAGCATGACCGTAGCGTGTCACACCTTTTTTATCACCTAATGCTTTTTTTAGTGCTAGACCAATGGTAATACCGATATCTTCAACCGTGTGATGATCATCAATCTGTAGATCACCTTCAGCCTTAATATTAAGGTCAAATAAACCATGGCGGGCAATTTGTTCCATCATATGGTCAAGAAAAGGCACACCTGTTTCAGCATTAAATTTTCCACTACCATCGAGGTTTAAACTTACCTCAATTTGAGTTTCCAGCGTGTTACGTGTGACCGTGGCGCTACGAGAAGTCATGAGCTTTCCAGATAGTTCAAATAAATAAGCATAATAACTGTTTCGGAGACGGGTTTGAAGGGGTATCATTAGTCATTACTAATAGTTAGGATCTGTAATGGCTCAATCAAACAATGTAATGCCGCTGTTTAAAGACCTTGCAAAGATCGAGCATGAACACGTTGCATGTCAGGATTGCTCGCTTTACCGTCTATGTTTGCCATTAGGCTTGCACAATAATGAGCTTGCAAAACTAGATCAAATCATTCAACGAAGCCAGAACTATACGCGTGGTCAAGCGCTGTTTTCAGAAGAGAATTCGTTTAAGTCTCTCTATGTTGTGCGCTCGGGTTCATTTAAAACAACTATTTCAACAAGTAATGGTCGAGAACAAGTGACGGGCTTTTATTTTCCGGGTGAATTTATTGGCTTAGATGCAATTCACCATGAATCTTATCAATCGACAGCAAAAGCATTAGAAAGCAGTAGTGTTTGTGAATTGCCTTATGATCGCTTGCAAGAAATTGGCAAAGAAATGCCACAACTACAAATTCAATTGTTAACTCGCTTAAGTAAAGAACTGGCGGGTGATAAAAGCTTGATGTTGTTATTGGGTAAAAAAACATCAAAAGAAAAAATGGCAACATATTTATTGTCTTTATCAAAACGATTTCATGATCGTGGTTTTTCTGCCACTGAATTTCAATTGAGCATGTCACGGGCTGATATTGCCAATCATCTTGGTTTAGCCGTAGAAACAGTCAGCAGAATATTGTCCCGCTTTCAAGATGAAGGATTGATTTTACTTAATGGAAAATCAATATCACTAAAAGAAATGGATAAATTAAAAGCATTATGTGGTTAAAAAGCCACAAATAACAGCTGTTTAACGCTGAATGTTGATAAAAAACGTCAATACCCTTGCGCAATTAATGGAGAAGACTAAAATTACCACACAATATTGATCTAGATCATGGTTATTAGTTTATAACCCCGTATGATCTCCATCATTAATATTTATAGACATAGTAATTTTTTACGGAGAAACAAGATGAAAGCAACAAAACTTGCAATTGCACTATTAGCTGCAACAGGTATTTCAGCAATTGCTACACCAGTAATGGCATATGAAGCAGGCGATTGGTTAGTTCGTGGTCGTATTGTTAATGTTAACCCTCATGATAGCAGTGGTACTTTATGGTCGACAGCCACGGGTACTTTGCCAAACTCTGGTGTAGGTGTTAACTCCGATACTATTCCAGAATTAGATATTACCTACATGGTTAATCGTAACTGGGGTGTAGAACTTATCTTAGGTTATTCTGATCATGATGTTACTACTAATGGTACAAATGCTACAGCTTTAGGTTTAGGAAAAGTTATTGAAGCTAAAGCTTTGCCACCAACGCTAACATTACAATATCATTTTGCACCTGATGCAACAATTCGTCCTTATATCGGTGCTGGTGTGAATTACACTTACTTCTTTGATGAAAAAGTAACGGGTCCATTAACAGTGGGAGCGCCAAATGCTTCTATTAAAATGGAAAGTTCGTGGGGTTTTGCAGCTCAAGCAGGTGTTGATATTGCTATCAATGAAGATTGGTTTGTGAATTTAGATGTGAAATACATTGATATGAGTACTACGGCTAACTTTTCTAATACAGCCGTAGGCGAAGCACAAATTGATGTAGATATTAACCCAATCGTTTGGGGTGTTGGTATCGGTCGTAGTTTCTAAGAATAACTTCTTAGCAAGTTAGATATAAAAATACCCTCGATTGAGGGTATTTTTTTGCCTGTTGTTTATGATTTTATATTCACCACAGAGACACAGAGTGCACGGAGAAAAGCTATTAATGTAGGAGGGGATTTATCCCCGAATGGGCTGTGGAAAAATCCATAGATGAGTTTTCTTTTAGGCCGTGTTCGCGGCTGAAGCCACAGTTCGGTTAAATCATTTATTTCTCCGTGCACTCTGTGTCTCTGTGGTGAACCTTAGGCTCGAGGTATGACCCGTGTGACTTCAGTCGCACATGGAGGCGCCAAGAGAATAGCGATTATGGAATTGTTTTTAGGCTGTGTTGGGATGAATCCCAACCTACACCATTTTTCTCAGTGCCTCTGCGTGAATAATATCTCTAGCCACTGAGATCTGATGGTTAACAGCGTAGGTGTGATTTCAGTCGCACATGGAGGCGCCAAGAGAATAGCGATTATGGAATTGTTTTTAGGCTGTGTTGGGATGAATCCCAACCTACACCATTTTTCTCAGTGCCTCTGCGTGAATAATATCTCTAGCCACTGAGATCTGATGGTTAACAGCGTAGGTGTGACTTCAGTCGCACATAGAAGCTTCAACAGAATAGCGATGATGGAATTGTTTTTAGGTCGTGTTGGGATGAATCCCAACCTACACCGGTAATTTTCTCAGTGCCTCTGTGGTGAATATTTAAACCTTAATCTCTAAGATCTAATACATCTTGCATATCAAATAACCCTGATGGGCGAGCCATCAACCAGCTTGATGCACGCATTGCACCTAATGCAAATGTCATGCGACTTGATGCTTTATGGGTGATTTCAACACGTTCACCTTCACCGGCAAACATAACGGTGTGATCACCGACAATATCACCTGCACGAACGGTAGCAAAACCAATTGTTTTACGATCACGCTCACCGGTTCGGCCTTCGCGACCATAGACTGCACATTCTTTTAAGTCACGACCTAATGCATCTGCAACCACTTCACCCATACGGAGTGCTGTACCAGAAGGTGCATCCACTTTATGACGGTGATGTGATTCCATTATCTCGATATCAACATCATCACCTAAAACGCGGGCAGCAATATCTAATAATTTCAATGTAAGATTCACGCCAACACTCATATTAGGTGCCAAAAGCATAGAAACTGATTGTGCTGCTTGTTCAATGTCTGATTTTTGTTCTGCAGAAAAGCCTGTTGTACCAATCACAAGACGACAGTTGTTGGCAGTGCAATAAGGTAATAATGCCATTGTGACTTCAGGTAAGGTAAAGTCGATGATGACATCAGAGTTTGCCGTTGCCGCTTCAACATCAGATGTTATGGCAATATTTAATTTGCCCACACCTGCAAGTTCTCCTGCATCAGCACCTATTAAGCTTGATTCAGCACGATCAACAGCGGCACTTAATTCTAGACCTTCTGTTTGTTCAACGGCTTGAATTAAGCAGCGTCCCATTCGACCTGCCGCACCATTAATCGCTATACGTGTTGCCATGCTTTAATTCCTATATAAATATCGTCATTCCAGTCGCTTTAAGCTGGAATCTATTATGCCTTTTTAGGCTTTCCCCACTTACATGAGGATGACAAACTAGTTCTTAATCAAAAAACTTCTTAACGCCATCTAACCATGAGCTATGTTTAGGGCTGTGTTTGCTGTGATGACTACCTTGTAAGGTACCATCAAACTCTTGTAATAGTTCTTTTTGTTTCTTCGATAGTTTGACGGGTGTTTCGATAATCACTCGGCACATTAAATCACCGATAGGACCACCGCGAACTGATTTTACACCTTTACTACGCAGACGGAACTGTGTGCCTGTTTGTGTGCCTTCAGGCACTTTCAAACTGGCTTTGCCATTAAGTGTTGGTACTTCAACTTCACCACCTAAGCTTGCTGTTACAAAGCTTAGTGGGACATCACAGTATAAATTACTACCATCACGGGTGAAAATGTCGTGGCGTTTCACTTGGACTTCGACATAAAGATCGCCAGGTCCTGCACCACCCGTTCCAGCTTCACCTTCACCAGAGAGGCGAATACGATCCCCTGTGTCAACACCAGCAGGGACTTTAACGGATAATGTTTTGTGTTCTTGAACGTGACCTTCACCATGACAATCACGACAAGGATCGCTGATCATTTGGCCTGTGCCATGACAGTGTGGACAAGGTTGTTGTACTTGGAAGAAACCTTGTTGCATACGAACCTGACCATGACCACCACAGGTTGTACAGGTAACCGGTTTGGTGCCTTTTTTAGCACCACTACCATCACAGGTGTTACATTCAACACTGACAGGAATACGGATTTTAACCGTTGTGCCGGCAACAGCATCTTCTAATGATAAATCTAGGTGATAACGTAAATCGGCACCACGATAGTTTTGTCTGCCCCCACCTGATGCACCAAAGATGTCATTAAACACATCGCCAAATACATCACTAAAACCAGCGCCACCGCGATGACCTCCAGCAGACTGATCGACTCCAGCATGACCGAATTGATCATAAGCGGCACGTTTTTGAGCATCAGATAATATTTCGTAAGCTTCTTTTGCTTCTTTGAAATGTTCTTCAGCATCAGCATTGTCAGGATTACGATCCGGATGGTATTTCATGGCCATGCGACGGTAAGCTTTCTTGATCTCAGCTTCTGTTGCGTTGCGTGATACGCCTAACGTTTCGTAAAAGTCTTCTTTTGCCATTTTTAGTTACCTAACTCTATCTTTACTAATTTAAGTGCAGGTCGGCATTTCATCCCGACATTGTTGGACTGAAGTCCAACCTACTGTCTTTGCTAACATTGATGTAGGTCGGTATTTTAACCCGACATGTTGGACCGAAGTCCAACCTACGCTGTCTTTGCTAACATTGGTGTAGGTCGGCGTTTTAACCCGACATGTTGGACTGAAGTCCAACCTACTGTCTTTGCTAACATTGATGTAGGTCGGTGTTTTAACCCGACATATTGGATTAAAATCCAAGCTACAAAATTTGATGCTAATAAATACAACAAAACAGACGCAAGGGAAAACCTTACGTCTGTTAGTTGCTGACCTACCAAATAACCTATTTAAAGATTATTTTTTGTCGTCGTCTACTTCTTCAAACTCAGCATCAACAACATCATCAGTGGCATCGCTAGTAGCTTCACCTTCTGGTGCTGCACCTGCTTCTGCATTTTCAGCATAAGCTTGTTCTGCTAATTTACCAGATGCTTCAGTCAATGCTGTTGTTTTAGCTTCGATATCATCTTTATCATCACTTTTAACCGCTTCTTCTAAATCAGTTACAGCCGCTTCAATTTTCACTTTCTCATCAGCATCTAACTTATCACCTAAGTCAGTGATAGATTTCTTAGTTGAGTGAATCAGTGCATCAGCAGTATTACGCGTTGTTACTAATTCTTGGAACTTGCGATCGTCTTCAGCATGAACTTCAGCATCTTGAACCATTTTTTCAACTTCTTCATCAGACAAACCACTTGATGCTTTGATGATGATAGATTGTTCTTTACCGCTTACTTTATCTTTCGCAGATACATTCAAAATACCATTAGCATCAATATCAAATGTTACTTCGATTTGTGGTTGACCACGAGGTGCAGGTGGAATATCAGCTAAGTCAAAACGACCTAGTGATTTGTTACCAGAAGCGACTTCACGTTCACCTTGAAGAACATGAATTGTAACGGCTGGTTGGTTGTCATCAGCGGTTGAGAATGTTTGGTTTGCTTTAGTCGGAATGGTTGTGTTTTTCTCAACCAATTTCGTCATGATGCCACCCATTGTTTCGATACCTAGGCTCAATGGTGTTACATCCAGTAACAATACATCTTTAACTTCACCAGAAAGTACTGCCGCTTGAATTGCTGCACCAGAAGCCACTGCTTCATCAGGGTTTACATCTTTACGGGGCTCTTTGCCGAATAATTTTTCTACCGCTGCTTGAACCATTGGCATACGAGTTTGACCGCCGACCAAGATAACATCATCAATCTCATCTAAAGATAAGCCTGAATCTTTGATTGCTTGTTTACATGGTGCCAAGCTACGTTCAACTAAGTCTTCAACTAAAGATTCTAATTTAGCACGTGTTAAACGCACTTCCATATGTTTAGGACCAGACGCATCTGCTGTTACATAAGGTAGGTTAATATCTGTTTGCTCACTTGAAGAAAGCTCAATTTTTGCTTTCTCAGCGGCATCTTTTAAACGTTGTAATGCTAAAGGATCTTTTGATAAATCAATACCTTGGTCTTTCTTGAATTCATCAACTAAAAATTCAATAACACGTTGGTCAAAATCTTCACCACCTAAGAATGTATCACCATTTGTTGATAATACTTCAAACTGATGTTCGCCTTCGATATCAGCAATTTCGATAACAGAAATATCAAATGTACCACCACCTAAGTCATAAACAACGATGGTTGAATCACCACGTTTTTTATCCATACCGTAAGCCAATGCTGCTGCTGTTGGCTCATTGATAATACGTTTAACTTCTAGGCCTGCGATTTTACCTGCATCTTTGGTTGCTTGACGTTGTGAATCATTGAAGTAGGCAGGAACAGTGACTACTGCTTCTGTCACTTCTTCACCTAAAAAGTCTTCTGCTGTTTTTTTCATTTTCATCAAAACACGTGCAGAAATTTCAGGTGGTGCCATTTTTTTACCGTTAGCATCAACCCATGCATCACCATTATCAGCTTCAACAATAGTGTAAGGAACCATGTCGATATCACGCTGTACAACTTTATCTTTAAACTTACGACCAATCAAACGTTTGATTGCAAATAATGTGTTTGTAGGATTTGTCACTGCTTGACGTTTAGCAGATTGACCTACTAATACTTCATCATCTTTAGTAAAGGCAACAATCGATGGTGTGGTGCGATCACCTTCACTATTTTCGATTACACGTGCTTTACCATCTTCTAAAACCGATACACAGGAGTTTGTAGTTCCTAAGTCAATACCAATAATTCTAGCCATTTTCATTCTCCATATTCTAATATTTTGTGCCGGTTACACCAGCTGCTGAGTAGTAGGTGGGGGGCGAAATCTATATTTCAAGCCCTAAGATTGAATTAATCTTTTCCACTGTATTGTTTTTAATGTGTTTTTAACTTTCTAAGCGGCCATTCCCGAGAACGTTTATCGGGAATGACGATAGCGGTGAGTTATTGAGAAACAAGCACCATTGCTGGGCGTAATAAACGACCATTAAATTGGAAGCCTTTTTGTGCCACGTTGAGTACTTTGTTGGCATCAACACCTTCAACAGGCTGCATTGCCATGGCTTGGTGAAGTTCAGGATCAAAATTATCACCTTCTTCAGGGTTTACTTGTTCTAAACCAAACTTATTGATTGAAGATAGAAACATCTTCATGGTCATTTCTAGACCTTCACGAACAGTCTCTAATGATGCTTCTTCACCATTTGCAGCAAGCAGGCCAAATTCCATGCTGTCATATATCGGAAGTAATTCACCAACAAACTTATCTAAGGCACGTTTATGTGCATTCTCTAAATCACGAGTTTGGCGACGGCGCAAGTTTTCCATATCAGCACGAGCACGTAAAAGCTCATTCCAATGTTCATCGGCTTTGTTGCGGGCATCTTCTAATAATGCTGTTGGATCTTCGTTGATTTCTACTTCTACGCCTGATTCTTCACTATTTTCAGGTTCGGTGTTGTCGATTTCTTCGTTGCTCATCTGCTAAAGTTTCCGGATTGATTATCTTAATTCAAATAATTGGGGTCAGAAATCTTAATTTCAAGTAATTAGAGGAAATATATACCCATGACACTTAAATCTGCGTGTTTCATGGGTATAGTTACTACTTTAGCCAAACACATTGGCCATCACTCTTTTTATCGAGTAGTTGACAATTTTCTTCATGGGCAACTAATTCTTCTTCATTAGCCTTAATGACACGTAACGGCCCACGATCTTTACGGCTAATATTTTCGGCATCACTATCTGTTGCATTATTTGCTTTAACTTCTTCAGCGGCTAATAAAAGACTGACTTGCCCGCCTGTCATGGCGAGATAGACGTCGGCTAATATTTCGGAATCGAGTAAGGCGCCATGTAGTTCACGATTAGAATTATTAATATCATATCGGCGGCATAAGGCATTTAGATTGTTCTTTTGACCAGGATGTTTATCGCGTGCAAGTTTAAGGGTATCAAGCACGGTGCTGACATCTTTAATGCGACGTTTTTCTGATTTTATTTTGCCCAATTCATGGTTGAGAAAGCCAACGTCAAATGCGGCATTGTGAATAATGAGTTCAGCGCCTTCGATAAATTGCATAAACTCATCAACTATTTCGGCAAACTTAGGTTTGTCTGCAAGAAATTCTTGTGTAATACCATGAACTTCCAAAGCGCCAGCATCAATTTCACGGTGTGGGTTGATATATTGATGAAAAGTTTGACCGGTTAGGCGTCGATTAATAACTTCAACACAACCAATCTCAATAATTCGGTGATCATCTGCGGTGCTTAAACCGGTAGTTTCTGTATCTAATACAATCTGACGTTTTATTTGTTCTGCCATTATTTAGTTCACATTCATTGTTTTGTTTTTAGAAACCTTAAGCGCGAGTCCTCTTTTTCGCGATATCGGCGTTAAAAATACTTATCGTGCTAAGGTCTCTTTAATATGTTTTTCAGCATTTTCATATTCCCTCGACTTACGGGACGTTGAGTTAATTGGCTAGGGAATAATTGTTTTGCTCGCCAATGCATTGTAACGGGAGTTAAAGGAATTGTACGTTTTGTTGCAACGAGAATTTTTACTCCTGAGAAGAATGGCCATAAACGCTTCCCCCAGCGTTCTATTAAGCTAAAGCGTTGATACCAATGTTCACTTTGAATCGGAGGGCGAAATAGTAAACAATTTGTGGTGATAACTTCAAAGTTTAATAAGGCTAACCAATCTTTGATTCTTGTTTGGCTAAAAAAGTCTCCTTGCCATGGCGGAATGTCTTGCCAAGAAAGAAGCCGACGTAGGCCCCATAAACTCCAAGGATTGAAACTGCATAAAATAATGGTTCCATCAGAAACCAAAATACGTTCTGCTTCGCGTAATACTTGATGGGGATCGTTGGAAAACTCTAATACATGACTTAATAAAAGTGTATCGATACTATGGCACTTGAAGGGTAATGATGTGCTATCCCCATGAACATCAGCAGAGTCCGCCATCACTTTTTGAACACTAGGCCTAGGAAGTGGTGGCAGTAAAGACCGTTTTGTACCAATTTGAAGTTGATAGTGACCGTGAAAGTGAGAAGTCAGTGATTGTAGTGCGACTTTCTCTTGAGCCAAAACGTTATGACCCAGTGGACTTTGCCACCATTGGCTCATTATTTGTTCAGTATTCGTTTTATAATCAACCATGACCTTACCTAAAATAATAAAGATATCATGCTAAAAATAGATGCCGTTCCTGCTTTTAATGACAATTATATCTGGTTAATTCATGCTTCGGATAGGCAGCATGTTTTAATTGTTGATCCGGGTGATGCTGAGCCGGTTTTTGAAGCCATTCAGCGACAGAATCTTGTACCCGTTGGCATATTAATTACACATCATCATGATGATCATATTGGTGGTGTTGCTAAATTGACAGCGGAATATAATATCCCAGTTTATGGAGTCAATCATTCTTCAAGGATGGAAATCACTCATCCTTTAAACATGAGTAATCCTTTAGTTATTGAAGGCTTTCCAGAAATAACCCTGCTTGATGTTGCCGGTCACACTGCGGATCATATTGCCTTTGTAGTAGAAAATAATTTGTTTTGTGGAGACACTTTATTTGCTGCGGGCTGCGGTCGCTTGTTAGGCGGAACTGCCGAGCAATTATTTAAGTCATTAACATTGATTGCCACATTAGCACTTGAAACGAATATTTACTGTGCCCATGAATATACTTTGGCTAACCTAGATTTTGCCGCAACAGTTGAACCCGACAATATTGATATTCAACAACGGATACTTGCTACTAGAAACTTGCGTCAGAACTTGTTACCAAGTTTGCCCTCACAATTAGTTCTTGAGCTAAAAACCAATCCATTTTTACGTTGTGATCAAGATGATGTTAAAAAAGCTGCTGAGACATGGAGTTCTCAGCAGCTTAAAACACCTTTACAGGTATTCACTGAACTTAGAAAATGGAAAGATAGTTTTTAATCGTTATCCCACTTTTTCTTTTTATCTTTTCCTTTACCGTGTTTCTTACTCTTTTGATGTTTAATATCCTTCATCTTTGATTTATAAAGTTTTGAAGGAACAGCGCGGCCAATCGTATTTTCCCAGTGACCACCAATGCTGGTACTTACTTGCCAGTTGCCATCACTGTAGCGGTAATAAGTGCCATTATCAAAGTAGTGATTAGCTAAGTCCATCACAACATAAACACTTAAACCAGAGTCATAAGACATATTATGTTTCTTGTGTTTGTGGCGATAGCCATGAGCAGGTGCATGGGGTGGAGGTGCATTTTTATAGTGTGGCTTTGCATCACCATATCGAACAGAAGCGGAATCTACACAGCCTATTAAAAATAAGCTTAATAAACTAATAAATAACATTTTAAGTTTCATAAAATAAACACCTTTTATTTTTCTTACAAATAAAAAAGCCCGTATTGATTATCATCTGTACGGGCTTTTATAAATTAACAACTCATTATTATTTATCCGAATGGATATCCATTTGTGGGTAAGGAATTGAAATACCTTCTTTATCAAATGTGAGTTTGATTTGTTCGATCAAATCAGAACGAACACCCCAATAGTCACTACTGTTAACCCATGGGCGAACATTAAAGTTCACACTGCTATCAGCAAGTTCTGCAACGGCCACAGCAGGTGCTGGCTCATCTAGAATTAATTCATGGGCAGCTAAGATGTCTTCCATGATCTTTTTTGCTTTAAGCATGTCATCGTCATAACCAATACCAAATACCATGTCGATACGACGAGTATCTCGGGCTGAGAAGTTAGTTATTGCACCTGCATAGATTTGACCATTTGGCACGATAATTTCTCGATTGTCACCTGTTTTCATCATAGTGCTGAATACGCTAATTTGTTCAACAACACCGGTGACACCACCTGCTTCGATAAAGTCGCCAAGTTTGAATGGGCGAAAGATAATCATCATTACGCCAGCTGCAAAGTTTTGTAATGAATCTTTAAGTGCTAAACCAACTGCTAAGCCTGCGGCACCGAGTAAAGCAATGAATGATGTTGTATTGACACCTAGCTGATTTAACGCAGCAATAAAGACAAATAATAACAGGATGGCATTCGCTATTGCTCCTGCAAAATTAACTAAAATTGGGTCAAGATCTGCTCGAACCATTAATTTTCGAATTAATTTAACAAGCCATTTGACAACAATTTTACCAATGATAACAATCGCAATTGCAAAAGCAATATTGATTAACCATGCCATTACTAGGCTACTTGATTCTGCTTCCATTTTTACTTCCTTCCCTCAATTGTATTAATGATATTTTGGACTAGTTTCGGTCCTTGGTAGATTAAACCGCTGTAGATTTGAACAAGGCTTGCACCCGCATCTAATTTTTTGACGGCATCTTCACCCGACATAATCCCACCTGCGGCAATGATCGGCAAGTTTTCGGGTAATAATTGTTTAAATTGACGAACAATTTCAGTCGACTTTTCAAATACTGGGCGGCCACTTAAGCCTCCTGCTTCATCACCAAAAGGTAATGATTCAACGCCCTCACGAGACATTGTAGTATTGCTGACAATGATGCCGTCAATCTTAAATTTGGTAAACGCTTCTGCAAGCTCTTTGACTTCATCTGGATCAAGGTCAGGGGCCACTTTTACAGCCATAGGAACATAATGATCATGCTCTTTTTGTAGCTTAGCTTGTTCTTCTTTTAATGCTTTTAATAATTCATTGAGCGACTCGCCAAATTGTAAGGTACGTAAGCCGGGTGTATTGGGAGATGAAATATTAATGGTCACATAATCGGCATAAGCATAAACTTTGCGTAAGCCGATCAAATAGTCATCAACCGCTTTCTCAACGGGCGTATCAAAGTTTTTACCGATATTAATACCAATGATAGCGTCAGTTTGTGCGATCTTTACTTGTTCTATTAGGTGATCGACACCTAAATTATTAAAGCCCATTCGGTTAATAATGCCTTCTGCCTTTGGCAATCTGAATAAACGAGGTTTAGGATTACCCTCTTGTGGGCGAGGTGTCACAGTGCCTATCTCAATGGAGCCAAAACCTATTCCCGCTAATGCTTCAATATAATCACCATTTTTATCTAAACCTGCTGCCAAACCAACCGCATTGGGAAAGGTTAGACCCATTACTTTAACGGGTGTTGCTGGTGGGCTTGAATATAATAATGATGATAAACCACTCATTTCGAGGATGTTAAGCCCCTTTAGGCCCAAATGATGTGCTTTTTCGGCATCAAGTTTGAACATTAGATTACGCATTAATCGATAAAACATTAAATCTACCCTTCTGTGATCATCGTTAAGTGATAGCCACTAAATTTACGAATATTCAATACGCCACTATCTAGTATTAGATACTGACCTTTTATACCTTGTAACTCACCACTAATATCGGGTGTTTTATCAAAGTTCTGTGATTTTATTTTTTCTGGATATTGTTGAACGGGATATGCTATTTCAATCATCTTTTCATTGAGTAATGGTTTAATAGCATCATCCCCAAATCGTTGTTGAAGTTCACTTATTTCTTTTTGGCATTCTACCATTAGCTCATCTCGCTTTGCTGCCAAGTCCATGGCATCCGCTGAACCTCGTAACATTTTACGCCAGTCTGTTTTATCGGCAACATGAGACTTAAAAATAACTTCAACTAAGCCAGATTGGTGACGTGTTTTGACTTTGAAAATAGGAATGGCTTGGGTTGCACCTTGATCTATCCAGCGAGTCGGAATTTGATTAAAGCGTGTGATACCCACTTTTATGCCTGAGCTATTGGCAAGGTAAACATAATGATCTTGCATGCAGACCTCTTCTGCCCATTTTGGCTCTCGGCAGGTGCCGGCATCATAATGACATGTTTCAGGCTTCATCATGCATAGGTCGCATCGTGCTAATTTCTGTGAGCAAGGGAAGCAAAAGCCGCCACTGTAACTTTTCTTAGTTAAGCGATCACAGGCTTGGCAGTGAATTTCACCAGCAAAATGGAATTGAATTTGTTGTCCAATTAAGGCGTTCATTTCAATACGCTGATCATCTAAGATCATGTGATAATTTGGTGTGGTGCTATCAATAGGGAGTGAAACGCTCATCTTTGATACTTGCCCGTGATATTCCTTCACTATTTGAACCTTTATATCGCTTATTGGAATGTATACCCATGATACTTCAATCTGCGTGTTTCAGTGGGATTTAAAAACGCTTTAGGCAAGGCATTGATTGCCGAGAATGGTTACTCCCTTATCAAAATCAATAACGCTGCATAAAGCGTTTTTAAACCCATCGAAGAAGCGCTTGAGCCATCCCACTTCGTCGTTCCATCTATTTGCAAGGGACAAAAAAGTGCTCCTGCTAACTATTTCTCTGTAGGTTGGAATTTATTCCAACATTGGACCTTTATTAGAATTCAGATAGTTGGAATAAAAGATCAGCTACGCAGTTACTTCGTTTCCAACCTACGTTTTTATGTGGTTAATTTGAGTTACTCAAGCACTTCTGAATCATGCAGATTGAAGTGTCATGGGTATGGTTTAGCGTATTCTGCTGGCGAACAATCAGAAAGACAATAAACGTAAATATTAAAAATGAGAGTTTGTCTTTATTTATCGAACAGACAGAGGCTAATATCTGATTTATAATAAAGGGCTATGTATAAATATAAAATAGCATCAAAATTCTTACTGGTCGCACTCTTTTCTTCGTTGATGACTGCGTGCACAGTACCCTTCACAAAAGTGGAAGAAATCCCCGCAGAGCCAGAAATTCAGGCTAAAACAACAATGACCCTCGCAACTACGTGGCAGGCGGCTTATGGCGAGGTTCAAGACTCTGAGGTCAACGCACTTTCAACAGCAGCTGTTGTCGAGCTTGAACCAGAAAATATTACACCCGCACCGATAACAGACTTGTGGCAACGCATTCGTAATGGTTACGGCATTCCTTATCCTACAATGCATTCTGATACGGAAAAGCAATTAGCATGGTTTGTAAAACACCCTGAATATGTGGCTCGTGTAGTCGAGCGAGCAAGACCTTATCTTCATCATATTGTTGATGAGTTAGAACGGCGAAATATGCCGCTAGAAATTGCTTTATTACCTGTTGTAGAAAGTGGTTTCCAGCCTTTTGCTTATTCTCATGGCCGTGCCGCAGGATTGTGGCAGTTTATTCCAGGTACGGGAAAAGTCTATGGTTTGCAACAGAACTGGTGGTATGACGGTCGCCGTGATGTGATTGAATCAACACGAGCTGCACTGGACTATTTGCAAAAACTTCATAATGACTTTGGTGATTGGCAGTTAGCATTAGCCGCTTATAATTGTGGTGAAGGCACTGTTGGCCGAGCCATTAAACGAAATAGAAAAGCAGGCAAGCCGACTGACTTTTGGTCACTAGATTTACCGAAAGAAACATCAGCTTATGTACCTAAGTTATTAGCCGTTGCTGCGTTAATCGCTGATCCTGATAAATATCAAATGACATTGAGTCCGATTGATAATTCACCATTCTTAATGGTTATTGAAGTGGGATCTCAAATTGATTTGGCGGTTGCTGCTAAGTTGGCTGGTGTAACAACAGATGAAATATATCAATTAAACCCAGGGTTTAATCGCTGGGCAACCAGACCTGAAGGGCCACATAATTTGGTCGTGCCTGTTGATAAGGCAGATGTGTTTCAACAAGCTTTAGCTGATTTACCGGCAGAAGAGCGGGTGCGATGGACTCGTCATAAAATTAAATCAGGTGAATCATTAGGTGTTATTGCCAAACATTACAAAACAACCATTGCCGTTATAAAAGAAGCAAATGGTTTGGGTGGCACTAGTATTCGAGCTGGTCGTCATTTATTGATCCCCATTGCTTCTGGGGTGCCAAGTAGTTATCCAATGACTGCGAGTCAACGTTTAGCAACGAGACAAGGTAAAAAACAAAGTGGCAGTAAGAAAATACACACAGTTGTTGCTGGAGACACATGGTGGGACATTGCCAACGCTTATAAAGTGGATGTGAGGAAGCTGACAAAATGGAATGGTAAGGCACCAGGAGATACTTTAGGTGTTGGGCAAAAGCTAGTGATTTGGACGAAAGGGAAAAGTTCAGGATCAAGTAAAACGGTGAGAACTGTCAATTATAAAATTCGCAGTGGCGACTCACTTTGGAAGATATCTCAAAAGTTTAATGTCAGTGTGGCACAGGTTCGAGAATGGAATGGTTTGAGTGATCGTACTTTGTTAAAACCAGGACAAAACCTAACACTCTATGTTGATGTGACTAAACAACACGGAAGTATTTAACGATGTTGCATATTGCGCTCTATGAGCCAGAAATACCGCCTAATACCGGTAACATTATCCGTTTATGTGCAAATGCAGGTGCTCAACTTCATTTGATTGAACCAATGGGCTTTGAATTAGATGATAAGCGACTTCGTCGTGCGGGTTTAGATTATCATGAGTTTTCAGAGATGAAAGTACATGCTGATTTCCCAGCATTTCAAGAATGGTTGGGTGAACGACGCTTATTTGCTTGTACAACAAAAGCGACACAAAACCATAGTGATGCAAGCTATCAACATGAAGATGTGTTGTTATTTGGCCCTGAATCTCGCGGCTTGCCTGCTGATGTCTTAGATCAAATATCTGCAGATCAGAAAGTCCGTATTCCCATGCAAGAAAAGAGTCGAAGCCTGAACCTTTCTAATGCTACCGCCATTATTTTATATGAAGCTTGGCGGCAGCTGGATTACTCTTAAACTCTGAATACTTGTAGGTTGGGTTTCAACCCAACATGTTGGACTAAAGTCCAACCTTGTATATTAAACATGTCTCTAAAAACACAGGACCATTTAACCCAAAACTATTATAGTAAGAACTGATTTTCTGGGGAAGCCGGCTCGACCTTAAGCTTTGAGCTTGTATGTAGATTGGCTCCCCACCCTCGTCATCCATGCCGCGGAGTATCTTAGACCTGTAAGCTCGCGCTTCTGAGTCTGTATTCACAAGGACGGTAGATGAAGTGTCAGGGTTGGGAAACCAGTGATCATTATAATACTTAATGTGAGATAAAAAATGAATACTATTGGAATTGATGTCGGTTGCAAGGAATTAGTGCTGGTCGTCATGGTTAATGGCAAAGCGCGTAACGCTAATGCTTTTGATAATACCCCCTCGGGTCATCAAGAAATCATCCGCTCTTTAACAAAACTTAAAGGAGAAACAAAGGTTTGCATCGAGGCAACAGGTGTCTATCATTTTGATTTAGCCGTTGCTCTTAGTCGAGCTAATGATATTGAGGTGATGGTTATTAATCCTAAAGCGGCACACAACTTTTTCAAAGTATTAATGACACGCAGCAAAACCGATGCGATTGATGCTGAGAATTTAGCGATTTATGCCCAAAGAATGCCATTTGTAGCCTGGGAACGCCCCGCTGATGAATATATCTGTTTACGGGTTATGTCACGCCGTATCGCGGCTCTAAGTAAGCAAAAAACACAAGCTAAAAATCAGCGTCATGCCTTAGAGTCAACGATAGAAACACCAATACTAGTCATTGAGCAAGCGGAAGAACTCATTCGTTTCTTAGACGGGCAAATTGACACTTTGCGAGACAGTGCGCTTACACTCATTCAGCAGCAGGATGAGTTGAAGACAGCATATATTCTCATCACCGGAATCAAGGGCATTGCACATGCATCGGCCATACAAATACTGAGTGAACTGATGATATTGCCTAAGGATATGACGGCACGACAGTGGGTTGCCCACGCGGGGCTAGATCCAAGAATATTTGATTCAGGCAGTAGCGTGTCTAAAAAGCCACGGATCAGTAAGGTAGGGAATAAATATATTCGCCAAGCCTTGTATATGCCCGCCTTGGTGGCAAGTCGCTTCGAACCCAATATTAAAGGGTATTATCATCACTTGATTGATGATAACGGCTTAAAAAAAGTACAAGCAGTCTGTGCTGTGATGCGTAAATTATTACACGCCATCCATGGCATGTTACGGACTAATAAAGAATTTGATGGGGCTCGTTTTTATACGTTACCTATCGTTACAGATTCATAAAAAATAGGAATATTTGTAAATTAGCACTTGTGTTTTAATAGAGTATCTACACCTAAGCTTTCTTCAAGAACTCAGTTAGAAGCATAATCAGTGTTCCATTCACACTGTCTTCAGTTTGTTCTGGATTACTTGTTCAGTGAGTGCAAGAGCCTGATTTGTGACGGAATACCCGTAGGTTGGGTTTCAACCCAACATGTTGGACTAAAGTCCAACCTGCACCTAAGCTTTCTTCAAGAACTTAGTTAAAAGCACAATTCGAGTGCCATTAACGCGGCCTTCAATCTGCTCTGGATTATTGGTTAATGAAATATTCTTCACCATCGTGCCGCGTTTGGCTGTGAAATTTGCACCTTTAACATCAAGATCTTTGATTAAGGTTACGCTATCACCTGCAAATAGAGCTGCACCATTGCTGTCTTTATGATCACTTGATTCATGGTCATCCGATGTTTCTGTAGATTCCGCCCATTGTTGAACATCATCTTCTAAATAAAGCATATCCAGTAGATCACTTGCCCAGCCTTCAGAATTTAATCGTTTCAATAAGCGCCATGACATTACTTGAATGGCTGGAACAGGTTTCCACATGGCATCATTGAGACAGCGCCAGTGGTTTGCATCCATTGTTTCTGGTGTATTAATTTGGTCTTGACACGTTTGGCACACTAAAATTGCTTGTTCAGCACTGCCGTCATTTGTTGGTGGAACCTCATAAATAGAGAGGTTAGAATCTGCACCACAAAGTTCACAGCTTGAATCGGCACGCTGCATTAATAGTTGTTCTGTACTCATTTGGATAAAACCTTTTGGCGGAACTGTAAAAATTATCGCACTATTATCTCACTATTTTAGTGATATTAATTAGCTTTATGGGCGTTAATTAGGTTCAAGTGATATTATATTGCCTACATTTTATTTAATTTAAGGAATAGCAATGAAAGCACTTATCGCACTACTACTTCACGTAGCTCTAGGGATCTTCTTTGTGGTGGCTATCTGGCCTGCAATGAACGGTAGTAACGATGGTTATACTGGTGCCGTTGCGGTTAGTTCAAAAGTGGTTGTTGAAGAAGCGGTAGTAGACGCTATACCTGAAACTGTTGACGCCGTTGTAACACCTGTTGAAGAAGTTATTGCTGTTCCAGTTGTTGTAGCAGGTGATTCAAACCCTGCTGAAAAGGAGAATACATCAGCACTTTACAGTGTTGTTGATGGTAATAAATTAGATGCAAATAGTTATGCAGGGTTTAAGCTTTATCGTAATTGGTGTGCCCGTTGCCACGGTACTTATGGTCAAGGCATGGTGGGTCCTAATTTAGCAGATAGCTTAAAATTGATTACTGAGAAAGAGTTCTTTCATACCGTTGAAAATGGTAAGTCAGGCACAATTGGTAGTATGCCTATGTGGAAAAAAAATGTGAAAGTAATGGCGGGTCGTGATCAGTTATACGCTTATTTGATGGCACGTTCTGATGGTGCGATTGGTGTTGAAAAACCTAAAAAGCAGTAACCATAAACGAACACGAAAATTAAACATTTTAACCCCCTACTTAAGGGGGTTAATTTTTTGTAGCAAAGGTGAAATATCATGACAGAAAAAACATATATCAAAGGCAAGGATAGCGACTTAGAAACGAGTATTTCTACCATGCAGACAAAACTAAAATCATTTGGTTTTGATATTGAAGAAGCGTCATGGCTAAATCCTGTCAGCAATGTTTATTCAGTACATATTCGTGATAAAAGCTGCCCACTTATGTTCACCAATGGTAAAGGTAGTACTGAGAAAGCATGTCTTGCCAGTGCTTTAGGTGAATATTTTGAACGATTGAGTTGCAATTACTTCTTTGCCGATTTTTACCTTGGTGAGCAACATAGCCAGAATGAGTTTGTGCATTACCCAAGTGAAAAATGGTTTGATGGTTCGGGTGAGGCAATGCCAGAAGGTTTAATGGATGAGTCTTTATGGAACTACTTTGACCCTGAAAATGAGCTGAGCCCAGCTAAGTTATTTGATATTAATTCAGGCACGGGTGAGCGAGGTATTTGTGCTGCACCTTATCATCGTTTACGTGATGAGAAAACGGTTTATATTCCCATTAACATCATTGCCAATATCTTTGTTAGCAATGGAATGTCGGCGGGTAATACCAAGAATGAAGCACGCGTTCAGAGCTTGTCTGAAGTATTTGAGCGTTATGTGAAAAATAAGATTATTGCAGAAGGCATTTGTCTGCCAGATGTACCGGAAGAAGTGATAAACCGTTATCCGCTTATTAAGCAGGCAGTCACCGAGTTAGAAGGTCATGGTTACACGCTTAAAATTGCTGATGCCTCTTTAGGTGGCAAGTACCCAGTAATGAGTGTGACATTAATTAATCCAAAAGATGGTTCCGTGTTTGCCTCCTTTGGTGCTCACCCGAGTTTTGAAGTGGCATTGGAAAGAACCGTCACTGAGTTATTGCAAGGTCGAAACTTAGATCAATTGGATGTTTTCCACCCACCTATTTTTGATCTTGAAGAAGTAGCTTCTCCAGCAAATTTAGAAATGCACTTTATTGATTCAAGTGGTTATATTTCGAATGATTTTTTCAAAAACACACCCGACTATGAGTTCTATGATTGGGAGCATGATAGTAATACTGAGGATGAGTTTGAATATTTAAGCCAACTTATTCATGATATGGGCTTTGATATTTATATTTCTGATTATGAGCATTTAAATGTCTATGCCTGCCGAATTTTAGTCCCGGGAATGTCAGATATTTATCCTATTGATGAACTTGTCTGGGAAAATAATAATGAAGGCGCCTTATTTCGTGAAGACTTCCTAAGCTTAAAACAAGGCAATGAATCACAATGGCGAGATATTTTAGAACGTCTAGATGATGGTGCTTATAATGATCAGACATTAGCTGCACAATTTATCGGATTAGCCCCCGATCCTGACACTTTATGGACAACGGTTCGCCTGGGTGAGATTAAAGCTATGTTATGCCTTGCCTTGCAGGATGAAGAAGCCATTGATTGGGTTGAGTGGTGCTTATCACTTGATCAAGCTAATGAGGCGGCACGACGACATAATTTATGTCTAAAAGCCTTATTAGAAATCAAATGGGATGACGAGCGTGACACTGCTGATTATGAAGAGGGGTTAGCCTTAATGTATGGCAAGCAAACAGTCAGTGACGGACTTAAAATTGTGGAAGGTAAAGCGTTGTTCCATAATCTTCATTGCCCGGGCTTAAGCTTAAAAGGTTTTGAACGTCATACTGCTTTGCTAGAAGGGTATGAAAAATTACAGCAAGCTAAACTGACAAATTGGCAGTAATGATTGTTTATAAGTTGTAGGTCGGGTTTCAACCCGACATTGTTGGGCTGAAGGCCCAACCTACCTAGGCGGTTACGAGAAGTTACAGCAAGCTAAGCAGACTAATTGGAAGTAATAATTGTTTATAAGTTGTAGGTCGGAAACGAAGTAACTGCGAAGCTGATCTTTTAACCCGACAATGTTGGGCTGAAGCCCAACCTACCTAGGGCGGTTATGAGAAGCTATAGCAAGCTAAACTGACTAATTGGAAGTAATGATTGTTTATAAGGTGTGTGGGTCGGAAACGAAGTAACTGCGAAGCTGATCTTTTAACCCGACATTGTTGGGCTGAAGCCCAACCTACCTAGGCGGTTACTAGAAGTTACAACAAGCTAAGCAGACTAATTGGAAGTAATAATTGTTTATAAGTTGTAGGTCGGAAACGAAGTAACTGCGAAGCTGATCTTTTAACCCGACAATGTTGGACTAGAAGCCCTGGCTATGGAGTCAGGGGGAACTCATAAGGGCTAGCTAAGTATCTGTAAATTAAACAGTTAATTTAGAGCAATGTTGATGGCGAAAAATAACACTAACATCTTTGTTTTATTTGCTGTATCCTTCTCGCTTCTTCAAGTTTCCGGTTAGTTTCTAACTTTACTTGAAGTGGTGTGGAGCGGTAGTTCAGCTGGTTAGAATGCTGGCCTGTCACGCCGGAGGTCGCGGGTTCGAGTCCCGTCCGCTCCGCCAATTTTCTTTTTGTATTTATCTTCTTAAATACTGATTACAACTCAATAAATTCTGAGAGATTAAGCGTCGTTATTTCGGCTTTTTGTTTCGCATTAATTTTATCTTGATCTGTATTGTATCCCCAGTCTGCGAATAAACATGTTACATGGCTTAAACGATCATCATTAATGATGTTGTGTAAGGTTGGTAGCCTATCTTCTACAAACAAAATGTCATCATCAGGGTGTTGTTCTGACAGGTCACTAAGTACTTGTTGCTTGCTCAGCTGTCGATCTAAGCCAAAAATGCGTTCAGCGGGGAATGAGATGTCATTAGCTGCAAAAATTTGACTGACAAAGCGTTCTTGTTTGGTGGTGATAATAGTACATTGTTGGGTGTCGATATTTTTGAGTTTCTCTGCCACGCCTTCAAACAGTGGATTCATTTCGATCCATTCATCAATATTATCGACAATCCAATGATCACGCGTTTCGCCAAATTGTTTTTTTAATTCTGCGGTGTTGAGCTTGTCTTGTTCAATGATTGTTTTAATGGATGCTGAAAAGTCATTAAGTAAAGTTTGAGCTGGAATACCTTCAAATAATAAACGCATAATGAGAATGGCTTCAAAGCCGGTTTCCATTACGGGTCTTACTTGTCGAAATAGCTCAATCAGATCTTCAGGTGTTTTTTCTGGCATGTCTTGCCAAATTTGATTGGCAACCTTCCAGCCGGTGATACCTGTTTCTATTGCGCTGTCACAGATGACACCATCAAAATCGAGTGCATATAACTTTGTTTTAGCCATGTTTTATTACAGCAGACAGTGTTTGGTAAAGTTGCTGGCATCATTCATTGTCCAGTCGCCTTTAGGTGTTTCTTTCATATTGTTACACCATTGCTCGCTACCCACTTCTGCTGAGCATGCGGTTAGCAATGTAATGAAGGTTAGCAGGCTTAATAATGCAGTTAGTTTTTTTGTTACGTTCATAATGCGTCCCTATTGTTTCGATTCAAAAATAAGATGTCCATTGATCAATGTATGACTCACTTGATTAGAAAATAACCAGCCTTTAAACGGACTGTTCTTGCCTGCACTACTGAACTGTTCCGGCTGGCAGTCGTAATGGGCATTTGTATTGATAATGCAGATATCAGCTTGGGCGCCTACTTTTAATTGTCCCGCTTCAATGCCGAGTATTTCTGCTGGTTGACTGCTTAGACAGGCAATGGCTTGTTGCAATGTCAGTTCGTCATCATCCACTAGTTTTAGTGTGAGTGATAATAAGGTTTCCAGTCCAGAAATGCCGGGAGTCGTTTCTGCAAAGGGGCCTAATTTGGCATCATTATCGAGCGGTTGATGATGAGAAGATATCGCGGTAATAACGCCTTCTCTCACCGCTTGTTGCAAAAGCTCTCGATCACGGGTGCTACGAAGTGGCGGTAATACATGACTGAGACTGTCGTAATTACCAATATCATGCTCACTTAAATGTAAGTGATGAGCACTGACATCAGCGGTAACTTCTAAACCGTTATTCTTTGCCGCCTTAATCATTTCAACCGCTTTAGCCGTTGATATATTATGGAAGTGAGCACGTACTCCAGTTTTTTCTATTAATAATAGATTCTGTGCAACAGCAATGGTTTCAGCTTCTTCTGGAATGCCGCCGAGTCCTAGTCTGGTACTCACTAACCCTTCATGTACACAGCCTTGAGAGGCAAGCCAAGGATCAACTGCATTGATAAAGAGTGTCAGATCAAGTGTGGCCACATATTCCATCGCACGGCGTTGGATGAGTGTGTTTTTTATAGGGGCGAACCCATTACTCACGCCAATACAACCGGCTTCTTTTAAGGCGAGCATCTCACTTAAAAATTCACCTTCAAGGTTTTGAGTGAGAGCGCCAATGGTTAATACCATTGTTCGACCTGCTTTTTTTGCCCTATCTTCAATGAGTTCGATAACGGCAGGAGTGTCAATGACCGGTGCGGTGTCTGGTGGAACACATAATGTGGTGATTCCTCCTTTCACTGCTGCATAGGTTTCACTGGCAATCGTCGCAGCATGTTCTTGGCCTGGTTCTCTAAGTCGTGCACTTAAGTCTACAAGGCCAGGGCAGACAAGCTGTCCTGTAGCATCTATAGTCTGATCAGCAATAAAGCCATCAAGGTGTTCTGCAATAGCAACGATCTTTCCATCATCAATAAAAATATTCGTTTGTGTATCAAGCTGGCTGGCAGGATCAATCACTCGTCCATTTATTATCTGCAATTTCATGAGTGTGCCTCTAATTCTGATTGCGAGCCGAGTGCCATCGACATTACCGCCATTCGAACAGCAATACCGTGAGTAACTTGTTCTAAGATGACAGATTGTGGTCCGTCAGCCACGGTGGAGGCTATTTCAACGCCTCGGTTTATCGGTCCTGGATGCATGACAATAGCGTCTGGTTTCGCAAAATGAAGTGTCTCTTCAGTTAGGCCGTAACTGTTAAAGTATTCTCGGGCACTGGGTAGCAATGCACCTTGCATGCGTTCATGTTGCAGGCGAAGCATAATGACCACATCTACACCCTGTAAGCCTTCTTCCATATCATGGTAAACATGGACACCAAGTGACTGACAGTCAACAGGTAATAAGGTTTTTGGTCCAATCACTCTGATTTCACCCACACCTAAAATAGACAGTGCTTGAATTTGTGAGCGAGCAACACGAGAATGTAAAATATCGCCGACAATTGCAACGCGTAAATCAGGAAAGTGCTGTTTGTGACGACGAATTGTAAACATGTCCAGCATGGCTTGCGTTGGATGAGCATGGCAACCATCACCTGCATTGATAACGCTGACATGAGGGGCGACATGTTGAGCGATAAATTCTGCTGCTCCACTTTGATTGTGGCGAACAACAAACATATCACTGTGCATAGATTCTAGGTTATGCAAGGTATCAAGAAGGCTTTCACCTTTTGATGTGGCAGAGGTGCTGATATTGAGGTTAATAACATCTGCTGAAAGGCGTTTGGCAGCTAGTTCAAAGGTGGTACGTGTACGAGTACTATTCTCAAAGAATAGGTTTACAATCGTTTTGCCGCGAAGCAATGGTACCTTTTTAACTTGTTGGTGGGAGATGCTTGAGAACTGTTCAGCGCGATCCATTATTTCAGTTAATAAAGGACGTTTAAGACCTTCTATTGTTAAGAAGTGCCGCAAATGTCCACTTTCAGTAAGTTGGTTATTATTCATTCATGACCTCCTGTCGAAATAACTTCCAGTTGGAGGTGACCATTATTGGTAAGCTTAATTTGTTGGTCTGCAGGCAAGCTAATAGATTGTCCTATAATATCGGCATGAATGGGAAGTTCATGGCCTTCTTCACGTTCTATTAATACGGCAAGCGTCACGCTGGCGGGACGACCATAGTCAAATAACTCATTAAGTGCTGCTCGAACGGTGCGACCAGAGTGTAATACGTCATCAACCAGCAGTAAGTGTCGGTCATCAACCGTGAAGGGTAAATCAGAGGGTGCCACTTGAGGGTGCATGCCAATACGCGTGAAGTCATCTCGGTAATAGGCAATATTTAAGGTGCCTAAAGGCGCATCAAAGAAGTCGACACCGAGTAGTTCAGAAAGGGCTTTTGCAACCCATATTCCACCCGTGTGAATGCCTACTAGAAGAGGTTTTTTGTCACCAAGTTGTTGGCGGATATCATCTGCCATCGATTTCAGTAAGACATTAATGTCTGTCGCTGTTGTCATTGTTCATTCAACCATGATTGAAGGATAATTTGGGCCGAGATGCGATCTACATCATCACGGTGATTTGCTTGTAGTTTACTATGAATTCCTAATTGTTCTAGGGCTTCAAATGTTGTTAGGCGTTCATCTTGCCATTCAACAGGGATTTGGAAGCGACCATTAAGGCGATTACCAAATTTGCGCGCTACTTTCGTCATTTTTTGTTCGCTACCATCCATATTGAGCGGGAGTCCAACAATGAGCAGTTGGGGGTTCCATTCATCAATTAATTTTTGAATATCATCCCAGTTTGGAATGCCATCTCGCGCCTTGATTACAGTAAGTGGACTGGCAGTTTTGGTCAGTTCTTGACCCACCGCAACACCAATGTTTTTGAGACCATGATCAAAGCCGAGAAATGTACGAAGCGTATTCATGCATGTCCTACTGTATTAGACATTAGGTTGATATCGACACCCAGTAATTTGGCCGCAGCATGCCAGCGTTGGTCTGCGGGGGTGTTAAATAAAATATCATTATCTGCGGCAACCGTTAGCCAGCTGTTTTCAGCTATCTCTTGTTCAAGTTGACCGGCATCCCAAGCAGAATAGCCAAGCGTTACAATAGAATCTTTAGGCCCTTTATCAGAGCCAATCGTTTCTAAAATATCGGTTGATGTGGTGAGGAAAAGATCGGGCGAGAGTTGGAGTGATGTTTTCCATTGAGTCTTGCTATTGTGAATAACCATGCCCTGCCCTTTTTGTATTGGGCCGCCGAATAAAACGGGGGTTGTTCGAGTTTGTGTTTCAGAATTATCAATGTCCAAGTGGTTTAATAACTCCATCAACATGACATGGGTTGGGCGATTAATGATCAGTCCCATTGCACCTTGGTCATCGTGCTCACAAATATAGACAACAGAGCGGTGAAAGAATGAGTCAGCCAATGCCGGCATGGCAATAAGGAAGTGATGCTGTAGTGATGATTCCATCTAAAAGAAGCTGAAATCAACTTGGAATAAACGCTCAACCTCAGTAATGTATTTTTTATGTATAAGGAAAAGTATGACATGATCTTCTGCTTCAATGACGGTGTCATGATGGGTAATAATGACTTCATCGCCACGGACAATTGCACCAATAGTCGTGCCAGGTGGAAGATCTATTTCATCAATTCTACGACCCACTACAAGAGACGAGTTCTTATCACCATGAGCAACAGCTTCAAGTGCTTCAGCAGCACCACGACGTAAAGAATGTACAGCAACAATATCGCCTCGGCGAATGTGTGCCAACAAGCTACCAATGGTGGCTTGTTGGGGTGACAAGGCAATATCTATTGTGCCACTTTCAATCAGATCAACATAGGCTGCTCGATTGATCAGTGATAATACTTTTCGGGCGCCTAAACGTTTGGCTAGCATTGCTGATAGGATATTGGCTTCATCATCATTGGTCAGCGCACAAAATAAGTCGATTTTATCGATATCTTCTTCTTTTAAAAGCTCTTCATTGGCAACATCACCCAGCAATACGATACAGTTTGTGAGTTCTTCCGAAAGTAGGTCGGCTCGCTGTGGGTTGGCTTCTATTAACTTAACGTTATAATCATTTTCTAAGGCCTTGGCGAGTCTTGCACCAATTTGCCCTCCCCCTGCCAACATAATACGTTTATAAGGTTTATCGAGACGGCGTAGTTCACTCATCACGGACAGAATATCTTTGCTTGCTGCGATGAAGAATACTTCATCATCTGCTTCGATAACAGTGTCATGTTTGGGAATGATCGGGTAACCATTTCTAAAAATAGCGGCAACACGGGTATCTGTTTTGGGAATGTGTTGGCGTAACTCTGACAAAGGATTACCCACTAAAGGCCCACCATGAAATGCTTTTACAGCAACAAGTTGAACTTTACCATCAGCAAAGTCTAAAACTTGTAAGGCATTAGGATGGTTAATTAATTGCTTTATATAATCGGTCACGATTTGCTCAGGACTAATGAACATATCGATGATGGTGGCTTCAGGCGTGTTAAATAGCTCGGGTTGATTTAAATATGAGTTATTACGAATTCGAGCAATTTTAGTGGGTGTTTTATATAAATTATGACAAATCTGGCAGGCAATAATATTGGTTTCATCGTTATTAGTAACGGCAAGAATAATATCGGCATCTTCAGCACCTGCACGTGCTAAAACATCAGGGTGAGAGCCTCGCCCATGAACGGTTTGAATATCATAATGATCTTGTAGCTTAACCAACAATTCATTAACTTCATCAACAACGGTGACGTCATCATCTTCGCGTGCAAGCGTTGCTGCAACCGATGACCCTACTTGACCTGCACCTATAATAAGTACCTTCATCTTTATTGCCTCAAATTAAACATGTTTACTGTCGATACCTAATGTCCGTAACTTTCGATATAAGTGCGTACGTTCCATTCCTGCTAGTTTAGCCGCTTTGCCTACATTACCCTCTGTTTCTTGTAATTTTTGTAGCAGATAAATACGTTCAAACTGCTCTCTGGCCTCGCGTAAGGGTAAATCATAATTGATACCTATTGTTTCACCAAGCTTGCCTGATTGTTCGGGGGCTGATTGTAGCTCTTTATCAATATCGGCAACATCAATATCTTCTGATTCGCCTAAAACAAGTAGGCGCTGGATAATATTTCTTAGTTCTAATACATTTCCGGGCCATGAGTAGTTACGCAGTCGGTTTTGTGCTGCAACTGTAATGTGACGATAAGGAAGGTCTGATTGCGATGTTTGTTCATCGACAAAGTGCTGTACGAGTTCAGGAATATCTTCAACATGATTCCGAAGCGCAGGAATTGCGAGGGTTATGCTGTTGATTTGATAGAGTAAGCCTTCTAAAAACTTACCATTGCTAATTGCAGATTCTAGTGAGTGTTGAGTTGCAAAGATAAGCTGACAATGATCGAGTTTATTGCTGTCTAGTAGGTGAGACAGTAAGGCTTGAGATGACTCAGATAAGAGTGCGATATCATTAATTAATAAACAGTTGTTTTCGGCTAGAGAGGTGAGTTTAAGACTGTCAGTAGGAAAACTCTCAGGCGTGAGTTCAATAAACTTTCCTGAAGAATAGCGGCCAAGGCTATGCAAATAGTGAGCAAAACAATGTTTTCCCGAACCGTCCTCACCCTGTAAGAGTGTTGGCATATCATGTTGAGCTACGCGTTGAGATTGTTCGCGTAAAAGCGTGATTTGACTGCTCTTGCCTACAGGTTCTTGGCTATGGCGTTGCTGAAGCGCTTTGTGTTTACTTTGGCTTTCTAATGCTAATTCGATGCCGCGTAATAGTTTGGCCATAGAAAGAGGCTTTTCAATAAAGTCACTTGCACCTAGGCGCGTTGCCTCTACAGCCGTTTCAATTGTTCCGTGGCCTGACATCATTACGATGGTGGCATTTGAATCGTGGTTTTTAAATTCTTTGAGTAAGCTTATTCCATCAACATCTGGCATCCAGATATCAAGTAAGGTTAGGCTGGGAGTTTGGTTGGTAAATGCTGCGCGCGCTTCTTCTCCATTTTGTGCAATAGAGACTTGATAACCTTCATCGATAAGAATATCTTGAATTAGCTCACGAATATCAGGTTCATCATCAACAACTAAAATATGGGGCTTGTCACTGCTCAATGCGAAGTGTCCTCTAACGGTAATCGAATAATTATACATGCACCAGTGGGCTCTGTATTTTCTGCCCAGACCTGACCATGATGTTCTTCTATGATTTTTTTGACAATAGCTAAGCCTAAACCTGTGCCTTTTATTTTATTGCTTGCATAAGGTTCAAACAGTGTATTGACCATATCAGCAGGAATACCGGGGCCATGATCTTGGAGTGTTATTTCTAACAATTGATGCTCATCTTGAGTAACCGAGTGATAGCTGACAACAATATCAACATCAGCTCCCGCTTCTTCACTGGCTTCAATGGCGTTCTTAAATAAGTTGTGGAGCACTTGTCTAATCCGAGTGTTATCAAGATTAAGCGCAATCTCTTTAGATGGGCTTAATAATGTAAATTGATGTTTAGGATTGCTTTGATACAAGGCTAATACTTCACGAATAAGCTTACCAATCGCTTGGTTTTGTAACTGTAATCCTGGATTCCGAGCGTAATCTGAGAAGTCATTAACCATTTCTTTCATCGCCTCAACTTGGTTAATAATAGTATTTGTTAGCTTGGTCAAGGTATGAGTTTGATCTTTAGGCACCAGTGGTAAATATTTATGCTGCAAGCGATCTGCAGATAATTGAATAGGTGTGAGTGGGTTCTTTATTTCATGAGCAAGACGTTTGGCAACTTCGCCCCATGCGGCATTACGTTGAGCTTGTAATAGTGTCGTAATATCATCAAAAACGACAACCCAACCCGCGTCATTAGGCAGAATGGTACCTCGACACATTAGGGTTTGCAGCCCTTTTTTCTGTTGTAGTTCAACTTGTTGTTGCCAGCTTTCTTTTTGCTCTAGTTGATGTTGAATTAGCTGGGTGAAAGGATTAATTTGAGGGTTTTTATCTCCTAGCTTTTCAATCGTTTTTTCTAAACGTTGTTGCAGGTCAAGATGAAGAATCTTGCTACTCGCAATATTGGCTGTGCGTAATACGTGTTTATTATCAATAGTGATAACGCCACTTGATAGGCTGCCTAATACAGTAGAAAGGTAGTGTGTTTGTTGTTCTAATTGCCGGTGACTATTTTGAGTTGCGTGGCGAGCTTGTGTCAGACGCTGCGTCATTTGGTTGAATGATCGAACTAAGAAACCGATTTCATCATGACCAGAGGAACTGCGTAACTTGGTATTGTAGTTACCCGATGCAACCGCTTGAGTTCCTGCCGCGAGCTCTTGTAGCGGCTGGACTATACGGCGTGAAATCCAAATTGCAAACCAGATGGAGGCTAATAACGTTAATAATACAATTAAGCTAAGAACCAAAGTGAATATATTAATAAGAGGTTTGCGAAGGTAGCTAAGCTCTTTATAGTCGGTGTAGGCATTTTGTACTGTTTTCCCTAATGAGCTAAGGTGAGCATTTACAGGGAAAATAACTTGTAAAAAGCGCTCTTCTTGAGAGGCGTTCTTGATCGGCAAGCGGACGGCCGCTCTTAGCTGTAAGTTATCGTGATCAGGGTCTAAACCAATATAATCTTCCTTTTGTTCCAGCTGGTGGAATATCGCTTCATTGGGTCGACTTGAAATAATGAGAGTGGGATCTTCTAAACTTGAGATTATGAGCTGCCCCTCCATGGTCCAGAGGCTTAGTTCTATAGCACCGCTTAGCTGTGTCAGCTCACGGATATTGTGATTAATATCACTTTCTGGAAGCTCACTGAGAAGTCCGGTCATCATGCGAGTTTGCCTGAGTAAGGTACGCATGCGAATGCCAAATGCTGTTCGGCTTAATTCAAGTGAATCATTGAGCGCTTGCTCTACTTTGACATCAAACCAGCTATTTATTCCACGGTGTAAAAAGTGAATAGAAAAGCTATATACAATCGTTGTTGAGACTAGGATGAGTAATGTGAACAAACTGACGAGGCGAAGTGTAAGGCGCGCGCCTTCTTCTTTTGACTTAAACGCTCGATAAAGCTTGAAAAGACTTCGTCCTAGTATTGCAACAAGGATTGCAAGGATTGCTATACCCAGTCCCAAAATGGGTAAAAACAAATCGCTTAAGCGAGAACTATCTTGTGTTGCTGCGCTTAATAAATAAGCGAGTATAAGTAGTGCTATACCCAATAAAACATAAGGTGTAACACCCGTTCGGAGGCGTGTAAGTAGACTTAATCCCATTGTGCTTCTACCCATGGGCTTGTCAGTTGCCACTTACTTGAAAGCAAAGCCCCAGGTCGCATCGGTGTGGGTAATGCATATAAATCAATGCCACTACGTAACTGTAAAATAAGGTTGTCGGTATCTTCAAAATGCTCCGGTGGGAGCGTTAATCCTTTGATTTTCCCTAATGCGTAAAGAGCACTGTTGAGAGAGGGAAAGTTTCGTTGACTATTGGTATCCATCGAATGTAATACATATTGCTGAGAGAGGGCATGGTAACGAAGTTCGTAGCGAATATTTGTTGACCATACGGTTTCATGCCACTGCCAGTAGCGTCCTAATAAGGGAATGGACTTGATAAGTTCCAATTGTTGTAAAAACACAATGGGAACGCCGTTGTCTATAACTTCTAATACTCTTGGGGTTAGTGGGTATTCTATTTCGGCATTAAATATATAACCATTACCGATTTTGCTTATATGTGCAGAGCGAACTTCAAACGATCCAGCTTGCACTGCTAAACTAAACAGTGCAAAGAACAGAATGATCTTTATTTTAACGATGTTGAAGGCAGGCATAATAAAAACCGTCTAAATAATCGTCACCTGGCAAACGTTGATAACCAAAGGGACGTCGTTGTGCTGGGGCTGAAGAGACTTCGAATTCTTTAGCTTCTGGGTGTTGTTCTAAGAAGTTTTCAATTTGTTGTTCATTCTCTTGTTTGAGTGCAGAACAGGTTGTATAAACTAAGATGCCATCAGGTTTAAGTAGTGGCCATAATGTGTTGAGTAAATGTTGCTGCTGCCCTGCTAATGAAGCAATGTCATCTTCACGACGTAATAGTTTTATATCGGGATGACGACGAATAACGCCTGTTCCTGAACAGGGAGCGTCAATCAGAATACGATCAAATAGTTGACCGTCCCACCAATTATCAATCTCTGTCGCATCGGAAGCGATTAGCGTTGCTTTTAGTTGTAGGCGATCTGTATTTTGTTGAATTTGCAGTAAGCGGTTTGCAGAAATATCGAGTGCGATAACGTCATTATCAGGCGCATGCTCGAGGATATGGCATGTTTTCCCGCCGGGAGCGGCACAAGCATCGAGGATCCGTAGGTTCGGAGTTATGTTGAGTAAATTGGCAACAAGTTGGGCGGCACCATCTTGTACCGAAACATCACCATCAATAAAGCCGGGTAGCAGGTAAACATCACAGGGTTTGTCGAGTAGTATTCCTTCTGGGCAATTGGCAATGTCTGTGGCAGGGATATCTGCATCCGCAAGCCGTGTTAGATAGTTCTTTTGTGAATCTCTTTGTTGATTAACTCGCAGCATCATCGGCGGTTGTAGATTGTTTGCATTGAGTATTGCTTGCCAGTTGTCAGGCCAGTCTTGTTTGAAATGTTGAATCAGCCAATCAGGGTGAGCATAAAGTGCGGTGTCAGATTGTTGTAGTTTATTATTAATCTCTTCTTGCTGGCGTTGATAGTTTCGCAAGCTGGCATTGATAAGACCTTTTGCCCATTGTTTGCCCAGTGTTTTAGTTGCATTGACTGTTTCTGAGATAGCGGCATGGGATGGAATACGTAAATCACGTAATTGATAAAGGCCGCACAATAATAATGCTGCAATATCGGCATCTTTCGCTTTTAATGATTTAGACAGTAGTTGCTGACTGATCGCATCGAGTTGCGGGTGCCAGCGTAAAACGCCGTAGCAGAGTTGTTGGCATAGGCTACGTTCATTCTCAGGTAATAACGGTAATGCGGCTGTTAATACGGCATTAAGAGACTGTTTCTTTTTAACAACATCTGCAATGACACGGGCAGCCGTTGCTCGGGCGCTCTGTTTTTGTTGTCTAGCCAAGCTGTTCACCACTATTTAAGGTATTGGCATTGAGAAAGTTTGCAACAGCCATAGCCTTTTTCCCCGGAATTTGAATTTGATGTAATCGTAAAAGACCTTGTCCGGTGGCAACATCTATTCCATCACGACTCACGGCGACAACTTCTCCTGCTGGTGTCGTATCTTCGCCATCGATAAGGGATGAATCCCAAATTCGAAATACCTTATCTTGCCAGAGAGTCTGCGTGACAGGCCAAGGATTGAAGGCATGAACTTGTCGGTTGATTTCTTCCGCCGATTGATTCCAATCAATAGTGGCTTCAGTTTTAAGCAGTTTCTTAGCGTAACAAGTCAATGAATCATCTTGTTTTTGGGCCGTCGCTTGTAGGCTTTCAATATCACTGAGTGTTGTTAATAAGGCTTCTGAACCGAGAATAGCAAGACGATCATGTAATATTTGGGCGGTGTCATCAGCATAAATGGGACAGGCAGATTTAAACAATACAGGTCCAGTATCAAGGCCTGCTTCCATTTGCATAATGCATACACCGGTTTCTGGATCGCCGGCAAGAATGGCTCTTTGTATTGGAGCTGCACCGCGCCAGCGGGGTAATAAAGAAGCATGAATATTAATGCAGCCAAGTTTTGGTGCATCTAGAATATCTTGTGGTAGAAGCAAACCATAAGCAACAACAATCATTAAATCTGCTTGATAATCAAAGAGTGTCTGTTTTATTTCTTCTTCTTTAAAATTAACAGGCTGTTCGACAGGAATATTATGTTCTTGGGCTAGTTTTTTTACAGGGCTAGCCGTTAATTTTCGACCTCGACCGGAAGGTCGGTCAGGTTGCGTATAGACAGCACAAATTTCATGTTCAGTTGTGAGTAGAGTCTGAAGTGTTTCAGCGGAAAACTCAGGTGTGCCGGCAAAAATAATTCGCATATTGGTTATTGGTTCTTTTGTTTTTGTTGTTTTTCGAGGCGTTTCTTAATACGTTGACGTTTTAGGTTACTCAGATAATCAACGAATAATTTACCATCAAGGTGATCAATTTCATGTTGAATGCAGGTTGCTAAAAGCTCATCAGCATCTAATTCGAAAGGCTTTCCATCACGATCAAGCGCTTTAACTCGTACAGTGTCTGCACGTGTAACCATTTCATAAGCCTCAGGGACTGAAAGGCAACCTTCTTCGTGCTCCCGCTCACCTTCTTTGCTGATAATTTCAGGGTTAATGAACACTAGAGGGGTTGATTTATCTTCAGAGGTATCAATAACAACAAGTCGTTTTTGAACATTAACTTGGATTGCCGCCAAGCCAACACCGGGTGCGTCATACATTGTTTCAAGCATATCATCAGCAAGTTGACGAATATCATCGCTTACTTTTTTTATAGTGGTTGCTTTCTTCCGTAGTCGAGGATCTGGAAAGCGAAGAATATTCAGTAGCGCCATGGCGAAATAAGCTCGTTCTAATTATAAATATAAGGGCTATTGTAAAGCGCTAATTAGGTAGATGAGAAATTTTTTCCAGAGATATAAAAAAGGCGACCATTTGGCCGCCTTTTAGAGAGCTCTATTTTCAGGACTTATTTTAAACCTGAGAAATGTGCCGCAAGATTCTCAATATCTTCATCTGATAAGCTTGCCGCTTGCATTTGCATAATTACAGCCATGCCACCATTACGCTGTTTGTCGCGATATGCTTTTAAAGAGGAAATAAGGTAAGGTGCATTTTGGCCTGCAAGATTTGGGTAAGATGGCATCAATGCGATACCATTTGCACCATGACATGCCGCGCAAACTGCTGCTTTTTCTTTGCCGGCAGCGACATCGGCCGCTAGTACGTTTTGAGCGCCAAATAAGGCTGTTAGGCCAAATAATGTGTATGCAAGATGTTTCATACTTGTTCTCCATTGTATTAAATAAGCGTTAATGCCCTTCACTTTATACTATTAATGGAAGTAAGCCAAATGACTATTCAGTCACGCTTTTTTATTGAATAACTTGATTAGTCGAGGCGCTTATACGAAACTGTAAGTTATTGGTTACTTAGGCACATAAAGCTTAAGTAGTATTGCTTGGATGCCTGAGAGGATATTTTGATGATACGTCGTGTCTCGTTAAGTTTGTTATTTCTATTATTAAGCCTGTCTTTGGCTGCTGCTGAGGTGGAGTTGAATTCAAATCATCCTCAGCAATATGAGGTTGTTAAAGGTGACACCCTTTGGGATATTTCAGGTCAGTTTCTGAAGTACCCATGGCATTGGCCTGAGATTTGGAGTGTGAATTCTTACATTAAAAACCCACACCTTAATTTACACCCAGGTGATTTATTAACATTGGTGTATCGCAATGGCAAACCTGTATTAGAGTTAACTCGCGGCTCTACAGCTTATAAAATGTCACCAGAAATACGTGAAATTGTATTAGAAAAAGCGATTGCAACTATTCCTCTTGATGAAATTAAAGCATTCTTGGCCCGTCCTCAAGTGGTGAGTGAAGGCGTATTAAAAGCCGCTCCTTATATTGTAGCGAGTTCAGAAGAGCGTTTGATTTCTGGTGCTGGTGATTATGTTTATGCTCGAGGTCTAGATAAGGAACAAGGTCGGCACTACAGTATTTTTAGCCAAGGTCAGGTGTATAAAGATCCCGAAACCGAAGAAATATTAGGCTATGAAGCCATTTATAAAGGTAATGCCTTTGTGTCAGTCATGGGAGACCCTGCAACAATAGGATTAACTCAAACAACAAAAGAAATATTAATGGGTGACCGTTTGCTACCTGTTGTTGAAGATGAATATGAAATGAATTTCTTCCCTCGTTCTCCTGACCTAGAGCTTGATGGAACTATTATCTCAGTATTTGATGGTGTATCTCAGGTGGGGCAATATCAAATTATTGTACTTAATCGTGGAGACAGAGAAGGTTTGGAGCCAGGGCATACATTATCTGTTTTTCAAGCTGGAGAAACCGTTATTGATGCTGTACTTTCTGGTCGAGATGATGAAACCTACTTTAATACACACAATAAAGGTGTTGACCGAAATCAAACAGTAACGTTACCTGATGAATATGCGGGTATAGCTATGGTGTTTAAAGTATTTGAGAAAGTTAGCTATGCCATTATCATGAAAGCAACACGAGCTATTCATTTAAATGATAGAGTGAGTTCTGCGGAATAACCTTGAATAGGTTTGCCAGTGAGCAGCGCTTATTAGCATGCTGGTTGGCCTTGCACCGAACTCCGGGTGTCGGACCAAAGACATTTGCTAGATTATTAACTCAGTTTGATAATTTGGAACAGCTATTCACCGCCCCAAAACAAGCAGAGGGTATTTCTGAACGCACACGCAGTGCTTTATTAAACCCTAACTGGGAACTGGTAGAGCAAGATTTAGCTTGGTTTTCTGAGCCAAGTCGCCATATTATTACACTTGATGATTCACGTTATCCACCGTTACTGAAACAAATCTCAGATCCACCGAGTATTTTATTTGTTCAAGGCAATGTTGAATTGTTATCAGAGTGGCAAGTTGCCTTGGTGGGAAGTCGGAATCCTTCTGCATCTGGTCGTGATACTGCCTATGAGTTTTCCCGCTATATGGCCCAAGGTGGTTTAACGATTACTAGCGGATTAGCAATGGGGATTGATGCTGCTGCACATCAAGGCGCATTGGCGGCTCAGGGAAAAACCGTGGCCGTTATTGGTACAGGACTTGATCGTGTTTATCCTGCAAAGCATAGAGATCTGGCTTGTGATATTGCATTAGAGGGAACGGTAGTTTCGGAGTTTGCATTAGGGACTGCGCCACGAGCGGAAAATTTCCCAAGACGAAATAGAATTATTAGTGGCTTATCATTAGGAACGCTGGTGGTTGAAGCCGCAGTTCGCAGTGGGTCGTTGATCACCGCCCGGATGGCCTTGGAACAAGGTCGAGAAGTTTTTGCTATACCAGGTTCTATTCACAATCCTTTGGCGCGAGGCTGTCACCAATTGATTCGTGAAGGGGCTAAATTAGTTGAAAAGGCTGATGATATTTTAGAGGAATTAGGTGCTTTAGCAGGTTTTCAACATGATGCGATGCCGATTGAGGAGCAAGAAGAGTTAGCGCAGGATGAAGATGGTGATTATCAAATTCTGTTTGAACACTTGGGCTATGACCCTATACAAATAGATAGCTTGATAGAGCGTTGTGGATTGACGGCAGATATTGTTTCATCCATGCTGTTATTATTAGAGCTACAAGGTAAGGTTGAATCATTAGCGGGCGGCCGTTATGTTCGAACAGGCAATCAAGGAACACAATGAAAGAAAATGTAATTGATGTATTACTGTATTTGTTTGAAAATTATATTGATACAGATGATACCAATAAACCAGATAAAGACACGCTAGAGCTAGAGCTTGAACGTGTTGGATTTCAGCAGTTAGAAGTAAGCAAAGCATTTGATTGGCTAGAAAGTATGACGGTTGTTGATGAAGATAGCCTAGAAAATAATAATGCTGATCTGGTTTTACGCATATATACTCAGCAAGAAATAGAGCGACTAGATACGAGTTGCCGTGGTTACTTACTCTTCTTAGAACAAGTCGGCGTTTTAGATGCTGCGACACGTGAAGTCGTTATTGAACGTGTAATGGCTTTGGATGCTGATGAAATTGATCTAGAACAAATGAAGTGGGTTGTGTTGATGGTATTATTTTATCAGCCTGGCCGTGAAGTCGCTTACGCTTGGATGGAAGACCTTGTATTTGAAGATTTGGAAGCTGTTGTTCATTAGACTGCGAAGAGTTTATTGATATTGAGACCTTTGCACGAGTTGTCTTTTCCGCCATGCCGGCGTTAAAAATAGTCTCAAAATGCTCATTTACACATGTAAACTGCGCTTTTTCGACAATTTTTGCCTTGTCCTGACGGAAAATACAACTCGTGCAAAGGTCTCATATTATTTGTTTTGAGAAACATAATTTAGAGATACCCTGAAAACATGGTAAAAAAATTAGTTATTGTAGAGTCTCCTGCTAAATCAAAGACGATTAAGAAATACTTAGGTAAAGATGTTGAAGTTTTAGCGTCTTATGGCCATGTGCGAGATCTTTTACCCAAAGAGGGTGCCGTTGATACTGCAAATGACTTTGCAATGAAGTATCAAATCATTGAGCGAAATAGCAAGCATGTTGATGCCATTGCCAAGGCAATGAGAAAAGCCGATGTACTCTATCTCGCAACGGATCCAGATCGCGAGGGAGAGGCTATTTCATGGCATTTATACGAATTATTAAAGAAACGTGGTGTACTCAAAAATAAAGAAATACACCGTGTAGTGTTTCACGAAATCACGAAGCAAGCAGTGAATGATGCTGTTGCCAATCCGCGAGAATTGTCGATGGATATGGTGAATGCACAACAAGCACGTCGCGCCCTCGATTATCTTGTAGGATTTACATTATCACCATTGTTGTGGAAAAAAGTACGCCGTGGTTTATCTGCTGGACGAGTGCAAAGTCCTGCATTACGGATGATTGTTGAGCGTGAACTTGAGATTGAAGCGTTTATACCCAAAGAATATTGGACAATTGAAGCGGATGCAACAGTCAAGAAACAGGCAATTGAAGCCAAGTTAACGCATTATCAAGGCGATAAGCTATCACAGTTTACGGTTAATAATGAAACACAATCAGCCGAAGTCGTTGCCACATTAAATAAAGCTGCTGATGGCAAGTTATTAGTGACTAAGGTTGATAAAAAACAACGCAAACGTAACCCTGCTGCACCCTTTACCACATCAACATTGCAACAAGAAGCCTCACGTAAATTAGGATTCGGTGCCCAACGAACAATGAGTGTGGCTCAGCAACTTTATGAAGGTGCTGATACCGGTGAAGGCGCTGTCGGTTTAATCACCTATATGCGTACGGATTCAGTTTCGTTAGCAGGAGAAGCGGTTGAAGAGATTCGTGGCTTTATTGCTGAGAAATACGGAGCAGACTCTGTTCCTTCAAAACCTCAAGTATATAAAACAAAGTCTAAAAATGCTCAAGAGGCTCATGAGGCTGTACGTACAACCTCAATCATTCGCACGCCTGAATCATTAAAACAGTATCTATCATCAGATCAATTAAAGCTTTATACCTTGATTTGGCAGCGTACGATTGCCAGTCAAATGATTCATGCAACAATGAATACTGTAGCTGTTGATTTAGGCTGTGGTACGGGTAATACTTTTCGTGCCAATGGTTCAACGGTTGTGAACCCGGGTTTTATGAGTGTTTATCTTGAAGGTAAAGATGACACGGCTAAATCTGATAAAGACGAACGATTATTGCCACCGATGGAAGTCGGTGATGTGATTGACTTGAAAGTCATTCGACCAGAACAACATTTCACTGAGCCACCACCACGTTTTAGTGAAGCAAGCTTGGTGCGCTCTTTAGAAGAACATGATATTGGTCGTCCTTCTACTTATGCCAGCATTATTTCAACACTGTTACAGCGTGAGTATGTTGAATTAGAGAAGAAGCGTTTCCATCCGACTGATGTGGGCCGTGTTGTTGGTAAGTTTTTAGCTAAACATTTCGCAAAATATGTTGATTATGATTTCACAGCGAAACTTGAAGATGATCTCGATGCGATTGCTCGAGGTGAAAAAGAGTGGGTACCCTTATTACGTGAATTTTGGACGCCCTTTAAAGAGCAAGTTGAGACAAAAGATAAAGAAGTTCAGCGTAGTGATGTAACGCAAGAAGATATTGGTGAAGATTGTCCAAAATGTGGCAAACCATTATCAAGTCGTCTGGGCCGTAGTGGTCGATTTATTGGTTGTACTGCTTATCCTGAATGTGATTACACGCGTAATATTAATGGTGAAGAGACATCCAATGAGCCAGAAGTAGTTGCTGACCGTAAGTGTCCTAAATGTGAATCAGACTTATGGGTCCGCACCGGTAAATACGGTAAGTTTATAGGGTGTAGTAGTTATCCAAAATGTAAGCATATCGAATCATTAGAACAGCCTACCAATACAGGTGTAACGTGTCCACAATGTAATAAAGGTGAGATTCTGACCCGTAAGTCACGTCGAGGAAAGATCTTCTTTTCATGTTCTGACTATCCAGATTGCGACTATGCCTTATGGAATGAACCGGTTAAAGAAGAGTGTCCAGATTGTAAATGGCCGATTTTAACGATTAAAACGACGAAGAGTCGAGGCACCGAAAAAGTCTGCCCACAAAAAGAATGTGGCTTTACTGAGAAGGTGGAGTCTTAATTCGACCCACGTCATTTGCTGAGGCTCTTTTCGGGATTTTTTTATCCGATAAACTCGTTAAAGAGCGCCTTGAAAAATTAGTAGCCCAGTAAAGGGCGACATATACCCACTGAATCAAGCACCTTCATTGGTGATGGGCATGTAAGGTCTTTGTAATAGTATTGCAAAGGCCTTTTTTATGGTGTTTAGAGTTACTTGGCTAATGATAAGACTATTTTCTTGTCTGCAGCTGCCTCTTCTAGTGTTAATTTAATAAGATCTTGATCTTCATTTAGAAGACCTTTCTTTAAATTAATACCGATATAAATGAGATTTTCAAAGCGAAGAAATAGAGGCTTAATAGACTTTTTTGTAATGTAATCTCTATTTGTATTTAGCACGGCTTGGTAATAGGCCTTTTTTTCAATAAATGCCGGTGTCCAAGTAGTGTTTCTGAATTGGGTGAAACCGTGCGCATCCCCTGATTTTTGATGACTATAGAATGCATCTAATAATGTTTTTTGGATGTTTGCATAGTCCTTAGCAAGAGTGTGTGTGAATTGTTTAATATTCGTATCATTTAGTACGATGGCTGGTTTCGCTTTCTCAGTAGCATCTTCTTTGCTGCATGACGTTAAGGTGAAGCTAAGGCAGAGTGCCAATAAAATAATAAGCTTATGATTGATGCGTGGAAGTAGCATTAGTTCGATCCTTCAGTTCAAGACAAGTTAAGACTACATAACTATATCGAAGCATTTAGTTTATGCCAACTAATGATTATTGATGCAATGTACCATGGGTATATCTATTTAACCTGAGTTCTGGATAAGAATAGTCAGCAATATCATAATTTACAATGACTTGTGAACAGTCTCAGCTTAAAACAAATAAAATAACTGTGAATCAAGTGACCAGTACTTTTATTTTAGTGGATATCAAGGCAGGTTTACGCAGCAATAGCGAGCTACTGGAAGTAAATCTAACGCGGAGAGCCGCTAAAATAAAGGTGCTGGATGGCTATGCTTATCCAGAACTCAGGTTATTTAACTCAAGATGCAGGTTTCAGCAAGGCTCTGAGCAATTGGATTTAGAGCCCAAACTTCCTTATTTTCAACAAATTAGCTAAAATGCTATGTTGTTTCAAAGAAAAGCAACGGATTAAACCATGGATAAACCTGTAGTTGGCGTCGTGATGGGCAGTAATAGTGACTGGCCTGTTATGCAAAAAGCAGTTGAACAACTTGAAGCCTTCGGCGTGGCGTATGAAGCCAAAGTTGTATCAGCACATCGTACACCTGATTTATTGACGGACTATGCCGTTACCGCAAAAGATAAAGGCTTGGTATGTATTATTGCTGGTGCTGGTGGTGCTGCTCATTTGCCGGGTATGTTAGCGGCAAATACAACACTTCCTATATTAGGCGTTCCTGTTCCATCGCGTTATCTTAAAGGCCAAGATTCTTTACTTTCTATTGTACAAATGCCAAAAGGCATTCCTGTTGCAACGTTTGCAATTGGTGAAGCGGGTGCGGCAAATGCGGCATTGTTTGCGATTGCACAACTGGCAACAACGGATAAAGAGCTTGCCGACAAACTAGAACAGTTCAGAAAAGATCAGCACAAAAATGTGTTGGCAATGACACTTCCTCCACAATAACTAAAAGACGATATGATGATGATTTTACCTGGCGCTACTCTTGGTATGCTTGGCGGTGGTCAATTGGGCCGTATGTTTGTAACCGCAGCTCAGACAATGGGCTATAAAGTAATTGTGTTGGAACCCGATGTAAACAGCCCTGCTGGGATTGTTGCTGATCAACATATTTGTGCTAAATATACTGATGAAGATGCATTGGCCCAATTAGCGCAGCAGTGTGATGCAGTGACAACTGAGTTTGAAAATATTCCTGCTACGGTTTTATCTTATTTAGAAGACAAAACAGTGGTGCATCCATCATCAAAAGTATTGGCTTCAACTCAAAATAGATTAGTTGAAAAAGCATTTATTGAATCATTAGGTATTCGTGTTGCGCCTTACACTCCAATTCGTAGCATGGCAGATATTGATGCGATTGCAGAGTCATTTCAGTTCCCTGCAATAATTAAAGCTGCCAGTTTTGGTTATGATGGCAAAGGTCAAGCCGTCTGTCATACCGCTGATGATGTTCGCACTGCTTTTACTGAATTAAAACAAGTTGAATGTGTACTTGAGCAGCGAATCAATCTTGAGCGTGAAATATCTACAGTATTAGCACGAGGTCAAGACGGCATGATTACTAACTTCCCTGTTGCTGAAAATGTTCATGTAAACGGCATTTTACATTCAACGACCGTACCAAGCAGTGTGCCAGCTGAACAAGCTCAAAAAGCGATTGAAATGGCAGATAAGATTGCTGATGCCTTAGGCTATGTGGGAACAATGGCGGTTGAGTTCTTTATTTCTAAAGAAGGTGACATTCTTGCTAATGAAATCGCTCCTCGTCCACACAACTCAGGTCATTTTACTTTAGATGCTTGTGAAACATCACAATTTGAACAACAAGTACGCATGTTATGTGGCTTGCCATCAGGTAATTGTGAACTCACCTCACCAGTGGTGATGATGAATCTTTTGGGCGATGTTTGGGGTAGTAGCCAGCCACATTGGGCAACATTACTATCTCAACCAGAAAATAAACTTCACCTCTACGGTAAGAAAGAAGCTCGTCCTGGTCGTAAAATGGGTCACTTTAATGTGTTGGCTTCAACCGTTGAGCAAGCAACAACAATTGCCTTGCAAACATTTGAAGGTTTACAGGCGAATTAATTCAATATGAGACCTTTGCACGAGTCGTCTTTTCCGCCATGCCGGCGTTAAAAAGTGTCTCAAAATGCTCATTTACACCTGTAAACTGCGCTTTTTCGACAATTTTTGCCTTGTCCTGACGAAAAATACTTATCGTGCAAAGGTCTCAATATAGGTAATGGACATGGATAGCTCTGAATTACTACAACAAATTGCTGATAATCAGAAAAAGCAGATTGAAATGCAGCAAAAAGCACTAGATGTTCAAAGTAAATCTGTAGAAATGCAAGAGATCCACTTTGAGCGTGCTGAGACATTACATAAAAAAGCAGAACGAATTCAAGATAAAGCAGCAGCCTTGCAAGATAGCGCTAAAAAGATTATTTTTGGTGCGGTGGTTGTAGGACTTATCGCTATTGGCTTAATTGTGTTCGGCTAGCTTGGGTTTTAATAGTTGTTTAATGTTGATGCCAACAAGCGCTAGAGATCCAAAATAAACAACCATTGCACCAGCTATCAAGCCAAATAGAATTGAGATTCTTTGCCACACAGAACCTTCAATCCAAACAGCTATTTCTGGTGTGAACAAAAATAATAATAACAGCAGTACAGAGTTTGGGATGAGTAGTTTGAGTATAAATCGACCCCAACCGACATCGGGTTGATAGACACCGATCTTCCTTAGACCTATATAAAGCAACGCTGCATTAAGTACGGCAGAGATGCTGGTTGCTAATGCCAGGCCCACATGAGCATAGTGCATCATTAAAATAATATTGAGCACCATATTGGTCACCATGGCGATAATGCCAATCTTGACCGGTGTTTTAATATCTTGGCGGGCATAGTAACCGGGAGCAAGGACTTTGATGAAGATAAAGGGAAGCAAGCCTAAACCGTAGGCCATTAAGCTAAGAGAGGCTTTGTGAGCATCTTCAGCACCAAACTCACCATACTGGAACAGTGTCATCAATAAAGGCTCTGCAAGCCAAACAAGGCCGATTGCTGCAGGTGTGGCAATGATAAATACCCAGCGTAATGCCCAATCAATAGTATGTGAAAATTCTACTTTGGATGCTGAAGCATGTTTTTTAGATAAGCTGGGCAAAATGACGGTAGATAGTGCGATGCCGAAAATACCTAATGGAAACTCTACAAGTCGATCTGAATAATATAGCCATGAGATACTGCCTGTCACAAGAAATGAGGCGAGTACGGTATCAAGTAATAGGTTTATTTGAGCTACTGATACACCAAACATAGCAGGGATCATTAATTTAAGGATCTTCTGTACACCACTGTCTTTCCAGCCCCAGCGAGGTTTTGGTAGTTGCCCTATTTTTAATAAGAACGGAATTTGAAATAGCAGTTGAATAACGCCGCCGATAAATACTCCCCATGCCAATGCTCTGACAGGTTCATCAAGATGGGGAGATAGCCAGACTGCACAGCCAATAAGAGATAAATTTAGAAATACCGGAGTAAAAGCGGGTACGGCAAACTTACCAAAACTGTTTAAGATTGATCCTGCTAATGCGGTGAGTGAAATAAAGAAAATATAAGGAAAGGTAATTTTTAGTAGATCAGTCGCTAGACCTGTTTTGTAAGGATCATCAATAAAACCTGGGGCAAACACCATTATTAATAAAGGTGCAGCAACAACGCCTAATGCAGTGATAATAAATAAAATACCTGCAAGCGTACCGCTGGTGTTGGCAATAAGTTGTTTGAGATCTTTGTCTTCTTGTTGACGGTATTCTGCTAAAACAGGAATAAAAGCTTGTGAAAAAGCACCCTCAGCAAATAAGCGGCGAAGGAAGTTGGGTATTTTGTTAACGACAAAAAAGACATCGGCCCCTAAGCCCGCACCAAACATACGAGCAATAACGATATCTCGAACAAACCCTAAGATTCGTGAGATAAATGTCATCATGCTGACAATAGCTGTGGACTTAAATAACTTTTCGCTCATTCCTTCGCTCATGTTTTAGTGTAGGATTCAGCCATTAATAATCATCCATTGAGAAATTTATCTATGGCCAAACGGTGTAAAGGTCTTAATTCTAAGTGTTTTTTATTCACATATCTCATCATTGTGACTTTTTTATTGGTTTTGTGGTTAAATCGGCTTCCATTGATGTATGACGATCAGCGTGAAATACCGGTAGATATGCAGGGCTACATTTCCTCTCCCGTTCATCCTTTACCTTCATTTCTACTAAGAACAAACGATAAGTTAGCGCTTACTAATGACTGGCTAATTGATAAGTGGTCTTTTGTCTATTTTACGCATGGACATTGCTTAGCTGCATGCCAGCCAAGTTTAGAAATAATGAATGAATTACAAGCTTCCTTTGCAAACTCCGATTTTCAGTTCTTAACAATAGGTTTAGATAGTCAGCATGAAACAGCAGATCAGCTAAGCCAATTTTTACAATCACAAGGTTTTGAGTTTACGACTGCGGCGGCAAGTATGGAAGAAATTGATATGCTGTCTAAGGAGTTTATCGCACTTTATTTACAAACCGATTTTAGTGATGGTAGTTATCAAATCGAACAAGAGCACCATATTTTTCTAGTTGATCCTAAGGGGCGAGTTTATGCTAGGTTTAAGCCTCCCTACTCTGGTGCGAGCATTCGTGCTAAATTTCTAAAACTTCGCCATTTTTATGCCAAAACTGAATAAACCTAAGCCTTGAGTGCATTACTAAAGTTTTCGGCAAGGTGTTCTAAGGTTTCGATACGTTTATAACTAGGTCGCCAGACTAAACCTAGTTTACGCATGGGCTTATTCTCTGTTGCAACAAGTGGACGAATACAAATGTCTGCATGTTGAACCATATCTGAGTGAATAGCCATTTCAGGTATTAAAGTAATACCAAGACCTCCTGCAACCATCTCAATTAAGGTATATAAGCTTGTACCTTGCACACTGGTTCGTTTAGTTGTCGTCGGTAGCTGACAGGCACTGAGGGCATGTTCTCGCAGACAGTGGCCTTCTGAGAGTAGTAACAGATCATTGATAGGCAACTGTTCAGCATTAATACGTGATTGTGACGCTAATGGATGATCTTTGGGCAATGCGACCCAAAACTGCTCTTCGGCAAAAATACGGTGACTAAAACCATCAATGTTATAGGGAAATGCCAAAATGGCTAAATCAATATCGCCAGATTTTAATTGTTTTAATAAGCGCTCTGATTGATCTTCAATAAGTACCAGCTCTAATTCTGGCAGTTGAGTTCGAATGGAAGGTAGAACCTTTGGTAATAAAAAGGGGCTAATACTAGGTATAACACCGATACGTATGCGGCCTGCAAGTGGATTCTTTTCAGAGTGTGCTAATTCAACTAAATCAGCAGATAGAGATAGAATAGTTTGAGCTTGTTCAGCAATCTCTATTCCCAACGCTGTCGGCATGACTTTTCGATTTGTTCGCTCAAGAAGTGTTACGCCTAGTAGTTGTTCTAAGTCTTGAATGCCTGCGCTTAATGTTGATTGAGTAACGAAGCACCGATCAGCGGCTCGACCAAAGTGCTTTAACTCAACTACAGCAGTGAGGTATTGAAATTGGCGGAGTGTTGGTAAATTCATAATCGGAAATTCCACTTAATACTATCGTAATAACTTGTTGGATCTAAAGTAACATGAAACGTAGACTTGTTTCCAACCTGGAAGAGACAGGCAAATATTTTAAGAGGAAAGATAATGGCGAACCAAAATGAAATATCACAAACAATTCAGAATTTAGAAGCCGCTTTTGCCGGTGAATCAATGGCAAATAGAAAATACCTTTATTTCGCAAAACAATGCCGTGCATTAGGTGCTGATGATATTGCAGAGGTATTTGAAAAAACAGCAGAACAAGAAACTGCACATGCTTTTGGTCATCTTCAGTTATTATTCCCTGCTGATACCTTAACGGTAGAAAAAATGTTACAGCTTGCGATTGATGGTGAAACATATGAGTACACAGAAATGTATCCAGCATTTCGCAATACAGCATTAGATGAACGTAACGCTCGCTGTGACTGAAATGGATGAGCAGATTGAAGAATCTAAGGAGCATGCTGAAATGTTTGCTAAAGTATTACTAACAGCAGAAAAGCGTTTTGCTGCATTAGCAAAAGTTGAAAAGCGGCATGCTCAGCACTATCAAGATGCATTAGATTCAACAAAATAAAATTGGCATATTTATATTTCAGAATAACTTGATTGGTTTAATATCTACACAAAGTGAGAGATATCCGTGTGAAATTTTGTGTCTTGAGTAAAATATGAAATGTGTAAAATAATTAATAATAGATCGACTTAAAATTTGGAGAGTAAAAAATGAGACAGTGGGAATGTGTTGTATGTGGTTTTATTTATGATGAAGCCAAAGGTCTTCCAGAAGAAGGTATTGCACCTGGAACAACGTGGGATGATATTCCAGATGACTGGGAATGTCCTGAGTGCGGTGTTGGGAAAGAAGACTTTGAAATGGTAGAAATCTAAATTAGAAATGGGGAGTTTCCCCTCCCCTTTTTATATGAGAGAAAATGTTATGGAAGCTGTAATTATTATTGGTACCGGTGTGGCAGCTTATACACTTGCCCGTGAGTTTCGTAAGTTAGATACGGAGTCACCTTTAGTGTTAATCACAGAAGATGATGGCCGTAGCTATCCCAAACCAATGCTCTCTAATGCGCTTACAAAAGGTAAAACTGCCGATCAGATTGCCATGTTTGATGCGAAGGTAATGGCAGAGAAATTAAATGCCGAAATCATAACTCATACTGTCGTGCATGAGATTAATACAGAGGCTAATGAGATCGAGTTGGCTGGTGGAAAAACACTTGTTTATACGCAACTTGTTTTAGCCGTTGGTGCTAGCCCTATCCGCATTCCGTTTGAAGGTAATGCAGCAGAGCATGTATTGTCAGTAAATAATCTTGCAGATTATGCACAATTTCGTGATCAGCTTACTGATGCAAAGCGCGTCGTGATTATTGGTCCTGGTTTAATTGGTTGTGAATTTGCTAATGATTTACTGAATGTGGGTATCGCTGTTTCAGTTATTGGCCCAAGCTCATTGCCAATGGGTTCATTATTACCTAAGCCTATTGCTCAGGAATTAAAAGAAACATTAGGTAATGCTGGTGTTGATTGGCACTTTGAGACCTCAACACAAAGCATTAATCACGGTAACTCTGGATATGAAATAACATTAACAAATGGCGAACAACTTCATGCTGATGTTGTTATATCAGCAGTGGGTTTACGCGCTAATATTGATCTTGCTCGTGCTGCAGGCTTGAGAGTGAACCGAGGAATTGTTACTGATGATACTCTGCAAACAAGTAAGGCTAATATTTATGCATTAGGCGATTGCGCTGAAGTGTCAGGACATAATCTACTTTATATTGCTCCCGTTATGGCGGCCGCAAAAGCTCTTGCAAAGACGCTTTCTGGTGATGTTACTTCGGTAAAATATCCTGCAATGCCTGTAGCTGTAAAAACACCTAGCTATCCTTTAATTACGGCGCCACCGGCACAAGGCGCTAGTGGTGAATGGCAATTTGAAAGCGCCGAATCAGGCTTTGGTATTAAAGCATTATTTGTGGGTAATGATGATGAACTTCTTGGCTTTGTTTTGAGTGGTGACACTATCTCAGGAAAGTCAGCCTTAATGAAACAATTACCAAGTCTACTTAATTAAGCTGAACTAGTAATTAAGGTTTATAGACGGTAACTTTTCGAGTAAAGTAAGGGCATTAATTTAAAGCCCTTACGGAACTCCACTGGTGTTAAGCCAAATAAGCATTTCCAACCTTCGCAATATAGCGGAACTTTCATTCAAGCCTTCTACGGGAATAAACCTAATATTAGGTGATAATGGTGCGGGTAAAACAAGCATCCTTGAAGCCGTTCATCTGCTTGCTCTAGGTCGATCCTTTAAAGCTCGCACGCTAAAAACAGTTATTAAGTTTGGCGAAACACAACTACAAGTTGTTGCCAGAACCTGGAATGATACTCCAGTTGGCGTACAGTTTAATGTGCAATCAGGACTTAAGATACGACTTAATAGTGCCCCATTAAAGCGCTTGTCGGAGCTTGCTATGCAACTGCCTTTACAGTTGATTCCTGCTAACTGCCATCAGTTCTTTGAGCAAGGCCCTCGTTACCGTCGTCAGCTATTAGATTGGGGATTGTTTCACGTGGAACCAGGCTTTAATTTTCATTGGCAGTCATATAAAAAAGTATTACAACAGCGAAACTCTGCGATTCGTCAGCATAAAAAAATAGAAGAGATTCAGTTATGGGACAATCATCTTGCGGAACATGGTGAGAAAATAACGACGCTAAGACGGATACAGTTAGATGCCTTAAGGATAGAGTTCGAGGCTATTTTTCAGCGTCTTTGCCCTGAATACAATGGTGCAAAATATGAAGTTAAATACCGCACCGGCTGGAATAAAGATAAAACATTAAAAGCCTCACTTGAAGACGCTATCGAAAGAGATCGACAATTAGGTTATACCCGATCTGGAAGCCATGCAGCAGATTGGTTGTTTGTGATTAATGGCATTAACCCTGCTGAGGTGTTTTCCAGAGGACAGCAGAAACTCTTTTTCTTAGCCTTGTGCATGGCTCAAGCAAAACTGACTGAGCATGTTAGGCATGAAAAAAGCATCTTATTATTAGATGATATTAGCTCTGAGTTGGATGCGAAACATCAGAAAAATGTACTAAATGAATTGAGTCAACTACCCGTTCAAGCATTTATTACAGCAACAGATTCGTCTTTAAATGCATATGAAAATGCAACAGTGTTTCACGTGGAACAGGGCGCAATCCTTTCATTCCCTGATGTGCTAAAATGAAGCCTAATATAGATCAAACCCTACCTTTCAATGGATAGATTATGACAACTGAAGAAAACACTTACGATTCGTCGAATATAAAAGTTTTAAAAGGCTTGGAAGCAGTACGAAAACGTCCCGGTATGTATATTGGTGACACAGATGATGGTACGGGTTTGCATCACATGGTGTTTGAAGTTTTAGATAACTCCATTGATGAGTCGCTGGCTGGATATTGTAGTGAAATAAATGTTCGCATTCACCCTGATGAATCTGTTTCTGTTTCTGATAATGGTCGTGGTATTCCTGTAGACATTCATAAAGAAGAAGGCATTTCTGCCGCAGAAGTAATTATGACCGTGTTACATGCGGGTGGTAAATTTGATGATAACTCCTATAAGGTTTCAGGTGGTTTACACGGAGTAGGTATTTCAGTTGTAAATGCCCTATCGAAAAAACTGGTTATGGAAATTTGCCGTGAAGGTAAAGTTCATACCCAAACCTATACTGATAGTGTTCCTGATGATCGCATTAAAGCGGGTGCTGATACTGACAAGACAGGAACAAAAATTCAGTTCTGGCCGAGTGAAAACACTTTTTCAAACATCTTATCTTTTGACTATAACATTTTAGCAAAACGGATTCGTGAGCTAGCATTCTTAAACTCTGGTGTACGCATTGTTTTGACTGATGAGCGTGACGATCAGAGCGAAGTGTTTTATTACGAAGGTGGTATTGAGGCGTTTGTTAATCATTTAAATAAAAACAAAACACCGGTACATGAACCCGTTATTAATATTAAAGGTGAAAAAGACGGTGTCGTTGTTGAGTTGGCGATGCAGTGGACGGATTCTTACCAAGAGAATATTCATTGCTTCACGAACAATATTCCACAGCGTGATGGTGGCACGCATTTAGCGGGTTTTAGAGCCGCGCTTACTCGTACCTTGAATCAGTATATTGAATCAGAAGGCTTGGCTAAAAAATCAAAAGTAAGCCCGAGTGGTGATGATGCTCGTGAAGGTTTGACTGCGGTTCTTTCTGTTAAAGTGCCTGACCCGAAATTCTCATCACAAACAAAAGATAAGTTGGTTTCTTCTGAAGTAAGAACTATTGTTGAATCGTTAACGAATGAGTTCTTCCATGATTACCTCGTGGAAAACCCAACAGAGAGTAAGTTAATTGCCAATAAAATGGTGGATGCTGCTCGTGCTCGTGATGCCGCTCGAAAAGCGCGTGAGTTAACGCGCCGTAAAGGTGCATTAGATATTGCCGGTCTTCCCGGTAAATTAGCAGATTGTCAGGAGCGTGACCCTGCCCTTTCTGAATTATTCCTCGTGGAGGGAGATTCTGCGGGAGGTAGTGCTAAACAAGGTCGAGATCGTCGAACTCAAGCTATCTTGCCTTTGAAAGGAAAGATCTTAAATGTTGAGCGTGCACGTTTTGATAAAATGATCAGTTCTGCTGAAGTAGGCACACTCATTACCGCATTAGGTTGTGGTATCGGGCGAGATGAATATGATCCCGATAAATTACGTTACCATCACATTATCATCATGACCGATGCCGATGTCGATGGATCGCATATCAGAACATTACTGTTAACTTTTTTCTATCGCCAAATGCCAGAGCTGGTTGAACGTGGTCATATCTATATTGCACAACCGCCTTTGTATAAAATCAAAAAAGGTAAACAAGAACGCTATGTAAAAGATGATGCAGAAATGGATCGTTATTTAACAGAGTTAGCGCTTACCAATGCAGAGTTACATCCTAGCGAAACTGCCGATGCAATTACGGGAGATGCCTTAAAGATATTGGTAGAAGAATACCAAACCGTATCGGCCATTATTAGACGTTTATCAGGACATTATTATCCTGCATTTTTAGAGCAGCTCATTTATCAAACAGAAATACCTGATCTAGCCGATTCAGCGAAAATGACAGATTGGTTAGCAAATATTGGAGTAGGTTTAAACCGTGACTTACCAACAGGTACAAGCTACACGCTTTCTGTTGGTCAGAAAGAAGATGAGGAGTCTAGGTTTATCAATGTTAGTTTTAACCGACATGGTATTAGTACGGATTTCCATATTCCAGGAGATTTCTTTGCCAGTTCTGAGTACAAGCGTATTTTAACGTTTGCAGATAAGGTTAATGATTTGTTTGATGATACTGCACGCGTACAGCGCGGTGAGCGAAGTGAGAATGTTATAGACTTTGCTGCTGCGGTAACGTGGTTGCTTTCAGAAGCACGTCGTGGCCAAAATATCCAGCGTTATAAAGGGCTGGGTGAGATGAATCCTGAACAGCTGTGGGATACAACTATGGATGCATCAAGACGTCGATTGTTGCAGGTTAAGGTTGAAGATGCCATTGCTGCTGATGAAGTATTTAGCACTTTGATGGGTGACAATGTTGAACCTCGCCGTGAGTTTATTGAAAAACATGCATTGCAGGCAACTAATCTAGATATATAAGTCGTAAACAACAGGAATTATTCCTAAAGATAAAGGTCATAATAATTACTATTATGGCCTTTGTTTTTATTGGGCAGTTTGAAAAGGTGGAAATAAAGATGGAAAACAATGTGACACGCTATAACCGAGTACAGGTCATCCTGCATTGGTTAATTGCAGCAATCATCTTTGGCATGATTGGGCTTGGTTTATTTATGATTGAATTGCCAAAACAGTCTGAACTTCCTCCCGGTGAAGAAAGCGTGAGAGCTTTTTACTTCCTATTGCATAAGTCGATGGGAATAACGGTGGGAATGTTGATTCTACTCCGTGTGCTCTGGCGTTTAACGCATAAAGCGCCTCCATTGCCAGATACTATCTCAAAATGGCAGCAGAAGGCTGCTAGTGCGGTTCATGGCTTAATATATGTTGTGATGATTGCTATGCCGTTATCTGGGTTTGCACAATCTATGTTTAGTAAATATCACACTAAATTTTGGGGTATAGAGTTACCCCGGTTAGCTGAAGCTGATAATGCGATGCGAGAAACATTCTCACAAGTCCATGAGTTTTTCGCTTTTCTGCTGATTGGCTTGATTGTGATTCATCTTGCTGCCGTGATTAAACATCGTTTGGCTGGAAATGGTATCTCTGAGAGAATGTCATTGAAATGATTAGTTTGTTGATTTAATTAATAAAAAAGCCCCGGAGAACGAGTTCTTCGGGGCTTTTTTATGTGTGTATATCCATGATAGATGAAGATGCAGAGCTTACAACTTTCGTCATTCTCGAGTGTTACCCCGTCAAGCTGAGCACAAGCTTTATCGAGAATCTATTGTATTGAGTAGATCCCAGCTAAAAGCATGCTGGGATGACGAATGAAAAAACCTGCATTTTGAATATATCGTTTAGTGTAGTTTGATCTTTGGATGTACGCTGCGACGGAATAGATGAGACAGCGACAACATACCAACACGGAATAGGCCAAACAAGGCCACTTGGTGCATTTTGTATAAAGATAAATACATCATGCGAGCCATGAAGCCTTCAATCATTAGGCTGCCTTTGCTTAAGTTGCCCATCATATTACCAACAGTACTGTATCTTCCTAGAGATACTAATGAGCCATAATCATGATAGTGATATTCAGGGATATCTTTATTAGCCATACGCCGAGCAATTGATTTGTAGGTTAAAGAGGCCATTTGATGCGCCGCTTGTGCACGAGGCGGTACATTTTGATCTTCCCCTATCCATTTACATGCACAGCAATCACCAATGGCGTAAATGTCATCATCAAGTGTTGTTTGTAATGTTTGCTTAACAACAAGTTGATTCATCCAGTTTGTTTCTAAGCCGTCAATGTCTTTTAAGAAGTCAGGGGCTTTAATTCCCGCAGCCCATACTTTGATTGCGGCAGAAATAGATTTGCCACTTTCTGTTTTAATGGCATCTTCAGTGATTTCAATAACACGCTCATTAGTAAAGAGTTTTACACCTAGTTTACCCAATTCTTTTTCTGTTGCTGCTGAAAGGTTTTCAGGCAAGCCGGGTAAGACACGAGGAGCGGCTTCGATAATACTGATTTTTACATCGGTAGGCTGTACTTCATCGAGACCATAGGCAGTAAGAAGATGGGATACTTCATGTAGTTGAGCGCTAAGTTCAACACCGGTTGCACCCGCACCTACAATAGCAATATCTAGTTGACCTTCATCAATAGGTTTACCTTGTGTATGTGCTCGTAAGTAGGCCTCTAGAAGTTGTGATTGGAATGTTTCTGCTTGTTGAGTTGTATCTAAGAATAGACAGTTTTGTTCAACACCTTTAATGCCAAAATCATGGCTGACACTGCCGACAGAGATAACTAAGTAGTCATAGTCAAAGTCTCGACGAGGGATGATTTCTTCACCTTTGTCATTGAACGTTGGTGCAACACTGATCTTTTTGTTTGTGCGATCTAGGTCATCCATGCGACCTAGGCGGAAGCGGAAGCCGCTGCACATTGCTTGACCAAGATATTCAATTTCATCTTCATGAGAATCAAGCGTACCTGCTGCAACTTCATGCAATAAAGGTTTCCAGATATGAGTATGAGTACTATCAACCAAAGTGATTTCAGCCTTACCCTTTTTACCTAGTTTGCGCCCTAGCTTTGTGACGAGTTCAAGGCCCCCCGCCCCGCCTCCGACAACAACGATTTTAGGAATTGAATTTGTTGCATCAGTCATTGTTTTGACCCCAAAAGTCTTAAGATTTATAAGGTGATTCTAACGTAAAAAGTGAGGTGAAAACTATCTTATTTTTTACTATAAACAAAGACTCTGGCAAAATTGACGGATTACAATGTCAAATAAGGTTTATACAGATGCAATCACCCCCAGAAAAACCACGTTTAGCATGGGCTGTGACAGGGTCAGGCCACTATTTAGAAGAATGCTTGGATATTATTCGTGATCTAGATGACGTTGATTTATTTTATAGCCGCGCAGGTGAAGAAGTTATTCGCATGTATGGTCATGATCCTAAAAAGGTGAATGGCGATGGGCGGACCTATCATGATCGTGCGGCTAGTTCGCCACCGGTAGGTTTGTTTTATCGTGGCGATTATCACACCTTGATTGTGGCGCCAGCAACATCAAACACGGTTGCAAAAATGGTATTAGGATTATCAGACTCACTGGTTACTAATGTCTATGCACAAGCAGGAAAGTGCCGTATTCCGAGCATTGTTTTGGCATGTGATACTGAGCCTGAAATGGATACTCCTGCACCGGATAGAATTGTAAAAGTCTGGCCTAGAGAAGTTGATTTGGCTCATACACATAAATTACGTTCATTTGAAGCAACAACCGTTGTGGAAAATCCAGACAAGTTATTAGCGGCCATAAAGCTTCGTTTAGCTGAACTTGATTCCAATGGCTGAAAAAATACTCTTTTTAACAGGTAAGCTTGCTAAACGTAGCCTGCACAAAGTGCTGGAAAGCATGTCTGACTTACCTTTTGAATATAGCGTGCATCAGCTAGGCTTAACGGTTGCGGCATTGATGACGAGTAAGATGATTGCTCGTCGAATGAAGCCTGATGATGTTGCAGGCTTTGATCAAATAATTGTTCCTGGACGGTGTCGTGGTGATTTAGAGTTATTAAGTCAACAGTTGGCTGTAGAGGTTATTCGTGGCCCTGAAGAAGTTAAAGATTTACCGCTATTTTTTGGTCGAGAGCGCAAACAAGCTGATATGAGTCGATATGATGTCAATATCTTTGCTGAAATAGTCGATGCTCCCGAGCGTAGCGTTGAAAGTATCATTGAACGTGCACGTTATTATCGCGATTGTGGTGCTAATGTCATTGATATTGGTTGTTTGCCAGAAGAAAAATTTCCTCATCTGGAAGATGCGATTATCGCTCTTCATGAAGAGGGCTTTAAAGTGAGTGTCGATTCTTTATATATTGAAGATCTACGCAGAGCAGGCAAGGCCGGAGCAGACTACTTATTAAGTTTGACTGAAAAAACCTATCATTTAGCCGAAGAAGTAGACTCAATCCCTATTTTAGTGCCCGCTGAAATGGGATCGTTAGCGTCATTAGAGCGTGCAATGGAGTTGATGGATAAAATTAATCGCCCTTGGATTGCCGATCCGATACTGGATCCTATTCATTTTGGACTGACAGATTCTATTGTTCGTTATCATGAATTACGCCGAAAATATCCTGATGCGCCCATGATGATGGGAGTCGGTAATCTGACGGAATTAACCGATGCTGATACCAGTGGGGTTAATGCACTATTATTTGGGATAATTTCTGAACTTAACATACATAACGTTCTAGCAACAGAAGTGAGTCCTCACGCACGAAATGCAATTCAACAAGCTAATGTAGCGAGAAGGATGATGTTTTCTGCCCGTGAAGACAGTAGTTTACCAAGGGATATTACGAGTGACTTGTTGATAACGCATGATCGACGCCCCTTCCCTGATAGTGCTGAAGATATTCAAGAACTTGCGAGTAATATAAAAGATCCTAACTATAGGATTAAAATCGCCGAGAAAGGCATTTATATGTTTAATCGTGATGGATTAATGCACGATGTCGATCCTTTTGCATTTTATCCTCAGTTAGACTTAAAGGATGATACGGGCCATGCATTTTACCTTGGTGCTGAATTAGCTCGAGCACAAATAGCATGGCAATTAGGTAAGCGGTATACCCAGGATGAAGAACTTGAATGGGGCTGTGCAGTCTTGAAAGATGAACAAGATATAATAGAACAAAAAGTAGAAGGCACAACAATGACAACAGGAAAAAAATGTGGCACAGCTTGAAAGTAAAATTCACGAAGTAATTGTGACCACGCTATCAGAAGGTGGCACTCCTCATTCTGCACCAATGGGTGTTTCAGAAGTGAATGGTCACTTTCTTATTCAGCCATTCAAACCTTCAGCTACCTATGAAAACCTTAAACGTCATCGTCAATGTACTATTAATTACACGGATGATGTACGTATTTTCGCCGGATCATTAACGGGGCGACGAGACTGGGACACCCTTCCCTGTCAAGAAATTGAGGGGCAATACTTGGCCCAAGCCTTGGCACACACCGAGCTTGAAATTGTTTCTTTTGATGATAATGCCCCGAGAGCCTGTTTCAAAGGTACAATTGTGTGTGAGCAAACACACAGTCCTTTTCGTGGCTTTAATCGGGCTCAAAGTGCTGTAATTGATGCAGCAATATTAGTGAGTCGTTTAAAGATGCTACCAGTAGAAAAGGTTCAACAAGAAGTGGCTTATTTAACGATAGCCATTGAAAAAACAGCGGGCCCAAAAGAGTTAGAAGCATGGACTTGGTTAATGACGAAAATAAAAGATGCCGGAATAAAATTAAATGACTAAGTGGTTAGCCAGCGTTCAATCAGTACAAGAGGCGCAAGATTTGTTGTCAATGCTTCCTGACATCTTGGATTTGAAAGAACCTTCAAAAGGCGCCTTGGGTGCATTAGAAGTTGATACTGTTCGGCAGGTTGTAGAATTAATTGCTGGTCGATGCCAAACCAGTGCAACTATTGGTGATTTACCAGTAAATGCAGAGTTAATTGCCTCCGCAATGGTTAATATGGCTACATCTGGCGTAGATTATGTGAAAATAGGCTTGTTTCCTGATGCTAACTTAAATGACTGTATTAGTCAGCTTGCAACCACGGTAAAAAAGCTATCAGTACCTGTTATTGCCGTTTTATTTGTTGATAAAGAAGCAGACATTTCAGTCTTACCATTACTTAAAGAATCTGGTTTTCATGGCGTGATGATTGATACGGCGATTAAAAATGGCCAACATTTGCGAGCACATTGGAGTGCAGTAAAACTATCTTCTTTTGTTAAAAAGGCTCATCAAAATGGCCTTTTATGTGGTTTAGCAGGTGCTTTACGATGTAAAGATATTCCTTTTTTATCTCAGCATGGTGCAGATTATCTTGGGTTTCGCAGTGCGTTATGTCAACAACAGAATAGAACATCAAACATTGATCTTAGCTTAGTGAGTGAGGTGTACCATAATATAAAATCTGTTGACTTGGAGCACCAGATAGCTAGCTGAACATTGAATCAATTGAACTAGATTGAATCATTTTTAATTTATGTGCTGGAATGTCACCCTAGACTGTCATTTAGGGACAGTTAGTTAGTTAGTTAGCTTTGCTCATCTAATACACGGAATAATATTTCACGAACAGATTGAGGTTCAAAAGGCTTGTCAATAATGGCGGACACTCCTGCTTGTTGCACCTTACCTAGCCTCGCCTCATCATGTTCACTGGTGACCATTAAGATAGGAACATAGGTATTGCCCATTTCCTTGCGAACAAATTCTGTCAGCTGTTGCCCATCCATCTCTGGCATATTGAGATCGGTAACAATAAGGTCAAACTCGGCACTGGATAGAATTTGTGTTGCCTCAAGACCATCTTTTGCCATTTCTATTTTTTGAATACCTAAGTTATTAAGAACGCGTTTAATGTGATTTCGTGCTGTTAAACTGTCATCAACAACAAGCACATTTAACTCTTCAACATCATAACTTTCTAATTCAATTTCTTCGGGATCAATGTAGTCAACAGTGGTTCTCAATGCACGGCGAAGATCTTCATGGACAAAAGGTTTAGGTAGAATCGCAACTACACCTGCCTGACGAATAGGTTCTAATGCTTTAACTCCTGTCTCACTGGAAACTAGCATGAAATTAATATCTTTCAATGATTCTGTACTACGAATTTTTTCGAGTAAATCTGTGGCTGTTGTATCTGGTAAATACATGGCACTGATAATAAGATCGGGTGGGTAATGAGTAATGATATCCATTGCCTCTTCCCCCGTTGCAACACCATCAATATTGGCAACACCTTCTTTTTTCAAGTGTGACAAGATTATTTTTCGCTGGGTTGAGGAGGGCTCGATTAATAAAATAGCGAGTTCAGACATATTCATTGAGGACATAATTATTTCCAGATATTTTTATTTAGTTGGACGCACTAAATCAACTTCAACACGGTTTCGTGTCTCTTGATTTGTTAGGTATTCAATAATGATCAAAGCAAAGTCCATGGCCGTCCCCGGCCCTCGCGATGTCAGAATGTTCCCATCGATAACAACAGTATCATTACATAGCTTAATTTCGGGCCAATCAGCAGATGATAAGACACCTGGATAGCAGCTTACTTTTTTATTGTTTAGCAGTCCCTTATTGGCTAATACAAGAGGTGCAGCGCATAGTGCGGCAATTGCTTTACCTGATTGGTGTAACCGTTTTAATAGGGCATGGATGTGACTATCTTCATCCAAATTTGTTGTACCGGGCATTCCACCAGGCAAAATAATCATATCGAAGTCATCATAGATAACATTCTCAAGCGTAGTGTCTGCCATTAGGCGAACCCCACGACTTGCAGTAATCAATGTTATATCCGTTAAACTCGCAGTAATAACCGTAATTTCTGCTCGGCGTAGTAAGTCGATTAAGGTAACGGCTTCTAGCTCTTCACAGCCTTCAGCAAGTGGGATAAGAACAGTAGGCATATTAATAATATTTTATGATTTAGGCTTCAAAATGTTAATTCCTTTTAGCAAGTTTAATGCTTCTGATAGCGGATAATCTTTAACCGCTAATGGTGTTTTATCATCTTCTTTTTCTGAATCTACTTTGTTTTCTTCGCCATCTTCATTTTTACTATTACCATTTTCAAGATGACCCGATAAATCTTGTTCACGCAGTAAGCTTAAACCTTTATCTGATGATGAGATTTTAACGGCCTCAATTTTAATGTCAGGCACAATACCTTCAGCCTGAATAGAGCGGCCTGATGGTGTGAAGTAACGCGCTGTTGTCATCTTAACCGCGGTATCATTTGTTAATGGCATAACGGTTTGCACCGAGCCTTTACCAAACGTCTTTGTACCTACAATGATTGCACGACGATGATCTTGTAGGGCTCCGGCCACAATTTCTGATGCAGAAGCTGAGCCACCATTAACCAGTACAATCAATGGTGCACCTTTAAGTAAATCATTTGGCTTAGCAGTAAACTTCTGATTTGAATCTTTCACCCGTCCTTCGGTATAAACGATCAAACCTTTGGTGATAAAGGCATCGGAGACATCAATTGCAGCATTAAGTAAGCCGCCGGGATTGTTTCGTAAATCAAGTACAAGACCTTTTAGATCACCATCATTCTCGATTTTTAATGCACTTATTGCTTCTTTTAAACTAGCACCAGTACGTGATGCAAAGGTGCTAATTCTGATGTAGCCATAACCGGGTTCAAGCATTCTTTGTTTTACACTTTTAACTTTGATAATAGCGCGAATAAGTTCAATTTTGAGTGGCTTACCTTCACCTTCTCTAATAATAGTTAGTAAGAGCTTACTATCAGGTTTCCCTCTCATAATATCTACGGCTTCACTTAGAGATAAGCCTTTTACTGGTGTATCATCTAGGCGAATGATAAGGTCGCCTGAAAGTACTCCTGCTCGTGCGGCTGGTGTATCATCAATAGGGGAAACGACTTTAACAAAGCCATTTTCCATGGTGACTTCGATACCCAGTCCACCAAATTCACCAGAGGTGCCTTCACGAAGATCTTTAAAGTCTGCAAAGTCAAGATAGGTTGAGTGAGGATCGAGACCCGATAACATGCCGCGAATTGCATTTTGAAGTAACTCTTTATCTTCAACAGGGTCGACATAATTATTTTTGATACGACCAAAAATCTCAGAAAAGGCGCGTAGCTCTTCTAACGGTAAGTCGGGTTGGGGGCTGGATTTATCAGCGAATACCATTTGCCCAAACACTAATGTAGCGCCTAAGGCCACACCACCAATAATCAATCCAAAATCACGTCTAAAAAAACTCATATTTTTTCCTAGTTAGAGAGCTGCTTATCTACTCAGCTTCTATAATTTAACTTTTTTTGCTCAACCATCTTAATGGATTGGTTGGGCTTCCTTTGTGTCTAATTTCAAAATACAAACCAGCATGTTTGCGTATGCCTTTATCGCCACTTTGTGCAATTAAGTCACCGGTGCTGACTCTATCGCCTACTTGTATCAATAGTGTTTCATTGTTGCCATATAAGGTCATATATTGATCTCCATGATCAATAATGACTAATAAACCAAACCCTCTTAACCAGTCTGCAAAGACAATTTGTCCGGGAGCTGATGCAACAATATTCTTACCTGCAGGTGTTGCGATTAAAATTCCTTGCCAGGTGAGTTTACCAAGATTTCTCGAACTGCCATAGCGTGCAAGTAATTTTCCTTTAATTGGCCATGTGAGTGACCCCGCTCTTTTAGCAAAAGAAGCGTGTGTAGTCGGTGTCTTAACCGTATCGTTTACTTTAGGTTTATTCAACGAGTTTAGTAATGAATGTAGCGATTTTTCCTGCTCATGTAGGAAGGCTAAGCGTGAATCTTGATCAGTAATTTTAGCATCTAAAAGTTTTAATGTGGCTTGGCGCTGTTGCGTTTGTTGTTGTAGTGCTTGTTGTTTCTGTTTTTGTTTGGCATAACGTCTTTGCTGGGCTTTTTGTGCGGTAAATAATGATTTTTGGTCGGCACTCAAATTGTTTAACGTTTTACTAATGCTCAGTAACTGTTGCTGTCTTGCTTGATGAAAGTAGTGGAAATACGTTGTACTTCTTGAGAGCGTGGCGGGATTGTGTTGGTTTAATAGTATTTTCAAGTAACTTGGTTGCCCGTGAATATACGAAGTACGAATTTGTTGATTGAGCGCATTTAACTGTCCAGTGTGAGATGCGTGTTGTTGTTGCAGTTGCTGCTCAAGTTGTTTTAATTCTAAATTTTTCTGATTAATCTCTTGTTCAAGACTTAATAAGCTTTTGTTTAAATTCGATACGGTACGACTTTGTTGTTTTAGCTGTTTGAATAGTTGAGCTTTGCTGGCTTTATTTTTATCTACATCTTGGTTAAGAGATTCGATCTCTGTTTTAACATTTTGTAGTTGCTGTTGTGAATCTTCTTTAGCAAGCAAATTACCACCCTGTAACAAGAGGAGTAAGGTAAATATTAAGCGAGATAACACTATTTTTATGAAAATCTATTTCAGTGAAATAAGCAGGTTTTTGCTCATTTCAGCAGGAATAGGTAAATCCATAAGTGACAACATTGTTGGAGCGATATCAGCTAGAGTGCCTTGATCGATACATTCTGCTTCACGTCCAGCAAAAATTAAAGGTACAGGGTTGCTAGTATGTGCGGTTTGAGCTTGTCCTGTTTTCTCATCCTGCATCAGTTCAGCATTACCATGATCGGCGGTGACAATCATTTCGCCACCGGATTCTTTAAGCGCCGACCAAATGCGGCCTAAGCAGTTATCGAGTGCTTCAACGGCTTTTATTGCAGCATCATAGTTGCCGGTATGCCCTACCATGTCAGCATTAGCAAAATTACAGATGATGACATCATATTTATTACTGTGAATAGCTTTAACAAATTGATCTGCAACTTCAGGCGCATTCATTGCCGGTTGTTGATCATAGGTTGTGATCTTAGGAGAGGGAATTAAAATACGGTCTTCACCCTCAAAAGGTTCATCACGTCCACCATTAAAGAAAAAAGTTACGTGGGCATATTTTTCTGTTTCGGCAATACGTAATTGGCGTAAACCTAATGAAGATAGATGGGCACCGAGTACGTTGTTGAGTTTTTCTGCTGGAAAAGCAACGGGTGAAGTAAATCCTTTTTTGTATGTTGTCAGTGTGACAAACTCAGAAAGCGTTATGTTTCGTTTGCGTTCAAAACTATCAAATTCAGGCTCAATAAAGCTTTTTGTCAGTTCGCGGGCTCGATCTGATCTGAAGTTCATAAAGACGATCGCATCACCCTCTTCTACCCTGATTGTTTCATCGCCAATACTGCTTGCTTTGACAAATTCATCTGTTTCTTCTCGCGCATAGGCCATTTCAAGTGCTGCACTTGCATTTGGAGCCTTAAACTCCCCTTCTCCATCTGCAATAAGTTGATAGGCTTTGGCAACACGGTTCCAACGTTGGTCACGGTCAAGCGCATAAAATCGACCAATAATGGAAGCAAATTTTCCTCCACCTAACTGTTTAAATTTTTCTTCCATAGCTTCAATAGAAGCGAGAGCACTTTTAGGGGGCGTATCTCGACCATCTAGAAAGGCATGAACATACACATTTTTAACGCCTCGTTTAATGGCTAGTTCAACCATCGCATGAATGTGATTTTCATGACTGTGAACGCCACCTGGTGAGAGTAAACCTAGAATATGGACGGCTTTATCGTTTTCTAATGCTTTATCAACAGCATTGGTTAATGTTCGGTTCGTAAAAAATGAGCCTGTTCGGATTGCGCGGCTAATACGGGTGAATTCTTGATAAATAACGCGACCAGCACCCATATTGAGGTGGCCTACTTCAGAATTGCCCATTTGGTTGCTCGGGAGCCCGACACCTGCGCCAGATGCGCTAATTAATGTATGAGGATAGTCCTGCCATAAATGATCCCAGACAGGTGTTTTTGCCGCATAAATAGCGTTGGATTTTGGATCTTCACTGTAGCCCCAGCCATCCAATATAATCAGGGCAAGTGGGCGGTGAGGGTGGCTCATGCAATTATCCTTCTATCTTGAAGCGTTATTTATAAGCAACTAGGAAATATGCTATTTGATGACGTATTCTACTTATACCCAAACTACCTGAAGATGCATGATTCAGCAAGAGAAGAAGCCACATTGTTCTAGGCATAAAACCGCCGAATTAGTCATTCTAATTTAAGGGTTTATAACGACGAAGAATGTGGCTTATCCTCTTGCCCTCTGGGAGCTTATCACTAACGCCATAGCCGCGTTATAATGCTTGACAAGGACTCGTCATTGCCCGCGCATTACGCCTTGCTTTGACGCTAGTGATAAACTCTGAAACCTGCATCTTCAGGTAGTTTGGGTATAAATACATGCAAAGCATAGAAAATGCCGTGTATTATATGGGCTTTTGTGACTAATTGCAGTCAGTAACTATTTGGTGGGTCTCGTGGCTGAAGCTGAAAATAATAATCTTATAGCTAAGGATAGCGATATTGAACGTGCAGCATTTGCATTAAAAGCAATGTCACACCCTTTGCGCTTGAAGATTTTGTGTGCCGTGGGTGAGCAAGAGCTTGCTGTCCAAGATATTGTTGATTGTGTGGGAACAACGCAAAGTAATGTTTCTCAACATTTGGCTAAATTAAGAGATAAAGAAATTTTAGCTTCTAGACGAGATGCGAATCGTATTTTCTACCGAGTAAAAGATGAACGCACATTGCGTTTAATTGAGATGATGCGCGATGTATTTTGTTCTAGTGGATTGTAAAAAAGGTTAAATATGGAAAATGTAGGTGAATTTGTTGTTAATCATTGGGTTCTAGCTTCGTCTTTTGTCGTGCTGGCTTATCTCGTCATGTCTGATTCTTTAAATCGTAAATTATCAGGTGTTACCGCTATTGATACTGCCCGAGCTATTCAGATTGTTAACCAGGAAAAAGGGTTATTCTTAGATATTCGTGAACCATCAGAATTTGCTAAAGAGCATATTGCGGATTCTATTAGTTTGCCGTTGTCTAAATTGGCAGAGGATTCATCCTTAAAAGATACGTCACAACCGGTTATTTTAATTTGTGTCAGTGGTCAGCGCTCACGTACTGCAGCAAAACAATTGCATGCCAAAGGTTTTTCTGATGTATATGTTTTAAGTGGCGGCTTAAATACTTGGAAAGCAGCCAAGCTGCCCCTATTTAACTAGAGATAAGTTGAAAATTTAATGGCGAAAGTTGAGATCTATTCATCCGCACGATGTCCTTATTGTGTGATGGCTAAACAACTACTGGATCGTAAAGGTGTTGAATACGATGAAATTCGTGTTGATTTAGATCCTGGCAAACGCCAAGAAATGATGAAAAAAAGTCGGCAACGAACGGTGCCGCAAATTTTTATAAATAATGAGGCCATTGGTGGATACACCGATTTAGTGGCTATTAATCAATCGAAACGACTAGATAGCCTATTGGCTCAGTCTTAAACGCTTTAAGGAAGTATCATGGCAGAAGAAAACGCATCAACAGAAGAGCAGCAAGCACGTTTTGTAATTCAAAAAATTTACACAAAAGATATCTCTTTTGAAACACCTAACTCTCCGGAGATCTTCCGTGAAGAGTGGAAGCCGGAAATAGACTTACAATTAGGTAATGAATATAAGCGTATTGATGAAGATAACCATGAAATCACGCTGACGGTAACGGTAACGGCTAAAATCGGTGATAAAGTTGCTTTCTTGGCTGAAGTGAAACAATCAGGTATTTTCTCTTTAACAGGCTACAGCGATCAAGAAATGGGTCCATTAGTAGGTAGTTACTGCCCGAATACTGTATTCCCATTTGCACGTGAAGTTATTTCAGATATTGTTATTAAAGGTGGTTTCCCACAATTAGTACTTGCACCTGTTAACTTTGATGCTTTGTACATGAACCAAATTGAACAAGCTAAGCAACAAGCTGCAGCGAAAGCACACTAAGCAGAAGTAAATAACCTTGTCTGAAAATAACGCACAGCTATTCCCCACTCTCGTTATTGGTGCGGGAGCATGGGGAACGGCTTTAGCGATTGCGATTGCCAGAAATGGTAATGACGTTTTGCTGTGGGGGCGTGATGGCAAACATCTCGCTTCCATGCAAGCAACACATAGTAATGAACGTTATTTACCCGGTTTAAACTTCCCAGAAAGCTTAAAGGTAGCCGCAGATTTGGAACAGGCGTTAGCGTTGGCTAAGCATGTCCTTATTGCTGTACCCAGTATTGCTTTTACTGGCATGTTGCAGCAAGTTAAACCTTTTATTACTACAGGAACGCCGGTTAGTTGGGCGACAAAAGGATTAACACCTGAAACGGGTCGTTTTTTATATGAAACGGCTGCTGATATTTTAGGTGAATCACATGCTTTGGCAGTGATCTCGGGGCCGTCTTTTGCTGCCGAAGTCGCAAAAAACTTACCTACTGCTATCACCGCTGCATCGTTAGATGATGAGTTCAATCAATCATTAGCACTCGCCCTGCATAGTCCTACATTACGTGTGTACACGACGAATGATGTATTAGGTGTGCAAATCGGTGGCACGGTTAAAAATGTCTTAGCTATCAGCGCGGGTATTGCAGACGGTTTAGGTTTTGGTGCCAATGCTCGAGCAGCATTGATTACTCGGGGTATGGCAGAAATTTTACGGTTATCTGAAAGTTTGGGCGCTGAAACTGAAACGATGTTTGGTTTATCGGGTATTGGTGATTTAATACTTACATGTACAGATGATCAAAGTAGAAACCGCCAGTTAGGCTTGGCAATTGGTCGAGGTTTGACTGTAGAACAAGCTGTAGCAGAAGTAGGCAAGACTGTTGAAGGTATGCATGCTGCACGAGAAGTATTAATGCGAGCCAAACAAGCTGGAGTTGAAATGCCGATAGTAGAGCAGGTATGTAAAATACTGTTTGAAGGCCATGACCCACGAGAATCAGTTCAAGCATTGCTTTGTCGGGAACAAAAGGCAGAAGCCAATAGTCCTAAGCCAACAGCGAATAATTAAAGAGGAAATTGTATGCGTAAGATTGTTAAATTAGGTAGTGTGATTGCTATCAGCATGATATTCGCAGGTGGCTTAACAGCCTGTGGTGGTGGAATGTTTACACGGGATAAGGCAAAAACTGATGCAGAGATTGTATTAGGGCAAGAAGGGCGTACATTGTGGGAATCGGGTCTACAGTATGCCAAAATTGTTGATCGTGATATTGCGGGGATTGTGAATGAGCATCCTTCACTGATTACCGATGATGAGCTTCGTACTGTGCTTAGTTCTCTATATATTACTCAGAAAAGTTTTATCTCTAAAAATAAAGAAGTTCCACTTTTTTCTGCAGCTGAGTTAAGCATTCTGAGCATTGCCATTGCTAATGGCTTGTCTCAAGCACAGCCTGAAGAAGATGTTACTTTTGTTAGTATTGGCTCACATAAAGGAATGATAGCAAAAGAGCGAAAAACAACGACAGGTCGATTGTTTATAAGTGGTGGTCGCTTAAATATCGTGTTTGGTCTTGTTCATGAGGTTTATAAAGAAAAAGATATTGCTACAGGTCAGGAGATTGATCGTCGAATTCACCCTCTTTCACCTGGAACACGCAAATCTGAAGCTAATATGCCAGTAAGAATTGCATTAGATTCGGGGCAAGCATATTACCAAGATCCTAAAACGGGCAAAGAACGTGTCGATTGGCTTGTCATAGATATTGCAACCGTTCTAGCAGAAGCTAAAAAGCGTAAATCAGGAGATACAGGTTCTGTAACACCTGAATTATTGGAAGATATTGCACGAAGCAAGCAAGATGCCGGCAATTTGCGTGAAGATATTGGTGGTATTAAAGAAATGTTATTTGAAATGAGCGATGAAATTGAGCGTTTAAAACAGCAAATTGAGTTATTAAAAGAAACGCCTTAGGTTTTTAATAGTTGAGACCTTTGCACGATAAGTATTTTTCGTCAGGACAAGGCAAAATTTGTCAAAAAAGTGCAGTTTACAGGTGTAAATGAGCATTTTGAGACTATTTTTAACGCTGGCATGGCGGAAAAGACGACTCGTGCAAAGGTCTCAGTTTGAACAAATATGAAATGGGAGCTTCGGCTCCTTTTTTATTGGGCTTTATAAACTATAACGACGATCGCCTAGCTTACAGCGAGGTAGGATTTCTTCTAGATCCCGCGATAGCGTCAATACTTTAAAGTTTTCTCCCATTCCTGAAGGCAGGGTCAGTTGTTTTATTTCAGATGTATATTGAAGATGTTTCAGAGCATCTGAATTGGTATGGGAAGGGATTAGTTCAGTGATGCCACCCGCTAAGAGAAAATCTGTTTGAGACTGGAAACCTTCAATATCAAGATTATTATCTATCGCTGTTTGAGCTAAGGCTGTGAAGTTAACATGAGCGGTAATATCTTGAAGCCCTTGTAAGATAAGGGGATTATCATGCCCTTGATGTTGGTAATAACACATGAGACTGCCACTATCGCGTTGAGGGTGATAATAGCTATTCATGGGCTGACCATAGTCAATAATGAAAATAGCACCTTGTTTTAGGCTATTCGCTAGACTTGAAAGCCATGCATTTGAAGCCAAATTCACTTCTGTGAGATAGTCACTGTCACCAATTAAGTTACGAATATCATCAGCTGCTTTTATTAAAGAAGGTTGAGAAAGCTCACCTTCACACCAGTGTAATTTTGATTCTGAGATCTCAATATAACGTTCAAAAACGGTATCTTTATCAAACTGTAAGCAATGGACCGGCATAGCATCACAGACTTCATTAGCGAGAATGACACCTACAAAATTCTCGGGTAACGTGCTTAGCCAAATGACTCTATCTTTTAGGTGAGGAATTTTGTTATGTATTGATTCTTCTTGTCTTAAACGTAAGTCAGCACTTGCTTCAATAATGTAATAATTGTCAGGAAGAGAGTGTTGCATCTCTAGCTCTATCAAAATATCAACCGCCATTTTTCCGCTACCTGCACCAAACTCTAAGATATTAGTCGGTGTTATTTGCTGAAAAACATCTCGGATATGTTGGGCTAAAGTCCGAGAGAAAAGAGACGATATTTCTGGCGCTGTGGTGAAGTCACCTTTCTCGCCAATCTTATGACTACCGGCACTGTAGTAACCTAATCCGGGTGAATAAAGACAGTAGTGCATATATTCAGCAAAACTAATCTTTCCTCCTGCATCGACTATTTTTTGCTTGATAAGCGCTAATAGTTGTTCGCTATGTTGTTGCGCTATTGGGTCAGGAGCAGGTAATTTATCAGCTATAGTCATATTTTAAGGATGTTATCAGGTGTTAGAAAAAGCAGTATTGGTTACTGGCTCAGGTCGTCGCATTGGTTTTCATCTTGCCTCACGTTTGCATCAAGATGGTTATACCGTGCTTGCCCATTATCGTACGCATACTGATGAAATCCAAGCCTTACAAGATTTAGGTGTTGAGACAATACAAGCTGACTTTAATAATAGTGCTGCAATTTTACAGTTTGTTGAAGCACTAAAAACACGTTGTAAGAGTTTCAGGGCTTTAATTCACAATGCTTCATCGTTTGCGCCTACGGCAGATGATTTAGTTGTAGCAGCAGAGCAGTATGAACAGTTTTTTAATGTCCATATGATGGCGCCTTTTTTGATTAATCAAGGGTTACAGCCTTTATTGCAGGGTATTGATGATGATCCTGCCGATATAATTCATATCACTGATATCAATGCTGAAAACCCGACGCCACGTTTTGATATTTATGGCACTACAAAAGCGGGTTTACATAATATGATGTTGGTGATGGCAAAGAAGTTTGCACCACAGATTAAGGTTAATGCGGTTGCACCTGGCCCAGTTCTCTTTACAAAGCAGCATTCGCAAGAAGTTCAACAGCAAATGTTGGCAGAAACGCCATTGGCAAAAGAAGGTGGGGCAGAACCTGTTTATTTGGCTGTAAAAAGTCTTTTAGATAACCCGTTTATTACTGGAGCTAGTATTCCAGTTGATGGTGGTCGCCGTTTGTCCAAAGCTTAAACCTTCAAGATTAATTTCAACCCCAGTTTGTTGTAGTTCGAAGGGTTTGTTAACTAAATGAGCAATAAGTTCATCGAGCAAGGGATAGAGGAAATACTCATCCGTAATTAGATGTGCGGGTCGTTCAGCATCTTCAGGCAGTTGAATTTTAGTGAGGATATCTAGATCGGCAGAACGATCTTTTGTTTTTCGTTCAGGATCATTTCTATTGCGTCCCAACTGAACTTCAATGGTATTACAGATCGCCTTTAGCTCGGCTTCTGCTTGTTCGGTTTGGATAAAAACAACGACATTAAGAAAGTCCCGCTGACTATTCATGCCAATAGGGGGGATTTCTAATACGCGACTTAATGAGAGCAAGGGGAAGTGTTTAAGTAATAGATAAATGATCTGAGTAATGTTTTTATGGGGATCGATATTACTACCAATGCCCAATAAGAAGCCTGATTGGCTTTGTGACATTATTTTTGACGCTCGATAACGATTCTGGCGATATTTTGTCCATGTAATGCGACAGGTTTACTGAGTATTAGTTTGAGTTTTGGAATAGGATACGTTTGCAGTAATAATGCAGCCAAATCTTCAGCTAATGTTTCAATCAACTGATAACGGCTTGCTTCAACAAAGCTAACAATCGTCGTCGCGACGGCACCATAATCTAGTGTATCGACAATATCATCACTTTTTGCAGCTTTAGCAATGTCCCAATCCATTTCTAAATCAAAACTGAGGGTTTGTAGTGTTTCACGCTCCCAGTCATAAATGCCAATAATAGTGTCGATTTGAAGATCGTTAAGAAATATTTTGTCCATGACTCACAACTAGAAAAGTGGAAATAACTGCCAACACCCTATACCCAAGATACTTGAAGATGCCGGTTTCAGAGTTTAGCACGAAGGTCAGAGCAAGGCGCAATGTGAAGGCAATGACGAGTCCTTGCCAAACAGTGCAACGACGCGCTGGCGTTCGTGCTAATCTCCCGCTGGGCACGAGGATAAGCCGCACTCTTCGTCGTTATAAATCCTTAAACTAGAATGACTAATTCTGCGAATTTATGCCTAGAATAGTGCAGCTTCTTCTCGTGCTGAAATCTGCATCTTCAAGTATCTTGGGTATATAATATAGAGATATTGAATTGAGGTGCATCATATCATGCTTGAAACACTTGCTCTGCCGATGATTGTTATTGTTGGCGCTTACTTAATTGGCTCTCTATCGAGTGCGATTATTTTATGTAAATTAGCAGGGCTCCCCGATCCTCGCTCTCAAGGTTCTGGCAATCCAGGTGCAACCAATGTCTTACGCTTTGGTGGCAAAAAGTTAGCTGCAACCGTATTAATTCTTGATGTTGTTAAGGGTATTTTACCTGTGGTTCTCGCTAGTTTACTGGGCTTAGATGAAACATGGATTGCTGCCACAGCGCTTGCGGCTTTTCTGGGGCATTTATATCCAGTCTTCTTTCAATTCCAAGGCGGAAAAGGCGTAGCTACCGCATTAGGTGGTTTTTTAGCCTTATCACCCTTACTTGCCGGTTCAATCTTATTAAGTTGGTTGATTGTGTTCAAGCTGAGTCGAGTTTCATCATTAGCTGCGATTATCGCAGCCTCATTAGGGCCTGTTTATAGTATTTGGTTGGTTGATAGTGTGAATGCACGTTGGATTATTTTGGTCATTGCCGCCATGTTAGTTGCTCGTCATCATGGCAATATTAAGCGTTTATTATCAGGCGAAGAAGGGCAATCTAAATAATGGCATCACTAGCAGATCAACTTCTTAATATGGGCGTTGTTGACAAAAAGAAAGCAAAAAAGTCACAACATCAAAAACGCCAAACAGATAATAAAAATAGAAAAGCAGTTAAGTCAGGCAAAGAAGTTAAAGCGGATGGTATGAAGCAAGAGCTAGAGCAAGCGGCACTTGAAAAACAACAGCGTGATTTAGATCTAAACAAACAACGTGATGCTGAGCTCGCAAGTAAAGCCCTAGTGGCTGAAGTCGGCCAGATCGTTCAGCAGCATATTATTGCTATACCTAAAGAGGCTGAACTGGCCTATAACTTTACCCATAGCAATAAAGTTAAAAAGATGTACATTACTTCAGAACAACAAAAAGAACTTACACAAGGCTATTTAGCCATCGCTATCGTAGGCGAACATTACGCGTTAATACCGGACAAAATTGCTGAACGAATCGAAAGCCGCTTACCTGAATTAGTGATCCGCACACAAGCTGAAGAGCAATCTAATGATAATGACCCCTATGCTGACTATGAAATCCCAGATGATTTGATGTGGTAATTTGAGCTTTCTTTGAATCCTGCTGTAGGTTGGACTTCAGTCCAACATGTCGAGTTAAAACTCGACCTTGTATATTAAACATGTCTCTAAAAACACAGGACCATTTAACCCAAAACTATTATAGTAAGAACTGATTTTCTGGGGAAGCCGGCTCGACCTTAAGCTTTGAGCTTGTATGTAGATTGGCTCCCCACCCTCGTCATCCATGCCGCGGAGTATCTTAGACCTGTAAGCTCGCGCTTCTGAGTCTGTATTCACAAGGACGGTAGATGAAGTGTCAGGGTTGGGAAACCAGTGATCATTATAATACTTAATGTGAGATAAAAAATGAATACTATTGGAATTGATGTCGGTTGCAAGGAATTAGTGCTGGTCGTCATGGTTAATGGCAAAGCGCGTAACGCTAACGCTTTTGATAATACCCCCTCGGGTCATCAAGAAATCATCCGCTCTTTAACAAAACTTAAAGGAGAAACAAAGGTTTGCATCGAGGCAACAGGTGTCTATCACTTTGATTTAGCCGTTGCTCTTAGTCGAGCTAATGATATTGAGGTGATGGTTATTAATCCTAAAGCGGCACACAACTTTTTCAAAGTATTAATGACACGCAGCAAAACCGATGCGATTGATGCTGAGAATTTAGCGATTTATGCCCAAAGAATGCCATTTGTAGCCTGGGAACGCCCCGCTGATGAATATATCTGTTTACGGGTTATGTCACGCCGTATCGCGGCTCTAAGTAAGCAAAAAACACAAGCTAAAAATCAGCGTCATGCCTTAGAGTCAACGATAGAAACACCAATACTAGTCATTGAGCAAGCGGAAGAACTCATTCGTTTCTTAGACGGGCAAATTGACACTTTGCGAGACAGTGCGCTTACACTCATTCAGCAGCAGGATGAGTTGAAGACAGCATATATTCTCATCACCGGAATCAAGGGCATTGCACATGCATCGGCCATACAAATACTGAGTGAACTGATGATATTGCCTAAGGATATGACGGCACGACAGTGGGTTGCCCACGCGGGGCTAGATCCAAGAATATTTGATTCAGGCAGTAGCGTGTCTAAAAAGCCACGGATCAGTAAGGTAGGGAATAAATATATTCGCCAGGCCTTGTATATGCCAGCATTAGTTGCAAGTCGCTTCGAGCCAAACATTAAAGGCTATTACCATCACTTGATTGATGATAACGACTTAAAAAAAGTACAAGCGGTCTGTGCTGTGATGCGTAAATTATTACACGCCATTCATGGCATGTTACGGACTAATAAAGAATTTGATGGGGCTCGTTTTTATACCTTACCTATCGTTACAGATTCATAAAAAATAGGAATATTTGTAAATTAGCACTTGTGTTTTAATAGAGTATCTACGTTAAGGTGGACTTAACTCATCCAACGGCCAACGAGGTCTAGCTGAGAATGTTGGCGACTCTTGTTTAACCATCGCAGACTCACGCATAGCACCCGCAAAAGCAATCATTGCCCCATTATCACTACAAAACTCTGGTCGAGGATAATAGACATTAATATGAGGCATGGCATCTAAGCGAGTGCGTAAGGCTTTATTTGCGCTCACACCACCTGCAACCACTAATGTTTTGTGTCCTGTTTCTTTTAAGGCACGTTTACATTTAATGGCGAGCGTTTCCACTGCCGCAGTTTGAAATGCTAAAGCAACATCAGCTTGATCTTGCTCGGTTTGTTCACTATCACGCCATGTATTCATCGCAAATGTTTTTAAACCACTAAAGCTAAAGTCTAGTCCAGGACGATTTGTCATAGGTCGAGGAAAGAGATATTTGTCTGGCGTTCCTTTTTCAGCTAAAGCAGCCAGAATAGGCCCGCCGGGATAGCTTAATCCCAGCATTTTCGCTGTTTTATCGAAGGCTTCACCTACAGCATCATCAATAGATTCGCCCAGTAGCTGATAATCGCCAACACCTTGAACATCAATCAATAACGTATGACCACCAGAAACCAATAATGAAACAAAAGGGAAAGCGGGTGGGTTATCTTCTAGTAAAGGTGAGAGTAAATGACCTTCCATATGATTGATAGCTAGCGCAGGAATATCTAATGCCCACGCAAAGCTACGGCCAATTGCCGCACCGACTAATAATGCACCCACTAAACCGGGTCCAGCGGTATAAGCCACAGCATCGATATCAGAGCGAGATAACTTTGCTTCATTTAATACTTCATCAATAAGCGGCAATGTTTTACGAATATGATCGCGGGATGCCAGTTCAGGCACAACACCGCCATACTCTGCATGCATGGCAATTTGGCTATAAAGTGCGTGCGCTAATAAGCCTTTTTCGCTATCATAGAGCGCAATACCTGTTTCATCACAGGAAGATTCAATGCCTAATACTCGCATATTTGTGTGTGTCCAGAGCTTGATTTGATATTGACTATTATGCCTTTTCTGAAACAAATTTGATCTTTCTTATATAAGTTTCGTACAATTGAGGGCTTTTCCACACAAATTTGTTTAGGATTTATTAATGCCTTCAGTACGATTGAAAGAAAACGAACCATTTGATATCGCTTTACGCCGCTTTAAACGTGCTTGTGAAAAAGCCGGTACAGTTGCAGAAGCTCGCGCTCGTCAACAATACGAAAAACCAACTACAGTACGCAAACGCGCCGCTGCAGCTGCTGTTAAACGTCATCAAAAGAAAGTGTCTCGTGAAAGCTCACGTCGCGTTCGCATGTACTAAGAAAGACGATTACTATGCCTGCTGAATCTAGTTCGTTAAAGCTTACTATTCAAGATCACGTCAAGACCGCCATGCGCGCGAAAGAGAAAGATCGTCTTGCGACATTGCGCCAAATTACCGCTGCAATTAAACAATATGAAATAGATAATCGAAAAGATCTTGATGATGATGGAATTATTACGATCTTAACGAAAATGTGTAAGCAACGTCGTGATTCAATTAGTCAATTTGATGCAGCCGGTCGCAATGACTTATCTGCTATTGAAATTGCAGAGCTCGCTATTATCGACGAGTTTATGCCAACACCATTAACTGCTGATGAAATTGCAACTGAGATTGCTGCAACAATTGCAGAGCTTGGTGCTACAGGCCCTAAAGAAATGGGTAATGTGATAAAAGCATTGCGTCCAAAGTTTCAAGGGCGAGCAGACATGGGTGCAGTGAGTGGCCTTGTTAAGGCAGCACTTACGGCATAAAGTGACTGATTTGCCTAAAATTAATCTAGGCAGGCCTGTTACTACAGAATTAAATCGGCTATAGGCAATCTTGTCATGGCCGGTAAAATTCCCCCACAATTTATTGATGACTTATTAACGCGTGTTGATATCGTCGATATTATTGATCCGCGTGTACCTCTAAAAAAAGCAGGTAAAAACCTGCATGCCTGTTGTCCATTCCATAATGAAAAAACACCTTCATTTACGGTAAGTGCTGAAAAACAGTTTTATCACTGTTTTGGTTGTGGAGCGCATGGCACCGCCATCGGTTTCTTGATGGAGTATGAACAAATGAGTTTTCCTGAGTCTATTCAGGAACTCGCCGATCATGTGGGAATGACCGTTCCGGTCACCCAATCATTCTCAGCAACTCCCGCCACACAAAACCTTTATGACTTGTTAGATAAAGTCAGTCAGTATTATGTCCACCAACTTCAATCTCATCCCCAACGTGCACAGTTTGTGGATTATTTAAAGCGACGTGGTTTATCTGTTAAAACCATAGAACACTTTAATATTGGTATGGCACCTGATGGTTGGGATAATGTGCTTAAAATGTTTGGAACAAATGACATTGCACGTAAGCAATTGAATGAGGCAGGCTTACTAAGCAGCAATGATAAAGGTCATACTTATGATCGCTTCCGTAATCGAATTATGTTTCCCATTCGTGATCGTCGAGGTCGAGTTATCGGCTTTGGGGGGCGGGTTCTAGATGACAGCACTCCTAAATATTTAAACTCACCTGAAACACCAGTATTCCACAAGGGACGAGAGCTTTATGGCTTGTATCAAACTCGAAAGGCAAATCGAAAATTAGAGAAGATTATTATTGTTGAAGGCTATATGGATGTTATTGCCTTAGCTGAATATGGTGTGACTAATGCGGTTGCAACACTGGGAACAGCAACAACGCCGGAACATTTACAGCAATTAATGCGAAGCTCTGCTGAAATTATATTTTGTTTTGATGGTGATCGAGCCGGGCGCGAGGCGGCATGGCGTGCTGCAGAAAATGCCTTGCCTAAATTAGGCGGTAATCACCAGCTAAAATTTATGTTCCTTGCTGATGGAGAAGATCCAGATAGTGTCGTACAAGAACTGGGTGCAGAAGCATTTAATGCCCTTGTTGATGGCGCAAAAAATTATTCGGATTTCTTCTTTGATAGCTTGGAAGCCAGAGTTGATATTAGCTCGATGGATGGGCGGGCACGTTTAGTTGAAATTGCTAAACCCTACCTTCGCCATGTTCCGATAGGTGTTTATCGAGATATGTTAGAACAACGTTTGGCAGAAAAGGCACAAACAAGCACCGCGATACTCAATAAACATTTAGAAAGACCTACGGATGCACGAGCAAAAACAAAACATACTGCTCGTTTAACCTCCACTGCTATTTCACCTGTAAGAATGGCAATAACCATGTTGTTACAACACCCTAAATTGCATGTTGGAGTGGGTGAGTTTAATAAAATTGCATCACTTGAACTACCAGGTGTAAAAATATTGGTCCAAATGCTTGAAACTTTGCATGAAAATCCCCATCTTAATACTGCAGCATTACTAGAACGTGCGCGAGATAGTCAGCATGAAGCGCATTTTCAACAATTGGCTCAGCAATCACTCGTATTTGAGGTTGATAAGTTACAGCCGGAGTTAAACGGCATTATCCAACAACTGCAACAACAAGCTATAGAACAACGTCACGAATATTTAGAGCGTAAAGGTTTACGCAATCTGACGAATGAAGAATTAATAGAATACAAGAGCTTATACCTTAAAGGCTGAAATGTGCGCAAACAAAAGCGTGCATTATTATGGGGTTATCGTTATAATGTCGGGCTGCGCTAGTCGCTCACAAATTAAGAAAATAAAAGAGGTCAAATGAAAGATCAGCAATCACGAATTAAAGAGCTCATTACGCTTGGGAAAGAACGTGGTTATCTTACCTACGGTGAGATCAATGATCATTTGCCTGAAGATGTTATTGATGCCGATCAAATTGAAGACATTATCGGCATGTTCTCAGACCTTGGCATCATGGTTCATGAAGATGGTATGGATACTGATGAAATGGAACGTCTGGCTGAAGCGGCATCATCAAATGATGATGTTTCTGCTGATGAGGCTGCGGCTGTTCTTGCGAGTTCTGATGGGGAGTTTGGCCGGACAACAGATCCTGTTCGTATGTATATGCGTGAAATGGGTACCGTTGAACTACTAACTCGCGAAGGTGAGATTGTTATTGCAAAACGGATTGAAGCCGGTTTGCGTGAAAGTCTTCTCATGCTATCAACATATCCTCCATGTATTATCTCGTTCCTTGAACGTTATGCTTCTGTTGAAGCCGGCGACCTACGCTTAAACGAGCTCATTAAAGGCTTTATTCTTCCTGAAGAAGAAGCTGCTCCTATGCCAGAGGTGAAATCACCAGAGGTTGCCGCTGCAGGAAATGATGAGGAAGAAGAGGAAGATGAAGGTCCGCAAGGTCCTGATCCTGAAGAATCTCGTGAGCGCTTTGAAGCTTTAGCCGTTGCATTTGAAAAATTCCAAAAAGCAACGGATGATACTGATGCACAAGAAGCTGTTACAAGCTTATTTATGGAATTTAAACTCACACCAAAAACATTAATCTTTTTAAATAGCTTAATGTCTGAAACAGTTGCCGTTATTCGTCAACAAGAACGTACTATTGCCAAAATTGTTGTAACAGATGCCCGAATGAACCGTCGTGATTTCATTGACTCATTCACAGGTAATGAAATCAATTTAGAGTGGATTGATAAACATGTTCGTGCGAAAAAACATTACTCATCAACCATTAAGAAAAACTTAGATACTATTCTTTCATCACAATCGAAGATGGCTGAATTATCTAAAGATCGCGGCATGATGATCGGTACAATTAAAGAAATCAGCCGACAAATGTCGATTTCTGAAGCAAAAGCACGACGTGCTAAAAAAGAAATGGTTGAAGCCAATCTGCGTTTAGTTATCTCTATCGCTAAGAAATATACTAACCGTGGTTTACAATTCTTGGATTTGATTCAAGAAGGTAATATTGGCTTAATGAAAGCGGTTGATAAATTTGAGTACCAACGTGGTTACAAGTTCTCAACTTATGCTACTTGGTGGATTCGCCAAGCGATTACTCGCTCGATTGCTGACCAAGCACGTACAATTCGTATTCCAGTTCATATGATTGAAACAATCAACAAACTGAACCGTATTGCACGTCAAATGCTACAAGAAATGGGTAGAGAACCGACACCGCAAGAACTAGCTGAACGTGTTGACATGCCGGAAGACAAAGTACGAAAAGTACTTAAGATTTCTAAAGAACCTATTTCAATGGAAACACCTATTGGTGATGATGAAGATTCACACCTAGGCGACTTTGTTGAAGATGTAAACGTAATGTCCCCTCAAGATGCTGCAATGATTGAAGGGCTGCGAGAAGCAACTCAAGGTATACTTGGCGGCCTAACAGAACGTGAAGCAAAAGTATTACGCATGCGTTTTGGTATCGATATGAATACTGATCACACATTGGAAGAAGTCGGTAAACAGTTTGATGTAACACGTGAACGTATTCGTCAAATTGAAGCAAAAGCATTGCGTAAATTACGTCACCCAACACGTTCTGATCAGTTACGTAGTTTCTTAGATACTGATAAGTAAAAGTTTTGGGCCTATAGCTCAGTTGGTTAGAGCAGGGGACTCATAATCCCTTTGTCCGGAGTTCAAGTCTCTGTGGGCCCACCATATATATCAAAGCCTCAGCACTTTTTAGTGTTGGGGCTTTTTTATTTTTATGTCATGTAGACAGATGGGGCGCTTCATTCATCGTTTATATGGTGAGTTATAGAAATTAAATTGAGACCAAGATGAGTGCAAAAAATTATCAAATAAAAGAAAAAGCACAGTATTTAAACTTGTTAATCTTAAAAGATGATTTGGAATATTCCCATGAACTGTTGTCGAGTTCAACGGAAGGGATCGAGGGGTTACTATGCAAATTAAGGCATACAAGGCAGGTATTCTTAGTCCTAGGCAATGTAAGAGAAGCAGCGAAGAGAATAAACATACAAGGTTCACAAGCTTATATCGAACAAACAAGAAATATCCGTAAAAAGTTACATTTTGTTAATCATTTTAGAAACAAGGCTACTGGACATCTAGATCATACATTACTGGAAAGGGCTGTCCAATGGAGTCCAAACCTGTTTTATGATGCTTTCGAGGGTGACAATAAACTTCAAACAATTGGTGGTTATACAGCCATAATAGAAGCTTCAATAAACTCATTCATAAATGATGACGGCGTTCAAAGGATTTTTAAAACTGAGATCGACTTATTGTACCCACCAGACAATAAGATTTTCTATGAATATCTATGGGAGGTAGTGACTGATTCAATAGGCTGGGTATCGGAAGCATTGGCAATACTTACCTCTCAGATTAAATACCATTCTTCTCACGAAATGCATGAGATAGCTTCAATTGCTGGACAAACAGAATTTGATCTTAGCATCGAGTCTAATTTAAATTATGACGAATTGAAATCAAAGAAGTCATTTGATAAAGCGATAGAGAAACTAAAAGAAATGGGAACTGAGCAAAAAGTAATTGATCTTCTTGAAAAAATGAATAATTAAATATTCATATGACAAAAATATAGGCCAAAATATAATAGCTCAGACTTGTTCAGGTACTTTCGTTTGACTAGCTGAGATGTAATCTGACAGCTTTCGACCCAAAGCCAAGATTGAACAATCTCTGAAAAGCCTGGGACTATAGTGATTCCTTACAAATCAATCGAGTCTGACCCTATTGATGCGTTTGAAAGCACTTTACGGTATATAAGTCTGCTGTGTGCCAGAAGTGGGCATTCGTTTAACGGCAGTTTTATTTTTTGGTCGGTGAGAACATAGGGTACTTAAAATCCCTCGGCTTCACGGCCGTGCCGGTTCGATTCCGGCCCTAGGTACCATCATATATCGAAGCCTCAGTAGTTTATTCTGCTCGGGCTTTTTTATTGACTACGATGCCTATTAACCTCTAAAGTGGATCAGTTTTGCATGCTCATTAACAGGCGCTGAACGTTTGCACTTGGATTCATTGTCTCGACAAAATAAACCTCACTTTTCGAGGAAAGTACAATTTGGATAGCAATCGGGAGGTACATACGGTTTAGTCTCCGGTTTATACGGGCTAACATCCTCCCTTCTACAGTCATCACTACCGTCGGTAGCGCAGTGCCAAGCACCAGTCTCTCCCGAGGTGACCTGTGATTGAATTGCAGGTTTTGGCATGGCTCTGGCTGTAGTTTTTGACGATGCAGAAGGTGCACTGTAGCTTGGTTTTACTGGTTCCGTTTCTAGATAAATTTGATTTCCATTGCCGTAGCCTCCGTAATTATAGCTCTGACTTTGTTCATAACGCTCCATTGTTCTATCTAGCTCTGTTTTTGGTCTTCCCTCTCTGCGTTCTCTTGCTGCAACTTCTCTATCGATTTTTCTCCAAGCCTCTTGCTGCTCTTCTTCCCACTCCCTTTCTCTTTCAGCGCGTCTTTCTCTCCTTCTTTCAGCTAATTGCTTGTTACTTTTTTCATTTACCCCGTTTTTCCATTCACCGCTATAACTTTTTCCATTACTATCTGTATAGGTTCCTTGGCCATGTTGATTATCATTTTTCCATTCGCCGACATGCTTACGCCCATCAGACCAAGAAAATGTACCATGCCCATGAAGGTCTCCATCTAAAAAGCCGCCTGTGTATACATCACCATTATCGTACTTAAATGTGCCCTGTCCTGTTATCTCTCCATTTACATAATCACCAACATAATAAATAACTCCATCATTGTCAGTCTGCGAGCCTTGACCATGTCTTACTCCATCTTTCCATTCACCAGCGTACTTGCGTCCATCAAGCCATTTTTTGATACCCTGACCATGCATCTTTCCACCAACGAATTCACCAATATATTTACCTCCATCAGCCCACGTTTTTGTTCCTTGACCTGCTTCATAGCCTTTAACAAACTCTCCGGTATACTTATCACCAAGATATCTCTCCTTCTTAGACCAAATATATGTGCCTTGCCCATGGTACATTCCTTCTAGCCATCCACCGATATACTTGCCCCCTTCACCCCACGTGTATACAGCTTGACCATGTCTTACTCCATCTTTCCATTCACCGTCATAAACCCTGCCATCAGGATATGACATTGTGCCTTGGCTATGCTCTTCTCCGTTTACCCATCCACCAATATATTCTCTGCCATCTGGCCATGTCTGCGTGCCTTGACCATGATATTTATTCTTTTTCCATTCACCAGTATATTTCTTACCACTACGATATGACATTGTGCCTTGACCTGTTGCTAAACCTTTACTCCATTCACCTTTGTATGTAGCGACTGCATCTTCATAGCTTAAAGTACCTTGTCCATGGTATTTCCCTTTTAGCCATTTTCCCTCATAAACCCTGCCATTAGGATATGACATTGTGCCTTGGCCATACATTTCTCCATCTAGCCATTGACCGTCATAAACTCTGCCATCACTATATGTTTTTACACCTTGACCATGTGCCTTTCCATTTAACCATCCACCAATATATTCTCTGCCATCTAGCCATGTTTTTGTACCTTGGCCATGTTTCTTGTCATCTTTCCACTCACCGCTGTAAACACTGCCATCAGCTCTCCATACATACTCCCCTTGGCCATGCTTCTTGCCAGCTTTCCATTCACCATCATATTTATCGTGGAATCCAATCCATTTACCGTGGCCATCAGGAATTCCTTCTTTAACATCACCAAAATATGAACCAGAACCATAGCTAATAACTTCTGCAACAGTTCCTAAAGAAAGCATCAAAATGAATATTGCTGTACTAATTATCGTTAAAGATTTCATTGATCACCGTTCCTATTTTAGAGTTGGTGTCCGGTTTTAATGTACCACTACAATAACGGTATAATTCAGGATCTTCATTACAAACCTTCCGTGAATTATTAAAGTATTTGACACCCCGGTTAAACTTTTTAAGCAAGGTTGCTGGTTCTATTGGCTTTGTCCCAATTAGCATCATTGCAAGACACGGCAACGGAAGTTGTTGGCAAGCATAGCGCTAGAATCGTCATGGCAAGATATATGTTTTGCTTGTGTATAGACAAGCTGTATCCTTAAATATAGTTTTCTGCATGATACTCCTTATCTATTTGTAATAGACTTAATAAACCTGTAGGAATGGTTCTAAAACGCAAAGGCCGCTCTCTAATCAACATTACCCTAACCCTCCAATAAGCTCATTACTTTGAATTTTAATATACCAAACACTTCATCAGATTGTAGTGGTTCATTAAATCAGGACACCAACTTAGGTGGTAAAATCCACCGTAACGAGGTGTTTAATGACAACAAAACGAAGAGAGTTCAGTCCTGAGTTTAAACGCGAAGCAGCCCAATTGGTGCTTGACCAATCCTACAGTATTTCACAAGCTAGTGAATCATTAGGGGTTGGTCCAACAGCATTAAGACGCTGGGTTAAGCAATTAACGCAAGAACGACACGGGTTCACGCCTAAATCGAAAGCCTTGACGAAGGAACAGCAGCAGATCCAAACACTTGAAAAACGCATTAAACGACTAGAGCTGGAGAAGAAAATATTGAAAAAGGCTACCGCTCTCTTAATGTCGGACGAGATGCTACGCTAGCACTTATTTCCAATTTAAGGGAGCTTGCATCAGTCAAAATGGTGTGTATCTTATTTAATATCAACAGGTCACGTTATTACGCTCACTGCCAAAAAGAAAAAGCGATTGATATTGACCGTCTCCAATTACGGGCGAAGGTGAGTGAATGCCACCGATTGAGCCGTGGTGCAGCAGGTAGTCGTTCACTTGTTGCCATGATGGCTATCCAAGGAATCAAGATTGGTCGGTTTAAGGTGAGACGATTAATGGTAGAGGCTCAGGTAATAAGTAAACAGCCGGGTAAACATAAATACAAAATCGCTTTAGATGAACGTTTAGATATAGCCAATAAACTTGATCGGAATTTTACAACGCAACAAGCCAACCGTGTTTGGTGTGGAGATATTACGTATATATGGGCAGGTGGTCGTTGGATTTATTTGGCTGTCATTCTTGATCTTTATACTCGGCGAATTGTGGGCTGGTCATTATCTGACAAGCCCAATGCAACGCTTGTCATTAATGCACTTGAACATGCTTATCAACAGCGTGGCAAGCCTGAAGGGCTATTATTCCATTCAGATCAGGGTAGTCAATATACCAGCCTACGGTTTAGACAACAGCTCTGGCGTTATCAAATTCACCAAAGTATGAGTCGACGTGGTAACTGCTGGGATAACGCACCGATGGAACGTGTTTTTAGAAGTTTAAAAACAGAATGGATACCATCAACGGGGTATTTGAGTTTAAAACAAGCTAAATTAGATATTGGCCGTTATTTGATGAGGTATTATAATTATCAAAGACCCCATTCTTTTAATCATGGTTTGCCTCCAGCTATTGCTGAAGAAAAAACCTTTTCTAGTGCCTGAATTAGTGGACCACTACATATCGCCGGGAACGATATTGGACGCTGCAAGCGCCCCAAAGGGGGTGAATACAAGGATGTATTCAATCAAAATACGTTCAGCTTATGCCATATTTTGATTTAGACCAATAAGAACGTAGCGCCACATTAATTATAAGTTGTTGATTATATAGTGGAAATAATAAAATGGTAACGTCCCCTCGTATCATCCCAGCTGTATCAATTATTAACTATCAAACTAGCTTTTAGTCGATACTATCCAGTGGCAATTGGATAAGGAGATAGTGATATTGAGCGTCCCCATAAATTTTAAAATTTGCAAAAAAGTTTAGTGCCTATCTCCTATTTTAACTTCATAAAATGCGAACAGTATCTGGTGCAAAGTCTGACTTTAGCACGAATAGTTACGAGGATGCATAGAAGATGAAATTATCCAACTTTTCCAAGAGAACTTATCAGGAGAACTAAAATGAAATTTGTTGGAGTTGATATATCTAAGGCTGTTTTTGATGTTGCAGTATTAGAAGAACAAGCCTATAGCGACAAGCAATTTAAAAATAACACTGACGGTTTTATTCGTTTAATGAGCTGGTTAAAACCAAGTAAAACAAGCACTGTATTTTGTCTTGAGGCGACAGGAGTATATAGCTTGAGTTTGGCTAAATTTTTGCACGCAAACAAACAAAAAGTGATATTAGTAAACCCGATTAAAACTCACGCTTTTTGTAAAATGGAGATGTCTAGAAATAAAACTGACAAGGCTGATGCACAAAGTATATCTCGTTATGTTCAGCATATCTGTGACAAAGGAGAACTGGAGGAAAGCCTGTTTATACCTAAAGATAAGGACTTTGAAGATCTGCAGTTTCTAGTCACAAGGTTGGCGCAATTAGATAAAAACAAATCTCAAGAAAATAACCGTCTAAAGGTTAGTCAGGTTCAGGGCGCCACCCAATCTATTAAGAAAATGCTTAAGTATATCCAAAAAGAAATCACCCTGATTAAAAGCCAAATAAGTACTATCGTGAGTAAAAATAAAACCCTAAGCAAGCAGGTGGAGCTACTCACCAGCATTAATGGAATTGGAGATCTTACCGCATGGTCAATTTTGGCATACCTTGGCGATATTAGCTTGTTTAATAATTCTAAACAGGTCAGCAGCTATGCTGGGCTTAACCCAAGAATTGAGCAATCTGGAAGCAGTATTCATAAATCAAGTTTGTCTAAAATGGGCAATGCAAGACTAAGAAAATCGTTATATATGCCCGCAATAGTAGCCATGAAGCATAACCCCTTGATGACAAATTTATATAGCAGATTATTAAGCAAAGGCAAGCCTAAAAAACTGGCCATAGTGGCTGTGATGAGGAAATTACTTGTGATTGCCTATGGCGTACTCAAATCAGAAAAACCGTTTGATGTGGGTTATGCAAAATAGGGAAATATTACTTGATTTTTAAGACAGTATCTTGTCGCTTCGCTTTATCAGTGCCGCTGATTTAATGTTGCAATTATCGGTGGCCAAGAAACAAGATAAGCTTAAATCGTATTTACAGCGTACCGTATTGGCACCTAGGTTGTTAGTCATTGATGAAATCGGCTACCTTCCTTTTGGGCGAGAAGAAGCTAATCTATTTTTTAATGTTATTGCTAAACGCTATGAAAAGGGAAGCCTTATCCTCACCAGTAATTTTCCGTTCACACAGTGGGCAACGGCGTTTGCTAACGATCAAACATTAACAGCGGCCATGTTAGACAGATTATTACACCATGCTCATATTGTTCAAATTACCGGTGAAAGTTACAGACTGAAAGATAAACGTAAGATAGGAATCGCTCCAAGCACTCCCTAAGCTTATTTTTGTGCCCAAAGGGGTCAATTTTCAAATGGTGCTTTTAATACTAAAGGGGTCAGTTTTGAAGTGGTGTTGACACTTTGTAGAAACCTAACTATATATCTATACCCGTTATCATTCCACTACACAGGTTTTGAGTATTCATAATGGATGGGCTAGCAAGAAGGCGTAATAGTTTTTCTATTACTGACTATTACAACGTAGCTGGTGCATTTAGAATGAGTGCTACAAATCTGCATATTGAATGGTCACAGGTATATACTCTGTATCACTACATTATGGAGTTTTGTATGAGAACCTATTTATTACTGCTAACATTGCTACTGTCTGTAACGTCTGTCTTTGCTCAAAGTGATCGTGGTTTATCTAGACTGATTGCTGCTGATCTTGCTATGGATGAAGAGCAGGTATTTCAGGTTATTAAGCGATTTAAACATCATACGATTGACTCATTACGTCATGGTAAGGTGGTACGTCTTCAAGGTTTAGGACGGTTTTATGTTGAGTATGTCGATGCTAAACCTAATGGTAATCCTCGTACGGGTGAGACTCGGCCTATTCCGGCTAAGAATTATTTACGTTTTAAACCATCGAAAGTAGGGAATCAGAGCCTCAATTAATGGCTAGTAAGTAGTTACTTGGCTCTACTGAAATAGATTAGAATAGGCAGTGAACCTTTAAAATACGTCCATCGTCAGTTGATATATAAAGTGAGCCATTGGCATCTTCAATTATATTTCTAATGCGACCATTTATTTCTCGTAACAATCTAATTTCATCAGTGGCATTATTTTTTATATCTAGTCTAATTAGATTAACATGACGGAGTTTTAAAGAACCTATGAACAGTTTATTCTTCCAACTAGGACATGCACTACCTGAATACTGAATAAGGCTACTAGGTGCTATTGATGGAACATAGCTTTTAATGGGCTGTTCCATTCCTTCGAGAGCCGTAGATTGACCAACAGGAATATCTTTATTGTACTCACGACCATATGAAATAGTCGGCCAGCCATAATTAAGCCCAGGTTTGATTAGGTTTATTTCATCACCTCCCCTAGGCCCGTGTTCAATAGCCCATAGCTCTTGTGTGTCTTTATTGAAAAATAAGCCTTGAGGATTGCGGTGACCATATGACCAGATCTCGGCTAAAGCATCAGGGTTTTTTATAAAGGGGTTATCTGTAGGGATGCTGCCATCTAAATTCAGTCTTAATATAGAGCCAGCATGATTGTTTAAGTTTTGGGCATTAGGACGAACACCACGATCACCAACAGATAAAAAGATATGACCATTATAATCAAAAGAAATGCGGCCTCCATAATGGTAATTTGTTTTAGTTGTTGACTGTGTGATTAATATATCTTGCCAATCTACTAGCTTGTCATCAGTTAGCTTGGCACGACTAAGTGTTGTAGCACCCTGACCTACAATATCTTTGTTATAGCTAAAGTAGATCCATCCAGTGGTCAGATAATTAGGAGATAATGCTATATCAAATAAGCCACCTTGGCCTTTTACTTTGATTTGAGGTAATCCATTTATACGGGTTATTTGACCAGTACTTAAATCTAATTTGCTGAGAATTCCTTCACGCTGGTTTATCAGCATTGAGTTATCAGGTAGTAATGCCATTCCCCATGGAATACCAAGATCACTAGCAACAGTGTCTATAGCAAGAGAAATTTGAGTATCTTGGGCGGCAACATTATGCGAAAAGTAGACGAATAAGATTAATGTAAAAGACTGGAGCTGTTTGAGTAGAGACATTTTATTCTCCATATTAGTACTGATACTCAGCTTAACATGAAGAAGGATGTATTATTTCAATAAATAATAGAAAAATAACTAACGAATAAAAGGTTATTTACACATGTATATTCTGTTTTGTACTTTGCTTGCCAGGCTTGTGAGAACCTTCAGGATCTGAAAGGTACTCTAATGCACGAAGTACATTTTGGCGCGTAATAGTTCCAACTAAACGATTATCCATAACAACGGGAAAGCGTTTGAATGAACCTTTTAGAAAGCGCTCGGCAACATCAAGAATAGGTGTTTCAACATCAATAGTATCGACGCTAGGGGACATGAATTCTGAAACACGGCCTGCAGCTCCATCTTGCTGATAAGCGGCGTTGAGTGCAACTTGCATACAGTCTCTTTCAGATAAAAACCCTACCATATTGCCATGTTCATCAATGACAGGTGCACCTGAAATTCGTGATTCAAGCATCTTATGGATTGCACGTAAAATGTCCATGTCTGGTGTAAACGTACATTTGTTTACAGCCATATAGTCTTTAACTTTTAATGATGCGAGCATTGTTACTCTCCAATTATGCGTTATTTTTCTTATCTAATTCAGCTTTACGTTTTTCACAGATTTCTTTTTCTGTCACTGAGCAGACGCCACTACAACTTCCAGCTAGACCGACTTGGTTTAGGCCGCCACAACTGCCCTTGATAGCGGGTCTACCAAGAAGTACACCTATAGCCATGCCAATAACTGCAATAGCAATGATAATGAATGTTGCAAAAAAAATAGACATTAGCCAAAATCATCAAGGAAGATGTTGTCACGCTCTACACCCAGATCTTCAAGCATATTAATGACAGCTGAGTTCATCATTGGCGGACCACACATATAGTATTCACAATCCTCTGGTGCAGCGTGATCTTTTAATAAGTTGTCACGAAGTACATTGTGAATAAAGCCCGTGTGACCTGTCCAATTATCTTCTTCCGTAGGATCAGATAAAGCGACATGCCATTCAAAGTTGTCATTTTCAGCTTGTAAGCTATCAAAATCTTCAACATAGAACATTTCACGTTTGCTACGAGCACCGTACCAGAAAGATATTTTTCGTTTGCTGTTAAGTCGGCGAAGTTGATCAAAGATATGTGAACGCATTGGGGCCATACCTGCACCACCACCGATAAACACCATTTCTTTATCAGTGTCTTTAGCAAAAAACTCACCAAAAGGCCCTGAAATTGTGACTTTATCACCTTCTTTTAAGTTGAATATGAAAGAAGACATTTGTCCTGGGGGTACATCATCATCAGCACCTGGAGGAGGTGAGGCAATCCGCACATTTAGCATGATAATGCCTTCTTCTTCTGGGTAATTTGCCATTGAATAGGCACGTATAACATCACTTTTTACAGTTGAAGTATAACGCCACATATCAAAACGATCCCAGTCTCCACGGTATTCATTACCAATATCGAATATTTTATATTCACTGACGTGTGCAGGAGCTTCAATTTGGATAAACCCCCCGGCTTTAAAGTTTACATTCTCACCAGAAGGCAATTCTAAAATAAGCTCTTTAATGAAGGTGGCAACATTGTCATTAGAGCGAACAGTACATTCCCATTTTTTAACACCAAATACTTCTTCGGGTACTTGGATTTTCATATCTTGTTTTACGGCAACTTGGCAGGCAAGACGCTCGCCTTCAGCAGCTTCACGCTTAGTGATATGGGATAATTCTGTTGGTAGAATTGAACCTCCACCATCAAACACTTTAACTTTACATTGGCCACAGGTACCGCCGCCACCACAGGCTGATGAAACAAATAGTTCAGAGTCTGCTAATGCACCGAGCAACTTACCTCCAGCACTACAGCTAATTGTTTTCTCATCATTGATATTAATCGCGATATTACCCGTTGAAACTAGTTTTGATCGGGCGGCGAGAATTAAAAAGACTAAGGCCATGATGATGACCGTGAATAGGACAATACCGAGTATTATTTCCATTACAGTTGAATTCCCGAGAATGCCATAAAGCCAAGAGCCATTAGTCCAGCAGTAATAAAGGTAATACCTAGACCTTGTAGGCCATCAGGTACATCAGAATATTTAAGTTTTTCACGGATACCTGCAATGGCAGTAATTGCTAATGCCCAACCAAGACCACTACCGACACCATAAACAGCACTTTCAGCTAGGTTATAGTCACGTTCAACCATGAATAATGTTCCACCCAAAATGGCACAGTTCACAGTAATAAGTGGTAAGAAAATACCCAAGGCGTTGTAAAGTGCTGGAGTATATCGATCCATTGCCATTTCAAGGATTTGCACCATAGCAGCGATAACACCGATGAAACTGATTAAGCCTAAGAAACTCAGATCAACATCAGGATAACCTGCCCATGCAAGGGCGCCATCTTTAAGTAGGAATTGGTAAATTAAGTTATTCGCAGGTACGGTAATCATTTGAACCAAAATAACGGCAATACCTAAACCTAATGCGGTTTCGATTTTTTTCGAAACAGCCAAGAAGGTACACATGCCCAAGAAGAAGGATAGGGCAAGATTCTCAATAAATATTGAGCGAATAAAGAGGCTTAGATAATGTTCCATCTATAGCACCTCCGTCCGATGAACCTGATGGATTTGGTAATCTGCAGGCTCGACTTGTTCTTTCTTAATGCTACGAATTAACCAGATAAGTAGACCGATAACAAAAAAGGCACTAGGTGGTAATAACATTAGACCATTAGGAACATACCAGCCGCCATCATTGGCAACAGGGATAATAGTATGACCAAATAATTTACCGGTACCCAATAACTCACGGAAGAATGCAACAACCATTAATATTAAGCTATAACCAAGACCGTTACCGATACCATCAAGGAAACTCATAGCCGGTGGATTTTTCATTGCATATGCTTCTGCACGACCTAAGACGATACAGTTGGTAATGATTAATCCGACAAATACTGAAAGCTGTTTGCTGGCTTCATAGGCATAGGCTTTGAGCAACTGATCAACGACGATAACGAGTGATGCAATGATCGTCATTTGTACAATAATTCGAATGCTTGAAGGGATATGATTTCGAATTGAACTGATAATAGCGCTTGAGAATGCTGTTACCGTTGTTAATGCGATACTCATGATTAATGCAGCCGTCATATTGGTTGTTACAGCTAGCGCAGAACAAACACCTAAGACTTGCAATGTAATGGGATTATTATCAATAAGAGGGTCGTATACTGCTGCTTTAATTTCACTTGCCATTGTTATTTCTCCGCCGCATTCATTAGCGCACTCATATTTTTTAAGTAAGGACCAAAACCGTGGTCACCTAACCAATAATTAACTAAGTTTGATACGCCTGTACTCGTCAATGTTGCACCAGATAGACCATCAACTTTATGCTGCGCATCTGCAACTTTAAAATCGACATGACCTCGAACAACTCTGATTTTGAGTTCACCTTGGTCATTAAATGCTTTTTTACCCTGCCATAGCTTGCGCCATTTAGGGTTATCAACTTCACCACCTAAACCAGGCGTTTCAGCATGAGCATAAAATTGTAAGCCGCCAATAGTATTGAAGTCGCCTTCAAATGAGATAAAGCCATATAAGGTAGACCACAGACCGTAGCCGTGAATAGGTAATACAACTTGTGTTGTTTTATCACCCTCTTTGAGTAAGAAGATTTTGGCTAATTTTGCACGACGGCCAATACCGGCTATATCTTGTTCAGCTGACAACTCAACACTTTGATTAGGATCGCCTGCAGCTTTGTATTGGTCAAATGTTGCAGGATCGATATCAGAGTAGAGTCCTGTTTCAAGATCAACAATTTTGACTTCAAACTGCTCAAATATTGTATTTACGTCAGCACCTTCAGTTAACAAACCGGTTACACCTAGGATGTTTTTCTTAATATCTGCTTCTTTATTAGCAAGCTGGAGAGGCTTAAATATAACTGCAGATGTTGATACTAATATTGAACATACCAAGCAGAGTAAAACGGCAACGACGATTGTTTTTTTAGGATCATCATTTGGTAAGCTGAGTATTTTTCCAAAAAATCCTAGTTTTTTATTATTTTCAGTCATAGGTCAGCTTCGCTCTATTCTTCGTTGAATATTGGCCCGCACAACAAAGTAATCAATTAGCGGTGCAAAGAGATTGGCAAATAGAATGGCCAACATGATGCCTTCTGGAAATGCGGGGTTAATAACCCGAATAATGACGGTCATAAAACCAATTAAGGCACCATAAATCCAACGCCCTTTATTTGTCATGGCAGCAGATACGGGATCTGTAGCCATAAATATCATACCGAAAGCAAAACCACCTAAGGTTAAATGCCAATACCAAGGCAAGGCAAACATAGGGTTGGAATCGCTACCTATCCAGTTGAATAATAGTGTTGTCACAACCATACCGAAGAAGACTCCGAAGATAATTCGGTATGAGGCCACTCGGGTATAGAGCAAGAATGCTGCACCTAAGAGACATGCGATTGTGGATGTTTCACCCATTGAACCTTGCATGGCGCCAAGAAATGTTTGTGTCCAAGTGAAACCTGCATCGGTAATGGCTTCTAAACCACCTTGAGCACCCAAAGATAAAGGTGTTGCACCTGAAAATCCATCGATTGCCGTCCAAACTCCATCACCTGACATTGAAGCAGGGTAAGCAAAGTATAAAAATGCACGACCGGTTAAAGCAGGATTTAAGAAGTTTTTACCGGTTCCACCGAAGACTTCTTTACCCAAGACCACACCAAAGATAATACCTAATGCAACTTGCCATAATGGTGTCGATGCTGGGAGTATCAAAGTGTAAAGCATTGATGTCACAAGGAAACCTTCATTAACCTCATGATTACGAACTGCGGCAAATAGCACTTCAAATGTACCACCGGCAATTAATGTCGTCAGATAAATTGGAAGGAAATAAAGTAGACCGTGAATCATGCTGGCCGCAATGCTATTAGGATCAAACCCTACACCAATTGAGCCGAGAACAGTGCCTCTCCAGCCATCTAAAGCTGTCATGCCAAGCTCAGCCATAGCACTATTAGCTTGATGTCCTGTATTCCATAACACCATTAAGATGACGGGGAATATTGCAATAACAACATAGGTCATTAACCGTTTAAGGTCGATACCATCTCGCACATGTGGTGAACCACGAGTGTTATCAGCAGGTGAATATAGGAATGTATCGATCATTTCAAAAACAGCAAACCACTTATGGTATGGCCCGCCTTTTTGGAATAAAGGTTCCTTCTTGTCAAGGAAACGTCGTAAACGCGACATGGTTACCCTTCTTTTTCTATTTGAGTGAGGTTAGCTCGTAGTATCGGACCGTAGTCAAACTTTCCTGAACATACGAAAGAGCAAAGAGCGAGATCTTCTTCGTCGAGTTCTAGACAGCCAAGAGCTTGCGCCGCATCAGTGTCTTTGACGATTAAAGCTCGTAATAATTGTGTAGGTAAAATATCGAGTGGCATAACCGTTTCAAACACACCTACAGGCACCATCGCGCGGGGGCTACCATTTTGTGATGTTGTTAGGTTTAGGTTCTTCTTGCCAACTAATTTAGAAATAAATACGTTCAATGCTGAGAATTTATTTTTACCGACAGGTTTAATCCAGCCAAAGAACTCACGTTCTTCTGTTTCTTCGATAACAGAAATTTGGTTATGGAACCGACCTAAATAACCTGCCCAGTTTGTGGCGGTGTGGCCGTGAAAAACTGAACCTGAAATAACACGAGATTGTACATGCTGAACTTCATCGCGAACTAAATCTTCGGTATTGGCACCTAAACGAGTTCTTAATAAACGAGGTTTATGTACTAATGGTCCTGCAAGCGAGACAATGCGTTCTACTGATAGATGACCGGTAGTAAATAATTTGCCGACAGCAATGACATCTTGATAATTAATTTGCCAGACTTCTTTTGTCGAGCTAACAGGATCAAGAAAGTGGATGTGAGTGCTGGCTAACCCTGCTGGATGTGGACCTGAAAAGGTATGAACTTCTACATTATTAGCCGTGTTCGTGACTGGTGCGGCATCTTCAGCTTGGCAAACAAAGACTTTACCATCCGTAAGATGACTTAAAATGGTTAAACCATTGGCATAGTCCGCGGCAGAATTTTGAATAATAACATTCGCATCAGCCGATAGTGGATTAGTGTCCATTGCTGTCACAAAAATAGAACGAGGGCTAGATTCTGGATTAGCTGACTTACTATATGGGCGGGTACGAAGTGCTGTCCATAGCCCCGATTCTAATAAGTTTTTCTTCACATCCTCACGACTTAATGAGGCTAATTGTGATTGCTCATACTGTTGGAAAGTAATTTCATCATCACCTTCTAATTCAATGATGATAGATTGTAAGACACGCTTTGCACCACGATTAATAGCTTTAATTGTGCCTGCACCGGGAGACGTGAATTGTACACCGGGTATTTTTTTGTCTGTGAATAAGGCTTGTCCGAGTTTGACCTGCTGACCTTCTTCAACCAGCATGGTTGGTTTCATACCAACATATTCATTACCTAACACCGCGACTGAATTAACCGTGTTTGCGTTATGAATAGTCTGTTCGGGACTGCCCGCTATGGGCAAATCAAGCCCTTTTTGTATAGAAAAATGCATAGATGCTTGGTTGCTGGCAGAAAATCCTGCTTCCCTTCCGAACTCCTTTTATCTGAGATTGGCCTAGTATAAGTAGTGTTAAGCCATATGTGAAGCGGATATCGTAACTTAATTACTCTGAGGATCTTTTAACCAGCGCAATCCAATAAAAAAAGCGATAAATGTGGTTGCTGCCGCCATACTGAATGTTGCAGTTGGGCCAGGAGATAACCAAAAATAACCACTAAATAAACTACCAATAGCACCGCCTGCTCCAAAACCAATACTACTATATAAAGCTTGACCTCGGCCTTGGTTTTTTCCAGTGAAATAGTGATGGATCCAGGTTATTGCTGCCGCATGAAATGAGCCAAAACTTGCAGCATGTAAACATTGGGCAAAGAGAACAAGCGTCATTGAGTCAGGATAAAAGCCAATAATTAACCAGCGAAGCGTACTGAGCAATAAACTGATAAGCAATACTAGACGGAGTCCAAAACGAGGAAGCCAACGGTGCATAAAGAGGAAAATAATTATTTCAGCAATAACGCCTAAGGCCCATAGTTGCCCAATTACGCTACGACTATAGCCGTGCTGTTCTAGATAAATAGTGTAAAACGTATAGTAAGGTCCATGGCTAATTTGAACTAAAACACAAATGGATAAAAAGGCGATGACTTCAGGACGTTTTAATATGGCGAGAAGTGGTTGATGATCTAAACTTAAATGTCGTGATGATGATTCTGGGACGGTTAAGCTAACGAGCCAAATAGCCACTAAGCTGAGTAACATAATGTAGGGGACGATGCTTGCATCATAATATTCCAGTAGCATGCCTAATCCTGCGACAGAAATAATAAAACCTACTGATCCCCAGAGCCTGATTTTGCTGTAATGATGACTGTGTTCACCAAGGTGTTGAAGTGTGGTGGCTTCAAATTGGGGTAAGGAAGCATTCCAAAAGAAACTAAATGTTAATAAAACGCCAGCAATCCACAGATAACTATTACCGAACAAAATAGCCGAGAAGGCTATAGCTCCGACAAAGCTAGCGAGGCGGACAATAGACATGCGCTGACCGCGATGATCGGCAATCCAGCCCCAAATATTAGGTGCAACAATACGTGTTGCTAATAAAATGGCCGTTAATTCACCAATTTCTTGGGCAGAAAAACCTTCCCATTGCAGGTACAGTCCCCAATAAGGGACCAGCACACCTAAGGATGCAAAATAAAAGAAATAAAAGCCTGATAAGCGCCAATACGGTGTGTTTTTATAAGGCACGCCTTAAGAACTTCCGAGTTTAAGTTAGTTTAGGCTTGAGCAGGAATAATGGGTGTTCCTGAGTTCACATCACTATTCTGAGCGCGATGACGAAGCAGATGATCCATCAAGACAATAGCAAGCATCGCTTCGGCAATAGGTGTTGCACGAATACCAACGCAAGGATCATGACGACCTTTAGTGACAACCTCTACGGGCTCTCCATCAGTGTTAACACTTCTACCAGGGATACTCAGGCTAGAAGTCGCTTTTAATGCCATGCTGACTAAAATATCTTGGCCACTCGATATGCCACCCAAAATCCCACCGGCATTATTACTTAAGAAGCCTTCAGGTGTAATCTCATCACGATGTTCTGTACCTTTTTGAGTGACAGATTCAAATCCCGCACCGATTTCAACACCTTTCACAGCATTGATACTCATCATTGCATGCGCTATTTCAGCATCTAGCCGATCAAAGATAGGCTCGCCTAAACCCGGAGGGACATTGGTGGCAATAACATTAACTCGAGCGCCAATAGAATTACCTTTTAAGGCTTTCATATAGTCAGCTAACTCTTGTTCTTTATCTGCATCAGGACAGAAGAAGGCACTTTTTTCTAATTGATCCCAATCAAGTTTTTCGATAACAATAGGGCCCAGTTGTGCCAAGTAACCTGTGATTTCGATGCCGAATTTTTCACGTAAGTATTTTTTGGCAATTCCACCAGCAGCGACGCGCATGGCTGTCTCGCGAGCTGAAGAACGACCACCACCACGGTAATCACGGAAACCATATTTTTGATGGTAGGTATAATCAGCATGAGCAGGTCGGAACTGATGCATGATATTACCATAGTCTTTCGAGCGTTGATCGGTATTTTCGATCATCATCGCAATAGGCGTGCCCGTTGTTTTACCTTCAAATACACCAGAAAGAATTTTGACTCGATCTAGTTCTTTTCGCTGTGTGACAAAGCGAGTTTTTCCGGGACGGCGGCGATCAAGATCACCTTGTAAATCAGCTTCGCTTAGTTCGATTCCTGGGGGACAACCATCAACAATGCAACCAATAGCTGGGCCATGGCTTTCACCGAAACTAGTGACTGTGAATAATTTTCCAAAGCTGTTGCTTGACATAATGGTCTCTATTAAATTCAAATATTAACGAATAGGTAAATTGTACAGTAACTACTCAGATTGCCGTAAAAATTTGCCAGTTTGAAGCTGAAAATGTAAGCAACTGTTTTTGAACGAAGAAAGGGTAAAACACTACAATAAACTGTGTTTTACACGATGAATAGGGTAGCAAATCCAAGAAAAGCCATAAATCCTACGACATCGGTTACTGTTGTGAGTAATACGCCCCCCGAAAGAGCAGGATCGATTCCAAAACGTTTTAAAGCGATGGGAATAGTGACCCCAGCAAGTGCTGCAGCAACTAAATTAATAATAATAGCGGCACCAATTAATAAGCCTAATTCAATGCTGCTAAACCATAAACTAGTCACAATTGCGATAGCGATAGCCCAAATCACGCCATTACTGGCACCCACAGCAATTTCTTTGCGAAGTAACCAGCGTTGGTTTTTCTCATTGAGTTGACCTAATGCCATGGAGCGAATAACGAGGGTTAATGTTTGGCTGCCTGCCACCCCACCCATGCTGGCAACAATAGGCATTAATATCGCCAAGGCGACTTGCTTTTCAAGTGTTGTTTCAAATAACCCGATAACCCATGCCGCTAGAAATGCGGTCAATAAGTTAACACCAAGCCATAATGAGCGACGGTGGATACTTTTTCCAACGGGTGCAAAGGTATCTTCATCTTCACCTAAACCGGCCATACTTAACATTGTATGCTCGGCATCATCACGGATAACATCAACCACGTCATCAATGGTGATTCGACCTAATAGATGATTGTCCTTATCGACAACAGGGGCAGAGATTAGATCATATTTTTCAAAGCGAAGAGCAACATCACTCTCATCGGTATTAGCGTGAATAGCCTCGATCTGATGAGACATAACCTGACTTACTGTTAGAGAGCGGCTACGAGTTACAACCTGAGTTAGTGCTAATGTACCAAGATAATGATCTTTATGATCTACAACATAAAGACTGTCTGTATTGCTTGGCAATGTATCAAGCAAGCGTAGATAGCGTAATACCACTTCAAGTGTGATATCAGATCGAACGGTGACAACGTCAGTATTCATCAAGCCGCCGGCGGTATCTTCATCGTAGGCTAGAACCGCTTCAACACGACGACGGTGCTGACTATCCATGACATTAAGCACTTCTTGCGTCACATGATCGGGTAAGTTTTGTAGAATATCTGCCACATCATCAGGAGCAAGATCTTCAGTAGCACTGACTAAGTCTGCGGTGTCCATATCCCGAATTAAATCGGTTTGAACATCTTCACCTAAATAAGAAAGCACCTCACCACGAAGTTCTGGGTTGATGATTGGCCAACAGATTCGTCGTTCTACGGGAGGGAGAGACTCGAGTAAATGAGCCGTCTCGGCGGGATGGAGACTTGCCAGTAATCGACGCATGCGTAAAAATCGACCACTCTCTAACGCATCCGTTAGGGTATTGATCGGGTGATTTATGGCATTTTGTTGATTTAGCTCAGGCATATACCCATGATACTTCAATCTGCGTGTCTCAGTGGGATTTAAAAACGTTTTAGGCAAGGCATTGATTGCCGAGAATGGTTATCCCCTTATCAAAATCAATAACGCAGCATAAAGCGTTTTTAAACCCATCGAAGAAGCGCTTGATCCATCCCACTTCGCCGTTCCATCTATTTGCAAGGGACAAAAAATTGCTCCTGCTGACTATTTCTCTGTAGGTTGGTTAATTTGAATTACTCAAGCACTCTGAATCATGCAAATTGAATGATAACGGGTATAAGATCATCCAAAAGGTGATGAAGTGTCGTTTTGCTGAGTATTCTAGCCCTCTTAGCCTAGTGTTGAGGATGATTTATTTGATTCAATAAATGCTCGGCATCAAAGGGATCGGACATATTTAACATTTGTAAGGTATTTGTCGGTAGTTGGCTAAGATCTGTTTCATTGATGACCTGTTTGATTTCTAAGAGAGCATTAGGATGCATGCTGAAATTTTCTAGGCCCATTGCCAATAACAAACGGGTATAACGAGGGTCTCCGGCCATTTCACCACACATTGAAACAGGGATATTATATTTTTTGCCGGCATCGAGTGTCATTTGAATTAAGCTCAATACTGCTGGGTGTAAAGGGTCATAAAGATAATTCACATGATCATCAACCCGATCAATTGCAAGCGTGTATTGGATTAAATCATTGGTACCAATGGATAAGAAATCAACTTGTTGGGCAAACATTTCAGCACAAATTGCACTAGCAGGGATTTCGATCATTGCGCCTGTTTCGATATGGTGATCATATTCCAATCCTTCTTTATCTAGTTCAATTTTACATTGCTGAAGCATATGCTGAGCTTGAAGTAATTCTTGTGTATTGGAGATCATTGGAAACATGATTTTGATGTTACCGAAGGCGGATGCACGTAATATGGCACGTAATTGTGTACGGAACATATTAGGCTGTTTTAAGCAGAGACGAATAGCTCGCAAACCCAATGCAGGATTAACCGTTGTCTGGTTTAAGTTTCGCCCTCCATCAACCGTTTTGTCTGCACCCAAATCGAAAGTGCGAATGATCACTGCTTGATTATCCATGCCTTCAACTACTTTACGATAAGCGGTAACTTGTTCCTCTTCCTCTGGCGGTGCGCTACGATTCATATAGAGAAATTCTGTACGGTATAAACCAATACCTTGGGAACCAGAATTACTGATAGCGGTAATGTCATCTGGACTATCGGCATTGGCAAGTAAGCTAATTTCTTTACCGTCACGTGTTTGGCTAGGTTGAGATTTATAACGGCTTAATGAGGCAATATGTTGTTTAAAGTTAGTGAGGCGTTGTTGGTATTCCTCATAGGTTGCAGTATCTGCACCGGCGATTAATGTACCCGTTTCCCCATCGACAATGAGTTGTTCATTATCTTGAATATATCTACGAAGAGATTCTACACCGACAATGGCGGGAATCCCCAAGCTACGCGCTAAGATTGTTGTATGGGAGGTTGCGCCACCATGTTCTGTTACAAAAGCTGCAATACCTTGATGCTGCATTAACATGGTATCTGCAGGGGTGAGATCCTCAGCAATAATAATGGCACCTTTTAGCCGACCATCTATATTCGTTTCGGTATCATCTTTATCCGCTAATAATCGATGGATGCGATTAACTACATGATCAACGTCATTGCGGCGAGTGCGTAGATAAGGATCATCCATTTCATCGAAGACGTTAATCAGTGCATCTCGCTGTAACTGCAGTGCCCATTCAGCATTACAGCGGCGGTTGCGAATCATTTCAACAGGTATTTTTGTTAAAGAAGAATCTTGTAACATAAGTATGTGAGTGTCGATAAAAGAAGCAACATCCGCTGGCGCATTGGCAGGAATATTATCTCTAATAGATTTTAGCTGTGTCTTTGCTTGCTCTGTTGCCTGTTGTAGACGAGCAATTTCTTGTTCAACATCACCTTTAGCGACGAGATATTCACGCACATCAGGTTGGTTGTGAAAAAGAATATGAGCCTTACCGATAGCGATGCCCCGTGAAACACCTAGACCTTGTAATTCGAGGCTCATTCACCTTCTCCAAAAAAGTCGTTAATAAGCTGTTCAATTTCTTTTAAGGCTTGTTCAGCATCATCACCGTCGGCAGTCACGATTATTTCTGTTCCTTTCGCCGCTGCTAACATCATCATACCCATAATACTTTTTCCATTTACAGTACGATCATTGCGGGACACCTGTATTTCCGATTCAAATTCAGATGCTGTGGTCACAAATTTTGCTGATGCCCGGGCATGTAGGCCTAGCTTATTAATAATAAGGAATGTCTTTTCAATCATGTTTCACACCCCGCTTTATGGCAGCGTGCAATGCCTTCCTGCCCGCCCGTTAATGCCTTTTGTTCAAGTTCACTAAGATTTAGGTTGGGATAGTTTAAAACTCGGATTAGCATGGGCAAATTTAGCCCTGATACAACTCGAATATCATCACGATCAGATACAGTGCAGGCGATATTACTGGGGGTGGATCCAAACATATCCGTCATGATTAGAATGCCATTACCTTGATCTAAGCCGAGTAATTCTTCATTAAGCTGGCGACGAATTTGGTCTGGATTATCATTAATAGCAATTGAGATCACTTTAGTCGGTAGAGGAGAGCATGACAACATCTGCCGTGCAGTATTGATAAGCTCCGTGCCAATTTGATTGTGCGAGACGAGTAGTATGCCTACAGTCATGAAAGTTCTCGATGTTTAATATTAGACATTATTGCTTGTTGACGCCGCTTTAATTCATCTTCTGCTTGATGTGTATCGGTATTCATTTTTAACCAACATTGAATACGATTAGATAGAGAAGCAGGGCTGTGTATCGAGAGTATCAATAACGGAAAAGCACGCCTTAATAGAGTGTAAGTTTGGGGCTTTATAGTAAGGTCTATATTGGGCTGGGGTATCGTTTGTAAAGAAACCACCAAGTCGATGCAATGCTGTTTTTGCCATGCATCTTGCCCGAAGACCGTTGGGATAGAAATTAGCCCTAATTCACGAGTATGTAATAGGCCTTCTAACATTGGAGGGCAATGTCCTATTACACTGTTTTCTTGTTTAGATATTTCCACTACATCATCTGCAATAAGCGTGTGACCTTGTGAAATCAATTCTAATGCGAGGCTACTCTTTCCTATACCCGCAGAGCCAATAATAAAGACGCCATGGTCATTTATACGCATCAGAACGCCATGATGACTTTCTAATTGCGTATTATTATTCATATTACTTAGGCATCATCAATGGTTAGTAATAACTCAAATATTTGTTCGGAATTTTGAGAATCCCGAATTTTTTGACAGGTATCAGCATTACGAAATAATGTAACGAGTCGTGCAAGCTGTTGAAGGTGATGGTCGCCATCATCTTCAGGAACTAATAAACCAAAAGCGATATCAACGGGCTGTTTATCTGCCGACTCATAATTAACCGGAGACTCTAAGGTCATCATCGCTGCAATTGTATGCGTTAGCCCTGGGATTCGGGCGTGAGGTATTGCCACGCCCTTACCCAGACCTGTACTGCCTAACCGTTCTCGTTCCAGTAATGCCTGAAAAATTTTATCAGGGGTACTTGCTTTGGAATTCTTAGCCAACATATGACTAACCTTTTCCAAAATACGTTTTTTACTAGATGCAGAATCATGACAACTAATATTATCTGCATTGATGAGTAAGGCGGCAATAAGCATTAATAAACCTACGATTAACTAGCGTTATGTTTCATGTCAGCACCATCAGCTTGGTGATGGTTTTTGATTTTATCTTTGTGTTTGATAATTTGGCGATCAAGTTTTGATACCAAATGTTCAATCGCAGTATACATATTTTCATTTTCATCTGATGCGAACAAATCTGCACCGCTGACATGAACTGTTGCTTCTGCTTTTTGACGTTGTTTTTCAACAGTTAAAATGACATGAACATTAGTCATATGGTCGAAGTGACGAGTTAGTTTTTCAAATTTACTGTTGACGTGGTCACGAAGACTGTCAGTGATTTCAATATGTTGTCCGCTTAAGTTTAATTGCATAAGGCTTAACTCCTATTGGTGGATAAAACTGGCCTAGACCAGACGTTTACGTTCATTGGATGGCGGGATTGCCAGTGTTTCTCTATATTTTGCAATGGTTCGGCGTGCTACGTTAATACCTTGGTCACCAAGGATAGCTGCAATTTTGCTATCACTTAGTGGTTTTCGAGGATTTTCGGCAGCAACCAACTTTTTAATAATGGCACGAATAGCGGTAGCAGAACATTCGCCACCACTGTCAGTACTGACATGGCTAGAGAAGAAGAACTTCAATTCATAAATACCACGAGGTGTATGTAAATATTTACGTGTGGTGACTCTAGAAATGGTCGATTCATGCATCTCAACTATTTCAGCAATATCAGCAAGAACCAAGGGTTTCATCGCTTCATCACCATAATCAAGAAAAGCTGCTTGGCGTTCAACAATGGCTGTCGCAACTTTGAGTAAGGTTTCATTGCGACTTTGTAAGCTTTTTAAAAACCAGCGTGCTTCTTGTAAATTATTTTTAAGATAGGTGTTGTCCGCACTATTATCTGCACGCTTAATCATTTGTGCGTAATGCTCTGCAACTTGAATGCGGGGTGCATTGTCAGGGTTAAGTGATAACTGCCATTTACCATTCATTTTCTTTGTATAGACATCCGGCACAATATATTCAGTTTTATCAACCTGAATATGGCTTCCAGGACGAGGGTTTAATATCTGAATTGTACGAACAAGTTCTGTTAGCTGTTCATCGCTAATTTTAAGTGCTCGTTTTATTTGGGCATAATCACGTTTAGCTAAAGTATCTAAATGTTTGTCGATAAGTTCGGTTAGGAGCCCAATATTTTCAATGTTCGATTCGTATAATTTAAGTTGAATAAGCAGACATTCACGTAAATCACGGGCGGCGACACCAATAGGGTCAAAGTGTTGGATTCGGTGCAATACTGCTTCAATTTCATCGAGTTCAATTTCATCAAACTCTCTGTCTAAACTTTGTTGAACTTCTTCTAAAGTGCTTTTTAGGTAACCATCATCTTCAATGGAATCAATAATGATTGTAGCAATGGCTTGTTCGGCATAAGAGAAATGGGTTAAACGCATTTGCCAGAGCAAGTGTTCTTGCAAGCTCTCACTGCTATTGTCTTCATTTTCACGCTCCATGCCGGGCTCCATAACCTGACTAGAGGCGACAGTCGTTGGTGGCGTATCGAAGGTGTCTTCCCACTGACTGTCTGTTGGCAATTCATCTGGGATCGTGGCGTTATCAAGGTGCATATCATCTTGAGTAACAGATTCTGTTAATTCTTTATTTTCTTGTGCAGCACTTGATTCACCATCATGATCAAAGTCTTCTTCAACTTCGAGTAGAGGATTAGTTTCTAGTGCTTCTTGAATCTCAGCCTGTAGTTCTAGCGATGAAAGTTGTAACAAGCGAATGGCTTGTTGTAACTGAGGTGTCATCGATAGGCTTTGGCCTACACGTAGCTGTAATGAGGCTTTCACAACTATATTAATAATAACTTATGGTTCATGTGGCTATACTACCGCAAGTATTGTGCCGTTGCATATAGTTTTAGTATAATTTTTTTTAACCGTTTTAAAATACAGTGACAGCCGTAGACTTAAAGCTTAAGCAGATGGTCTTTCCTAGCGATAAATTGAGATTATTCAGTGACTCAGAGCTGATGATGACATGAAAGCTTTCTCCACAGTCGACGGTTAAGCGAACAGATTCTTCTTCTTCAGCAATTAATATTAAGCGACCATTAAAGCTGTTGCGCATACTTGATTGTAATGGTTTTGCTGAAATAATGATTTCCTGGGGGTTGATAGCAATATGATGTGCTTTAGCCAGTGCGCTGGTGGCATGAATCTGGATTTTTCCCGTATCAAAGACATGCTGAGATAAGCTGCCATGGAATACGTTGAGCAAAGGACTTGTCGTTGTTTTTCCGGCAACAAGATTAATCGTTTCATCTGCCATTGCGATGCCTTGTAGGCGATCATGACTAGAGAAAATTACCGTTTTATTTTCTTGTTGGGCAATATTGAGGATGAGTTCTTCTAATAATTGAATGTGGTGTTGATCAAGGTGTGAAAATGGCTCATCCAGCAACAATATATCGGGTTGATAGACAATTGCTCTGGCAATGGCAACACGCTTTAATTCACCACCAGATAGTGTATTAGATGCTTTTTGAGCTAAATGTGTTGTTTGGGTTTGTTCGAGAGCGAGTTGAATCAATTGCCCATGTTGTTCTGTCGGAACACTCTGGAGCTTAAGTGCCAGTTTGAGATTATCTTCTACCGAGCCGGGTAGCAGATAAGGATGCTGATCAACAAAGCCTATTTTTTGTCTCTGAACAGTATTGATAGAGGACTTTATTGTTTGACCAAAGAGCGTAATGGCACCTTGATCTGCATGAACAGTGAAAGCCAATAATTTGAGCAGTGTTGATTTGCCCGAACCATTTGCTCCTAGCAAGGCAACACACTTGCCAGCCGGAATCGTGAGTTCTGGAATATCAAGCGCAAGCATTTGTTGGTAGCTAAGCTTGATATTGCTAAGTTGATAGGCCTTAGTCATGGCGTGAATTTAACCATGACAAAATAAAGTTAAGTGCAAAGGCAATGATCAGAAGCAATAAGCCTAGTGCCAACCCCAGTTCAAACTCTCCCTTACTGGTTTCAAGAGCAATGGCTGTTGTCATTGTTCGGGTGAAACCTTCGATATTCCCACCTAGCATCATGGCCGCACCGACCTCTCCAATTGCCCGACCAAAGCCGGTAACAAGTGCCGCGATCATGGCTAAACGAGTGGTACGAATAACATTAATGGTGAGAGATAGAGGTTTAGCTCCAAGACTAATTAATGTTGGCACTAAACGAGGATCAGCAGATTGTACTGCCGTAATGGCGAGATTCATCATGATCGGGAAAATTAATATTGCTTGGGCAATAATAATAGCGGTGGGTGTATATAAAATCCCCCAGTGACCGAGAGGGCCTAAGCGACTAAATAGACCATAAAGTAGCAAACCGATAACAACTGTAGGCATTGCCATTAAAGTGTTGAGGATGTGCTGAATAAAGCTTTTTCCATGAAAGCTATTCAGCGCCATGGTTACGCCTGCTGGAATAGCAATAATAGCGGCAATAATGGCTGCGGTAATAGAAATTAGAACGGAGGTAAATGCGACCTGATAAATTGCAGGGTCAAAGCGAACAATTAATTCAACAGCAGAAGACAGTGAGTCGATAAAGTAATTCACACTATCGTTTCTAAGTCGTAATTATTTAATCAGACCTAAGCGCTGACAAATTGTCAGAGTAGGATCGATGCGATTCATGGTGTAGAAGTGCAAGCCAGGTACACCTGTATCAATAAGTTTTTCCGTGAATTTCGTTAGGAAGTCTAGGGTAAAAGCTTGTAACGATTCAGTATCATCATGAAACTCTTCGAGTCGCTTACGTAACCAACGAGGGATCTCTGCACCACAACCATCAGAAAAACGCGCCAACTGAGAAAAGTTATTAATTGGCATAATGCCAGGGATAATAGGAATTTCTATACCTGCTTTTTGGCAACGATCTACAAAATAAAGGTATGAATCTACATTATAAAAATATTGAGTTAAAGCACTATCAGCACCTGCATCGACTTTACGTTTGAAGTTTTCTAAATCAACCGCTGCTGAATCTGCTTGAGGATGAACTTCAGGATAAGCGGCGACTTCAATGGTGAAATGATCACCTGTTTCTTTGCGAATAAAGTCGATTAACTCATTGGCGTAACGGAAATCACCGGGATCACGCATTCCCGAGGGTAAATCTCCTCGTAATGCCACAATTCGGCGAATATCATTATCTTTGAATGTTTGTAGAAGTTCGCGAATATTATCTTGTGTTGATCCTACACATGACAAATGAGGTGCGGCATCAATACCCGTTACGGCACTGGCCTGTTGAATCTCAATAACAGCCGCTAAGGTATTATCTTGTGTTGAACCGCCGGCCCCAAATGTTACCGAATAAAATTCAGGATTAAGAGGGGCCAATTTTTCACGTACCTCACGCATATTGGCAATCCCTTTATCCGTTTTAGGAGGGAAAAATTCGCAGCTAATAGTGAGTTGTTTAGTCATAGGTTAAATAATACAAAAAGAGAGAGTGAAAAACGAGTATATACCCGTCATTAATGAATTTACAGTTTCCCAGTTCGTCATTCCCACGAAAGTGGGAATCCATGGACTGTGGAGCTAGCACTATCGTGTGGATCCCCGATAAAAGCTTTCGGGGATGACGGATTTGTAAATCTGTAAATTGAATGATAATTGAGCTGTTTTTTATTGTGCTCTCTGTGTCTCTGTGGTGTATTTCTATTTTTACCACAGAGACACAGAGGTCACAGAGTCGTTCTTAGTAGCGGTAATGTTCAGGCTTATATGGGCCTTCTTTACTAAGGTTTAGGTATTCCGCTTGTTCAGTTGTTAATTCTGTCAGATTTACACCAATTTTAGCCAAATGTAGACGGGCTACTTTTTCATCTAATGTTTTTGGCAAAACATACACTTCATTTTTGTAGTTAGCACTTTTTTCCCATAACTCAATTTGAGCCATGACTTGATTAGTGAACGAGGCTGACATTACAAAGCTAGGGTGACCTGTTGCACAACCTAAGTTTACAAGACGACCTTCAGCTAACAAAATAATACGTTTACCATCAGGGAAGACAATATGATCAACTTGAGGTTTGATGTTGATCCACTCATAGTCTTTTAATGATGCAACAGCGATTTCTGAATCGAAATGACCGATATTACAGACGATAGATTCATTTTTCATCGCAACCATGTGATCGTGATTAATAACATCAACATTACCTGTTGTTGTAACAAAAATATCACCGTAACTTGCCGCTTCGTCCATGTTTACAACACGGTAACCTTCCATTGCCGCTTGTAGCGCACAGATAGGATCGATTTCAGTCACCATTACGGTTGCACCCATACCTCTGAATGCTTGAGCACAACCTTTACCTACATCACCGTAACCTAAAACGACACAGATTTTACCGGCAATCATTACGTCAGTTGCACGTTTGATACCGTCTAATAATGATTCACGGCAACCATAAAGATTGTCGAATTTAGATTTAGTTACTGAATCATTTACGTTGATAGCAGGTACTTTTAAAGAACCGTCTTTCATCATTTCATATAAACGATGAACACCGGTTGTTGTTTCTTCTGATAAACCTTTCACATCCGCCAATAATTCAGGGTAATCATCATGCATGATTTGCGTTAAGTCACCGCCATCATCCAAGATTAAGTTTGGACGCCAGTTGTCAGGGCCAAAGATTGTTTGTTCAATACACCAGATTGCTTCTTCATTTGTTTCGCCTTTCCAAGCAAAAACAGGAATACCTTGAACGGCAATAGCCGCCGCAGCTTGATCTTGTGTTGAGAAGATATTACAAGAAGACCAACGTACTTCAGCCCCTAAATCAATCAATGTTTCGATTAATACCGCTGTTTGGATTGTCATATGTAAACAACCCGCAATACGAGCGCCTGCTAAGGGGTTTTTGCCTGCATATTCTTCACGAATTGCCATTAAACCAGGCATTTCCGTTTCAGCAATTTTGACTTCTTTTGCACCCCATTCAGCTAGGCTAATATCGGCAACTTTGTAATCAGGTGTTAGGTTTTCAATTGTCATGTGTTTGTGTCCTTAAATTTTTTGGTCAATCGTAGGTCGGACTTTAGTCCGACATGTTGGGTTGAAACCCAACCTACAAGTTATGTAAGTTTAGTTGTAGCTAGATACCAGCTGCATCACGTAATGTATCGGCAAGGTCTGTACGTTCCCATGTGAACTCAGGCTCTTCACGACCAAAGTGACCATAAGCGGCTGTACCTAAGTAAATAGGGCGAATTAAATCGAGCATTTTGACTAAGCCAACTGGGCGCAGATCAAAATATTCACGTACTAAGGTGACAAGCTTCTCGTTGGAGATTTTACCCGTACCGAATGTTTCAATGCTGATAGATGTGGGGTCTGCAACACCGATAGCATAAGATATTTGAATTTCACAGCGATCAGCGAGTCCTGCCGCAACAATATTCTTCGCAACATAACGACCAGCATATGCCGCACTACGATCAACTTTTGATGGATCTTTACCTGAGAATGCACCACCACCATGACGAGCCATGCCGCCATAGGTATCAACAATGATCTTACGCCCTGTTAGGCCGGCATCACCGACTGGTCCACCAATAATAAATTGACCGGTTGGGTTGATATGAAATTGGGTGTCTTTAGTTATCCACTCAGCTGGAAGCGTAGGCTGGATAATGACTTCCATTACGGCTTCTTGGAGCTTTTCCAATGAGATATCGGGATTATGTTGTGTTGATAAGACAACTGCATCAATTCCTACAGGCTTGCCATCTTCATAGATAAAAGTAACTTGGCTTTTTGCATCAGGACGCAACCATGGCAATGTACCATTCTTGCGGACTTCCGCTTGGCGTTTTACTAAGCGATGAGCATAGGTAATTGGTGCAGGCATAAGCACATCAGTTTCATTGCTAGCATAACCAAACATTAAACCTTGGTCTCCAGCACCTTGTTCTTCAGGAGTGGCACGGTCAACACCTTGTGCAATATCTACTGATTGTTTACCAATCAATGACATGACGGCACAGGTTTGGCCATCAAAACCAACATCTGAACTGTTATAGCCAATATCAGTGATTGTTTTACGAACGACTTCTTCTAAATCAACCCATGCTGATGTGGTGATTTCACCGGCAACAATAGCGGCCCCTGTTTTGATTAGGGTTTCACAGGCAACGCGGGCATGGGGATCCTGGCGTAGAATTTCATCTAAAATCGCGTCAGAAATTTGATCTGCGACTTTATCTGGGTGGCCTTCTGAGACTGACTCAGATGTGAATATCAAACGATTACTCATAATCAACTTACCTCATTGCTTGAATGATAGGTGAAGAGAGTTGCTTGAAGTGCTTATAGAAGCAGGGGGGAACAACGCTCATTATTATTCAATACAGTTAATAATGAACGCGGTTAATATAAATTTGAATAAGCCTAGCAGGAGTATCCTGTTGCAGCGCTCCTTATTCAGGCTATGCACTTTAGTCTATATGAGACCAAAACACAAGGTCTGATCGTGCCGGTAATATATCTCTAGGCTATTAGTTTCAGACACTTACTGATGTTATCGAGCACAAATTAAGGATGGATTTTCTTCGGCAGAGCTAACCATTGTTTCAAGGTTATTTAATACATCCATACTTGCCTGTTCCATATGATTTAAAGCGGCAAGTGTTCGACCAACATCATCTGCATAAAATGCTTCAATGGCGATGGCACCTTGATCATGTACTGCTTGGTGCGGCGTGGCAATCTCACGGTAACCGGGTAGTTGAGAGAAACAGTCAACACCCTCACCATCGAAATACCATTTTCCTAGGCGACAGTGTTTATGTGTTGATAATTCTGAAGCTTGTTTATTAGAAAGCTTCATCATGACTCGGTAGACTTCAAACTTCCAAACAATATGATCTAATTTAGCGATCTCAACAAAGCTACGTAATGCTGAGCCGGTAATAGTTTGTTCCATTTTATTTGAGAGAGAAAGCATTGTGCCCATGTCAGTAACAACTTCTTCAACACGCTGACCGAAAATTGAAGTATCTTTTGTTACACCTTGCATTAAGCTACTGGCACTCTCTGTTTCATTTTGAATATTACCTACAAGCTCTGAGATTTGAGTGCTTGCTTCACGTGCACGAGTTGCGAGAGTACGAACCTCATCTGCAACAACTGCAAACCCACGACCATGCTCACCTGCTCGAGCAGCTTCAATTGCAGCATTTAATGCCAGTAAATTAGTTTGTTCAGAAATATTACTAATAGTCTCGACAAAACCACCAATTTTTTCGGCATTATCTTGCAGTGATCTCACTTGATGTGCTGACTGATCCATTTGAGTTGTAATATTACCCAGCCCTGATGCGACAGCTTCAACATGGTTACGCACAGCAATTGAAGTGTTTGCTCCTTCAATGGCCGTTTCTCTTTCAGCACTTAATGATCCAGCCATTGTGCCTAGACTGGTATGAAAACCATTAAGGCTTTGACCAAATTCATCAAGATTTGAAAATAGCTTTGAAGTCCAATTTTGTTTAACTCGTTCTAACTCAAGCGATTCTTCTAAACTATGGTATTGAACTTGAAGAGATTCTTGCTCATGTTGTAGTGACGAGATAGTGGCATTACGCTGTTTTATTTCTTGTTGTAGTGCGGCTATTTCTGCTTTGTTGTTCCAAAATGCCATCAAAAGTATCCTTCATGATTTATACATCAGTATTTAATAATAAACAGTATGCACAATTTGTGCCTTTTTTAACATTGATTTAAATCAATAATCGAAAACTTATAAATCGAGGCGATAACCATTATTCTTCAACCATAAGCGTGATGCTTTGAATAGTGGGCAATGATGTTCCACTAGTTGCCAAAAATGACTTGAATGATTGTGATGTTGAATATGACAAAGTTCATGAATAATCACATAATCAATGATATCTGGCGGGGCTAGCATTAACTTCCAATTGAATTGAAGTTCTCCACGAATGTTACAACTCCCCCATCTTGCCTTATAAGTTTTAATCGTAATCGAGCGAGGAATGATTTTTATTTTTTTAGAAATTCTGCCTGTGCGAGCAGTTATATAATCTTCAGCTTGTCGTTTGTACCAACGAACCAAGGCGGAACGAATTGCCGTTTTAGATAGACGATTTAACCGCCCATGTAATTCTAACTGTTGAGCGTTCATGTTTATTATAGGTATTGATTTAGCTTCAATGAGTCGTAAAGGCATCTCCTCATTTAGAAAGAGAAATGTTTCTCCATCAATAAACTGTTTTTGTTGAACTTGTTTAAGTGATTGATCGGCTAGTTTGTTTTTGATCCAGCCGGTTTTCTGAGCTACAAATTCCCGAGCAATTTTCAGTGGTAGTCGAGTAGGAATGTGAATGGAGACGTCGCCATCCTTTATCTTTAGGGCGGTTGTCTTACGTCGACTACTTTTAATAATAGTGACAATAAAACCATCACCTTGGATTGTTTGCATTAGTAGAAGTGCCTTCACGTATAATAGCTGCCTATTATGACATCATCTGAATTTACTCTTAAACAATCTCACCGTCTTTCTGTCGCACCTATGCTGGACTGGACTAATAGAGACTTTCGCTATTTTCTTCGTTTAATTTCAAAACATGCTTTGCTTTATACCGAAATGGTCACAACGGGCGCATTAATCCATGGTCAACGTGAACGGTTTTTAGGCCATGATGTGAGTGAATATCCCTTAGCGTTACAATTAGGTGGTTCAGATCCTGATGCCTTAGCACAATGTGCAAAATTAGGCGAAGATGCAGGCTATAGTGAGATTAACTTGAATGTGGGCTGCCCAAGTGATCGTGTGCAATCAGGTCAGTTTGGAGCCTGTCTGATGGCTGAGCCTAAAATAGTGGCAGAGGGGATTGCTGCAATGCGATCTGAAACCAATATTCCTATTACGGTTAAAACACGTTTAGGTATTGATGAGCAAGATAGTTATGAGTTTCTAACTGATTTTATTTCACAGGTAGCGGATGCCGGCTGTGAACTCTTTATTTTGCATGCGCGAAAAGCATGGTTACAAGGCTTGAGCCCAAAAGAAAATCGAGATATACCTCCTCTTGATTATGAGCGTGTTTATCAAATCAAAAAAGACTTTCCTCATCTACATATTGATATTAATGGTGGTATTCAAAGTTTAGAGCAAGTCCAAAATCATCTTAATCATGTTGATGGCGTGATGATGGGCAGAGCTATTTATCATGACCCTTATTTATTAGCTCATGCAGATAGTGAGCTATTTAATGATCAACATGACATTCTGTCTCGTCATGATGTTATTCACGCGATGCTGCCTTATATCGAACAACGAATGACGGAAGGTCGCCCCGTCAAATCAATAACTCGTCATTTATTAGGGGTGTTCCAAGGTCAAAAGGGGGCAAAAGCATGGCGTCGCCACTTGAGTGAAAATGCTCACTTAAAAGGAGCAGGACTTGAGGTGATCGAGCAGGCGCTTTCTTTAGTCCCTGATTCCAGTGCCTTTATTGAGTAAATAAAGTGCAAAAGTAGTTAGGGCTGTAATACACACTAGAATAATTGAAAAAGCTATTTCAACTGCAATATCAGAGACGCCCAACATGCCAAAGCGAAACGCATTAACCATATATAGTATTGGGTTTAAGAGTGATACATTCTGCCAAAACTCTGGCAATAAACTGATTGAATAGAATACACCACCAAGATAGGTCATCGGTGTAAGTATAAATGTTGGAATGATTGATATTTCATCAAAACTTTGAGCATAAATTGCATTGATAAATCCTCCCAAGGCAAACATAATCGCACTGAGAATGACCATGCTGATGGTGATGAAGAGGTATTGAATTTCAATGGAGGTGAAAAATAATGACACAATTGTTACGATCAAGCCGACACATAAACCTCGCGCGGTTCCACCTGCCACATAACCGGCGAGAATAAGATAGTTGGGAATGGGCGCGACCAGTAGTTCTTCAATGTGATTTTGAAATTTAGCACTATAGAATGAGGATGCGACATTGGCATAGGCATTATTAATCACCGACATCATGATTATGCCGGGCGCAATATATTCCATATAGCTAAAACCGCCCATCTCACCAATTCGACTACCGATCAGATTGCCAAATATGATGAAATATAAGGTCATTGTGATTGCTGGTGGCAATAGTGTTTGCGGCCAAATACGTAAAAAGCGGCGAACTTCACGAGTCACTAAGGTGTTAAATGCAACCTGCCGACGAGCAAACTGACTAGTCATAATGTCGCCTCAGATTTATCGACTAAACTTAAGAATAATTCTTCTAAGCGATTCGCTTTATTTTTCATGCTGCATACTTTTATATTTTGCTTACTAAGAATTTCAAATAGAGGATTAATACCATCATCACGGTTGATTTCAACTTCTAATGTGGTGTCATCGATTAGCTGATAAGGGATATTTTTTAATATAAAGTTTGAAGGTATTGGATCTTGCAGATAAAGAATAAGCGTTTCCTTATCTAAACGGTTTAACAGTGACTTCATATCGGTATTTTCAATGATATTACCTTTGTCGATAATCGCAATATGACGACATAGGTTTTCAGCTTCTTCTAAATAATGGGTGGTCAGAATAATCGTTGTACCCTGCTTATTAATGTCTTCTAAAAAAGTCCACATTGAACGACGAAGTTCAATATCGACGCCTGCAGTGGGTTCATCTAAAATTAATAATGTAGGTTTGTGAACCAATGCTCTAGCGATCATTAAGCGCCGTTTCATTCCCCCTGATAAGGCGCGGGCAGCTGTATGACGTTTTTCCCATAAGCCTAGTTGGCGTAATAATTCATCGGCACGAGGTTCGGCAATTTTTGTTGGCATGCCGTAATAACCCGCTTGGGTAATAAGGATATGCTTAACTTGCTCAAAACCATTAAAGTTGAACTCTTGTGGCACTAAACCAATATGAGATTTAGCAGTTTCTGGATCACGGTCAATATCAGTATCAAAAACAGTGACATGACCAGATGATTTTGTGACAAGAGAAGTAATTATGCCAATTGTAGTCGACTTGCCGGCACCATTAGGACCGAGCAGTGCAAAAAAATCACCTTGCTCAACATCAAGATTAATGCCTTTAAGTGCTTCAAAGCCATTAGCATAAGTCTTGGTTAAATTAGTAATAGAGAGTGCTTTCACGGGCATTAGTCTAAGCAGAATAAAGTGGCCTAGGTTATCACGAATGTCAGAACTACGTTTTTTGCTTATCGAGGACGAGTCACTGCCTGTGCATTACGTCTCACTATGATGTTCGTGATAAGCTCTAAAATCTTAAGCTTGCAAGCAGCTTTCATTAATTATGGGTATAGATGAAAAATAATAAGCCTACACGTAATATTTTGCCGCCACAGACTCAAGATGAGTTACTAGAGCGTTGTCATATTATGGCGGGTAAAACACTAGGACAAATTGCCGCAGAATTAGACATTATGGTACCTGAAAACCTACTGCGACATAAAGGTTGGGTAGGCATGTTATTAGAAGGGTATCTAGGTGCTGATGCAGGAAATAAAGCGGAACCTGATTTTATTGGCTTAGGAATTGAAATGAAAACCATGCCACTCAATGCATTAGGACAGCCGAAAGAATCAACCTATGTTTGCACTGTTTCTATGCAGCAAAGTGGCGATCTTATCTGGCAAGATAGTTGGGTTAGGCGCAAGTTAGCTCATGTTCTATGGGTTCCTGTAGAAGCTGAACCTGATATTCCCATCGCTGAACGTTATATTGGTGATGCATGGTTATGGCAGCCTAATGAACAACAAGATGCTATTTTAAAACGTGATTGGGAAGAATTGATGGATCGAATTGTTCTTGGAGAACAAGCAGATATAACTGCTAAAGAAGGTGAATATATGCAAATTAGACCTAAAGCAGCCAATAGTCGAGTTCTGGTGAAAGGGATCTCTGCTCAAGGTGAACAGGAATTAATTAATCCTAAAGGCTTTTATTTACGAACTTCATTCACCAAACAGTTGTTACTTACGGCATAATAGACCCGTTATCATTCAAAGTTGCAGTTTTTTAGTGCTTATACTGGCTGTGATAGCAAGACATATTAGTGATGTAATAGTCGCTCTATTGCTCAATAATATAACGCAGCAAGCGCAGTCAGGATGAGTGCTACAAAGTTGCAGCTTGAATGGTCACGGGTATTGACCTCAAGGAAATAATACGAAAGAATACGGGATTGTGAAGTGAAAAGTTTAAATGTATTAGTTGTTGATGGATCAGCAGTATTTCGCGATCTTGTACGTGATATTTTAGAGACATCTGGATGTACCGTCACCATCAAAAAAACGGGTGCCGAGGGGCTTGCTGCCGCAAAAGCCCAAGACTTTACCTTAATTTGTATTGGCTATCATTTACCCGATATGGCCGGTGTTGATTTTTGTAGTCAAGTACGTGGCTTGACTGAATATAAGCATACCTCTTTAATCTTACTTACCTCTGAAGATAATACCGCAACATTAAAAAAAGCAATGTTAGCTGGAGCAACAGATATCTTTAATAAGCAGGATATTCCTCAGCTTGAGACCTATGTTCAACGTTTCGTGAAGCGAGAAACAAGAACAATATCGGGTCGAGTTTTATTCGTTGAAGATTCTGCTGCAGTGCAAGGTGTGTTCATTGATATTCTTATTGAGATGGGGCTAGATGTTGATGCCTATACGCGAGCTGAAGATGCTTGGGTCGCTTATCAGCGTGGCGGTTATGATCTTGTTATGACCGATATCATCTTAGAAGGAGCGATGAGTGGCGTCACGCTTGTTCGTAAAATTCGTAGGCTAGATGGAGATGATGGAGATGTGCCGATTATTGCCATTTCGGGCTTTGATAATGTTTCTCGTCGAATTGAACTGTTCCATTTAGGGATTAATGATTATGTGGCAAAACCGATCATTCAAGAAGAGTTGGTTGAGCGTGTTTATAACCAAATTCATGCCTATCACCTGAAATTAGAATTACGGTCACAACAGCAATCTCTTTACCGAATGGCGATGTTAGATGAATCAACACAGTTATTTAACCGTTATTCACTGAGTGAATTTTCAGGGCGTTATTTTAGCGATGTTGATCGCAATAATAGCTTTCTTAGCCTTGCCGTATTACAAGTGGATGACTTTCAGAAGATTGAAGAAAGTGAAGGTGTGAAGAAAAATATTCAATTGATTGCTGAGTTGGGAATATGGCTAAAGCGTATCGTGAGAGAAGCGGATATGGTGGCTCGCTGGGAAGGGGAAAAATTTGTCTTCCTATTGGCAAACTGTGAGAAAGAAGCTGCAATGGATTTAATGCAACGAATCTCATTTCGTTTAAAGCGATTAAAACCAGCAGATATGCCAATTACAGCCAGCATTGGTATTGCAACGATGAAGGCGGGAGATAAGCATGACTTATCAAGCCTATTTATGCTGGCTGATACCGTTTTGACTAAAGCAAAAGAGGAGGGGGCTGATCGCGTGTATGCTTATGAATGGAATTCTGATAGTGAGTAAAACTTAGGCTATTTATCCAGAATTCAGGTTATTTAGGGCGATACTGTTGTGAAAAAGCGAGACATTGCTCATATGACAACATAAAGACACCATGACCACCCAAGTCAAAATCTAACCAGAAAAATTCTGTATCCGGCCATTTTTCCATAACGGCATAGTCACTATTACCCACCTCAACAAATAACAAGCCTGTCGGCGTTAAGAACTCTGCCGCACGTAATAGAATAATCTCAACTAAGGCTAAACCATTATCATCGGCTTCAAGAGCTGATGTGGGTTCATGGTTATATTCAGCAGGCAATGTTGCCATTTCATCAGCACCGACATAAGGTGGGTTACTGACAATGAGGTCATATTTTTGCCCCTCTAAACTATTCCATAGATCAGATTGAATGGCATTAACGTGATCTGTTAATTGATGTTTCTTAATATTAATATTGGCAACATCAAGTGCATCAGAACTAAGATCAATCGCATCAACATGTGCTTCAGGGAAGGCGAGTGCACAAGCGATTGCAATACAGCCGCCACCGGTACAGAGATCAAGTATATTAGAGACTGAGCCTGGCTCAATAAGCCATGGGGAAAACTGTTCTTGAATCAACTCTGCAAAGGGAGAGCGAGGAATCAAAACGCGTTCATCAACATAAAATGGTAAGCCTGCAAACCATGCCTCGTGAGTGAGGTAGGGAACTGGTACACGATCAACAACACGCCGTTCAATTAACGTTGCAATGGCCTGTTTTTCAGCATGAGTTAGACGGGCATCAGCAAAAACTTCTGGAAATTCAGTTGCCGGCAAATGAAGGCTATGTAAGATGAGTTGCAATGCATCGTTAAAGGCATCTGCATTGCCATGACCATAAAATAATTCAGCTGCATTAAATTGTGACGTTGCCCAGCGTAAGACATCACGAAGTGTATGTAACTCATCAAGAACTGTTTGCTGAATTGAAGCCATCTCTATTTGCTTACATCTACAAAGTGACCTGCAATTGCAGCTGCGGCAGCCATTGATGGGCTGACTAAGTGAGTTCGACCACCCAAGCCTTGACGACCTTCAAAGTTACGATTGGATGTTGAGGCGCAATGTTCTCCCGCTCCTAAGCGATCAGCGTTCATCGCTAAACACATTGAACAGCCCGGATCGCGCCATTCGAAACCTGCATCAATAAATATTTTGTCTAAGCCTTCTTTTTCTGCTTGCTCTTTAACTAAGCCAGAACCAGGTACAACTAAGGCTTGTTTTAATGTTTTAGCAACATGCCCACCCTTAATGACTGCCGCTGCTTGGCGTAAATCTTCAATTCGAGAGTTGGTACAAGAGCCAATAAAAACGCGATCAAGTTGAATATCACTAATAGCTTGATTGGCAGAAAGTCCCATATAAGTGAGCGCTTTTTCCATTCCATTACGTTTAACTAAATCTGATTCTTGAGCTGGATCAGGTACATTTTCATCAACAGCCACGACCATTTCAGGAGAGGTTCCCCAACTTACTTGAGGCTTAATATCTGTGGCCTTGAGCACAACTGTTTTATCAAAAACAGCACCCTCATCAGAATGTAAGTCTTGCCATGCCGAGATAGCCTTAGCCCAATTTTCATTAGATGGAGCAAAAGGTCGACCTTTTAGATAATCTATGGTTGTGTCATCAACAGCAATAATACCGGCTCGAGAGCCTGCTTCAATCGTCATATTACATACTGTCATACGACCTTCCATGCTGAGTGCTTGAATAGCTTCACCGGCAAATTCGATGGTATACCCCGTACCGCCTGCAGTACCTAATTCACCAATAATAGCTAATACGATATCTTTTGCCGTAACACCTTGTCTAACTTGCCCATCAACACGAACCAACATGTTTTTAGCTTTTTTCTGGATCAAACATTGGGTTGCCAAAACATGCTCAACTTCGGAGGTGCCGATACCAAATGCCAAGGCACCAAAAGCACCATGTGTTGAAGTATGAGAGTCTCCACAGACAACCGTCATACCAGGCAGTGTAGCACCTTGTTCAGGGCCAACAACATGAACGATACCTTGGCGAATATCACCTAAGCTAAACTCTGTCACACCAAATTCTTTACAATTTTTATCCAATGTTTCGACTTGTAAGCGAGCAATAGGATCGGTAATGCCTTGTTCACGGTTATTGGTCGGCACATTATGATCGGGTGTTGCTAAAATAGAATCAAGGCGATGTGGAGTGCGACCTGCTAAACGTAAACCTTCGAATGCTTGTGGCGAGGTCACTTCATGGACGAGTTGGCGATCAATATATAACAGTACCGTACCATTTTCGTCGGTACGGACAATATGTTGATCCCATAATTTATCGTAAAGAGTTTTTGCTGTAGTCATGATTGATCGATGTGTAGTTTGAATATTGGCTATTATACCCGTTATCATTCAGGATGCGTGCTACAAATCTGCAACTTGAATTGTCACGGGTATATATACCCGTTATCAATGAAGCTGCTTTATTCAGTGGGATTTAAAAATGATTTAGGCAAGGCATTGATTGCCGCTAATGGTTATTCCCTTAGCAAAATAAATAACGCAGCATAAAGCGTTTTTAAACCCATCGAAGAAGCGATTGAGTCATCCCACTTCGTCGTTCCATCTATTGGCAAGGGAATAACCATTGCTACATAGATGCGCCTAAAATTGGAATGACTCAAGCACTCTGAAACATGCATCTTCATTGATAATGGGTATAGATTAAGAAAAGAACAGAATGATAAATTTGGGGTACAGGCTTTAGCCTGTCGTAGATGTATCGTAGGCTAAAGCCTACACCCCGATAAGAATGCAGATTATGAAAAGCCATGTACTTAGACCGTTGAGATGAGACAAGCATTAATTTTAAGCAAAAAAAAACGAGTAGCCCGAAGACTACTCGTTTTCTTATGCTTTTCAGGAAAAGTGATTATTCCATATTAGCGTGACGGTGACGCATTTCTTCTTCAGCAATACCGCGCTCATGGATTAGATGAGACACCATTGCTTCTAAGAAAATGAGTGTAGATAATTCAAACATAGTACCCATAGGCATGCCCTTTGTAGGAGCAAAACTACTGTCGCTACCGACTTGAATGATCTGGTCAGCTAAATCGCCAATTGTAGAGCTAGATTTTGAACAAATCAAAACCACTTTAGCACCTTCAGATTTGGCTTTATTAGTGAATGATACAAGTTGAGTTGTTTCACCAGAACCAGAGATAACGATTAATAAATCGCCTTCACGGATACTTGGTGTACTAATCTCACCTTGAACAAACACTTCATAACCACTATGCATCAATCTCATCCCTAGGAAGTTACCAACCAGTTTTGAGCGACCTGCACCTGTAATAAAGATGCGTTTGGCATCATCACACATTGAAACTAATGTAGCTTCGAGTGAATCATCAGTATCACCAAGGATATTAGTGATTTTATTTAAGAGTAGATCACGATGCATTGTATTATTCCTTATGCTGCGTCAACTAAAGCACGTAATTCTTTAGCTGAATCAGCTGGAGAATCTGCACCGTAGATAGCTGCACCAACAACAACAATGTTTGCACCAGCTTGAACTGTGCTTTGGATTGTATCTTTGTTGATACCACCAGCAACAGAGATTTTAACATCTAAGCCAAGACCAGCAATTAATGCTAAATCAGCGAAAGGTGTTTGACCTGCAGCTTGTGCATCAAGACCAGTGTGAACACCGATGATTTGTGCGCCGTTTGCAGCAGCTGCTTTAGCAACAGCAGCTTTATCTTCAACACCGATTAAATCAACTTGAGCTTCAGCATTGTTAGCTTTAGAAGCATCGATAACGCCTTGGATTGTAGACATATCAGCAGCACCCAAAACTGTAGTGATTTTACCACCAGCTTCGAAGAAAGGAGTTGATTCGTAACCACCAGCATCCATAGTTTTAAGATCAACTAAGATAGTTTTTGTTGGGTGAGCAGCTACTAAAGCTTTAACAAGTTTAAGACCATTGTATTTAATACAAGGTGTACCGATTTCTAAGATGTCAACATAAGGTGCTACTGCTTCTGCTAATGCCATTGTTGCGTCAAAATCTAGAGAATCTAGAGCCATTTGGATTTGAGCCATGTTACATACTCCTAAAGTAGTAATTTAATATTTAGTACACGTTAAATACGCGACTAAGAACTATAGTTCATTAATTAGCACCATGTCAATGGAACTAATTATTGAGAAACATTAGCCCAAGAAACAAATTAATTTGAAACTTGGGCTAACATGTTTTGTGACTTACTGTTTCGGGATTGAATTAAGCTTCAATCTCAGCAAGACGGTTAGCAAGCAATTCTTCAAGAACGCCTAACGCTTTAGCAAAACCATCAATACCTTCTGATAATTTTTCATTAGCCATACGATCTTCTGCATGCATTGCTTCAAATGTTGCTTTGTTCATATCAATTTTAGTGATATCAGACTTAGCAGCATTATCAGCAGATAATTTTTGTGGTAATTCACCTTCAGTTTGTTGTAACTGATCAAGCAATGTAGGTGCAATTGTTAATAAATCAACACCTGCTAACTCAGTGATTTCACCTAGGTTACGGAAGCTTGCGCCCATAACTTCAGTGTTGAAGCCGAATTTTTTGAAGTAGTTGTAGATTGCTGTAACAGATACAACACCAGGATCTTCGCTTGCAGCGTAAGACTCTGTACCCGTATCTTTTTTATACCAATCTAAGATACGACCAACGAATGGAGAAATTAGTGTGATGCCATTTTCAGCACAAGCAACCGCTTGGTGCAAACCAAATACTAGCGTTAGATTTGTGTGAATACCTTCTTCTTCAAGAACTTTAGCCGCTTGAATACCTTCCCAAGTTGCTGCAATTTTGATTAAGATGCGATCACGTGAAACGCCCGCTGCTTCGTATTGAGCAATAAGGTCACGACCTTTTTCGATTGTTGCATCAGTATCGTAAGATAAACGAGCATCTACTTCAGTAGAAACACGTTGTGGAACGATATCAAGAATTTTTAAACCGAATGATACTGCTAAACGATCGAACGCTAATGTTACAACTTCAGCAGCTGAAGCATCAGCACCTACAGTGTCACGAGCACCTTTTAATGTGTCGTCAACAATCGCTTGATATTCTGGCATTTGAGCTGCAGCAGTAATCAATGATGGGTTTGTTGTTGCATCACGAGGAGTGAACTGTTCAATTGCTGCGATATCACCTGTATCGGCAACAACAACAGTCATTTTTTTAAGTTGGTCAAGTAAGTTTGCCATGTCTAAAAATACCTTTATAAATTCTTCAAAATAAAAACTAAGACGAGTGCGATTGAATGTTGCCCCGTGCTTTAATTTATTAGTTACTCAAAAAGCCTTGTTACTTAAAGACAAGCCTCCGCATTTAAGTAACTGCAAAGACTATTTTATTAGCCGTTGTTGCTGATGTATTTTTCTACACCAGTAAGTGCTGGAGCACTTGCTTTGTTAAGAATGTAACGAGCTACACCAGTAAGTGCTGGAGCATTCGCTTGGTTTTGAATGTAACGCTCAACACTCGTCATTTGACTAGTAGCTGAAGCTGCTTGGTTACGGATGTAACGTTCAACACCTGTTAAACCATCACTATTTGCAGAGGCATTACTAGCAGACTGTTCTGAATCTGATGAAAATAAACCTTTGAAAAAGCCACAAATTGAAGCAAAAAGACCTTTTTCACTCATGATTAATACCCCTGTTATATATTTAATTATTAGCCCGTTCTCGCAGCTGTAATATGGTACTTATACTTTGTCAGAAGAACAAAAAGGTATTACTTCTTTTTATTGAGACAAAATATAATTGTGTTCTATTTTGACTGAAGTGTATTTGCTACCTTCAGACAGTAAAAAAACGAGTGGTTAAAATAACCACTCGTTTTTTCATTCTTTAAGACTTGTGTTAAGTCTTATGCTGCATCAACTAATGCACGCAATTCTTTAGCTGAATCAGCTGGAGAATCTGCACCGTAGATTGCCGCGCCAACTACAACAATTGTTGCACCAGCTTGAACTGTACTTTGGATTGTATCTTTGTTGATACCACCAGCAACTGAAATACGAACACCAAGGTTCAAATCAGCAACTAATTTAAGATCAGCAAAAGGTGTTTGCCCTGCTGCTTGAGCGTCAAGACCAGTGTGAACACCGATGATTTGTGCGCCGTTAGCTGCTGCGTCAGTTGCACATGCTGCTTTATCTTTAACAGAGATTAAATCGATTTGAGCTTCTGCATTGTTAGCGTTAGCTGCACCAATTACACCAGCCATTGTTGATTTATCAGAAACACCAAGAACAGTACAGATATCAGCACCAGCTTCATAGAAAGGAGTTGATTCGTAACCACCAGCATCCATAGTTTTAAGATCAACTAGAAGTAGTTTGTTAGGGAATTTTGCTTTCAAAGCTGTAACAAGCTCAAGACCATTGTATTTGATACAAGGTGTACCGATTTCTAAGATATCAACATAAGGTGCTACTGCTTCTGCTAATGCTATTGTTGCGTCAAAATCTAGAGAATCTAGAGCCATTTGAATAAGTGCTTTTGCCATGTTGACATGCTCCTAAAAGTGATTAAGTTTAATAAATACGTGAATATACGCCTCGAGAATATAAGGCAGAACATGTGTTTCTGTCAATTCATAAGCAGTAGCGTTTACTGAATAACCATGTGTGACGCTGGACAGAAGGATTTAAACTATGACAAGCTATGCCTCTTAATCCAAGCTAAGCGCATTTTTTTGAATGAATTTAAGGTTATTATAAAGAATATATGAACAATATCGATAATATTTCAGGTCTCATTATAGATATGGATGGTGTGCTTTGGCATGGTGATAATCCAATAGAAGGTTTGGTCGGTTTCTTTGCAATATTGAGGCGGTTATCACTTCCTTTTGTGTTGGCAACCAATAATGCCAGTCTGACTCAACAACAATACGTGGATAAATTAGCTAATATGGGAGTGAGTGTTTCACTGGATGAAATATTGACATCAAGCATGGCGACTGCGAGTTACCTAAAACAGAACTTACCCTCAGATAAAAGAAAGGTATTTGTGATCGGTGAGGATGGCTTAAAACAACCTCTTATTGAACACGGATTTGTTCTTACTGATCTCTATCAGGTGAATCAAGCAGATAAAGGCATTGTTGATCATGGGGCTGATATTGTTGTTTCAGGCTTAGATCGTCAGCTTACATGGGATAAGTTAGCAACAGCGACGCTAAATATAAATGCGGGTGCCGCGTTCTACGCAACAAATTCTGATACCACATTGCCGACAGAGTTAGGTGAAGTAATGGGCAATGGCGGCACTATTGCAGCATTAGAAGCCGTGACAGGTGTTAAAGCTATTAGTATTGGTAAGCCAGAACCCATTTTGTATCAACAAGCATTAGAAAAACTAGGTACAACACCTGACAATACAATTGCGATCGGTGATCGCTTGAATACCGATATTTTAGGTGCTGTAAATGCCAAACTTCGTAGTATATTAGTATTAACAGGGATTTCGTCTAAGGAAGATATTAATGATGTTGACTATAATCCGACTTGGGTCATGGCTGATATTACTGAAGTGGGTTCGACTTTAGTCGAACAATGTCGGACTAAAGGATCAGCTTCGCAGTTACTTCGTTTCCGACCTACAGAGTCTTGATAAAAGTACTCGGTTGAATATTTACGGTTATACCCAAGCTACTTGAATATACAGAATTTTAAAACCCGTCATCCTCGAATGTTTTTATCGAGGATCTATTGTATTAAGTAGAGCCCAGCTAGAAGCATGCTGGGATGACGAAAAAAAGTGCAGATTGAATGGTCACTAGTATAAATTATATACTTGGAATATTTACGGCTATATAAGGAAAAAACAAAATGAAAAAGATGATTAATGGTGTAGAGAGTTTATTAGAAGAAAGCTTAAATGGCTTTGCCAAAGCACATGACGATATTATTCAATTTAATCATCAACCTCACTTTGTTCAACGTAATGAAACAACAAAGCCGGGTAAAGTAGCGTTGATTTCTGGTGGTGGCTCAGGTCATGAACCTCTACACACCGGTCTAGTCGGCAAAGGAATGTTAGATGCTGCTTGTCCAGGGCAAATATTCACCTCCCCAACGCCCGATCAAATGATGGCTGCGGCAGAATCGGTTGAAAATGGTGGTGGGGTACTCTTTATAGTTAAGAACTATGCTGGCGATGTAATGAACTTTGAAATCGCTGGTGAAATGCTAGAGTGTGATCATGCAACCGTCTTAGTGAGCGATGATGTTTCATTGCCGAAAGATCATAGTGTAGGTCGTCGTGGTGTGGCTGGAACTTTAATTGTCGAGAAGATAGTTGGTGCTGCCGCCGAGCAAGGTCGAAGCCTTATGGAATGTAAAAGGTTAGGTGAGCGAGTGAATAATGCCACAGCATCAATGGGAGTGGCATTAACAAGTTGCACTGTTCCCGCCATTGGACAGCCTACTTTTGATCTTGGTGATAATGAAATCGAAATGGGAGTCGGTATTCATGGTGAACGTGGCCGTGAGCCTATGGACTTAGTCAGTGCAAGTGATATTGTTGGACACCTAACGAAGGCAATTGATGAAGACCTAAAACCCAAAAAGGGTCAGAAAGTATTGCTACATGTTAATGGTTTTGGAGCTACGCCATTAATGGAGCTTTATTTAATGTATGACCTTGCTGCACAGCATTGGGCTGAACAAGGTGTGGAAGTCGTTCGTTCATTGGTCGGTAATTACACAACATCTTTAGATATGGCAGGGGCATCCATTACCCTAACCTTGCTTGATGATGAATTAACAGCGCTTTGGGACGAACCTGTTCATACGGCTAATTTACGTTGGGGCTGTTAATCATAAAACGTGGGTCGGGTTTCAACCCGACAATGTTGGGCTGAAGCCCAACCTACACAGTCTTGAATTAACGGCGCTTTGGGACGAACCTGTTCATACGGCTAATTTACGTTGGGGCTGTTAATCATAAAACGTGGGTCGGGTTTCAACCCGACAATGTTGGGCTGAAGCCCAACCTACACAGTCTTGAATTAACAGCGCTTTGGGACGAACCTGTTCATACGGCTAATTTACGTTGGGGTTGTTAATCATAAAACGTGGGTCGGGTTTCAACCCGACAATGTTGGACTAAAGTCCAACTTACACAGTGATAATACTATCAACAATCGCACAAATCATTAACTGACTAGTGCGTGCACCGGCATCAATATGGCCTTTTGATCGTTCACCAAGGAAAGATGCACGACCTTTGGTGGCAACCAAGTCTTTTGTTGATTCCATACCTTTAATCGCTTCACTAACAACATTATCTAATAACTGACTGAACTCAGTCTGGTTATTAGCATCAGCAAGCAAGCTATTAGCAACCGGTATCAGCGTATCTAACATTGTTTTTTCACCCAACTCTGCTTTACCACGCTGTTTAACAGAGTCTACACCTTGAGAAAAGATTGCTGGAAATGTTGAACTATTAAATTCTTTACCTTTAGCCGCCTTAGCCATGCTAATAAATAAAGAACCAAATAGAGACCCCGATGCCCCGCCCATAGTCGACATCAATGTCATACCTATTTTCATTAAGGCGGGAGACCACTCTAATGCACTGAGTTCATCATCAATCTTGGCTAAAGCGTCCAAACCTCGTTGCAAATTAATCACATGATCACCATCACCGATTGCTCGATCGAGCTCGGTTACTTCGTCAACATTATCGTTAATACTGTGCTGAATTGAGCTGATGATATGACTTAGTGATGCTGGCATGATGATTCCAAGTTTATTTTAGGGAAAACAAATCACTTAGTGAGTTTGAAATGTTTTGTTGATCTTTATTTGATAATACACCTGCTTTTCTAATAATGAGCTGATCATCAAGTGTAAATAATTTCATGCGAACGATTGATGCAGAAGGAAGTCCAGCGGAATCAAGATCGACTATTTCTTTATCTAAGGGCCAGTCGGAGTTTTTAGCGCTGGTTATCATTGCTAAAACGGATTGTCCAACAGCTTGATTAAAATGATGGGCGTTGGATAGCACTAATGCGGGTCTCCGCTTACTGGTCGTCCGATCGGTAAAAGGGAAGGGGACAACAACAACATCAAACATATCATAGCTCACGATAGGCCTCCTCATCTTCATCTGAGCTCCACTCATCAAGAGTGCCTTCAAGACTTTGTGCAAAAGCAAGGTCTACGGGTCTAGCTTTACGAAGGTAGATTTCATTATTGTCGATATCAAAGGCAATGGTGTCGCCTGCCGTTAAATGCAGTCGTTTACGGACAGGTTCTGGAATTGTTGCTTGATATTTGCTAGTTAGCTTACTAGTCGCTGTTGAGACCATTTCACACCTTTTTTTTAGTAATACTAGCATTACCCATTACCTGATGCAATTTATATGGAAATAGAAGAGTGACCACAGAGGCACAGAGCACACAGAGATGAAATTCGTATTATGTTTTTCCTCTGTGAACTCCGTGGTTCGTTTTTTAGTGCTGGTGCTGACGTTCATATCGTCAGTGTCGGACTGAAGTCCGACCTACCACTTTCATTTCGATTATCTGTGGGTTGGAACTTCAGTCCAACAAGCGGTGTTGCTTATTTCACCACAGAGCACACAGAGATTTAATTTGAATTATGTTTTCCTCCGTGAACTTTGTGTCTCTGTGGTTCGTTTTTTTAGTGCTGTTACTGACGTTCATGCCGTCAGTGTCGGACTGAAGTCCGACCTACCACTTTCATTTCGATCATCTGTGGGTTGGAACTTCAGTCCAACAAGCGATGTTGCTTATTTCACCACAGAGCACACAGAGATTTAATTTGAATTATGTTTTCCTCCGTGAACTTTGTGTCTCTGTGGTTCGTTTTTTTAGTGCTGTTGCTGATGCTCATGTCGTCAGTGTTCGACTGAAGTCAAACCTACACTGTTGTTATCAAGCCCATTTTACAAGCTGCGATAAATATCACGACGGTGACCTACTTTGACAACTGTAATAATGAGTACTTGCTCTTCAATTTCATACAGAATACGGTAATTCCCTTGCCGTATTCGATAACGTTGTTGTCCAGATAGCTTCTCTGAATTGCTTGGAGTAGGGTTTATGGTCAGTAAGTCTATTCGGTTTAGAATCTTGACAATGTCTTGCTTGGGAATTGCTCGTAAATCTTTAGTAATCAATTTCTTGAAAACTATCTTATAGTTTGCCATGCGCTTTTAGATCATCTAGTAAGGTTTCATATGACATTGTCGGTTCATTAACACGCTGCTCAAATGCCGATAAATCCTGTTGATCTTCAGATAGTAATAACTTAACAGCATCATTGACTACTTCTGATAAAGAACGGTGGGATGTAATCGCTTTAATTCGTAAAGCTTGATGAATGTGTTCATCAAAATAAACGGTAGAACGTTTTGATAAGGTGCTCATGATCGACTCTCTACAAAAGCGTTAAAACGTTATTGTGTCATGACGCATGATTATTATCAATATTCATCTTTCATTTCCATTATATGTGGGTTGGAACTTCAGTCCAACAGCGGTGTTGCTTTTTTCACCACAGAGGCACAGATCATACAGAGAAAAATTAGTTTTAATATTGAAAGTGGGGAGCGTGGCGAGGGGAATCAGGTGAATTCAACTCCCAAGTGCAACACCTAAGTTAAAAAAGCAGACATCGTAAGAACCTGATAGATTTAAATTACCACAATTTAATCACTTAGGAACCCACGATGTCTTACACCCATTTAACCGCAGATGAGCGATTTAAGATAGCCCATATGCACATGGCTAAATTTTCAATGCGCCTAATGGCTGAACGAATTAATCGTTCGCCGAGTACAATTAATCGAGAAGTCAGGAGAAACAAAGGAAACCATAGTCATTATTGGCATGATTGGGCGCAGCAATACGCCGATGAACGTAAATCTCAGCCTACCTGTGAGAAAAGAAAATCACACCTTCCATTATATGATTTAGTCATTAACAATATTAAAGCAGGCTTGTCACCTGAAATTATTTCTGGTCGACTAAAGCGAGAGTATAGAAGCACTAAAATGCAGATCAGCCACGAAACAATTTACCGATGGGTTGTTGCTGATTCCTTGCAAGGTGGTGTGCTTTATCTATCATTGATTAGACACCATAAACGCCGCCGAAAACAACGTCGCAGCGTAAGACGGAGATTATTTGAAGGTCGTATATCTATTCATAAAAGACCTAAAGTTGTGGCTGACAAGGTTCGTTTTGGTGATTGGGAAAGTGACTCAATGGAAGGTGGGAAATCCAAAGGAGGATTAGCCACGCACGTTGAGCGAAAGAGTCGATATTTAGTTGCAGGGAAATTAGATAACAAACTATCAGATACATTCATGACTGTAAGTTCCTCTTTATTTGAGGCTATAAATCCTGCTTTAATCAAAACATTTACGGTTGATAATGGCAGTGAATTTGCTCGATTTAAAACGCTGGAAAAGGCGACTAAAAGCAAAGTCTATTTTGCCGATCCACATTCACCATGGCAGCGAGGTCTTAATGAAAATACCAATGGTTTATTAAGGCGTTTTTTTCCAAAAGGGTGTAACTTTCATCAGATTGGTGATGATATAATTGTTCAAGCTGTTGAGAAATTAAATCATCGGCCACGAAAATGTTTAAACTTCAGAACACCTTACGAAGTGTTGTTTAAAACTAAAACTGTTGCACTTGGAACGTGAATTCACCATGGCGGTGAAATAAATGACACTCTGACCCTAATTATTTCCTAATTATTTCTTGGGAGTTGAATTCACCGAATTCACCTTGTGAATGACACTCTGACCCTAATTATTCCCTAATTATTTCCTGACCCTAATTATTTCTAATTATTTATTATAAGCAAAAAAAAGCCCCAATCCGAAGACTGAGGCTTTTTTAAATCTTACATCAAGAATCAAATCATATGATTTGAGACTTTGTAGTTTACGTCTTCGATTTAGAAGAAGAAGAAACCACCTAGAGAGATAAGATCTTGGTCTAAAGTATTAGCATCGTTGTCAAGCTTGCTGTACTCAGCAACCAATTTAAGGTTAGCGTTTACATCGTGGTATACACCAACAGTTAGACGGTCAGCTTTGTCAGCACCAGCAGTTGCATTAACGCCTTTTTCTTCAACTTCTGAATAGTTAACAGAAACTAGAGTTGTACCAGCAAAACGGTAACCCGCTTGAACAACATATTGATCCCATTCTAATGCATTTGCTGCAGCGTTGCCATCAGCACCTTCAGCGTCAGAGTATTGAGCCATTACTTCAAAGCCGCCGAATGTTGCTGTAGCACCAACAGTCCAAGCATCAGAATCATCAGCTGCACCATCACGTTCTTGAGTCATTGCAGATAACCATGCAGTGTAAGAACCGTTGTCAAATGTACCCGCGTAGCTTAAGTCAGCTTCGTAACGTAAATCTTCGCTTGCTGCAGTAGCATTCAAACTACCTTGAGGTAAGCCTGTAGGACCATCCGTTTGAGTATCAAGACCAGCAGCTTGAAGAACAGCTACTGCGATTTTGAAACCGTTCATGTCGTTAGATGTCCAACGAACTTGTGAACGCCATGACGCGTAATCGTAACCGAAACCGATACCACCTAATGATGTAGAACCATTAGCAACTGGACTGTGACCTACACCGTAGATTGTTTGCTCAGTAGCGATGTTGTGTGAACCGTAAAGACCTAATGTTTTACCCGCTAAGATTTGACCGAATGAACCGTCAACTGTGAAGTAAACTTCACGTTGCTCTTGAGCGTCTTGGTTGTTATTACCAGGGTTAAATGAAACGTGAGCAGCCATATCAAGACCATTGATTGTTGGCGCTGTCATGCTGAATTTCAATACGTTTGGTAACAAACCGTTAGATACTGTTTGGTTGTCAGAGTTTGCGTTTGCATCATCGTTTGCGAATGTAACGAATTGATTTACTAGACCACTTACGCCTAATGTCCAACCATCGTTAGCAGCAACTGTTACCGCTTGTACAGAAGTTGATGCAGCTGCAAATGCAACTAGACCAGCTAATAATTTTTTGTTTAATGTCATTTTATATATACCTTAATAGATTACTTTAAGTTTCTCTCGTAACCGGAAATAGAATTCGGTTGAGAGGTATTCTCCCGATCTGGGGAACTTTTGCAACACTTTTACAACAAAAGAAAGGAAAATCTTCCCAGTTTGTTGTTTTTGTGTTTTTTTTACCACAAAGTGGTGGTTTTACGGTTGCAACTTCGCATTTAGGCTGTAGGTCGGATTTTAATCCGACATGTTGGACTGAAGTCCAACCTTGTATATTAAACATGTCTCTAAAAACACAGGACCATTTAACCCAAAACTATTATAGTAAGAACTGATTTTCTGGGGAAGCCGGCTCGACCTTAAGCTTTGAGCTTGTATGTAGATTGGCTCCCCACCCTCGTCATCCATGCCGCGGAGTATCTTAGACCTGTAAGCTCGCGCTTCTGAGTCTGTATTCACAAGGACGGTAGATGAAGTGTCAGGGTTGGGAAACCAGTGATCATTATAATACTTAATGTGAGATAAAAAATGAATACTATTGGAATTGATGTCGGTTGCAAGGAATTAGTGCTGGTCGTCATGGTTAATGGCAAAGCGCGTAACGCTAATGCTTTTGATAATACCCCCTCGGGTCATCAAGAAATCATCCGCTCTTTAACAAAACTTAAAGGAGAAACAAAGGTTTGCATCGAGGCAACAGGTGTCTATCATTTTGATTTAGCCGTTGCTCTTAGTCGAGCTAATGATATTGAGGTGATGGTTATTAATCCTAAAGCGGCACACAACTTTTTCAAAGTATTAATGACACGCAGCAAAACCGATGCGATTGATGCTGAGAATTTAGCGATTTATGCCCAAAGAATGCCATTTGTAGCCTGGGAACGCCCCGCTGATGAATATATCTGTTTACGGGTTATGTCACGCCGTATCGCGGCTCTAAGTAAGCAAAAAACACAAGCTAAAAATCAGCGTCATGCCTTAGAGTCAACGATAGAAACACCAATACTAGTCATTGAGCAAGCGGAAGAACTCATTCGTTTCTTAGACGGGCAAATTGACACTTTGCGAGACAGTGCGCTTACACTCATTCAGCAGCAGGATGAGTTGAAGACAGCATATATTCTCATCACCGGAATCAAGGGCATTGCACATGCATCGGCCATACAAATACTGAGTGAACTGATGATATTGCCTAAGGATATGACGGCACGACAGTGGGTTGCCCACGCGGGGCTAGATCCAAGAATATTTGATTCAGGCAGTAGCGTGTCTAAAAAGCCACGGATCAGTAAGGTAGGGAATAAATATATTCGCCAGGCCTTGTATATGCCAGCATTAGTTGCAAGTCGCTTCGAGCCAAACATTAAAGGCTATTACCATCACTTGATTGATGATAACGACTTAAAAAAAGTACAAGCGGTCTGTGCTGTGATGCGTAAATTATTACACGCCATCCATGGCATGTTACGGACTAATAAAGAATTTGATGGGGCTCGTTTTTATACGTTACCTATCGTTACAGATTCATAAAAAATAGGAATATTTGTAAATTAGCACTTGTGTTTTAATAGAGTATCTACCATTTTCCTTTTTATCACCTTGTGGGTTGGAGCTTTAGTCCAACTGTGTTGTTGCTTGTTTCACCACGGAGACACAGAGATTTAATTTGGATTATGTTTTTTCTCTGTGAACTTCGTGTCTCTGTGGTTATATTTTCAGTTAGTGTCGGACTGAAGTCCGACCTACGGGACGTTGTTTAAGTTGCACTTATAAAAAGCCCTAGAAGAGTAAGTTTGCTGAGGGTTTATTTATTAAGTTCGGTCAAGTCTTCTCTTAGTCTGACTGGAATATCCATTGTTTCATGTAGGATTGTCATAATGCCAATCATGCCATCTGATAGCTCACGGAAGAAGAGGTAGTGTTTGCTGTAGTGGCTAAAATAAACGGGTAGTGATAAATCTTGAGGGGTAAGCAGATTATTTGGTAATGACTGCCACAGTAGTTTGTTATTCGCGAGCTTGTTCACATGGGCATGCAATCCAATGATATATTTCTCTGCTTGTTGCTCGCCCCATTCTTTCAGGGTGTAGTCCCAAATGTCATCTTGGCGTTTATCAGCGGTTAGATAGAAACGATAGCCAGCCATTATCGCGTGTTTTTATTGCGAAGAATTACATCGTCAGCGGTTACTGATACAAATTGCTCTTCACTCGCTCTTAGTGCTGGTTCTAGTTCACTGCGTAACCAAGACCATGCTTCATTACGACCTTTTAAATCTTGGCGTATTAGTGAGCGGATATACTCACTTGCATTATCATATAGTCCGTGAGCACCGATCTGTTGCTGTAAATGGTTCTGTAATTCACCGGTAATACGTATATTTACACTTTGTGATGCCATGTTATTTGCTCCAAATCATTAACTGAACTTTAAAGGTAATTATGACAGTGTAAATTAAAAATGCAATATTCTTCACAGAAGATGCAAGGCAAGAGCATTTAAATCCCCTTGGTTAAAAACTGCACTTTGAATGATCACGGGTATGGTGGCATTTTGGCTGTAGGTCGGAAACGAAGTAACTGCGAAGCTGATCTTTTAATCCGGCATGTTGGACTGAGGTCCAAGCTACGGGCTGTATTAATGTACTTGGTTTGAGTTGTAAATGTTTTTACGATGACCAATCCTTACTAGCAATATGATTAGTGTGTCATCTTGTAAGTCGCAGATTAGTCGGTAGTTACCTACTCTGTATCGCCAAAGCTTTGATAGGGTTCCTGTTAATGGGCTGCCTAACTGCCGAGGATCATCTAGTTGTTCTATCTTTTGACGAAGGTAGTCTTTAATTCTTCTCGCTTCTGAATGGTCAATCTTTTTTAATTGCTTTTCTGCTTCAGCAGTGAATTCAATCTGCCAAGCCAAGACGCTTCTCCACTTCATCTAAACTAGAAGTACGCTCATCACCACGGCGAACACGTTCTAATACTTGCTCTGCTAGATAAATATCTTCTAAGTCCTCTAGGTGGGTTTCAATGGCTTCTCGTATATAGTATGTTGCCGTTCTGCCTGTACGTGCTGCCAGCTCTTGCAACCTTGAGTAGGTACTATCTTCAAGTCTGACGGCTGTTTGTTTGCTCATAATAATAACCTCTATATTGTAGAGTTGGTATACACGTGTATCATTATGGCAATAAAGTGTTCTCAAATCAACTAAGCAACATCAAACCGTTATATTTTTCAGTTAGTGTCGGACTGAAGTCCGACCTACGGGACGTTGTTTAAGTTGTACCTATAATAAAGGTCTAGCAGAGTAAGCTTGGGATTATTACGTTCTTTTATATATTTCAAGACAAGAAATATTATCTTTTGTCAGTGATTGTTCAATTAAGCTTTGCTTGGTTAATAAGGTGTGAGTAATCTCAGCTTTTTTCACATTACCACTTCGTAACCAAATGGTGACCATACAACACACTCATGTCATAAAGTCGGAATCTTTAGAAACAATAACGTGAGACCTTTGCACGAGTCCTCTTTTCCGCCATGCTGGCGTTAAAAATAGTCTCAAAATGCTCATTTACACTTGTAAACTGCGCTTTTTCGACTATTTTTGCCTTAGCCTGACGAAAAATACTTATCGTGCAAAGCTCTCAATGTAATTATTGTCACGAGCAAACTCCCACACTGCTTTATCACTAAAGCTTTCCATTCCCAGTAACGCTATTTGACTACTTTGAGGAAATGCAGCTTCAATAAATGGAATAATTCGACGAGAAATATTTTCATCTAACAAGAGCTTCATCCGACGTTTAATTCAGCCAGTTGGCGGTCACGATCTGCAGCAAAAGCAAGACATGCTTGAATATCTTGTTCGTGTAGTTCAGGGAAGTCCTCAATAATTTCTGATGGTGTTGCCCCTGATGCCAAATGCTCTAGGACATCATAAACAGTGATGCGAAGATCACGTACACAAGGTTTACCGCCTCTTCTTTCCGCTGTTATGGTAATAATTGATTTGTAATTCATAACAAGGCCTCTATGTATGATTTAAGTCAATAATAACATTAATATAGTGGAAGAATGGATTTTGAAGTCTGCATTTCTTACAATCGCCGTCATCCTCGAATGTTTTTATCGAGGATCTATTGTCTTGAGTAGATCCCAGCTAAAAACATGCTGGGATGACAAGATAAAAAACATGCATCTTCATCTACCATGGGTATATATGGGTTAGTAACTGTATTCATGCCGTCAGTGTCGGACTGAAGTCCGACCTACGCTTTCCTTTCCATCATCTGTGGGTTGGATCTTTAGTCCAACAGCGGTGTTGCTTGTTTCAGTTTGTTGCTGACGTTGATGCCGTGAGTGTCGGACTGAAGTCCGACCTACGCTTTCCTTTCCGTCATCTGTGGGTTGGATCTTTAGTCCAGCAGCGGTGTTGCTTGTTTCAGTTTGTTGCTGACGTTGATGCCGTGAGTGTCGGACTGAAGTCCGACCTACGCTTTCCTTTCCATCATCTGTGGGTTGGATCTTTAGTCCAACAAGGGTGCCAAGTCAGGATGAATATGATTTAGAAAGTCAGTAGAAATATCACGTTGTTGAACAACGTCCACTTCGAAGGGGAGGTCTGAGTCTGCAAATGTTTCACCAAGCTCGGCCATTAGGGATGGCTCTAGCTTGTTGGGGCTTATAATTAATAAGTCTAAATCAGATGTTACACGTGATGTGCCTTTAGTACGAGAGCCGAAAGCGTAAACTTTACAGGAGGAAGGAAGGTACTGTTTGAGGGTATCTACAATATAAGTATGTTGTTGTTGACTAAGATCAATCATTAGCAGATTGTAGTCTCTTCAATAGTGCTTGGGCTTCCGGTAAGAATTGTTGTGTTATTTGATACACTTCGTTTGCTTTACTTTCATTATAGAGGTGTGATGTTTCGTTACGAGCTCGATGATAAGTAAACCAGACTATAGGATCGCTTATGTAGCCCTTGTCTGCAGCGAAACGAAAAAGCTCTTTTCGGGTTAGCATTTGAATGGATGTTTCACCATGATCTTCAATTAATTGGCGGCGTAACATTTTCCAACATAGTTCAAAACTATATTCAAAGCGCTGAATACTTGCATCTCTAATATACTCATTAAAAGGTTGCTGTAAGGCCTTATTGAGCGAATTCAGCGCCTTTTCTAGAGGGGTGAGGATTAATGTCATGTGCGATCTCCAATTAAATGGGGCGACATAATATTGCCATATCTATGTTTGAGATACAAAAAAGGCTTAGTACGAATACTAAGCCTTGAATGTATGGTGGCCCGACCTGGAATCGAACCAGGGACACAGGGATTTTCAATCCCTTGCTCTACCGACTGAGCTATCGGGCCATTTAAGGTCGAGTATTAAACCCGTTCGAGGAATTGCTGTCAAGTAAAATAAACTAATTCGATGTTGTTATCTTGTTTGGGATGAGTTGGCATGGTCTAATAGCCTGCTTGTTTTATGGTTTTATTAAATGGATGTGTAATGGTGTTACGCGGTAAATTTGGTTTTTGGTTGGTGTTGCTAGTGTTTGCTGTAGTGATGTCGTTATTTGTGTTGCCACTTACTTCACCAGTGTCTTGGAAGGATTCTATCTCAAACTGGGTGGGTGATTATCAAGAGGCGGTTGAAAGTGCTCAGGATGAGGATGACGTTGGCGATGAGGATAGTATCGCTGGGCATATGCAGGTGCATATTAGCGATGAGATTGCAGATTATGCGGGTGTTGAGTTATTGGCGTTAGTTGAAACACGATTTTTCCCAGAAGAGAAGGCATTGGCAAAGGTGGTTGACTTACGCTCTATGCTGACCTTGCGTGGACGATATAATAAGGCTAAAGCAAGGTTGAATGTTGCTAAGGTTTCTGAGCGATCTGCGGCGCAGGAGTTAGCTCGATTAACATCCTTGGCGAAAGGCGCGGGAAGTGTGGCAACAAAAAATGTCAATTACGCACAGGCCGCATTGAATGAAGCCCAAGCAGAATCTGTAGCCTTAAATGTTGATGTGCAGGCCATTCGCGAAGAAGCATTGCAGACATGGGGGACGCAAGTGACGGAGTGGATTCTTGCTGATAAAGCGAAGGCTTGGCAACGATTATTATCACATCAAGATAGTTTGTTATTGGTGACTTTGCCGGCAGATTTATCCTTATCAGCTGAAGTGAGTTTTGTGCGAATAGCGCGAGATGGTGATCGTGACCATGCACGTAAAGCCTATTATGTTTCGCCTGCATTGGCGACAGATCAGGTGATTCAGGGTGAGACTTATTTCTTTAAAACAGCAACAGGAAAACTTCGATCTGGCATGCGCTTAGATGTCTGGTTGCCACAAGGCTTGGAGCCTTTGTCTGGCGTGTTCATTCCTGAGCAAGCAATCGTATGGAGCACGGGGCAAGCTTGGGTGTATGTTGAAGTTGATGAAGATTTATACCAACGTCGCTCGATACAATCTGCTTTGCCGGCCGCCGGAGGGGTGTTTATGCAAGCTGAATTTAGTGCAGGAGAACGCTTGGTGGTTGGAGGCGCTCAGATGTTGTTGTCAGAAGAATTTAGGTGGCAGATCTTGGACGAGGATGATGATTAATCATGCTTTCACACGTTGTTGCTTTTTCTGTTCGCTTTCGCGGTGTTGTGGTCGCTTTAGCCATTTTATTATTGGGTTATGGTAGTTATAAGTTATCAAGTTCAAGTTTAGATATTTTCCCTGAATTTGCACCTAAGCAAGTTATTATTCAGACTGAAGCTCAAGGGCTGACTGCTGAGCAGGTTGAGGTATTGGTCACTCAGCCGCTGGAAAATGCCCTAGGTGGATTGGTGGGTACAGAATCCGTTCGGTCACAATCCATTCCGGGTTTATCCGTGGTTATTTTGACCTTCTATGACAGCACGGATATTTATCTTGATCGACAATTAGTATCAGAGCGTTTGTTAGGTTTGATGGGGGCGTTGCCGGATGGTATCGGCCCGCCATTGATGGTGCCGTTAGAATCATCCTCTGGCACGATTATGACCATTGGTTTGAGCTCTGATACGCATGACTTGATGACGTTGCGAGCATTGGTGGATTGGACGTTGTCACCAAGACTATTAAGTGTTGAAGGTGTGGCGGATATCAATGTATTTGGTGGCGAGGAGAAACAGTTACAGATCCAAGTTGATACGGCTAAATTAGCACGCTATGGCATTTCTATTGATGAGGTTGCTGAGACGGCAAAACATGCTACGGGTGTGATGGCGAGCGGCTATATTGAAAATAGCAATCAACGCATGATGTTGAAAGTGACAGGGCAAGCTATGACGGCAAGTGACCTGGCTAAAGTTGTGTTGCGAAAAACAGAGAATGGCACTTTGTTATTGGGTGATGTTGCAAATGTGGTTGCGGCGGCAGCGCCTGCGATTGGTGGTGCTGCGATTGGTGGCAAGCCCGGTGTTGTATTGATGGTTATTGGTCAATATAAAGCCAATACCTTGGCGGTAACTCATGGCATTGAAGCGGCTTTAGAGGAGTTTAAGGCGGGTTTTGAGGCTGATGGCATCACCTTGCACGATGACCTTTTTCGACCCGCTAATTACATTGAATCATCATTGCATAATATTCGTGAACATTTGATGGTGGGTGGCGGGCTGGTGATGCTTGTTCTCATCTTATTCTTGTTTAATTTGCGAACGGCGTTAATTTCTCTTACGGCCATTCCATTGTCTTTATTTGCAGCCCTGATTGTGTTGTTAGAAATGGGGGTGAATATCAATATTATGGTGTTAGGGGGCTTGGCGATTGCATTGGGTGAAGTGATTGATGATGCGATTATTGATACGGAGAATATTTTTAGGCGTTTACGTGAAAATGCGGTGTTAGAAAACCCAAAATCGACGGTGGATGTTGTATTTAATGCCTCAATGGAAGTGCGTAGCTCAGTTGTTTATGCCAGTTTTATTGTGATGTTGGTATTTATACCACTACTTACATTGAGTGGCGTGGCGGGGCGAATGTTCCAACCTTTGGGAGAAGCTTATATTCTTGCGATTTTTGCATCATTAGCCGTTGCTCTAACGGTGACGCCAGCACTGTGTCATATTTTGTTAACGCGTTGGGGCAAATTGAGTGATAAAGAGCCGCCGCTGGTGCGAATGTTGAATCCTATTTATGGCTGGGTTTTAGGCGTTGTGAGTCAGTTTCCGAAGTTAACGTTTAGTGGTGTGATTATTTTTTGTTTAATGGGCTTGGGTATTTTGCCGCTTTTGGGGGGGAGCTTTTTACCCGAATTGCGAGAAGGGCATTATATTATTCACACTGCCAGTGTGCCGGGCACATCGATTACTGAATCCTTACGAATTGGTGGTCAAATTGAAAGGCGAGTGGCAGAAATCGACGGGGTTCGTTCAACCTCTCAATGGGCTGGGCGTGCTGAGCGAGGAGCTGATACCTTTGGTACGCATTATAGTGAATATGAAATTGACTTAGTGCCGATGGATGGTCCCGAGCAACAAGCTGTATTGGATGAGATTCGTGAGGTGTTGGAGTCCTTTCCCGGGATTAATTCGGAAGTAAATACCTTTTTAACAGAACGTATAGATGAAACTATTTCGGGTTATACCTCACCCGTTGTCGTCAATGTGTATGGCAAAGATTTTGCTGAGTTAGATCAAAAAGCACAAGAGATTGCAGCAGTGATGCGGGGCATTGACGGTGCAACAGATGTGCAATTGCGTGCACCACCGGGGGAGCCTCAGTTGGAAGTGCGGTTATTGCTGGATGAATTAGCCTATTGGGGGCTGAAGCCTGCAGATGTAATGCGTACAGTGCGAACAGGCTTTGAAGGTACTGTCGTCGGGCAGGTGCAAGAAGGTAATCGCGTGTTTGATGTGGTGGTGGTCTTGCCTGCCGAGCAGCGTCAGCAACCTGATGATGTGCGTAATCTCCCTATTCATACTCCAGATGGCGTGATATTGAAATTGAAGGACATTGCTGATATTCAACAAGTTTCTGGGCGTTATATGATCTTGCATGCAGGGGCGCAACGGCTACAAACGGTGACTTGTAATGTCTCTGGTCGAGATTTAACGTCATTTTTTAAGGAGTTAAAACAGCAAGTACGTGACAAGGTCGCATTTTCTGCAGATATTTATCCTGAGTTTACCGGAGCCGCAGTGGCGCAGGCACAATCACGCGAAGATTTAATTGTGCACTCTAGTTTAGCGGGTGTCGCTGTTTTGCTCTTGCTTTATATCGCTTTGCAAAGTTTACGCAATATGTCGTTAGTATTAATTAACTTGCCGTTTTCATTAGTCGGTGGAGTGATTGCAGTATTGGTCACTAATGGTGTGTTATCGATTGGTTCGTTGGTGGGCTTTGTAACCTTGTTTGGTATTACTTTGCGTAACTCCATTATGTTGGTGTCGCATTATCAATACTTAGTGGTTGAAGAAGGCGCTCCTTGGAATTCTGAGACTGCTATTCAAGGGGCTAAAGAGCGTTTGCCCTCTATTTTGATTACGGCTTTAGTAACTGCTTTGGCAATGTTACCTATTGCGATGAATTCAGATAGTCCCGGTCGGGAAATAATGGGCCCGATGGCCAGCATTATCATTGGCGGCTTGATTTCATCAACGGTACTTAATTTGTTGGTGTTGCCAAGTATTATGTTGCGCTATGGGAAGTTTGGGAAGTAAATTTAATAATAAGAATTAACCACAGAGGCACAGGGCTCACGGAGGAAAAGCATAAGATGAATAATCTTTATTCATTTTAAGAGTGGAGCCCAAAATGTAGCTCCGACTGTAGGTCGGGTTTCAACCCGACATCACAGCCTAAAATAAAAGTCACAACCTCAATCATCAGCCCATGTTGGAATAAATGATCAGCTACGCAGTTACTTCGTTTCCAACCTACAGGAGTCAAGCCAGATAAAAATTTCCTACTCTGTGTTCTCAGTGCCTCTGTGGTGAAAATTAATGTAAAGGTCAGTGGAGATGCTTGGTCAATCTCGGTTTGCAACGATAAATGCTGCAAGAATAATAAGCCCAACGAGACCTAAAAAAAGTAAATCTAACATTCTACTTATGCCGCTTTGTATATCTAGTCAGTGATAGCAAAGGTTTGGGTGCCTTGGTTTCGTTTAGCAGAGAAAAACTGGTAGATTTGGGCGAGTTCTTCGGGCGAGAAGTGAATGAGTACTATTTGCTGTCCGGGGTGAATCATATTGGCATTAAAACCTATCGCTTGAGTTTTAATGTTATAGATATAACTACTGTCTACTTTTGAGGTTAAAATTTTGCCTAGAAACGAGCTGAAGCCAGACGGTAATTTTTCATCAGCATCTGCGGGAATAACGGCTTGAATGAGCTCTTTATTTTGGCCAATTCCATTAAGTCGTAACCCTTGTCTAAATTTATCAATAAGCCCTGCCTGAATAATGCCCCATAGTCCTTGAACATCCTTTTCTGTTACGCGGTGTAAGTAAAATAAGGCATCATTGTTGGACATCTCCTTAGGGAGTATTTCATTAATGGAAAGCTCGGTCACATTGTGACTAATCGTTGCCGTTAATGATTGTGATGGCGATATTTTCAGATTAGCAATCTCTCCAAACTGTGTTTGTACGCTGTGTCGACGGGTGAGTATTAGTGTGATTGGAGAATGCTGATCAAGGTCTTCTCGCTTGAGTAAATCTACTAGCGGTGCAATTAATGTGAGATTGTCTGCTGTCGTAATGGTGATCGTCTCATAGTGATCTTCGATATTGAGTGCTAGCTCAGCAAGTGTCGTTTGTGAATGTTCTTCACTACTGAAGTTAAGTGTGATGGGCGTGTTATCTGCTAAGTTTTCATCCATTAATAATGTTTGAACCGAAGTACCTCGATGTTCTAAATCAGATAGGGAGATAATACTGTCAGGACGAACAAATTGATCATTGTATTCATTAATTACAATCGGTTTATCAGTTTGAGGACTTAAATTGGCAACAAAAATTAGGGCCTCTTGTGCGGTGATTTCTGCACTGTTTTGAGGTTCAATGTGATCAATTATTGTTAATGAAGGCTGCTCAGAAGTGTCTATTATTTCAATTGGAGGGGTAATGGTATGTTCTATTGTGCGAGATGGAGCAAGATCAGAATAGAGTAAATAAGCAAAGAATATGACAACAATAAGAGCAAGGAATGCCGGTATAAGTGAAGGTCTAGCCGAAGCTGGTGTTGCCATAGTGATAGCCTAAATAGTAGATATAAGTCTCAGAATAAGCTAACTAGTGTTTGTTGATCAAGTGGTTTACACCAAGAAGCATTAATAGAGAAGTTAAGGAGTTGCTCAATAATGTGTTGAGCTTGAGTTAAGTTATTGATTTCTATTCGAGGAAGGTGGGTTTTCAAAATATGCTTAAGTGGCTCTGGATTGCTACTTTTGGTTGAAATTGTCGTGACAATGTCGAGTACAAGTTGCTTTATATCAGATTGAGCCAGCAAGCTTGGGATGCTTTTGATGAGTAAATTGCCCATTTGAACACTTAGTTGAATTCCAAGCGTGCTTAATAGCTCAGAGTGCTGTTCAGCGGCTGAAATGAGTGAATCATCAACAGGGAGCTTTATTGGCACTAGAATCGGGCGAGAGCGAAGTGTATCGGTTCTTATAGCCTCATCTAGCTGTTGTGCCCGGAGTTGTTGTTCGGCTTGCTGTAAGTCTAATAGAAGAGGGTTTTCCGCTGTCTGAGTGATTGCATAACGATGGTGTAATAAGCTAACAGCAGTTCCAAAAGGGGATGAGGATTGCTTTATTTTCTTATTGGGCTCAGCAGCTTCAATAGGGGCTTGGTACTGTGTTGCGGTTTCAGCAATGCGAAGAGGTGCTTTATTATCACTAATAACGGGGGCTAATGGCTCTTGGTGACCTTGAGATAGTGCTTCTTGAAGTGCCGTGGTGATTAAACCATGAATTAAACGTGCATCACGAAAACGTACTTCATGTTTGGTTGGGTGAACATTAATATCAACGCGATCAAGAGGAATTGTTAAATATAATACATAGGCTGCTTGTCTGCCTGCGGGTATTTGGCTGCCATAAGCTTGACGAATAGCATGATTAATGACCCGATCTCGGATGACGCGCCCATTGATAAAGAAGTGTTGCACATCTGTTTGTGAACGATGGGCTTCTGCTTGGATAATCCAGCCGTGAAGCTTTATTTCATTAAAATCTTGTTGTAGGTAAATACTATTCGCAATAAATGTTTTACCGCATATTTTAGCGATTCGTTGTTGTTGTTGCTCGGCGGTATGAGCAACAGGCAATTTGAGCTGACTACTTGCCGATAGTTTGCAGTGAAAGCCAACCTCAAATTGACTTAATGCCAGCCGTTGTAAGGTTGTTAAAATATGATGCTGTTCTGTTTTATTGCTACGTAGGAAATGACGTCTTGCTGGCAGGTTGAAGAATAGATCGCGAACTTCAAGTGTGGTGCCTAAAGGATGTGCAGCAGGAGAGGGTTCATTATTATCCCCAATGATTTGCCATGCACAGTCACTGTCTTGTTGACGAGAAGTGATCGTGAGCCTTGATATAGACGTGATACTGGGTAAGGCTTCACCTCGGAATCCTAAGCTAGAAATATGACTGAGTTGTTCGCTAGAGTGTAATTTGCTGGTGGCATGACGACTTAGAGCCAGTGATAAGTCATCAGGATGAATGCCTTTGCCATTATCTCGGACACGTATGAGTTGGTTTCCGGCACCTTCAATATCAATGTCTATCTGTGTTGCACCTGCATCAATACTATTTTCTACGAGCTCTTTTACAACGGATGCAGGGCGTTCTATGACTTCGCCAGCAGCGATTTGATTTGCTAGGTGTAGTGGAAGGGCGTGAATGCGGTTGTTATCTGACATGGTTTTATTTTGAGCCCTTTGCACGAGTCGTCTTTTTCGCCATAGCGGCGTTAAAAATAGTCTCAAAATGCTCATTTACACGAGTAAACTACGCTTTTTGATGAAACACATCCTTGTGTTTCACCCTTTTGAGGGTAAATCCAAATCTGTTCCAGACAGATTTGTCGACAATTTTGCCTTGCTACGACAAAAAATACTTATCGTGCAAAGGGCTCATTTTAACAGCATGTCGGATTTAAGGAATAAGCAAAATGTCGCCAATTCTAATTTCAGATGACTTTAAATTATTATTACGTTTGAGTTGTACCATGCTGACTTGATAGCGCTGAGCAATAATACTGAGCGTATCGCCTCGGCTTACCGTATGTTGTTGAGGGACTGCTGAGCCGGGGAGCGGGTTTCGTTGGAAGTAGTTTCTAATGCCCGACATCATTGCTCGAGCAAGTTTGTTTTGATGACTGGAACTCTTTAATTTACGCTCTTCGGCAGGGTTTGAGATGAAAGCCGTTTCAACTAAAACAGAAGGAATATCGGGTGATTTTAATACAACAAATGCGGCTGATTCAACATGTTTTTTGTGTACATTCCCTACACGTTTTAAGCCTGACAATACGGTATTCGCAACTTCTAAGCTGGCTTCTAAACTTGCAGTTTGAGAGAGATCGAGTAATACCGAGGCAAGAAGATCGTCTTTATCTTCTAAGCTAATGCCACCTGCTAAATCGGCAGCATTTTCTTTGTCGGCTAATAGTTGAGCGGCCTCACTACTGGCACCTCGTTCAGAAAGAACAAATACAGAAGCACCTCTTGCTTTCGTGTTTTTAAAGGCATCGGCATGAATGGAGATAAACATATCTGCATTGTTATTTCGCGCTTTTTTGATGCGTTGGCGCAGTGAAATAAAGATATCTCTATCTCGGGTTAGATAAGCACGCATTCCGGGCTCATTATCAACAAGTTTGGCTAAACGTTTGGCGATAGCGAGCACGATTGTTTTTTCTTTTGTGCCTCCTTTGCCTAAGGCTCCCGAATCTTGGCCCCCATGTCCGGCATCAATTGCAATAACAATTTTACGTTTAACCATCGTTTTTGTTGACTTGGTTACCGTCAGAACAGGTTCAGGTTTGGTAATAATAATTTCAGCAGGTTTCGGGGTTATTTGAGGTGGTGTTATCGTTTTAATGGATGTTGGAATATCGACACCAGTCAACGTCGCTTCAATATCAATTTTTTGTTGAGCAGGTTTATGAGTGCTAATTAGGTCAATAACGAGTCGATGTGGAGAGCCTTGATAGGGGGCTAATGTTTGGCTTTCATATTTGAGAGCATGTTTTAGATCTAAAACGACACGAAGTGTATTTTTATCCCATGCGGCATGACGAATATTACGAATAGGTGACTGGCTTAAATCAGGTATTTTTAGCTGGGTAGGTTTTATGGTGCGAAGGAAGTCGATAACAATACGGTCAGGATTGCTAAGCGTGAATGTTTTATAGTCTACACTGCGGTTTAGGTCAAAAACGAGACGTGTATTTTCATTCGATTGTGATAAGCGTAATCCTTCGATACTGGCTGACCATGTATTTATCGAGACTGTGAGTAAGAGTAAACTCAGAAAAATACGGAGCATTGTTTTCTTCCTATAAATGTCATGGGTATCCTCAAATAGTTTGGATATTTTATTTTATGACCGTCAACATTAACTAAAGCTGAATCATGTCACACAGCAATTTTGCTGGTGGAGAAAGTGCGGACAGTTCAGCATTTCGTGAGTGATTATTATAACTGAGTGTAATAATCAGATCGGGTTTCGGTAAAAAATCTCCCCCCTGACTTGCCCATTCAATAATGCAGAGTGAGTTATGACTAAGATAATCATCTAGTCCGAGATAATCGAGTTCTTCGGGATCGGTTAATCGGTATAAATCAAAATGAAAAACAGACCGATCTTTGAATGTATATTGCTCAACAAGGGTATACGTTGGGCTTTTTACATGGCCTTTATGCCCTAGTTTTCGGAGTAAACCTCGAGTTAATGTTGTTTTTCCGGCACCTAAATCACCTTCAAGGTGAATTGTAAATTGCTTGGAAGGACAATGCTGGGCGATGTGCTCACCCAGCTTTAATGTGTCTGATTCAGTTTCCAGATACAGTTTCATCTCTGCGATTTAAATTAGTAGATAAGGTTGGCAAGGTGCCTAAGGTGAGGAATAAGATCCATCGCTAACATGCCGCGTTCACCATCTTGCTCTGCCGCTTTATCCGCTGCCATGCCATGCAATGTTACACCGACACATGCTGCTTCCATTAGAGGAAACCCTTGAGCTATAAGTCCGCCAATAATGCCAGCAAGAACATCACCCATGCCGCCACTTCCCATGCCTGGGTTACCCCATGTAGATAAGCGTGTTGGTTCTGTTCCATTATAAATGAGTGTGCCTGAACCTTTTAGAACCGCAACACCGCCATAACGATTTTGAAGTTCTCGTACCGCTTTGAAACGATCGGCTTGGATTTCAGCAGAACTACAACCTAACAATCTTGCAGCTTCACCTGGATGAGGCGTTAATATCCAATTATCGTATTTCTTAGGGTTTTTGCTCAGCATATTGAGGGCATCAGCATCAACCACCATCGGTAAGTTACTTGCAATCGCTTTTTGGAAAAGCTCTTCCCCCCAATTACACTGGCCAAGACCTGGACCAACAGTAAGAGAGTTGGCGCGATCAATTAAAGGTGCAACATCATTGGTATCTTCAACGCCGTAACACATCAGTTCAGGACGAGCTTGATTCAATATTGGGCTATGTACTTCTCTTGTTGCAATGCTGACTAAACCTGCACCAACACGAGCGCCCGCTTCTGCAGCAACACGGGCGGCACCTGGCATGCCATGATCACCACCAATAATAAGTAGATGTCCGTAGATGCCTTTATGGCCGGTACGTTCTCTAGGAGCTAATCGTGCGCCATCATTTTCTAAACTTACTCGACGAGCAATAGGAGGGAATTTTTTATAAAGTGCTGATGGAATATCGAGTGAATCAAAACAGACTGTGCCACTGTAGTTAGGGCCTTCACCGATGAATAAACCTTTGTTTAGACCAATATAGCTTAGGCAGATGGTTGCTTTTACGGCAATATCCATTGCGCTACCCGTATCAGCATGAAGACCTGATGGTATGTCGAGTGATAAAACCGGCGCACGTTTATTGCTATTAATCGCTTCAATAGCCGTTTTATAGATGCCTTCTATCGTGCGGTTTAAGCCTGTGCCTAATAGTGCATCAATAATGACATCGGTTGATGGCAGTGAGTCTGTAAATTGTTGTATTTTAGAGCCGCTTGTCAGTAATGCTTCCTGTGCCGCAGCGGTTTCTGTGCTCATTTTATCGTCACCTACTTGATAGACGACAACACGATAACCTGCTTCAATTGCTTGGCGGGCAAGCTCAAAACCGTCGCCACCATTATTACCGGTGCCGCTGACGATCAGTAAACGTTCTGCTTGAGGCCAATAATTTTTAATAGCCGTTAATGCTGCATTGCCCGCTCGCGCCATTAATTTAGCCGTTGAAACATTATGTTGTTCTGTAACAATCAGGTCTAATTCACGCGTTTGTTTTGCAGTATATAAATCATGTGGCAAATTAAGCATATTTTTTCCCAAGTGGAGATTATGTGCCTCTATAATAGCCTGCATGAGTGAAATAAATACAGCTTTGAAAATGAATAGCGTGCATGAAAAGATGCAAATATGGGCGCAATCTCTGGGTTTTCAGCAGCTTGGGGTGAGTGATATTGATTTGTCAAAAGCTGAATCGCGTTTTATATCATGGTTAGAGGCTGGTTTTCACGGTGAAATGGGATATATGGCTCGTCATGGTACAAAGCGAAGTCGTCCTGACGAGTTAGAGTCTGGAACCGTGCGGGTGATTACGCTACGGATGGATTATTTTCCGGAAAATGCGGCAGAATCTTGGTCTGTTATCAATAATGATCAGCAGGGGTTTATTTCTCGTTATGCCTTGGGGCGTGATTACCATAAATTAATGCGTAAACGACTTGCAACCTTGGCAAAGAAGATCGAGGAAGAAGTGGGTGAAATGGGTTTTCGGGTTTTTTGTGATAGTGCCCCTGTGATGGAAAAAGCGCTTGCTGAAAAATCGGGATTAGGTTGGATTGGCAAACATAGTAATGTTTTGAATCGTGAACATGGCTCTTATTTCTTTTTAGGTGAAATTTATACGGATTTACCGTTGCCGGTAACTGAGCCGACATCTGAACATTGTGGCTCTTGTGTGGCGTGTATTGATATTTGCCCAACTCAAGCGATTGTTGAACCCTATAAAGTGGATGCAAGACGATGTATTTCATATTTAACCATTGAGCTTAGAGAGGCGATTCCTATTGAGTTTCGTGCGGCGATGGGGAACCGTATTTATGGTTGTGATGATTGTCAGTTAATTTGTCCTTGGAATAAATTTGCACAGGCAACAGTTGAATCGGATTATTTGCCTCGCCATGGCTTAGATTCACCGCAGTTATTGGATTTATTCGCATGGACAGAGCAAGAGTTTTTATCTCGATTAGAAGGCAGCCCTATTCGGCGAATTGGCCATGAAAGTTGGTTGCGTAATATCGCAGTGGCATTGGGTAATGCAAGTACATCTCCAGAAGTAATCAATGCACTTACAATGCGACTAGCTTTGGCTAGTGATATGGTGAAAGAGCATATTGTTTGGGCGTTGGAACAACATGAAAGTAGAAAAGATGAAGAATAAAAAGCAAGATTCAATAGATCTTGAGTCACTTGTTAATAGACGCTTATCTCGTCGGAAAGTGATGCAATATGGCTTAGGAACATTATTGTCAGCCGCTTTACCCTTGCCTGCTTTAGCTGAAAAGCTGCTTAGTCAAAGTGTCAAAGAAGGCTTATTAGGGTTTAAGTCTATCCCTGTTGCTCATTTATTAGATAAAGTCGTTGTGCCAGAAGGGTATGAAGCTCAGGTGTTTTATCGTTGGGGTGATCCTATTTCGGATGGGCCTGAGTTTAAGATGGATGCTTCCAATACTGCACAAGATCAATTGCAGCAGGCGGGAATGCATCATGATGCGATTCAATTTTATTCTCTGTCACAGCAAGGTGATCATGGTTTGTTGGTAATGAATCATGAATATATTGATGCTCAGATATTGCACGCGGATGGTGGAATATTTGATTCACCTGAAACATATACATTAGAAAAAACATTAAAAGAACAATATGCACATGGTGTATCTGTGATTGAGGTTCGAAAATCATCGCAAGGCTGGAATATTGTTCGACCATCGACTTATGCCCGACGATTAACGGCAGTAACGCCTATGTCAGTATCGGGTCCTGTTGCGGGTACACAATATATTCAAACTGAAGCTGATCCAAATGGGCAGGAGATTTTAGGCACCTTTAATAATTGTTCAAATGGTAAAACCCCTTGGGGAACCTATCTGACATGTGAAGAAAATTTTAATGACTATTTTTATGTGCCGTCCTTATCAGGAATAAATGATAAGCAAAAAGAAGCATGGCATCGCTATAGTATTAATCATAGCTATTATGGCTGGCATAAGAATGACCAGCGTTTTAATGCCAGTCTTCATCCTAATGAGCCGAACCGTTTTGGTTGGATTGTTGAGTTCGATCCCTTTAATCCACAAAGTAAACCAGTTAAACGCACTGCTATGGGCCGGTTCTCACATGAAAATGTAGCTCATAATATTGGCAAAGATAGGCGAGTGGCTTTTTATTCTGGTGATGATGCACAATTTGAATATGTGTATAAATTTATTACAAATGGCTGTTGGGATGGCACGCAAGGAGTGCATAACAGTCGGTTATTAGACGATGGAATATTGTATGTTGCCAAGTTTGATGATGATGGTTCTGGGCAATGGTTAGCGTTAGAGTTTGGTCGAGGTAAGTTAACGCTTGAGAATGGTTTTGAAAATCAAGCAGACGTGCTTGTTCGGGCGAGAATGGCAGCAGATGTTATGGGGGCAACACCGATGGATCGCCCAGAGTGGATTACGACTCACCCAGATACTGGCGATATTTTTATTTCAATGACCAATAATTCAAAACGAGGCAAGTTAGATAAGCCGGATAAAGATGCTAGTAATCCTCGAAATAACAATAAATTTGGTCATATTGTGACGTTAAATGAAGAAGATGCAACGAGTACGCTATTTAGTTGGGATGTATTTGTATTAGCAGGAGATGATGAGAGTCAGGGCGCAATTAAGGGCGACAGCTATGCAAACCCTGATGGATTGATGATTGATAGTCGCGGCGTGTTATGGGTACAAACTGATATCAGTTCAAGCAAGCTTAATCAGGGTGACTTTAGCCAATTTGGTAACAATCAAATGCTGGCTGTCGATCCTAATACGGGGGAAACGCGACGCTTTCTAACTGGGCCGGTGGGGTGTGAGGTAACGGGTGTTGCAATGAGTCCCGATCTTAAAGCTATGTGGGTTAATATTCAGCATCCCGGTGAGGGTGAAGTGATTAGTAATTGGCCTGATCAACAAGAAGGTGGTCGACCACGCTCGGCGACAGTACTGATTACTAAAAATGATGGTGGGCTGATTGGTTCGGGTTAATTAATTATGACGGTATGCTTTATTGATATACATCGCGGTATCTGCGAAGGTAATTAAGCTTGGGGTGTCATTGCCATTATCAGGGTAAATTGAAATGCCAATACTCGTCCCTAGTTGTATGTTTTCTCCCATAATGGAGAAAGGTTCTGCAATAGCTGTTCTGATTTTATTAGCAACTTGTTGAGGGTTAAATTCTTGATCGCCATCTTCAACAAGCACGATAAATTCATCTCCACCAATACGACCAATATAATCACTATCCCGAAGTAATGAACGTAGCCTGTCAGCTATGGTGATAAGTACTGCATCACCGATATCATGACCATAGCGGTCATTAACAGGTTTGAATCCATCGAGATCAAGAAATAAAACAGCTAGTTTTTTGTTATTTCTTTTACTTAGGGCAAGTAAAAGGTCTAATTTTTCCATAATTAACGTTCGGTTAGCCAGGCCGGTAAGCGCATCATAATGGGCTAATTGCTTTAATGATGATTCTTGGTCTTTTAGTTGCGAGTTATCTGAGGCTAAACGTTGATTGTTATCTTCAACTTGATTAATGCGTTGTGCAAGAGCAAAGGATAGCAGAATCATTTCTAGGGCACTGCCGATAAAAATGGCATATTGAGAGAGCACTGTATTAGGTATAAGACCAAAATTACGTGCAGATAGAACAAGTGCGCCCATAATGAAAAATAGCCATGCAGCTAGGTAATTTAATGCGGTACGGTGGCCTTTCAGACTAAGGTTTATTGCGACTATTGAGATAGTTGCAGCAAAAATGAGTGCAAGAATAGACAGTATTTGAGCTATAGATGAAAGCGGCACCACGGACATTGCGATAATGAGTGTTACAAAAGCAATCAGTATGAAAGAGAGTGCTTTATCCAATTTAGGGACTAGAGTGAGAGTTTGTAAGAACGATTTTGAAAAAAGTACAGCAAATATTCCCATCAAGGAGAATGAGATGGGGACAGAATTATTGTGCCAGATGGGGGAGTTTGGCCAGAGTAATTCAAACCAAAGTCCACTATATGAGCCTAAAGCCAGAAGAAGTGAGCTAGAAAATAATACATAACCTGAATCCTGTTTAAGAAATGGGAACTAAAAGCCTGTTAACCGATCAGATCTTTTACGACAAAGATTTTGATGAAAGGAAAACAGGCCTATGAACAAATTAACAGACATATTCTGTGATGTCGATGATTTTTGTAAGGTATTTATGCCGCAGTGGGAAGCACAACTTCTAGCAGATGGTACTCGAAAACGAAACAGAGAAGGTCGAATGGCAATGAGTGAAATAATGACCATTATTATAGGATTTCACTCATCAAACCAACGTGATTTCAAAAACTATTATACAGGACTTGTTGCTAGGTTTTATAAGAGCTATTTTCCAGAATTACTCAGTTATACTCGATTCTTAGCCGTGATGCCAAAGGCGTTAACGCCTTTGTGTGCTTACTTCACACATGTTAAAGGAAAGCCAACGGGTATTAGCTTTGTTGATTCGACCAGTATAAAGGTCTGCCATAACCTTCGTATTGAACGGCATAAAACGTTTGCTGGAATAGCCAAAAGAGGCAAAGGAACAATGGGCTGGTTTTATGGATTTAAGTTACACATTATTGTCAATCATGTCGGTGATATTCTGGCAGCTAAAATCACACCTGCTAATGTTGATGACAGAAAACCTGTGCCTGAATTAGCTAAAGACGTGATAGGGAAATTATATGCTGATAAGGGCTATATCAGTAAAGCATTGTCTAGTGACTTGTTCGATAAAGGGGTTGAGTTAGTGACTAACGTTAAGAAGAATATGAAAGCAAAATTACTCTCTGCATGGGATAAAGCAATGCTTTCTAGGCGATTTATCATTGAAACCATCAACGATCAGCTTAAAAATATTACTCAAGTTGAGCATTCTAGGCATCGTAGTGTGCATGGATTTATGCTGAACATCATTGCTGGGCTTATCGCTTACTCACTTAAAGAGAACAAGCCATCATTAAAAATTACTAGCGAAGAATTTAGTATGATGACTGTTTCTTAACCAGATCTCAGGTTACATAGTAAAGGTAGCTTTTATCTCGGAGGCTGATATAGAGCAAAAAGTTATAACAGAGCAAGCCAATTAATAGGCCAAGGTAGAGAGCAAGGTAGAAGTAGTCTAGTCGATGTTGTTCTGAGAATGACTCGGTACTCCATAAGCTTGCGCCTGCTGTCATCGAGCCTTTTGATTTAATTTGAAAGTATAAATCTATGTCAGATCGAGCCGGCAACGTCAGTGGAAAGATGAAGTCGAGGTGTTGATAATGTCTCGTGTCGAAGGGATAAGTATCACCACCCTCAAAATGAGAGAGTATGCGCCTACTTATGGAATGAACGGAATAGACTGATATTTCATCCAGTAATGGGAAATCAAATTTCAGTAATTGTTTTAGTTCATCGGGCTTTGTATTACGGAGTGAAACTTTGAACCAATGTGTATCTGCTTGGAAACCAAGGTTGAAATTCCCATTGACCAAAGGGGAAAAGATAACATTAGGCGCTGGATATAAAATATCATTAATGCTTAAGGCTTGAGTTTTATCAACATAAAGCTGGTAGTGAGGGCCTAGTTCAATAGGATTTAGCTGATTATCATCAATAATAATCGGCGTGGCAAATGCACTAGAAAATAAGCCTAAAAATACCACGGCAATGGCAAAGTAGAGCTTATTTCCTAAAGGGCGAAATAGCATCTTTGTAATTATAGTTTTGGCTAATCAAGGCAATTTAATAAACAGTTCACGATAATGCTGTAATTCACGAATTGAGTCTTTCACATCATCCATTGCAAGATGTGATGATTTTTTCTTAAAGGCTTTCTCAACTTTGGGTGCCCAGCGACGCGCCAATTCTTTTAGAGAGCTAACATCAAGGTTACGGTAATGAAAGAATGCCTCTAACTCCGGCATGATACGCGCCATAAAACGACGATCTTGGCAGATACTATTGCCACACATTGGAGATACACCAGCGGGCACATATTCTTTTAAAAATTCTAATGTTTGTTGTTCTGCTTCTGCCTCTGTCACTCTTGTTGCTTTGATTCGTTCTACCAGACCTGAACCACCATGCTGGCGGGTATTCCATTCATCCATTGCATCAAGGGTTTCATCCGATTGATGAATGGCAATCATGGGACCTTCAGCTAAAACATTTAAATCACCATCAGTTACAATAGTGGCAATTTCAATAATATAGTCATTATTGGTATCGAGACCTGTCATTTCTAGGTCGATCCAGATTAGGTTTTTTTTACTTTTAGCCATAATAGATATCTTTAATTCTTATTTTTAAAATGAACTTCTTGCCAGCGATTGTATCAAAGGCTAACCTGCATGACATTTATACTTTAACTAGTTGGATATTGATATGAACGAATTTACATGGATATTCCTTGCCGCACTCGGATTAATGACGGGTGTTGAGCTATGGTTATCATTAAGACAAGGTCGCTATGTGCATGCGCATAGAGATAATGTACCAGATGCATTTAAAGAACAAGTTAAGTTATCTGCGCATCAAAAAGCCGCGAAATATACGGTAGCGAAAGGTAAATTGAATCGCATTGAAAGTGTATTGGGTGTGGTTTTATTGCTACTTTGGACTTTGGGTGGCGGCTTGGCTTTGTTATCTGGCTTTTGGCAGAACCTTGGCTGGTCAGAAATGACAACGGGGATTGTCTTTATACTCAGTTTCTTTGTGATAGGTACATTAATTGACTTGCCATTATCTTGGTATAAAACCTTTGTATTAGAAGACCGCTTTGGTTTTAACAATAATACACGAACACTTTTCTTATCAGATATTGCGAAACAGACGGTTCTAATGATACTTATCGGTGCGCCATTAATTTGGGGCGCTTTAGCATTAATGGAAAGCACAGGTGAATATTGGTGGTTATATTTATGGGCGGCCTGGATGGGCTTTGCTTTACTTATGATGTGGGCATACCCTGCTTTTATTGCGCCTTTATTTAATAAGTTCACACCATTAGATGATGAGCAATTAAAAGCACGAGTAGAGGGTTTGTTGGCACGTTGTGGTTTTAAAAGCCAAGGTATTTATGTGATGGATGGCTCTCGTCGTAGTGGTCATGGTAATGCGTACTTTACAGGGCTCGGCAACAATAAACGTATCGTATTTTTTGATACCTTATTAAATACCTTAGATGAAGATCAGATTGAAGCTGTATTAGCCCATGAATTAGGTCATTTTCGACGTAAACATGTTGTTAAAAACATGATGGTTATGTCTTTATTAAGCTTGATCGGCTTAGCTGCATTAGGCTGGGCGGCTGCTGAATCGTGGTTTTATACTGGTTTAGGCGTCCATACTGAAGGGAATGCTATGGCATTAACCTTGTTTATGCTTGTTATTCCTGTCTTTAGCTTTTTCTTGCATCCTATGATGACGGCATTATCCCGAAAATATGAATATGAAGCAGATGCGTATGCTGCTTCGGTATCAAGTAGTGAGCATTTAATTACGGCACTAGTTGCTTTGTATCAAGAAAATGCGAGTACATTAACGCCAGATCCTTTAGTGTCAGCAATTTATGATTCTCATCCACCGGCTACGCTTCGTGTTGCTCATTTACAGGCAATACAATCGTAGCGGTATATACCCGTTATCCCAGCTTTGTTTTTAGTGTCGGACTGAAGTCCGACCTACGGTTTTCTTTTCCATCACCTTGTGGGTTGGATCTTTAGTCCAACTGTGCTGTTGTTTGTTTCACCGCAGAGGTACGGAGATTTAACTTGAATTATGTTTTTTCTCTGTGAACTTAGTGTCTCTGTGGTTGTTTTTTAGTGTCGGACTGAAGTCCGACCTACGGTTTTCTTTTCCATCACCTTGTGGGTTGGATCTTTAGTCCAACTGTGCTGTTATTTGTTTCACCACAGAGGTACGGAGATTTAACTTGAATTATGTTTTTTCTCTGTGAACTTAGTGTCTCTGTGGTTGTTTTTAGTGTCGGACTGAAGTCCGACCTACGGTTTTCTTTCCATCACCTTGTCCGTCATCCCAGCATGCTTACCCAGTCAAGCTGAGCACAAGCTTAGCTGGGATCTGCTGGCAATTAAGCGTTATACAACATTAATTTGGTTGCGGCCTTTTTCTTTCGATTGATATAGCCCCGCATCTGCTCGTTCAAGAATATCGTTAGGTGAGTCCGTTGCTTTTTTCATACTGATGCCAATCGATACTGTTACTTGACCGATAGATTCATTACTGCCACGTTTTTTTAGGCGGCTATTCGCAAAACTGGTCCTGATGAGGTCGGCAAGGTCGATCGCTTCTTGCTCTGAGACATTCTTTAATAACATCACCATTTCTTCACCACCATAGCGTGCTGAGATATGGTGTTTTCCTGAGTGTTTTTGTAATAGGGCTGCAAAAAACTGAATGACTTTATCGCCTAATAGATGGCCGAAGTTATCATTTACATTCTTAAAATGGTCAAGATCAAATAGGATAAGCGCTGTCTCTGTCTCGGTATCTTCACAGGCTTTATAGAGTGCCTCATTAAATGCTCCGCGGTTTAAAAGTCCGGTTAGCGCATCTGTTTGTGCTGATTCTTTAACGGCCTCTAGCTCTTGTTTTAGCTGCGCTATTTCTTGTGAAGATTGTTCAAGATTTAGTTTCAATTCATTACTGGTTTCTGACATTCTTTGAGTGTCAGCAAGGATGTTGCTGAGTAGGTTTTTTAGATCCTCAACATCATTGCATTCAGCTAGAGCCATTTGAGAGTCATTAAATCCAGAGAGGCATTGATTGGTCGTTGATTCAACCTCATTAATATTCGTCAGCGTATTATCAACAACAAGCTTAAGTCCATGATTTGTTGTTTCTAGGCGCTTAGGCATATCCATTAAAACGTATTTACTATAGAGGTGCTGGGATATCAAGGGAGTAATAGGTTTATTGTCACCGATAAGTGAATCAATAGCATTTGCTAGGGCTAGGTTTTCTCCTGAAACATACTCATACCACACCGCATAGTTGACCGGATTAACAGGGGATTTATGCTTGCTGATAAAGGGCAGGGCTAGCCGTAGGTTCTCAGCTGCTTGCTGAATTTCTTCTGTATAGACAGGAGGGTAAGAAGATTGTTTGGTCAATGTAAACGTCCTTGGCTACTTTATTACAACCGAAGAACCTCAAGCTACGCGTAGTTAATATTGATGTACATCTTCTTCTCTTCATTTTGTGACGTAGTTCAAAAAAATACCTTTAGCTAAAAAGTGTAAAACTTGGTCTATAACCAATTTTCTATTCATCATGAAAGTGTGAGTGACGGGTAACTCAATATGATCAGTCATTCCTTTTATTTTGCTACTTTCGACAGAGACCTTACCGTCATTTGGTTTGGGCATCATTGAGGATAGGAGAGGGTTAAAACTACGTGTTCCAGCAATAACGCCTAATTCAAAGTCGACTGCTCCTAGGCTATTAGGAACACTTTGGATGCCTGTACCTAGTTGCATACCTGCGGGACCATTAATCAGTTCAAATCCTGGCATATTACCTAGTTTGTCGACAATCTGAGAACCTTTGTTTGGCGGTCCCAGCATGACCACGCGGCCAAGGTTTTCAACGGTGTTTTTACTCAAATATTGCCTGACCAAAATTCCACCCATTGAATGAGTGACAAAATGTATCTTTGTGTTTTTGGGGCAAGAGGATAATGCTTGGACCACTGTATCTTGTGCTAATTTCTCAATATTGTGTTTTGTGGAAGGATAGCCCATATTGACAGTTTGATAGCCAGCCTTCTCAAGTGCGATAGACAACGTTTCCATTGAGCTGTCACTTCTGGCTAAACCATGCAATAAAATGACACATTCACTTGATTGAGCTTGAGAGGATAATAATGTCATAGTGAGAAAAACCCATTTGATGATGTTTGTTCTAAGCATTACTTTTCTCTAAAGCAATGTTTTTTGCAGTATTAAAATCACTTTTACCACTACCTAGTTTAGGAATAACATCTACGGCAATTAATAAACTAGGCACCATTAAGCTGTTCAGGCCTGAGTTTGAAATACATTTTTTAAGTTCAGACTCTTCAATTTCACCTGCATATAATAAAGCGACCTTTTCACCTTTTTTATCATCAGGAATGGTTGTTGTTAGCACTTCAACATCTTCTGGCAAAGTTGGGTTAATAGCTGCCTCTATGGCGCCAAGACTAATCATCTCTCCGCCAATTTTGGCAAAGCGAGAATAGCGATCGACAATCACTAAGAAACCATCTTTATCGAGATGACCTTTATCACCTGTTTTATACCAGCGTTGGCCCTCTATTTCGACAATAACATCAGCCGTTTTATCAGCGTCATTCAAATAGCCTTGCATGACTTGCGTGCCACCAATCAGGATTAAACCATCTTCTCCAGTGGCTAAACTTTCCATGCTGACAGGATCAACAATTCGAACACTACTACCGGGTAAAGGTAAACCAACAGTGCCTTTTTTATCACCCGTCTGCACACTCCAATCAGCAGCGAGGCGATCGGGAATATTTACTGTGGCAACAGGAGTTGTTTCAGTTGTTCCATAACCTTCATAAATTGTTTTACCAAATTTCAGACCAAAACTATCGCGTATTTCTGGGTTAAGACGTTCTGCACCTGCCACGATAATACGCAGTGAATCTAGCATAAGAGGGTGAATTCGACGGTTTTTATTAAATAAACGTAGGAAGGTTGAGGTGCCACAGAATATGGTCGCATTGTGTCGACTAATACCTTTAGCAATATTGAGTACATCTGTTGGATCTGGGTGGCAAAGTGCTGGCACACCCTCAACTAGTGGTAGCAACCCTGTTACGGTTAAACCAAAGGCATGAAATAGAGGTAAACTAGCAACCATGACATCATCTTCACGGGTATCTAAGACATCAGAAACTTGTTTGATGTTGCCCATGATATTTTGATGGCTCAGTACGACACCTTTAGGTTCTCCTTCACTGCCACTGGAAAATAATATCGCAGCAGGAGAGTGAATATTTACTGACTGTCCAAATAAGTTAATGAGCCATTTGGTCGGCAAACAATAGCTAGCAAGTAATGTAAGGATTTGCTCTGATTTACCAATACTCTGCTGAGTATCTTCTAAATAAATGGGTGATGCCAGTTCAAAGAGAGTATCGAGTTCAACACCTTTTTGAGCGAGTTTTTTAATAAATTTCCGTGAGGTATAAATTGTTTTTATTTCAGCTTTGTTGATGGCTGAGTGTAAGGCATCAATATTACTGGTGAAATTGAGATTGATGACTGTTTTACCACTAATGAACGCACCCATATTGGCAAGTAGACCAGCACTGCTAGTGGGTAGTAATAAACCTATATTTTGCTCTGGGCTTTGTTGTCGGAATCGGCGAGAGAAGAGTAGGGCACCTGTTAGTGCTTTACGTCTAGACAGAGTGTTATTAGTTTGAATATCGGTTAAACAATCTGCACGACCATTTTGTTTGACTCGATCGATCCAAGCATGAGCAATCGCAGGTAATGTATTGGTGTATGTTTGCCATGTATCGATGGATAAATCAAAAACGGCACTTTTTACAGCAGGTGCTTGAGTGTTAATGGCTAAAGGTTTACCAAAAGCGACAATAATATCTCTGCGTAGGCTAGATGTTTGACGTAATGATTGTAGGTTCTCGCTTGAACGAGAGAATCGACTTCCCCATAAACCACGAAGATAAAAAGGTAAAATAATACCGTCTACACCTTCGGCACAACGTTCAAAACCTGTTTTGAATTCGCCTAACTGACCATTTCTACTAATTGCACCCTCTGGAAATAGGCAGATGACATCACCTTGTTTTAAACGAGTGTTGATCGCTTCTAAAGCACCTTTACTGCCTGCACTAGAGATAGGGATAACACCAAATAGATCCAGAAACCAAGTTAAATACCAGCGTTGGTAGTATTTATTTTCCATAACAAAGCGCACTGGTCGTGGGCTAGCAATTTGGACCATAGCCCAATCTAACCAACTGACATGGTTGCCCAGCATTAATACACCGCCTTGTGATGGCATATTGTCAAAGCCTTGCACATTAATACGATATTTACTGGAGAAGATAGCACCAAACAGGTATCGAACTAATGATTGAGGTAACTTCCATACGGTGTATGCAGCACCAAACAAGGTCACAATGGTGAGCAGGTTAAGAATAACTTTGCTATGCGTTCCTGCAAGAGAGAAGGCAACCGTTATCGCTAAGAAACTGAGCATGACAACATTTTGAACCCAATTATTGCCGGCAAGAACAGTTCCTAATTGTTCAGAACGAGCATGGAACTGAATAAGTGAATTCAGAGGGATAATGAATAGGCCACCAAAAAATCCAAAGGCAAGAATATCGACAGCAATGAAGGATAATGATGATAGTTGAGGTAGTAAAAACAATGTTACAACCATACCCAATGCACCAACAGGGATAAGGCCCGTCTCAATATAGTTTTTTGATATTTTTCCAGCCAATAAAGACCCTGCAACGATACCAATACCTGAACAGGCAAGTAGACCTTGAATAACAATCGTGCTGTTAACGGCTAAGATTTCTTTAGCAAAAGCAGGGAAGGTGGCTAATACAACCTGAGAAACGCCCCAAAAAACAGATAAACCAATAATGGATAACCAGATAACCGAATCAGCATGAATTAAATTAAGGTTAGATCGTAATGCCTTGCCGTTTCGGTATTGCGGCCAATTAAAAGTGTCGGATGTTTTTACCTGCTCAATTGTAGGGAGCTTGAATGCAAAATAAAGTTCTATCAGACTACCTAAAACAAGCAGCCAGCCAATAGGTGCAATGGCTTGAATGATGTCAGCTTCATTAGTGAATGTAATATTTTCTAGTGTGTACTCAAATAAAACAGAGAAAACAAACATGCCTAATAATATGGCAACGATGGTAGTCGATTGAACAATACTGTTAGCAGTTGCTAAATTGTGTTTACCGGCAATTTCGCGGATATAACCATATTTAGCAGGAGAATAAAAAGCACTTTGAACTGCCAGCATAAAGGTCATGGCAAAGGCGAGTTCAAACCAGCCAAAATAATAAGATGTTGTAATGATGAGGGTTAAGGCAACGGCAACTAATGCAGCCCATTTCATAATGATTGGCTTTTTAAAACGATCGGCCAAAAAACCTGATGGGGTAAACATTAAAATGAAAGGAAGTAGGATTAGACCATTGACGATGGCCGTTAATATGACTTGAGTTGAACCATCATATATTTTGAATACAGTGTTTTGAATAATGATTTTATGACCTAAATCAACAAAAGCATTGAGGAAGATCATTGATATAAAGGCGATAAAGCCTGTTGTTTTAAGAAGTGAGTTCATTTGGTTCTCTGCCTTGAGTAAATATGATGGCTATTTTAGAGACAAGAATCAAATGGTGCGACTCTAAACCTAAAGTTCCAATATATTCAATGTTAAGTATTAAAATATGATACTTTCATCCGTGAATATGATTAATGATGGCATGAGAGGCTAAGGTGGCGCAAACAAAACAATTAATTGAGTGTTTGAAGCGAGCACTAAAAGCTCATGGTTTGTTATATATTGATGTTGCTAATCAACTCGGTTTATCTGAAGCGAGTGTAAAACGCTTATTTTCTGAATCGAGCTTTTCTCTCACAAGATTAGATCTGGTATGCCAAATGATGGAAATGGAAATTTCAGATCTTGTCTTGCAAATGAATAATGACTCTCGAACTATGTTATCCGGATTATCATTTGAGCAAGAAGAGGAAATTGCAGGAGATATCGCCTTATTATTGATTACGGTATGTGTTCTTAACCGCTGGACAATGCCACAGTTAATTGAATATTTTCATTTGTCAGAGCATCAATGTATTCGTCATTTAGCGGTATTAGATCGACTCAAGGTAATAGAGTTATTGGCAGGAAATAATATTAAATTGAGAGTGTCGGCTAACTTCAAATGGCTTGATAATGGCCCGATACAACAATTCTTTCAGCAAAAGTTAGCGGCAGATTTTTTTGATAGTCAATTTACTCAGCAACAAGAGCAATTGATCGTTATTAACGGCATGTTAAGTGAATCAGCAATGATGATCTTTCATCGAAAACTTGAACAATTAGCACGTGAGTTTAATGAGCTCAATAATGAAGATGCTGCCTTAGCTCTAGAGCAAAAGAAGGGCACAACGGTGGTATTGGCAATGCGTAGTTGGCAATATGGTTTATTTGAAAGCCTAAGGAAAAATTCCTAGCTTCAATTCATGTCTTGGCAGTATTGAGATACATCGTGGTTTTACATTTTTCATAGTGTTGGCAACGCCAAATTTGTTTATTCTGATTTTTATTTGAGTGTAGTACCATCTTTGCATGGCACTTTACGCAACTGGGCGTAGTGTAGTCTCCTCGAACAGCCGCTGTTAGTAACTGTTGCTGAATATCTAGAGGCAACTTTCTAATTTGATCAAGCAGTGCTTCACCAGAGATTAATTTTAAATGTTTTTTTTCACAAAATGAAATAGCTGTTTTGCTAAAACCAGAAGTAGAGAAAAATATTGCTAAAGGTATTTTTTTGTCAGATTGAATGGTAAATAAGGCTTTAACAAGGTTGATTCCAACAAGTTTTCTCCATTTTTTACATTTTATGACGCCAAATATTTTGTTGGGGTTATTTTCTTTATAAAGATAAATATCAACGTCTTTATTTTTTTCAGCTGGGACAGCTTTTGTTAAATAGCCCAGCGATTCATAATATTGGGCACATAATTCTTGAAAATGCTTCCAATCCAGATCTTGTAATAATTGTAATGACCACTGTGTAGGTTTGTCCGAGACCGTAGGCTCTACAATTATTGGAGATTGAGTATCTTGGGTAGCTGTAGCTAGAGAGCGGTGTTTTAGTATTGTTTTTTTCTTAGCAGTATTAGTGTTGGTAATGGGGCTCGTTGCTAAAGGTGAGTGTTTGGCGGGGACTGATTTAGCTTTAAACAGAAGTTTAAGGAGTAAAAATAGAATAGTCGTTAATAAAACAATCAAAAATGATAATTGTATATTACTGAGTAATAACTCAACATTGTACGCAGCAAGAACAATAACTACTGCGGATATTGAGGCGACAAGATTACTTGTTTGTTGAGGTGCCATTGGTTTATCTTCCTTGATTTAGTACCCCTGAAACTTGAATAAACAGAGGTGTATCAGCTTTTACTCTTCTACGAGTCTCACGGCTAAAACATCACATAAGGCATGGTGTAAAACAGCATTAGCAGTTGAGCCTAGTAATAACTTAATTCCATGTCGACCGTGAGAGCCAATGACAATTAAATCGACCTTATTTTCTTGTGCCAATCTAACAATATCATGACTTGGATTGCCAAACTCTACCCACTGATTTTCAATTGGAGTAGTGAGTTTAGTCGCCATGTCTGCAAGATGCTTTTTCCCTGACTGTAACATGGCATCACGCATATCCATGTCGATACTAATCATTGGTTCATAGACAAAGTCAGCAATGGGGAAATCTTCGATGATATGGCAAAGACTGAGTTTACTTTTATAACGATGGGCTAGTTCTTGGGCGCGATCTAATACTTGTCTGCTGAGATCAGAAAAATCAGCTGCAATTAGGATATGTTGATAACCTTCCATGAGCATCACTCCTTAAATAATTAATGGGGCAGACTTTGCCTGCCCCGAAACACTTTATTTTTCACTTTCCAAAAAGCGTTCAGCATCTAATGCTGCCATACAGCCTGCACCGGCAGATGTGATTGCTTGACGATAAATTTGATCAGAGACATCACCTGCTGAAAAGACGCCTGGGATACTTGTTTGAGTGCCTTGTGTTTGGGTGATGTAACCATGATCCATATCTAGTTGGCCATCAAATATACCGGTGTTAGGTGAGTGTCCAATAGCGATAAATACACCTTGTACAGCCACTTCTTGAGTGCTGCCATCTTGTGTACTTTTAACTCGCAAGCCGGTAACGCCTGCATCATCACCTAGAATTTCATCAAGCTGAGAATTCCAAAGAATTTCTACATTACCTTCTTCTGCTTTTTTGATAAGTTGAGCGCTTAATATTTTTTCAGAACTAAATTTATCACGACGGTGAATAACGGTTACTTTTGAAGCAATGTTAGATAAATATAAAGCCTCTTCAACAGCGGTGTTACCACCACCAACAACGGCAACGGGCTGGTTTTTATAAAAGAAACCATCACATGTTGCACAGGCAGAAACGCCGCGACCTTTAAATGCTTCTTCTGATTCCATACCTAAGTATTTAGCAGAGGCACCGGTAGCAATAATAAGTGCGTCAGCAGTATATTCACCTGCATCACCAATTAGTTTGAAAGGACGCTGGCTAAGATCGGTGGTATGAATGTGATCGAAGATGATATCTGTACCAAAACGTTCAGCATGGCGTTGCATGCGTTGCATTAATTCTGGACCTTCAACGCCTTGATCATCACCAGGCCAGTTATCAACATCTGTTGTCGTTATTAATTGACCACCTTGTTCGATACCGGTGATTAAAACAGGCTCAAGTGCTGCTCGAGCAGCATAAACTGCCGCAGTATAACCTGCAGGCCCTGATCCTAGAATAAGTAGGCGACAATGTTTACTTTCAGCCATGCTGTTGATCTCCAATATGTAGTTTGATGAGCTTAGGGTACTTCATTGCTGTTGATTTGGTAAAGCATACCAGTTTAAAAGCTGTGTTAAGATCCCACGTTAATTTGTTGGCATTATTGGAAATATTACCTTGGCACAAGCAACACGACTTAAGGAAAATAATAATCAAAAAGCTGTTTCAGGCGCAGTTAGTTTCCGCTTGCGTGAGGCCGCATTGATTTTAGCCTTAGCTCTAGCCGCTTATTTATTATTATCATTGTGGTCATATAACCCAACCGATCCTGCATGGACAACAACAGGATCGAATGATTTTATTGTGAATCGTGGCGGTATCGTGGGGGCTTGGCTTGCTGATATGTTGTTATTTCTCTTTGGTGTTCCTACCTACTTATCACCGTTAATGCTTGGTTTTAGCGGCTGGCTTTTATTTAGTTGGGGAAAAACTGCCGATTCTGAAGGTGCATTGCATTTTTGGATCATTAAAGCGATTGGACTCATGATGGCGGTAGCTTCTGCCAGTGGGCTTTCCGCATTGAGTCTGACTCAATATGTGACTTTTTTACCTGAAGGTGCGGGTGGTGTTCTAGGGCAAGTTGTAGGATATGGTTTTGAAGCTGTATTTGGCACATCAGGAACCAGTTTATTACTGTTAGCATTTTTCTTGACTGGGGTGACGTTGTTCACTGGCCTATCTTGGTTAATGATAATTGATCGTCTTGGTGCGATGACGATGGCGATGGCAATTGTCGTTTCTCGTTGGATCCGTGAATTTAAAGCAGAGTTAATTGCCAAGCGAACAAAACAGCAGCGGGAAGATACTTTCAAAGAACAGAATGAGAAGATTCTCAAACGAGATAAAGTGCGAGTAGAACCTACAATTCAAATCACGGAACCGAGTAAACGTGAAGAAAAAGAACGCCAAGTGCCTCTATTTGAATCTGCTGATGAGGGGGGGATGCCCGCCTTAGCATTGCTCGATATGGCTGGGCCAAGTAAAGGTGGTTATAGCAAAGACGTGCTACAAGCGTTGTCTCGCCAAGTTGAGTTGAAGTTAAAAGACTTTGGTGTTGAAGTGCAAGTGGTTGAAGTGCAACCCGGCCCTGTTGTCACTCGCTTTGAGTTGCAGCCTGCTGCAGGTATAAAAGTAAGCCGGATTTCAGGTTTAGCAAAAGATTTAGCTCGAGCTCTTTCGGTGAGCAGTGTCCGGATTGTTGAAGTGATACCGGGTAAACCTGTTGTAGGTTTAGAAATTCCAAATGAAAATCGTGACATTGTCCGTCTGCGTGAAATTTTAGGCTCACCTGAATACGAGAACAGTAAATCGGTTTTGATGATGGCATTAGGTAAAGATATTGCCGGTCGCCCCGTTTCTGCTAATTTAGAAAAAATGCCACATTTGCTGGTGGCAGGTACAACAGGATCGGGTAAATCAGTTGCTGTAAATGCCATGATTTTGAGTTTGCTCTATAACGCGACACCAGAACAAGTTCGTATGATTATGATTGATCCTAAAATGTTGGAATTATCAGTTTATGAAGATATTCCTCATTTATTAACGCCTGTTGTTACCGATATGAAAGAAGCCGCCAATGCTTTGCGTTGGTGTGTCGCTGAAATGGAACGCCGTTATCCTATTATGGCGGCACTGGGTGTACGTAATATTGCTGGTTTTAACAAGAAGGTTAAAGAGGCGATTGATCGTGGTGAGCCCATTGTTGATCCAACTGTAGACTTAGTGGATGGCGAGCCTCCCGTTACATTAGAACCGTTACCATTCATTGTTGTTATTATTGACGAACTCGCAGATATGATGATGGTGGTGGGTAAGCAAGTTGAAGAGTTGATTGCTCGCTTGGCACAAAAAGCACGGGCATCTGGCATTCACCTTATTCTTGCAACACAACGACCTTCTGTGGATGTTATTACGGGCTTGATTAAAGCCAATATTCCTACGCGAATGTCTTTTCAAGTATCTTCTCGAATTGATTCTCGAACGATTCTTGATCAAATGGGGGCTGAGCAATTATTAGGTCAAGGGGATATGTTATATCTTGCGCCTGGAACAGGAATTCCTGAGCGTGTTCATGGTGCATTTGTGGATGATCACGAGGTGCATCAAGTTGTCGCGTTTTTGAAGAAGAATGCCCAGCCTAATTATCTGGAAGAGATTACTCAAGCACAAGAAAGTGATGAAGGGGGCGAATCAATTGCTGATGCGAGTGATGGCGAGAAAGATATTTTATATGATCAAGCCGTGCAGATTGTTACCGAAAGTCGGCGGGCTTCTGTATCAGGTGTGCAACGACGATTAAAGATCGGTTATAACCGAGCTGCTCGTATTGTTGAAGCGATGGAAGCGGCAGGTATTGTTTCTGCAATGGAAGGCAATGGTAGTCGAGAGGTTTTGGCTCCACCTCCTCGTAGTGATTAAGATGACTGTTTTTCATCGAATGGCAATGACGTTAGGTTTGATTAAACCTGAAATGCCAGAAGAAATTCCACAGATTGCAGTATATAGTTTGATTATTTTAGATCATTTAGTGCAAAAAGTAACAAGCTTAGATGGGATTAAACAGGCGATAGATAACTATCCAGAAGATACACATCGTGAAGGGTGTGTGTGTAAAGATATGACAAGCTTTGTCGTTGTATTTCTAACTTTTGAATTGTTAAAACAGGGTATTGAGAAACAATTCATTAACAACGGTGGTCGAAGCTCTACAGAAAGTCAGCGTGACTCGATGGAAAAATTGGAATCATGGTATGAAGATTAAAAAGTGGCTACAGATCGGCGGGACAATTATGGCAATGAGTTTGTCATTATCATTATCTGCGGCTGAATCTGCGACAGAAAAATTAAATACATTTGTACAAGATGTTGTAACGTTTAAAGCTAAGTTTAAGCAAACGGTATTAGATTCTCGTGGACAAATATTAGAAGAAGCCCATGGGTTTTTTATTTTAGAACGACCGGGTAAGTTTCGTTGGGATTATGAGCAACCGTATCCACAGCATATTATTGCTGATGGTGAACGAATCTGGTTTTATGATGTGGATTTAGAACAAGTGACCGTAACACCACAATTAGAAGCGTTAGCAGATACGCCTGCAACGTTATTATCAGGCGATACACTGCCTGAAGATAAGTACTTACTTGCAGATATTCCTTCTGATGACGGCCTTTTATGGGTAGAGCTTATTCCTAAAAATGTAGAGTCTAATTTTCAAACTATTACACTGGCATTTGATCAATATGGCTTGAATCAAATGATTATGAAAGACAGTTTTGAACAGAAAACTCGACTAGTCTTTAGTCAAACATCTGAAAATGAAGAGTTGTTACCTGATGTATTTGTATTTACACCTCCAACGGGTGTTGATGTGGTCGGTGATACAGGCTTGTGAGTTTGTTTGAAAACACGGATGACATCGTTGGCAGACCGCTGGCGGATAGAATGCGACCGACGACCTTAGATGGATATATTGGTCAAAAACATTTATTAGCCGAGGGTAAACCATTACAGCAGGCTATTTCATCTGGGCATCCTCATTCAATGATTTTATGGGGCCCGCCTGGAACGGGGAAAACCACGTTAGGGAGACTTATCGCGGGCTACTGTGATATGGAATTTATCACTATTTCTGCTGTACTTGCAGGCGTTAAAGATGTGCGGGCGGCGGTTGCTCGTGCACAGCAACTTCAACAGGAACAAGGGCGGCGTACCTTACTTTTTGTTGATGAAGTGCATCGGTTTAATAAATCACAACAAGATGCTTTTTTACCCTTTGTTGAAGATGGCACCTTTACCTTCATTGGTGCGACAACTGAAAACCCCTCATTTGAACTGAATAATGCTCTATTATCTCGGGCTCGAGTCTATGTTTTACAATCTTTAGGCAGTAATGACCTTCGTGAAATCATTGATCGAGCGATGTTGGATTCTGAATTCGGCATGGCTAATCATGGCATTACCTTAGCTGAAGATTTGCGAGATCAACTGGCCCAAGCCGTTGATGGTGATGGCCGACGGGTTTTAAACCTATTAGAAATTGCCATTGAACTAGCGGATAGTAAAGGGCAAAAACACGTTGATGCAGATGATTTGGCTGAGGTTTTATCCGGCACCTTACGACGCTTTGATAAAGGTGGCGAAGCTTTTTATGATCAAATTTCTGCATTGCATAAATCGGTACGAGGATCATCACCTGATGGTGCCTTGTATTGGCTGTGCCGCATGTTAGATGGCGGCTGTGATCCGGTTTATTTAATGCGACGTATTGTGCGAATGGCATCAGAAGATATTGGTAATGCCGATCCTCGAGGATTACGGATAGCACTTGATGCCTGGGAAAGCTTTGATAAATTAGGTAGGCCAGAAGGTGACTTAGCCATTGCACAAGCGGTTATCTATTTAGCCTGTGCCCCAAAGAGCAATGCCGTGTATACGGCCTTTAATGCGGCGATGCATGATGTGCGAAGTCAAGGCAGTGCTGAAGTGCCTATTCACTTACGAAATGCCCCAACAAAATTAATGACCGAGTTGGGCTATGGCAAAGAATATCGCTATGCTCATGATGAGCCTGATGCGTATGCAGCAGGGGAAAATTACTTTCCTGAAAATATGACTCCAAGACATTATTATCAGCCTGTAAACCGTGGTCTAGAGATTAAGATTGCTGAGAAGTTAGATCGTTTGAAGGTGCTGGATCAGCAGGCTAAAAAGTAATTTTCTATAGTCATCGGGCTTGGCAGTAAACCGTCATCCTCGCGAACGCGGTGATTCATGGACTGTGATAATTATCACTTATTATTGAGTGTTTTAAAGTCTAGGTATGTTTGCCCGCTGCCGCTGGGCGTTCATTTCTTTTGTTTGCCCAAAAGAAACAGAACCAAAGAAAAAGGCACCCGATATCACCTTGATCCAAAAACAAAGCTATTTTTGTGGCGTGGTCGAAAACTCGCTACGCTCAAACACTCGACCACTTCATCCACAAAACTAACTTAGTTTTTGGCGGTCATAAACGGGAAACCTCAAGATTGTTCTGAATTTATTCACACATTAAGCTTGGTTTTTTAAAGTCAGTTATATACCAACCTTGACGATCTTCATTCCAGCGACCGAACATCGTATAAATGCATTTGGAATTCATAGTTTGTCCCCCAGTGATTATTGTATTTGAGTTTACCCATGAATTCGAATCATAAGTATTAATATTTGCTGTGGTTGTTACTGTAGTCGGAGTCGTATAATTGTCGTTCATAATCCATTGAAAAGCTCTGCGACCATTTCCCATATCAAATGCATTATCAGGAGTTCCGTAGTCTACCATTACCTCTCGAACATCATTGCCGACGTAAGAGTTCATAATTTGGGAAGCGCACCCGCTGAGTACAAGTATACCGATAAATGTTGTAAATATTTTCATTAGAGAGCCTTAAAATTATTATATAAATTCTTTTTGATTGATTGATAATTCAGCTTTAAATATTCCTCGTTTTTTCCAATCTCTAAGGTAGCCTCCCCGTAAGTTACTAGCAACATTTGAGGTTTGGTCAAATTTAGATATATTCCATTCTTTTATTTCGGAGGAATTGTTTGTGAAATAAAGCTTAATATATGCCTTCCTACTCGATAGTAATTCTTGTTTAAATTTTTCTTCAGATCCTGATAAATACACAAGATCTAAGTTAGCAGCAGGCTGGAGAGTGGAATTAATACTGCGAGATAAAGGGCTTGGATTATTGCTTTCATAAGCGTTTAAAACTGCTTCTATTACATTTGATGGAGTGTCAAACCCCGAGGCAAGAGCCTCAAGACGCTTGTATAGTTCATTCGAAATTCGAATTACTTGGCTCATCAGTTGCTACTCCTTGAAATAAATCAAGTGGAACATTGTTTCTTTTATTTCAATAATGATACCGACATTGCACAATAATAATGGCTTGTTCTGACACTTTATAAACCAGTCGATGTTCGCGATCAATTCGTCTTGACCAATAGCTGGACCAGTTATGTTTTAATGGTTCTGGCTCGCCTAGACCATCGAACGGGTGTCGTTTAATGTCTTTGATCAGTTTGTTAATTCGTTTAAGTGTCTTTTTGTCGGTTTGTTGCCAATATAAATAATCATCCCACGCATTATCTGCCCACGATAAAATCATGGTTCAATAAGTGCGTGTTCAGTGGTATTTCCTGATTCCACTTGTTCGATTGCTTGCTGCAATCTTGCTGCGTTTTTGGGGCTTGCCATTAAATAGGCGGTTTCTTCATAAGATTGAAAGTCTTCTAAGCTTATTACAACGGCTGGTTTACCTTTTTGCCTAGTAATAATAATAGGGGTATGGTTTTCGTTGACTCTGTCTAAAGTGCCTGCGAGTTGGCTACGGAATGAGGAGTAATTCATTGTTTCCATAATAATTACCTTGATTACAATATTGTACCTATTATTGTACTTGTACTTATATTTGTACGCAACTAGAGAGCAAGATAAACATCATACCGAGTATTTTTACTTTCAATGCTTGTTGCTGGTTTTTGCTCTCCGACAAAGGGGGCTGATTTAGGGCGTTTTACTACTACTCGTTTTGTAGCAATGTTTCTAGCCAAAGTAAGTAATTGCTCACTGTCAGTATCGGGTCCTGCAAGCTCATGCAAAAGTCGCATATCTTTTTTGACTAGGGCAGACTTTTCTCGGCTTGGATACATGGGATCCATGTAAATCACATCAGGATGACTGTGGCCGTTAAGGCTTGATAAATAATCTATTGCATCTCGATTATGTACAGACATTCGTATGATGACATCACTAAGCTCAGTATTGTTAGTGGCTCGAAAAAGCGCATCTTCAAGTAGCGTGGCAATTAATGGGTTGCGTTCAAGTAATGTTATTTCACAACCTAAATGAGCTAATACAAAAGCATCACGCCCAAAACCTGCTGTGGCATCAATAACGCTTGGAGTTGCTCCTTTCTTTAAACCAATCGCTTTGGCTAGAGGCTGACCCCGACCGCCACCAAATTGTCTGCGGTGAGCATTTTTACCTTGTTCAAAGTCGATAAAGATCGGGCTTCCTAAGTTGGGAGTGCGTATTTCAATATGTTGCTGGGTGATAACTAACTGGATTTGTTCGGGGTCTAATTCTGAATAGGGATGTGCTAGTTTTTGGGCTAATTCTTTTGCATTGATTTCTAGGTCGGGTGAATCAGTGCTGACAGTAATGTCTACCATTAGCGAATAAACTGCCCAAAAGCACGGCTACCTTCGCCTGTTTCTATTGTTCGTTCAACAAGGTGTGTGTCGGTGTTGATAACGGACACATTGCCATCACCCCAATTAGAGACATAAACAAATTGACCGTCGGGTGTGATGTCAATTCCCTCAGGCGAGTCGCCAACATCAATGGTACTTATTATTGATGGATTAACCGTATCAATGATGGATATGGTGCTGTCATCTTGGTTGGTTACATATAAACGTGTTCCGTCAGGGCTTGTAACGGCGCAATAAGGCCACGAACCTACATTAATGATTCTACGTACCTTGGCAAGTGTAACGTCGATGACACTGACGTCGCTAGAGCGGACGTTGACACTATAAAGTGTATTTCCATCTGGAGAGAGTGCTAAGCCAAAAGGGGCCGTGCCAACAGGTATGGTATGTAATATTTGATAGGTATTGGTGTCTATAATCATCACGGTATTATCGTCACGATTGGCAACGAAAAGGTGCTGCTTATTTACAATCATTCCAGCGGGTGAATTCCCTACAAAAATTGTCGTGATAATTTTTTCTGTCTTGCTGTCTACAACACTAATTTTGTGTTGATACCAGTCAGCAATATAAATGAGTGAACCATCATTATTGGTCGCAATGCCTACTGGGCCTGCTCCTACTGGGATATGTGCTGTGACAGTTAACGTTTTGGTATCAAGAATACTGATATCTTGACCTTCTGGATTGCTGATAAATGCTTTGTGGCCTAATTGACTGACCGCTATTCCCGCAGGTCGGTGACCAATATCAATTGTTTTGATCACTGTCTGAGTTTGGGTGTCGATCACACTGAGGTTATCAGACAGCTGATTGGTGATGAATGCGTAAGGAGGCTGTTGAGGTTCGCATGCTGTGATCGATAAAGTAAATGCAATAAAAAAGGCGACCTTAAATAAGGCCGCCTTTAGAAATACTAAGCAAGCTTGCTTTGGCATTTATTTTTCCATAACTACTTTTAAGTTTTCTAAACCAGCCGTGATAACCGCTTTGATAGTGTTAACAGCATCTTTATCACTTTGACCTTCAGGAACGGGAGGGTTGTCCATGAATGAGCGGTAGAATTTAGATTTCCATTGAACTTCACTACCACCATCAACTGCTTTTACAGTGATCCATGATTTGTAAGTTGCAACTGGTAATGTGAAGTAAGGCGTATCTTTACTATTGAAGGTGATTGTTTTAACAACAGACATACCTGTAATTTTGTATGTCAGCATCATTTTTTCATCATCTGCTTTAATCAGTTTTTCAGTGATTGTTGGATTGCCTTCAGATGCAAGTGTTAAAACGCGTGTTGTCTCATCTTTCATTTCTGTACTTGCAACAGCTGGGTGCCAGTTATGCAAACCACCGAAGTCTTTAATCGTTGCCCACACTTTGTCAGGAGAGGCATTGATGGTGATTTTTTCTTTTACTTGTTGGCGGCTAGGACCATGTGCTGATGAAATCATTGGCAATGCAATCAGTGCAGCGACAACAAAAGTTAAAAATTTCTTCATTATTTCTCTCCGTTTATTTCGGTATTTTTTTATAAGTCTGAGCATACAATGAGAGCATTAATATGCGTTAAAAGTTCCCATAACTGGAAACTGGCAGCAGCTACTGTAGCTGAAAGACGAGGCTTTTTCCACAAGCAGATTTGACTTAAGCGTCCATATTATTGAAAATTAACGTCCTTTTTTGTTTATTTTCATTCGTTGGAGAATAGAGTGCCACTGATAAAAATCAGGGATTTACACTTCTATCGTGGTGATAGGGCGATTTTTGAAGGGGTGAATATAGATATTTACCGTGGAAAAATCACCGCCATTATGGGACCAAGCGGTACCGGTAAGACAACTTTATTGCGCTTAATCGGCGGGCAACTGCGCCCAGATCGTGGAACTATTGAAGTCGATGGTCAAGATGTGCACAAATTATCCCGCACAGAATTGTATGAATTACGGAAACGCATGGGAATGTTGTTTCAAAGTGGTGCCTTGCTAACGGATATTTCTGTATTTGATAATGTTGCTTTCCCATTGCGAGAGCACACCAAACTGCCTGATAGTATGATTCGTGACTTGGTTTTATTAAAGTTGCAGGCGGTTGGTTTGCGTAATGCTCGAGATTTAATGCCTGCTGAACTATCAGGAGGCATGGCAAGACGCGTTGCCTTGGCAAGAGCGATTACATTAGATCCGATGATGGTGATGTACGATGAACCTTTTACAGGACAAGATCCTATTTCAATGGGGACATTAGTGAACGTGATTCATCGAATGAATGAAGCGATGGGTTTAACGAGTATTGTTGTGTCGCATGATGTTACTGAGACAGCAGAAATTGCTGATGTTATTTATTTGTTATCTGAAGGTAAGGTTATTGAGAAAGGTTCACCCGTGCAGCTTAAACGTTCTTCATCTCAGTGGGTTCAACAGTTTATGCAAGGTCTTCCTGATGGTCCCGTGCCTTTCCATTATCCAGGCGAGACATTAGCTAATGACTTATTCTTACAGAAGGAGACCACATGATTGAGACGATTCGAGGTCTTGGCCGTTGGGGACTTAGTTCTTTTCAACGACTTGGGCGCGGACATATCTTTTTGTTCCGGACACTTGCCGGTGTGCCTGAAATATTCCTACGCTTATCTTTATTAGTTCAGCAGTTATTTTCTGTCGGTGTTCTGTCTGTTTTTCTAATTTTGATCTCAGGGTTATTTGTTGGGATGGTTTTAGGGCTTCAAGGGTATAATACGTTAGTTGATTTTGGAGCAGAAGAATCTTTAGGTGTCTTAGTTTCATTGTCACTGGTTCGTGAATTAGGACCGGTTGTAAGCGCCTTATTATTTGCCGGTCGAGCAGGTTCTGCTTTAACCGCAGAAATTGGTTTAATGAAAAGCACAGAGCAACTATCAGGAATGGAAATGATGGCTGTAGATCCTATTCGCCGAATTATTGCTCCGCGGTTTTTAGCGGGGGTTATTTCCATGCCATTACTGGCTGCACTATTTAGTGCTGTTGGTATCTATGGTGGTTTTTTAGTGGGCCATGGCTTGTTAGGTGTCGATGATGGCGCTTTTTGGTCACAAATGCAGGTGAAAACAGATTGGTATGATGACGTTTTAAATGGCGTGATCAAAAGTATAGTATTTGGTTTTGTAGTGACATGGATTGCACTATTTGAAGGTTATGATGCAACCCCAACATCGGAAGGGGTCGGACGAGCAACGACACGCACAGTGGTGCATTCGGCGTTTGCTATTTTAGGGTTAGACTTTGTGCTAACAGCGCTGATGTTTGGAGAAGGTTAAATGATGCAAAATAAGAGTACGGAAATTACGGTTGGAATGTTTGTTGCGGCAGGTATCTTAGCGCTATTTGTGTTGGCAATGAAGGTGAGTAACTTTGCTACATTTAATGATGAAGCAGGATATGACGTTACCGCTGAATTTGAGAATATTGGCGGCTTAAAAGTACGTTCACCAGTAACTATGGCTGGTGTTCGTGTTGGTCGAGTATCAGATATCAGTTTGAGTCCTGATACCTATAATGCTGTGGTGACATTGAGTTTATCTAGTCACTTTGATGTGCTTCCTACAGATACGGCTGCCAGTATTTATACTGCGGGTTTATTAGGCGAGCAATACATTAGTTTAGAAGCGGGTGCTGAAGATGAATTTCTTCAAGATGGCGATGTCATAGATTTAACACAACCTGCATTAGTTTTAGAACAGGTTATTGGCCAGTTCTTATTTAGTAAAGCTGAGGGTGATGAGTAATGACAAAGCAAGCAAATAGAATATCTAGATTACAACTTATTGGGCTAATGTTATTTTCATTACTATTGATGCCAACAGTCGCAGTTCAAGCAGATGAGTCAAACGAACCTGTGGCGTTAATTCAAGATTCGACAGAGAGAATGTTGCAAGCGCTAAAAGATAATGAAGCGCAATTAGTTAAAGATTCAAGTCTTATTTATGGTTTGGTACAAGACATTTTGATGCCTAATTTTGATTTTGATAAAATGTCAAAATTAGCATTAGGAAAAAACTGGCGTAAAGCTGATGCTGAGCAACGTGTTCGGTTTACGAATGAATTTCGTTTATTGATTGTGCGAACCTATTCAACTGCAATGTTAGAATATACCGATGAAGAAATACGTTTTTTACCTTTTCATGATGACTTAAGCAAGAAGAAAGTTAAAGTGAGAATGGAGATATTACAGTCTGGCGGCCCTTCAATTCCAATGTCCCTTTCGATGTATTTAAACAAAGCAAAGGCATGGAAAGTTTACGATGTTAAAATTGATGGCATTAGTTTAGTCACCAATTACCGTTCTACTTTTGCTACAGAAATTCGTAATGATGGTATGAATGAATTAATTGATCGACTTGCTTCTCGAAATGAGAAAGTGAAGGTATAAGTGAGCGCTTTAATACTAGATCCTAAAAGTAAGCTGATTCAAATCAGTGGAGAATTAAGCTTCTCCACTGTGAGTCAAATTTTAGAACAGTCAACCATCATGTTTGAATCTATTACTGATCTAGATATTGATCTAGCCGAAGTCAGTCATAGTGATAGTGCTGGACTTGCCTTATTGATTCACTGGATAAGGTTCGCCAAACAAACCAATAAGAAGATTGTTTTTCATAATATTCCTGCTCAAATGATGGCAATAGCCGATGTGAGCGGATTAAATGAATTACTACCGATACAATAAACAGAGACCTTTGCACGAGTCGTCTTTTCCGCCATGCCGGCGTTAAAAATAGTCTCAAAATGCTCATTTACACATGTAAACTGCGCTTTTTCGACAATTTTTGCCTTGTCCTGACGAAAAATACTTATCGTGCAAAGGTCTAAAACAGTAATAAAAAAATGGAAAAAAGATGGATGCATTAACAATTAAGGCCCTCATTGAGGCAGGTTTACCTGATGCGAAAGTTGAAGTATTGGGTGATGATGGACAGCATTTTGATGCAATCGTTGAAAGCCCTTCTTTTTCGGGAAAATCATTGATTGCCCAACATAAAATGGTCTATGCCACATTAGGCGATAGCTTTGAGGGTGCGTTACACGCACTGTCTTTAAAAACTTCTGCACCGCGATAAGCTCGGTAGCAAACTAAAATTTGAGATTGAATGGATAAATTAATTATCACAGGCGGCGGACCTCTTAATGGGGAAATCCGTATTTCTGGTGCTAAAAATGCTGCATTGCCTATTTTAATGGGGGCGTTACTTGCTGACTCTCCTGTGAGTATCGGTAATGTGCCTCACTTGCACGATATTACAACAACACTTGAGCTATTGGGGCAGATGGGTGTCTCGCTTACAATTGATGAGCGTTCTGGTGTGGTCATTGATGCTTCGACATTAACTGAAACAGAAGCGCCTTATGATTTAGTTAAAACAATGCGTGCTTCTATTTTGGTATTAGGACCTTTGCTTGCTAAGTTTGGTAAAGCAGATGTGTCACTACCGGGTGGTTGTGCGATTGGTTCTCGCCCTGTTGATCTACATATTCGTGGGCTGGAACAGATGGGTGCTGAGATAAAAGTAGAAAATGGCTATATTCGAGCAACAGATGGCGGCGGCTTAAAAGGTGTACATATCTTTTTTGATCAGGTGACGGTGACAGGTACTGAAAACCTATTGATGGCGGCAACATTAGCGGAAGGCACAACGATTCTTGAAAATGCTGCTCGTGAACCTGAAGTGGTTGATTTGGCTAATTACCTAAATGGTATGGGGGCTAAAATCAGTGGCATTGGCACGGCAACACTTCGTATTGAAGGCGTGAAGTCTTTGCAAGGTGCACAACATAATATTCTGCCAGATCGTATTGAAACAGGCACATATCTTGTTGCGGCTGCGATAACTCGTGGTAAAGTAAAATTAAAAGATACGGATGCAAATCAATTAGAAGCCGTCTTGCTTAAGTTAGAAGAAGCGGGTGCAGATATTGAAATTGGTGAAGATTGGATTTCACTTGATATGCATGGCAAACAAGCAAAAGCGGTCAGTATTAGAACTGCACCATATCCTGCTTTTCCAACAGATATGCAAGCACAGTTCACAGCGTTAAATTGTGTGGCTGAAGGACAAGCTACTGTTGTAGAAACTATATTTGAAAATCGCTTTATGCATGTACAAGAGTTACAGCGTATGGGGGCAGATCTTCAGATTGAGGGGAATACGGTTTTTTGTAACGGTGTTGACAAGTTTACATCTGCACCCGTGATGGCAACCGACTTACGAGCCTCTGCTGCTTTAGTGCTTGCAGGCTTAGTTGCTGAGGGTGACACAACGGTTGAAAGAATCTATCACATTGATCGTGGTTATGAATGTATTGAAGAAAAACTACAACAATTGGGGGCAAAAATTCGTCGAGTCCCTGGTTCGGTAAGGGGCTAATATGTCTAATATGCTAACTTTGGCTTTGTCCAAGGGACGAATCTTTAAAGAAACCTTACCACTACTTAAAGCGGCAGGTATTGAACCGATTGATGATCCAGAAACAAGCAGAAAGTTGATTTTAGATACGAATCAACCCGATGTGCGTTTAATCATTGTTCGAGCGTCTGATGTGCCTAGCTATGTTGAATTTGGTGGTGCAGATCTTGGTGTTGCGGGTAAAGATGTTTTACTTGAACATCCAGAAGCTGATCTTTATGAGCCTGTTGATTTAGAAATCGCATGTTGTAAATTAATGACTGCTGGTCGGGTGAATGAAGAGCCTATTAAAGGTCGATTGAAAGTCGCGACTAAGTTTGTTGAAAGTACACGCCGATTTTATGCTCAACAAGGTCAACAAGTTGATATTATTAAACTGTATGGTTCTATGGAGTTGGCGCCCTTAGTTGGTTTGGCTGATCGTATTGTTGATGTGGTTGATACGGGTAATACACTACGCGCCAATGGGCTCGTGCCAATGGAACATATTGCAGATATTAGTTCGCGTTTAATTGTAAATAAAGCATCAATGAAAATGAAACATACACGGATCCAAGAGTTTATTAGTCAGATCCGAGCCGCCGTTAAAGAGCAGCGCAATGATTAATATTAAGCAGTTAAATAGTAGTGATAGTGATTTCCAACAGCGCTTAGATGCACTGCTTGCGTGGGAATCAGTATCTGATACTGCTGTTGCAGATACGGTAAAAGAAATTTTAGCAGACGTAAAAGCGAAGGGTGATAAAGCGGTTATTGATTATAGCTGTAAATTCGATCGTTTAGATGTAAAAACGATGGCCGAATTAGAAATACCATTATCACGTGCTCAAGCAGTATTGGAAGCTATTCCTAAAGAACAACGCCAAGCATTAGAAGCCGCCGCTGCTCGAGTTCGTCGTTATCATGAACATCAAAAACAAGATTCATGGACGTACACTGAGGCAGATGGCACTATTTTGGGACAACAAATCACCGCATTAGATCGTGCTGGTTTATATGTGCCAGGAGGTAAAGCCGCTTACCCTTCATCAGTACTCATGAATGCGATTCCCGCTAAAGTAGCAGGTGTTGCTGAACTTATTATGGTGGTACCGACTCCTGATGGTGTGGTGAATGATTTAGTGCTGGCAGCCGCTGCAATTGCAGAGGTTGACCGTATTTTCACAATTGGTGGTGCACAAGCTATTGCAGCCTTAGCGTATGGTACTGAAACCATCCCTCAAGTCGATAAGATTGTAGGTCCAGGCAATATCTATGTGGCAACTGCAAAAGGTATGGTATTTGGTACGGTAGGTATCGATATGATTGCCGGCCCTTCTGAAATTTTAGTTATTTGTGATGGTAAAACGGATCCTGAGTGGATTGCGATGGATTTGTTTTCACAAGCTGAACATGATGAAGATGCTCAATCTATTCTAATTTCAGATGACGCTGGTTTCTTAGAACAAGTGAAAGAAGCCATTGAACGTTTATTGCCGACAATGGAACGACAAGAGATTATTTCAGCATCATTAAATGACCGAGGTGCTTTAATCTTGGTTAAAGACTTGGATGAAGCTGTTGATGTATGTAACTTTATTGCACCTGAACATTTAGAGTTATCTGTTGAAAAACCGATGGCAATGTCTAAGAAAATACGTCACGCAGGTGCTATTTTCATGGGTCGTTATACGGCAGAAGCTTTGGGTGATTACTGTGCCGGCCCCAATCATGTTCTACCCACTTCTCGCACAGCGCGTTTTAGCTCACCATTGGGTGTTTATGATTTTCAAAAACGTTCTAGTTTGATTCAAGTATCAGAGCAAGGCGCTCAAAGCCTAGGTCAGATTGCTTCAGTGCTTGCTAGAGGTGAAGGTTTAACGGCACATGCACGTTCAGCTGAATATCGACTAAAAGACTGATATGAGCCGATTTTGGAGTCCAATAGTCCATGAATTGGACCCTTATGTGCCGGGAGAGCAACCTAAGGTTGCTGATCTTGTTAAGTTAAATACCAATGAAAACCCTTATGGGCCTTCACCAAAGGTATTAGAGGCTATTCATCTAGGAGTGAGTGACCAGCTTCGCTTATACCCCGATCCTAATGCAACGCAACTTAAACAAGCTATTGCTGACTATTATGATGTTGAACTACAGCAAGTTTTTGTAGGTAATGGTTCTGATGAAGTGCTTGCCCATATATTCCATGCTTTATTTCAGCATGATGCGCCATTACTTTTTCCAGATATTACCTATAGTTTTTATCCTGTTTATTGCAAGTTATATCAGATTACTCCTCAGACTATTCCTTTAGATGAACATTTTGCAATTAACCTTCAAGATTATTCTACGAAAAATGCAGGTATTATTTTTCCTAACCCTAACGCGCCAACAGGGTGTTTGTTATCTTTGAATGAGATAGAGCAGCTACTGCAAAAAAACACTGAATCAGTTGTTGTTGTAGATGAAGCTTATATTGATTTTGGTGGTGAAAGTGCGATTTCATTAGTAGACAGCTACCCTAATTTATTAGTAACACAAACCTTATCAAAATCTCGTTCTTTGGCAGGATTACGAATTGGCTTTGCTGTCGGAAATCAAAATTTAATTGAGGCACTTATTAGAGTTAAAGATAGTTTTAATTCTTATCCAATGGATAACTTAGCGATCAGTGCCGGTGTTGAATCCTTTAAAGATCAGCGTTATTTTGAACAGACTTGCCAGAAAATTATTGATAGCCGTGAAAAGCTTATCGTCGAGCTAACGGAGCTTGGCTTTACTGTATTGCCATCAGCTGCAAACTTTGTTTTCGCAAGACATGCTGATTATGATGCGAGTGAATTAGCCTTAGGCCTACGTAAGCAAGGTGTGATTGTTCGTCATTTTAAACATGATCGAATTGATCAGTTTTTGCGAATAAGCATTGGTACGCAAGAAGAAAATCAGAAATTACTTACTATTTTAGACGGGCTTGTTTAGCTTACTGGTTTCTCTGGAGTAATATCTAAAAGTAATCTGAGGCGTTCCAAATCAGTATTGTATTGATGAGAAACATCACCTTTATCTTTAGTGGCTCGTTGAATATAAAGCTTATTGTTATCGATCTCTTTTTGGGTAGCAGCAAGTCGTTTCGTGAGGTTGGCCGTTAGTTCGCCACCTTCCATTTCTAGTTCTGCCGCTTTTACTTGTAAGTCTGTTAGTTTCTGTTGGTTATTTTTGAGCTGGTCTTTAGCATCATTAATCTGACCTTGACGGTATGTAAGATCGTCATTTCGAGACTGAATGAGGATATTATCGGATGGATAACGGGCAATTAAGTTACGATCATGAACACGTTGTTCCAATCGATGCTGTTTTTCTGCCTGTCTTTTCTGTTTGATAAGATCATTTTTTTGATCAATTAATGCTTGGCGCTTTTGAATCTTAATGAGTTCTTCGCGGGTATAAACACGTTCAATTAGCCTCAGAGAGGTATCATCAAGGATGTCATAGCCTTTTTGAGCTGCATAAGGTGGTAAGCTTTTACTTAGCGTAGAAACGCCATCCTCATCGAGGAAGCGATATATTTTCCCAGCGAATGATGGCGAACTTGCGATTAAGAGCAGGCTTGTTAATAATAGTGTGGTTATCTTCATATAATATCCATTCTACCAAGGAGCTTGTGGAAAGGTGAATCCTATTGAGCATTTAGTCCTTTTTTTTGTATCATTAGTTGCAAATACATTTTCAGCCTTCAGTGGCGGTGGCGCAGGTTTAATCCAATTTCCAGTACTTATTTTCCTTGGTTTAAGTTTTTCTGTTGCATTAGCAACTCATAAAGTAGCCAGTGTGGCACTAGGTTTAGGCGCTACACTCCGGTATTTGTCAACAAGCAAGCTCGAACGACAATTTGTGTTGATACTGATTATAACTGGAATACCGGGCGTTATACTAGGTGGGTATAGTGTTTTGTTCATACCTGAGAAAATGGCTATTTTAGCATTGGGGATTTTGACCGGCAGTTTAGGGATATATTCAATATTTAAGCCGAGTTTGGGGAAGCATTATTTGCCTAAAAATCGAAATAAATCGGCCTATATTGTTGGGGGCGTGGTTATATTTCTATTGGGAATATTAAATGGTTCCTTAACCTCAGGTACAGGTCTATTTGTAACCTTATGGTTAGTGGCTTGGTTTGGGATGGATTATCAGCGTGCTGTGGCATATACGCTAATCTTAGTAGGCCTTTTTTGGAATGGTGCTGGCGCGATAACGCTGGGCTTATTGAGTGAAATTCATTGGGCGTGGTTACCGGCTTTATTAGCAGGCTCTTTTTTAGGTGGCTATATAGGTTCTCATTTGGCCATCAAGCATGGAAATCGCTGGATTAAACGTGCTTTTGAAATAATTACTTTATTGATTTCAATTAAACTAATTTGGGTGAGTGTTTCTTAAATTAAGCTGAAACACCATATTGTTGACGATACGCTTCAACTGCGGGTAAATGCTCAGCAAGATCCGCATTGTTTTGTAGGTAGCTCAATAAATCATCAAGGCCAATAATACTAACAACAGGAATATGGTGTTCAGCTTCGACCTCTTGGATTGCTGAGCGACTATCTTGTCCTCGTTCTTGACGATCTAAGGCGATAATGACACCTGCGGGAGTGGCTCCTTCAGCTTTGATTATGGTGACAGATTCACGTACTGAAGTACCCGCTGAAATAACATCATCAATGATCAATATTTTGCCATCAAGCTCTGCACCGACTAATTGTCCACCTTCACCGTGATCTTTCTTTTCTTTGCGGTTAAAGACATAAGGCACATCACGTTGATGGTGATCTGCGAGTGCTACGACAGTTGTCGCAGCAAGAGGGATGCCTTTGTAGGCTGGACCAAAGAGCACATCATAACTAAGTTCAGATTCACTAATAGCTTGAGCATAGAAACGACCAAGGCGAGCAAGAGATTGCCCCGTATTAAATAAGCCACTATTGAAAAAATAAGGGCTAATACGACCAGATTTTAAGGTAAATGAACCGAAGCGTAGCACCCCAGTCTCCAATGCAAATTCAATAAAATCTTGTTGGTATTGTTTCATTATTTTTTCTTTATTTGATAAAGGGCTATTTGGCCGAATAAATTAGGTAATAAGCGCGTACCTAATGTGTCTTTATGTTCATGGTTAACAATACTACGACTCAGTACTTGAATTGATTTATCAACACATAGTTTGTCGAAATCATTTACCGTACATAAATGAATATTAGGGGTATCAAACCAAGCATGGGGCAATGTTCTTGATCTAGGCATATGTCCGCCTAATGCAAGTTGTATCCGGCATTGCCAATGACCAAAGTTAGGAAAGGCAATAATGGCTTGTTTGCCAACGCGGGCAATTTCTTCCAATAAAAAGTCGGGGCGATTAATGGCTTGTAGTGTTTGTGACAGAATGACATAGTCAAAACTTTGATCGGAAAATTGAGGTAGCCCTTGATCAAGATCGGCTTGAATAACATTCACGCCTGCTTTAATACAATCTGCAAACTTACTATTGTCTATTTCTAAACCGTAGCCTGTCACACCATGTTGCTGTAGGTGTTTCATTAGAGTGCCATTATCACAGCCTAAATCGAGTACACGTGAACCATCGGGGATCCAATCGCTAATAATTTGTAGATCTACACGTAAAGTCATATGCTTTCACACTCTTTAGCAACTTGTTGCATATAGGTTTGCATGATGTCGATATAGCGTGGAATAGGCATCAAAAAGGCATCGTGACCTTGATGAGCTTCAATTTCTGCATAGGTGACATCTTTGCCTGCACTGAGAAGCGCTTCAACAATTTCTTGTGAACGGGCAGGAGAAAAGCGCCAATCACTAGTAAATGAAATAACTAAACTACGTGCCTTAATATTGGCAACAGTCGCTGCAAGATCATCGTCAAATTCTTTTGCCGGATCAAAATAATCCAAGGCTTTTGTCATCAGTAAATAGGTGTTGGCATCAAAATGTTCAACAAAGTTACTACTTTGGTAACGTAAATAACTCTCAACTTGGAACTCAACATCATAGTCATAATGAATGGTTTCATTACGTAATTCACGACCAAACTTTTCACCCATGGCTTCATCAGAAAGGTAGGTGATGTGACCTAACATGCGTGCTAGCCCCAAACCTTGACGAGGCAATGTGTTGTGCTCAACATAATACCCATTATGAAAGTCAGGATCTGATTTAATGGCTGTTCGAGCCACTTCATTAAAGGCAATATTTTGAGCTGATAATTTAGAGGCGGATGCAATAATTAATACGTGACGTAAACGTTCAGGCAAGCTGATAGCCCATTGCATGGCTTGCATTGCGCCTAGACTTCCACCGATAACGGCAGCCCATTGTTGAATATTAAGACTATCTGCTAAAACAGCCTGACTTTTGACCCAATCAGCAACGGTGACAAAAGGAAAATCCGGGCCATAGGCTTTATTGGTTTCAGGGTTAATGCTTGTCGGGCCTGTAGAACCTTTACAGCCCCCCAGGTTATTTACACTGACGACATAAAACTTATTGGTATCAATGGCTTTATTGGGGCCAATTGCGCTTTCCCACCAGCCGGGTTTTTTGTCATCCATACTGTGGTAACCCGCAGCATGATGATCACCTGATAATGCATGACAAATCAGGATTGCATTCGATGCATTTTCATTTAGCTCACCATAGGTCTCATAAACAAGATCATAGCTCGGTAAAACACGCCCACACTCCAAGGTGATCGGTGTATTAATATGTAATGTTGTGGGGGTCACCAAGCCGACTGAGTCGTTTGGTATTGTTTCCGGCATGGTACGAGTAATCCTAATTTATTAGTATATTGAGACCTTTTATTTTTCCTTGCTACGACAAAAAATACTTATCGTGCAAAAGTCTCACATTATTATAACTGTAGCGAAAGCACCGATAAATACTTAATTTATAGATGGCCAACAAGTAATGGTAATACCAACATGGATAATACCTGTAATGCTAATAATACAACTAAGGGTGATAAGTCAAAACCTCCCATATCCGGAAGGCGTTGGCGAACAGGTCGAAGCAAAGGGTTAGTCATCCGGCTAAGCAGTGGTGTGAGGGGATTATGTTGATTATGGGGGGCGATCCAACTTAGTATTACTTGGATAATAATACTGGCAGAAAATAAAGTAATAAAGAGTGAAAAAATATCAGCAAGCACGAGTCTTAATATCAAAACAGGGTGAATTATGCCGTGTTGTAATGAAATAATAAGCAGTATTTTAATCAGCGCTAAAGAGATCAATAATATGATTGTTGCGCTATCCCAGCGTCCTAGTGGTGGAATAAATTGGCGTAGAAATTTCACTGGAACTTGTGTGGCTTTAATAATAATTTGCACCAGTTGATTGTGGTATTCCCACTGTGCCCATTGCATAATTAAACGTAATGCAACAATTCCCATATAGATACCAAATAAGGTATCGATTAAGAAAATAAGAGGGCTACTAAAGTAAGTGCTAGGCATTGTCTTCGCCAAGCTGGTTCGCGAGTTCACGAGAACGAAGTGCTGCGGCTACAAGTGCATTTTCAAATAAACCACGAACACCGCCATCTTCTAGCTCATGTAATGCACGTTCTGTTGTTCCGCCTGGAGAGGTGACTCTTTCACGTAATGTTGCGCTGGTTTCTTCGCTTTCAAGTGCCATTTTTGCTGCACCAAATGCAGTTTGAAGGCAAAGTAGGCGTGCTGATTCAGGTTCTAAGCCCATTTCAACTGCGGCAAACTCCATTGCCTCCATAATGAGGAAAAAATAAGCGGGCCCACTTCCTGACAAAGCGGTGACGGCATCCATTTGAGCTTCATCTGTAACCCATAATGCTAAGCCGACTGAGCGTAGAATAGATTCTGCTAATTCATGTTGAGAGGTGCTTACAGTATTATTGGCACAAAGTGCTGTTGCCCCCGCCTGAACTAATGAGGGGGTATTTGGCATTGCTCGAACAATTGCCGCGGCATCTTGTTCTAACCAGCGAGCAATATCTTTAAGGCGAATGCCTGCTGCAATCGAGATTAATAATGTGTCTGAGTTCCAGTCGGGTGCCAACTGTCTTACAACTGATTGTAATTGTTGTGGTTTGACAGCAAGAATAAGTACGTCACAATTTTGTGCCGCTTTAATATTGCTACTGTAGGTGTTGATAGGGTAGTTATCAGCAAGAGCCTGCAAGCATAAAGGTTCTGGATCTGATACATGGATATGTTGGGGATTAAACCCATCTGATATTAGACCACCAATAAGGCTGCGAGCCATGTTGCCGCCACCAATAAATGTAATTTTACAGTCTTTCATAATCTGATTCCGTAATAAGCTTGATGTTGATGAGTATATACCCGTTATCATTCAATTTGCAGGTTTTGAGTATTCATAATGGATGGGCTAGCAAGGCGTAATAGTGATGTAATAGTCGTTCTATTGCCCACTATTACAACGCAGCTAGCACATCCATTATGAGTGCTAAAAATCTGCAAATTGAATGGTCACGGGTGTGGTCTACTTGTTATTTGCTGATCGGGGTATTTCTCTGGCCAAATAGTGCTGTACCAATGCGAACCATAGTGCTTCCTTCTGCAATAGCACTCTCCATATCAGATGACATGCCCATTGAAAGAGTATCAACAGCTGGATAGAGAGTTTTAAGTTGTGAATATAAGTGTCGTGCTTTTTGAAAGGAATGCTGTTGTTGCTGTGGATTGTCCGTTTTCTGAGGAATGATCATTAAACCTCTAAGCTGTAGATTATCAAGTTGTGATATTTGCTTTGCTAAGTCTAGAACATCTTCTGATTTAACCCCTGATTTACTAACTTCGTTATCAATGTTGACCTGAATACAGACATTTAATGTATCAAGATGTGTAGGACGTTGTTCTGATAAACGTCGTGCTATTTTGAGACGGTCAATACTCTGGACCCAGTCAAAGTTTGCTGCAATATCTTTTGTTTTATTAGATTGAATCGGACCAATGAAATGCCATTCAATAGCCAAGTCTGCCAGCGCAGTTATTTTTGTTAGCGCTTCCTGCAAATAATTTTCACCAAAATAGTGTTGGCCAGCATTGGCTACTTTTCTTAGAACTTCAGCGGGCCATGTTTTACTAACCGCTAGTAATTTCACGCTTTGTTGTTGTATTTGCGCTTTCTTTTCTGCATTATTGATAGCATCTAAAAGAGTGTTGAGTTGAGTTTTTGTCTCTGTCATGTTGCAAGCCTGTGGTGAGCGCGCTACCTTTACGGTAAGTACTTCCTAATGGAAGTGAACTATATAACTATAAAAAGATTAGGGAACGGGATGGATATTACTGAATTGCTGACCTTTAGTGCAAAAAATAAAGCATCTGATTTACATATATCAGCCGGAGAACCGCCAATGATTCGTGTTGATGGCGACATCAAGCGAATTAATTTACCTTCGATGGATCATAAAGAAGTTTATGCCATGATCTATGACATTATGAATGATAAGCAGCGTAAAGATTATGAAGAATTTCTTGAAACAGATTTCTCATTTGAAATACCAGGTTTAGCGCGTTTTCGTGTCAATGCTTTTAATCAAAACCGGGGTTGTGGTGCCGTATTTAGAACGATTCCTTCCGAAGTTTTGAGTTTAGAACAGCTAGGTGCGCCAGAGATATTTAAAGAAATTTCTGATAATCCTAAAGGCATGGTATTGGTTACCGGACCTACTGGTTCGGGTAAATCAACAACCTTAGCGGCAATGGTTGATTATAAGAATAATAAAGATAGTGAGCATATTTTAACGATTGAAGATCCAATCGAGTTTGTTCATAAAAGTAAAAAGTGTTTGGTGAATCAGCGAGAAGTTCATCGAGATACATTAGGTTTTAGTGAGGCATTACGTTCTGCTTTACGTCAAGATCCCGATATTATTCTCGTGGGTGAGTTACGAGATCTTGAAACGATTCGTTTAGCACTTACTGCCGCAGAAACGGGCCATTTGGTATTTGGTACCTTACATACTTCCTCTGCTGCAAAAACGATTGATCGGATTATTGATGTATTTCCTGCCGCTGAAAAAGATATGGTGAGGTCGATGTTATCGGAATCACTGCGCGCTGTTATTTCACAAACATTGATGAAAAAAGTGGGCGGTGGGCGTATTGCTGCTCATGAAATTATGATTGGTACACCCGCGATTCGAAACTTAATTCGTGAAGGTAAGGTACCGCAAATGTATTCAGCAATTCAAACCGGTGGCGCGGTGGGGATGCAAACATTAGATCAATGTATGCAAGATTTAGTACGTAAACAAAAAATAACTAAAGCTGAAGCCATGCCTCGCGCGATTGAAAAGAATTTATTCCAGTAGGAGTTTGATTAATGGATATTATAACGATTTTAAAAGCAGCGGTTAAACATGATGCCTCTGATATATTTATTACATCTGGGCGTCCACCCAGCTTGAAAGTAAATGGTCGATTAGCAACGCTATCACAAGATATTTTGTCAGATGATGAGGCACGTGACTTAGTTATCAGCACGATGAATGATTCTCAGAAAAAAGAGTTTGAACGCGATAAAGAGTGTAACTATTCGATCAGTTCTGCAGGGGCAGGACGTTTTCGAGCCAGTGCTTTATACCAACGAAATAAAATTGCGATGGTGTTGCGTCGAATTAAAGATGAAATTCCAACAATTGAAGAATTACATATTCCAGAGATTGTTAAAGAACTTGCGATGACTCAGCGAGGCTTGATTATCTTTGTCGGTGCTACCGGATCTGGTAAGTCAACGACATTAGCGGCAATGGTCGGTTACAGAAACCAAAATAGTACTGGGCATATTCTAACGATTGAAGATCCTATTGAATTTGATCATAAACATGGAGGCTGTGTTGTCACGCAGCGTGAAGTGGGTGTGGACACTGCATCATATGGTATTGCGCTGAAAAACTCCTTACGACAAGCACCTGATGTCATCATGATTGGTGAGATCCGTGCGCGCGATACTATGGAATATGGAATCACCTTTGCTGAAACTGGGCATCTTTGTTTGTCGACTTTGCATGCTAATAATTCTAATCAAGCTATGGACCGAATTATTAACTTCTTTCCCGAAGAGCGTCATAAGCAATTATTTTTAGATTTATCACTTAATTTGAAAGCGGTTGTTTCACAACGACTTATTCCTAAGAAAGATGGTACAGGACGATGTGTCGCGGTTGAGATCTTAATCAATACGCCTCTAATCGCAGATTTGATTGAAAAAGGAGACATTCCTGAGATTAAAGAGATTATGAAACGATCTCGTGAGCAGGGGATGCAAACCTTTGATCAAGCCATTTATGACCTCTATATGGCAGATGAAATTACGTATGAAGATGCATTGAAAAATTCAGATTCAGAAAATGAAGTACGGTTAATGATTAAGTTAGGCCCTAAAGAAGGCGATACGATAGCGAGTGGTATTGATGGGCTAGCTATTCAACCAGATGAAGATGAATCTGGCCATATTAAAAAATGGTAATAAAACATACTTTGCAAGTGGGTTGATAACTATAGACATTCTATACAAATGCCACTATTATGGTGTGTGTTAAAACAACTCTAAATGATACAGCCAGCTGGTTGTTCAATGAATTTGAGTGAGTGTATATAGATATCTCACAAACTTTAAGGAAAAAAGAATGAAAATATCGGTAAAATTATCGGCATTAGTACTTGCCGCAACGTTGTTAGTTGGTTGTGCAGGCCCTAGTAAGCAAATAGATCAAAATAACTTATTCTGTGCTATCGCAGGTGGTTTAGCCGGTGGTGTTCTTGCTGGTGGTATCGCAGGTGATAATGATAGTAATGGTGCAATGGTCGGTGGTGCTGTTGCTGGTGCAATGTTCGCATTACTTGTTTGTCCACAAGATGATGCGGTTGCAGAGCCTATCGTTGAAGCGACTGTTTGTGCTGAAGTGCCACCTGCAGGCGCATTACTAGATGCGCAAGGTTGTGCATTTGATAGTGATAATGATGGCGTAGTTGATGGTATTGATATGTGTGCTAATACACCCGCTGGTGTAACGGTTGATCGTGTTGGTTGTGCATTAGATAGTGATAAAGATGGTGTCGCTGATTATCAAGACATGTGTCCTGCAACACCGTTAGGCACCATCGTTGATACAGATGGCTGCCCTCTTCCAGGTACTAAGCTATTGTCTTTAACAGGCGTTAACTTTGCGACTAATAAAGCAGTATTAACAATGGATTCTAAAGAAATCTTAGAGCAAGCTGTAACACTTCTAAAACAAACAGATGCTGTTATTGAAGTGCGTGTTGAAGGCCATACTGATAGTCGTGGTGCAGAAGCTTACAATATGACACTGTCACAAGCACGTGCAGAATCAGTTGTTGCTTACTTAGTCTCTCGTGGTGTTAAAGCGAACAGCCTACTTCCTGTTGGAATGGGTGAGTCAAATCCAGTAGCAAGTAACGATACAGAAGTAGGTCAAGCGGCTAATCGTCGTGTTGACTTTGTTGTAAATCGTTAAGATTTACTTCAAATAGTTTGATAGAAAAGGCCCTTTATTGGGCCTTTTTTGTGTCTGATATAAATGGAATTATTGAACCCATACTTAGTTAACCTGAATTCTAGATAAGAATAGTCAGCAACATCATAGTTTACAATTTCTTATGAACGATCACGACTCAGAAGGTAATCCCCCCATTTTTAATGGAGATCAGCAGTAGAACTTTTTCTCTGTGTTAATTTGAGTTTCTGAATTGGGGTAATACCACCGATTCCCATGTTAGGTCGTTCGTTATTGTAAGTCCATAACCATTGTGTTGCTCGGCTCTGTAATTCTTCAATATCTCGATAAATGTACTGACTCAGCCAGTCATATCTCACTGTTCTGTTAAACCGCTCAATGTAGGCATTTTGTTGTGGATTTCCAGGCTGAATAAAGCACAGCTCAATATTGTGGCTTTCAGCCCAAGCAGCAAGTTTATGGCTAATATATTCAGGGCCATTGTCACAACGTATTTTTTCCGGCTTGCCTCGCCATTCAATAATTTGCTCTAATGAGCGAATAACCCGTTCTGCGGGTAATGATATATCAGCATCAATCGTTAATCCTTCACGGTTAAAATCATCAATGACATTAAACAATCGACAGCTGTGGCCATCTGATAATTGATCGTGCATAAAGTCCATCGACCAACATTCATTAATCGACTCGGGTACAGCTAATGGCTCTGGTTCGTCTCGTTTGAGTCGTTTGTTAGGCTTTATCCGTAAATGCAATTCTAACTCTCTATAGATACGATAAACACGCTTATGATTCCAAGGGTAACCTTTAACATTACGTAAATATAAAAAGCACAAACCAAATCCCCAATTACGTTGGTTTTGAGTCAAGCCCAGTAATAAGTCTGCTATTTTTTCGTTATCACTGTTTAGTTTGGGCTGATATCGATAACACGTTTCACTAATTGAAAAAATACGACAGATAAGGCTTATACTGACCGCTCGATTGACTATTACTTCTTTAGCCATCACTGTTACGCTCAGAAGCTTTTACCACTTTTTTTCCATCCTCCCCCCCCCCAAAAAAAAAGGTTATAATACGAAGCTGGTTATTTGAATCGAAACAACATAAATAACGATACCTTATTTTAAAATGTATAAACAAGGAATGTAAAAGGAATGATTTTAGTTACCGGCGGCGCTGGATTTATCGGTGCAAATTTTGTATTGGATTGGTTGTTACAATCAGATGAGACGGTCATCAACCTTGATGTATTAACCTACGCGGGTAATCGCGAGAATCTTACGTCGCTTGATGGAGATGAACGCCATATTTTTGTGCAAGGTGATATTGGTGACTCTGAATTAGTCGCTAGCCTGTTGGTTAAACATAAGCCTCGTGCCATTATCAACTTTGCTGCTGAGAGTCATGTCGATAGATCTATCCACGGTCCAGAAGATTTCATTCAAACTAATGTCGTAGGCACGTTTCATCTATTAGAAGCTGTGCGATCTTATTGGGGTGGATTACAAGATAATGCCAAGCAAGACTTTCGATTTTTACATGTGTCCACAGATGAAGTCTATGGCTCACTTGCTAAAGACGAACCCGCATTTACTGAAACTCACGCCTACGAGCCTAACAGCCCTTATTCTGCAAGCAAGGCCGCGAGTGATCACTTAGTTCGAGCATACCATCATACCTATGGCTTACCTGTATTAACCACTAACTGTTCTAATAATTATGGTCCGTATCACTTCCCTGAAAAGCTAATTCCATTAATGATTGTTAATGCGCTTGCAGGAAAGTCATTGCCTGTATATGGCGATGGACAACAAATTAGAGATTGGCTGTATGTGAAAGATCATTGCAGTGCCATTCGCCGTGTACTTGAGGCTGGTAAATTAGGTGAGGTATATAACATTGGTGGCTGGAATGAAAAAGCCAATATAGATATTGTTAATACTGTTTGCAGTTTATTGGATGAACGTTCTGCCAGAGCAGATGGTAATAGTTATCGAGAACAAATTACCTATGTGACAGATCGCCCTGGACATGATCGCCGTTATGCCATTGACGCAAGTAAAATAGAACGAGAACTTGGTTGGAAGCCAGCTGAAACATTTGAAACGGGTATTCGTAAAACGGTTCAATGGTATTTAGAAAACCAATCGTGGGTCGCGAATGTTCAATCTGGCGCTTATCGTGAATGGGTTGAAAAGAATTATGAGGAACGTGCTGAATGAAGCCGCTTAAAATTCTATTGTTTGGTAAAAATGGTCAAGTTGGCTGGGAATTGCAGCGTAGCCTTGCACCATTGGGTGAATTGATAGCAGTGGATTTTGATAGTCACGAGTTATGTGGTGATTTCACCAATCTAGAGGGGCTAGCTAAAACCATTCGAGGTATTGAACCTGACATTATCGTTAATGCTGCAGCCCATACGGCAGTTGATAAAGCAGAAAGTGAACAAGAATTGGCTCGAACTATTAATGCACTGGCTCCAGGTGTTCTAGCACAAGAAGCTAAGAGGTGTGATGCATGGCTCATTCATTATTCTACCGATTATGTGTTTGATGGTAGTGGTGATATGCCGTGGAAAGAAACTGACGTGACAGCCCCATTAAGTGTTTATGGCAAAACTAAGCTAGAAGGTGAAAAAGCAATTATCGCCTCTGGCTGCAAACATCTTATCTTCCGCACGAGCTGGGTGTATGCCACGCGTGGCAGTAATTTTGCTAAAACCATGCTGAAACTAGCGAAAGAACGTGACAGTCTAAAAGTGATTGATGACCAGATTGGCGCGCCGACAGGGGCTGACTTATTGGCAGATGTAACATCACATGCCATTCGCATGGCACAGCAACGCCCTGAAGTTAGTGGCCTATATCACCTTGTAGCGAGTGGGCAAGCATCATGGTATGAATACGCAAATACTGTTATTGACTTCGCTCGCCAGGCGGGCATTGAAATCAAAGCCTCACCAGAAGCCATTCAGCCAGTGCCAACGAGTGCTTTTCCTACGGCAGCCACACGACCAATGAATTCACGCTTGAATACGACAAAATTACAAGATACCTTTGACCTCAAATTGCCACATTGGCAAAACGGTGTCACTCGTATGATCACTGAGTTTTTAGAGAAATAAATATGACCCAACGTAAAGGCATTATCCTTGCTGGAGGATCTGGCACACGGCTTTATCCAGTCACAAAAGTAGTCTCTAAACAGTTGCTTCCTATTTACGACAAACCGATGATTTATTATCCACTTTGCACGTTAATGTTAGCGGGTATTAAAGATATTTTAATTATTAGCACGCCCAGTGATACACCTAGATTTGAAGAGCTATTAGGTGATGGCAGTGATTGGGGAATTAATATTGAATACGCAGTGCAAGAAAGCCCTGATGGACTCGCACAAGCCTTCATTATAGGCGAAGAGTTTATAGGTGATGACCCCTGCGTACTTGTGTTGGGTGATAACATCTTTTACGGACATGACTTAGACGACAGGCTTAAAAAAGCAGCAAGCCAAACGGAGGGAGCAACCGTATTTGCTTATCATGTACATGATCCTGAGCGCTATGGTGTTGTTGCTTATGATGGAAATGGAAATGCAACATCGTTAGAAGAAAAGCCAGAAAAACCTAAAAGCAATTATGCCGTAACGGGATTATACTTTTACGATAACCAAGTTGTTAATTTAGCAAAATCACTCAAGCCATCCCCTCGAGGTGAATTAGAAATAACAGATGTTAACCGAATTTATTTAGAGCAAAAACAGCTTAATGTAGAAACATTAGGCCGAGGCTATGCCTGGCTTGATACGGGAACGCATGAGAGTATGAATGAAGCAAGTGCCTTCATACAAACCATCGAGCATCGGCAAGGCCTCAAAGTCTCATGTCCAGAAGAAATTGCCTATCGCTTAGGCTATATTGATGCAGAAGCATTGAACAAACTAGCACAGCCATTAGCGAAAAATGGTTATGGCCAATATTTATTACAAATATTAAAAGAAGAAAATAAATGATCGCCACAGCAACAAAAATCCCCGACGTACTCATCATTGAACCCAAAGTTTTTGGTGATAGCAGAGGTTTTTTCTTTGAAAGCTTTAATCAAAATGACTTTAATACAGCCATCGGTAAACAGGTCAATTTTGTTCAAGATAATCACAGCCGCTCATCAAAAGGTGTATTGCGAGGCATTCACTACCAAATTCAACAGCCTCAAGGGAAATTAGTAAGAGTGGTATCGGGAGCTGTATTTGATGTGGCTGTTGATTTGCGAAAATCATCTCCCACATTTGGACAATGGGTTGGTGTTGAGTTAAATGCAGATAATCACAAACAATTATGGGTGCCAGAAGGGTTTGGTCATGGCTTTGTCGTATTAAGTGAAAGTGCCGAATTTTTATATAAAACAACAGATTACTACGCGCCAGAACATGAGCGATGCATTGCTTGGAATGATCCGAACATAGGTGTTGACTGGAGATTTCAGGAACAGCCACAACTTTCTGAAAAAGACCAACAAGGCATTTTATTAGAAAATGCAGACGTGTTTGTATAAAAAATGCAGAAAAACAACAATAAAAGTGACAGGTAGAAAATGTTCGAATTTTTAAAAGCTATTATCCAAAATAGACAAATGCTATGGTCATTAACAAAAAATGACTTTAAACAACGCTACCTAGGTAATATGCTTGGCGTACTATGGGCCTTTATACAACCAACGGTCACTATATTAATATTCTGGTTTATTTTCCAAGTAGGATTTAAGGCACAACCCGTAGATGATTTCCCCTTCATCTTATGGCTTATTACCGGTATGTTCCCATGGTTCTATTTTGCCGAGGGTCTATCGAATGGCACAAATAGCATTGTCGCGAATAATTTTTTAGTTAAAAAAGTCGTTTTTAGAGTCAGCTTATTGCCGATAGTCTCATTAATGACTGCGCTAGCTATTCATGCTTTTTTTATCTGCTGTATGTTTGCCATGTTTCTCTACTATGGCTATTCAGCAGAAGTCTATTGGCTACAAATTCCTTATTATCTTTTTGCCCTATCCGTTTTACTACTGGGCTTATCATGGCTTACTTCATCTGTCGTCGTGTTTTTCAAGGATATGGGGCAGTTTGTCGCAATGATGATCCAGTTTGGTTTTTGGCTAACCCCCATCTTTTGGTCAATGAAAATGGTACCCGAGAAATACCACTGGGTAGTACAACTAAACCCTCTCGTCTATATTATTGATGGTTATAGAAACAGCATGATTTACCATCAATGGTTTTGGGAAGACATCAATATGACCATTTATTTCTGGCTAGTAACTACTGGATTCTTTATTGTAGGCGGCCTTACTTTTAGAAAGCTAAGACCACATTTTGCGGATGTACTCTAATGACAGATGATATAGCCATAAAAGTAAAAAACGTAACAAAAATTTATCACCTATACGATAAGCCTCAAGACCGTTTTAAAGAAGCACTGCATCCCTTTAGAAAATCATACCACCATGATTTTTTTGCCACAAACGACATTAGCTTCGAAATTAAAAAAGGCGAAACGGTTGGGATTATTGGTAAAAATGGCGCAGGTAAATCAACACTACTAAAAATGATAACAGGTGTCTTAACGCCAACATCAGGTGATATTCAAGTAAACGGAAAAATAGCTTCATTATTAGAGTTAGGGGCAGGCTTTAACCCTGAAATTACAGGCTTAGAGAATATTTACCTAAATGGCATCTTGATGGGTTTTAGCCAACAAGAAATGGAACCTAAAATAGAGGCTATTTTAGAGTTTGCAGATATTGGTGAATTTATTAGCCAGCCAGTGAAGGTATATAGTTCAGGCATGTTTGCACGCTTGGCATTTTCTGTTGCTATTAATGTTGATCCTGATATTTTGATTATTGATGAAGCTTTGAGTGTCGGGGATGCAAGGTTTCAATCAAAATGCATTCGAAAAATGGAAGAGTTGGCAAAAAAAGGGATAACCATTTTATTTGTTACACATGACATGCAGTCTGTTAATAAATTCTGTAAAGAAGTGATATGGCTGCAAGATGGAAAAATAAGCCAGCTGGGAGAGCCTGCAAAAATTATAGAAAACTACGTATCTTTTATGGCTTATGGTCTGGAAACAGTAAGAGAAATACCCCAAAAAAGTAAACAGAAAGCCAATCAAAAAACAAAAGAATTAAAATTGATAGATACGCGTGATTTAGATTCTTTTGGTGAAAAAAAGGCAATGATAACGGGTGTTATTTTTGTAGATAAAAATGGCAATCCTACCAGCTTCATAAAACAAGGGGATTATGCCAGCTTTATATGTGAGTTTTCAACCTCTATAGAATTACATGATGTAGGAATCGGTGTGCTATTTAAAGACACTTTAAATAATGATATTCTTAACTTTAATTCCTATATGTATGATGCACCGATATCAACGATAAAAGAAGGAATTACAACAAGGGTAACAATTAAATTTAAAGTCCCTAAGCTCTTTCCGAGAGAGTATGTAATTACCGTAGCCTTGTCGGAAGGTACGCAGAATAATCATACTCAACAGCACTGGATACATGAGTTGACGACAGTAAATATTATATCTAAAGATCATATTGATGGATCTTTACTTTCTTTATACCCTGATGAAATTGAGTATTCTCATGAGTAACTATGATGTTGAGCTAGATGTGAGTACTAGGAATAGCTTATCCTTAATTATCAGCAGAATCACTAAAAACAGCACGGTATTAGAGTTTGGCCCAGCCAATGGGCGAATGACAAAATACCTTAAAGAAACGTTAGGCTGCACTGTTTATGCAGTAGAGTTGGATGAAGAGTCTGCAAAAGATGCTTCTGAATTTTGTGAAGAGATTTTGGTTGGAGATATAGAAAAATTTAAATGGCTCAAAAAATATCAAGATATTGAATTTGATTACATTATTTTTGCAGATGTTCTGGAGCATTTATATAGCCCCGAAACGGTATTAACAAAAGCAAGAACACTGTTAAAAAATGAGGGAAGTATTTTAATGTCGCTTCCAAATATTGCCCATAATGCAATTATTATGGATTTGATTAATGATAAATTCACATATAGAAAAACTGGACTACTTGATAATACCCATATTAGGTTTTTCACAAAAAATACACTAGAAGAACTTATTACAAACAGTGGGCTTGAAATCGCATTTGAAACGGCATCATATGCTGAGCCTCAAAATACTGAGTTTAGAAATAACTACGCCGATCTTGACAGTTCTGTTGCTTTACTTCTGAGTGGCCGGGAGTTTGGCGAAGTATACCAATTTGTTTTTGAAGCAAAGAATAAAGCGACCGATTTAAAAATAGACTTTTTGCAAGAGGATACTGCATCTTTATATATTGATACGGGCAATGGGTTTAATGAATTAGAAAAAGTAACGACTATTTTTAATAGCCATAAAGATAATGTTATAAATTTCACGGTCGATTCAAAAATATTTAATGTAAAGGCGATTAGAATTGATCCGCTTGAAATAGCCTTATCACTTAAAATTGAGAATATAATTGTCAATGGCATAGATGAAACAAATAAGGTAAAGCACTGCGCCATAATTATAGGTAATAATGAATTAAAATTTTTGGACAGTGACCCACAGTTAGTAATTGAGTTTGATGAATCAATTACGCTGGGAAATGTTGCATTAGAGTATAAGTATTTAACAAAAAATTATACTGTGAGAAATGAAAAAATTGAATTGCAAGCCCAACAGATTCAAGACAAAGACACGCATATCGAGAGTCAAGCCCAACAGATTCAAGACAAAGACACGCATATCGAGAATCAAGCCGAACAGATTCAAGACAAAGACACGCATATCGAGAATCAAGCCCAACAGATTCAAGACAAAGACACGCATATCGAGAATCAAGCCCAACAGATTCAATCATTAAGATTGAAAAATAGGATAAAACGCCTTTTGGGTATGTATCAATCAACTAGTCTTTTTAGGAAAGAATTACCAAATAATTTTGCAAAACACTTTGATAGCAAGGGGTACTTAAAAGTAAATCCAGATGTTGCTACGGAAATAGATAAAGGTAATCTTAAATCTGGGTTAGTTCATTTTTGCAATTCTGGTTTTGATGAAGTATTGAGAGGAGAGAGGAAACTACTTGAAAGCCTCCCTTTTTACAATGATGAAAATTACAAATCCATAAGGACGGATGTAACTCAAGCTATAGATGATGGTAGGTTTATGTATTCACACTATGTTCATTATTTACAGTTTGAGCATAAAGAAATATTAAAACAAAACAAATGGAAAGCGTTTAAATATATCAAAAACAATCCTAGCTCAATTAAATCAGGCTTGAAAGTCTTGAAGCAACAGGGGATAAAAGCACTTATACAAAAGATAAAACAAGTAAACACGTTACCTAGTACATCAATTGATAATACATACAAATATATTGAACCTGAGTTAACAGATGAAATAAAAAGTGAAATTGAAGGATTTACAAAAAAACCACTTATCTCAATTATTATGCCTGTTTATAATGTCGATCCAAAATGGCTCGATTTAGCGATTAAATCAATCGAAAAGCAATGGTATGAAAATTGGGAACTATGTATTGTCGATGATAAAAGCACTAATAAAGACACTGTTAAATATTTAAAAGATCTCGAAAATGAGAAGATAAAAATAAAATTTCTAACTAAAAACTTAAATATATCTAACGCATCTAATGAAGCTGTAATGCTTGCAACTGGTGAATATATAGCATTATTAGATAATGACGATGAATTAACATGTGATGCTTTGTATGAAGTAATTAAAGTTATTAATAAACAAGAAGTAGACTTTATCTATAGTGATGAAGATAAACTTGAGCTTGATGGTAATCATGTTTGGCCTCTTTTTAAACCAGACTTCTCATATGATTTATTACTTAGTTTGAATTATATTACGCACTTAGCTGTTATTAAAAAAGATTTGTTTGATAGGATCGACGGGTTTAGTCTTGGTGCCGACGGAGCTCAAGATCATGATTTGTTTTTAAAAATAATTGAAAAAACTAACAAAATAATACACATTCCTAAAATTTTATATCATTGGAGAATGCTTGAAACCAGCACAGCAAAAACATCTTTAGCAAAACCATACGCCCATAATGCAGCAAAGACTTCAGTTCAAAATCACTTGCAAAGAGCCAATGTAAAAGCATTGGTAGATGATAGCCCATATGCTTTCGTATTAGATATAAAATATACTCTTCCTGAGCCAGCGCCCTTAGTGAGTATTATTATTCCAACAAAAGATGGTGTTGATTTATTGAATACTTGTATAAAAAGTATTCTAGAAGTATCCACATATGACAATTATGAAATAGTTATACTCAACAATAATTCAGTGAAAAAAGAAACATTTGACTGGTTTACTAAAATCCAAGAGCTTCATTGTAATATTAGGGTGGTTGAAGCAAATTATAAATTTAATTGGTCTAAGTTAAATAACCACGGCATAAAAGAATCTAATGGAAATGTATTCATATTTTTAAATAATGATATTGAGATTATAACAGGTGACTGGATAGAAAGATTAGCCGGTAGAGCTATTCAGCCCTTAGTCGGGACTGTTGGTGCCTTACTTTTATTTGAAGATGGCACGATTCAGCATGCTGGCGTAGTTGTAGGCATGAATGGGTGGGCTGATCATGTCTATCGAGAGGGGGGGGCTCTCCATATGCACTCACCATTCATATCTCCGATGGTAGCTAGAAATGTTCTTGCTTCAACGGGAGCATGCTTAGCAATTTCTAGGAAAACAATTGAGGAGATTGGGGGGTTTGATGAGTGTTTTCTTATTTGTGGTAGTGATGTTGAAATATCTATTAGAGCGTATGAGCATGGATATAGAAATATATTTGATGCAAATACTAAACTCACCCATTTTGAATCAAAAACGAGGGACAATTTTATTCCTGAAACTGATTTTGATAATTCAAGAAAAGCTTATAGTAAATACTGGGAAAGTGGCGATCCTTTTTATAATAAAAACTTAAGCAACAATTCAGTAATACCAAGTTTTGAGAGCTAATCTAATGATGCAGAAAATTAAACAGAAAATTAAACAGAAAATTAAACAGAAAATTTGCTCGTTAAGCCCCTGTTTTAAATGCTCCCAAAATGAAAGTGTAGAAGCGAGTATCATTGAAATAACCCCCCTTGAAGTTAAAGCTCATCAAGCTGAGTTTAGAAGATTAAATCTAGTAGTTCCGTCCATTAATAAAAAAGATGTTTTTGGCGGGATTTCAACTGCTATAGCCATGTTCGAAAAGATGCTTGAGATCCTACCAAGTGATTTTCACGCAAGAATAATTTTAACTGAAACTAGTGTTGATTCTCCAGTTAGGAATTTTAGTGATTATACTCTCTCCTCATTAGGCCAAGACAACCACTCACGACTTCAAGTGGTGGCCTGTAATGATCGTTGGGCAAAAGAATTGCCAATCGTAAAGCATGATGTTTTCTTAACGACGGCTTGGTGGACGACTCATATTACTCAAGAGATAATAAAGAACCAAAAGGCTTTTTTTGGTTCTTGCTATCCACTAATATATTTAATACAAGATTTCGAGCCTTGCTTTTACAGTTGGTCAGCTCGGTACGCTTTAGCAGAAGCAACATATAAAGGAGATATTGACACCATTGCCATTATAAATTCAAAAGAATTATCCGATTATATGTTAAACAAAGGGTACCAATTTCATAAAAAATATTATTTCCTGCCTAAAATGAATGATATGCTGAAAAAAAATTGGAAATTACGAAATCCTGAAAGTAAAAAGAAGCAACTCATTGTTTATGGCAGGCCATCAGTAGATAGAAACCTTTTCCCAATAATATTAAGTGCATTAAAAATATGGGTTTTTAAGCAAGCAGATATTAGCGAGTGGACATTATTATCTCTAGGTGAGGAACATAAGGATATTGATTTAGGTAATGGTGCAGTCTTGGTCTCAAAAGGCAAGCTATCATTGGATGGGTATTCAACAATACTAGAAGAGTCATCATTGGGGCTTTCTCTAATGCTATCTCCTCATCCAAGCTACCCGCCCTTGGAAATGGCATACTTTGGTGCTTTAACTATTACTAACAAGTATGAAAATAAAGATTTATCAGGTATGCATGAAAATTTAATTAGCGTGGATAATTGTAATCCATCTAGCATAGCTACCAAATTATTAGCCGCGGGCACTAAGGTATCAGGGAATATTAATATAGGGAATGAAAATAAAATAAAAGATAAATCGTATATTGATGAGCATGAGCAATTTCATTTTCTAAAAAATATTGCTCAAGATATCTCACTATGAATAAATCGCTTCCTTTAGTTATTGACTTTGACGGTTCTTTAACTTATACTGACACTCTTCATGAGTCCACATTAAAGCTATTAAGCAAGCAGCCTCTTAATGTTTTTAGGCTTCCTTTATGGCTGTATCAAGGAAAAGCGACATTAAAAAATAAGATTTCTCAAAAAATAGAGGGGTATTAAGTTTTTTATGAATTTAACTTTTAAATATAATTTTTTATTGCCTTTATTGGCTCGTCTTCCTAAGATACTGGCCTATCGATTAGTTAGCTTTTATGGGCGACTGTCACGCCAAAACCATCTTAACGAGCGACGTGTGATTGTTGAGCAAATGCAGTCAGTGTTCACTGAGTTACAACAAAGCGAACTGGAGAATGTTGCTGATTATTTTTTATGTATGGTTGAGCGTGAGGCCTTAGATACGTGGTTTTTTAGAACGTGTAAAACTGCACAGGAAATTAAGCAGTTTATTCAGCTTGAAAATTTTCACTATGTCACGGATGCACGTCAGGCCGGTCGAAAAGTAATCATCAGCAGCGGGCACTTTGGACGTTTTTGGATGGCGGGGGTAGGGATGCAGGCACAAGGGGTTTCGCTGGGTACTATTACACGTGATGGCGGTGAAACCAATAAATATGGATTACCCGAAGCAGAGTATCAGTACAGGTTGAAAAAATTGGCGTGGTTGCAGCAATGTTTTGGCGGACCGTTTCTAGTAGAAGGCGATTTGATTAGGCCAATTTATCGAGCCCTAGATGAGCATGTTATGGCATTATTTATTGATGTTCCTTATGATGGCGATAAAAATGGCTGTATTACCTTGCCTTTTTTAGGTAAACAAACACAATTTCCTTTGGGCCCAGCAAAATTAGCTAAGCGAGCCAATGCTTTAATTGTACCTTTTTATGTTTTTGAGTCGCGCGCTGGACTACGTGCGGTTTTTTACCCACCAATTGATACCGAACTCTTCACAGAGCAGGAAATCATGCATCAGTTGGTCGCAATGTTAGAGGTCCAGGTTCGTGAGTTTCCCGAGCAGTGGTGGATGTGGCAGGCGTTGCCCCTGATGCAGAAGCAGTAGATGGAAAAGAAAATGAGATTTAAAGGTGAAGTTGAATACATGCAAAAACGACATAAGAATATTCTGCTAGAGGGTGATCCTTTTTATAACCCCAACCTAACATTGGATAGAGAAGACTTTTCTTATGCATGGTCATTCGTATCAAACTGATTTTAAGGAATTTACTTATGAGTAACGTAGTATTTAATGAAGAAGAATATTTGATAGCAAACCCTGATGTTGCATTGGCAATTAAACAAGGTGCTTTCAAAAAAGCAAAAAAGGTGTCAGGTCTTGCCTTTTGCCTCCAATCCATTTAACACGGTGAATTCACGTTCCAAGTGCAACAGTTTTAGTTTTAAACAACACTTCGTAAGGTGTTCTGAAGTTTAAACATTTTCGTGGCCGATGATTTAATTTCTCAACAGCTTGAACAATTATATCATCACCAATCTGATGAAAGTTACACCCTTTTGGAAAAAAACGCCTTAATAAACCATTGGTATTTTCATTAAGACCTCGCTGCCATGGTGAATGTGGATCGGCAAAATAGACTTTGCTTTTAGTCGCCTTTTCCAGCGTTTTAAATCGAGCAAATTCACTGCCATTATCAACCGTAAATGTTTTGATTAAAGCAGGATTTATAGCCTCAAATAAAGAGGAACTTACAGTCATGAATGTATCTGATAGTTTGTTATCTAATTTCCCTGCAACTAAATATCGACTCTTTCGCTCAACGTGCGTGGCTAATCCTCCTTTGGATTTCCCACCTTCCATTGAGTCACTTTCCCAATCACCAAAACGAACCTTGTCAGCCACAACTTTAGGTCTTTTATGAATAGATATACGACCTTCAAATAATCTCCGTCTTACGCTGCGACGTTGTTTTCGGCGGCGTTTATGGTGTCTAATCAATGATAGATAAAGCACACCACCTTGCAAGGAATCAGCAACAACCCATCGGTAAATTGTTTCGTGGCTGATCTGCATTTTAGTGCTTCTATACTCTCGCTTTAGTCGACCAGAAATAATTTCAGGTGACAAGCCTGCTTTAATATTGTTAATGACTAAATCATATAATGGAAGGTGTGATTTTCTTTTCTCACAGGTAGGCTGAGATTTACGTTCATCGGCGTATTGCTGCGCCCAATCATGCCAATAATGACTATGGTTTCCTTTGTTTCTCCTGACTTCTCGATTAATTGTACTCGGCGAACGATTAATTCGTTCAGCCATTAGGCGCATTGAAAATTTAGCCATGTGCATATGGGCTATCTTAAATCGCTCATCTGCGGTTAAATGGGTGTAAGACATCGTGGGTTCCTAAGTGATTAAATTGTGGTAATTTAAATCTATCAGGTTCTTACGATGTCTGCTTTTTTAACTTAGGTGTTGCACTTGGGAGTTGAATTCACCCACCAATTAATGACAAGACCAATCAGAATAGAATATGCAGGGGCGTGGTATCACGTTACTTCAAGAGGAGATCGTCAAGAAGATATTTATATTGATGATGTCGATCGCTCAAATTTTTTAACATTACTAGCTCAAGTGTCAAAAGACTATAACTGGCTTATTCATGCATATTGTCTTATGGGTAATCATTATCACTTATTAGTTGAAACCCCTGATGGTAATTTAAGTAAAGGCATGAGGCAGCTTAATGGCGTGTACACCCAGCTAACTAATCGTTATCATGGAAAAGTTGGGCATGTTTTTCAGGGTCGATATAAAGCGATATTGGTACAAAAAGAAAATTATTTATTAGAGCTAGCCCGATATATCGTATTAAACCCTGTAAGAGCGCGAATGGTCAGGGAAGCAAAGGATTGGCCTTGGAGTAGTTATCGTAAAACAGCTGGCATATTAGGTGATGACTCATTACTAACTACCGAATGGTTACTATCTGTATTTTCAAAAAAACGAGGAACAGCTCAAAAGAAATATATTGAATTTGTTAATCAGGGGAAAAACCAACTATCGCCTTGGGAGTCGCTTCAAAACCAAGTTTTTTAGGCGATAAAGCATACGTCAGTCAAATACTGAGCAATATAGATTAAGATAAAGATTTGAGTGAAATACCCACATCACAGCGCAAAGAAAAAGCCAAAGAATTGCAATGGTATGAGTAGCAAGCGGCTAGCCGAAATGATGCGATAAAACGGTCGTATGAAAGCGGTGGATATAGCATGAAAGAAATAGGGACGTATTATAATTTACATTACTCTAGGGTGAGTAGAATTATAAGAAGGGCAAAAGGCAAGACCTGACACCTTTTTGGACAAGTAGGATAGCATCTTTAGCGACAACATGATGACCGTGGCAGCAATCGATAGACTCGTTCATCATGCCGACATTTATCAAATAGAAGGAGAGAGTTATAGAAAAAAACAAGCAATGAAATCAAATCACAAAACCGGCCAAGTTAATTGACGCCAACCGGCCAAGCTAGTTGACGTCTGATATGAGATTTAAAAGTGAGGTTGAATACATGCAAAACGACATAAGAAAATACTGCAGGATGGCGATCCTTTTTACAATCCCAGCCTAACATTGGACTATGAGGACTTTTCCTATGCCAAGCCGCCCCGCGTTAACTCGATAATGAAAAATTTGTCATGAGTGATTCAATATTCGATGAGGCCGAATATCTCGCAGCGAATCCTGACGTGGCCACTGCGGTCAAAGAAGGTGAATTTCGCAGTGGACGTGACCATTATATAAAATACGGAAAAAAGAAGGGCGTATGTTATGAATAATATTGCTGATACACGTGTCTCTAATAATGAAAGGTATTATTACCTTATGGTTGTTATTGCGATTATTTTTATCGCAAAGGCATTATATATGTCATTTTTTATTACGCCACTATGGAGTATTCCAGATGAAATAGGCCATTTGGCCTATAGCTATGATATTGCAGAAGGTAGGGGTATTCCAGTTTTGGGTGAAGCAAAAATAAGTAGTGATATTATGAGTTCATTCAAAGGAGTTGACGATGCGAAACCTACAGTAAACTGGATTGCTCAACATCCACCTGCTTATTACTATCTTGCAGCGATTCCTTTAAAAGTGGGCATGAATTTTACTGATAACCAGAAAATTCTATTTAAGTTACCACGTATTATTTCAGCAATTTCCGGTGGGTTGCTTCTAATTTCCTTGTTTGTTGCAATGAGACAAGTAGGCCTGGATGGCTATAGATCATTGCTTCTATCTTCCGCTGTTGGTTTTATCCCTATGTTGAGTCATCTATCATCAGGGGTCAATCACGACAGTACAATTTTCCTGTTTTCTGCTGTTGCCGCATATTTTTTTGCAAAATACATCATGCAAAAAAATATTCATGCCGCTTACTGGATGGCATTTTGGATTACGTTGGCAGCGGGAATGAAAATGACAGTATGGGTTGTGATGCCGCCACTCTTAGCTTTTGTGGCTTTGCATCTGTTTTTTACAAGTGAAAGGTGGCTGCGCCATACCCTTGGCGTTTCCTTATTGGCCCTGGCGGCTCCAATTGCTTGGATGGCGAGAAATTACTATCATTTTGAAGACCCTTTTTATACAGCAAGCTCAGCTATTCCTTCTCAACTAGAGCACTCGTTTTTTTACTACCTTGAAAGATTTCCAGTGATAGATAATTTATTGGTACATTTTTATGGGCTTATAGGGTGGACAACTCCAGGTGTTAATGGCACCACTTTTTTGGGTATTGCCGGGGGGGCTAGAATATATTTTGGAATAGTACTAATTCTATTATCTTTAATATTAATTCTTGGCTTGCTCAAAGATATTAAGTTTAGTCCAAAAACGGTGTGTAATGTCTATTCAGCTGAAAGACTTAAGTTTTATGTTGCTTATTTTTTTATATTCTTTTCTACATCTTTTATTATATTAATTTATATCAACAGCCATACAGGTACCTCTCCATATAATATGCTGATTGTTGCCGCATTACTTCTTGTTTGGCCGTGTATCATTGCAGTAGGTTTGTTGCCTTTTTGCAGAAATCCTGAAGATCAAATTATGATGATGGGCATGGTTGTTTTTATTTTTTTTACAGCTGTACTCATGAATGCTATATATAATGTATATATTACACAAAATAGGTTTGGCGCTATTCATGGTAGGTATTTCTATCCAGTTATGCCATTTATTCTGCTGTCAACCGCTGTGGCTATTAAAAAAATCAATTTTTCTAATTTTATTCTAGCTCTCGTCGTGGTTGGGCTTGCTGTCGCAGAAATGCATAGCTTTGTTATTCAGGCTATACCTTTTTATTGGAGCTTTAAGTGAGAAAAATAAAGAGCATCATTAAGTTGTTCGTGTTGATAATGGTGGTTATTATTGGTTTCTCTTATACTTTTAGTAAGTATGATAAAAACGAATATCACATGATAACGAGTATAATTAATCATCAAAATAATTCACCAGTTGGTGAAATCATCGACACTTTTTCTATAAGTCAAAACATAGGCAACATTAGAAATGATCTTGGTTCTCTTGATGAAAATAATCTGTGCCTGTCTTTGCTGATGGCGAATTATAGTAATAGGACTAATAAAGGTAGTTTTAAGATAGGCCTTGAGTCAAACGGAAAGGTGGAGCTTGTTGAAATTAAAGCATCAGCTGTAGCCGATAATAGATATCAAACAGTTTGTTTTGACACAATTACACTAAAAGAGACAAAGTCTAATGGGGCTACAATCATTTTAAAGGGTGTGGACGGCTTGCCCGGAAGCTCGATCACAGCCTGGTCCAGTGCAGACACTACTGTCGGTAACATCGAAGATTCTCGAGAGAGAAGTTTGATATATAAGCTAAGTATCGTACCTGGCGAGAATACAAAACATAAGCTTTCGATGGTTTTTATATTTTTTACTGGCATTGCAATTTTTTTGCTTTCGCTACCTTTGCTAATAAAATTTTGAAATTCTTTCTTCGGCTACATGCGGTGCAGTTGCTGTAGTTTTCGAATCAATAGCAAGTAACTAACAAATTATGCGAATGTTGAAAAATTGCATAACAGTGTTTATAAGGAACTTTTTGAAATGAAATTAATAATCCAAATCCCTTGTTTTAATGAAGCAGGTACTTTAGCTATTGCATTAGGTGCTTTACCGCGTGAGGTGTCAGGTTTTGATAAAGTAGAATGGCTTATTATAAATGATGGCAGTGTCGATGATACTGTTAAAGTTGCCAAAGAATGTGGAGTTGATCATATAGTTAACTTTAAACATAATCAGGGACTGGCCAAAGGGTTTATGGCGGGTATTAAAGAGTGTTTAAAACAAGGAGCGGATGTTATCGTCAACACCGATGCTGATAATCAATATGAAGCACAGGATATTCCCAAATTAGTCAAACCGATACTTGAGCATAAAGCCGAGTATGTTATAGGCGCAAGGCCCATTAGTCAGACTTCGCATTTTTCGCTGGCTAAGAAAATTCTGCAAAAGTTGGGTTCCTGGGTGGTTAGAACAGCGAGTAGCACTGATATACCTGATGCTCCTAGTGGTTTCCGTGCAATGAGCAGGGAATGTGCAATGCAGTTAAATGTCTATAATAATTATACTTATACATTAGAGACCATCATTCAGGCGGGACAAAAAAACATTGCCATTACATCAGTGCCTATTCGAACTAATGAGGACTTACGCCCATCACGACTTCTATCTAGTATTCCTAATTATATTAAAAAGTCGATTATCACGATTATCCGAATATTTGTTGTCTACAAGCCTTTTCGTTTTTTTATGGTAATTGCAGCAATTTTATTTGGGCTGGGCTTATTGTTAGGATTGCGTTTTCTTTATTTTTATTTTACTGGAGAAGGGGATGGTCATATGCAGTCAGTTGTTTTGGCTGGAATATTGATGGGAATGGGGTTTCAAACCGGCTTGATAGCATTTATTGCTGATTTGTTGGCTGTGAATCGTAAGTTGTTAGAAAAAATTAATCTTAGAATGCACGACTCAAGCTCCTGAGATGATTTAGTGAATACACCCTCTGAAAAATATCTGGTTCCGAAAAAAGGGCACATCAATATATGAATGCCGTAAAGACTGAATGTAATGTAAATCAGAACGATGAGCTTTCTGATGTGTTCAAATATTATTTTAATGCGCAAGTTAAACGAGTTCTTACGCAGTTAGAACGAGATAAAGACTCACCAACATATGGGTGTTTTGATAGAAACTACTGGCACTACAAGATAAGAGATTTTCCGTCCAGTATCCTGCAACAAAGTACATTTATTACTGAACATTTAAGAAAATTTTATCAAGAGACCGGGCTTGTCTCAGAAAAGAAAGCTGAAGAATGGTCGCTAGCGGCTATTAATTCACTTGCGAAACAGGTTCGAAGAGGAGGGCGTGTAGATGAGTATTATCCTTATGAGGATAGTTATCCTGCATCCGCATTTTCTCTCTATGCAGTCATGCGGGTATTACTTGATTGGAAAAAAAACAGCCCAGATTTGATCGCTGAAATTGAATGGGAAGGATTACGCAAGCTTGCGAAGAATTTGGCTAAAAGAGAAGAACTGAATGCGGCTAATCAATATGCTACAGGTCTTGCTGGATTGGCAATGGCAGCAAAACTACCTGAGATGGGTATATCTGAAAATATGTATAAGCAACATGCCTCGACATTATTCTCACTTCAGCACACAGAAGGTTGGTTTAATGAGTGTGGGGGGCCAGATTTCGGTTATCTGTGCGTAACTATCGATGCTTTAACGGATTATTATGATGTTACTGGTGATGAGAGAGCTCCTGTTGCGATTGTGCGTGCTATCGACTTCATGGCTGGATTGGTGGGTATTGATGGCGAACTACCGTGGACACTTAATGCGAGAAATACAGATTATATCGTACCTTATGGTTTAGTGAGGGCAGCAAGAAATAATCCAGTTGCAAGTTGGTTGGTCCATGAATTATTTAGTAATATAAACAAACCGGAGCACTGGATATGGTCTACAGATGACCGCTATCATCTGCATTACATTTTTTGCAGTCTCACGCGAGCAATTCCTTTTATTAACGAGATGACAATTGGACTTCAACCCGAAAGAGAAGAGCTTACTTGGCTACCAGGTTGTGGATACTATGTACTTAATCAAACTAATAAAGCAACACTGTTCGTAGCAACGAAGAAGGGAGGGCTTATCAGAATACATGCCCAAAATGAGCATAGTTTGAACTTGAGCGATAATGGTTGGCGGTTTAAATCAAAAAATATCTTGTGGACTACTAACTGGTGGCAAGAGAATAGTAAAGTAGATATAGAAAAAGGCACTATAACGATTAGTGGGAAAATGGTTCAGGCAAAGTTCCATGAATCCAGACCGTTCCCGCATTTTATTCTAAGAATTTTATCGTTCACGGTGGGTAAATACATGATCCCACTGCTCAAGAAGATAATGATATTCAGAACAGGAAAAAAACAAAGTCCAGATTATAAGAGAGAGATAAAGATTGGTGCATCATCAGTTACGATAATAGATGAATTTAATTCTAATAAAGATTTGATTGCTTATCCGAGTCCACGCCAAAATCTCAGGCATGTTGCAAGTGCTGACAGTTTTCATCCGGAAGAAAGTCAGGCCTCAATTCATGAAGAACAGACACATGCTATAAAATCAAAACATATATATATTGTTGAAAAGGAGATTGAAAATGTGCTTTAGCGAAATGAAAAAATATCAACCATATAAAACATGAAAAATAAAGATTATTTACAAAAATACATTGACTACAGTTTAGAAGATCAGAGCTCTGTTCCTTTTAACGGGAAATTTCTAATGCCTGGCACGTTAGTAAATGAACCAAATCCAAATATGGCACTGATCGACGCTATTTATACACGAAGATCATCAAGGGCTTATTCGGCTGAACTTGTTGATAGTGATACGTTTCAGTGGCTTGTTAGTGTCGCAATGAACGCACCTACTGCTTGTAATGAACAACAATGGAAAATTGTTCATATACAAGATCAAGAAGTCATTCAAGATCTTTATGAGCGGGGTTCTGCAGCATTTCTAAAGAATGTTAACCAGTGCTTCCTCATTTGTTACAATTCAAAAAATGATAACCCTCACTGGCATGATTACATACAAAGTGGATCTGCATTTGCTACTATGTTCCAACTTTTGGCTCATAGTGTTGGTATCGGTAGTTGCTGGATATGCCATCTACCAAATAAATCAGAGCTAAAGAGAATGTTCAACATACATAGACGTTACGAGCCAGTTTGTTTAATAAGTTACGGCTATTATAGGGGAAAGACAAGGATTACCCCGAGAAAGCACGATGCTTCTAAAATAATTATGAGCGAAAAATTTGACAGTAAAGACCTTCACTTTGCATCACACCGCAAAAGAGTTATCAGAATGGCAATGAGATATATCTACTATAAAATTCCAGCATTTTTACGAAGAAAGATGAGAAGCATGTCGCTAAAACATGAAAAAAAATTCTACTATGAAAAAAGTGATTAAAGTGAAGTCATTATTTTATACTTTTGCAAATAATAAGTTTCAAAAATATTTATTTGTTGGTGGATTAAGTTATTTAATTGTTACGATAATTACCGCAACACTTCACGATATTTTTGGCGTTATGGAGTCGAATTCTTTTGCTATTGCACTTGTAGTTGTTTTTATAATAAATTTCTTTGCTCTTCGAACTTATGTTTTTAAGAGTAAAAGTGTAGCGAGTTTCGCGGTAATAAAATTTTTCATAACAAGTCTTTCTTTTAGAGGGTTGGAGTATATTCTATTCGTTATTATTACGAACCTAGGCGTTCACTATATAATTGGATTAACCATTTCAATGCTTGTTAGTGTGGTTTCCAAATATTTTGTCTATAAAAAAATTGTGTACAACTAGTTATAAAACCAAACTTATCAAGTTAGTGGTGATGTTTCTTTTGTTTATACTCGTATTGATTATGATGTCACATTCAACGCGTAAATGTTTTAGTTGCTTCTGGTGTTGCTGAAGCTGACTTGCTGATGGTGTTGCTGAAGCTGACTTGCTGATGGTGTTGCTGAAGCTGACTTGCTGATGGTGTTGCTGAAGCTGACTTGCTGATGGCTATTTGCTCACCAGAGTGATGACGGTTGGTGGCGAGATTTTTTATTAGCAGCAGTACTTTCAAAGTAACCGGTAATCCCCCCATTATTAATGGAGATCAGTAGTAGACATTTTTCTCTGTGTTAGTTTTAATTTCTGAATTGGGGTGATACCACCAATTCCCATATTAGGTCGCTCGTTATTGTAAGTCCATAACCATTGTGTTGCTCTGATTTGTAATTCTTCAATATCTCGATAAATATACTGGCTCAGCCAGTCATACCTCACCGTTCTGTTAAACCGCTCAATATAGGCATTCTGTTGTGGATTTCCAGGCTGTATGAAGGATAGTTCAATATTGTTACTTTCAGCCCATTTCGCCAATTTATGGCTTATATATTCGGGGCCATTATCACACCGTAACCTTTTCGGCTTGCCTCGCCATTCAATAATTTGCTCTAATGAGCGAATGACCCGCTCTGCGGGTAATGAAATATCGGCATCAATCGTTAGTCCTTCACGGTTAAAATCATCAATGACATTAAATAATCGGCAGCTACGGCCATCTGATAACTGATCGTGCATAAAGTCCATCGACCAGCATTCGTTAATATCGTCAGGAACCGCTAACGGCTCTGGTACTGCTCGTTTAAGTCGTTTGTTAGGCTTTATCCGTAAATTCAATTCTAACTCTCTATAGATACGGTAAACACGTTTATGATTCCAAGGGTAACCTTTAACATTGCGTAAATATAAAAAGCACAAACCAAATCCCCAATTACGTTGATTTTGAGTTAAGCCCAGTAGTAAGTCTGCTATTTTTTCATTGTCAGAATTTAACTTCGGCTGATATCTATAACAGGTTTCACTAATCGAAAAAATACGACAGATAAGACTTATACTGACAGCTCGATTGACTATTACTTCTTTAGCCATCACTTTACGCTCAGAAGCTTTTACCACTTTTTTGCCATCGCCTCCTGAATGATTTCAGCTTTTAATCGTTCTTCAGATACTGTCTTAAAAATCAAGTAATATTTCCCTATTTTGCATAACCCACATCAAACGGTTTTTCTGATTTGAGTACGCCATAGGCAATCACAAGTAATTTCCTCATCACAGCCACTATGGCCAGTTTTTTAGGCTTGCCTTTGCTTAATAATCTGCTATATAAATTTGTCATCAAGGGGTTATGCTTCATGGCTACTATTGCGGGCATATATAACGATTTTCTTAGTCTTGCATTGCCCATTTTAGACAAACTTGATTTATGAATACTGCTTCCAGATTGCTCAATTCTTGGGTTAAGCCCAGCATAGCTGCTGACCTGTTTAGAATTATTAAACAAGCTAATATCGCCAAGGTATGCCAAAATTGACCATGCGGTAAGATCTCCAATTCCATTAATGCTGGTGAGTAGCTCCACCTGCTTGCTTAGGGTTTTATTTTTACTCACGATAGTACTTATTTGGCTTTTAATCAGGGTTATTTCTTTTTGGATATACTTAAGCATTTTCTTAATAGATTGGGTGGCGCCCTGAACCTGACTAACCTTTAGACGGTTATTTTCTTGAGATTTGTTTTTATCTAATTGCGCCAACCTTGTGACTAGAAACTGCAGATCTTCAAAGTCCTTATCTTTAGGTATAAACAGGCTTTCCTCCAGTTCTCCTTTGTCACAGATATGCTGAACATAACGAGATATACTTTGTGCATCAGCCTTGTCAGTTTTATTTCTAGACATCTCCATTTTACAAAAAGCGTGAGTTTTAATCGGGTTTACTAATATCACTTTTTGTTTGTTTGCGTGCAAAAATTTAGCCAAACTCAAGCTATATACTCCTGTCGCCTCAAGACAAAATACAGTGCTTGTTTTACTTGGTTTTAACCAGCTCATTAAACGAATAAAACCGTCAGTGTTATTTTTAAATTGCTTGTCGCTATAGGCTTGTTCTTCTAATACTGCAACATCAAAAACAGCCTTAGATATATCAACTCCAACAAATTTCATTTTAGTTCTCCTGATAAGTTCTCTTGGAAAAGTTGGATAATTTCATCTTCTATGCATCCTCGTAACTATTCGTGCTAAAGTCAGACTTTGCACCAGATACTGTTCGCATTTTATGAAGTTAAAATAGGAGATAGGCACTAAACTTTTTTGCAAATTTTAAAATTTATGGGGACGCTCAATATCACTATCTCCTTATCCAATTGCCACTGGATAGTATCGACTAAAAGCTAGTTTGATAGTTAATAATTGATACAGTTGGGATGATACGAGGGGGATGTCTAGGGCATCCCATATGTGGTATTCCTTTGCAAAACCGCCATCAAAGTTGGTGTTTTGGCTTAAATATTTGTGAAGCCAAGAAGTCGCACATTTTTGGTTACCTAAGCCCAATAAAAAGGTCTTATTACTTTCGCTACTCTCAGTTGTAGTCATTTTTTTTCTATCATTAAGTTCATAGGTTACGATATGGCATTGAGCCGAAATATAACCACTATAAACGATGGATTGATCTTTGTGTAGCGGTCTATTTTAATTGGTCACAATATGTTTGTCGAAACGACATTTTAGATTGTTGCTTATTTAATTTGTGGACTAAAATAGTTGAATTCATGGGTTGTTACTGGGATATAATCAAGAACTGTTCTACTGAAGATTGATCTAAGTCTGAGAGTTTATTCTGAATAAAAAATGGAAGCGAAAATGGAAAATAATGACATTGTTTGGCACTTACACAACGTCACTAAAAAGAATAGATCGATCCAAAAAAAGCAACAACCTAGAATTATATGGTTTACGGGATTAAGTGGTGCCGGAAAATCAACGATTGCAGGTGCGGTAGAGAAAAAGCTTTATGAAATGGGTCATCATACTTATTTATTAGATGGTGATAATGTGCGTCATGGTTTAAATAAAGACTTAGGGTTTTCAGATGAAGATCGTGTTGAAAATATCCGACGTATAGGTGAAACAGCGAAACTATTTGTCGATGCTGGCTTGCTTGTTTTAACTGCTTTTATTTCCCCTTTTCGTTCTGATAGAAAGTTGGTACGGGAGTTGGTTGGTAATGGTGAGTTTATTGAAGTTCACATGGCAACGCCGATAGAAACCTGTGAACAGCGCGATCCAAAAGGACTGTATCAGAAAGCACGCAAAGGTGAGATCAAGAACTTTACAGGTATTGGCTCGGAATATGAACCACCGGAGCACGCTGAAATAACAATTAGTACGGCCAAGTTAAATATTGAACAATGTGCTGATATTGTTATAGATTATTTGAAGTCACATAAAATTATCTTTGAATATAAGGACTAAGAATTGAAGTATATTGACGTTTTTAATGGTGATGCAGATGGCTTGTGTGCCTTAGTTCAACTGCGTCGTCACACGCCATTACAATCAATACTGATAACTGGCATCAAGCGAGATATTAATTTACTTGGTGAATTCAACTCCCAAGTGCAACACCTAAGTTAAAAAAGCAGACATCGTAAGAACCTGATAGATTTAAATTACCACAATTTAATCACTTAGGAACCCACGATGTCTTACACCCATTTAACCGCAGATGAGCGATTTAAGATAGCCCATATGCACATGGCTAAATTTTCAATGCGCCTAATGGCTGAACGAATTAATCGTTCGCCGAGTACAATTAATCGAGAAGTCAGGAGAAACAAAGGAAACCATAGTCATTATTGGCATGATTGGGCGCAGCAATACGCCGATGAACGTAAATCTCAGCCTACCTGTGAGAAAAGAAAATCACACCTTCCATTATATGATTTAGTCATTAACAATATTAAAGCAGGCTTGTCACCTGAAATTATTTCTGGTCGACTAAAGCGAGAGTATAGAAGCACTAAAATGCAGATCAGCCACGAAACAATTTACCGATGGGTTGTTGCTGATTCCTTGCAAGGTGGTGTGCTTTATCTATCATTGATTAGACACCATAAACGCCGCCGAAAACAACGTCGCAGCGTAAGACGGAGATTATTTGAAGGTCGTATATCTATTCATAAAAGACCTAAAGTTGTGGCTGACAAGGTTCGTTTTGGTGATTGGGAAAGTGACTCAATGGAAGGTGGGAAATCCAAAGGAGGATTAGCCACGCACGTTGAGCGAAAGAGTCGATATTTAGTTGCAGGGAAATTAGATAACAAACTATCAGATACATTCATGACTGTAAGTTCCTCTTTATTTGAGGCTATAAATCCTGCTTTAATCAAAACATTTACGGTTGATAATGGCAGTGAATTTGCTCGATTTAAAACGCTGGAAAAGGCGACTAAAAGCAAAGTCTATTTTGCCGATCCACATTCACCATGGCAGCGAGGTCTTAATGAAAATACCAATGGTTTATTAAGGCGTTTTTTTCCAAAAGGGTGTAACTTTCATCAGATTGGTGATGATATAATTGTTCAAGCTGTTGAGAAATTAAATCATCGGCCACGAAAATGTTTAAACTTCAGAACACCTTACGAAGTGTTGTTTAAAACTAAAACTGTTGCACTTGGAACGTGAATTCACCCTTAAACGCGTAGAAAAGGGTGCTAATACACATATCACCGTATTAGATATTGCACTGCAAAAAAATATCCAAGATGTAAAGCGACTATTAGAAGATGGCGCAATGATTGACTATGTTGATCATCATCAAATAGGTGAGCCGATAGAACATCCTCAATTAAGTACTAATATAGATCTTTCCGCTGACACCTGCACTTCCCTTATTGTCGATAAACAGTTACTAGGACAGTATCGAGCGTGGGCTATTACAGGCGCCTTTGGTGACAACCTCACTGATAAAGCGATGCAGCTTGGTTTGGCTTCAGGTTTTAGTAAAGAACAATTAACACCGCTACAAGAGCTAGGTATAGTCATTAATTACAATGGTTATGGTGCTAACGTGGATGACTTATTTTTTGACCCCGCAACACTTTATCTGCGATTAGCTCGATATGACACACCGTTTGAGTTCTTAAAAGAAGAACAAGAAATATTTCACACTCTCAAAACAGGGTATAAGAGTGATATGCTGAAAGCAGAACAGAGCCCAGTGATCCACACAACCGCGTATACAAGCATTATTGAGTTGCCAAATGAAAAATGGGCCCGGCGAGTCAGCGGTGTTTATGGCAATGAATTAGCAAATAAGAACCCAAATAAGGCGCATGCCATCATCACTAAGAAAGACGATAACACCTATCTTGTCAGTGTCAGAGCTCCCTTAACTAGGAAGTCTGGGGCAGATCTGCTAGTGAGCCAATTTCCTACAGGGGGTGGTCGAAAAGCTGCGGCAGGCATAAATGTAGTGGTCCACTAATTCAGGACACTAGAAAAGGTTTTTTCTTCAGCAATAGCTGGAGGCAAACCATGATTAAAAGAATGGGGTCTTTGATAATTATAATACCTCATCAAATAACGGCCAATATCTAATTTAGCTTGTTTTAAACTCAAATACCCCGTTGATGGTATCCATTCTGTTTTTAAACTTCTAAAAACACGTTCCATCGGTGCGTTATCCCAGCAGTTACCACGTCGACTCATACTTTGGTGAATTTGATAACGCCAGAGCTGTTGTCTAAACCGTAGGCTGGTATATTGACTACCCTGATCTGAATGGAATAATAGCCCTTCAGGCTTGCCACGCTGTTGATAAGCATGTTCAAGTGCATTAATGACAAGCGTTGCATTGGGCTTGTCAGATAATGACCAGCCCACAATTCGCCGAGTATAAAGATCAAGAATGACAGCCAAATAAATCCAACGACCACCTGCCCATATATACGTAATATCTCCACACCAAACACGGTTGGCTTGTTGCGTTGTAAAATTCCGATCAAGTTTATTGGCTATATCTAAACGTTCATCTAAAGCGATTTTGTATTTATGTTTACCCGGCTGTTTACTTATTACCTGAGCCTCTACCATTAATCGTCTCACCTTAAACCGACCAATCTTGATTCCTTGGATAGCCATCATGGCAACAAGTGAACGACTACCTGCTGCACCACGGCTCAATCGGTGGCATTCACTCACCTTCGCCCGTAATTGGAGACGGTCAATATCAATCGCTTTTTCTTTTTGGCAGTGAGCGTAATAACGTGACCTGTTGATATTAAATAAGATACACACCATTTTGACTGATGCAAGCTCCCTTAAATTGGAAATAAGTGCTAGCGTAGCATCTCGTCCGACATTAAGAGAGCGGTAGCCTTTTTCAATATTTTCTTCTCCAGCTCTAGTCGTTTAATGCGTTTTTCAAGTGTTTGGATCTGCTGCTGTTCCTTCGTCAAGGCTTTCGATTTAGGCGTGAACCCGTGTCGTTCTTGCGTTAATTGCTTAACCCAGCGTCTTAATGCTGTTGGACCAACCCCTAATGATTCACTAGCTTGTGAAATACTGTAGGATTGGTCAAGCACCAATTGGGCTGCTTCGCGTTTAAACTCAGGACTGAACTCTCTTCGTTTTGTTGTCATTAAACACCTCGTTACGGTGGATTTTACCACCTAAGTTGGTGTCCTGATTTAATGAACCACTACATAAATGCATTGCCAGCTGATAGATTAGTTGAATTTATCCGTAAGTTTGATCGCCAGTTTATACTGACGGAAGAGTGACAAATGGTAAAGTCTCTTGCAATAGAGTAGTTCTTGAGCAGTGAGGTGAAGCTCATGATAAGGCTATAGAGTTTAGCTAAACTAGGGACCTTATTATTTGTGACTATAGCAACTTTGGCTTTACGGTCTCGTCAGTCCGATAGGTAGCGTATGGAAGTGGAGGCTGTTTTGAGAAGCAAGCCGTCTGAAGAATTAGTTGGACAAAGAGTCTGACTTAGTTCTATGCCCAGTTTAACTTCAAATATCGTCAAAGATGGTGAAACTTGTACTGTATACGCTGTTGTTAGTAAATACACGGAGTTAGAATAAATGTCTAAGCTACTGATTCACATAGGGCCGCCTAAAACAGGAACAACACAACTTCAGAGGTTGTTTTGGAGCAATTCCCGAGCACTGAATGAAAAATCAATAACCCATTTGACCCCTAAGTTGAAGGAGCCTATCCGCAGCTATTTCCGTGCCTATAGAGCGGAAGCTAAGAAGCCTTTAAGTAGTAAAAGTCGCCTCCATCCTTGGTACCTGAATTGTCCAGAATCAAATTTCATCAAACAATCGGCCCATAATTATGGAGTCTTATCTGAGGAAGCCCTCTTTAAGCTGTTTAGGTACGAGGATGAGCTTTCTTTATTTGATCAATTTTTATCAAACTGGTATACCGACAGAACATATCTTACGGTTTTGAGAGAAGTAAATGGCTATACGACATCTCAGCTATCTCAAGCTATAAAGGGCGTTTTCCGATTTGATTACAGGCAGTGTCAAGGCGCACTAAAAAGGTTTTCGTTAGACCAATTGTTTGCGGGTATTGTGGACACAGATCTTAGCTTAGAGATAGCCACATTTGGTGACCTTGTTGCTGGCTCTCAAAGTACGATAAATGTTTCATCTGTGCTGGAGAGTGTCTTTGGTATTTCTCAGCTAAAATTAAACAAAGCCGAAGGAGTAAGAAATAAAAGCTTAGGGGCAGAGGGTACTGCTATTCGTTTAGCATACAATAATATCATGCGTATAATCTTAGGAGAGGCAGAGTTGAAACGGCGGAGAGTCGAGATCAGAAACTTTGGACGCCTGCTTCAGAGCAAAATTATGGACCAGTTTTCCAAGCAACGTATATTTTGTCCATATACGAAGAATGAGCAATCTAAGTTCTATGAGATACACCTTGCTCAGAGTCAAAGATTTATCAGTCAATTTTCAGGTCCTTGGATGGATGAAGTTTTTACCCCGGTCATCAGAGAAAAATCTATTGCTCTTATCTCTGGGTTTGAAATAGCTGACAGAAAGATCGCAGTCGATATTTTAGAGAGCCATATTCATGAGTTTTTGGATGAGACGTCTTTGAAATTTGAGCCGGTTGCTTTGCCTCAGATTGATGATGCAATAACATTTTTTCTGAAGAATGAAAAAACCTTAGTATTGTGACAGTTACTGCTCGGTTATGGTGGACAGAGAGAAAAGGGGTGGTAGATTTATTTTAAACTTCAGTATTATTTCATCAAAGCCTATATTCGATTTCTTGTCACTTTCAATTAATTTAATTCTAGAGTACAACTTGTAAGCGCACTAGATTTAGCTGCCAAAATAACCGACGGCAAACTAATAGCGTAATAAAAACGTCAATCCAATAAAAAACCTCAGCAGAATAAACTACTGAGGCTTTCATATTTTGGTACCTAGGCCCGGAATCGAACCGGCACGACCGTGAAGCCGAGGGGCATCCCTGATCTCATTTCTGTTCGTTTAATCCTATTGTTGACCAGACTGTTTCTTAGCACGCTTACCTTTGCCTTTTTTAGATTGACATAGTTTAAGCTCTTCAGATGATGTTGCTGCAGTTACGCATTGTTTTCTCTGTTCCATTCGATTAAGCATATGGGCTTTGCGTTGCTCAAATGTCTTGCTTACAGTTTCTTCGCCATCTTTACCATAGCGATGTTGTTCTTGCTCCGCTAGTACTGTGGTTGCGGTGAAGATAATCAAACTGCCAGCGAGAAGAGGTAAAAGTAATTTTTTCACTTTAGATTTTCCTTATGTTGTTTAGGGGATATTAGAGATAGTATAAATCAGAATTGGTTCAGATAGGTTTGTCATGAGTAAATTAACCTGAATCCTGTTTAAGAAATGGGAACTAAAAGCCTGTTAACCGATCAGATCTTTTACGACAAAGATTTTGATGAAAGGAAAACAGGCCTATGAACAAATTAACAGACATATTCTGTGATGTCGATGATTTTTGTAAGGTATTTATGCCGCAGTGGGAAGCACAACTTCTAGCAGATGGTACTCGAAAACGAAACAGAGAAGGTCGAATGGCAATGAGTGAAATAATGACCATTATTATAGGATTTCACTCATCAAACCAACGTGATTTCAAAAACTATTATACAGGACTTGTTGCTAGGTTTTATAAGAGCTATTTTCCAGAATTACTCAGTTATACTCGATTCTTAGCCGTGATGCCAAAGGCGTTAACGCCTTTGTGTGCTTACTTCACACATGTTAAAGGAAAGCCAACGGGTATTAGCTTTGTTGATTCGACCAGTATAAAGGTCTGCCATAACCTTCGTATTGAACGGCATAAAACGTTTGCTGGAATAGCCAAAAGAGGCAAAGGAACAATGGGCTGGTTTTATGGATTTAAGTTACACATTATTGTCAATCATGTCGGTGATATTCTGGCAGCTAAAATCACACCTGCTAATGTTGATGACAGAAAACCTGTGCCTGAATTAGCTAAAGACGTGATAGGGAAATTATATGCTGATAAGGGCTATATCAGTAAAGCATTGTCTAGTGACTTGTTCGATAAAGGGGTTGAGTTAGTGACTAACGTTAAGAAGAATATGAAAGCAAAATTACTCTCTGCATGGGATAAAGCAATGCTTTCTAGGCGATTTATCATTGAAACCATCAACGATCAGCTTAAAAATATTACTCAAGTTGAGCATTCTAGGCATCGTAGTGTGCATGGATTTATGCTGAACATCATTGCTGGGCTTATCGCTTACTCACTTAAAGAGAACAAGCCATCATTAAAAATTACTAGCGAAGAATTTAGTATGATGACTGTTTCTTAACCAGATCTCAGGTTAAATTATTGTATTCATAGCCCAGAATCATAAAAAGTACCAACCCTCGCTAACGAGGTGAGGTATTCATATGTGGTACCTAGGACTGCAATCAAACCTATATTTCATAGAAATATATCTTATATCGAGTATGATCTTATTTTTTCCTGAGCTGTTTGATTTCTTCAATAGACAATATTGAGAGTCTAGATTTTCTGCGGCTACTTTTCCGACGGTCGCCTACTCTAAGGGGAATGAGGATCTGTCCATCAAGCTTTCTTGTCACTTTCAATTAATCTCAACTCCAGAGTATAGATTGGAAACGCAAACTATTTAGCTGACCAAAAGTATCGGCGGCGGGCTAAATGCGCTGCTAAATTTTATCCAATAAAAAAGCCCCAGCAGAATAAACTACTGAGGCTTTCATATTTTGGTACCTAGGGCCGGAATCGAACCGGCACGGCCGTGAAGCCGAGGGATTTTAAGTCCCTTGTGTCTACCAATTTCACCACCCAGGCATCCAGCTATTATAACCGAGGTTTTATTGGGTTTTCAAAGTTTTTATATTAATTAGTTGGAACTTGGTAGTGAGACTCTATCGCCTGGCGGGTTAGAATACCGTATGTTCGTTCGATTGTTGGAGCTGTTATACGAGATACATAGAGTGCTTCTGCATTGTTTTTATTAAGAATATCCAGCGCTTCTTGTAGGCTGTCGTGTAGAGATGCTTTTACTAAATTCTGGCGAGAGGCTGGGATCTGAAGTAGGTTGATTATTTCATTATTATCTTCATTTACTGCGCGAGCTAGGTCGGCTGCGGGCAAGAGTGATGTTGGTATTTTATCTTGTTGGATAATAATCCATAGAGGATTACTTGCAAGAGCATGTTTGGCTCCTTCGCGTGAAATCTCTTCTGGAAGAGTTGCAAAATTACGTTGCATGGCTTTAGAGACACTAATGCGGCGGAGTGTTTGTGATATAGGATCGTTACGATAATCTAATCCTCTCGCTCTAAGTAGGCTTAGGAAGATAGAGTCTTGTTTGAATAGATCGAAGACGATAATGCTAGAGAAAACAATGGCCAACATGCCCGGCATAATAATATGTGGATTAGCGGTGAGTTCAAGTAGTGCCATTAGAGCGGCAAGTGGGGCTTTGAGTGTGGCGCCCATCATTGCACACATACCAATCATGGCATAAAACCCAATGGGTGATGATAGATTGGGAACAAAGTGATTACCAATAATCCCCAGTATAGCCCCAGCAGTGGCACCAATAATAAGGGTGGGGCCAATTAGGCCGCCAGGGATCCCTAAGCCAATACAGGCTGAAGAAAGGATTAGCTTTAGAGCGAGCAGTATAAATAAACTGGATATTGCTAATTCGGTTAAGTGTGAACCGTTGGTGATGTTGTAGCTCATGCCCATTACATCTGGCATGATGAGTCCTCCTAAGCCAACCATAATTCCGGCTAATGTTGTTCGATGCCAAAGTGGATAGTCTGATAAGAGTTTTGAGAAGAATTTAAGGCTATGAATAAAGAATGTAGCAATAAAACCGATCAATACACCTAAAAATATAATGTAGGGTATTTCCCATAAAGACTGCATGTCGGCTGAGACGGAGCCAAAAAATGGATCTTCTCCAAAGGCCAGGCGACTGATCACTGCACCACTTACTGATGCCAATATGATAGGAATGAAGGTGGCGATGTGATATTCCATCATGATGACTTCCATGGCAAAAATAACACCTGCAATAGGGGTATTGAATGATGCTGCAATGGCGGCGGCCGCACCAGATGCAACAAGAACTCGAACACCATTATTAGGTAGTTCTAGACTAGAACCAAGTAAACTTCCACTGGCGGCTCCAAGATGAACACTTGGCCCTTCTCTACCCACGGAGTGGCCACTAATGAGGGCTAGTGCGGCACCAAAAAATTGTAGAGCGGCATTACGCCAAGGTAGGCGACCCTCATGGTAAGACAGTCGCTCGATGATATGAACAATACCTATACTTCTTTCTTCACTTGAGAGCTGTCCAAAGATTAGGCCGATCAGTAATCCTGCGAGTATAGGTAGCCCTAAGATCCATGACCAATGAAGACTTGAGAAGCCTTCAATTTCTCCAGAAGGAAAGAAGGCTATTTGCGTACTTTCAATCGTTAAACGGAATAGAATAATGACACCGCCGGCAAGGAGGCCGGTTAGCATTGCCAATATGTATAATTTTAGTTGCGAATCGCCAAGAATGAAATATTGTCGTATTCGCTCAATCATAAAATTTGGCTTAGATTACCTTTGAAAAGTGTTTGGCTGTTTTTTGCTGCATATAGAAGTCAAAAACCATACAGATGTTTCGAATAAGTAAGTGACCGGCAGGGAGAACTTCAATCATTTTTTCGTTATAGCGAAGTAGTCCATCTTGAGAAAATTGCTCCAATTGAGGTAGAACGTCGGCGAAATAGTCAGAAAAGTTAATATTTAGCTCTTTTTCTATTGCGGTAATATCAAGTTGAAAATGACAGATTAGTCGAGTTATAACAACACGACGTATTTTGTCATCATCATTGAGTGTGAAACCTCTGAAGACGGGCAGTTCGTTATTATTAAGGCTATTGGCATAGTCTTCTAATGTACGTTGATTTTGTGAGTATGAATCCCCAACACTGCCGATAGAAGTGACACCTAGTCCTATTAGGTCACATTCAGAGTGAGTCGAGTAACCTTGGAAGTTACGATAAAGTTTGTTTTCACGCTGAGCAATAGCAAGATCGTCATCAGGTTTGGCAAAGTGATCCATGCCAATATAGACATAACCTGCTGCTGTCAGTTGCTCGATAGTGCGTTGTAATATTTGAAGCTTAACTTCGGGTAGTGGCATGTCTTCATTGTTCATTTGGCGTTGAACTTTGAAACGTTCAGGCATATGAGCATAGTTAAATACAGATAAGCGATCAGGTTCTACTGCAATAATCTTATCTAATGTTTCGGCAAAACTATCGGGTGTTTGATGTGGCAGTCCATAAATAAGATCTAGGCTGACAGAACGAAAACCTGTTTCACGAGCGGCATCTATAACGGCAAAGGTTTCTTCTTCACTTTGAATGCGATTAACGGCTTTTTGTACTTTGGGATTAAAGTCCTGAACACCTAAGCTGATACGGTTAAAACCAATTTCTCGTAAAACACTGATAGTTTCAGCATCTGCCTCACGGGGATCGATTTCAATCGAGTATTCACCAACATCATCATCAGCAAGATTAAAGTGCTGGCGGGTGACGGCCATCAATTCACGCATTTGATCGTGGCTGATAAAGGTCGGCGTGCCGCCGCCCCAGTGAAGTTGTTCTACAACTCGACTTGAATCAAACAATGCACCTTGCATCGCGATTTCTTTATGTAAATTAGCTAAATAGGGTTCAGAATGTTTACGGTTTTTGGTGATGATTTTATTGCAGGCACAATAAAAACAAACTGTGTCACAAAATGGAATGTGAAAGTATAACGATAAAGGGCCGCCACGCTGATTGGATATGGCTACTTGTTCTTGATAACTAGTTGCTCCGAAACTTTCGTTGAATTCAACGGCTGTTGGATAAGAGGTGTAGCGAGGTCCTGCCTTGTCATATCGCTTGATGAGATCAAGGTCAAAAGTAACTGTTTGTTCCAAAGTCGTATATTCCTAAAATCGAGTGGAAGTCTGGTTTTATACCCGTTATCATTTAAGATTTAGGTTTTTAGTGCTTATAATCATCGTGATGGCAAGGCATATTAGTGACGTAATAGTCGCTCTATTGCTCAATAATATAACGCAGCAAGCGCGGTGAGTATGAGTGATACAAATCTGCATCTTAAATGATAACGGGTAATAAGTATTATAGCGCTCATTAAAGGCCGTTATCGGTCGAATGTAAGAAAAATTGATTCAGATCAAACTGTGAAGCGGTGTTCTTGCTCAGGGTGTTCGCACAAATGCTCGTGATGAGATTGAATAATAGGCAGTACCTCTTCGGGTGTGTCGACAATGTAAAATAAGTCCAAATCTTCTTCAGAAATACAGCCTAGCTCAAGTACCTGATCTTTCAGCCATTCAATCAAGCCATTCCAGAATGTTGAGCCATACAATATCACGGGGAAGTGACGAATTTTGTTTGTTTGTATTAATGTGAGTGCTTCAAAAAATTCATCAAGTGTGCCAAAACCACCTGGAAAAACAACATAGGCCATTGAATACTTTACAAACATGAGTTTGCGGACGAAGAAGTATCTAAAGGTAAGGCTAATATCTTGAGCAGGGTTTGGCATTTGTTCATGCGGCAATGCGATATTTAAACCTATTGACAGACCACCTTGTTGATATGCACCTTTATTAGCTGCTTCCATAATACTGGGCCCACCACCACTGATAACAGAGAATTTGGCATGGGATAAATTTTGAGCAACCGTAATGGCATCTTGATAATAAAGAGAGGTTGTTGGCAGGCGTGCGCTACCAAATATAGAGACAGCTGACCCTAAATTGTTAAGCGTTTCTATTCCGTCAATGAGTTCTGCTTGAATACGAAATACGCGCCATGCTTCTGATGTTTTTAAATCTTCCACGTTATGCTCTTTATCTATTTATATTGATAGCTACTGAAGATAAAGAAAATAGACATATATTGCAAATAAGCATCATTATAGTTATCCAAATCAGGGCTTTAATGAAGCTGTTTTAAGGAGTGATAATTCAGTTATGAAGCTATCTGAGGTATCATGGTGGATTATATTGATTCATTTGGTACCTTTTTTATGAAAGTTTTGGTCATTGGTGGTGGTGGTCGCGAGCATGCTTTGGCATGGAAGTTGATTCAATCGCCACGCTGTTCTCAAGTTTTTGTTGCGCCTGGTAACCCTGGCAGTATGAATGAAGCAGGTATTGAAAATGTCGATATTGCCGTTGAAAATACAGAGGCTTTAGTTGCTTTTGCAAAAGAGAATGACATTGGTTTAACCGTTGTTGGCCCTGAGGTTCCTTTGGTTTTAGGTGTGGTTGATGCATTTGAAGATGCTGGACTACGTTGCTTTGGCCCTTCTAAAGAAGCAGCTCAATTGGAAGCATCGAAGAGTTTTACAAAAGACTTTTTAGCGCGCCATAATATTCCAACAGCTGATTATGATGTCTTTACAGAAGTTGCACCAGCTATTGAATATATTAAAAAGCAGGGCGCACCTATTGTTGTTAAGGCTGATGGCCTCGCTGCAGGTAAAGGTGTAATAGTCGCTATGACAGAGCAACAGGCGATTAATGCTGTAGAAGATATGTTATCGGGTAATGCCTTTGGTGACGCGGGTAGCCGTGTCGTTATAGAAGAATTTATGACGGGTGAAGAAGCTAGCTTTATTGTGATGGTTGATGGTAAAAATATTTTGCCACTAGCAACATCACAAGATCATAAAGCACGTGATAATGGTGATCTAGGGCCGAATACGGGGGGAATGGGTGCCTATTCTCCTGCCCCAGTTGTGACGGCAGAAGTTCATGACCGCATTATGGCTGAAGTCATTGTGCCAACGGTTGAAGGTATGGCTGCTGATGGCAGACCTTATACGGGTTTTTTATATGCGGGCTTGATGATTAATGAAGCTGGAGAGCCACGAGTCGTTGAATATAACTGTCGCTTTGGTGATCCTGAAACGCAACCTATTATGATGCGCTTACAATCTGATTTAATTGAATTATGTGAAGCCGCATTAGATGGCAAGCTTGATACCGTTGAGGCACAATGGGATTCACGTGCGGCTGTAGGAGTGGTGATTGCTGCTGGTGGTTACCCTGATGAATATCAAAAAGGGGATGTTATTACTGGTTTGGATCGCTGTGACAGTGCTGATACGAAAGTCTTTCATGCTGGTACAGCCCTAAAAGATGGTAAGGTAGTCACCTCTGGCGGTCGTGTTTTGTGTGCAACGGCATTGGGTAAAACTGTTCGTGAGGCACAAAAGAAAGCTTATGAAACACTCAGTAATATTGATTGGAAGGATAAATATTACCGTACTGATATTGCCTATCGAGCCATTGAAAGAGAAGAAGCTAAATAATTTAAACACTAAGATTTTAAGGAGTTAGGCTAATGTCTGTAGCCCATCCGATTATTGCTGTTACTGGTTCATCTGGTGCAGGAACATCAACTGTTAAGCATGCCTTTGAAGATATTTTCCGTCGGGGCGGGATCAAGCCTGTTGTTGTCGAAGGAGATAGCTTTCATAAATATGATCGTGTGGGAATGCGTGCGGCAGTAGCTAAAGCGGAAGAAGAAGGCGAAGTGCTGACTCATTTTGGACCCGAAGGTAACTGTTTAGATGGTTTGGAGCGTTTGTTTCAGAATTATTCTGAGACAGGTAAAGGTGAAAGACGCTTTTATATTCACAGTGATGCTGAAGGAATTCCTTTTAATCAACCTGCAGGGACTTTTACGCCTTGGGAAGAAATTGATGGCAATAGTGATTTATTGTTTTACGAGGGACTTCACGGCGGTATCGTGACTGATGACGTCAATATCGCGCAATTTACTGACTTATTGATCGGGGTTGTACCGGTTATTAACTTGGAATGGATTCAAAAAATTAAGCGTGATTGTTCTAACCGTGGTTATTCTTCGGAAGCGGTAGTGGACATTATTTTGAAGCGCATGCCTGATTATATTAATCATATTACGCCTCAGTTCTCTCGCACACACATTAACTTTCAACGCGTGCCTTTGATTGATACATCGAATCCATTTGTGATGCGTGAGATTCCAACACCAGATGAAAGTTTGGTTGTAATTCGTTTCAAAGATCCTTCAACGGCTGACTTCCCATACTACTTAAGTATGTTGAAAGATTCATTTATGTCTCGTCCTAATAATCTTGTTATTCCTGCTGTAAAAATGGGCTTAGCAATGGAAGTTATTTTGACACCGGTTATCGAAGAAATGATGATTAAAAAACGCCAACGTGGTTAATATTGGTTCTATCTTCTTTTAAATATAGCCCCGTTATCATTCAAGTTTCAGGTTTTAAGTGCTTATAATCATCGTGATGGCAAGGCATATTATTGATGTAATAGTCGCTCTATTGCTCAATAATATAACGCAGCAAGCGCGGGTGAGAATGAGTGGTACAAGTCTGCAACTTGAATGGTCACGGGGATAACAATACCGCTTCGGCGGTATTTCTGTTTGTAGAGCATAAAAATAATGAGTAATTGGCGAATTAGACAAGCAGTCACAGCATTAAATCAGGGCGGGGTCGTTGCTTACCCTACAGAAGCTGTCTTTGGTTTAGGCTGTGATCCTTGGAATGTTCAAGCAGTAAAACGGTTATTAGATATCAAGCAACGTTCATGGCTGAAAGGGTTGATTATTGTCGCTGCTGATTTTAATCAATTACAAGACTTTATTGCCCCTGTATCTGCTGAAACATTAAAACTACTGGAATCAACATGGCCTGGCCCTGTAACATGGCTATTGCCAGTAAATACTAACTTGCCAGCATATTTATCAGGATTACATGACACTATTGCAGTGAGAGTGAGCGCCCATAAACAAACAGCGAAACTATGTCGGGAGTTTGGTGGTGCAATTGTATCCACAAGCGCTAATGTAGCAGGGGCTCGACCGGCTAAAACAATACGTCAATTACGTTGGAATATGTCAGGCATTGATACAATTGTTCCAGGACAATGTTCAGGCTCAAGTACACCAACAGAAATTAGAGATGCACAAACAGGAGAGCGGCTAAGATGAGCCAGCCCGATATACAAGCTGTTCGAGCCTATTTCATGGATCTGCAAGATCGAATCTGTCAGCAAATAGAAGCGGCAGATGGTGGCGCTAAATTCGTTGAAGACGAATGGCAACGTGAAGGTTCAGGTGGTGGCGGTGGTCGAACTCGGGTCTTAACGAATGGAACTGTATTTGAACAAGGTGGCGTTAACTTTTCACAAGTAACGGGTGAGAGCTTACCGCCTTCTGCAACGGCAAGCAGACCAGAATTGGCAGGGCGACGGTTTGAAGCGTTGGGCGTCTCCTTAGTGATCCATCCTCACAATCCTTATGTACCAACATCACACGCAAATGTTCGCTTCTTCATTGCGGAGAAAGAAGGTGAAGAGCCTATTTGGTGGTTTGGCGGTGGTTATGATTTAACACCGTACTATGGCAATGAAGAAGATGTCGTTGCTTGGCATCAAACGGCTAAGTCAGCGTGTGATCCTTTTGGTAATACTGTTTATGCGGATTATAAGAAGTGGTGTGATGATTATTTTTTCTTAAAACATCGCAATGAACCACGAGGTGTGGGTGGTCTATTTTTTGATGATTTGAATGAAGGTGGCTTTGAACACTGTTTTAATTTGATGAAAAGTGTTGGTAATAGTTATACTAAAGCCTATCTACCCATTGTTGAAAAACGAAAGAATACTGAATTTAGTGAGCGAGAGCGAGATTTCCAGTTATACCGTCGTGGTCGCTACGTTGAATTCAATCTTGTGTATGATAGAGGCACCTTATTTGGGCTTCAATCTGGTGGTCGTACAGAATCTATATTAATGTCATTACCGCCATTAGTTAAATGGCAATATAATTGGCAACCAGAAGCAGGATCTGCTGAAGATACTTTGTATCAACAATTTCTTAAACCACGTAATTGGCTAAATTTATAATGAAAGAGAAAAGATTAAAAGGAACGATCAAATATTGGAATGGTAGAAAAGGTTTTGGATTTATTGATCCTGAAGCTGGAGACCAACAAATATTTGTGCATATCAAAGCGTTTACAGTTCGTAAAGGAAAGCCTCTTATTGGCCAAGAAGTCACTTATACACTGTCTGCTGATGAGCAAGATCGCCCGCGTGCAGATAATGTGCTGAATGCAGAAGATGATGTTGCATCGGGAAGCTCATCAACAATGGTAATTGTTGGTATTACAATAGCAATAGCTGCTATATCTATATATCTGTGGAGTTAATCTTCACTTGTTATATTGTTTTAAGCACTATCGCATTTATTTTATACGCAGTCGACAAATCTGCTGCTAGAAAAAATGCACAACGAATATCAGAAAGAAGTTTACACCTAGTCGCGCTGCTAGGTGGTTGGCCAGGTGCGATACTTGCTCAGAAAACCTTTCGACATAAAACAAAGAAACAACCCTTTCGGTTTGTTTTTTGGATAACGGTGCTGGTTAATATCGGTGTTATGTTTCTTGTTTTCACCAGAACCCCACTTTTTAGTGGGAGTCTGATGTAACCCCGTGACCATTCAATTTACAGATTTGTCGCACCCATTCTGAATGCGCTAGCTACGTTGTAATAGTGAGCAATAGAACGACTATTACATCACTATTACGCCTTGCGAGCCCATCCATTATGAGCACTCAAAACCTGCAACTTGAAATGGCTCAAGCACTCTGAGTCATGCAGATTGAAGTGTCATGGGTATAAACGTTACGTTAGTTACTATTGGCTAAAGAAGCTAATTGATCGGCCTGATATTCATTAATCAATGGTTTAATTACTTGCTCAAGATCACCACCCAAAATTTCAGCTAATTTATATAAAGTAAGATTAATTCGGTGATCGGTCATGCGACCTTGAGGAAAGTTATAGGTACGAATTCGCTCACTTCGATCACCACTCCCAACTTGTAACTTACGCGTTTCTGCTTGTTCAGAGTCAATTTTATCCTGTTGTTCTGACATGATTCGAGACTGTAATACCGACATGGCTTGAGCACGGTTTTTATGTTGAGAACGCTGTTCCTGACACTCAACAACAATGCCTGTTGGTAAATGGGTAATTCGAATTGCTGAATCTGTTTTATTAACATGCTGACCACCTGCACCTGATGCACGGAAGGTATCAACACGTAAATCAGCAGGATTGATATCTATTTGGTCAATCTCATCCGCTTCCGGCATGATAGCAACAGTACAGGCTGATGTGTGTACGCGACCTTGAGACTCTGTTTCAGGAACACGTTGAACGCGATGGCCACCAGATTCAAATTTTAGGCGTGAATACGCACCATCACCAACAATTTTTAAAATAACTTCTTTATAACCACCTACTTCACTTTCTTGTAGGTTAATAATTTCAACTCCCCAGCGACGTCCTTCAGCATAGCGGGTATACATTCGGTACAAGTCACCAGCAAATAATGCAGCCTCATCACCACCTGCACCCGCCCTAATTTCTAGGAATAGATTACGTTGATCATTAGGATCTTTTGGGAGGAGTAATTTTTGAAGTATAAGCTCTAATTCTTGTTCAGATTTTTGGGCATCAGCCATCTCTTCCTTCGCCATTTCGCGCATTTCTTTGTCTTCTTCTTTGAGCATGGATTTAGCATCCTCAATGGCGACAAGGCTAGCTTTATATTGGGTGAAGTTAACGACAATAGGCTCTAATTGAGCATATTCTTGTGATAGTTCACGAAACTTATTTTGATCTGCCATCGTTTCTGGCTCAGCTAATAAGCCGGCAATCTCTTCATGGCGCTCAATGAGTGTTTCTAACTTGTATTTTATAGACTCTTTCACGGTTTAAGTTACCCTTAATCCTTGATATTAAAGAGGTTGCGAGCCGCTTCAATCAGGTTGTTATCTGTATTAAAGCCAGATTGACGCAATTGTCTACTTGGCTCATGTAATAATTTTTTTGTTAATGTTCTAGCAAGTTCATTGATGACTTGTTCTGCGGGAATACCTTGCTCTAATTGTTTTAATGACTTCTCAAGTAAGTGGTTACTTTCTTTTTCAGCACGTTCACGTATTGCTTTTATTACTGGTACTGCATCTTGAGTACGTAGCCAGCCAACAAAATGTTCTACCTGACTATCAATAATTTCTTCAGCTTGAAGTGCAGCATCACGTCGTGATTGTAAATTCTCTTCGATAATGTCGTGTAAGTCATCAACACAATAGAGATAAATATCTTCTAATGTTCCTACTTCTGGTTCAATATCACGAGGTACAGCGATATCAACCATAAATATAGGCTTGCGTTTGCGTTGTTTGAGTGCGCGCTCAACCGTACCTTTACCTAATATGGGCAATTGACTTGCGGTGGAGCTCATCACAATGTCTGCTTCTGCTAAATGATTTGGCATTTCACTGAGGCTAATGGCAAAGCCATTTACTTGTTCTGCCAAGGTATGAGCTCGTTCAATAGTTCGGTTGGCAATAATAATACGTCCAACACCATTATCATGGAGATGGCGCGCGGCTAATTCAATCGTTTCACCCGCACCAATTAATAGTGCTGTTGAATCTGCTAAATTGGAAAAAATCTGTTTTGCTAAACTCACTGCTGCAAAAGCAACAGAAACAGGACTACTACCAATGGCAGTATCAGTGCGAACTTGTTTGGCAACGGTAAATGAATGTTGAAATAGACGACCTAGTGACTTTCCTACCGTCTTTGCATTCAATGCTTGGCTATAGGCTGTTTTGATTTGACCTAGAATTTGGGGTTCACCCAGTACCATTGAATCTAAACCACAGGTCACGCGCAACAAATGGCGAATAACATCATGATCTCGGTGAGAATAGATATACTCATTTAAAGAGTTGGCAGTTTGATTGTGGAAATCATGTAACCAATCGCAGACGTTATCATCATGATCGTCAGCAATATGGCAATAAACTTCTGTGCGGTTACAGGTTGAGACAATAATAGATTCCACAACTCCAGCGCACTGTTGTAGCGAAGCTAACGCAGCAGGAAGAGCCTCAGTATTAAAGGCGATCTGTTCCCGAATATGAACGGGTGCAGTATTGTGGTTTATGCCGTAGGCGACAAGTTGCATAGTTATTGGTGATAAGTCGTCGTTAAAATGCTGGTAAACTCTACAGCGATTATTAAATTAATTGTCGGAATGTTCAGACTAATGGACTATTCTAAACAAAATCAGTCGGTCAGGTCGTTTTATTATGGATTTATCGTTAATTAGGTGGAAAGCTGTGTACTGTTTAGCTCGTAAAAGCCTTGTTTTTGGTGCAATAACATTATTGTGTGCATGTACCGCAGCGCCTGTTCTTGTTGAACAAGATAGCGTGCCAGCACCTCCTGTTGAAATTGATAAAGTAGATCCCATTCCTGAGGTTGTTGAATCATTACCTCTTACATCTGAATTGGTGTATTACATTTTGATGGCGGAGCTTGCAGGTCAGCGAGGTGACATCAGTGTTGCAGCGGAGCTTTATAATAAAGCAGCAACATTTGCAGACTCTCCTGCCGTTGCAAGTCGATCAACGCAAGTGGCCAACTTTACACGAGATAAAACACGCATTAATAGCGCATTAAAACGCTGGATGGAAGTGGCTCCAAATGATGCTGATGTCTATATTATGCAAGCACCTTTCAAAATGATGGAGGGTGATTTTGATGCTGTTGTTAAGTTGGTTGATACTGCATTAGGATTAGAACCAGATAAATCTACACAGTTTTTGGCACAAATTGCCGATAATTTAAGTGAGTTAGCAAAGCCTGAACAGGGTTTAGCTGTACTCCAAGGCTTAGCATTATATAAACAGGGAAATACTGATGTTTTGTTTGTTTATGCGCGGTTAGCTGAGTTTTATAAACATTATCAAGATGCTTTAGTCGCTGTTAATGTTGTTCTTGAAGAGAATGTTAATCGAGAAGAGGCTCTTATCCTGAAGGCAGAAATTTTGCAACGCTTGGGCAAAGGAGCTGATGCAATTGTTTTATTGAAATATAAAGCAACGAAGGAAACGGCAAGTGAAGCGCTGTTGTTCGCTTATGCAAAAGTATTGGGTGAAAATAATAAAACGGCAGAAGCTAGAACTATTTTTGAACGACTTCATAATGCAAAGCCGGACAATGAAGAAATATTGTTTGCTTTAGGTTTGTTAGCACTAGAAGAAAAAAAGGGTAAACAAGCTAAACATTACTTTAATCAACTGATTAAACTTGGTGATAGTGGGAAGCAAGCATCGTATTTTATGGGTTTGTCTGAAGAGCTGAATAAAAATATTGATGCTGCTTTGATTTGGTTTGCTTCTGTTTCTGCGAATAGCTCTCGATTCCAAGCAGCCCAGTCTCGTTATGTTAATTTACTAGCGAATAAAGGTCAGCTGGATAAAGCTCGCTTGCATTTAAAACTGTTGCGAACAGAGCATCCGGATCGTAAGGTGCAATATTATATTTTTGAAGCGGCCTTTTTAAGAGAGCATGATCAAAAGCAAGCCGCATTTGATTTATATACCGAAGCACTAAAAGGCTTTCCAAACAATGTTGAACTACTGTATGGACGAGCAATGACAGCAGAATCACTTCACCGTTTAAGTGTGTTAGAAGATGATTTGAGAACTATATTAGAGTTAAACCCTAATAATGATGTTGTGCTTAATGCGCTGGGCTATACACTGACAGATCGTACTGATCGTCATCAAGAAGCATTAACATTAATTGAAAAAGCCATCAGTATAAAACCGAATGATCCTTTTTATTTAGATAGTTTGGGCTGGGTTTATTATCGACTGGGTGATTTAGATGCTGCGATACGTTATTTAAAACAAGCGGTAAAGCTTCAAGAAGATAGTGAGTTTTTGGCTCATCTTGGTGAAGTATTGTGGCAAAAAGGCCAGCATGCAGAAGCCAAAAAAGTGTGGCAACAGGGTTTGAAGCAAGACCAAGAGAATGACTTGTTAAATGAGACCATGCGTCGGTTTGGTGAGTAAATATGTTGCTTAGGATATTTTTAATAAGTGTAATGCTGCTATCTACAGCCTGTGTGCCACTTTTTCAGACAAAACCAGATGTAAGTTCTGAATCATTATTTGAGGCACGTGCTAAGGAACTGAGGTTGCTTGATCAGTGGAAAATAAAAGGCAGAACGATGATTACTCAAGGTTCTGAAGCCTGGAGCGTTGGTTTGCGCTGGCAAGAAAACCGTGGTGATTATCAAATAAAATTAGAAGGGCCTTTCGCACAAGGTGGCGTGACGCTTGATGGGAATAAGTATCAGGTAGTGCTAACCATGACTACAGGTGAGAAGGTTGCCTCAACTAATCCAGAAGCACTTATATTAGAAACTGTTGGTTGGAATTTACCCGTGAGTGCGCTGCGAGATTGGATTAGAGGTCTTCCCTATAATAAACAGAGCTATGAATCTGTAAGTTATGATGACGAAGGTCGAATCACTCACTTAGTGCAACAAGGTTGGGATGTTAAATTCTTGCGTTATGTTCCCTTTGATATCTATTCAATGCCCGCAAAAATATTTATTAAACATCCGGATCTAAGTCTCCGTTTGGTCATTAGTAGTTGGGATGATGTTCAATGACTTCATGGTTATCTCCCGCAAAAATTAATTTATTTTTACACATCACCAGCCAACGCGAAGATGGATACCATAATCTACAAACAGCATTTCAATTTCTAGATTACTCCGACACGCTACAATTTGAAGTGACAAAAAAAGTAGATATTGAGTTACTAACACCGATTAAGGGTGTTGCTCATGAGGATAATTTGATTGTTCGTGCCGCAAAGTTATTGCAACAGCATGCTAAGGTTGAGCGGGGTGTTCAGATTAAATTAGAAAAATGCTTACCAATGGGTGGAGGGCTAGGAGGCGGGAGTTCAAACGCCGCCACAACGTTAGTTGCATTAAATCAGCTTTGGAATTGTCAGTTATCAAAGAATGAATTAGCGAAGCTAGGGTTAACATTGGGCGCAGATGTGCCGATCTTCATTTATGGTTATGCGGCTTGGGCCGAAGGTGTTGGTGAAGAGCTAACAGAGATTAAGCCCGATGAACCGTGGTATGTCATTATTGTTCCTGAGTGCCATATTTCCACAGCAGAAATATTTTCATCGCCACAATTGACACGGGACTGTAAATCTATGACAATGGCCGGCTTCCTTTCGGGGGAAGGCAGAAATGTCTGTGAAGATGTAGTGATAAAACACTATCGTCCTGTCGCCGAGGCGCTAGATTGGTTAGCTCAATATGCCAAGCCTAGAATGACCGGAACAGGTGCTTGCGTATTTGCTGGTTTTGATAATCAGGACAAAGCATTGCAAGTATTAGGTAGATTGCCAGATAATTGGCAAGGATTTGTTGCTAAAGGCTGTAATAAGTCACCTCTTTACAAATAATTGACTTCTTTAATAGAAAAAAGAAGCCAAGACTGACTACAAAATGTTAAAATAAGTTTATCTGTTGGGGTATCGCCAAGCGGTAAGGCACAAGGTTTTGATCCTTGCATTCCCAGGTTCGAATCCTGGTACCCCAGCCACTTTTTTGTTTTGCTATAGACTTTTTGGCTCTTACCTTGAAAAAAAACAGACTCCTACAGTTACAAGAACGCACTGCTGATACCAGTATGATGGTGTTTTCAGGCAATTCTAATCGCCCTTTAGCGAAGAATATTGCTAACTTCCTCAGTGTCCCCCTTGGTAAAGCAACCGTAGAAAAATTCAGCGATGGCGAGATCATGGTTGAAGTTTTAGACAATGTCCGTGGTAAAGACGTGTTCATTGTTCAGCCTACTTCAATGCCTGCCAATGATAATCTGATGGAGTTGATGGTGATGACGGATGCTATTCGTCGTGCTTCAGCAAGGCGAATTACCTTAGTTGTCCCATATTTTGGTTATTCACGTCAAGATCGCCGCCCTCGTTCAGCCCGTGTTGCGATTACTGCAAAAGTAGTAGCGAATATGTTGACGGGTGTTGGTGCAGATAGGATCTTAACGGTTGATCTGCATGCTGATCAAATTCAAGGTTTCTTTGATTGTCCTGTTGATAATGTCTACGCCTCACCTGTTTTATTAGGTGATGTTTGGAAACATAAATATAAAGACTTAGTCGTTGTTTCACCTGATATCGGTGGTGTTGTTCGTGCTCGAGCATTGGCAAAACATCTTGATGTTGAATTAGCCATCATTGATAAACGACGTCCGAAAGCCAATGTTGCCAAAGTAATGAATATCATTGGTGATGTTGAAGGGCGTGTTTGTGTGCTTATTGATGATATGGTCGATACAGCGGGAACATTATGTGCAGCCGCTGCAGCTTTAAAAGAGCGAGGCGCAACACGCGTTGTTGCTTATTGTACACATGCTGTTTTATCCGGCCCTGCAGTAGATAATATTGGAAATTCAGTATTAGATGAATTAGTTGTAACGGATACGATTCCATTGCAAAAAAAAGCACAAGAATGTGAGAAGATTCGCCTATTAAGTATTGCTGAAATGTTGGCAGAGGCGATGTATAGAATTAGTAATGAGGAGTCAGTTAGCTCCTTATATATGGATTAATAAATTTAAAGAGATTTTTCTTTAGATTTATTGTTAGTCAGAGCATTCTTTGAATGTTATCTGCATGCCTACCCTGGTCGCAAGGGGGGCAGAGCGCCGCCGGAGAGGCGGCATTTTTAATGGGTAATACATCATTACTCATGGTTTTGGAGAAAAAGATGGAAAATTTATTTGAAGTTCAAGCTGAACTACGTACTGACACAGGGAAGGGTGCGAGCCGCCGCCTACGTCATGCAGGTCAAGTTCCAGCTATTATGTATGGTAACAATGAAACGCCAATTTCATTAACACTAAATCACAACAAATTCATTCGTCACCTAGAAGAAGATGCATTCTATGCACATATCTTGACGATTACTGTTGATGGTAAAAAACATCAAGTAGTATTGAAAGATCTACAGCGTCATCCTGCTAGTGACATGAGAATCATGCATGCTGATTTTTTACGAGTCAGTGCTAAAGTTGCAATGACAATGAATGTACAGCTTCACTTCATTGGTGATGAACTTGCTCCTGGTGTTAAAGATGGCGGTAAAGTTTCTCATCTAATGTCTGATGTTGAAATCTCTTGTTTACCAAAAGATTTACCAGAGTTTATTGAAGTGGATATATCTGCAGTAGAACTTGATTCTTCTATTCACTTGTCTGAATTAGTATTGCCTAAAGGTGTTACATTAACTGCATTAGCTCATGCTCACGATGAAGAGTTAGAAGAAGGTTCTCGCTCTGCTTATGACCAAGCTGTTGTTAGTATTCACACTCCACGTGCTGCAGTTGAAGTTGAAGTTGATGCGGCTGAAGAAGAAGCAACTGAAGAAGAAGCAACTGAAGATTAATTCAGTCAATATTGAGGCAATATATCTGTAATCATTGAATATGCACATTAAAAAAACAGCATGTTCAATAGTCACGGGTGTTAGCAATGGCTAACTGGATAATCGTAGGCTTAGGTAATCCGGGCCCTCAATATGAACACACTCGACATAATGTCGGGTTTTGGTGGCTGGACCAATTGGCCGAGGATTTGAACGCAACATTTTCTGTTGAGAACAAATTTCACGGTCAATTGGCTCAGGCTCACTATTCAGAACATAAGCTATTTCTGCTAAAACCACTTGTTTTTATGAATCGAAGTGGTCAATCAGTAGCAGCTCTAGCAAAATTTTATAAAATTCCCTTAACAAATATTCTTGTTATTCATGATGAGCTCGATCTCCCTGCCGGTACCGCACGACTAAAGAAAAGTGGTGGTCATGGCGGGCATAATGGTCTTCGTGACATTATTTCTAAAACGGGAAGTAAAGAGTTTTTACGTTGTCGTTTAGGTATTGCTCATCCGGGTGATAGTCGCCAAGTATCAGACTATGTGCTTAGTAAGCCTTCTCAACCAGACAGACAGCTTATTCGAAATGCAATCGATGATTCGTTAAGGGTATTACCTGATATATTATCAGATGATTTAGATAAAGCCATGCAATGGCTACACTCACAATAGGAAAAAATCATGGGATTTAAATGCGGCATTGTTGGCCTACCCAATGTAGGTAAATCAACTTTATTTAATGCACTTACTGAGGCTGGAATTGAAGCTCAGAACTACCCATTTTGTACCATTGAACCTAATGTGGGTATTGTTCCTATGCCTGATCCTCGATTGGATGCCTTGGCAGAAATTGTTGTTCCAGAACGCGTGCTGCCAACCACAATGGAATTTGTTGATATCGCGGGTTTAGTTGCCGGTGCATCAAAAGGTGAAGGTCTGGGTAATAAATTCTTAGCTAATATCCGTGAAACAGATGCGATTGCTCATGTTGTTCGTTGTTTTGAAGATGATAATGTTATTCACGTAGCGAATAAAATTTCACCATTGGATGATATTGAAGTTATCAATACTGAATTAGCTTTAGCTGATTTAGAAAGTGTTGAAAAAGCAATTACAAAAACTACTCGTGATGCTAAAGGTGGCGATAAAATAGCTAAGGCACGTTTAGAGCTGCTTAATGAAATGAGCAAAGTGCTTAACGAAGGTCAAGCTGTTCGAGGAATGGGCTTAGATGAGGACCAGTTAGAGTTATTGAAAGAAATACATCTTCTAACTATCAAGCCAACAATGTATATCGCCAATGTTGCTGAGGATGGTTTTGAAAATAATCCTTTATTAGATTTAGTTTCAGAATTGGCCGAATCAGAAGGTGCAGCGATCGTCGCTATTTGTGCTTCGATTGAGTCCGAAATTGCTGAACTTGATGATGAAGAGAAAAAAGAATTTTTAGCTGAGATTGGTCAAGATGAGCCAGGTCTAAACCGAGTGATTCGTAGCGGGTATAATTTACTGGGTTTGCAAACATACTTTACTGCGGGTGTTAAAGAGGTGCGAGCTTGGACTGTGCGTGTCGGTGCAACAGCACCTCAAGGAGCGGGTGTTATTCATACTGATTTTGAAAAAGGCTTTATCCGTGCTGAAGTTGTTAGTTATGATGACTTTGTTGAATATAAGGGTGAATCAGGCGCTAAAGATGCAGGTAAATGGCGTTTAGAAGGCAAGGATTACATTATTAAAGATGGCGATGTAATGCATTTCCGCTTTAATGTATAAAGCATTTACTACACCGTTAACGATAAGCTAAGCCCGTTTACCTAGATTTAATGGATGAAGATATGGTAATAAAATTTTCTAATATACTTTTTAGTATAGCGGTTAGTTTATTGTTGGTTTCGCCTGTGTCAGCAGAGTCAATTGATTCCTGTATGCAGAAAAAGTTAATGACGGCTTCTGATGTGGTAACGGTTGGAGAGTTACGTAAAGCTTGTCAGGAAAATATTGATTTAGCACAAATTGAAATAGAGAGTGTTGTTCTAATAGAAGAATCTGCTATAACACGGCGGTTAAGGTTGGAGCGAGAAGGTGAGGGCAATTTGTTTTCACTACAGCCGCATAAGCCAAATTACATCATATTGAGTAATAATCTAGCTTCAGCCAATGAGCAGCCGTTTATGGATGCTTTTCCTAGTAGAGATATTCATTTGCAGCCATGGGAAACTAAATTCCAAATTAGTTTAAAAGTCCCCATTGCTCGCGAATTGTTTGCCGGCAATGGCGACCTTTTTGTTGCTTATACCAACCGTTCTTTTTGGCAGCAATTTAACAAAGAGAGCTCATCGCCCTTTCGTGACTCTAATCATGAACCAGAAGCATGGCTATCATTCAGAAATGATAGTGAACTATGGGGCTTTAAGAATTCTATAATTAGAACTGGCTTGGTTCACCAATCAAACGGTCAAGCGGGGTCATTATCACGTAGTTGGAATAGGGTCTATGCAGACTTCATTATTGAGAAAGGAAACTTCTATTTTTCCTTTAAACCTTGGCTGCGTATTTCAGAAGATTTTGAAGATGATGATAATCCAGATATTGATGATTATCTTGGCAATTTTGAGTTTAGTGGTTTATATAAAAAAGGTGAGCATACCTTCGACTTTATGATCCGCGATAATTTAGATTTTAGTGATAATCATGGTGCTCTACAATTAGGTTGGAGCTTTCCTTTATCAAGTAATGTTAAAGGTTATGTGCAGTGGTTTAATGGTTATGGGGAAAGCTTGATTGATTATAATGCTTATTCCAATAGTCTCGGATTTGGTGTTAAATTAAGTGATTGGTTATAAAATTCTTATATTGCTTGATATTTATTTAATAGCATTGTAAAATTGTCGGCTTGGTATGGCTATGTAGCTCAGTTGGTTAGAGCACATCACTCATAATGATGGGGTCCCTAGTTCGAATCTAGGTATAGCCACCAAACTCACCTCCTACACCCTCCCAAACAGTCCCGAAAGCAAAGCCATGCAGCAGCTTTCTGCGTTAGACTGACTTCCTATAGTTCGCTATTGCTACGTAAACCTGCCTTGATATCCACTAAAATAAAGACACTGGTCATATGATTATAGGTTTGTTTTATCTATTTCGAGTCCGTGACCGTTCATAAGTGATTGTAAACTAGAATGTTGCTGACTATTCTTATCCAAAGTTTAGGTTAAATAGAAAAAGCCACATAGCTTATGATCGTATTTATTAATTATCTATACATGACAGTACAACGTGTAAAGAAAATTGAATTATCTATACATGACGGGTACTATGTGTAAAGAAAACTGAATTATCTATACATGACGATTTCATTAAGGACTGCATTGTGAATGAACCTGAATTGCCCTTTTTGCCGCCCACCATGGAGCTAGAAACTAAGCCTGTGTTACGAAAGTTAACCAAGGCTCATCGGTATCTTGCTGAGTTAAAAGGCGTGGTTGGCACTATACCTAATGAAGGTATTTTAATTAATACACTGACATTACAAGAGGCCAAGGATAGCTCAGAAATTGAAAATATAATCACTACGCATGATGAATTATACAAAAGTGCGTTATTTGAAGGTGTGATCAAAAACCTATCTGCTAAAGAAGTAAGGCACTATGCAACTGCATTACGTGCGGGATTTGTAGAGGTTCGTAAAACTGGATTAATTACTACCAATTTGATTATTTCCCTGTACCAAGAGCTAGAACAAAATGATGGTGGGCTTCGTCGTCAATCTGGCACGACATTAAAGAACGATAAAACAGGTGAGGTTATTTATACACCACCTCAAAGCCATGATGAAATAGTGGCGTTAATGACAAATTTAGAACAATTTATTAATGATGAATCTATGTTTGATGTTGATCCCTTGGTAAAGATGGCGGTAATCCATCACCAGTTCGAAAGTATTCATCCCTTTTATGACGGCAATGGTCGTGCTGGCAGAATAATCAATATTTTGTATTTGGTTGCACAGGGCTTACTAGATATTCCAATACTGTATTTAAGCGGCTATATCATCCAAACAAAGCAAGACTATTACCGTTTACTACAAGATGTAAGGGATAGTGGCTCATGGGAAGAGTGGTTGATGTATATACTGGATGGAATAGAGGTCACTTCTCGTAATACGATCAAGTTAGTAACTGAGATCAATAATCTGATGCAAGACTATAAGCACCGTATTAGAACTGAGCTACCTAAAATATATAGCCAAGAACTACTCAACAACCTATTCAGCCACCCCTATACTAAAATTGAATACATGCAGCATGATTTAAATGTATCGAGGCTAACTGCTGGCAAATATTTAAGCCAATTAACCGAACATGGTTTGGTGAAGAAGCAAAAAATAGGACGATATAATTATTATATTAATGAGCCATTGTTTAAATTATTCACAACACCACCATTTAAGTGATCATGAATGAATTGCAGTAAGCAATATTTGGTGGTAACTATGGCTTTAAAAATATTCATATATGCAATTCAAAGGCTAAAGACGAGTAGCATCAGCTATCAGCAGAACTTAGCTTGATAGTAGAGTATTCACTTTCTCATAAGCTATTTTGAGTGGTTCAATTCCTTTTCTGGCTTCTTCAATATTTCCTGCATGATGTAACGCAATAAGCTTTTCAGCAAGAATATAAAATATGTCGTGAGCCTTTTGCAGTTCTTCAAGCCAATCATCATCAAAAATAGCCTTATCTTTAAAGCGAGATAACCATTTTCCAAGATGGCATTTTATTAAGTAGTCATCAAAACCTCTATCAGCCATAGTCAGAAGCACATTATTTACATTTTGGAACCAATGTTTAGTGGTTAGCTGAAATATTTTTATTTTATCTTCTTGTTCTGAATGTGATTCATTACTGTAGTTTATCCAAGATTGGTTTGGCTGATAGTTCAAGAGCCATGCAGGGATATTATCTGCTGGAAGTGGTGGAGATATACCAAAACCTTGGGCGTCATAACAGCCCATAATGAGCAGCACTATGCCATGGGCTTCCGTCTCTACGCCTTCAGCAATAACTTTTCGGTTAAATGCACGAGCAAGACCAATGACTCCTTCAATGATACTGTAATCATTTGGGTTATTCAAAAGGTCGCGAACAAAGCTTTGATCTATTTTAATCGTATTCGCAGATAGGTTCCTCATATGGGTGAGGGATGAGTAACCCGTACCAAAATCATCGAGAGCAACGTTAACCCCTAATACGTTCTGACAACTTTTGATAATACCGCTAACAGTATGAATATCACCAAGTGCACTACTTTCTAATATTTCTAGTTCTACATCTTGAGAGTCTATATCAGGATATTTATTTAATGCTTCATTCAGTTGATCAAAGAAAGCGAGAGACTGTAAATGATGAGATGAAATATTAATGCTAACTTTAAGTTTAATGCCTTGTTGTTGCCAATCATGAAGTTGTTGCAGTGCTTCATTGATAACCCAGCCACCTATTTGAATTTCTAAATCTGTATTTGCAATAAGAGGTAAAAAATCCAAAGGTGGGATTAAGCCCTTATCAGGGTGTATCCAGCGAATCAAAGCTTCGACACCAAACACTTGCCCCGTCTTCATATTCACTTTAGGTTGGTAGTAGAGGCAGAATTCTTTATTGCCTAGTGCCTGTGATATTTCTTGACGTTGAGTTTGTTTATGGGCAATTTTCTGGTCATCTAAAGCATTAAATAACTTAAGTTGATCTTTTCCAGCTAACTTAGCTTGATACATCGCTTGATCGGCATGTCGTAATAAAGTATCTAGATCAGAGTTATCTAGAGGATAAATAGTTGAACCAAGTGAGATACTAAGATTATGAGTATGACCGTTAATTACATAAGGTTGAGCTAGTGATTGGCAAACACGATTTAATAGTTGTTCACACTGCGCAAATGATTCGATATCACGTAGTAATAGCGTGAATTCATCGCCTCCTTGACGAGATGCTGTATCTTCTTCTCTGATCGTCATTTTTAGTCGATTTGCAACTTCAATTAATAATAAGTCGCCAATAGCGTGACCAAAATTATCATTAATAGGCTTGAAGTTGTCTAAATCTAGAAAGCAAATAGCTAGCATGCTTTCTGTTCGCTTGCTGTGAGCAAGAGCTTGACTAAACCGGTCAGAAAAAAGTGCTCGGTTAGGTAGTTTGGTGAGCACATCATAATGTGCCATTAGATTAAGTTTCTCTTCAGACTTTTTGCGATCAGAAATATTTCGAACAGTGGCTTGAACTAATGCCTGTCCATGTATAGTTAAAGTGCTTAATAATACATCGGCAGGAAAGGTTTCGCCCGTATCTAAACGTTTATGTTCCCATTCAAAATAATGGCTACCTTTTTTTATTGCAAGCTCAAGATGCTGTTGTGATAGGAGTAAAGAACTAGTACCACAGGGTTGTTTTTTAGGAGAAACATCAACAACAGATTTTGTACACAACTCTTTTACTGATGCACAACCAAACAGAGCTAATGTAGCCGTATTGCCATCTAAAAATTTACCATCCTTAGAAAGCATGACCGCATCCATCGTTGAGTCAAAAAGAGTATGGAATTTTATTTCTGAGTCTTCTAGCGCTTCGGCAGATGCCTTTTGTTCAGTAATATCTCGATGGATACCAACTAGTCTAGTTGCTTGATTTTTATCATCCCATTCGGTGACTTCACCTATAGAATGAAACCAACACCACTGATTATCTTTTGTTCGTCTTCGGTACTCCATTTCCTTGGAGTTACCACTTGTTATGCATTCTTGGAAGGCAAAGAGTACAGATTCAAGATCGTCGGGATGTATATTATCTCGCCACTCCTGAAAATTTGTGTGAAACTCATGCGGTTCATAGCCTAATAAACGCGGATATTCATCACTAACAGCAATTTCTCCAGTCTGAAGGTTAAGGTCAAACCAACCTTGGTGGGCTGTGCCAAGGGCAAAATCTAATCGTTTTAAGTTATCATTAAGTTCATGTGTTCTATCTGCAATGAGGTTCTCACGTTGTTCTATTTCGATGTTTAATTGGGATATAAGTTCATCATTTTTGTGCTCTAGTTCGAAGGATCTTTTAATATTGTGATTAGTCTTTTTTTGCAATGAAATAAGCATTAGGTAGTAGACAAGAAAACATGCGGCGAGGAAATAGCTATAGTTCTCATTTTGATATATGAGTATTGAAAAGAAGGTAATAAATTGAGGCACTGTCATTGCATAATATGCAGGAGTCCATGCTGATAAGACAGGGACGGAGGCTGACATGACACCACAGATCATAATCAGAAATACGGATTGAATGCTTACGTCATCAGTACTTAGGTAAAGTAAGCTGAGAGAGCCCCATGAGATACCTATCAATAGGGTAATAAGGGTAAACAGAGTGAGCCAAGGTGTAATATCTTGGGGTTGCTTCTTTTCATATCGCTTTGATAGGAATGCTCTTGTCAGTGCGAGAGTAGCAATAGAAAGAGTACTTAGCGCTAGGAGTGAAGTCTCAAAAATATCATGTAGGATTATATAGAGTAATACAGCAACAAGTATTTGTGCAGCACTCGCTGGGAGGGCGGCTAGAAATAGCTGGCGGGCCTGTTCTTGAATTACTGGTTTTGAACCTATGGGCATTTTAGAGAATAAAGCCTTTTTAAGTACCTTAAGCTTGACCATATATTACAATTGGCCAAAATTCAAATTATTTAAAATTATTTTTACTCTACCAAATAATAAGCATTAGTTGATTGGATTTCCAATCTCGAGAGGTTAACTCTTCTTCAATCCCTGCTTTTCTGCTTCAAATAAAATGAGGATAAACCTCTGGACTCGCAAAGATCTTTTCTAGAATTTTATGAAAGAGTATGGAATTATTAACAATTAGAATATTCATTTTTATGTCAAGGATAAAAATATTGCTTGAATCCTATTAGGGGTATAACTTATCGAAAATCCATTCATAAAGTATATAAATCTGTTTTACAGTTTATTTTTCATTATCAAGATCATAACGCCTAAAAGAACCATTAGTACACCTAGAGAGATGGTATAGGTGAAGGGTTCATTTAGTAAGTAAATTGCTAAAAAGATGGTGAAGACAGGGCCTAACATGCCCACCACGCCCGACTGTGCGGGGCCGATGCGGTGAATGGCCTCCGTCATCATAAAACTTGGCAGCACAGTACTAAATATAACTAATAGACTGAGCCACAACCATGAAGAATTGCTTATTACTAATGAGGACCAATCTATCACTACAATGCCGTGGATTAGACCAAAGATACTGGATGCAATCATAGCAAGGCTGGTGAATAAGAGGCTGCCCAAACGTTTGATAAAGGATTTACTGAATAGAACATAGAAGGCAAAGCTTAAAGCAGAGGCTAATACGAAGCTGACGCCTTCTAATACATTATTTCCTGTTAGTTTGAGCTCTTGGCCCATTACAATCCCCAAACCTAAGTAACCTGAGATCTGGTTAAGAAACAGTCATCATACTAAATTCTTCGCTAGTAATTTTTAATGATGGCTTGTTCTCTTTAAGTGAGTAAGCGATAAGCCCAGCAATGATGTTCAGCATAAATCCATGCACACTACGATGCCTAGAATGCTCAACTTGAGTAATATTTTTAAGCTGATCGTTGATGGTTTCAATGATAAATCGCCTAGAAAGCATTGCTTTATCCCATGCAGAGAGTAATTTTGCTTTCATATTCTTCTTAACGTTAGTCACTAACTCAACCCCTTTATCGAACAAGTCACTAGACAATGCTTTACTGATATAGCCCTTATCAGCATATAATTTCCCTATCACGTCTTTAGCTAATTCAGGCACAGGTTTTCTGTCATCAACATTAGCAGGTGTGATTTTAGCTGCCAGAATATCACCGACATGATTGACAATAATGTGTAACTTAAATCCATAAAACCAGCCCATTGTTCCTTTGCCTCTTTTGGCTATTCCAGCAAACGTTTTATGCCGTTCAATACGAAGGTTATGGCAGACCTTTATACTGGTCGAATCAACAAAGCTAATACCCGTTGGCTTTCCTTTAACATGTGTGAAGTAAGCACACAAAGGCGTTAACGCCTTTGGCATCACGGCTAAGAATCGAGTATAACTGAGTAATTCTGGAAAATAGCTCTTATAAAACCTAGCAACAAGTCCTGTATAATAGTTTTTGAAATCACGTTGGTTTGATGAGTGAAATCCTATAATAATGGTCATTATTTCACTCATTGCCATTCGACCTTCTCTGTTTCGTTTTCGAGTACCATCTGCTAGAAGTTGTGCTTCCCACTGCGGCATAAATACCTTACAAAAATCATCGACATCACAGAATATGTCTGTTAATTTGTTCATAGGCCTGTTTTCCTTTCATCAAAATCTTTGTCGTAAAAGATCTGATCGGTTAACAGGCTTTTAGTTCCCATTTCTTAAACAGGATTCAGGTTAAGTAGGTGATGGTTAAGGCGATAATCAACCTTTTTGTAATGGTTTCATTAAAGAGAAAGAAGCCAATGATAGCAACGAGGAAGGGGTAGGTAAAAAGGCTTAACCTTTCAAGTTGAGCCGTAATTAATTCGAGGCCCATAAGGTCCAGCAGTGATGCTAAATAATAGCCCAAAAAACCGAGCAAAAAGACAGTTCTTAATGTACTAAAATTAAAATGAGGATGGCGCGGGCGAGAGTGAAGCAGCCAGACTAAGATTGCACTATAAATGGGTAAAGCTAAAGCCATTCTCAATACTAAAACAGAGTCAGCATCTAAACCATTTTGGTAAAGAAACTTAATGAAGATAGATTTAAGTGAGAATAATAAAGTGCCACAAATCGCTAGAATAAATCCTAGGGAATGATTTCTTTGCTGCTCAAGCTCTGATAGGGGCATTTTTTTGAATTACTTTGACTTCAAATTATGAAGTCAAAGTAATTTAGGCTGTGATTAACCTTTTGAATGATACGGTTCGCTTAGCTTATGCACTGAATCAACCAATCGTTGCATATTCTCTGGTGCAATGGTTGGGTGGATACCATGACCTAAGTTGAATACGTGACCTGTCTCACCTTCGCCAAACCCAGCTAATACACTGGCTACTTCTTGTTCAACACGATCAGCAGAAGCATATAATACACAAGGATCCATATTCCCTTGCAACGTTACTTTATCGCCAACACGCTGGCGTGCTGTAGCAATATCAGTTGTCCAATCAAGACCAATCGCATCAACACCGGTATCTGCCATCAATTCTAACCATTGACCGCCACCTTTGGTGAACAAGGTGACTGGAACAATGCGACCATCTGCTTCGCGCGTTAAGCCTGCTATAATTTTTTGCATATAGGCTAATGAGAACTCTTGGTAATTACCTGTGCTTAGAGCGCCGCCCCAAGTATCAAACAACATGATTGATTGAGCGCCCGCTGCAATTTGAGCATTCAAATAGGCAATAACCGAATCAGCTAAAACATTAAGCAGTGCATGCATTTGTTCTGGCGCATCAAACATCATGCCTTTAACTTTAGCAAAGTCTTTACTAGAGCCGCCTTCAACCATATAACATGCTAATGTCCATGGGCTACCACTAAAGCCAATTAAAGGTACTTTGCCATCAAGTTCACGACGAGTCAGGCGAATAGCATCCATTACATAACCAAGGTTATCTTCCATATCTGGAACACCGAGTTTGGCAATGTCAGCAGCGCTACGAATAACGTTGTTAAATTTGGGACCTTCACCAGCAACAAAGTGTAGACCTAGGCCCATTGCATCAGGAATTGTCAGAATATCCGAGAAGATAATCGCTGCATCTAAGTCAAAACGCTCTAAAGGCTGGAGCGTTACTTCACATGCAAGCTCAGGCGTTGAACACAAGGTCATAAAGTCACCGGCTTTCGCACGGACTTCACGATATTCAGGTAAATAACGACCTGCTTGACGCATCACCCATACTGGTGTTTTATCAACAGGCTGACGTAATAACGCTCTTAAATAACGATCATTTTTTAGTTCTGACACAAAGTTTTCCTTGAATTTAAGTCCAGCAATTATTTTGTTTTAGACTAATAGGAAATTACTCCATTTTAGTCAATGACGAGATGATTAATCCCCATCCAATAAAGTATTAATACACTTCTCAAGAGGAGGTAGGTAGTCCTCAATCACTTTAACAATCGTTAAAGGATCGATATCACCAAGATAGTTATGCACTAAAATATTTCGAAATCCGCTAATTTCTCGCCAAGGAATATCCGTACAGAGACTAGATTTCGTCTCGCTCAATCGCTGTGCGGCTTCAGATAACGTTTGTAGATTACGCAATGTTGCATCATACAAAACCTCATCATCAATAATATTTCCCCGAGCCTGAATGCGACTGATTTTATCAATGGAGTTCAGAATATGGTAAGCATAAGGCTGCCAATGCTTGGTCACAAGTCACAAGCCTCGCTTAATACTTGCTCACGAATATAAGGGTTTAATTCGTGCTCAGGAATCAAATCAACAGGCTGTTTAAGTAATTTTTGTAGCTCTTGTGCAAGTGGCATACGCTGACGAAATAAATCATAACCTCGTGGGAAATCCACTAAAAAATCAATATCACTATCAGCATTATCCTCACCTCTAGCTACTGAACCAAAGACTCGTAAATGACGTGCACCATATTGTTTCACCAATAACGCGATTTTTTCTTTTTGTTCAGTAATTTCATCTAAGCGCATGAATGCCTCTACAATTGTACTTTTCAATAGTGAAAATAATAACATATTCTTTTTATTTCAAACATAGTCTTCACATCCAGTTACAAACCCATTCATCCTTCGACAAGCTCTGGACGAGCGGAATTATATTCCCATTTTATCGCGCCCAAAATAAAGTTTATTGGGTGGATTAAGCGGGCGAGTGTTTGAGCGGTAGCGAGTTTTCGCCTGCTCCGCCTAATAACCTTTGGTTTGGGATAAAAGCGATATCGGGTGCCCTTTTCTTTGGTTCGTTTATTTTGGGCAAACAAAAGAAATGAATGCCCAGCGGCGAGCGACTGATAAATTAAAAGGAAACTTTTCTTTTAACCCCACATAGATATATTTAGAATGCTGATGTTGTTTTATTACATCTTTCACGAGCAACAGCCTCTGAACTTTTACCTACATTGGGTTTGCTCAGTAAAGTTGGATATGAACCAATATCCTTAAAGTATGTAATACCCCTATCTACGCATGACTCAACTTTAGAGTCAGAGCCACAGCCTGATAAGCTGATAGTGATAAGTACAATAATTCCTAAAGATGTAACTTTATTCATATACTTCTCCAAATTTAAATTAAAGGTTGACCAAGATCCAGCTTCATTATTTGAATGAAGATAAATACCTATAAATTATCAGGGCACTTGGAAATGGCATATTCAAGTGCCTTTTTATTCATTGGTTGAGAAGAATGTACAAGCTCCGCCTGCATCTTCAATTGACCACGAAAGGCATCTAGATTAGCTTGGTTTGAAGTATTTACAATACGAAAGTGTTCACAAGCCTCCTGAACTAGTTTTTCAATCTTTTTCTCAACTTCAGCTCCTTGCTGGGCTTGAACAGCAAGAGAGCGAATTTTATCTACATACTGTTTGATGAGACCTTTTTCATAGCTTTGCATACTATTTCTCCATAATTATATCTAAAAGGGTAGCCACCCCTTGATTCTATTTATTAAACTTTCAAATAATCCAAAATTCCTTCACCAGCTTGGCGACCTTCATAAACAGCAGTAACAACGAGATCCGAACCTCGAACCATATCACCACCGGCAAAGACTTTCTCATTAGTTGTTTGGAATCCAAACTTGCCTTTTTCTGGAGCAACTACGCCACCCCAATTGTTTACATCAATACCAAAATCTGCAAACCATGGTGCAGGACTAGGACGGAAACCAAAGGCAATAACAACAGCATCAGCCGCTATTATTTCTTCACTGCCAGCAATAGGTTCAGGACGGCGACGACCATTTTCATCAGGCTCGCCTAATGATGTCGTAATTACTTTAATGCCGGTTACTTTATCATCACCCACGACTTCAATTGGCTGACGGTTCCACAAGAATTCAACACCTTCTTCTTTGGCATTATTTACTTCGCGGCGCGAGCCGGGCATGTTTTCTTCATCACGACGGTATGCACATTGAACAGTATCTGCACCTTGACGAATCGCAGTACGATTACAATCCATAGCCGTGTCACCACCGCCCAGAACAACGACTTTTTGACCTTTGAGATCAACATAGTCATCAGGGTTTAGGTTTAAGAGTTCTTTATTATTCGCAACGAGGTATGGCAATGCTTCGTACACACCTTGCTTGTCTTCACCTGGGAAGCCACCTTTCATATAGGTATATGTACCCATACCAAGGAATACGGCATCATAGTCATCAAGCAAAGTTTGGAACTGAATGTCTTCACCGATAGTGGTATTCAGTACAAACTCAACACCCATACCTTCAAGTACTTCACGACGACGTTTTACAACATCTTTCTCAAGTTTGAATTCTGGAATACCGAATGTTAACAAGCCACCAATTTCTTCATGTTTGTCGAAAACAACGGGCTTAACACCACCGCGAACCAAGATATCTGCACAACCTAAGCCCGCAGGGCCTGCACCAATAATCGCAACACGTTTCCCCGTGTCTTTAACGCCGGACATGTCAGGACGCCAGCCTTGGTCTAATGCTGTATCGGTAATGTATTTTTCAACACTACCGATTGTTACAGCACCAAAGCCATCGTTTAAAGTACATGCACCTTCACATAGGCGATCTTGAGGGCACACTCGACCACAAATCTCAGGCAATGTATTAGTTTGATGAGCGAGTTCAGCCGCTTGTTCTAAGTTACCTTCACTGACCAATTTTAACCAGTTTGGAATGTAGTTATGTACAGGACATTTCCACTCACAGTACGGGTTACCACATTCTAAACAGCGATCAGATTGCTCAGCTGATGATTTTTCATCAAAGCCTTCATAAATTTCACCAAAGTTTTTAACGCGATCTTTTGCTTCGATCTTTTTAGGATCGTGGCGTTTAACATCTAGAAATTGAAACGTATTTTTTGCCATAATATTTCTTTGCTCTATTACTTATGCTGCTTTGTTTGCTAGTTCTAGCAAACTATCTAATGCGGCTGCTTTTGGTTTCACTAACCAGAACTGTCCCAAACGTTGCTCTAAAGTATCCAGAATCTGATTACCCCATTCACTATTCGTTTCACGGACATGATCTTCAATCAATGCTTTGAGATGCAATACATGTTCAGATAGTTCAGCACCATTCATGCGTACCAGTTCAACCAGTTCTGGGTTGTAACGTTGTGAGAATGTATCCTCAACATCAAGAACATAAGCAAAACCACCGGTCATACCTGCACCGAAATTCAAACCTGTTTCACCTAATACAGCAACAACACCGCCGGTCATATATTCACAACCGTGATCGCCAATACCTTCAACAACAGTCGTTGCGCCAGAGTTTCGAACAGCAAAACGTTCACCTGCTTGACCTGCAGCGTATAATTCACCACCCGTGGCACCATATAAACAGGTGTTACCCATGATGCTTGCTTCTTGCGTTGCAAAATTACTTTCTGGAGAAGGGTAAATAGTTAACTTACCTGCGGCCATACCTTTACCAACGTAGTCATTAGCATCACCTTCAAGGCGCATTTCTAAACCACCGGCATTCCAAACACCGAAGCTTTGACCTGCAGAACCGGTCAATTGCATGCGAATAGGTGCGTCATTCATGCCGTAGTTACCATGATGTCGAGCAATTTCACCTGAAATACGGGCACCGATTGAACGATGAATATTACGCACATCATATTTGAAGAAACCACCTGATTTATGGGTAATAGCATCTTGCATATCAACAATCATTTGTTCCGCCAACTCACCTTTATCATAAGGTTCATTTTTAGGTTCAAGACAGTATTGTGGCTTATCAGCTGCAACACCTGCGGTTGATAATAACGGTGCTAAATCTAATTTGCGTTGTTTATCTGTCGTACCCGGCAAGATTTCAAGTAAATCAGTTCGGCCAATCAAATCAGCCATTGTGCTTACACCCAAGAGTGCTAACCATTCTTGAGTTTCACGGGCAACAAACTGGAAGTAGTTCATCACCATTTGCGGCAAGCCAATAAAGTGGTTGCTGCGTAATACATCATTCTGTGTTGCAACACCGGTTGCACAGTTATTCAAGTGACAGATACGCAAGAATTTACACCCTAATGCCACCATTGGGCCTGTACCAAATGCAAAGCTTTCTGCCCCTAGAATACCTGCTTTAATAACGTCTAAACCCGTTTTCAAACCACCATCTGTTTGTAGGCGTACTTTGTCACGCAAATCATTAGCACGTAATGCTTGATGCGTTTCACTCAAACCTAACTCCCACGGTCCACCAGCATATTTCACTGACGTTAATGGGCTAGCAGCGGTACCACCGTCATAACCAGAGATTGTGATTAAGTCAGCGTAAGCTTTAGCAACACCGGCTGCAATTGTTCCCACACCGGCTTCAGATACTAGTTTCACTGATACTAATGCATCAGGATTCACTTGTTTTAAATCGAAGATCAGCTGAGCCAAATCTTCAATTGAATAAATATCGTGATGTGGAGGTGGCGAAATTAAGGTCACACCTGGAACGGAATGACGCAATGTTGCAATCATTTGGTTCACTTTACCACCGGGTAATTGGCCACCTTCACCTGGTTTTGCACCTTGAGCTACTTTGATCTGCAATACTTCAGCATTAACAAGGTAGTGCGGCGTAACACCAAAACGACCAGAAGCCACTTGTTTGATTTTCGAGACACGTTCAGTACCAAAGCGAGCAGGATCTTCACCACCCTCACCAGAGTTTGAACGACCACCTAAGCGGTTCATCGCCGTTGCCATTGCTTCATGAGCTTCAGGTGATAATGCACCTAAAGACATGCCGGCACTATCAAATCGAGATAAGATGGCACTGACAGGTTCAACATCAGTAAGCTCTAATGCTTTATCAGCAGGTTTAAGTGCTAATAAATCACGCAACACCATTGCTGGGCGTTCATTTACTAATTTAGCATAGGCTTTATAGTCATTATAACTACCACCTTGAACTGCTTTTTGTAATGTGGCAATAACGTCAGGGTTGTAGGCATGATACTCATTACCATGAACATATTTTAATAAGCCACCTTGATCACGTTTTTTACGGCTATTCCAAGCCAGATCAGCAAGTGTTTGTTGGTCTTTATGGATGTCTTCAAAATCAGCACCACTAATACGACTTGTTGTTGCTGTGAAACATTTATTAACAATCGTTTCATTCAAACCAACAATTTCAAATAGTTGAGCACCACGGTAGCTAGCAATGGTTGAAATACCCATTTTAGATGTGATTTTGAACAAGCCTTTATTGATACCTTTACGGTAACGAGCACACACTTCAGGGCGAGTTAGATCTTTAATTTCCTTCGTATTGATCATGTCATTCAATGATGCATAAGCAAGGTAAGGGTAAACCGCAGTTGCACCATAACCGATTAATACGGCAAAGTGATGAGAATCACGTGCTGTCGCTGTTTCTACAACGATATTGGCATCACAACGTAAGCCTACTTTAATCAAACGGTGATGTACTGCACCGGTTGCTAGCAAGGCATGAACAGGTAAGCTACCTGGACCAATATTGCGATCGGTTAAAACAACAATAACGGTACCATTACGCACGGCACGCTCAGCTTGTTCAACAATTGAATCAACGGCGGCTTCTAGACCAAAGTCAGCAGCGTAGCTCAGTGAGATAATTGTTGACTTGTAATTGACATCATTATCGCCAAGATCTAATAATTTGTGGAAACGACTTTCTGATAATACTGGCGAGTCAACAACGACACGTTCAGCATGATCTTCAGCTTCTTCAAATAAGTTATGTTCTTGTCCAAAACAAGTTTCCAATGACATCACGATATTTTCACGCAATGGATCAATGGGAGGATTGGTGACTTGGGCAAATTGTTGGCGGAAATAATCAAATAAAGAACGTTCTTTATGAGACATAACAGGGAAAGGGGTGTCATCACCCATTGAACCTGTTGCTTCTTGGCCTACTTCACCTAATACGCGGATAACTTGGTCACGTTCTTCAAAGCTAACTTGGAATAATTTCTCGTAGCTAACAAGATCTTCACCTTCAAGTGTCGGGCCGGTTTCATCATCAGCACTGTCTTCGATACGTTTAAGATTTTTTTCAATCCATTCGCGGTAAGGATGTGCTGTTTTTAATGATTCATTGATATCATCTGGAAGTAATAATTCACCCGTTAAAGTATCAATGGCTAACATTTGACCTGGTTTTAAGCGACCTTTAGTCACAACATCTTCGGGTTTGTATGGGTAAACACCGACTTCAGATGCAATCGTAATATGACGATCTTTAGTGATGATATAACGAGCAGGACGTAAACCATTACGATCTAAAGAACAGGCAGCATAACGGCCATCTGTTAATACAACACCTGCAGGACCATCCCATGGTTCCATATGCATAGAGTTATAGTCATAGAACGCTTTTAACTCAGCATCCATTGTATTGTCATTTTGCCATGCAGCAGGTACAAGTAAGCGCATTGCACGGAACATGCTAATACCACCCGCCATCATAGCCTCAAGCATATTATCCATGCTTGATGAATCTGAACCTGTGGTATTCACCAATGGACGAATATCATCCATATTGTCGATTAGTTTTGTTGCAAACTTAGCACCACGCGCCAAGGCCCAGTTACGGTTACCTTGAATCGTATTAATTTCACCATTGTGAGCTAAGTAACGGAAAGGTTGAGCTAGCTTCCATTGTGGCCATGTGTTGGTTGAGAAACGTTGGTGGAATACACAAATAGCCGTTTCCATACGTTTATCTTCTAAATCTTTATAGAATGTAGGTAGGTACGAAGGCATCACTAAACCTTTGTATGACACTACATGAGCAGACAATGTTGGAATATAGAATGCGTCATCATCGGTAATTGCTTTTTCAGATAAACGACGCGCTATATATAAGTGGCGTTCAAATGCTGCCTCATCCATATCGGGACCAGGATTAACAAATACTTGGCGCATGATTGGAAGTAACGCTAAGGCTGTTTCGCCACAAGCGGCTTCTGCATCAACTGGCACATCACGCCAGCCTAATACTTCAAGGCCTTGCTTGGTTAATTGTTCAGAGACAATTGTTTGGTTTGCAGTTGCTTTAGCATCATCTTGCGATAAGAAGACCATACCAACGGCATAGTTATCAGCTAAAGAAAAACCAAGTTCATCTGCAATGGCACGGAAAAACCCATCAGGTTTTTTCATTAATAAACCACAACCATCACCGGTTTTACCGTCGGCACCAATAGCGCCACGATGGGTTAGGTTACCTAATGCTTCGATAGCTGTTTCAACTAACCAATGACTAGGTTTTCCGTCCATCTGAGCGATAAGACCGAAACCACAATTATCTTTTTCAAATTCAGGTCGATATAGACCTTGTTCTAATTCTGTTGGCTGACTCAAGTCACACACCTTCAAATTGATTCGATTAAATTCCAGTAAATAAAACGATACTGGCGCATACCATCTATCAGAGACAGTAAAATGGATCTAACATTATAGCGGGTAAAAAGAGTTGCTTCAATCCTCTATAGTATAGGTGACTAAATTTAGGTGCTGATTTAGCATTATTGAACGGAATCTGGTATGATTGTTCGTTCCAAGCACGTTCTATATTAAAGGTTTCTTTATCAGAAAATGTCTGAATAAAGGGCTGTAACTCAAGCGGGAGCCTATGGTTAGTTTAGAAACACCTGTATGTGACTTTGACTTACCGGCAATAGATTTTTCTTTGCCAGGTACGGATGGCAAGATCTGGACACTTGAAGATTGTCGCGGTGAAAATGGCTTATTAGTCATGTTTATCTGCAATCATTGTCCTTATGTTAAAGCTATTCTTGACCGCCTTGTTCGAGATACCAACGAATTAAAACAACTCGGTATTAACACCGTCGCAATCATGTCTAATGATATTGCCGACTATGAAGAAGACTCTTTTGACAATATGAAAAAAGTTGCTCAAGACAATGGTTTTTCCTTCCCTTATTTGCTTGACGAAACACAACAAACTGCCCAACAATACGGTGCAGTGTGTACCCCCGATTTCTTTGGTTATAACAAAGATCTTCAATTGCAGTATCGCGGTCGCTTAGACGCAAGTCGTAAAGAAGCGGCAGCATCGGATGCGCGACGAGATTTATTTGAAGCAATGAAACAGGTTGCTGAGACAGGCCGTGGCCCACAACAACAAATCCCAAGTATGGGTTGCTCGATCAAATGGCGAGCAGCGTAATGAGTACTTTGCATAATATGACGATAGTTATCTCCTTATATTGTGCAAAATACTTTGTAAAATTGTATGTGTAACGGCTCAGATTGCCTTTAAAATTTGCCAGTTCAAGGCAGGAAATGTGAACTCACACCGTTGAGTGACCATTTCTGAACAAAGAAATGGTGAATTTTAAAAGTTAGCTGAGTTGTTATTAATTTTTATTTAACAGGAGAATATAAATGGCTACACGTAGACATTTAGCAAATGCTATCCGTGCTCTAACTATGGATGCAGTGCAAAAAGCAAAATCTGGTCATCCAGGTGCACCAATGGGTATGGCGGATATCGCTGAAGTATTGTGGAATGACCACATGAACCACAACCCAAAAAACCCAAAATGGGCTGATCGCGATCGTTTCGTTTTATCGAATGGTCATGGTTCAATGTTGCTCTACTCATTGTTACATTTGTCAGGTTACGACTTGCCAATGTCTTCATTGTCTTCTTTCCGTCAGCTTCACTCGCAATGTGCGGGTCACCCTGAATACGGCTATGCTCCAGGTATCGAAACTACGACTGGTCCTTTAGGTCAAGGTATCACTAACGGTGTTGGTTTTGCGATGGCTGAAAAGTTAATGGCTGATCAATTCAACAAACCTGGTCATGACATCGTTAACCACAACACTTACGTGTTCTTGGGCGACGGTTGTTTAATGGAAGGTATCTCTCATGAAGCATGTGCACTTGCTGGCACATGGGGTCTAGGTAACTTGATCGCATTCTGGGATGACAACAATATCTCTATCGATGGTCACATTGATGGTTGGTACACAGATGACACTGTTAAGCGTTTTGAAGCTTACGGATGGCATGTTGTCTCTGTTGATGGTCACGATGCTGACGTAATCAACAAAGCAATCGAAGAAGCTAAAGCGGTTAAAGACAAGCCTTCAATGATCTGTTGTAAAACAATCATCGGTTTCGGTTCACCAAACAAATCTGGTACACATGACTGTCATGGTGCTGCATTAGGTGACGAAGAAGTTGCATTAGTTCGTAAAGAATTAAGCTGGGATTCTGCACCATTTGAAATTCCTGCTGATGTTTACGAAGGTTGGGATGCTAAAGCTTCTGGCGCTTCTAAAGAAGCCGCTTGGGATGCTAAATTTGAAGCTTATGCTAAAGAATATCCAGAATTAGCTGCTGAATTTACTCGCCGCATGGCAGGTGACTTACCAGCAAACTGGAAACAAGCAACAGATGCGTTTATTGCTGAAACTAACGAAGCAGGCGCTACATTAGCTTCTCGTCAAGCATCACAAAAAACAATCGCTGCTTATGCACCGTTACTACCTGAATTCTTAGGCGGCTCTGCTGACTTAACAGGTTCTAACTTAACAAGCTGTGATAGCTTCAAACACGTATCAGGTAAAGAGCCTGGTAACTACATCTCTTACGGTGTACGTGAGTTTGGTATGTACGCAATCATGAACGGTATGTCTTTACACGGTGGTTTAATTCCATTCGGTGGCACATTCCACATGTTCTCTGATTACGCGAAAAGTGCATTCCGTATGGCTGCATTGATGAAAGTTCGTTCTATCGCTGTTCTTACCCATGACTCTATCGGTCAAGGTGAAGATGGTCCAACTCATCAACCAATTGAAAACACATCTGCAATGCGTTTCATCCCTAATATGGATGTATGGCGCCCTTCAGATTCAGTTGAAGTTGCTGTTGCATGGACATGTGCTGTTGAACGTAAAGATGGTCCTTCAAGCTTAATCTTAAGCCGTCAAGGTATCGCTGGTCGTACACATGATGTTGCTGATTTCGACGGTATGCGTAAAGGTGCTTATGTTTTAGTAGAAGCTAAAGGCAATGCTGATGTCATCATTATCGCAACAGGTAGCGAAGTTGATTTAGCGGTTAAAGCTGCTGAAGTATTAGCTGCTGACGGTGTTAATGCACGCGTTGTTTCTATGCCATCTACAAACGTGTTTGATCGTCAAGATCAAGCATATAAAGATAGCGTATTAACACCAGGCGTTAAACGTGTTTCTGTAGAAGCTGGTGTTACTGACTTCTGGCGCAAATATGTTGGCCTAGAAGGCGGCGTTGTTGGTATCGATACATTTGGTGAATCTGCACCAGGTGGCGTATTGATGAAACACTTCGGCTTTACAGTTGAAAATGTAGTTAAAGTAGTTAAAGAAACAATCTAGTTTCTGAAACACGCTTTATAGCGAAGTAAATATGATGGTCAGTGGGCATTAAGCTCGCTGGCCATTATTACTTTGAGATTTTTCACGAGTCGTCTTTTCCGCCATGTCGGCGTTAAAAATAGTCTCAAAATGCTCATTTACACATGTAAATTGTGCTTTTTCGACAATTTTTGCCTTGTCCTGACGAAAAATACTTATCGTGCAAAGAACTCACTTTTTAAAAATACATATACCTTTAAAAGCTAAGGTTTTTGTTTGTCATTCTCGCGCATGCGGGGATCCACTTGGGCTGTTCAAATAGCCACAATCGTTGGGTTCCTATTTTGATTAAGCATATCGTGTGCTTAACTCTGCAAGAGCACCTACGGTGTTAAATGTGTTCTCGGCACATTTTTTATGGGAATGACGGAAACGCAAGATCTTAGTTTTTAAGGGTATGTCTAAATAGTTTTTAAGGAATTAAAGAATGACAATTAAAGTAGGTATTAACGGTTTTGGTCGTATTGGCCGTATGGCATTTCGTGCTGCAGCAAAAGACTTTACAAATATTGAAGTAGTTGCAATCAATGATTTATTAGAACCAGAATATTTAGCATACATGTTGCAGTATGACTCTGTTCATGGCCGTTTTGATGGTGATGTATCAGTCGTTGACGGCAACCTAGTGGTAAATGGCAAAACAATTCGCATTACATCTGAACGCGATCCAGCAGATTTAAAATGGAATGAAGTGGGTGCGGATATTATTATTGATTGTACTGGCTTCTTCTTAACGAAAGAGTCTTGCCAGGCGCATTTAGATGCGGGCGCGAAGAAAGTAGTGCAATCTGCTCCTTCTAAAGATGACACGCCAATGTTTGTATTCGGTGTTAATGATGAAAAATACAACGGTGAAGATATTGTTTCTGCCGCATCATGTACAACCAATGCTCTAGCACCTGTCGCCAAAGTATTAAACGATAATTTTGGAATTGTTAAAGGCTTGATGACAACAATTCATGCTGCAACGGCAACCCAGAAAACAGTCGATGGTCCTTCAATGAAAGACTGGCGCGGTGGTCGTGGTATTTTAGAAAACATTATCCCATCTTCAACCGGTGCAGCTAAAGCCGTCGGCAAAGTATTGCCAGAATTAGATGGTAAATTAACAGGCATGGCTTTCCGCGTGCCAACATCAGATGTATCTGTGGTTGATTTAACGGTGCAATTAGCTAAAGACACAACATATGATGAGATTTGTGCCGCAATGAAAAAAGCATCTGAAGGCTCAATGAAAGGTGTTTTAGGTTATACAACTGACAGTGTTGTATCAACAGATTTCCGTGGTCATTCAGCGCCGTCAAACTTTGATGTTGGTGCCGGTATCGCATTAGATGGTACATTCGTTAAAGTCGTTGCTTGGTATGACAATGAATATGGTTATACATGTAATATGATGCGTTTAGTTGAGCTTGTAGGTAAATAAAGCGCATTCATCTTTTTCTCCAGAACAGCGTTATTATCGAACTTAAATGGCCACATATTTTAATATGCTCACATTCTCCGTGCGAAAAAGCCTTGTTCTGAAGAAAAATCTAACTACGCAATAATGTAAGAAGAAGGCTTCCTCTAATCAGGAAGCCTTTTTTTGTTTGATAGCGCTATAATCTAACTGTAAATAATAAGAAATATCATAAAGGAAATCCCCTCATGTCTGTAATCAAGATGGCTGACCTAGATTTAGCTGGTAAACGAGTCCTCATTCGCCAAGATTTAAATGTACCTCTTAAAGATGGTGCCGTTGCTGATGACACTCGAATTCGAGCATCATTACCGACGATTAAATTAGCATTAGAAGCGGGTGCTAAGGTTATGTTGATGTCTCATCTTGGTCGTCCGACGGAAGGTCAATATGCTGAAGAGTTTTCATTGGCACCTGTTGCGCGTCATTTAGCAGCTTTGTTAGGTAAAGAAGTACGTTTAGAAAAGAACTGGCTTGATGGTGTAAATGTCGGTACTGGCGAAGTTGTTTTATGTGAGAACGTTCGTTTTAATACGGGTGAGAAGAAAGATGATGATGCCTTATCACAGCAGATGGCGAAGTTATGTGACATCTATGTGATGGATGCCTTCGGTACTGCACATCGAGCCCAAGCTTCAACACATGGCGTGGCTAAATATGCACCTGTTGCTTGTGCTGGTCCACTATTATCAGGTGAGCTAGAAGCATTGGGTAAAGCCTTAGATAACCCAGCTCGCCCAATGGTTGCTATTGTTGGTGGTTCAAAAGTATCAACTAAACTAACTGTTTTGGAATCATTATCAAAAATAGTTGACCAACTTATTGTGGGTGGTGGTATTGCCAATACCTTTATTGCAGCAGCAGGTCATAATGTGGGTAAATCGCTATATGAAGCTGATTTAATTGATACCTGTAAAAAGTTAACAGCTTCTGCTGAAATAGAAGGTCGTTCTATTCCTGTACCAAGTGATGTTGTGTGTGCAAAAGAATTTGCTGAAACTGCAGATGCAACGTTGATGGCAACAGCAGATGTTCAAGATGATGACATGATCTTTGATATTGGTCCGAATTCAGCAGCAGAACTTGCAGAAATTATTAAAAATGCCGGCACTATCGTTTGGAATGGCCCTGTTGGCGTATTTGAATTTGACCAGTTTGGAGAAGGCACAAAAGCGATTGCAATGGCGATTGCAGAATCGAAAGCTTTCTCAATCGCTGGTGGTGGTGACACCTTAGCAGCGGTAGCAAAATATAATATCAGTGACGATGTATCGTACATCTCAACAGGTGGTGGTGCTTTCCTTGAGTTCCTTGAAGGAAAAGAATTGCCAGCAGTTGCAATGCTCGAATCACGCGCAAACTAGACTATAGGATTTAAAATAAGTGGCAGTAAAAAGAAGAACCAAGATTGTTGCAACCTTAGGGCCTGCAAGTAATACAGCTGAAGCATTAGATGCTTTAATTGAGGCAGGTGTTGATGTTGTTCGTCTTAATTTTTCGCATGGCGACGCCCAAGAACATCTTGAGCTTGCAGAAACAGTACGAAATAGAGCGCGAGCATATGGGCGTCAAGTAGGTGTTTTGGCTGATATGCAAGGCCCTAAGATTCGTATTGCACGGTTTAGTACCGGTAAAGTTTTTCTTGAAGAAGGTGCTCAGTTTGTTTTAGATGCAGATCTTGATTCAGATGTAGGTAATTTTGAACAAGTAGGCATTGATTACAAGACATTGCCACAAGATGTAAAACGTGGGGATACACTTCTACTTGATGATGGTCGCGTGGTTTTATGGATTGAGCAAGTTGAAGGTCAACGAATTATCTGTAAAGTTGTTATTGGTGGTGAATTATCAAATAACAAAGGTATTAACCGCCAAGGTGGTGGATTGTCAGCAGACGCCTTAACGGAAAAAGATAAAGCAGACATTATTATTGCTGCCAAAATGCAAGCTGACTATGTTGCAATCTCATTTCCTCGCTCAGCAGAAGATATTCATACGGCACGAAAACTATTACGTGATGCGGGTGGACACGGTGGCATTATTGCCAAGATTGAACGTGCTGAAGCCTTAGATGTTATTGATGAGATTATTGAAGCATCTGATGCTGTTATGGTTGCACGTGGTGATTTGGGCGTTGAAGTGGGTGATGCTGCCTTGCCACCTATTCAGAAAGATATTATTAATCGTGCCCGTCGACATAATAAGGTGGTAATTACGGCTACTCAAATGATGGAATCGATGATAACCAATGCGATTCCAACACGAGCAGAAGTATTTGATGTGGCTAATGCGGTATTAGATGGTACTGATGCCGTGATGTTATCAGGCGAAACGGCTGTTGGTAAACACCCTGTTAAAGTAATTGAAGCGGTAGACCGTATTTGCCTTGAAGCAGAGCAACAACGTGAAATTAGGGTGTCACGTCATCGTATGGATTCACATTTTGAACGGATGGATGAAGCGATTGCAATGGGTGCCATGTATATGGCGAATCACCTTGATGTAAAAGCCATTGCCGCTTTGACTGAGTCAGGTACAACACCGCTATGGATGTCTCGAATTAGTTCGGGGATCCCAATTTTTGCTTTAACACCACATGTCGAAACACGACGGAAAGTAACCTTGTACCGAGGTGTGTATCCAGTAAGTTTCACCGTTGATCATGATGATCATGCTTCACTCAATAAAGAAGCGATTGATGAACTAAAACGTCGAGGTGTAGTGCGAGATGGTGATTTGGTAATTATTACAAAAGGTGATCTTGAGGTTCAAGGTAGTACCAATGCACTGAAATTAGTGCGAGTTGGTGATATGGTGGAACCTAAATAATACTAGGGAGAATGGTTTATGGCTTTAGTTTCAATGCGACAACTTTTAGATTATGCAGCAGAACATAGTTTTGCTATTCCAGCATTTAATATCAGCAATATGGAGCAAGTTCACGCCATTATGCAGGCAGCCGATGCAGCAGATAGCCCTGTAATAATGCAAGGCTCAGCGGGTGCACGAAAATATGCGGGTGAACCTTTTTTACGTCATTTAATTTTGGCAGCTATTGAAGAATATCCTCACATTCCTGTTGTTATGCATCAAGATCATGGTTCTGCCCCGCATGTGTGTGCACGATCTATTCAATCTGGTTTTAGTTCAGTGATGATGGATGGTTCTTTACTAGAAGACATGCAAACGCCATCATCATTTGAATATAATGTTCGAGTTACTCGTCAAGTAGTTGATATGGCACATGCTTGTGGCGTATCAGTTGAAGGTGAAATTGGCTGTTTAGGCTCACTAGAAACAGGCATGATGGGTGAAGAAGATGGACATGGTTCATTAGAAAAGCTAGATCAGAGTCAATTATTGACCGATCCTGATGAAGCTGTTGAATTTGTGAAGCAAACTCAGGTTGATGCTTTAGCTGTAGCAATTGGAACGAGTCATGGTGCTTATAAGTTTTCTAAACCACCCACCGGTGAAGTGTTAGCAATAAGCCATTTAAAAACATTACAACAACGCCTACCTAATACCCACTTTGTCATGCACGGCTCAAGCTCAGTACCGCAAGATTGGTTAAAAATCATTAACGATCATGGTGGTGATATCGCTCAAACTTATGGTGTGCCAGTAGAAGAAATAGTAGAAGGTATTAAATACGGTGTACGTAAAGTCAATATTGATACCGACTTACGCATGGCATCAACAGGTTCTATTCGCCGATATTTAGCACAAGAAGAGAATGCATCAAACTTTGACCCTCGAAAGTTTTATAAAGTCGCATTAGAAGCCATGAGCACAATTTGCCAAGCACGTTATGAAGCTTTTGGTAGTGCAGGTCATGCAAGTAAGATTAAAGTCGTTCCTTTAGACCAAATGGTTTGTCGTTATACCTCTGGGTAATATTTCCCTGTTTGGGCTTGGTTATCGACTTACTAGGAAATTTTGTCCGTATATGTATAGGAATTACAGGGAAACATTGTTCCTGTTAATAACAAGTTATGTTTTTATCTTTAGCAGTTCAATTCTTAATTTAGTTTCTTCTATTTTTAGCTTCTGTAGTTCAATTTCCTGCTCTGATTTGTGAAACTGAAAGAATGAATCATATCCTTGTAAAAATACCCAGGAATCACATGCAATAAATACTGCTGCAAACATCCAAAAACCAAACCACATCATCCCATTATCCTTATTTTGTGTTTTCATAAAATCCTCGCTGTGTATCGAAACATAACAAAAAAATCAACAGCGACCACAAATAAGCGTCGTGTTTTTGAAAGTTCTGTTTTTTATTAAAATTAATGCCACTTGGATAAATTACTTTTTATCATTTGTGGCCCGTTATTTTGGCGTTAGAGAGTATTTATGGGAACAGTAGTTGCGTTATTGGCCTTTGTTATATGTTGGTGTTATCCTGCATGGAAGGTTTTAACGTCAAAAAAAACTCCAATATTGAAAAAACTACCATGGTTAGCAGGCTTTGTAGTTTGTCTCATAACTCCAGCTTTAATTACATCTGTAGGTTCAGATGGACTGATCCATGATGTAAATAAGTTTTTTATCGAAACCGTTGTCAGTCTTATAGTAGTTTTACTTATTCCTTCAATTATTCGTTTGCTTTATGAAAAAGTTAACTCTTAGAAAAATGATTAGAATCATCTTGAAAGTGTGGGGGAAACCTCTAACAAAAAGGTCAAATTCACTCCAGCCACAAAAAGCGTGGCTTCCGTTGGGACTGTCGCTATCGCGCCAGCCCCTTACCTAGATCGTTATGTCCCCAAAGTTCAAACATCGTAGTTTATCTAATAACAAGCTGGTAGTGCCTAGTAGCCCCTGATAAAGTAATTATGTGAGGAAGAAAGTGGATATCCCAGACATAAAATTTAATTACTCAACTATTGACTCAGAGGGGATTGAGATAATAGAACTTGATGAACTCTATTATCGTAGGTCAAATATGGAACATGATCCTAATAAACCGCATCGAGTGAATTTTCACGTGCTGTTATATATTGAACAAGGAAAAGGTACACATTTTATTGATTTCAACCACTACCCTTTCACAAAAGGTAGTTTTCTTTTTATCAATGAAAATCAAATTCATGCATTTTCATTAAATAATAAAATACAAGGGAAGGTGGTTCTCTTCACTAAAGAATATATTGAGAAAATTCAAACAAACATGAATGTGTCGGTGTTTTCACCTAGCCATTTGAATATCTCCTATTGCCCTGTTTTCACACCTAGCCCACAATCAACGATCAGTTGTATATCGCTACTTTCTGAAATAGAAAAAGAAATGAAATATGAAGATAAAAACAGTTTGATAATCATGCTTTTATTTTCTTCATTGTTCATTATGTTAGAGCGTGAAAGACCCAGCACTTATACAAGTAAGTTAAGTAAATCTCAAATAAAGAAATTTAACCATTTTACTACATTACTCAATAAAAAATATACTGAGGAAAGACATGCTTCATATTATTCAGAAGAAGTATATATCACATATAAAACCTTAAATAATCTATGCAAACTGGCTACTAACCACACTGTAAAACAGTTAATTGATGCTCATACAATAATCGAAGCAAAACGTCGTTTAATTCTGGAAAGAAAGCAAGTGCAGGAAATTGCAACTGATCTTGGCTTTGAGGAAGCTAGCAACTTCGTTAAATATTTCAAAAAACATACTTTGCTCACCCCATTACAGTTCAAAAAACAAGCTGAATGTTAGAAATTTACCATTTTTAAGATGAGACTGACCTTATGGAAACACCTTATTTCTTATAAACTTGAGTTCCTTAAATAAATAAAGAGAGTCAAAATGAAAGCAATCATTTCAGTCACTACATTTATGATAGGCATAGTCTTTTTTTCTAATCTTTTTGCACAGGAACATAAAATGAATATATCTAATAAAGAAAAAGCCATTGCTTTACTAAATAGTATACAGACAGGTGATCAAACAGGCGTAAGTTATATTAATGCTGGCGAATACACTCAGCATGATTTATCTATTGGTGATGGTTTAGCTGGTTTTGGAGCGGTGCTTCAAGCATTACCTAAAGGCAGTGCCAAAGTTAATGTAGTACGGAGCTTTGAAGAGGGTGATTATGTCTTTACTCATACAGACTATAATTTCTTTGGGCCTAAAGTAGGTTTTGATATATTTCGATTCAAAGATGGTTTGATTGTCGAGCATTGGGATAATCTTGATGTAAAAGCGGACAAACCAAACCCAAGTGGTCGCACTCAACTTGATGGTACAACAACAATTACTGATATTGACAAAACAGAAGAAAACAAAGCATTAGTAAAGAGTTTCGTTGAAACTATCTTGATGAAAGGTGAAATGGATAAAATTGCTAATTTCTTTGATGGTGATAATTATATCCAACATAATACAGCAATTGCAGATGGTTTATCTGGTTTGGGTCAAGCACTAGAAGCAATGGCGAAGCAAGGAATAAAAATGGTCTACACAAAAAACTATAAAGTATTAGGTGAAGGAAACTTTGTACTTAGTATTAGTGGCGGGCAGTTTGCTGGTAAAGATACCTCATTTTATGATTTGTTTAGAGTTGAAAACGGTAAAATTGCTGAGCACTGGGATATTGTTGAGCCAATAATTTCAAAAGACCAATGGAAAAATAATAACGGAAAATTTGGTAATCTATGATAAACACATAACAAGTTGCTCAACTTTGACAGCTAACTCAGCCCGCCTTTTGTGTATTCGCTATCGCTCATTATCACACAAAAGGCGGGCTGAGTTAGCTGCAAGTTAGCAAGGCGTTATGTGAAAAATAAATGGATATAGAAATCATCAGAAAAAATAGAAATGTTATCAAATTAGCAATTTGGATTAAGGAAAATACGCATGCACTAAGAGTATTTGCAGGTGTTTTCTTTGTTTTAGCCTTATTAACAGGAGTTGTATGGATTGCTGGAAATGATGTAGAACCTATAGCATATGTGTTAGGTCTTATTAGTTCTCTGTTCTTCGCTAGCCCATCAGTAGCAGAGTATATTCTCCCAAATAGAAAGCCTGTAAGGCACATGGATTACGATGAAATTCTAAGTTTTATTAAAACAACGAATGCTAAAGAGGATTGGAAATTTATAAAAACTGATTGGGCTGAAGAAGCCTTTCTTAAAGAAGACCCGCGCTTGCGAATTAGAGTTAGGTGGGATGATGAGGGAATCCATGTTAAAGGTTTTATTGAGTCATGGGCAAATCGATTCCCAGACCCAACTGCCCATAGTTATTGGTATGGTTTATCATATGATGGTGCCCTGATTGAAAGGTTTATACTCGTATCAGTTGATGGTGGTCGGGCAGAATTACCGCTTCCAAATGCTGGGACTCTGATGGTTAAGCCTCTTATTTTTAAAGTTTCCCAAATATTTGATGAGCTAAACACACTTGATTCATATATGAATCGAACTGGTCTCAGTGTTGAAGACACATAACAATCAAATCCACTTGACCGTAAAAAACGTCACAAATTTTTGCTGTCGCAAAATTTGTGCCCCTTTTTACGTCAAGTGATTTGGGCGTTACATGCCTAGAATCGGAGCAATATGAAAGATTTGGTTGCGCAATTAGTGCAAGAAAAAAAAGAAGGAGAATGGTGGGACTTTAAGTTAAAACACCATACCAATCTTGCTGATCTACTGCATGATATTCTTTGTATGGCTAATATCCTATATAAAGGCGATAGATATATTGTTTTTGGTGTTAATGATGACTATGAGATGGTCGGAATTAATAAAAGTGATAAAAGAAATACCCAAGCAGATATTTTGGACTTTTTGAGAAAGAAGAGTTTCGCAAATTACAACATACCAAGTATTGAATTAAGCATACATGCTTTTGATAATATAGAAATTGATCTGCTAACAATAAAAGATTCAAAGGATAAGCCGTATTTTTTAACCAAAGATGAAAGCAAGGGTAAGTCTACAGTTAGATCTGGTGTTATTTACTCTAGGTTAGGTGACTCCAACACCCCCAAAGATGGTTGTGCAAACCCGTATGAAATTGAGGCTATGTGGCGAGAAAGATTTGGGCTAAATGATAAGGCTTCAGATCGTTTTATAAAGGTTTTGTTAGATTTCAATAATTGGCAATATGATGGTATTGGTATATCAAGGGGTCAGATCCTGTCTTGAAAAGCAAGCTTAATCTGCTTTAATGTTGATAATTCACATCAAACGGTTTACCTGATTTCAATACACCATAAGCTAATACTAAGAGCTTTCGCATGACAGCTACTAACGCTACTTTTTTCGGTTTCCCTTTCGCTAGCAGCTTAGTATAAAAAGCCATCATTCTGGGGTTGAATCTTACCGCAACCAGCGCTGGCATATAAAGTGATTTTCGTAGCCTAGCATTACCCATTTTAGATAATCGTGTTCGGTTAACGCTGCTGCCAGATTGTTCTATTCTCGGATTAAGACCCGCATAACTACTCATTTGTTTTGCATTTTCAAATAAGGAAACGTCACCGATATAAGCTAATATTGACCATGCGGTTTTGTCACCTAAACCGATAATACTCGTTAGTAAGTGAACCTGCGTATTGAGTGAGTCATTTTGCTTAACAATTTTGGCAATTTCCTTTTTTATGTTGCTCAGTTGCTTATCAATAAAAGTGAGCATAGCTTTAATTGACCGGGCAGCTGCTTTATCTAAACTAACATCAAACCGATTATTTTCTTGTGACCGCACTTTGTTCAGTTGGTCTAGTCGTGTAACCAGAAACTGAAGTCGTTCAAAGTCAGCTTCCTTTGGCGTGTAAAGGCTTTTATTTGCTCTTCCTTGCCTATCTAAATGCTGACAATATCGAGCAATGCTCATCGCATCTGCTTTGTCTGTTTTATTACGCGTCATTTCCATTTTAGCAAAAGCATGCGTTTGAATAGGGTTGGCAACAATCACTTTCTGCTGGTGACTGACTAAATACTTTGCCAATGCCAGTCCGTAAATTCCCGTTGCTTCCATACAAAAAAGAGCGGGCGTGTTAAATGGTTTTACCCATGCTAGGCAAGCTTTAAATCCAGCAAGATCATTGTCAAAATGACGATGATGGTAGTGCCCTTCATTCAAAATAGCCACATCAAAACTCAATTTAGAAATATCCATTCCAATATACATTTTCTACTCCTAATATTTTAAGGTAAAATGAAGAGGATTGGATGATTTAACGCGGATGCATTCTTGTCGTTATACGTGCTACGGATTGTCCCCGTGCACAAGATCCTGTTCGCATTTTTGGGCGTTAAAATAAGGGGTAGGCACTAATCTGACCCACAGAACTTGTTGGTTCTAAGCCTACTTTCAGTGTCTCTACCCCTTTATCCAATCTTCATTGAATAGTGTAAATCATAGCGATTGATTTGCACGGGACTTAAGATACAAGCCAGCTTGATTTTAAATTAACTCATTGCTATACTACAAAATATGGCACGCCTACCTAGAATCGTTATTCCCAACCAACCCTTGCATATCATGCATCGCGGCAATAATAAACAAGATATCTTTGAGTCTGACGAAGATATGATGCGAATAAAAGAAGATATTGCTCACGCCCTATTAAAGTCAGACTGTCAATTGCATGCCTATGTCATTATGAGTAATCATCTGCATTTACTGATCTCTCCAAAAGACAAACAACAGCTTGCTACTTTTATGCAAGCAATGGCTAATCGCTATGTTAGATATTTCAATGCAACGCGTCAGCAAACGGGCACGATATGGGAAGGACGCTTTAAATCTTGTTTAGTTGATAGTGAACATTATCTTTTCACGCTGCATAAATATATTGAAATGAATCCGGTTAAGGCAAATATGGTGAAGCAGGTTGCTGATTATAAATGGTCAAGCTATCATCACAATGCATTAGGCGAAGTAGATAACCTTATTACTGAACATTCACTCTATGGGGAGTTAGGCGGTACCCTGGAGCAGCGGCGCACACATTACCGAAACTTGTTTGATAATCTGGATATTAGTCAGCAACAAGCGCAGATAAGCAAGGCCACTCTAGCGGGAGATGTTTATGGTAGTGACGCGTTTCATACTAAAATTAGCAAGCTAATTTCGAGGGTGACAAAGCGAGGAGCCCATGGCGGGGATAGAAAAAGCGATGAATATAAAAAATCAAGCTGGCTGACCCCTTGATACTTTAAAATAGGCCAATTGATTTCTAGGGCGACTAGGTTAACTTCTCATGGTGGTGATCGAAAAAGTGCTGAATATCGACAGAACAATGATTAAGCGACGCCCACTTTCTTTACTTAAGGTCCAGCCCCTTACCTAGATCGTTAGGTGTTTAATAATGATAACGAAGTTGAGCAATTAAAATATTGTTTTCAGTTACTTTGTATACAATTCTATGCTCATCATTGAGGCGTCGTGACCAAAATCCAGACAAGGCATGTTTTAAAGGTTCAGGTTTACCGATCCCTTCAAAAGGGTTTCGCTGAATATCTTTAATCAAGGTATTAATTCTTTTTACCATGGTTTTATCGGTTTTTTGCCAGTAAAGGTAACTATCCCATGCTTTAGGTGCAAAGGTCAGATTCATTCAATTAATTCTCGTTCGATACCTTTACCATCTTCAAGAGCAGCAATTGATTCAAGTAAATCTCGAGCATTAGCCGGTGAACGGAGCAAGTATGTTGTTTCCTCCATGGCCTGATAATCTTCTAAGGAAAGCATTACAACAGGTGACTCACGTTTTCGAGTAATAATTATAGGGGCATGGTCATTGCAAACCTGCTCCATCGTTTTAGATAAATTTGCACGGACAGCGGTATAGCTTATTGCATCCATAAGAGCCTCATTTATAATATGTACAGATTAAAGTACGTATAGTATAGTTACACATAATCAAAAAATCCAGCTGACCATTTAAAGGGTCACGGTTTTTGCTATTCGCAAAAAGCCATGCCCCTTGATTCCCCCCGCTAAGGAAACACCGTTATTTTGCTAGAGATACAATCAGTTGCGAGCAAAAGACTGGAATAAGGTAAACTATGCCCTTTGATTTGTATTGAGAAGATAGAGTGCAGCAATTATTAGCTATTGCTGGTGGTGGGGCCTTAGGTGCTGTAATGCGCTTTGGCGTATCATCAGGCGTTTATCGAGTACTGGGTAGGGACTTTCCATACGGAACCTTGGCAGTTAATGTGCTTGGCTCTTTATTAATGGGGCTGTGTTTCATATTAATGGTTGAACGAAACATCTTATCCATGGAATGGCGCGGCGTTATTATGATTGGCTTCCTTGGTGCATTCACGACTTTTTCTACCTTTTCGATGGAAACATTAAGCCTATTAGAATCTGGTGAGTTAACACGCGCATTATTAAATATTCTGTTAAGTGTGACTTTATGTCTTGCTGCAACATGGGTTGGACTAACAATCGGGAGGCAGATTTAATATGAATGACATTACAATGGTACGAATTTATCTTTCTGAGGGGCGTGATCATTACGAGCGTTTAGTGAATTGGTTATATGCGGATAATCATGTAAAAGGTGTATCAGTCTTCAGAGCCATAGAAGGCTTTGGTGAAGATAGAAAGATGAAGACATCATCACTGATAGATTTGTCTTTAGAGTTACCTGTCGTTATAGAATTTTTTGACACACCAGAGGTGATTTCTGGTGTTTTAGAGCAAGTACAAACAATGGTTAAAGCAGATCATATCGTTACTTGGTCAGCACAATCTGGAATTTAAAATGTTAGACCCAAAATTATTAAGAAATGAACCTGAAAAAGCAGCTGAATTATTAGCTCGTCGTGGCTATGTTTTAGATATAGCATTGCTAGAAAGCTTGGAGCAAGAACGTAAACAAGCTCAAGCTGATGCCCAAAGCCTGCAAACTGAGCGTAATAGTCGTTCTAAAATGATTGGCAAAGCAAAAGCAGCAGGTGACGATATTGCACCATTACTCGCTGAGATTGCTGACTTAGGTGATAAACATAAAGCGGCTGAAACACGTTTAGCTGACGTGTTACAAAAGTTAACGGATGTGGCGATGGAATTGCCAAATATTCCTCAAGATGACGTGCCAGCTGGTAAAAGCGAAGATGATAATGTAGAAATTTCACGTTGGGGTGAACCAAAGGCATTTGATTTTGAACCTAAAGATCATGTTGACCTAGGCGAAAGTTTAAGTGGAATGGATTTCGAAACGGCGGCTAAAATTAGCCAAGCTCGTTTTGTTACTTTGCATGGTCCATTGGCAAAATTACATCGTGCATTAACGCAGTTTATGCTTGATCAACATACTGAAGAGCATGGCTACACAGAAACGTATGTGCCTTATTTAGTGAACAGTGATTCATTACGAGGTACTGGACAGTTACCAAAATTTGCTGAAGATTTATTTGCCATTAAGGATACAGATTTATACTTGATTCCAACGGCAGAAGTGCCGGTCACTAATATTGTTCGTGACACAATTTCAACAGATAAACAGTTACCTCGGAAGTTTGTGGCTCACACACCTTGTTTCCGTAGTGAAGCTGGTTCATATGGTCGTGATGTGCGAGGACTCATTCGCCAGCATCAGTTTGAAAAAGTAGAATTGGTACAAATTGTCCGACCTGAAGAGTCTGATGCTGCACATGAAGCATTAACAGGACATGCTGAACGCATTTTACAAAAACTAGAGTTACCCTACCGTAAAGTCTTGCTATGTATTGGTGATTTAGGTTTCTCATCAAGTAAAACGTATGATTTGGAAGTATGGTTGCCTAGTCAGAAAACATACCGTGAAATTTCATCATGTAGTAATTTCCAAGATTTCCAAGCGCGTCGTCTACAAGCCCGCTGGAGAAACCCTGAAACAAATAAACCAGAGTTAGTACATACTATCAATGGTTCTGGCTTAGCCGTTGGACGTACTTTGTTAGCGGTGATGGAAAATCATCAAGATGAGCAAGGTCGGATTCATATTCCTGAAGCATTAAGACCTTATATGAATGGGCAGGAAGTCATCGGTGGATGAGTTTAGTTTAATCCAGAAGATTATTATTTGGGGGATCCCGGTAATCTTTGCTATCACGATTCATGAAGTTGCTCATGGTTGGGTTGCTCTTAAATTTGGTGATCGTACTGCTCAAATGATGGGGCGACTGACTTTGAACCCCATTAAGCATATTGATCCACTGGGAACAATTATTATTCCTGGTATATTGTTAATGACGGGCGGCTTTATATTTGGTTGGGCAAAGCCTGTGCCTGTTACTTATCAGAATTTACGACAACCTAAATCAGATATGGCATGGGTTGCGCTTGCAGGACCTGCATCAAATTTTATTATGGCCGTTCTTTGGGCTGTTATCGCTAAGATTGGCTTAATAATGTATTCATCTGGGGTCAGCATGGCTGAGCCTATGATCTATATGGCTGTAGCAGGCATTATGATTAATACGATGTTAATGACGCTTAACTTGTTACCATTACCCCCCTTGGATGGCGGTCGTATTTTAGTCAGTTTATTGCCCGGTCCACTAGCATGGCAAGTTGGACGGATAGAGCCTTACGGTTTCTTTATTTTAGTTGGTTTACTTTATTTTGGCATTCTCAGCATGGTACTTTGGCCGCTGATTGGTGCATTTATTAATCTGCTGGCATCACTATTTGGTTTGCCACCACAGATCTTTTCAATTATTTAGAATTAAAGATTGTCGCTTTTAATTAGCATAACAATCAGGAGAGCACATTGGATACGGTAGCATTACAGTCCCGTCGAATCGTTTCAGGCATGCGTCCAACAGGACGACTTCACCTTGGTCATTACCATGGTGTATTAAAAAACTGGATTAAACTCCAGCATGAATTTGATTGTTTCTTTTTTGTTGCTGATTGGCATGCCCTCACAACGCATTATGAAGATACATCATCTATTGAAGAAAGCGTGTGGGAAATGGTGATTGATTGGATTGCGGCAGGTATTGAACCATCAGCTGCATCACTGTTCTTGCAATCAAAAGTTCCTGAGCATGCTGAGTTGCATTTGTTACTCTCGATGATGACACCGATTTCTTGGTTAGAACGTGTTCCGACTTATAAAGATCAGCAAGAAAAGCTAAAAGAGAAAGATCTATCAACCTACGGTTTCTTGGGCTACCCATTATTACAAAGTGCTGATATTTTGATTTATCGTGCAGGCCAAGTGCCGGTAGGTGAAGATCAAGTCGTGCATGTTGAGTTGACGCGTGAAATTGCACGACGTTTTAATCATATTTATGGTCGTGAAAAAGACTTTGAGCAAAAAGCTGAAGAAGCCATTAAAAAAATGGGTAAGAAGAATGCAAAATTGTATTCAAACTTACGCCGAGCTTATACTGAACAAGGTGATGCTGAAGCATTAGAAACAGCACGTGCATTATTGAAGAGCCAGCAAAATCTTGCCTTAGGTGATACAGAGCGTTTATTTGGTTATCTTGAAGGTGGTGGTAAAATGATCTTGCCTGAGCCTCAAGCCCTATTGACGCCTTCGCCTAAAATGCCGGGCTTAGATGGGCAGAAGATGTCTAAATCATATGGCAATACTATTTCGCTACGTGAATCTGAAGCTTCAATTGCTGAAAAGATTAAGAAAATGCCTACTGATCCTAGTCGTGTACGTCTTACCGATCCGGGTGACCCTGCAAAATGTCCTGTTTGGCAATTGCATGAAGTGTATTCGGATGATGGTCAGAAACAATGGGTACAAGAAGGCTGTAAAACCGCTGGTATTGGCTGTCTAGAATGCAAAGGTCCTCTTATTGATTCCATTTGTGCTGAATTAAAACCAATCCGTGAACGAGCTGAGGAATTATCAAAACATCCTGAAGATGTTCGACGTATTATTGAAGATGGTAATGAAGCCGCTCGTGAAGTGGCTCGTGATACCTTAGAGGAAGTAAGAGCCGCTATGGGCTTAGGTTATAAATAGAAAATTTTACTACAGAGACACGAAGGGATACAGAGAGAAGAATAGAACTAACTTTTTTGTATTCTATGAAGTGTTGAAGTGTTGAAGTGAAAATTAATGAACAAAGCCTTGAGTATGAAAATATAGAGAATTAAAATTCTCTATGTCCTTCGTGTCTCTGTGGTGAATTAAATTTAAACAATGTCGGGAGACAATAGAATGAGTGAACGAATTCAAAAAGTATTAGCACGAGCAGGTTATGGCTCACGCCGTGGACTTGAGGTGATGATTAAAGAAGGTAAGATCACTGTTAATGGTGATGTTGCAAGCTTAGGTGATCAAATTAGCAGTACGGATACGGTTCGATTAGATAATAAGCCACTTTCTGCTAAACGTTTGTGGCAACAACCTCAACAAGTCATGTTATATAACAAACCTGTTGGTGAGGTGTGTACGCGACGCGATCCAGAAGGTCGTCGTACGATTTATCAATCGCTTCCTGCTCCAGAAGAAGGTCGTTGGGTTAGTGTCGGTCGTTTAGATATCAATACCAGTGGACTGATCATTCTGACGACAGATGGTGAGTTAGCTAATATCTTGATGCATCCATCAAATGAGATGGATAGAGAATATGCTGTACGAGTATTAGGTGAAGTGCCATCGTCAATGATGCAAACATTACGTGATGGTGTTGAGCTTGAAGATGGCATGGCAAAATTCTCTGATATTCAGCCTGCTGGTGGTGAAGGTGCAAACCGTTGGTTCCATGTTGTGATTCAGGAAGGGCGTAATCGTGCTGTTCGTCGTCTATGGGAGAGTCAAGGGGTTCAAGTGAGTCGTTTGATGCGTGTTCGTTACGGACCGATTATCATTCCAAAGCAGCTTAAAATGGGCCGCTGGATGATGCTTGAAGGTGCTGATATTGAAGCATTATACGAAGAAGTGGATCTTGTACCAAAGGTTGTTGAGAATATTGGTCGTGCTCAGCGTGAGAAAAAACTGCGCCCACTGAAATCAACTGTGCCAAAAGCACGCAATACGACAAAACGAACTGAAACCAAAGCTAAATTTAAAGCTAAAGGAAAGCCTAGAGTTCGAGGTCGAGACTAAGGTATAAAATTTAGATAATAAAAAAGGGCTTTTGAATTCAAAAGCCCTTTTTTTATATTGAGTGATTAGATATAAATTAATTATCTTTACTGATAAGCTTTTCTGCACAAAGTGTTTTATTTCGACCCGATTTCTTAGCTTGGTATAAAGCATGATCCGTACGGTCAAATAATGAAGCACCATTTTCACCTTGGCTTAATTGAGCCACACCAAGACTAATGGTAAATCCAAAAGTACGTTTACCATCATTACAACTTAGTTGTGCTGTGGCAATACGAAGACGCTCCGCAACTAATCTAGCTGATTTTTCATCAGTATTACTTAATACCAATGTAAATTCTTCACCACCATAGCGGAATGCAATATCACTAAGACGCATTGTATTTGTAATTGATCTTGCTAATATTTTCAGTGCTAAATCACCACTGCTGTGACCATAAGTATCATTCACGGCTTTAAAGTGATCGATATCAAGCACGATAAGTGACATGGGTATATGTTGGCGATGAGCTAAGTCAATTTCACGTTTCAAACTTGAATCAAAAGAAGTGCGGTTGTTTAACCCCGTTAATTTATCTTGTAAAGCGGCTGCTTGTGCTTCTTTGTATAGCAAGCAATTACGCACGGGATAAATCAATTTACACAGAAAATCTTCTAATAATTGTGTGTCAGCATCAGTAAACTTTTTACGACGAGTTAATGTTAGTTCACCTAACCACTGGCTGTTCATTTCTAAGCGGTAGTTACATGAGTGATGACTGCGGCGACCAAAACTGACATCACAATGAACACCATGATGTTGATAATGAAGGCTGTCATAAGGGAGGACTTTGCCCATTTCTTTATGGAACAAGCCAATAATCTCATCTAGTATTAGCGATGTTTGTAGTACAGCAGGAAGGCGAGCTGCAATGTCTTCTGCATTTTCATGAGAAGGTTGATGTTCTGTGACATCAATTTCCTGACCGTGTTTGCCGACCAGTGATAGTTTTGCCGCTTCTAATGATAATTGATGTTCCATGGTACAAGTCCTTAAAATCTAGTATTTGAACTAGATAAAGCGAGAACTATGCCATATTTTTATTTTTATTTTATATCAGTAGCTTATAGGTAGGTGTCAGTAGATTGACAGTACGGTTATTGAGCGCTGACAATTTCACCGTTAATTTCTAGACTATCCTGTCCCATCAAATATAAATAAGTAGGAACAACCTCTTCTGGTGTGGGCAGTGATGTTGGATCAATCGCGGGGAATGCACGGGCGTGCAATTTAGATTGTACGGTACCTGGATCAATTGTATTAACGCGAACGCGACCATCGCATTCTAATTCATCTGCTAATTGTTTGCTCAGTGATTCAATCGCTGCTTTGCTCACACCATAGCCCGCCCAATAAGCGGTATCTTTATGGTTATCAGTGGTAAAGATAATGGAAGCCTTATCGAATTTTTGCATAAGAGCTAAACAAGCACGGGTTAATAAATAAGGTGCTGTCAGATTAATATGCAGAGTTTCTAACCAGACTTTGGGATCTTGATGTTGAACCGGTGCAATTTGACCTAGTGAAGCAGCACAATGAACCAAGCCATCAAGGCGCTCAAAGTTATCATGAATATTGCGAGCTAACTCATCATAATCGGGAATGCTTGCACCTTGAAGATCGAGAGGATACAAAGCCGGAGTAGGAGCGCCACTTGCCACAATCTCATCATAGACTAACTCTAAAGCTGGAATATTTTTATCCAGTAAGATCAGCGTTGCACCATGGTTTGCATAAGCTTTAGCGACAGCTGCACCAATACCGGCACCTGTAATGAGAATGACACGATCTTTGAGTAGTTCAGGTGAAGCGGTATATTGCATTAGTCTTCGTTTGCTGCAGGAATAAACTGACTGAATTGTGCTACACCATTATGGAATTGAACACTTGTTGTTCCCGTTTCTGTTGTCCATTCGCTTTGTGTAAATGTGAGTTCACCAAGTGTGCGAGATTGTGTAAATGTTGGTATGCCAAGCTTTTCGCTTATTGTTTGCTCTGACATGCCGGTGTCAATTGACATTGCTGTTGTACTTTCTGAGCTATCACTACATGCAATAAGTAATACACTGAACAATAAAGAACTTAAGATTAGGCGAGATTTAGTCAACATTGTAGAAATCCAAATAGGGGAGTTTAAGTTTAAAGAAAATGGTGGAGGAAAGTATATCACTTGTATAAGATTTATTGATTAAATCACTACTGATTTAAGAGATGTTGAGCACAGTTCTTTCCATTACGAATAGCCCCTTCTAATGTGGCAGGGTAACTATTTGCAATATAGTCACCGGCGAGCCATAAACCGTTAATATTTGTTTGGCTTTTTGGTCGCTTATTTTCTATGTCTACAGTGCAAGCAAAGGTAGCTCGCTTCTCTCGAATGACTAAACTATTGGTGACTATTTTTGGTAGTTCAGGCAGTAGAGAGTGAACTTCTTGGCAAACATGAGTAACAAGTTCCTGATTGGTCATTGTTTCATGTTCACCTGGAGCGCTAATGACAACGGCCATCAAACCTGGAGTTTGTCCACTACGATCAAAAATCCACTGACTAATCGTTCCTGTCATACCAAGCATAGGTTTAGATAAGCGAGTGTCAGGAGAATATTGTAAATAAACAGTACAAATTGGGTATTCAGCTGGTTTATCAAAGGTCATATATTCAGCGAGGAGAGCGGTACTTTGAGAAGGGCTTGTGGCGACAATAATATTATCTGCCAATAATTGACGACCATCTTGGCAAAGGATCCCAATAACCTTATTTTGTTCAATAATGAGTTGCGTAGCTCTCGTTTTTAGACTGATCGTTCCCCCATTTTGTTGAATATAGTCAGCCGCGGCATGGGGAAAGACATTTGCAAGAGGTAGGCGAGGAATTAAAGAATCGGCTGCTTGTTGTCCTTTGCCTAAACTATCTTGTAATACGGTGGCCATTAAATGTGCAGATGCGTGATCAATCGGTGTATTTAATGTCGCTAAACATAAAGGTTCCCACAATTGCTTAATAAGACGGTCAGGTTGCCTTGTTGAGAGTAACCATTCACTTACAGTCTTGTCTTCTGTCGCTAGAAGCTTGGGAATGCTTGCTTGTAATTTTGCTACGGAATAAAAGCTTTTAAATCCTGCGCTACGGATAAGGTTCCATGCGAGCGATAGTGGCCATGGTAATAGGCTGTTGGCGGATAGGTGTAGAGGTAAATAATCAGTATCAAAGATAGTGATATCCATAGGAGCACGCTGAAAGGCTTCTTGAGGATCTATTCCAATGAGATGCATTATCGATAACATCTGCTCATAAGCACCAATCATCAGGTGTTGACCATTATCAATTTCTTGTCCTTGCCATGATACATTACGGGCTCGGCCACCTAATTGCTTAGCAGATTCAATTAAGTGAACCGTTTGTCCTTGTTGGCTGAGAGTTACGGCAGCAGCAAGTCCACTCCATCCGCCACCGATGATCAGAGTGGTCATTGTCTAATTAACCTAAACTCTGGATAAAGCCAGTCAGCCAGCACCTTTATTTTAGCGGATCTCCGCGTTAGATTGTCTTCCAATAGCCTGCTATTGCTACGCCAATCTGCCTTGATATCCACTAAAATAAAGGCACTGGTTATGCAATTAGAACCAATTGTATCTGGTTGGGACTGTATTGATTGATAAGTCATTGTAAGTTATAGGGTTGCTGGCTACTTTGTCCCGAGCTTAGGTTAATGAGCATTTCTTTTACGGTGAAGACGTTTCTCATTACGTGCAGTACGCCATGCAATCCATAGTTTTCTGATGGGTGTTAATGACACTCGATGCTTCATAACTTGGAAGTTATCGTTGACGATTTCATCTAATGTCGCTTCGTAGATAGCGGCCATAATTAAGCCGGTACGTTGTGTATAACGGTCACATTCAGGCAGTACATCCATTGCTTGTCGGTAATATTTCTTAGCTCGTGTCGTTTGAAATTTGAGGAACTCAATCAGTTCTGGCGTAGATTTCAATGCTAATAAATCATCAGTACTGACATTAAATTGTTTTAATTCATCTAAAGGTAGATAGATTCGTCCACGTTCGGCATCTTCACGAACATCACGAATAATATTGGTGAGTTGTAATGCTATGCCAAGGTTTTCAGCATATTTAAGGGTGCTTCTATCTTGATAGCCGAAGATCTCCACAGATAGCAGACCGACAACGCTGGCGGCACGATGACAATATAAGGCAAGTTGCTTGAATTCTGGATAACTGAACTGATCAAGATCCATTGCCATGCCGTCAATAATTTCCATAAAGTACTCTTCATGGAGATCAAAATGTTGTAGTGCAGTTTGCAAGGCTTTGCCTACAGGATGTGTTGCTTCACCTTTGAATGTTTTTTGAATCTCTTCTCGCCACCATTCAAGTTTTGTTCTAGCAACGCCAGCATCTGATATTTCATCAACAGTATCATCTACTTCTCGACAAAAAGCATAGAGTGCAATGATCGCTTGACGTTGTTGAATCGGTAAAAACCGAAAACTATAATAAAAACTAGAGCCGCTTTTGGCAGCCTTATCTTGGCAGTATTCATCAGGAGTCATCGTTGTAATCTCGTTACGATCTTGTCATTTTGTAGGTGGGATTCAATTATTTCATCAATATCTTCTGTTGTTTGATATTGATACCAAACCCCTTCAGGATAAATCACTAACATCGGCCCTAAAGCACAGCGATTCAAACAACCGGCATTATTAACGCGCACTTTCTTGAGCTTCAATTCTTTGACGCGTTGTTTGGTGTAGTTACGTAAAGATTGGGCATCATGCTGATGACAGCAAGGGCTACCGTCATCACGTTCATGGGTGCAGAAAAATAAATGATATTTATAAACTTCAGTCATAAGTGAAAGGATAGCGGATAAAGTGATTTAGACAAACTAAATAATGATAAATAATCAAAAACTAGTAGGCATAGTAAAGTTTGCTAAGTCATTGTATTATTAAGGTAAGCATGTCAAAGAGCATATGGAATGAATTTAGTATCTTTCTTACTATTAATTAGCCTTGCTGTACTGGTTGTCTGGTTGTTACGTTTACGCCAGAAAATAAGTGCATTAACGATACAGCGGGATAAAGTAATTGATAGTGATGCTCGCTTTCGTTTGTTATTACAAAACATTCCCAATGTATCAGTACAAGGTTACGATCAGCATCGGCGTGTAAATTTCTGGAATACGGCAAGCGAAGATCTTTATGGCTATAGCCATGCTGAAGCTGATGGGCAATTATTAGAAGATCTCATTATTCCAGACAGCATGAAAGAACGTGTCGTAGAGTCAATTAATAACTGGTTATTGGGAGGGGATGCTATACCCGCCGGAGAGTTGACGTTAAAGACGAAAAGTGAAAATTCCGTTACCGTTTATTCAAGTCATGTGATGAGCCATGATGAGCATGGTAATCCTGAAATGTATTGTATTGATATTGATCTGACAAATCAGAAGCAGGATGAATTAGTTATTCAGCAGAGCGAAGAAAGATCTCGGAATATTATTAACTCTTCCCCTATCCCTTATCTTCTACATAATGAAAATAAAAGTATTATTCTCATTAATGAGGCTTTTACAGAGCAATTTGGTTATCGATTAGATGATTTAACATCGCTGATTCAATGGGGACAACAAGTCTATCCAGATAATAACTATGCATTAAAAATACAGAGTCTCTGGAAAAGTCGTTTTGAAGCGGCGGAGGCTAGTGGAAATAAATTTGAGCCACTTGAAGTTGATATCCGCTGCAAAAATGGCGAGATGAAAACAGTTATTGCAGATGCTTCACCTGTCGATGATACATATAAAGGTGAAGTACTGATTAGTTTGTATGACATTACAGAACGTAAACAAGATGAGCAGCAGAGAATGTTGGCGGCAACGGTATTTGAACATACTAGTGAAGGGGTATTGACAACCAATGCTGATAGAGTTGTTATTGCCATAAATCCTGCATTTTCTGAGATTACAGGATATAGCGAGGAAGACCTTGTCGGTAAACAAAGCGTTATGGTGCAGTCTTCTCGATATAGTCCTGACTTTGTTAATGACGTGGCTAAAGATCTGGAGGCAACAGGAAAATGGCAAGGAGAAATCTGGAATACTAAAAAAAATGGTGAAGAGTATTTAGTCTGGATGACGGTGAATACTATTTATAATGAAGATGGAACGGTTCGTTTACGGGTTGGTTTGTTTTCAGATATTACCGAGAAGAAAAGAGCAGAAATATTGGCACTCAGAAAAGCCAATTATGATGATCTAACCGGTCTACCGAATAGAAATATGTTCCATGATCGATTGGATCAGGAGATTAAGAAATCAAATAGAAGCAATAAGCCTGTCGCGGTGCTATTCCTTGATTTAGACAAGTTTAAAGAGGTGAATGATACCTTTGGGCATCAAGTTGGTGATAGATTATTGATCGATGCTGCTAAGAGAATCACCGATTGTGTTAGGGAGGTTGATACTGTTTCTCGCCTTGGCGGTGATGAGTTTACAGTTATTCTGACAGATCTTGATGATGTTCATGGGATTGAACGGATTGCGAATAATATTATTGAATCTTTGAGCCAGCCTTTTCAGCTAGGAAGTGATATTGCTTATGTATCAGCAAGCATTGGGATTACTTTGTATCCAAATGATGCTCAAACTGTTAGTGATTTACTTAAAAATGCTGATCAAGCAATGTATATGGCGAAGGATTCTGGGCGAGGGTATTTCCGGTACTTCACTAAAAAGATGCAACAATCAGCATCGGATCGTTTCAATTTGCTTAATGATCTCCGCTCCGCACTTAGCAAGCAACAGTTTGAGCTTTATTACCAACCAATACTGCATTTAGCGACAGGCAAAGTCCACAAAGCAGAGGCTTTGATTCGTTGGCATCATCCTGAAAGAGGTATGGTGAGTCCGGCTGACTTCATCCCGTTGGCAGAAGATTCTGGCCTCATTATTGAGATTGGTAACTGGGTGTTCTCTGAAGCAATTCGGCAGATAAAATCGTGTAAAAGGTTTGCAGATAATTTTCAGATAAGTATTAACAAATCACCTATTCAGTTTAGAGAAAATAGTGATTGGATGACGGTTATGGAGCAAGAAGGTATTGCTGGAAGTAATATTGTTATTGAAATTACCGAAGGTGTCTTAATGGAAAATAGAGAGCAAGTTGAGAAGCAGTTACTTGATTTCCGTGACTCAGGCATTCAAGTTGCCATTGATGATTTTGGTACCGGCTATTCTTCTCTTTCTTATCTAAACAAATTTGATATTGATTATTTGAAAATTGACCAATCATTTACGCGTAATTTATCGGTAGATTCTAGTGAAATGGCTTTATCTGAAGCCATTATTGTAATGGCTCACAAATTGGGGTTAATGGTCATTGCTGAAGGTGTGGAAACGCAGCAACAAAAAGACCTACTCGCAGGGGCGGGATGTGATTACATTCAGGGGTATTTACTATCCAAACCTTTACCGGCTGATCAGTTTGAAGCGTTTTTAGAAGCTTCGGCTAACGGAAAATTGTGCTAAACCTATCAGTGCATCTTTATAGGATGAATCTTCTAAAATAGAGAGTACCGAGATTGCTTTATTGACTTCATTTTGTGCTGCCTTTGCAGTGTAATCAATAGCGCCTGTTTGCTCGATAATACTAATGATGTCATTAATTTTATCGCGCTGACCTTCTTCAATCGCTGTGCGAATAACATTCGCTTGCTCAGGTGTTCCGTGTTTCATTGCGTAAATCAGCGGTAATGTTGGTTTTCCTTCCGCAAGATCATCACCAATATTTTTACCAATCGTCTCACTTGACTCACTATAATCCAACAAATCATCAACTAATTGAAATGTGCTACCAAGATGCATGGCATAGTCGGACATGGCTTGTTCAACATCAGGCTCTGCTTGGCTAATAACGGCACCTAATAAACCAGCGGCTTCAAATAATTTTGCAGTTTTATGGTGAATGACCTCTAAATAACTGTCTTCTGTTGTATCGGGATCATTACAGTTTAGTAGCTGTAAAACTTCGCCTTCAGAAATTACATTGGTTGTGTGCGACAAGATCTTCATTAGACGCATTGATTCCATTTCAACCATCATTTCAAATGAGCGAGTGTAGAGGAAATCACCGACTAATACGCTTGCTTCATTACCCCACAAATTATTCGCAGTTTCACGGCCGCGGCGCATATCTGAATTATCAACAACATCATCATGTAATAATGTGGCGGTATGTATAAATTCAATAATCGTCGCAAGGTTGATATGCGAATCGCCTTGGTAACCACAAGCTCGCGCACATAAAATGGCTAATGCGGGGCGTAAACGTTTGCCACCACTATTAATGATGTAATGACCCAGTTGATTGATAAGAACAACATCAGATTGAAGTCGAGATTGAATCATCGCATCAACAGCAGACATGTCGTCTTCAATTAAAGAGTAAATGGATTGGATATCCACAGCGATTAGATCTTCCTATATAATGAGTACTTGAAAAGCGAGTACTTTCTCATGCAAGGCAATGAATCGCAAATATTTCACAATATTGTAAGAAGATATTTGATCTCTTTCGCGAAAGACGATAGAATTGCCGGTCTTTTGATGGGTTAGCCCCACCAAATACACTTACATAAATTATTTTGGAGACAGCGATGTACGCTATTGTCGCGACTGGCGGTAAACAATACCGCGTTAAAGAAGGTGAAACACTTCGTGTAGAGAAGTTGTTTGCTGAAGCTGGTGAATCAGTTGAATTAGATAAAGTTCTATTAGTGGGTGAAGGCGAAGATGTTAAAATCGGTGCTCCTTACCTCGATGGCGCTAAAGTAACTGCAACCGTTACTGCAAATGGTCGTGGCGATAAAGTTAAAATCGTTAAGTTCCGTCGTCGTAAACACTCACGTAGACAAGCGGGTCACCGTCAGTCTTACACTGAAATCCAAATCACAAGCATTAGTGCTTAAGATTTTCGAACACAAGAGGATTTAGAAATGGCTCATAAGAAAGCTGGTGGTAGTACTAGAAACGGACGTGATTCGGAGTCGAAACGACTTGGAGTGAAACGTTACGGTGGTGAAGCTGTATTAGGCGGTAACATTCTTATTCGTCAACGTGGTACACGCGTTCACGCTGGTAAAAATGTAGGTCTTGGTAAAGATCACACATTATTTGCAAAAATTGATGGTAAGGTTTTATTCGAGACTAAAGGTCCAAAAAACCGCGCATACATCAGCATTATTGCTGACTAAATAAAATGTTGGCCCATTTTGGGGCAAACAGCTAAAGAGCCCCGCTGATGCGGGGCTTTTTTGTTTCTGGGCTGTAAATTACTCAGTCCAGATCTGAAATTTGTCATTTCTTTATTTGGAAAGAGTATTCACTCAGATGAAGTGACACTTTCTTCCTTAAACTGATAAATATTTAGAAGCAATCTGAGCAATCACGGTACATGATATGCTCTTGCTATAACATAGTTACTTGGATAACAAGATAAAACAATGAAATTTGTAGATGAAGCAAAAATAACGGTAAGCGCAGGTGGCGGTGGTAATGGCTGTCTTAGTTTCCGTCGTGAAAAATATATTCCTTTTGGTGGCCCAGATGGTGGTGATGGTGGTGATGGTGGTGATCTGTATTTAGTTGCAGATAAACAAGTCAACACGCTCATTGATTTCCGTTATAAGCGTGGCTATAAAGCGGAACGTGGCGAACATGGCAAAGGTAAGTTATGTAGTGGTGCTCGCGGTGAAGATTTGACGATTAAAGTGCCGATCGGAACAGAAGCTTGGGATGATGATACTGATGAATTGATCGGTGATTTAACGAAGCATGGTGATAAGCTATTGGTTGCTAAAGGTGGTTGGCATGGCTTGGGTAATGTGCGATATAAATCGAGCACGAACCGAGCACCAAGACAAACATCGAGTGGTACACCGGGTGAAGAGCGTCATTTACGTCTTGAAATGAAATTATTGGCTGATATTGGTTTGCTTGGCTTGCCAAATGCCGGTAAATCGACTTTTATTCGCCAAGTTTCTGCCGCGCATCCTAAAGTTGCTGACTATCCTTTCACAACGTTATATCCAAACTTGGGTGTGGTAACAATGAAAGATGTGCGCAGTTTTGTTATTGCTGACGTTCCTGGTTTGGTGGAGGGTGCATCGGAAGGTGCGGGACTTGGAATTCAATTCCTTCGACATTTAACACGAACTCGCTTGTTGTTACATATGGTTGATATGGCTCCAGCAGATGTGAAACAAGATCCTGTTGAAAGTGTTCGAACTATTAATCGTGAATTAGAGCGGTATAGCGATGCATTGGGTAGTCAAGACCAATGGTTAGTTCTAAATAAAATGGATTTGATTCCTGAAGATATTCGTGATGAATTATGCCAAGAAGTTGTTGACCGCTTAGATTGGAAAGGCAAAGTATTCAGAGTCAGTGGTCAATCAGGTGAATTTTGTGATGGACTCTGTGCAGAAATCATGGATTATCTTGATGATTTAAATGAAGCGGAGCAAGCGGCACTAGATGCAGAACAAGCAGCGTTAGAAGCCGAGGACTAAAAGCGTGACAAATCCACACCAACAGCTTATTAATACCAAACGATGGGTTATTAAGATTGGTAGTGCTTTACTAACACGTGAAGGTGAAGGTTTAGATCTTGACCGTATCCGTTGGCTGACAGGCGAAATCGCTTATCTTCGAGAACAGGGCAAAGAAATTGTGCTTGTTACCTCGGGTTCAGTTGCTGCAGGTATGCAACAACTAGGCTGGACTGAGCGTCCTCATGCTTTGCATCAATTACAATCAGCAGCAAGTGTTGGTCAAATGGGTTTGATTCAGGCTTATGCGACGGAATGTAAGAAGCATAATATTCATACGGCACAGATTCTATTAACACATTCAGACTTATCTGATCGAGGCCGTTATCTTAATGCCCGAAGTGTATTACACAGTTTATTAGAGTTGGGTGTTTTACCTGTCGTAAATGAAAATGACACCATTGCAACAGAAGAAATTCGCTTTGGTGATAATGATACTTTGGCTGCAATGACGGCAAACCTTGTCGAAGCAGATGTATTGGTTATTTTGACTGATCAAGATGGTTTGTTTGATGCTGATCCCCGTACTAACCCTGAAGCAAGAATGATTGCAGCCTCAGCAGCATCTAATCCCGCACTTGATGATATGGCTGGAGAAGGAACAGGTTCACTAGGTCGTGGCGGAATGGCGACTAAATTGCTGGCTGCGAGACGCGCAGCACGATCGGGTGCGGTAACAGTGATTTTATCGGGTAAAGAGCCTGAGAATTTACGCCATTTAGCATCAGGGATTGGGGTTGGCACTTTATTATGGCCTGACGATGAACCCATGACTGCTCGTCAACAGTGGTTATTAGGACATCAAGAAAAAGGGCGAGTGATTTTAGATGCTGGTGCCGTGAGTGTGATTAGGCAACAAGGTCGAAGTGTCTTGCCAGTGGGAGTTCAGTTAGTTGAAGGTCAATTTGTTCGTGGCGAATTGGTTGTTTGTTGTGATAGCTCGGGTAAAGAAGTTGCACGAGGCTTAGTGAATTACAATTTTGATGAAGCAAGTCGATTGATGGGGCATGCGAGTAGTGAGATTGAACAGTTATTAGGTTATGTTGATGAGCCAGAATTGATTCACCGAGATAATTTAGTCGTAACGAGTTAAACAATTATCGTAGGCCGGAAATGAAGTAACTTGCGTAGCGGGTCTTTTAAGCCGACATGTTGGACTGAAGTCCAAGCTACCGCTATAAATTTCAGACATAAAAAAACCGACATGATGTCGGTTTTTTTATGAGCGTTATTAAACGCTTATATTATAGTGCGCGAACAGCGTTGTTCAAACGACTTTTGCTACGTGCTGCGGCATTTTTATGAATGATGCCTTTACGAGCCATGCGATCTAAATGAGGAACAGCAGCTTTGAATGCAGCAGTTGCTTGTTCTTTATCACCACCATCAATAGCTGCTTGTAGCTTTTTGATACTTGTACGCATTGCGCTGCGTTGGCCAGCGTTAAGTTGGCGATTATCTTCCGCCTGACGTGCGCGTTTTTTTGCTTGTGCTGAGTTTGCCAAAGTACTTCTCCGAAAATTTTAGCTTATATGTATTGAACCGAGCATTATCCCGATATTTATTTCGATTGTAAAGTGATTTTACGATCTTTTATCATAAATCTAGAGTTAGATCGCTGGGTTACGCTTGAATATGAGTATTTTACATGATTTTCACAGGAGGACGCTAATGATTATTCATAATGTTATTATGTTTACCACTTTAAATAACAGGCAAAACTATGAAAATCATTACAGCGAATGTTAACGGTATTCGTGCCGCAGGAAGAAAAGGTTTTTTTGATTGGTTAGCTAAGGTACAAGCTGATGTTGTTTGTATTCAAGAGACAAAAGCGCAGATTGATCAGTTAAGTGATGAACTTTACCACCCTGAAGGTTATTCTTGTTTTTATCATGATGCGGAAAAAAAGGGCTATAGCGGTGTAGCACTCTATTGTAGACAAAAACCTGATAGCGTTATTGTTGGCATGGGTAATGAAGAGTTTGATAGTGAAGGGCGTTATATTGAAGCTCGCTTTGGCAATTTAAGTGTTATCTCTCTCTATATGCCTTCAGGTTCGTCAAAAGAAGAACGACAGCAATTAAAGTATCGCTGTATGGACCATATGATGATGAAGCTTGAAGAAATGAAAGCGTCGGGACGTGACTGTATTGTGACCGGTGATTGGAATATCGCTCATAAGAATGAAGATATCCGTAATTGGAAAGGCAACCTGAAAAATTCAGGTTTTTTACCTGAAGAGCGTGCATGGTTAGACACTTTGTTCGATGAGCGGGGCTTTGTAGATGCCTTTCGTGAATTAGAGCAAGAAGAACATCAATATACATGGTGGTCGAATCGAGGTCAGGCACGCGCAAATAATGTAGGTTGGCGGATTGATTATCATATTTTGACGCCCAGTCTTAAAGGTAAAGTTTTGGCAACAGAGATCTATAGAGAAGAAAGTTTTTCAGATCATGCGCCTCTCATTATTGATTATGACTATGAGATGCCTACAGTATGAGCGAACTTAGTCATGCGAAAAGCTGGCTAGAAACGATAAGGGCTTTTAAAAACCCAAAAGTAGTTACGATGCTATTTTTTGGTATTTCTGCTGGATTACCCATCTTATTGATATTTTCATCATTGAGTTTATGGTTGCGTGAAGCAGGAATTGAAAAGTCAGCAGTCACGTATTTCAGTTGGGCGGCATTAGGTTATTCATTTAAGTTTATTTGGGCACCCCTCGTCGACAAATTACCTCTTCCACTATTAACTCAGAAGTTTGGTCGACGTAGAGCATGGTTGTTGCTTTCTCAAGCGATGATCATTTCAGCAATCAGTTTGATGGCATTTATTAATCCAGCAGAAGATGCGTTAACCATGATGGCATGGGCCGCCGTATTTTTGGGCTTTTCATCTGCAACACAAGATGTCGTGATTGATGCATATCGAATTGAATCTGCCGAGAGTGACTTGCAAGCATTAATGTCATCAACCTATATTGCAGGCTATCGAATTGGAATGTTGATCGCCGGTGCTGGTGCCTTGTTTATGGCGAGTTATTTAGGCTCGACAATGGAATCATATAGTTATGATGCTTGGAAGTGGAGTTATTTAAGCATGGCAGCGGTGATGTCTATTGGTGTGATAACGACGCTTATTATCACGGAACCAGAACGACAATCTGATGATGACATTATTCATAATGGACGAGACTATTTAGGTTTTATCGCTTTATTCGTTTTGTCTGTTGCTGGATTTGTTGCTAGCTTTGCTTATAGTTCAGAGCTTGCTCAATCAGTAAAATCGACATTGACAGGAATGTTTGCCAATAAACACTTAGCGGGTGCAATTGTTGAACTCTTACGATTAGTCTTAGCGCTGTCTGTTGCCGGAGCTATTGCCAAGGGCGTTATTTTCTCAGGCATCGTGAAGCAGAAAATGGTTGAGCAAACATATATTGCACCATTGAAGGATTTCTTCCAGCGATATGGTTGGTCATTAGCATGGCTATTGTTAGCTTTGATTGGTTTATATCGAATCTCAGATATCGTATTAGGTGTAATATCCAATGTCTTTTATCAGGATTTAGGCTTCACCAAACCCGAAATTGCGACAGTCGTAAAAAGCTTTGGTTTAGCGATGACCATTGTCGGAGGTTTCTTGGGTGGCATATTAGCGGTTCGTTTTGGTGTGATGCGAATTTTGTTTTTAGGCGCATTACTTTCTTCGGTAACTAATTTACTGTTTATGATGTTGGCACAAGCAGGTCATGATATGACTATGTTATATATTGTTATTTCTGCTGACAATTTATCAGCAGGGCTAGCAAGTGCCGCCTTTATTGCCTTTTTATCAGGTTTAACCAATATTTCATTTACAGCAGTGCAATATGCCATTTTTAGTTCATTAATGACCTTATTACCTAAAATATTAGGCGGCTACTCGGGAACGATCGTAGAGACAATGGGGTATCAACAGTTTTTCCTATTAACAGCTTTGATGGGAGTGCCTGTTCTACTTCTTATTATTTGGGCAGGCAAAAACTTTGAAATGCACAAAGTAACCATTAGGTGAAGAATCTAGCCTTAGTGCTATTTTTGATTGCGGCAGCATGGACGTTATTGACATCTGGCCCTGTTGAATTGGGGCCAGGGGTAAAAGTGACCGAGGCACCGATACAAACGGCGCTTTCAGGTAATGATCGTTTTGCTTTTAAAGACTATCAAATAACCCGTCTAGCAAACTTTGAAATTAAGGCGAAGATCTTATCTAAAACAGCGTATTCATTTGGCAGAGAATCTAATTTATCTTCCGTAGACCTGGCTTTGGGTTGGCAGAATATGTCTGATGAAAGCGTGTTAGAGAATATTAAGATTTCACAATCTAATCGCTGGTATTACTGGCGGGTTAAAGAATTTCCTATTCCTCGGAGAGAAATTGAAACCCAAAGTGCAAATATGCACCTAGTACCAGCGGATAGCTTGGTTGAGGATATGATTAATAGTGTAAAGCAAGGTCAGATTATTGAAATGTCAGGATCACTTATTCGTGCTGATGCGAGTGATGACTGGCATTGGCAAAGCTCTTTAAGCCGTGAAGATACCGGGGCGAAGGCCTGTGAGCTAGTTTATGTTGAAAGCATCACTATTGTTCAGCAATAAAAAAAGCCACTATAAATAGTGGCCTCAATTATGTTTTTAGATGTTCGTTCTGAGCTAACTCCTAGAACGGAATATCATCATCTAAATAATCAGCTCCGCCCTGAGGTGCGCCATAACTAGGACCCGCAGAAGGTGATGCAGGTTGTGGTGTTGCATTTTGTGGCGCAGGAGCACTTGGTTGGTAAGCTGGCGCACTACCGCCACTTGCACCTTTGCTATCTAGCATCGTCATTTCATTTGCCATGATCTCTGTTGAATAGCGATCTTGACCATTTTGGTCTTGCCATTTACGTGTTTGAATTCGACCTTCAATATAAACTTGAGAGCCTTTGTGTAGATATTGCTGTGCAACTTCACCTAAACGGTTACGCAGGGTAACGCGGTGCCATTCAGTACGTTCTTGGCGTTCACCTGTTTGTTTGTCTTTCCAGCTTTCAGATGTTGCTAAACGTAGGTTACAAATTGAGCCACCATTAGGAAAAGCACGACTTTCAGGTTCTGCGCCGAGTCTTCCGACAAGAATTACTTTATTTACTGACATGGTGTTGCTCCTTAAAGCGTGAATTTATTTTTGACTGACCATTCTACGATGCCTATACCCAAGCCACGTGAAGATGCAGGTTTCAGAGTTTAGCATGAGCACTAGTGCAAGGCGCAATGTGAAGGCAATGACTGGTCCTTGTCAAACATTGTAACGCAGCAATAGTGCTCATGCTAATCTCCCGTAGGGCAAGAGGATAAGCCACACTCTTCGTTGTTATAAAGTCTTAAATTAGAATGACTAATTCTACGTCTTTATGCCTAGAATAGTGTGGCTTCTTCTCTTGCTGAATCATACATCTTCACGTGGCTTTGGTATCAGCTTGAAATGCATCCAATGCATTTTCATCAATATCATCAGGTGAGAATTTTACATAGGCTACATGCTCATCAACAACAATAATAGTTTCTTCGACACCATGAATATCATTGAGTTTTTGCGCAATATCATTAGCATTTGTATCAGAAATATTACTTAGGTGAATAATGCGCGTTGAGAGGTGTTTAGGTGGTCGCATCGGCAATATAACGACTAACCAAATGAGCGTTAAAATTGTCCCTGCGATAAAAACACCTGATACGCCAAAGTTTGTGAACAGTAATCCACCTGTCGCCCCGCCAATAAAGGCGCCGATAAATTGGGCGCTAGAATAAATGCCCATTGCTGTACCTTTATTGGCCAGAGGACTGAGTTTAGACATGAGTGACGGCAAACTCGCTTCGAGAATGTTGAAGGCAGTAAAGAATAACCATAGACAAAATAACATGCCTGTTAGGGAGTTCGATAACTGGCTCCAACCAAACTGTGCAATGGCTAGAGTGGCAATAGCTCCGATAAAGATAGGCTTCATTTTTCGGCGTTTTTCGGCAATGATGATAAATGGCACCATGCTGATAAACGCTAAGATCAATACGGGTAAATAAGCGAGGGCGTGCTGATCTTTAGCTAACCCTGCATGTTCAAATAATGTGATAGGTAGAGCAAAAAAACTAATCGTCAGTAAGCTATGTAAAATCATGATGCTAAACACCATTCGCATAATATCGGGATTACGAAATACAGTCATAAATTGTTGGCTGGACGGCTCAATATCACGATGATTAACCAGCCGAGTAGGGGTAGGGACCCAAAGGTGTAAAACGGCAATGCCAACGAGAGATAAGAGTGCTGTCGCCCAAAAGATACCGGATAAACCAATCCAGCTTTCTAAGGCCGCACCTGCTGCAAGGGCGACAGAGAATGACAAGCCAATACTAATACCAATGCTAGCCATTGCCTTGGTTCGATGTTCATCTCGGGTGAGATCGGCAGTCAGGGCCATAATTGCCGCAGCAATAGCACCGCTACCTTGTAATAAGCGACCAACAATAACCATATAAATAGAATCAGCTAATGCTGCAACGACACTACCCGCTGCGAACAGTAATAAGCCGATAGTAATGACTCGTTTTCGACCAATACGATCGGATAACATACCAAATGGAATTTGTAACAATGCCTGTGTTAGGCCATAAGCACCAATCGCTAAGCCAATCAGCATTGGCGTTGAGCCACTATATTGGCCAGCTGCAAGTGAGAAAACAGGCAGGATCATAAACAATCCGAGCATTCGCAGTGCAAAGATGCTTGAGAGTCCAGTAATACTCCGCTTTTCTAAAGCAGTCATGGGTGATGTTGTAGTTTGTTTTTGCGTCATAGTGGGCTAGGTAGTATATTGATCTGTTGGTTTATTTTATACGGAAGCTTAATGAAAAGCATAAGTATTCGCGGTGCACGCACCCATAACTTAAAAAATATTGATGTAGATATACCTCGGGACTCACTGATTGTGATCACTGGGTTATCGGGGTCGGGTAAGTCTTCACTTGCATTTGATACCTTGTATGCGGAAGGACAGCGACGCTATGTTGAGTCGCTATCGGCATATGCCAGACAGTTCTTGTCGATAATGGAAAAGCCTGATGTTGATCATATTGAAGGCCTCTCTCCAGCCATCTCTATTGAACAAAAATCGACCTCACATAATCCTAGGTCTACAGTTGGAACGATTACAGAGATTTATGATTATTTGCGCTTATTGTTTGCTAGAGCAGGTGAACCTCGCTGTCCTACACATGATGAACCTTTAGCGGCCCAAACGATAAGTGAGATGGTTGACCTTGTTCTAGAGATGCCTGCAGGCCAGCGAATGATGATGTTGGCTCCGGTAGTTCAAGATCGTAAAGGTGAACATAAAGATATATTAGAGAACTTGCGTGCACAGGGCTTTGTTCGTGCTCGGGTTAATGGTCAAGTTATCGAGTTAGATAATCCTCCTGAACTAGAATTGAGAAAGAAACATACCATTGAGGCTGTTGTTGATCGCTTTAAAATTAGACCTGATTTAGAGCAACGTCTTGCCGAATCATTTGAAACAGCATTACAGATGACGGAAGGTGTCGTTCGCATCGCATCAATGGATGATCCTGACGATGAAACACTGTTTTCATCTCAATTTTCCTGCCCGACCTGTAGTTATTCGATTGCTGAGCTTGAACCTCGCATGTTTTCTTTTAATAATCCTGCGGGCGCATGTGGAACATGTGATGGTTTAGGCGTAAAACAATTTGTTGATCCTGCTCGAGTAGTGGGGCATCCAGAATTAAGTTTAAATGCGGGTGCGGTTCGAGGTTGGGACCGTCGCAATGCTTATTATCACCAATTATTAAAATCACTTTCGGAACACTATGATTTTGATTTAGATGTGCCATTTGAAGACTTATCTGACACGGTAAGGAAGGCGGTGCTCTATGGTAGTGGCAAGACTCAGATTAATTTCAGCTATGTGAGTGACCGAGGTAAAAGTGTTACGCGGAGTCATACCTTTGAAGGTGTTATTCCTAATATGCAGCGTCGTTATCATGAGACTGAATCAAATAGTGTTCGTGATGATTTAGCAAAATATCATACCGTTCGTACTTGTCCTAGTTGCGATGGTGCACGTTTAAATCAAGCATCACGTCATGTGTTTTTAGATAAAACATCATTACCGATGGTGAGCGCGTTGCCGATTAGTGAAGTGAAACAGTATTTTGAAGAATTAAACCTACCGGGCAATCGAGGTGAGATCGCCAGTAAGATTGTTGAAGAGATTTCGCAGCGCTTAAGCTTCTTAGTGAATGTTGGTTTAGATTATTTAAGTTTATCGCGTAGTGCCGATACTTTATCAGGCGGAGAAGCGCAACGAATTCGGCTGGCGAGTCAGATAGGGGCAGGATTAGTTGGGGTGATGTATATTCTTGATGAACCTTCGATTGGTTTGCATCAAAGAGATAATGAACGTTTATTGGGTACATTAACTCGCCTTCGAGATTTGGGTAATACTGTTATTGTTGTTGAGCATGATGAAGATGCGATTCGCATGGCTGATTATGTTTTAGATATTGGTCCGGGTGCTGGTGTTCATGGTGGTGAGATTGTAGCTCGAGGAACACCACAAGATATTATAGATAGTGAGCAGTCACTCACTGGTGCATACCTGTCTGGTCGGCGTAAGATTGAAGTGCCTAAGGAGAGGGTTCCATATCATATCGGTCGTTCAATTTCTGTCCGTGGTGCTTGTGGTCATAATTTACGCAATGTTGATGTTGATATTCCTATTGGATTAATGACCTGTGTTACGGGGGTGTCAGGTTCAGGAAAGTCGACACTTATCAATGATACATTGTTAAAAATGACCTCTAAAACGCTGAATAATGCATCGGATGAACCTGCTCCTCATCGTGAGGTATTAGGTTTAGAACAATTAGATAAAGTCGTTGCGATTAATCAAAGTCCAATTGGGCGAACTCCGCGATCAAACCCCGCAACATATACGGGGATTTTTACGCCAGTACGTGAACTTTTTGCTGGCACTCCTGAAGCGCGCTCTCGAGGTTATGGTCCCGGACGTTTTAGTTTTAATGTTAAAGGCGGTCGCTGTGAATCCTGTCAGGGTGATGGCTTAATTAAAGTAGAAATGCATTTCTTACCTGATATTTATGTACCTTGTGATGTGTGTAAAGGTAAGCGTTATAACCGTGAAACATTGGATATTCGTTATAAAGGAAAAACGATTACTGATGTACTGGATATGACGATTGAGGAAGCGAATGAGTTTTTCACTAATATCCCAACAGTTGCTAAAAAACTTGAGACATTGATGGATGTGGGTCTAACGTATATCAAGCTGGGACAAAATGCGACCACGCTTTCTGGTGGAGAAGCACAGCGCGTTAAGTTGGCAAAAGAGTTATCGAAGCGAGATACGGGTAAAACATTGTATGTATTAGATGAGCCAACAACAGGCTTACATTTCTTTGATATTGAACAATTGATGAAAGTTTTACATAGTCTGCGTGATCGAGGTAATACTATTGTGGTCATTGAGCATAATTTAGATGTGATTAAAACGGCAGATTGGGTCATTGATATGGGGCCGGAAGGTGGTTCTGGTGGCGGAATGATTGTAGCGGTTGGAACACCTGAAGAGGTTGCTCAAAATAAGGATTCACATACGGGCCATTATTTGGCGCCATTATTAAGTAAGCTGAGTTCTGGATAAGCATAGCCATCCAGCACCTTTATTTTAGCGGCTCTCCGCGTTAGATTTACTTCCAGTAGCTCGGCTATTGCTGGGTAAATATGCCTTGATATCCACTAAAACAAAAGTACTGGTCATTTGATTCACTGTTATTTTATTTGTTTTGAGCTGAGACTGTTCACAAGTCAGTGTAAATTATAATATTGCTAACTATTCTTATCCCTTAGTTCAGCTTATTTAAGAGTTTCAAGTATTTGTAAGTTTTAATGGGAGTGTGCTTTAATTAACTTATAATTATATCAAGGATAGTTGTATGTTTTCTATGCATTCTAATCATGTTATATCCAGTGCCGCATTGCCAGAGATGTACAATATGGTTTTAATTGTTATTTCTATTTTAATTGCCGTGCTGGCGTCTTTTACCGCATTTGGTACATCAGAGAGGCAATATAATTCCTTATCTCGACGTCATAAAATAGCATGGAATTTATTCGGTGCTGTTTCTATGGGCCTGGGGATCTGGGCAATGCATTTTATCGGTATGTTGGCGTTTGGTCTTCCTGTTCCAATTTCTTATGATGTTGTTATTACCATCGTTTCAATTATTCCTGTTATTTGTGCTTGCAGTGTTGTTTTATGGATGATGACAGAGCAAAAGAAGAATATTACCTATTTAGTCTTTGGTGGAACACTAATGGGATTGGGAGTCGGACTGATGCATTATATTGGTATGGCTGCAATGAGAATGGATGCCGTGATGGTGCATGATATGTTCTTATTTTATGTGTCCATTTTTGTCGCGATTATTTTAGCCATGATAGCTATTAAAGTTAGTCAGCAAGGTATTACATATACTCAATATCAGTTTATAACAAAGCGACAAATTACCAGTGCTACTGTAATGGGGATCGCAATATCTGCGATGCATTATATTGCGATAGCATCGGTAGACTTTTATCCTAGCCAGCAGATAAATAACATATCGGGAATAGGTCCTAGTACGCTAACAGTTATGGTGCTTGGCGTTGTTTTTATTATCTTAAGTTTTGCCATCGCCGTGCCATATTTCCTTCGATATAAACAAATGGTGGGCGTGTTGGATGAAAATATCAAACGGCTTAATATTGCACTGAGTGCTGCAAATCAAGGATGGTTTGATTTTAATCTTCAATCGGGTGCTATTTCAGTTAGTGAGAGTTATGCACGTATTTTAGGCTATAGCCCTGAAGAGTTCGAACCAAATATTGAGACATGGAAACAAAATATTCATCCCGATGATTTCGATCTTACCGTAGAATCTTTTCAAAAAAGTTTATTATCTAAAAGTACTTCTGAGTATGAATATCGTCGAAGAACTAAACAGGGAGTGTGGATATGGCTGCGTTTGGTATCCGAGGTTGTTGAATGGGATAATGATAACAACCCGATTAGGATGATTGGTATTCAAACGGATATTACTGAAACTAGAGAGCAGCAAGAAGCGTTAGAAAAGATGGCTCGTTATGATGTTCTGACCCAACTTCCGAATCGGACATTATTTGCTGAGCGGTTCAATCAAGCTGTTACTAAATGTGATCAAAACAAGAGTCTATTAGCCATTTGTTTTCTAGATCTAGATAACTTTAAACCTGTGAATGATGATTTTGGTCATGGTATCGGTGATCAATTATTGATCGACGTGGCTGAGAGAATAACCTCTCACCTTAGAGAGGATGATACTGTTTCTCGCCAAGGTGGAGATGAATTTACACTATTATTGACCAATCTTGATTCTGTTGAACAATGTGAACAGATGCTAGAGCGTATTCAACGTTCCTTGGCACAACCTTATTTAATTAATGACTATCCCCATAAGATTAGTGCCTCGATTGGCGTTACTTTGTATCCTGATGATAATGCTGATGTTGACACCTTGATTCGCCACGCTGATCAGGCAATGTATCAAGCTAAAATAAAAGGTAGAAACCGCTATCATTTATTTGATGTATTAGATGTTCAGAGAACGGTAGAAAAACAAAGTCAATTAGCTGAGATAGAAGCGGCTTTAGCGAATGATGAATTTTGTTTGTATTATCAACCTAAGGTCAACATGACGACGGGGGAGGTATTTGGGGCTGAAGCATTGGTGAGGTGGAATCACCCAGAAAAGGGAACATTGTCTCCCGCTGTATTTTTACCTGTTATGGAAGGAACTGATTTAGAAATAGAATTTGGTCAATGGGTTATTAATCAAGCACTCAAACAGCTTAATGATTGGCACCACTTAGGCGTAAAACTTGAGGTGAGCATTAACATTTCATCCCATCATATTCAGTCCGAATTATTTTTAGCTCAGATTGATAATGCTTTAACGGCATGGCCAAAGGTGAAGTCTGATTGTTTACAATTAGAAATTCTTGAAAGTAGTGCTTTAGGTGATCTTGCGGCCGTTAGTAATATTATTAAGATTTGTCAAGATGCTCTTGGTATTACTGTCGCACTGGATGATTTTGGCACCAGTTATTCGTCATTAACGCATTTACGTAGCTTGCCCGCAGAGATTATCAAAATAGATCAAAGCTTTGTTCGTGATATGTTAGAAGATTCGGGTGATTGTGCCATTGTTGAGGGGGTTATCGCCCTAGCAAACTCATTTAACCGGAAAGTAATTGCTGAAGGTGTTGAAACGGTACAACAAGGGGAAATGTTAATCTTGATGGGGTGTAATACTGCACAAGGTTACTGCATTTCTCGTCCTATGCCTGCTCATGATATTCCTGCATGGTTGGATCAGTATCAACCGAATCAACAGTGGATAGCAATAGGAAATAACACCGCATTATCAGACAAACAGAAGCGCCTTAAATTATTCGGACTGACCGTGTCTAGCTGGCATAAGCGTTTTATTAATAACCTTCAAGGTGCTTTCGATGAAATTGACTATTGGCCTATTATGGATAAGACAAAGTGCCCCTGTGGTCTATGGATTAAGCGAGAAAAACAGTTAGGTGAATTTGATAGCGGTTGGTTAGAAAAGATAGACCAATTGCATGAGGCAATGCATGATTTGGCCGACACGTTAAAAAGTGATTATTTGAAGGGCGAGTTAAAACAGGTCGATGTTGTATTATTTGATAATGGCTTTGAGGGACTGGCAAATAAACTCATCGAACAGGAGCTGTAATTCATGATATTGGAGCAGGAAATTAAGTTAGAGGTCAATGAGAAAGGGCCGATAGACCTTTCCTTACTCTCGTGCTTATCTGATTTTGGAAATGGTGTTGTTAGCAAACATCGTTTGGTGAGCACTTACTATGATACGAAGGATCTGCACCTTAGTCATAATAGACTTGGACTTCGCCTTCGACAAATTGATGAACGTTATTTTCAAACAGTGAAAACCTTAGGCACAGTGAGCAATGGTTTACATCAACGTGAAGAATGGGAGTATGAACTAGAGGGAGCTGAGTGGGATTTTTCAACATTAAAGCTAACGCCCTTGGCATCGATGATTGATGATGTTGAAATATGGTCAAAACTTAGCCCTATATTTACAACTGATTTTGTGAGAGAGATAGTGCTACTAACTCTTTCAGAAGGATCTCAGGTTGAACTGGCTTATGACCGTGGAGAAGTAAGAACGGGAGAGCTTCATGCCGATATTCATGAAATTGAATTAGAACTTAAGTCGGGAAGTTGCGATCAATTATATGTTATAGCAGACTTACTCCGTCAACAACTAGATCTAACTCTGAGTGATGTGAGCAAGGCTCAGATGGGCTATGAATTGGCGGCAAAGAAGCGCTAACTGAAAGCCAATATCGAATACCCGTGACACTTCAATCTGTAGATCTTACAACCCCGTCATCCCCGAGATCTTTTATCGGGGATCCATGGGTCGAGGCACTATTCACTGTCCATGGATTCCCGTTTCCACGGAAACGAAGTAACCGAAGGATCAATGACGAGATAAAAACTGCATCTTCAATGATTATGGGTATAAGTGAAGTGGCTGTTTCAGAATTTATCGCGTTGATAAACCTCTACTCGTTTCAAATTTCCAAGTACGAATAATGGTTAACATATCATTGTCTTGGAGCACGTCTTTAGGAATCGCGGCATAAGGAGCTCCCAGCCGTACAATTCTGACAGCTGCATCATCTAATACTTTATGCCCTGAGGAGCGAGAAATAACAATGCCATCAGGTGGCACACTTCCATCAGGGTTGATATCAACCGTTAGCATTAGGCTACCATTTATATTTTTTCGTCTCGCTTCTTGAGGATAATTGAAGTTACCAATCCGTTCGACTTTTAGTTCCCATGCTTTCATATAGGCAGCGGCTGCATATTCTTTTGTTGCAGCAGATATTTTCCGTTTTTTGGGTCGCTTACTGAGTGCTTTTGCCGTGAAGTTGAACTGTTCTTCTAATAATGCGATTTCACTTTGTGAAGGCAATTTCAAGTCACTAACCGAGAGTTTTATCTTTTTTGGAGGAGTTACTTTCTCCGTCTTAGACTCTGCCTTTTCTAATGCCTGATGTACGATTCGTTCAGCCTTTTCTTGTACGATTGCTTTCGCAGTCTGTTTGTTTGTTTCTTGGATTACAGGCGTTTTAGTAGCTTGTTTGGCTGTTTCTTGTGGTATTGATGTTTCTACCGGCGGCTGTGTTATTGCTGGTGGTACCGGCTCACTCTGTACCTGAGTTTCTGGACTAGGATCGGGTGACTTTTCATCTGTTTCACCACCACCTTCATTATTTACTTGAGCAAAAAAATCAGCTTCTTCTGGTGGAGATTCTGTTTGCTGCTTAACTAAGGTTATTTCAAGGTTTGTTAATGGGCTATTTGTAGGAGGTGACACCAAACCAAACCCCACTCCTAATACAATGTTTAAGTGAAGAATAGCAGAAAATATTAATGTAAAAATGAGCCGATCATTGGCTGTAATTCTTCCCATGATTATGGTTGGTTTGCGTCCTTAGCTGAAGCTGATGATATTTCTGTTCGTATAATGGCGGGTTTTGTATTGCCAATCAAGCGTACTCTCTCTTCCATTAGAGGGCTGAGTTCAATTTGGCCATCAGGACGAATAAGCATTACTCGGTCAATATTCATGGCGGCAGCAATAGTTGGCCAATCATCACCGGCAACAAATAAGGCTGTAGCAGCAGCATCAGCAATAGAAGCATTAGGGTGTAATACTGTGACAGATGTGGCTTGGTCTGCAGGATAGCCTGTTCTAGGATCAATAATATGCTGGTAACGTTTGCCTTCATATTGGAAGAAACGTTCATAGTCACCAGAGGTGAATACGCTTTCATCACCCTTTAAGGCGATAGATGCCACCAAACCATTCTTACGTGGATGACGGATGCCTATAACCCAAGGGCGTTGACCATGTGAACCAATAGCGCGAAGATCACCGCCGATATTGACAATTGCATTGCTGATACCTTGTTGTTTCAAAGCATCAATAGCGGTATCAACTGCAAAGCCTTTGGCAAAAGCACCAAAGCCAAGTTTGACTCGCTTATTAGTGCTACTAAGTTGACCATTCGAGATTTGAATATCATCCATTGTTGGATGGCTTGTTAACCAATCATTAATTTCAGCTTCACTAGGAGGAGGGTGTGATTCGAACCAATTATCTTGGTGAAAGCCCCATAATTCAAATAACTTGCCCGCGGCAGGGTTGAATAAATTCTGACTTTCACTGGCTAATGTTTTCGCCAAATTAATCAGCTGAGCAGTGTCATCTTCTACGGCAATAGTTTGACCTTGGCTTATGGCTTGGTTGATTTCTGTCAGAGTACTGGGTTGCCATGCATGCCAATCGTCATTGACATTCGAAAATGCCTGTTCGAGTACGCTAATAGTATTGTCGGCAATTTCTTCATCAATATCATACAAACTGACATCAATTTCAGTACCAAATGCATAGAACTTACCTTGGCGGGTTTGAGGTTCACTATCACAGCCTGACAATACAAGGCTAAGACAGATTAATAAGATGGAGGTTAATTTCATGATAATTGTTGCTCTATGCAGTTCATTAAATCGCCTGCGATATTAAGATTAAATTGTTGATCAAGCTCTCTAATACAGGTCGGACTTGTGACATTAATTTCTGTTAGATAGTTGCCAATAACATCTAAACCAACAAAAAGAAGTCCTTTTTCACGTAATTTAGGGCCCACTTGCTGACAAATCCACCGATCGTGTTCGGTTAGAGGACGTCCTTCAGCGCGGCCACCTGCAGCAAGATTTCCTCGAGTTTCTCCTTTTGCAGGAATTCGAGCTAGAGCATAAGGCACAGGTTCACCATTGATGAGTAGAATTCGTTTGTCACCATCCGCTATTTCAGGAATGAACCGCTGCGCCATGAGTGATGTTTTGCCATGATCGGTGAGTGTTTCAATGATCACGCTAAAGTTAGGATCATCCTGTTTAACGCGGAAAATAGATGCGCCACCCATGCCATCGAGCGGTTTTAAAATAATATCACCATGCTGTTGCTGAAAGCTGCGAATTAAGTCTGCTTTTCGGCTAACTAAGGTTGGAGGGCAACATTGGGGGAACCAGGCGGTAAATAATTTCTCATTGGCATCACGTAGACTTTGAGGATTATTGACAACAAGTACACCAGCTTGTTGGGCTTGTTCAAGTAGGTAGGTGCTGTAGATATATTCCATATCAAAAGGGGGATCTTTACGCATCAAAATAACATCAAGATCAGCAAGAGGTAGTGTCGTGCTTTCACTCATCTGATACCAATTATCAGCATCTTCAGTCACTGTGAATGGTGTCATTTGTGCTGAAACAATACCTTGATGGAGGAATAAGTCTTGTTGCTCCATGTAATACAAAGACCATCCTTTAGCTTGTGCAGCCAAGAGCATGGCAAAACTACTGTCTTTTTTAATATTGATGGCTGAAATGGGATCCATCACGATGCCGATATGTCGACTCATGTTATGAACTCTTGTTGTTGTTATTGATGGCGTAATTTTACCTGAAAAAGTGCTTGATGAGGTGCTTGCCATCTTTTTGCCACAATTGATCATTAGATCGCCCTAAATTAACCCATTAAATTCCCATCTTTATTGTTGTAATAAAGTCACTATTTACTAGAAAGGAGAAGGGGTATGAAAGCGATACCAATGATAGGGCATCATTTGCTATCCAGTTTAATGAATTGCGTACTGTACAGTTGGGCGATTGGATTTACTGTGAGTTTAGCATTGATGTGTTTGGTTCTTATTTCAACAAATGCTAATGCGGAGGTTAACGACAATATTCCTTTGGATAAAATTAACTCTCTATCTGAACTGCAATCAGGTCAATTGGTATTTCGAACTGAGAAGGGACATTATCTTGCTAGTCCTAAACTTAATACTGAAGTAGACATCGAGATTAATGGATTATTGGCTAGGGTGACGGTAAGTCAGACATTTAAAAACCCCTCTTCACAGTGGCAAGAAGGTATTTATGTTTTTCCTCTTCCTGAAACGGCGGCTGTAGATCATTTAAGAATGAAAGTGGGTGAACGTATTATTGAAGGTGAGATTAAGCCCAAAAAACAAGCTAAGCAGATTTACCAGCAGGCAAAAAGAGAAGGTAGGCAGGCGAGTTTAGTTGAACAGCAACGTCCGAATATGTTCACCACTTCAGTTGCTAATATTGCGCCCAATAGCAGTATTACCGTGGTGATTGAATATCAGCAGATGGTGGTGCAAAATGCCAGTGAGTTTAGTCTACGTTTTCCGATGACCATTACGCCCAGATATATTCCTGGAACCCCGATAGCTAATACAGAAGAGATCAGTCATTTTAATGGTAGTGGTTGGGCGCTTAATACCAACCAAGTAAGGGATGCATCTCATATTACGCCTCCCGTATCAGCAACTGATAGTGAGACATCTAATCAGATCAATATTTCTATACTATTGTCAGCAGGTTTTGAGTTAGAGCTGGTTAAGAGCTCTTATCATCAAGTTGAAGAAGTGGCGGTGAATAGTACTACTCGAAAAATACGCCTAGTTGATGATGTTCCGGCAAATCGTGACTTTGAACTCGTTTGGTCGGCAAGTAATCATCAAGTACCTCAGGCGGCGTTGTTTAAGCAGCATAAAAACAATGAAGATTACGCGATGTTGATGCTAACTCCACCGAATGAGCTCAATATAGAGAGCATTTCACGAGAACTAATCTTTATTATTGATACATCAGGTTCAATGGATGGTACCTCAATGAAGCAGGCAAAAACAGCATTGCAGTACGGCTTAACTCAGCTACGACCACAAGATAGTTTTAATATTATTCGTTTTAGCGATGATGTGGACAGTTTGTTTAAGCAAGCAAAGATTGCCAATCGAAACAATCTTGATTCTGCACATGATTATGTGAACTGGTTACGCGCAGAGGGTGGCACTGAAATGGCGCCCGCACTAAAAATGGCATTACAAGCTAAGCAGACCAATGAGGGCATTCGCCAAGTAGTCTTTTTAACGGATGGTAGCGTAGGTAATGAAGATGAGTTGTTCTCAATCATTGAACAAAACCTAGGCGATAGTCGTTTATTTACCGTGGGTATTGGTAGCGCACCTAATAGTCATTTTATGCATAGAGCGGCGCAGTTTGGACGAGGTAGTCATAGTTATATTGGGGCTGAAGATGAAGTTAGACAAAAAATGCAGACTTTGTTCAATAAACTTTCTCACCCAGTGCTAACCGATATTAAGCTTGAGTTAGATAATGCTGTGGTTGAAGTTTGGCCTAAAATGGTGCCCGACCTATATTTAGGTGAGCCTTTAATTCTGACCTTAAAAGCGGCGACACTACCGAATGACATTGTCGTTACCGGACATTATGGAAATAGAATATGGCAGCAGAAAGTATCTTTGCAGGGAGGAGCTGAATCTGAGGCGGTATCTGTTTTATGGGCGAGACGAAAAATTAGCAGTTTGATGGATGATTATCGTCGAGCGGGAGAAAACAATGATCTGATTAAAGCAAATATTGTAAATATTGCATTAACACATCATCTTGTGACTAAATTTACTTCACTGGTTGCTGTAGATAAAACACCTGTACGTCCAGTATCAGAAAAGTTAAAGACTCAGACGATTGCTGTTAATCCACCTGCAGGAAGTGTAATGACACAGTTTCCACAAACAGCAACCCCCGCTACATTACAGCTTCTTTTCGGCTTGATATTATTTCTTGCGAGTCTGTTTGTACGCTGTAGAGCAGCATGAAACATAGAAGTAGTCACTATCTTTCAGTTGCACTTCTTAGTGTGTCGATAGGGTTGTTTATGAGTGGCGGGTATATCCATGCTAAAGCACAGTTAGCGCAATGGTTGATTGCATCAGCGTGGAATGAATCAACGGCTAATAATGTGCAAGCTAAACCCTGGCCGTGGGCTGATACATGGCCGATAGCGAGGCTTGAGGTGCCAAAATACAATATCGATCAATATGTATTGGCAGGTTCAACAGGAGAATCACTAGCCTTTGGCCCAGGATATGTATTTGCCTCAGCAGCGCCAACTGAACAAGGTAATACCATTATCGCTGCGCATAGAGATACTCATTTTGAATTTCTACAAGAGGTGCAGAAAGGGGATGTGATTACTATTCATAATACGACGGGGAAGCGGCGAGATTATATTGTGCAAGATATGACGATTGTTGATAAAGAAGATGTGGCTTGGTTAGATAATGATTTCTATTCTCACCAATTAACACTGGTTACTTGTTACCCATTTAATGCTATTCAGGTGGGAGGACGGTTACGTTATATTGTTAGAGCGGTATCTAAAGAAGAAATTTCTGCTTAAATAACCTGAGCTCTGGATAAGCACCGCCATCCAGTGCCTTTATTGTAGCGGCTCTCTGCGTTAGATTGACTTCCAATAGCTCGCTATTGCTACGTAAATCTGCCTTGATAGCCACTAAAATAAAGACACTGGCTATAGATTATTGGCTTGTTTTATCTATTCTGAGTTCGTGACCGTGACCGTTCATAAGTGATTGTAAACTAGGATATTGCTGACTATTCTTATCCAAAGTTCAGGTTAAATACCTAAATAATTGAGGCTTTATATATAAGAATAGTCCGATGTTCGCTATAATCATGAAATCTTTGATTATAGATTGTGATTTTAACAAATGAGTACAACATCGGTAGCTGTGGCTGAAACGCCAAAAACCTTTCAGGAATTAATCCTGAGACTGCAACAATACTGGGCTGAGCAAGGCTGTGTTTTATTGCAACCTTACGATATGGAAGTAGGTGCAGGGACATTTCACCCTGCTACATTCTTGCGGGCAATTGGTCCTGAGCCATGGAGTGCGGCTTATGTACAACCATCACGCCGTCCAACTGACGGCCGCTATGGTGAAAATCCAAATCGCTTACAGCATTATTATCAGTTCCAAGTGATATTAAAGCCTGCACCAATTAATATTCAAGAATTGTATTTAGATTCATTGAAAATGTTGGGTTTAGATACCTCTATTCATGACATCCGTTTTGTAGAAGATAACTGGGAATCACCAACACTCGGTGCTTGGGGTCTTGGTTGGGAAATCTGGTTAAACGGTATGGAGGTGACACAGTTTACCTACTTCCAGCAAGTTGGCGGGCTAGAGTGTAATCCCGTCGCTGGTGAAATTACTTATGGTTTAGAACGTATTGCCATGTATTTGCAAGGCGTTAGTAGCGTGTATGACCTAGTGTGGTCAGAAGGCCCAAATGGCACCGTGACTTATGGTGATGTATTTCATCAAAATGAAGTGGAAATGTCAGAATACAACTTTGATCATGCTGATGTGGATAGCCTATTTGTTAACTTTGATACCTATGAACGTGAGAGTGCTCGTATGATTGAAGCGGGATTACCTCTTCCTGCCTATGAGTTAGTATTGAAAGCATCACATACGTTTAATTTATTAGATGCTCGAAAAGCGATTTCGGTAACAGAACGCCAACGTTTTATTTTACGCGTACGAACCTTAGCTCGAGCAGTAGCACAAGCTTATTATGATCGTCGAGAATCATTAGGTTTTCCTATGTTAGCGCAAGCAAACAAGGAGGCTAAATCATGAGTGAAGTAAGTAATAAGCGTGATTTACTGATTGAGTTAGGTACAGAAGAATTACCACCGAAGGCACTCAAAAAATTAATTCAAGCATTTGAATCTGGCATTAAACAAGGTCTAGAAAAAGCAGAACTTAGCTTTGATTCAATTCGTTCTTATGCGGCTCCGCGTAGAATGGCCGTTGTTGTTGATGGTTTACAAGAAAGCCAACAAGATCGCATAGTTGAGCGTCGTGGTCCTGCCGTTACAGCCGCATTTGATGATGATGGTAATCCAACAAAAGCAGTGCAAGGTTTTGCTCGTTCATGTGGTGTTGAAGTTGAAGACTTAGAAAAGTTAGAAACGGATAAAGGCGCGTGGCTGATGTTTAAGAAGTTACAAGCAGGCAGTGATGCTACAAGTCTGATTCCTGATATTTTACAACAAGCACTCAATGATTTGCCTATTCCAAAACGCATGCGTTGGTCTGACTTGCCCGGTGAATTTGTTCGTCCGGTGCATTGGTTGATTTTATTATTTGGTGATGATGTTATTCCTGTAGATTTGTTGGGTGTGACATCGGGACGTGAAACTCGTGGACATCGATTCCACCATCCCGAAGCGATTAGAATTCAATCTGCTCAAACGTATGCTCCTCAGTTAGAAACTGAAGGTCATGTAACGGTAGACATGGTTGCTCGTCGTGAAGCAATTCGTGGTCAGGTCTTAGAAATTGCAACAAAACTAGGTGGTGAAGCTGTTTTAAATGAAGATTTATTAGATGAAGTGACGGGCTTAGTTGAATGGCCTGTTGCTCTATCGGGTTCATTTGATAAACGTTTCCTTGAACTGCCAGCAGAAGCATTGATTTCTTCGATGGAAGAGCATCAGAAGTATTTTGCCGTGCGTGATAAATCGGGTGATTTACTACCTTTCTTCATCACTATTTGTAATATTGAAAGTCGTGATCCTGCCCAAGTTATTGCGGGTAATGAGCGTGTCATATTACCTCGCTTGAGTGATTCAGTTTTCTTCTGGGAAACAGATAGAAAACGACCTTTAGCTGATCGCCAAGAACAATTAAAAACCATCGTATTCCAACATAAATTGGGTTCGGTGTTTGATAAGTCGGCACGTGTTGCAAAACTAGCCGCTGTTATTGCCGTAGAGATTGGTGGCGATGCTCAATTAGCAGAACGTGCAGCATTGTTAGCTAAATGTGATCTTGTGACCGAGATGGTAGGTGAATTCCCTGACTTACAAGGTATTATGGGGCGTTATTATGCACGTTTAGATGGCGAACATGATGATGTTGCTGAAGCATTAGATGAGCAATATCTACCTCGATTTGCTGGTGATAAATTACCTCAAACAACGTCAGGTCAAGCAGTTAGTTTGGCTGAGAAACTAGATACGCTGGTGGGCTTATTTGGCATCGGCCAACCCCCCACCGGTGTAAAAGACCCGTTTGCATTGCGTCGAGCAGCATTAGGTGTATTGCGAATTGTGATTGAAAATAAATTGGATATCGATTTGTTAGCATTATTAGAACAAGCGAAACAAGGCTTTGATGATGTGCTGACAGAAAAAGATGTAACAGCTAAAGTTTTGCAGTATTTCTTTGATCGCCTACGTGGTTACACTCAAGACAAGGGCTTTAAAGCGGATGTGTTTGAATCAGTATTAGCCGTTAAACCAACACGACCTTTAGATTTTATACAGCGTTTAACTGCTGTTGCTGAGTTTCGCCAATTAGAACAAGCAGAGGCATTGGCTGCTGGAAATAAACGTATTGGTAATATCTTACGTAAAAATGACGCCGAAGGTGTTGCTGGTGCTATTGACGAGAGTTTATTAGTTGAACCGGCAGAGCAAGCATTAGCTAAGAAGTTAATAGCAGTGACAAGTGCAGTTGAACCCTTAATGACTAATGCTGATTATGCTGGAGTTTTGAACACATTGGCTGATATGCGAGAAACTGTCGATGGTTTCTTTGATGAAGTGATGGTAATGGCTGATGACCTAACGATTAGAGCCAATCGTTTAGCATTATTAAATCAAACACGCGCCTTATTTTTAGGTGTGGCTGATATTTCACACCTTCAGGGATAAGAGGAAGCTATTGCCGTGTCACTCATAATTCTGGATCGAGATGGTGTTATAAACCATGATTCGGATGACTTTATTAAGTCACCGGCTGAATGGGAACCGATTGAAGGAAGTTTAGAAGCGATTGCACGTTTGAATCATGCGGGGTATAGCGTGGTTGTTATCACCAATCAATCAGGGATTTCCCGCGGATTATTGGATGTGGATACATTAACTAGAATCCATAGCAAAATGCGACGTATGTTGGCGCAAGTGGGAGGCAAGATTGAATCAATTCTTTATTGTCCTCATGGGCCTGATGATGAATGTGACTGCCGCAAACCTAAGGATGGTGCTTATACTGAATTAGCAAGTCGTTTACGGTTAGATCTGACAGGAATACCGGCTGTTGGAGATTCTCTGCGAGATTTACTTGCGGCACAATCTGTAGGTGCGACACCAATATTGGTCAGGACAGGCAAGGGCGAGCGAACGTTGAGTCAAGGCATCCCTGATGGCGTGGCGGTTTATGATAATTTGTCTGATGTTGTGACCTCATTATTGGAGCCAACAGCGTAATGTTGTTTATTCGCTCATTATTATTTACATTTATGCAGATCGTTACGACGGTCATATTTTCACTATTGGGTGTGCTTTTATGGCCAATACCTTTTAAATGGCGATATAAAATAGTTAGTAAATGGGCGCGTTTGAACTTATGGCTATTAGAAAAAATATGTGGCATTAGTTACCAGATAGAAGGTTTAGAGCATATTCCTGATGAACCTTGTATTATTATGTGTAAACATCAATCAGCATGGGAAACATTAGCATTACAAGTTATTTTCCCTCAGCAGGTTTGGGTGTTGAAACGAGAATTGTTGTGGATACCTTTTTTTGGCTGGGGCTTGGCGGCTTTGAATCCAATAGCGATTGATCGTGGTGCTGGTCGCAAGGCACTATCTCAAGTTATTGAACAAGGAAAAGAGCGGTTATTAGCAGGCTCTTGGATTGTAATTTTCCCAGAAGGAACACGTATTCCAACAGGAGAAATAGGGCGGTTTGGTATTGGTGGGGCAAAGCTTGCGATAGAATCTGGAGCAAGTATTATTCCTATTGCTCATGATGCTGGCAAAGCTTGGCCAAAGAAAGGCTTTATTAAACAGCCATTTAAAATAAAAATGGTGATAGGTGAGAAAATAGTTGTACAAGATAAATCTGCTGCAGAATTGAACAAGCAGGTATATCAATGGATGGAAGGTCAAATGGAGAAGTTAGAAGGTGTCCAGCCTAAAATCTTTGTGAAAAAGGACTAAAATAGTGGCAAGAAATGAAGACGTTTTACGTTTATTGTTAGTTGATGAGTCGTTAACTGATGCTGAGAGTGTTATCAACCTCATTCGGAGAGCGGGTCATGCTGTCAGAGCTTCAAGGTTTGAGAAACTTGAGGATATAGAAAGTGCAATAAAAGACCATTCTTGGGATTTTATTTTTTGTAGAGATGACTTAGAAGAAACATCACCGCATGATTTGCTTGAGCTAATCCACCGTTTAGGTAGAGATATACCCTGTGTTATTTTAGTTTCTGAACCAGAAAATATAAATAAGTTTTATGGGATAGGAGCAAAAGATGTTATTCAATTTAATGATGCAGACCGTTTGCCTTTTGTTCTTTCGAGAGAGTTAGAAAACTTATTTCTTCGTCGTTTAAGTCGACGGAATGAACGAGCATTGCGTGAAAGTGAAAAACGTTCTCGATTATTATTGGAAAGTTCTCGAGATGCTGTGGCCTATGTTCACGAAGGAATGCATATTTATGTAAACCATTCATACCTTACTTTGTTTGGTTATGAAGATGCCGAAGATGTTGATGGTTTATCTATTATGGATATGATTTCCTCTTCTGATCATGGAATATTTAAGGTTGCATATAGAAAGTTTTCAGAAAAATCAGATGCAAAGCCTGAAGTCATTACTGTTGAGTGTCGAAGTGAAAATGAAGGTGAGTTTGACGCGACGATCGAGCTTAGTCATGCAGAAGTAGAAGGCGAGGATTGTACGCAGTTAGTTATTCGTAAGAAAGAGCATGAAACCGTCTCAAGTGGCGTGTCGGATGAAGTCTTATCAGGCATTCGTGACTATGATTCTCTTACTGGACTTTATAATCGAGTCCGTTTTATGGATGAATTAGAACAAGCTGTTCAAAAGGTGGACGGGGGCAGTGAGCCTTATGAATTGTTATACCTTGTAATCGATAATTTCCAGAAGATTAAAGAGCTCGTAGGTTTGGCTGGCTATGACATGGTGTTAAAGGGGATTTCTAGTTTATTAAATCAAGAATGTGCTGAAGATGAGTTACTCGCTCGCTATTCAGATCAAGTATTTACTATTTTGATTACTAGTGGTAACGATGCTCATGTAGAACAACGGGCAGAAGTATATCGTAAAATTGTTGATGACTATGTTTCTCAAGCCAATGGGAAAATGATTGATCTACAATGTAGTATCGGTATCAGCCGAATAACTGAAAGTTTGGCCTCATCATCTGTCGGCTTAGATCGTGCCGATAAGGCATGTTATCAAGCACAAGCTGCAGGTAGCAATCGTGTTGTTCGATATCAGCCACAATTATCAGATAAAAATACAATAGAAAATAGTGAGGAAAGCGCTTTTTGGGTCGAGCGAGTTCAAGATGCATTACGTACAAATAGTTTTGAATTACATTACCAGCCGATTGTTAGCTTACATGGTGAGCCTCAAGAGTTGTATGATGTTCTGATTAGAATGCAAGAGAGTGATGGCTCTACTATTGAGGCCGAAAAATTCATCAAGTTTATTGAAGAATCTGATTTAATGCTCAAAATTGATGATTGGGTTATTGCTAACGCACTGAACTCATTAGCTGAGCATAGAAAAGAATTTCCTAAAACTCGACTTTTTATAAAACTATCAAAACAAACTATAAATAAAGATAATTTTAACAATTGGATCTATCAATTATTAACTCAATATGATCTACCAGGTTCAGCACTTGTTTTTGAGATCAGTGAAACGGCAGCATTAGAAAATATAGAACATACACAGGCGGTAATTTCCCACTTAAAATCACTTGGTTGTGAATTTGGCTTAGAACATTTTGGCTCAGGATTGGATTTCTCTCACAGTTTGAGCGTCTTAGATGTTGAGTACTTAAAAATCAATGGAGACTTTGTTGAGAATATGGCAAAAGATCCTGAAAACCAAGCGGCAGTAAAAGCGATTATTGAAATGAGCAAACAGGCTGGCAAGAAAAGTATTGCTGAGTTTGTATCTGATGCAAATAGCTTGGCTTTATTATGGCGTTTGGGTGTGGATTATGCGATGGGATATTATATTCAGGAGCCATCGGTCAATCTTGACTATAACTTCGAAGATGATAACTTATAAATAAAATACTTTAGCAGGTGCCCCCTGCTAAGTACTTATCCTCCTCAGTATTAAGCTGATGAAAGTAGCTGCTTTAATATTCTTTGTTCAATATTGGCATGTAGTTCTTTCGCTTGTTGGTCTTTATCTATTCTGACTAAGGATGTGCATATTGGCTGTCCTTGTTGAATTATAGAGGCTGCTACCGGTATATCATGGCATTCTATAGGCCAAATCATAGGGTCAGGGATTGTTAGAACCGTTGGTGCATAAAGATAGTGTAAAGAGACTTTAGCTTGGGATTGAATGATGTCTTGAGCAGGTAACTTCCCTTTACAGGCGTTGAGGTGATGCTGAAATAATTCAGATTGATTATTTATAAGCTCTGCTGATGCACTCGGACGAGGGTTGATTTCAAGTAGAAATAACTCATCTTGAACTGAAATAATAAAATCGAGGCTATTGAGTCCTACTAGCTTTGTTGCTAACGTTATTTTATTGATCGCCGATTTGATTTCATTTTTATGTTTTAGTGAAATTAACCAAGGGGTTTCAATATTTCCCAATCTAAATGGAAGCCGGTTAGTTGGGGATGCATTTTGTTTATTTATTGTTAGAAGTTGGTTTTGAATGCCATTGGCCAAAAAAAGAGCTGATCCAGATAAACCAGAGACAGTGTGTTGAAAGTAGTGCTTTGAGTTTGGGGTGGCTTTATCAAGAGGGTAAATATGACTTCCACCCATGCCCGATGCCAATTTGATTAGCCAGTCAGATCTATTATTTTCAGGACATTCAAATACTGTACTGGGGTATGGCAGAGACTGTTGACGTAAAAGATCGAAAAATAATTGTGGTGTTTTAAGGGTGTGAATTGTACGTGATTGATTACCAATAAGTTCAATATTGGCGGGTAACTCATCAAGAAATGAATAGCTAGACTCAATACCGCTACCGCAAATGAGAATACAGTCCTCACCTTGGCTGATGTTGAGTAATAGATTTAGGATTTCTGTAGCGGATAGGGTTGGAGCGATAGGAAGTTGTTGCCAACGTTCAGCGATCACAAGTGTTTCTTGGTCGCCAAAGCAATCTGCCACCCAAACACGATAACCGGCTTGGGTGGCAGATTGGGCTAAGAAGCGGCCACTTTGTGCAAAGATCAGTACAGGTTTGTGCTGATTTTGCATAAGAGTTACTTAATTAGACTAATTTTTGAGCACCATCAAAGGCGTTACGGAAGTCCAAATAAACAGGTTTTTCCGTTTCTAATGTTTCTGTTAATAAAGCTTGTTGTAGTTGATATTTAACATTACCAACAGCAAGAGCGCCAATTGCAACTGCACCTTTAGAGTTGGTTGCATGTGTTAATGGTTCACCAAAATCCATAATGCCAATACCTTCAATACCTAAAGGAGGGACAGCATTAACATCACCGGCTACTTTTAATTGTTTCGCATCTTCTAATACAGAAGCATTTAGAACTTGAATGCCTGCTTTTGCTGTACAAAATACGATGTCAGCATTAGATATTAAACGAGCTTTATCGGCATCGGATGCTGCAGCTGTTGCACGTAACTCTACGCCATAGCGCTCTTTAGCTTCAGCTGCAAAATCAAGTGCAGTATCAATTGAGAAATGATCAACAATTGTTGTGTCACAACCTTGTTGAGCTGCAATTACTGCTGTGGCTAAGCCCACTGGGCCTGTACCACCAAAAACGATTGCACGAGAACCCTTCAAGTCTTGATCAAAGTTTTTCTTGAGCTCTTTCTCTACACAGGCAACTAATGCTCCGGCAGTTGTGAATGCACCACTTGGATCGGCAAAAACAGAAATCTCAAAAGGAGGCACCATTGCTTTTTTTGCTTGTTCTAGCATGTCCATTGCTAAACCAATATCTCGCCCACCGATAAACATACTCGTTTTTTTAACACCCGATGGACCACGTGAAAAAATAGCATCTTGAGCTAAGCTATGAACTTCTTCTAGTTTGATATTTTCGTATGGAACGATAACGTCATAGCCTGCATCAACAGCCATGTTGATATCAAATGGACTGTTATGAATCATTGGGTTGATCATGTGAATTATTGAGCGTTTAGCCATGGTGTTTCCTTTCTATATGAGTTTTATTATTTACTACCGCTTATCATAATCTTTATTGACTACTAATTTCAATATTTGCACCGGTTGAATTTGCCTCAGTGATGCTGAATGAAACGGTAGAGATATTCTCTTGATTACTATATTGAGTCAGATTGTCAATTAGCTGTTGTGCAGCCGCCTCACCTTCGACAAATACGCAGCCAGTCGGGCCCCATGAACTCTGGGCTATACCCGTATGGCCCAGAGTTTGAGCATGGTGTAATAACTGAGCAACATGTTCGCTTGTATAGCGACCACCTTGTGCTGGAGCAAAATGGTCACCAATCAATGTTTGAATTTCAGTGATAGCTTCGCCAAATGGACCTATCTGTTTTTCGACTAATGCGGGTAATAGCTTCATTAACGTTAGATGACAAATAGTTTGAGAGGAGGCTATTGGAAAAGTAGGCAAGTGTGTAAAAGCCTTAATTTCTTCACTGCCATGAACGCCTTGATTCTGATGATCCATGACCATTATGATTCGCCATGTAGATGGGAAATCATAATGTGCTAACAATGGCGGGATCTGAGATGAGTCATTTAATCCACCATCAATAATAAAACCACCGAGATCAAATGTGGCAATGCCTATCCCTGAGCGAGCCCCTCGTCCCATTTTGTATGCAATTTCATGCGTGTTTGCAACTATATTATGGAGTTTACACAATAAGGTTGCTATTGTAATCGCCAGTTGAGTGCCTGAACCTAGGCCTGCATGTTCAGGAATGAGCTCAATCAGTGATAGTTTAATACCTTGCTTGCTCTCAGGGATATTTTGACCCAGAGAAGCATAGAATTTTTTGATGATGCGTTCAATTTTCTCAGTAGTTGAGGCTGGGATATCTACTGTTGAATTGATACTTAATCTTTCAGCCGCTTCTATTTCGATGGTTGTGCAATGTGAGTCAATTGCAATACCTATACTGCCAAATTTTCTTCCGGCTTTACCATTTAAATCAAGAAAACCTAAATGAAGTCGAGCTGGAGCGCTCACCCGAACTTTTTTGTTTGGGTGAGCGGTTTCCTGCTGAGTTACTGTCACTACTTAAGATTCAATTTTGCAAGCAATATCGTAAATAGTTGTTTCATCTAAGAACTGATTATTACTTTCGTATAATGCTGCAATCGAAGCACGATGTACTTTCATTTTGAAGTTACCAATAGCAATAGCGCCATAGAAGCGAATTCCTTCTTTTTCCGTACCATTATCCATAACTTCTAAGCCTTCAACACCCATGGGTGGAACAGCATTTACATCAGCTATGATTTCTAATGACGTATTTCCAGACCATGCTGATTTAGGTAAGATACAGACACCTGCGGGACCTGTTGCAAGGGCAACGTGAGCACCTTGCAATAATTCTGAAACCGCTTCATCACTGCGGCTTTCACCAGGTATAACATCAACACCATAGGCTTCTTTCATTTGGTCAGTGATTATTTTTGCACGGGATAAACTACGTGACGTAATAACGACTTCAGCCGCACCTTCTTTTAAGAAATAAAGTGCGCTACGCTGACCTACTGGACCGGCTCCAATAATAACTACTTTTTTACCTTTGATATCGTAATTAGTCATTACCTTACGAGCAATCGCTGCGGCTGTCGTGTTAGAACCATTGGGGTCAAGCATGACGGAGACGCTAACAGGACCGAAGAATGCTTTTTTAACTGCTTTTCCTACTAATTCACTTGCTGGAACATTTGAACCACCAATGAAAATTGCACTATGCTTGAGATTCTTACCGCCGCGAGTAAAGATCATGCCATGAACATGGGGGGTGACGTTATCACGTGTTACGCCACTATAAGTAATGATATTATCAACGCCTGAATCATAGGCAACCGCTTGGTCAAATGCACTTGAAATTGGATCTGTATCCAGATGAAGTAACAGCTTTTTCATAAAATATTTTCCGCCCTTTAATTTTGTTGCTTGGCTAGTGTTTATATCAAAATTCAAAGTCTACCTGAATTTACAGGAGAATGTGAAGTAAACCGTTAAATATGATTCATGTCATTTTACATACGAACGGGAAAAGTTCGGGTATGATGCATGAAGTTAATATCTGGCTGATAAGGAACTATGGGCTAGGTGTTGAGGTCTTTAATCCATGAGCGAAAATGGAAATTGATAGGAGTAACTAAATGAAAAAAATCAGTATGTCGGTATTGCTTGCTGGATTAATGGCACTGCCAAGCTTAAGTGTAGCAAATGATTTCTCAACGGTAGTGCGTGTACATTATGTTCAAGATTGCATTGCGCTTAATCAGGGAAAAATGAATATATATGAAGCAACGCATAAATGTTCATGTGTTGTTGATAAATTAGCGGAAGTTTTTACACAGAATCAATTTGAAGATGCGAATGCAGGCTTTAGGTTCAGTAACTTACCGGGTGATCGTGGTGGGGTGTTTAGAGATGATACGGATGTTCAAGATGGTATCGCACTTTTTAAAGAAACACATGCTGCAGCTTATGATAGCTGTAGAATGAGACGATAATTTGGAATGATAAAGTGATATAAAAAAGGCCGCAGTTGCGGCCTTTTTTATGAGTTACTTTAAATCTATATCTCTTTTGAGTGTGAAAACTTCTGACCTTTACTATCTGTAACATTTGCACTTAACACGCCCGCTTTTGTCGGTGTGAATGTAAAACGGATACTTGGATCTTCACTTACTGAAATACCCGTATCGACAGAGATTAATGCTTTATCATTATATGTAATGCTGATGTTTTTTACATAATGTGCAGCAATATATAAACGTGATTTTTGATCAAACTGTAAACCATTATAGTTTGGATGACTAACGATTACTTGTGCTTGTACTGGTTTACCAACGGTTGGTTTACGCATTCTAATTTGCATTTTTCCTAAACGAGCAAGGGCTGCCGCTGCATCTTTACCGGCTGGAGCACTACAACCACCAGATGCTTTTACGAAACGAGATACCATATGAAGTGAACCGTCATTCATTTCTGCGACAGCACGAACAAAGGTATATTGGTCAACACGCATACGTGTTGATATATTAAGTAAACCTAGTTCAGGTGACAGGTGGAAGTTGGCTGAATAAGGTTCTGGATTATTATCAATAATAAGATGAATATTCTTAATGTATTTATCTGCCGTTGCAGGAATGAGAGACTTAACAGTGATAGGAACAATCGCTGCATCTTCAGCACGTTTTGGTGCTTCAATTGTTAGCAAGTCATTGGCATCTTCACGGATTTCTTTATCGCCAAAATAGGCAATTTTAAGCGTAGGCCAAAGAGGTTCGCTGGGTGTCACAGCAAAAGTGGATGAGCTGAAAAAGCTTAGGCTGACGACTAATAAGGTTAAGATACGGTTGAACATGATTTTTCTCCATTGTTTTTTATAATTATTCCCACTCAAGCTGAACAAATGAGGCGGTAACATTACGACGGTGGTAGTGCTCGAATAGTTCCCAACTGTTTTGCTCAAGTATTCCAACTTCTTTCGATGCTTGATCGATTGTACCTAGATCTTCAATGATTAAGCGAATCTCATCACGCAATAGAGTAAAGTAATCTAATTGTTTTGTTAAGCCTTGTTGCCATTTATCACTACTTGCTTCACCGTGACCTGGAATAAGGAAATTAAGATCCAGAGTTTGCATTTCTATCATGGTCTTAATCCAGCCATTAATCCAGCCATTAATACTGCCATCCATCACAGGAATACGGCCCATAAATAGCAAGTCACCGGTCCAGAGTGTTTTTGTATTGTTATCAAAGACTGTTAGGTCATGATCGGTATGTGAGGTTGAGTAAGCGGTAAGTGTTAGCTCTCTATCTCCTAAGTCGATAGTGATTGGCTTGCCTAAAGAAGCGGTTAGGCTTGGATATATAAATTCTGTTCCTGTGTAGGCCTTGCCTAATGTTTCTTGGAATGTTTTTGCAAAAAAGCCTTCTCTTGCCGCTATAGCTGCCGCTAACTTTTCATGACCCACAAATGTTGGAGAATCTTCCTTGAATGCAGCATTACCGAATATATGATCAGGATGAACATGAGTATTGATAACGTAACAGATAGGTAAGCTAGTTTTATTTCTAATCGCTTGCCTTAAATAGCTACCCTCAAGGTAACTACCGCCGCTATCAATAACAGCAACACATTGCTTGCCGATAATAAAACCAACATTAGCAATCGCACCCATATTACTTTCAGCAGGTTCCTCGTGGATACCTTGATGGTAATAGATACCGGTTGTGACTTCTTTGATTGGGTAATGAGTGTCAGCATAGCAAGAGGAAACCAACATGAAGAATGGTATGCCTAGTATAGAAAGAAAGAATTTTTGCATATCTGTAACACCTTGGTTTGAGATCATGAAGTGAAAATTCGACTGAATCATGATTAAAAGAGTTCCATATATACTTTATATATATGTCGTACATATTGATACAATATCCTTATTTGAATAATAGAGTAAAGTAAATATGACTATTCGTACCCGATTTGCCCCCAGTCCAACAGGTTATTTACATGTCGGTGGTGCACGCACAGCATTATTTTCATGGCTATATGCTCGCAAACACGGCGGGCAGTTTATATTAAGGATTGAAGATACGGATCTCGAACGCTCTACCACTGAATCTGTCAATGCTATTTTAGAAGGGATGACATGGTTAGGGCTTGAGTATGATGAAGGCCCTTTTTATCAAACACATCGTTTTGATCGCTATAAAGAAGTCATTACACAGTTACTAGAGCAAGGAGATGCATACTACTGCTACTGTTCTAAAGATGAGCTAGAAGAATTACGTGAACAACAACGTGCAAATAAAGAAAAGCCTCGTTATAACGGGAAATGCCGTCATTCAACTGCCACAAAAGAGGGTGTCCAACCTGTTATTCGATTTAAAAATCCTTTAGAAGGAAGTGTAATTGTTCATGATGCTGTAAAAGGCAATGTTGAATTTCAAAATAGTGAATTGGATGATTTAGTCATTGCTCGTCCAGATGGTACGCCTACTTATAATTTAACCGTTGTTGTTGATGATCTGGATATGGGGATGACACATGTTATTCGTGGCGATGATCACCTCAATAACTCACCAAGACAGATTAATATCTTTAAAGCACTTGGTGCTGACGTTCCTGTCTTCGCTCATCTGCCGATGATACTTGGGGATGATGGTGCTCGATTATCAAAGCGTCATGGTGCCGTGAGTGTAATGAGTTATCGTGATGAAGGATTTCTGCCAGAAGCATTATTAAACTATCTAGTCCGCTTGGGTTGGTCTCATGGCGATCAAGAAATATTTTCGATAGATGAAATGGTCGCGTTATTCGATATTACAGATGTGAATAAATCAGCCTCTGCATTTAATACCGATAAATTACTGTGGTTAAATCAACATTATATTAAAACGAGTTCAGCAGAACATATTGCACATCACTTAAGTTGGCATATGGGAACATTAAATATCGACCCATCAGAAGGACCTCACTTAGTTGACGTTGTTAAGTTACAACAAGAGCGAGCAAAGACCTTGGTTGAAATGGCTACAAATAGTCGATTCTTCTATCAAGATGTTACAGAGTATGACGAAAAAGCAGCTAAGAAAAACTTAACTGAAGTGAGTGCTGAAATATTAGAAGATATGTATCAGCGTCTTGCAGCATTACCAGAATGGAAGGCTGAACCGATTCATGCCCATATCAAAGAGTGCTCAGTAGCCAGAGAGATTGGTATGGGGAAGGTTGCACAGCCTATTCGTGTAGCTATAACGGGCAATACCATGTCTCCACCATTAGATGTTACGCTAGAATTATTGGGATCTGAGCGCGCATTATCAGCGATTAAGTCAGCTATTGCTTGGATCAAAGATCGTGCCGTAGATTAGGGCTGAAATCATTAACCCTTTATTTTCATGCGGTTACACGGACGGGAAGAACTTCCCGAAAAAGATAAGGGAAAAGTCTCGAAAAAAACAGGAAAGATGCTTGACTAATATTTTCAGTGGGACTAATGTTTGCCAACGCATGAGTTCTCAAGGGAACAAATTGTGTCTTAATTATAATTAAAAGCAATAAGGGAAAACTTTATGAAGCTGAAAACATTATCAATTGCAATGATGGCATTAGCCGCTACTGGTGTAGCAATGGCCGATGAAATCGGAACAATGCAAGAAAACGAAAACAACTGGGTATCTGCTGCAGGTAACTACAACAACCAACGTTACAGCAAACTAGCACAAATCAACAAAGATAACGTTGCTGATTTGAAAATGGCTTGGACATTCTCAACAGGTGTTTTACGTGGTCACGAAGGTAACTCTTTAGTTATTGACGGTACTATGTATGTACACACTGCATTTCCTAACTTAGTATTCGCTTTAGATTTAAACAACGAAGGCGCAATCAAATGGAAATATGAGCCAAAACAAAACTACGACGAAACTGTTCCTGTTATGTGTTGTGACACAGTTAACCGTGGTTTAGCTTATGCTGATGGTAAAATCTTCTTAGCACAAGCTGATACAGTTTTAGTTGCTCTAGATATGAACACTGGTGCTCCAGTTTGGTCTCACAAACGTGATGATCCTAAACGTGGTGCTACTTCTACTGGTGCTCCACATGTATTTAAAGATAAAGTACTAGTGGGTATTTCTGGTGGTGAGTTTGGTGTACGTGGTTACGTTAAAGCTTACGGCTTAGATGGCGCAGAAAAATGGCAAGTTTACAGCACAGGTCCTGATGCTGAAATGGGTTTCGATCCTAAGAAAACTATGTCTATGCTTAAACCAGTTGGAAAAGATTCTTCTTTGAAAACTTGGAAAGGCGACCAATGGAAAATCGGTGGTGGTACAACATGGGGTTGGTTCTCTTACGATCCTGATCTAGACATGTTCTACTACGGTAACGGTAACCCATCAACTTGGAACCCGGCTCAACGTCCTGGTGACAACAAATGGTCTATGTCTTTATTCGGTCGTGATTTAGATACGGGTATGGCTAAATGGGTATACCAAATGACTCCATTCGATGAGTGGGATTATGATGGTATCAATGAAGTTCCACTAGCTGACCAAAAAATCAACGGTAAAATGCGTAAAACTTTAGTGCATTTCGATCGTAACGGTTTTGGTTACACTATGGATCGCGTAACTGGTGAGCTTTTAGTTGCTGAAAAATTCGATCCAGCGGTTAACTGGTCTAACGGTGTTAGCTTAAAAACGGGTCTTCATGATCGTGTAGCTAAATACTCGACTGCACGTAATGGTGCAGACGTTAACACAACAGGTATTTGTCCTGCTGCGTTAGGTTCTAAAGATCAGCAGCCTGCTGCTTACTCTCCACGTACTGGTTTATTCTACGTTCCAACAAACCATGTATGTATGGATTACGAACCATTTGAAGTTGAATACACTTCTGGTCAACCGTATGTTGGTGCTACATTAAACATGTACCCAGCTCCAGGTGGCACACACTTAGGTAACTTCATTGCTTGGGATGCACGTGTTGGTAAGATCGTTTGGTCTAACCCAGAACGTTTCTCAGCATGGTCTGGTGCGTTAGCAACAGCATCTGATGTTGTTTTCTACGGTACATTAGAAGGTTACATCAAAGCTGTAGACGCTCAAACAGGTCGTGAGCTTTGGAGATTCAAAACTGCTTCAGGTATTATCGGTAACGTTAATACTTACAAGCATGAAGGTAAACAGTTCATCTCTATCCTTTCAGGTGTAGGTGGTTGGGCTGGTATCGGTATGGCTATCCCTAGCTTAGAAAACGACTCTGATGGTCTTGGTGCGGTAGGTGCTTACAAAGCGCTATCTAGCTGGACTAACTTAGGCGGAATCTTAAGCGTATTTAGCCTATAAGATCCTTATTTATTGAATTTATTTAATAAATAAACCTTAATAAAGAAGCCCGGCACTTGTGTCGGGCTTTTTTTTTAACTATATTGAACGTATGTCTACAAACGAATAAGTTATTCAATATAATATATACCCATGACACTTCACTCTGAATCATGCAGAGTGAAGTGTCATGGGTATTATGCCTAAGCTATTTGAAGATGCTTGATTCAGCAAGAGAAGAATTTGGCTTATCCTCTTGTCCAGCGGGAACTTCGCACCAATGCAAGCACTGCGTTACAATGTTCGACAAGGACTAGCCCTTGCTTTTATATTGGGTAGGCCTTGCTCTGATATTAGTGCTAAACTCTGAAACCGGCACCTCCAGTGATTTGGGTATATATGCTGTTAAATTTGCCAGATAGGATATGTGGCTTCGCAACAAAATGAAGAAGGAACAAGAAATGACAATATCACGACTATTATCAGTTTTATTATTAGGACTGATGATTAATACTAGTTTTGCAGGTGAATTCCAACCATTACCGGGGCAAACTGCTGTACGAGTGTGTGCGGATGCTTACAATCTACCTTATTCAAATAATAAGCTAGAAGGCTTTGATAATAAGATTGCAGCAATCATTGGTGATGAATTGGGTCTTCCAGTTGAATATTACTGGTTTCCACAACGAATTGGTTTTGGTCGAAATACCATCAAAAAAGTGGATCAAGAAACAGGGCGCTTTTTATGCGATTTAGCCATGAGTATTCCTGCAGAACGAGGAATGTATTCCCCGACAACAGCCTACTTCAAGTCAATTGATGCCTTGGTATACCGTACTGGAGAAGGCTATGAAATCAATGAGATTTCTGATATTGCTAAGTTAAAAGAACAAGGAACAACGTTAAGAATAGGATTGTTTGACCGTGCAGTTGCAACCGAAAAATTGATTAAAGATGGTGTTGACGACCAAATTGACTACTATCAAATGATGACGGGCGATGTTCGAATCAATAGTGGTCGTATTATCTCTGAAGAGCTAGCAACAGGAAAAATAGATGTCGCATTTGCATGGGGACCGATAGCCAGTTTTTATGCAAGCCAGTCTGATGTTGCAATGACGGTTGTACCGTTAAATGAACTAGGTTCAGACTTTATTTTTAGCTTTGGAATGGGAGTTAGACATCAGGATAAGGCTTGGAAAGACTTGCTTAATAAAATACTTGAGAAGCGTAAAGATGATGTGGCAGCAATTATTGCATCATATAATATGCCTTCACTTGCAGATGTTAAAATGGTCACTAAGGTAAAACGTACCGCTTATACTGTTGTCGATGGTAATAAGGTTGATGATAAAACCTATGTCGGCTGGCGTTTGTTTAACTCAACCTGTTTTGTCTGTCATGGTAAGCATGCGACAGGAACGGATCTTGCTCCAAACTTACTTAAAAGCCTTGAAGGGATGAGCGCAAGGAAGTTTAGAAAGAAAGTGTTGAGCAAGTATTTTGCAAAAGTGAATTTAGATGATCCTGATCGTCGACTAGCATTCCTTGAACAGATCTCTGAAGAAGCTGCGAAAGGTTTCAAAATGCCTACATGGGATCAAGATCCTAATATTCGTCCACATATTGCTGATTTATATGCTTACTTAAAAGCACGGTCTGATGGCGCTTTAAGTGAAGTGCGTCCTGAACGTTTAGAAAAATAGAATATCACTTATTTGAGGCTACTCTACAGTAGCCTCAATAATTGATTTAAGATTATGATTAATCCGAATTGCAAAGTCATTTTGGAGAGCATTTTCGGTATTGGTCTGCATTAACTTTGTGCCGACAATAACGATTTCAGCTTCTTCTCTAACCGTCACTATGCAAGGCATATCATTGATAAGGTCAGAGTTTATTTCCATCATTTCTTTGGCATAAGTAATATTACAAAAACTAATAACGGTCGATAAAGGATAGTGTTTGTCTCCACGCTCTCGTATGGCTTGGCCAATATTACTTCGGTGGATTATGCGATAATTATGTTCAGAGATAGCAATATCAAGATTTTGTAATGTATCGTCAAAATTATCATAACTTGTTTTTTGATAGATACGACTTGCTTCCTCTGATCCGCAACCAGATAATAGAATTGTAAAAAAAATAACAAGTGTTGGAACCTTTAGTAGGTAATGTGGGGTCATAGTTAAGCTTCACAGGATATTTAATAAGAATGATTAGAATAACATTAACATTTAGGAATTTGAGTAAAGTTTCTATATTTAAGAGGTAAATAGTTTTGAAGAGAATGGGATTATATTGGGTTTTTGCATACGGTTTATTAATGTTTAGCCAAACAGCTTTGGCTGTTAGTGGTTTCTCTGAGATAAATAACATTATATTTGATAATGCACATCTAAAAAATATAAAACAAGAAGGCACATTAAATTATATTTATAAAAAAGAACATTTTATTGATGGTCCACGTGAAGATACGATTGATCTCGTTTTGACTAATCTACGAAATACCGGGCGAAAGGATACACATATTGAGTTTTTTACAGGCAAATATAATCGACCATATCAAGATCGAGACAATCAAAAAGGGAACAGTGTTGTTGTATTTTTTCTTGAGTTTGACGTAAGAGAGCTTGCTAAAACGATTAACTCTACACGACCTGAGCGGTGGCATTATTTACAAAAGAAGGTTAAATGGCAATTAGCACGTGGTGCCGTCCAGAAAGATATTGAGGTTGACTATAATGGTACAAAAGTAGCAGCCAGTCAGTATATGATTAGACCTTACATTAATGATCCTAAAAAGGCTGACTTTCCATTATATGCAAATAAGTATTATATTTTCACCTTGTCTGAAGATATTCCTGGTGGCATCTATCAAGTTAGAACCATTGTGCCAGATGGTGATGAATGGCAAGAAGGTGACGAGGCTCTAATTGATGAATCTGTTACTTTTGTTGGATTTACACCAGCAAAATAGTATAGGAACTAGTATTTTGATTCTATACTGGCATCGGCAGTAGATTGATGTTTAAGCGATTTAATTCATTACAAGCAACATTATTATTACATGAAATAAGTTTCATTTTACTCGTGTTAATTACCTCGTCTGTTGGCATCGTTTGGTCGGCATCATGGCAGCAGAGCTCGACCGAGTCTTTACGTATTGGTTCAATGAACAGTACTGTTCAGAATATTCGTGGTGAATTATATCGACAGTTAAAAGAAGTATTTGATGCTTCTTTTTTGCATGATAGTGATGCTATCGAAGAGTATCAGTCTTACACGAGTACGATTCATAGTGAATTAAAGAAGTTGAACGTCCTTGCGAGTGATGATGCTGAATTACTTGCCATTAAGTTTGTCTCTAATGCCTATGATGCATTTTATGAGGAAACTGTTGTGCTGTTCCGTACAGAAACCTTAGGTATGGAACAACGTCAGTTATTAGATGATGATTTAGAACAGAAAACATTTGCACAATTAGAACTTGGATTTTCACGTCTAGATCTATTGTTTAGAAATAAACAACAGATGTTGACCGAGGCAAGAGAACGTTGGTCTAAACGATTAATTTGGCTAGCAGCCATACCTTTATTTATTGCAATTAGTCTGCTACTTGTTGCTAGACGTTTTGTGAAACAAAATATTGTACTTCCCCTGTCAGATGTTATTAATGGTGCGAAGCTAATAAGTAAAGGGGATTTAACACATGATGTTCCCGTGGGCGGTGTTGCTGAGTTAGTGAGATTATCTGAGGCAATAAATACGATGGCATCTGACTTGGTGACCAGTCGAGATATTATTGTAGAAACAAAGAAACAAGCAGCAATGGGTGAGTTAGTGCCACTTGTTGCTCATAATATTAGAAATCCTTTAGCGGGGATTCGTGCCGCATCACAAGTTGCTCGAGATGACGATGTTTCTGAACCTGTGAAAGAGACCTTAACAGATATCATTGTGGCTGTAGATCGCCTAGAGCGGTGGGTTACTTCCTTATTAAGTTACTTACACCCTATGAAACCTCATTTTTCTGAGACAACATTAATTGATGTAGCAGATAATGCTTTATCATTAATTGAACTACAACTTGTTGATAAAAGCATTAAATTAAAGCGAGTTGGTTGGGAATGTGTAGCAAAAACACTAAAATTAGATATACATTTACTTGAACAAGCATTATTCAATATTGTTCAGAATGCACTTGAGGCATCGAATGATGGCGATGTTATTACGCTTTCATATAAACAAGATGAAGAAAGTATATTTCTGACAGTTATAGACGAAGGCAAGGGAATGACATTTGATCCCATCTCTCAACAAGTTTTAGATGGAGAAACGAAGCGTTTAGGTTGCGGGCTAGGAATACCTTTTGCACTAAAGATTATTAAACAACATGCTGGAACGTTAACGTATCGAAATGGAGACAATGGCGGAACTTGTGTTGAAATTAGACTAGAGTTAAAGCTACGTTAAGGGTGCAGAGAGTATGAGAAAAAAATGATATGTTAAGAATACATCTTGTTGAAGATGAAACATTATTTGCGAAGTCCGTAGCAAGACGTATGGTGCGAGAAGGCTATGAAGTTGAAATATCATCGAACCTTACCGTTGCTAAAGATGCTTTAAATAGAAACTTACCCGATATCTTATTACTGGATGTTCGCTTACCTGATGGTAATGGCCTTGATCTCTTACGAGATATTAGAAGGCGAGAAGGGCAGGACTGGCAGGTACTTCCCGTTATTATCATGACGGCATATGGAGAGATAGATGATGCTATCTCAGCCATGAAACTAGGCGCTACTGATTATCTTAAAAAGCCAGTTGATTTAGATGAATTACTGCTTACGGTTTCTAAGGTGCTTGCAAATAAGAAAATTAAGCAACAGTTGGATTATTCTCATGTGCGAGACAGTTACAGTACCGATAAAGTAACAATGATTGGTACGAGCAAGGCTGTTACAGAGCTTCGTAAGCAGATAGAACGAATAGCGCTTCTTGTAGATAAAAGTGTTGATAATCATCCTGTGCTGCTTATTAGGGGAGAGACAGGTACGGGTAAGGATGTTGTTGCTCGTTTCTATCATCAGTGTGGTCGCTGGCGTGATAAGCCCTTTGTACATGTGGATTGTGCTTCTTTACCGAGTGAACTGATTGAAGCTGAGCTCTTTGGTTATGAACGTGGTGCATTTACTAATGCACATCAAGCTAAAGCAGGTTTAATTGAGGTGGCTGAAGGTGGGACACTCTTCTTAGATGAAGTTGGAGAGCTGCCTCTAGAGTTGCAGGCAAAGCTATTAAATGTATTGGAGAGGCGTATTGTAAGACGTTTAGGCTCAACTAAAGAAGTTGTTGTTTCAGCACATTTTGTTGCTGCAACAAATCGAAACCTAAATGACATGGTTGCGGAGGGAAGCTTTCGTTCTGACCTATTATTTCGTTTAAATATCTTAGAATTAGTTTTACCTTCTTTGAAAGAGAGAAGTGAAGATATTCTGTTATTAGTGGAACACTTTGTAGATAAGCTTTCTCGACGTTATGGCTTAGTTGCTCCAACACTCTCTTCTGAAGCGATTATGAAATTGAGTCAGTATTCTTGGCCTGGAAATATTAGAGAGTTACAGCATGTATTGGAGCGAGCAATTATGCTTTGTCAGCAAGGCTCTATTGATAGTAATGATCTGTTATTACAGCCTCAGCAACCAATGATATCTCATTTGTTGGGTGCCGAGACCGAGAGCCCATCATTTGAAAAAATGAAGCTTGAGGATGTGGAAAAATACCTGATTGAACAATCTTTACTTCGTACAAATAAAAATGTATCACAATCAGCAAGAGAGTTAGGTTTAACCCGAATGGCTATGCGTTATCGTATGGATAAATACCAGTTATAGGTCTTATATGCCCATGATATTTCAATCTGATCTGGATAAGTCTAACCATCCATAACTCAGATTATTTAACTATTTTAAGACCGGGACGTTTAGCTTTCTTTATTGGCGAAGGTGAGTTCGGTGGTTTTGGCGGAAGCTCTTCATCCGGAAAAAACATGCCTTGGTTATTTTCCTTACTATAAATAGATTGCACAGCTTGGATGGGTATAAAAAGCTCCATAGGCTTTCCTGAGAAGCGGGCCGAAAAACTAATCCACTCATTATCAGCATGGTAGTTGCGAACGGCACCCGGATCAATATTGAGTACAATCTTGCCATCATTAATGAATTCATGAGGTACTTGTACACCATCAATGGTAGCGTTGACTAATAGGTAGGGCGTTAAGTTATTATCAACCAGCCAGTCATAAATAGCTCGAAGCAGATAAGGTTTTTGTGATGTCATGATGAAGCTCTTAATTTATCTATCAATTAACGCATTTCTCGTTCAACATCACTCAAACTTGCTTGGAAGCTTTCTCTAGCAAAGATTCGTTCAGCATAATCTTCAACAGCTTTAGCTTTGGCAGGAAGTTTTATTTTCAGTAGTGGTAAGCGCCAAAGTAAGGGTGCAAGGCTGCAATCTAATAATGAAAACTCATTACTCATGAAAAACTCTGATTGCTCAAATAATGGAGCTAAGACAGTGAGATCTTCTTCAACCGATTTACGAGATTTACTCATTTTCCCTTTTTCTATACCCAGTAGGGAGTTCCACTGTGAGTACCAGTCTTTATCAATGCGATGAAGCATTAATCTAGCTTGTGCTCGAGAAGCAGGATCTGACGGCATCAATGGTGGCTGAAGAAAGCGTTCATCAAAATAATTATTAATGATATTAGAATCGAATAAAATAATATCACGTTCAAATAATACTGGACTGGTCCCATAAGGTGTTGCAGCTGCAACATCTTCAGGCCATTGACCATCAATAATATCTTCGATATTTGCTGTAATATTCTTTTCTTGTATTACGATACGAGTACGGTGACTAAAAGGGCATGATGGATCTGAGTACACAGTCATCATTGAGCGTCGGTTACTATTGGCCATTGTATTACTTACTCCTGTGAATTTTCTATTAAGAAATCTTCACGGCTTATTTGTTGGCGAGATAAAGAAAGGGAGCGCAAGGCTCCCTTTCTTTATTAACTGATTAAATCATATTTAGTGGATATCTTTCCAGAATGCTTTCTTCATTGGATAAACAACAAGGAATAATAGGAATAAATATAACAATACCCATTTCCCCAATTCTAAACGTTGAATTTTTGATGGTTCACCCACATAGGCTAAAAAGTTAACTAAGTCAGCAACCATAACATTATAGTCATAGTGTGATAGTTCACCATCAGTTGACTGTTCTAAATGACCGGCTTCATCACGTGCTAGATAGCCTTGTTGTTGCCATAAAACATGAGGCATACCTACATCTTTAAACACCGCATTATTGGTACCAGTTGATTTCGTATCATCTAAATAGAAGGTACGTAAATAGGTATTTAACCATGCAGTACCGCGAGCACGTGAGATAACTGAAAGATCAGGAGGCGTGACACCAAACCATTTTTTAGCATCTTCGGCACGCATAGCAACCGTCATTGTGTCACCGATTTTATCTGATGCAAACATTAAGTTTTCCATCACCTGAGCATCGGTTAAACCAATATCTTTAGCCATGCGGCTATAGCGCATGAAAGAAGCTTGGTGACAGCTTAAGCAATAGTTTACAAATGTTTTAGCCCCGCGCTGTAGTGATGCTTTATCTGACAAATCAAGTTCAACTGGATCAAGGTGAATACCACCTGATGCGGCCATTACTTGACCTGAAGTGATCGACATTAAGCCGATGAATAATGCAGAGATTAATGTTCTCATTTCATTGTCACCCTTTCTGGAACAGGTTTATCTTTATCAATACTCGTATACCAAGGCATTAGAATAAAGAATGCAAAATAAATGATTGAAAATACACGTGCCAAATTGGTATATAACGTCGTTGCTGGTTGTGTACCTAAGTAACCAAGAGCAAGGAAACTAATAATAAACAATGTCAGAGCCCAACGGAAATAAGGTCCACGGTAGCGGATTGATTTCACAGGGCTACGATCTAGCCATGGTAACAAGAACAATATTGCTTGTGCTCCCCCCATTGCCATAACGCCCATCAATTTATCAGGAACAGCTCGTAAGATTGCGTAGAACGGTGTGAAATACCATAACGGTACAATATGTTCTGGCGTTTTAAGTGCATCTGCAGGTATAAAATTATCTTTTTCTAAGAACCATCCATCCATTTCGGGCATGTAGAACAGAATTAATGAAAAGATAAATAAGAATACAACCACACCGACAATATCTTTCACAGAATAGTAAGGGTGGAATGGAATTCCATCTAGTGGGATACCATTTTTATCTTTATTCTTTTTGATTTCGATACCATCAGGATTATTCGAGCCTACTTCATGTAATGCAATGATATGGGCAACAACTAAGCCAAGAATTACGAGTGGTACAGCGATAACGTGGAAAGCAAAGAAACGATTTAACGTTGCATCAGCCACTACAAAGTCACCACGAATCCATAAAGCTAACTCTTCACCAATAACAGGTAGAGCACCAAATAGAGAGATAATAACCTGAGCACCCCAGAATGACATTTGCCCCCAAGGTAACAAGTAACCTAGGAATGCTTCTGCCATTAGAGCCATATATAGGAACATACCAAATAACCAGACTAATTCGCGTGGTTGTTTATATGAGCCATAGATAAGTCCACGGAACATGTGTAGGTAAATTACGACGAAGAAGGCTGAAGCGCCTGTTGAGTGTAGGTAGCGAATGAGCCAGCCCCATTCAACATCTCGCATAATGTATTCAACAGATGCAAAGGCAAGTGCTGCATCAGGTTTGTAGTTCATTGTCAGGAAAATTCCGGTAACAATTTGAAGCACTAAAACCAACATGGCTAATGAGCCGAAGAAATACCAAAAGTTAAAGTTTTTTGGTGTGTAGTATTTAGAAAGATGATCTTCCCACATTTTAGTAGCGGGGAAACGTGCATCTACCCATCCCATTAAACTAGCAAACATTATGCGGCTCCTTGTGCATCATCACCGATGATAATGCGATTATCACCTTGGAAATAGTAAGGTGGAACAACAAGATTGATTGGAGCAGGAACACCTTTGAATACGCGACCCGCTAGATCAAACTTAGAACCATGACATGGGCAGAAAAAACCACCTTTCCAGTCGACTCCTAAGTCTTCAGGAGCAAGTTCTGGGCGATATGTTGGTGAACAACCCAAATGTGTACAAATACCGACTAAAACCATCAAGTCTTCACGAATTGAACGGCCTTCATTTTTGCAGTAATCAGGTTGTTGGCCCAGAACACTACTTTCAGGATCTCGAAGGTTATCGTCTTGGCTGCCTAAATTCTCTAGAACTTCTGGAGAACGGCGGTAAACCCAAACTGGCTTTCCGCGCCATTCAATCGTCATTAACTGACCGACTTCAAGTTTACTGATATCTACTTCAACGGGGGCGCCCGCAGCTTTGGCTTTTGCACTAGGCAACATTGACGAAACGAAAGGTACAGCAACAGCTGCGGCACCAGCACCACCAACAACAACACTTGCTGCAGTAGTTAGGAATCGTCGTTTACTGTTATCAACAGTGTTAGACATATGAGGGGAGCTCCCAGCGATAAAGTATAAAAAAGTATTACAATTTAGCAGTCTTAAAAGCATAGACATGCATAAAAACAGTTAATTTTATCATATACGACGGGGTTTGGATCAAAAAAGCCCGCAAGAGATGCGGGCTTTCTTATTTAGCAGTAATTCTAAGAATTATTTTATTTGTTTTTTAGTGCTTTTTTTGCTTTCTTAACAAGATATTTTACAGGACCTGCTAATGTTGGAACCAGAGCTTCAATATCATCTAAGTTTGTTTGTTCGCCCACGATGATGACACCACCCATACGGTTTCCCCAGTGAGGATCACATTTGTAAAGGTAAACACCTTGAGTCGTAAGTAATTCAGATGAGATAGTGAAATTTTCGCCCATATCAGACATCCAACCTTCAGCACCTGCAGGAACAAGGTTTACTTTACTACCATCTTTTTTGGTAAAAGTAGTGTTACTGATGTGTCCATTCATATTTTCAAAAGACACTGTATCACCAGGTGCAATTACAAGAACCAAAGGCTTAAACTTTGAACCTACTGCTTTGATTACGTGATTTTCAGCCATAACCGCTGATGATAAAAGAACCGATGCGCCTAATACTGCACCAATAAGTGATTTAGCGTATTTCATTTATATTGCCTCTCAAAATTTAAGTTATTTGCCCTAGTACAGTTGTAGCTTGCCATAGTGAAGCTGAACTGAAACTGAACAGACTTTGTGTATCTTTTGTACACTTATGAATAACGGTTATGCCCGTGTTCGAGAAGCTATACTACCTTGCAATGGCGACTAAAGTCCAAAAAAGGCATTAATTAATGAGTCAAATCACTTAAAAACAGTTTTATTTAGTGCTTCTTTTGCGCCATTTAGGGTAAATGCTGTTTGACCTTTTGTGCCGTCAAGCAGGGTGTAACTAAAAGTGATTTGCGATCCTTCCTGTAAGGCTTCGAGTGTTCCTAGGTGAGGTCGAGACTCGCCTTGGAATATAGGGCAGATAACTCTTTCTGGTAGTCGTTCTGTGACAATATGATTCACACTAAAATCTTTATCTGTTGAGATTGTTTCTGAATCACTGACAACAATGGCATTGATACCTTCATCTTCTGGAACGATAGTCGCAACAAAGCCGCGAATCATTTGAACAGGTTTTTGATCATCAATTTGAAAACGGGGAAGTTGATTTTGAGAGAGTTCATCAAAATCATAATCTGAGAGGCTAAAATCCATCCAGACAACGCCTTTATCGGATTTGAAGATAGCGAGTTCAAATCCCTCTTCATTCCTAACCATTGCAGATTGAGATTGAGTCTCAGTAGCAGAATGAGTAAACGTTTCAACTTGCCAATCAGCAAAAGAGGTTGATGAAACTAAGACTGTAACAATGAATAGCAATATTTTATACATGAAGTGATCCTTCAGATTGTTGTAATGCCCACATGGCAGAATAGTGTCCTTTCTGACTGAGTAGTTCTTTATGTGTCCCACGCTCAATAATTCTACCGTGGTCTAAGACAAGAATGATATCAGCATCAATGATGGTTGATAAGCGATGGGCAATAACTAATGTGGTTTTATTTTGACTGATCGCTTGTAGCTCTTTATTTATAGCCTTTTCCGAGTGGCTATCTAACGCTGAGGTTGCTTCATCGAATATTAGAATATTAGGGTTCTTTAATAAAGTGCGGGCAATAGCAACACGTTGTTTTTCTCCACCTGATAACTTTAGACCTCGTTCACCGACCATTGTGTCGTAGCCATCAGGTAAATGTTGAATGAAATCATGAATGTGAGCTTGCTTAGCGGCTTCAATAACAGCCGCTTTATCTACGGTGGGATTACCGTATAAAATATTGTGATAAATAGTATTATTGAATAGCACGGTGTCTTGAGGAACAACGCCAATCGCTTCTCTTAGACTGTGTTGTTGAACTTCATGAATATTAATACCATCAATTGTAATGGTTCCGGCACTCAGGTTATAAAAGCGAAAGAGTAGGCGGACAAGCGTTGATTTTCCTGAACCACTCGCTCCGACGATAGCAAGTTTCTTTCCTGCTTCAATGGTGAAGTTAATATCATGTAATATTTTTCGATTTGAATCATAGTGAAAATTAACATGATTAAATTGAATTTCACCGCCCTTAATGGCTAAGAGTTGAGCGTTAGGCTGATCAAGCGTTTCTTGTGGTTCATCAAATAGACTAAACATCCGTTCTATATCGGCAAGTGAATGACGAATTTCACGGTAAACAAAACCAAGAAAACCAAGAGGTAAGTAGAGTTGTAGTAAAAAGGCATTAATTAATACCAAATCACCTAGCGTTAATTCTCCATCAACAACCCCTTGTCCTGCAAGTAGCATCAAGATAGTTAGTCCTACTGCAATAATGGCTCCTTGTCCCATATTAAGAAGCGATAAGGATGTCTGGTTTTTAATCGCTGATTCTTCCCATATCGCCAGCGTGGCGTCATAGCGATTAAGTTCATAGTCTTCATTATTAAAATATTTGACGGTCTCATAATTTAACAAACTATCAATAGCCTGATTATTTGCCTTGGAGTCCATCTCATTCATTTTTCGACGAAAGCGCATCCGCCATTCAGTAATGACAAGTGTGTAGGCTATATATAATAAGATGGTACTTGTGGTGATAATGGCAAAAATACTGTCATATTGGGATAGTAAAATAACGGTGACTAAGGCAATTTCTACTAATGTTGGCAGAATATTGAAAATCATAAAGTTTAATAAAAAACTAATGCCTCTAGAGCCGCGTTCAATATCTCGTGAAATTCCGCCGGTTTGACGCTGAAGGTGAAAGCGAAGAGATAAATTATGTAGGTGTTTGAATATTGCACCAGCAATACGGCGGACAGAGTTAAATATTACCTTAGCAAAAAGAGCGTCACGAAGTTCACTAAATAAGCTGCTTGCTAAGCGCAATAAACCGTAGATGACGAGCATCGCAATAGGTAAATATATAATGTCTTGTTGCTGTGGATCGAGTGCATCTACCGCACCTTTTAGCGCAAGTGGAATACCAACATTGGCAAGTTTTGCGAGAGTGAGTAAGCCTAAAGCTATTGCTACACGTGCCTTAAACTCCCATAAATAGGGCAAAAGGCTACGTATTGCTTTCCAGTCGTGATGATCTTTCATCTGCAGAGTTTAGCTGATTATTAAGCCTCTAGGAAAAGTCTAAAAGCCGAAAAGGACATTTTAGGTAGTTACCCAAGCTAGTCGATGTTCTCCTTGCTGAATTATGCATCTTCAATTAGTTTGGGTATAATCACGCGGTTATAAATAATTTGAAGTACGTGATCATTAGAAATTGCGGCTTTATTAAGCTAGAGAGACAAAATAAATGCCTTTATATGAATATCGTTGTGATGCGTGTGAGCATGAGTTCGAAGCATTACAGAAAATGAGTGATGAGCCTTTGGTTCATTGTCCTGCTTGTGATGAAGCAACATTAAGAAAATTAGTTTCAGCTGCGGGCTTTCGTTTGAAAGGTGAGGGTTGGTACGAAACTGATTTCAAAAGCGGTAGTAAACGAAATATTGCTGAGAGTGACTCTTCTGCAAAAAAGCCTAAAGCTGCGAGTTCGGCACCGGCTAAGGTTTAAAATGAAATGAAAAAATATCTTATTGCAGGCTTATTAGTTTGGATGCCACTCGGCATTACCTTTTTAGTGGTGCGTGCAATTGTTGGTTTTTTAGATAAAACATTATTATTACTGCCAGAGGCTTATCAACCCGATACGGTACTGGGTGTACATATTCCTGGATTAGGTGTTGTTTTGGCCGTGGTCTTAGTGCTTGCGACAGGAATGGTGGTTGCCAACTTCCTTGGTAAGCGGATCGTTTCTGCGTGGGAAAGCTTGTTAGCAAGAATCCCTCTTGTACGTACTTTATATGCAGGTATCAAACAAATTATGGAAGCAGTACTTGCGACGGATGGAAAGTCGTTTAGTAAGGTTCTATTATTAGAGTATCCGCGTAAAGGTGTGTGGAGTTTTGCTTTTATGACCTCAGATGATTTGGGGGAGGTGCAAGATAAGACAGATGCGAAAGTGATTAGTGTTTTTATACCAACAACACCTAATCCAACATCAGGTTTTGTATTAATGGTGCCTGCTACTGATGTGGTTGAATTGGAAATGTCAGTGGAAGATGGATTGAAAATGATTATCTCAATGGGGGTCGTTGTGCCGCCTTGGGAAAAAGATAAATTGCTTGTCGATAGTGCGGCAAACAAGAAATAATATAGCGTTGCATTAAGACGATGCAACATAATTTAGATAGAAGAATTTAGGAAAGACTTAATTATGCGTAGCCATTATTGCGGCGATGTTAACGAAACATTAGATGGACAAACTGTAACTGTTGCGGGTTGGATGCACCGTCGCCGAGATCATGGTGGCGTTATCTTTATTGATTTACGTGATCGTGAAGGTTTAGTTCAAATCGTATGTAATCCTGAAGATGCTGAAAGCTTTGCTATTGCAGAAGGTGTTCGTAGTGAATATGTTCTTGAGATTGAAGGTTCAGTACGTTTGCGTCCTGAAGGTAGTGATAATGCAGGTTTAAAAAGTGGTAAAATTGAGATCGTAGCGAATCGCGTTACTATTTTGAACAGCGCTGAAACACCACCATTCCCTTTAACTGAGCAAGCGGAAGTGAGTGAAGATGTACGTTTGCGTCATCGTTATATTGATTTACGCCGTCCGGAAATGCAGCAAAAACTACGTTTCCGCTCAAAAATTACCCGTCATTTACGAAACTTCTTAGATGATAACGGTTTTTTAGATATTGAAACACCGATCTTAACCAAAGCAACACCTGAAGGCGCGCGTGATTATTTAGTACCAAGTCGAACTCATGCTGGTGATTTCTTCGCTTTACCCCAATCACCACAATTGTTTAAACAATTGTTGATGGTGGCGGGTATGGATCGTTATTATCAAATCGTTCGTTGTTTCCGTGATGAAGATTTACGTGCTGATCGTCAACCAGAATTTACTCAAGTAGATATTGAAACTTCTTTTGTTGAAGAAGAAGATTTGATGACTATGATGGAAGAAATGATTCGTAGTTTGTTTGCGAATGTTTTAGAGCAACCATTACCAAACCCATTCCCTCGGATGACTTATGCTGAAGCGATGGCTCGTTATGGTAGTGATAAGCCTGATTTGCGTATTGACTTAGAATTAATTGAAATTAGTGATTTGATGAAGGGCGTTGATTTTAAAGTATTCTCTGGCCCCGCTAATGATGAAAAAGGGCGCGTTGTTGCCTTGCGAGTACCAAAGGGTGCAAGTTTAAGTCGTAAGCAAATTGATGATTACACTAAGTTTGTTAGTATCTACGGTGCAAAAGGCTTGGCATATATTAAGGTTAATGATCTAGCGGCTGGTCGAGAAGGTTTGCAATCGCCTATCTTGAAATTCCTACCTGATGATGTTGTTAATGCCATTATGACACGCACAGAAGCACAAACAGGTGACTTGGTCTTCTTTGGTGCCGATAACGCCCATATTGTTAATGAATCAATTGGTGCATTACGAGTTAAAGTGGGTCATGATTTAGATTTAGTGAAACATGGCTGGCAGCCTCTATGGGTTGTTGCATTCCCAATGTTTGAGTGGGATGAAAAAGCTGATCGTTGGACAGCATTACATCATCCATTCACAGCCCCTCGTGAGTCTGATATGGGCTTATTAGAAACAGATCCAGGTAAATGTCTGTCTCGCGCCTACGATATGGTATTGAATGGTACTGAATTGGGTGGTGGTTCGATGCGTATCCATAACGCTGATGTGCAAAGCAAAGTATTTGAACTATTAGGTATCTCTAAAGAAGAAGCAGATGATAAGTTTGGCTTCTTGTTAGAAGCATTAAAATTTGGTTGCCCTCCTCATGGTGGTTTAGCCTTCGGCCTAGATCGTCTTGCAATGTTGATGACAGGTTCGGCTTCAATTCGTGATGTAATGGCCTTCCCTAAAACACAATCAGCGAGATGTTTGTTAACAGATGCACCAAGCTCTGTAAGCGAGCCTCAATTGAAAGAATTGAACATTCGTTTACGTAAAGCACCTGTTATTGCAGAAACAAGTTCAGAATAAGACATTAACAAAACGGCAGGTTGGAGATTTGAAATGAGTGAAGAAACATCATGTGCACAGCAACGTTATGAAATTCATTCCTCTGATTTGCCATTAAGTTGCCCTATGCCGAATACGAGTCAATGGGATGCCCATCCAAAAGTCTATTTAGATATAGAAACTAAAGGTGAAGTCGCTTGCCCATATTGTGGTGCTGTTTACGTTTTAGTTGAAAAAAACTAAGCGTGACATCAGCGGTTCATGTGGCGGTGGCTGTTATAGTCAACGCCAACAAAGAAGTTTTGTTGGCGTTGAGACAGGCGCATCAGCATCAAGGAGAGCTATGGGAGTTTCCTGGAGGCAAAGTCGAAGTAGATGAATCTGTATTCGATGCCTTAGTTCGAGAAATTAAAGAAGAGTTAGCCGTCACTATTCTGACAGCTAAACCACTGATAAAAATTGCCCATGACTATGGTGAACAGTCTGTATTGTTAGATGTGTGGACTGTCGATGAGTTTGTTGGAACGCCTCAAGGGCGAGAAGGTCAGCGTTTACGCTGGTGCAGAATTATAGATTTAATGGATGATGATTTTCCAGCTGCTAATGTTGATATTATCAAAGTCTTAAAACAAGAGTAAGTAATATGAGTTTAGCCGAAACTATTCCACAACAATTACAAGCTGGTATCGATCAATTGATTGATGATGTTGTTCCAAGCCCATGGCTTACGGAAGCAGATAAGGCTGATTACATAGTTAAAATAAAAGCACTCTTAGAAGAAAAAAATGCAGTACTCATTGCTCATTATTATGTCGATGACGAATTGCAAGCGTTAGCGGAGCAGACGGGGGGATATGTGTCTGATTCTCTAGATATGGCAAACTTTGGCGCACAACATAGTGCAAGTACCTTAGTTATTGCTGGTGTTCGTTTTATGGGCGAAACATCTAAAATTCTAAGTCCTGAAAAAACAGTTATTATGCCAACGTTGCAAGCAGAATGTTCACTTGATCTTGGTTGCCCGATCGATGAATTTAGCGAGTTTTGTGATCAATATCCTGAACGAGAAGTCGTTGTTTATGCCAATACGAGCGTAGAAGTAAAAGCACGTGCCGATTGGATTGTAACCTCAAGTAATGCGATTCAGATTGTTGAACATTTAATGGCTGAAGGTAAAAAGGTTGTTTGGGGGCCGGATAGACATTTAGGTCAATATATCAAAAACAAAACCAATGCCGACATGATCATGTGGCAGGGAAATTGTGTTGTTCATGATGAATTTAAGCTTTTTGAGCTTGAAGAGCTGATGAAGAAATATCCGCAAGCAGAAGTATTAGTACATCCCGAATCACCAGAATCTGTTATTGCCAAAGCTGACTTTGTAGGTTCAACAAAGCAGATTATTGCCGCCGGTAAAAGGTCATCAGCCGATACCTTAATTATCGCAACAGATCATGGCCTGTTCTATAAAATGAGCCAAGAAGTACCTGATAAACGTCTTATTCCTGCACCAACAGGTGGAAAAAGTGCAACATGTAAAAGTTGTGCTCATTGTCCGTGGATGGCGATGAACACGTTGGTTAACTTGTATGAATCTTTGCGTGATGGAACAAATACGATTGAGGTTGATGAAGCTATTCGTCAAAAAGCATTGTTGCCTTTAGATAGAATGATCTCATTTTCGCAGCAGCAGGGAATTCTAACCGCAGGTGATGCCTAAGAAGTCTTAATTTCTAGTGGTAATCTGAAGGGTTATATTCATCGATATCAATGGAATCTATTAAACTAGACTCACCTGCAATACGGTGGCCTTCACTTGCCCACTCACCAAGATCAATTAACTTACAGCGTTCACTACAAAAAGGTTTCCACTGCTGGTCATCTTGCCATGGAACATCTTTATTGCATTGAGGGCAGTGAACAATCTTGACCATAGTTATAATTCCTACATTGCACAACAGCTCAATGAGAATTCGATATCCTCACTGACTTGTTGGGCACGTTGATTAATATCAAACTTCATAAAACGAACAGTAAATCGATGTTTGCCCCCACTGATCTCTGGGAAGTAGTCTGCATCTTTAGGTATTTGGACTCTAATCAATGGGGTTGATTGGTTATTATCTAAGGAATGTTGATAAAAACCAGCTTGCGCCGTATTTTTTGAGAATCCAGTACTCCCTCGAATAAGATGCAGTGTCATATCAATAGCCGCTCGTGCATTTGAAAACTGTTTTGACCACTCTAAAAGCTGTTGTTTCTTGTCTGTATTACTCGTGTGTTCTAACCAATAGTGATAGGCCGGAAGGTCAAAGTCACAGGTGCCGCCCGGAATACTTGAACGCTGGCGAATGCTGTAGAGAAAGTCATTTTCACGTAATTCATGACCGAAAGAAGATTTCTTAAGATGGAGTCCATCAGTAATGTGGTCTAATTCGGTTAATAAGGCTTCAAGTGCTTGCCTATCAACACCTGGACTATTTTCTAATGCCGATAGTGTGGTAATAAGACGTTCTAATTCTTTCATTATTTCTTGCTTCAAATCGCTACGATCAAAAACAGACAAAATACTTAAAATACCATTAAGCGCTTCTCTGCTTTGCAAGCCCGCATTATTATCTAAAGCTGAATCAACATTCTCAAATAAGAATTCAAGTCGAAGAAAGGTGCGTATACGCTCATTGAGCGGTTGTTCGTAGATGATGTTTTCAGGCACGATTGATTCGAATAAATAACGTAAAAGGCTTATTGTCCACGACAATCAGATTGCTGGCAACTACTAGTCGATGAATGGGCTAATTGTCGATAGGTTTGATCCAAATTAAAGACAATATTATTGAGCTTATGGATAGGCTGATTATTAACGATAATATCATCAGAAAAAGCCAATCGTTCCTCTCGGTTACATTGACTATCGATAATGAGCTGGGCTTCTTCTTGAGATATGTTATCTCGTTTACATAGGCGCTCTAGCTGTTGCTGCAGCGTTATATCGATGACTAATATTCGGTCAACACTATCTTGTAACTTACTTTCAATAAGAAGAGGAATTGCAAGGATGCAATAGCTTGAATTTAGCGCATCACTTTGCAGCTGTAATTGTTGGCTAATTTTAGGATGAAGAATCTTTTCTAACTCTTTTTTAGCGAGTGGATCTGAAAAAATACGTTTCCGTAGTAATGAGCGATTAAGCGTACCATCATCAAGAAGTATTTCTGTACCAAATAGAGCGACTATTTTGGCAAAAGAACTCTGCTGAGGTTCAACCAATTGTCTGGCAATGATATCGGCATCAATAATCGGTACATTAAGATCTGAGAATAGTTGGCAGATGGTTGATTTTCCACTGGCAATACCGCCTGTCAGGCCTATTTTTAACATCAGAAAACTAAATTAACCTGAAATCCAGAGAAGATAAGCTGTATTTATTTCATTGCCCCAGATTAAAGCGATCCAACCTGCCGTTGCTAAATAAGGACCAAAAGGAATAGGAATATCGCGTTGGTGTTTACGCAATACAATCAGACTGATACCTATTATTGCACCGACCAATGACGATAATAAAATAATAGAGGGCAATAAGGCCCACCCTAACCATGCACCAAGAGCGGCAAGGAGTTTGAAATCACCATATCCCATACCTTCCTTACCTGTGACAAGTTTAAACGCCTGAAAGACTAGCCATAGAGACATATAACCTGCAATAGCACCAATGACACTTGAGTAAAGATCCGTATAGCTTGAAAATAAGTTGAAACTGATGCCAAGCCAGACTAAGGGTAAGGTAATGCTATCTGGTAATAATTGATGATCAACGTCAATAAAGGTTAAGGCAATGAGGGACCATGTTAAGAGTAATGCACCTAAACAAGTCCAATCGAAACCAAAGTGCCAAGCAACTACGCCAGAGAGAATTCCTGTTAGGGCTTCAATCAGTGGGTAACGAATAGCTATCTTAACCTTACACTGCTTACACTTCCCGCCTAGGAATAGATAGCTAATAACGGGTACATTCTCAATAGCCGTAATGGCATGATTACATTTAGGGCAGCGAGAGCGTGGCGTGCTGAGTGTAAAAACTTCATTTTCTGGGGTCTCTTGCCCATTAAGTTCAGCACATTGTGCGAACCATTCTCGCTCCATCATTACTGGAAGTCGGTAGATCACTACATTTAAGAAGCTACCGATTAACAGCCCAAGAAGGGAGATAAGAATAATAAATAGAATAGGCGAGCTTTGTAATAAGGAAAATAGTGCCATGCAGTTAAACCACCGCACCTAATTTAAAGATTGGTAAGTACATAGCAATAACCAGCGTACCAATTACAACACCTAAGAAGGCCATGATTAGGGGTTCCATTAAAGCCGTCATATTATCTACGGCATCATCTACTTCAGCTTCATAAAAGTCAGCTACTTTAGCGAGCATGGTATCTAGAGCACCTGATTCCTCACCAATGGCCACCATTTGAATGACCATATTGGGGAAAAGATCAGCATTTCTCATCGCCACATTAAGTTGCGTACCTGTTGATACTTCATCACGCATTTCCATTGTCGCTTCACTAAATACAATATTGCCTGTCGCGCCTGCAACAGAAACCATCGCTTCAACCAAGGGAGCACCCGCTTTAAACATAGTGGCAAAGGTTCGAGCAAATCGGGCAATGGCCCCTTTTTCCATAATGATTCCGATAACGGGTACTTTTAATAACATACGATCAAAAAAGTGTTGTACTTTTCGAGAACGTTTTTTTGCTTCCATAAGACCGTAGACTGAGCCAATGATTGAACCAAAGATTAACCACCACCATTGTTGGAAAAATTGCGAAACGCCAATGACAAATTGTGTAAGTCCTGGCAATTCAGCTCCAAATCCAGCAAATAATGCTTCAAACTGAGGGATTACAAAGATCATCAAAATAGCCGTAACAACAAAGGCAACCACTAAAATAGAGATGGGATAGACTAAGGCTTTTTTGATTTTAGCTTTTAAGGCTTCTGTTTTTTCTTTGTAAATTGCAATCTCATGAAGTAGTGTTTCTAATGTACCTGATTGCTCACCGGCATTCACTAAGTTCACAAAAAGATCATCAAAGTGATAAGGGAATTTCCCGAGTGATTCTGCCAGGCTGGTACCCGATTCAACATCTGCTTTAATAGTGAGAATCATATCTTGCATGCTTGCATTTTCATGGCCTTCACCAATAATCTGCATGGATTGCATTAGAGGTACGCCAGAAGACATCATTGTCGCTAACATGCGACTAAAAACAGCAATGTCAGCGGGTTTGATTGGAGGTTTTCTTGCTGCAAAAAGATCTTTAGGTTTCTTTTTTACCTTGAGCGGTATTATGCCTTGGCGGCGAAGCAGTGCTTTAGCCATGTTTGCATTCGCAGCTGAAATTTGGCCCTTAGTACGTTTGCCTTGCTTATTGGTACCTTGCCATAAAAATATAGGGTCAAGTTTTTGTTTTTTTGCCTGTGCCATCTTTTACTCCTTGATTACACGGTTTAGCTCTTCAAGGCTAGTTAGTCCTGAGGCTACTTTTTTTAGGCCTGATTCTCTAAGGTCGGCAATGCCTTCTGATTTTGATTGATCCGCTAATTGCATTGAGTTGCCGCCATCCATAATGATGCGTCCCATTTTTTCTGAAATGGGCATCACTTGATAAATACCGACTCGACCTTTATAACCTTTAGTACAGCTTTCACAACCTACGGGTTTATAAATGGTGAGGCCTTTATCAACTTGAGACTGGCTAAAGCCTTCTTCTAGCAAAGTATCATTGCTAAGGTCTTCTTTTATCTTACAATTACTACATAATCGGCGACCTAGTCGTTGAGCAATAATCAATGTGACTGCAGAGGCGATATTGAAAGGAGGTACACCCATATTAGCCAAACGAGTCAAAGTTTGAGGTGCATCATTGGTATGGAGTGTTGAAAGAACCATATGACCCGTTTGTGCTGCCTTAATAGAAATTTCAGCTGTTTCCAAGTCACGAATCTCCCCCACCATGATGATATCGGGATCTTGACGTAAAAAAGCCTTCAAAGCTGCTGAAAAGCTAAGCCCAACGGTTGGGTTTACATTGACTTGGTTGATTCCCGCGAGAGTGATTTCAGCAGGATCTTCTGCCGTTGAAATATTGCGGTCATCAGTATTTAGAATGTTGAGTGCGGTATAAAGAGAGACTGTTTTACCACTACCTGTCGGCCCTGTAACGAGAATCATGCCATAAGGTTGATGCATGACATCCAGAAATATTTTCTTTTGATCTTCTTCATAACCTAGAGCATCAATACCAAGTTGAGCACTGGTTGGGTCGAGAATACGTAAAGCAATCTTTTCACCAAATAATGTTGGACACGTATTTACACGAAAATCAATCGTTTTAGTTTTCGATAATTTAAGTCGCATTCGACCATCTTGAGGAACTCGACGTTCAGCAATATTAAGACGAGATAATACTTTTAGTCGTGCAGAAATACGACCTGCAGTAGAAATAGGTGCCGTTTTAACTTCATGCAATATGCCATCGATACGTGTACGAATACGGTATACCTTTTCATAAGGTTCGAAGTGAACATCAGATGCCCCTGCTTTAATGGCAGTGGTTAATATGCCTTGAATAAAGCGAACAATAGGTGTTTCATCAACATCTTTGCCACCCGTGGCGGCATCTTCTGGCTCATCATCAGGTCCCATTTCAAGATCATCAAAATCATCATCATTAAACTCTTCGATTTGATCACGGCTTGAATCTAAGGCATGTTCTATCGCTGCTGATAATTGAACTTCGTCAACGAGGATGGGCTGTGTGGCTAAACTACTATTAAATTGGAATGTATCGAGTGCTTGTAGGTTCGTTGGATCAGAAATAGCGACATAAAGTCGACTACCGTGCTGATATAGCGGCAAGGCATGGTGTTGACGAATAAGTTTTTCATCGATAAGGCTTGTTGCCGCCAGTTCCATGTTCATCGTCGTTAAATCAAAAAGAGGAACGCCAAACTCTTGTGATGCCGATGATGCAATATCCTTGCTATCTAGAATGTTTTGATTAACCAAATAACTGACAAAGGGTTGCTCGGCCTCTTTTGCTTTTTTCTGTGCTGTGTGTGCTTTTTCTTCACTTAGCAAACCGTCACTAATAAAGCGTCTCGCTAAACCACTGAGCCTAATTGGTGTTTCCATATTCGCAGTTGCGACCTCATACAATATTAATCTAAGGAATATTCTGAATAAAAGCTTATCTTATGTAAGTTGGGAAATAAATTCTAGTTTGTAAGTGAAGACGGAGAACTGACTTCCCGTATATACTCTGTAAATGATGAGTTTTGAGGAAAGGTAATAATGCAAAAAATAAAACACTGGAAACGCTTACTAATTGTCTGCGCAGCATTGTCATTGTTAGTAGCATGTGGTCAAAAAGGTGATTTATATCTACCGGAAGGAAGTCTTTTAATGAGTTGGATAGGTTAAATTAATGGATTATTTTCAGTATAAAAATGGTGAGCTACATGCCGAGGATGTCGCTGTATCAGCGGTTGTAGAACAGTACGGTACTCCGACATATATTTATTCTCGGGCAACATTAGAGCGACACTGGCATGCTTTTGATCAGGCCTTTAAAGGTTTAGAGCATTCTATTTGTTATGCCGTAAAAGCGAACTCTAATCTTGCCGTATTAAATGTACTTGCTCGACTTGGCTCGGGTTTTGATATCGTTTCTGCTGGAGAATTAGCGCGCGTTTTAGCCGCTGGTGGGCAAGCAAAACATTGTGTTTTTTCGGGTGTTGGTAAAACGATTGCGGAAATTCAATATGCTTTGCAACAAGGTGTTCGCTGTTTTAATGTTGAATCGATAGCTGAATTATCACGAATCAATGAGGTTGCTGGTGATTTAGGAAAGCGTGCTCCTATTTCAATTCGGGTTAATCCTGATGTAGATGCACAAACACATCCTTATATTTCAACAGGTCTGAAAGAAAATAAATTTGGTATCGCGATTGAGTTAGCTGAATCGGTTTATCAGCAAGCGAATGCCATGGCGAATTTAGACGTAGTAGGGATTGATTGCCATATTGGTTCGCAGCTCACGACGGTTTCTCCTTTTGTTGATGCTTTAGAACGTGTTTTAGCATTAATAGATTCTTTGAAAAAACAAGGGATACAGCTTTCTCACCTTGATATTGGTGGTGGTTTAGGTATTACTTACCAAGATGAGACGCCGCCTAGTCCTGCGGAATATTCAGCTGCATTACGAGCATTGTTAGAAGGGCGGAACCTTGAAATACTATTAGAACCAGGTCGTGCTATTGCTGGTAATGCAGGTGTTTTAGTCACTAAAGTTGAATATCTAAAACCGACAGAAGATCGTCACTTTGCCATTGTTGATGCGGCAATGAATGATTTATTACGTCCAGCTTTATATCAATCGTGGCAAGAGATTCAGCCGGTTATGGAAACAAGCAATGCAGAAATACAGCAATACGATATTGTGGGACCTATTTGTGAAACAGGTGATTTCTTAGGTAAAGATCGCGCTTTAGCAATTGAAGCGGGTGATTTATTAGCAATTCGTAGTGCGGGAGCTTATGGTTTCACCATGAGTTCAAACTATAATTCTCGTCCGAGAACAGCTGAAATAATGGTCGATGGTGATACCGTACACCTTGTGCGTGAGCGGGAAACCATTGAATCTTTATATGCTGGCGAACACCTTTTACCTGAATAACTATAGACTTTATCATGTTGAAATTTAGCAAAATGCATGGGCTTGGTAATGACTTTGTTGTTATTGATGCCATAACTCAGCAAGTTGAACTGACAGATAGTCAGGTTAGGTTCTTGGCGGATCGGCGGCGAGGTATTGGTTGTGACCAGTTGTTGTTAGTTGAAACCTCAGAGCAAGAAGGGGTCGATTTTCGCTATCGTATCTTTAATGCCGATGGCAGTGAAGTCGCTCAGTGTGGCAATGGTGCACGTTGTTTTACTCGATTTGTACGTGATAAAAAACTGACCAATAAAGATAAAATTGCGGTTGAAACCGCATCAGGTGTTATTTATCCTAGTTTACAAGACGATGGCAGCGTGACAGTTGACATGGGCGCGCCACATTTAAATCCAGTAGATATTCCCTTTATTGCAGAGCAACAAGCAGACCTGTATGAATTACCTTTGCCCAATGAGCAGCTAGTCATGATCGGCACTGTTTCAATGGGGAATCCTCATGCCGTATTGATAGTGGATGATATTCATGCGGCAGATGTTGAAACATTAGGGCCTCTAATTGAAGGTCATGAGCAATTTCCTGAGCGCGTTAATGTAGGCTTTATGGAAGTTATCAGTAATAATGAAGTTAAACTACGCGTCTATGAACGAGGTGCAGGTGAAACAGAAGCCTGCGGTACAGGAGCATGTGCAGCGGTTGTGATCGGTATTCGACAGGGTTTATTAGCAAGTGAAGTGAAAGTAACCCTACCAGGTGGTGACTTAATGATAGCGTGGTCAGGAAATGATGATTCCGTATGGATGACAGGGCCAGCAACACAAGTATTTGATGGAGAAATTGCGTGGGCGACACTGAACAATTATTAACTGTAGAGCAAGTGAAAAGTTATTTAGCAGCACATGGGGATTTCTTTATCAATCACCCTGATGCACTAGATAATATTCAAATTGCTGAAGGACCAGAAGGCACTATTTCTTTAGCACAGCGAAAGAGTGAGCGATTACAAACTAAGAATCAGCAATTACATAGACAATTAAGCATGTTAATTGAAAATGCTCGTCAAAATACGGCACTCCAAACTCGAATTCATCAACTTTGTTTACGATTAATGGATGCCCCTTCTTTTGGCACCTTACTACCGATGTTGATGAAAGAATTGAAACAAGAGTTTAATGCTGATGAAGTCGCGCTTCGTTGGTTTTATGCTGGTGATGTTGAGCCGCAGTTACCTGATACCGGTGAAAATATAGTTCCTCAACATGCCGATGCTGATAATTTACGTATTTTTGATAAATTACTGTCAAAGCAAAAACCTGTTTGTGGCCGTTTGACTAATGCCCAAAAAGAACTCTTATTTGGAAATAAAGCAGATAAAGTTCAATCAGTTGCTTGTCTACCTTTAGGGCATGAACCCTGTGCTGGATTGCTCGCGATTGCTAGCTATGATGAAAAACGTTTTCATGCTGATATGGGAACAGATTATTTAAGCTTCCTCGGCGAAGTGACAATGAGATTGTTGCGACCACATCATGACTACGGAAAATAGCCAGCAACACAATATTGATTCTTTTCTGCATTATCTAGAGCAGGAAAAACGTATGTCTCCTCATACGGTGAGTAATTATCAGCGAGACTTAAAACAATTCATACATTTTTGTGATGACACTAAATTACATGATTGGCAAGAAATAAGAAGTCGTCATATTCGCCAATTTATTGCCGGATTACATCGAAATAGTTTGTCAGGTCGCTCTATTCAACGCTTGTTATCCGCTATTCGAAGTCTATATCGATTTTTGATTCGAGAAGGTTTTGCTAATAACAATCCAGCTCAGGCTGTTCAAGCTCCTAAAGTTGAGAAGCGATTGCCAGCAACCCTTGATGTTGATCAAATGAGTGGCTTATTAGACGGTGTTATACCTGATACTATGATTGCCTGTCGTGACCATGCCATGATGGAGTTATTTTACTCATCAGGATTACGTTTAGCAGAACTTGCGAGTCTTAATCTTCGGGATATCGATTTTGGCGATCATTTAGTACATGTCATAGGCAAAGGTAACAAAGCTCGCATTATTCCCGTTGGGTCTCAAGCACTCAATGCCTTGAAAGAATGGTTAAGCAAGCGCGATGAACTCGGTTTTTTTGAACAATCAGCATTATTTATTACTCAGAAGGGTAATAGACTTGGTGTTCGTTCAATCCAAAAGCGTTTGAGCTATTGGGGTAAAAGGCAAGGCATATCAGATAAGGTTCATCCTCACCGACTACGCCATGCCTTTGCATCACACATGTTAGAGGCCAGTAGTGATCTTCGAGCAGTCCAAGAGTTACTAGGACATGAAGATATTTCTACCACTCAAATTTATACGCATGTTGATTTCCAACATCTGGCAAGTGTCTATGATTCAGCACACCCTCGTGCAAAGAAGAAATAACTTGTATCATGTATTCATGTTTATTTATGTGATACATGTCTCGTGAAAGTCTTATTAGCTGAAGATTCAAAAACAAATCAAATCTTAATCCGCGCTTATATAGAAGAAGCGGGACATGAGATTGTGATTGTAAGTAACGGACAACAGGCTGTTGAACAGTTTCAAAATGAACGTCCCGATCTCGTATTGATGGATATTATTATGCCGGTTAAAGATGGCATTGAAGCAGCAACAGAAATTCGAGCACTTTGTGAACAAGATGGTGATTGGGTTCCTATCGTTTTCTTGTCAGCTATGACTCAATCAAAAGATATTGTTCATGCCATTGATGCGGGTGGTGATGACTATTTAACTAAGCCGGTGGAAGCGGTAGTGCTCAATGCTAAGTTACGTGCCATGGAGCGTATTGCTGATATGCGCCAGCAATTGAAACAGGCTAATCGTGAACTGTTGAGAATGACCGTTAGAGATGGCCTGACAGGCATTGCAAATAGACGTCATTTTGATGAGGTAATCTCAAGAGAGGCTAAACGAGCAATACGAACTGGAAGCTCACTTTCTTTGGTTATGTGTGATATCGATTATTTTAAACCTTATAATGATAACTATGGACATCAATCTGGCGATGACTGCTTGAAATATGTAGCACGTACAATGGCAAAAGTATCTAAGCGACCAGGAGATCTTGTTGCACGTTATGGTGGCGAAGAGTTTGCAATTATTCTGCCTGAAACAGAGCTATCTGGTGGCCTAGCTATTGCTGAAAATATACGAAGTGCAATAGATAATCTTAATTTATCACATAATTATTCATTAGCGAGTGATCACATTACCTTGAGTGCAGGGGTCGGAACAATCAGCCCTGTTAATGGTGATGATGTTGCTAAGCTCGTAAAAACATTGATAAAAGAGGCCGATCAAGGATTATATCTTGCAAAACAGCAAGGCCGAAACCAAGTTTCTATTATTGAAAAATAAGACCCTGTAGGTCGGACTTTAGTCCGACATTGTTCGACTAAAGTCGAACCTACGATCTCCAGACCGCTCCTTCTACCTGCAAGCCTAGAATAAGTCTGTTTCACCAAGCGTATCAGTGGATACTGATTCAAAGCGTTTTTTCTCATCTGCAAGTTGATCTATTAACTTGGTCAAGTTTGCACTTGCATTCTCAGCTTCAGAGAAACTGATGAGCAGTTCTTTTTGGAGTTGCTGATTTTCTTGCCAGTCTTGTCTCAATAGGTCCATTACATTATGTACTTTACTATGTACGATACCGTGAGGTTCTGCAATAGCAGGATAAATGGGTAAATGACTATATTGAGCTTGGCCATCTCCCGTGTCATACCATTTACCAAATCGACAGCTATGGTGATTAGACGCAACAGCTTGACCAGATTCTCCATCTGGATCATTTGTTTCAACAGCATAATAAGCGCGTTGCATATAAATCAGATGGTCGACTTTGATTAATGCTGTATTACAAATAATTTGAGTATTAGACACCATTTCATAGGTTTTTTGAGCGCCTGCTGCAACACGATCAAAGCTAATCTTGAACTCATCAATCAATTGTTTTGAGTCATCAGAAATGGTTGCCATTATGTCGGTATCTTCTGACATGATTTTGCTGGCAGATGAGAAACGACCAATGATTTTAGAAATTTGCTCTGCAGCATCTTTTGTTGTGCCAGCCAATTTTTTCACTTCATCAGCCACAACGGCAAAGCCTCTACCATGTTCGCCTGCACGCGCAGCCTCAATGGCGGCATTTAGTGCTAATAAATTGGTTTGATCAGCAACGCCAACAATCATTGATACCATATTTTTGATTTCTTCACTACTTTCAGCCAATTCTTGTGAACTAGAACGCATAGCGGTGGATTTTTCAACAATGATATTAAGGCGTTCATGTAAGGTATTGGCATTACCTTGATTGTTAGTTGCACTTTCTACGGATTCTTTAGAAAGGCCTTCTACAACCAGCATGTCATCGGCAATAATGCCTAAATCACGCTGACTATGGCCAATATTTTCTAACAGGTTTTCAGATTTTTGCTTACCTAATGCTGAAAACATCGCATCTTGCTTTTGCTTCCAATAAGACTCGGCTAATGAGTCAACAGATTTAGAAATATTGGCAAGTTGTGCGTGATAACCGCTACTAATGCCTTTAGTTAATGGTTTTCGATAATATTCTTGCCATTCGGTCGCAATGAATGAAGATTCTGCTTCACGCATAACGGCTTCAACTTGATCGATCGCGTTGTTTAATAACCATGCTAAACCATAGAACGGATCGTCTTTTGGAATATGAGTGACACGATATTCTAGTTTGCCCATTCGAATTTGATGCAACATTTTTATAATGGCTTGCATGATTGGTGAGGCAAGTGAGTGTTCTGACTTCGCCATAAAAACAAGAGCAATGGCACCGACAATTGTTAACAAGAACAACTGGTTTGCATCGTAAATAAAAACTAAGGCCAAAGCCATGAAGCTAACTAAGGCGGCTAATAGAGTGTGTATTATTTTATTAGGCATTAGTATAAATAAACTCATTGTATGATAGCTCGAGTCCTTCGAGCATGTCGTTCAATATCTTGAAAGAGGCATCCATTGCTTCTTTACTGCTGCTATATTTAGCTTCTTCTGCCACCATTTTCTGATAAATAGGTGTCATTATTTCAACAATATGGCGTGATGGTTGTCTACGAACAGAGTAATAACCGATTAATTGACCTTCATCATAACTAGGCGTGACATTGGCAAATGTCCAGTAATAGGCACCGTTTTTACATAAGTTTTTAACAATGCCGAAGAACTCTTGTTTGTTTTTTAATGTTTCCCACATAAAGCGATAAACAGAGCGAGGCATATCGGGGTGACGAACAATATTGTGAGGTTGATCGATAAGATCCGCTTCGTCATAGCCTGCAAAGCGTATAAATATTTCGTTACAGTAAGTGATTTTTCCTTTAGCATCTGTTTTAGAGACGATAAAGTCCTCTTCTTTCATCCGAATCTCTTCAGATGTGGGCGTTATTTTTGTGCTCACAATATTACTCATGCCTATCTAGTAATGGATATAGTGAAATTATAGCAATAACAGTGCCAGACAACCAATATGGCTTGAGGGCGAGAGCTGAAAATCACTGTAGGAATAATAGGCAAAAAAATAGCGGCAATTAGTGCCGCTATTTTTTGTTTAAAGTGTGGTTTTTCTTAGAACTGCAATGCCCAACCTAATTCTAGTTGGTATTGTTTCATTTCAATCTCAACTGTTTGGGTGCTACTTGTTCGCCCTGAAATGCTATGTGAAGGTGCATACATCGCAGCAAAGTTAAATTCTTGGCGACCTTGGTCAAACTTCTTGGTGAAACCAGCAGTAAAGTGCTGCTCCATTACGCCTGGCGCCAAAATATTAAACATTACTTCGGTTTCTGGAATAGGTTGATTGCCATGACTATACCCTGCACGCCATGTCCAATCGTTGCTTGCTTCATATTGCACACCGAATTTAACGGTCGTCATGTCTTTCCAACCGAAACCGATACCATTGTCTCCACCAAGACATGATGGATGTATTGGTGTTGCACCACCACATGTATTCATGGCTGGTTGCATTGTGTTGCCTATCGCATCAACGGAGCTATACCATGTTTTTTGCACATCAAGTGCGACGGTTAGGTTTTCAGTTGTTTTCCATGCTAAACCTATTGTTGCTGAAGCAGGAATATCCATATCACCTTGTTCAGCAAATAGACCTTTATAGTCATCAAACTCCGTCATATACACACGTGAGCGAAATCCACCGCCAAGGGTTAACGTTTTTGCTACGGGTAAGATAAAGCCTAGGTTAATGCCTGCACCAAATGAATGATCATGACCGTTATTACTTAAGCTATTAGGATCGTTTGAAACATTAAAACCACCGGGAACTGGACCAAAACTACTGACACCTTTAGCCTCAAAGCGTTGGTAGGCTAGAATAGCTGAAATACCAATAGCGGCATCATTATCAAAGCGGTAAGAAAAGGTCGGTGATAAAAATAGTTGTGATAAATCAACACCTGTATCGCCTGCACCAAAGGTACCAAAGCCACTAGCTGTATCGCCTGCTGAATAAGAAGTGTTCATACCGCCATTACCAAACAATACGATACCAACAGATTTATGTTCATCTAACTGCCATGTTGCACCCATTTCAGGAATAACAAAATAGTCACGACCACTATTTACTTTTCCTGGATCAAGTTGAGGTTCGCCGAATGCTCCTGATGGATTCCCAGTTACGTCATAACTACGTCGAGGGCTAAACAATGCCGCAGCGACTTCAACACGGTTACCTAAGAAGGCAATGCCAGCTGGGTTTGTTGCAGCAATTAATACTTCTTGTGGCATTGCAACACCTGCTCCTGCCATGCCTTTAGATTTTATGCCGTAACCATGTGCTAAATAGCCATTGGTTGCGAAAGCTGGCAAGCTGATTGTGGCGCTGAGTAGTGCAATGCTGAATGCGCGAAGTAAGTTGAATGCAGGTTTTGACACGGTTATTGTTTCCTAACAGATACATTTTAAAGAGGCATAGTTTAAAGGGTTGGGTTTATAAGAACAAATAATAAAACATTAATTCTTTATATTGTTTTGTTATATCATTTTGTTTTGTTCAGTTTCACCACAGAGACACAGAGGGCACGGAGTTTTATACCCTATTATTTAAGATGTAGATTTTGTACCCGTGATCATTCAATCTGAATGATCTTGCAGTTGCCGTCATCCTCGAGATCTTTTATCGAGGATCTATTGTATTAAGCAGCTCCCAGCTAAAAGCCTGCTGGGAATGACGGGGTACAAAAAACTGCAACTGAATGATCACAGGTATAAAACTCTGTGCCCTCTGTGCCCTCTGTGTCTCTGTGGTGAAATGTTCGTTTTAAAGTGAATTTAATGTGCTTGTTCCCAATTATCCCCAGTATCGATTCCGACCTCTAATGGCACATCAAGATCTGCAGCCTTCATCATAAACTGTTCGATTTTATCTTTAGCCGCTTCAATTTGGTCTAAAGGCACTTCAAATACCAGTTCATCATGAACTTGCATAATCATTCGGATAGAAGATTTTTCAGCTTGTAACCATTGATGAATATCAATCATTGCACGTTTAATAATATCGGCAGCCGTTCCTTGCATCGGGGCATTGATCGCTGTGCGTTCAGCATATTGTCGGCGCATACCATTGCTGGAATTGATTTCGGGTAAAAATAAGCGACGACCAAATAAGGTTTCAACATAGCCATCAAGTTTCGCTTGCGCGCGGGTGCTTTCCATATAGTGTTTAACACCGGGGTAGCGTTCAAAATAGGTGGTCATATAGTCAGCAGCTTGGTGACGTTCAATACCCAGTTGTTTTGATAATCCATGAGCAGACATGCCATAAATTAAACCGAAATTAATCGCTTTTGCACTTCGACGTTGGTCTGTTGTTACATCATCCAATGACACATTAAAGATTTCAGCTGCGGTATGACGATGAATGTCTTCACCCTCGGAAAAGGCTTTGAGTAGGCTTTCATCTTGTGACAAGTGTGCCATTATTCGCAGTTCAATTTGAGAATAATCGGCAGCAAGTAGGATGTAACCTTCCGGTGCAACAAAGGCTTCGCGAATTCGTCTGCCTTCTTCACTGCGAATTGGAATATTTTGTAAATTGGGATCGGATGATGAAAGTCGACCTGTTGCGGTAACGGCTTGATGATATGAAGTATGTACACGGCCTGTTGAACGATTAACCTGTTCGGGCAATCGATCAGTATAGGTTGATTTTAGTTTGCTCAAACTACGGTACTGCATGACCACTTGCGGTAGTTCATAACCATCATCAGCGAGCTCTTGTAAAACACTTTCAGCAGTTGATGGTTGGCCTTTAGGGGTTTTCTTTAAAATAGGCAGTTCAAGTTTTTCATATAGAACGGTACCGAGTTGTTTGGGTGAGCCGAGGTTGAATTCTTCGCCAGCAATATCAAAAGCTTGTTTTTCGAGCTTGTCGAGTTTGTGACCTAGTTCATCACTTTGTTGTTGTAACATCCAAATATCAATATTAACGCCATTACGTTCAAGGCGATTAATGGCGGGTAAAAGAGGCATCTCAAGTTCAGTGTAGACTTTTTCAAGTTCTGGAATAGCTTGCAGTTGAGGCCATAATGCGTGGTGTAGTTGCAGTGTGATATCAGCATCTTCTGCGGCATAAGGTGATGCCTGTTCAATATCAATTTGGTTGAAGGTGAGCTGTTTTTTGCCTTTGCCAGCAATGTCTTCAAAGTGAATGGTATTTCTACCAAGGTATTTTTCGGCTAATGAATCCATATCATGGCGAGTGGCGGTGCTATCTAAAACATAAGATTGCAACATGGTATCGTGTTTAATGCCCTGCAAGTCAATATCATGATTGAGCAAAATATGACGATCGTATTTTAGATTTTGTCCTACTTTAAATTGCATTGGATCTTCTAATAAGGGTTTGAATAGGTTCAGGACATGATCGATATTTAATTGCTCTGGCGCACCAAGATAGTCATGAGTCAGTGGCAGATAAGCGGCTTCTCCCACTTTCACTGCAAATGATAAGCCGACAATACGGGCATCAAGATAATTGAGGCTAGTTGTTTCAGTATCAAAGGCAAATAAGTCAGATTCTTTTAATACTTTGAGCCAATGTTGTAGCCGTTCTTCAGTAAGGATTGTTTCGTAATTCTGTTCTGTTGGCGATGCTGGAATCAAGGGGTCAGCCAGCTTGATTCCCTGGAGTTTGTTTTTCGGATGTAAATCAAGCTGGCTGACCCCTTGATTCCCTTGAACTAATTCTTTTGTCCATGTTTTAAATTCAAGATGTCTGAATAAGTCTAATAGGGCAATATTATCTGGATCGTTTAATTTTAGGCTGGTAGGTGTGTCATTGAGTTCCACATCTAATTTAATAGTAGCAAGTTCATAAGACAGTGGCAGATCGGGAGCGGTCTCACGTAACTTCTCGCCCATCTTGCCTTTTACTTCATCAGCATGAGCAATGACGCCTACTAATGAATCATATTGTTGTAATAATTTGGTCGCAGTTTTAGGCCCGACACTGGGTACTCCGGGAATGTTATCTACCTTATCGCCCATTAATGCTAAGTAATCAATAATGCGATTAGGTGCTATGCCGTATTTATCATGCACCGCCTGAATATCTGTTGTGGTGTTTGTCATGGTGTTGATTAATGTCACATGTTCATTAACCAGTTGTGCCATATCTTTATCCCCTGTGGAGATGACGGTATCAATTTTTAGCTCGGTTGCTTGATGGGCTAAGGTGCCGATAACATCATCAGCCTCCACACCATCAACCATTAATAATGGAAAGCCCATTGCCCGAACGACATCGTGTAAGGGTTCTATTTGTTCGCGCAAATCATCTGGCATGGGAGGGCGAGTTGCTTTGTATTCTGAATACAAATCGTTACGAAAAGTCTTGCCCTTTGCATCAAATACCACTGCGACAAGTTCAGGTTTATATTGAGTCAAAAGCTTTCTCAACATATTAACTACACCATAGATTGCCCCCGTAGCTTGTCCACTGGCATTTGTAAGGTTTGCTTGTGACATTGCATGGTAAGCACGATAAAGATATGACGAACCGTCGACGAGGACAAATGGAGCAGATGGTTTCATTAGTGGTCACTTTAAAAATAGGTGAAGGGCAATTGATACTTTAATCATTGCCTTGAAAATGATATCTTTATATTAACTTATACGGAGCAAGTTTCATGTTTAATAAAATTACTTTTACGCATATTGTATGCGCTGTTGCATTATTTATGTCAGCGAATATTTTTGCTGCCGATGTTGCACAGCCTCCCGTCATTCCTCAACCATTGATGGATGGTGAAAGTATTGAACCTGAAATTAATATTATTCAAAAAGATGATCGTACGATTGAAGAATATCGTATTAATGGTCAGCTTTATATGATTAAGGTCATTCCTGCTATTGGTCTGCCATATTACTTTATGGATACAGATGGTGATGGTTCATTAGAATCAAAACAGTTTGAATTGGATTCGGGTCCTATTCCTAATTGGATTTTATTTGAGTGGTAGAGCCACATTTCTAGGTTTTAAGTTCATATGTCAGTTTATACCGAAGTTGGGCGTGACGAGTTAGTTACGTTCTTAAATGATTATGCCGTGGGTGAACTGGTGTCTTTTGAAGGCATTAGTGACGGTATTGAAAATACCAATTATTTTGTGACTACCGATCAAGGTCAGTTTGTGCTCACCTTGTTTGAGCAACATGAATTTGATGAGTTAGCTTATTTCTTAGATGTTATGACCTTTTTCTATCAACATGATATTCCCTCTGCACATCCTGCCGCCGACACTCAAGGTCGATATCTTAAAATGTTGTGTGATCGCCCTGCGGCATTGGTTCTTCGCCTTTCTGGTCGAGGAGTTAGTTCTGTTGCAACGGTTGCTCAATGCCAAGCGATTGGTGATGTGTTAGGTAAAATGCATCATGTTGGACAGCAGTTCAAATCTCATCGAACAACAGAACGCGGCCCTGATTGGCGTTTAAATATGGCGGCAACAGTATCGCCTTTATTAGATTCTGATTCAGTCCAAATATTACAAGATGAATTAACATTCCAAGCTGAATATGCAAACTTAGATTTACCTTTCGCTGTCACACATTCTGATTTATTTAGAGATAATGCCTTATTTGATGGTGATGAACTAAAAGGCATTATTGATTTTTATTATGCCTGTGATGAATACCTATTATATGACTTAGCCGTCGCTATTAATGATTGGTGTGTGGATGAAAGTGGTTTAATTGACTCTGAACGCTATCAAACCTTGATGACAGCATATGGTAAACAACGTCCTCTAACAGATGTTGAACAGGAAAATATTAACCTTGTACTGCGCGCCGCTGCATTACGTTTTTGGCTCTCACGTTTGCAAGACAAACTCTTCCCTCGTGAAGGTGAGTTAACGCAGATTAAAAACCCAGATGCCTTTTTGAAAATCCTTCAACAGCACCGTGATAACTAAATTTCCGTCATTCCCGCGTAGGCGGGAATCTAACGACTATGGTTCTATTAACTGCCCATGGATCCCCGCCTGCGCGAGGATGACAAAGAATAAGTATCACTGATATGCGAGTTTTAATTATTAAGCTCACCTCTATGGGCGACTTAATGCATGCTTTGCCTGCCATTACAGATGCTGCAAATGCTATTCCTGAGATTGAGTTTGATTGGGTTGTTGATCAAGCTTTTGCTGATGTACCGTTATGGCATCCCAATGTGAAACGCGTTATTAAAACGGCTCACCGGCAGTGGCGTAAAGAACCCATTAAGGCATGGAAAGATGGTCGCTTGCCAGCTTTTTATCAGCAATTGAATGAGCAAGATTATGATGTCGTTATTGATCTGCAAAGTAATCTAAAAAGTGCTGTTGTATCATGGCTATCAAAGGGTAACGTTCACGGTTTAGATAAAGACTGTTGTCGTGAAAAGCCTGCGCATTGGGCATATAAATATCGTTATACGGTTAATATCAAACAACATTCAATTGAAAAAATGCGTGAGTTAATGGCGCAAGCTTTAGAGTATGACTTGCCAGATAAAACTGCTGATTATGGTGTTGATTTGAGTTCCTATGATCTACCCAAGCTTGATTTTGAATTGCCTGAAAAGTATTTATTATTTGTACATAATGCGAGTTGGCTAACAAAACTTTGGCCATTAAGCTCATGGCAACGTTTAGTAGAAAAGGCAGTTGCACAAGGTTATTCTGTATTACTCCCCTGTGGCAATGATGAAGAGTTTCAGCGCGCACAACAGATCGCTAGTGTTAGTTCTCAAGCCTTTGCCTTACCAAGGCTTTCCTTAAATGATGTTGCTGCCATCACGCATAAGGCTAAAGGTGCCGTCTGTAGTGATACCGGCTTGGCTCATTTAGTAGCTGTTGCTGGGCTACCAGCAGTAACATTATATGGCGCAACGGATACCAATCTTATTGGTACATATGGTAAAAATCAGCAACATAGTGTGAGTGATTTTAAATGTACCCCTTGTTACAAACGACAATGTCCACTGGTTGAATCAACTAATGGCGAGCCGGTGTGTATGGATAATATTGCAGCCGAAGATGTGTGGGATAGACTAGACGCTCTTTTACCCGCAAAATAGTATTATTTCGAACCTAATAGTAGAGTTACTTTAAAGCGATGAAACAATCATTTCCAACATTCCATAATGCACAGGTTTTAGTTATCGGTGACTTGATGCTTGATAGCTTTTACTTTGGTAAAGCTAGTCGAATATCGCCAGAAGCACCTGTTCCTATTGTAAACATTGAACGACTAGAAGACCTTCCCGGCGGTGCCGCGAATGTCGCTATGAATATTGCTTCATTAGGATCAACGTGCCAAATTAGCGGTATAACGGGACAAGATACTGCGGCAGAAACCTTGCAGGAAAAATTGAATTCAGTCGGTATTGTCTGTGCATTCCATCAATCTGAAACCACGGGCACCATTATCAAACAACGTGTAATTAGTAATCACCAACAATTATTGCGAATGGATTTTGAATCACCATTTTCTACTGATGAATGGATGGGCTTAAAATCCTTAGTTGAACCTTTCATGGCTGGAACATCAGTGATGATTTTATCTGATTATAATAAAGGCACACTTACCGATCCTCAGTATTGGATTCGCTTAGCAAAACAATATCAGATTCCTGTATTAGTCGATCCAAAAGGTGATGATTTCTCAAAGTATCGAGGTGCCGATCTTATTACGCCTAATATGACTGAGTTTGAAGTCGTTGTCGGTAAAGTGACATCGGAAGCAGACTTAATTAAGAAAGCGTTAACACTGATAGATAAGCTCGACATTGGCGCTATTCTTATTACTCGAAGTGAACATGGCATGTCTTTAATTCGTAAAGACATGCCAGAGTTTCATTTGCCTGCCATTGCAAAAGAAGTGGCTGATGTAACAGGCGCAGGCGATACGGTTATTTCTACATTAGCAGCAACATTAGCTGCGGGTGAGGACTTAGAAAAAGCGGTTACTTTAGCTAATGTAGCAGCGAGTATTGTGGTGAGTAAAGTCGGTACCGCGACAGTAAGTGGCCCAGAGTTACAAGCTGAATACGAACGTCATCAGGGTTCTAATAATACCGATCATAGTATTGCTGGAGTCGTGACTGTCGAGCAGTTAAAATTAGCGGTTGAACAAGCCAAACAGCGTGGAGAGAAAGTGGTGTTCACCAATGGCTGTTTTGATATTTTACATGCAGGGCATGTTAGCTATTTAGAGCAAGCACGAGCGCAAGGTGATCGACTTGTTCTAGCCATTAATACCGATGAATCAGTCTCAAAGTTAAAAGGTTCAGGTCGTCCTATTAATACAGCAAGTCGTCGTTTAACTGTTTTAGCAGGATTGGCATCTGTTGATTGGGTCACGTGTTTTGAAGGTGATACGCCAGAAGATTTATTGCGTGAAGTTCAACCTGATATTTTAGTTAAAGGTGGAGACTACGACAAAAAAGGCGTGGTTGGCTGGGAGATTGTTGAAGGCTATGGTGGTGAGGTTAAAGTCATGGGCATGACACCGAATTGCTCTACTACTGCGATTGTTGAGAAGATTAATAAGTCAAAATAGAACTACAGGTTGCAATATGCAACTGGAGGAACCATAATGATATTTATATTGTTCAATCATTGTGAGGACTTAATTATGCCAACAGCAGTTAAAATTTCAGATGAGTTAGCCGCAAAAGCAAAAATAACATCAAAAGTATTTAAACGTTCACTAGCAGGACAAATTGAATATTGGGCTAAGATTGGTCAGATCGTAGAAGAAAATCCAGAGCTTCCCTTGCCTCTGATACAAGATATTCTAATGGGTAAAGAGCAAATCAATGCGGGACAGGGAACACCTTATATCTTTGGGGAATAATGATGAACCAGATCATTGATGTCATTCAATCCCCACTTTTTGCAAAGCTAAAAAAGAAACTGAATAAAAATCAGAGAATAAATTTGGATAATGCTATTCGAGAAATTATGAGTAGCCCGGACTGTGGCAATGTGAAATTAGGTGATTTAAAAGGTATTCGGGTTTATAAGTTTAAAATAGGTTCAACGCAGATATTACTTGCTTATGAGGTGGTCGATGCAGCATTGAATTTATATACTTTTGGTTCGCATCAGAACTTTTATAAGGAATTGAGTAAATACCTTCACCAGTGATTACTCTTAACATAATAGTTAGGTGGCGGTAAGTTGAGAAAGGTTAATTCGTTTAAATATTAAGGAAAATGAAATGGCAAAGTTTTTAAATACGAGTGCAACTAATTATTTTTTGGAAGATCTTATAAAATTAGCGCAAGATCGACTTATCTTAATTAGTCCATTTTTAAAATTAAATGATCGAATAAAAGAATTATTAGAAGATAAAAATAGGCTGAAAATAGATGTCAGAATTATCTATGGGAAAAGTGAACTTCAAAATGATGAAATTAGTTGGCTTAGCGAATTAACTTATATTAGAACCAGTTTTTGCAAAAACCTTCATGCGAAATGTTACATGAATGAAGAGAGTTGTATTATTACGAGTTTAAACCTGTATGAATTTAGCCAAGTAAATAATAATGAAATGGGCGTTGCTGTCTCTCGATTAGATGATCCTGAATTATATAAAGATGCTTATGAAGAGGCTCAAAGAATTATTCGAATTAGTGATGAAGTTAGAATCTCTGTTGAAAAAATAAGTCCTAATACTGATAAAAAAGAGAAATCAAGTCCAGAAAGCACAGAAAAAAATAGTAAACTCACCACGTCCAAATTGGCTAAAGTTTTAGATATGAAAACAGACCAGTTGACGGCTAAATTAGTATCAAAAGGGTTTCTACAAATAAGTGATGGAAAAGAAGAATTAACAGAGAAAGGAAAAAGTAGCGGTGGTGAAAGTAAAAAAAGCCGATATGGAAATGGAAGTTATTTTTTATGGGATAGAGATCTGGCTTTATAGCAAACATCTATCGTTGCCGCTGGGCGATAAAAACGAGACTTAAAAAAGGCGTCATTCCCGCATGTTTCTAGCGGGAATCCATGGGCTTATCAAGTAGCTAATATCGTTGAATTCCTAGAAATGACGGTGCTATTAAAAACTCTGTGCCCTCCGTGTCTCTGTGGTGAGTTTCTAGGAATTATCCAAAGCCAAAGCAACTTTAGCCACATTATCTTCAAGATGTTTAGGATTAATGGTGCCGATGATGACGCTGCTGACTGCTTGGTTAGCATAAATTAGCTTGAAGTTATCTTGTGCGCTGTCAGGTGTTAAGTGTCCACTTGCCAGTGCTTTTTTAATAAAGATGCCTTTGTTATCTAACGAAGCTTGATCGAGCACGGCTTGTTCTTGTTGATAGTCTAAATTGTGCATAACCATAGCAATATCTGATTGTTGCAGAGCGAACAAACCACCTTCAACTGTCTTTGTTGACATGCCGGTGGCTCGAATCAATCCTTGCTGTTTGAGGTCAGCCAAGATCTCTAGTGCACCTTGTTCAATGATCTGTTTGTCGTTGCCATTTGAGTGAATTAATACAATATCAAGCACATCTCGACGTAGATTTTTTAGACTTTGATGAATGCTAGCTACGATGAACTCTGGGGTGAAATTGTAGTTGGACTCACCTGTTTGTGCATTAAACGTTTCACCTACTTTGGTCGCAATTACAAACTCGTGTGTTTGTTTTTTTAGTAACTCACCTAAACGTTGTTCACTGTTGCCGTAGGCAGGAGCAGTATCAAGTAGGTTGATACCTAAATCCCATGCTTGAGCTAATAAGTCTTGAACTTGTTTGTCATCAGGTATTTTAAAGCTTGTAGGGTATTTAACTGCAGTATTTCGACCAATTTTAACGGTGCCTAAACCTAATGGTGAAACAAACACCCCCGTTTCTGCAATTTGCTTGCGTTGTTCTAGGTATATAGTCATTTGAAGGCGGTATTCCATAGTGCCTTAGCAATCGTTGCTTGAGGGAGTGTCGCTTGTGGATGTTTATGTGCAACTAGGTTTTGTTTGTTAAGTCGTTCAATGACTTTATCTGACAAATCTGGTGCTAAGGCAAGCTTTGTTGGCCATGCAATATGTACATTATCAATAGATTCTACAAATGCGGTATCAGGTCGAGATAGGGCAGACTGTTTGGGTTCGGCTCTATTTACAGCATGAGTTGCCCATTCAAGTTCAGGTTGTTCAAACCATGGCAGAATATCGCTTAATAAAAGTTTAGCTTCTGCTATTAATTGTTCGAATGATTTACCAGCACCTTGTTCTGCAATATTGCCGCCAATATACCAAACTATGTTGCTATCATCATCTAAATGACTAGTTATGGTGGCAATGGGTTTCGAGCCTGATCCTAAGCTATGTGCATAGATAGCGGGCAAAGCTTGCTGTTTATTTTTAGCTTTGCACATAACCATCTGCAAGGGTCGACGTTGCATTGCTGGGCTCTTAATGCCGAGTGAGTTAAGTAATGCTTGATTACCTTCTCCTGCCGTGAGAACAAACTGTTGTGCTTTTATTTCAATATCATTGCCGATCTGAAGTGATTGAACTGTGTTCTCTTTTTGCCATGAGATTTCTGTATCGGCAGGAACCTGAAGGATACGATCTTGCCAAGGCTTAGCGATGGCCTGAAGTACCGTTGGAATGTCTAAAACAGGTTCTTCTAAACGATAGAGAGCACCTTTAAAGTTTGGATTCTGAAACAGTTCTGGTTGTTCTGATTTTGCCACACTTTGCATACGACTGCTGAGTGCTTTACTGGCAAAAAAGGAGACAATTTTGGAAGAGAGTTGTTGTTTTGACCACATAAGCTGGTGGTTAGCTAAAACAGTAACAGCACTTAGATCGATATCACCATGACCTGATAAACAGTCTTTCCAGCGAGCTGGCATTTCTCCGATAGCTTGAGTGGCTTTGGATAAAATACCATTGAGGGCATACTTTGCTCCACCATGGATAATGCCTTGAGAGCTTAATGTTTGAGCATTACCAATGGTGTTTTTTTCTAATAATAGGGCATGAAAGCCCATTTTATTAAGTCGGTGATGTAACCATAAGCCAGCAATGCCTGCGCCAATAATAACAACATCTGTTGTAACAGTATGTTTGACCATTTAATTACTCAGCTTGATCGTCTAAAGCTTCACACAACCAATGACCAATAATAATATGGCCTTCTTGAACGCGAGCTGTTTCAGGGCTTGGGATGCAGATACAGCTGTCCGCTATATTCAGTAATTTGCCACCGTTTTCACCCGTAAATGCGATGGTGATACAACCTGCTTGTTTAGCCGTATTTAGGCCATTGATTACATTGGCACTATTTCCTGATGTAGAGAGACCAATAGCAATATCACCGGGTTTAGCAAGTGCCTGAATTTGACGATCAAAAATGGTATCAAAGCTATAGTCATTACCATGTGCAGTGATAATTGATGTATCAGTTGTTAGCGCAATGGCGGCTAAAGGTGCGCGTTGATTGTAATAACGAACAACAAATTCTGCTGCTAAATGCTGAGCATCTGAAGCACTGCCACCATTGCCAAAGAAGAGCACTTTATTTCCGGAAGCTAGGGATGTTCTAACATCATTTATGAGTTGATCAATTTGAGATTCAAGTGAATATAAACCTTCAACCATCTCTTGGTGGCGACTAAGTGTGGATTTGAATGACACGGCTTACCTCGTTTGTATTTTTAGAATCATGGGCAACGTTTAGTTTTTGTCATCATAGATTATATGATTTTTATCAGGTTGGGTTTTAAACCGACGATGGATCCATAAATATTGTTCGGGTGTTTGGCGAATTTCTTGTTCTAACCAATCATTAACCCGTTGTGCGTCTGCGATATCATCACCGGTAGGGAAGTTATCAAAAGGTTTGCCAATTGAGATGGTGTAATGTCCGTGACTATCTCGTCTAGGCACAAAGGGGACAACCGCTGCACCACTTATTTTGGCTAGGCGAGAAGTGGCAGGAATTGATGCTGCAGTCACATTGAAGAACTTTGCAAACAGATTAGTTTTGTGACCCAAATCTTGATCGGGAGCATACCAGACAATTTTATTCTTACGTAAGGCTCGAATCATTGCTTTAGGAGCATCTCTTAATACGATTCCTTCACTATGATGTGTTCTGGCTTTAAACATGACGGCATTAAAAAGAAGATTATTCATTTTACGAAACATAACGTAGCAGGGGTGTTTCAACATAATGAGTCGTCCACCCATTTCCATACTTGTAAAGTGTCCTGTTAATAGAATAATACCTTTGCCTTTTTCTAAGGCGGCATCAATATGTTCTAATCCAGTGTAAGTGACTCTTTTTTCTAATCTAGCATCCGTAGCCCACCAACTTAATGCGGTTTCAAACAGCATAGTGCCAATAGCCTGTTGGTTTTTTTTGAGTAGCTGCTCACGTTCTTCTGGTGAAATATCTGGAAAACATAACTCTAAATTTCGTTGAGCAATAAACTGTTTTCTACGCAGTAATGGTCGCATAATGACACTGGCAAATCGCCCTAAATAAACAAGCGCTTGAGCGGGTAGAAAAATAGACAGCCACATCAGACCTAAACCGAGAAAACTCAGCCAGTATCGAGGGTGTAGAAAATGCCAAGGGAAAGGGGACATAGAGTGTAAATCGAATGGAATAATTAACACCTATATTATCAGTTTTAGGCCATTATTGCTTCAAAATAATGCTTGAAATTATGTTACTATTTTTGCTTGATTTTAAGACTAGGTTACGGAGTGTTCGGTGAAGATGGAAAATAAACAGAAAGTAAGCAATGCAATTAATTATATTGCAGTGCTGTATGCCTTTTGCCTGCCTATCTCTCGAGCAGGAATTGTGTTTACTTCCGCGCTTTTAATTCTATTATGGATTATGGAAGGTGGCTTTAAAGAAAAAGCCATTACTTTATTTACAAATTATTTTGTTGCCGCAACATTGATATTAACTAGTTATCTATTACTCACCTTATTGTGGAGTGATGGTTCAATGGATGAGGGACTGTATCCGTTTAAGCGGCTTTGGTATTACATTGTCTTATTTGTTTTTGTCACTTCGCTTAAAAAAGAATTTATCCCTCATATGATCACTGCCTTTATCTCAGCAATGTTTGTCAGTGAGTTATTGTCATTCGGTATGTTTTTTGAGTTCTGGAGTATGAAGCATGGAACTCCTTCTGATCCGACTCCTTTTATGAATCATTTAGAGTACAGCTATTATCTATGTGCGACCTCTGCACTATTGTTGGTTAAGTTTCTTTTAGAAAAGAACAATAATTGGACAAAGATAATGTATGGTTTTCTTGTTTTAAGTACAACAATCAATTTATTCATTATTAATGGGCGAGCCGGACAAATTGCATTTTTACTTGTCGTCTTGGCCTTGGTCATTTTTAATATGAAAAATAAGGTGAAGGGGAGTTTTATTGCCATCGCCTTATTATTAAGCATTATCTTTTCAGTAACGGCTTTGTCTCCATCATTTAACGATCGAATAACGCGTGGTGTATCAGAACTAAAATCATTTATTGATGATGGAAGCTATAGTGGCTCGTGGGGAGCGCGATTAGAATTTTGGGACGTGGGCCTGACGGCAGTAAAACAAGAACCACTTTTAGGTATTGGCATTGGTGATATCGCCTCGAATTTAAGAGAAGGGAAAAAAACAAGTGATACCATTCACCATACGCCAACAGGTGGATATCATAGTGACTTTTTAGAAACGATTGTTGCTGGTGGTTTAGTGGGAGCGATATTATTTATTAGTATCTTTGTTTTTCTATGGAAAGCAAAAGTACGTGATCCACTGGTCAATAATATGCGTATCATTGTAACGGTACTGTTTGTTTTTGGTTTGATTGCAGATAATTTCTTGCGAGCTCAATTTACAATCGTTCTTTTCACCTTTTTTGTAGGAATTGTTTTTGCCCAACAACGACATGAAAAAACAAGCACTATCTCATCCTAGTTATCAGCTCCTTGTTGATGAGGTTGAACAGTACTTTGCTGCAAGTACTGAGCTGATTCATGATGCTCGGAATAAAATAAAGAATATTGACTTCCAAGGTGAACGCTTAGCGGTTAAGTCATTCAAGGTGCCTCATTTATTAAATAGAATTGTATATTCTTTTTTTAGAGACTCAAAGGCGAAAAAATCCTATATTTTTTCTCAAAAGATTGACCAGTTCACACCTAAAGCAATTGCGTATATTGAAAATTATCAACAAGGGTTATTATCAACAAGTTACTTTATTTCACAGCAGTTTGATTTCGATTTTGATATTCGTCGCCCTTTATTAGAGGCCGACTTTGCTGACCGTGTAAATATATTTAAGCAGTTTTCAGACTTTGTGTACCGATTGCATGAACAGAATATCCTTCACCTTGATTTATCACCTGGAAATATTTTAATTAAAAAAGAGAATGGTGGGCAGTATCTGTTTAAAATTGTTGATATTAATCGAATGAAATTTATTTCATTATCAGAAAACAAACGTGCAAAGAACTTTTCTAAATTATGGGCGAATAATGAGGATTTAACTGTGATGTTAGTGGAATATGCACGGCTAGCCGGTTATGAACAAAGCTCATTTTTACAGTGTGGATTGAATGCAAATCAACAAAACAAAAAATTTATAAATTTCAAAAAACGATTAAAAGGTCATCCTGTTAATGATTGATCATATTTCTGTTGCGATCATCGTAAAAAATGGTGCTAAAACCCTTCAAAATACATTAGATTCTTTAGAACTTTTTACTGATGTGGTGGTGTATGACAATGGCTCAACGGATGGATCGCAAGATATTGTTAAAAAGTATGCCAATATACGATTGATAGAAGGAGAGTTTTTAGGCTTTGGAGATACAAAAAATAAAGCAGCAACATTTACTCGTAATGAGTGGGTCTTATCGTTAGATGCTGATGAGGTGGTATCCCCTGAACTGGCTAAAACATTAGAAGCGCTTATGCCTAATAATAAAGCTGTTTATAGCATGACAATGTTTAATTTTTATAAACAAAGACAGATAAAACATTGCTGGGGTAATCATGTTCTTATCAGGCTTTATAATAAATCGGTGACAGCCTTTACTCGCAGTAAAGTACACGAAACGATCATTACAGAAGGATTTGAAGTCGTAAAGATTGATGGGGTATTGAATCATTTTTCATATAGCTCTGTATCTGATTTTGTTGTGAAATTAGATAATTACTCGACACTTTATGCTGTAGATAATCAAGGAAAGAAGAAATCATCACCATTAAAAGCTGTAGTGAGTGGAATCTTCTCATTCGTAAAAACCTATATTTTTAAACGTGGATTTTTAGATGGCACACCAGGACTAATTATTGCCTTTTCTCATATGGCGACCAACTTTTATAAATATATTAAATTATATGAAATAAATAATGAGTCGAAAAAATGAACTTATTAATTACTCGTCATGACAAGATTGGAGACTTTATAACGATCTTGCCAATGTTAGAAATTATAAAGTCTCAGAGTAACCACCATATAACCGTATTGGTATCGAAGGTGAATTTGGAACTGGCAAAATCGATAGATACTATTGATGATGTAATTTTATATACAAAAGATACACGAACACTTATTAAGCAGATTAAGGCAAAAAAGATTGATGCGAGTATTTCCTGTTTTATTGATACACATCTAGCATGGGTGTTATTTTTAGCTCGAATTAAAACGCGTATTTCACCAGCCACAAAATTTGCTCAAGTCTTTTTTAACCGTACCTTAAAGCAGTCTCGAAGTCAGTCTATCAAAACGGAGTGGCAATATAATATTGATCTATTGGCCCAGCTTGATCTGAGAGTTAACTATGATTTTGAAAAGCCACTACTTCATCTTCCTAAGAGTACTAGGTCAACAGCAATCAAAACCGTTGCATTCCACTCTGGTTCTGGTGGTAGTACTGATGGTAATTTACGCATAGATGACTATCTGAACTTAGCTCGTTCAATAAGTATGAATAAGAACGTTCGGGTTTTATTTACATTTGGCCCAGATGACGATCAAAACAAGCAGTATATTGAAAAAAAATTAGATTTTAATGCAGAGATTATTGATTCAAACAACTCATTATTGGCATTTTGCCAGCTACTTAATAATGTTGATTTGTTTATTAGTACATCGACAGGACCCATGCACTTAGCTGGGGCATTAAATATTAATACCTTGTCTTTTTTTGGTTCAAGTCAGTTTGCTGGCCCTAAACGCTGGGCAACGGTCAGTGATTCATCAAAGCAAAGCAATATTCAAGTTCCCGACCAATATAGCTTGATCTTTTATCAAGAAATAGAGGCTAAGTTAGCTGATGTTCTCGAGAACATGTTTTAACTGAAGGTAGTTTCTTTCTTTATTAAATAGTCGGTCAGTTTTCTTTTGTCCTGCTAGAGAAAGTTGTGTTGCTTTAGTGGGATTATCAATAAGCCATTGAAGTTGTTTGACAAGATCATTTGAGTTCTTAGATTCAAACAATAGCCCTGTTTCTTTATCATCAATAATCTCTAAGACTCCCCCACAATTTGAACCTATAGTTAATGTGCCTGCCCGCATGGCTTCAATTAGCACTAGGCCAAAAGTCTCACAATGTGTCGTGAGTACTAATGCATCAAAATGAGATAAATAACGTGAAGGGTTGTCAAGGAAACCGCAGAAAGTGACATGTTCCGTTACACCAAGCTGTTGAGCTAATGTAGCCAATTCATCTAAGTAGTCTTCATTCATCGCATGGCCCACAAAATGGCAATGAATATCTTTATTATGCAGTGCAGCTAATGCTTGCAGCATAAGATATTGACCCTTATTAGGCTCAAGTCGACCAAGGACAATAATATTTAATTTATTTTTATGAATTAGAAAAGGTGGATTTATTGATTGTTGTGTTGCGACAACGCCTGGGTATACGTGATGAAGTTGTTCTATTGGAATGGGTAGGCGTCGTTTTGCTTGGCTATGAACAAAGTCACAGACGCTAATATAGGCATCAACTGATGTATATAACCAGCGGTGATAAATGTCTTTTTTCTCTCGAGAAAGCGACATATGTCGGCTGACGACTAATTTGATTTTATAGTGCTTTCTAGCAAGTATCTTTTTAATAAGAACGGCAAGAAGAAGATCTTTTGTCCAATGGATATGTAACAAACTAATGTTATTGTCCATAATCCATTTAGATATTTCAATGGCAAGAAATAAAGGTAATTTTGAAGGCTTATTTTGATAGCAGAGGTTTGTCTTATGCTGCTGTAATTCTTCAGCAATCCAGCTGTTTTCTAATACGATGGCAAAAGAGAAATGTTTTATATTTTTAACCGTATCTACAGCAAGCATTTCTAGACCACCTTTTGCAGGTGACATGCATAGCATCGCCCAGTTGCTAGCTATTTTACTCATGTTACTTCCGGTTACCTACAATACGTTTAATCCATGTTTTAAACCTAAACTTGGTCATATTGATGCATGAAAAAAGTGATTTTTCATCAACTAGGTTATCCCCATTTATTCTGTAAATAACATTATTAACACCGGAAAAATCCTTGTTGATTCCATTGCCTATTCTAAAGCTATAAGTATAGTATTTCATTGTTTCATCTAATATATCTTGGTTGTATTTGCCAAAAGGATAGACAAAACTATCGATCTGTATAGTTAACTTTTCTTCTAATATCTGTTTCGATTTTTGCAGCTCTTCCGTTACATCAACATGATCGTCAAGTAGATTTACGTGAGAGTATGAGTGAGACACGATTTGAACAAGACCACTGTCATGCATCTCTTTTAATTCTTTATAGGTACAAAATGTTCCCTCTTTGTAGTGCTTGAAGAGTTCATCATGTTTTTTGTTTAGCCTTTGATGATCTTCTTTATCGGTATCACCGAGTATATACTTGGGTATAACGGCTAATAACGCTTTTACCTTGTACTTCTTGAGCAAGGGGAAAACAAACTTATAAAAATCATAATAGCCATCATCAAAGACCAAACATACTGCTTTTTTAGGCGGTGTGCTGGTGGGGAATGTACTGTTAAAATTTTTGCTGATGTGGTTTAAATGCTTTTCAAATACATCATTATTATTACTGTATTTATCAGAGTTTATATGGTGGTACATTATGCTAATTAACACGTTTAATGTCCTCTTTTAAAAGTGTCAGAACACTGTAGTGGGAGAAGGAGGTGCAAGGATAAGATTACTTTAGTAATGAATCATTATCCGCATAGGTCCACTTGCCGCGGGGTTTATCAATATATTGAAAATATTCATTGGTGAAGCTGCCTTGAACACACACATAGCGATATAAAAGCGTATTCACGGTCTCGCCTTCTAATGCTTTGTTTAACACATCAGGTCCGGTGAGATGGTAGACGCCTTTTTCAACCTTCTTTTGTTCAATATTACTGACGATAATTTGAATGGCTCGATCCAGGATCGGGCTGTTAGGTTCAGAAGCGATAAAGTAGTTATTGTAATGTTGTTCCCGACGCAACATATAGAGTTCCTTGGCGTCATTATCAATAAGGCGCGATAATGGCCATACAAGATGTGCATCAATGTCCATATATACGCCGCCACGAGTAGTCAGGACTAATAGTCGCCAGAGATCTGCTTGTGAAGCACCATCCGTTAGTTTTTGATAAGCTTGGACTGTTTGTGTTGGCGCATGTTCTTTTACAAACTCTAATCGTTCTTCTGTGCTGACATGATGATATTCATAAGAAGGTGACATCAGACGATTAAATAGAAAGTTTAGATAGACAGGTAGGCTAACGTGATCTGTAAAGTTTGTTTGCCAGATTATCCTCGGAACTCGGCTGGATTTTTTAGAGGAGAATATCGGTTTAGCATAGCTTGGAATGGTAAAGCGTTTTTTAGGAAAGATGTAATGAAAGGGATAGCAAAGAAATTTACTGACATGCCCTAATATTTTGATTAATCGATTAGCAATAAGTTTAATAATAAGCATAGGTGAAAAGAACCAAAGTATAGTAGCCGAGAAAGATAGTTTAAAATAAATTGTATCTAACTACAATTTAACCGGAGTAATATATCCGTGATCATTCAAGATACAGATATTGTAACAAAGCCCGTCATTCCCGCGAAAGCGGGAATCTAACAATAGTGGCTATTTATACTATCCATGGATCCCCGCATGCGCGAGGATGACAAATGAAAAAAACTGCAAATTGAATGATCACGGGTATATATCCAATCTTCAGGTAGATTGAGTATATATATTTTAATGTTAAGAATTTAAAGAACATAAATAATGAAGTCACCTTTTCATTGGGATAGCTATTCAGATCAGCCCCATATAATTAGAGATAAAGCGTATAAGCGCAGGCAAAAGAAGAAACATCTTTTTTCATATATAAGTATGTTCCTTTTATTTTTGGCGTTATTGCCTGTTATTCTCATTTCTCACTTCTTTGTGCGGGCAAAGAAAAAAAACTGTGAAATTGGTTTAGGGGTTAATTTAGATAAAGGCAGTGAGCAATATCAGCTTGTAGATGAGTTAGGAGTGACCTCTTTAATTATCCGAATTCCACTTTGGGAAATGGATAAGCTGGATAAACATGTCGAGTTTATTGAAGGATTTGATAATAAAGAGATTGTGATCAATATTTTGCAGGATCGCGAGCATATCGAAGATCATGCTCTGTTAGAAAAAGATATAACGCTCATATTTCACGCATTAAAAAATGTGGTGAGTGAATTTCAAGTAGGTAATGCTGTTAATCGTGCTAAGTGGGGTTTCTTCTCCATGAGTGAATACCTAGCCTTTTATCAATGTGTTCAGGGAGTTCGAGATAATGGTTTCTCGGGATTAAAATTAATTGGCCCGAGCGTGATTGATTTTGAATATTATCACACAGCAAGTGCACTTTTTAATTTCAAGAAACTGAAGTTTGATGCCTTATCTGCCTTGCTTTATGTTGATAGAAGAGGCTCTCCCTATAACCCACAATATTGGATTTTTGATACTCAATTCAAAATTACGGTATTGAGAAACTTGATGCAGCTATCTCGTAAAGTGGGTGATAAATTATATTTAACGGAAGTTAATTGGCCTTTATCTGGAACCGCTCCTTATGCGCCTACGAGTGAAACCGAATGTATTGATGAAGATACTTATGCAGAATATATGAGGGATTATTTAACGATTGTGCTCGAAACAGGCGATGTCGATAAAGTCTACTGGCATCAACTAATTGCACCGGGTTATGGTTTGGTTGATAACAGAAATGGGCAAATAAGAAAGATGCCGGCATTTGAGGTTTTTAAAGAAATCGTTGCTAAAAACCGATAAGGTATTAAATTTTCTTTGCTTGTTTGATAACCATGTCACTGCTTAAATCGAGCATACATTTGTGATGACCTTCAGGGCATGTTTTTTGGAAACAGGGGCCACAGTCTACCTCTAATTGCACAATATGAGAGTTATTTGCCAATGGAGGGGTAAAGCTGGGTGATGTTGGGCCATAAATAGCGGTTAGATTCTTCTGTAATGCTGCGGTGACATGCATTAAGCCAGAATCATTAGAGACCACTAAATCAGCAGTACCTAGTAAGTCGATGGCATCGCTTAATTCTGTTTTTCCAGATAAGTTAAAAATAGCACTTTGATATTTTGAAGGAATTTTTTTGATAATTTCTTCTGAGATACTTTTATCTGCTGCGGAACCAAGAATCAGCAATTGCCATCCCTGCTCTAAGTATGTGCTTGCCAGATCTGCAAAGTGACTTGCAGGCCATTGTTTTGCAGGACCAAATTCTGCACCAGGGCAAAAAATAAGACGTGACTGTTCTTCATCGCGTTTAATCTGGAATTCAGCTGAAACGGCTTGTTCCACCATCAAAGGTATTGGATAGCTTGGTGCAATATGAGACTGAGACTTGGGATATGCTAAAGACACGTAGCGTTGAACCATCATCGGAACTGCTTCTTTATCTAAAACGCGAAGATCATTGAGTAGCCCATAACGCATTTCGCCACGCCAAGCTGTGCGAACTGGAATATTGGCAAACCAAGGGATTAAGGCAGATTTCCATGAGTTTGGTAGAACAATGGCTTGATCATAATGTTCTTTACGTAATTCATGACCGATCTGTTTTCGCATATTCCAACCAAACACGCCATGGCTAACGGGCATGGGAATGGCTTTATTTACCTCGGGCATGCGATCTAATAAGGGCTTCGTCCACGCTAAAGCTAAAACATCAATTATCACATTAGGACTGTCAGCTTTAAGCGTCTTAAACAATGACTGTGCCATCACCATATCCCCAATCCATGATGGACCAATAATGAGGATTTTAGTGATGGTCTGTGACATGGCGTTTTTAATGCAGTGTACTGTGAGCAATATAGATAAAAACAGTACCTGCAGCAATCAATGAGACTTGCTGAAGTGTTTCTAATGGTCTAACTTTTTGATGTAGGCCGGGTATCAGATCGGCAACGGCAATATAGATAAAGCTAGAGGCTGCAATCACTAGGATATAAGGCAGTAGGTGTTGCATATCGGCCAATAAGAAATAAGCAATAACAGCACCGACAACAGTTCCTAAGCTTGATAAAACATTAAAGAAAAGTGCTTTTTTACGGCTATAACCACTGTGTAACAGAATGACAAAATCACCCAGTTCCTGTGGAATTTCATGTGCCGCGATTGCAAGCGCAGTAACAATACCCAGGTGAGTATCTGTTAAAAATGCAGCTGCAATTAAAATGCCGTCAACAAAGTTATGGATACCATCACCGATAAGAATTAAGGTGCCAGCGGCTTTCGCTTTATTGTCATGATTATGGCCTGCTGATTCCGGATCATGAGCATCACAGTGATCATGGTGACAATGACGCCAAAGTACGAGTTTTTCAAGTACGAAAAAGCTCAGTAAGCCAAGCAATAAGGTTAAACCAATATCATGAGGATCAACACCGAATTCAGGAGATAATGCGTGTGGAATTAAGCCTAATAATGAGGCGCCAAGCAATGCACCAATAGCAAAGCTAACCAAGTGTGGGACTGCCACATTACGAGATTTCTCTGATAATAATAAAAATGACGATGCAAGTATGACGCTTAGTAAGCCACCAATTAGGCTAAAGCTAATAATCCAAAGTAATAATTCCATCTCGTTCCAGCTTAGGAGGTTGTTAATTTATAGATCATACCTTATTTAGGGCTTATCCATATCATCGATGCCATTCTTCCAGTAATGCCGTCTCGGCGATAAGAGAAAAAATGTGCAGAATCTAAAACCGTACAGTGTTCACCACCAAATACGGCATATATTCCTAGAGCATTAAGTCGTTGCTTGGCTAAGAGATAGATATTTGCAAGGTAATGTTTGGAATCTACCTGTTGAAATGCAAGTGTTGCTTTAGATGAGTGGGACTTAAATGCATCATAAACATCCATCCCTACTTCAAACTGTGAGGGACCAATGGCTGGACCTAACCATGCAATGACTTCTTCATTAGGACTACGAAATTGTTTTACTGTGTTTTCAATGATGCCTGCTGCTAACCCTCGCCAACCGGCATGAATTGCAGCAACCTGATCCCCTCGTATCATCCCAACTGTATCAATTATTAACTATCAAACTAGCTTTTAGTCGATACTATCCAGTGGCAATTGGATAAGGAGATAGTGATATTGAGCGTCCCCATAAATTTTAAAATTTGCAAAAAAGTTTAGTGCCTATCTCCTATTTTAACTTCATAAAATGCGAACAGTATCTGGTGCAAAGTCTGACTTTAGCACGAATAGTTACGAGGATGCATAGAAGATGAAATTATCCAACTTTTCCAAGAGAACTTATCAGGAGAACTAAAATGAAATTTGTTGGAGTTGATATATCTAAGGCTGTTTTTGATGTTGCAGTATTAGAAGAACAAGCCTATAGCGACAAGCAATTTAAAAATAACACTGACGGTTTTATTCGTTTAATGAGCTGGTTAAAACCAAGTAAAACAAGCACTGTATTTTGTCTTGAGGCGACAGGAGTATATAGCTTGAGTTTGGCTAAATTTTTGCACGCAAACAAACAAAAAGTGATATTAGTAAACCCGATTAAAACTCACGCTTTTTGTAAAATGGAGATGTCTAGAAATAAAACTGACAAGGCTGATGCACAAAGTATATCTCGTTATGTTCAGCATATCTGTGACAAAGGAGAACTGGAGGAAAGCCTGTTTATACCTAAAGATAAGGACTTTGAAGATCTGCAGTTTCTAGTCACAAGGTTGGCGCAATTAGATAAAAACAAATCTCAAGAAAATAACCGTCTAAAGGTTAGTCAGGTTCAGGGCGCCACCCAATCTATTAAGAAAATGCTTAAGTATATCCAAAAAGAAATCACCCTGATTAAAAGCCAAATAAGTACTATCGTGAGTAAAAATAAAACCCTAAGCAAGCAGGTGGAGCTACTCACCAGCATTAATGGAATTGGAGATCTTACCGCATGGTCAATTTTGGCATACCTTGGCGATATTAGCTTGTTTAATAATTCTAAACAGGTCAGCAGCTATGCTGGGCTTAACCCAAGAATTGAGCAATCTGGAAGCAGTATTCATAAATCAAGTTTGTCTAAAATGGGCAATGCAAGACTAAGAAAATCGTTATATATGCCCGCAATAGTAGCCATGAAGCATAACCCCTTGATGACAAATTTATATAGCAGATTATTAAGCAAAGGCAAGCCTAAAAAACTGGCCATAGTGGCTGTGATGAGGAAATTACTTGTGATTGCCTATGGCGTACTCAAATCAGAAAAACCGTTTGATGTGGGTTATGCAAAATAGGGAAATATTACTTGATTTTTAAGACAGTATCTTTTTTATTACATAACAAAATGGGTAAGCAGTCGGCTGTCATAATGGCACAGACTTGGTTTGTACTATTGCTTATGATGGCATCTGCGTTATCACCTTGCTGCCATGTGGAGGCGGACGAGACCGTTGTGCCATGTGTTTGTGTTAACCAACGAGGTGATTCTGGAAGTCCAGCTTCAGTAATAAGTGCTTCTCGATTTTTAATAACCGCATTAAGATCATCTCCAACATGGTCTCCTAAATTAAGACCATTATAAGGAGGGGAGCTAAACCCGCCTTGTCGAGTGGTGCTGATCGCCTTTATTGTCTCAGGTGCTGGCCAGTCTGGATAAATCATTATTTAATGGGTGTGACGTTTAAATAATTACACCATTGAGTAAATAGTGAACTATCAAGCGCGGCAATAGTTGAACAAGGTGTTAGCTTGTCGCTGGATAAGGGAAGCCCTTCAAGAGTGCATGCCTGGCCCCCCGCTTCACTTAAAATAAGTTGTGCCGCCGCATAATCCCATAAGTGTTGTTTGGCATGTAGATAGATATGTCCTCGTCCTGCCGCAATCCAGCATAATTCTAAAGCAATGGATCCTAAACTACGTTGTGAGGCATAAGGACGTTCTGTCACTAATTGTGTTGCTAATTGAGGAGTGAGGCGTTTGAAATCAAGCAATGCAATGGATTTCTTTAATGCTAGCCCTGTTTCTTTTATTGATAAACGTTGTTCATTTAAATAAGCACCTTGTCCAAGCTGAGCCGAGAAGCACTCATCCCGGATGGGATCATAGACTAAGCCTAAAGTAACGTGCCCATCTTCGATTAAAGCTAAAGAAACAGAAAAGTAAGGGAAGCCTGCTGCAAAATTACTGGTGCCATCGACAGGATCAAGACACCATAATGCCTTGCCTGAAGATAATAATGTTTGCTGTTCTTCTGCCGTCATCTCTTCACCCAATAACTCAATATCGGGATAGGCTGATTGCAGGCGTGAGATCAACTGTTCTTGCATAATGAGATCGGCTTCAGTAACAACACTGCCATCAGGTTTGTAGGCTCTTTCAACAGCATTAAAGCGAGGAAGAAGTTCTACCTTACTTGCTGAAATAACAATCTCTTTTATTTGGTCTAAGTTAATATTCATTGGGTGAGTATAGCAACCTTATATGCCGGTAATCATTCAAGATGCAGGTTTCTATTATTAGTAAGCGGGGAGCCATGGGCAGTATAAATAGCCACTATCGTTGGATTCCCGCCTGCGCGGGAATGACAGGCTTTGTTAAAATAACTGCACCTTGAATGATAACGGGTATAGATTAAAATCTATTCACTTATTTCAAGGAGAAGGATCACCCTGTAGACTAATGAGCTAGTTATTAATAAATTTTGATACAAAACTGATGAGAATTACACGATTTTATTGCCCAGAACTTAATTTAGAAAGTGAAAGCTTTGTTTTGCCTGATGCTGCACATCGACATGCTGTGCAAGTTTTACGGCTCAAACAAGGGGATTCATTACGTCTTTTTAATGGAGCCGGTTTAGAAGTTGATACCGTACTTGATCATGTTAGCAAGCGTGAATCATCCGTTCGTTTGGGTGAGCAAGTCGTTGTTAATAATGAATCGCCACTCAATATTACGCTATTGCAGGGTATTTCACGTGGTGAACGAATGGATTATGCTCTACAAAAAGCAGTTGAATTGGGTGTCAATAAAGTGATCCCTGTCGTAACGGAACGATGTAATGTTCAATTGTCAGGCGGGAGAGCAGAGAAACGTTTATCGCATTGGCAAGGCGTTATGATCAGTGCTTGTGAGCAAAGTGGTCGAAGTATCGTGCCAGAATTAACACCAATAATGTCTTTAGATGATGCGCTTAGTGAGAATGAGGTAATATGCAAGTTAGTATTGGAACCGCTCGCTGAGCAAGGATTTACAACATTAGAAAAACAGAATGATATTGCTTTGTTGATTGGCCCTGAAGGGGGCTTAAGCGAGCAAGAAATAATGCAAGCAATCAGTGCTGATTTCCAAGCGCTTAGGTTTGGACCAAGAATTTTAAGAACAGAAACAGCAACGGTAGCCGTATTAGCTGTTGTACAAACAATGTGGGGAGACTTAGGGTGATTGATAATGGGTTAACCATTTTGTTGTTATTTGGTTTAGCATGGTTTTGGTGGGATAGCCGCGGAGCTGCTGAAACAGCTATTCAAGCAGCAAAAAACAGTTGTAACCGAGTAGGTGTTTCATTTTTGAATGATACCGTTGGTTGGAAAAAACTGAGATTAAAACGAAATCGTCAGGGACGGATACAATTTCAACGGACTTATTTTTTTGAGTTTGCCAGTGATATGCAGCAACGATATCAAGGTGAAGTGGTGATGTTAGGGCCATATGTTACTAAAGTGAATTTAGATGCTTACCGTATATAGCCATGACTATTCATTTATCATGGGTAGAGAAGTAAGACTAATGAGCAACTATTTTTAGGGTAAAGAATATGCAAAGAACAGCGTTAGTAGTAGATGATTCTCGTGTTGCTCGTATGACTTTGAAAAAGTTACTGGGAACGTATCAATTTGATGTTGTTGAATTGAACAGTGGTGAAGAAGCTATTGATTATTTGCAAGCGAATAATCCTCGCCTAGATATTATTTTTATGGATGTGATGATGGGGGGAATGGATGGTCTAACCGCAACCCAACGAATTAAATCAAATCCAGAACTGAGCGCTATTCCCATCATAATATGTACCGGAAATGATACCGAAGAAGATAAAAACAAAGCCTTAAAAGTGGGTGCTGTAACTGCTTTAACAAAGCCTCCTGTTGCACATGTTTTAGCAAATATTCTTGCTCAAGTAGAAAGTACGACTCCTACTCCCGTGATTGCCACTGATCCTGTTAAGCCTCAGATTGATGAAGCTGCTTTAGTGGCGACATTGCTGGCGACGATTGAAAAAACATTATTGCCAAAAGCAAACCAAAATATGCGTGAAATAGCTGAAGATATTAGTCAGCAAATAATGGGTGAGATGGTAGAAAATCTAGTTGCAGAACAGCTTGATGCTAAGTTGAAAACAGTCGTGGTCGATCTTGCAAAAGATTTAACGGCTAAAGTAGAACAAGTTGTAGAAAAGACCGCGCAACAAGTGTGTACTGAAATTGCCCAAGAAAGTGTAATGGATGTTGCAGCTCAGGCGGTACAAACGATTGTTGACGATGCTAATATTCCAACACAAGTGTCAAAGTTCTTATCTGAGAATGGAGAAGAGTGGCTTGAAAAACAAGAAGAAGATTTAGGAACACAATTAAGTGCACAATTAGAACAACTTATTCCTTCAATATGTTCTGAATATTTAGATACGAATCTTACGACTCATGTTCTAGCCATTGTCGATGAAAATAAGCCTGAGGCTGAAAATAGATCTCCTTCACGAAGTGAGGTAGAAGAATTAGTCAGTCTCTCTTTACACCAACATACGAATACGGTAATAAACCCGATAATTAATAGTGTAGTCAGTAAACAGCTTTCTGCTCAAGTATTACTCGAACAAGATGAGGAAGCGATTGATACGCTTACTGAAAAAGTGTCGACATTACAGAATTTGGTATTGGGTCTAGGCGTTGTGGTGGTTGGGCTTCTGATCGCTATTATTATGTAAATGAATATTGTTGAAGCATTAGAGTATGGCCGTGCAGCACTGAGTGATTCTGATAGTCCAGAAGTCGACAGCCAAGTTTTACTTGGGCATATATTGGAATGTACACGTAGTTATTTTCATACTTGGCCTGAGAAAAAACTGACACTCGATCAACAAAAACAGTTTGAGACCTTTATTGAACAGCGGCAAAAAGGCAAGCCTGTTGCTCATATCACTGGGCAGCGAGGCTTTTGGTCGCTCAATTTGACAGTAACTCCTGATACCTTAATTCCAAGACCAGATACCGAGTTATTAGTCTCTTTGGCCTTAGAAAAGTTAAAGCCTGAAATGACTGTTGCTGATTTAGGTACAGGAACAGGGGCGGTAGGTTTATCGTTAGCGCAAGAAGTTCCAAGTATTAACTTATTTGCGAGTGATGCCTCACCCGCAGCCTTAGACATTGCTAGAATCAATGCCATTAATAACAAAATTAGCAATGTTCAGTTTTGGCAGGGATCTTGGCTGGATGCCATTAAGGCAGATTGTCTGGATATGATTGTGAGTAATCCTCCTTATATTGAAGCCGATGATGAACATTTATCTCAAGGTGATGTACGTTTTGAGCCCCTGACAGCACTGGCTTCTGGGCTTGATGGGCTTGATGATATTCGCCATATTACCGTGCAGGCACAGCAGTGTTTGAATCCTGCCGGGTGGTTACTTATAGAGCATGGTTATCATCAGGCAGGGCAAGTTCAACAATTATTCTCTGCCGCAGGTTTTGTTAATGTTTCATCCCATAAAGATTATGGTGATAATGATCGCGTTGTTATGGGGCAACAGCCGGTATAATGAGGTACGTTACATTTAAGGTTATTTCCAGATATACATTATGAATGATGATCAATTATTACGTTATAGCCGCCAGATTTTATTGCCACAGATTGATATTATTGGTCAACAAAAGATATTAGATAGCCATGTATTAATCATTGGTCTTGGTGGTTTAGGCTCACCTGTTGCCATGTACCTCGCCGCTGCTGGCGTTGGGGAATTAACGCTGGTGGATGATGACCGTGTTGAAATTTCTAATCTGCAACGTCAAATTATTCATAATGAAAATAATATTGATCAACTTAAAGTTGAATCAGCAGCAGAGAGTATTAGGGCGATTAATCATCATTGTCAGATCGATATAAAAAGCACTAGATTAGATAAACAGGCGTTAACGACGGTCGTCAAATCTGCTGATGTAGTGGTAGATTGTAGTGATAATTTTGCAACGCGGTTTTTATTAAATGAAGTGACGCAGGCCAATAAAACGCCATTAGTTTCGGGCGCTGCGATTAGAATGGAAGGCCAAGTAACGGTCTATGATTCCCGACATCAAGGCAGTGCTTGTTATCGCTGTGTTTATCAAGATGAAGGTGAATTACAACAAACCTGCTCTGAAAGTGGTGTGTTATCACCCTTGCTAGGAGTTATCGGCAGTATGCAGGCTGTTGAAACGATAAAACTAATAACAGGTATTGGAGAGTCATTGTCTGGACGACTGATGATTTTTGATGCTTTATCAATGTCGTGGCAAGAGATGAAGTTACGCCAAGACCCCGCATGTCCCGTGTGTAATAAATAATATGAGTACAACGATGAATAATATAGCACTTGAACAAGCGGCCGAGGTTGCACTACAGCAAGCAACATTACAGGGTGCTAGTGCAGCTGAAGTGGGTGTGAGTCATAGTACAGGACTCTCAGTAACGGTTAGGCAAGGTGATGTTGAAACATTAGAGCATAATAATGATAAAGGCTTAGCTGTTACTGTGTATTTCGGTCATACCAAGGCATCTGCTAGTACGACAGACCTTCGACCTGATGCGATTGCAGATGCGGTTAAAGCGGCATGTAGAATTGCCCAACATACACAAGCAGATGAGTGTGCCGGTTTGGCAGATGCAAACCTAATGGCAACTGCGTTTCCTGACTTGTCTCTCTATCACCCATGGGATATTTCTGCAGAGAAGATCATTGAAATTGCGATGGAATGTGAACAAGCGGGTTTTGATGTTGATAGTAAAATCACTAACTCTGAAGGTGCAACGGTATCAAGCCACCAAGGTGGGCATGTGTATGCGAATACACATGGATTTCTGGGTAGCTCAAATAGCACCCGCCACAGTGTATCGTGTACGTTAATTGCTAATGATGAGCGCGGTATGCAACGTGACTATTGGTATGACGTCAAACGAGATGCAGCGGATCTTGATAGTGTACTAACAATTGGACAACGTGCTGCAACTAATACATTAGGCCGACTGAATGCTAAAAAAGTACCAACAGGAGATTATCCAGTTATTTTTTCTGCTGAAATTGCCCCTTCATTATTTGGGCAATTAATAGGAGCCATTCGAGGTGGTGCTTTATATCGAAAATCAACATTTTTATTGGACCATTTAGGGCAACAAATTTTCCCTGATTTTATTCATGTCCACGAACAACCTTACTTATTGAAAACATTAGGAAGTGCCGCCTATGATGGAGAAGGTGTTACAACCCAAGCCCGTGATATCGTTCAGGACGGGGTATTGCAGGGCTATGTTTTAGATAGTTATTCAGCCCGAAAATTGAAGATGGAAACAACAGCAAATTCGGGTGGCGTCCATAATTTGACTATTGATAGTGGTGATCTAGACTTTGCTGGCCTACTTAAAGAAATGGGTACGGGTATTGTAGTAACCGAAACCATGGGAATGGGCGTGAACATTGTCACGGGAGATTATTCTCAAGGCGCTGCCGGTTTTTGGGTTGAAAATGGTGAAATTCAATATCCAATCGATGAATTTACGATTGCGAGTAATCTGAAAGAGATGTTTATGGGTATTCAGGCTGTTGGCAATGATGTTGAAAAACGTGGCAATACCCAAACTGGATCTGTTTGGATTGATAAGATGAAAATTGCAAGTTAGCTCTGGGTTGTATTGATTACTGTTGATAATTTGCAGAGATAATATTTGTAATATCAATAAGTTCACCTACTGCAAATAAGCTATGCAGTGTTTTACGCGCGAGTTTTACTTTATGCGGACTATGAGTACGAAACTCAAGCATTTTCTGATTAAGATCGCCTTCTTGTTCAATTAAAGTGGGCTTGATAGGCGTTAATGTACAGTGATAAAAAGCGTATTGCTTATGGTGTAAAGCCTGATTAATAAATAAAGACTTTTGAGCTGCTGTTGTGAATGAGTAGTCTGCTTGAATTTTCCACTGGCCTTTTTTATCTTGATAGCAGTAAATCCCAAAACTAGGGGAGGAGTCGGACTCATCAGGATGGTCATTCAATAGCTGAGACATGGACAGTACCTGCTGTTGCATTTCCTGCCATAGTTGAACGCGGTGTGCCAAGTCGGGGGTACGAGGGGATACTGCCTGCAGGCGACGTTGCTTATTCTCATCGTTTGTTAAATAGAATGGAATTGTCGTTAGTTGCTGGGCTAAAAGAGAAGAGAAAATATTGGCTTCTTGACTGATGAGAATGTCAGTAGAATTTTCTACAAGTTGTTCTTTATTCTTCTCTATTGTTGTTATGAAAAACTTATTGATACTAATATCACAACTAAAAACATCACGTTCTAAACCTAGGTGAGATGCACCAGAACGAAACTTCTTATTTCTGACAATATAGGGAAGTTGTGTTAAATCTATTTTGTCAGTTTGACTCTGCCAGCGAACAAAATCAATACTGACTCTCGAGCCCACTTTTAAGTCGACATCACCAGGCAAGCTAATAGATAAGCCTGAACCTGAGACATCTGTGGTTATGACGTTGAATAGTCTATTTTCATTAGGGCTATGAAGGTGAATATTAGTTCGAATCACAAAACGTTGATGCTCACGTTGAATATGATGTTTAAATTCTGTGGGTACGGGAATGAATCCATCCCAATGCTGTGTTAATTGCAGGGGTTCATCCTGATTGTTTGCTTGTGTAAGATGTTGACAACTATGAGTGATATTGGTGACGGTAGCAATATGTGATATTCCCACTAAGCGTTGTTTAAGTACTCGGGCTGATTCAGAATCAGCCTTTGCCACACATTCTATTTCTGGTTTGAATTTTTCGAGATCAACAGATATATTTTGTGTTTGAATTAAAAATAGATGGCTATCTGTTTGCTGGCTATGCCAGTTAAGCAGGTGTGCAATATCTTGAGTATTGTCGCGGCGAACAAGGTAATGCTTTGGTGAATTGTTATTAGCGACCGTTAAGAGTAAAAAGTCACATTTCTCAGCGATGATTCTTTCAAAGGGTAATATTGAGAAATCTAATCGCCCTTCATTTTGAAGGGAATTTTCAGCCCCTTGGTTCATGTGAAAGGCTTTTATAGGTTTTGCTTTATCGTTATGGTTTAGCCAAAATAATGCACTATTAAGCGTGTGACAATAAAGACGGAGGTAATAGTGGGTGGTGAGGTTGAATATATCATTATCAATATCTAGATGATCTCCAGAATTATGATGTTGACTCCATCTATCGAACCATTCGCTTAATTCATTATTATCATTACGATTACGAGTTAAAATAAGCTGGGTTCGAAGTTCATCATGATTTATTTTGATGATTGTGTATGATATTTTTGACAGTAATATCGTATTATTTGTTGTCGTAAGTTCTGGAAATGTAACAGAGATCTCATCACCTTTTTCTAAAGTGTAAGTACGTTTAAGGGAGATACTAATGGCACTTGTAGTAATATCTATTGTGGCACCATGATAAAGCACATCCGCTATTCGGATCTCAATGGGGGTTGTGTAGATAATACGAGGTTCTTTACGGTGTAACCGCTGATTAAATGGAAGTATTTGAACTTCTAACTCATCATTATCTGAAGAGGGAGCATGAGTTATATTATCTGCAGATAGAGACTTTAGCGCTTTTAAAACGGCTTCATAAACACCCATTGTATAACGACCATTAAAGTGATCGAGTAATTGTTTGGCGAGTAAATAAGCACGATCATCTAAATAATGTGTTTTTCCGCCGAAGGTATAGGCTTGACACTCACCAGCCACTTTTCCACGGAGATCAATAATTCGATTACAGGGTTTGTTGAGTCGTTGACGTTCAAACTGCTGTAGAAATTGTTGGTTTTTAGAGGTGCTTTTTTCAGCCATAGTGACGAAGTATCAGTGAGAATTAAATTCAGCCTGAGTTTTGGCATGAATACTTAAAGCATGAATATCCGTTTTCATTAAAATACCGATAGCGTCATAGACGAGTCGGTGGCGTTTTATTAATGGTAAGTTAGCAAAAGCATCACTCACAATAGTAATCGTGTAATGACCTCCGCCTGTATTACCAGCATGGCCTGCATGCAAGGCACTATCATCCTGAATGTCTAAATAACTAGCATTCAGTGTTGCTAGGCTTTCTTTTAACTTAGTAACTGTATCGGTCATGGCAGCACTTTCTTAAATGGTTTGACAACAACCTTGGCATAGACACCTGCTGAAATATAAGGGTCGGCATCAGCCCATTGTTGGGCTTGTTCTAAATCATTAAACTCGGCAACCACTAAGCTACCAGTAAAACCAGAGTCACCGGGATCATTACTATCAATAGCAGGATGAGGGCCTGCCAAAATTAAACGACCTTGTTGTTGGAGTTCATTTAAACGTTCTAGATGTGCAGGTCTAACTTCTAAACGGCGGCTAAGGCTATTATCTACATCTTCACTTATGATGGCATAAAGCATTAATCATCTCCTTCATTAGATTGGGGGATTTCTTCAGCATGTTTAGCAAGATAAATAGATTGAGCAATAATGAAGATGATTGTAAGCCCCAATAAACCAAATAATTTGAAGTTAACCCAAGTTGCTTCATCAAAGTTAAAGGCAACATAAAGGTTCGCGAGACCCGAACCAATAAAGAATAAGATCCAAGCAATATTAAGTTTGAACCATATAGCATCAGGTAGCTTAATATGTTCAGCCATCATTCTTTCAAGTAGTGTTTTATCGCTAAATACTTGAGCAGCAATGAAAGCAAGAGCAAATAGCCAGTTAACAGCCGTTGGTTTCCATTTAATAAAGTTGGGATTTTGCAACCAAAGTGTTGCACCACCAAGCACAAGGACGAGTACTAGGGTGATTAAATGAGACTTTTCTACTTTTCTTGTCATCAACCAAGAAATAGTAACTTGTAGAATGGAGGCAATAATCATAACGGCTGTTGCTACATAAATGCCTTTAATGTCGTACTCTTGGCCATCCCAGTGGTAAATGCCACCACCAAATTTATAAGCAATAAAAAAGAGTGCGATAGGTAAAAAATCAAAAAATAGTTTCATGTATATAAGGTCTTAAAAAGTAATGGGGAGCATTTTAACGTAAAATAACATTCATGACTTGTTATGACTTACATTCTCACTCAACGGCCTCTGATGGCTCCTTAACGCCTGAAGCACTTGTTGCTCGGGCCATCGATAAAGGCGTTGATGTTTTAGCGCTGACTGATCATGATGGTACAGAAGGTCTAATTGCCGCTCAGCAGGCCGCTGTAGGAACAGATTTAACCTTGATAGCTGGGGTGGAGATATCCGTTACATGGGCTAAAGGTACTGTTCATATTATTGGTTTAAATATAGATCCAAATAATACCGTTTTACAGCAAGGTTTGACTGAAATGCGTGATTTTCGTGTTGGCCGTGCGCAAGAGATTGCCAAACGTTTAGATAAAGCTGGAATATCAGGGGCGTTAGAGGGGGCTAAGAAGTATGCCTCTGAGGTTATGTTAGGGCGGTTACATTTTGCTAAGTTTTTAGTCGAGCAGGGTCATGCAAAAGATATTAGTAATGTGTTTAAGCGTTACTTAGTTCGAAATAAGCCGGGTTATGTTCCTGGAGAATGGGCAAGTTTATCTGATGCTGTTCATTGGATTACTGCCGCGGGAGGACAAGCCGTTATCGCTCATCCGGCACGATATAAAATGACAGCAACAAAGCGCCGTCGTCTGATTACTGATTTTAAAGATGAAGGTGGAACAGGCTTTGAAGTGGTTTCTGGTAGACAACATCCTGAAGAAGTAAAAAACCTTGCTAAATTAGCACAGCAATTTGAGTTATTGGCATCTTGCGGTTCTGACTTTCATACACCTGATAATACATGGGTTGAACTAGGACACCTTGCACCACTGCCTGAATCATGCACGCCCATTTGGTCAGTATTTTAGATTTATACCCATGACACTTCAATCTGCAGCTTGAGTAATTCAAATTAACCACATAAAAACGTAGGTTGGAAACGAAGTAACTGCGTAGCTGATCTTTTATTCCAACATCTGAATTCTAATAAAGGTCCAATGTTGGAATAAATTCCAACCTACAGAGAAATAGTCAGCAGGAGCAATTTTTTGTCCCTTGCAAATAGATGGAGCGACGAAGTGGGATGGCTCAAGCGCTTCTTCGATGGGATTAAAAAAAGGGCAGACTATGTTTAGTCTGCCCTTCGTTTTTTGTAGCGAAACTTTAAAGTGAGATATTTTCACGTACTATCTTTGCGTGCAATAACAGTTCACAAGATACGCAAATAGAACTGTATTTACCGTGAACAACGTCTCAACTTAAAGTTTAACGCCAGTAATTATTTGCTTCTGCAATGATTGCAAATTCCATATTTACTAATTCAACAGCGCGCATAAGCATCATTGGATCTTTTTCATAAATATCTCTTACAGCATGTTTGATTTTGCCATCACGTTGAATGGTACCTACTGTTTTTCTAACAATAGTAATGGCAAGTTGACGACCTTCAAGAGGAGTGGCTGTAATAAGCGTTGGCATATAGTCAGCTGATTTTTTTGCATGCTCATCTGCTAGTGCAAAACCTGATAGTGAAAGTGATGCAATGATCATAAATGTTGAAAGTAATTTTTTCATAGTTAAATCCTTTGTCTTAAGTTTTATTGAAACAATTATTTTGCTTACTAATTGTTTGCTGCCTAATTGTTCGGTATTATGTATACTTTGTCAACAATATATTTAAATAAGAGAATCTTTGAATTATGGGGCCAATACTCCAAGAACAAGTTTGTTACACACTTTATTCCACATCGGGTGTGATTACACAGGCGTATCGAGCACTATTAGAACCCTTAAAATTAACCTATCCTCAATATGTGGTGATGATGGCCTTAATACAGAAAGATAAGGTATCTATTACTGCTTTGGCTGAAACAATTGGTCTCAGCAAGCCAACAATGACACCTTTATTAAAGCGTTTAGAATTATTGGAATATGTAACACGTGAGTTTGAGCCGGGTGATGACAGGCAGAAACGTATTACTTTAACGCCATTAGGACGTTCATTGGCGACGGATGTGGATGATGTTGCTAGGAAAGCATTGTGTGCAACAGGATTAAGTAATGATGAAGCTAAGCAATTAATATCACTTTGTCAGAAAATTAAGGGTGAATTAGCATAAATAAACTAAGTTAACCTGAACTCTGGATAAGCATAGCCATCCTGCGCCTTTATTTTAGCGGCTCTCTTCTCTGCGTTAGATTGGCTTCCAATAGCTCGCTATTGCTACGTAAACCTGCCTTGATATTATATGATTATAGGCTTGTTTTATCTATTCTGAGTCGCGATCGTGCATACGTCATTGTAAACTATAATATTTCTGACTATTCTTATCCAAAGTTCAGGTTAAGTTAGGAAGTGCTGGTTTAGCAGTCTTTGTTGCTTGCTTAAGTGGTAAGTTCATCCTATTCGTTTATCATGGCACTTTATATATACCCATTATCATTCAAGTTGCAGGTTTTATAAAAACACACCGTTCGTCCTGAGCTTGTCGAAGGAGGGTTCGACAGGCTCACCATGAACGATAAAAAGCTGTATCTTCATGTACCATAGGTATATATGATCTAAGTATCAAGATTCCACTAATTTTTGAATTTTTAAGTAAGGTCCTCGAATGAGTCAGTTTTTCCATATCCACCCTGAAAACCCACAAAAACGTTTAATTGCACAAGCTTGTGACATTATTCGTAAAGGCGGCTTAGTCGCTTATCCTACTGATTCTGGTTATGCACTCGGTTGTCATATTGGTGATAAAAATGCGATGGATAGGATTCGTAGGATCCGAGACTTAGATGACGATCATAACTTTACTTTAGTGTGTCGTGATTTATCAGAACTTTCTACGTATGCCAAAGTAAATAATAGCGTGTATCGCGCGATTAAGTCTCATACACCTGGCGCATATACCTTCGTGTTACCTGCTACAAAAGAAGTTCCTCGTCGCCTGCAACATGCTAAACGTAAAACAATTGGTTTACGAATCCCAGATAATCTAATTGCATTGGCTTTACTGGAAGAACTCAATGAACCCTTGATGAGCTCAAGCTTGATCATGCCTGGTGACGAATCACCGATGACCGATCCTGAAGATATTGTTGATCGTTTAAAAAAGCAGGTTGATTTAGTGATTGATGGTGGTTTCGGTACTGCTGAACCAACAACGGTTATTGAGTTTATTGACGATATTCCTGAAGTGATGCGCGTCGGTTTAGGTGACCCATCCCATTTTGAGGATTAGTGAATGATATGGCTTATCGCCATTATTAGTATTCTAGTTATGGCTGCTTGGCTTGCTTATATTGGGCACAAAGCCTCAGTTGTTGATTGGGGAAATGTAGGTGTAAATTGGATTGATGGTTTTGGACGTTTATTATGTAAATATTTACATCGCTTACCTGAAACAAAAATTCCTTTACCAGAATCAGGGCCAGCGATTGTTGTTGCAAACCATGTATCAGGTTTAGATCCTTTTATATTGATCGCAGCATGTCGAAGACCGTTACGTTTTTTGATTGCTAGAGAACAGTATGAACGACCACTATTACATTGGTTATTTAAGGCTTCGGGTTGTATTCCTGTTGATAGAAGTGGCAAGCCTGAATTAGCGTTAAGGCAAGCCTTGCGAGCACTAGAGTCTGGTGAAGTATTAGCCATCTTTCCTCATGGCAAGATTCATTTAGACTCCGACCCACCAAGAAAACTGAAAGGCGGGGTAGTGAGACTTTCTGCTTGGACTAATACTCCCATTTATCCTGTGAGAATTAATGGTGTGGGCGGTGAAGGAAAAGAAGCATTGGCTCCTTTCATTCCAAGTCATGTTCAATTAAAAATTGCTGAACCTTTTGTCTGTAATAATGATGAGATAAAAGACATGCTCGAAAGAATTAGGAAAATAATTGAGGTTTAAATAGAACTGTTTTTTTTGATAAAAAGGATTTTAATCATGGCTAAAGAGTATTGGTACGACCTTGAATATGAAGATGAAACAGGTGACTATGCGGCAGTACTCTTTACATCAAGATCAAGTTTAAAGGCACTGTCAGAAGAGATGAAACGAATCAGTGAGCAGGCTGAGGAAGGTCGTTATCAGCTTATCTTAGAGAACATTAATGATGAATATGAGCTTCCTTTTACGTATATAGAACTCAGAGAAATACCACCTAAAGAAAGCCTTGATGAGACCAATGAACAATGGAAAAAACCATTGTTTTATTTAGGTGCAGCTATTTTTATCGTAGGATTTTTAACTCTGTACGGCTTAGTTCGATTGGTGATAGATATTGTTTAACAAAACTAGTAATTGCTAGGATTAGAGATTACCAATAATTTTGTATATATCTGAACCTTCTAAACCCATTTGGTCAGATTTTTCCTTTTCAATATAGCGGGTATACCTCTTTGTGTATTGCGTATAGTCAGGGTCTAACTTTTCGGCCAATTTAAAAGCAGCGTATGCTTTATCAAACTGCTCCAGATACATATATGTCATGCCCAACTTAAAAACATCATATTTGTTGGCCCCTTTAATAAATACGGTATAGCGAAATGCATCATTAGCTTGCTGCCACTGTTGTAACTTTATGGCACAGAGTCCTCTCTTTTGCCATGATGATGAAGACCACGGGCGATCTCGTACTGCTATTCCGGCATAGTCATAACAGGTTTTAAAATCATTTAGTTTATATGCAACTTTAGCGGCAATAGTGTAGATAGCAGCATTCTGAGTATTGTTGTCGATACTTTTGCTTGCAAGTTGTAATGCTATTTTGTTTTTATCATTACGAGCCATTGTATCAATACGATCATAGGTAATCGTGTCATTAAGTATTTGTCGTTCTACATCTGATAAATTGGGTATAAAAATAGGGATTTCTTGATTGATGATGTAGTCCATTCGCTGATAACTCCCTCCCCAACGCGGAATAGATGTTTGTAATAATGTGTCCCATACTTCAATTTTGTATTTCATTGCAGCAGGTATACTTTTTTGCATCAATTGTTGTGGAGAACCAAAGTGTGAAGACGTTCTTGTGATTGATAGTTGAGTTACATATGCCTGTAGTATTGCTGGATTTAGCTGTAAGCCTTTTTGTAAATAATCCCATGACTTGATGAAGTATTTATTCATGGTACTTGTTTTTGAGTTAGCGGTATCTTTAGCCCATTTTCCACCACGTGCTTGGTGTGCTTTATCTGACCAGTAAACCCCCATTAGAACATGAGCATAAGCAGAATCTGGATTCGCTGTTAACCAACTTTCTAATGCGTTGAAAAGAGCTGGGTCAGAAACGTCACGCTTAAGCCAAAACATTCTTGTGACAGCATAATAGTCATTAAGTGAGAGGCTGCCGTTTAAATAATTATCATTAGTTAACGCAAGATTGTTTTCTAGATTAGAAAACTGCTGGGAGAGAAGTAGATTTCTTTGAGTGAATGTATTTTCTGCGAATACGTTGGCTTGGAACAATAAAGAAAAACCAAAAAAGAGTGTTAAGAAGGCATTATTGTTAAGTTTCATCCTGAAATATTTCCTTGCTAATCCATTAGTTGTTTAATAATAACCTGAATTTAGAGGGAATGACTAGGATTTATGAACAACTGAAACAGCCCCACCAGAAATAAAGGGGCTGTTTAAAGTAAATTCAATTAATATTTAGCACTATCCGAATCATACAATAAGCCTTTAACTTTGGCTTGAGATCGAATAGAACCAAATATTTTCGCGTCGAGGGAATCTTTTTTGCCACCTGCTTTGCCTACTTCTATTTTCAAATAGTCATTACGTTTCTCGGCAAGTACTTTCATTTCTTGTTCTAAAAGGTCACGCTCCTGAGCTTTTTGTTTTAGTAAGAACTGCTGTTCTTTCACGGGTAAAGCCTGAATACTTTCCGGCAAGTCTTCATTTTTAATACTGGAAAGTTCAACTCGGCCACTACTAATCGCATCGATTAATTCGCCGTCCCCTAAGAAATTCGTTTTGCCACTCGGTGCTGCGTTAAATTCAGCTCTACGAGCTCGGGCCTCATCACTGGCTTCTTTATGGAGTTTTTTAGCCGCAGCTACTTTAGAAGCTTGTTTTACCTTTTCTTCTTTATTGCCATAATAAAGGCGTGTGTTATCTAGTCTTGCCGAAAGTTCAGCCATTTTCTTATCAAATGGACTGGCAATGGCAACGGCATTACCTTCTTGTTCTACTTGAAAATAGTCGCCGGCTCCTAAGCTAGCAATCTGTTGCCAGTTGCGTGTTGTTTGGTTATCACTGCCTGCTTGAATCGCATTGATGATAATGCCATTTTCTTTGGCTAGCGCCATTATTTCTGGATATTTCAACTCATCTTGATAATCCATATGAGCGGGTGCATCCCCGATTAAAAATACCACTTTATATGTTTGTTGATCTTGACTCCATGCCATATTATTAACGGCATCATATAGACCTTGATTGACACTTTCTGGTGTGTCACCACCTCCAGCCGCTTTAAAGTCCATTAGCTGAGCATACATAGAGTCTAAATCGCTAGATAAAGCCACATTCTTAGTAATATATTCATCTCCTCTATCACGATAGGCAACAAGACCGACTTTGATATCAGGTGAGTTTTGAGCAGATGCCATGGTGCTAGCAATAGACCATATTTTTTCTTTAGCAGCATCAATCAGGCCACTCATACTGCCAGTAGTATCAAGCACAAACACCACTTCAATTTTTGGGTGTTCACTCTTAACAATCGGAACAGTCACTGCTGGTGGTTCAATAATAACGAGTGGCGTAGGGTTATTAGCCAAGGCCGTTTGAATTGTAGGGAAAAAAGTAACGGTTACTGCTGTTACTGCAAAAATACTCAATGCTATTAATTTAGGTTTCATGATATTTATCCTAATTATGGGTTAGAAAGTTGTTGGACTGCTGCTTGTGCAGCTCGAAAAGATTGTTGAAACTCTTCTTCATTATTTACGGAAATTGAAGAGCTTGAGTTTGGTTTTGGAATGTTTTTAGGGATTAATACAAACAGTGCTTGAATGAGGAAAAAGCACCAAAGTGTTAGAAATAGGCTGTCAGTATGACTAGCGACGGCCAATGCAATGAATAGACTTGAGCCATTTAAAGCAAGATCTGCAAGTGATGACACTAAGCTAGAATAAAAATATAAACAGCGAACCAGCCAAATAATGATCATATGACCTAAGATGAAAAATGTAATAGAAGGCCATGTAAGCCACAGAGTAATGATACTAATGAGTAAAACGATCATTACGATAATCCGCCCAACTTGTTCATGACTTCTGCTTAATAGATAAATAATGTAGGCGATACTTATCCCACTAATTAAGCCTCGGATTAAGATGTTTGCTGGAAAAAATGATGACAAGGTGAACAGTAGAACACTACTAATAAAGCTAATAAGAAGAGCAATAAACACACCTTCAAAAAATGTAGCCGTTTTCATGACTGACTCCATTTCTGTTTTTCGTGTAAAAAGGCTACTTCTATATCCTCATCTTGAATAGAAAAGGAATGAGGAACCCAGCCACCTTCATAGTGTCTACTCACACTATCTTGGGTTGATTAGGTGCACCACAATTACCCGGCTCCTTCATAGTGTCTACTCACACTATCTTGATTAAAAATCTCTGCTTTTTGTTTCATACTACTCAGCTGTGACTGATGCTCTTTGAGTTGGATTTTAAGTTGTTCAATATTCTCAACAGAGGTGGAAATTGTTGTCGTGATTGATTTTAAGATTTGTGTTGTTTCAAGTTTTCGTTTTATTAATACACGAGCTAGTTCATCTTTATCAGATTCAAAACAAACCGTTAATTGTTCCTCTAAATCTGTTAATGATTGAATGACCTCGCCTTGTTTACGGATTGATTTTTTTTGTTCCAGATCTAATAGTTTAATTTTCCTTTCACGGTGAGACAGGGTTTCTTCCATTTCACGAATAGCCTGTTTAAGCAGTAAGTCGGGTTCTTCTATATGATCAAGAACAGCATTCATGTCTGCATGGAATAATCGTGATAATCTAGTTATTAAAGCCATATTGTTTTCTCCATTTGTTGATGTGTTGGAGATATTTTAGGTCTGTCAGAGGCAATTAAATAGACACACTTTGGTAAACATTTAAGGTGGGATTTTACAAAAAAGTTACATTTAAAATAGTGGAAGGGAATACACTGACATCATGCAAAAAAAAGCAAAATTATTGATAGTTGAAGATGAAGTTGCCATTCGCGAAGGTCTTATAGATGTCTTTGTTTATCATGGTTATGACGTTGATTTTTCGGGTGATGGAACCGAGGGGCTACAAAAGGCATTAACAGGCTCTTTTGATCTGATTTTGCTTGATGTCATGTTGCCCGGAATGAATGGTTTTGAGATTTGTAATCAGGTGCGTGAACAGGATCGTGACCAAGCAATTATTATGCTGACAGCCAAAAGTAGTGATGAAGATATTATTGAAGGTCTGACATTGGGCGCTGATGATTATATTGCCAAGCCTTTTTCGATTGCTCAATTGTTATTACGAGTGCAAGCGGTATTACGTCGAACACGCAGTATTCTTGAACAAGACCATAAGATCTCTCTAGGTAATGAGCTGATCATCGATACTCAAAACCTATCAGGGTGTCGTGGTGAACAAAATATTTCATTTACACGGCGTGAAATTGAAATATTGCATTATTTACATGCTAATTCTGAGCGACCTGTTAGCCGAGATGAACTGCTCAATAAGGTTTGGGGGTATGCGGTAGGTGCAGACTTAGAAACACGGACGATTGATATTCATATTGCGAAACTGCGTCGTAAAATTGAACTTAATCCTTCGGATCCACATTATTTAATCACTGTGCGTGGTGCCGGATATCGATTGGATGGCTTGGAATAATGTTACGGTCGACACTGATCGGATTGAACAAAAAGACATTACAGCGTGGTTTGATAGTGTTTTTTATTGCCTTAGCGATACCAACAGCAGTTTTAATTCAACAATCTTATAGCCGCTTGAAATGGGAAGCATTTCATCAACATCAAGTGATGGCAGATGAATTGGCGACACGGATTGATAAGCAACTATTACAACTTATTAATATCGAAGAACAACGCCCATTCACAGATTATTCTTTTTTAAATGTTGTGGGTGAGCAAGAGGCACGATTCTTTCAACGATCTCCTCTTTCCCAATATCCAGTTGAATCATCGATACCGGGTGTTATCGGCTATTTTCAGGTTGATTCCTCTGGGAAGCTAATGACTCCTGTTATGCCTGAAATCACAGCAGATGCTAATTATTATGGTATTTCTGCAACGGAATTAGCACAGCGAACAACATTACAGAAGCAGATTGAAAAGGTACTGAGTCAAAATTATTTACTAACACATGTTGGGACGCGGTTTGATGGCAAGCTAGCTCAAAATACGATGCCAAGTGAGATCCAAACCTCGAAGGTTATGAGTTTAGATTTAAGTAGTACATTGAGTGATGATCTTAGTAGTATCGATAGTATCGCTGAGAGAAAGAGTGTTGATAAAGCAGAAGAGATTGTGGGAGCCATTCAAGGACAAAAAGCATTTGATGAATTAAAAAGCAACGTAATAAGGAAAAAATCTCAGAGAAGTGGCTTAGGCCGCATCGAAGATTTAGGCTTAACACAGCTCTATAAAGAACAATTACAAAAACAGAAAATATTAGAAGAAGACAGTCAAAGTAGCCAAAGACAAGAAAAACGGGCGAGAATGGAGAAAAATGTCTTGCCTGAATCGATTGCAATAAGAAAAGATGACGCTGATTTTGATGAAGTACCAATACCGGCCCCAATTGTTGCGAACTCTTTTGTTCAAGAAGAATTAACATCACTACGTATTAATACCTTTGAAAGTGAAGTCGATCCTTTTGAGTTTAGCCAATTAGAAAGTGGTCATTTTGTATTGTTTCGAAAAGTTTGGCTGAATGAACAACGTTATATTCAAGGTGTATTAATCGAGCGAGATGCATTTTTAGAAAATATGATTAAGTTTGCCTTTGTTGAAACGGCATTATCAAATATGAGCAATTTATTGGTGGTTCATCAAGGAAATGTTCTGGAAGTATTCTCAGGGGGAACATCACGAGATTATTTTTCTAGAACACAACAACTCAATGGTGAATTACTTTATCAGACACGTTTATCGGCTCCTTTAAGTGATATGCAGTTGCTGTTTAGTATTACAAAATTACCAGCAAGTCCTGGCGGCACTATTATTATATGGCTGGCTCTAATTTTGACGATTGTTTTGTGTGTCGGTTTTTATTTAATATATCGCTTAGGTATTGGGCAAATTAATTTAGTGAACCAACAGCAGGACTTTGTATCTGCTGTGAGTCATGAATTGAAAACGCCACTGACTTCTATTCGAATGTATGGGGAGATATTGCGAGAAGGCTGGGCATCAGAAGAGAAGAAAAAATCCTATTATGATTTCATTTTTGATGAAAGTGAGCGCTTATCACGACTGATTAATAATGTATTACATCTGGCTAAAATGACACGTAATAACCAATCAGTAAAGCTAAAAGAGATTACTGTTGCAGAGTTAATAGATAATGTTCAATCGAAAATATCGAGTCAAATTGAACGATCAGGATTTGAATTAAAGTTAGCGTGTACTGAAGATGTTCGTGCAATGGTTCTAAAAGTAGATGCCGACTGGTTTAATCAAATCATGATTAATTTAGTCGACAATGCGATTAAGTTTTCTGCCAAGGCTGAGAACAAAATAATTGAACTAAACTGCCAGAAATTAAGTAGTGGAAAGGTTCAATTTACTATTCGAGATTTTGGTCCAGGTATTGATCGTCAGCAAATGAAAAAGATTTTTACTTTATTTTATCGAACTGAAAATGAACTCACCCGAGAAACCGTTGGGACAGGAATTGGACTTGCTTTAGTGCATCAAATGACAGCTAATATGAATGGTCAAATTGATGTTGTTAATAAAGAACCCGGTGCTGAATTCAGAGTTCAGTTTCTTAGCAAATAATCCCTTCTTTAACTTAGGGACTTGATTTGCCAATATTCCCTCCCCATTTACTTAGCAATGAATAAATAAATGATAAGGATAGATTATTATGCAAATTGATAAGTTAACTAGTAAATTCCAAGAAGCACTTGGTGCGGCTCAAAGCATGGCTGTGGGCAAAGACCATCAATTTATCGAACCGGCACATTTGATGTTGGCGTTATTAGAGCAGCAATCAGGAACGGTAAAACCATTGCTTGCACAAAGCGGTGTGAACATTGCAGCCTATCAAACAGCATTGCAAGGACAATTAAACCGACTTTCACAAGTAGAAGGTGGTTCGGGTGATATTCATGTTTCTAATGATCTAAACCGTCTATTGAATCAAACTGACAAGTTATCTCAACAGCGTCAAGATCAATATATATCGAGTGAATTATTTGCACTGGCAGTGATAGACGACAAACAGCAAGCTGGAGATTTATTACGCGCTCAAGGGGGTAATAAATCTGTACTTGAAGCAACAATTGAAAAAATACGTGGGGGAGAAAAAGTGACCGACCAGAATGCCGAGGAGCAGCGTCAGGCTTTAGAAAAATATACGATTGATCTGACTGAACTGGCTGAAAAAGGCAAATTAGATCCTGTTATTGGTCGGGATGATGAGATTCGTCGAACGATTCAAGTATTACAACGTCGGACAAAAAATAACCCGGTATTAATTGGTGAGCCAGGTGTGGGTAAAACGGCTATTGCTGAAGGTTTAGCTCAGCGAATAATTAATGGTGAAGTGCCAGAAGGCATGAAAAATAAGCGTTTATTATCTTTAGATATGGGTGCATTGATTGCCGGAGCTAAGTTTCGTGGTGAGTTTGAAGAGCGCCTTAAAGCGGTATTAAAAGACTTATCAAAACAAGAAGGTCAGATCATTCTATTTATAGATGAAATTCATACCATGGTGGGTGCAGGCAAAGCAGAAGGTGCTATGGATGCAGGTAATATGTTGAAGCCCGCATTAGCACGTGGTGAGCTTCATTGTATTGGTGCGACAACTCTTGATGAATATCGAAAGTATGTCGAAAAAGATGCCGCTTTAGAGCGTCGGTTCCAAAAAGTGCAAGTCGGTGAGCCAAGCGTTGAGGATACGATTGCGATTCTACGTGGTTTGAGTGAACGTTATGAAGTGCATCATGGTGTAGATATTTCCGACCCTGCCATTGTGGCTGCTGCAACCTTATCGCATCGTTATATTACGGACCGCATGTTGCCTGATAAGGCAATTGATTTAATTGATGAAGCTGCAAGTCGAATTCGCATGGAAATTGATTCTAAACCAGAATCATTAGATCGAATGGAACGTCGTTTGATTCAATTAAAAATAGAGCGAGTAGCCCTTAAAAAAGAATCAGATGATGCATCGAAGAAACGTTTAGACACGCTTGAAACAGAAATGAAAAAGCTAGCACGTGAATATACTGATTTAGAAGAAGTATGGAAGTCAGAAAAAGCAGCATTACATGGTAGCCAGCATATTAAAGAGAATTTGGAAAAAGCGAGAATGGAGTTAGAGGTTGCGAATCGAAATGGTGATTTAGCAAAAATGTCTGAACTGCAATATGGCAAGATCCCAGAGCTAGAAAAACAGCTGGATATGGCAACACAGGCTGAAATGCAAGACTTTACTTTACTTAAAAATAAAGTAGGTGAAGAAGAAATTGCCGATGTTGTGTCTAAATGGACCGGTATTCCTGTCTCTAAAATGTTGGAAGGTGAGCGGGATAAATTACTGAAAATGGATGAAGCCTTACATGAACGTGTCATTGGTCAGGATGAAGCGGTGACATCTGTAGCCAATGCTATTCGACGTTCACGTGCAGGCTTGTCCGATCCTAAACGTCCGAATGGTTCATTTCTGTTTTTAGGGCCAACAGGTGTTGGTAAAACAGAGCTATGTAAATCATTAGCTACATTTTTATTTGATACTGAAGATGCGATGATTCGTATTGATATGTCTGAGTTTATGGAAAAGCACTCTGTAGCTCGATTAGTCGGTGCACCTCCAGGTTATGTAGGGTATGAAGAAGGTGGATATTTAACGGAAGCGGTTCGCCGCAAACCCTACTCAGTGATCTTATTAGATGAAGTTGAGAAGGCACACCCAGATGTATTTAATATCTTATTACAAGTATTAGATGATGGACGATTGACTGATGGGCAAGGCCGTACGGTAGATTTTCGCAATACCGTTATTGTTATGACGTCTAACCTTGGTTCAAACTTGATTCAAGAATTATCAGGTGAAGATCAATACGATGAAATGAAAGCGGCTGTAATGGAAGAGGTTGGACAGCACTTTAGGCCGGAGTTTATTAATCGTATTGATGATGTGGTTGTCTTTCATCCCTTATTACGAGAGCAAATTCATGCCATTGCTAAAATTCAATTGGCTCACTTACATGCTCGCCTAGCAGAACGTGATATGAAATTAGAAGTGAGTGATGCTGCCTTAGATTTGATTGCTGAAGCAGGGTTTGATCCAGTGTATGGTGCTAGACCGTTGAAACGCGTTATTCAGCAGCAGATAGAAAACTCACTAGCACAAGATATATTATCTGGGCACTTTAAAGGTGGAGATACAATTAAAGTGGACGTAGATGGCGATAGTTTAAGTTTCATCGTTTAAATTAAGTCTTTTGTAATAAAAGCTCTGCTGGAAACAGCAGGGCTTTTTTATTGAACGGACCAATTTGTGGCATTGATTTGTTACACTCTTCACCTTATTACCGTTTTATAGTGAATGTTCATGTCTGATTTTGCCAAATATGTCGATGCTTTTACCCCTGCGGAAGTTGCAAAGAAGGTTAAAACATTAGGGGTTAGCAAGGCTAATATGCCTTTTCTACAGTTACTTGTTTTATCAATGATGGCAGGCGCTTTTATTTCATTTGGTGCAATGTATTACACCGTGGCAATGACTCATCCTGCAGAAGCTTATGGTGCTGCTAAGATGTTGGGAGGACTCGCTTTTTCTTTAGGATTTATTCTTGTTGTCATTGCTGGTGGAGAGTTATTTACAGGTAATAATTTGATTGTAATGGCCTTGGCTAAGCGTCAAATCACATATCTATGTGTATTAAAGAATTGGAGTTTGGTATACCTCGGCAATGCATTAGGGGCATTTATTACTGTCTATTTAGTATTTGCTTCTGGCTTTCTTGATGGTGCCCATCATGCAGTAGGTGTAACAGCGCTGAAAGTAGGTCTGGCAAAGGTTGATTTAACAACGAGTGAAGCCTTTGTGCGGGGCATATTTTGTAATGCATTAGTGTGTTTAGCTAGTTGGATGGTCTATGCATCACGGACCGTAATGGATAAAGTCTTTGCCGTTATCTTCCCCATTTCGGCTTTTGTGGCTATGGGGTTTGAACACTGTATTGCTAATATGTTTATGATTCCACTTGCGATAGTCGCTTCACTGGATAGTGAAATCGTTGCTTTGAGTGGCCTAAGTGCTGAAGCACTACAAAACCTAACGATATCAGGATTTATCTCAAACCTTATCCCGGTTACTTTAGGTAATATCTTTGGTGGTTCAGTGATGGTGGGAATGTCACTGTATATGGTCTATCTTTATGGGCAAGATGATAAATAAGCTGAATTCTGGATAAGGTGAGTTATTGAATAATTCTAACCAAGCCCGTCCATTCCCGTAGGATTTTTAGCGGGAATCTAGTATTTAAGACAAAGATCCCGGCTAAAAAGCCTACCGGGATGACGATAAACAACTACATTCTCTTATCCTAAACTCAGATTAACTAAGCTAGCTCTCACTTTGAGATATTTTAATTAACACCCAATCTAAAGCTCGGTGGGGTAATAATCGCTTAAGGGTGGCAAAAAGATAGGTCGGAAAAGTCACGTAATAGCGTATTTTAGGACGCTTGCTTTCAAGGGCATGGATAAGCTTTTTTACTACAGCTTCGGGTGGAAGAGTGAAAGGTGCCGCAGGCCCTTTCTTGGTTAAACGTTGTTCCATTGCCAAATAAGTCTCTTTATGAACGCTATCGTTTTTTGTTATATGTTGCTGATATTTGGCAAAGGCATTGGCTCTAAACTGACTGAGTATTGGACCTGGTTCTATCAAACTAATATAAATATTGGAACCATATAATTCCTGTCGAAGCGTATCTGCCAAGCCTTCAATAGCATATTTACTGGCGTTGTAGGCACCACGATAAGCCATGGAAATAATGCCAAGGACAGAACTATTGTAAATAATTCTGCCATGACCTTGTTTTCTCATCTGGGCAATAACAAGGTTAGTTAACTCTTGAGTACCAAATACATTAGTCTCAAATTGTTCACGTAAAACATTACGACTTAGATCTTCAACTGCACCGGGTTGCCCGTATGCCGCATTGTTAAATAATCCATCGAGTTGACCATTGAAATGATCGAGTGTGAAGTTAACGGCCTGTTGAATTGACTTACTATCAGCCAGATCTAGTATAGCTGTGCTTATGCCTAGCTTCTGCAATGGTTCCGCATCTGACGTTTTTCTAACAGTAGCGATAACATTGTAGCCTTGTTGATGCAGCATTTTTGCGGCACAGAAACCAATGCCACTAGAGCAGCCTGTAATTAGAATGTTTTGTTTTGTCATGATGTGGATGTTAAAGGCATCTTATTAATTAAGCTGAACTCGGGTTAAATAGAGAATTATTATCCATATCGTGATGGTTATGCTTTTTGTGTTTCACCTTGATGTTCAATAGTTTCTTTCATTGAAACAAGGGCGCGATCCATTAATGGCTCAGCAACTTGATCTAATATAATCGCTTGACCTTGTTGGAACCAGCCTGCGAGTTCAGCTAAAGCGAGCTCTGTTGCTCTTAAACCTTGATATGTTACAAAAAGACAACGTCCTGTTAGATTGCTACGCCATGAAAACTTGATGCGTTGAGTTTGATTGTTTTCTGTCACTTCAATCCAAGTTCCAACTTTTAGCTGTTTGGCGGTATTCAATGCTTGCTCATCTGAGATTACTTTATTCTCTTTAGGAATTTCAGAAAGATCTTCAGATTTCTGCTCTAGGAACACATCTATCTGCTCTTTTGGGTCAATAGCTTCTAGTTCTTCTTCTTCTAGTTCATTACCATTTAAGCATTTGATATGGCATTCTTGAAGATCTTTAAATAAGGCCGTAATTTTATGCTGATTAAATGATGCGCCACCCAGTGCCATTCTAAGAGATTTTAAGAGTTTAGGGATTGTTTCTAATAATTTCTTACGGTCTTCGGGAGCTGATTTAGGCGTTACACTCCAAAGCAGTTCCTCCATCAGCAATACAGCCTCCTTCCATTCTGAGCTTTCTCCACCTTTTTGCAAGAATCGAAGACGGAGAATTTGTCTCCAACTATCATCAATTAAAGTGACTACGGCTTTAGGTACGGGAGAATATTTTGCCATCAATTTATTGATGATATTATCAACTTCTTGTTTGGCTAAAAGGAGCTTTTCTTGCCCTTCTGTTGCCTGTGCGATACGTTTCTCTGAGAAATTACTACTTTGTTCTTGCTGTTGAAGAAATTGAATTAATTGATCATTAAGTTCGGTAAATATTTCTAGATTGGAGTCAAAGTCCGTTAATATCGAATTAACAATTGATTCTATTTGGGAAAAAAGAATGTCTTTTTTATCATCATAATTTCCCCATCCTGTAGAGGCCTTTGCTAAATTATTTAACAATAGTCTTGCAGAGTGCTTCTTTTTACTAAAAAATGTTTTATCTGTAATTGCTACCTTCAGCATAGGAAGTTGTAGCCGAGCCAGTATTGCACGAATCTTGGCTGGGATAGCTTGATCTCCAAGAATAAATTCAAAGAGAAATTCGATAACATTCATTGTATCTTCATCGAGTCTACTTAATGAATGGGGTGTCATCGTGCCATCCGTTTGGCGTTGACTTAGACTTGTTAACAATGACTGACGTAAATCCGGGAGGGAGGTTTCGCCATTGTCATTAGAGGCTGTTTGTAGATTATATTGTTGTTGCAAGCCCGATAATGCACTGAGTACATTATGTACTGTTGCTGGAGTGGCAGTTATATTTTCAGAATCTTCGCGGCCGATATTTTTCACCGAACCTAATAGTTGACGAAGATCATCAAAAGTCACACTGTCTTCTTCCAGATTCTCAGTTACTGTAAAGTCTTTGTCATTTGAAGATGGTTTTGATGACTTACGTGGTTTATGAGCCAGCTTAGGTAGGATGTTTTGTTTTATTAGCTCCTTATTAATATCCTCATAGAGTGCTTCTAAAACAGGGATAGCATGCTGTTCGAACTGCTTGTAAGCGACTAATAAAATAGAGATATTTTCTGTAATAGGTGAAATTACTTTTTGAAGGTTATTCGCTAGGTTCTGAGCAGATAATGGATTCTCAATTTTTTTATCAATATTTAAAATATGAGCAAAACGACGATTGAGCTGATGGAGTTGGTTTTTTAAAACAGACTCTGCTTTGGTAGTAATTTGTTTTAAAGCAATTTGCTCTTCCAATGCATCGTTGTGCATTAATGATAGCTCGGAGCTTGGATTCTTTTCTGTTGCTAATCTACTTGGGTTGTTTTCACTCCAAAATGCGTCAAAATCTTTTAACATTAATTGAGTGAATTCTTCTTTGATATCATCCTGCTTAATGCGGAATAAGCGCATAGCTACAAAATAATCTTGTTGGGTGTTATTATCTTTAGCCTGATCAGCAAGCTTAAATAAACTATCATCTAGGCTTTTAAAAAAAACAAAGCATTTAGGAAGCGATTCTTTTAATATCCCTCTACAGGATTGAACTGCGGAATGTGGCGGTAAATGAGATTTGGGCATATGGTTTTTATGAGAGCCAAAAGAAACGATGTTGTTACGAGCCATGACTTTGATATCCTTATTCTACAGTCAGATTATTCTAAATTAGATTATACAACTTGACAAGTTACTTGCTATTATTTTAGTTATATTTTTATTTGTAATAATAAGGAGGTATAGCGTTTTAAAGGGGAGTTATAACTGTTATGAGATTGGCAAAAAATAGATTATGAATAGTAATATTTCACCGCAAGAGTACGACCAATTTAAACTGTTTCTGGAGCAGTCCTGTGGCATTGCATTAGGTGAAGGGAAGCAATACCTTATTACCAGCCGACTAACACGCTTGTTACGAGATGAAGAAATGAACTCAATTACTGAGTTATTGACTGCAATTTCGCGTAACAGTCCTCGTCATTTAAGGGATTCTGTTGTTGATGCGATGACAACAAATGAAACATCGTGGTTTAGAGATAAAAGTCCATTTGAATGCTTAGAAAAAACGGTATTTCCAGAGATGGAAAAAGAGGGTAAGCGGCAATGTCGGGTTTGGTCTTCAGCATGTTCTTCTGGCCAAGAGCCCTACACAATTAGTATCACTACAAGTGAATATGTGAAATCAGTGACAGCGAGTCGTTTTAGTAACACCCAAATTGTAGCAACAGATATTTCTGCAAGTATGTTGGTTGAGGCAAAACATGCAGAATATGCTGAGTCGATATTAGGGCGCGGTTTATCTGCAGAAAGAAAACAACAGTTCTTTAAGGCAAAGGGTGATCGCTGGCAAGTTGCTGATGATATTAAACGCCGAGTAAGCTTTCGTGAACAAAATTTACTGACAAGCTATGACTCCTTAGGCAAGTTTGACATCATTTTTTGTCGAAATGTATTAATTTACTTTTCACAGGAGCGTAAGTCAGATATTTTGAATCGAATGGCCAAATCCTTAAACCCTAAAGGCTACTTATTTCTAGGTGCATCAGAAACTATTACGGGTTATAGCGATGCATTTAAAATGGTGCGTAGCCCTCAAGGTGTATTTTACCGTCTCAAGGATTAAGCCTGAGTTGATTCCTGATTAATGGCGGCGTGTTCGGCTTGTTCTTTAATGGCTGGCGGAGGTTCGCATAGCCCTAACCAGCTACCAATTCGACGGAAGATATGTTTAATCAATCGCCATAATCGGGGTAATAACCAAATCATTACTAAAATGAATACGATTAAACCTATTATGAATAAAGCGGGATGAGTCAAAGCCGCCCATAAACCACCAATAACTAATAAATCTTCAGTAATGGAGGCTGTCCAGTTCGTAACCGGCTCGGGTGATGTATTGATTAATAATCGAGTTCCAGCTTTTGTGGCATGTGTTCCTGCTGCTAATGTCCCCCCTAGCAAAGCGGTTGTGAGCTCCATTGCTGGACCAACATCACCGATAGCACTCGATGCTAACATTGCCCCCGCAGGAATACGGATAAAGGTATGAATCGTGTCCCAGCCTGAATCGACACCTGGAATTTTATCTGCAAAAAATTCAACACAATACATAAAGCCTGCAGCGGTCATAACCATAGGATTGGTTAATACTTCTAATTCTGCTGGAAGCGTCATATTTCCTGATGCGCCCATATAGCCCAGCATAAATAAAGTGGCATAAAGGTTAATGCCGCTAGCCCATGCTGCTCCCATACTGAGAGCGATAATACTTACTGCATCCATTGTTTATTCTCCAATTTCACTCGATTAATTATAGTTTATATTCCCATGGTAGATGAAACCTGCATCTTCATCTATATAGGGGTATAGTCAGGCTTTGACCTTTAAAGTGGTTTGGGCATCGAACATCAGTTTTGTTATAGTGACAGCTTTATTGGCTGTCGGATGTGTTGTGATGATAACCCGAACTGAATGTCTATCTTACCTTGAGACCTTATTAGAACCTAATAGGTTCCAAGATTATTGTCCCAATGGATTGCAAGTTGCTGGTCGAGAGAATATCCAGAACATAGTGTCGGGTGTCACGGCGAGTCAAGATCTACTTGATGCTGCATTAGATTTACAGGCCGATACTATTCTTGTTCATCATGGTTACTTTTGGCGAGGTGAAGACCCTCGTATCATTGGCATTAAGCAGCGCAGGCTGAAGCAATTATTAATCAATGATGTGAATTTAATTGCCTACCACTTACCTTTAGATGCACATCCTTCTTTGGGTAATAATGCTCAACTGGCAGCGTTATTTGACTTGGAAGTAGATGGGCGGATTTCAGGAACAGGTGAGCCTGCTATTGGATTATGTGGCTGTTTTACTCAAGAGAAAACAGTGCCTGAATTTGCTGATGATATTAGACAAATATTGGGGCGAGAACCGCTTGTTATTCAAGCTCATGATCGACCTATGACGACAATTGGTTGGTGTAGTGGTGCGGCACAAGGTTATATTGAGCAAGCTGCCGAGTTGGGTTTAGATGCTTTTATGAGTGGGGAAATATCAGAGCAAACCGTTCACCTTGCCCGTGAATTGGGTATTAACTACTTTGCTGCTGGTCATCATGCTACAGAGCGTTATGGCGTGAAGGCATTAGGCGAACATTTAGCAGAACAGTTTGATATTCAGCATCAATTTATTGATATTGATAACCCTGTTTAATATGGAGATTAGTCAAAATCATTCAAGGTACAGATTTTTTTATTCGTCATTCAAGTACGTTTCTAGCTGGGATCTTCTTAAAATAGTAGACTCCTGCTTAAAACAGGCGGGAGTGACTGAGTATCGAACTTCTATACCCATAATAGGTGAAGATGCAGGTTTTTATCGTTCATGGTGCTCCTGTCGAACCCTCCTTCGACAAGCTCAGGATGAACGGTGTGTTTTTATAAAACCTGCAACTTGGATGATAACGGGTAAATGAAATAGGATTTTAATGAAAGACTTAATAACAATGATAAGAAATTTTTTCCGGTTAACACTTTGGCAAGATTTTCCTGCACAATCGAATTTCATTTTTCGCTGGTTAATAGATAGCCTGCGAGTGAGTTTTATTGTGGTTCGTGAACTTGCAACAGGTGAATTAAATCTACGTGCAATGAGTCTTGTTTTCACCACTCTATTGTCACTGGTTCCTCTTATTGCCGTTGCTTTTTCTGTGTTAAAAGCCTTTGGTGTCCACAATCAGATAGAACCTTTTCTTTTAGGTGCTCTAGAGCCATTAGGTCCAAAAGGCCCCGAAATGGCAGCAAATATTATTGGCTTTGTACAGAATGTGAAAGTTGGAGTATTAGGTTCATTGGGTGTGGCAATGTTGTTTTATACGATCATTGCATTGATTCAAAAAATTGAGAATGCCTTCAATTTTGTATGGCGTGTAAAAAGGGCGAGAACATTAGCGAGACGATTTACAGACTATTTAAGTGTGGTCATGATTGGCCCAGTATTAGTTGTGACTGCGATGGGGATTGCTGCAACAGTGATGAACCATGATGTTGTACAAAGCATGCAATCCATGGAGCCGTTCGGCACCTTATTGTTATTCGTTACTAAATTAATCCCTTATTTGATGATTATTCTGGCCTTCACATTCCTATATATGTTTATACCGAATACTCGTGTTGAGCTTAAACCGGCATTGATTGGTGCTGTTGTGGCAGGAGTGCTGTGGATTTCTGTTGGCAAAATCTTCGCTTCTTTTGTTGCCTCATCATCCAATTACACTGCGATTTACTCTAGCTTTGCAATTCTATTCTTCTTTATGATCTGGTTGTATCTCGGTTGGCTGATTTTATTAACCGGTTCGCAAGTGGCTTTTTATTTACAACATCCAAACTTAGTCAGTCTCGGCGGGCAAACATATACATTAAGTCCTCGATTGCGAGAGAAAGAAGGATTGTGGCTGATGGTTATTATTGCGCGCCAGTTTTATCGGCAAAAACCAGCGTATAGTTTTCAAGACCTAGAACAAGAAACAGCACTTACAGCCGATATATTACAAGAGTTGATAGAAACGCTTATACAAGGGCGGCTACTCGTAGAACTAACAGGAGATACTCCGCGCTATGTACCTGCTACAGATAGTTCTGAGATCCGAGTAAAACACGTTCTAGATTGTTTACGTACGGCTGAAGAATCTGACTTAATGCTTTCTAAGAGTAAAGTAGAAGTACCAATTAAAACCTTATTGAAACAATTAAGTGATAGCCAAGAAACAGCATTGTCGGGACTAAGTTTACGTGACTTGAGCGTGGGGAAAGTAAGTGGTGAATAAGTCTTCACTGGCAGATGCCAAAATTCTGTTAGCAGTAACAGGTAGTATTGCAGCCTATAAATCCGCAGATTTAGTAAGGCGATTGCAAGATGTTGGGGCTGAAGTACGTGTGGTTATGACCAAGGCTGCCTGCGAATTTATTACACCACTCACCATGCAAACACTAAGTGGTCACCCTGTTGCTATTGATTTACTTGATATTGTTCAAGAGTCAACAATGGGGCATATCACCTTAGCTCGCTGGGCTGATTGGGTGCTGGTGGCACCTGCAAGTGCTGACTCGATTGCAAAATTAGCACTGGGTAGAACCGATGATTTATTGTCCGCGTTATGTTCTGCAAGTGAGTCTCCACTTGCAATATGTCCCGCAATGAATAACAAAATGTGGACAAATCCTGCTACACAAGATAATTTACAGTTGTTGAGAAAAAGAGGTGTTCAAGTTCTTGGGCCTGCAAGTGGAGAACAAGCATGTGGAGAACAAGGTGAAGGGCGCTTGCTGGAACCTGTAGATATTGTGAATGAGCTGGCACACTTAGCCGTGCCAAAAAAATTAATAGGTAAACGTGTTGTTATCACAGCAGGGCCAACCCATGAACCTATAGATCCTGTTCGATATATAGGAAATAGAAGTTCAGGGAAAATGGGCTTTGCAGTTGCTAAAGCGGCGGTTGAAGCGGGAGCTGATGTAAGTTTAATTGCAGGGCCTGTACATATGACAACGCCTACAGGGGTGAATAGACTTGATGTTAAAACAGCTCAGCAGATGCATGATGCTGTGATGGATAATATAACGGAATGTGATATTTTCATTGCCTGTGCTGCCGTTGCTGATTTTCGACCTGAACACGTTGAAAATAGTAAAATAAAAAAGACGGAACAGAATAATTTACAATTAAAATTAGTGCCTACAGTAGACATTGTGTCGGCAGTAGCAAAACAAGATATAAAACCTTTTGTTGTAGGATTCGCAGCAGAAACAAATGATGTGACCGTTTATGCACAAGACAAGTTGGAGCGTAAAAAATTAGATATGATTGCTGCAAATCATGTTGGAGAAGGAATGGGCTTTGCAGTGGATGAAAATGCTTTACAGGTTTTCTGGCCAGAGGGCTCCCAGACTTTGCCATTGGCAGCTAAAAGTCAGTTAGCACGAGATTTAATGACACTTATTATTGAGCAATATAATGCAAAAAATTCAATTAAAAATTCTTGATCCACGACTAGGCGATAGTATTGACCTACCAGATTATGCAACAAGTGGATCAGCAGGCTTAGATTTACGAGCATGTATTGATAACAATATAACTATTACAGCGGGTGAGACTGTTTTAATTCCAACGGGCTTAGCGATTCATATTGATGACCCTTCCTTGGCTGCCGTATTATTACCTCGCTCGGGTTTGGGGCATAAACATGGTATTGTGTTAGGAAATTTAGTTGGTTTAATTGATAGTGATTATCAAGGACAGATTTTTGTATCGTGTTGGAATCGTAGTCAAACTCCTTTTGAAATTGTAGTTGGGGAGCGAATTGCTCAGATGGTATTTGTACCCGTTGTACAAGTAGGGTTTGAGCAGGTGACTGAATTTAGTGGCTCAGAGCGCGGAACGGGTGGGTTTGGGCACACCGGGCGTAAATGAGACGGTAATTAAGATAAAGGATAACAATGGGCGCTATAGTTAGACTTGGTAATAAATTCATTGGGGTTGTAGCACTCATTATTAGCTGTGTTGCAGTAGCGGTAGGTTTTTTCTGGATACAGCAGGAATCTAATCAGCAATACCAAGAGTATCAACAAAACAATCAAAACCAAATGGCTGAATTATTACATCAGTTTGTTTCGTCTCGAGTTGATGATATTAAGCGGCAGATGGCTTCTGTTGCGATGTCTTCAAATATCATCTCACTGCTAGAAGAGAGCAATGTATTTGATATTGATAATCAGCAAAGAAAATTAAAGTCACTTTTCCCCAATGCTCTTAAAGTGTGTTTAATTTCTGCAAGTGTGGACAATGTCGATCCTAATGCATGTATTCCGATTTCTTTTGCCACATTAAATAGCTTACGCAAGGCCAAAAAAGAGGGGCTTGCACCTATTGTATTGATGAAATCAGGAAGCGATGAGGCTCATGTTTTATTGGCGCATAGAATAGGTCTTGATGCGGAAAGCGCTATTGGTGTTTTAGTTGTGACATTAAAACCTGAGCTTACAAAAGAATTATTACATCATAGTGCCAATTTTCAGGGGTATATAGAGTTACAACAAGGTACAAAAAAAATAGCTGTTTTAGATAGTTATGGTGATGTGAGTAAAAAACAAGGCGTTGCTTCACATATTCAAACTATCCCTGATAGTTATTGGAAAACAGCCTATTGGCCTGTAGGCAATGGCAATGCTTCGAAGTCATCACCATTGATGATGGTATTGGCAATGGTTTTAACGATTATGGTTTTAGCATGGTTATTTGTCGCCTTTTTCCGGAGTTCTTTATTAAAGAAAAATGTAGCTGTTTTAAATGCTCAATTAGCTGATTTTAAATTAGGCGCATTAAAGCCCAAATACCCCCTTTCTTTTAAAGTGCTTGATTCTCTTGTCAATGAAATACAAGTGCTCGGTAAGGAAAACTATCATGCCACTGCTAAGAAGGGAGCAACGGCAGAAAGTATTAGCAAAAAAGTTGAGAACAAGAGCAGGATAACGCTGAAGAGTTTGATCAATTGCGTGAAATAACAGAGATCGACCCCTCTATTTTCAAAGCGAATGATATTCGAGGAATTGTGGGTCAAAACCTAGATGAAGAGGTTGTAAAAGCGATAGGTCAGGCGATAGGTAGTGAAGCTGGAGAGCAGGGACAATCAAGGTTGGTTGTGGGACGAGATGGTCGATTATCAAGTTTGAGCTTAAGCAACGCCTTGATTGAAGGTATTTTAGCTAGTGGCTGTGATGTGCTTGATATTGGTGAAGTGCCTACTCCCGTTATGTATTATGCCTGTGAAAAAATGGGTACAAATTCAGGCATTATGGTCACGGGAAGTCATAATCCAGCAGAATATAATGGTCTGAAAATCATGCTGGCAGGACAGATGCTGTCAGAAGATAACTTAACATTACTACATCAACGAATTCAGCAGGATAATTTGCGAACAGGAAAAGGAACCTTATCTGAAGCAAATATTATTGAAGATTATATTAGCCGAGTTGTGAGTGATGTGACGCTTTCTCGTTCGATTAAAATCGTGGTTGACTGTGGCAATGGTATCGCTGGTGCTGTCGCTCCTGCCTTATTAACCGCTTTGGGTTGTGAGGTTCTTAAATTACACTGTGAAGTGGATGGTAACTTCCCTAATCATCATCCTAATCCAAGTGATCCTAATAATTTAAAAGATTTAACGGAAGCTGTTAAACAGCACGGTGCAGAGCTAGGGATTGCATTTGATGGCGATGGTGATCGCTTAGGTGTTGTGGATGGTTATGGTGTTCCTATATGGCCTGATCGCTTAATGATGCTTTTTGCACAAGATGTATTATCTCGTCTTCCTGGTTCAGTTATTGTTTATGATGTGAAATGTAGTAATTTGCTTGGAGAAGAAATCTTTAATGCAGGTGGTGAAGCAGTGATGGCTAAATCGGGCTATACCTTTATTAAAGAAAAAATGCAGGAATTAGATGCACCATTAGCAGGTGAGTTAAGTGGTCACATATTCTTCAAAGAGCGTTGGTATGGTTTCGATGATGGAATGTATGCTGCGAGTCGTCTATTAGAACTATTATCCAATGACATGATGCAACGCCGAGCAACAGAAGTGTTTAGTGCCCTACCTATCAGGGAAGGTACTGCAGAAATATATGTTGAAATGGAAGAAGGCGAAAGCCGACAATTGATACGTCAACTCGCAGGTGAAGGTCGATTCGATGGTGCTGAAATAATAACCGTTGATGGCATCCGAGCAGAATATCCAAATGGTTGGGGCTTAGTTCGAGCATCTAATACCATGCCGGGGTTGAGCCTTCGCTTTGAGGCGGATTCTGTTGATGAATTACATGATATTCAACAGCGATTTAAACAACAAATCTTGCAGATTAAACCTACCTTAATATTGCTTTTTTAAAAAGAGAATAAATGAGTTCAAACAATCAAAATACACACAATGTTACACAAGTACTGACAGAGGCTTTACCTTATATACAACGATTTAAAGGTAAAACCTTAGTCATTAAATATGGTGGCAACGCCATGGTTGATGAATCATTAAAAAACAGCTTTGCACGCGATGTCGTTTTATTAAAAGCGGTGGGCATTAATCCTATCATCGTGCATGGTGGAGGTCCTCAAATCGGCGATTTACTTAACCGAATTGGTAAGGAAAGTGAATTTATTAATGGTATGCGCGTAACTGACAGCGAAACTATGGATGTCGTCGAAATGGTTTTGGGTGGTCAAGTTAATAAAAGTATTGTAAATCTAATCAATACACACGGTGGCCGAGCAGTAGGCTTAACGGGAAAAGATGGCAGTTTAATCTGTGCCGAGAAATTACATGTTTCTCGTGACAGTGATGATCCTGCTGTAAATGTATCTGAATTAATTGATTTAGGTCATGTTGGAAAAGTGAAAAGTATAGATACTAGCGTTATCGACATGTTAATACAAAGCGACTTTATCCCTGTCATTGCCCCTATTGGGGTTGGTAAAGAAGGACAGTCTTATAATATAAATGCTGATCTTGTTGCTGGTAAAATGGCAGAAGTATTACAAGCAGAAAAATTAATTTTATTGACAAATACTGCAGGCTTATTAGACAGTGAAGGCACGTTGCTAACAGGTCTGAATGCAAAAGAAGTAAATGAATTGATTGATGATGGCACCATTTATGGTGGGATGTTACCTAAAATTGGTTGTGCACTTGATGCTGTTCAAGCAGGCGTTACTACCGCACATATTATCGATGGTCGTGTACAACACGCACTGTTATTAGAAATGTTTACAGATCAAGGTGTCGGCACATTGATTCGTGGAGGCTGGCAATAAATGAGCGAACAACAAAAATCAACACGAGCAGAAGTGAAACGGTCTCGGCGACAAGAAATTCTAGAAGCCTTAGCGTATGAGTTAGAGCAAAATCCTGGTCAACGTATTACTACGGCTCAATTAGCGAAAGGTCTAGGCGTGTCAGAAGCTGCACTCTATCGACACTTCCCCAGCAAGGCAAGAATGTTTGAAGGGTTAATTGAATTTGCAGAAGAAACAATCTTTACATTGATTAATCAAATCTTAGAAAACGAAAAAAATGCAGTTGCCCGGTGTGAAAAAATAATTACTTTACTATTAGGGTTTGGTGATAAAAACCCAGGCATAAGCAGTATTCTTGTTGGAACAGCCTTAACAGGGGAAACAGAACGACTTCGCCAAAGAGTCAATCAGTTTTTTGAACGACTAGAAACACAGTTTCGTCAGATTCTTCGTGAGCGTGAACTAACATTAACGCAAGCGGGTGGTCGACCTGTTAATGAAACAGCAAACCTACTACTTGCGATTGTAGAAGGGCATTTGCAACAGTTTGTGCGTACAGGATTTAAGCAGTCCCCATTAGCAGGCTGGGAACAGCAGTGGCCATTAATTGCAACATTACTTAGAGCTTATGCATGATTAATGTTGTTGTTATCACTGAAGATAAAACAGTTCAGCAGAGATTAGCTGCACAGGCTGATATACAACTGACCGTTGTGCAAGCAACATCAGTGGATGAAACCGTTAGAACTGTCCAGAAATGTTTCCCTGATATTATTGTAAGTGAGCAAAATATGGAGAATATCGATATTGATGTTCTCTGCCACTTTTTAAGTAGAAGCTGCCCATCAGCACAGAATGTAATTCTCGTTGAAGATAGCCCTACATTTGAATTATTACAAAACTCAGGTTTTAAAGCGCGAGGATATCTCACGCCAGAACAAAAACATCTTATAGTTAAAGTCGTTCGAGTTGTAAATGATGGTGAAGCATGGCTACCAAGAAAACTCGTTGCTGATATGTTGGATTATTTTTCATTACAACATGTAAATACTGCTGAGACAAAACTCCAGCTTATAAAATAGAACCAAGATTGCACTCGACTTAAAAATACATAATCAGAAAACAATAAGGTTGAATCAATGAGTAAGCCGCTGCCGTCATTTTCGAATGTTACCCAGTCAAACTGAGTAAGCCGCTGCCGTCATTCTCGAATGTTCTTATCGAGAATCTATCGTTTTAAACAGAAAGTACTCGCTATATTGCTTATAAAATGCCAAAAACTAATATTTGAATAAAAAAACACGAAAAAAAGTTCAAATTAGTACCAAAGTACAATATCTATCAAGTTTCAAATGACCTAAAATGGCAATCATTAGTAAAGGAATAATGATTTCGCATGGATGAGCGTATTATTTTAGGAAAGACTCATGGCTACAGAAATTGGTATTATCAAAGAACTTATTGGTACAGCAACTGCAACTTCAGCAGAGGGTACGCAACGTAACCTACAAGTAGGCGACCGAATCTTCGCCGATGACATCATTGCAACAGGCACAGCAGGTGCTGTTGAAATTGAATTTTCTGATGGCAGCGTCATGGATCTTGGCCGAAGTAGCCAAGCATTACTTGATAATGAAGTCTTTAATCCTCAAACAGTAACCGCATCACAAACTGATGTTGAAGATGATGTTGCAGCCCTACAACAAGCATTATTAGATGGTACAGATCCAACCCAAGCTGGAGAAGCAACTGCCGCCGGTGCTGACGTTATCGATGGTAACGAAGGAAATTCATCGGTAACTGTTGATTATCTTGCTCCAGAAGCAGAGGTGACAAGTGGATTTGATACAACGGGTCCTTCTATTGCTTTTCTTGAAAGTGTTGAAGAGGTGTCACCTACGGAAGCTCTTTCAGAACCTACTCCGAATACTATCCCGACAATAGAAGTGCCAGACACTAATGGCAGTGCTACGGGTGAAAACACGGTAGCTGAGAATGCGAGTATTACAGGTGAGACCTTTACGATTACAGCCCCAGATGGTTTAGCATCATTAACGGTTGGTGGAACCGTTATTACAGCAGCACAACTTGCAGCAGTAGGAACAACGCCCATTGCAGCCATTGCAACAACGGAAGGTTCAATTACCATTACAGGCTTTAATGCTGTAACGGGAACCGTGACGTATAACTACGATCCAACAGGATTAAGTAAAGATCATAGTGGAGCAGAAGTAGTTGATTCTATAGCCATCTTAGTGACCGATACCGATGGCGATAGCTCAGCGGTACCACAAAACTTAGATATCTTAATTACCGATACCGATGTAACGGCCGTCGCCGATACAGGTGAAGTCAGTGAAGATGTAGCAGCGGACACGACAGCCAGTGGTAATGTCATTACAGGTACAGGCGAAGCAACTGCAGATACACTAGGAACCGATACGCCAATTAATGTAGTGGGTGTCGTCACAACGAATACCGGTGCTGACTTAGAAAGCGCAGTAACGGTCGGTGCTGATATTATTGGAACCTACGGTAAAATCAATATAGCGGCAGATGGTTCATACACCTATACACTTGATAATACCGATCCTGATACCCAGGCGCTTTTAGATGGCGATGTCGTTACCGATGTATTTACCTATACCATTAAAGATGCGGATGGGGATTTAAGTCATACAACCGTCACCATTACAGTAAATGGTGCCGATGAAGGTGTACCAACGGTTACCATTCCTGATGATAATGGCAGTGCGACCGGTGAAAACAGTGTTGTTGAAAACACGACCATCACCGGCGAAACGTTCTCAATCACAGCCCCAGATGGTTTAGCGTCATTAACGGTTGGTGGCACGGTTATTACAGCAGCACAACTTGCAGCAGTAGGTACAACGCCCATTGCAGCAATTGCAACGACGGAAGGTTCACTTACCATTACAGGCTTTAATGCTGTAACGGGAACCGTGACCTATAACTACGATCCAACAGGATTAAGTAAAGATCATAGTGGTACGGAAGTGGTTGATTCTATAGCCATCCTAGTTACTGATACCGATGGTGATACCTCAGCGGTACCTCAAAACTTAGATATCTTAATTACCGATACCGATGTAACGGCCGTCGCCGATACAGGTGAAGTCAGTGAAGATGTAGCAGCGGACACGACAGCCAGTGGTAATGTCATTACAGGTACAGGCGAAGCAACTGCAGATACACTAGGAACCGATACGCCAATTAATGTAGTGGGTGTCGTCACAACGAATACCGGTGCTGACTTAGAAAGCGCAGTAACGGTCGGTGCTGATATTATTGGAACCTACGGTAAAATCAATATAGCGGCAGATGGTTCATACACCTATACACTTGATAATACCGATCCTGATACACAGGCTCTTTTAGATGGCGATGTCGTTACCGATGTATTTACCTATACCATTAAAGATGCGGATGGGGATTTAAGTCATACAACCGTCACCATTACAGTAAATGGTGCCGATGAAGGTGTACCAACCGTAACCGTACCAGATGATAATGGAGCTGCAACAGCAGGTGATAATACAGTTGTTGAGAATGCAAGTCTTACAGGTGAGACCTTTACGATTACAGCCCCAGATGGTTTAGCATCACTGACAGTAGGCACAACAGTATTTACAGCAGCACAACTTGCAGCAGCGACAAGTGGTTCACCACTTACCGTTACTACAACTGAGGGTGTACTGACCATTACTGACTACACAACAGGAACAGTGACCTATAACTACGATCCAGCCGGCACAAACAAAGATCATGATGCCAATAATGATGGCATTGAAGACCAAATCCTTGATTCAATTGCCCTTATCGTTACGGATACCGATGGCGATACCTCCACTGCAAATAGCCTAGATATCTTAATCACAGATACCGATGTAACGGCCGTCGCCGATACAGGTGAAGTCAGTGAAGATGTAGCAGCGGACACGACAGCCAGTGGTAATGTCATTACAGGTACAGGCGAAGCAACTGCAGATACACTAGGAACCGATACGCCAATTAATGTAGTGGGTGTCGTCACAACGAATACCGGTGCTGACTTAGAAAGCGCAGTAACGGTCGGTGCTGATATTATTGGAACCTACGGTAAAATCAATATAGCGGCAGATGGTTCATACACCTATACACTTGATAATACCGATCCTGATACACAGGCTCTTTTAGATGGCGATGTCGTTACCGATGTATTTACCTATACCATTAAAGATGCGGATGGGGATTTAAGTCATACAACTGTCACCATTACAGTAAATGGTGCCGATGAAGGTGTACCAACGGTTACCATTCCTGATGATAATGGCAGTGCGACCGGTGAAAACAGTGTTGTTGAAAACGCGAGTATTACAGGTGAGACCTTTACGATTACAGCCCCAGATGGTTTAGCATCACTGACAGTAGGCACAACAGTATTTACAGCAGCACAACTTGCAGCAGCGACAAGTGGTTCACCACTTACCGTTACTACAACTGAGGGTGTACTGACCATTACTGACTACACAACAGGAACAGTGACCTATAACTACGATCCAGCCGGCACAAACAAAGATCATGATGCCAATAATGATGGCATTGAAGACCAAATCCTTGATTCAATTGCCCTTATCGTTACGGATACCGATGGCGATACCTCCACTGCAAATAGCCTAGATATCTTAATCACAGATACAGTACCGATTGCAAATGATGATGCCAATACTGTTGATGTGGGCTCTAGTGTTGGTGGAAATGTCATTACAGAAAATGATGATGTAAATGTCGATGGGGTTAGTCTTGTTTCCGTTACATATAATGGAACTGTTTTTGATACGTTTAATGGTGCTGGTGATTTAATAGTTACTACCGATAATGGTGAGCTAGCTATTCAAGCGGATGGTTCATACGTTTATACCTCATCTTTAATCGACTCAGTTGGTGGTACTAATGGACTTACGGATTGGTCAGATATTACGTTCACAGCCTTTAACGGTGCGCGTACAGTTGCGGCAGATAATGAATTCCTTATTGATGCGAATTTCCTTCCTGTAGAAAACAATATATTGACTATAAATGGCACTGGTGTTCTTAGTGTTGTTGAAGATGTGTTTGCTGATGGAACTGATGGTATCGGTATTGAAGAAGGTGCTGGTAATGCTGATTATCTAAATGGCCATCCAACAACGCCTGAAGCAATATCATTTGATCTTGGAAGAGGTGTTTTATCAACGGATGTTTCTTTCTATTCAGGTACAAATTCAGGTGTAGATTTCCATTGGGTTACCTATGATTCAAATGGTGATTTTATGGACCATGGGACTGGTGTTGTTTCAAAACCAACATTTACTCTTCATATTGAAAATACGGATCCGACAGCAACATTCCAATATGTTGTTTTCTACGGGGTAGATAATAGCGCTAGTAGTAAGGTGTTGTTAACAGGCATTGAGAATATTGAATATCCAACTATTGATGCGGATACGTTTACTTACACAATTAGAGATGGGGATAATGATGAAAGCTCTGCAGATTTAGTTATTAATCAAGAACAAACAATAGTAACTATCGTGCCACCAGTTGCTGTTGATGATAGCTCTGTAGGCAATACGCTAGGAGATATTGTTACATTTAGCCTTATTGGTAATGACTCTGATAGTGATGGAAGTATTGATGTTACGACGGTCTTGCTCGTGGGTGATACAGAAGCTAATGGTGATTTAATAGTTCTTGGAGAAGGTACTTGGAGTGTTAGTGCTACAGGTGATATCACCTTTACGCCTGAAGTTGGCTTTGTTGGAGACCCAACAGATGTACGTTATACCGTTCGTGATCTTGATGGCAATGTATCGAATGTTGCTACGGTAACTGTTGATTATATTCAGCCTCCTGCTTTTGCTAACTCGGTGTCTGACGATGATGATGTGTTTGCCAATACTGATGTGAACTCTTTGAATGACATCTCTCATACAGGCACTATTACGAGCACGCTTGATGTGGGTACTTCTTATAAATTGGTAGGTGATACTAGTCTAACTTCTGGTGGTCAAGCATTATCATATAGCTGGGATGGAACTACTCTCACTGCCACGGCTGATGGTTCAACAATATTTACGATTACATTAAGTGCAGATCAAGCAAGTTATACCTTCAAACAGTTTGGACCACTAGATCATGAAGCAGGAGATGGTGAGAATGATTTGACCGCTACATTTACTGCTCAGATCGTAGATGCAAGTGATACTGTTATTATCAGCGATACTTTTAATGTTGTGATTAACGATGATATTCCAAATGCTGTTGCTGTCAGCAATAGTGGTGAAGCGGTTCAATCTGTCGATACGAATTTGATGCTTATTCTGGATACCTCTGGAAGTATGGGGAATTCATCAGGTTTCCAAGGAATGACGCGCCTAGAAGTCATGGTTAAATCAAGTTTAGAACTTTTAGAGCAATATGATGCATTTGGCGACGTGATGGTTAACTTGGTTACATTTAGTGGATCATCAACAAACCCTAGTAACGGTTGGGTCGATATTGCAACGGCCAAAACACTTTTATTAGCATTAAATGATGGTGGAGCAACGAACTACGATGCTGCCTTAAATATGGCTTGGAATGCTTTTGAAGTGACGGGTGCTATTGATGGTGCTCAGGCTGTTTCTTACTTCATGTCTGATGGTGCTCCAAATGGAAACAGTATTACGGGTACTGGTACGGCACATTCACCTCTAGGTGGTGTCGATGGTATCGATGATGCTGAAGAAACTGCATGGGAAGGCTTCTTAGAAGCCAACAATATTAAATCTTATGCATTTGGTATTGGTTCTGGAGTTAGCTTAACAAACCTAGAACCTGTCTCATATGATGGTTCAGATGGGGCTGAGTTAGCAGCTATTTCCGTAACAGATCTTCTGCAACGCTTATAAGTACAATTACTGTACCGACATTGACGGGTGACATTCTTAATGGTGGTCTTATTGCTATCGCTGGTGCAGATGCAGATGGCGGTGTTATTCAATCAATTACTGTTGGTGGCGTAATATACTCTTATGACCTTGCTAATGATGCTTCAGCGGTGGATAACGCAACTAACTCTGGTACGTTTAATGATGCTACAAATGAATGGACTATAACTACGCCATCTAATTCTGTGTTGGTTGTTGATATGGTTTCAGGTGCTTACACATATACTCCGCCTGCTGAGATCAATGCTGTGATTGATGAGGTCTTTGCTTATGGCGTGATTGATAATGATAGTGATGTTGTTAGCAGTACATTGACAATACATGTTGATCCTGCCAGCGGCCCGATGGTGGTGAGGGACGATAATATCATTACTAATCAGAGTACTATCGATATTCCTGATTGGGTATTATTAGAAAATGATACAGGACCGAATAGCGGCTCCCAGTTACTGACTGCTGTTTCATCAGCTGTGGATGGTGTGGTTACAGATAATGTGAATGACACAGTAAGCTTTGCAGATACAGCTCCTCTTGATGGTTCATTTATCTATACCAATACAACAGGAAGTAGTTCTGATGATGCTTCTGTTAGTGTAGACCGCGTTTCTGGAAATGTGCTTACGGGTACTTATCTTGATGAGATTTTGATTGGTGGGGATGGGGATGTTTTAATACCTACTATATCTGCTAGACAAGTTAATGCCGATGTTCGCTCTGGGACTACCTACGCTCAATCAAGTCAATTTGGTTTTGAGTTTATTTCAGCGGTAAGTGCTGGCCTGTATATCACTGAGATTAAAATTGATCTCACGGGGCTGGGGTTCTTTGATCAAACAAATAATGATGGAACAGTATTTAATATAGGTACTGGATCAAGTATTTCTATGTCTGATATTAATTCAGTGACATCAGGCGATACTCCAGTATTGGTTATTACTTTTGATAACAATAGTTTTTCTGTTGCAGACACGCTTCGGTTTGGTATTGATACTGATAATATCAGTGGTGGCGCTGGAGATGATGGGAATGACCTCGGTTTAAATAGCGTACCTTTAAGTGTTACCTTTAGCGATGGCGTCACTATAGATAGTGTTTATAGTAATGATACAAGTACGACTAGTGCTGCAATTGTGAGTACTGATGAAATTCTAGATGGCGGAGCAGGTGATGACATCTTAATTGGTGGGGGTGGCAATGATATCCTTACTGGTGGAGAAGGTGCTGATATTTTTGTCTGGAACAGTGGTGATGAAGGCTCAACAAGTGAGCCAGCCGCTGATGTGGTGACTGATTTCAATACTGCTGATGGCGATGTACTTAATCTTGCTGATTTGTTATCTAGCCCGAGTGCTTATGAAATTCAGGGTGTCGAGAATAATGGTCACTTGCAACTGGAAATTGGTAGTGCTGCCGGTGGTTCTGGCAATATTAACAATCCAGTTCAGACTATTGAAATTGAAAGCATAGCTGTTGGTGATAATACTTCTGCTCAAGCAATGTTAGATAGTCTAATCGCAAGTGGAAATATCATCGAATAAACCTGAATACAGATAGTTTGGTTTTAAAAAAAAAGGCATCTTCGGATGCCTTTTTTGTTTATGAAATATGGACTAGCACTTAAAATATATGGGAGTGACGGTGAGGGAGAAAACTTCCGTACTTCCAAATAATTTAGGCTTTTATTCATGTGGCAACTTTCTGCCGCTATTTTTTTGACATAAATTAATTGTTTTCATAACTCATTGAAATAAAATGTAATTTACTTGTTGGCATGTTTGGTGCTTTGTCTTTTATTAAAAAAGATTAAAGTTGGAGAAAAACATGCCGATAAACTTCGATTCCGCCTTAGGAATTCATGCTGATGCACTTCGAATCCGTTCGCAACGGGCGGAATTGCTTGCATCGAATCTAGTGAATGCTGACACGCCAAATTATAAAGCGCGTGATATCGACTTCCAATCTGCCATGAAAATGGCGGCAAGTGGTCAATCAACCGGCATGAAAACTACCCACTCTAATCATATCTCAATGTCTGGCGGTCAGTTCAATGACCCTGCAGTGCAGTTCCGCACCACAATGCAGGACTCTCTCGATGGTAATACTGTCGATGAACAAGTTGAACAGGCACAGTTTATGCAAAACTCAGTCCAGTACCAGGCCAGCCTTAATTTCTTAGGCGCCCGTTTTCAAGGATTGCTAAGTGCAATTAGAGGGGAGTAACAAATAATGTCTCTATTTAATATATTCGATATAGCAGGAAGTGGAATGAGTGCTCAGTCACTTCGTTTAAATACCACTGCCAGTAATTTGGCTAATGCCGATAGTGTGAGCAGCAGTGTTGATCAAACTTATCGAACACGAAGCCCTGTTTTTGCAGCAGTGCTTGATGATGCTCAACAAGGTTATAAGCAAGGTAGCGTGCAAGTGAGAGGGATTGTCGAAAGTCAGGCTCCTGTGCGTCAAGAATATAATCCGAGCCATCCAATGGCGAATGATGAGGGATATATCTTTCATTCTAATGTTGATTCAATTTCTGAGATGGCGAATATGATGTCTGCCTCTCGTTCATATCAAAATAATGTCGAAATTGCCAATACTGCTAAGCAGCTATTGCTTCGTACATTGCAATTAGGCCAATAGGCTAGGGAGTAAATAACGATGGCGGTTAATGGAATAGATAACTCAGGCGCTTTTGCATTTTTAAATGTAGGTGCCAGCGAGAAAGAAGTGAAAGATAATGGTGAGCTGGCCACAGAGGACTTCCTTGCTTTAATGACAACGCAATTGAAAAATCAAGATCCATTAGAACCCATGGATAACGGAGAGTTTCTGGCTCAAATTGCTCAGTTTGCCACGGTGAGTGGTATTGGTGATTTGAATGATTCATTTGAGGGTTTTTCGACTTCAATGCAATCTGAACAAGCAATACAGGGCTCGACTTTAGTCGGTCGCTCAGTATTAGTGCCATCATCAATTGGCATAATGACTGCTGAAGAAGGTATGAAAGGTCAAATTAATGTCGCTGAACCGGTCTCAGACTTGAAAGTTTCCGTTTATAACGAAGCAGGAGTTCAAGTGAGAACCATTGAAATAGGAGGAGCTAAGGGATTTACCGATTTCACATGGGATGGCTTTGATGATAATGGCGAGGCACTGTCTCCTGGTGTTTACCAGTTTAGGGCAAGCGGCACGATTGATGGCGATAATACGGCCTTTGCTACTGGGACAATTGCTAAAGTAGAAAGTGTAATTATTGGAAACGGAAGCCAAGGTTTAATAATGAATTTAGGTGGTATAGGTTCTGTGCCATTCAGTGAAGTAGTAGAAATTACTTAAGGAGGGCATTGATATGTCTTTTAGTACAGCTCTAAGTGGATTGAATGCGGCAACAGCCGACCTCAACGTAAAATCAAATAATATTGCGAATGTAAGCACGGTAGGTTTTAAGCAATCTCGTGCAGAGTTTGGTGATGTATTTGCTGTTTCAGCCTTTGGTACATCAAGTAAAACTGCCATTGGTAGTGGTGTGGTGTTATCAAACGTTGCTCAACAGTTTAACCAAGGTAACCTTGAATTTACTGATAACTCTCTTGATCTTGCTATTAGTGGTGAGGGTTTCTTCGCCATGGCACCAACAGAAACAAGTGGCGAGATTACGTATACTCGAGCAGGTGCATTTGGTATTAATAAAGATGGTTTTGTTGTTAATGCGGCAGGTAGTTTCTTGCGAACATTCCCTGTTGATGCAAATGGTAATATTTCGGCAACAAGCATGAGTGCTGCTAAGCCGCTACAGTTACCCTCATCTCAAGGTGCACCAGAAGCAACAACAGAGCTGAATATCGCGACTAACTTACCGTCTAATGCGACGCCAATATCTGCGTCAACGACTATTCCAGCAACGAGCGGTACGCGTACAGCAGATGCGGCTTTTACTGTAGCAGATTTTGATGTGGCAAACCTTATATTTACGGTACAAGGTGATACGAATACAGATACTGTTACTTTAAATACTGCATATGCAACCAATGGTGATAGCCTTGCTGATATTGTAAATGATATTAATGCTCAGTTAACGACTTCAGGTGTAACTGTGAGTGCGGTAGGTGGTAGCCTTGTCTATACCGATAATACTGCTGGTGCAGCAGCCATTCCAACGGTTACTCACACTTCAGGCGGTACAGCCAATCAGGTTGCAGGGACAGCAACTGTTGCAGGGACAAATGCAGTCACTAGTACTTCATTAATTGCTATTGACCCATTTGATATATCAACATATAGCAACTCAACATCAGCAACGGTTTTTGATTCATTAGGTAATGAACATATTGTTACCACTTATTATCAGAAATTAGATGCATCGGTAGCAACACCTGTCGGTACAGATAACCAATGGAGAATGGATGTTTACATTTCATCTGATGATATTAAACAACCTTCAACACCTGCTCCTGTAGGCGTGGCTCCAAATCAATTAGTTAAATTAGGTGTGACAACAACCGTTCAATTTAATGATAATGGTTCATTAAATACAGTCACTCCAACAGATCCAGTTAGCGTTGCAATGACAACGGGTGCGGGTACTGAATTAGTGAGTGGTGCAGCAGACTTAACCGTCGCTTTGAACCTTAGTGGATCAACTCAGAACTCGGGTTCATTCTCTGTGGGAGCCTTAACAGTGAATGGTTTTCCAACAGGTCGATTAACCGGTGTTGATGTAAGTGATGATGGTTTGATTCGTGCTACTTACAGTAATGGTCAAGCAGTACCTATTGGTAAGATTGCTCTAGCTAACTTTGCCAATGTGACAGCACTTAATAAGATTGGTAATACACAGTGGAAAGAAACAACGGATTCAGGCCCTGTTATTGCTGGTGAAGCTGCAACAGGTAGTTTCGGCCAGATCCAGTCAGGCGCATTAGAAACATCAAATGTTGATTTGACTAAAGAATTAGTAGGCTTGATTACAGCACAACGTAACTTCCAAGCGAATTCAAAAGCGATTGAAACAAATAATACGATTACTCAAACTATTATTAATATTCGTTAAATTGTAGGTCGAGTTTTTAACCCGACGATGTTGGACTGAAGTCCAACCTACGGAGGGCAGAATTGATGGGTTGTAGATACTCTATTAAAACACAAGTGCTAATTTACAAATATTCCTATTTTTTATGAATCTGTAACGATAGGTAACGTATAAAAACGAGCCCCATCAAATTCTTTATTAGTCCGTAACATGCCATGAATGGCGTGTAATAATTTACGCATCACAGCACAGACCGCTTGTACTTTTTTTAAGTCGTTATCATCAATCAAGTGATGGTAATAGCCTTTAATGTTTGGCTCGAAGCGACTTGCAACTAATGCTGGCATATACAAGGCCTGGCGAATATATTTATTCCCTACCTTACTGATCCGTGGCTTTTTAGACACGCTACTGCCTGAATCAAATATTCTTGGATCTAGCCCCGCGTGGGCAACCCACTGTCGTGCCGTCATATCCTTAGGCAATATCATCAGTTCACTCAGTATTTGTATGGCCGATGCATGTGCAATGCCCTTGATTCCGGTGATGAGAATATATGCTGTCTTCAACTCATCCTGCTGCTGAATGAGTGTAAGCGCACTGTCTCGCAAAGTGTCAATTTGCCCGTCTAAGAAACGAATGAGTTCTTCCGCTTGCTCAATGACTAGTATTGGTGTTTCTATCGTTGACTCTAAGGCATGACGCTGATTTTTAGCTTGTGTTTTTTGCTTACTTAGAGCCGCGATACGGCGTGACATAACCCGTAAACAGATATATTCATCAGCGGGGCGTTCCCAGGCTACAAATGGCATTCTTTGGGCATAAATCGCTAAATTCTCAGCATCAATCGCATCGGTTTTGCTGCGTGTCATTAATACTTTGAAAAAGTTGTGTGCCGCTTTAGGATTAATAACCATCACCTCAATATCATTAGCTCGACTAAGAGCAACGGCTAAATCAAAATGATAGACACCTGTTGCCTCGATGCAAACCTTTGTTTCTCCTTTAAGTTTTGTTAAAGAGCGGATGATTTCTTGATGACCCGAGGGGGTATTATCAAAAGCATTAGCGTTACGCGCTTTGCCATTAACCATGACGACCAGCACTAATTCCTTGCAACCGACATCAATTCCAATAGTATTCATTTTTTATCTCACATTAAGTATTATAATGATCACTGGTTTCCCAACCCTGACACTTCATCTACCGTCCTTGTGAATACAGACTCAGAAGCGCGAGCTTACAGGTCTAAGATACTCCGCGGCATGGATGACGAGGGTGGGGAGCCAATCTACATACAAGCTCAAAGCTTAAGGTCGAGCCGGCTTCCCCAGAAAATCAGTTCTTACTATAATAGTTTTGGGTTAAATGGTCCTGTGTTTTTAGAGACATGTTTAATATACAAGGTCGGTGCTTCAGCCCTGGGCACTACAGCCAGTATTTCAAATCGTAGAATACGAAATTATAAATCCTCACAATCAACACCGTCATTTTTTTGACATTATTAAATAAAAGTGTTTAAATCTAACCTTCTGAATAACTTACATTGATATTGTCGATGTAACATTAAGTTTGGTTGGAGAGATAATGAGTGCAAATAATGTTTTATTAATTGATGTTGATGAAGCTCGACGTGAGTTATTATCAACCTTGGTTGAGTTTATTAATTGCCAGCCAATTGTTGTTAAAGATCCCGATATTTGGTTTGAAGATGCAGGTGAATTATCGGACATCGTCATGGCAATTGTCGGTGACTGTGGTGATAAACATCAAACCAAGCAAGTTTTACGTGATTTAGTCAATAATGAAGCGCGTGTTCCTGTTTTCCAATTAGATTTTCCTGAATCAGAAGTTGCTGATTTTCCAGGGACATTGGGATCTTTACGTTTCCCTGTTAAATATCCCCAATTAAGTAACGCCTTGCAGCAAGCTGTGATTTATCGAGGCCATCAAGATGCAACAGAAAAACAGGGTTATGACTTTCGTCGTTTAGTAGGTAATAGTCGCTCAATGAAAGCCGTTCAGAGAATGATTGATCAGGTTTCTGATTCTGAAGCCAATGTATTAATTTTGGGTGAATCTGGAACCGGTAAGGAAGTTGTTGCTAGGAATTTGCATCATTTATCCTCTCGTCGAGAAAAGCCTTTTGTGCCTATTAACTGTGGTGCCATTCCTGCTGAGTTATTAGAAAGTGAATTATTTGGTCATGAGAAAGGGGCGTTTACTGGGGCGATAACGGCTCGTAAAGGTCGTTTTGAGATGGCGGAAGGTGGAACATTATTCTTAGATGAAATTGGTGATATGCCTTTGCCAATGCAGGTTAAGCTATTACGTATATTGCAAGAACGAACTTATGAGCGAGTAGGAAGTAATAAGTCTTTAACGACAGATGTAAGGGTGATTGTAGTGGTTCATTAAATCAGGACACCAACTTAGGTGGTAAAATCCACCGTAACGAGGTGTTTAATGACAACAAAACGAAGAGAGTTCAGTCCTGAGTTTAAACGCGAAGCAGCCCAATTGGTGCTTGACCAATCCTACAGTATTTCACAAGCTAGTGAATCATTAGGGGTTGGTCCAACAGCATTAAGACGCTGGGTTAAGCAATTAACGCAAGAACGACACGGGTTCACGCCTAAATCGAAAGCCTTGACGAAGGAACAGCAGCAGATCCAAACACTTGAAAAACGCATTAAACGACTAGAGCTGGAGAAGAAAATATTGAAAAAGGCTACCGCTCTCTTAATGTCGGACGAGATGCTACGCTAGCACTTATTTCCAATTTAAGGGAGCTTGCATCAGTCAAAATGGTGTGTATCTTATTTAATATCAACAGGTCACGTTATTACGCTCACTGCCAAAAAGAAAAAGCGATTGATATTGACCGTCTCCAATTACGGGCGAAGGTGAGTGAATGCCACCGATTGAGCCGTGGTGCAGCAGGTAGTCGTTCACTTGTTGCCATGATGGCTATCCAAGGAATCAAGATTGGTCGGTTTAAGGTGAGACGATTAATGGTAGAGGCTCAGGTAATAAGTAAACAGCCGGGTAAACATAAATACAAAATCGCTTTAGATGAACGTTTAGATATAGCCAATAAACTTGATCGGAATTTTACAACGCAACAAGCCAACCGTGTTTGGTGTGGAGATATTACGTATATATGGGCAGGTGGTCGTTGGATTTATTTGGCTGTCATTCTTGATCTTTATACTCGGCGAATTGTGGGCTGGTCATTATCTGACAAGCCCAATGCAACGCTTGTCATTAATGCACTTGAACATGCTTATCAACAGCGTGGCAAGCCTGAAGGGCTATTATTCCATTCAGATCAGGGTAGTCAATATACCAGCCTACGGTTTAGACAACAGCTCTGGCGTTATCAAATTCACCAAAGTATGAGTCGACGTGGTAACTGCTGGGATAACGCACCGATGGAACGTGTTTTTAGAAGTTTAAAAACAGAATGGATACCATCAACGGGGTATTTGAGTTTAAAACAAGCTAAATTAGATATTGGCCGTTATTTGATGAGGTATTATAATTATCAAAGACCCCATTCTTTTAATCATGGTTTGCCTCCAGCTATTGCTGAAGAAAAAACCTTTTCTAGTGTCCTGAATTAGTGGACCACTACAGATTGCTGCAACACATAGAAATTTAGAAGAACATATTTCAGCAGGACGTTTCCGTGAGGATTTATTTTATCGCTTAAATGTATTCCCGATTGAGATTCCTTCATTACGTGAACGACCAGAAGATATCCCTTTATTGATTAATGAGTTGGTCACGCGGATTGAGCATGAGAATCGAGGTACTGTTCGGTTAACACCGAAGGCTATTATTTCATTATGCCAATATCAATGGCCGGGAAATGTACGTGAATTAGCCAATGTGGTGGAGCGCTTAGTCATTCTTTATCCTTATGGGACGGTTGATTATGATGATCTACCAGAGAAATTCCAGCTTGAAGGTGGAGAGTTGCCAGAAGCGGTAATAACCGTAATGGAAGATGCACCTCAGCCCGCGGAAATTAAGCCAGCTAAAACAGAAAGTGTTACTGAAGCTGCTGCTCCACTAGTCACTCGATCTAAATCTGAAGAGCTACCGGAGGATGGTTTAGATTTAAAAGAACATTTGGCTAACCTTGAATATTTATTGATCAAACAAGCTTTAGATGAATCTTCTGGTGTAGTGGCTCACGCGGCAAATAAACTGAAAATGCGTCGAACGACCTTGGTTGAGAAAATGCGTAAATATGGTATTCAGCGGGATGGGGATTAAGCAAATAATGGTGTATGTCGAGTTTTAACTCGACATTGGGCTTTAATCGAGGCAGGAAGTTGGAATAAATTCCAACCTACGAGTTACTTCGTTTCCAAGCTACCGAGTTTCAAGCATGAGTTCAGATTAATATACCGCCATTACGTTGACAATGTTATTGTAAGAGATTGAAAGTAAAGGTGAAAATAATATAGGCATATTTCTTGCTCATATGACGATACTTAGATAGATAAATCGTTTTATGGGAAAAGAGATGAATGTGAAACACGCGGGTCAACAGTCGTTATTAGAGGCAAGTGCTAGTGAAGCCGCTGCTTTTTATAATGCTCCTGTGCCTATCCATTCAGAGAAGCTCAAACGACGTTCAGATTTCCTGACAACAAAGTTACTTGATCGTGATAATGAATCTAACCCAAGCTTTGAAGAGGCGGTATGTCTAGCAAGCCGTATGACACAGTTGTTAGAAGTATTACCCGGTGGTGTTGTTGTTCTTAATGGTGACGGTGTTGTTCAGCAATGTAACTCTGCCGCCATTAGTTTGTTAGGCGAGCCTATTGAAGGTGAGCATTGGACGAGTATTATTGAGCGAGCCTTTCGTCCACAGCCAAATGATGGCCATGATATTTCACTAACGGATGGTCGTTTAGTTCATATTTCAACCAGCCCACTAGAAGGTGAACCCGGTCAAATTATCTTATTACAAGATGTGACCGAGACTCGCAAACTACAACAAAAAGTATCACATCTCCAACGCTTATCTGCCATGGGTGAAATGGCGGCTCGTTTAGCACATCAAATAAGAACGCCTTTATCTTCAGCATTATTGTATGTTGCCCCTCTTCTTAAAGAAAATACTGACAGTAAATTAAAGCAACGCTTTGCCAAGCGTTTGCATAATAGCATTAGCCATATGGAACGCTTGATTAAAGATATGTTGGCTTTTTCACGTGGTGATATGGCAGAAACAGAGCCTGTTCTATTAGATGAATTATTGAGCAATGTTGAACAGCAATTTATGTCTCATCCTGAGGCTGGAGAGTTCCATCTAGAAGTCCATAATACCGTTAAAAATGGCTATGTATACGGAAGTAAGGATGCACTTACAAGTGCATTAAATAATCTTATTAATAATGCACGACTAGCTTGTGAAGACGGTGGGGAAATAACTATTTTCGCCGATCTTATACAGGAAGACGATGTGGATTATATTGAAATTAGTATTGAAGATGATGGTGTGGGAATTGCTGAAGGGGAGCAAAGTAAAATTCTGTCCCCTTTTTATACCACACGTTCTTCAGGAACAGGTTTAGGTCTTGCTGTTGTTAAGTCGATAGCTAAGGCTCATAAAGGTGAGTTGTGGTTTGAAAGTGATGAGGGTGAAGGCAGTCTTTTTTGTTTACGCCTTCCTAGGTATCAAGCTGCCGAACAATTTACGCTTACAGCACAAAAGAAGTAAGGAATAATGAATATGAATAAATCAACTATTTTAGTCGTTGAAGATGATGCAGATTTACGAGGTGCACTCTGTGACACACTTGAACTTGCAGGCTATGAGGTATCGTCAACAGATCAAGGGCAAGGCGCCTTAGATAAAATGGCAAATGAACAATTCGGTTTGTTGTTGACTGATCTGCAAATGAAGCCAATGAATGGTCATACATTATTGAAGAAAGTGAAGCAGTTAACGCCAGATCTGCCAGTGTTGTTGATGACGGCTTATGGCACCGTTCAAGGTGCTGTTGAGGCTATGCATGAAGGTGCAAGTGATTATCTTATCAAGCCCTTTGAGGCAGATGATTTATTAGATCGAGTGCAACGTTATATTAGAACCACATCGATCAGTGATGACATGATTGCAGTGGATAAAAGTTCACGTGATTTATTAACCTTATCTCGACGTGTTGCTGATGCCGATGCCACTGTATTAATTAGTGGTGAAAGTGGAACAGGTAAGGAAGTACTTGCTCGCTTTTTACATCAGAACTCTATTAGAAAAGAAGGTCCTTTTGTTGCGATAAACTGTGCAGCTATTCCTGAAAACATGCTTGAGGCCACATTATTTGGTTATGAAAAAGGCGCCTTTACTGGTGCGGTTCAAGCCTATGCCGGTAAGTTTGAGCAGGCTAATCAAGGTACCATTCTTTTAGATGAAATATCAGAAATGGACTTGGGTTTGCAAGCGAAGTTATTGCGTGTTTTACAAGAAAGAGAAGTAGAACGAATTGGTGGGCGAAAGCTTATTTCGCTTGATGTTCGGGTGCTGGCAACAACAAATAGATTGCTGCGTGAGGAAGTTACAGCAGGCCGCTTCCGTGAAGATTTATATTATCGTTTAAATGTTTTCCCACTACATTTATTACCATTGAGAGAAAGAACCGATGATATTTTGCCATTGGCTCAAAAATTAATTAGTCGTCATTGTCATCAATCAGAAAGAGTGCTGCCTAGGTTTAGTGCCTGTGCTGAGAAAGCATTAGTCAATCATCAATGGCATGGAAATGTACGTGAACTAGATAATGTTTTGCAGCGTGCTTTGATTTTACAAGCGGGTCAAATGATTACAGAAAATGATCTCGCATTTGAGTCCATGTCATCACTGATGGGAATGGAACAAAATATTGACACTGAGCAATCACATACTCAGTTAAGTGATGATTTACGCAGTCATGAGCAACGACATATTTTAGATGCCTTAGTGAAAAATAATTGTAGCAGACGTGCTACAGCTAATGATTTAGGGATAAGTGAACGCACACTTCGATATAAGTTGTCTCGCTTTAGAGAAGAAGGTGTTGCCATTCCTGAGAAGGTTGGCAAGAAGTCTGCATAGACTAGTTTAACTAGACATGAACGGAGAACACCATGATTAATGCAATCGACCCAAACCAGTTACTAACTCAAATGCGAGCTGCGCAAGCTCAAGCTTCACAGCAGGTTAATATTGCTGCTCCGACCCAAGCTCAGGGCAGTGATAGTATTAATTTCTCAGGTTTAATGAAGTCTGCTATTGATCAGGTTAATGAAACCCAACAAGCAGCAGGAAAATTAAAAACAGCATTTGAGATGGGTGATCCAAATGTAAGTTTAGCTGATGCAATGATTGCATCACAAAAAGCATCTGTTGCTTTTCAAGCAACATTACAAGTTAGGAATAAGCTAGTGCAAGCTTATGAAGAAGTAATGAGAATGAGCGTTTAACATGCTAGCTAATTCATCTTTTTCTCCATTACAGAGTTGTTTCTGTACTCAAATGGTCATGGGTACATACCATGATTCTTGAAGCTGTAGGGTTTCAAACCCCGTCATCCTCGAGATCTTTTATCGGGGATCTAAGGGCTGGGATGCGGCACTATTCACTTCCGATAGATTCCCATTTTCACGGAAACGAAGTAACCGAAGGATCAATGACGAATGAAAATCTATAGCTTCAATCGTAACGGATACATACACACGCTAAACATGCTAAATACGATTACCTTTGCTCAAAGATAAGAAGAAATAATTATGGAAAACGCCCCAGCTACAATTAATCCAACCACAGGCTTACCCTTACCGACAACACCGTTAGGTGCAATGCAATCTAATATGTCGAGTCAACCGGTAATGAAGCAAGTCGGTTTTTTATTGACTATTGCTGCCAGTATCATTTTAGGTGGTTATGTATTGAATTGGTCACAAACACCGAGTTATCAAGTGTTATTTTCAGGCATGCAGCCAATGGAAGCATCAGAGGTGGTGGCGATTCTTCAACAGACGGATGTGGACTATAAATTAGATCCCAGTACGGGAGCTTTATTAGTTCCTGCTTCTCAAATTCAAAATTTACGCTTAAAACTCGCGGCTGAAGGTCTACCTCGTAGCTCTGGTCAAGGCATGGAAATGCTCAATGAAGAGCAAGGTTTTGGTACCAGTCAATTTGTTGAGCGAGCACGTTATCAACGTGCCATGGAAGAAGAGTTAGCACGATCTATTTCAGCAATCTATAACATTCGAAGTGCACGTGTTCACTTGGCAACACCTAAACAATCTGTTTTTGTTCGTGAACGTAAAGCGCCTACTGCATCTGTTATTGTTAACCTTTATGCTGGACGTCGCCTAGATCAAGGGCAAGTCTCTGCGATTACTCATATGGTGTCATCAAGCGTACCGCATATGGCAAGTAAAGATGTCACCGTTGTCGATCAAAAAGGTAAGTTATTGACGCGTGGGGACAGTGATGAAGGTGTTGCTGCAAGCAATAGCCAGATGGAATATTCTCAGAAGTTAGAGCAACGTTATATTCGACGAATTGAAGATATATTATCACCGATTGTTGGTTTAGATGGTGTTCGAGCTCAAGTGGTTGCTGAGGTTGATTTTACGATTACAGAACAAACTCAAGAGCGTTACAATCCAGATTTAGCCGCCGTGCGTAGTGAACAAGTTCAAGAAGATAGCCGAGTGGGTGCCAATGGTGCATTTGGTGTGCCGGGTGCATTATCTAACCAACCTCCAGGTGGTGGCGTGGCGCCAGAAGTTGCGACCTCAGAAGGGGGATCTACTCGAGCAACACGAGCAGGAAGTACACATAAAAGTAGTACCCGTAATTTTGAGTTAGATCGTACGATTAGTCATACTCGTTTAGCACCTGGTTCAATAAGAAGATTGAGTGTTGCGGTATTAGTTGATGAGCGACATATCATTGATGCTGAAGGCAATGCCACATCAATATCCCTGACAGAAAGTGAAATGACACGTATCAATGCGCTTGTTATGGATGCTATCGGCTTTAATGAAGCGCGAGGTGATAGTTTGAATATTGTGAATGCCCCCTTTATTATGCCTGTATTGGCTGAACCATTACCTGAGCCAGCAATTTGGCAACAAGCATGGGTTTGGGATCTTGCGAAACAAGGTTTGGGTGGCCTGTTAGTGTTATTCTTAGTCTTTGGTGTGATTAGACCTGCCTTTAAAGATATGAATAAAGTACCTGTGACAGAAGCTGGCCAAGCGGGAGCTACTCCGGAAGGAATGGCGGCACAACAAGCTTTAGCTGCAGGTGGAGATGATATTACAAAAATTACGACAGGCTCGGAATCGATGGAAGAACAAATGAATAATGTCCGCAGCTTAGTGCAGCAAGATCCAGCACTCGTTGCTCAAGTGGTTAAAAATTGGACTGCGAGTGATGCATAATGGCTGAAGAGGCTAGAAAATTAACAGGTATTGAAAAAGCCGCTGTCTTTTTACGATCATTAGGTGAAGATGAGGCGGCTGAAGTTCTGAAACATATGAATCCTAAAGAGGTTCAAAAAGTGGGGCAGACAATGGCAACATTGTCTAATGTTACCCGAGAAGAAGTTCAAGAAGTATTAGATACCTTTGTTAGTACTGTTGAAGAAGAAACAGGCTTAGGTATTGGCTCCCATGACTATGTGCGTAAAATGCTGGTGGGCGCATTGGGTGAAGATAAAGCAGGTAGTTTGCTGGATCGAATTTTGTCGGGTAGCAACACTTCAGGTTTAGAACAATTAAAATGGATGGATTCTCGAGGAATCTACGAGGTTATTCGTTTAGAGCATCCACAAATTATTGCCATTGTCTGTTCATTTCTTGAACCGGATCAATCTGCTGCTGTTTTAGCTCAATTTCCTGAACGTGATCAAGCTAATGTTCTATTACGAATTGCAACATTAGATGGTGTACAGCCTGCAGCATTAACAGAACTTAATGAGATCTTAGAAAAACAATTTAGTGGTAATGCGGGTGGTCAAACGATGACTGTTGGTGGAATGAAAACCGCTGCAGATATTCTTAACTTTGTTGAGGGTAGTGTTGAAGCTGCCATTATGGATTCTATTAAAGAGAGTGAACCTGATTTAGGGCAAGGTATCGAAGATCTTATGTTCGTCTTTGATAATTTGATTGATGTCGATGACCGCGGTATTCAAACATTAATGCGTGAAATACAGTCTGATCAATTACAACTTGCTCTTAAAGGTGCTGATGAAGCCTTACGAGAAAAATTCCTTGGCAATATGTCACAGCGTGCTGCTGAGATGTTGCGAGATGATTTGGAAGCCATGCCACCTGTGCGTGTGAGTGATGTTGAAACTGCACAGAAAACAATTCTTACTGCTGCTAGAACACTATCTGATAAAGGTGAAATCCAATTAGGTGGAGGCGGTGGAGATGACTTCGTCTAAGGATGAATTAGTCACGCAACAAACAGATGTTATTTCATCTGATGAGATTGCTGCTGCCTATCAGCGTTGGGAAGCACCTGTTATGGTATCTGTTACTGATATTGAAGAAGGACAGGGACCGCTGACGGTTAAAGACTTTGAAAGAATGCAAAAGGAAGCCGAAGAAGAAGGGTATAAAGTTGGTTTTGAGAAAGGTCGTGAAGCAGGTGAAAAAGCAGCTTTACAGGCTGGACAGCAAAAAACAAATCAAGAAGTTGCCAAGCTAGCAAAAGTGCTGACATCATTAAACTCACCCTTGTTAGAGCTGGATCAGCAAGTGGAAGACGATCTTATTACTTTAGTCACTACCATGACTCGTCAATTAGTTCGCCGAGAATTAAAAATACAGCCAGAGCATGTGATTGGTGCTGTTCGAGCAGCGATGGCTGTGTTACCGATTAATGATAGAAAATTACAAATATTCCTACACCCACAAGATATTGAACTGGTAAAAATGGGTTTATCTATTGAAGATGATACTAACTGGAAATGGGTTGAAGATCCTTTATTAACACGTGGTGGCGTTAGGCTTGTTACTGCCGATACCACTATTGATGCAAGTGTTGAATCTAGGTTAAACAGTGTTATTAATAAACTGTTAGGTGATGAACGAAGCGAAGAAGTCGCTGATTGATATGACTACTCGTACTGAAAAATTACGAACAAAATTAAAAGAATATCAACAGCGTTTAGACAATGATCCAACCGAGGTACTTATTGTTGAAGGTCGTTTAACACGAATGGTGGGTTTGACTTTAGAAGCCGTTGGTTTTCAAGCACCTATTGGTAGTCGATGTGAGGTTCAAGGTGTGGGTGGAAAGCCTATCGAAGCCGAAGTGGTGGGTTTCTCAGGAGAAACACTTTACTTGATGCCTACAGGCGATACGCGTGGCCTAGTTCCTAATGCACGAGTTCGTCCTCTTAGAAGTGATTCTCAAGTTCCTGTTGGTGAAGAATTATTAGGTCGAGTTGTTGATGGTGCGTGTAAACCACTTGATGGCAAAGGGCCTTTAAATGTTAAAGATCGCGTCCCATTACATGGCAAACAAGTTAATCCTTTAGCACGATCACCTGTTCGGCAACACTTAGATGTGGGTGTTAAAGCCATTAATTCATTGCTTAGTGTTGGCCGTGGTCAGCGAATGGGCTTGTTCGCGGGTAGTGGTGTGGGTAAGAGTGTTTTACTTGGCATGATGACGCGTTTTACGGAAGCAGATGTTATTGTGGTTGGGCTCATTGGTGAGCGTGGACGAGAAGTTAAAGAGTTCATAGAAGATATTTTAGGAACCAAAGGCATGGAGCGAGCTGTTGTAGTGGCATCTCCTGCTGATCACTCTCCTTTAATGCGTTTACATGGTGCCATGCTGGCAACTAGTATTGCCGAATATTTCCGAGATCAAGGCAAGCAAGTTTTATTGTTAATGGATTCATTAACACGTTATGCACAGGCTCAACGTGAAATCGCCTTAGCTATTGGTGAACCTCCAGCCACAAAGGGCTATCCACCTTCTGTCTTTTCATTATTACCTCAACTTGTCGAGCGAGCAGGAAACGGACCTGAAGGTGGCGGTGCGATCACTGCTATATATACCGTGTTGACTGAGGGTGATGATCAACAAGATCCTGTTGCTGATGCGGCAAGAGCCATTTTAGATGGACATATTGTTTTATCTCGACGTTTAGCCGAGGCAGGTCAGTATCCCGCTATCGATGTGGAAGCATCTATAAGTCGAGTCATGCCACAAATTGTATCTGCAGAACATTTACAACAAGCTCAGAACTTTAAACAAGTTTTTGCAACCTATAGACAGAATCAAGATTTAATTAATATCGGTGCCTATGCACCGGGAAGTGATCCTAATATTGATGAAGCCATCAGTTTGTATCCAAGTCTGGTTGAGTTGATTAAACAAGGGATGAACGAAGCTGTCAATTGGCAGCAAAGTCTTACCGACTTACAACAGGTGATGCAGCAACCTGTTAGTCAAAATAGCCCAATGCAGGCCATGACGATTAATCAAGGACAGAATACATTCTAATATGTCCTTTCTAAATATCAGTTTAAAAACTCGATAGTCATCACTATATGAAACGATCTAAAAGGCTTACACCTGTTGTTGAGATTGCCGCTAAAGAAACAGAAGCAGCCTTAATGCTAGTCGGACAAGCTAATAACGCTTGGGTTCAAGATAAAAACCAACTGGAAGAACTCCACCGTTATAAAGGTGAATACCTAGCCAAATTTAGGCAGGGTGATGCCTTGGTAATGAGCGCACAAAAGGTGCTAGAACTACGACGCTTTCTGGTACAACTTGATCAGGCTATTCAGGCACAAGAATTTCAAGTGCAGGAACGTTATCAACAATTAGAAGTTCAGCGAGGATATTGGCAAAAAGCACGGAGCAAAGAGCAAGCAATGGAATCTTTAGTTGAGCGTTACCAAGATGAAGAACTGAAAGTAGAGTTACGACAAGAACAGTTAGACAATGATGAGCGTAACACCTCACAGTGGATGAGAAGAAAATCCCGTTAAAGATGCACACCCTGAGTAGTATTCCCGTGATAGATACAGGTATTACAATTGCCGTCATTCTCGAGATCTTTTATCGAGAATCTATTGTCTTCAGCAGATCCCAGCTAAAAGCGTGCTGAGATGACGGGGTACAAAAACTGCATCTTAAATAAGCTGAACTCTGGATAAGCACAGCCATCCAGCGCCTTTATTTTAGCGGCTCTCTGCGTTAGATTGACTTCCAATAGCTCGTTGCTACGTAAATCTGCCTTGATATCCACTAAAATAAAGACACTGGCTATATGATTATAGGATTGCTTTATCTATTCGGAGCCGTGTTCGTTTATAAGTGATTGTAATCTAGGATGTTGCTGACTATTCTTATCCAAAGTTCAGGTTAAATAATAACGGATATAAGTTGGGTTTCAACCCAACATCCGACCTTTATTTAGAGTCCTGAGTTGGAATGAATTCTAACCCACAGGGTAAAGATAGAGTTGTTTTATAGTGAACCTGCACCTATTGGCAAAGAATCATGTTCCTTTCTGTATAAAAATATTTAACTGGCATGGTCTCTGCATTATTGTAATAAAAACAAGGTGTCTAGATTCATTACTTAATATTAATAATGTGTGGGGAATCAAGCTATGATAGGAGTTAAGGGGCTAGTTACCGGTCAATCTTATCGGCAACAAAAGTATATTAATGTGGAAAGTGTAAATCATAAAGCGGCAAGAATAGCCGGTTCATCATTGTCAGATAAAACGAAGGTTTTGACAAAGCAATGGGATGATACCCTAACGACATATTGTGATTACTTTATACGCTATTAGCGTGTATTTAGATTTTAGGTTTGGAGCAGGTAATGGAATATAGTGAAGTAACTGTAATTGAATGTGGTGAAGCCTTAGGGATTGCTGATGTTGGTGATTTATACGCTAAATTACTGATAGAGGTCGCAGAAGGACACGCTATACGTTTTAATGCCAGTGACATTGAGCGTATTGATGCCGCCGCATTACAAATTATTTATGCCTACTCTAAAGAAGCTGAGAAACAAGGTCATGCATTAGTTTGGGAGGCACCTAGTGAGGCCTTTATACGAAGTGCAAAACTTTTAGGCTTGGCAGAAAGAATGAATATAGAAGACAATACACATTGAGAGACCTTTGCACGAGTCGTCTTTTCCGCCATGCCGGCGTTAAAAATAGTCTAAAAATGCTCATTTACACCTGTAAACTGCGCTTTTTCGACAATTTCTGCCTTGTCCTGACGAAAAATACTTATCGTGCAAAGGTCTCATGAGGTAATCAATAGTGTTTGTTTTATGATTAAGATAGAACAAAGTAGAAGGTTTAATAGTTGGCATAGAAATGTGTCAGTAATGGGGAGAAATAGTAGCCATGGCAAAAATTTTGGCAGTGGATGATTCAGCTTCAATGCGTCAAATGGTCGCTTTTACACTAAAATCAGCCGGCCATACAGTGACAGATGCTGAGGATGGACAGCAAGCATTGAATATTGCAAAAACACAATCATTCGATCTTGTGTTGACCGATGTGAACATGCCAATTATGGATGGACTGACATTAACCAAAGAGTTACGTGCTTTACCGGCTTATCGATTTACGCCGATCTTAGTTTTAACGACTGAAGCAGGTATGGATAAAAAACAAGCCGGTCGTGCTGCTGGTGCAACAGGATGGTTAGTAAAACCATTTAATCCTGACCAATTGCTAGCCACGATTAAGAAAGTGCTAGGATAAGACTCTTTCCTTAGTAAACAATGACTTATGAAGTGTTTGCGGGGAGGGCTCGCTCTAAATTTAGTAGGAAGAGACTATGAGTATTGATATTTCACAATTTCACGATATATTTTTCGAAGAGAGTTTCGAAGGCCTTGATGCTATGGAAAGCGGTCTGCTTGACTTGGATATCGGGGCGGCAGATGTTGAAGCTATTAATACTATTTTTAGAGCTGCTCACTCAATTAAAGGTGGGGCGGGTACCTTCGGCTTTATGGCCGTGTCTGAGTTCACCCACGTTATGGAAACTATGTTGGATGAAATGCGTAATGGTGAACGTGATATTACAACAGAATCAACCAATTTATTATTAGAGTCTGTTGATGTTTTGCGTGAAATGTTGACCGCTGTACAACAAAAAATAGATACAGATGATGAACGCATTGCAGATGTTCGTTTAAAGCTAGAAGCAATGATGGCTGGGGAAATTCTGGTAGAAGATGAAGTAAGTGTCACTCCAGAGATGGTTACTGAAACAGTTGAAACAGTTGAGAAAAGCAAACCTCAAGGTTGGAACATTTCATTTGCTCCACATCAGCATTTATTGCAAACAGGCAATGACCCTGTTCGAATGCTTCGTGAGTTGGCCAGTTTGGGAGAGCTCACTTCTGTAGTAATCGATAGTAAGTTACCTCCTTTTTCTGATTTAGAACCTGAAGATAGCTACCTTTCATGGCAGTTAACCTTGCTTGGTGATATTCCTGAAGAAGATGTAGTTGAAATATTTGAATGGGTTGATGAAGATTGTGATTTGATCATCGAAGCAATGGCACCTCTTGTTATTGGTCCGACAAGAGTTGAAGTCATGGTTGCAGCGTTAGATAAACATGATTCAGCACCTATCGAAGCATCACCTGTTGCTGAAGAAAAAACGGTTGACGTGATTGCCGAAGAGCCCGTTGTTAATGATGTTGAAGAAGATAAACTAATTGCACCAGCGGCACCAGCGGCTAAACCTAAATCCAAAGCGACTGTAGCACCTGCGGCCAGTTCTATTCGGGTCGGAACTGATAAAGTTGATTCTCTTATTAACTTGGTGGGTGAGTTAGTTATTACTCAATCAATGTTAAGTCAAATAGGTGATAATTTTACAGAAGATATGTTGCCGAAGCTTATTGATGGCTTAGCTCAGCTGGAACGTAATTCTCGTGAGATGCAAGAAGCAATCATGCGAATTCGTATGTTGCCAATTAGCTTTGCCTTTAATCGATTCCCAAGACTTGTCCATGATATGACTGGGGAAATGGGTAAGAAAGTAGAATTGAAGCTGACTGGGGAAAAAACCGAACTCGATAAAACGGTGATGGAAAAGATTGGCGATCCACTTGTTCATTTAGTTCGTAACTCACTTGATCATGGCTTAGAAACGCCTGAGGTTAGATTAGCAGCAGGTAAAGATGAAACCGGTTTATTACAACTTAAGGCCTTCCATCAAGGTGGCAAGATTGTTATCGAAATTCACGATGATGGTGCGGGATTGAATGAAGATAAGATCCTTGCAAAAGCAGTTGAAAATGGCTTGGTAGCTGAAGGAGAACATTTAAGTCCTGATAAAATTCATGACCTTATTTTCTTACCTGGGTTCTCGACCGCAGATGTCGTGACTGATGTATCTGGCCGTGGTGTGGGGATGGATGTGGTTCGTAAAAATATTAGCAGCCTAGGTGGTACGGTTGAGGTGGTCTCCAAACGTGGCGAAGGTTCAGTATTTACGATTCGTTTACCATTAACACTGGCCATTATGGATGGTCAAACTATTCGCGTTGCCAATGAAAATTACATTATTCCACTGATTTCGATTATTGAAACATTAGAAGTAAAAAATACTGATATTAAACAGGTTTCAGGTAAAGGGGAGTTATACCCATTACGTGATGAATATGTGCCCGTAATACGTATGTATGACGTGTTTAATTTAGAGCCTATTACAACAGACTTGGAAGAAGGGTTACTGGTTATTGTTGAAGGTGATGGTCAAAAAGTAGGTTTGTTTATTGATGATTTGTTAGGGCAACAACAAGTTGTGATTAAGAGTCTCGAAACAAATTATCGTAAAGTTATTGGCGTCTCAGGTGCCACTATTTTAGGTGATGGTACTGTTGCTTTGATTCTTGATGTACCCGGTCTTATGGCCTTGTATCGAGAACCATCATTAGCACTGCTTATTAATAATGACAAAGCGGCCTGAGGAGAATAATTATGAGTGATGTACAACAGGTTAATGACACATTGGAGTCAATTACATCTATTGATGATGGTTCTGAACAATATCTAAGTTTCTTGTTGGGTGATGAAGAATATGGTGTCGAGATCCTTCGAGTTCAAGAAATAAAAGGCTGGGATCAGGTAACGCGCATTCCCAATTCACCTCCTTATTTATGTGGAGTATTGAATTTGCGAGGAACGATTGTTCCTATTGTCGATTTACGATTATGTTTTGGTATGCCGCCTAAACAATACACACCAACAACCGTCGTTGTTGTTTTAAAAGTAGAAGGTGTGACGCAACGAACGGTGGGAATTGTAGTAGATGGTGTATCTGATGTACATAATGTTGTACCAGAAGATATTAAACCGACACCTGATTTTGGATCATGCGTGAGCACCGAATTTATTAACGGTCTTGTATCACTAGAAGATGACACAATGATGATGATTTTAAATATCGATCGTTTACTTAGTGTTGAGGCTTTGGGTTAGCCCAAGGACTACAGAAAGATGACACGTATCATAGCCGTTATGAACCAGAAAGGAGGGGTCGGTAAGACAACGACAACCATTAACCTTGGTCATGCTTTGGCTCGCGAGGGAATGAAGGTGACTTTGTTGGATATGGATCCCCAAGGGCAAGTTGCAACGGGATATGGATTAGACAACTATCTCGATGGGTTGGATGAGGTTTTACTTGATGGTGTACCAATAGATGACATGATTATTTCTGCTCGAGATAATGTTGATATTGTTGCTGCAGGAACTCGCTTGGCAGATGTTGAACATCTTTCTACTGGAGGCTCATCTCGGGGGCACAAACTGAGACTAGCAATAGAAGAGTCATCACTGAATCAACGCGATTTTGTATTGATTGATTGCCCTCCATCATCAGGATTATTAGGTATTAATGCTATGTTTGCTGCCGATGAATTGTTAATTCCTGTTTCTGGAGATTATCTATCATTACAAGGATTATCACGCATGATGCAAATTTTAAAACGGGCAGAAGTATTATCAGGAAAGGAAAATGCCATTAAATTATGGCTGGTAACAACAAGAATGCAAATGAGACGACGACTCACTAAAGAAGTCAGAAATAAAGTATTGCAATATTTTCCAACGAGAGTATTTCAAACCATTATTCGTGAAAACGTAGCTTTGGCAGAGTGTCCAAGCTTTGGGAAAACAATATTTGATTACAAATTATCTAGTGCTGGAGCGGAAGATTACCAATCACTCGCACTGGATATATTACAAGGGAGAACCAGCTAATGGCAGAGAAGAAAACACCAATGGGCGATGACCCGTTAGCGTGGTTAACAGAAGGAGATGAAAGTAATGAGCCTTCTCCATCACCTAAAAAGAAAACACGAACTCGGCGAACAACAACCCGACGACAGGCGATAAAAGTGAAAACAGAAACAGAGTTATTAGAGGAAAGCTTTGCCGTTTTGTCACCTCAGGGGGCTGAGTTGGCAGCACGCTTTTATGAGCGGTTATTTGATGAATATCCTCATCTAACCCTACTGTTTGAAGGGATTTCAATCAGAGGTCAGCAGAAGAAGTTATTGGCATCTCTGGTGCTGCTGGTACAAAACCTGCATAAACCTGAAGTATTAAAAGAGGTGAATTCACGTTCCAAGTGCAACAGTTTTAGTTTTAAACAACACTTCGTAAGGTGTTCTGAAGTTTAAACATTTTCGTGGCCGATGATTTAATTTCTCAACAGCTTGAACAATTATATCATCACCAATCTGATGAAAGTTACACCCTTTTGGAAAAAAACGCCTTAATAAACCATTGGTATTTTCATTAAGACCTCGCTGCCATGGTGAATGTGGATCGGCAAAATAGACTTTGCTTTTAGTCGCCTTTTCCAGCGTTTTAAATCGAGCAAATTCACTGCCATTATCAACCGTAAATGTTTTGATTAAAGCAGGATTTATAGCCTCAAATAAAGAGGAACTTACAGTCATGAATGTATCTGATAGTTTGTTATCTAATTTCCCTGCAACTAAATATCGACTCTTTCGCTCAACGTGCGTGGCTAATCCTCCTTTGGATTTCCCACCTTCCATTGAGTCACTTTCCCAATCACCAAAACGAACCTTGTCAGCCACAACTTTAGGTCTTTTATGAATAGATATACGACCTTCAAATAATCTCCGTCTTACGCTGCGACGTTGTTTTCGGCGGCGTTTATGGTGTCTAATCAATGATAGATAAAGCACACCACCTTGCAAGGAATCAGCAACAACCCATCGGTAAATTGTTTCGTGGCTGATCTGCATTTTAGTGCTTCTATACTCTCGCTTTAGTCGACCAGAAATAATTTCAGGTGACAAGCCTGCTTTAATATTGTTAATGACTAAATCATATAATGGAAGGTGTGATTTTCTTTTCTCACAGGTAGGCTGAGATTTACGTTCATCGGCGTATTGCTGCGCCCAATCATGCCAATAATGACTATGGTTTCCTTTGTTTCTCCTGACTTCTCGATTAATTGTACTCGGCGAACGATTAATTCGTTCAGCCATTAGGCGCATTGAAAATTTAGCCATGTGCATATGGGCTATCTTAAATCGCTCATCTGCGGTTAAATGGGTGTAAGACATCGTGGGTTCCTAAGTGATTAAATTGTGGTAATTTAAATCTATCAGGTTCTTACGATGTCTGCTTTTTTAACTTAGGTGTTGCACTTGGGAGTTGAATTCACCAGATTACTTAATGGGGTTAGGTGCTCGACATGTGCATTATGGTGTAACAACCGAACACTATGCGATGTTTGCAGAAAACTTATTAACGGTGATGGAGGAGTTCGCAGGTGAACTTTGGACTGATGAAGTAGAGCAAGCATGGGAAAACACGTTAAATACAGTTGCAGAAATTATGTTAGATGCATATGAGTCGACGGAGACAGATGAAATGGCGATTAGCAAGCAAGAAGTAGAACAAGAATTAGCAATAATGAGAGCTGCGGTTGATGGCTCAAGTACGGCACTAATGATGTGTGATAAAGACCTCGTTATTACCTATGCTAATCCAGCCATTATGACGTTATTAACTAGGCGTTTAACTGAATTACGCAAAGTGTTTCCTGCATTAGATCTTAATAAGCTTATTGGAACGTGTATTGACGATTTCCATAAAGACCCTTCTTTACAAAGAGGTGTGCTTGCTGATGTTGCTAATTTGCCTTATAACAATCAAATCCAATTACTGGACATTCATTTTGATTTAACAGCAACAGCCATTGTAGATGCTAATGGCAATTACAACGGTAATATGGTTGAGTGGAAAGATATCACCGACCAAGTTAATGCTGCTGAAGAGTCTGCGAAGAAGGTTCAAGAAGTTGTGCGTTTACAATCTGCTATTGATGGCGCCTCGACAGGCATCCTGATGTGTGATGAAAATCGTGTTATTACTTATGCTAATCCAGCGGTTATGACTTTGTTATCTAATCGATTGAGTGAGTTACGCAAGATTTTCCCTAGCCTCGATTTGAGCAACTTAATTGGTACTTGCATTGATGACTTCCATAAAGACCCCTCTTTACAAGCGGGCATTTTAGGGGATGTAAATAAACTACCTTACCGAAATCAGATTCAGGTCCTGAACTTGCACTTTGATTTAAATGCCACAGCAATTTTGAATGATGCAGGGGAGCTTATCGGTAATATGGTTGAGTGGAAGGATATTACCGATCAAAGACAAGGTGAAGATGCTATTGCGGAAGTGATTCAGGCTGCCCAAGAAGGGAGGCTTGATGCCCGTATTGATGAAGCCGGTTATGATGGGTTTATGGCTCAAGTCGTATCGGGTGTGAATATGGTAATGAGTGAGTTTGAGCGATCTGTAAATGAGTGTTTACGGTTAGCGAAAGGATTATCTGAAGGTGACCTGACTATTCAAGTTGAAGGTGAATGGTATGGAATGGTTCACGACTTGGCTGAAGCGCTTAATAAAACAGTGAGCACCTTATCAGAAACAATGATTGAAATTAATGAAACATCGGCGAGTGTTGCTACTGCGGCATCAGAAATTTCTGAAGGCAATATTGATTTAAGCCAACGTACTGAGCAACAAGCATCATCACTTGAAGAAACAGCATCAAGTATGGAAGAATTAACTAGTACCGTTCGTCAAAACTCTGATAATGCTCGCCAAGCAAACCAATTAGCAGCATCGAGTCGTGAACAAGCTGAAAAAGGTGGCTCGGTTATTAAAGAAGCGATTGCAGCAATGACGGCAATCAGTGCTTCTAGTAAGAAAGTAACTGATATTATTGGTGTTATTGATGAGATTGCTTTCCAAACTAACTTATTAGCTTTGAATGCTGCGGTTGAAGCTGCACGAGCGGGTGAGCAAGGTCGTGGTTTTGCGGTGGTGGCATCTGAAGTACGAAACTTAGCACAGCGCTCAGCTTCTGCTGCCAAAGAAATCAAAGAATTGATTAATGATAGTGGCGAGAAAGTGAAAGAAGGTTCAATGTTAGTAGATGAGTCGGGTCAAACACTGGAAGAGATTGTGGCAAGTTCTAAGAAAGTGGGGGATATTATCTCTGAGATTGCAGCAGCAGGTGCTGAGCAAACTCAAGGTATTGAGCAAGTGAATAAGGCTGTGACTCAAATGGATGAAATGACACAGCAAAATGCAGCCCTAGTAGAAGAAGCGGCCGCCGCTAGTGAATCATTAGATGATCAAGCGAAGAACTTACAACGGTTAATGTCATTCTTTGAGGTGGGTGATGAATCATCTCCTGCTCCAGTAGAGCGAGTGGTTGCATCAAAATCTACTCCTGTAGCAAAAGCTGCTGCGAAACCTGCTAGGTCAAAGCCGGCACCTAGACCTGCGGCACCATCATCAGATGATGAGTGGGATGAGTTTTAGACTACATACTCAAGTGAAATAAAGTTGTAGACCTTTTAGTATAGCCTGTCATTCCCATGAAAATGGGAATCCATGGGCAGTGGAATTATCCTCTATCCTTGGATCCCCGCGTTCGCGAGGATGACGGACTTGTGTAAAATAATATTAGGTTTTATACAAATTGAATGATTACCGGTATATAAACTGAAGGAGTTACTTGGGCTCTTTCAATGTTTGGATAAAGAAGGTTTTAAGGATAATGAGTTATGGCTGAAGGTCGTGAGTTTGAATTCTCAGATGAAAATTTTGAACGAGTTCGTCAATTTGTATCAGAAAATACCGGGATTGTTCTAACAGATAAGAAAAAAGACATGGTTTATGGCCGTTTATCTAAACGAGTTCGTAAAGGTGGTTTTGGTAGCTTTGATGCGTTTTGTAATGCCTTAGAATCGGGTGATGCAGAAGAGCAAGACTTCATGATCAATGCAATTACCACAAATTTAACTGCATTTTTCCGTGAAAATCATCACTTTGAGTATTTGGCTGAAACCCTTATTCCTGAACTTGTAGAAAAGAAAGGCCAGAATAAACGACTTCGTATTTGGTCAGCAGGATGTTCTACAGGTGAAGAACCCTATAGTATTGCAATGATTCTGAAAGAATATTTACCTGATTTTGATGAGTGGGATGTCAAAATACTGGCTACCGATTTGGATGCCAATGTAGTTGCTCATGGAAAAGCAGGGATTTATCGTGAAGATCGAATAACTGGGCTTCCTGACGAACGAATTAAACGTTGGTTTAGGCGTGGCCGAGGTGAGCAATCTGATAGGGTTAAAGTCAGTTCTGAATTACAACAAATGATTAGCTTCAAACGTCTTAATTTATTACATGAATGGCCGATGAACGGTCCTTTTGATTTGATGTTTTGCCGCAATGTTGTGATTTATTTTGATAAAGAAACTCAAAAAGGTTTATTTGACCGTTACGCCGATATATTAGCCCCCGATGCTCATATGTTTATTGGCCATTCAGAAACACTTTATAAGGTAACAACACGGTTTGATTCTTTGGGTCATACAATTTACCAGAAGAATAGTTGATGAATGCTACTCGACCTCCTCAGCCAGAATGTTTAGCTGATTTTGAGCATGTTAATCGTTACTGGGATAGAAGTCAGAACTCTTGGTCGGCTAAAATATTGCCGGGTGAATATTATGTCACCACCCAGCCAAATGAAATTGTTGCAACGACCTTAGGCTCCTGTGTTTCAGCGTGCATTCGAGATAAAGTATTTGGCATTGGTGGCATGAATCATTTTATGTTGCCATTAAAAAGTGAGCACGCCAGTGATGATTGGATGAATTCTGCTACCCGTTACGGTAGTTATGCAATGGAACATTTGATTAATGATATTTTGAAAAATGGCGGTAACCGAAACAATCTAGAAGTAAAACTCACCGGGGGGGGGAAGATTATGCAAAACATGTCTGATGTCGGTGCGCGCAATATTGAGTTTGCTTTAGAGTATTTACAGACAGAAAACTTAGATGTAATTGTGCAGGATTTAGGAGATATCTATCCACGCAAAGTAATCTATTATCCTGCCACAGGTCGATTAAGAGTTAAAAAGCTTCGTTCAATGCATAACGAAACATTGATTCAACGTGAACAAGCTTACCAACATGAATTGGATGTTCAGCCTGACTCAGGTGGTATTGAACTGTTCTAAATGAAGTTAAAAAACTATTTCACTATAGCGCATTGATAGCTATAATTAGTGATTACTTATATTTAGGAAGGGAAGCCGCTTCAAATGGCAAAGATTACCGTTCTTGTTGTAGATGATTCTGCTCTAGTTAGGAAGCTTCTTTCAGAAGTATTAAATTCCGATCCGGATATTGAAGTGATCGGCACCGCAATTGATCCTTTCCAAGCCCGTGAAAAAATCAAAAAACTTAAGCCAGATGTGTTGACGCTCGATGTTGAAATGCCTCGAATGGATGGCGTTACATTTCTCAAAAACTTGATGAGATTGCACCCTATGCCGGTCGTGATGGTTTCAACCCTCACTAAGCAAGGTGCTCAAGTGACATTGGAAGCCTTGGAATTAGGCGCCGTTGATTTTGTGGCAAAACCTAAAATTGATTTATCAAATACCTTAGGTGATTATGCGGATGAAATTATTGAAAAAGTGAAAATAGCTGCCGTTGTTAATGTCCATGCATTAACGCGAGAGAAACCCATTTTGCAAAATGTGCCTGATAAATTAACCGCCGATGCCATACTCTCAAAACGTGCTCCTGCGGCAATCCCAACCCACTTAAAAACAACGGATAAGATTATAGCCATTGGTTCCTCAACCGGTGGAACCGAGGCTATTAAAGATATATTGAGTCGATTACCAGCAAATTGTCCTGGCATTGTGATTACTCAGCATATTCCTGCATCATTCAGTGGACCTTTTGCTACACGAGTGAATGGTGTTTCTGCATTAGAAGTATGTGAAGCTGAAGATGGACAACAAATATTACCTGGCCATGCGTATATTGCCCCTGGTGATAAACATTTAATAGTGGAACGTAGCGCTGCTCGTTTTTATTGCAAATTAAATGATGGTCCAGCCGTGAGTCGTCATAAACCTTCTGTTGACGTGTTATTTAGATCGGTTGCACAAAATGTAGGGGCAAATGCTATCGGTGTCATGCTGACAGGGATGGGTGACGATGGTGCTAATGGCATGTTGGAAATGAAAGAAGCAGGTGCCTTTAACTTTGTTCAAGATGAGAAAAGTTGTGTGGTGTGGGGAATGCCAATGCAAGCGGTTAAAAATGGTGCTGCCGAGTTACAAGTTCCATTGCTAAAAATTGCTGATAAATTAATGAGATTGTCAGAATGAACCCTAGTTTGTTAGATGATTACCGAGGCTCCTTAACGCAACTTGAAGAGACATTATTATCACTAAAACCCAAAATTGCCTCAGTACAACATCAGGCTGTATCGCAGCAAGATCTAGATGAAGGTGATATTGAGCTATTTTAGTGGAGCTCAGCTTCAAGATCGACTAAACTAGCCCAATAACAACATATAAACTAAGGAATAAGATGTAATGAGTATTTCAACTTCAACTGAAGGTAATAAGTAAACAATTAAGATTCAAGGTCGCTTTGATTTTTCAGTACAGGCTGAGTTCCGTAAAGCATATGAAGAAGTGGCGAGTAGTAGCGCTTTTGTGCTTAATTTTTCTTCAGCAGATTATATGGATAGTTCGGCATTAGGAATGTTGTTATTGCTTCGTGATTATGCTGGCGGCGATAGTGCAAAAATCGAACTCACCAATTGTCGTTCAGAAATTAGAAATATTTTAGAAATTTCTAACTTCCAGAAATTATTTAAAATTAGCTAGTTTTACCATATTAGATGGAAATAAAATCTGTTCAAGTTACAGATAAAGCTGTAGCTAAACACTTGTTTGATCGTATTGCGCGAATGGATGAGTATGAGCTACCAGGCTTAACTGTCTGGAGAAACCCCCTTGGTGAGTTTTGTGGTGATCTCATTATGAGTGCGCCAAGACCTTCAGGCGGCATTAATGTTCTCGTGGGAGATTTTATTGGTCAAGGTTTACCTGCTGCTGTAGCGGCATTACCTGTTGCTGAAGTTTTTTATGGCATGACAGAAAAAGGCTTTGGTCTCAGTGATATCATAGAAGAAATTAATAAAAAACTTCTATTGGTTTTACCTGAAGGATTATTCTGTGCTGCGTGTTTAATTGAGCTTGAGCAAGAAGGTAAAATGCTTGCCGTTTGGAATGGTGGCTTACCTGATTTACTGGTTATGGATCAATATTCTAATATTAAGCATCGGATTCCCTCTGCACATATTCCTTTAGGCGTGAATAAGACTGAAAAAGCAGATCTGGAGACTGTTTTTGTTGAGGTTGCTGCCGGAGATAAAATCTTTTGTTGTACTGATGGGATTATTAATTCACTTGATAAGAACAACATAAACTATGGCATGAAGTCTGTAGAGGCATTGCTATCTCACAGTGCAATATTGTCGGAATTATCTACCTCGATTTCTGATCATATTCAGGATGTTGAGCAAGTCGATGATATGACAATACTTGAGATGGATATTCGAGCGATACAAAATGCTGATACAGCATTATCGACTAATAATCCTCAACTTAGTTTTCCTCCAGCTCAATGGGAGGCGAATTTTAATTTCTCTGCACCAGTATTAAAACAACTTGATCTTGTTCCAATGCTGATCAATATGTTGATGCAAATTCAAGCTCCACATGAGCATAAGCAGCGAATTTATACTGTATTAGCTGAAATGTTTAGCAATGCCCTTGAACATGGTCTACTCAAGTTAGAATCAAGTATGAAACAAAGTGCAAATGGTTTTGCTGATTATTATGCTTTGCGTGCCGAGCGATTAGCTGATTTAGAAGATGCAACTATTCAGATCTCACTTAATCATGAGCCTTGCAAGCAATGTGGAAAATTAACAATACGTATTGAAGATAGCGGTGATGGTTTTGATTATAGGCAACATGCAAGAGACTTAGCCGAGAATAAGGATTTCTGTGGTCGAGGTGAAGGATTATTGTTGCAACTTTGTGCTGATTATTCGTTTAGTGGTAAAGGTAATATCGCAACTGCAATATACCTATGGTAGATGAAGATACACGTTTCAGAGATTATCACGAAGGTTAGAACCAGGCATAGGTAAGTCCTTGTTAAGCATTGTAACGTGGTGCTTAACATTTAATTCACGGTTATTTTATTTGTTTCGAACGAAGACTGTTCGCAAGTCAGTATAAATTATAATATTGCTGACTATTCTTATCCAGAGCTCAGGTTAGTCATTATCGCTGGATCCCCGTTTTTGCGGGGATGACGGGCTTTATTAAAATATCTTAACCTTCATCTACCATGGGTATAAATACAACTTATTTCAAACTTTATTGTTTAATTGGCATGTTGATTGCTTTCTCCTTATTAAAATAATTTGATGTCAGGAACATGACATTCAAGGAGATAGTATGGGACAGGAATTATTACTAAACGTTGATGTAAGCACTAAGTCGTCATCTGTGAGTAAAAAGCAGACGAATGATAGTTCTCTAGAACAGTCTGCTGGTGGAACAAAGCCATTCTCATCTACGTTAGATGAGCAGGTGGAAAAGCAAACTATTGAGCAAAAAGAATCAAAGATAGCTGCGCGATCATCGCAATCCGATAAAGCTAAACCCTCAAAAAATGACGACTTGTCAATGGACGAGACTGTCATTAATGATGGGCAAGACGGCAAAGTGTTGCCGGATGATTCGGATAAATTTATTAATATATCAGTAAGCGATAAGACTGATGAGGTGCTCAGTGAATTAGAAGGTGATGCAATAGATATAGATGTTGCCGATGAAGATAAGAATATTGAACCTATAGATGATGTACTCGTCGCTTTACCTGTAGAACCGGTAAAAATGAAAGTAGTCGCTGATAATAATGACGAGCTTAAGACTAAATCTGGCTCTATTATCAGAAATAATGCAGCATTAAAAACACAGAAAACAGTTGAACTGATTAAATCTTCTGTTGTTGCTGATGAAAGTAATGAAGAAGTCAAAGGCTTACGTTCAGAACAGAAGCCTGTATCTGCTTTACGATCAGATATTTTAAATGCGCTGAATAAAAACACAGAGAATGACAGTAAGAAGGTGAATATTGAGGGAACTGTCGTTAAGACTGAAAAAACGATTGCGGCTCAATTATTGGATAAGCCTTTAAATGGTGTTCGTCAAATGGCAGAGATGCTGAGTCAGAAAAAACCTGAATTAGTATTGGAAAAACCCACTTTTGATCGACATGTTTCTGGGTTAATGACCGCATTGTCAGCACCTGCAAGTTTTTCGGCAGCAGCAACGGGCGTTCAAGCAAGCTCGGCTGGACAACCAGTATTGGCATTACAACCAGCAATACAGTCAGAAGCATGGGGTAAAGTGTTGAGCAATCGTGTAGTCTGGATGGCTCGAGAAGGTGTTCAACAGGCGGAGTTAAGGTTGAATCCTGCAAATCTTGGCCCTGTTGAAGTTAAATTGCATATGAGTAATGATCAGGCTAATGTTACATTCTTAGCACAAAATGCAGCGACTAGAGATGCATTGGAACAGGCATTGCCTAAACTACGTGAAAGTTTCCAAGAAAATGGAATGGAGTTGGCCCATGCCGATGTGTCCGACCACGCTCCAGAACAAGATAATGACGAAAGTGATGCGGAGAAGGCTTCGCAAATGACAGCGGAAAATACTGATGATATTGATTCAAAAAATGAGAGCCAAGGTGAATTAATAGAATCTGGCGAGCTTGAATTAGGTAAAGTTAGTCTATATGCCTAATGCGATTAGTAATAATAAAAAAGAGTGGAGAGAGAAATGTTTAAATTAGAAAATTATTCCTTGAAAAGAAGAATGCAAATAGTTGCAATGTTAGGTATTGCCTTTTTGGTACTGCTAACAGGCCTTTTTTGGTATATGGGCGCAACGGTAGAGCAGATACAGGTTTTAGGAATGGTGATGGTTGTTGTTAGTATCACACTGTATGCAATCGCAACGTATATGGGTAACTTTGGCATGGTTCGAGCCAATACCTTAGTTGAGGGGATCCAGAATATTAAAAAGGGTGACTTAACTCAGAAGATTTCTATTGCCGGTAAAAGTGACTTTTCTTGGATGGCCTTTGAATTAGATAGTGCTCGAAAAAATGTTGCTAACCTAGTCCATACCTTAGTAGGTGGCGTGACACAGCTAGAAACGGCAAGTAATAATATGTCGGTTATTAGTAAAGAAACCGTTGAAGGCGTGTTGAAACAGCAGTCAGAAACAAGCCAAGTTGCAACAGCAATGAATGAAATGGCGGTATCAGTACAAGAAGTAGCACGAACTGCTGCGAATACGGCTGAGGCAGCCCGTGATGCAGATAATGAAGCTCAAGCTGGTAAACAAGTTGTAACCGAAGCAGTAGGCGCTATTAACTCCTTAGCAGGTGAAGTAGAAAAAGCAGCTTCAACATTGGGTGATTTAGAATCAGACATCGGTAATATTGGTGCTATTGTTGATGTTATTCGTGGCATTACAGAGCAAACAAACTTATTAGCATTGAATGCCGCAATTGAGGCTGCTCGAGCAGGAGAACATGGTCGTGGTTTTGCTGTGGTAGCAGATGAAGTGCGAACATTAGCTGCAAGAACACAATCATCGACCCATGAAATTGAAGAAATGGTCGGTCGATTACAAAGTGGTGCAAATGCTGCTGTTGCCGTTATGAATGAAGGTCGAGAAAGTGCCAGAATGAGTGTTGAGAAAGCGGCAAGTGCCGGGGTAGCTCTTGATACCATCACCACCATGATTACAAAAATGGATGAAATGAGCGCTGCGATTTCAAGTGCAGCAAATGAGCAATCATCTGTTGCTGAAGATATTAACCGCGGTATTGTTAATATTAGCCAAATTGCTGAACATACTGCAGAGGGTGCAAAAGCATCTGCTAATGCGGTTGAGGAAATGTCAGCATTATCTGCACAATTACAAGAAGCAGCAGCTAAGTTTAAAGTTTAAACAAACTTAGACACTCTCTTAATAAAAAGCCGCAGTTATTATGACTGCGGCTTTTTTATGGGTCATTATGGGGATAGATTTTTTATAAAAGACTTTTCTCTATGTCTTTTAAAGCGGCCATAGGATCTGCTGCTGCTGTAATCGGGCGTCCAATCACTAAATAACTACTACCTGCATTAATGGCTTCAGCAGGCGTCATCGTACGATGCTGATCACCTTGTGCACTGCTTGCAGGGCGAATGCCAGGGGTGATCAGTTGAAAGTCTTCACCTCGTTGCTTGCGAAGTTGTGCAGCCTCTTGTGCCGAGCATACAACACCATCTAGACCGCTATCATCCGCGAGCTTAGCAAGGCGTAATACCGTATCAGTAAGGGTGCCTTGTAAGCCAATTTGTTCAAATGTCTCTTGATCCATGCTGGTTAATAATGTGACACCAATTAAGAGGGGTCGATCAGATTGATTGCCAATGGCTTCCCGTGCTGCGGTCATCATTGCACCACCACCAAGCGCATGTACATTCATCATCCAAACACCCAAATCAGCCGCTGCAGCACAGGCTTTAGCTACAGTATGAGGGATGTCGTGATATTTGAGATCTAAGAAAATATCAAAACCTTGTTTGACAAGCGTTTCAACAACCGCCGGACCTGCACGAGTAAAAAGCTCTTTACCAATTTTTAGTCGACAACGTTGAGGATCAAGTTGTTTGGCAAGATTAAGTGCTGCATCTGATGTTGGATAATCTAAGGCAACAATGATTTTTGAATCAGACATACATAATTTCCATAAAAACGATCTATACCCATGATACTTTAATCTGCGTGTTTCAGTGGGATTTAAAAACGCTTTAGGCAAGGCATTGATTGCCGCTAATGGTTATTCCCTTAGCAAAATCAATAACGCAGCATAAAGCGTTTTTAAACCCATCGAAGAAGCGCTTGAGTTATCCCACTTCGTTGTTCCATCTATTTGCAAGGGACAAAAAATTGCTCCTACATTTTTTGCATACCATCCATCTCTAGATATAAATAACCATTGCTGTATAGATACGCCTAAAATTGGAATGGTTCAAGCACTCTGAATCATGCAGATTGAAGTATCATGGGTATATTAACGATCTTACCCTATACCCATGACGAATCAAGTCGTTTTATTTATTATGGGATATATTCGGTTGATTAGTAGCTGAAATGGTATTCTGTAGCAGAGTTTTTTTCAGGAACAAATGATGGATTTTGATCTTTTAGCACAAGATGGTTTAGCTCGACGTGGTCGATTAACATTCGACCGGGGAACCATTGAAACCCCCGCTTTTATGCCTGTTGGTACCTATGGTTCGGTTAAGTCTATGACACCAGAAGAGGTGGCAGATACTGGAGCAGAGATTGTTTTAGGCAATACATTTCATTTGATGCTACGACCAGGAACAGAGGTTATTGCTGCGCATGGTGACTTGCATGACTTCATGAACTGGCAGGGTCCTATCTTGACGGATTCGGGTGGTTTTCAAGTCTTTAGTTTGGGTGATTTACGTAAAATTACTGAGAAAGGCGTGGAATTTCGTTCACCTATTAATGGTGATAAGGTTTTTCTCGGTCCAGAAGAGTCAATGCAAGTACAGCGCGTATTAGGTAGTGATATCGTGATGATCTTTGATGAATGTACACCGTATCCTGCTGATGAACGCACTGCTGAAAAGTCGATGCAATTATCTCTTCGCTGGGCAAAACGTAGTAAGGAGGCTCATGGTGATAACCCTTCAGCACTCTTTGGAATTGTTCAAGGTGGCATGCATGAACATTTAAGAGATATCTCTCTGCAAGGTTTGGAAGATATTGGTTTTGATGGTTATGCCATAGGCGGATTATCCGTTGGTGAACCTAAAGAAGATATGATTCGAATTCTTGACCATCTAGGCCCTCGATTGCCGCAAGATAAACCTCATTATTTAATGGGGGTTGGACGACCTGAAGATTTAGTTGAGTCTGTAGCACGTGGTATTGATATGTTTGATTGTGTGATGCCAACACGAAATGCGCGCAATGGTCATTTATTTGTTCATCATGGTGTCATTAAGATCCGCAATAGTAAATACAAAACAGATACAGGTCCTTTAGACCCGTTATGTGATTGTTATACTTGTAAAAACTACAGCCGTTCTTATTTGAATCACTTAGATCGAACGGGGGAAATGCTGGGGCCACGTTTAAATACGATTCATAACCTGCATTATTATCAGACCTTAATGGCTGGTTTACGTCATGCAATTGAAACAGAAACATTAGAACAATTTACTCGTGAGTTTTATGCGTTAAGGTCTAATAACGAGACATCAACTATCAGCCAGACTGTGCCTGTGGCATAATCGCTTTCTTTTTTATCTTTCTATTTCGAGACATTAACCATGATGGATTTTTTTATTGCGCCAGCACATGCTGCCGGTGAAGCTGCTACACCAGGAATAATGGACTTCGCATTCCCGATTGTTTTACTTGTATTGTTTTATTTCATGCTGATTCGTCCGCAATCTAAGCGAGCAAAAGAGCACCGTGCAATGCAAGGTGGTTTAACAAAAGGTGATGAAGTTGTAACAGAAGGCGGCCTAATGGGTAAAATCATGGACATTGGTGATAATGCTATTACCGTTCAGTTGGCTGATAATTTAGATGTGAAAGTGCGTCGTGAATCTATTAGTTCTGTATTGCCAAAAGGCACATTGAAAAAGCTATAAAACAGTATTTAGGATATTCAACATGAATCATTATCCCCTGTGGAAAAATGTATTGGTTCTCGCCGTTATTTTGATAGGTATGCTGTATGCAACACCTAATCTTTTTGATGATGATTATGCCGTTCAGATTTCTGCGAGTCGACAAGGAAAAGTTGATCTTGCTTTGATGAGCGACATTGAAACAGCACTTAAAGCCAAGTCTATTGATTATAAAAGGGCTGAGCTTGATGGAGAACGTTTATTAGTTCGCTTTGCAGATGCTGATACACAGCTAAGAGCGAAAGATGTCATTAATAACACTGTTGATGGTGGCAATTATATTGTTGCCCTTAATTTGGCGGCGACGACACCTAATTGGTTAGCTATGTTTGGCGCTGAGCCAATGAATCTTGGTTTAGATCTACGTGGTGGTGTTCACTTCTTAATGGAAGTGGATATGGATGCTGCGGTTAAGCAATCACTAAATAGTTATGCCAGTGAGTTTAGAACCTTATTGCGTGATGAAAAGATCCGTTATAAAAAGATTGAAGTTGAGGCAAAAAAAGTCACGATTGGTTTCCGTAGTATTGAGCACCGAGATCAAGCTCAAGTGAAGATGGAGCGAGAATACAATCAGCTGGAGATTGCTGTATTAGAAGAAAGTGTAATGCCTTCTCTTGTGGCGTCATTAACGGAAGTCTCTTTACGTGAAACACGTTCAACAGCACTTCAGCAGAATATTATTACCTTACGTAATCGTATTAATGAACTAGGTGTTGCAGAGCCCACAGTACAGCAGCAAGGTGATAGCCGAATTGTAGTGCAATTGCCGGGGATTCAAGATACGGCTCAAGCGAAGAAGATTTTGGGTGCAACAGCAACCTTAGAATTTCGATTAGTTGATAATGAACATGATGTGAGAGATGCTTTGGCTGGTCGAGTACCGGCTAATTCAAAACTTTATCAACGTCGTTCAGGCCAAGCTATCTTACTGAGTAAACGTGTCATGTTAACGGGTGAGCATATTATCAATGCGGCATCAACGCTTGATCAAAATGGTTCGCCATCTGTTTCTATTACCTTAGATGGTAAAGGTGCTCGTGCCTTTAGTAATGTAACGCGTGACAATATTGGCAACCCAATGGCAGTTGTCTTTATTGAATCGAAAGCTGAAATGCGTGAAATTGATGGTGAGATGGTGAAAGTTCGTCGTCAAATGCCAGAAGTAATCAATGTTGCAACAATTCGTGATCAATTGAGTAAAAAGTTCCAAATTACAGGCTTAGATTCAACAACAGAAGCGCGTGACTTAGCATTATTACTTCGTGCTGGTGCTTTAGCAGCCCCTATTGATATTGTTGAAGAGCGTACGGTGGGTCCGAGTCTTGGTCAAGATAATATCGATCAAGGTTTTAATTCGGTCATGATTGGCTTTGTCGGTGTATTAGTCTTTATGGTTCTTTGGTATCGAGTATTTGGTGCTGTCGCTAACTTAGCCTTGGCGTTCAACTTAGTATTGATTGTCGCTTTATTATCAATGCTTCAAGCAACACTCACTTTGCCTGGTATTGCCGGTATCGTATTAACCGTAGGTATGGCTGTTGATGCGAATGTACTAATATTTGAGCGTATTCGAGAAGAGCTGCGGGTGGGTAATAGCCCTCAAGCAAGTATTCATGCGGGTTATGCTAAAGCATTCTCAACAATTGCCGATGCTAATGTGACAACACTCATTGCTGCCATTGTATTGTTTGGTTTCGGAACCGGAGCTATCAAAGGCTTTGCGGTAACATTAATTTTTGGTATTGCTACTTCAATGTTTACAGCGATTATGGGTACGCGAGCAGTAATTAACTTAATTTATGGCAAAAAGAACAAGCCAAAATTGTCAATTTAGGTAAGTAATATGCAATTCTTGAAAGAAAAAACGAACTTTAACTTTATGGGGAAACGCAAGATAGCTGCAATTTTCTCAGCAATCTTGTTATTAATCTCTTTGGCTTCAATTGTAACGCAGGGCTTGAACCTTGGTATCGACTTCACGGGCGGTACGATGATTGAGCTCGCTTATGAAGAAACAGCAGATTTGAATCAAATTCGTAGTACTTTAGAGCAAAGTGGCTATGATGATGCCATTGTGCAAAACTTTGGTTCAGTCCATGAAGTGCTCATTCGCCTACCAGTGATTGAATCAGAGAATATGGCTGATTTAAGCAATGATGTTGTTACAGTGCTAAAGGGTGCTAGTTCAACAGAGATTGACGTTCGTCGTGTTGAGTTCGTTGGCCCTCAAGTAGGTGAAGAGCTCACTGAGCAAGGTGGTCTTGCGATGTTGTATGCATTAATCGGAATTCTGATTTATGTATCATTTCGTTTTGAATATCGTTTTGCGATTGGTTCTGTTGCCGCTCTAGTGCATGACGTATTACTGACGCTCGGTGTGTTTTCAGTGTTTCAATTAGAATTCGATTTAACCGTGTTGGCAGCAATACTGGCGATAATAGGTTATTCACTCAACGACACGATTGTCGTATTCGATCGTGTTCGAGAAACCTTTTTAAAAATGAGAAAAGGGAGTGCAGAAGAGATTGTTAATATTGCCTTGAACGACACATTGAGTCGAACATTGATGACGTCTATGACAACATTGTTAGTTGTGATCTCATTATTTATTTTTGGTGGTGAAGTCATTCACGCATTCTCAATTGCATTGTTGTTAGGTATTGTTGTTGGTACATACTCTTCTATCTACATTGCAAGTAATGTTGTTCTTACCATGGGGGTGAGCAAGGCTGATTTGATGCCGCCTGTAAAAGAAAATAGTGATGATATTGGTGAGGATGGTAGTCAGGTTTAACTGATTATTGCAGATAAAAAAGCCCTTAAGGCAATCTGTTAGGATAAAGATTTGATAAAATAAAAGGTTTAATTCATATTATGAGTTAAGCCTTTTTTATTGGGAAAATAATAGGATTATGAAAAATAGTAATACTGACTTTTCAAGATATAAGATATTTCACCTGCATGAGCTAGAAGCAGAATTAAAAGAATTAGATGAAGATAAGTACCCAGCAGCAGCAAAAGAAATTAGAAGTCTAATCGCTGATGGTGGATATCAATACCCAGTGGATGAAAACAAAGGAAAGAGACCTTTTCTTATAACATTACTGGTTATCATCGGCGTGATTGGAGGAATGCTTTCAATTCCTTTAGTCAGCTCTTCTCATGCTCAACAAATTGGTGACTGGTATCCAATCTTTTTGTCTGTCGGGATCGTAATCGCTTTTATCTGCAATATTGGATTTTGGCTAATGAGGAAATGGTCTATTTATCTTTATATTGGTTTTATCGTTTTGGCCCAGTTAATTTTAGTAAAAATGGGTTTGTGGCTACCGCAATCACTAATAGAACCAGCGATTGTCACGGCCATCATTCTTGGGTATATGTCGAGAATGAAATAAGTAGACCATGTCTTCTTAGGCTGAATAAAACCTCAGCTCATTATTAGCTTATGCCATGGGGATCTATACCGGTGATGCTTGAAGATGCAGAATTTCAAAGTCCGTCATCCCCGAGATCTTTTATCGGGGATCTATTGTTTTAAGTAGATCCCAGCTAAAAGCATGCTGGGATGACGAGATAAAAACCTGCAAGCTCATTGATCACGGGTATATCTTAATGGACTTGTCGGTCACTAAAAGAGAGTGATTTATTGAGCGATTGTTGCTGAGCATTCTTCTTTTTCTTTAAAGCATGTTTTTTCATATCTAAGATATCTGCGGTTGAGATCTGAACACTGGGTTCAATAGCTTGCTCAACCGTTTCAACACTTAATATACGTAGGCCATTACTATTTGCATTAAAGCTCATGAAGTTTGCGAACTCTTCTAAGCCTTGCATAATATTTCTGACATCTAATTCTTTTGCTTTATCGCTCATAACATCTACAGTTAAATTGTTATGTCTTATATCGGCCTCAAATTACTATTCTTGAGATAAATATGCCTCAAATTATAATTTGGCTGATATCAACCAGTATTGGTTGTAGGTAGGAATGAGCTGACTTTGGATATTTGTTAAGTTCATGTTGTTATTGATAATTACTGTTTGGTGTGAACTTTGCTCTATGTAAAGTATCTAATTATCAAGGAATTTCCTGATTTCCTATTAGGAATAAACATTGTATTGTGCAACTTAAGTTTAATAGTGGAGAAAAAAATGAGATTGATACAAATAGGGCTATTTACCCTGATGACTATGGTGAGTTACGTTTCTGTAGCTGACGTACTGGATGTCAAATTACATTATATTGGGCCTATTGAGGGAAGTGTTTGGCTTGGATTACAGCAAGGGCTTGATGAGGCCAATATACAAGGTCAGTTTTTGGGGCAAACATATAGCATAGAGTCTGTAACGGTCGATGAATTTCTTGATCTAGATTCTGTCACGGCAGTTTTGTTGGCAACCGATGCCAAACAGATTTTATCAATTGCAAAATCAGATACGTTTTCAAATGTACCTGTATTCAATTTGATATCAGATGATGATAGCTTGCGTGTAGCATGTATCGCTAATTTATTGAGCATCACGGCAAGTAAAAAGATGAAGCAAGATGCAATGGCTCAAATGTTGAAAAAGAATCCAGAATCAAAAGCACATGCCCAAGGCTGGCATAAAGATTTTAGAAAATTTGCGGCAAGCCAGCTAAATAGTCGTTTTACAAAATCATCAGGTGTCATTATGGATGAGGATTCATGGGCGGGTTGGGCTGCTGTAAAGTTATTGTCTGATACTGTTGCTCGAACTCAAAGTATGGATGCTGGCATAATGTTGAATTACTTGAAAAATGACATTGCCTTTGATGGGCAAAAAGGGGCGGGTGCAACCTTTCGAGATACCGGTCAATTACGTCAGTTAGTCTTAATTATTGAAAATAATAAAATTGTTGCCGAAGCACCATTACGTGGTGTAAAAGGTGGTTTAGATAGTCTCGGCCTAAAAAGCTGTAAATAAGGAAAAGAATAATGAAATTAAAACAACTACTACTTTCATCATTGGTATTGGTGAGTGCAACAGCATGGGCTGATCCAACGTATCGTTTATTTGTGACTAATGAGAAGAGTAACTCTGTCACCGTGATCGACTCACGTACTGGTGAAGTTGAAACAACATTAGAAATTGGAGACCGTCCTCGTGGTATCGGTTTGTCTCCCGATCAAAAAACCTTATATGTCGCAATAAGTGAAGAAAATGCTATTGCGATGGTCGATGTTGCTAGTTTAGAAATCATTGGTCGATTGGAAGCGGGTGAAGATCCAGAAACATTCGATGTTCATCCAAATGGTAATTTATATTTATCAAATGAAGATGATGCTAAGGCAACGGTTATTAATCCTGCTACAGGGGAAATCATACATGAGATAAGTGTAGGGTTAGAACCTGAAGGTGTGGCGGTTTCTCCAAGTGGTGATGCTGTTTTAGTTACCAGTGAATCAATGAATATGGTGCATATTATAGATACAAGTACACATAAAATTGTGGCGAATATTTTGGTTGCTGCTCGTCCTCGTGGTTTAGCCTTTAATAGTGATGGTAGCCTAGCTTATGTGAGCAGTGAAATTGGTAATGAAGTTGCCATTATCGATATGAAAACACATAAATTAATTAAGAAAGTTAAAATTGATTTAGCAAAATCAAAACCAATGGCTCTAGTATTAAGTCCTGATGATAAAGTGCTATATATGACAACAGGTCGTGCTGCAAAAGTAGCGGTGCTAGATGCTCAAACATTAGAAATCATCTCAACTGCTGATGTAGGTAAGCGAGTTTGGAGTGCGGTGTTAAGTAAAGATGGTTCACGACTTTATACTGCTAATGGCGTCAGTCATTCTGTATCGGTTGTGGATACAGCAACAAGTAAATCTATTATGGAAATTAAAGTAGGTAAATTTCCTTGGGGTTTAGCACTGGATGACTAAGTCTTAGTGGCACTGTTTAATTTATTAAACCCGAGAATGATATTGTCACTCTCGGGTTTTTTATTGCCAGAATATATTGTTGTTGATGTATCATGGGACATATGAATATTGCCACACGATTTATTGATTTATGCTTATTTAAAGCAGATCCCTCTGATCTGCCAGCTTCCCAAGCTTTATTGAGAATAACGCTGTTTGTTTATTTAATACTAGGTATTGTTGTTAACTTATTAGATAGTGATTTAAATACCAGTTTATTTGTTAGCCTAGCCGATGTCTTATTATTGATGCTCGCTGTTGGCATATTACTTAAATTTCGGGGATATCAAGCACGCTATATTCAAACATTGACTGCATTAGCTGGGACTGGAGTGTGTATTGCACTGATTGGATTACCAATTATTTGGTGGTTTTATCAAATTGAACCTGAGCAACAGGCAACAAGTTACGCTATGTTATTGATGGTGGCGCTCATGTTTTGGAGTTTAATGGTCATGGCGCATATTTTTAGAAAGTCATTAGATATTAAAGCCGGTGCTGCGGCACTGTTAACCATTGCCTATACGGTGACTGCACTATTGGTGACCGGTCTTGTTATGTCAGGAGTTGCATAGATGCATATTCATATATTAGGAATTTGTGGCACATTCATGGGGGGCGTTGCTCTCTTAGCCCGAGAGTTGGGAATGACTGTGTCAGGGAGTGATGAGAATGTTTATCCTCCGATGAGTGATCAGCTTGAACAAGCAGGAATTGAGTTACAACAAGGCTATTTAGCTGAGCATTTAGATCCCGCACCTGATTTAGTGGTAATGGGTAATGCGATGTCTCGTGGTAATGCTGCTGTTGAATATGTATTGAATAAAGGCATACCGTATATTTCAGGCCCACAATGGTTGGCTGAAAATGTATTGCAAGATAAATGGGTACTTGCTGTTTCAGGAACACATGGTAAGACATCAACAAGCAGTATCTTAGCCTGGTTGTTAGAAGATGCAGGTATGGCTCCAGGTTTTTTAATAGGTGGTGTACCGGGTAACTTTGGTGAAACCGCTCGTTTAGGTAAGACACCCTTCTTTGTTATTGAAGCCGATGAATATGACACGGCTTTTTTTGATAAGCGATCTAAGTTTGTTCACTACCATCCTCGTACTTTAGTGATTAATAACCTAGAGTTTGATCATGCTGATATTTTTGATGATTTAGCCGCGATACAAAAACAATTCCATCACCTTATTCGTACGGTACCTTCTGATGGTTTATTGATTACACCATCACATGATGATGCAATTGAAAAAGTCATCCGTCAGGGAAGTTGGACGCAACAGCAGACTATTGGTCTCAATGAGGGACAATTACAGGCACAAAATATTAGTGATGATGGCAGTCAGTTTGATGTTGTCTTTGATGGAACGAAAGAAGGTTCTGTAAATTGGTCAATGCTAGGAATGCACAATGTAAGTAATGCATTGGCTGCCATTGCTGCTGCACGACATGTTGGTGTAACTATTGAACATTCATGTGAGGCATTAGGTCGCTTTAAAGGCATTAAACGACGAATGGAATTGCGTGGCGAGGAACAAGGAATTAAAGTCTATGATGACTTTGCTCATCATCCTACAGCGATTGCCACAACCATTCATGGTTTACGAGCTAAAATAGGTGAGCGGAAACTGATTGCCATTTTAGAACTGCGATCTAATACGATGAAAATGGGTGTTCACCAACATACATTAGCTGAATCGTTACAATCTGCTGATCGAGTGGTGTTGTTTGGGGAAGCGGGTGCCGGTTTGTCGCTTGGCGATGTTGAGCAAGCCTTAGGTGAAAAAGCGACAGTAGTAGCGAGTATTGATGACATTATCAATCTAGTCTGTGCTGAAGCAAAACAAGGTGATGAAATCTTGATCATGAGTAATGGTGGATTCGGTGGTATTCATCAACGATTATTAACAGCATTGGCACAACGATGACAGGTAATAAACAAATAGCATTAGCATTGACAGGCGCCTCAGGAGCTCCCTATAGCCAAAGACTACTAGAGGTTTTATTAGGTCAGGGAATAACCGTTCATTTAATGATCTCGGCAGCAGCACGTATTGTTTTTTCGGATGAATTAGATTGGAAGCTTCCTGCACGTGCTGGCGATGTACAAAAGATGTTAGTAGAAGAATTTCAATGTGAACCTGAATTGTTAAACGTCTATGGTGAGCAGCAATGGAGTTCGCCATTGGCCAGTGGCTCACATCAAATTGAAACAATGATTATTTGCCCCTGTACGATGGGAACCTTGTCAGCAATTGCGTGTGGCAGTAGTGATAATCTGATCAATCGCGCTGCAGATGTCATGATTAAAGAAAACCGAAAACTCATTATTGTGCCACGAGAGTCACCTTTTTCGGCGATTCATCTGGAAAATATGCTTAAACTATCGCGTTTAGGTGTATGCATTTTACCGCCAAGTCCAGGTTTTTATTTCAAACCTACTGAGTTATCAGAAGTGATAGATTTTGTGGTTGCCAAATTATTAGATCAAGCAAAAATTGAACATGATTTAATACGTAGATGGGGCGAGTAGTAACACTAGAATAATAATTATTACGTAAAGTCGAGTATAATAGTCGGGTATTCAGTTTCAGGAAAAATCATGTCAGATATCGAAATCGCACAACAAGCACAAATGGAACAAATCATTCCGCTTGCTCAAAAGCGTTTAGGTTTAGATCCACTTCAGCTTGATCCTTATGGGCATTACAAAGCGAAAGTATCCTTGGATGTGATGAATGATTTAGCTAATAAAACTGATGGAAAATTGATTCTTGTTACTGCCGTAAGTCCAACTCCTGCAGGAGAAGGCAAGACAACAACGACAATCGGTTTGAGTGATGCTTTGAATCGTATCGGTAAACAGTCGATGGTCTGTATACGTGAACCTTCAATGGGCCCATGTTTTGGTATGAAGGGGGGTGCTGCCGGTGGCGGTTATGCTCAAGTTGTGCCAATGGAAGATATCAATCTTCACTTTACGGGTGACTTACATGCGATTGGGGCTGCTCATAATTTACTAGCGGCGATGATTGATAATCATATTCATCATGGCAATAGTCTGGAACTCGATATTCGTAAAATCGCTTGGGGACGAGTGATTGATATGAATGATCGCGCGTTGAGACAAGTCAATGTGGGTCTTGGTGGAACCGCTAATGGTTTCCCCCGTGAAGATGGTTTCGATATTGTTGTTGCATCTGAAGTGATGGCTATTTTCTGTCTATCTAATTCTCTAAAAGAACTGAAACAACGTCTTGGCAATATCTTGATTGGTTACACTCGTGATGGTACCGCTCGGTTAGCAAAAGACTTAAATGCTCAAGGTGCAATGGCAACCTTACTGAAAGAAGCCTTGAAACCTAATTTGGTACAAACATTAGAAAATAATCCAGCCTTTGTTCATGGTGGTCCTTTTGCCAATATTGCTCATGGTTGTAATTCAGTAATATCAACCAAAATGGCACTGAAGATGACGGACTATGTTGTCACTGAAGCGGGTTTTGGTGCTGACCTTGGTGCTGAGAAGTTTATTGATATTAAATGCCGTAAAGCAGGCATTAAGCCCGATATGGCAGTGATTGTCGCAACCGTTAAAGCGTTGAAATATCATGGTGGTGCTAATGTTAAAGAATTAGCTAATGAAGATTTAGCTGCACTTGAACGAGGCATGGAAAATTTAAAGCGTCATTTAAGTAATATGCAGGATAAGTTTGGTCTTCCCTGTATTGTTGCGATTAATCATTTTGACCAAGATACGGATGCTGAGATTGATTTAATCAAAACAAGCGTTGAATCATTTGGTGCTAAAGCAATTGTTGCTAAACATTGGGCAGAAGGTGGCGCTGGCGCCGAAGACTTAGCTCAAGAAGTAATTGCTATGTTGGATGAAACGACATCGGAGTGTCAGTTCCTTTATCAAGATGATGAATCATTACTGGATAAGATTACTGCCGTGGCAACAAAAATCTATGGTGCTAAAGAGGTATCAATAGATAAAAAGGTTTTAGCTAAATTAGCGACGTTCAGCGAAACACATAGCCATGTACCGGTGTGTATGGCAAAAACACCCTATTCTTTTAGTGGGGATGCGACTCAATTAGGTGCGGTATCAGGCCACACGATTACTGTTCGTGATGTTCGCCTATCTCGCGGTGCGGAATTTGTTGTAGCGTTATGTGGCGATATTATGACCATGCCAGGTTTGCCAAAGATACCGGCTGCTGAGCGGATTGACCTTAGTGATGATGGTGAAATTAGCGGCTTGTTTTGATAACTTATCCCGAGTTCAGGTTGATTTAAGTTATTAAAAGCAAACTACAGAGACACGGAGAACACTGAGTTTATAATGTTTATTGACCTTATTCTCAGCGTTCTCTGAATTTCTGAGGTGAATAATTATCTAATATGAAAAATACTCAGCTAAACCATCAACAACACCAAGCCCAAAAAAAGAAGTATCCCGTTTGTTTATTATTAAATGATTTTAATTCCCCGGCAAACGTAGGCAGTATTTTTAGAATTGCCGATGCCTTTGGTATTGAAAAAATATTTCTAACGGGGACCAGCCCTGTTCCTCCGAATAGAAAAATGATGAGAACCTCTCGAGCAACAGAGAAGAATGTTCCCTATGAATATTTTGATAATGCAGCCGTTGTTATCAAGCAGCTCAAAGCTGAAACGTATAAGTTTGTGAGTTTAGAAACAACATCAACAAGCACGGATATTCGACAAGTAGAATTCTCAAATAACGATAAAGTGTGTCTTATTATTGGTTCTGAGAATGTTGGAATCTCTGCTGAATTATTATCATACTCAGATAAAACGATACATATCCCTATGGTGGGACAAAATTCATCCATTAATGTAGCAACAGCATGTGCGATAGCTACATTTGAAGTTATTAGAGCTTATTTAACCTGAACTTTGGCTAAGAATAGTCAGCAACATTATAGTTTACAATCACTTATGAACGAGCACGGCCCCGAGTAGACAAAACAAGCCTATAATCATATAGCCAGTGTCTTTATTTTAGTGGATATCAAGGCAGATTTACGTAGCAACGAGCTATTGGAGGTCAATCTAACGCAGAGAGCCGCTAAAATAAAGGCGCTGGATGGCTGTGCTTATCCAGAGTTTAGGTTATTTACCGTAAGTCGAATGATTTAGCTCGTTGTTTTTTGATGAGATCATAAGCAACTTGAATTTCTTGAGCTTGTTCCGTTGCCACCGCGATCATATCTTCGGGTAGACCTTGTCCAATGAGTTTATCTGGATGGTATTGGCTCATTAGTTTTCGGTAAGCTCGTTTTATCTCTTGATCACTATTTTCTTTTGTTACACCTAATGCCTTATAAGCATCATCAAGCGATGAGGCTGAGTTTTGATATGTTTGACCTTGTGAGAAATGTGACTGATTAAGCACCATTTCTAGCATTTGTCTAAATTGTGCAGTGCTATAACCTAAATGCAAGGCTATTTTTTCTAATAATTGTTGTTCTGCATGATCGAGTTTGCCATCAGCTAATGCCATGACAATGAGATACATTAATAATACTTGTTTCAGGTTAAGTGTCTGACCACAATTGACCATAAACTTATTTAAGGTATCGGTGATATCAAAGTCTGAGGCCGAACCGCGATTGAATTGTTCAATGGCTTGTTGTCGATGTTCAGCAGACATGCCATTTTTTTGAATAAAGTGTTCTACATGGGAAATTTCATCTTTAGAAATACGACCATCTGCTTTGGCAAGAGTCCCCATTAAAACAAATACTGTTTCAAGAAAAACTTCTTTACGGTGAGCATTGCTTAGTGGATTCATTCCTCCGAGGCCGTAGTCTCTGGCACGGTCAATACTGCTACCGAACAAATAGCCTAGAAATGCACCAAAAAAACCTAAGAGAAAATAGCCGAGGGCGAGACCTATATATTTATACATGAGAATTTATCAATATTATTAAATGTGGAAGTGTGAGCGCTTAGTCTAAGAGACCTTCAAGCCCTGTTTCAATCATGAGGATTTCAGCCATGTTTTCTTCTATATCACTTTCTTTTAAGCCGATTTTTAGCCATTCTTCATGAGGAAATTCTGCAAGAATTTCAGCTGATGTTTTCTCACTATAGTTTGATGCACTAAGATAGCGGGCAATAAAGACGGCGCAAGAAGATAAAGAGGTTTGTTCAAAGCTAAGAGGAGCGGCAGACTGCTCTACAGTTGAAATTAGATTATCAGAGAACTGCCAAAGCCGACAAAGTTCAGCACATGCTTCTTGGTTACTAAAGCCAAGCTCTTGTCGCTCAGCCTCTAAGCGAGACATGCCATCTTCCACGAGATAGCTAATTTCATTAGCTGCCTTTGAGTTGCCTAAATGGATAAGAATATTCCCGAGTCCATTGATGAGACCGGCAGTAAATACCATGTCACTGTCTTCTGATGTTGCTTTTTCAGCAATCCATTTTGCATAGCTTGCAGTGCGAAAGTTATCGATCCAAAAATCTTCAAGATTTATATTAGGGATTTCAGGAATAGCGCTAATAAGACCTGAAGCAATAATAAGTTTTTTTAATTCAGTCATGCCTAGAATAACCAAAGCTTGATTGATGGAACCAACCTTTCTTGGCAGGCCATAGAAGGCTGAGTTAGCGAGACGCAATACTTTCATTGAGATGATTTGTTCTTTCTCAACATTTTTGGCAATAGCGACAAAATCCATATTAGGATCGCTGACTTGAGATAACAAGATACGAACCACTTCTGGTACCTGTGGTACGTTATCGATGTGGTCAAATAATTGGGTAAGTTCTGACTTCATAGTTAAAATCTCTTATTTTTTAATGACTCTATTTATTTAAAGAGTGATTATTTATCCGATAGTTTAGTCAAACTTGAATAAAGAAGCATGCCACCCCAGACCCCAAAAATCCAGCTTAATACTGGGACTCCGGCAATCATTGATGGAGCATATCCATCTAAACCTTTAATGATTGCTGCGCCAATAATAAAGGCTGCACCACTTATGGCTGTTGCACTTCGGAAACTAGCATCACGGATTTCTTGTTTGAGTTGTTTTAAATCTTGTGATGACAATTGCAATTTAAGCTTACCATCTTGAGCTTGTTGGGCAATATCATGAACTAAGCTTGGTAATTTAGGTAGTGTTTGAGCCCAGTTAGGCATTTCTTGTTTGAAATTATCAATTGCCGCTTGCCAGCCCATTTTTTCACGCATCCACTGTTCAAGAATAGGTTTGGCTGTTTTCCATAAATCCAATTCAGGATAAAGCTGGCGGCCAAGACCTTCTATATTAAGTAAGGTTTTTTGTAATAAGACAAGTTGTGGTTGCACTTCCATATTAAACCGGCGAGCAGTTTGGAATAAGCGAAGTAATACTTGGCCAAATGAAATTTCATGAAGAGGTTTTGCAAAAATGGGTTCACATACACTACGAATTGCAGCTTCAAATTCATCGACACGCGTATCTGATGGAACCCAGCCTGATTGAATGTGAAGCTCTGCTACTCGTCGGTAATCATTATTGAAAAATGCGAGAAAGTTATCGGCAAGATAATTTTGATCATCAGGTGAGAGTGTACCCATGATGCCAAAATCAATGGCAATATAATGAGGATTTTCAGGATCTGAAATATCAACCATAATATTGCCAGGATGCATATCAGCATGGAAAAAACCGTGTTTAAATGCTTGGGTGAAGAAAATTTCAACGCCAACTTCAGCCAGTTTTTCCATATTGACGTTATTAGCTTTTAATTGTTCAATATCACCAATTGGAATGCCGTAAATTCTTTCTTGAACTAGCAAATTAGTTTTGGTGAGTGACCAATTTATTTCAGGTACATAGAGTAAGTCACTGCCTTCAAAGTTGCGACGAAGTTGGGAAGCTGATGCCGCTTCACGCATCATATCTAATTCGTCATAAAGGTTTTTCTCTATTTCTCTGACAACGTCTTTGGGGCGTAAGCGCCTTCCATCCACCCAGAACCGTTGAGCCAAATCAGCTAAAGTATGAAGTAGTTCTACATCACGGCGAATTTGTTTTTTGATATTAGGACGCACAATTTTCAGAATAACGTCACTACCATCGATTAGTTTGGCAGCATGCACTTGGGCAATGGATGCTGAGGCAAGTGGTTGTTCATCAATGCTAGCAAAGATGTCACCTAGAGATTGTTTGCCATAAGCTTGTTGGATTAGCTCTAATGCCTGTTCATTAGGAAAAGGCGTGACTTGATCTTGTAATTTAGCGAGTGAGTCAGCAATATCATCGGGTAATAAATCTCGACGTGTGGATAATATTTGACCAAACTTTACAAAAATAGGCCCGAGTTCTTCAAGTGCTAAACGCAAGCGTTCACCACGAGGCTCTTTATTACTATGCGTTAAACGGTAAGGTGAAAAGTAGCTTAGAAATCGTAGTGGGCGGAGCAAATGTGTTGCTTGGATAAATTCATCTAAACGATGTTTAGCCAACACATGGTTGATTTGAATCAGTCGGAAAAAATGGCGTAGTTTCATGATTGTAATCTTTTTATGCGAGCTTCAAGTCGATCACTATCGGCACGTAATATATCTATATCGGACATATAGTCGTTAATTTGTGATTTATCGGGCAGTATTCGTATTTCTTCTTTTAGATATTCAGCTGTATTTTCTTGTAGCGAGTTATGGGTATTTCTTACCCAGCGAGTTACCTGCCTAATACCATGTGCGATAGGATAGGAAAGCGTATCGCCAGTCACCTTTGCTAACTGTGCTTCCCAATCAAAATCAAAGCCTTCTAATAAATCACGCAGCTGTTTGGCAAATTGAACATCGCCATGAATATCAATATCAGCAGAGAAGAGGCTTTCAGGATCACTGCCTAGTTTAACTAAAGTAAGCGCCTTACCTGAGATCGTTAGATCGGCAGAAAGTTCAGCATCAATAGATAGGTGTATTTTTTGTTGTATCACTAAAGCATTAATGGTTTTATTAAAATCACTAATGTTAATGGCAATACAGCGCTCTTCAAACTGGTCGAGCTTGGTCTTAGTTTCAAGATCTTGTGCTAGTGCAGTATTAAGCACAAACTCAAAAGGTTTGAGTAAACTCAAAATTTATAACCACTATGTAAGGCGACGATACCTGCACTCATATTATGATAATCACAACGTTCAAACCCAGCATCAGACATCATTGATTTCATTGTTTCTTGATCAGGATGCATGCGGATAGATTCGGCCAAATAACGGTAACTTTCTTCATCATTTGAGAATATCTTGCCGATCTTAGGCAGCAGCTTGAAAGAATAGGCATCATAGATTGGCGTTAACCAGTCATCCGGTTTAGAAAACTCTAAGACCATTAAGCGACCACCGGGTTTTAAAATGCGAAACATGGAACGTAACGCAGCATCTTTATCGGTTACATTTCGTAGGCCAAAAGCAATGGTAATCACGTCAAACGTATTGTCGGGGAAGGGCAGGCATTCAGCATTGGCCTGAACATAATCAATATTACCGCTAATACCTTCATCGGTTAGACGATCACGACCAACATTCAGCATACTTGCATTAATATCCGCCAAGATAACGTGACCTGTACTACCTACAAGTTTTGAAAATTTTAATGCAAGATCGCCGGTGCCACCGGCAATATCAAGTACCTTTGCGCCACGACGAACACCACTAGTGTGGATTGTAAACCGCTTCCAAAGGCGATGAACACCCATCGACATAAGGTCGTTCATAAGATCGTATTTGCCAGCAACAGAATGGAACACACCTGCAACATGTTTTACTTTTTCTTCGGTAGGAACTTCTTTATAGCCGAAGTGAGTGGTCTTCTTCTCTTCCACGTCGAAACCCTTTAATCTACTTGTCGTTGATAACCGGCTTTTTCAAGTCGATTTAAATAATCTTGCCAGTGTACATCTTGTCGAGTCGCTAAGTCGTATAAATAATCCCAGGTAAATAAACCACTATCATGACCATCATCAAAATAAATCTTTAAGGCGTAGTTACCGCTAGGTTCAAGTTGCTGAATGCCAACCTGTTCTTTATTCGTTTGCAATACTTCTTGTCCAGCACCGTGACCGCGTACTTCTGCTGAAGGAGAATATACCCGTAAATATTCTGCGGGTAAATTATAGTGCTTATCATCATAGACTAGTTCAAGGCTTTTTGACTGTTGATGTAAAGTGATTTCTGTCGGGAGTATGTTATTTGCCATTTAAAAATAATGCCTTATTAAAGAATATAGCGAGAGAGATCTTCATCTTCAACAAGATCACCTAATTGTTTATTAACGTAATCAGCATCAATACTAATGGTTTTAGCGTCATCATCTGTCGTATTAAAAGAGATTTCTTCAAGCAGTTTTTCTAATAAAGTATGTAGACGGCGAGCACCAATATTTTCAGTTTGATCGTTCACTTGGCAAGCCAGTTCAGCGATACGCTGTAAACCATCATCAGTGAATGATAAGTGAGATCCCTCAGTACCTAATAGTGCAATATATTGCTCAGTAAGTGATGAGTTAGGTTCCGTTAAAATACGTACAAATTCATCAGCACCTAGAGCATTGAGTTCAACACGGATAGGTAAGCGGCCTTGTAGTTCAGGGATTAGATCTGAAGGTTTACTTAGATGAAAGGCACCTGAGGCAATAAATAGGATATGGTCTGTTTTGATCATACCGTATTTTGTTGACACAGTACTACCTTCAACAAGTGGTAATAAGTCACGTTGAACGCCCGCACGAGAGACATCGGCACCGCCACTTCCACCTTCACTGCGATGAGTGATTTTATCAATTTCATCAAGAAATACGATGCCATCCTGTTCTACGGCATCAATGACTTGAGCTTTTAAGTCTTCTTCATTAATAAGCTTTTCTGCTTCTTCATCAGTGAGCGCTCGTAATGCTTTTGCGACCGTTAACTTACGTGTTGTTGTCCGTGAAGACCCCATGTTTTGGAACATTTCTTGTAATTGATTAGTCATATCTTCCATGCCGGGTGGAGACATGATTTCCACACCTACACTTGGCGCATTAAGTTCTAATTCAATGTCACGATCGTCTAACTTTCCTTCACGCAACATTTTTCTAAAGCGTTGACGAGTGGTGGAGTCTTCTTCTACATCTTGATCGCGAGCAGGAGGAAGTAGGGCATCTAAAATACGTTCTTCAGCGGCATCCTCTGCCTTTATTTTGACGGCAGTAGTCGCTTGTTCACGCAACATCTTCATTGCCATTTCAGCGAGATCACGAATAATAGATTCAACATCACGGCCGACATAACCGACTTCGGTAAATTTAGTGGCTTCAATTTTGATGAAAGGGGCATTAGCTAATGTGGCTAACCGACGAGCAATTTCAGTTTTACCTACACCCGTTGGACCAATCATTAATATATTCTTAGGCGTAATTTCGTGTTGTAACTCAGCGGAGAGTTGTTTTCGACGCCAGCGATTACGTAATGCAATCGCGACGGCTTTTTTTGCAGCTTGTTGACCGATAATATGTTTATCGAGTTCTTGAACGATTTGTTTAGGTGTTAATGCTTGCATAATAATTATGAATCGCTCTCTAGTGTTTCAATAGTCAGGTTATGGTTAGTATAAATACAAATATCAGCAGCGATATTCAAACTTTTTTCAACGATATCCCGTGCACTTAATTCTGTATTCTGAAATAGAGCCGTTGCTGCAGATTGGGCGAAAGGGCCACCAGAACCAATAGCCATAAGACCGTCTTCTGGTTCGATAACATCACCATTACCGGTAATAATCAGAGACGTTTCATTATCAGCTACCGCTAATAGCGCCTCTAAACGGCGCATCATTCGGTCGGTACGCCAGTCCTTAGCTAATTCTAGTGCACTACGTGTTAAATTACCTTGATGTTTTTCAAGCTTAGCTTCAAACCGTTCAAATAAGGTAAAAGCATCTGCAGTTCCACCGGCAAAACCTGCAATCACTTGATCATTATATAAGCGCCTCACCTTACGTGCATTACCTTTCATAATGGTATTGCCAAGACTCACTTGGCCATCGCCGCCAATAACAACTTGACCGTTACGGCGATAAGAAACAATAGTAGTACCTCGGTACTGCTCCATTTTAAACTCCTACATTGATTATGGGTATATACCCATAATCAATGTAGGAGCTTGAGTAACCCTACTTCGTCGTTCCATCTATTTGCAAGGGAATAACCTATGCTACATAGATGGGCCTAGAATTGAAATTACTCAAGCACTCTGAAACATGCATCTTCATTTATCATGGGTATATAAAGCGCAGAGGTAGTATACTATGCGCGCTTTTCCTGCGCAGTGATAATTGAAATAGCCTATCTGACTAAGGATTGTCGAGACTACGCGTTATTAATCAAATTAGTGTTGACATCGGTTCCATGTTCAAGGAAAATGCGTCCTCTTAAGCGTGGAGGGGTTCCCGAGTGGCCAAAGGGATCAGACTGTAAATCTGACGGCTCAGCCTTCGGAGGTTCGAATCCTCCCCCCTCCACCATTTATATAGTGTGTATGTGAGTTACAATTTGCGGGTGTAGTTCAGTGGTAGAACTCCAGCCTTCCAAGCTGATTATGTGGGTTCGATTCCCATCACCCGCTCCATTTTTTGGGTAAGGCCTGCATAGCTCAGTCGGTAGAGCGCATCCATGGTAAGGATGAGGTCATCAGTTCGATTCTGATTGTGGGCTCCACTGATATTTTGAAATTACTAGGCAGGGTTTTACCGTGTCTTTTTTGTTTTTTGTTATAGCTAAATATACTGACGGAGATTTTGGTCATGGCTAAAGAGAAATTTGAACGGAACAAGCCCCATGTGAATGTGGGCACAATTGGTCACGTAGATCATGGTAAAACGACATTGACAGCAGCGATTACAAAAGTAATGGCCGAAGCTCAAGGTGGTGAAGCCAAGTCTTTTGCAGACATTGATAACGCACCAGAAGAAAGAGAACGTGGAATCACAATCTCAACATCACATGTTGAGTATGAAACAAACAATCGTCATTATGCCCATGTAGATTGCCCAGGCCATGCCGATTACGTTAAAAACATGATCACCGGTGCTGCACAAATGGACGGCGCTATCTTAGTAGTAAGTGCTGCTGACGGTCCAATGCCACAAACACGTGAGCACATTTTGTTGTCACGTCAAGTAGGTGTTCCATACATTATCGTATTCATGAACAAAGCGGATATGGTTGATGATGAAGAGCTAATCGAATTAGTTGAAATGGAAATTCGTGAATTGTTAGACAAATACGATTTTCCAGGTGATGACACACCAATCATCGTCGGTTCAGCACTTAAAGCATTAGAAGGCGACACAAGCGAGATTGGTGTTCCATCAATCATTAAGCTTGGTGAAGCAATGGATTCATACTTCCCACTGCCAGAACGAGCAGTAGATGGCGCATTCTTAATGCCTATCGAAGATGTATTCTCAATATCAGGTCGTGGTACAGTAGTAACTGGTCGTATCGAACGTGGTATTGTAAAAGTAGGTGAAGAATTAGAAATCGTTGGGATTAAAGATACAGCGAAAACAACCTGTACAGGTGTTGAAATGTTCCGTAAACTTCTTGATGAAGGAATGGCGGGCGACAATGTAGGTGTTCTTTTACGTGGTACAAAACGTGAAGATGTTGACCGTGGTCAAGTATTAGCACACGTTGGTTCAATCAACCCTCACACACGTTTTGATGCAGAAGTTTACATCTTGTCGAAAGACGAAGGTGGTCGACACACACCATTTTTTAATGGTTACCGTCCACAGTTTTACTTCCGCACAACCGACGTAACAGGCGCATGTGAATTACCAGCAGGAATTGAAATGGTAATGCCCGGCGACAACGTTAAAATGGACGTAACTTTAATCAATCCAATTGCGATGGAAGAAGGTTTACGTTTTGCTATTCGTGAAGGTGGCCGTACCGTTGGTGCTGGCGTCGTTAGTAAGATCACCGAATAGTTTAAGAGTTCAAAAGCAGGTCGGAGATTTGGAGTCTTCGAACTGTCGCAAGGAATATGTTAGGCCAGTAGCTCAATTGGCAGAGCGACGGTCTCCAAAACCGTAGGTTGGGGGTTCGATTCCCTCCTGGCCTGCCATTCTTGTTTTCATAAAGATTGATAACATAAGAATATATAATGGCAGATAATATCAAAATGATTATCGCAGTCGTCATCATGGCGTCTGCGATTGCTTTGTTTTATAACTACGCAGAATACTCTACGTTGTTAAGAGTGCTTGGCTTGCTTGTAGCAGGCGGACTTTCTTTGTTTATAGCATCGCGCACTACAGTTGGCTCAGCAGCGTTGAGCTATATTCGAGAAACACAAGTAGAAGTTCGCAAAGTTGTTTGGCCTACACGTCAAGAAACAGTGCAAACAACAATGTTAGTAATATTGATGGTTATGGTCGCAGCATTAATGCTATGGGCTGTTGATTCAATGTTAGGTTGGGCGGTTCGCGCTCTAACAGTATAGAAAGGTTTGATATGAGTAAACACTGGTATGTAATTCAAGCTTTTTCGAACTATGAGGCACAAGTTAAACGATCTCTTGAGGAGCGTATTGAACGTTTCGGGTTGCAAGAGAAGTTTGGTGAAGTCTTAGTACCGACTGAAGAAGTTGTTGAAATGCGTGATGGTCAAAAACGCCGCAGTGAACGTAAGTTCTTTCCTGGTTATGTTTTAGTATTCATGGAAATGGATGATGAAACCTGGCATGTGGTCAATGATATACCACGAGTACTTCGTTTTATTGGTGGTTCTGGTACACATCCCGCACCTATTACAGAAGCTGAAGCCGAGCAGATTCTACAGCGTGTACAAGAGGGCGTTGATAGTCCAAGACCTAAAGTCTTATTTGAACCAGGTGAAGTTGTCCGTGTTACTGATGGACCTTTCAATGATTTCACTGGTGTCGTTGAAGAAGTTAATTACGAAAAAAGTACAATGCGTGTTGAAGTGCTCATCTTTGGTCGCTCTACACCCGTTGAACTAGAATTTGGTCAGGTTGCCAAGGGTTAAGTCTCGCAACACTGGTTTTTTGGGGAGCCGAAAGGCGTTTGCACCCGTTTAGGAGAAAGAAATGGCTAAAAAAATAGATGCCTACATCAAGCTGCAAGTGCCAGCTGGTGCAGCAAATCCAAGTCCTCCTGTTGGTCCAGCATTGGGTCAACATGGTGTGAATATCATGGAATTCTGTAAAGCATTTAATGCTAAAACACAGAGCATGGAATCAGGCTTGCCTATTCCTGTTGTGATTACAGTATTTAATGATAAAAGCTTTACATTTATTACAAAAACACCTCCTGCAGCAGTATTGTTATTAAAAGCAGCGGGTCTTAAAAGTGGTAGTGGCCGTCCAAATACTGAAAAAGTTGGGACTGTTACACGAGCACAATTAGAAGAAATTGCAACGACTAAACAGTCTGATCTTACCGCTGCTGATATGGATGCTGCAGTAAGAACTATTGCTGGTACTGCACGTAGCATGGGTTTGAATACAGAGGGTGTTGAATAATGGCTGCTATGGGTAAAAGAGGTCTTGCGATTCGTGAGAAACTAGAAGAGGGTGCAGCTCATCAAATTGATGAAGCTTTAGCTTTTATTAAAGAAAATGCTTCAGCTAAATTTGTTGAATCAATTGATGTTGCGGTTAACTTGGGTGTGGACTCTCGTAAATCTGATCAAGTTGTACGTAGTTCAACAGTATTGCCAAACGGTACAGGTAAAACTGTACGTGTTGCTGTATTTGCACAAGGTGCTAATGCTGAAGCTGCAACAGCTGCTGGTGCAGATATTGTTGGTTTCGAAGACTTAGCAGAATCTATTAAAGCAGGTAACATGGATTTTGATGTTGTTATCGCTTCACCAGATGCAATGCGTGTTGTTGGTACATTAGGTCAAGTATTAGGCCCACGTGGTTTAATGCCTAACCCTAAAGTGGGTACTGTAACGCCAAATGTTGCTGAAGCAGTTAAAAATGCTAAATCAGGTCAAGTACGTTACCGCACAGATAAAGCAGGTATTATTCATTGCACAATTGGTAATGCTAGCTTTGAAGTTGCGGCTTTACGCCAAAATCTTGAAGCACTACTTGAAGACCTAAACAAGTTAAAACCAAGCTCTGCTAAAGGTACTTACTTCAAGAAAGTAAGCGTATCTAGCACTATGGGCGCTGGTTTAATACTTGATAAATCATTTATCTCTCTTAAATAAGAGCTGATAACAAAATTTGGACCACGCGCACATTATGTGCGAGTTGTCTAAGACCGTAGGTATGTGAGTTTAATCTGTTACATCCGTGTAATAGGCCTACGCAGACGGGTTCAGCTACAGAATTTCTGACGTTGAATACCGTAAAGGTGGAAGAGGAGTTTCCTCTTTCTTTTTAGCAACCATCACTACTTGGTTAGTGATGATCCTAAGGAGGGTAACTTAGGTGGCAATGAATCTTGAAGGTAAGAAAGCCGTAGTTGCTGAAGTCGCTGAAGTAGCGTCAAGTGCATATTCTGCTGTAGCAGCTGAATATCATGGCTTGTCTGTTACTGATATGACTGAGCTACGTACTGCAGCACGTAATGAAAATGTTTATTTACGCGTTGTACGTAATACGTTAGCAAAACGTGCCGTTGAGGGTACTGATTTCGCCTGCATGCAGGAAGGAATGACTGGACCTCTAGTATTTGGTTTTTCGCAAGAAGATCCAGGTGCAGTAGCACGTGTCATGAGCAATTTTGCCAAAGAAAACAACAAACTCGAAATCAAAATGGTTTCTCTAGGTGGCAAGTTATTACCTGCTACTGATCTTGAGAAGCTAGCTAAAATGCCTACTAAGGACCAAGCAATTGGTATTCTTATGGGTACTATGAAAGCACCGATTGAGAAATTTGTTCGTACTTTGGTTGCTCCGACTAGCAAAATGGTTCGTACGCTTGCGGCTGTCCGCGATGCGAAAGAAGCAGCTTAAATTCATTTTTGAATTTGAACTGTAAAATTAATTCTGTAAGCAAGAAATAGGAAAATAAAATGGCTGTATCTAAAGACGATATCTTAGAAGCGATTTCTAACATGACTGTTGTTGAAGTTGTTGATTTAATCGAAGCAATGGAAGAAAAATTCGGCGTAACTGCTGCTGCTCCTGTAGCCGCTGCTGCTGCTGGCGGCGACGCTGGTGCTGCTGCTGCTGAGCAAACTGAGTTTGACGTTGTATTGACAAGCTTTGGCGAAAACAAAGTAAAAGTTATTAAAGCTGTACGTGCTATCACTGGTCTTGGCTTGAAAGAAGCTAAAGACATGGTTGAAAGTGCACCTGCAACCGTTAAAGAAGCTGCTGAAAAAGCTGAAGCTGAAGATGTTGTTAAACAACTTACTGAAGCTGGTGCAACTGCTGAACTTAAGTAAGCTTTGCTCTGATCGCGATAGTACATTAATCGCGATATGAAACTGGCTGGTGGTTTTAACCACCGGCCTTTTTCTGTTACTGGTCAGCTAAGTTTTCCCTGACCACCGAATACAATATTACAATCCTAGTTTCACCATTTTGTGTGACGTTGGGATAATCTCTGAGGTGTAATAAATGGCTTATACGTTTACCGAGAAAAAACGGATTCGTAAAGATTTTGGCAAGCGCCCAAGTATCTTGAATGTTCCTAATCTGATTGCTACGCAAGTAAATTCGTATCAGGAATTCTTACAACAAGGTATTTCTGCAGATGAACGCATTTCTAAAGGCTTACATGCAGCGTTTAGTTCTGTTCTCCCGATTAAAAGTCACACAGGTAAGGCTGAATTACAATATGTCAGCTATCGCTTGGGTACTCCATCGTTTGAGGTTAAGGAATGTCAACTTCGCGGTGTGACTTATGCTGCACCTCTAAGAGTAAAAATGCGTCTTGTTATTTATGATAAAGATGCCCCTGCCAAATCTAAAGTAGTTAAAGAGATTAAAGATCAGGAAGTATATATGGGAGAAATCCCATTAATGACAGAGAAAGGTAACTTTGTTATTAACGGTACTGAACGTGTCATCGTATCTCAGTTACACCGCTCTCCAGGTGTTTTCTTTGATAGTGATAAAGGTAAATCACATTCATCCGGTAAAATTTTATTTAATGCTCGCGTAATTCCTTACCGTGGTTCTTGGCTTGACTTTGAATTTGATCACAAAGACGGTGTCTTTGTTCGTATCGATCGTCGTCGTAAATTACCTGCCACTGTTTTATTACGTGCACTTGAATACACCACAGAAGAAATCTTAGATATCTTCTTTGACCATGATACGTTCACGAAAAAAGGCGATGAGTTTGAATTAGCGCTTGAACCACAACGACTACGTGGTCAAACAGTTCCTTGCGATATCACATTACCAAATGGTGACGTGTTAGTTGAGGCCGACAATCAAATCACGGGTCGTCACGTTCGTCAAATGACGAAAGCTGAAATGACTAGCTTGACTGTTCCTGCTAGCTATTTGATTGGTCGAGTTCTTTCTAAAGACTTAATTGATACAGATAGTGGTGAATTACTACTTTCTGCTAACGATGAAATTACTGAAGAAGTATTAGAAGTATTTGAGCGTTTTGATATCTCGACGATCGACGTTATTTATTCAAATGACTTAGATCAAGGTCCTTATATTTCAGATACATTAGCTTTAGATGAAACTAAAAGCGTTTTAGAAGCTAAAGTTGAAATCTACCGCATGATGCGTCCTGGTGAACCACCTACTGAAGATTCAGCAAATAACTTATTCAAGAATTTGTTTTTTGCTAGTGAACGTTACGACTTATCTAAAGTAGGTCGTATGAAGTTTAACCGTCGCCTAGGCAGAGAAGAGATTGAAGGCGAAGGTGTTTTATCAAAACAAGATGTTGTCGATGTTTTACTTGAACTGATTAATATCAGAAATGGTAATGGTATCGTTGATGATATTGATCACCTTGGTAACCGACGTGTACGTAGTGTTGGTGAAATGGCTGAAAACCAATTCCGTGTTGGTCTCGTTCGTGTTGAACGTGCAGTTCGTGAGCGTTTAAGTATTGCTGAATCTGAAGGTTTAATGCCTCAACAGTTAATCAATGCTAAGCCTGTTGCCGCTGCGGTTAAAGAATTCTTTGGTTCAAGCCAATTATCACAGTTTATGGATCAAAATAATCCATTATCTGAAGTAACACATAAACGCCGTGTTTCGGCATTAGGCCCTGGTGGTTTAACGCGTGAACGTGCTGGTTTTGAAGTGCGTGACGTACATCCAACTCATTACGGTCGTGTATGTCCTATCGAAACACCTGAGGGTCCAAACATCGGTTTGATCAACTCTCTCGCTATTTATGCGCGTACTAATGAATATGGTTTTATTGAAACACCATACCGAAAAGTAATTGACGGTGTTGCGACATTTGATATTCAATATTTATCAGCAATTGATGAAGGCGATTTTAAAATTGCCCAAGCAACCATTGACCTGAATGATAAAAATGAAATTCAAGATAATTTGGTGCCGTGTCGTTACAAAAATGAATTTTCATTAATGCCTGCTGATCAAGTGCAATATATGGACGTATCGCCACAACAAGTTGTATCTGTTGCTGCGTCATTAATTCCATTCCTAGAACATGATGATGCTAACAGAGCCTTGATGGGATCGAATATGCAACGTCAAGCAGTACCGACATTACGTGCTGAAAAGCCAATTGTTGGTACCGGTATGGAACGTGCTGTAGCGCGTGACTCTGGTGTGATGGTGATTGCAAAACGTGGCGGTACAGTTGATTCTGTAGATGCGGGTCGTGTTGTTATTCGTGTCAATGATGCTGAAGCTGCAGATGCTGATTCGGGTGTTGATATTTACACATTGATCAAATATGCACGTTCAAATCAAAGTACATGTATTAACCAGCGTCCACTTGTTAAACCAGGTGATGTTATTGCTAAAGGCGATATTCTTGCTGATGGCCCATCCACTGATAATGGTGAGTTAGCGCTAGGTCAAAATATGCTAATCGCATTTATGCCTTGGAATGGTTACAACTTTGAGGATTCAATTCTAGTTTCTGAACGTGTTGTAAAAGAAGATCGTTTTACAACTATTCATATTCAAGAATTAAACTGTTTAGCACGTGATACCAAATTGGGTACAGAGGAAATCACTAGTGATATTCCAAATGTAAGCGAAGGCGCGTTATCTAAATTAGATGAGTCAGGTATCGTTTATGTGGGTGCTGAAGTTAAACCAGGTGATATTCTTGTTGGTAAAGTGACACCTAAAGGTGAAACACAATTAACACCAGAAGAAAAACTACTCCGTGCAATCTTTGGTGAAAAAGCGGCTGACGTTAAAGATTCTTCTTTACGTGTGCCTTCAAGCACCTTTGGTACTGTTATTGATGTTCAAGTCTTCACGCGTGAAGGTGTTGATAAAGATGAACGTGCTGTTGCTATTGAAAAGGCAGAGCTTGATAAAGTACGTGCTGATTTAAAAGATCAGCATCGTATTATTGTTGATGATGTTTTCTCTCGTTTAGAAAAGGCATTAACAGGAAAAGTAGCTAAAAAAGCACCAAGTTTAGATAAAGGCGCTAAAGTTACTAAGAGCTACTTAGCTAAACTTGAGCATAGTAAGTGGTTTGAAATCCAAATGGAATCTGACACATTAAATGCTCAACTAGAACAAGCTTCAGTACAGATTAAACAATATCGTCAAGATATGGATGATCAGTTTGAAATCAAGAAAGATAAAATAATTTCAGGTCATGATTTAGCTGTTGGTGTGCAACGTATGGTTAAGGTTTTCTTAGCTATTAAACGTCGCATTCAGCCGGGTGATAAAATGGCGGGACGTCATGGTAACAAGGGTGTTATCTCAAACATTGTACCTGTTGAAGATATGCCTTATACCGCTGATGGTCGTCCTGTTGATATTGTGTTGAACCCATTAGGTGTTCCTTCACGAATGAATATCGGTCAAGTACTTGAGATTCATTTAGGTTGGGCTGCTAAAGGTCTAGGCTTCAAGATTGCTGACATGTTAGATGAAAAGCGTGAGATGGCTGAGATTCGCGAGTTCTTAGGCAAGATTTACAACACAAGTGGTAAGCAAGAAGACTTAGATTCTTTATCTGATGAAGAAATTGTTGAGTTAGCTGGAAACTTACGTGGTGGTGTGCCAATGGCAACGCCTGTATTTGATGGCGCACAAGAAACTGAAATCAAAGATATGCTTGAATTAGCGGGTTTACCACGCAGTGGTCAAACACGTTTAATCGATGGTCGTACAGGTGATTATTTCGATCGCCCAGTAACGGTTGGTTATATGCATATGTTGAAATTGAATCACTTAGTTGATGACAAAATGCATGCTCGTTCTACTGGTCCTTACAGTTTAGTAACGCAGCAACCATTAGGTGGTAAAGCGCAATTTGGTGGACAACGATTTGGTGAAATGGAAGTATGGGCACTACAAGCTTATGGTGCTGCGTATACACTTCAAGAAATGTTAACGGTGAAATCAGATGATGTTCAAGGTCGTACTCGGATCTATAAAAACATTGTGGATGGTGATTATCGTATGGAAGCAGGAATGCCTGAGTCCTTCAAAGTTCTAACACATGAGATTCGTTCTCTGGGTATTGATATCGAATTAGTCGAAGACTAATTTCAGATTAAATCCTATTTGTTAGCAAGATAATCACACTATTGCCGGTAAACGGCAGCGGAGAAAGAAATATGAAAGACTTACTTAATCTGTTAAAGCAACAATCGACATCAGATGATTTTGATGCCATTCGAATTGGCCTCGCATCACCTAAAATGATGCGTTCATGGTCGTTCGGAGAGGTTAAAAAGCCAGAAACAATTAACTACCGTACGTTCAAGCCAGAACGTGAAGGTTTGTTCTGTTGTAAAATTTTTGGCCCAGTTAAAGATTACGAATGTTTATGTGGTAAATACAAGCGTCTAAAACATCGTGGTGTTATCTGTGAAAAATGTGGTGTTGAAGTAACGGTTGCAAAAGTGCGTCGTGAGCGTATGGCTCATATCGAACTAGCGAGCCCTGTTGCTCATATTTGGTTCTTGAAATCACTACCATCACGTATTTCATCATTCTTAGATATGACATTACGAGATATCGAACGAGTATTGTATTTCGAAGCATTCATGGTTGTTGATCCAGGTATGACGACGCTTGAAGTCGGTCAATTAATGTCTGATGAAACGTATCTAAATGCTGTTGAAGAATATGGTGATGAGTTTGATGCTCGTATGGGTGCTGAAGCAGTACAGCATCTATTACGTAATATGGATTTAGAACAAGAAATTGAAAAAATCCGTGAAGACATGGAAGCAACAAAATCTGAAACTAAAATCAAGAAATTGACGAAACGTTTAAAATTAATGGAAGCCTTCCTAAATTCTGGCAATAAACCAGAATGGATGGTGATGGAAGTTTTACCTATCCTTCCACCAGATTTGCGTCCATTAGTCCCTCTTGATGGTGGTCGTTTTGCAACGTCTGATCTTAATGATCTTTACCGTCGAGTTATTAACCGTAATAATCGTCTAAAACGTTTATTAGATCTAAATGCACCCGATATCATTGTGCGTAACGAAAAACGTATGTTACAAGAATCTGTTGATGCCTTATTAGATAATGGGCGTCGCGGTCGTGCTATTACGGGTACAAACCGCATGCCATTGAAATCTTTGGCTGACATGATTAAAGGTAAACAAGGTCGTTTCCGTCAAAACTTACTAGGTAAACGAGTAGATTACTCGGGTCGTTCAGTAATTGTTGTTGGACCATACCTAAAATTACACCAATGTGGTCTACCTAAGAAAATGGCGTTGGAACTTTTCAAACCATTTATCTACGGTAAATTGGAGCGTAAAGGCTTGGCAACTACAATTAAAGCTGCTAAGAAAATGGTTGAACGTGAAGGTCCAGAAGTCTGGGATATTCTTGAAGAAGTTATTCGTGAACATCCAATCATGTTGAACCGTGCACCAACATTGCATAGATTAGGTATTCAAGCATTTGAACCATTACTGATTGAAGGTAAAGCGATTCAGCTTCATCCTTTAGTTTGTGGCGCATTTAACGCCGATTTCGATGGTGACCAAATGGCAGTACACGTACCATTGTCAATCGAAGCTCAGTTAGAAGCTCGTTCATTGATGATGGCAACAAATAATATTTTATCACCAGCAAATGGTGAGCCTGTCATTGTTCCATCACAAGATGTTGTCTTGGGTTTGTATTACATGACTCGCGTGCTTGTCAACGCCAAAGGTGAAGGTCTTAAATTTGCTAACTTAGCAGAGTTAAAACGTGCCTATGAAAATAAAGAAGTGGCTTTACATGCAAAAATAACCGTTCGTCTTGAAGAGACAGACGTTACATTGCCAGAGCCTGAGCAAAATAAAACAATCCGTGTTGAAACTAGCGTAGGTCGTGCAATCTTATTTGGTATTGTGCCAAAAGGCCTGCCATTCTCAGTTGTTGACAAGTCAATGACTAAGAAAGCATTGAGTGAGTTAATTAATATTAGTTATCGAGCATTAGGTTTAAAAGAAACCGTTATTTTTGCTGATCAATTAATGTATTTAGGTTTTACTCAAGCAACAAAATCAGGCGCATCGGTTGGTATCGATGATATGGCAATTCCTGAATCAAAAGAAACTATTCTAGCGGCTGCAGAAGCTGAAGTTGAAGAAATTGCAACACAATATGCATCTGGTTTGGTAACCGATGGTGAGCGTTACAACAAAATCATCGATATCTGGTCTCGGACTAATGATCAAATTGCGAATGCGATGATGGATGGCCTTGGTGCTGATACCGTAATTGATAAAGATGGCAATGAAGTTGAACAGCAATCTATGAACTCTATCTATATGATGGCTGATTCTGGAGCGCGTGGTTCTGCTGCACAGATTCGTCAGTTAGCAGGTATGCGTGGATTGATGGCTAAACCAGATGGTTCAATCATCGAAACGCCAATCACAGCGAACTTCCGTGAAGGGTTGGACGTACTTCAATACTTTATCTCTACTCATGGTGCTCGTAAAGGTTTGGCCGATACCGCTTTGAAAACAGCTAACTCGGGTTATCTTACTCGTCGCTTAGTAGATGTATCTCAGGATCTTGTTGTTGTAGAAGAAGATTGTGGTACAGAAGATGGTGTCACTATGTCACCTATCATTGAAGGTGGTGATGTTGTTGAACCGTTAGGTGAGCGTGTATTAGGTCGTGTTGTTGCCGTCGATGTGATGACAACAGATGGTGCTGGTATTGTTATTGCTGCTGGTACCTTAATGGATGAAGCGGATGTTACTTTGCTTGAAAAAGCGGGTATCGATGAAGTGCTTGTTCGTTCTGCAATCACATGTGAATCTCGTCATGGTGTATGTGCTAAGTGTTACGGCCGTGATTTAGGTCGTGGACAAATCATCAACGAAGGTGAGGCTGTCGGTGTTATCGCGGCTCAATCAATCGGTGAGCCAGGTACACAGTTAACAATGCGTACCTTCCATATCGGTGGTGCCGCATCTCGTACTGCTGCTGATAACTCAGTTGCACTTAAGTTTAGTGGTGCAATTCGTTTCCACAATGTTAAGTCTGTAAAACATGCAAGTGGTAAATTTATTGCAGTTTCACGTTCAGGTGAATTACATCTTATTGATGAAAATGGTCGTGAACGTGAGCGTTATAAAATCCCTTACGGTTCTGAAATTACAGTAGCTGACAATGCTACCGTTGAAGCAGGACAAGTAGTCGCTACATGGGACCCTCATACACATCCAGTTGTAACAGAAGTAACAGGTACTGTTGAACTAAAAGACTTAATTGAAGGTGTTACAGTTGATAAACAAGTCGATGAAGTAACTGGTTTAACAAGTCTTATCGTTCGTGATCCTAAACAACGTAGTACTGCATCGAAAGATATGCGCCCTATGGTTAAATTGGTCGATGCGGATGGCAATGATGTGTTTATTGTAGGTACTGATATTCCTGCACAATACTTCTTACCAGGTGGTGCGATTGTGACCGTTACTGATAGCGCTGAAGTGGGTGTCGGTGATGTACTTGCTCGTATACCACAAGAAAGTAGTAAAACACGTGATATCACCGGTGGTCTACCTCGTGTTGCTGATTTATTTGAAGCTCGTAAACCAAAAGATCCTGCTTTAATGGCAGAAATCTCAGGTACGATCAGTTTCGGTAAAGAAACAAAAGGTAAACAACGTCTCGTTATTACACCTAAAGAAGGTGAGGTTCATGAGGAATTAATTCCAAAATGGCGTCACGTTTCAGTGTTTGAAGGTGAACATATTGAAAAAGGTGAAATGGTCGTTGATGGACCAGAAGATCCACATGATATTTTACGCTTAAAAGGTGTCTTTGCATTAGCGAACTATATGGTTGCTGAAGTACAAGAGGTTTATCGTTTACAAGGTGTAAAAATTAATGATAAGCACATTGAGGTTATTGTTCGCCAAATGTTACGTAAGGTTGAAATTACGTCAGCTGGTGATACTACTTTCCTTCGCGGTGAACAAGTTGAGCATGACACCATACTTGCTGCAAATGACAAAATGAGAGCTGAAGACAAACTTGAAGCAGAATTTACTCATATGTTATTAGGTATTACTAAAGCATCACTTGCAACAGATTCCTTTATATCTGCTGCATCTTTCCAAGAAACAACACGTGTCTTAACCGATGCTGCTGTAACAGGGAAGCGTGATCCTTTACGAGGCCTGAAAGAAAACGTAATTGTGGGACGATTAATTCCTGCAGGTACGGGTTTGGCTTACCATAAAGAACGTTACCGTAAACGTCATGGACATGATGCACCGGTAGTTGAGAAAAAAACGAAAAAAGCAGCAGCTGTTGTAAAAGCTGATGATAATGCTGAGGTTTCTGAAAACGTATCTTAAAGGAATCATCTAAGTTCAATTCGTTTGAACTTAATTTAGATTGTTAGATTAAATATAGAACGTCCTAAAACAAGGGCGTTCTATAGATAATTCTACAACTGATATGATGTTAGCTCCTTGATTTGAAAAGATACCTTGATCAATACTTGATTAAGTAGTAGAATTCCTCCTCTTTGTCGGATGGTCTCCTAGAGATATCTGATTTTACCCGGTATAGCGGTTTATTTGAGTCGCTGATTTACCAAATAGAATATGTAAGGCTGTAATTCAATGGCAACAATTAATCAATTGGTTCGCAAACCTAGATTGAAGCAGAAGAAAAAGAATAATGTACCCGCGTTGCAGGCTTGTCCTCAACGTCGTGGTGTATGTACTCGTGTATACACAACTACACCTAAGAAACCTAACTCAGCGATGCGTAAAGTTGCTCGCGTACGTTTAACGAATGGTTTTGAAGTAACATCGTATATCGGTGGTGAAGGTCATAACTTGCAAGAGCATAGCGTAGTGTTAATTCGCGGTGGTCGTGTTAAAGATTTGCCTGGTGTACGTTATCACACAGTACGTGGCGCACTAGATACATCAGGTGTGACTGCACGACGTCAAGGTCGTTCTAAATACGGCGCGAAGCGTCCAAAATAATAGTCGTTTAATACGTCTAATATAATTAAGAATTAGGAAAGATAAATGCCAAGAAGAAGGGTAGTTGCCAAACGTGAAGTATTGCCAGATCCAAAGTTTCATAACATTGGACTAGCTAAATTCATCAACGTCATCATGAAAGATGGTAAAAAATCGATTGCTGAAAAAATCGCTTATGATGCATTAGATTCAGTTGCTGAAAGCAAAGGTGCTAGTGGTTTAGATATTTTCCAACAAGCATTAGATAACATTCAACCAATGGTTGAAGTTAAATCTCGCCGTGTTGGTGGTGCTACATACCAAGTGCCTGTAGAAGTTCGTCCTGAACGTCGTGTTGCTTTGGCAATGCGTTGGTTGTCAGAAGCTGCGCGTAAGCGTGGTGAGAAGTCTATGGCAATGCGTTTAGCTGGTGAGCTTGGCGATGCATTTGATAGCAAAGGTTCAGCAGTTAAGAAGAAAGAAGATACGCATCGCATGGCTGATGCTAACAAGGCATTTTCTCACTTCCGTTTTTAAGCATAAGGTCCCTTTTGGGGCCTTTTGTATGTTCTATCCAGTAACACCGTTCTTTAACAATATTTATTAACTTATAGAGTACCAATTGTGGCGCGAAGCACACCTATAAATCGATACCGTAATATCGGTATCATGGCTCATATTGACGCAGGTAAAACTACGACAACTGAGCGCGTGTTGTTTTACACAGGTGTCTCTCACAAGATCGGTGAAGTTCATGATGGCGCTGCCACCATGGACTGGATGGAGCAAGAACAAGAGCGAGGTATTACTATTACCTCGGCAGCGACGACCTGTTTTTGGTCGGGAATGGATAAACAATTCCCAGAACATCGCATTAATATTATTGATACTCCAGGTCATGTTGACTTTACGATTGAAGTCGAACGATCTCTACGTGTTTTAGATGGAGCTGTTGCAGTATTTTGTGCAGTCGGTGGTGTTGAACCGCAATCTGAAACAGTATGGCGACAAGCTAATAAATATAAAGTACCTCGCATGGTATTCATCAATAAGATGGATCGCTCAGGTGCTGACTTCCTCCGCGTTATCGAACAAATCAAAAGTCGCTTGGGTGCAAACCCTATTCCAATGCAGTTACCAATTGGCGCTGAAGATGAATTTGAAGGTCTTGTTGACCTGATTCGTATGAAAGCTATATATTGGGATGATGCTGATCTAGGTGTAACCTATGAAGCACGCGACATTTCTCCAGATATGCTTGATGAATGTGAGATGTATCGAGAGCAACTTGTTGAAGCTGCGGCTGAAGCAAATGATGAGTTAACAGATAAATATCTGGAAACTGGTCAGCTTTCAGATCAAGAAATAAAAGAAGGTATTCGCCTTCAAACGATAGCAAACTTAATTGTTCCTACATTTTGTGGTTCTGCTTTCAAGAACAAAGGTGTTCAAGCATTGCTTGATGCTGTTGTTGAATATATGCCATCTCCACAAGATGTCCCGGCTGTTAAAGGTGTCTTAGATGATAAGCATGAGTCCGAGGGTTCACGTTTAGCAACTGATGAAGAAGCTTTTGCATCGTTAGCATTCAAGATCGCAACTGATCCCTTTGTTGGAACTCTGACCTTTTTCCGCGTTTATTCTGGTGTTCTAAAATCAGGTGATGCAGTTTACAACCCCGTTAAAGGTAAGAAAGAACGCATTGGGCGTATTGTGCAAATGCATAGTAATAGCCGTGAAGAAATTAATGAAGTTCGTGCTGGCGACATTGCCGCAGCTATTGGTTTAAAAGATACAACAACAGGTGATACCCTGTGTTCTATTGATGACGTTATTACATTAGAACGGATGGAGTTCCCTGAACCTGTTATTTCTGTAGCAATTGAACCTAGAACGCAAGCTGATCAAGAAAAAATGAGTATTGCCTTAGGTAAACTTGCTAAAGAAGATCCTTCGTTTAAAGTAAGTACAGATGAAGAATCTGCTCAAACAATTATTGCGGGTATGGGTGAGCTTCACTTAGACATTATTGTTGATCGTTTAAAACGTGAATTTAGTGTCGGCGCCAATGTGGGTGCTCCACAAGTTGCTTACCGTGAAACGATAGGTAAAACAGTTGAAGCAGAAGGAAAGTTCGTGCGCCAAAGTGGTGGCAAAGGTCAGTATGGTCATGTATGGTTACGTCTGGAACCACAAAAGGCAGGCGCTGGTTATGCCTTTGAAAATGCCATTGTAGGTGGGTCAGTACCTAAAGAATTCATTTCGTCTGTAGATAAAGGTATACAAGAGCAGATGAAAAATGGTGTAATAGCCGGCTACCCAGTAGAAGATATCAAGGTTACATTATTTGATGGTTCTTATCATGATGTAGATTCAAATGAGATGGCATTTAAAGTTGCTGGCTCACTTGGGTTTAGAAATGGAGCGCTAGAGGCTGATCCTATGCTCCTAGAGCCTGTCATGAAGATTGAGGTTGTTACTCCGGAAGATTATATGGGTGACGTTATGGGTGATTTGAACCGCCGACGTGGCCTTGTAAGTGGGATGGAGGATTCGGCAAGCGGCAAGATTATTAATGCTGAAGTGCCATTAGCTGAGATGTTCGGCTATGCAACAGATTTGCGTTCTGCAACGCAGGGAAGAGCGACATACTCTATGGAGTTCTCTCGATATGCAGAAGCACCGAATAATGTGACTAATGCAGTCATAAGTAAAATAAGATAATAAATATAGTTAAGTGAGGTAGGCAAAATGGCTAAAGAGAAATTTGAACGGAACAAGCCCCATGTGAATGTGGGCACAATTGGTCACGTAGATCATGGTAAAACGACATTGACAGCAGCGATTACAAAAGTAATGGCCGAAGCTCAAGGTGGTGAAGCCAAGTCTTTTGCAGACATTGATAACGCACCAGAAGAAAGAGAACGTGGAATCACAATCTCAACATCACATGTTGAGTATGAAACAAACAATCGTCATTATGCCCATGTAGATTGCCCAGGCCATGCCGATTACGTTAAAAACATGATCACCGGTGCTGCACAAATGGACGGCGCTATCTTAGTAGTAAGTGCTGCTGACGGTCCAATGCCACAAACACGTGAGCACATTTTGTTGTCACGTCAAGTAGGTGTTCCATACATTATCGTATTCATGAACAAAGCGGATATGGTTGATGATGAAGAGCTAATCGAATTAGTTGAAATGGAAATTCGTGAATTGTTAGACAAATACGATTTTCCAGGTGATGACACACCAATCATCGTCGGTTCAGCGCTTAAAGCATTAGAAGGCGACACAAGCGAGATTGGTGTTCCATCAATCATTAAGCTTGGTGAAGCAATGGATTCATACTTCCCACTGCCAGAACGAGCAGTAGATGGCGCATTCTTAATGCCTATCGAAGATGTATTCTCAATATCAGGTCGTGGTACAGTAGTAACTGGTCGTATCGAACGTGGTATTGTAAAAGTAGGTGAAGAATTAGAAATCGTTGGGATTAAAGATACAGCGAAAACAACCTGTACAGGTGTTGAAATGTTCCGTAAACTTCTTGATGAAGGAATGGCGGGCGACAATGTAGGTGTTCTTTTACGTGGTACAAAACGTGAAGATGTTGACCGTGGTCAAGTATTAGCACACGTTGGTTCAATCAACCCTCACACACGTTTTGATGCAGAAGTTTACATCTTGTCGAAAGACGAAGGTGGTCGACACACACCATTTTTTAATGGTTACCGTCCACAGTTTTACTTCCGCACAACCGACGTAACAGGCGCATGTGAATTACCAGCAGGAATTGAAATGGTAATGCCCGGCGACAACGTTAAAATGGACGTAACTTTAATCAATCCAATTGCGATGGAAGAAGGTTTACGTTTTGCTATTCGTGAAGGTGGCCGTACCGTTGGTGCTGGCGTCGTTAGTAAGATCACAGAGTAATAAATAATGGCTACAAACCAAACTATTAGAATCAGACTGAAATCTTTCGATCATCGATTGATTGATCAATCTGCTAAAGAAATTGTTGAAACAGCTAAACGTACTGGCGCTCGTATTAATGGACCCATTCCATTGCCTACGAAAAAAGAACGTTTTACTGTTTTGACTTCACCGCATGTCAACAAAGATGCACGTGACCAGTACGAAATCCGTACACACAAACGTCTTATGGATATTGTTGAACCTACTGATAAAACAGTAGATGCATTAATGAAACTGGATCTCGCCGCTGGCGTAGATGTCCAGATCAAACTAAATTAAGGGGCTAGCTCAATGACTATTGGACTTGTCGGCCGTAAGCGTGGAATGACACGTGTCTTCACTGAAGATGGTGTTTCAACACCTGTGACGGTAATTGAAGTTGAATCAAATCGTATCAGCCAACTGAAAACAGTTGAGACTGATGGATACAACGCTGTGCAAGTAACTGCTGGTGCTAAAAAAGCCTCTCGCGTTACTAAATCACAAGCTGGTCACTTTGCTAAAGCAGAATCTGCTGCAGGAAGTTCAGTAAGTGAATTCGTTGTTGACGATTTAGAAGGTTTGGAACTCGGTTCGGAAATCAAAGTTAATATCTTTGAAGCTGGCCAAGCAATCGATGTAACAGGTGTGACCAAGGGTAAAGGTTTTGCTGGTGTAATGAAGCGTTACAGTTTTGCCGGTGGTGATGCAACACATGGTAACTCTATCTCTCATAGAGCACCTGGTTCAATCGGTATGTGTCAAACTCCAGGTCGCGTATTTAAAGAAAAGAAAATGGCAGGGCATATGGGTGATGTACAACGTACATTACAAAACTTGTCTGTCGTTCGCATTGACGAAGAGCGTAACTTAGTGCTTGTTAAGGGTTCTGTACCCGGCGCAAATGGCGGTAAAGTTATTATTCGTCCTGCTGTTAAAGCTTAAGATTCTTAGGGGAATATTGTGGATCTTCAATTACAATCTTTCGATGGAAAAAAAGCAGGAAACATTACAGTTTCTGATGCTATGTTCGATCGTGAATATAATGAATCTTTGGTTCATCAAGTCGTAACAGCCTTTATGGCTGGTGCTCGTAGCGGAACGCACTCGCAAAAAACACGCTCTGAAGTGCGTGGTGGTGGTCGTAAGCCATTTGCACAAAAAGGTAGTGGTCGTGCTCGTGCAGGAACAATCAGAAGTCCTTTATGGCGTTCTGGTGGTACTACATTTGCTGCTAAGCCACGCGACTATAGCCAAAAAGTAAACCGTAAAGTGTATCGTAATGCAATGTGCACAATCCTATCTGAATTGCGTCGTAATGATGCGCTGATAGTGGTTGATAAAATTGAATTAGATACGCCTAAAACAAAAGACTTACTTGCAAAAGTATCTGGTTTAGGTCTTAAAAACGCTCTTCTTGTTACTGAGGATGCGGCAGGTAATTTAGATTTAGCATCGCGCAATCTATATAACTTGGCTACTACAGATGCAGCGCATCTGAATCCAGTAGCATTGCTAAGATTTGAAAAAGTTGTGATGAGTGAAGGCTCAATTCGCAAGCTTGAGGAGTCATTAGTATGAACGTTGAAAGACTAACTAAAGTTATTGTTGGCCCTGTAGTTGCTGAAAAAGCATCGCGTGTAGCAGAGCAGCATAATCAGGTTGTATTAAAAGTACTTCCAAATGCAAATAAATTAGAAATCAAACATGCTGTAGAGCATATGTTTGACGTAAAAGTTGCATCAGTTACTACGGCCAATGTGAAAGGTAAAGTAAAACGTACCGGTCGCGTTATGGGTAAACGTAGTGATTGGAAGAAAGCCTATGTCACTCTTGTTGATGGCGCAGACATCAACTTCCTTGGTGAATAAAACATAAAATATTGGTGAGGAAACAGGAATGGCATTAATTAAGGCTAAACCTACATCAGCTGGACGCAGATTTGTTGTTCAGGTTAAAACAGATGATTTACACAAAGGTGCACCATATGCACCTCTAGTTGAAAAGAAATCTAAAACTGGTGGACGTAATAACGCAGGTCGTATCACGGTAAGACATCGTGGTGGTGGTCATAAACAACGTTACCGTTTGATTGACTTCAAACGTAATAAAGATGGCATTCCAGCTGTTGTAGAACGTATTGAATATGATCCTAATCGTACCGCTCATATCGCATTATTAAAATATGCTGATGGTAAGAAAACATATATCATTGCACCAAAAGGTGTAGTGGCTGGTGATCGTTTAGAATCTGGTGATGATGCAGAAATTCGTGCGGGAAACTGTATGAAATTAGCTTCAATTCCACTAGGTAGTACGATTCATTGTATTGAAATGAAGCCTGGTAAAGGTGCGCAAATTGCACGTAGTGCCGGCGGTAGTGCTCAATTTGTAGCGCGTGAAAATGGTTATGCAACTGTACGTTTACGTTCAGGTGAAATGCGTAAGATCCCATTGGAATGTAAAGCAACACTGGGTGAAGTCGGTAATGGCGAGCATGCATTACGTTCATTAGGTAAAGCGGGTGCTACAAGATGGCGCGGTGTTCGTCCAACAGTTCGTGGTGTTGTTATGAACCCGGTTGATCATCCACATGGTGGTGGTGAAGGTCGTACATCAGGTGGTCGTCACCCTGTATCACCGTGGGGTATGCCAACTAAAGGCTACAAAACTCGTAAGAACAAACGTACAGATAGTTTAATTGTACGTCGTCGTAATAAGAAATAGGTAGGAATACATATGCCGCGTTCAATTAAAAAAGGTCCTTTTATAGACCAGCACCTTGAAAAGAAGGTCTTGGAAGCGATTGAGTCTAATAATAAACGTCCGATCAAAACATGGTCACGACGTTCAATGATTTCACCTGATATGATCGGCTTAACAATTGCCGTTCATAATGGCAGACAACATATGCCTGTGTTCATTACAGAAGATATGGTCGGTCATAAATTGGGTGAATTTTCACCAACGAGGACCTTTAGAGGTCATATTGCTGATAAGAAAGCTAAGCGATAAGGTTAGGATTAAGATATGGCTACTAAAGCAAAATACAGCTATGCAAGAATATCTGCGCAAAAAGTACGATTAGTCGCAGATCAGATTAGAGGATTGCCTGTCGAAAAAGCAATCAACATTCTTACATACAGTCCAAAAAAAGCTGCAACATTAATGAAAGAAGTGCTTAACTCTGCAATTGCAAATGCTGAGCACAATGATGGCGCAGATATCGATGAACTCTATGTATCAACAGTTATGGTTGACGATGGTTCAACTATGAAACGTATGTCACCACGAGCTAAAGGTCGTGGTAACCGTATCCTTAAACGTACAAGTCACATCACTGTGATTGTAGACGAAAAGTAAGAGAGAATACTTATGGGACAAAAGGTTCACCCAATAGGCTTCAGACTTGGTATAATTAAAGATTGGAATTCGATCTGGTATGCTGACTCTGCAAATTTTTCAACCATGCTTAATAATGATTTGAAAGTGCGTGCGTTTCTTAAAGAGAAACTGTCACATGCTTCAGTTAGTAAGATTCAGATTGATAGACCAGCAAAAAATGCTAAAATAACGATTCACACGGCTCGTCCAGGGATTGTTATTGGCAAAAAAGGCGAAGACATTGATAAGCTTCGTGCAGCAGCAGCTGAAATTATGGGTGTGCCAGTCACGGTAGGTGTCGAAGAAATTCGTAAGCCTGAACTTGATGCAACACTTGTTGCTGAAAGTGTTGCTCAGCAATTAGAGCGCCGGATTATGTTCCGTCGAGCTATGAAGCGTGCTGTTACAAACACTATGCGCTTAGGTGCAGGTGGTATTCGAATCAATGTTGCTGGACGTCTGAATGGTGCTGAAATCGCACGTACAGAATGGTATCGTGAAGGCCGAGTGCCTTTGCATACATTACGTGCTGATATCGATTATGGTACTGCAGAAGCAAACACGACTTACGGTATCATTGGTATCAAAGTTTGGATTTTTAAGGGTGAAGTATTTGACGGTAACGTTAAAGCGCCAGCCCAAGCAGAGAAGTAAGGTTATAACCAATGTTACAGCCAAAAAGAACGAAATTTAGAAAGCAGATGAAGCTGCGTAACCGCGGGTTAGCTCATCGTGGTTCAAAAGTAAGCTTTGGTGAGTTTGGTCTTAAATCACTGGACCGCGGTAGAGTTACTGCGCGTCAGATTGAAGCCGCTCGTCGTGCAATGACGCGTTACGTTAAGCGTGGTGGTAAAATCTGGATCCGTATATTCCCAGACAAACCTATCACTAGTAAACCGTTAGAAGTACGTCAAGGTAAAGGTAAGGGTAATGTTGAGTACTGGGTGGCTAATGTGCAACCAGGTCGCATGCTCTATGAAATGGAAGGTGTATCTGAAGAAGTGGCGCGTGAAGCGTTCCGTCTTGCAGCAGCTAAGCTTCCTGTTAAAACAACATTTGTAACAAGAGCGATACTGTAATGAATGCGAGCGAAATTAGAGCAAAATCTGCTGAAGATATTAGTAAAGAGTTAGAAGCTCTTCATAAAGAACAGTTTAATTTGCGCATGCAAAACGCGACTGGACAACTTCAACGCACAAGTGAAATGCGTCGAGTTAGTCGTGACATTGCACGTATTAAAACTGTAATTAACGAAAATAAATAGGACTTTAAGATGAGTGAACAACAAAGTACTGCTCGTTCAGTAACTGGTCTTGTAGTCAGCGACAAGATGGATAAAACAATTACGGTCTTAGTTGAACGTAAGGTTGCCCATCCGATCTACAAGAAATATGTAAGAAAATCTACGAAACTACATGCACATGATGAAAATAATGATTGCAATATTGGTGATGTAGTAAGTATTTCTACAAGCCGACCAATATCTAAGAGTAAGTCTTGGAATTTGGTTGAAATTTTAGAACGTGCTAAATAGCACAGTTATTAAACTTGGAGTTTAGACTATGATTCAAATGCAAAGCAGTCTTGAAGCCGCGGATAATAGCGGTGCAAAGCGCATAGAATGTATTAAAGTGTTGGGCGGTTCTCACCGTCGTTACGCTGGTATTGGTGATGTAATTAAAGTCACTATTAAAGAAGCTGTTCCTCGCGGCAAAGTTAAAAAAGGTGAGGTTCATAATGCTGTGATCGTTCGTACACGTAAAGGTGTTCGTCGTCCAGATGGTTCTTTAATTCGTTTTGATACGAATGCTGCTGTATTGTTAAATGCAGCGCTTCAACCAATTGGAACTCGTATCTTTGGCCCTGTAACGCGTGAGCTTCGTGGTGAAAAATTCATGAAGATTATTTCGTTAGCGCCTGAAGTATTATAAGTAGGAGTTCGAAATGGAAAGATTAGTAAAAGGTGATCAGGTAATCGTTATTGCAGGTAAAGATAGCGGTAAAACTGGCGAAATCACTCAGCGTGGTGAAGATGGTAGGTTTGTTGTTCAAGGTTTAAACCTTGTTAAAAAGCATACTAAGCCTAATCCTGCAATGGGTACGACTGGCGGCATCGTCGATAAAGAAATGCCAATTCAAGGTTCTAACCTGGCTTTATTAAATCCTGCTACAGGCAAGGGTGGTAAAGTGGGTTTTAAAGTATTGGAAGATGGCCGTAAGGTTCGCTTTTTCAAGTCAAATGGCGAAGTTGTCGGCGCATAAGCAAAGAAATTAGGTATATACAGTGAGCAGATTAAAAGAATTTTATCGTGATACTGTAGTTGAGCAGTTAACAAAACAGTTCGGCTATAAGTCAGTAATGGAAGTTCCAAGAATTACCAAGATTACACTTAACATGGGTGTTGGTGAGGCTCTGACTGATAAGAAAGTATTAGAGAATGCAGTGGCTGACATGGAAAAAATTTCCGGTCAAAAAGTTGTTGTAACGAAAGCTAAAAAGTCTATTGCAGGCTTTAAGTTACGTGAAGATTGGCCAGTAGGTTGTAAGGTGACACTACGTTCTGAAAGAATGTATGATTTCCTTGATCGCCTAGTGACAATTTCTATTCCTAGGATTCGTGATTTTCGAGGTTTAAACCCAAAATCATTTGATCGTCAAGGTAACTATAGTATGGGGGTTAAAGAACAAATTATCTTCCCAGAAATTGAATACGATAAAATTGATAAATTGCGTGGTATGGATATTACTATCACGACTACTGCGAAAAATGCAGAAGAGTCTTTAGCATTATTATCAGCTTTTAAGTTTCCTTTTAAAAAATAATATAGGATAGGAATAAGTTATGGCTAAACGTAGCATGATTAATCGCGAGATTAAAAGAGCGAAACTAGTTAAGAAATATGCAGTCAAGCGTGCAGAGTTAAAAAAAGCAATGCTTGATTTGTCTTTAAGTTTTGATGATCGTCAAGAAGCTGCTAAGAAATTTCATGCGCTTCCAAGAAACTCAAGCTCTGTTCGGATGAGAAATCGCTGTGCAATCACAGGTCGTCCGCACGGTTACTATCGTAAGTTTGGTTTGTCACGAAATAAATTGCGCGAACATGCAATGAAAGGTGATATTCCTGGCCTAGTAATGGCAAGCTGGTAGTTTTCTACCACACACTTGGAGCTAATATAAAATGAGTATGACAGATCCTGTTGCAGATATGCTGACGCGTATTCGCAATGCACAACAAGCAAAGAAAACTGAAGTCACTATGCCTTCTTCAAAAGTAAAGTTAAGTATTGCTGACGTCCTTAAAGACGAAGGTTATATTTCAGCTTACAATGTTAATGATAACGATGGGAAAGCATCGCTTTCTATCTCATTAAAATACTTTGAAGGTAAAGCTGTAATTTCACAAATTGACCGTGTTAGCCGACCTGGTTTACGCGTTTATAAATCAGCGAAAGATTTACCGAAAGTTATTAACGGGCTTGGCGTCGCTATTGTGTCAACATCTAAAGGTGTAATGGCCGATCGTAAGGCAAGAGAACTCGGTCAGGGCGGTGAAGTCCTGTGCGCAGTTAGCTAGCCTTTATATTTGGAGATTTAAGAATGTCACGTATAGCAAATGCACCTGTCGAAATTCCTGCAGGTGTTGAAGTCTCTCTTAATGGCGCAGAAGTTTCTATTAAAGGTACTAAAGGTACTTTGAGCAGAAATATCCACGTAGATGTGGAAGTTGCCCAACAAGGAAGCACTTTAACAACAACAGCACGAAAAAAATCAAAACAAGCCGTGGCTCAAGCTGGTACAGCTCGCGCCCTACTTAATAATATGGTTACTGGTGTTTCTCAAGGTTTTGAGAAGAAGTTAACACTGGTTGGCGTTGGTTACCGTGCAAAAGCACAAGGTAGTAAGTTAGATCTTACACTTGGTTTTTCACACCCAGTACAATATGACGTTCCTGAAGGCATTAAAGTTGAGACACCAAGTCAAACTGAAATTGTTATATCAGGTGCCGATAAGCAAGTAGTAGGTCAGGTTGCAGCAGATATTCGTGCATACCGTCCACCAGAACCTTACAAAGGCAAAGGTGTACGATACTCGGATGAGCATGTTGCTCGTAAAGAAGCTAAGAAGAAATAATTAGGCTGAACAATGGATAAGAAAAATTCAAGATTACGTAGAGCTAGAAAAACTCGAGCTAAGTTAAAAGAGCTTGAAGTTTATAGGTTGTCAGTTCATAGAACTTCACAGCATATCTATGCTCAAGTTCTTACATTTGATAGTACTAAAGTGATTGCATCTGCATCAACTTTAGATGCTGAAGTTAAAAAAGAACTTAAAGCAACCGGTAATATCTCAGCAGCAGAAGCTGTGGGTAAAGCTGTTGCATTAAGAGCTGCAAAAGAAGGCATTACTAATGTTTCTTTTGACCGTTCTGGGTTCAAATTCCACGGTCGCGTTAAAGCGTTAGCAGATGCTGCTCGCGAAAACGGCTTGCAGTTCTAATTTAAAGGTATTATCACATGGCACAGAATGATCAACGACAACAAGCCCCTTCGGATGGTTTGATTGAAAAATTAGTCGGTATACGCCGCGTTGCTAAAGTTGTAAAAGGTGGTCGCGTATTCGGGTTCTCAGCACTGACAGTAGTCGGTGATGGTGAGGGCCGCGTTGGCTTCGGTCAAGGTAAAGCTCGCGAAGTACCAATTGCAATTCAAAAGGCAATGGACGAAGCAAGAAAGAATATGCAAACAGTTACTTTAAACGGTAATACTTTGCAACATCCTTTGACTTCTCGTCACGGTGCAGCAAAAGTTTACATGCAACCAGCCTCTGAAGGTACGGGTGTAATTGCCGGTGGTGCAATGCGTGCTGTATTTGACGTAGTTGGCGTGCATAATGTACTTGCCAAGTCGATTGGTTCAACTAATCCATTAAACGTTGTGAGAGCAACAATTAAAGGTCTGACGGATATGAATAATCCTGAAGCAGTTGCAGCTAAACGTGGTAAGACCGTTTCAGAGATTATGGAATAAGAAAATGACATCACAAGCTAAATTGAAAGTCACTTTGGTAAAAAGTATCATTGGCCGTCTTGCTAAACATAAAGCATGTGTTGCTGGTTTAGGTTTAAGAAAAACGGGTAGTAGCGCTATTGTTATCGATACACCTGAAAATAGAGGCATGATTAATCATGTTTCATATTTGTTAAAGGTTGAGGAAGCATAAGATGTATTTAAATACTATTGCGCCAGCTCCAGGCTCAACGAAAAACGCAAAACGCGTTGGTCGAGGTACAGGTTCAGGTACGGGTAAAACATGTGGTCGTGGACATAAAGGTCAAAAATCACGTTCAGGTGGGTTCTCAAAACGTGGTTTTGAAGGCGGGCAACAACCTTTGCAACGTCGTTTGCCTAAAGTTGGTTTTAGTTCACGTAAAAGTTCAACCTCAGCAGAAGTTAGACTTGATGTGGTTGCAAATATTTCAGGTGACGTAGTTGATTTGTTAGCATTGAAAGCTGTTGGGGCAATACCTGACAATACACTTCGATGCAAAGTTATCAATTCAGGCGATATCGCTACAGCTATCACAGTAAAAGGTTTATCTGTTACTGCGGGTGCTAAAGTAGCGATTGAAGCTGCCGGCGGTAAAGTCGAAGACTAAGACGTGGAAAAAAATAAACAACAAACAGGAAAGTTCGCAGAGTTAAAAAGTCGCTTGCTTTTTGTCTTAGGAGCATTGCTTGTCTATAGGATGGGTACATTTATGCCTGTTCCAGGTATTGATCCTGCGGCTTTAGCTGTTATGTTTGAGCAGCAAAAAGGTACTATCCTTGACATGTTTAACATGTTCTCTGGTGGTGCTCTATCGCGTTTATCTGTATTTGCACTTGGAATAATGCCTTACATTTCTGCATCAATTATCATGCAGCTATTAACGGTTGTTCACCCAAAGTTAGCGCAAATGAAGAAAGAAGGCGCCGCTGGGAAAAGAAAAATAACACAATATACTCGCTATGGAACACTTGTACTTGCTACATTCCAAGCGTTAGGTATCGCAGTTGCGCTTGAAGCACAAAGTGCAGGTGGTATTGGTGTCGTTGTTGATCCAGGAATGCTTTTCAGGGTTACAGCTGTTATTACACTTGTAACCGGCACAATGTTCTTAATGTGGCTTGGTGAGCAAATAACAGAACGTGGCATTGGTAATGGTATTTCGCTAATTATCTTTGCTGGTATCGTTGCAGGCTTGCCTGCGGCTATTGGCGGAACACTTGAGTTAGCAAGAACGGGTCAGCTACATACGTTCTTAGTAATTACATTGTTATTCGTAGCATTGGCTGTAACTGCATTCGTAGTTTTTGTAGAGAGAGCGCAGCGAAGGATCCCTGTTCATTACGCGAAACGTCAACAAGGGCGTAAGATGATGGCGGGGCAGGTGACTCATTTGCCACTTAAGTTAAATATGGCTGGGGTGATTCCACCAATCTTTGCTTCAAGTATTATATTGTTTCCTGCTACAATAGCTGGCTGGTTTGGAGCTTCTGAAGGAATGGAGTGGTTGCAGAACATCTCAACACTTATGTCTCCAGGCCAACCCATGTATGTGCTTGCATATGCAGTAGCGATTATATTCTTTTGTTTTTTCTATACAGCATTAGTTTTTAATCCAAAAGAAACAGCAGAAAATTTACAGAAATCTGGCGCGTTTATCCCTGGGATTCGTCCAGGAGAACAAACTACACGTTATATTGATAGCGTTATGGGTCGTTTAACATTAGCAGGTGCTATTTATATAACTGCAGTATGTTTACTTCCTGAGTTTTTAATATTGTATTGGAATGTACCCTTCTACTTTGGTGGTACATCACTTCTCATTATTGTTGTTGTTGTGATGGATTTTGTATCACAAGTGCAATCACATATGATGTCGCAACAGTATGAAAGTTTGATGAAGAAATCAAACAAGAAAGATAAAAAAGGTATGTCAGGTTTTTTAAACTAAAACCATAAATACAAAATTGGTGGAGAAATTCGATGAAAGTTCAAGCTTCGGTTAAGAAGATTTGCCGTAATTGCAAAGTTGTAAAAAGAAAAGGTGTCGTGCGTGTTATCTGTAAAGAAGCACGTCACAAGCAGCGTCAAGGTTAAAAGACGTCACGATAATTTAAATTGTTGTGAATAAATGGTTTTGTATGTTAAAATTCATGGTTCACATCAGAAGAATTTAGGGTAGCTCAATGGCTCGTATAGCAGGAATAAACGTCCCTGTGCAAAAGCACACGGTGATAGCATTAACTTCTATTTATGGTATCGGATTAACACGCGCGCAGAAAGTATGTGATGCTGCAGGTGTTGCTCGTGATGCTAAAGTTAGAGATCTAACAGATGCAGAAGTAGAATCACTTCGTACAGAAGTTGGTAAATTTACTATTGAAGGTGATTTGCGACGCGAAGTATCAATGGATATTAAGCGCTTGAAAGATTTGGGCTGCTATCGTGGTGTCCGTCACCGTCGAGGCTTACCTCTTCGTGGTCAAAGAACTAAAACAAATGCAAGGACTCGTAAAGGTCCTCGCCGAATGATTAAATAAAGAGGCTTACGATGGCAAATTCATCAGCACGCCAGCGTAAGCGTGTAAAAAAGAATGTAGTTGATGGTGTTGCACATGTGCACGCATCATTTAATAACACAATTATTACAATCACAGATCGTCAAGGTAATGCGTTATCTTGGGCAACATCTGGCGGTTGTGGGTTCCGAGGTTCACGTAAGAGCACACCTTTTGCAGCTCAAGTAGCAGCTGAAAAAGCGGGTGAAGTAGCGCAAAGCTTCGGAATGAAAAACCTTGATGTTGAAATCAAGGGCCCAGGTCCTGGTCGTGAATCAGCAGTTCGTGCATTGAACAACCTAGGTTTTAAAATTAATAATATTACTGACGTTACACCTATTCCACATAATGGTTGTCGTCCGCCAAAAAGACGCAGAGTCTAATTAGGAGAAATCATTATGGCTAGATATATTGGTACGAAATGTCGCTTATGTCGTCGAGAAGGCGAGAAATTATTTTTAAAAGGCGAGAAATGTTACACGTCTAAATGTGCGATTGAAAATCGTGCTTTCCCACCTGGCCAACATGGTCAGCGTCGTGGACGTTTATCAGACTACGCTACACAATTACGTGAAAAGCAAAAGCTTCGTCGTGTATATGGTGTGTTAGAAAAACAATTCCGTTTGTATTACAAAGCGGCTGATAACATGAAAGGCTCTACTGGTGAGAACCTTCTTCAATTATTGGAAAATCGTTTAGATAACGTTGCATATCGTATGGGCTTCGGTGTTTCACGTAGTGAAGCTCGTCAGCTAGTACGTCACAATGCCATCACAGTTAACGGTCAGAAAGTAAACATTCCTTCTTACCAAGTTAGTGCTGATGATGTTATCGCAATTCGTGAAGCTGGTAAAAACCAGATTCGTATTAAAGCGGCATTAGATCTTGCTGCACAAAACGGATTCTCTGATTGGGTTGAAGTTGATGTTGCTAAAATGTCAGGTACATATAAACATGTTCCTGAACGTTCTGATTTATCAGCAGATATCAACGAACATCTGATTGTTGAGCTTTACTCGAAATAGTAATAACTAAATCTATTTATTTAGATTTAATTAGAGGAATTTAAATGACGACCTTTACGAGTCAATTTCTTAAACCAAGTTTGGTTGATATAAAGAAATTTAGTGATACACGTACACGTCTTGTTCTTGAGCCGCTAGAACGCGGCTTCGGACATACACTTGGAAATGCATTACGTCGCATTCTATTGTCATCAATGGAAGGTTCAGCAGTAGTTGAAGCTCAGATTGATGGCGTTGTACATGAATACTCAGCTATTGATGGTGTTCAAGAAGACGTTTTAGACGTTCTTTTGAATATGAAAGGACTTGCCTTTAAATTACATGAGCAAACGGAAGTTGTGCTTACTGTAAATAAAGAAGGTGTAGGCCCCGTTACTGCTGCAGATATTCAGTTACCGCATAACGTTGAAGTTGCAAACCCTGAGCATGTTATTGCAAACCTTACAGGTGGTAGCTTGTCTATTACTTTTAAAGTTGAAAAAGGTCGCGGCTATTTACCGGCAAATAAACGTCAATCTGAAGAAGATGAAGAGCGTGTTATTGGTCAGTTGTATTTAGATGCATCGTATAGTCCAGTAAACATGGTCACATACGAAGTGGAAAGTGCACGAGTAGAGAATCGTACAGATCTTGATCGATTGATTCTTGATGTGGATACAGACGGAACGCTAGATGCTGAAGATGCAATTAAATATGCCTCTACAATATTAAGTGACCAACTGTCTTCATTTGTAGACTTCACGGTTATAGAAGAAAAAGTAGAAGAACCAGAAGAGGCACCAATTGCACCTGAATTACTTCAAGCAATTGACGAGCTGGATTTGACGGTTAGATCTGCAAACTGTTTAAAAGCAGAGAATATCTATTATGTTGGTGATTTAATTCAACGCAGCGAAATGGAACTGTTGAAAACACCAAATTTAGGTAAGAAATCATTAACTGAAATTAAAGATGTATTGGCTTCAAAAGGTTTATCATTAGGTATGCACCTAGATAGCTGGCCGCCGGCATCATTAGAACAAAAATAAGGTATTTGAGATATGCGTCATCGTAACTCTGGTCGTAAATTGAACCGTAATGGTAGCCACAGAACAGCAATGTTCAAAAATATGGTTGCATCTTTAGTAGATCACGAAATTATTCGTACTACATTACCTAAAGCTAAAGAATTACGTGGTGTTATTGAACCATTAATCACTTTAAGTAAAGAAGATACTGTTGCAAACCGTAGACTTGCTTTTTCTCGTTTAGGCGATAGAGATGCAGTAACAAAACTGTTTTCTGATATTGGTCCTCGTTCGATTAACCGTCCGGGTGGTTATGTGCGAGTTCTAAAAATGGGCTTGCGTGCTGGTGATAAAGCGCCAATGGCTATTGTAGAACTAGTAGATCGTAATATTGAAGAAGCTGCTGCAGAGTAAGTTTTTCAATAAAAGTAATATATAAAAAGCCGACGTAAGTCGGCTTTTTAGTGTGTGATGAATTAATATTTAATATTTCTTGACGCACAAGATTAAAGCTGTAAAATGCAGCACTTCTTTCGAGATTGACTTGCTTTTTACAAAGAAAGTTTCAGAAAGAAAATGAAATAAAAGGTTGACAGTTTAAGTGAGGGCTGTATAATTCTCGCTTCTTTGTTGCAGACAATTCGTTGTTGAAACAAAGCGCTCTTTAAAAAAATAATATCAAGTAATGTGTGTGGGTACTTGCATAGATTTTAACTTTGTCAAAAAGAAGAAATCGATGTTGAGTATTTACACAAAACATGTAAATGTTTTAAGTAATAACGAAAGCATCAAAATGAGTTCGTACCTTCTTTGATAGGTACAAAATAGCAAAATTAAACTGAAGAGTTTGATCATGGCTCAGATTGAACGCTGGCGGCATGCCTAACACATGCAAGTCGAACGGAAACGATGCTAGCTTGCTAGCAGGCGTCGAGTGGCGGACGGGTGAGTAATGTATAGGAACTTGCCTAGTAGTGGGGGACAACTTATGGAAACGTAAGCTAATACCGCATAATCTCTACGGAGGAAAGCAGGGGATCTTCGGACCTTGTGCTACTAGATGGGCCTATATCGGATTAGCTAGTTGGTAAGGTAAGAGCTTACCAAGGCGACGATCCGTAGCTGGTTTGAGAGAATGATCAGCCACACTGGGACTGAGACACGGCCCAGACTCCTACGGGAGGCAGCAGTGGGGAATATTGCACAATGGAGGAAACTCTGATGCAGCAATGCCGCGTGTGTGAAGAAGGCCTTAGGGTTGTAAAGCACTTTCAGACGTGAGGAAAAGTTAACTATTAATACTAGTTAGCCCTGACGTTAACGTCAGAAGAAGGACCGGCTAACTCCGTGCCAGCAGCCGCGGTAATACGGAGGGTCCAAGCGTTAATCGGAATTACTGGGCGTAAAGCGCGCGTAGGCGGATATTTAAGTCAGATGTGAAATCCCTGGGCTCAACCTAGGAACTGCATTTGAAACTGGATATCTAGAGTATGGTAGAGGTGAGTGGAATTTCAGGTGTAGCGGTGAAATGCGTAGAGATCTGAAGGAACATCAGTGGCGAAGGCGACTCACTGGGCCATTACTGACGCTGAGGTGCGAAAGCGTGGGTAGCAAACAGGATTAGATACCCTGGTAGTCCACGCCCTAAACGATGTCAACTAAGTGTGTGGGAGTTTAACTCCTGCGTATTGAAGCTAACGCGATAAGTTGACCGCCTGGGGAGTACGGTCGCAAGACTAAAACTCAAATGAATTGACGGGGGCCCGCACAAGCGGTGGAGCATGTGGTTTAATTCGATGCAACGCGAAGAACCTTACCAGGTCTTGACATGTACGGAAGGTCTTAGAGATAGGGCTGTGCCTTCGGGAACCGTAACACAGGTGCTGCATGGCTGTCGTCAGCTCGTGTCGTGAGATGTTGGGTTAAGTCCCGCAACGAGCGCAACCCCTGTCCTTAGTTGCCATCATTTAGTTGGGCACTCTAAGGAGACTGCCGGTGACAAACCGGAGGAAGGTGGGGATGACGTCAAGTCATCATGGCCCTTATGACCTGGGCTACACACGTGCTACAATGGCTAGTACAAAGGGTTGCCAACTTGCGAGAGTGAGCTAATCCCATAAAGCTAGTCGTAGTCCGGATCGCAGTCTGCAACTCGACTGCGTGAAGTCGGAATCGCTAGTAATCGTAGATCAGAATGCTACGGTGAATACGTTCCCGGGCCTTGTACACACCGCCCGTCACACCATGGGAGTGGGTTGCAAAAGAAGTGGGTAGGCTAACCTTCGGGAGGCCGCTCACCACTTTGTGATTCATGACTGGGGTGAAGTCGTAACAAGGTAGCCCTAGGGGAACCTGGGGCTGGATCACCTCCTTTAATAAAGACAAGTTTGTCTTTGTGAGTATCCACACACATTACTTGATATTAAGATAGATAAAGACACACCTTGGGTCTGTAGCTCAGTTGGTTAGAGCGCACCCCTGATAAGGGTGAGGTCGGTGGTTCAAATCCACCCAGACCCACCATTTATTGCCCTGTTCGAATTTTCGCGATGACTCACGTGCACTAGCACGCTTCATCATCACAAAAATCCAAACAGAACAATAAATCCCACTTAACCATATGGCTTTGCCATATTTAGATTGGGGCATATCAGAAAGCAGACCTAAACGTAAAAGCAGCTGAACCCTGTAGCGTTTTTACGCAGGATTTTTTGCGCACTGCAAGGCGCCCGCCGAAGCGAATGAAGGAGCATACACTGTATGTGACTGAATGAACGACAAGGGCAACGCGGCAGAGCACAAAAAAGACAAGTAAAAATGGGGCCATAGCTCAGCTGGGAGAGCGCCTGCCTTGCACGCAGGAGGTCGGGAGTTCGATCCTCCCTGGCTCCACCAATTTGTTTGTCCTGCTTGAATTATTTTCCTTACTCACGTGCACTAGCACGCTTCGCAAGAAAAACAATCCAATCAGAACAAAAAATACACTTTATCTATCTACCTAAATGATTGTTATTTCAAAGCATGCTTATTAAGTGTATTTTGAAATGATATTAATCATTGCTCTTTAACAAAATGGGAAGTAAACAAGGCAGATATTAGAAGTTGTGATGACTTTTAGTATCTAAAAGAGAAGAATAAATTATGTTAGTGAAAATAATCGTATGACGTCATGAATATTTTGCATGTCAGCAAGTATTTTTGGGGTTATATGGTCAAGTGAATAAGCGCACATGGTGAATGCCTTGGCGATAAGAGGCGATGAAGGGCGTAGTAATCTGCGAAAAGCTTTGGTTAGTCGATAACAGACATTGATCCAGAGGTACCCGAATGGGGAAACCCGACCAGCGTAAGCTGGTCATCCTGCACTGAATACATAGGTGTCAGGAAGCGAACCCGGAGAACTGAAACATCTAAGTACCCGGAGGAAAAGAAATCAACAGAGATTTCCCTAGTAGCGGCGAGCGAACGGGAATCAGCCTGCAAGTGATAATAATTGAATTAGTGGAATCAACTGGAAAGTTGAGCGATACAGGGTGATAGCCCCGTACACGAAAGTTCGGTTATGGTACTAGGCTTGCGACAAGTAGGGCGGGGCACGAGAAACCTTGTCTGAACATGGGGGGACCATCCTCCAAGGCTAAATACTACTTATCGACCGATAGTGAACTAGTACCGTGAGGGAAAGGCGAAAAGAACCCCGTTTAGGGGAGTGAAATAGAACCTGAAACCGTGTGCGTACAAGCAGTAGGAGCATACTTGTTATGTGACTGCGTACCTTTTGTATAATGGGTCAGCGACTTAATTTATGTAGCGAGCTTAACCGAATAGGGGAGGCGAAGGGAAACCGAGTCTTAATAGGGCGAATAGTTGCATGGATTAGACCCGAAACCTGGCGATCTATCCATGGCCAGGGTGAAGGTGGGGTAACACCTACTGGAGGCCCGAACCCACGTATGTTGAAAAATGCGGGGATGAGCTGTGGATCGGAGTGAAAGGCTAATCAAGCCAGGAGATAGCTGGTTCTCCTCGAAAGCTATTTAGGTAGCGCCTCGCGTCTCACTCTTGGGGGTAGAGCACTGTTACGGCTAGAGGGTCATCTCGACTTATCAACCCGTTACAAACTCCGAATACCAAGAAGTGCAATCGCGGGAGACACACGGTGGGTGATAACGTCCATCGTGGAAAGGGAAACAACCCAGACCATCAGCTAAGGTCCCAAAATTATCACTCAGTGGAAAACGATGTGGGAAGGCCCAGACAGCTAGGAGGTTGGCTTAGAAGCAGCCACCCTTTAAAGAAAGCGTAATAGCTCACTAGTCGAGTCGGCCTGCGCGGAAGATTTACCGGGGCTTAAGTGATATACCGAAGCTATGGATCCTCTTAGGAGGATGGTAGAGGAGCGTTCTGTAAGCGGTTGAAGCACGCCTGTAAGGGAGTGTGGACGTATCAGAAGTGCGAATGCTGACATGAGTAACGATAAAGGGGGTGAGAGGCCCCCTCGCCGAAAACCCAAGGTTTCCTGCTCAATGCTAATCAGAGCAGGGTGAGTCGGCCCCTAAGGCGAGGCAGAAATGCGTAGTCGATGGAAAACTGGTTAATATTCCAGTACCTCTTGTTACTGCGATGGGATGACGGAGAAGGTTAGATCAGCATGCGATTGGTAGTGCATGTTCAAGCGTGTAGATGGGCTGTTTAGGTAAATCCGGACGGCTGTATAACATTGAGGCGTGATAACGAGCTCCATTAGGAGTGAAGTGATTGATACCCTGCTTCCAGGAAAAGTCTCTAAGCTTCAGGTAACAAGGGACCGTACCCCAAACCGACACAGGTGGGTGGGATGAGAATTCTAAGGCGCTTGAGAGAACTCTGGTGAAGGAACTAGGCAAAATAGCACCGTAACTTCGGGAGAAGGTGTGCCTTACTGGTGACGCGATTTACTCGTTTAGCTAAGTAAGGTTGCAGTGAAATGGTGGCTGCGACTGTTTATTAAAAACACAGCACTCTGCAAACTCGCAAGAGGACGTATAGGGTGTGACGCCTGCCCGGTGCCGGAAGGTTAATTGATGAGGTTAGACTTAGGTCGAAGCTTTTGATCGAAGCCCCGGTAAACGGCGGCCGTAACTATAACGGTCCTAAGGTAGCGAAATTCCTTGTCGGGTAAGTTCCGACCTGCACGAATGGCGTAACGATGGCCACACTGTCTCCACCAGAGACTCAGTGAAATTGAAATTGCGGTTAAGATGCCGTATACCCGCGGCTAGACGGAAAGACCCCGTGAACCTTTACTATAGCTTTGCACTGAACATTGGACCTACTTGTGTAGGATAGCTGGGAGGCGTTGAAACTGTGTCGCTAGATGCAGTGGAGCCAACCTTGAAATACCAGCCTGGTAGTTCTGATGTTCTAACCTAGGTCCGTAAGCCGGATCGGGGACAGTGTATGGTGGGTAGTTTGACTGGGGCGGTCTCCTCCCAAAGAGTAACGGAGGAGCACGAAGGTACACTAATCATGGTCGGACATCATGAGGTTAGTGCAATGGCATAAGTGTGCTTGACTGCGAGACAGACACGTCGAGCAGGTACGAAAGTAGGTCATAGTGATCCGGTGGTTCTGAATGGAAGGGCCATCGCTCAACGGATAAAAGGTACTCCGGGGATAACAGGCTGATACCGCCCAAGAGTTCACATCGACGGCGGTGTTTGGCACCTCGATGTCGGCTCATCACATCCTGGGGCTGTAGCCGGTCCCAAGGGTATGGCTGTTCGCCATTTAAAGTGGTACGCGAGCTGGGTTTAGAACGTCGTGAGACAGTTCGGTCCCTATCTGCCGTGGGCGTTGGAAATTTGAGAGGAGCTGCTCCTAGTACGAGAGGACCGGAGTGGACGTACCCCTGGTGTTCGGGTTGTTTTGCCAAAAGCATTGCCCGGTAGCTATGTACGGACGGGATAACCGCTGAAAGCATCTAAGCGGGAAGCCCCCCTCAAGATTAGATTTCCCAGAGCTTTAAGCTCCTGAAGGGCCGTTGAAGACTACGACGTTGATAGGTTGGGTGTGGAAGCGCAGTAATGTGTGAAGCTAACCAATACTAATTGCCCGTGAGACTTGACCATATAACCCCAAGAATGTTTGGGGTTCGCTAGACATATTTTATATTTATGAAAACCCTTGTTTTTATCGATAATTTCTTTTTCATTATCGACATATCACATCCGTGTACATCGCCCGTTTTTGCTCCTGCAAAACGTGCATACATCACATCCATGTGAATAACTTCCCATATTAGCTAGTTAAAAACTAGCAAACCAGTTATGCCTGGCGGCCATAGCGAGTTGGTCCCACCTGATCCCATCCCGAACTCAGAAGTGAAACGACTTTGCGCCGATGATAGTGTGGGAGTTCCCATGTGAAAGTAGGTCACTGCCAGGCTTTAATATAATAGAAAAGCTCAACCCTTTTGGGGTTGGGCTTTTTTATTATCTGTAGTATGTAGAAAGCTACTTGAGCGTAGCGTGACAATATCGTCAGGAACGATATTGGACGCCGGAGGCGCCCGAAGGGTTGAGCACAGGAAGTGCTCAATCAAAGTAGGTCCAAACAAGTAAACACTGTAGTGGTCCACTAATTCAGGACACTAGAAAAGGTTTTTTCTTCAGCAATAGCTGGAGGCAAACCATGATTAAAAGAATGGGGTCTTTGATAATTATAATACCTCATCAAATAACGGCCAATATCTAATTTAGCTTGTTTTAAACTCAAATACCCCGTTGATGGTATCCATTCTGTTTTTAAACTTCTAAAAACACGTTCCATCGGTGCGTTATCCCAGCAGTTACCACGTCGACTCATACTTTGGTGAATTTGATAACGCCAGAGCTGTTGTCTAAACCGTAGGCTGGTATATTGACTACCCTGATCTGAATGGAATAATAGCCCTTCAGGCTTGCCACGCTGTTGATAAGCATGTTCAAGTGCATTAATGACAAGCGTTGCATTGGGCTTGTCAGATAATGACCAGCCCACAATTCGCCGAGTATAAAGATCAAGAATGACAGCCAAATAAATCCAACGACCACCTGCCCATATATACGTAATATCTCCACACCAAACACGGTTGGCTTGTTGCGTTGTAAAATTCCGATCAAGTTTATTGGCTATATCTAAACGTTCATCTAAAGCGATTTTGTATTTATGTTTACCCGGCTGTTTACTTATTACCTGAGCCTCTACCATTAATCGTCTCACCTTAAACCGACCAATCTTGATTCCTTGGATAGCCATCATGGCAACAAGTGAACGACTACCTGCTGCACCACGGCTCAATCGGTGGCATTCACTCACCTTCGCCCGTAATTGGAGACGGTCAATATCAATCGCTTTTTCTTTTTGGCAGTGAGCGTAATAACGTGACCTGTTGATATTAAATAAGATACACACCATTTTGACTGATGCAAGCTCCCTTAAATTGGAAATAAGTGCTAGCGTAGCATCTCGTCCGACATTAAGAGAGCGGTAGCCTTTTTCAATATTTTCTTCTCCAGCTCTAGTCGTTTAATGCGTTTTTCAAGTGTTTGGATCTGCTGCTGTTCCTTCGTCAAGGCTTTCGATTTAGGCGTGAACCCGTGTCGTTCTTGCGTTAATTGCTTAACCCAGCGTCTTAATGCTGTTGGACCAACCCCTAATGATTCACTAGCTTGTGAAATACTGTAGGATTGGTCAAGCACCAATTGGGCTGCTTCGCGTTTAAACTCAGGACTGAACTCTCTTCGTTTTGTTGTCATTAAACACCTCGTTACGGTGGATTTTACCACCTAAGTTGGTGTCCTGATTTAATGAACCACTACAATTTATGCCGCAGTGGGAAGCACAACTTCTAGCAGATGGTACTCGAAAACGAAACAGAGAAGGTCGAATGGCAATGAGTGAAATAATGACCATTATTATAGGATTTCACTCATCAAACCAACGTGATTTCAAAAACTATTATACAGGACTTGTTGCTAGGTTTTATAAGAGCTATTTTCCAGAATTACTCAGTTATACTCGATTCTTAGCCGTGATGCCAAAGGCGTTAACGCCTTTGTGTGCTTACTTCACACATGTTAAAGGAAAGCCAACGGGTATTAGCTTTGTTGATTCGACCAGTATAAAGGTCTGCCATAACCTTCGTATTGAACGGCATAAAACGTTTGCTGGAATAGCCAAAAGAGGCAAAGGAACAATGGGCTGGTTTTATGGATTTAAGTTACACATTATTGTCAATCATGTCGGTGATATTCTGGCAGCTAAAATCACACCTGCTAATGTTGATGACAGAAAACCTGTGCCTGAATTAGCTAAAGACGTGATAGGGAAATTATATGCTGATAAGGGCTATATCAGTAAAGCATTGTCTAGTGACTTGTTCGATAAAGGGGTTGAGTTAGTGACTAACGTTAAGAAGAATATGAAAGCAAAATTACTCTCTGCATGGGATAAAGCAATGCTTTCTAGGCGATTTATCATTGAAACCATCAACGATCAGCTTAAAAATATTACTCAAGTTGAGCATTCTAGGCATCGTAGTGTGCATGGATTTATGCTGAACATCATTGCTGGGCTTATCGCTTACTCACTTAAAGAGAACAAGCCATCATTAAAAATTACTAGCGAAGAATTTAGTATGATGACTGTTTCTTAACCAGATCTCAGGTTAAATACAAGCCTGCGTATTACGGAGCAGTGATTAATGATATTTTCACTGCCAGGCTTTAAACATAAAACAAGCCCATCTTCTAATGAAGATGAGCTTGTTTTATGTTTGACGTTTGGTACTGGCTTGATTGAACTGGCAACAACCCATATGACCGTTTTTTGCTCCTGCAAAACAGGCATACATCACATCCATGTGAATAACAATATCGCCGGGAGCGATATTGGACGCTGCAAGCGCCCCGAAGGGGGTGAATTTAGACCAATAAGAACGTAGCGCCACATTAATTATAAGTTGTTGATTATATAGTGGAAACAATAAAAGGGTAACGTCCCCTCGTATCATCCCAACTGTATCAATTATTAACTATCAAACTAGCTTTTAGTCGATACTATCCAGTGGCAATTGGATAAGGAGATAGTGATATTGAGCGTCCCCATAAATTTTAAAATTTGCAAAAAAGTTTAGTGCCTATCTCCTATTTTAACTTCATAAAATGCGAACAGTATCTGGTGCAAAGTCTGACTTTAGCACGAATAGTTACGAGGATGCATAGAAGATGAAATTATCCAACTTTTCCAAGAGAACTTATCAGGAGAACTAAAATGAAATTTGTTGGAGTTGATATATCTAAGGCTGTTTTTGATGTTGCAGTATTAGAAGAACAAGCCTATAGCGACAAGCAATTTAAAAATAACACTGACGGTTTTATTCGTTTAATGAGCTGGTTAAAACCAAGTAAAACAAGCACTGTATTTTGTCTTGAGGCGACAGGAGTATATAGCTTGAGTTTGGCTAAATTTTTGCACGCAAACAAACAAAAAGTGATATTAGTAAACCCGATTAAAACTCACGCTTTTTGTAAAATGGAGATGTCTAGAAATAAAACTGACAAGGCTGATGCACAAAGTATATCTCGTTATGTTCAGCATATCTGTGACAAAGGAGAACTGGAGGAAAGCCTGTTTATACCTAAAGATAAGGACTTTGAAGATCTGCAGTTTCTAGTCACAAGGTTGGCGCAATTAGATAAAAACAAATCTCAAGAAAATAACCGTCTAAAGGTTAGTCAGGTTCAGGGCGCCACCCAATCTATTAAGAAAATGCTTAAGTATATCCAAAAAGAAATCACCCTGATTAAAAGCCAAATAAGTACTATCGTGAGTAAAAATAAAACCCTAAGCAAGCAGGTGGAGCTACTCACCAGCATTAATGGAATTGGAGATCTTACCGCATGGTCAATTTTGGCATACCTTGGCGATATTAGCTTGTTTAATAATTCTAAACAGGTCAGCAGCTATGCTGGGCTTAACCCAAGAATTGAGCAATCTGGAAGCAGTATTCATAAATCAAGTTTGTCTAAAATGGGCAATGCAAGACTAAGAAAATCGTTATATATGCCCGCAATAGTAGCCATGAAGCATAACCCCTTGATGACAAATTTATATAGCAGATTATTAAGCAAAGGCAAGCCTAAAAAACTGGCCATAGTGGCTGTGATGAGGAAATTACTTGTGATTGCCTATGGCGTACTCAAATCAGAAAAACCGTTTGATGTGGGTTATGCAAAATAGGGAAATATTACTTGATTTTTAAGACAGTATCTTTGTTCCAAGGTCTATCAGTGTACAGCCAAAAATCTCTGGATAAAATTGCTTGGCTCCTTAATTCTAGACCCAGAAAAAGGTTTGACTTTAGAACTCCGCAAGAAATGATAGAGAATATTTTAATTGAGAATTTCAATCTTGTTGCACTTGCAATTTGAATCTAAGATGTCCCCTTTGCCCTTGCGATGAGCCATATGATAAGACTTAGAATGTAATTGTAGATACCTTTTTATGCTCTACCCCTAAAGAGTCTGTCCAAGTAAGAATTGAATCAAAGTTTGTTGATGGCATATCAAGAGTGATAACGGCTCTTACAGATACTTGATCTCCAGGGTGTAATACATCAAGGGGAAATAGTTCTTCATAGTCACCAGTCAAAGGACTACGACTAGAGTCATCTAATAAGAGTTTAAAATCTAGATTATTGACTATAGTTGAACCATTATTTGAAATATAGAATCTATAACCATTTCCATTACTGTCTTTACGTAAAGTAGCTGATATTCGAGAGTGTTCTATTTCTTTTTGGGTAAATTCTCGAACATCTTTATCTTCAATATTTTTTACTTTTTCATCACGTTCAGCCATAGATATTATATTTTCTTCCTTAATGGCTTGAAATTCAGTATTTAATTTTTTTAATCGATTCTTTTCACTGTGAATTTTATTTTCGGCACGAACTTGTAGAATGTTTTTTTGTGTCGTCGGATATGCCGCTGTCCAAATAAAAAATAACCTTATCCAAGGTGAAATAATGGAAGGTAAAATTGCAAATCCCAGTGGCAGCCAAATAAGGGAGTTATATGTAGTATTATCATCAAAGTACGTAAATTTAGCTAAAACTCCAATATTTGCAAATAATAAATAAAACCAAACTTTCCAATTTATAAATACTGAAAAGAAGAAAGCATAACCAAAAAATGGACTCTTAATTCGAGATCTAAGTGACTCAAATATTTCTTTTATTTCATCCATTTTAAATTTCCTTTTTAATCTTGACCTAGTCTAACCATGCCATAGCTAGCAAACCAGAAAATGGGGGGGGGCAGCTATTGCTATAAAGTAAAGACTTCGCAAACCCTAAAATACCACCCCTTAAACAAACTAACAACTAAGATCCTAATAAACATAAATCGACCTAATCTAGGTCGAGTAAGCAGGTTACCATCTTCCTGCTCTCTCAATAAAGCCAATGTTTTAATACCACCCAAAGTCATCCCCCGCACCTCCCAACCCATTCGACCATCCAAATGCACACCCAATTCACAACCGTCAGCCATAATAGTTTGAGTACGCTGATACAAACTACGAATAAGTGGTGCGATCTTTTGGCTATCAGGATTAAGCAAATCTTGTTCTTTTAATCCAGCACTGGCAAGTTCATCTTGTGGGATGTAGATACGATCTGATTCTGTGTAGTCTTGCACAATATCTTGGTAGAAGTTGATGAGTTGTAGGGCAGTGCAGACATTGTCGGATTGTTTTAATTGTTCATCATTGGTTTGTCCGACTAAATGCAGTAATAAACGTCCTACGGGATTGGCTGAGCGAGTGCAGTAGTCGAGTACTTCTGCAAAATTAGCGTAGCGACTTTTTACTACATCTTGTTTGAAGGCGGAGAGTAGATCGTTAAATAGGCTGATGGGGAGTTGGTGCTGCTTTATTACGTCAGCAAGGGCGATAAAGATGGGAGCTTGCCCTTGATAGTTGCGATTGTGTATCTGTTGTAATGCCTGACTATAGGAATCTAGTTGCTGTAGGCGTTCTGATTGACTGGCATCCCCTTCATCTGCAAAATCATCAGCTGTTCTGGCGAAAGCATAGATAACACTGATGGGGCGTCGTAGTTTTTTTGGCAGAAGAACAGAAGCAACAGGAAAGTTTTCATAATGACTTTTTGCGAGGTCTTGGCAAAACTGATAAGCCTGCTCTAGATTAGGCCGTGTCATTATTTATCCCATCCTCTTTTACATTACGTATTTGCGTATCAATAGGCGCAACAGCTGTTAGTTCATTTTTGGCCCGGATCCCCATATCAAGAAATCGTTTCCCGCTGGGCATAACGTGTCGTTCTAATGAACCTACAGTTTTATTAAAATTATCAACACTGCTATTTAGGCTTGAACCTAGCTTATTCAAATGGGCTGTAAACACACTTAAACGTTTGTATAAGGTTTCACCTAGTTCACGAATCTCTGTGGCATTATCAGCAAGTGCTTGTTGTTTCCAGCCATAAGATATTGTTCTAAGCAGCGCAATAAAGTTTGTTGGTGTTGCCAAAATAATATTAGACTGAATGGCATCTTCAAGAAGTTTGGGATCACGTTCCAGTGCTGCAGAAAGGAAATGCTCACCCGGAATAAAGAGTAGAACAAATTCAGGTGATTGTGAGAATTCTGCCCAATAATTCTTTGATGCTAATTCTTTTACTCGCTGACGAATGATTTGTACATGACGTTTTAATTCTTTTTGGCGAGTAATGTCATCACTCGCTTGCATGGCTGATAAATAGGCATCCAGCGGTGTTTTTGCATCAACAATTATTTGCCTATTTTCCGGCAAGCGAACAATCATATCGGGACGAATGCTACCTGTTTCTGTCACAGTATGGGTTTGTTCAAAGAAGTCACAATTTTCTACCATACCGCTCAATTCGGCTAAGCGTTTTAACGTCATTTCACCCCATTGACCTCGAACTTCGGGGCGACGTAATGCTTGAACTAAGTGTTGGGTTTCATTTTGTAATGCTTGTTGCCCTTGTGCCATCTGACTAATGGTACTGCTCAGGCTACCGTAGGATTCTTTACGATCTTTTTCAATATCATTAATGTGTTTAGAGGTTTGTAATAAGGCATCACTGATAGGTTTAACTAACTGTTCAATGGCCTGCTCTTTTGAATTTAATTCGGCTTTGGCTTCACTTTGATACCGTTTGAGATTCTCTTCAGCCAGTTTAAGAAAATGTTCATTATTTCTAGATAAGGCTTCGTTTGATAGTTGATTAAAACTATTAGCAAGTTGAGCATGAGTTTGATCTAATATGGCATCAAACTGTTCACTAGCTTGTTTTTCTAGTGATAGTTTCATGGTTAAAACATTATTTTCTTCAGCTAAGCGATGGTATTTACGGTTATAGAATACAAATATACTCAACGATCCAATGACGAAGCTTAGTATTAAAAGAATAACTAAACCATTCTGCTGTTGGGAGAACTGCTGAAGTAAATTAAAGTCTACAGCCATTGTAAAATATCACGTGGATGTTTAATAACGCTATCGGCTAACCAACTATCAGGATCATCTTGATCGCTTAAATAACCATAGAGTGCAGTAACAGTTTGCATATTGGCATTTTTACCTGCCTCAATGTCACGCTTTGCATCGCCAATATAAAGACAGTCTTCCGGTTGTTGTTGGATTAATTTGCAGGCATGAAGCATCGGAGCTGGATGTGGTTTACTAAATGGTGTGGTATCAGCACTGACAATGCAGCCTGCACGCTGAGACAAGTTTAGTTGTTCTAATAAAGGCTCGGTTAAAAAAGCAGGTTTATTGGTGACGATTCCCCATGTTATTTTTACTTTTTCAAGTGCAGATAGAACTTCTTCCATACCATCAAATAATGCCGTTTCACGTGCAATATTATCTTGGTATAGCTGTATAAACCGTTTTTGTAGAGAACTATAGTTTTCATCTTCAGTTGATATTCCAAAGCCCAGGGATAATAAACCTGGACTACCATGGCTAGCAACTGGCCGAATATCATTAAATGGCAGTGTTGAAAAACCTTCTTGCTCAAGTAATGTATTAAGAGCATAAGCGAGATCTGGTGCGGTATCGACTAAGGTTCCATCAAGATCGAATAATATTGCTGAGAAATTTTGCAGAGGTCTGCTATCAGACATTAATCAATAGCCTTATGACAATGCATTAGATAGTTTACTTTTACATCTTCACCCAGTGAATATGTTTTTGTCAGAGGGTTGTAGCTAAGGCCTGTAATATCAGAAACCTCTAAGCCTGCTTGACGGCACCAACTCGCCATTTCAGAAGGACGGATAAAACGTTTATAGTCATGTGTACCTTTTGGTAGCATATTCAATAGATATTCGGCACCGACAACAGCAAATAAATAAGCCTTGGGGTGTCGATTTAGAGTGGAGAAAAATACATCGCCACCTGGCTTAACTAATTGTGCACATGCTTTGATAACCGATACGGGATCGGGCACATGTTCTAGCATTTCCATACAGGTGATAACATCAAAAGTCTCAGCCGCTTGTTCAGCTTTTTGTTCAGCAGTGATTTGTTGATAGTCAATTGTTAACTCAGCTTCGAGGGCATGCAAACGAGCAATATCTAGGGGCCTTTTCCCCATATCAATTCCCGTTACTTGAGCGCCACTTATTGCTAGAGCCTCAGACAAAATCCCGCCACCACAGCCAACATCAATAATATTCTTATCATTAAGTTTGCACTTACTTTCGATAAAGCTTAATCGTAATGGGTTTATTTCATGCAAAGGTTTTGATTCACCTTCGGTATCCCACCAACTCGTCGCTAATGCTTCAAATTTAGCGACTTCATTTGGATCGACATTGGTATGTGTTGTAGTCATTTGTCTGCTTGCCTAATTTTGTTTGCCCAATCTTGCGTATTTTGGATAATTTTTGTTGGGTTTAATGTGGTCAATTGCTGATCTTTCAATAAGTGCTTGCCGTCAACCCATACATCACTGACCTGATCTCGACCTGTCGCATAAACAAGTTGTGATACAACGTCATAACAAGGTTGAGATTCTAAACGACTAAAATCAACAGCAATGATATCTGCAGCTTTACCCACTTTGAGTGAGCCCGTCACCTCATCTAAGCCTAAGGACTTAGCAGCATTGATTGTCGCCATTTCTAATGCAGTATGTGCTGGAACTACACTTGCATCTTGAGCGACGGCTTTAGCTAATAAAGCCGCTTGACGCATTTCAGCGAACATATCTAAATTATTATTAGATGCGGCACCATCAGTCCCTATTGAAACATTAATGCCGTGTTGTGTTAACTCAGCAATAGGGCAAAAGCCACTAGCAAGTTTAAGGTTCGATTCAGGACAATGAGCAATATGGACACCTGCTTCAGCGCACCACTTTATTTCTTGTTCAGTTAACTGAGTCATATGAACAGCAATCAGTCTTGGTGATAATAGGCCAAGGTTTTTTAACCGTTCTAAAGGTCGAACACCATACTGTTTAATACTCTCAGCAACTTCATCTGCTGTTTCATGAATATGCATATGAATAGGCAGATCACATTCTTCTGCATTCATAATGATAGATTCTAAAGTGCTATCAGAAACAGTATAAGGTGCATGAGGTGCATAGGCTGTCGTTATACGAGGATGATGGCGATAGTGATCATGCAGTTGCTGACCCTTATGTAAATATTCTTCAACCGTATTGGCCCATGCACTTGGGAATTCTATAACCACCATACCTAAGCTGGCACGAATACCACTCTCATCGACAACTCGTGCTGTGGCATCAGGGAAGAAATACATATCATTAAAACAGGTGGTGCCACCACGAATCATTTCTGCGATAGCGAGTTCTGAACCTGCTTCAACAAAGCCATCACTTACCCACAATTTTTCTGCGGGCCATATATGATCATTTAACCACGTCATTAGGGGCAAATCATCAGCCAAACCACGCAATAAGGACATCGCTGAATGAGCATGATTATTGATCAGCCCCGGCAGAATACAGTGTTCATCCATATTATGAGTATTGGTGGCAGTATATTTTTGTTGCGCTTTTTCTTGGGGAATAATCGCTACAATACGGCCATCATTAACGACCACCGAATGATGTTCCAAAACAGATTGCTTGGCATCAACTGGAATGACCCAGCGTGCATGTATAATAAGATCAACATTTTTCATAGTTTGGATTATAGCAAACTACTTATGAATAAAGCCTTACTAGTTTGTCATCTTGGCAGGAGATAATATTGGATACACATACTGATTCTATACAAGCTATAAAATGGCGTGATAATAAGCTCTCTTTGCTTGATCAACGCCAGCTACCACAACAACAGCTTTGGTTAGACTATGAACACTCAGATGATGTGGCAAAAGCAATATATGAAATGGTGGTTCGTGGTGCGCCTGCGATTGGAATTACAGCGGCATATGGCGTTGTTCTAGCGGCAAAGCATGCATGGAATATTGCAGGTGTAAATTGGCAGCAAGCCATGACCGCCCCCTTAGCTCATCTAGCGCAGTCGAGACCAACAGCTGTTAATTTGCACTGGGCAATTCATCGAATGATGATACTTTATGAGTCATTGCCAGAAAATGAGTCACCAGAACAAAGTTTATTAATAGAAGCTCATGCAATACATGCTGAAGATATTGCGGCAAATCATAAGATGGGTGAGTTAGGCGCTAACTTAATTAATGATAATAGTACGGTAATCACTCATTGTAATGCAGGTGCTTTAGCAACAGGTGGTTTTGGTACGGCATTAGGGGTGATTAGACAAGCTCATGCTGAAGGGAAAATAAATCATGTTTATGCGGATGAAACGCGCCCATGGTTACAAGGGGCACGGTTAACTGCGTGGGAACTACAGCACGATAATATTCCTGTGACTTTACAGGCTGAAGGTGCCGCTGCCGCATTGATGGCGACAGGTAAAATAGATTGGATTATCGTCGGTGCTGATCGCATTACGGCTAATGGTGATGTAGCCAATAAAATTGGTACTTATATGTTGGCCATATTGGCTAAATATCATAATGTAAAAATGATGGTGGTTGCACCTACATCAACAATAGATTGGCAGTTACATGATGGTTATGAAATTCCAATTGAGCAGCGAGCAGAGCAAGAAGTTACTATGATTAATGGACAGCAGATTGCACCTATCGGCGTACCGGCAAATAATCCTGCATTTGATGTCACACCTGCTAAATTGATTGATGCTATTGTGACCGAAGCGGGTGTAGTATTGTCACCATCGTTAGAAAATATGAAAGCAATAAAAGGAAATTAACATGACTCAAACAGCATTAGTAACAGGCAGTAATCGAGGAATTGGGCTTGAGTTATGTACTCAATTAAAACAACGTGGATTTGATGTGATTGCGACATGTCGACAGTCATCAGCCAAACTAGAGAAGTTGGGTGTAGAAGTCATTGAAAATGTCGATGTGAGTGATATTCAAAGTTTAGCTGCATTAGTGACTAAATTAGCGGGCCGACGTATTGACTGGCTAATTAATAATGCCGGCATTGCAGATGGTATTGCAATGGATGAGCTTAATGAACAGACAATTGCCAGTTGCAAACGCATGTTTGAAATAAATAGTTTGGGCCCATTACTCACCACACAAGCCTTAGTGGGTAATTTGGCTGAAGGCAGTAAGGTCGGAATTATTACCAGTCGCATGGGCTCAATTGATGATAATGATTCGGGTGGTAGTTATGGTTATCGTATGTCAAAAGCAGCCGTGAATGCAGCAGGAAAATCATTATCAATCGATCTGAAACCTAAAGGTATTTCTGTCGCCATACTACATCCTGGATGGGTTCGTACGGATATGACGGGACATAATGGACTGATTGATACTGATGAATCAGCATCAGGTTTATTGATGCGAATGGAAGAACTTAATATAGAAAATAGTGGTTCATTTTGGCATATGAATGGTGAATTATTACCTTGGTAAATTACCCTTGTTTGTCAGCTAAACAGCAACAAATTTTGCCTGAATTAATTCAAGCAATAGCATTGCCTGTCATGTATGAAGATAGCACTCATCGTCTGTGGCATTGTGACACGGTTGATGGCCCAATGATGTTGAAAGTGTGTCAGATCGAGAGTGTGAATAGGTCCGACTTTTGGCTGGGTATGAATAGCTTGTTTGATGTTGATTTACCTAGCAGTTTGAAAGAGATGCCACAGATTTATCAGAAGCTTACTGAGCATAGTTTATTGAGTATTCCTGAGCATATAGCATCTGATTCTGCTAATCCTACCGCTTTTATATTGGCAAGATTATTACCTGGTGAGAGTGTGGAAGCATCATTGGTAGATGATGATATGGTGCTGGTATTAGCGAAACACATTTCAGGTTTGCATAGCAATAGACAAATCACATGGGGAGCCTTTCATCAGGCTAATAATGACGCACAACATTGGCCTAGCCGTTTGCAGCAAACTTTGCAGACATTATCTAAGCAACAGCTAAAGTCGATTCCCACCAAGCTACTCGATGAAGCAATGCAGCAATCGATGAAATTGAGCACGGATTATTTTGTGCCGATTATGCCTGATCTTCGTTGGGATCAATTTCTGCATCAACAGGGTCAATTATCAACACTGGTTGATCTGGATGCTTTTGTCTATGGGCCTAGAGAGTTAGAGCTCGTGCTACTGGAATATTTACTCGACCAACAGCAAGCTGCTTTATTTATGAAGTGCTATCGACAGACACATGAGAAACCTGATTTGTCACAGCTAAGATTACCGTATCGACTATTATTGTTTTTAATGAATGTATTGGGCGAGCAAGATCTTGATAAATGGATGGACGCTGATTACTGGTGGTAATAAGATCGTATTGTAATATGTCTAAAAGATATTAACTTGCTGTTTCAACTCTATTTTTACCTTTTTCTTTAGCAAGGTAGACGCCATTATCTGCTACTTTAAGCAGTTCTTCATAGCTATTCATATTGGTGGAACGGCTGGCGACTCCGATACTGATACTACCATGCCAAGGTTCACCACCAGTGGGTACTCGCAGTTCTGATACTAGCTTGCGAGTCAGTTCCGCGATATACATGCCGCCTTCTTGATTTGTATTAGAGCAGAGAATGAAAAATTCATCACCGCCTAGACGACATACAATATCGTCATTTCGCAAGGCGCGCTTAAGTGTTTTAGCTAATTCAATAAGCACTACATCTCCTGCATCATGACCGAAGCTATCATTGACTTCTTTGAAATGATCGGCATCAACCATCATACAAACCAGGGGTAAATCATTTTTTGTAGATTCATCCCATAAGGATGCGAGATATCGCATAGCATGTCTACGATTGGGTAAGCCCGTGAGCACATCGGTTAAAGATAACTCTTCGAGATGTATATTGGCTTCCGATAGCTCTTTGGTTCGCTGTGCGACTTTTTCTTCGAGGGAGTGGTTTAACAGAAGTAGTTCTTTATTTCTAGCAGATACTTGTTCAAAAAGTCCGTTTAGTGCCATTAGAAGAGGTTCTGTTGCTTTATCACTTTCTTTTTCTTCTGCTATATAGGCATCACTCGGATTAACGCCAGACTGTATAGCGGAAATTTGACGAGCCATATTCTGATCTTCCCCTAGCATATGATAAGCAAGCCAGTGAGTTAGGAAATGTAACAAGTGTTTTGCAGGGGCAATATTACTCTCTGTAACTCTAGAACATAGAGCGGTAATTTCATCTAGAAAGCTTTGATGGATTTGAATATGTTGCTCAAGGTGACGGTGATCGATACCTTCTTTAGCCATTAAGGCTTCTTCTTCTTCAAAATGATAATGAGAGTACTCGGTTAATTTTTTGAAAAGTACTTCAATATCGTCAAAGACGATTGTATTTTCAGCCAGAAGGTTACCGAATGTATTGATGATATCGACAAGGTGGTGATGTTGTTTATCAACATCTGTTAAACCTGTTAAAAAATGCTTGCCCCAATGAAATGACTCCATAACTCACTGCCTCACTGTAATCAATACTCCATTTATAACCTATGGGGATAAGTATGTGAAGTATTCATTCGAGCCAGTGTTCAAAAAGTATCTGGAATGGGTTGTTTTTCTAGTTATTAAGAGGTTTGTTGATGGTAGAGTTTATGCCAACTAACAAAACCAACAACCGCCAATATTAAATAGAGACTGAACATAACGACCGTTGCGTAATAGCCATTTTGAGCATAGAGCACGATAGCCGCACTATTAATCACTATCCAATATAGCCAATTTTGTAAGACCTTTTTCGCCATTAACCAAGTATTCAATACAGAGAATACGGTAACCCCAGCATCAAGATATGGGCTTTGAGATGTTGCAGATTGAGTAAGATAAAGACCAACAGCATAGGTCAGAAGGCTACCGATGAGAAGTAGTTGTAATTGGTCCAATATATTCCAACTACTGATCGGTAAATCATCTTCAGCATTGCCATGTTGTCGCCATAACATATAGCCGTAAACTGCCATTGCCATGTAATACAAATTTAGCAAAGCTTGCATAGGTAGCTGACCTTCCCAAAACAGGAGGGTGTAAATTAATGTACTAATAAACGCTAAGGGCCAACACCATTGTGATTCACGTGCGGCAAGAATTACGTAGCCAATTCCTAATGTGGCAGCAAATACTTCCCAGCCAGACATGGCAAGTAATGCATCAATAAAGTTTTCCATAATTATGTGGGTCGGATTTTAATCCGACATGCTCTCCTGTTGGACTAAAATTCAAGCTACAAGCTTAGGTGAGTTATTAGACATCAACAACATCTGCTCGATCGCTACCAATCATTTTTAAGACAAAGACTGATGCAGGTATGGCATCAAATACGGCTTCAATTTCATCATCTAAACAATCCATCACATCACGATACTCACCGAAAACTTGAGTGCTCAAACTATTTCTTTTTATTACAAGTTTAGGGTTAGTCTCTAACTTAGCAATAAAGGTCAGAATAGGTTCAACATAGTGTTCATTTAAAGGGTATAGGCTGATATCTACAGATATTCTCATTATTCATTCTCCAGTATTGAAAAAAGGGCTCCGAAGAGCCCTTAATGATTAATAGTCCCAAGAAACGTTGATACCAACAACGCGAGGATCACCTTTTTGGGTGTACTTGCGATCTTCGTAACCGGTTCCAGGATCAATACCCCAAAAGAATCCACGAGTATCATAGTCTTTATCAAATAAGTTTCTACCCCAAAGCGACACTTTCCAGTCACCTTTTGTGTAATCTAGGCTAGAGTTAACAAGGGCATAAGAGCTTGATTTGGCATTATGGCTATTGGAGAAATAGAATTCGTCTTTACCCTCGAGATTAGCTCGAAAAGTCCAGTTCTGTGCAAAGTAATATTCACCACCAAAGCTGAACTGATAGGCTGGTGCATGGGCAATACGACGACCACTTAGTGTAATTCCATTACTTAGTAACTCAGGGTTTTCATAATCATCTAATACTGCATTTAATAGACCAACAGAAGCAAATGCTCTCCATTTACTGTTGATTAACCAATTAAAGTCAGCTTCAATACCAACATTACTTACTTTTTCTGCATTGACTAAATAATCGAGGAAGTCTGTTCCTCCTGAATCTCTAGGATCTTGAATAGAACTTTTTACCTGGGCATCTTTTCGAAGTGTATAAAATGCTGTGATGTTAGTAATTAAATCCCCATCTAACCAAGAAGATTTTATACCTGCATCCATATTCCATAGAGATTCTGCATCAAAGCTTCTGAGTGAGCCCGGCAATGCTGGTTCCGTATTAACGCCACCCGCTTTATATCCACGTGAAAGAGTTGTAAATAACATATGGTCATTACTGACTTGGTAGTTCAAACCAAGCTTTCCACCAAACAGAACATCATCATCTTCAAGATCTAAACCTTCCACATCACTATAGTCAGCTTGCCAGTTCTCAACTCGCAAGCCTGTAATTAAGCTTAATTTTTCTGATAATTTTGTATCAAGCTGCCCAAAAATGGCAGTATTCAAAGTGTTATATTGATTATTGTATAGTGATACATCAGGGATATTGTCAATAAAGTTATTGGCAAAGTAGGTTTTATTTAAATCTTCACTTTGATTTGCATGGTACAAGCCTATAGACCAGGAGGTGGAGTTATTGAAAATATTTCCATCTTCATTTGAGAGTAAGCGCATTTCAAAAGAGTAATTTTCTCTTTCACGTTTATATTGGTCAAAGCCACTGTATGGATATAAGCATGATGCTACGTCATTGGTATAATCACTATCTAGACATACTGGATTAGGGTCGTAATATTGAGATTTATATGACCAGTCATCATCATAGCTATATTCTAGGTCTGATTGTGAATAGGTAAGGGTTGTTTGGATCTGAACTTTATCACTAGCCCGCCAATCAGTTTTCAAAGCAAAGGCATTTGTACGTTGTTTATCTTTACCTGGCTCATCAGCTACGCTATGGCGAGAGTTATCAAATGTGAAGGCATCATAACCATTATCGATATTAAGGTGAAGGATATTTAAGTCAATCGTTAAGTCTTCACTTACTAACCATTTTAATTGCCCGCGAGCAGTAATTTCATCACGGTTTTGAGTATCATCTCGGTTTAGAAAGTCATTTTCCATATAACCATCTGATTGATGAGAATATATAGACATTCGACCAAGTAATTTATCATCAATTAGAGGGCCACCAACAGCTATACCAACATTGTGAGAGTTATACTCAGCAATGCCAGTTTCAATATGAATATCTAGCTCATCAGTAGGTTGTTTGCTTTGTAAGTTAATCACACCTGCTAAAGCATTTGCCCCGTAGATGGTACCTTGAGGCCCACGTAGAATCTCGACTTGTTCAATATCAAATAACGTTGCTGCTCCACCTGTTCGACTAAAATCTATCCCATCAATATAAAGACCAACTGATGGGTTAATTGGAGACTTAAATTGGCTTCGTTCACCGATACCACGGATTTGGAAATATTGGCTACGAGATGCACCACTAGACACATTGACATTTGGAGCTAGGTTTAAAATATCTTCAATATGTTGAGCGCCACGAGATTCGATTAATTCACTATCAAATGTGGTTAAGCTAATTGGGGTTTCTTGAGCTAGGCTTGGTCTGAAATCAGCACTTACGACCATTGCAGGCAGGTCTATTTCAGCTGTTTCAGCAAAAGTATAGGGTGAAAGTAATGCCGCGATTGCAGCAGATAAAACTTTAAACTTCATGTGTATCCTTTTTAAGATATTAAAAAGGACAGGGGATAACGTGTGATCTACTCAGAAAATTAGAGTATAAAATTAGGTATCTCGGCCTGTCCCTACGCCAGTATTAACTGGATCAGGTTCATAGGGTTCTTTCTATAATTAGAAAGTCTCAGGCTTATTTCGCCGCCCCTAGGCTTGAATTTGAAACGGGGTTAACCAGATCAAATTTCGAGTGGATTATACCCCAATCGACTATTTTCAGCTAGTTTAGTTTGACGTTATGATTTGTACACAGGCATCATGAATCTCTGCAAACTCAATTGAAACATGGAATAAATTGGGATCTTTTTTATCAAACTTACATCGCACTACACGACCTTCTATGAGCATCGGAGGAGTGTGCTGATTACTAGAACTAAGAACAATTCTAATTTCAGTATCTAATTTAGGTGCATGCTCTGTTGTGATATAAATGCCACTGGCACTTAGGTTCTGACTGGTGCCATTACAGGGTAAATCATCATTATCATTCATTGTGAATGTGATAGGAGCTTCTACCGAGTGTCGACTGCGGTTACGCTTTTCTTTGAAATCAGTATGAGACATTTATAAAACTTTTAAAAAATAGTTAAATATAAGATACAAAACTTACTAAAAACAAACAGGGAACTAGTCGACTATTTTAGTGAAATCATTTAATACTTGTTCTACATGTTGGGCAAACTCGAAGTTTTTTATTAATACGTGCTGTTGCTATTTTATTGCCAAGATTGTCATAGCAGTTAGGGCAAAAAAAGCCTTTTACATCAGCAAAAACATAGCAACCTGACTTTATTTCTGGTTTGGCTGATGTAGCCGTTTGGCTATTAGGATTTTCATTGTCTAATCGTTGTGCAAGCAGATTGATAATATCTAACTCTGTAGAAAGCGAGTTTATTAAAGTTGTTATTTCATCATTGTTATTGCACTGCTGCTTACGAGCAATTTCTTTTAATAAAGATTGAGATCGAGTAATTGATTTAAAAATGGTCATGGAAACGGCTCCTAGCTAATAGCCTGTTCAACAACTTTACGGGTGAGTTGTGGGGCTAAATATTCGATAAATGCATAACTGAAACCACGAAGAAAACTGCCTCGCTTAATACCTAAATGAGTAGTACTTGGTTTGAATAAATGACTCGCATCAAGTGCTTGTAATGGCGTATCTTTAATAGGGTCAAACGCCATGCTCGCAATAATACCAACACCTAGTTCAAGTTCAACATAGGTTTTTATTACATCGGCATCTGTGGCGGTAAAGACTACATTAGGATGTAACCCTTGTTCTGTAAATGCTTTGTCTTGTTGCTCTCTTCCTGTAAACCCCATTACGTAGGTCAAAATTGGGTAACGAGAGATTGCTTCAATAGTCAGTTTTTTCTCTGCTAATAAGGGATGGTTGGGTGGAACGATAATAGAACGGTTCCAATCATAGCAAGGCAAAATCGCTAAAGAATCAAATTGAGCTAAACCTTCTGTTGCAATAGCAATATCAACACGGCCGGTTGCCGCCATTTCAGCAATTTCTGTTGGTGTTCCTTGCACCATATTTAAATGGACATCGGGATAGTATTGTGAAAACTTTTTGATTGCTTTGGGTAGAGCATAGCGAGCTTGAGTATGCGTGGTACCAATAGATAAGGTTCCAAGCTGATCATTTTTACTATCAGCAGCAAGCTGGCGGATGTTTTCGACATCGAGTAAAACACGATCAGCCATTTCGATAACACTACGACCCACAGTCGTTAGAGCGGTTAAACGTTTACCATGACGCTCAAAAATTTGTAGTCCAAGCTCATCTTCAAGTTGGTGGACTTGGTTGCTGACACCTGGTTGAGATGCATGCAATGCATGGGCCGCTGCGGAAACACTTAAGCCTTGGCGAGCAATTTCCCGTACATATTTCAGTTGTTGTAATTTCATATTGATTCCCATGGTACATGATCTTATATACGATTTAGTTATAACAATAGTTAATAATATTCATTGATAGAATATTATTAACTGATAAAATTGTCACCTTTTAAAGCCAAGTTGAGCGAATAGTAACAAAGATGGAATGGGGATATATACTAGCAGGACTCTTTGTCGGCACCATGATCGGAATGACGGGTGTGGGCGGAGGATCATTAATGACACCCATTTTGATTTTTGGGTTTGCCGTGCAACCTGCGATTGCGGTGGGTACAGACTTATTGTTTGCTGCCATCACTAAGTCAGGTGGTATTTGGGCTTATTGGCGGCATAGTGTCATTCATTGGACGGTGGTAAAACGTCTTGCTATGGGCAGTGTCCCTGCGTCATTAATTACCTTATATTTTTTGCATAAAACAGGTGTGAGTGATGGCCAACACAGTGAGTTAATTACGTCTGCCTTAGGTATTGCATTGATTTTAACGTCGAGTGCGTTATTGTTGAAAGGAACGATTACAAATATTTTACATGCACGGGCTGGGCACCCTGTTGTGAATGCAATCTATCGTGTACGCCAGGATGAAAGTCATAAGGCCATCGCAACAGTCATCACCGGTTCATTGTTAGGTGTGATGGTGACTATGTCATCGGTTGGTGCGGGTGCATTAGGTGCGGTGACGTTGTTATTTTTATACCCAAAAATGAAAGGTGTTGAAATTGTGGCGACTGATATTGCCCATGCCGTGCCTTTAACGGCTATTGCGGGCTTGGGACATTCAGCCGTGGGCACAGTAGATTGGTCTTTGCTATCCTTTTTGGTGATGGGTTCATTGCCCGGTATTTATATTGGTAGCCATTTGGGTGTTAAAATTCCAGATACTGTCATGAGACCTTTATTGGCCATATTATTATTAGGTGTAGGTATAAAATGTCTGATCTGATTGAAACACTGAATTTAACGTTATATGGTTGCCCCTTACATTATATTAAGGCGAGAGAAGCGCTGAATGATATGACTGTTGAGCAAGACATAATATTAGAAGTCAATAATGGCGATGCGGTAGGTGAAGTAATAGATAGCCTACGCAAGGATGGGCAACTATGTGAAATCATGTCAGAACAAACACTGACAACACTAATTAAAGTAGTCAAAAAATCATGACCGATATTAATGAACAATTAGCCGCGAAAGTTGAAGCCGTCAAAGGTGTATTAGCTGAGATTGTGGCAGACTACAATCCCGCGACATTAGCATCTAGTTATGGTGCAGAAGATATGGTGTTAATGGATTTGATTTGTAAGTTTGCCCCAGAGATTGATATTTTTACACTCGATACGGGACGCTTGCCTAAAGAAACCTATGAAGTCATGCAGGAAGCAAAAGCACACTATAATCGAGACGTTAAAGTGTATTTCCCTGATGCAACAGAGGTAGAAGATTTTGTGACTCAAAAAGGGCCGAATGCATTCTATGAAAGTGTTGATTTACGCAAACAATGCTGTGGAATTCGTAAAGTAAAACCATTAAAACGTGCGCTGGCAGATAAAAAAGCATGGTTAACAGGCATGCGTCGAACGCAGGCTGTTACGCGAAGTGAATTGCCTGTTTCTGAATATGATGAAACCTTTGGTTTACAAAAATTCAGTCCATTAACAGATTGGTCGAATGGCGACGTGTGGGCATATATAAAAGCCTTTGATGTGCCGTATAATAAATTACATGATCAAGGTGTTGCCAGTATTGGCTGTGCACCTTGTACACGAGCGATTACTGCCGGTGAAGATATTCGCGCGGGTCGCTGGTGGTGGGAGAATCCAGAATCAAAAGAATGTGGGCTTCATGTGAAAGCCTCAAAAAATTAACATGTCATGATCCTGTGGCCAGTTTGTTTTCGAACACAACAACGGTCATCCCTGAGAACTTTTATCGGGGATCCATGGGCTGTGAAGATATCTACTTTCGTGGGAATGACAGTGGTTGTTTAAGATAGAATGAGAAAAACGGTATTTATTTTAGAGTAAAACTATGACTAAAAAACTAACACACTTACAACAGTTAGAAGCAGAAAGCATCCATATCATGCGTGAAGTGGCTGCGGAGTTCGATAATCCGGTAATGCTCTATTCTGTGGGTAAGGATTCAGCCGTAATGTTGCATTTAGCGATGAAAGCATTTGCTCCAGGTAAACCGCCTTTTCCATTACTTCATGTTGATACAACGTGGAAGTTTAAGGAAATGATTAAGTTCCGTGATGAACATGTGAAAAAACTGGGCTTAGAATTGATAGTGCATAGCAATCAAGAAGGCATTGATGAAGGCATTAATCCATTTGATCATGCTCGTTACACCGATATTATGAAAACGGATGGTTTGAAACAAGCCTTAGATAAATATGGTTTTGATGCTGCCTTTGGTGGTGCTCGTCGTGATGAAGAAAAGTCGCGTGCAAAAGAGCGAGTTTATTCTTTCCGAGATAAAAATCACCGTTGGGATCCAAAGCAACAACGTCCAGAGTTGTGGAATATCTATAACAGCAAAGTGAATAAAGGTGAAAGTATTCGTGTATTCCCATTATCAAATTGGACGGAGCTTGATATTTGGCAGTACATTCATTTAGAAAGCATTCCAATCGTGCCATTATATTATGCAGCAGAGCGTCCTGTTGTTGAACGTAATGGTCTGAAGATTATGGTTGATGATGATCGTATGCGTTTAGAGCCGGGTGAAGTGCCCAAAATGGAAATGGTACGTTTTAGAACATTAGGTTGTTATCCATTGACTGGTGCAGTTGAATCTAACGCACATACATTGCCAGAGATTATTCAAGAAATGTTATTGACCACCACATCTGAGCGCCAAGGTCGAGCGATTGATCATGATGAGTCAGGTTCGATGGAGAAGAAAAAACAAGAGGGCTACTTCTAATGAGTATACTTTTTTCAATGGGGTCAGACTCGATTGATTTTCGACAAGAAAATGCAATCTTAGCGGGCACTAAATTAAATCAATCGAGTCTGACCCCATTGAAAGGGGCGACGGTGAGTTCATCATGACTACAGAAAATAACTACCAAACAGACAACCTTATTGCTACAGACATTGACGCTTATTTAAAACAACATGAAAATAAAGAAATCTTACGTTTCTTAACGTGTGGCAATGTTGATGATGGCAAAAGTACTTTAATTGGTCGTCTGCTTTATGATTCAAAAATGATCTATGAAGATCAATTAGAGGCGATTACTAAAGACAGTGTTAAATCAGGCACAACAGGTGAAGCAATTGATCTTGCTTTGCTGGTGGATGGCCTGCAAGCCGAGCGTGAGCAAGGTATTACGATTGATGTTGCATATCGCTATTTCTCTACGACAAAACGTAAATTCATCATTGCTGATACGCCGGGTCATGAACAATACACCCGAAACATGGCAACGGGAGCATCGAACTGCCAGCTAGCGGTTATTTTGATTGATGCACGTTATGGTGTGCAAACTCAAACTCGCCGTCATAGTTTTATTGCTAATTTATTAGGCATTAAACATATCATTGTAGCCATTAATAAAATGGATATTAAAGACTACAGTGAAGATGTTTATAACGATATTCGTAAAGAATATAGTGAGTTCGCTCGAGAACTAGAAATGGAAGATGTACACTTTGTACCTCTATCAGCATTGGTTGGCGATAATGTTGTTAATAAAAGTGAAAATATGCCTTGGTATCAAGGTGCGACATTAATGGAATTACTTGAGAATATCGAAATAGCAGCAGATGAAAATGTTTATGATGTTCGTTTTCCTGTGCAATACGTTAATCGTCCAAACTTAGATTTTCGTGGTTATTGCGGTACATTGGCATCAGGTATTTTAAAGCCGGGTGATGATATTACGGTATTACCATCGGGTAGTGAAAGTCGTGTTAAGTCAATTGTTACCTATGATGGCAACTTGGATGAAGCTATTCCGGGTGAAGCGATAACGGTGACCTTAGAAGATGAAATTGATGTGAGTCGTGGTGATATGCTTGTTCATCGCAATCACCAACCTCATGTTGCTAGTCACTTTAAAGCAACGGTTGTATGGATGACTGAAAAGCCATTAGTGGCCGGTAAGCAATATAACTTCAAAGTCGGAGTGAGTGATAGTGCAGGTGTTTTAACATCGGTTGATAGTCAGATTGATGTGAATACCTTAGAAGAAAATGATGCCAGTGAATTAGCTTTAAATGAAATTGGTCAATGTGAGTTTTCACTTAATAAACCTGTTGTATTTGATGCCTATAAACGCAACCGTAGCACAGGTTCATTCATCATTATTGATCGTCTAACAAATGTCACTATTGGTGCTGGCATGATTACAGAAGCAGTATCCGGTACGCAAGCACAACTAGTCACTACGACAGGTGATTTTTCTGAGTTTGAAGTTGAATTAAATGCTTTGATTAGAAAACACTTCCCTCATTGGGATGCTAAAAATTTGAGTGATTTATTGAAGTAAAACTAAAGCATTGCTAGGGCTGATTAAATAGCCCTAGCGTATTTATTGGGAATTGGACATGGTTGTATGGAAAGGCTGGGGTTTAGCGATTGTTGGCTTTATTTTTATGTTTGTTTTACCCATTGAGTTATTGGTTGAACACTTTTATGGTGCAGGGCAGTACAAGGCTCTACCGTGGCCAATTCCTTTAGCTATATTGCTGGGTGCCATTCCAACAACGTTAGTTGGCATGATGCTCAATAATAAACCTGCTCGCATATTAATGGACCCTGAGACCAATGAGAAAGTTGAGCTGAAACGTGAACATTCATTGTTTTGGATCCCGATGCAATATTGGGGTGTGATTCTCGTTGGATTGAGTGTCTGGATGTATTTGAACAATATAGGTTTTAGCTTCTAGCGTTATAAAAGAAAAGCCTGTTGCCAAGATTGTAGCTTTTGTTCAAATTTCATAGCCGCATGTGCAGGGCTTGTAGAAGGCAGACGAAGTCTAGCAATATTAGCCTGCTGTGTAGTCAATATTGGCAATACGTGACGATTAAACACCTGTTCTGCTTTTGTGCCATTAAATAATATGTGCTCAATATTAGGGTGGGTTTGAAAAAAGACATTGAAGTCATTGGCGATCATGCTGGTGGAATCAATACTTTGATCTAAGCTACCCTGCCGTTGACATGTTTTGATGGCATCCCATACTGCAATATGATTTTTGATTAAAATCTTACAACGTTTTTCATATGGCAATACTTTATCAATATGAAATAACTCGGACATGATAGGCCAAAAGGCATTACGCGGATGAGCGTAATATTGCTGTTGCTCAAGAGACTTAATACTCGGCATTGAACCCAATATCAGAATACGAGCATGGTGATCTTCTATAGGAGAAAAGCCAGATTCTAAGGGCTGATTATGACTCATTGTTATTGGTAGGTCTGACCTTGGTATTTAATCCAGCCATTGATGTGTTTTCCCGCGGGATCATGGTGGGTCCAATGTACGACACCGCCTTTTTCATTCCATTCATATTCGCCATAAATCGATACTGAATCACCTTTTTGCAGACTGTTAAGTCTAGGCGCTAAATCAATATTGTGAGCAACAAGAACAGTTTGTCCGCCAGATAATTTAATGATGAATTTTTGATGACGTCGCCCCTCCACATCATCGGCTAATAGTTTGATAACGATTCCATTTAGTTCAAGTTGAATATCACTTTTTTGCTGTTGAATTGCTTGTTCAACAGTAATCGAGGTACTTGAGGGTGACGTCGATTTCTCCGCTGAATAGTCAGTGGCAAAATAACTCAGTATGGCAAAGCCAAGAATGAGTCCGATACTGACCGATCCCCACGAAATACAAACCAACTAAACATTAAGCGGCTCTGTCATCAACTGCCCTATTTTATGGATAGCGGCCTGCCAGTCTCGCTTTCTTAACTTCAAATATCTGTCTTTAAACGCTCTTAATCCAATAAATTGGTAGGATAAGACGGCTTTAGTTTTAACTGAATTAGCCTGATATCTAAGGTGTTTCTTGCTTATTTTAACGGCCATTCCAAGTAAGAACAATACATATTGAGCAAGCATGGCAAGTAATAATAAAACAGATAAATACGCCAATGTTCGGGTATTACTGTCATTAAAATTAAGGCCCGTTTTTAGATCTCTAAAGCTCTCTTCTATTTGCATGCGGGTATGATATATTTTCACTATTTTTTTTGACTCTTGTGTTGTCGATGTAGACAGCGAAGTGGCTAATAACCACGGCTCTTGTTCTCTGCTAGCATTTGAAAGTGAGTTTGAACTGCGTCGTGCTCGCTCTCCTGTTGCGGTCAGTTTCTTTCTTCCTTTCTGTGCGTGTTTATAAATGACTAATGTGCAATCAAAGCTGTCTTTACGCCGCATCATATAACAGCCTAATGATTTAGCGACACAGGTGGCGTGTTGATATAAGTCCTTGGTGAGTTCCCAGTCACTCTCTACTTTCTTTTTGCACATGGTTTTATTTCTAACACGTCCCACAAAGTCCCAGCCTAGCGATTCAACCAATTTGAACCAAGGCACTCTAAACCCAGCATCACTGACAATAATCGGTTTACAGTACGCGGGTAATATTGATTTTAGTTTGGTCATAAACTCTTTATGAACACTGGGTTTATCTTTATGGCTAAGTGGATAAACCTGTTCAAGCACGGTCAAAGACCGTCCATCAACTGCGATTGAAGCACGCAATAGAAAGTGTTGTTTTCTAGGATCTAAATCAGACCAATCAACTAAAATAATAGGCTGTTTATGTTCTCCGATGATACGGCGAGCCATTAAGGTATAAATGGTGCTTATTTCACATTGAAGATGCGGGTTACTGCATAATCGCATACTACGTTTTATCTGATGTTTCTCTGTTGTTTGGCTATCAATATTGCGCCCTAATCCTGTCACGGAGCATTGTGCACCTGAAATGAGACTGGTCACCATGGCATTTAAACTGGTTCGTCTTACTTTATGCATTGAGGGCGTGACATCACGTAAAAGTTGGTTCAATATAGTGGCTGCTTTCACGGTGTTTTCTGCTCTGTTATGTCTAGTAACTGATCAGATCATTAAATGCTGTGAAAGTTCCTTTTTATTTTATTTAGTTGATTGTTTTAAATGAATATTTTGTGGGGATTCGTCAGAGTCCGATACGTTGTTTTTGACGTGATTTTTTGGACATAACTTTATGTAATTTCATGGGAAAATATGAAGGCTAGCTTACCTTGAATAAATAGATAGTCAAAATAATAGACGGGATAATATCATCCCTTATAATATAATAATATAATAATATATTAATATATCTATTTATAATTTACTGTTATAAGTGATGATCGCTTATAATATGCACTTCAATATCGAGTATAGAGATTTAAATGTATCAGTACGATAACTACGATCAGGCGATGGTTGACCAGCGAGTAGCACAATACCGCGATCAAACACGTCGTTTTTTAGCGGGTGAGTTGACAGAAGAACAATTCCGCCCTTTGCGGTTAATGAATGGTCTGTATGTTCAGATTCATGCACCCATGTTACGCGTTGCTGTGCCTTATGGACTCTTGTCCTCTAAGCAAGTACGTAAAATGGCAGATATCTCTCGCCGTTATGATAAAGGCTATGTACATTTCACAACGCGTACCAATATTCAGTTGAACTGGCCAGCATTAGAAACGGTGCCCGATATTTTGGCTGAATTGGCATCAGTACAAATGCATGCTATTCAAAGTAGTGGTAACTGTATTCGTAATACAACATCGGATCAGTTCGCTGGTGTTAATGCCGCTGAAATAGAAGATCCACGCCCTTGGTGTGAGATTATTCGTCAATGGTCAACATTCCATCCTGAGTTTGCCTATTTACCGCGTAAGTTCAAGATTGCCGTCATTGGTACTGAAGAAGATCGCGCTGCAACACAATTACATGATATCGGTTTACACTTGGTTAAAAATCATGAAGGTGAAGTTGGCTTTGAAGTACTTGTTGGTGGTGGCTTAGGACGAACTCCTATTGTTGGCAAGCAAATTCGTCCTTTCCTTGAGAAGAAAGATTTATTGTCATATTTAGAGGCTATCTTGCGAGTTTATAACCGTTTAGGTCGCCGTGATAATAAATATAAAGCACGTATCAAAATTACAGTTCGTGAACATGGTATTAACCATATTCGTGAATTAGTTGAAGCTGAATGGGTGCAAATCCGTGAACAGCTTGAGTTAGATGATAAAGAAATCGAACGTGTTAAAAGTCACTTTGTTGAACCAGAGTACGACGCAACAGCAGGCGATGATGAAAACTTTGCCAAAACACTGGAAGAAGATGCTGCTTTTGCACGCTGGGTAAAACAAAATGTTGTCGACCATAAAATATCAGGCTATAAAATTGCCTATATTTCACTGAAAGCACCGGGTGTGCCACCAGGTGATATTACTTCAGACCAGTTAGATTTAGTTGCAGACTTGGCAGATGAATTTAGCCTCGGTGAGATTCGTGCGAGCCATAATCAGAACTTATTATTAAGTGATGTAAAACAAGGTGATTTATATGCCTTATGGTTGCGTTTGCAAGCTGAAGGTTTAGCTACAGCAAACATCAATACGTTGAACGATATGATTTGTTGCCCTGGTTTAGATTTTTGTGGCCTTGCAAATGCAACATCAATTCCTTTAGCGAAAGAAATTAACGAACGTTTTGATGACCTTGATTATTTATATGATTTAGGCGATATCAAAGTAAAAATGTCGGGTTGTATGAATGGCTGTGCACATCAAAGTGTTGGTCATATCGGTATTTTAGGTGTCGATAAGAAAGGCGAAGAGTGGTATCAATTCACCCTTGGCGGCAGTTCAGAAGCAGATGCTGAAATTGGTAAGCGTTTAGGTCGAGCTATTCCGAAAGATAAAGTGGTCGATACTGTCGTTACATTGATTGAGGTGTTTAAAGAACTTCGCTATGAAGATGAATTGTTTTTAGCGACCGTTCGTCGTGTTGGTGTTGATCCGTTTAAGGAGCGTGTTTATGCAGATAATTAAAGATCGTGAAATTGTCGAAGATAATTGGCTGCATTTAGATGATGAAGCAGAATTAATTGCCGGAAACTTTACTGTTTCATTAGCACGCTGGCAAGCAGAGCATGAGAGCATCTCAAAACATGAAAGTGGATTGGGACTACGCCTAACAGGTGAAGATCCATTAGAAGAAATTGTGCCAGATTTAGCACGATTTTCATTAATTGTTTTAAACTTTCCAGCTTTTACCGATGGTCGTTGTTATTCTTTTGCTCGATTATTGCGTGATCGCTATGGTTATAAAGGTGAGATTCGAGCTCAAGGTGATATCTTGCATGACCAACTGTTCTATATGACACAGTGCGGTATTAATAGTTTTGAAATGGTGAATCAACAAGGTATCGCCGATGCAATTTCTGCATTTGATGACTTTAGTGAAAGTTATCAGACAACGGTTTTGAAACCAGAGCCTTTATACCGACGTCGATAACGTTGTAGCGTAGGTTGAACTTTAGTTCAACATGTCGGGTTAAAACGCCGACCCACGGTTTGCGGGCATAGACGAGAGTGTAGCTTGGGCTTTAGTCCAACACGTCGAGTTAAAATACCAACCTACAGTTGGGGCACTTGTTCCATAAATAGACCTGTTTTGTAGCTTGGACTTTAGTCCAACATGTCAGGTTAAAACACCGATCTACGATTTAGGAACTATAGAGCGATACCATTACCCTATATTCTCAGGTAAAGTAGTCACAAATTAAAAAGTGGTGAGAATATTTAATGGCAGTGTATGCAATAGGTGATGTGCAAGGTTGTTTTGACGAGCTGTTGAAACTGCTTGAGGTTATTAAATTTAATCCTAAAAAAGACCAAATATGGCTGGCAGGAGACTTGGTCAACCGAGGCCCAATGTCGGCAGAAGTATTACGTTTTGCTAAAGACTTAGGTCCGGACCGAGTGAAGGTCGTCCTCGGTAATCATGATTTACATTTGCTTGCCACCGCTGCTGGCGTGAATAAACATCAGCACCGCATGGATACCATGGAATCTGTTCTTGATGCAGAGGATTGTGAAGAGCTAATTACCTGGTTACGCCATCAACCTTTGTTTTATCATGATGCGGATTTAGGTTTTAGTATGGTACATGCTGGTCTGCCGCCACAATGGTCGATTAAAAAGTCTCTTAAACGAGCTGCAGAAGTTGAAGCCGTTTTGCAAGGTGAACATTGGCGAGACTTCTTCAAACATATGTATGGCAATGACCCAGATACATGGTCTAAAGAACTAACGGGTTGGGGGCGGTTACGCTATATAACCAACTGCTTTACTCGACTGCGATATTGCCATAATGATGGACGTTTAGCCTTAGATTTCAAAGGTGCTCCTAAGAATAAGTCTAAAGATGAATTACCTTGGTTTGACATGCCGGAACGAAAAACTAAAAATGATAATATTATTTTTGGTCATTGGTCGACTTTAGGAACAGGCCAATATGGCAATGTATTTTCTACCGATAGCGGTGCTGTTTGGGGAGAGACTCTTACTGCGGTAAGAATTGATAAAGTACCTTACAAATGGTTTGTTATTGATGCCGATCCCGCTGGTTTACCGCATGCGAAGAACAAATAAGGTATCAATCTTTACATTGTTTGGCTTTGGTTAAGCAAAACTCCGCCAAAAACAGTACAATAGTCACTTTATATAGTCTCGGATAAATCAAAACAATGAGTAATATCACAACATTTTCTGGTGATTTTTCAGCTAAAGGTCTTAAAATTGGCATCGTAGCGGGTCGCTTTAATGACTTTATTGTTGATAACCTAATTTCAGGTGCAATTGACTGTTTAGTTCGTCATGGCGCAAGTGAAAGTGATATTGAGTTAGCGCGTGTTCCTGGAGCAGTTGAAATTCCATTAGCTGTTCAACGTATGGGGCGTACCGGTAAATACGATGCCATTATTGCATTGGGTGCTGTGATCCGTGGTGGCACACCACATTTTGATTTTGTTGCTGGTGAATGTTCTAAAGGCTTAGGCCAACTAACATTACAACTTGATATTCCAGTGTCATTCGGTGTTTTAACGGTTGATACTATTGAGCAAGCGATTGAACGTGCCGGTACAAAAGCAGGAAATAAAGGTGCAGAAGCTGCAATGGGAACCATTGAAATGGTGAATGTACTTCGTCAAATTGAAGGTGCACAATAAATGGCAAAGGTTTTACCACGCTCACACTCACGCGCAGCTGCAGTTCAAGCACTTTATCAAGCCTTAGTTAATGGACAAACATTAGCGAAAGATGAACTTGATTTTGTGACGGCTGAAAATTCAGAAAAGATGGACAAGAAATACTTCACCATCCTTGTTGAAGGCGTTTCTAAAGAGATTGAGACATTAGATGCAGAACTAGCGTTTGCCGTTGATCGACATTTATCAGAAATTGATCCTGTAGAAAGTTCAGTACTAAGACTTGCTGTTTATGAATTTATGCATCGTCCAGAAGTCCCTTACCGTGTTGTATTGAATGAAGCGGTTGAATTAGCCAAATCATTTGGTGGTGAAAAAGGCCACAAATACGTCAATGGCGTTTTGGATAAAATGGGCTCTAAATTACGTGCAGTTGAATACAAAGCCTCAAAGGCTCGTCGTAAAAAATAATTTGCAGAGTGGGTCGGGTTTTAACCCGACATGTTGGACTAAAGTCCAAGCTACCTATGATGGTTGATATCTAGTTCATGGCAGAATTATCTGAATTTTCTTTAATCAAGCAATACTTCGATAAACTCACGGTTGAGCGCGATGATGTCGAGCTAGGCATTGGTGATGACTGTGCATTATTACAGTGCCCAATCGATCATGTGTTAGCCGTTTCTATTGATACTTTAGTTGAAGATGTTCATTTCTTTGCCGATGTTTCTCCTGAAACATTAGGCCATAAAAGCCTTGCCGTTGGCCTAAGCGATTTAGCCGCAATGGGAGCTACACCGGCTTGGTTTACACTTGCGTTAACCTTACCAGAAGTGAATAACAACTGGTTGCAGGGCTTTTCACAAGGCTTAGCCAAACTTGCCAAACAACATAATATTCATTTAGTCGGTGGTGATACCACTCGAGGCCCACTCACGATTAGTATTCAAGTTCACGGTTTTGTTAAACCTGAACAAGCATTACGCCGTAGTGGTGCCAAACTGGGTGATATGATTTATGTCACTGGAACCTTGGGTGATGCTGGCGTTGCGTTACAACGACAATTGAGTCAATGGGATGATAGCAAGCTTAATGATGATGACAAAGCGTATTTTCAATCTAGGTTAGAACTGCCTAGCCCCCGAATCGAAATGGGGCAGAAGTTACTTAAATTAGCTTCTTCAGCAATAGATATTTCCGATGGATTGTTAGCCGATCTAAGTCATATTTTGGATAAAAGTAATGTCGGTGCACGTTTAGACTTAAGTTTACTACCGTTATCTTCCTCCATGGCTAAAATCACTAGAAAAGATGCAGAACAATTTGCACTACAATCTGGTGATGATTATGAATTATGTTTTACCATTCCATCACAGCATGTTTCAGAAATAGAGCAGAAATTTCAGGGACAATGCACACAAATCGGAACGATTACCGATGATGATGGACTTTATTTTCTCAATGAGAATGATGAATTGATTGATCTAACGGAATCGGGAACAGGCTATGACCACTTCAAATAATAAAATGACATTCAGTGAACTTATAAAACGTCCAGCCTGTTTTTTAGGTTTAGGATTTGGTTCTGGTTTAGCACCGAAAGCTCCCGGAACATTTGGTACCTTGGCTGCTGTTCCTATTTATTTGTTAATGAAAGATTTACCGCTGGCAATTTATTTGGCACTGACTGTGATTGCTTTTATTGCAGGTATTTGGATTTGTCAGAAATCAGCAGAATGGTTAGGTAAAGACGATCCTTCAGCCGTTGTTTGGGATGAGATTGTAGGCTATTTAATTACCATGATTGCTGCACCTTCAGGCTGGGAATGGCTGGTGTTAGGTTTTGTATTATTCCGCTTTTTCGACATCTTAAAACCATGGCCTATCAATCTCGCCGACAAAGCCATTCATGGTGGTCTAGGTATTATGGTTGATGACGTGATCGCAGGCATCTTTGCGTTAGTCTGTGTGCAATGGCTTTATCACGTATTTCCAACGATTAGCTGGTAAGACATTACTTAGCGTTATGGCTCAACAACGAAAAATAATCCATGTTGATATGGATGCCTTTTTTGCCTCTGTTGAACAACGAGATAATCCTGAGTTTATAGGTAAACCACTTATTGTTGGAGGACAACCCAATAGTCGAGGCGTTGTTGCCGCTTGTAGTTATGAAGCTAGGAAGTTTGGTATTCATTCAGCTATGCCATGTTCACGTGCCTATCGATTGTGTCCTCAAGCAGTATTTGTTCCCCCTCGGTTTGAAGCCTATCGAGAAGTCTCGGAAAAAATTCGTGAAATATTTTGGCGTTATGCCTCAGAAGTTGAACCCTTATCACTTGATGAAGCTTATTTAGATGTAACTTATACTGCTGACTTTGATGGTTCAGCAACACGTATAGCTCAAGCGATTAAAAAAGATATTTTAGAAGCAACTAATCTGGTTGCATCGGCAGGTGTTTCTTATAATAAATTCCTAGCCAAAGTTGCATCAGATATGGACAAACCTGATGGTCTATATGTGATTAAGCCAGAACAGGGTGCAGACTTTGTTGCTGGGTTAGCGATTGGTAAGTTTCATGGTATTGGACCTGCGACTGAAGCTAAGATGAATAAATTAGGGATCAAAACAGGCTTAGATCTACGTCAGTGGACAGAGCATGATCTAATGACACACTTTGGTAAGTCGGGACTGTATTATTACACTATCTCTCGTGGTATTGATGAGCGTCCTGTGCGAAGTACTCGAATACGAAAATCATTGGGTAAAGAAACCACCTTTTCTGAAGATATGCTGGATGTTGATGAATTACTTCGACAGTTGGAATTGCTTGCGGAGATTGTATTTGAGCGGTTGAAATCGAATCAGTTAGAAGCTCGAACGCTTACTGTTAAAGTTAAGTATGCTAATTTTCAGCAAGTTACACGGGCTCAGAGTTCGTCTGAGGTATTAGCTTCTCTCGATGATTTTAAAGCCTTGCTGCCTGAACTTCTTTCTCGAACAGATGCGGGGAAGCAAGCGGTTCGCTTGGTTGGGGTTACGGCTGGTGGGTTTGTTCGGGAGACTGATGTTGAGGCTGTTGAAGAGATTCAACTTGGGTTTTCTTTAGAACTGTAATTATAAATATATTGTCATTTTCATGAAAATTTGAATTTAATGATTTATAGGTTTCTATTTTAATTAAAGGCTTTATGCTCGCCGCTGGGCGTTCATTTTTTGCGTGCCCAAAAAACGAACCAAAAAAGGGCACCCAATATCGCCTTGCTTCCAAAACCCAAGTTGATTAGTGGCGTGGTCGAAAACTCGCTACGCTCAGACACTCGACCACTTAACCCACAAATTAACTTGGATTTTGGCGGCGATATGACGGGAAAAGTTACTTTAAGATAACGTCCCTCTTCAATAGCTCTTTAATCGCTGGTTGCTCACTTCGTCATTCCCATTAAAAGAGAATGTTGGAGTGTTTGTAGTTTTGTTTTTTATTAAAGGCTTCATGCTCGCCGCTGGGCGTTCATTTTTTGCGTGCCCAAAAAACGAACCAAAAAAGGGCACCCAATATCGCCTTATTTCCAAAACCCAAATTAATTTGTGGCGTGGTCGAAAACTCGCTACGCTCAAGCACTCGATCACTTCATCCACAAATAAACTTGGCTTTTGGCGGCGATAGAACGGGGTAAAGAGGAATTGTCAGAGAAGATAAAGCAGGCATCGGATCCCGTTCTTATTGCCCTTAAAAAGGTATCTATTTCACGGTTAAAGCGGGTAAGTGTTTGAGCGTAGCGAGTTTTTACCCGCTCAGTGAAATCGATGTGTTTTTAAGGAACAGCAATAATGCCGGGTGCCTTTTTCTTTGGTTCGTTTCTTTTGGGCAAACAAAAGAAATGAATGCCCCGCGGCAGCGAAGTAAATTTAAGGGAAACGTCCCTTTTATTCCCCTTTTATTCCTTCCCCTTTTATTCACTATCTGATTTGAGTGCCTTGTTAGGTGATTATGACTTGAGCTGAACATATCTGGAAATATTTATACCTTTTCGAACTTCAGTGGCATACGAATCGTTAAGTCCTGCCTCCGTTACAATTTCCCTTGCCGTAAATTCAGAAGAAGTTATTATTTCGGCATACTCAATACCAAAAAGGTGAATCATAGTTACAGCCTCTCCTTCTGGAGCATTTTTATACATCTCATTTAAAATTATTCCTAATTCTGATGTTTTCATGACACTTATCTCTTTGGTTCATAAATATTTTCTTGGGGATTGTTAACATCATTAGGGTAAATAGATTTGTAGTCATATTCATTAACCCCATTATCTTTGGTCCATTCGGTATACTCCGAATACGTCATATAAGGTTTTTTCGGCTGACCATTTAAATTCACAAGAGGTGTTCTCGGGGCAAATTCTTTTAAATACTCATTTGCTTTAAATTCCGTTTCAAAAAGGTCAACTTTAACAGCTTGGTAACGCTCAGAATTTCTATAAGTGACTATACACCACGCATGGTTTTCAGGTGCTTCCTTATGATAGATCGTTGTGCGATAGTGATCTTCCGCCTCCACAGATACACATTTGGCTACGTAAAGAATATACATGCGATCATCGTGGTAGTTTTGACCATCAAATAGGTATTCGTCCATATCGAGTCCTACTTGATCAGATGTCTTAATTGATTCATTTGTACTGCATCCTACTAGAAAAAAAACTAGTAAATTTATGACTATTTTTTTCATAATAACTCCCTACATACGAAGTGCTTCAAAAACACCTAACTAGTGATTAACGAGAATAAAAACTCCGTAGAATATCCAAACAACAATAAAACAGGGAGTTACATCCTTAAACTATCTACAAAGCTCGCCCAAAACTCTGTTCAAACCGTTCAGCAAACTCTTCCATAGTAAACGAATGATTCTGTGTACCATGTTGCTCAATCTTAATCGCACCTAAAAGTGAAGCAATTCGACCGGTTGTTTCCCAATCTTTACCATGCATAATGCCATGAATAATACCTGCACGGTATGAATCACCACAGCCTGTTGGATCGGCCAATTTATCTGCTTTAGCACAGGGGATATCAATGCGTTTTCCACCGGTATAAATATGTGAACCTTCACCACCACGAGTGATAATGAGTGCTTCTACATGTTCGGCAATTTCAGCAGGAGACAGTCCTGTGCGATCTTCAAATAACTGAGCTTCATAATCATTCAAAGCAATATACGTTGCTTGTTTGGCAAAGTTTAATAAGTCACTGCCATCAAACATTGGCAAACCTTGGCCTGGATCGAAGATAAATGGAATGCCTGCTTCATGAAGTTGTTGTGCATGTTGAATCATGCCGTCACGACCATCAGGAGCAACAATCGCAATGCTAATGTCTTTCGCTTCTTTGATTTGTGTTTCGTGAGACAGATTCATCGCGCCAGGGTGGAAGGCAGTGATTTGGTTGTCATCCATATCTGTTGTAATGAATGCTTGGGCGGTGTAGCTGCCATCTTTAACATGAACATGGCGACGGTTAATATCGTGTTTATCCATCCATGTTGCATAGCTAGTAAAGTCACGACCCACCGTGCCCATAGGAATGGGATCATCACCTAATAATTTTAAGTTGTAGGCAATATTACCTGCACAACCACCAAATTCACGGCGAAGTTCAGGTACTAAGAAGGAAACATTCAGCATATGTACTTTATCAGGCAAAATGTGGTTTTTGAATTGATCTGGGAAGACCATAATGGTGTCGTAGGCAAAAGAGCCACAGATTAAAGCTGACATAATAGATTCCTTATTTAGTTTCGTAGGTCGGGTTTTAACCCGACATGGAGCCTTTGAAAAGTCGGGAAGTTAGACTGAAGTCCAACTTACGGTGCTGTATTTAATTGTGTTGTATCGGCAGTGATAGATAGTTTGCCATCAAGAAAGTCTTTTAGGTGATGACCGACAATTTCATTACGCCAACCTTGTAGAATCGGTAGATCTGTTTCACCAGCGACCATGCGTTCAACTTCTTTACGGGAACAAACTGCTGTTGGGGCAATAGATTGTTCATCACAGAATTTTCTAACTAAAGCCATTAGAGCATCAGCAATGGCATTTTGTTGTTGAGAAAGAGGTTTGGTTTTTTTCAAGACAGGCCAGTGTTCTTTATCCAGTGCTTTGGCTTGTTTGATTTCAGCTAATAATGCTTCACCATGACGATTAATCGTGTTGGCTTCTAAACTTCGAATCATGCTGAATTTATCAATAGACTCTGGGGCTAGTTTAGCAAGATCAAGTAAAACATCATCTTTCAAAATCCAACGGCGAGGACGGTTTGATTTGATTGCTCGTTGTTCTCGCCATGCTGCAAGTCTTTGCAAAATGGCAAGTTGTAGGCCTTTTAAACGACCAAAACCTTTCACTTTTCGCCAGATATTATCTGGATCAGGTTTATAGGTATCAATACTCGTTAAGATAGCAAAGTCTTCATCTAGCCAATGGGTGCGATTTTTGTCGTTGAGTTGTTGAGTCAGTAATTTATAAACATCTCGCAAATATCGAACATCATCTGCAGCATAATCTATTTGTGCCGGATCAAGAGGACGTTTGGTCCAATCTGTTCGGGAGTGTGCTTTATCTAAATCAACATCAATACATTGTTTAACTAAATTACCGTAACCAATTTGATCGCCATAACCTAAGACTGTGGCAGCAACTTGAGTATCGAAGACATGGGGTGGCAGGCTACCGCGAATCATATATAACAATTCAAGATCTTGACGGGCCGCGTGGAATACTACGGTGATATCTGGACTATAAATAAGGTCTAGAATCGGATCTAAATTAGTGATGGTCAAGGGGTCAATACAGGCAATATGATCCTCTGTCGCGACTTGAATTAAACATAACTGAGGGGAGTAGGTTTTCTCACGCAAAAATTCGGTATCTACCGTCATCCATGTTGTATCAGTAATGGATTGGCAAAAAGTGATGAGTTCTGCTTCTGTATCAATATATTGGACTGTCATAAATTATTTTAACTTAAGTAGAGGTGGGAATAGTATACCCGTGATAATTGCGTAGATTGGACTTTAGTCCAATATGTCGGATTAAAATCTGACCTACAAGAGGGATATGTTTAGTTTTTTCTCAATGTCAGATTGTTCGAAGGGCCAGCCAAGTTCCGTTCCATCAGAAAACTTAACAACGGGAATGCGAATACCATAACGTTCAACTAGTTCATCATTATCACCAATTTCAGTATGAACAATGTCCAGTTGGGCACTATTAGCTAATGATTGAAGAATGGCATCAGCAAGATCACAAAGATGACATCCCGCTGTTGTATAAAGAATTAGTTGCATTATTTTTCTAATAATCTAGGCATCAATTCAACAAAGTTACAGGGACGATGACGCGCATCAAATTGTTCTTTAAGGATATCATCCCATGCTGTTTTACATGCACCTGTTGAGCCCGGCAAGCAAAAGATAAAGGTACCGTTAGCAACACCACCAATAGCACGTGATTGAATCGTTGAAGTGCGGATGTCTTGATAAGAAATCTGGCGGAATAGTTCACCAAAACCTTCAATTTCTTTATCGAGCAATATTTTAACGGCTTCTGGAGTTCCATCACGGCCCGTTAGTCCTGTACCACCTGTTGTAATGACCGCCTGGATATCAGAATCGGCAATCCATTGTGAAACGATCGCACGTATCTTATAAATATCATCAGGCACAATTTGTTGCGCAGTTACGTGATGATTGGCATCTAATACGCGTTCACGAAGAACCTTTCCCGAGGTATCATTGTCACTTGTTCGAGTGTCTGAAATAGTGAGCAGTGCAATATTGACAGGAATAAAGTGTTTTTCCATAGTAGGTCTCAATAAAAATGTTTAGCAAGCAGTATATACCCGTGACCATTCAATTTGCAGATTTTCATCACCCATTCTAAATGCGCTAGCTGCGTTGTAATAGTGAGCAATAGAACGCTATTACATCACTATTACGCCTTGCTAGCGCATCCATTATGAACACTCAAAACCTGCAAATTGAATGGTCACGGGTATAGTCAGCATCCTGACGTAGGTCTACAATAACAATAATCAACAAAAGTTAAGAGGTATTGGAAATGAAAAAATTGGTAATAGCCGTTGCTATAGCAAGTGTACTGAGTGCTTGTGCGACTGATGATCCAAATCAACGAGCTAAAAGTGGCGCGATAATTGGAGCTGTTGCGGGGGCCGTTCTTGGTCATTCTATAGAAAATGATAAAGGTGGATTGCTAGTAGGCGCTGCCGTCGGTGCTGCTGCAGGTGCAGGTATTGGTCACTATATGGATAAACAACAGCAAGAAATGGAAGCTGCTTTAGCTGCAGAACAGGCCAATCATGATATCGAAGTGAAACGATTAAAAGATGAAAGTCTTAAGATCGAAATTTCGAGTGAAATATCATTTGATTTTGGTAGTGCAAGTTTAAAACCGGCTTTTATGCCTACTTTGCAGAAAGTGTCAGATATTTTAATTCGTTATCCTAGAACGGTTATTCATGTTGTTGGGCACACCGATAGTATTGGTTCAGAAGAATACAATCTAAACCTTGCACGCCATCGTGCACAATCTGTTGTTAATTATTTTGTATTACAAGGTATTTCACAAAGCCGCTTAGTAACTGTTGGACGTGGTGAATCAGAACCTAGAGCAACTAACGAGACCGAAGCCGGTCGTCAATTAAATCGTCGAGTAGAAATTTATGTCAAACCCGTCATCGAAGGACAAGAATCACAAGCATACGAAACGCCGCAGGACTTCTAAATCTGAAGCGAATAATACTGTTGGAAATGATCTTGTTTTTGGACTGCATGCGATTCAAGCTGCACTGGAAATAAAAAATACTCGTGTATTAGAACTGTGGTTATCTGATGAGCGGGATGACTCACGAATTAATGATATTGTGGATGCTGCAGGCAAACACGGTATTGTTCCCCATCGCGTTGAACGTGAACAGTTAGATGAAATGGCGCCTGATGCGCGTCATCAGGGAGGCATTGCGAAGTGTCGACCTATCGGTAATTTAGATGAAACAGATTTGTTTAAACTACTTGATGAGTTAGATGAAGCACCTTTTTTATTGATTTTAGATTGTGTGCAAGATCCTCATAATCTAGGTGCTTGTATACGATCTGCGGAAGCGGCTGGAGCTCATGCAGTTATTGCACCTAAAGATCGAGCATCGGCTTTGACACCAACAGCATTAAAAGTGTCTAGTGGTGCGGCAGAGCGCTTGCCTTTTATTCAAGTTACGAATCTAGCTCGTGTATTACGTGAACTGCAACAGAATGGTGTATGGATTGTTGGTACATCAGGTGAGAGTGAAACAACACTTTTTGAAGCTGATTTAAAAGGGCCTCTAGCAATTGTATTAGGCGCTGAAGGGAGAGGAATCCGGCGTTTGACGCGTGAGAACTGTGATCAAGTGATGCTGATTCCTATGCATGGTCAGGCAGAAAGCCTTAATGTGTCCGTTGCTGCTGGTGTTTGTATGTTTGAAGCGAGTAGACAACGCTTGCTTTGAGTCTAAGCTTTTTATATGAAGATAAAAAAAGAGAGAAGCGACTGATTCTCTCTGTGTTTGGCTAAAAAGCCAACTCTATAAAAATAGAGTTTGATGTATCTTAGACTAGATTAGTCTATGCTCGATCCTGAGCATTGTGGTTAAGTCTTCCTTGTGAATGGAGCCTTTAAAGCGCTACAAGTAACGCTAATAAAACCCCAATCCCTATCGACACAGGGATGTTAGCCCCGCGAGTTAGGACTTTTATGGTCCCAACTAAAGGGTTGTCACCCTTTCTAAATAGAGATTGGTAGTAGAGCTTGTCAAATAAAAACAAGATACCTCCTAATCAGATTGAAATAACCCGTCATTAAAAGCATGACGCATTTGAACCAATGTTGTAGGTCCAAGAGCACAATACTTATTTATGACTATTTGAGTCAAACTAAAATCAATGGGGTCAGATCCTGTCTTGAAAAGCAAGCTTAATCTGCTTTAATGTTGATAATTCACATCAAACGGTTTACCTGATTTCAATACACCATAAGCTAATACTAAGAGCTTTCGCATGACAGCTACTAACGCTACTTTTTTCGGTTTCCCTTTCGCTAGCAGCTTAGTATAAAAAGCCATCATTCTGGGGTTGAATCTTACCGCAACCAGCGCTGGCATATAAAGTGATTTTCGTAGCCTAGCATTACCCATTTTAGATAATCGTGTTCGGTTAACGCTGCTGCCAGATTGTTCTATTCTCGGATTAAGACCCGCATAACTACTCATTTGTTTTGCATTTTCAAATAAGGAAACGTCACCGATATAAGCTAATATTGACCATGCGGTTTTGTCACCTAAACCGATAATACTCGTTAGTAAGTGAACCTGCGTATTGAGTGAGTCATTTTGCTTAACAATTTTGGCAATTTCCTTTTTTATGTTGCTCAGTTGCTTATCAATAAAAGTGAGCATAGCTTTAATTGACCGGGCAGCTGCTTTATCTAAACTAACATCAAACCGATTATTTTCTTGTGACCGCACTTTGTTCAGTTGGTCTAGTCGTGTAACCAGAAACTGAAGTCGTTCAAAGTCAGCTTCCTTTGGCGTGTAAAGGCTTTTATTTGCTCTTCCTTGCCTATCTAAATGCTGACAATATCGAGCAATGCTCATCGCATCTGCTTTGTCTGTTTTATTACGCGTCATTTCCATTTTAGCAAAAGCATGCGTTTGAATAGGGTTGGCAACAATCACTTTCTGCTGGTGACTGACTAAATACTTTGCCAATGCCAGTCCGTAAATTCCCGTTGCTTCCATACAAAAAAGAGCGGGCGTGTTAAATGGTTTTACCCATGCTAGGCAAGCTTTAAATCCAGCAAGATCATTGTCAAAATGACGATGATGGTAGTGCCCTTCATTCAAAATAGCCACATCAAAACTCAATTTAGAAATATCCATTCCAATATACATTTTCTACTCCTAATATTTTAAGGTAAAATGAAGAGGATTGGATGATTTAACGCGGATGCATTCTTGTCGTTATACGTGCTACGGATTGTCCCCGTGCACAAGATCCTGTTCGCATTTTTGGGCGTTAAAATAAGGGGTAGGCACTAATCTGACCCACAGAACTTGTTGGTTCTAAGCCTACTTTCAGTGTCTCTACCCCTTTATCCAATCTTCATTGAATAGTGTAAATCATAGCGATTGATTTGCACGGGACTTAAGATACAAGGCTCGATTGATTTAAGGCTCTGTTATCTACTAAAGTAGAGTTGTTTTTTTAGATAGTTTTCAGGCTATCCCTTGTACCTACGGCGAGGTAAAAAATTGTGGCAATTGGCTGGATGATGAAAATAGCCGTAAGTAACCGTTTTTAATTGACATTTACTTGCGAACAACTACCAAAGTAACGTAAAATACTCGATTGCCTTGAACCTAAGGTAAAACTCCTTGCCTCTTGATTAATATCATAGGGGCTGTCCAAACCGTGAGGAGCTCTAAATGAGACATTACGAAATCGTGTTTTTGGTCCACCCTGACCAAAGCGAGCAAGTGCCTGCAATGGTTGAAAAATACCAGCAGACACTAACAAGCAATGGCGGCACAATTCACCGTCAAGAAGATTGGGGCCGCCGTCAATTGGCTTACCCAATCAACAAAATTCATAAAGCACACTACATTTTAATGAATGTTGAATGTGGCGTTGCAGAATTAGAAGAAGTAAAAACTGCTTTCCGTTTCAATGATGCTGTTATCCGTAACTTAATTGTTACAACAGATGGCGCTGTCACTGAACCTTCACCAATGATGCGTAAAGACGAAGATGATAAACCTCGTCGTCGCGATTCTTAAGGAGCACATAACATGGCACGTTTTTTTAGACGTAGAAAATTTTGTCGCTTCACCGCAGAAGGTGTTAAGCAAATTGATTATAAAGATGTAACATTGTTGAAAAACTACATCACAGAAACAGGAAAAATTGTTCCTAGCCGTATTACAGGTACTAAAGCGCGTTACCAACGTCAGCTTTCTACATGTATAAAACGCGCGCGTTTCTTAGCGTTAATTCCTTACTGCGATATGCATAAGTAATAACGGTGTTGTTATTCAAAACATCAAACCAAAATAAAGCGTAAGAAATATGCTGCGATCTATTGCAGTATTTTCAATGCAGGGACGTTGGCAAGCTGCCATCGCCATTGCATTGCTTTCATTAGGCGCTTTAATGCTACCACCACTAAGTTATTTAGTGAGTGGTGTCATTTCGCTCTCTACATTACGTATGGGGCCAAAAGAAGGAGCTAAAATTGTTGTTGCTACTACGGTAATATTTACCTTATTAGCAGGCTTATTATTAGGACAGTTTTACATCTCTGGATTGTTTTTGTTATCAAGCTGGTTACCAATATTTGGTATTAGTTTGATATTGGGTTATACCCGATCATTAGCGGTGAGTTTATTGGCTGCTGGTGGTTTAGGCATTGTGCTTGTTTTAGGAACCTATGTGGTTTTACCTGATCCTGCATTATGGTGGCAACAAATGATTGAGCCTTTTATGGCGTCGTTAGTTGAACAGCCAGGTTGGCAGTTGAGCGAAACGGAAACACAATCAATAATATTAAGCTTGTCGGGCATGATGACGGGCTTAATTGCTGCTGGTTTTAGTTTGAACTTAATGTTGGGCTTATTAATAGGTCGAGCATTGCAAGCTAAATTGTATAACCCAGGTGGCTTTGCTAGTGAGTTTACGCAGCTTAGATTAGGCAAACCTGCTGCAATATTGACTGTCATTTCGATGACAGTAACAATTTCACCTTTTGGTGAATCATTGGCAATATTGCAAGATTGTTTGCCTGTTATGCTGGTGGTATTTGCCTTGCAAGGTTTGTCTGTGATCCATGCGATTGTCAGACAACGACAGAAACATAAGTTTTGGTTAGTGGGCGTTTACGTACTGCTTATCGTGATATTACCTCAGATGATGGTACTTCTTGCGATGATAGGTGTTTTGGAACAATGGTTTAATTTTCGTCGAAGCTCAAATAAATTGAGTTGAATGGCGAGTGACTTTAAGAGCAGTGTTACACTGCGAATGAGGATAGAACGATGCAAGTAATTTTGCTAGAGAAAATGCAGAAGCTTGGTAATCTTGGCGATGAAGTAGCTGTTAAAGCTGGTTTTGGCCGTAATTTCCTAGTACCAAACGGTAAAGCGTTACCTGCTAACAAGCGTAACCGCGAAGTGTTTGAATCACGTCGTGCAGAGCTTGAAGCTGCGGCAGCTAAAGTATTAGTTGAAGCTGAACAACGTAAAACAAAACTTGTTGCTGCTGGTGATGTAAATGTCATGGCTAACGCAGGGATTGAAGGTAAGTTGTTTGGTTCAATCGGTGCTCAAGATATCGCTGATGCATTAAATGCTCAAGGTGCTGAAATTGAACGTAATGAAGTACGACTTCCTGAAGGTGCATTGCGCCACACAGGTGAGTACAGTATTGACATTCAATTGCACTCAGACGTTGTTGTCGCTGTAAGCGTTAACATCACTTCAGAAGCACAATTGGCTGCACAAGCTGAAGCTGTTGAAGCTGATAAAGCAAAAGCAAAAGCATTAGAAGAAGCTGAAGCAATTGCTAAAGAGCAAGGCGAAGACTAAAAGAATCTCTAATAATTTCTGAATAAGCATTTTCAGAGTTAATAGAAATCTTTTAAAAATTGAATTAAATGAGGTTGAGTATTTTCTCAACCTCATTTATTCTTGTTGAAAATTAATAGCCACGGAAGTGGTTATTTTTGTTTTTTTTAATAGGAATATACCCATGACACTTCAATCTGCATGATTGCGAATTTCTAGAAAACTAAGGGTGACCGCTGTGGAAGATGAACACTCATATCCTGAATCCTATACGGATAGTGCTACCGAAGCATTAAAGGTCCCCCCTCATTCAATTGAAGCTGAGCAATCTGTGCTTGGTGGACTCCTACTGGACAATAGTAGCTGGGATAAAATCGCCGACCTTGTGGTCGAGAATGATTTTTATCGCCGCGATCATCGTTTGATCTTTCGAGCTATTGTCAATCTATTCGAACAATCTCAACCTGTCGATGTCATTACATTAGCTGAACATCATGATAAACATGGTGAATTAGATCAGGTGGGTGAGCTAGCTTATCTTGGCATGTTAGCCAGAAATACACCGAGTGCAGCCAATATTGGAGCTTATGCTTCTATTGTGCGCGAGCGTTCTGTTTTACGACAGCTTATTGCTGTTGGAACAACAATTTCTAATTCAGCATTTAATCCAGAAGGTCTCAGCAGTGCAGATATGCTGGATCAAGCTGAGAAACAAGTATTTGCAATTGCAGAAAAAGGTGCCAAACGAGCAGGTGGCTTTGTTCAAGTCAAAGAAGTATTAGGTAAGGTTGTTGATCGAATTGATACCTTATTTGAAAGTGATAGTCCGGTTACAGGTTTATCAACAGGTTTCACAGATTTTGATATGCAAACATCGGGTTTGCAACCTGCTGATCTTGTTATTGTCGCTGGCAGACCTTCAATGGGTAAAACAACCTTTGCTATGAATTTAGCAGAGAATGCAGCAATAAAAAGTAAACAACCGGTCGCTGTGTTTAGTATGGAAATGCCCGCCGATGCACTTGCTATGCGAATGTTATCGTCATTAGGACAAATTGATCAGCATCGCTTGCGAACTGGTCAGCTTAATGATGATGATTGGCCACGATTAACATCAGCGATTGCGATATTAAATGAAGCCCCCTTGTTTATTGATGATACACCGGCATTAACGGTGACAGAATTACGTGCTCGTGCGCGACGTTTAAAGCGTGAACATGGTTTAAGTTTAATCGTAATCGATTATATCCAGTTGATGCAGGGTAGCGGCAAAGCGGGAGAAAATAGAACAACAGAAGTCTCTGAAATTTCTCGCTCATTAAAAGCATTAGCAAAGGAACTTGAGGTTCCTGTTGTTGCACTGTCCCAGTTAAACCGTAGTTTGGAGCAACGTCCTAATAAACGTCCTGTTATGTCAGATCTACGTGAATCAGGTGCGATTGAGCAAGATGCCGATTTAATTGTCTTTATTTATCGTGATGAAGTGTATAACGAAGACTCGCCTGAAAAAGGTAAAGCAGAGATTATTATCAGTAAACAGCGTAATGGTCCAATTGGTACCGTACATCTAACATTTCAAGGTAAATTTACTCGGTTTGAGAACTTTGCCTATAATAATTATGACGATTATGGTGCTGAATAGTTGTGCAAAACTATCCTGTTGCCAAAATTGATCTAGTTGCTCTCAAACATAATCTCTCTCGAGTAAAGCAACTTGCACCTGACAGTCGAGTTATGTCAGTAATCAAGGCAAATGCTTATGGTCACGGCGCTAAAGAAGTCGCACATGCCTTAGCTGAAAGTGATGCTTTTGCCGTGGCCCGATTAGATGAAGGACTCCAGCTTCGTGAAGCCGGAATTACCCAGCCTATTGTCATCTTAGAAGGTGTTAATACTGAAGTAGATTTACACAAAGCTACAGCGCAATCACTTTCATTAGTCTTTCACCATGAGTCTCAAATTAACGTGTTGATGACAACCAAACTGGAAAAACCATTACGTTTTTGTTGGTTGATGGTTGAGTCGGGCATGCATCGCTTAGGTTTAGCAATGGACAAATGTGAGGCTGCATTAGAGCAATTATCAAGCAGTTCAAATATAGTAGGGCAAGTGGGTTTGATGAGCCACTTTGCTTGTGCTGATACTATTGATGACCCTCGAAACAAGCAGCAGTTGGACACTTTAAAGCAGTTGAGCGCTCACGGTGACATTCCAACAAGCATGGCCAATTCCGCAGCAATATTGTCATATCCTGACAGTCATGGTGACTGGTTGCGTCCGGGGCTAATGTTATATGGAATTTCTCCTTTTGAAGATCAATCAGCAAAAGAATTAGACTTAAACCCCGTTATGCAGCTCCAGTCTCAAATAACTGCTATTCAAAAGATAAAAGCGGGCGAACAAGTAGGCTATGGTGGTGATTGGACTGCAGAACATGAAACACGTATAGCAATAGTGAGCATCGGTTATGGTGATGGTTATAGTCGCCAGCTTTCGAATAAAGGCTCAGTTATTATTCACGGCCAAATTGCAGTAGTGATAGGGCGTGTATCAATGGATATGATTGCAATTGATATCTCTAAACTTAGCCATGTTAATGTCGGTGATACAGTGATACTTTGGGGCGGTGAGGATTTAGCCGTTGAGACGATTGCTGAACTCGCAAATACCATACCGTATGAATTAGTTTGCCAAGTGAGTGAGCGAGTAAAAAGGGAATATTACAATGGCAAAGCCTAAACGACTTTATCGCTGCAGAGATTGTGGCGCTCAAACTCCACAGTGGGCAGGACGATGTGGCGAGTGTGGTGCATGGAATAGTTTAGAAGAAGAAGTTCAACTTTCACCTTCAAGCTCTGTGGCTCAAACGACGATTGCTAAACACGCAGGTTATGCAGGTGAGCAAAAGAGTGAAGTTCAATCTCTAAGCGAAATCACCTCTGAGCAGGCAATACGTTGGACAACAGGTTTACCTGAATTAGATCGTGTTTTAGGGGGTGGTTTGGTGACGGGATCTGTCGTTTTGATTGGTGGCGATCCAGGCATCGGTAAATCAACATTGCTATTGCAAGCAATGGCAATGATGGCTAAAACATCAGGCATGAGCCCGCTATACATCAGTGGTGAAGAATCTTTACAACAAATTCGCTTACGAGCCGAACGGTTGCAGTTAGAGAATACCCCTGTGGATTTATTGGCTGAAACACATATTGAGCAGATCATCGCGACTGCACATAGTCGCAAACCTCAAGTAATGGTGATTGATTCTATTCAAACGGTGTTCACCGAATTATTACAATCTGCTCCGGGTACGGTTGCTCAAGTACGTGAGAGTGCTGCTCAGTTAGTTCGCTTTGCTAAATCTAGTGGCACAACCTTAATTTTAGTTGGACATGTCACTAAACAAGGCGCCTTAGCAGGTCCTCGTGTATTAGAACATATGGTAGATAGTGTTTTATATTTTGAAGGCGATACATCAACACGTTTTAGAATATTACGAGCAGTTAAAAATCGCTTTGGGGCGGTGAATGAACTCGGTGTGTTTAGTATGACCGAATTAGGCTTGAAAGAAGTCAGTAACCCTTCTGCTATTTTCTTATCTCGTGGTGAAGACTCGCTTTCAGGCAGTGTTGTAACAGTGATTCGAGAAGGAAGCCGCCCAATGTTGGTTGAGGTGCAAGCCTTAGTTGACGATAGTCCCTTAGGTAACCCGCGTCGTGTATCAGTGGGTTTGGATCAAAATAGATTAGCGATGTTATTAGCAATATTACATCGTCATGGTGGAATAAGCTGTAGTGATCAAGATGTATTTATTAATGTTGTTGGTGGGGTCAAGCTGAGCGAAACAGGTGCTGATTTGGCTGTGCTTGCTGCTGTTATGTCGAGTCTTCGAAATAAACCTATTCCACGAGACTGGATATTATTCGGTGAAGTGGGTTTAACTGGAGAGATAAGACCTGTTCAAGCTGGAGAAGAGCGTATTCGTGATGCTGCAAAACATGGTTTTACTCATGCCATCGTTCCCGCAGCGAATGCGCCAAGAAAGCCGGTTAAGGGCATTAAAGTCATTGCTGTAAGACATTTATCAGAAGCAATTGATGCCATGAGAAATGCCGAAGCTTAATGAATTAATGCAGATAGTTCACGGTTAAGTAAGCCTTCATCTCCTAGATTAAGCTCAACTAAGCGTTTAAGGTGGGTAATACTATCTAAATCAATATGGGTGCAAGTAAAACCAATAGCATCATCATCGATATGTGCTACATCTGCATCCATTTTGATAACAAGCTGAGCATTCTCGAGTAGAAGATCAACAGTATATTGTTCACCCATTAAACCTAACCAGCCATCAGGTTTTTTGATTAAAACACCGTTTAGCGAAATATCAATAACATGGCAATTAAGGTGTAACTCACCTTTATGAGAGTTAATATGTGCATTTACTTCGAATGGAATGCGACTAAATCGACGACGTTCATCTGAATTATCATTTGACATGTTAACCTCCGTATATAGATAGTACGATATTAACACCGATTAGAAAGGAGTAGGGAATGTTGTGGGTTAAAAGCTTTCACATTATTTGTGTGGTGACATGGTTTGCCGCCTTATTTTATTTACCACGATTATTTGTGTATCACGCAATGAGTGATGACAAGACAAGTAATGAACGCTTCAAAATTATGGAACGTAAGTTATATCGAGGGATTATGACGCCAAGCGCTGTATTGGCACTGTTTTTTGGCGGTTGGTTGTTGAGCTATTATACATTTGAGCAGATTGCAATGATGCATTGGCTGCATGTCAAATTGGTGCTTGTGGTCTTATTGTTCGCTTATCATGGCTATTGTGGTCGCCTGTTAAGACAATTCAAGAATGATGAAAATCAACGTTCGCACATCTTCTATCGCTGGTTTAATGAGCTACCTGTATTGATACTTATTTCTGTGGTTATTTTGGCCGTAGTCAAACCCTTTTGATAACACAATCATCCCCATAAATGGGGATGATTAGATCTTAGATAATCTGAACTCTGGATAAGAATAGTCAGCAACATCATAATTTACAATCACGTATGAACGAACACGACTCAGAATAGATAAAGCAAGCCTAGAATCATATAGCCAGTGTCTTTATTTTAGTGGATATCAAGGCAGATTTACGTAGCAATAGCGAGCTATTGGAAGTCAATCTAACGCAGAGAGCCGCTAAAACAAATGTGCTGGATGACTATTCTTATCCCGAGTTCAGGTTAGATAGGCTCTTTTAATCAGTATATTCGAATATTTTCACAACACGTTGTACACCAGCAGATTGAGTTACGATCTCCGTGGCAACATCCGCTTCTGAATGACTCAATACACCCATTAAATAAACAATACCATGCTCGGTGACGACTTTGACATAGAACGGGTCAATGCGCTTATCCGTTGTCATCTTGGCTTTAATTTTAGAAGTGATCCAGGCATCACTACTACGAGAAGGTAATGCACTTGGTGCTGCAATCATAAGTTCATTATGGATACGACGTACTTTAGGAATCGCTTTTATTTCAGCGGAAACTTGTTGTTTTAATGCTTCTGTTGGTGTTTCACCTGTAACAAGAACAATACCGTTATAACTTGTAACATTGATATGGCTTTGGTTATAGATATCTTTATTTGAAAACAAAGCATATGAACTTTTAAATTCTATTCCCTGATCATCAAGAACTGCACCGGCAGAACGACGGTCGTGAATAATGGATGCTCCCGTTGCCGCTCCTGTTACAACAGCCGTTGCACAGCCTTGTAATATAACGAGAGGGAGTAATAAAAGAAGTGCTAATTTGTATTTCAACATAATGATGTCCTTGTGTGTCTGGGAGTTATTATTACTGCTTGTAGCCGTTTTGACTACCATTTTTAACAGAAGTGCCTTAATTAACCAGAACTAAGCTTAATTAACTTGGAAAGCATCTTTTACCCATGTGATATTAGGATGGGCTTGCTGGGGTGAAATAGCAATAACATCAAAACGGTAATGAGAAAAAAAAGCAGTATTTTGTTGTAAATAATGTTCGGCAGTAACAATAAGTTTTGTTTGTTTTCTGTGATCGACACTTTCTAATGCACTACCAAATGTACTTGTTTTTCGATAGCGGACTTCAACAAAGACCAATGTATCTTGATCGTGCATAATTAAATCAATTTCACCACGCCGACAGTGATAGTTTGTTGTTATTAGTTGAAGTCCTTGTTGCTGGAGGTATTCACTGGCCCATTGTTCTGCTTGTTGGCCTATGGTGAGCTTAGAGTTCATTCTTTATAGAATCAGGTAATGGTTTCAGGATACCTTGTGTAAACTGTCCCCACTGAGTTTCTCGGTGAATTTGTCCTGAAGAGGTGATGGATAATATACCGGTGGCACCATTAAACCTTTGCTCCTCAGAACGACTCAAACTGTTAAGTTGAGGAATTAATTGATAAGCGTCAGCACCGAGGGCATGTAAACGTAGAAAACGTTCGAAGTGCTCAGGAGCATTTATTTTTAATGATGCATAAATAGGGTCGTTTATTGCCGTCGCTGTAAACATCCATGGAATGTCATTGATAAATAGCCCGTTTAAATCAATGTCTTGCTGGCTATCTTCTTTGCCGCTATATGCTTGAGATGTTGCAATAACAGGTAATGCTCCAGAACGGTGGAACTTAAGTTGGGGAAGTAATTGACGTGCCTTTAATGGTTTGGCAATCAGAAATACAAAATCAATATCTTGACGACGACGGGGTTCAAATTCTAGTTTACTGGCTAAGCGTTGTTTTAATGAATGGTAACGTTGAGTACTCGTTTCTAATCCCAATAATGGTTTAATTGTTTCTGAGAAGTCATGTTGTTTGGCATTATATTTTGTTTGATTAAGTAAAACGCCGCCATTTTCTAACCATTGACCATTAAATGCCTCTGCAATACGGCGTCCCCAGTTGTTTTCTGGAGCAATCACAACCGCGCGTTGAAAGCCCTGCTGGCTTGCATAATTTGCAGCGGCAATAGCATCATCTTCAGGCGCTAAACCGAATTGAAAAAGATTTTCTTTCTGACTTTGCTCTGTGAGGCGGTTTAAGGCTAGAACAGGAATGGTCAACTCATCAGCTTCGGCTAAAATTTGTACTGACTTTTTATCAAGAGGTCCAATGATTAAGCTGGCCTCTTGTGCAATCGCTTGTTGGTATTGTTGCCAAACATTGCTAACACCAGACTTCTGGTCCGTCACAACATTATAGAAGTGCAGCTGTGTATGGGAGTTTGCATTAAAGTGTGCTGCGATAATGCCTTGTTTTATGGCTGATGCAGCCGTTTTATAAGGGCCAGTTTCTGGTAAAAGAATAGCAATGTGACTGAGGTTTTGAGGTAAACGTGTACCTGCTTTTAGGCTTCGTTCATAGAGAGCTGGATCGGCGGGGTGACGCGGATAGTTTCTCCTCCAGTCTTCAAGGGCAACAATTAATGTATCAGGATTTGTATTGTATGTTTTAACCGCATAGGCAAGTGCAAACCAACCACTATCAATTGCGGGCGGAATACCGGGGTTAAATAAATCAAGTGCTTGAGAGTTCAATGACATTAGAGCTTGCCAAAGTGCTTGTTGATTTTCAGCTTTACCTTGTTCTGATAATAAAGCTGAAAGTTCGATGTGACTATTTGCTTTTTCTAGCCAATTTTCAGTTAATGCATAAGCCTGAATTCTAAGCTCAAGCAATTGCTTGTTTTGAGGAAAAGCAATATCGCGGAGATTAAAATCATCTAGTGCATTTAGCGCTTGCTCAGCATGGTCTAATATTAGTGCAATTTTTGCCTCCAGAATCGCAGCATCAATTTGTTGTGCTTGGCTTAAATCTTTGCGGATAACGTTAGCGAGGCTACTAGAGGCTTGTTCAATGCTATCTGCTTGCCAGAAAGCACGAGCCGCACGTAAGTAATAATGCGCCTGATGTTGTTTTTTAGCATTAGTTGCGAGAGATAGATACTGAGTTGCCGCAGAAAGGTAATCACCAGCTTGCTCAGCAGTGACTGCCTCAATATCGATATTGGTATCAGGCTTCGTTGTTGTGATGACTTGTGTTGGCTGACATGCACTTAAGCTAATAATGATGAATGTCAGTACACTAAAATAAAATTGTTTAGTCATGGCTTCCTAGCAATGAATTATACTCAAACTACTTGAATATCTATATTTAAGGAAACATCTTACCTGTTCGCGTATATTACGACCAGAACTGAGTTCTCATTCTTGAGGTTATTATTTGTGTCAGACACTACACTCGCATCTTTATATATAGTCGCAACACCCATTGGCAATTTGTCAGACATGTCACAACGTGCCATTGAGACATTACAATCCGTTGATGTGATTGCTGCTGAAGATACACGCCACAGCGGAATCTTATTACAACATTTCGCTATCAAAACACCCAGTGTGTCATTACATGATCACAATGAATTACAACGTAGCGAACTATTGTTAGCGCGCCTGCAGCAGGGAGAGTCTGTTGCCCTAATTAGTGATGCGGGCACACCATTAATAAGCGATCCTGGATATAAACTTGTTTCTTTAGTGCGAGAACATGGTATTCCTGTTGTTCCTGTGCCAGGAAGTTGTGCTGTAATTGCAGCACTTTCTGCTTCAGGCTTACCATCGGATAGATTTTCTTTTGAAGGCTTTTTGCCATCTAAGCAAGGTGCACGTCAGCAAACATTAGAAGCCTTGATTGATGAAAGTAGAACAATGATCTTTTACGATGCACCAAGGCGCCTTCAAGGTACACTGGCTGATATGGTTACGATCTTCGGTGGAGAGAGACAAGCATGTATCGCACGAGAGATTACAAAACTGCATGAAACAATAACCACCAAATCATTAGAAGAATTATTAGCATGGGTTTCTGATGACAGTAATCAGCAAAAGGGTGAATGTGTTTTATTAGTTGAAGGTCTTAAACAGCAAAAAGACAGCAGTGAAACAGAGATAAACCGTGTTCTTAGCCTTTTGTTGAAAGAGTTACCTGTGAAAAAAGCAGCAGCGATTACATCTTCACTATTAGAAGTCAGTAAAAACACCGCTTACGATATGGCATTGAAACTTCAGCAGAAAAACTAAGGCTAAGGTATGATCTCGACCTGAGATGGCCAGACAATCGCGCTTTTAGCTAGACTAATGGTGAGGAAAGTCCGGGCTCCAATGAGCAGGGTGCCAGATAACGTCTGGAAAGCGTGAGCTTATGGCAAGTGCCACAGAAAATATACCGCCTAGTTTTTAATTAGGTAAGGGTGAAATGGTGCGGTAAGAGCGCACCGCGCAACTGGTAACAGTTGTGGCAGGGTAAACCCCACCTGGAGCAAGACCAAATAGAAGAGCAGTTTGCTTGCAAACACGTGTGGCTCGCACGGTTCTTGGGTAGGTTGCTTGAGGCATGTAGCGATGCATGTCCCAGATGAATGATTGTCCTCGACAGAACCCGGCTTATACGGCCATCTCATTTTTTTAGATTGTAGTTTTAATCATATAACTCAATACCAATGATTACTTACCAGCATTAAAACTTATTCCGTCATATACCTCTAATTTATAACATTGTATTTTATAGCTTTGAACGATGTTTTATTTCAAATACCACCTTTCCGCTAACTAGAGCCGATTTGCTCAGCTGATCTTGTGTGATAACTAGATGAATTTTGATGATTTCTGACTTCAAAATGTAGACTATTAGCTAGAATCTACTTTAACTTCCAAGCCCAGTTTTTTGATAAAAAAGTAGTCCTTACTTGCAAGCTTGATACATTACCTCCCACTTTAAGAAAGTGACCCTAAGTCATTGTCCTTAAAAGAGGATTTTGTTTATTACATGACTTGACATGCCCTGATCGCACTCCTATAGTGTCCCTTAGTGGGTAATTGTGGATCAAAGTGGATCAAACTAAAAGGGCAAGTAAGTGTTTAGAGGCGTAGCAACTTTCAATTTAGATGTAAAAGGACGGATGGCAGTTCCAGCCAAGTTCCGTAAGCATCTTGACGCCTGTTGCGAAGGCCGTTTAATTGTCACAATTGATCATTCTGACCACTGTTTACAGATTTATCCTTTGCCTGAATGGGAAGGGGTTGAGAAGAAGTTAGCAGAGTTACCAAGTTTGAACCCTCAAGTACGTCGTCTAAAACGCATGTTGTTAGGTTATGCAACAGAATGTGAGATGGATAACAACGGTCGTATTTTGTTACCGGCTAAGTTGCGTGAGTTTGCTGGTTTAGAAAAAAGCACCGTGATGATTGGTCAAGGTAATAAATTTGAATTGTGGGATGAACAGACATGGAATGCATTGATGGATGAATGTTTGGAAGAAGATTTTGACGGTATTTTACCGGCCGAATTAGAAAGCCTGTCACTTTAGGAGTTATGATGACTGAGAGCTATTCAGAACATTTACCAGTCTTGTTAAATGAGGCTGTCGCTGCCTTAGATGTTAAAGCAGATGGCTTTTATATCGATGGTACATTCGGGCGTGGTGGTCATGCTCGACAAGTATTGGCGCTGTTATCTGACAAGGGTCGATTATTGGGGTTTGATAAAGATCCTGCTGCGATAGCGACAGGCCAAGCTTTAGAAAAAGAAGATTCTCGTTTTAAGATAGAACAATGTTCTTTTGCCGATATGGCTGAAGTGGTGAATGACCATTTATGGCAAGGTCGTGTAGACGGAATACTGTTAGATATTGGAGTGTCGTCACCTCAGATTGATGAAGCTGAACGAGGTTTTAGCTTTCAAAAAGAGGGGCCACTAGATATGCGTATGAACCCTGATACAGGGATCAGTGCTGCGGAGTGGTTAGCCACCGCTAAAGTGGAAGACATTACCTTTGTGATAAAAACATTGGGTGAAGAGCGTTTTGGCAAACGAATTGCGAATGCAATTGTTGAAACTCGTGAACATACCCCCATCACTTCAACGACACAGTTGGCTGCATTGGTTGATAAAGCAATGCCGTTTCGTGAAAAGAACAAACATCCTGCAACAAGAACATTTCAAGCAATCCGAATTTACATCAATAATGAATTAGAAGATCTTAAAGTAGCTTTGGAGCAATCTTTGGATGTTCTTGCTGTTGGTGGTCGTTTAGCCGTGATTACTTTTCATTCTTTAGAAGACAGAATTGTTAAACGTTATTTCCGTGATGAAGCGCGTGGTGATGATTTACCTTCTAATTTCCCTATCAGGGCTGATCAGCTAAACCCAACCGTTAAATTAGTGGGTAAGGCGATTAAAGCAAGTGATGAAGAACTTAAGGTCAATCCACGGGCACGAAGTGCTGTTCTGCGAATTGTGGAGAAGTTGGCATGAGTTTCTTGGGACAGTTTGAATTACCTAATATTGAAATACCAAGCTTAGTCTTGTTATTACTCGTTATGGGCTCGGCTATTGCCGTCATTTATAGTAAACATATCGGACGAGCTGAGTTCGTCGTTTTGCAGCAATTAGAACAGAAACGTGATCAGTTGAATGAAACATGGGGTCGCTTATTATTAGAGCAAAGTACTTGGGCTAGTCCGGGACGTATTGAGCAACAAGCACGATTGCGATTGCAGATGATTGTCCCGCCCTCTGATAAGACGGTATTCATACAGCCATGAGCCGTAAAGTAAAAACATTGGCTAATGCAGGTGCTTGGCGCCTGAACTTTGTTCGCCTTGTTTTTATTAGTTTAGTGCTTGGTTTGGGATGGCGTTTAGCCGATATTCAAGTTATACATCCTGATTTTTTACGTGACCAAGGTGATGCTCGACATATTAGACAAGTACCGGTTGTTTCACATCGCGGTATGCTTCTCGACCGACATGGTGAGCCATTAGCTATTAGTACTCCTGTACATTCAGTATGGTTGAATCCTCAAGATCTTGAAATAAGTGAACAACAATTACATCAGTTAGCGACCTTATTAAAAATAAATAGATCTTCGATCAGCAAAAAAATTAAAGCGAATAAAGCACGTGAGTTTGTGTATCTAAAACGTAGAATCGCACCTGAGTTAGCAAATAAGGTTAAAAAACTTAACATTAAAGGGCTTGCTTTACAGCGAGAATATAAACGCTACTATCCTGCAAGTGAAGTAACCGCGCATATTGTGGGCTTCAATAATATTGATGATCATGGTCAAGAAGGTCTAGAGCTTACTTATGATTCAGCGTTAAAAGGTGTGCCTGGTTTAAAGCGCATGGTTCGTGATAGTCGTGGTAATTATGTCGGCGGTGGTGAACAGATTAAGGCCAGCAAAGCCGGTCAGAATGTGAGTTTAAGTATTGATTTAAGATTGCAGTATTTGGCTTATCAGTCATTAAAATCAACCGTTGATAAATATCATGCACGTTCAGGAACTGCTGTTGTATTAGATGTGCAAACAGGTGAGGTGTTAGCAATGGTTAATCAACCATCATTTAACCCAAATAACCGCCGACATTTGAAATTAAGTCATTTGCGTAATAGTGCGGTGATTGATGTATTTGAACCTGGCTCTACGGTGAAGCCATTTACTGTTGCAAGTGGTCTTAAATCAGGTGTGTTTACACTGAATACAAAGATTGATACACGACCTGGTACATTGAAAGTCAGTGGTCACACTATTAAAGATCACCGTAATTATGGTGTGATTGATATAGCAACATTGATTCAGAAATCAAGCAATGTGGGTGCTAGTAAAATTGCATTAAAGCTTAAACCTGAACAGTTGTGGCAGGACTTTACGGCATTTGGTATGTCTGAACCAACAGGAGGCTACTTCCCTGGTGAAGTCATGGGGAATATGCCCGACCTAAGAACATGGAAAAAGCTAGATAGAGCAACACTTGCCTATGGTTATGGTTTAAGTACAACTGCATTACAGTTAGCGCGAGCGTATACCATACTTGCGAATGGTGGTATTTCACGGCCCGTTAGTTTTCAAAAATTAGATGAAGCACCTTTAGGTCGTCGTGTGTTTTCACAAGATGTAATGAACGATGTGCTTAAAATGATGGAAGGCGTTGTAACTCCTGAGGGCACTGCAAGACGGGCTGCTGTTGAAAACTATACGGTAGCAGGTAAAACAGGAACCGTTAAAAAGGCAAGCAGAGGTGGTTATGCTGATGACCGTTATTTATCTTTATTTGCCGGTGTTATTCCTGCAAATAACCCTCGTTTAGCGATGGTCGTTATGATTGATGATCCTCAAGGTGATCAATATTACGGTGGATTGATCGCTGCACCTGTATTTTCAGAAGTAATGACGGGTGCAATGCGATTGTTAAATATTGCTCCAGATAAAAAAGTCTTAAAATCTACCATGCTGGTGGCTCAGAAATGATGATTCCGGATAATCATTCATTACCTATGCTGCTAGTCGGAATGTTGGCCGATCCCTTTCGTTTAGTTGATATGAAAGTGACAGGTCTTAGTTTAGATAGCCGTGAAATCACAGCAGGTAATTTATTTTTATCATTAGCTAAAGATGATGAACAGCGTATAAATAATTTGAAGCAAGCACTTACTGCAAAATGTAGTGTTGTTTTAGTGGATGCCAAGCAGGCACTGACTGAACAGGAAAGTGAATTGTTAACTCAGGCTAAAGTGGAATGTTATTCAATTAACAAGCTTGCTGATAAAGCAGGAGAAATTGCATCACGATTTTATGGCCACCCCTCTATTGCATTGACTGTGATTGCTGTAACAGGAACAAATGGCAAAACATCGGTGAGTCAATTTATTGCACAAGGGCTTGAATCATTAGGCCATGCTTGTGGTGTGATTGGTACATTAGGTGTCGGTCGTATTGGCAGTTTACAGCACACAGGAATGACAACACCTGATCCTATTTCAATGCAAAAAATATTGGCTAATTTCTGTGAGCAGGGAATTGAGTATGCTGTTGTAGAAGCATCGTCACATGCCTTGAGCCAAGGGCGTTTAAATAGTATTACCGTTGATGTTGCGGCATTGACTAATTTAAGCCGTGACCACCTTGATTATCATGGTGATATGGCAAACTATTCAGCCGCTAAACGTCGGTTATTTGATTTCTCTAGCATCAAGACTGCGGTATTAAATAGTGCTGATGATTTGGGTCAAGAACTCATTTCAGCGATAGAAGAAAGAGAGCGTGTAAAAATATTGAGTTATGCACGCCCTATCGTTGCTAATACAGACTTTCAAGCTGAAAGTATTAATATGACAAATGAAGGAATGAGCTTTACTTTAGTCAGTCAGTTTGGTCGAGATACTGTTAAAACGAGTTTGATTGGCGAATTTAATATTGATAATTTGCTAGCAGCACTAGCATGTTTAATCGCTATTAAAGTTCCTTATGAAGAAGCGCTTTCAGCAATCAGTCAATGTCACTCAGTTGATGGAAGAATGGAACTGATTGATGGCAAGCAACAAGCACACGTTGTTATTGATTTTGCACATACTCCTGATGCGCTTAGCCAAGCATTACATTCACTTCAAGCACATGTTCCTGTCGATGCTGACTTATGGTGTGTATTTGGTTGCGGTGGTGATCGGGATAGCGGTAAGCGAGCAGAAATGGGCAGAAATGCCGAGCAGTATGCCGATAAAATTGTAATTACAGATGACAATCCACGAAGTGAAGAGCCAACAAATATTGTAAGTGATATTTTGTCAGGAATGTCACATCCTGAGGCTGTTCTTGTTGAACATGACCGTAAGTTAGCGATTACTCATGCTATTGAACAGGCTAAGCCGACAGATATTATATTGATTGCCGGCAAAGGCCATGAACAGTACCAAGAAATAAAAGGCATTAAGTACGTATTTAATGATAACCAAGTCGTTATCGATATTTTACAAGCCGCAAATGATGAAAGCGCGAACTCTGTGGGTGAAATAGCATGAATACGCAATTACTATTACCACAGCTAGCGACATTATTAGGCAATACAGCATCAGTTCCCAATGTGGAAATTACAGGTGCCGTAATTGATAGTCGTAAGGTATTTTTGGGCTGTTTATTTGTAGCACTCAATGGTGAGCATGTTGATGGACATGATTATATCACTACTGCCAGAAAAGCCGGTGCGAGTGCCGCTCTAGTTTCAACACTGCAAGATGATGAATTACCTCAATTGCTGGTAGCAGATGTTGCTAAAGCATTGGGTGAGATCGCGAAATACTGGTTGCAGCAATGTGATGCAAAAGTAATTGCGGTGACAGGAAGCAATGGCAAGACAACCGTTAAAGAGATGATTGCCTCTATTCTCCGTCAATGTGGTTCTGTTGTTGCAACGCAAGGTAATTTGAATAATGACTTAGGCGTGCCTATGACATTGATGAATGTATCACCTTCAACAGATTATGCCGTTATTGAGATGGGAGCGAGTCGTCGCGGTGATATTTCACGCTTAGTTGATATTGCTCCACCACATGTCTCAGTTATCAATAATGTTGCAGCAGCACATTTGGAGGGTTTTGGAGATTTGATGGGTGTTGCTAAAGCGAAAGCTGAAATATTCTTAGGTTTAGACAAGGACGGTGTTGGTGTTATTAATGCTGATATGGATTTTGTTGATGAATGGATATCGGTACTTGATGGTAAACAAGTATTGAGTTTTGCATTGGATAATACTGCTGACATTACTGCTCAAGATCTTCAAATAGATGCAACATCAAGTCACTTTATGGTTGAGTTAAATGGTGAGTTTGATTATATAAATCTTCCTCTTCCGGGCAAACATAATGTAGCAAATGCACTGGCAGCAATCGCAGTAGTAAGTGCTTTGAAAGTGCCTTCTTCAGCTATTGTTAAAGGCCTGGCTGCAATGAAAAGTATGCCACACCGATTACAACTACGTGATGGCGTGAATCAATCACAGTTAATTGATGATAGTTATAACGCGAATCCGGGTTCATACAAACAAGCCTTAGAGACCTTATCTTCTTTTTCTGGAAATCATTGTTTAGTTCTAGGTGATTTTGGAGAGTTAGGTGCTGAAAGTGAACACCTACACCGTCAAATGGGTATTGATGCAAAAGCTTCAGGTGTTAAACAGTTATGGACAATTGGTACGCAAAGTGAAGAAGCCACTAAGGCATATGGAGTGGGAGCGGAGCATTTTAATGCTATTGAAGAGCTTAAAAGTAAGCTTATAAATGAATTATCAAGTGATGATGTTTGCTTGATTAAAGGATCACGATTTATGCAATTAGATAAGCTAGCGGATGCGTTGACAGAAGGTGGAGAAAGCTAATGCTATTAATGCTAAGTGAATATTTGAGTCAATTCCACAGCGGCTTTAATGTCTTTCAATATCTGACATTACGTGCAATTTTGGGTGTTATTACTGCCTTGGGAATTGCATTGATAGTGGGCCCAACAATGATTCGTCATTTGAGTTTTAAGCAAATTGGTCAAGTGGTACGTGATGATGGTCCTGAATCTCACCTGAGTAAAGCCGGGACTCCAACAATGGGGGGAGCACTAATTTTAGTTGCCATTGCCGTAAGTACATTACTTTGGTCTGATCTGAGTAATAAGTATGTATGGATTGTATTAGCGGTCACTATGGGGTTTGGTGTGATTGGTTTTGTTGATGATTATATTAAGTTAGTACGCCAAGATACTAATGGCTTACTCAGTCGCTATAAATACTTTTGGCAATCAGTTGTGGGTGCAGGTGCTGCAATATTATTGTATCAAACAGCGGCTACTCCAGCTGAAACAGCGCTTATTATTCCTTTCTTTAAAGACATTGTTATTCAATTAGGCGCTTGGTATATGTTGTTGACATACCTTGTCATCGTTGGAACGAGCAATGCAGTAAATTTAACGGATGGGTTAGATGGTTTGGCTATTATGCCAACGGTGATGGTAGCTGCGGCACTGGGCTTGTTTAGTTATGTAACAGGACATTTTGAATTTGCTCGTTATCTTTCGATTCCTTTTATTCCAGGCGCTGGTGAATTAACTGTATTTTGTGCTGCAATGGTTGGGGCAGGTTTAGGATTCTTATGGTTTAACACCTATCCAGCACAAGTATTTATGGGTGATATCGGTGCTTTAGCACTCGGTGCCGCGCTTGGTACTGTAGCTGTTTTAGTAAGACAAGAATTAGTATTACTAATTATGGGTGGTGTATTTGTGGTTGAAACGTTATCTGTTATTTTGCAGGTAGGTTCATACAAATTACGAGGAAAACGCGTGTTTTTAATGGCACCCATTCATCATCATTATGAATTAAAAGGGTGGCCTGAGCCTCGTATTATTGTCCGAGCTTGGATTATCACTGTGTTTTTAGTGTTAGTAGGTTTAGCGAGTTTGAAAATTCGATGAATTCAATAGCGACTCAAATTGTTCCTGAAATGAAACAGGCACACTCAATTCTAATTATTGGCTTAGGCCAAACAGGATTGTCATGTGCCCGATTTTTGGTACAACAAGGTTTTGACGTCGCTATTATGGATACACGTGAACAGCCACCTAGTTTAGCAATACTTCAAGAAGAATATCCCGAAGTGCTGGTCAAAACAGGTGGTTTAGATAGTCAGTTAATGCAGCAAGCTGACATGATTGTTTTGAGTCCAGGTGTTGATCCAAGAGTGCCTGAAATTGTAGCCGCTCATGAAGCAGGAATAGAGTTAGTAGGTGATGTCGAGTTATTTGCACGTTATGCAAATGCGCCTATTGTTGCTATTACAGGTTCAAATGGTAAAAGTACCGTTACAACACTCCTTGCTGACATGGCTGTGGAAGCAGGAAAAGATATTAAAGTCGGTGGCAATCTTGGTACGCCGTCATTAGATTTAATTACAGAACCTGCACCTGATTTTTATATTGTTGAGCTATCAAGCTTTCAATTAGAAACAGTGAGTACATTGAATGCATTTGCAGCCGTTATTTTAAATGTAAGTCCGGATCACTTAGATCGTTACAATACGGAACAAGATTATCAAGCGGCTAAAGCGCGTATCTTTGCTGGTGATGGCGTGATGATTATTAACCGTGATGATCGGGTTGTTAGCGAATTATCAGATGATTCACGAAATCAAATTGGCTTTAGTTTACAAGCAAGCCAAGGTGTTGATTTTGGTGTAATGCAATATCAAGGTGAAGAATGGTTAGCCGAAGGAAGTGAGCCTTTACTTTCAATAAAATCATTGAAAATAGTAGGTAAGCATAATGTTGCTAATGCATTAGCGGCATTGGCATTAGGATCAGCAATGGCGCTTCCTATGCCTGCCATGCTTACAACATTACAGCAATACTCTGGATTGCCACATCGTTGTCGTTTGGTTTTGGAACAAGACAATGTTCGTTGGTTTAACGATTCAAAAGCAACCAATGTCGGAGCTTGTATTGCAGCCATTGAAGGACTCGCGGATAACGGTAAAATAATCTTAATTGTGGGTGGAGTGGCTAAAGAACAAGATTTTTCAGAATTAACATCAGTCATTGAGCAATATGTCACTTCAGTCATCGTGTTTGGACAAGATGCGGCATTAATTTCAGCCGTTGTTCCAAGTAACACACCACAGCATTTAGTGTCTTCGATGCAAGAAGCGGTTAGCAAAGCAAAAGAGATTGTGAAGCAAGGTGAAAATGTACTGTTATCACCCGCCTGTGCGAGTTTTGATATGTTCAGTGGATATGCTGAACGTGGTGATGTGTTTGAAGCATGTGTTAAGGAGAATATTAATGACTAATACTCCTGTGACATTTGATCGCGGACTGGTGTTTATTGTGATGGCCATTCTATCACTAGGTTTAGTGATGGTGGGCTCGGCTTCAATCAATACGGCCGCAAGTGACTTTAACCAGCCATTACACTATTTCAACCGCCAAACTATTTATGCACTTATTGGTATTACAGCTGGGTGGATGGCTGTTTCTGTACGATTATCAACATGGCAAAAACTAGCACCGGCACTATTAGTATTTGGAATTGTATTATTAATATTAGTGCTCATTCCTGGAATTGGACGAGTGGTCAATGGTAGCCGCCGTTGGTTACCTTTTGGTCCTATTAATCTGCAGGTTGCAGAGCTTATTAAGCTCTTTGCCATTATTTATATTGCTGATTATCTACAACGTCATCATGGGCAGCTCAAAGGTTCCTTCTTCAAAATTGTTGCACCGCTAGCATTATTAGCAGTGGCATCTCTCCTTCTATTAATGCAACCTGATATGGGTTCTGTTGTTGTGATCTTATCGACAGTATTAGCAATGTTATTCTTAGGTGGTGCACGTTTAGATGTCTTTGCCTCTTTACTTATTGTCGTCTCTATCGGATTTGCTGCATTAGTTAACTTTGCTGCTTATCGAATGGAACGGTTACAAAGTTTTCTTGATCCATGGGCAGATCCTTTTGATACCGGCTTCCAATTAACAAATGCTTTAATTGCATTTGGTCGTGGCGATTGGTTGGGTGTAGGTTTAGGCAGCAGTATGCAAAAGTTAGACTATTTACCTGAAGCTCATACTGATTTCTTATATTCGATATTAGCTGAAGAGCTCGGCTTATTAGGCTCGATGAGTGTTCTTATACTCTTTGCCTTATTCATATGGAAAGCACTTGCAATTGGGCGTGCAGCAGAATTGGCGGGTCAAGTCTTTGCCGCTCAGATTGCCTATGGCATTGGTATTTGGTTAGGGCTACAAGCTTGCGTGAATATGGGCGTGAATATGGGGGCGTTACCAACAAAAGGGTTAACGCTACCATTAATGAGTTACGGCGGAAGTAGTTTAGTGATTGTTTGTATTGCCATTGCCTTATTACTTCGAGTAGATATTGAAACTCGTTTTCCAGAAAAAGCTGCTGCGAGGGTGAAACGATGACATCTCGCATACTTATTATGGCAGGCGGTACCGGTGGACATGTATTCCCTGCATTGGCTGTAGCGGATGAACTGCGATCTCGACAGTGTGATGTATTTTGGATGGGAACAGAAAGAGGAATAGAAGCGAAGTTAGTACCTACTGCAGGTTATCCTCTTACTTTTATATCGGTTCAAGGTTTACGTGGCAATGGTCTACTTGGTTGGTTATTAGCGCCATTTAAATTAATTAAAGCAGTATCCGAAGCGGTAACAGCAATCAAACAAATTAAACCAGATGTTGTTTTAGGTCTAGGTGGGTTTGCATCTGGTCCGGGTGGGGTTGCAGCACGTTTATTGGGTAAACCTGTTGTGATTCACGAACAAAATGCAATTCCGGGGCTGACAAATCGCTTGTTATCTTTCATTGCCAAACGAGTCTTACAAGGCTTTCCAAGTAGTTTTTCACCATCACGTCATGCAGAGTGGGTGGGTAATCCTGTTAGAGCCACAATCGAAGCTTTAGCAAAACCTGAACATCGCTTAGCTAAACGAACAGGGCTAGTTCGAGTATTAGTATTGGGTGGCAGTTTGGGTGCTAAATCATTAAATACCGTTTTACCTGAAGCTTTTTCACTTGTTGAGACAGAGATTGAAATTAAACATCAATGTGGTATTCGTCATTTAGAGGCGAGTCAGGAAAATTATAAAAAGTCAGCCGTGAAGGCAGAAGTAACAGCCTTTATAGATGATATGGCAGAAGCCTATGCATGGGCCGATCTTATTATCTGTCGTGCCGGTGCTTTGACTGTTGCAGAAGTGTCGGCATCAGGACTTGCCGCATTATTTATACCTTATCCTCATGCTGTTGATGACCATCAAACACATAATGCGATTGGATTAGTGAATGCAGGTGCTGCGAGATTAATACAGGAAAGTGCATTGACTGTTGATTCTTTCGCTACTGCAATAAACAAATTAGTCAGTGATAGAAAATTGTTATTAGACATGTCAAAACGTGCACGTGAACAAGCAAAAATAGGGACTGCACAGCACGTTGCTGATATCTGCTTGGAGGTGGCTCATGGATAAATTAACATCTGCAATGCAAAGTCGAGTTAGACATATTCACTTCATCGGTATCGGTGGTGTAGGTATGGGCGGGATTGCTGAAGTATTATTAAACCTTGGTTATCAAGTATCGGGCTCAGATTTAGCAAACAATGCTTTGATTGAACATTTACGTGAATTAGGTGCAACTGTCATGATCGGTCATGATGCATCTTACTTGGAAGGTGCTGATGTTGTGGTCGTCACAACGGCTGTTAATGAAGATAATGTTGAGTTAAAAGCGGCAAGAGAACAGCGTGTTCCTGTTGTGCCACGCGCTGAAATGTTAGCTGAGTTAATGCGTTTTAGTTACGGTATTGCTATTGCTGGAACACATGGCAAAACAACAACAACCAGTTTAGTCGCAGCACTATTAAGTGAAGGTGAATTAGATCCCACTTTTGTTATCGGTGGTCGACTAAACAGTGCAGGTAGTAATGCTAAATTAGGTAGTGGTCGCTATTTAGTGGCAGAGGCTGATGAAAGTGATGCTTCTTTCTTATACCTTCAACCTATGATTTCGGTAGTGACAAATATCGATGAAGATCATATGGCAACGTATGATAATGACTTTGAAAAGTTAAAAGCAACCTTTATTGAGTTCTTACATCATCTACCATTCTATGGTTTAGCAGTGATGTGTATTGATGATCCTGTTGTTCGTGAATTATTAACCGATGTTATTCGCCCCGTTCTGACATACGGAACAGATGATGAAGCTGATTTTCAATTGGTAAATTTACAGCAGCAAAAAGGCCAAAGTCATTTCAATGTTATTGATAAGAAAGCAGGTCTGACATTCCCAATCACCTTAAATATGCCGGGATTACATAATGCTTTAAATGCACTTGCTGGTTTAGCCGTGGCTAGAAATTTAGGTGTTTCTATTCCAGCATGTCAACGTGCTTTACAAGAGTTTTCAGGGGTTAATCGTCGCTTTAACTTAATGGGTGAGATCAACTTAGATAAGGGCAAAATTGAACTTATTGATGATTATGGGCATCACCCAACGGAAATAGCTGCAACACTAGATGCGTTGCGCGGCGGTTGGTCTGATAATCGCTTGGTCGTTATCTTTCAACCACATAGATATACACGAACACGTGATTTGTTTGAAGACTTTGCACAAGTATTGTCATCCGTTGACGTACTTATTGTGATGGAAGTCTATCCAGCTGGAGAAAGTAAAATCGCCGGAGCTGATGCTAAAAGCCTATGCCGAGCTATTCGCTTGCGTGGACAAGTTGAACCGATTTTTGTTGAAAATAAACAAGCACTTTTTGATGTGTTACCTAGCGTTTTAACGGATGGTGACATTGTTATAACATTGGGTGCTGGTGATATCGGTGCTATTGCTCGTGAACTTCCTATGCAATTAGGAGGTAAAAATCATGTTTGAAAATATACAAGGTGAATTAAGATTAAATGAAGCCTTATCAAAACATACTTCATGGCGTGTAGGGGGGATTGCACAACGTTTTTATCGCCCGAGTGATGTTGACGATCTTGCTTTGTTTTTGTCACAACTGCCAGCGGATGAGCCTTTATTATGGTTAGGTTTAGGAAGTAATTTATTAGTACGTGATGGTGGTTTTGCAGGAACCGTTATTTCAACATCAGGCACATTACAAAATGTAGAGATTAATGGTCAAGAAGTTATGGCTGAAGTAGGTGTTTACTGCGGTAAATTGGCCAAGCTTGCTGCACGTTCTGGATTAGCCGGAAGTGCTTTCTTAGCCGGGATTCCTGGAACTTTTGGTGGTGCTCTTGCCATGAATGCAGGTGCACATCAAAGTGAAACGTGGCCATTAGTAACCGAAGTCACAACCGTTGATCGTCAAGGTGTATTGCGAGTTCGCAAGCCAGAAGACTTTAAAGTAAGTTATCGCCATGTTGAAATACCGGCTGATGAATGGTTTGCCTCTGCAAAATTAAAGCTTGAAGTAGGTAGTGCTGAAGATGAAGCACAGAAAATTAAGGAGCTACTAAAACGTCGAAATCTTAGTCAGCCAACGAATCAGCCTTGTGCAGGATCTGTGTTTAGGAATCCAGAAGGCGATTTCTCGGGTCGTTTGATTGAGAAGCTTGGTTTAAAAGGGCTGCGTATCGGTGGTGCATCCGTATCTGAAAAACACGCTAACTTTATTGTTAACGATGGCAGTGCGTTGGCATCAGACATTGAAGCATTGATTCTATTAGTACAGCAAAAAGTTAAACAGGAAGAAGGTGTGACTTTGGTGCCTGAAGTTCATATTGTAGGTGAGGTGGCCTGATGAGCGTCATTACAACAGCATCTAATTTTGGACGTGTTGCCGTATTGATGGGCGGACGTTCTGCTGAGCGTGAGATTTCACTCAAAAGCGGTCAGGCTGTACTTGAAGCATTATTAGCTCAAGGTATTGATGCTCATAAAATTGATGCGGGTCTTGAGGTGAGTGAGCAGTTACGAATAGGACATTTTGATCGTGCTTTTGTGATATTGCATGGTCGCGGTGGTGAAGATGGTGAGATTCAAGGTGTATTGCAAGCATTAGAACTTCCATACACGGGTAGTGATATTACCGCTGCAGTCTTATCAATGAATAAGAATTTAAGTAAACAGTTATGGCGACATGAAGGTTTACCAACGCCTGAGTTTGAACAAGTGACGATTGATAGTGATATTGATGAACTGGTTTCTAAACTAGGTTTGCCAATCATCATTAAACCGGTGAATGAAGGTTCTAGCATTGGCATGACGAAGGTTAAGTCAGCTGAAGATTTACGATCTGCGATTAAGTTGGCAACAGAGTTTGATGCTGAAGTGATCGCTGAGCAATGGATTACGGGTGAGGAATATACCGTTGCTGTTTTAGCTGGTAAGACATTACCAGTTATTCAGCTTAAAACACCACATGAATTTTATGACTTTGAAGCTAAATATCAATCAAATACCACTGAATATTTATGTCCATGTGGCTTGAATAACCAAGATGAACAGGAATGCCAGCAGATTGCATTACACGCTTTTGACAGTTTGAGAATGTCTGGCTGGGGTCGTGTTGATTTTATGCGAGATGAGTCTGGACAGTTTTACTTATTAGAAGCTAATAGCATTCCAGGGATGACCGATCATAGTTTGGTTCCCATGGCTGCGAAACAAGCAGGTTTAAGTTTTGAACAACTAGTGTGGGCTATTTTAGAAACAAGTATTGGAGGAGCTAATAATGGTTAAAGCTCGTCGAACTAAAGGTGCAACTCGTAAACCTGTGCGTAAACAGCGTCAAGCGATGGCATGGCAGCAATGGTTACGTCAGATGGTTATAGCTTCATTGTTTATCGGGCTTGTTGTTGGTGGAGTGTGGTTACAAAAAGAAGATACATTACCGATTTTACATGTGAGTGTAGATGGTCAGTTTAAGCATGTAGATAAAAAGAAATTAGTTAAGGTTGTCACACCTTATGTAACAGGTAGCTTTATCAATGTTGATGTAACGAAGCTTAGAGAAGCGGGAGAAGCATTGCCATGGGTCAAGCTGATTCAAGTGCAAAGAAGCTGGCCAGATACCTTGCATTTAGTTGTTGAAGAACAGCAAGCCATTGCGCAGTGGAGTTCACATGCTTTGGTTAATAATGAGGGTGAATTGTTTTTCCCTGCGAAAAAGAGTTTTCCAGCTGGGCTGGTTAAGTTGGCAGGCCCTGAAGGTACAAGTGAATTAATGACAACGCAGTATGTTGAGCTTGTTAAGCAGTTTAAGTTACTTGGTTTAAATGTCAGTCATTTACACATGGATAAAAGAAGATCGTGGGCGGTTAAGTTTGATAATGGCATGCAACTAATGCTAGGACGAGCTGACAATAAACAACGCTTAGAACGATTCGTAAATATATATAAAGCAGGGTTGCAGCGCTATCAGGACCAAATTAAAACGGTAGATATGCGTTACACCAATGGCTTATCAGTAGTATGGAAATCAGGTCTACAACCTGACTTTAATAGGACGGTATGATGTCAAAAAGAAGTGAAAGAGAACTTATAGTCGGATTGGATATCGGTACGTCGAAGGTTGTGGCTATTGTTGCTTCGCCTAATTTAGATGCAGGTCCTCAGGATAATGCATTGGATATTATCGGTATCGGTTCTCACCCTTCACGAGGTATGAAAAAAGGGGTGGTTGTTAATATTGAATCTACCGTACAGTCTATTCAACGTGCGGTTGAAGAAGCCGAATTAATGGCTGGATGCCAAATCCACTCTGTTTATGTAGGGATTGCAGGTAGTCATATTCGTAGTCTCAATTCACATGGCACCGTTGCTATTAGAGATAAAGAAGTGACTTCTGGTGATATTGAGCGAGTACTCGATGCGGCTAAGGCGGTTCACTTTCCTGGAGATCAACAGTTACTTCATGTGTTGCCTCAGGAATTTATCATTGATAACCAAGAAGGTATTCGTGAACCGATTGGCATGTCTGGTGTTCGTTTAGAAGCAAAAGTTCATTTGATTACGGGGGCTGTAAGTGCCGCTCAAAACATCACTAAGTGTATTGAGCGATGTGGATTATCAGTTGATGGCATTATTTTAGAACAAATGGCATCAAGTTATTCCGTACTTGAACATGATGAAAAAGAGTTAGGCGTGTGTTTGGTCGACATTGGTGGTGGTACCACTGATATTGCCGTGTTTATTGATGGGGCCATTCGTCATACAGCAGTGATTCCAATTGCGGGTGATCAAGTTACCAATGATATTGCGGTTGCACTACGAACACCGACACAGCATGCAGACGAAATTAAAATGAAATATGCCTGTGCACTAACGCAATTAGCACGTGAAGATGAAACGATTGAAGTCCCAAGTGTTGGAGACCGACCTGCGCGTCAACTTGCAAGACAGACATTGGCAGAAGTCGTTGAGCCACGTTATGAAGAATTATTAATGTTGGTTCAAGCAGAATTACGTCGTAGTGGATTTGAAGAGTTATTAGCCGCCGGTGTTGTTTTGACCGGTGGAAGTTCGAAGATGGAAGGGGTTGTGGAGCTAGCTGAAGAGGTCTTCCATTTACCCGTGCGACTAGGTTATCCGCAGCATGTAGGTGGTTTAGTGGATGTGGTTCGAAACCCTATTCATGCAACAGGAGTGGGGCTTTTGTTGTTTGGCAATAAAGAAGAGTTAGTTGAACAAGGTGAGAAAAAATCAGGCAGTGATTTTAAAGGCATGTTGGCGCGGATGAGAAGCTGGTTCCAAGGCAATTTTTAATAGTTTTAGAAAAACGTAACACATATAATATAAAGAAAATTTGGGGAGAGAGAAATGACATTTGAATTAATTGATACTTATACACAAAACGCAGTGATTAAAGTTATCGGTGTAGGTGGCGGTGGCGGTAATGCACTTGAACATATGGTTGAAAATGAGATTGAAGGTGTTGACTTTATTTGTGCCAATACGGATGCACAAGCATTACGTAAAAGTTCAGCAACAACACAGTTACAATTAGGTACAGATATCACTAAAGGTTTGGGTGCTGGTGCAAATCCTGATGTGGGTCGCCAAGCAGCATTAGAAGATCGTGAACGTATCATGGATGTTATCAGTGGTGCTGACATGGTATTTATTACTGCCGGAATGGGTGGAGGTACAGGAACGGGCGCTGCACCTGTAGTTGCACAAGTTGCAAAAGAAATGGGGATCTTAACGGTTGCCGTTGTAACAAAACCATTCCCATTTGAAGGTGCTAAGCGATTAAAAATTGCTGATGCTGGTTTAAAAGAACTAAGCCAGCATGTTGATTCTCTAATTACAATTCCTAATGAGAAATTATTAGCAGTATTAGGCAAAGACATGAGTTTGTTGAATGCCTTTAAAGCAGCAAATGATGTGTTGCTAGGTGCCGTACAAGGTATTGCTGAGTTAATCACGCGTGAAGGTATGATTAATGTGGATTTCGCAGATGTTCGTACTGTAATGTCTGAAATGGGTATGGCAATGATGGGAACGGGACAAGCATCAGGTGCCGACCGAGCTATAGAAGCTGCAAGGCTTGCTGTATCAAGCCCATTACTAGAAGATGTGGATTTATCGGGTGCTCGTGGTGTGCTTGTTAATATCACCGCCGGTTTAGATATGACGATTGGTGAATTTGAAGATGTGGGTAACACCATTAAAGAGTTTGCATCTGAAGATGCAACTGTTGTGGTTGGGACCGTCATTGACCCTGAAATGACAGATGAAATTCGTGTAACAGTTGTCGCAACAGGACTTGGAGCGCAAAGTGTTGCTCCGCTAGCGGCTGTACCGATGACTAGCGAAGATGCACCAAAAATTGAGATTGTGAAGAAAACAGCAGATGTTGATTACGATATTCCAGCCATTATCCGTAATAAAGAGCAAGCACAACAAAAGCAAATTGTTAGCGGAGATGTCAATATGGATTACTTAGATATTCCAGCATTTCTACGTCGTCAAGCTGACTAAGTTCAACTAACTAAGCTGGGTTTAAATGTGGTAGTATTGTCGAAATATTTATGTCTGTAAGGGGAGTGTTACGCTGTGATTAAGCAACGAACATTAAAAAATGTGATTCGTGCGACAGGTGTCGGTCTGCATAGTGGAGAGACTGTCTATCTCACCTTGCGTCCTGCTGCCCCCAATACCGGTATTATTTTTAGACGTGTTGATCTTGATCCTGTTGTTGAAATTGAAGCGAAAGCTGAAAATGTAGGTGAAACTGCCTTATCTACAACCCTTATTCAGCATGGACAACGTGTTTCAACTGTTGAGCATTTGTTATCTGCATTTGCAGGCTTAGGTATCGATAATGCCTATATCGATCTTAATGCACCTGAAGTGCCGATTATGGATGGTAGCGCAGGTCCTTTTGTCTTTTTAATTCAGTCTGCAGGAATTGAAGAGCAATCAGCAGCTAAGCAGTTTATTCGCATTACAAAACCAGTTTTACTAGAAGATGGTGATAAATGGGCGAAGTTTGAACCATTTGATGGGTTTAAAGTGTCATTTACCATCGATTTTGACCATCCAGCATTTACGGGCCGGCCGCAACAAGTGGATGTTGACTTCTCCTCCACATCCTTTGTTCGTGAAGTAAGTCGTGCTCGTACTTTTGGTTTTATGAAAGATATTGAAAAATTACGTGAAAATAATTTAGCATTAGGTGGCAGCATGGATAATGCCATTGTTGTTGATGATTATCGCGTGGTAAATGAAGATGGGCTACGTTATGAAGATGAATTTGTCCGCCATAAAGTATTAGATGCTATTGGTGATCTATATCTTTTAGGACATAGTTTGATTGGTACCTTTAGTGGCTATAAGTCAGGTCATGAAGTGAACAATAAATTATTGCGTAAACTTTTGGCGGAAACTGATTGTTGGGAATTGGTCAGTTTTGATGATGAAAAAGATGCGCCAATATCCTTTAGTCGACCAGCCGCATCTACGGTAAATTAATTATTTGCTGCGACGCTGAGCTAGCCGTTGCAAGGCTGACTTTAAAGGGCTTTCTTCCATTGTTTCTGCTGTTTGCTCTAATGCATCAGCGGCATCTTCCGGCAATGATATTGTAGACTTCGTATCAACTCTAATCGGTGAGTATTTAGGTCTAACCTTAACCTCGAGTTTAGTCACTGCTTGGGGTAAGTGCTCGGATAATGCCTTACATAGTGTATTTGCTTGAAAACGAAGTAGGCTTGCATAACTTGCGTTATCGGTGTGGACAATCAGTGTTTGCTCGTTAATATTTGCAAGCTGACAATGTGCTGAAAATTGAGGTGGCATAACTTGCTGCAAAATGTAGTTTAATTGACTAAGGTGGCGAGCACGCTTTGACAGCCTGTTGAGTTGCTTGTTTTTTGAGCAAACAGTACTAACTTGTTCAGGTTTGTTTGACATGGCTAGCAATTCTTTATTGATGGAAGGGTAAAAGTAAAAATGCAGATTATCATCATATCATCGAATAAATCGATACATAAACATTGGCATTTTTCACGCACGAATTTGATTTTCCTAAGTATAGCTTTCATTGTTGTATTTGCGACTATTATTGTTTCACTGAATACCAGCGCTCATATTTTATCAGCGCCTCAGGTTACTAGCCCAATTATCCCTATGCAAGTGAATAATGAAGATTCAGTTGAACAGAAGTCAGATCTAGCAATACAGGAATACTATACACAGCGTTTAGGTCAATTACAGGCCGAATCGATTCGCTTAAAAGCCTTAACAGAAAAAATCGCAAAAATGTCTGGAGTAAATGTAGATGTCTTTGAATTAGAAAATACTCCTCCACAAGGTGGACTTGCTGCGGATGGGCAAGAAGTATCTATAGCAACTTTTCAATGGGAATTAGAACAAGTAACTTCTAGTTTTAAAATGCAAGATGAAAATTTGGAAATGCTACAAAAAGTCTATCTTACAAATGACAGTATCAAATCAGCAATACCTCAAGGTTCACCATCAAAAGAAGGATGGATTTCATCCTATTACGGCAATCGCATAGATCCTTTTAATGGAAAAAAGGTTTTTCATCACGGTCTCGATATAGCGGGAAAACAAGGTAGTGAAGTATTATCCGTTGCAGATGGAATTATAAGTTGGACTGGAACGCGCAGCGGCTATGGTCAACTTGTAGATATTGATCATGGCAATGGTTACATTACACGCTATGCTCATAATAAAGAATTAATAGTACAGATTGGTGACCGAGTTAAAAAAGGTCAAGTAATCGCATTAATGGGCTCAACAGGCCGGTCTACAGGCCCTCATGTACATTTTGAGGTACTGCTCGATGGCAAAACAATCAATCCCTATGGTTTTGTAAAAGGGTAAACCTTGAGTTCATAGCAAACAGCCCCCATTTATTTTAGATAGACTTTAGACCTATCCATTTCTACGCGTTATAATCGCGCGTTTATATTATACCCATGATACATGAAAATGCATGTTTCAGAGTGCTTGAGCAATCCCAATTCTAGGCGCATCTATGCGGCAATGGTTATTCCCTTGCAAATAGATGGAACGACGAAGTGGGATTGCTCAAGCACTTCTTCGATGGGTTTAAAAACGCTTTATGCTGCGTTATTGATTTTGCTAAGGGAAGAACCATTACCTGCAATCAATACCTTGCCTAAAACGTTTTTAAATCCCACTGTATCAAGCATCTTCATGTATCATGGGTATGAACTCGTTTCCGGATGGATACTCAGCAACATACAGGTAGTAACAAGCAATGGTAAGCAATTTTTTCAGCAAAATATTTGGCAGTCGTAATGAACGAGTGCTTAAAAAATTACGCAAGACTGTAGATGAAGTTGCTAATTTTGAAACAGAACATGACCAGCTTGATGAGGCTGGCTTACAAGCTAAAACGGTAGAGCTTCGTCAGAAGTTAACGGGTGGGGCTAGTTTAGAAGATATCCTACCCGAAGCTTTTTCTGTTGTTCGTGCGGCAAGTCAGCAAGCATTAGGTATGCGTCACTTCGATGTGCAAATGATTGGTGGCATCGTGCTTCATGAGGGCAAAATTGCTGAAATGCGAACCGGTGAAGGTAAAACGCTGGTCGCTACCTTAGCTATTTATTTGAATGCTCTTGAAGGTAAAGGCGTTCACTTAATCACAGTGAATGACTATCTTGCACAGCGTGATTCAGCATCAATGGGGAAATTATATCGTTTCTTAGGTTTAACAACGGGCGTTATTATTTCAGGTATGGAACCTAATGAGCGCCGCGAAGCTTATGCCTGTGACATTACCTACGGTACGAATAACGAATTTGGTTTTGACTATCTACGTGACAATATGGCCTTTAATTTGGAAGAAAAGGTACAGCGTGATTTGAACTATGCGGTTGTCGATGAAGTTGATTCAATCTTAATTGATGAAGCACGTACCCCTCTCGTTATTTCGGGCCCTGCTGAAGATAGCTCCGAGTTATATCAAAGAATAGACAAATTAATCCCTGCTCTGTCGAAACAAATTGGTGAGGGTGATGAGGTTGAAGTGGAAGGTGATTACACTGTTGATGAAAAATCTAAACAGGTTCATTTCACTGAAACAGGTCATGAAAAGATTGAAAACTTATTAACTGAAATAGGTTTATTGTCTGATGATGCAAGTCTTTATGATGCGGCTAATATTAGCTTGATGCATCATGTTACGGCTGCATTGCGTGCACATGTTCTATTTCAAAAAGATGTAGATTACATCGTGGAAGATAATGAAGTTGTTATCGTTGATGAATTTACGGGTAGAACGATGCCAGGACGTCGCTGGTCTGAAGGGCTACATCAAGCTGTTGAAGCCAAAGAAGGCGCAAGTATTCAAAATGAAAACCAAACATTAGCATCAATTACTTTTCAGAATTATTTCCGCTTGTATAAGAAGCTATCAGGCATGACCGGTACTGCTGATACTGAAGCGTTTGAGTTGCAATCGATTTATGGTTTGGAAGTGATTGTGATTCCAACGCATCGAGATATGCAACGTAAGGATGGGGCAGACCAAATTTACCTTACGACTAAGGAAAAATACGATGCAATTGTTGTAGATATTCAACAATGTGCTGAAAGAAAACAACCTGTTCTTGTCGGTACTGCATCTATTGAAAGTTCAGAATATTTACATGACTTATTAGTAAATGCCAAAATTACTCATGAAGTCTTGAATGCTAAGCAGCATGAAAGAGAAGCACACATTATTGCTCAGGCAGGTAGTCCAGGTGCGGTTACTATTGCAACAAATATGGCAGGACGTGGTACGGATATCGTATTGGGTGGAAGCCTTGACGTTGAATTAGTCGCATTAGGCGAGCAAGCAAGCGATGCTGAAAAAGAAAAAGTTACTCATGCATGGCAAATTCGTCATGATGCGGTGTTAGCTGCAGGTGGATTACATATTATTGGCTCAGAACGACATGAATCACGTCGTGTTGATAATCAGTTGCGTGGTCGTTCAGGTCGTCAAGGTGATGCGGGAACAAGTCGTTTCTATTTATCCCTTGAAGATAATCTAATGCGTATCTTCGCTTCTGAACGTATGGCTGGTTTAATGCAAAAGCTAGGCATGGAAGAGGGAGAAGCGATTGAACATCCTTGGGTTTCTCGTGCAATTGAAAATGCTCAAAAGAAAGTAGAAGGACATAACTTCGATATTCGTAAGCAATTGCTTGAATATGATGATGTTGCTAATGATCAGCGTAAAGTTGTTTATGAGCAGCGTGATGAATTAATGGCACAAGATGATGTAGCAGAAACAATCGTCTCAATGCGTTCATCTGTGCTTGATGATGTGATTAGTACCTATGTTCCGCCTAATAGTATTGATGAACAGTGGAATATCTCCGGTTTAGAAGATGCTTTACGAGATGATTTCGCTTTAGCTTTAAATGTGAGTGAGTGGTTAGAGCAAGAAAGTGATTTAAATGAAGAAAGCTTGCGTGAACGTATTATTGATACGGCAGAAGCAGAGTGTAAAGCCAAAGAAGAAGCGGTTAGTAGTGAGTTAATGCGTAATTTTGAAAAAGCGATTATGTTGCAAACTTTAGATAGCCAATGGAAAGAGCACTTAGCCCAGATGGATTACTTACGCCAAGGTATTAATCTTCGTGGTTATGCTCAAAAAGATCCAAAACAAGAATTTAAGCGTGAAGCATATAATATGTTTACGGCGATGCTGGAAAATATTAAACATGAAATTATTTCATTAATTTCTCGTGTTCAAGTACGTGACCCTGAAGATGTTGAAGCCGTTGAAGAGCAACGTCGCCAATCGGGTGAGGTTGAGTATCAACATGATGATGCTGAAGCCTTGGATGGTGGTGAAGAACTTCCTTCACATCAACAACCTGTAACACGTGACGGGAAAAAAGTAGGTCGTAATGATCCGTGTCCATGTGGTTCTGGTAAGAAGTTTAAACAATGTCACGGCGCTATTAGCTAATGCCAGTTAATCTATCAGCACCCACGCAATCTTCTTTATTAGCCATTGATGGTATTGAGATCGGTATTGCAAGTGCAGGTATTAAAACGGTAGGAAAAGAAGACTTAGTTTTAATTAAAATTGCTCAAGGTAGCAGTACTTCGGCTGTTTATACTAAAAATGCCTTTTGTGCTGCGCCTGTCACTTTAGCTAAACAACATCAACAGCAGACATCACCACAGTATTTACTGATTAACTCTGGTAATGCTAACGCTGGAACAGGTGTGGTCGGCATGCAAGCTGCACATGATTGTTGCCAAGCTGTTGCAGAGGTTGCTAATACAAAGGCCAATACTGTATTGCCATTTTCGACGGGCGTTATTGGTCAACAGTTACCCGTTGATAAAATGACCCAAGCTATTCCTCAGGCTTATCAAAACTTAGCAAGTGACAATTGGTTTGCTGCTGCTCATGCAATCATGACAACCGATACTATTGCTAAAGCGGTCTCCAAGCAAATTGAGATTGATGGTAACACCATCACAGTAACGGGTATGGCAAAAGGCTCTGGTATGATTCGCCCTGATATGGCGACGATGTTATCTTATATTGCAACGGATGCTGCGATTGAGCAATCTGTCTTAGATTTGATGCTACATAATGCAGTAGAACAGTCATTTAATAGAATTACTGTTGATGGCGACACCTCAACTAATGATGCTTGTATATTGATGGCTACGGCACGTGCTGGTAATCAAGTGATAACAGATATTAACGATGTCTTAGCTGAGAAGTTGTATCAAGTTATTGCAGAAATAAGCCAACAGTTAGCACATGCAATTGTGCGAGATGGTGAAGGGGCAACAAAATTTATCGCTATTGATGTAGAGCAAGGAGCTGACACGGATGAGTGTCGTCAAGTTGCCTATACAATTGCTCATTCTCCTTTAGTTAAAACGGCTTTGTTTGCTTCAGATCCAAACTGGGGACGAATCCTCGCCGCTGTTGGTAGAAGTGGAATTGCAGAGTTTGATTTAGGAAAAGTGGCTATTTATTTAGATGATGTTTGTATTGTCGAAAAAGGTGAGCCCGCTACTAGCTATACTGAAGAACAAGGTCAGCAAGTAATGAATCAAGAAGAAATAACGATTAGAGTCAAATTAGGTCGCGGTGATGCCAAAGACACTATTTGGACATGTGATTTTTCTTATGATTATGTCAAAATAAATGCTGAATACCGTACCTGATTGTTTGAAAATTCATCTTTTATTCTAGAATAATGTTATTTTTGTACCTAAGTTGTTATATAGAATCATATTTTCTGTGTAAAAAAGTGTTCTGAAATAAAATCTAAACATACTAAGCTACCAGCTTGGACTGATGGCTTACAGGAAGATAAATATTTATGGCGACTAATAAAATCACAACATTAAGTGAGTTTCTTCATCATAGCGGGGCAAAATACCGTATTTTTGATATGGGACGGCAAGTTGTTAAGTTAATCCCAGATGAGTTTGTTGAATTTGAATGGGCAAGAGAGCCCTATCCATATCCCTTTAAGAAATCAGCATTATTTGCAGTGGTTTTCTGGAATCCTAAACACGCTGATAATCGTTATGTTTGGTTTTTGAAATTACCTTTAGATGAGCAAGGTTTATTGATACAAGCCGCCCGTGATGAGTTTTTAGTGATGTTATTAGAGCGTGTGGGAGAGTGTATGCTTGCTGCTGATGGTGGAGCTGCTATTGATAGCGCCTTGAAGGATAGTCCATATACATTTAAACCACGTGAAGATCGGATGGCTGCCTTTAATTCTCAGGTCACAAAAAATTTAGGATTAAAAGCATCCCGTTACTTTGATGATGCCCTTGCTTATTTTTCAGGTAAAAAACCATTAGATACTTGGCCATCACTAGGCATGCAAGGCGTAGCCGATGTGGCTGCACGAATAGATGATATTGATGAAACATTTGATTTTATAGGGCATGTTTCAAAATTACCTGTAGAGCCCTTCATTATGATCAGTCATTTTCTGGAGAATTCTCAGCCCGTCATTGGTATTGTTGAAGTATATGCACAACGTGTGCATATGGAGTTACAAGAAAAAGAGCCGGATATTGCTCAAATTTGTGCCTGTCTTCGTGCCATATCAAATAGTCCTGCAAGAGGCTTAGTTGATCAGGTTGTCAAACAGGTTCTCCAGAATTCCTGTAGTAAAAATGTTGAGGTCCTGGCAACCATCTCTGGTCGAATCTGGCGAATATTAGAACAGCCATTACTTTGTAAGCTATTTATAGAACAATTAGCTAACAATGATGCTGGTCAAGCTGCATTCAGTCAGTTACTGGCTGATGTTATGTTTATGCCAGGAATGAGGCCGCATATTATGAAAGTACTTCGATCTCCCGATCGTTCTGACGTATTAAGTAAAGCGGTTGGAGAAATGTTTAGTTAGAAGGATCTGTTGCTAGGCTATTTGAGTTATTAAGCCTAAACCAGCCTGCAATACTAAACCTGTCATGTTTTGCTGCCAACACTTCGTGTGGAAAGCGGTCACTTAAGAAAATGACCATTGTGCCAAAGTTCGGTGATACTTTATGAATCACTTTATTGCTATCTGGTGAATAAATAAGTAACTCGCCACCATTAGAATGTGACCAATTTGGGTTTAGATAAAATACTGTCGTCACGACACGGTTAGAGCGTCCTCGAAAAGCATCCATATGACGCTGGTAATAACTTCCAACTGCATAGTGTGCAAAGTGTGCCTCATAATCAAATAAGCCTAAGAATAGGCGCTGATTAAGTTGATGTCGACACTCTTCCATGATTGCTAAATAATCTTGTTCTGGCACAGACTTATTTGATAACCAGCATGTATGATCGTTGCGAATCTGCTGATTAAGTTGTTGTTCATTATTACGACCAATCCCTGCCGACTTGAACTGCTCAGCAGGTAGCTGACTAACATGTTGATATAGCTGTTGTGTCAGATTATCTGGTAAAAAATTTGGCAGGATGATACAGCCATCTTGTACAAGCGCATCAGCAATGCTGTCGTATAGTGTGTTACTTAATTGTATGGGGTTACTCAAAATATTTCCTTATAACGACGCCATAATACCGATAGACATTAATATGGGCATTAATATATTAACCGCTACATTTGTAGTCATCGCAGGTAAAAGTAACTCAATATTGGAATGATTATTAATAACAGACTGACTGTTAATGATGCCCATAATGATAGGTAATAATCCCAGTAAATATTCTGCGGGAAACTGCTCTAATAGTACGGCAGATATTAGGCTTAAGCAGGCAAGAAGATTGAAGTATTTAAATATAATACTAGCCCTTTGCGTACCTTGCTGAATAACAATATGTTTACGCCCAAATTGTTTGTCGACATGCTCATCAGGGAATTGGTTTAATAGCAGTAGATTGTTGACTAAAAAGAAAATGGGGAGTGATGCAATAAGAGCTTGAGTTGAATAATGACCTGTGAGAACAAAGTTGCTTCCTATAATGAAAATAGGGCCAAAGGCGAATCCTGGGCTAATTAAACATAGCCAAGGTGATAGGGTAATCGTTTTTGTATATGTAATAATTAAGATAAGCCCAACAAGCCCAAAGGGTAATAAGCTAAGTCCATAAAGGGATATAAAATAAAGACCAATACTACTCGTTATCGTAAGGGTTATACATGCAAAGAATAAGACTAAAGGGGCCGCAGATGGGTTTTCAGGTAAGCCTCCACTTCCACCGCTGAAAGGTGTTCGTTGTGTATTCAAGTCTAATCCTGACCGGAAATCAGCATATTCATTAAAGGCATTAATACTGATGTGGGCAGAGAGTGCGGCAATGAAGACTAAGAAGGATAAAGTAAAATCTAGAAAACCTTGTTGCTGGTAACTAATAGCATAGCTAAGAGACAATACGGCTGGCGTTAATAATAGAAATGGTGGACGAGAAATACTTATTAAGGTGTGTAAGGTTTTCATTTCTTAGCCAAAGAACCAATAAGCAACAGTGATAGCCGCTATTATTCCAGCAATATCAGCTGCAAGTCCACAGGCTGCTGCATGACGTATGTTTTTGATTCCGACAGAACCAAAATAAACAGCAAGGACATAAAATGTTGTTTCGGTACTACCTTGCACTATTGATGAGAGTCTTCCGGCAAATGAGTCAGCACCGTAGACTTGCATCGTATCGACCATCATTGCTCTAGCGCCACTGCCACTAAAGGGTTTCATCAATGCGGTGGGTAGGGCGTCAATAAATCGATCATCAAGATTCATTGCTAAAACAAGATATCGAAGTCCATCGGCTAATAAATCTAAAGCACCACTGGCTCGAAATACACCGATAGCGACCAACATAGCAACAAGATAGGGAATGATGGTAATAGCCGTTTCAAAACCTTCTTTAGCACCATCAATAAAAGCCTCGTATGCATTGACCTTTTTGATGACTGCGCCGGATATAAACAACATGACGAGTGAGAATAGTATGACATTACTAATTAGAGCAGATTGAGCAATCATGTCAGCTTGAGGAAGATTGGCAAAGTAAGAAAGTAAGCCAATAACAAGTAGTGTAAACCCACCTAGATAACTCAAAATAACTTTGTCGAATAGGTTGATTTTTTGTACAGATGCAACGGTAAGTAGACCGATTAATGTGGAGGCATAGGTCGCAATTAATATTGGAATAAATACATCTGTTGGGTTGGCTGCACCCATTTGAGCACGGTAGGTAAATATTGTTACAGGAAAAAGAGTCACCGCAGAAGTATTAATAACTAAGAATAATATTTGAGCATTGCTGGCCGTATCTTTAAAAGGATTTAGTTTCTGTAATTCCTTCATCGCCTTTATTCCTAGCGGTGTTGCAGCATTGTCTAAACCTAATGCATTAGCTGATATATTCATCACCATGGCACCTAATGCAGGATGATTCTTTGGTACTTCGGGCATGAGTTTTGAAAAGAGAGGTGTTAAACCACGGGTCAGTAAATCAATAAAGCCACTGCGCTCGCCAATACGCATAATACCGAGCCACAAGGCTAATATTCCTGTTAGCCCTAATGATATTTCAAACGCTGTTTTTGACAGGCTAAACATGGCCGTCATCAGCTGGCCAAAGATTTCAGTATCACCAAAGGCGAAGAGCTTTATTAGAGCAACAATAAAGGCCGTGATGAAAAAGAAGATCCAGATAAAATTTAGCATGATGCTTATTCTACAGACTGCTGCTGATTATTAAAGGCAAAAAAAAGCCCCCTAAATAAAGGAGGCTAATTTTAGTCTATCAGGTCTAGTCTTTATTCTGACTAGGACGACGTGACTTATCACGTGCGCGTGCGCGTGGTTTACCAGAACGTCGCGGCTTACGTTGAGGATTTTCACCATCGCTAACAGCTGAAGCGTCATTATTATTTACAATGCTCATTTCGAGTTGTTTATTACACACCCAAACTTTGCGTAATTGTTGGAATAAGTCTTTTGGCATACCTTCTGGTAAATCAATCGTACTGTAATTCTCTTGCAGACTAATACGGCCAATGTCTTTGCTATCAATTCCTGCTTCATTAGCAATCGCACCGACGATGTTTTTAACTTCAACACCATGTGTTCTACCGACTTCAACACGGTAGGTTTGCATGCCATCTTCACTACGATGTGGTTTATCTTGGTTGCCACGGCGAGGTGAACGTTCACGAGAGAGTCTATCACCACGATCAGAGCTATCACGCCGGCTACCGCGTTCACGATCTTTACCTCGGTTGTCGCTTCGTTCTGAACGTGGCGGACGAACATGTACGACAGGTTTTAATGGACGACTCTTTTGAACTAAGTAAGTCAATGCTGCTGCCACTTCTAGAGGATCTGCATCATGAGCTTCTTGATAATGAGCCATCACTTCTTGGAAAAAGCTTAAGTCTTGCGATTCAATTGTTTCGCTTAGCATTTGAGTAAACTGCATGACACGGCGATCAGCAATATCTTCCGTGCTTGGTAATTGCATTTTCTCAATTGGCTGACGTGTTGCTTTTTCAATGGCAAACAACATACGTTTTTCACGAGGAGAAACAAATAAGATTGCAGTACCAGTACGACCAGCACGACCAGTACGACCAATACGATGAACATAAGATTCAGTATCGTAAGGAATGTCGTAGTTAATAACATGGCTGATACGAGTAATATCCAAACCACGTGCCGCAACATCCGTTGCCACAAGGATATCAAGCTTGCCTTTTTTCATTCGCTCAATTGCTTTTTCACGAGCGGATTGGTTCATGTCACCATTAAGTGGTGAACTAGAATAACCACGCGCTTCAAGTTTTTCTGCCAATTCAGCAGTTGCATTCTTGGTGCGAACAAAAATGATCATTGCATCAAATTCTTCAACTTCAAGAATACGCGTTAATGCTTCTAACTTATGCATTCCTGTTACCTGCCAGTAACGTTGGTTAATGGTTTCCATTGTTGATGTTTTAGACTTGATGCGGATCTCAACAGGATCTTTCAAGTAACGTGTTGCAACACGATGGATGGGTCCAGGCATTGTTGCTGAGAACAATGCAACCTGACGTGAAGCTGGTGTTTCTTTTAAGATCGTTTCAACATCATCAATAAAGCCCATGCGTAACATTTCATCAGCTTCATCTAAAACCAGTGATTTAAGCTCACCTAGTTTTAATGTTTTACGACGGAGGTGATCAAGAATACGACCTGGTGTACCTACGATGACTTGAGGGTTACGTTGCATTTGACGTAATTGAATCCCCATGCTTTGGCCACCATAGATAGGAAGGACATGTAGACCTTTCATATGTTTAGCATAGCCTTGAATTGCTTCCGCAACTTGAATTGCTAATTCGCGTGTCGGTGCTAAAACAAGCATTTGAGGCATTTTAGATTTCACATCAATACGGCTTAATAGCGGTAATGAGAATGCAGCTGTTTTACCTGTACCTGTTTGAGCTTGGCCCAAAAGATCGCGACCTTCAAGTAAGGGACCAATACTTTGTGCTTGGATTGGAGAGGGTGTTTCGTAACCCGCCTCATTAACGGCTTTAAGAACGGCATCTGATAAGCCTAATTCCGAAAAAGGTAAAACTGGAGTTTGTTCTGTGTCTGACATGAATGCGCCTGTGAAGGTCAGTTTTGAATGTAAAAACTGAAGGAGGATTGATTAATCAAACAATTATACGCGAATTAAACAATAAAATACAGTTAAATCAGTCTGTTAAATGTAATGAGAATGAATTTCTATTTGGTGCTGTTAGTTAGTGTGAAAATAAGGCAGAATTAAGCTTATATTTTGCATGTTAAGGAATTACAAAGTGGACCATTTTTCAGTTGATGCTTATTCACCGAAAGAAATTGCAGCAAGAGTAGAAAGTGTCGGGGTCAGTAAAAGTACGGGGGAGCCTTTACGAGTATTTGCACTCGCTATGTTGGCAGGCGCCTTTATTGCTTTGGGAGCCGTATTCTATACCGTAGTTACTCATGATTCTACAGGTGTTTCAGCAGGTTTAATGCGGCTTATCGGTGGGCTATCTTTTTGTTTGGGACTGGTTTTAGTCGTCGTCGCAGGTGCTGAATTATTTACCGGTAATAATTTAATTGTTATGGCCTATGTTGATGGTAAGGTGAGTTTGAAGCAATTATTAGGCAATTGGACGATTGTTTTTATAGGCAATTTTATTGGTGCGCTCGGTATTTTATTGCTTATTTATCTTAGCGGTCATTGGCAAATTGGGGGCGGTGCCGTAGGAACTAAAGTCTTAGCAATTGCCAATGCAAAGGTTAATTTAACTTGGATGGAAGCATTTACGCGAGGGATTTTGTGTAATATTTTGGTGTGTTTAGCGGTTTGGTTATGCTTTGCAGGCCGAACAGTGGTTGATAAAGTCTTGGCTATTTTATTTCCTATTACGGCATTTGTTGCTATGGGATTTGAACATTCCGTTGCTAATATGTATTTTATATCTGCAGGTTTATTAGCAAAGCAACAACCAGAATTAGTACAGTTAGTGGGAAATATGAATTTAGAGCAGCTAACCGTATCTAGTTTTTTGCTGAATAACCTTGTTCCTGTCACACTGGGAAATATTATTGGTGGCAGTGTATTTGTAGGTCTGTTTTACTGGTTTATTTATTTGAGAGATTAAGGAGAAAATAATGTCTGAACATACATATAAGCATATTGAATTAACAGGTAGCTCAACAGAAAGCTCTGATCAAGCGATTCAAAATGCCATTGCTAAAGCAGCTGAATCAGTTAAACATATGCATTGGTTTAACGTCATTGATACACGAGGCTATATCGAAGATGGTGGCATTAAGTATTGGCAAGTGACGATTAAAGTTGGTTTTAGAATCGAAGATTAATTATGTAGAAGCACCCTTTTCATATAATGAAGGGTGCTTCTAGTAATTGAGTCTAAGCTGACTTCTCGAATTTATGTACCCATACTTTATGCTTGTCATTCCATTTCATACCTTCATGCATGCGTAGGATCAGCCCTTTATACATTTCCATGCTTGGGTAGCCTTCGGCTTGGGCATCGGCGTCAGTCATATCGCCAAGTGTTTTCTGTTCTAGCCCTGTAACAGTAAACTCTACACCTTCAAGTTCAAATGTTTCACCTGGATAGGCGTAAACACCATCACGGCGTTGCTGAGTTTTTCTGCCAGCAAGTGCAGCTTCAACTAATTTAGCGTGTGTGACCAAACGGTCAATTTCACAGCTTTTTTCTGGATATTCTGTTGTCATATTTATTTCACGATTTTAGTAAATTTAGAACCTTCTAAGGTCAAGTTGTACATCAAGCCTTTATTGCTAAACACAAAGCCAATAATAGGATCTTCAATATCAAGTGTATTAATGTCTTCTGCTGCGCCCCATTCAATAAGAGCAACCGAACCATCTACACCTGCTTTCCATCCTTTGCTTGATTGAAAGCTCTTAAGTGCATCATTCGTCATAAATATTAATACGACAGACTTAGATTGAACGCCGAATTGAAGGCCTATAGATGCAGCTGCCGTGCTGTAATAATCTTTTGTTTTGCCACCAATTTGTAATGCGCCTTCACCATATTCACCACCAATACCAAAACCTGCTTTGATAATACTTGGAAAGATAAGCACACCTTTAGCTTGTTTAATAAACTCTGCGCCACCTGGGATTTCATTACGAAAACGCTTTAATGTTTCTTCAACACCCACATTGATTTCATAAGATGATGCTGCACTCGCTATGGGGCTAATAAACAAACCAAAACTTGTTAATGTAGCAAGAGTAAAAGCGATTAATTGATTACGAATAGACATAATTTTTCCTCATTCCCGTTGATTGATACCCAAACTACCTAAAAATTGTACCTTCAGGTGGTTTAGATAAAATAGTACGGTAGCATGCTACACACTATGAATAAAGGAAAAAAAGCCAGTGACGGTGCACTGGCTTTTTCTTTGGATTATTTAACGCCTTGGCTTGCTAAGTATTCTTCATATGAACCACGGAAATCTACAATCCCTGTTTCGGTAATATCAAAAATACGAGTTGCAAGTGAAGATACAAACTCACGATCATGGCTGACAAAGAATAATGTGCCATCATAGCGAGTGAGTGCCATATTCAATGATTCGATTGATTCCATATCCATGTGGTTAGTGGGTTCATCCATAATCAAGATATTTGGTTTTTGTAGTAATAATTTACCAAACATCATTCGGCCTTTTTCACCACCCGATAAGATTTTTGCTTTTTTATCGATTGAATCGCCTGAGAACAATAAACGACCAAGTGTACCGCGGATAACCTGTTCATCATCCGATGGTTTCCCCCATTGTTGCATCCATTCAAATAGGCTTAGATCATTTTCAAATAGGTATTCATGATCTTGGGCATAGTAACCAATATTGGCATTTTCAGACCATTTTACTTGACCAGATTTAGGTAACATTTCTGTAGCTAAAGTCTTAGCCAATGTTGTTTTACCAATACCGTTAGGACCGATAATTGCAATGCGATCACCCACTTCAGCCATAAACTTGAAGTCTTTAAATAATAGCTCATCACTGCCATAACCTTGGCTGATATTTTGAACTTCAACCGCATTACGGAACAACTTCTTATCTTGTTCAAAGTTAATGTAAGGGTTAACACGGCTTGATGGTTTGATATCATCTAATTGGATTTTATCAATTTGTTTCGCACGTGAGGTCGCTTGTTTTGCTTTTGATGCATTAGCAGAGAAACGACGAACGAAGTCTTGCAGCTCTATAATTTGTGCTTTCTTCTTAGCATTATCAGAAATTTGACGTGCTCTAGCTTGGGTTGAGGCAAGCATGTATTCATCGTAGTTACCTGGATAAACACGAAGTTCACCAAAGTCCATATCAGCCATGTGTGTACAAACACTGTTTAAGAAATGACGATCATGCGAGATGATAATCATCGTGCCGCTACGTTGATTGATCATATCTTCTAGCCAACGGATGGTGTTGATGTCCAGATGGTTAGTTGGCTCATCAAGTAACATAATATCTGGTTCAGCAAACAATACTTGTGCTAGCAAAATACGTAGCTTCCAACCCGGAGCAATTTCACTCATTGGGCCGTAATGTTGTTCAGTAGGAATCCCTACACCAAGTAATAATTCACCGGCACGAGATTCCGCAGTGTAACCATCCATCTCAGCATATTCACCTTCAAGGTGAGCAACCTTAATACCATCTTCTTCTGACATTTCAGGTAGGTTATAAATACGGTCACGTTCAGCATGAACATCCCATAAAGTCTTATTACCCATGATAACGACATCAATAACTCGTTGATCTTCGTAGGCAAACTGGTCTTGTTCTAATACTGCAAATGTTTCATTTACATCGTAGCTAAGATTTCCAGATGTTGGCTCAAGTGTTTTTGAGATGATTTTCATAAAGGTAGATTTACCACAGCCATTGGCTCCGATAAGTCCATAGCGATTGCCATCGCCGAATTTTACTGAGACATTCTCAAATAATGGCTTTGCGCCAAATTGCATGGTGATATTTGCAGTAGTAAGCAAGATCGTATTCCTGAATAAATTTTAGATGAATTTAGATAACCCACCATTATACATGAACTTATTGAGTTTCGACTAGTTCAATTTTAGCTTTTCGGGATAGTTTTTTGATTGCCGATTCACGTTTAGACGCACTGCTACGATCAGGATGGGATTCGTGGAATACCATTTGTTTGGCTGGGCTGGTATGAAAGAAGCGTGCGCCGCCTTGTTTTGATTGATGTTCAGAAAAACGACGGGCTAAATCGGTAGTTATGCCGGTATAAAGATTGCCATTTTCAGCTTCAACTATATAAACAAACCAGTCACGCTTTGATGTAACCATATTATTTGTTGATAAAGTCTAAGGCGATGGAGTTAATGCAATATCGTAAGCCTGTTGGCGCGGGGCCATCATCAAAAACATGACCAAGATGTGCGTCACACTGTTTGCAACGTACTTCTGTTCGATTCATGCCATGACTTTGATCGACATGATGTGTTGCTACGCCATGTTCTGTTTGAGAAGAAAAACTAGGCCAGCCGCACCCTGATTCAAATTTAGAATCAGATGTAAATAGTTCTTGTTGGCAACAGACACAGAGATAAACACCTTGATCATCATGTTGCGTATATTGACCAGAAAAGGGAGGCTCGGTGCCTGCCTGACTGACGGGTAACACGGTATTGCTCATCGCTAAGTTGTTCACGCCATTGATAATCAGGTTTTTCTAATTTAGATGCCATCACTAATGTCCGAGTTAGTATGGCTTGATTATGCCCTGTTCTAAAAATAGGCTCAAGATTTAACTTTTACTAATAACAAAGAGATTGCTAATTAAAAGATGAATTCAAGCTGTTTTAATTCATTTAGAAATTGATCTCTTGTTGTTATTGAAGCTGTTTTTTTCTGATTACCTGTATTTACCACATATAAAGCCATATGATTTTGACCTTTTATTGTAATCGGAGCTGCAAAAGTATTGAAGAATAGATTGGCCTGTGGTGACGGGTTTCCAGCATATTCATAGTGCCGACCTGTAATAGGTTTCAATTTATATTGTTTGATGATAGCGGCTAACTGAAATTGCCATAAATTTTGTTCTATTTCTTTCTCAAGTTCGAAAATTTGAATAAATTTTTTGCTTGAAGCTACGGACTGAGCATCTGGAGTATAGATATGGTTGTGGATTGAGCCTAGGTTCTTTTCTTTTAAATACACGTACACATCACCATTAAAGGTAATATCTTTTTTAAACGGGCTGTTAAAAAAAAGAAAATAAATTGCAGTGAGGGAAAGAGCCAGAAGGAGTATTTTTTTCATTTCAGATCCTTGAATAATGATGTTTCAGTCCATAGATTATTATGCCATTCAATGATGGTAAGTGGCAATGTGTTTGGCTGATACGCCTTCGTTCTGAAGGATTATCACCTTAATTATTCAAGGTGTTGCCTGACGAGTTTACGCATATGAAGATATTGCACACTTGCCGTTATCCACGTCGCAATGGCGATAGACCACCAAATACCATAAATACCAGAGCCTAAAATAGTTAAAGCAATAATGATAAAGGTGAGTGGTAGAATAAGTTGTCTAACGATATTGAAGTACATAGGGATGACGGGGCGTTTCACACCTTGCAAAACGGCACCAGCGACAAAGCTAAGTACATAGGCGGGCAAAATAATTGCTTCTACACGTAAATAACTGACTCCAATGTCGATGACGGTGGCATCGTCAGTAAAAAATGAGATAAGAGGGTGAGCAAAGGCAAAAATAAATAGGCCACCGAACACCATTAATGTGATGCCAATTTTAATCGACTCAAGAGTGACTTGTTCCATTCGGTGGTAGTGTTTGGCACCAAAATTGACACTAACTAAAGAGAGCACAGCAATATTAAGACCAATAGTTGGGAGTAATACTAGTTGCTCAATGCGTAGTGCAATCCCTAGTCCTGCAACCGCATCTTCACCAAAACGAGCAACCGCAGAGGTGATGACTAGTGACCCTACTGCAATTAAAAACATATTGGCACTGGCTGGAAGTGCTTGCCAAAATAAGGCCTTGTAGTGAACGCTGTTAGGTTTTAAATTGTGTAAAGCTAGACTATTACCAAGCTTACTTTGCCGTACTTTGAATGTTAAATAAACTGCGGCACCAAGTTGGGTTAACGCAGTTGCAAGGGCTAAACCATAAAGCCCCCAGTCAAAAGTAAACATGAATAAAGGATCAAGTACGATATTGGCCAAAAATGCGGCAATTAAACTATTTCTAAGGCTAGTAGTATCACCCAGTGAGTACAATATGCCATTAGCAGCCATACCATGAGCTAGAAAACCTAAACTGGCTAAAATGATAGCAAGGTATTTCATTGCATCAAGGGTGTAAGTTCCTTTTGCCCCCATTGCTGTAAATAATGATGGAGCAGATATAAATATGAATAGCCCAATTGAAATGGCTATAAGCCAGGCGAAGGATAGGGCATGGCCGGCAATTTTTTCGGCTTTTTCTTGCTTTCCTTCACCGAGCGCATTTCCAACTAAGGCATTTGTACCTTGACCCACACCGATAGCTACTGCGAGCCCCATAAAATATATGGGGGCAGCCAATGAAATGCCTGCAAGTGCAGTCGATGACAACATGCCAGCGTAGAAATTATCAACAACGTAATACATGGTGTTGAAAAACATGCCGATACTTGCTGGAACTGCAATTTTTCTAAGCAGTAGAGTGATTGGGTCTTTACTGAGGTTCATTTGTATCCTAATTTATGAGCCAATTGTAACCCATCGAAGAAGCGCTTGAGCCATCCCACTTCTATTTGCAAGGGACAAAAAATTGCTCCTGCATTTTTTGCATACCATCCATCCCTAGATGTAAATAACCATTGCTTCATAAATGCGCCTAAAATTGGAATGGCTCAAGCACTCTGAAGCATGCAGATTGAAGTATCATCATAATACGCAATCTTAATCCCTTTCTGCTATTATTTTTGACACAGAAATTGTAGAGGTAATGTTGTGGTTTTAGATAATGCGCCTAGTTGGCAAGCTGATTTGAGTTCGGAGTTTGAACTTTCTTATATGCGGGAGTTAAAAGAATTTTTGCGGGTGGAGAAAGACAATGGAAAAGTAATTTACCCTGACAAGCCGAACTGGTTTCATGCTTTAGAAGTCACCGCTTTAGATAACGTCAAAGTCGTTATCTTAGGACAAGATCCGTATCATCAGCCCAATCAAGCGCATGGTTTATGTTTTTCTGTATTACCGGGAATAAAAGTTCCGCCATCACTAGTAAATATGTATAAAGAATTGCAGACTGATTTAAATATTGCCCCAGCCAGCCATGGCTATTTAGAAACGTGGGCTCAGCAAGGAGTGTTACTACTTAATGCTGTATTAACAGTTGAAGATTCTAATGCAAATGCACATCAAGGACGGGGCTGGGAACAATTTACAGATAAAATCATTAGCATTGTAAATGAGCAATGTGAACATGTTGTATTTATGCTGTGGGGAAGTTATGCCCAGAAAAAAGGGGCAATGATTGATGCTAAAAGACATTGTGTTTTAAAAGCGCCGCACCCATCACCACTATCTGCGTATCGAGGTTTTTTTGGTTGTCGACATTTTAGTCAGGCAAATACTTATTTGTTGCAACATGACAAACAGCCAATTGATTGGCAGATACCCGTTGATTAATTAGGTGATAGAGTTAACTGTTTCTAATTTGGAAAAGTCTATAATTACACTATACCCATCATCAATGAAGATGCAGATTTTTATCGTTCATGGTAAGCCTGTCGAACCCTCTTTCGACAAGCTCAAGACGAACGGTGTGTTTTTATAAAACCTCAACTTGAATGATAACGGGTATATAATGCTCTTAGCGATAAGGACATCGTGTCATTATGAAATTAGGGAAAATATGATGAAAATTATAATTGTACTGCTATTGTTAAGTGTTTCTTTGCAAGCGGAAGAAATATCAATACGACAATTAGAAAATAATATTCAATTTTCAGTGACTGCCATGCTTCAATCAGAATCGCTTATAAAATCTTCTGAGGCTGCAATCTTACATATAGAAAAGCAAAGTCCGTTACTAAAAAATGATGGCATGACACCTTTGACAGAGAGTGATTTACAGCAAAACATTAAACGTCAAAAGTTGATTTTAGAAGAATATAATAAGATCCAACTACAACAAGAAATAATTAGAGTTGAATCGAGCCATGTTCAAATAAAACAAGAGAAAATGATTCAACATCTTGTCGCTCGCTCAAACTTACTGGATATTAGACGTAAAGCTCACCTTAATTGACCTCTAAACTCAGGCATAAATAGCTGCTGCCTGATACAATGCGCGCCATGACAAATTTAACTGGATTAAAATTGCAGTGCCGTAGGCTACCGCAACGCGGTGGCGTACAGGGATGTATGCCATGACAAATTTAACTGGATTAAAATTGCAGTGCCGTAGGTTACCGCAACGCGGTGGCATACAGGGATGTATGCCATGATAAAACTTAATCAACTCTCTATTCGTCGTGGTCCACGGCTGTTATTTGAATTAGCAAACCTGACTGTTCACCCCGGGCAAAAAGTAGGGCTGACTGGTGCGAATGGAACGGGCAAGTCGAGTTTGTTTGCCTTATTACGTGATGAATTACATGCAGACCACGGTAGCGTGTCGATTCCTGTCTCATGGGTAATTGCTCATGTTGCTCAAGAAACACCAGCCGTTGATATGCCAGCAATCGATTATGTGTTGCAAGGTGATGAGGAATATATGCGTCTTCAACAAAAGTTGAAGGTGGCAGAAGCTGATCATGATGGTCATTCCCAAAGTGAATTACATGATAAATTAGCGACGATTGATGGTTACACTGCACGGAGTCGTGCTGGTCGATTGATGCATGGCTTAGGTTTTTCTGGTGATCAAGAAAATCTACCTGTGACTACGTTTTCTGGTGGTTGGAGAATGCGTTTAAATTTAGCGCAGGCTTTAATGTGTCGATCTGATTTATTATTATTAGATGAGCCAACAAACCATTTAGATTTAGAAGCCGTTTATTGGTTAGAAGAATGGTTACGTGGTTATCAAGGTACTTTGCTTCTCATTTCACATGATCGTGATTTCCTTGATCGGGTAGTGACTCAAATTGTTCATATCGAACAACAAAAGATGAAAGCCTATACGGGTAACTATTCTGCATTTGAGTTGGCACGAGCAGAACATTTGGCGCATCAACAATCTGCACATAATAAACAGCAACGTGAAATTGCTCATATCCGTAGTTTTGTCACACGCTTTAAAGCGCAGGCAACGAAAGCCAAACAAGCACAAAGTCGAATTAAAGCATTAGAGCGAATGGAGTTAATTGCCCCTGCTCATGTTGATTCACCTTTTCATTTTAGTTTTTATCCGCCAACACGATTAGCGACACCTTTATTAAGTTTAGATAAGGTTGCAGTCGGTTATAACGATACGCCACTTATTTTTGGGGTGAAATTATCGTTAGCACCTGGTGATAGAATCGGCTTATTAGGTCCTAATGGTGCCGGTAAATCAACATTAATAAAGTTGATTGCAGGTGTATTACCGCCTTTACAAGGTAAACGTAAAGAAGCGAAAGACATTAAGATTGCATACTTTGCTCAGCATCAACTTGAGCAGTTAACAATGGATGAATCACCGTTACAACACCTACAACACTTAGATCGGCTGGCAACAGAAACTGATTTAAGAAATCATTTGGGTGGTTTTGGCTTTCATGGTGATGATGCTTTATCACTAGTTGGCCCTTTTTCGGGTGGTGAAAAAGCACGTTTAGTTTTGGCATTATTGGTTTATCAAAAGCCTGCCTTATTACTTCTGGATGAACCAACTAATCACCTTGATTTAGATATGCGTTTGGCTCTAACCATGGCATTGCAAGACTTTGAAGGTGCTTTGGTTGTTGTTTCACATGATCGCCATTTATTGAGAACAGTTGCTGATGATTTATGGTTAGTATCAGATGGACAAGCAAAACCATTTGATGGTGATCTTGATGATTATCGACAATGGTTAAGTGATAAAGATAAACCTGCTAAATCAGCAATGACAGTAAGTAGTGTTTCGAATAAAAAAGATGATCGGCGTGCAGCAGCAGAAGCGAGGCAAAAGTTACAACCATTACGTAATGCTGTTAAAAAAGCAGAAAAGAAAATGGATGAATTACAGACTAAACTGAATGATGTTGAAAAAACATTAGCAGATAATAGCCTGTATGAAGACAGTAATAAGGAGAAGTTAAAAGCCTTATTAGTGGAACAAGGTAATTTTAAATCAGCATTAGAACAGGCTGAAATGGACTGGTTTGAAGCCAGTGAAGTGCTAGAGCAAGCAGAAAGTTAGAAGCAGTAACTTTAGCCGTCATTCCCGCATGTGTGAATGACGGAAATTATTAATTAACGTATCACGAGTATAGATTTAAAAATGGCATTATTATCATTAAAACAATTAACCGTTAGTTTTGGCGGCCCTAATCTATTAGATAAAGTAGAGTTTCAACTTGATCGTGGCGAACGTGTTTGTTTAGTCGGGCGTAACGGCGCAGGTAAGTCAACGTTAATGAAAGTCATTGCGGGTGAAATCAAACAAGACTCGGGTGAGGTTATTGGCCAAGGTTTAAATATTGCTCGCTTGGAACAAGAAGTGCCTGATGGAACTAGCGGTAGTGTATTTGACGTTGTTGCTAAAGGTTTAGGTGATATTGCCCCATTATTGATTAACTATCATCATGTCATTCACCAATTAGAAACCGATAGTTCAGACAAAGTATTAGCGGCGCTAGAAAAAGCACAACATGAATTAGAAGCCGTTGATGGCTGGTCTGTTGAGCAAAAAGTAGAAGCCGTTATTTCTCGTTTATCTTTAGATGCTGATATGGAATTTACGGCTTTGTCAGGCGGGATGAAGCGACGTGTATTGCTTGCACAAGCTTTGGTGAAAGAACCTGACGTTCTATTACTTGATGAGCCGACTAACCATTTAGATATCACTTCCATCATGTGGTTAGAAGACTTCTTAAAAAGCTATGGTGGAACATTATTATTTATTACTCATGATCGTATGTTCTTGCAATCATTAGCCACTAGAATCATTCAAATTGATCGTGGGAAATTGGTTAGCTTTCCTGGAGATTACGCTAATTTTATCGTACGTCGTGAAGCGATGTTAGGAGAAGAAGCACAACAAAATGCTTTATTTGATAAAAAATTAGCACAAGAAGAAGTATGGATTCGACAAGGTGTGAAAGCGCGCCGTACCCGTAATGAAGGACGTGTTCGTGCCTTAGAACAGTTACGTCGAGAACGAGGTGCAAGACGTGAAGTTCAAGGTAATGTCAAAATGAAACTGCAAGATGCAGATCGTAGTGGCAAGCTGGTGGTTGAGGCTGAAAATGTTGGCCAGAGCTATGATGGCCGCGTGTTATTTAAAGACTTTAATACCGTGATTCAACGTGGTGATAAAATTGGTTTAATAGGGCCTAATGGTTGCGGTAAAACAACATTATTATCTATTTTACTGGGTAGAACTAAACCTGAGACTGGTGAGGTGAAATTAGGTACCAAGACTGAGATTGCCTACTTTGACCAACTGCGTAGTCAATTAGATGAAGAAATGAGTGTTGTTGACAATGTAGGCCAAGGAAAAGACTTTGTTGAAGTCGGCGGTGCAAGCAAACATGTGATGGGGTATTTGCAAGATTTCTTATTTACACCTGAACGTGCAAGAACGCCGATCAAGTCTTTATCAGGCGGCGAACGAAACCGTTTATTATTAGCTAAACTTTTCACCCAGCCGGCTAACTTATTAGTGATGGATGAGCCGACTAATGATCTCGATGCAGAAACTTTAGATTTATTAGAAGAGTTGTTGATGAATTATAAAGGCACACTATTATTGGTGAGTCATGATCGATCTTTCATCAATAATGTGGCAACCAGTACGATTGTATTTGATGATGATGGTGAAGTGCGTGAATATGTAGGTGGTTATGATGATTGGTTGCATCAACGAGCACAAGATAAACGTGCTAAAGCACCTGTTAAAGCAAAGAGCAAAGTAGTTGTAAAAAAGGTGAATAAAAAGTCATCATTAACCTATCAAGAACAACTTGATTTAGAAACATTACCAAAAGAAATCGAGCAGTTTGAATTGAAGCAAGCTGAGTTGCACAAACGTATTAGTGCTCCTGAATTTTATCAACAAACCACCGAGAAACAAGCTAAAACTCAAGATGAGTTAACAGCATTGACCTCTGAACTTGAAGCAATGTATGGACGCTGGGATGCATTAGAGGCTAAAAAAGAAGGCTAATGAGTCAATTTCCCCCTTATTTACTTTTTGAACAACGAAGTATTGAGGGGGATGTTCGAGTCTGGCAACAATATGACCGGCGGTGGTTAGACTTTAATGATGGTTTAATTCAATCAGAAATCATTTTAAATAATCCTGAAATATTACCATTGGTTCTTAATCGTGCAATGTTAGCGGGTGTGATATTTAGCGAATTGCCAAAGCAAGTATTATTGGTAGGTATGGGCGGAGGGACAACAGCACGTTACTTTGCTAGCTGTTTTCCTGATGTTGTCGGTGATGCCGTAGAAAAGTCAAAGATTGTGAGTGAACTTGCATGTAGCTATTTTGAGTTTCCAGTAGGTCATAATTGGCAGATTCATACAGAAGATATTATTGATTATGTGCAGGATTGTTCTCAAAAATATGATCTGATTATTATTGATATAGCGATAGAACAAAAAACACCTCAATGGCTTGTCGAACGAGACTTTTTAAAACAATGTCGTTCTTTACTGACCGAGCAGGGTCATATCGCTTTAAACTTGCTGGTGGATGATAGTAATGAGTTTTTGCATTATTTGTCAGCAATTAGAGATACGTTTTCTCGTCAGACAGCCTGTTTATCGCTACCAAATTATCGAAATACGGTCATTTTTGCATTTAACAATCCTCCTCAAAACGTGCCAAAAGAACCTGCTCTAGATTTATCAAAACTTGAAGCAGAATGGGGATTAGAATTTGGCGAGTTTCATCAGCAAATGTTGAAAGATAATCCACAAAATAGTGGTGTTTTTTAGAGTCGATACCCATAATCAATGAAGTTACTTGATTCAGTGGGGTTTAAAAACGATTTAGGCAAGGCATTGATTGCAGTTAATGGTTATTCCCTTAGCAAAATCAATAACGCAGCATAAAGTATTTTTAAACCCATCGAAGAAGCTCTTGAGTAATCCCACTTCGTCAACGGATATCGATAAAAGCTCCGTGCTCTTTGTGTCTTCGTGGTGAGTTTTTTCTCTTCACTTGGAAATAGAATATCTAGTGGTAGAATGACGTTAGCTTATATTTAAGGAATACAGCATGGAATTAATTACCAATTGGATTGCACAGCTTAATAGTATTGTTTGGGGTCCGGTAATGCTAGTTCTCATTCTGGGTACTGGCCTTGTGTTAATGATTGGAATTAAAGGTATGCCAATCGTCAAGTTAGGCTACGGCTTTAAAATGTTGTGGCGTGGTCGCGATTCTAAATCAAAGGAAGAGGGTGATATTTCACCTTTTAATGCTCTGATGACATCTCTTGCTGCTACTATTGGTACAGGTAATATAGCAGGTGTTGCAACGGCTATTTTTCTTGGCGGTCCGGGAGCATTGTTCTGGATGTGGATGACTGCACTAGTCGGGATGGCCACTAAATATGCTGAAGCGGTACTCGCCGTTCATTTTCGTGAAGCAGATGCCAATGGTAATAAAGTCGGCGGCCCAATGTACTACATTAAAAATGGCCTAAGTAGTCGTTTTGCATGGTTAGGAACTGCCTTTGCTGTATTCGGTGCCTTGGCTGGATTTGGAATTGGTAACACCATTCAGGCTAATTCCGTGGCGGATGTTTTATCTTCTAACCTGGGTGTCTCACCATTAACTACAGGCTTAGTAATGGCTGTTTTGGTTGCTATGGTGTTATTAGGTGGTATTAAACGTATTGCTACTGTCGCAGGAAAATTAGTACCCTTTATGGCTATAAGCTATGTACTCGCCGGCATTGTTATCTTAGCGATGCATGCTTCACAAATACCTGCTGCTTTTGAGCTTATATTCACTTATGCTTTTACACCTATTGCCGCGACTGGTGGCTTTGCTGGTGCGGCTGTGTGGGCGGCTATTCGTTTTGGTGTGGCACGAGGCGTATTTTCTAATGAAGCAGGTTTAGGTAGTGCGCCTATTGCACATGCTGCAGCTAAGACCAACAGTCCTGTTCAGCAAGGTACTATTGCCATGATGGGAACATTTATTGACACTATTATTGTCTGTTCGATTACAGGATTAGTGATTATTGTTTCAGGTGCATGGACAAGTGGTGAAACTGGCGCTAGTTTATCCTCACTTGCTTTTGAGTCCGTGTTACCAGGATTCGGTGGCGTTATCGTATCAATTGGACTGTGTGTTTTTGCCTTTACCACTATTCTTGGTTGGAGTATTTATGGTGAGAAATGTGTGGAATATTTATTTGGTGTACGTTCAATTACACCATTCCGTATTTTATGGATTATTGCCGTACCATTAGGAGCGACAGCCAATTTATCTTTTATTTGGTTGGTGGCTGATACCTTAAATGCCTTGATGGCATTGCCTAATCTGATTGCCTTATTATTACTGAGTCCAGTGGTGTTCAAGCTGACGAAGGAATATTTTACTAAGGACTAAACTGTAGCTTGGAATTTATTCTAATTTCACTATGGAATAGGTCGTAGGTTGGAATTTATTCCAACGTCATGCCTCAAACAAAAGCCCAATGTCGGGTTAAAACACCGATCTACAAGGTTATAACAATGTTGTAACATTGTGAGGGCTTACGTATAATCGTTATATTATTGGGAGAGATTAAAATGGAAATTAGTATTAGAAAAATAGGTAATTCTTCAGGGGTAATCTTCCCAGCTTCTATTCTTAGAAAACTGAAAATTCATGAGGGTGATAAACTTAATATTTCAACTGACAACGGTAAGATAGTGTTGAGTAGTAGTAAGCCTAAGTATTCACTAAAAGAATTATTAGCAAAATGTGATCTTACTGCTCCTGCCCCAGAGAGTGAATGGGATAGCATTGAGCCGGTAGGCAATGAAATATGGTGAAAGCGACCATCTTCCAACGTGGCGACATTGTGAGAGTCTGTTTAAACCCAACTTCTGGGCGAGAAATACAAGGCGAATATCGACCTTGTTTAGTATTATCCCCCAAAGAATTTAATGTCCTTGGTAATACGCTAATAGCACCCATTACCCAAGGTGGTAATTATGCTCGAATTGAAGGGTTCACTGTTTCACTGATGGGAACAGGAACAGAAACGCAAGGCGTTGTCCTCGTGAATAATGTGAGAATGGCTGATTTAGTGGCACGGAAAGCTGAGAAGATTGAAGCTGCACCGTCATTCATTATTGATGAGGCTGTAGCTATTCTTGCTTCATTGCTTGAAGATTAAATCAATCGAGTCTAATCCGATTGGTTCTTAGCTACAAATCAAGCTTGGAATTTATTCTAATTTCACTATGGAATAGGTCGTAGGTTGGAATTTATTCCAACATCATGCCTCAAACAAAAGCCCAATGTCGGGTTAAAACACCGACCTTGTATATTAAACATGTCTCTAAAAACACAGGACCATTTAACCCAAAACTATTATAGTAAGAACTGATTTTCTGGGGAAGCCGGCTCGACCTTAAGCTTTGAGCTTGTATGTAGATTGGCTCCCCACCCTCGTCATCCATGCCGCGGAGTATCTTAGACCTGTAAGCTCGCGCTTCTGAGTCTGTATTCACAAGGACGGTAGATGAAGTGTCAGGGTTGGGAAACCAGTGATCATTATAATACTTAATGTGAGATAAAAAATGAATACTATTGGAATTGATGTCGGTTGCAAGGAATTAGTGCTGGTCGTCATGGTTAATGGCAAAGCGCGTAACGCTAATGCTTTTGATAATACCCCCTCGGGTCATCAAGAAATCATCCGCTCTTTAACAAAACTTAAAGGAGAAACAAAGGTTTGCATCGAGGCAACAGGTGTCTATCATTTTGATTTAGCCGTTGCTCTTAGTCGAGCTAATGATATTGAGGTGATGGTTATTAATCCTAAAGCGGCACACAACTTTTTCAAAGTATTAATGACACGCAGCAAAACCGATGCGATTGATGCTGAGAATTTAGCGATTTATGCCCAAAGAATGCCATTTGTAGCCTGGGAACGCCCCGCTGATGAATATATCTGTTTACGGGTTATGTCACGCCGTATCGCGGCTCTAAGTAAGCAAAAAACACAAGCTAAAAATCAGCGTCATGCCTTAGAGTCAACGATAGAAACACCAATACTAGTCATTGAGCAAGCGGAAGAACTCATTCGTTTCTTAGACGGGCAAATTGACACTTTGCGAGACAGTGCGCTTACACTCATTCAGCAGCAGGATGAGTTGAAGACAGCATATATTCTCATCACCGGAATCAAGGGCATTGCACATGCATCGGCCATACAAATACTGAGTGAACTGATGATATTGCCTAAGGATATGACGGCACGACAGTGGGTTGCCCACGCGGGGCTAGATCCAAGAATATTTGATTCAGGCAGTAGCGTGTCTAAAAAGCCACGGATCAGTAAGGTAGGGAATAAATATATTCGCCAAGCCTTGTATATGCCCGCCTTGGTGGCAAGTCGCTTCGAACCCAATATTAAAGGGTATTATCATCACTTGATTGATGATAACGGCTTAAAAAAAGTACAAGCAGTCTGTGCTGTGATGCGTAAATTATTACACGCCATCCATGGCATGTTACGGACTAATAAAGAATTTGATGGGGCTCGTTTTTATACGTTACCTATCGTTACAGATTCATAAAAAATAGGAATATTTGTAAATTAGCACTTGTGTTTTAATAGAGTATCTACAGGGTTGGAATACAATGTTTAGTACGGATTAGATCGCTTTTATTTGTTTTCTTTTTAGACTGCTATGTTTTGAATTTTAATTATTGCTAACGATTAAGATAAGGGACTTTTTAAAAGTAGAGCATGACTTATGAAATATCACAGGTTCCACTAGGAAAACCAGCTAAACCTTCTATTGTAAATGACTGTAATTGCTTTCTATATTCAGAGGCTATGAAGAGTAGCTGTTCCAAATTAGAGTCAATGGGAGCTGTTTTATTTGTTATAAGATGTTTTGCTAGGACTTAATCTACACTTAACAATCATTAGTTTCAATCCCCACTTCTACTGCTGAACCATCTTCATTATTAAGATAGTAAACGCCGCACTGATCGTTGAAACTATAGCCTTTAGGAAATACTTTACCTATTCGACCAGGTGACGAAGTTGTAACGCCACTAGGGATGCTTGTTTGATTTCCTCTACCACACCATTCAATATTACATTTGGCAGATGCACTAGAAAAGTAAATAGCATCTAAATTAACGATGTAACGGAAGCCTGCCATCCAATTCCCTACAGGGTAGCCACTATGCAAAGAGATAGTTGCCGTATCTATGATGATGGAATTGTCTCCAACGGCTTTATTTTCAATTAATGCTTTAGAGTAAATGATTTTAGTGCCGCTAACCATAGCTCCTTGCATACTTTTAAGTTTTGCAATCGTTGCATCTCGGGACAAATTAATAAACTTTGGTAAAGCTGTTGCTGCAAGTATTCCCAGAATAACAATAACAATAACCAATTCAATTAAAGTAAAACCCTGTCCTTTTCTCATTATATAGTTTTCCCTAACTAGTAATTTAATATGTGGTCAATACGCATATATACCCATCATCAATGAAGCACTCTGAAACATGCAGCTTCATTGATGATGGGTATATACTAGTTATCTAGCCGCTGGAAAGAGTGAAATATCGTTGTGAAAATATTTAGCTTTTACTCATCCAACAATGCATCACGATCATCACTATGCAAGCGTGGCATAATCCACATTTCATACATTGATACTACCCACATGAAGACGAAAGATAAGCCCATTGCACCACCACCAATAATCACTAACCATGCAAAGTTAGGGTTTAACTTTGTTAGCCACCATGATGAGATATCGAGTAATAAGAAGACATAAGGCATGACAATTACTGTCGCCTTTAGATATTTTGGAACACCAGCCGCTAAACTGAAGATTAATCCAACAAACATAAAGATAAATGAGATACCAAATAGATGGATGTGAGATACGCGAGCTAAAGATGAAAAGCTAGCACCAGTATCTGTCTTGGCACGTTCTGCTATAGGGGCAAATTTGGTATAGTCAGGGATAGGTAAACCAGATGATGCGTTGTGACACATGACGCAGCTATCATCCATTATTTTGCGAATACCGGTATCGTAGAAGGCTTGTTCATTAGCGCCTTTGTGTACCCAGTTGATGATTTTCAGACGATCTTCTTCTGGCGCCATGAGTTTCATTGAGCCATTGAGTTTTGCTTCGAGCATGGAGCCTGATCGTTTGCCATAGTAACTGTAAACAATATCATCAACCGATAAACCCATTTCACCATCAGCCATGCCGTGGGTAAATTGGATTTGTACTATTGCCATCATATAGCCGACTGCAACGACAACTAAATAGCCGGTAAATAGTGCTTTAAGTGCGATACCTTGACTACAAAGGTTGATTTTATGTGCGACTACTTCAGCCATAATTATTTCTCGTTATATAAATTGATGATGTTAATACTATTACAGATTGATCACGGGTAATAGTCTTTTAGGCGTTTATTTCGTAAATACTTGTTTTAATAGTTCAGTTGTCCGTGCTGCTGGATTATCACGAATTTTCTTTTCTTCCTGTGCGATGACTGTAAACAGACCATTTAATGCCTGTTCAGTTACATAATCAGGTAGGTCTAGATTAATTGTTTCACCAACTAACGGTAATGCTGCAACTTGTCTTGTTAAATCATTATAGTATTTTGTTGTACCTACTTGATTAAGTGAACTCTCGATACTTGGGCGAAATAATTCAGTTAATTGGCTGCTTGTTTTATCACGAAAATATTGGGTGGCAGCATCATCAGGTCCGTTTAGAATTGCATGTGCATCTTCAATGCTCATGTTTTTAATAGCATTAATGATTAAGTTTGTTGCTTGGGGAGCCGCAGCCTCAGCGGCATGATTGACACTTTGTTCAAATTCATCAGCCAGAGCATTAAGACCAAACCTTTTCATTAAATTACTTGCTTGTTGTAGTTCGGGAGGCATTGCGATTCGAATTAATTCATTTGCTAGATAACCATCGGCTTGACTAACATTTTCAATAGCTTGACGAGTCCCTACATCTAAGGCTTCTTTTAAGCCAGATACAATTGTGTTGTAGTCTAGTGTTGTTGATGTGGTTGAAGTTGAAGTTTCACTGGATAATAATTCAGTACCCATTTTGGTTAAATCTGCAAGAAAAGAACCCCAGTCAGCATACGTTGATGTACTGTAGATTGCAGTGATAATGATTACTGAGGTCGAGATTTTTTTTTGTAGGTTCATTGGGATTCCTTAAGTTTTTATTATTCCAGTAAGGTCATAATAGCAAGTGGTTAATGTTAGCCATAGTATTTTTTGTAACTTATTTCTATTTTGTTCGTCAGTTAGTTAAGGCAATAAAAAAAGCCTTTTTAAGATAAATTTAAGGAGTAGGATTATGAAAATCAAGAGAACAATATTACCGGTGTTACTGACTGCTGGAGTGGCATTAACGGCTTCATCAGCAATTGTAAGTGCAGAAGTGAACCCTTTTGTATCACAAGAACTCATTGCCGGTTACCAAGTTGCAGAGGCCAATGCTGGTCTTAAAGCTGAAGGTCGATGTGGTGAAGCAAAATGTGGGGCGAATGCTGCTGATAAGTTAGAAAAAGGAGATAAAGTAACAAGCAATCCCGATAAAACATTTAAAGCGGAAGGTCGTTGCGGTGAAGGTAAATGTGGTGCAAATGCATTAGATAAAGCTGAAATATCTGATAGTCCAGGAGACACTGATGTCGCTCCTTCTCTAGGTAATGCGAGATGATAGAGAACACCGAAAAACCATCATTGTTAGGATAAAAAGGGAAGTCGATACTTCCCTTTTTTATTTGGTTAAGCTGGCAAATAAAGCCGGTAGTTTTTCAGGTAATTCGTTTACATTATCAATGATCATATGTTGATTACCGAAAATATCACTTACGTAATCATCAGCATGAGGATCAAGGGTAATACAGTAGCTATAAATACCTTGTTGATCAAGTTCTTGAACCGCTTTATGAGTATCTTGAATTAATAGTTGCTCATCATCTACATCAATATCAGCAGGTTCACCATCAGTCAGAATAAGTAATAATTTTTTATCCGCTTTTTGAGCTGAAAGGTAATGGGCTGCATGACGCATAGCTGCTCCCATACGTGTGGAATAGGCTGCCTGCAAGCCGGCAATACGTCCTTTTACGTCATCATCCCAATGTTCACTAAAGCCTTTAATATGATGGTAACGCACATCATGGCGAGTATTAGAATGAAAACCTGCAATGGCAAATTTATCACCAAGCTGTTCAATTGACCAAGATAAAAGAGAAACTGATTCTTTACATAACTCTAAAATGGTTTGCGAAGCACCTTGAGGAATATCATTAGTTGATTCAGAAAGATCGAGTAATAACATTACGGCAATATCACGACCATCATGTCGGTGACTCATATTTATCCGAGGATCAGGTTGGCTACCACTTTTCAGATCAATTAATGAGCGAATAGCAATATCTAAATCGAGTTCAGAACCTTCTTCTTGGTAGCGAATGCGAACAGTGTTTTGTGGTTTTAAAAGCTCTAAAATTTGTTTCATGCGTTTTAGAACTGCACTGTGTTTTTCTAATAATGTATCAATCTCATGAGCATTGCCAGCGGGGTGAAGTGCTTCATAAACACTGACCCAATCTGGACGGTAGTTTTGTGATTTATAATCCCATTCATGATAATGACGTGGAGGCAATCCTTGAATTTCTTCTTCCTCTGCTTGGTTTTGGCGATTGTCATCGAATGATTCTTCTTCATCGCCATCTTCGATGAATGTCCACATATGACGATTATCATCACGATAATCAATTTCAGTATCGTCAAAAAACACATCGGCTAGTTGATCGCTCTGAATACGTGTTCGCGCAACGTAAGATAAGCCAATACCCACAATATTTTTGGTACTAGACTCACCATTGGCCATTGCTTCGTTGAAGCGTCTTACAAACTCAAGTAGATCTGGATCGGTATAACCATGTTCAGGATCGAGTAGTGCTAACGATAACATGGCCAAACGATGACGAAGACAGGATTGTGTTACTGGATCACAGGCGCCTTCAATAGGACGAGGATGTAATTTGATGAACAATTGTCGTAAGCCAGGGTAGAGTTGAATAGCTAAATTCTCAACCCGAGCATCTTCAATAAATTCTACAGCCATACGTTGAAATGGACTGTAGTTATCAGCGATGATAGGTCTAGTCCAGCGTTGATGCGCAGCCATGTGGGCTAGGGTTGCACGATAACGATCAATACCTGATACGCCGTTCACATCATCATAGACATCAGGCACTCTCATACCTAATTTGTCGAAGTAAGGTTGAGGTTTGCGTAATTCATCAAATCCTAAAGAATAAGGAACCAGTTGCTGCCCTGCTTGCCATAATCCTTCCATGTATAAATCAAGCTTACGTTCATTGTCATAGAATAATGTGCCATGGCGTTCACGTTGCATAATGGCATGACTATCAGCAGATTGTAGGCAGAAAAAGTCTCGCTGGCGCTCTGGATGTGTATTGTAATAGCGAACGCCGTAATCAATCCAATTCTTTAATCCGACAAGTGAGAGTTGCCCAATGAGATAGGGCATTTTCTCCAATAAATCTGTCAGGCCGGGGCTAGGAATTGTTGCATGATGTCCGTGGATTGACACGGATGTTTTCTCCATCATGTCAAAAATAATATCAAAATAACATTGTAAGGCATCAATATCACCCAAGCGACGAGCAACGGCTGGAAGTGTCTGTAAAAATACGGGGATAGCTTTACCGTTAATAGTGCGAGAAAACTGCCACACTGTTTGTGATACTAGGCCGATGATCTCTTCACCAAGATGATCTGCCATGGCAGGAATGTCTTCCAAATAGCTCAGTACAGGTTCAACTCCGCGACCGATCATGCAGATGAGTGAAGCACCTTCTAAATACTCTTCAATGCCTTGATCAGATAGGATATGACTTGCTTCTGCCATTAACTCATCAAAGACAGGATCGATTTGATCAAAGCCACACTTTAGCTTTTCACGGTTAGGGTTTTTGCTTATTTCAGTTTCACTCATAATTAGCCCGTCGTCATCCTCGTGACTGCAGGGAGCTATTTGTTGCGTATATAGCAACCCCCTTTTGTGAGAATGACGTGATTTTTAAAAGCATCGTTAGTGTCTAAGAAAAAATAGTATTAATGGCGTGATCTAAGGTATCACGAATATCAGCATCATCAGTAATAGGTCGCACTAAAGCCATTTTACAAGCGGCTTTCGCTTCGATACCTTGATCCATTAAAGATGCGGCGTAAGTAAGCAAGCGTGTTGAAATACCTTCATCTAATCCATGTCCTTTAAGATTACGTGCTGTTCCAGCTACTTTAACTAACTTATCGGCTAACTCGGCATTGATGCCTGTTTCTTTTTGCAAAATAGTAGATTCAGTTTCAGGTGTTGGATAATCAAATTCAAAAGCAGTAAAACGTTGTTTGGTAGATTGTTTTAAGTCTTTCATTAGACTTTGATAACCGGGGTTATATGAAATAACTAATTGGAAATCAGGGTGAGCTTTAAGCAATTCACCTTTTTTATCTAGCGGTAAAACGCGGCGGTGATCGGTTAATGGATGAATTACTACCGTTGTATCTTGGCGTGCTTCTACGATTTCATCTAAATAACAAATGGCTCCAATACGAGCTGCAACAGTTAACGGTCCATCTACCCATCGGGTCCCATTGGCATCTAATAAATAACGACCCACTAAATCAGAGGCGGTCATATCTTCATTACAGGCAACGGTGATTAAAGGTTTATTTAATTTCCATGCCATATGCTCGATAAAACGAGACTTACCACAACCGGTAGGGCCTTTGACCATAACGGGTAAGCGGGCATTGTATGCCGCAGTATAAAGCTCTACTTCATCACTTTGAACTTGGTAGAAAGGTTCTTCTTTGATTAGATATTGGATTGTATCAGTCATGGGATAGAAACTCGATTGTAGAAAAGAATTTAGGAAAATAAACAGATAATTACGTCATTCTCGCGTATGCGGGAATCCAACGATAGTAGATGTTTGAACAGTTCATGGATCCCCGCGTCGGCAATTGCTCTTGCATTGCTCTACTAAGTTACATTCATGTAACGGTTCGCGAGGATGACAGATATATTTGTTTTACTAAATGTTTTCGATATTAAAGGGGAGAAGGGAATACTCCCTGCTGAAGCAGGGAGTTACCGGTAGGTCTAATTTTCTTTGAATGATGTGACTCTTATTCGAGTGCAAGACGGATAGGTTTTGAGAACCACGGTGTATATTTATACAGAGGATTCAAAAAAGCTATCCAACGCTGCAATCGGATAAAAAGTGCATTATTCAGAGCTAATTATTTATGTACACCTAATTTTTCTCTCCATCCTGGGAAGATCTTATCAGCATCAGCTGGGAATGATTCGAATGCACGAGCAAATTCACGATGCTCTTTAGCAAATTCAATTGGATCTGCACCTTGTTTCCAACATTCAAATGCTTGACGTAATGATGTTGCACCGGCAGCTGGACTATCAATATGACCGTAAGCACCACCACCAGAAGTATTGATAACGTTACCATGACCTAAGTTTTCGAAGAAACCAGGCAAACGAAGCGCGTTCATACCACCAGAGATAATTGGTGTTGTTGGTTTCATACCGAACCATTCTTGGTGGAAGTAAGGACCATCTGCACTATCTTGTTCGATCATATAGGCGATAATACGATCATCTGTTCCGCCTTCCATTTTACCGAAGCCCATTGTACCTACGTGGATACCAGAAGCACCCATAAGACGAGAAAGCTTAGCTAATACGAATGCAGTGTAACCACGAACAGAAGATGGCGATGTAATTGCACCATGGCCTGCACGATGATAATGCAAATATTGACCTGGGTAGTTACGACGTGCCGTTGTAACCATACCTGGGCCACCGACATAACCATCGACTAAGAAGGCTACTTTATCTGCATCTGGACCAAATGCTTCTAGGATGAAGTCAGCACGAGCACACATTTCGTGGTGATCATCAGCAGTGATGTTTGCTGAGAATAATTTAGCTTCACCAGTTTCATCTTGTGCACGTTTCATTGCATCAACAACCAATGGAATTACTTTTTTCATTGGACAGAAAACTTGGTTACCTTGTGGTTCATCATTTTTGATGAAGTCACCACCTAACCAGAATTGATATGCTGCTTCAGCAAATGGTTCTGGGCGCAAACCTAATTTTGGCTTGATGATGGTACCAGCGATATAACCACCATCTTTTAATGGACGACCTAATACACGCCACATATCCGAAATGTCTTTTGAAGGACCATCAAATAATTGCAACATGCGAGGTGGTACATAGAAATCTTGCATTTGTGCACATTGCACATCGCCCATGCCTTGGTTATTACCAATAGCAAGAGTTAGGAATGATACGACCATATTGCGACCATCAATAAGGTTACGGTCAAATAAATCATTCGGGTAAGCAATTTTCATGACGCCTTTAGCTTCATCAATTTCATAGACCATTGCGTCTAGATTTTTGGTGAAGTCATCAGTTGTTGATACTTCAACATTGGTACCTGTTGATGATTCTGCTGCGAAATGAGCTGCTGTTTCTAAATAGCCACCAAAACCCGGCATTGGAGTCATGGTGTAAGCGACAAGCATATGTCCGCCATTGGAGATAAGATCTTCTTCTTTCAGACTAAGATCAGCGTAACGTGATGATTGATCCATTATTAGTACCTTCTTATTAGTGAGTGGCGCGAAATGTTCGCATTCCTAAATATTCGGTTAGATGTTCTACGTTTTTTTAACGTAGTAGAAGTGTAGGGTATTTTTACTATAAATAAAACTCAATTGTTTTGATTTTAAGCATAAGAAAAGCTTATGATAGATGTCATGAACATAACTATCAGACAACTACAGATCTTTGAAGCGGTAGCCCAGAAATTGAGTTATACCAAGGCAGCAGAAATTCTTTTTTTGAGCCAGCCCGCAGTCTCTATGCAAATCAAGCAGTTAGAGTCTGAAGTGGGGATGCCGCTATTTGAGAGGATGGGTAAAAAACTGTTTCTAACTGAGGCGGGGGATGAATTACTCATTTATGCCAGAAACATTGCTCAACAATTAGTTGAATTAAATGATGTTATGGATGAAATTAGAGGCAGTGAAAGAGGGCGCTTAACCATTGCTGTTGCGACAACAGCCAATTATTTTGCCTTAAAATTATTGGGTGAATTCTATAAGCGTTTTTCTGGAACGAATATTAATCTTGATGTCACTAACCGTGAAAGCCTATTAAAACACCTAAATGACAATACTGTAGATATGGTGATTATGGGGCAACCACCAGAAAGTATCGATGTTGAAGCAACGCCATTTTTAGATAACCTATTAGTGGTTATTGCTCCAAGAGGGCATGCTCTTTCTGGACAAAAATCAATTCCTCTTTCTGTACTACAACAAGAAACCTTCATTATGAGGGAGCATGGATCTGGGACTCGAATTGCAATGGAACGTTTTTTTGAACAGAGTGGTTATAGCATTACGTCGGTAATGGAGATGAGTAGCAATGAAGCTATTAATCAGGCTGTTGAAGCTGGCTTAGGGCTGGGTATCGTTTCACAACATACTTTGGAACTAGAATTAGCTCTGGGGCGATTAGATATTTTAGATGTCGAGTCATTTCCAATTATGCGGCATTGGTATTTAGTGCATCGTCATGGCAAACGTTTAACAGCATTGATGTCTGCCTTTAAACGTCTTGTTATAGAAGATTCAGCTCAAATCTTAAAGTGATAACTGTTTTGCATCTAACCATGTAACTTGGCCAAAACCGGCAACAAGTCGAATTTTAGTTAATTTTAGAAGATAAAAATGAAAGCCCGGCAAGCCTAATATAATTTCAGACTCTGGAAATTGGCGAAGGTATTTATCTCGTAAGTCAGTCTCGATAGTTGATTTTTCAACTTTTGCTAAACAAGTGATTCGTGCACCAGCACTTGGGTTGTCAGCATCTTTTGGATCAAATATAGTTAATGATACTTTGGGGTTGGCTTCAATATTATGTGTGTGTTCAGCTAAATGGCTAATGAAGATAGCAATATCACCATCATCACTAATAATATAGGGTGTGATTGAGCCAAAAGGATAACCAAATTCTGATAGTGAATGTGTTGAAAGCACACCGTATTGCTGTGCTTTGATAAATTGACTAGGATCTAAGCTTGTCATAGTTCTGTTATCCAGTTAATTTCTCTAGCTGTTTGCTCCCCAACGAGGCAAAAGCGTAAATCCTTGGGCATTTTAGCCTGACTTTTGCTAATGGGTATTCTACCAGCCATAATTTCAGCATAACGTTGAGGAAATAAGGGGGATTGTTCAGATTTTGCGTAGCCATTAGGATAAATAGGTTGGTTATCGTAGAAACTATATTTATCACTAGCTCCAACGGTATGTAATATCTCATGAGCCATAACGATAGCGTTTTGTTTATTTTGAGCAGGTATTGCGTAGGCATTAATAATTCCAATTAAACCTTTCTGTAGGCCAAGGGAATGTTGAAGGGCTTCAGTTTCTGAACCTTGATGATAAAGAACATAGAGACGAACCCTGTTCTTATTAGAAAGTTCATCAGGTGTATTTTTATATGTCCAATAGCGGAGTTTCATGCTCCAGAACATTACTTCTAGCGTGTTATTACGATCAGCTGGAGGACTAGGCGGATGAGAGTTAATGGTCGGCCCGAGTGATAGCGATATAGGTTTCTCAACAATCAGTTGATATTTCTTTGCACCACGAATAAAAAACTCTTCAATATCTTTGAAATTTTTGGTACTTAACGTTTCAATGTACTTATCTGTTTTTGGATTGGCATCACCATTGATCGGGTAGATGACAACATCAATAGGCTGATACCACGATGTGGTGTTTAAGCGCTGCTCTTTTGTATAGATAGCTGCCGCTGCTAAAAGTGCAAGAAGAATAAGAATGCGAAAATTTTTAAAACTGAATACTTTCATAAGAATCTATTCTATATTGATTTTGGAATAAAAAAAAAGCCACTTGGTAGACCAAGTGGCTTTTTTAATATCTAATGCGAGATCAGTTTAAGCTGGAGTAACATTCTCAGCTTGTGGACCTTTTGCACCTTGTGTAACTTCCATTGTTACAGCTTGACCTTCTGCTAATGATTTGAAACCATCAGCTTGGATTGCGCTGTGATGTACGAATACATCAGGACCATTTGCTTGCTCGATAAAACCGAAACCTTTTGCATCGTTGAACCATTTAACGGTTCCAGTAACTTGCTCTGCCATAACTACTAACCTCTATACTTATATACTATGTTTTAATTAAAAATTTATTCAGCTACAAAATCTGCTGGTGGAGCAGAACCTTCGCCAAAGAAAAACTTTTCTAACTCTTCTTTAAGAAACTGTTGTGACTTTGGATCTGCCAATGATAATCGATTTTCATTGATTAACATTGTTTGTTGGCCCAACCACATTTGCCATGCCTCTTTCGAGATCGACTCATAGATCTTTTTGCCAAGCTCACCAGGATAGGGTGGAAAGTCCAACCCATCAGCTTCTTTATGTAGTTTAACACAATGGACAGTATTTGCCATTATTCCCTCGATTTATCTAATGATTGTAAGAATGTTTTTACTGGCGCGGGCAAACCGAGCTGTAAAGCATCACTTATTTTATACCAAGTTGCATTATTATTCTCGCTAATCTTATTACTTGTTTGTCTTACAGACATTAGCTGTGGATATATGTCTAATTTAAAATGACTAAAAACATGCTTAAAGCTAGGTGCTACAGTAATATCCGCTATATTTGTCTGGAAATTATGCGAACAGTATACCGCTATGTTTTCTAGAGAATCTATCTCAGGAAAGCTCCATAGTCCTCCCCATATTCCAGAGTTTGGGCGTTGTTCTAACAATACTTTGCCATCATTTAATCGCATTACAAGCCAATTTGTTTGTCGAGTTGGAATTATTTTTTTAGGTTTGGCTTCTGGATAGTTTTGCGGGATATCAGATAAAAATGCCTGACAATCACTTTGCAAAGGACACTTATTACACTGTGGTTTACTGCGGCTACAAACTGTTGCACCTAGATCCATCTGCGCTTGAGTATAATGTGCAATCCGATCTGAAGGTAATAGCTCTTCTGCTATTTGCCACAATTTATTTTCTACTTGTTTCTTTCCCGGCCAGCCGGATATTTTTTTATAGCGAGTTAGAACACGTTTTACATTACCATCAAGAATTGGAAAGGTTTGGTGATAAGCCAGTGCCATTATTGCCCCAGCGGTTGAACGTCCAATACCTGGCAAAGCAATTAAGTCATCTAAATCTTTCGGCATTTGACCATTATGCTGCTCAAGAATAATGTTGGCTGCTTTATGTAGATTTCTTGCACGAGCGTAATAACCTAAACCTGTCCATAAGGCGAGTACATCATCTATTGATGCATTGGCTAGTGAACGGAGATCTCCATATTGTTCGGTGAAACGCAGGTAATAAGGGATAACCGTACTGACTTGAGTTTGTTGCAGCATGATTTCAGATAACCAAACATGGTAAGGAGTTGGATCTTGTTGCCATGGCAAGTCTTTACGGCCATGCAGGTCAAACCATGCAAGTAATCGGCTGCTAAAATTCATTGGTATTATATAGGTAAAGAATCACCTGTAGCCAAGTAGGGCTACAGGTGATGATAATTATTTAGAAGAAGCCTTTAAGTTTACTTTTAAGTGCATCTTTAGCTTGATCTTCAATTGATTGTGTTGGTGCAGGTTCTGGAGCAGGCTCAGTTTTTGTTTCACTCGTTGTATTATCAGTAGGAGCAGGTTCAGGTTCACTTGTTGGTGCACCAAGAACGCCACCTAATAAACCGCCTAAGTCTCCACCAAGTTGGTCTTTTAACTTATCAGCAACTTTGGCTTTTATTTCTTCTTTGGCTTTTTCTTTAAACAAGCTTGCAAGGTCTACAGTTGGTTTTGGGTTGTCAAAGCTACCGGTGATTTTTACTGGAATTGTTAAGCCACTTAGTTCAGATAACTCTTTACTACCTTGACCTTTAGATGTGCCGACGATAGCCACTTTAAGGCTATAATCAATTAGTTCTTTCGCTAGGTCGACTGTTCCGGCACCATCAAGGCGTAATAAGGGAGCCTTCATTTCTAAATCTTGATTATTGATAATGCCATTTTTAGCGGTAAATGAACCTGACAGGCTAGAGAAGTCTGTTTGAACCGGAGCGTCTGAAGCTGGGAGAGTCTCACCTTTTAATGCTGCTTTTGCTTTACGAATACTTTCAGCAATATTGATACCTTTCAATGCGCCATTTGCGAAAGAAAATTGTCCGTTACCTGCTAATGTTTGTTTGATTTGTCCTACAGTCGCACCGTTACCCATTAGCTTTACATTCGCGTTCACAAGTCCTGATAATTTATCGTCACCACTAAGATCCATTAGTAATGGACCTGCTTGAATGTCTTTTAAACTTTCATCAATAGAAAGTTTTAAGGTTTTTCCTCGAGCATCCAAGTTTACATTACCCTTATACTGACCTTGATAAAGATTAGCACTCATCGGATGTAGTTTGATTAATCCTTTGTCAGCATTGATTTCGATGTGAATCTTTTCACTGTGAGTACCGCTGATTTTTAACTTACCAATATCAAGAGTACCTTTAGCATTTACTTGTCTTAATGTTTCAAGTGGTAATAGAGCTTCATCTGAACTAGCATTAGAATCTGATGGTGCTACTTTTTCCGTTGCCTCACTTGCGGGTGGTAAATAACGATCTGCATCAATTTCATCCAATGTTAATTTAAAACTTAAACTAGGACTGTTAAAGTTATTGATGGCAAGTTGACCACTCAATTTACTTTGATCTAGCGTGATATCGAGTTGTTTAGCATTAAAGTGTTTACTTGAACCACTAAATTCAGTTGCCAATTGTACTAACTCTAAAGTGCTGCCATCAGCCATGGCAGGAAGCTCAATCGCAAGTCTATTAGCTAACTGACGTAAATTAAATGCTTGGATATCAATTTGGCCAGCAAAGTTTGGATTGTCAGATAGAAGCTTACTAGCATTAACATGACCATTGATGATTAAGTCATGAACTGTGAGCATTAAATTTGATATTGCAGCAGTTTGTTTTTGCATATCAGATGCAATATCTGCAGTTAGTTTAAGATCGACTTTACCCCCTGGCAGAGCAGGGTCTATTACTTCAGCGGTTAAATCAAACCCTGTTAGTGAACTTTGCTCGGTTTTCAAATTACTTGTGATGTTAGCTGATAATTTAGCATCAATTGATTGCTCATCCTTACTTACCTTAGCCGTTAATGATAGGTCATTAATCGAAATAAGCTGTTTAACCATATCAGCATTAATATCACCACTTAAAGCAATATCAGCTTTTGAAAATGGTAAGTCTGTTCCTGAGGCTTGAGTGGTGAAATTTAGATCTATTAATGCATAGCGTTGATTTTCTAAATCAACCATTATATTAGTGTCTAAGCTAACATCTACTTGAGCCTGAGGTTTTGTACTGAGTAGACTGAAACTCATATCAACAGCTGTTGGCTTTCCTGGAATTAAAGGATCTGTTGTTAGGTTTAAATCTTTTAATTGAAAGTTTTCATTTTTGCTTGCATCAGACCATAAAATATTAGCATTTGTGAGTTGAATGCCGGCAATGCTAATTGAGCCAAGGGCGGGGCCTGTTGAATCATCTTGAGAATTATCACTTTCTGTTGCTGCATCGTCAGAACTGCTGAGGTCATCCCAGTTTGTTTTGCCTGCTTTATTTTTTTCTAGATTAAGCACTAAGCCATCAAGAACAATAGTATCCATTTCTAATTGTTTACTTAGTAGAGGCATTAATTTAATGCGAACTTGTGTTGCGTCGACTTTAGCAAAGGTTTCAGCTTTGAATCCTTTGGCATTACTCAATGATAATGGACCTAATTCAAGTGCTATCCATGGGAAGACAGATAGTTCTATATCACCATCAAGAGTTAGTGTTCGTCCCGTTGCCTTTTCGACTTGATCTGATATTTCTTGTTTATAATCATTAGGATCAACGATAAAAGGTAAGGCGATGAGCCCCATGATGACAAGGATGATGATCAAAAAGATCAGTTTGAACAGAATGCGCATATTATTTCCCTAAGTTTTCTGTTTTAAAATTAATTGAGACCTTTGCACGATAAGTATTTTTTGTCGTAGCAAGGCAAAAATTGTCGAAAAAGCGTAGTTTACTCGTGTAAATGAGCATTTTGGAGACTATTTTTAACGCCGCTATGGCGAAAAAGACGACTCGTGCAAAGGTCTCTAATTCAATCTTTTACGGTAAAGTTAAATTGTACATCATTGAATGAATTATTCATCAATGTATCGACAGATATTTTATAGTGTACGTTTCCCTCACTAACATCAAGTTCTTGGAGAGGAAGGTAGGTATCTTTTTCGACAAGAATAGTTGAACCACCAGATGCTGGTAATAATATTCCTAAAAGTATTTCGGATTTGTGCTTTGGCATTAGGCTTACAGCTTTTGGAGTGCTACGTATTATTTCTAGACCAAGCCGAGTAATACCTTCTTTATCTGTGACGATCCAACGAATGATGGCTAGAACTGGTTGAGTTTTAGTTTCAAAAATACCAATACTATCGCCTATATTAAGGTGATAATCATCATAGGCATTACTACTTATCATCATGCCACCTGCATCACGATTATGAATAGTCCACTTATTTACTTGAGATGAAGCACCATTTATTAGACTGACATGAATAGCTGAGAGTCCAATTTCAATATTTGTTTTAGGCGAACCTTCACAGGGAGTTCTTTTGTAACGGCGTGTATAGCTGGCATTAAATTGAGGGACCACTTTCTTTAATAAAGAAATGCTAATAGCATCAACATTGTGTTTATTACTAGACGTTTCTTGCTGAAATAAATCTTCAATAGATTCAAGAATATTCTGGGTATCCAGTAATCTCGATTGTGGTAATGCGCGTACTTCAGCTGTAATTTCAGTTAAAGATAAGGGCGTTCTATTACTTGAAGTATCAACACAAAAAGCTCCGGCCATTGTCAGTTTTGTTGCAGTATCACTTTGACTTTTGGACAGTGGTACTAACGTAATTTGTTCAGAAAAAGTAGCCATTAATTCATAAAGGACGCGTACTTCATGTCTTTCTAGACGAAAAGGATTGGCAATGCCCATTAATAAAATAGTGTTATAAAAATGAGAAAAACTATGATTAGTAGGAGCTCCTTTAAGATAGGGTGTTTTATTCAGAGTGTGATAATACTCATTATATAAATAAAGTTGGTGAAGGCTGTTTAAAGCATTATTTGGAATAGCGAGATAGTGACTGTAAGAAAATAATATTGATAGACCTAAATATTCAGCTAGACGATTTGTTGATATTAAACATTCTATATTTGAATTAGGGTGTTTGGCCTGATGAAAATATTCATTGATAATGATTTTATAACCAATCGTTAATTCATCTATTAATAAGCTATGAGCATGGACTGTTTTGATATAAGTAGTATGGCTATCAGATGATACTTTACTTCCTTTTAGTAGCTGGCTATGGAGTACATTCTTTACGATAGGAAGATAGAGTTCTAATAACTTAAAGCGAACGGATGTAGAAATAACTACGCGGTTGAGAGGAATAAGGTTGCCTAATAGTTCACTCACTTGTTGTTCTAATTTTTTTGATTCTAATCCACTCAGCCATTTTGATAGGGCTTTAGGAGCGATAATGGCATCAGAAGTATCTTCTTTCATTTCTGGTAGATAGAAATGTACGGTTGGTTTAGTGAACTTAGATTTTTTACTAAACAATCCTGATAAGCCTGCCCATATTGATGAGAGTAGAGAGGGTTTGTTTTTTCGAATTCTTTGTGAGTTTGATATTCCACTCTTTATTTGATGCTCGAGATCATTAAGTGCAATAGAGAAGTTTTTGGTACGAAGTGGTTTTTTTAAGACTTTATCGACGCCTTCTGTTGAATTAGGCGTCGTAGATAATAAGGCTGAAAGGTTTTGCTTATCATGTAGCTCCCATGCAGAAACGCCTTCTTCTGAGTCAAAAGAATAAATATAGAGTTCTGCTGATCCTTCAGTGATGATCTCCCAGCTATGTGAAAGTTGATCGTCAGCAAGACTTAGCATTGATTTGAGGGCACGGGTATCTGCAGAATTAAGACCACAGAGTTTAATCCGGAATGCTGTCATTTATGAACTCTCCATCAGTGGTGTTACCTGTCTAATTCGGACCGTTCGAATCATATTGTTAGCTGTTTGCACAACTTCTATAACATAATCTTCAATTCGCAAACTCACTCCAGGATCGGGAATGCTTTCTAAGAATTCTAAGATTAAGCCATTAATGGTTTTAGGGCCATTAATAGGAAGGTTCCAATTATTATTACGGTTTATCTCCCTAATATTAGCAGACCCATTGATAAGATAGCTACCATCTTCTTGAGGATGGATATCTTTGTCCTCATCAATTAAATCAGCGGTAAACTCACCAACAATTTCACGGAATATATCTTCTAAGGTAATCAAACCAAGAATATCACCGTACTCATCAACAACAAGCCCTGTTCGTCGACGATGGCGTTGGAACTGAATAAGTTGTGTATTAAGAGCTGTGTTTTCAGGAACAAAATACCCTTGTTTCACAATACTATTTAATGTGTCTTTCGTCAGGTTGTTTTCTGCAAGTAAATGCAAAGCTTTTCGAACATGTAAAATACCAATACTATTATCCATATTATCGGAATAAACGGGTAAGCGAGTATTACTACAGTAGGACAATTGTTTGATAATGTCCGTTATATTGGCATTAATATCTAGGCCTTCTATTTCATTTCTTGGCACCATGACATCATTTACAGTCATTTTCTCTAAGTCGAGGATACTGACCAACATTTTTTTGTGACGTTTGGGAATTAAACTTCCAGCCTCCATTAAGGCAATACGGAGCTCTTCTGTATTAATGGCAGCATTAGAGGATTCTTCAGGAGAAACACCTAATAATCTCAATAATTGATTAGTAATGATATTAATAAACCACACTAAGGGATAAAGAATAAAAAGAAGTGGCTTTAGTATAAAGCTAGCAGGGAATGCAACACGTTCTGGGTGAAGTGCAGCTAACGTCTTTGGCGTGACCTCCGCAAAAAGGAGCACAATTAAAGTAAGCACTGAGCCCGCAATGAGAACACCATTTTCACCGTACAGTTTCATGCCAATAATTGTTGCCAGAGCTGATGCGAAAATATTCACAAAATTATTACCGAGCAAGATTAAACCAATCAAGCGATCGGGACGTTCTAATAATTGGCTTGCACGAGCTGCACCTGCATGACCTTCATTTGCTAGATGTCGAAGGCGATAGCGGTTGAGTGACATTAATGCAGTTTCTGAGCTAGAGAAAAAAGCAGAAAGTAACAGTAATATAAATAAAATTAGAAATAATAGAGAAAGAGACGTTGTTTCTAGCATGACGGGGTAGAGATTTCCTTACGCATTTGCGATGAAAAATTCGAGTACAAATTTACTGCCAAAGAAGGCAAGCACTAAGAATGAAAATCCAATTAAAGTCCATTTGATGGCTGTTTTCCCTCGCCAACCATACTGTTTACGACCCCATAATAACGTGGCAAACACACACCAAGCGATAATTGATAATACAGTCTTATGTAAGATCTGCTGAGCAAAAAAGTCTTCAATAAATAAAAATCCTGTAAACAAACCGATCGTTAATAGGATAAAGCCGACAGAGATTAGCTGAAACAGGACTGATTCCATTGATTGTAATGGGGGAAGTTTACGGATAATTCCTGCCAAATGACGTTGGCGTAATTGTTGCTCTTGAATGGCCAAAACAATTGCTTGCAAGGCGGCTAGGGTAAACAAACTATAGGCGGCAAGAGAGAGGAGGATATGCCATTCGAGAGCGGGGTCCGCTAATATTGTTCCTTGTTCACTTGGTAGTGAGGTTTTAAGGATAAGGCTCAGAGCCACAACAGGATAAATAATCATCCCGGGATGTGCTTTGGGTACTCTAGTTCCTAGGCTAAAAGCAATAAATGCCATTAACCATGTTGCGACTTCTAATGTGGTAAATAAACTTAAATCCCAGCCTTCCGCATTTTTCATCGTAAAGGCAATATCTGCGGCATGTGCTATTAACGCTATTATCGTTAAGATACTAACGGGAAACAACACGGAACCTTGTTGAGCGCGTTGAACAAAATTACGAATTAAAATAGCACTACAGCAAAGGTAGAGTAGGAACGCTAGTGAATTAGCTAGAGCCATAAGTGTTCATTCCTTAATATATACCCAAGATACTTGAAGATGCAGGTTTCAGAGTTTAGCACGAAGGTCAGAGCAAGGCGCAATGTGAAGGCAATGACGAGTCCTTGCCAAACAGTGCAACGACGCGCTGGCGTTCGTGCTAATCTCCCGCTGGGCACGAGGATAAGCCACACTCTTCGTCGTTATAAATCCTTAAACTAGAATGACTAATTCTACGAATTTATGCCTAGAATAGTGTGGCTTCTTCTCATGCTGAAATCTGTATCTTCAAGTATCTTGAGTATATGGATGATGTTGAGATGAAATATACCTGAATGATAAACGATGTAATCATCATCAGACTAGTTTTTATCTGCAAAGGCTCTGAAACATGCATCTTCATTTATCATGGGTATCAGCTATAATTACGGACATAAATAATTATTACCGGCAATGTTCGGTTCCTTAAGTTTAAGGTGAATCATGTTTGATAGTTTGAGTGAAAGACTAAGTAGTACGATACAGAAACTTCGTGGCCAAGGCCGGATTACGGAAGATAATGTAAAAGAGACCTTGCGTGAAGTACGTATGGCATTGCTTGAAGCCGATGTTGCATTGCCTGTTGTGCGAGAGTTCGTTGATAGAGTAAAAGAGCGAGCACTGGGGCAAGACGTTCTAACAAGTCTAACGCCAGGCCAAGCACTTGTTAAAGTTGTTAATGATGAACTAACGTCAATCATGGGAGAGGCCAATGAGTCTCTTAACTTAAATGCCCAACCTCCAGCAGTAATTCTGATGGCAGGTCTACAAGGAGCGGGTAAAACGACCAGTGTTGCAAAACTTGCACGTTGGCTGAAGGAGCGTGAAAAGAAATCAGTGATGGTTGCCAGTGCCGATGTTTATCGCCCAGCGGCTATTGAGCAGTTAAAAACATTAGCTAAAGAAGTTGATGCACACTTTTTCCCAAGCAGTTCAGATCAAGATCCTGTTGAAATTGCGAAACAGGCGGTTGCTCAGGCAAAATTACAGTTTGTCGATGTTGTCATTATTGATACTGCAGGTCGCTTGCATATCGACGATGAGATGATGAGCGAAATTAAACAGATTCATGAGGCTATTAACCCAATAGAAACCTTATTTACAGTTGATAGTATGACTGGGCAAGATGCGGCGAATACTGCCAAAGCATTTAATGATGCCTTGCCATTAACCGGAATAATTCTAACAAAAACTGATGGTGATGCACGAGGTGGTGCGGCATTATCAATTCGTCAGATTACGGGTAAACCGATTAAGTTTATGGGGGTTGGTGAGAAGACTGATGCCCTAGAACCTTTCCATCCTGATCGTGTTGTTTCTCGAATCTTAGGGATGGGCGATGTTCTATCTTTAGTTGAAGAAGCGCAACGGAAGATGGATAAAGGTGCTGCCGATAAATTAGCGACTAAACTGAAAAAAGGTAAAGGCTTTGATTTAGAAGATTTCAGAGATCAACTTCGTCAAATGGGTAATATGGGCGGCATAGGGTCTATGTTAGATAAAATGCCTGGTATGGCGAATATCCCAGCAGCAGCAAAAAACCAAGTGAATGATAAAGAGCTAGGCAAACTTGAAGCTATTATTAATTCTATGACTAAGAAAGAACGCAAGAAGCCAGAGATTATTAAAGGCTCACGTAAAAAACGCATTGCTGCAGGTTCGGGCACACAAATTCAAGATGTAAACCGTCTACTTAAGCAGTTTGCACAAATGCAGAAAATGATGAAAAAAATGAGTCAGAAAGGCGGCTTAGCGAAGATGATGCGTGGTTTAGGTGGGAAAATGCCAATGGGCGGTGGTGGGATGCCTTTTTAAACGAGTGTTTTATTCTGCTTAAATCTATTTTTTGCTACGCTAAGCTTGTGAGTCTCCGTAACTACTTTATATTAACAATGTAGCGAATTCCAGCTAAACAAATACTTTTGCCACACTGAAAAAAAGCAAAAAAAAACGAAGAGCAAAAGCTCTTCGTTTTTAGGGCTATGAACTGCTAAAAAGCGGTTCAAGTTGCCATAGCCTCAAAACTTCCAGCCAGTTGAACTGGGAAGCGTTTTTTAAAATTATGAATGTATACTGAATTGTACCATTCAGTAATTTAGCAATATTCACCAGAATATTGCCTATTTTAAATGTTGAAGTCAGACCTAATCTGAACTGTACATTTTCACCCTCATTTGAGAGCGGGCCAGCATCCGTTGCTGGGGTAGTATATTCAAGCTCATTGAGCTTGAGGTCAATGGGGTTATCTGTACGAATACTATAGTATTCGTACAATGAGTCATCAAAGTGGGCATGATTAGCCTTTTTTGAAATGAGATCATTTATTATTTCTTGGGTATTCATTAAAAAACCTACGAATAATGAATTTAAGATATGCCCCTGAATGGAGCGATGAATGTGCATAAAGCACAGAGCTATTATCTTTGTGAACTAGGGATAAGTCAAGTTAGGGCCTGTTTCATGCCATAATCAATAAATTTATCTATATTTGAACCTTAAATACTTCAAAACAGTCAAGCATAAAAAGAACCCGCTTATTTTTATTAGAAATAAGCGGGTTTGATTTAGAAGTTTTTAAGAGACTAGCTAGCTAACCAGCCAGAATTTTTAGCATCTTCAAGAGCGAGACGCTCTTTGAATGACAGTGGTTCTTTTATCGATAATGATGCTTCTACTGATGCATCTACAGATGCTCCAGCCTCTTCTTCTAGTGCTGACTCTGCACATGCTATGACAGCAGTGCTCGCTAGCGCCATTTGGGCTGGATTTACCTTGCCCAAATCTTCATATGTATTCACCATTATTACCTGCTAATGATGTAGAGAGTTTCCCCTCGTTATGCCTTAATAGGCAACAATACTATTGCATATTAGTGTTGTGGGACGCAACTAGAAATATCCATGCGGTAGACTAAATGACTTGAATTTATTACTTAGCAGGTATAACCTGAATTAAAGGACATGAGTTTTGTAGGGATAATCTAATCGAGAGTAAGGTATGCCAACAACATCAATGAATACTGCCGATTATGTTCGGAGTCTAATTGAATCAAGTCTTGATCCATTAGTCACTATCGCCCCAGATGGTGCGATTACTGATGTGAATAAAGCCACCGAGCTTGTGACAGGACTTAAGCGCGAACAACTCGTGGGCACTGACTTTTCCAGTTATTTTACTGATCCAGAATATGCCCGTGCAGGTTATTTGCAAGTGTATGAACAAGGTTCTGTCCGCGATTACCCTTTAGAATTACGACATGTTAATGGCAATACGACCCCTGTTTTATACAATGCCTCAGTATATAAAAATGAACAGGATGAAGTCGTTGGTGTATTTGCCGCTGCACGTGATATTAGCCAACAAAAGTCTGCTGAGCAACAGTTAAAGCAAGTGGGTGAATACACCCGTAGCTTGATTGAATCAAGTTTAGATCCCTTAGTCACTATCGCTCCAGATGGTGCGATTACAGATGTGAATAAAGCAACCGAGCTGGTGACGGGACGTACACGTGAACAGTTGGTTGGCACTGATTTCTCCAGTTATTTTACCGATCCGGAATATGCACGTGCAGGTTATTTGCAGGTGTATGAACAAGGTTCTGTTCGAGATTATCCCCTTGATTTACGTCATGTTGATGGTCATGTGACCCCTGTTTTATATAATGCTTCTGTGTATAAAAATGAACGAGGCGAGGTTGAAGGTGTTTTTGCTGCTGCGCGTGATATTAGCCAACAGAAATCAGCAGAACAACAATTAAAGCAAAGTGCTCAATATACTCGAAGCTTGATTGAATCTAGTGTTGATCCTCTCGTTACCATTAGTGCTGATGGTAAAATTATGGATGTTAATAATGCGACTGAAAAAGTAACCGGTGTGGGCCGAAATGATTTAGTAGGAAGTGATTTCTCGAACTATTTTACTGATCCAGAGTATGCCCGAGCAGGATATCTAAAAGTATTCACTGAAGGTCTTGTAACTGATTATCCCTTATCAATTCGCGGTAAAGATGGCCAAATAACCCATGTTTTATATAACGCCTCGGTCTACCGAGATGCTATGGGTGTGGTTCAAGGTGTATTTGCCGCTGCACGAGACATTACGGCACAAAAAGAAGCAGAAGACCGAATAAAGAAAATAGCACGCTATGATTCAGCACATAGCCAAATTCTGACAGAGTTTAATTCATCACAAGATCGTGTTGTTGTACTCACGCATCTACTCAATATTTTGGCGGACAATAATAATTATTTAATGAGTGCCTTTTATGGCTTTGATGAATGGGCAGGAATATTGAGCTGTGAGGCAACTCATGGCCTTAATGACAGCCTTAAAAAGCAGTATCAACTTGGGGAAGGCCTCATTGGAGAATGTGCAAAAACGAATAAGAAAATAATACTTCACGATGTTGATAATGATGACTTTGTTATTGATGTTGGCTTTTCCAAAATAAAACCTAGAACCGTCATTATCACTCCCGTGAGTTATCAAGAAAAGCGCTTAGGTGTATTTTTGATGGTATCGCGTGAAACGGCTTCAGCAGATGAATTAATGTTCATAGAACGTTTATGTGTGCAAACTGGGGTGGCATTACACAATCTCAAGCAATATGAAGATATGACGATCATGACTGGAAAATTACGTGATCGAAATGAAGAAATTGAACTAAAAAATAAACAGTTAGATGAAGCAAGTAGGATGAAATCAGAGTTTCTTGCCAATATGTCCCATGAATTGCGGACACCACTTAATGCGATTCTTGGTTTTTCAGAAGCAATGCGAGATAGCATGTTTGGGGACGTCAATGATAAGCAAGAAGATGGACTAAGTGTTATCTATGAAAGTGGTCAGCATTTATTAAGTTTAATTAATGATATTTTAGACTTGTCTAAAATTGAAGCCGGTAAAATGGAATTGGATTGTACCAACTTCAATTTGAATGATCTGGTTGATAGATCAATTTCTATTATTAAAGAAAAAGCCAGTAAACATAATATTCATCTGGAATTAGATTTAGATCATCAAATTGGTGAAATGTCGGCAGATGAACGGAAAATAAAACAAATATTGTTTAATGTCTTATCTAATGCAACCAAGTTCACACCTGAGAACGGCACCATTTCTATTAAGACCCAATTGCATGCCAACATAACACCAAAATGTAATGTGGTAGATAACCGCCGCATGGATTATGTGACTATTTCTATTGCAGATACTGGGATAGGGATTGCAGAGAAAGATATTGCGAGGTTATTTACACCCTTTGAGCAATTAGATGGATCTCTTTCGAAAAAATATCAGGGCACCGGTTTAGGCTTGGCAATGGTGAAGCGTCTAACTGAATTGCATCATGGTTGTGTGGATGTTAAGTCTGAACTAAGTAAAGGCAGTTGTTTTACAATTTGGTTGCCAGTGGAAAACGATTCATTTAGTGCAGAACAAGAGGATGGTTTAGCTAGTTACCTACAACACAAGAAAAAAGTGTTGATTATGAATCATGATGATAGAGATGCCGCTATTATTAGAACTATTTTAGAAGAGTCCAATATTGATGTTTATCGCACTACTCAGATATCTGAAATAGATGCTAAAGTGACTCAGTATGGCATTGATGCAGTGCTAGTCGAAGTGGGCGACCGAGAACTCGATCAGATACAGCAGTGTCAAAGTTTTAGTGATGAGGGTAAGTCACTGCCTTTAATTTTAGTACATATGGGGAATTTAGACTTAGCGGGCATTGCAATCAAGCCCCGTGCAATAGTGAATAAACCTATTAATAAAAATAGGTTGCTAAGGGCTGTTATTTCATCAGGAATTCCTATTGATAAACCTTTAATGAAAGATTATTCAGTACTTATTGTTGATGATGACCCTAACTCGGTTGAACTCATGAGTACTTATTTGGAACATGAAAATATTGATATTAAAAAGGCCTATTCTGGAGAGCAGGCAATAACACAATTGAAACATGCTACACCTGATCTTATTATTCTTGATTTAATGATGCCAGGTATCACCGGCTTTGATGTGGTGGCTTATATGCAGACAGAACACTTGCATAATATACCTGTGGTTATTGTGACAGCTAAAATTATTACTGAAAGTGATATCAGCCAATTATCAGGAAAAGTACGAGACATTATTGAGAAATTCAATATCGATCAACAGGGCTTTGTGAGCTACATCGAAAAACTTTTGAGGACTTCCGATGATGGATAAAGAAGCTCATATCTTATTAATTGAAGACAACCCCAATAATATTAAATTAATGGTCATGCTACTTGAGCAACAAGGTTATCAGGTAACTGTTGCGATAGATGCTGAAACGGGTATTGAGCAAGCTAAGTCAGGCTCCCCTGATATAATTCTTCTTGATATTCAATTGCCTGAAATGGATGGGATGGAGGCATGTCGCATTCTACGAGAAGATCCTAAATTAACTTATACCCCCATCATTGCTTTAACTGCTTTTGCTATGCAGGGTGATAAAGAACGGATTTTAGCGAATGGTTTTGATGAATATATGGCTAAACCATTTAATTATCGAGAATTCTTAAAATTAGTTGAGCGGTTATTAAATAATGATTAGTGACACTCAATTATCACGTATTGCTATTGTTGATGATCAACATAGTGTTACTAGCTTGCTGAGTACTTTATTAGAGCATGAAGGATATGATGTCGTCACGTTCAATAGCGGCACTTCTTTTTTAGATTATTTAAAGTCTTCTCGTGTCGATATGGTGTTGTTAGATTTGATGATGCCAGGAATAACAGGCTATGATGTCATTACTCAAGTTCGAACACTGATCACGACGGAATATATCCCGATACTTATTATCAGTGCGTTGACAGATCGAGAGTCTCGATTAAAAGCCTTATCTTTAGGGATTGATGACTTTTTAAGCAAGCCTATTGACCGTGAAGAGCTATGGTTACGAGTTAAAAACACATTAAAGGTGAAGGCCTACCAAGATCAACTGATTCAAGAAAAAGTGTCGCTTGAATGTACAGTTGAACAAGATGAACAGGATATTGAGCTAAGTCATATTGAAACCATTAGGACTTTAATCATTGCCTCTGAGTTTCGTGATGATGAAACGGGTCAACATGTTGGTCGAATTGGACATTATGCCAAAACCCTAGCCAAGTTAGCAGGAGCCAAACAAGAGTATATTGATGTCTTATTCTATGCCAGTGCTTTGCATGATATTGGTAAATTAGCCATATCAGATACTATTCTGCAAAAGCAGGGGGGATTGACGGATGAAGAGTTCGAGAAGATGAAACAGCATACGATTATCGGTAAGAGTATTTTATCTAATGCGAGTATTTCACCCTACTTGAAGCTAGGCGCTGAAGTTGCGCTGACTCATCATGAGCGCTGGGACGGAACAGGTTATCCTAATGGGCTTAGTGGAATGGATATCCCGCTTGGTGGGCGAATTGTCGCTATTTGTGATGTATATGATGCATTACGCTCACCAAGGCCGTACAAACCGTCATTTGATCATGAAAAAACAATAGCTATTCTGCGGCATGGTGATGGCCGAACAAAGCCAGAACATTTTGATCCAGAGTTGCTCCGCTTGTTCCTATCAAATGAACAATTATTTGAAAATATTTTCCAGCAGGATATTTCAATTTTTGATCCAAGATAATTATAAAAATTAAAGTGTAGTGAAGTGATAAATTGTGTATGATCTCGTCTAGATTTTTACAGTTCTAAATTTTAGTTTAAAAATCGAGGTTTAAAGCGGAATTTTGCGCTTTAAATATGTAATGACGTGAAAGTAAGCCGCTCTAAATGCCCTTCTGCCTTGTGTTAGTGTTAGTAATGTAAGTTAGGCTTCCCAAATTGTGGATATGTGCGTAAAATACGTCTGTTTTTCGATCCAGTTTTGTACAGGCAGGAATATGGTAACAATTAGATTATCTCGCGGTGGCGCTAAAAAGCGTCCTTATTACACTGTTGTAGTAGCAGATTCACGTAACAAACGTGATGGACGTTGCATTGAACGTGTAGGCTTTTTTAATCCTTTAGCGCAAGGGCAAGAAGAAACATTACGTTTAGATCTTGATCGTATTGCATATTGGGTTGGTGAAGGTGCACAACCATCAGAACGTGTAGCTAAATTAGTCAGTCAAGTTAAAGCAGCTTAATTGCTTCTTTAGTTTAAAAAATGGCAGAAATAAATACTCCCGAGGAATTTGTTCCGGTAGGGAAAATATCTGGTATTTTTGGGGTGAAAGGATGGATGAAGATATTTTCATTCACAGAGCCTCGAAAAAATATATTGAGTTACTCTCCTATTTACATGTCTCGAAAGGGCGAGTGGGTGGAGATGGAAGTGTCCGGTGGACGCGTTCAAGGTAAAGGTGTTGTGATGGGCTTGGCTAATGTAACCGACCCAGATCAAGTTTTACCCTTAATTGGCTCAGAGTTAGCTATTAAAAGAAGTCAGTTTAAACCAACTGCAAAAGACGAATTTTATTGGTCTCAATTAATTGGTTTAACGGTCATTAACTTGAATGATGAAATACTCGGACAAGTTGATAGCTTGCTTGAAACAGGTGCACATGATGTGTTGCTTGTTAAAGATAAAGAACGTAAAACTGAACAGTTAATTCCATTTGTAATGGAAGAGATTATTCAGCTAATTGATTTGGATAAAGGTCTTATTCAAGTCGATTGGGAACTAGATTATTGAGGTAAAAGATGAATACGCTGGGTGGTTTTTAAAATGCGACTAGGTGTAGTGTCTCTCTTTCCTCAAATGTTTGAAGCAATAACAGAGTATGGCGTAACTGGCCGTGCTGTATCGCGAGGAATATTAGCGATAGATTATTGGAACCCTCGTGATTTTACGCAGGACAAACATAAAACAGTAGATGATAGGCCATATGGTGGCGGACCTGGAATGGTAATGAAAGTTGAACCATTACAGCAAGCTATTCAAGCTGCAAAACAAGCTTTAGGTCAGCAAACAAAAGTGGCATATTTGTCACCGCAAGGTCGGAAATTAGACCAGCAAGGTTTGCAAGAATTGGCAACAAGAGAAGCAATGATCTTTGTTGCTGGGCGATATGAAGGTGTTGATGAACGCCTCATTGAGCAAGAGATTGATGAGGAGTGGTCGATAGGTGACTATGTTCTCAGTGGTGGCGAACTTGCTGCGATGGTCATGATTGATGGCGTTGCAAGATTGTTACCGGGTGTTTTGGGTGATGAAGAGTCCGCACAACAGGATTCTTTTATGGCGGGTCTTTTAGACCATCCACATTACACAAGGCCGGAACGGTTATCTAGCCAAGTGGTACCGAAGGTACTTCTGGGTGGAGATCATGAGGCGATACGAAAGTGGCGTCTTAAACAGTCCTTAGGACGAACATGGTTAAGACGACCTGAGATGTTAGTAATGGAAACATTAACTGATGAGCAGAGCGTATTATTAGAACAATTTATTGCCGAGTATAGGCAGGATAAGGTTGGAGAAGAACAATGAGCAATATTATTGATCAAATCAATGCTGAACAAATGAAACAGGATCTTCCTACATTTGCTCCAGGTGATACGGTTATTGTAAAAGTAAAAATTAAAGAAGGCGACCGTGAACGTGAACAAGCGTTTGAAGGTGTTGTTATTGCCATTCGTAATCGTGGCTTACATTCTGCATTTACAGTACGCAAGATTTCTAACGGTGTAGGTGTTGAACGTGTTTTCCAAACACATAGCCTTGCAATCGGTAGTATTGAAGTTAAACGTCGTGGTGATGTTCGTCGTGCAAAACTATACTACTTACGTGACTTGACTGGTAAAGCTGCACGTATTAAAGAAAAATTAGGTTAATACCTGCTTGGGCAGAATCGAATGACGGTTCTGACTAGCTAAAAAGAAGGGTGCGGCTGTTTCAGTCGTGCCCTTTTTTGCGTTATGGATCTTATTTTAAATTACACTGGATCAGTAGGTTGGACTTCAGTCCAACATGTCGAGTTAAAACGCGACCTACACGAGTGTGAAATATGTTCCATAATGTTCTTTTTTCACATATTAGATTAATGATGAAATCTTTAATTGATAGCTTAGATATATCTACTGACGAGTTTCATGTGATAAAGATTGCATGGTCCAATTCAGAAATAGTGAGTGCTAATCAAACTTCATCAGACTTAGCCAAACAAACCCGAATACAGCTTGAGAATTATATGCATCATGCCCATAATGACTGGGACTTACCTTTAGTTAAATCTGGCACGGCATTTCAGCAAAAAGTATGGCAATATTTGCAGACAATTCCCTTAGGTGAAACACGTTATTATTCTGATGTAGCTAAAGCGCTTAACTCATCAGCACAAGCCGTTGGCAATGCCTGCCGAGCGAATCCTTTGGTGATCATTGTGCCTTGTCATCGAGTAATATCAAAATCAGGCTTGGGTGGTTATAATGGACAAACTAGCGGACATAACTTAGCAATAAAACAATGGTTATTAGAGCATGAACGAGAATAAAAAACAGGATGTAGGCTCGCATTATTTAGAGCCCTTTCTTGATTCTCTCTGGCTAGAATCAGGCTTAAGTCAAAATACAGTTGAAGCTTATCGACGAGACTTATTGGGGTTTTCTAGTTGGCTGGTGCAATTTGATATAGATTTAGTGGCTGCAACACGAGAGGATATTTCACGTTATCAAAGTGAACGAATGCGTGAAGGGCGAAAAGCTAGAAGTGAAGCTCGATTACTTTCAAGTTTACGTCGTTTCTATCGTTATTTATGTCGTGAAGATATTCGTGAATCTGATCCCACTGCATTGATTGAATCTCCACGCCTTGGCAAAACATTACCTAGTAGTTTGACAGAAGAGGAAGTGGAATCATTACTGCTTCAACCGGATACTAATGTTGCATTAGGTTTGCGTGATCGAGCCATGTTAGAAGTCTTATATGCCACAGGATTGCGAGTTTCTGAACTTGTCGGTTTAACCTTTGAACAGCTTAATATGAGGCAGGGGCTAGTTCGTTGTATTGGCAAAGGTAATAAAGAGCGCTTAGTTCCTCTTGGCGAGCTTGCTTTAGACTGCTTACAACAATATTTACTAGAAAGTAGACCTGTTTTATTAAACGGCAGACTGAGTGATGACTTATTTCCAACTAAGCGTGGCAAAGCGATGACGAGACAAGCTTTTTGGTATTTAATCAAACGTTATGCCAAGCAGGCAACGATTGAGAAACCTTTATCACCACATACATTGCGTCATGCTTTTGCAACGCACTTATTAAATCATGGTGCTGATTTACGTGTTGTGCAGCTATTGCTAGGTCATTCAGACCTATCAACGACACAAATCTATACTCATGTCGCTAAAGAGCGTTTAAAGAATATCCATGCACAACATCACCCTCGTGGTTAACAACATTATAGTGATAAACTAGCGGTTATATACCCATGATATATGAATAGGCAGATATTTTAACAAAGCCCGTCATTCTCGCGTATGCGAGGATGAAAAATAGAAACCTGCATCTTCAGTGATGACGGTTATAAATTTGAGATCTACAGGAGAGAGAAATGCCTTCATTTGATATTGTTTCAGAAGTCGATAAACATGAATTAACCAATGCGGTCGATCAGGCCAACCGTGAAGTAAATAATCGTTTTGATTTTCGTGGAACTGATGCACGTGTCGAGCAGTCAGATAAAATACTAACAATGCATGCTGATAGTGATTTTCAACTTGACCAGTTACAAGATATCTTACGAATGAGACTAGTAAAACGTGGTATCGAAATCAGTTGCCTTGAGGTGAAAGACTCGGTTGGTAACGGTAAAATGCGTAAGCAGGATATTATTGTTCGAGAAGGTTTGGATAAAGATGCATCACGCATTATCGTTAAAGAAATTAAGAATAGTAAATCAAAAGTGCAAGCTGCAGTTCAAGGTGAGAGTGTGCGTGTGACAGGTAAAAAACGTGATGACTTGCAGGGTGTGATGGCATTATTACGAGACAATGAAAAAATTGAAATGCCTTTGCAGTTCAATAACTTTAGAGATTAGGGACAGATTATGTTGAAACGAGTTTATTTATGGTTACCATTACTGGTATGGATGGGAATGGCTCAAGCTGATAATGCTGAAATGAAAAGTAAACTTGAAGCAATGATGCCGGGTGTGTCGATTGATAGTCTTCAACCCTTGGATAATACAGGCTTATATGAAGCCGTTATTAAGGGTGAGATTATTTATTTTTCGAAAGATGCTCGTTATGTTTTTCAAGGTGATGTGATTGCACTTGAAACACGTGAAAATATTACTGAAAATAAACGAGTGAATTTAAGAAAAGAGACATTAGCTTCATTGGATGAAGCAGATATGATCATTTATGAGCCTAAAGAAACAAAACATACTTTAACTATTTTTACTGATATTGATTGTGGTTATTGCCGAAAGTTACATATGCAAATGGCGGATTATAATGCTTTAGGAATTCGTATTCGTTATATGGCATATCCTCGGGCAGGTATTGATTCTGAATCCTTTGTGAAAGCTGAAGAAGTGTGGTGTGCATCCGATCGTAAACAGGCCATGACCGATGCTAAAAATGGATTGCCTGTAGACTCTAAAGTCTGTGATGCACCTATACAAGCACAATATGAAATAGGTCATCGTTTAGGGGTGAGTGGTACACCAGCGCTATTCTTAGAAAGTGGTGATATGTTACCAGGCTATGTGCCGCCTAGTCGTTTAATTAAAATATTAGACGAGCAAACATAAAGCTGGCACCGTAGATACTCTATTAAAACACAAGTGCTAATTTACAAATATTCCTATTTTTTATGAATCTGTAACGATAGGTAACGTATAAAAACGAGCCCCATCAAATTCTTTATTAGTCCGTAACATGCCATGGATGGCGTGTAATAATTTACGCATCACAGCACAGACTGCTTGTACTTTTTTTAAGCCGTTATCATCAATCAAGTGATGATAATACCCTTTAATATTGGGTTCGAAGCGACTTGCCACCAAGGCGGGCATATACAAGGCTTGGCGAATATATTTATTCCCTACCTTACTGATCCGTGGCTTTTTAGACACGCTACTGCCTGAATCAAATATTCTTGGATCTAGCCCCGCGTGGGCAACCCACTGTCGTGCCGTCATATCCTTAGGCAATATCATCAGTTCACTCAGTATTTGTATGGCCGATGCATGTGCAATGCCCTTGATTCCGGTGATGAGAATATATGCTGTCTTCAACTCATCCTGCTGCTGAATGAGTGTAAGCGCACTGTCTCGCAAAGTGTCAATTTGCCCGTCTAAGAAACGAATGAGTTCTTCCGCTTGCTCAATGACTAGTATTGGTGTTTCTATCGTTGCCTCTAAGGCATGACGCTGATTTTTAGCTTGTGTTTTTTGCTTACTTAGAGCCGCGATACGGCGTGACATAACCCGTAAACAGATATATTCATCAGCGGGGCGTTCCCAGGCTACAAATGGCATTCTTTGGGCATAAATCGCTAAATTCTCAGCATCAATCGCATCGGTTTTGCTGCGTGTCATTAATACTTTGAAAAAGTTGTGTGCCGCTTTAGGATTAATAACCATCACCTCAATATCATTAGCTCGACTAAGAGCAACGGCTAAATCAAAGTGATAGACACCTGTTGCCTCGATGCAAACCTTTGTTTCTCCTTTAAGTTTTGTTAAAGAGCGGATGATTTCTTGATGACCCGAGGGGGTATTATCAAAAGCGTTAGCGTTACGCGCTTTGCCATTAACCATGACGACCAGCACTAATTCCTTGCAACCGACATCAATTCCAATAGTATTCATTTTTTATCTCACATTAAGTATTATAATGATCACTGGTTTCCCAACCCTGACACTTCATCTACCGTCCTTGTGAATACAGACTCAGAAGCGCGAGCTTACAGGTCTAAGATACTCCGCGGCATGGATGACGAGGGTGGGGAGCCAATCTACATACAAGCTCAAAGCTTAAGGTCGAGCCGGCTTCCCCAGAAAATCAGTTCTTACTATAATAGTTTTGGGTTAAATGGTCCTGTGTTTTTAGAGACATGTTTAATATACAAGGTCGGGTTTCAACCCGACAATGAGACTATAACAAAGGGTGGATGTTGGAATAAATTCCAACCTACAACATCAGGAAAATTGTGAGGGTAGTTTTAGCCGCGAAGCACTCTGTGATCAACCAGTTCCAATTGTTGGTCACCGCAAAGTAAATAACTCACTTCATCTTCCCAGTCACCCAGAACAATTCGCTTCGCTGGTTTATCATTAACTATAAGCGAGTGAATAGCCGGTCGGTGGGTGTGGCCATGAATGAGCTGAGTGACACCAAACTCATTCATCACTCGAAGTACTTCTTGTTGATTAACATCCATAATCATTGCTGATTTAGTTTGTTTTTGTTCACCACTTTTTTCTCCGACATTTCAACCGCTGTAGGTCGGGTTTCAACCCGACATGTTGGACTAAAGTCCAACCTACAACCTACAATCTTAATTGCTAATAACTCGCTGATCAACAAGCTCTAATTGTTGGTCACCGCATAACAAATAACTCACTTCATTATCCCAATCACCCAGAACAATACGCTTCGCTGGTTTATCATTAACTATAAGCGAGTGAATAGCCGGTCGGTGGGTGTGGCCATGAATGAGTTGAGTGACATCAAATTCATTCATCACTCGAAGTACTTCTTTTTGATTAACATCCATAATCATTGCTGATTTAGTTTGTTTTTGTTCACGACTTTTCTGTTTGATTTTGTCAGAGATGCCTTGACGATACTTTGCTGATAAATGTAAAAAACACCACTGAATAACTTTATTACGACTCCAACGACGATAACGTTGATAAGCGGTGTCATCAATACAGAGTGTATCGCCATGAAGTAGTAGCGTCTTTGTGCCGTAGAGGTCAATCAGACAGCTATCATTGAGTAGTTCACAGCCCACGTGTTTGGCAAACTGCTTTCCCAACATAAAGTCACGGTTGCCCACCATTAAATAGGTTTTTATGCCAGAGTGATGTAGCTGTTGTAGCTGTTCAATAAGCGGTTCAAATTCTCTCGGAACAATATCATCCCCTAACCATGTATTAAACAGGTCGCCAAGAATATAGAGTTCTTTTATGTTTGAAGTGTGAGTCTTTAGGAAGTCAACAGTAAGTTGAATACGTACTGTATCACTAGGACTCAGGTGTAGATCTGAAATAAAGAGTGTTGTCATAAAAAGGTCTTCATGCCGTTCAGGGCATGAAGTTATTCTTTAATTTATTCAACAACAGTTGCTGTGATAATAACAATGTTTTCAACAGGAGCATCTGTTGGGAAGGGACCTTTGCTGCCTGTTTCTACGGTACGGATTTTATTAACGACATCCATTCCTTCAACGACCTTACCAAATACTGCATATCCCCAACCTTGTTGGCTCTCTTCACTAAAATCAAGGAAGTCATTATTAACCGTATTAATAAAGAACTGTGCGGTAGCTGAATGAGGGTCACCTGTACGAGCCATAGCAATTGAACCGGGCACATTACTTAGGCCATTGTTGGCTTCATTTTCAATTGAATCTTTAGTTGGTCGTTGAGAAAAACTTTCATCAAAACCACCACCTTGAATCATGAAATTTTCAATAACGCGGTGAAACACAGTGCCATTATAAGAGCCATCTTCAACATAAGATAAAAAGTTAGCAACGGTATTTGGTGCTTTTTCTGAGTTTAATTCGATGACGATGTCACCTAGAGATGTTTCTAGTTTTACTTGTGGCAAAGTATTGCCTCCTTCGGCATAAGATGAGAATGAGATGATTGCTAATAAAAAAGGGATTACGGTGCGAAAAAGGGTTTTCATAACAAAAGAATTCCAACAATTAACAATAAAACGCACATGATAGAGCAAATAACAGACTAAGTGGGGTAATTTGCCGTAAAATGTGCGCTATATACCCAAACTGCTTGAAGATTCCGGTTTTGAAGCCCGTCATCCTCGAGATCTTTTATCGGGGATCTATTGCATTAAGTAGATTCCAGCTAAAAGCATGCTGGAATGACGGGGTACAAAAACTGCATCTTGAATGATAACGGGTATATAAGTTGAAGACTTCGATCAGCGAAACATTAGATAGAGAATATTATGTTACAAATTCACAATAGCTTGACCAAGAAAAAAGAAATTTTCACACCGATTGAGCCTGGAAAAGTAAAGCTTTATGTGTGTGGAATGACGGTTTATGACTTATGTCATGTCGGTCATGCACGTGTGATGGTTGTCTTTGATGTGGTGACACGTTATTTACGTGCAAGTGGTTATGAGGTGACGTATATTCGAAATATCACCGATATTGATGACAAAATCATCGCCCGTGCCAATGAAAATGGCGAAAGTATTCAGTCTTTGACAGAACGATTTATTAACGAGATGCACCAAGATGCCGATGCACTGGGCGTTATCAGACCCGATCAAGAGCCCAAAGCAACAGAATCAATGCCCGACATTATCGCAATGATTGAAACATTGATTACTAAAGGTTTGGCTTATGCCGCTGATAACGGTGATGTGTATTACGATGTTAGTGAGTTTGAAGGTTATGGAAAGTTATCTGGACGTAATATTGAAGAACTACGTTCTGGTGAACGTGTTGCGATTAATGAAGCCAAGAATGATCCTCTAGATTTTGTATTGTGGAAAGCGGCGAAACCTGAAGAACCATCATGGGAATCACCATGGGGTAATGGGCGTCCCGGTTGGCATATTGAATGTTCAGCAATGTCTGCAACTTGCTTAGGTGAACATTTTGATATTCATGGTGGTGGGCAAGATTTACAATTCCCACATCATGAAAATGAAATTGCTCAATCTGAAGGGGCTCACGGCTGCCAGTCTGTGAACTACTGGATGCATAATGGTTTTGTGCGAATTGATGATGAGAAAATGTCTAAATCATTAGGTAACTTTTTCACCGTACGAGAAGTATTAGTTCAGTATTCAGCTGAAGTTATTCGTTACTTTATATTGACTAGCCACTACCGTAGTCCTTTAAATTATTCTGATGAATCATTAGAACAAGCAAAATCAGCATTAACACGTTATTACACCGCATTACGTGATATTGAAGCGGTGAAAGATATTGTTTGGCAAGAGGATACGGAGTTTGGCTCACGGTTTAGCGAAGCGATGGATGATGACTTTAATACGGCCCTATCCTTATCTGTGATGGCCGATGTAAGACAAGCTTTAAATAAGGCTCGCGAGCAGAGTAATGATGAGAAAGCTTGCTATCTTGCAGGTCTTTTATATTCATTTGGTGATGTTTTAGGTTTGTTCCAACAAGCTGCTGAAGATTTTTTATTGGGTGATCAAAATAATGACGAATCAGCAAAAGTTGAAGCGTTGATTGAAGCTAGAAATACAGCCCGTGCAGACAAAGATTGGTCGAAAGCTGATCAAGTGCGTGATGAGTTAGCTGCAATGGGAATTGTACTAGAAGATAACGCAGGAAAAACTACATGGCGTAAAGCCTAACAGTCACACCATGTAGATCGGGTTTCAACCCCGGCCAAGGCACAGTACTGTGGGTCGGGTTTCAACCCGACAAGTTGGACTAAAGTCCAACCCACATTCATATCGAATTATTGAAGGTGTCTATTTTGGTATTTAGCCCCAGCCAAAGCGAAGAGCTGTGGGTCGGGTTTCAACCCGACAAGTTGGACTAAAGTCCAACCCACATTCATATCGAATTATTGAAGGTGTCTATTTTGGTATTTAGCCCCAGCCAAAGCGAAGAGCTGTGGGTCGGGTTTCAACCCGACAAGTTGGACTAAAGTCCAACCCACATTCATATCGAATTATTGAAGGTGTCTATTTTGGTATTTAGCCCCAGCCAAAGCGAAGAGCTGTGGGTCGGGTTTCAACCCGACAAGTTGGACTGAAGTCCAACCCACATTTATGTTGAATTATTGAAGGTGTCTATTTTGGCGTTTAGCCCCGGTCAAAGCGAAGAGCTGTAGGTTGGGTTTCAACCCGACAAGTTGGACTAAAGTCCAACCCACATTCATGTTGAATTGTTGAAAGTATCTATTTTGGTATTTAGCCCCAGTCAAAGCGAAGAGCTGTGGGTCGGGTTTCAACCCGACAAGTTGGACTGAAGTCCAACCCACATTTATGTTGAATTATTGAAGGTGTCTATTTTGGCGTTTAGCCCCGGTCAAAGCGAAGAGCTGTAGGTTGGGTTTTAACCCGACAAGTTGGACTAAAGTCCAACCCACAACCTTAATGATATGCTTAACTATGAAACTTCTCAGCCGCATAAAGTGTATTTTCCATCAATGTTGCTACGGTCATTGGACCAACACCGCCCGGAACAGGTGTAATCCATGCCGCTTTTTCTTTGGCAACATTAAATTCAACATCACCTGTTAAGCTGCCATCTTCAAGACGGTTAATGCCCACATCAATAACAATCGCACCTTCTTTAATCCACTCACCAGGAATAAAGTTTGGTTTGCCGACAGCGACAACAAGTAAGTCTGCTCTACGGACATGAAACTCTAGATCTCTTGTCCAGCGATGGCATACGGTAGTCGTACAACCTGCAAGCAACAACTCTAATGCCATTGGGCGACCAACAATATTAGATGCGCCAATAACAACGGCTTCTAAACCATGTAAATCTACTTCCGTACTTTTTAATAATGTTATTACACCTTTGGGCGTACAAGGACGAAGTTGAGGGTTACGTTGCGCGAGGCGACCTATATTATAAGGGTGGAAACCATCAACGTCTTTATGAGGAGCGATATGTTCGATAACCACATCGGTATTAATATGCTCTGGTAACGGTAACTGTACCAATATTCCATCAATACTTTTATCATCATTTAACGTGGTAATGAGTGCTAACAATTCTTCTTCTGTTGTTGTGTCAGGCAAATCATGTGAAACAGAGTTAAAGCCAATTTCTTCACAGCTTCTGCGCTTGCTGCTTACATAGACTTGTGATGCAGGGTTGCTACCAATAAGAACAACCGCTAAACCTGGTTTACGTTTTCCTGCCGCAATACGTTTGTCTGTAGCGACTTTAAGGGATTGTTTAAGCTTTATTGCAACAGCTTTACCATCGATGATTTGTGCGCTCATTAAAAGAGATTCCAGACAACAAAAAGAAACATTTTCTCATGTTGAGCAAATAACGGCAAAAATATAAAATCAGTGATTGACTGATGGCATCCATCAGCGTATTATTCCGCCTTTCTCAAGGATGTCTATTACAAGACATTGCTGGAAAATGTCGGGGTATAGCGCAGTCTGGTAGCGCATCTGGTTTGGGACCAGAGGGTCGGGAGTTCGAATCTCTCTACCCCGACCAATTAAATCAAATACCCAACCCAATCCCCACTCGACAGCATCACAATGCGCCCGTAGCTCATCTGGATAGAGCATCGGCCTTCTAAGCCGAGGGTAACAGGTTCGAGTCCTGTCGGGCGCACCATTTCTATTTAAAATAATTCTGTAGTTCAAAACCTTCCTAATTCATACCATCCCAGTCATTCTCGTGTGTTCTTATCGAGAATCTATTATCTTGAGAAGACCCCAGCTAAGCTTGTGCTCAGCTTGACTGGGTAAACATGCACGGATGACAAGTAAAAAACTGCATCTTGGATGATTACGGGTATTTCATATTTCAGCTATACTCTTCCGATTAAACCTTCTAGAATTTGATAATGCTAAGGAAGCCATCTGAATAATGTTAAATCAACAATTAACAATACTCTCCAATTGGTTTTTATCCCGCCCACGAAGTGTCAAGCGCCTTATTTCCGTGGTCGTTGATTTTGTCGCCATTATCTTTTCTTTATGGTTAGCGTTTTCCTTGCGATATAGCGAGTTTTATTTCCCATCCGAACAGCAGTTATGGATCTTCTTTCTTGCTCCTGTCGTTGCTATACCTATATTCATTCGCGCAGGACTTTATCGGGCCATTGTGCGTTACCTAGGCATGCAAGCATTGTGGACTGTGGTTAAGGCAACCTTCTTTTATGCCCTTATTTTTGCTGTTATTGTTTTGTTGGCTGAAGTGGAGGGCGTCCCCAGAACGGTTTATGGCATCAATGCTTTAATTCTAATTTTATTCGTGGGCAGTAGTCGATTGCTTGCTAGATGGTGGTTTTCCAATAGTCATAATAATGGTAGTTCAAATAAAATAACAAAAAGACGACTTCCTCCTATTATTATTTATGGTGCAGGTGAGTCAGGCATTCAAATAGTGGCTGCACTTAAAATGTCACGCCAGCTACGTCCTGTTGCCTTTATTGATGATGATCCTAGCCTGCATCGCCAACAAATTAATGGGCTGACTATTTATTCATTTGCTGAACTTGCACATGTGATAGAGAAATATTATGTCAATGACGTGCTTCTAGCCATGCCTTCTGTTTCAAGAGGACAGAGGAATAAATTGATTAGTTTGTTGGAGCCTTATCCCGTCCATGTTCGAACTCTACCTAGTCTGATGGATTTGGCCGAGGGTAAAGTATCGGTTGCTGATATTCAAGAGGTCGATATTGCGGACTTATTAGGTCGAGAATCGATAGCGCCTATACAAGATTTATTACATGCCAATATCACTGATAAAGCGGTATTAGTGACAGGCGCAGGCGGCTCAATTGGGAGTGAGTTGTGTCGTCAGATCCTTAAACTTAAACCGACAATGATAGTGTTGTATGAATTAAATGAGTTTGGTTTGTATGCGATTGAAAAAGAATTGCTTTCTTTAGGGCTCGATAGACCTATTGTCCCAGTATTAGGTTCGGTTGTTAATCAATCTCGAATGGTATCAATTTGTCAGCGATTTTCAATTAACACCATTTATCATGCTGCGGCTTATAAGCATGTGCCCATGGTAGAGAAAAACACCACAGAAGGCGTTCGGAATAATGTGTTTGGCACCTTGAGTTGTGCCAAAGCAGCTATTGCGAGTAATGTTGAAACCTTTGTATTAATTTCAACGGATAAAGCGGTGCGGCCAACGAATACAATGGGCGCTACTAAACGTTTTGCCGAATTAATATTGCAAGGCTTGGCGGCAGATAACACAGACAATTCAAGTACACGGTTTACCATGGTTCGGTTTGGTAATGTGTTGGGAAGTTCTGGCTCTGTTGTGCCTTTATTTCGGGAGCAAATAGCCAGTGGCGGTCCTGTAACTGTCACAGATCCACGAATTATTCGTTACTTTATGACAATTCCTGAAGCGGCTGAGCTTGTTATTCAAGCGGGAGCCATGGGGCAAGGTGGCGATGTCTTTGTATTGGATATGGGGGAGCCAATTCGAATAGTTGATTTAGCCAAACGTATGATTCACCTGAGTGGTTTTACGGAACAAGATGATGCTTATCCTGAAGGAGATATTGAAATTACCTATACAGGACTTCGCCCAGGTGAAAAATTATACGAAGAATTGCTTATAGGTGACAATGTGTCTGATACGCAACACCAAAAAATACTGCGGGCAGAAGAAAAAGTGATTCCATGGCCTGAATTAAGCGCTATTTTGCAACAGTTGGAGCACGCCAATGACGCGGATGATTGCCAACAAATACGCGAGATTCTAATCACTCATGTTGATGGTTTTAAACCTCAATGTGATATTGAAGATTTGCTTAGCTAAGACTTGCTTCGTGATCTGTAGGAGTCGGCTTCAGCCGCGAAACGACCTATAAAGAAATACAGTTTAGTGAGAGACTCACTGTCCGTTCGCGGCTAAAGCGCGCTCCTACAAGGCTTTCATTCTTGTTTTGATCTGTAGGAGTCGGCTTCAGCCGCGAAACGACCTATAAAGAAATACAGTTTAGCGAGAGATTCACTGTCCACTGTTCGCAGCTAAAGCGCGCTCCTACAAGGCTTAACATCTATTCTTGTTTTGATCTGTAGGAGTCGGCTTCAGCCGCGAAACGACCTATAAAGAAATACAGTTTAGCGAGAGATTCACTGTCCATTCGCGGCTAAAGCGCGCTCCTACAGGCTTAACATCTATTCTTGTTTTTCTTTAGCAATAAACCCTGCAAATAGATCGTGCTTTGATCTGTAGGAGTCGGCTTCAGCCGCAAAACGACCTATAAAGAAATACAGTTTAGCGAGAGATTCACTGTCCATTCGCAGCTAAAGCGCGCTCCTACAAGGCTTAACATCTATTCTTGTTTTGATCTGTAGGAGTCGGCTTCAGCCGCGAAACGACCTATAAAGAAATACAGTTTAGTGAGAGATTCACTGTCCGTTCGCGGCTAAAGCGCGCTCCTACAGGCTTAACATCTATTCTTGTTTTGATCTGTAGGAGTCGGCTTCAGCCGCGAAACGACCTATAAAGAAATACAGTTTAGTGAGAGATTCACTGTCCGTTCGCGGCTAAAGCGCGCTCCTACAGGCTTAATATCTATTCTTGTTTTGATCTGTAGGAGTCGGCTTCAGCCGCGAAACGACCTATAAAGAAATACAGTTTAGTGAGAGATTCACTGTCCGTTCGCGGCTAAAGCGCGCTCCTACAAGGCTTAATATCTATTCTTGCTCTTGCGCTCTAGAAATAAACCCAGCAAACAATGCAGCAAAAAGACCAACAAAAATGGCCAGAATACCTGATACAGCGATAATTAATTTTTTCTTACTTGGCATAGGTTCAAATGAACGAGAGGGTGGCACAATAGCATGTGTTACTGGAAGTGCCACTAAGTCATTATCAATTTTTGCTATTTCAGTTTTAAGTTTAGTTAACTGGCGGTCTCGATTGATATACAGTTTTGAAAGTGCAAGTTCTGCCTGCTGGACTTCTATTTGCTGGGTCTCTTGTTCCTTTAAATTATCAGCAATGTTTTGTTTGATGTCTTCTTCTTGTGCAGGAATTGTCATAGTAAGTCGTTCATCAAGTGCTGTAATATGAGTACGAGATTGTTGTAACTCGGAAGTGAGTAGCACCAAAAATGCAGTATCAAACCGCCCCTTTTCTGAATTTTGTTGATTCTCTAATGCGGCATTAAGGTGCTTGATATTTGTTGTTCGTTGATTTTGCAATAATTCATACAATTTTTTAAATCGAATTAGTGAGTTTGATAAATTAGTATTTTCTTCTTGTAATTTAATCAATGCTTTTTTCTTATTAGCGAGTATTTTTTCGACTGCAAGTTGTTTGCTGGCAAAGAATATTTTGTTTTCTAAGTCTTCAATGTCATTGTTAAGGGCTAATTGCTGATTATGAAGTCCTTCCTTAATAGACTGACTGGTTGCACTATGTTTTTGGATTAATCGTTGTAATATATTTTTATGAATCGTAAGGTGTATTTCAGAACTCTCAAAGCTACCACTGCTTTTTAAGAGTAATAGACTAGTGTTTTTGGGGTTTTCGACTTCAACTTGAATAATGCCACTATCACTATCACTATCACTATCACTATAATAGTCATGTAATGCCTGATTGATATAGGCAGATGTTATTTCTGATTTAACCGTTTCAGCAGGTTGAATTAACGTTTCCTTATCGACTTTTGTGCCAATATCAATGGTTGTACTGTATTCATAAATAGTGGGTTTTAGCAAAGCGAAGAGGAACCCCGTTCCAAAAATGAGTATAAAGGTTACAAAAAACACCTTTTTCTGTTCAACTAAAGACAACCATAAATCCACTAAATTAATTTCATCATCATGGTCATAATAATTCCCCAGCATTCTAGGATCGATAATAATGGGTTGCTTATCCGAACTCTCTACTTTGGTGGTGGCCATATGTAAATGTCTATTATTTATGTTAAAAATGAGAGAAAATTATAACATTGAAACAAGTAAGGTCGTGTATAATTTCCCCTTTATATTATGGGTGTAAAAAAGTATGTGTGGCATTGTTGCAGGAATAGCAGAGCGAAACGTTACCCCCATTCTTCTTGAAGGTTTACGTCGTTTAGAATACCGAGGTTATGACTCATCGGGAATTGCATTATTAGATGAAAATAATGATATTCAACGTGTTCGTGCGTTAGGTAAGATTAAACAGCTTGAAAACAAAATAGAGCAGAATTCTACGGGCTTAGAAGGTCGCATTGGCATTGCTCATACTCGCTGGGCGACACATGGCGCGCCATCTGAAAATAATGCCCATCCCCATATCTGCAATAACAAAGTAGCCGTGGTTCATAATGGCATTATCGAAAACTACCAAACACTGAAACAGACGCAGCTAGAAGCGGGGTATCGCTTTACTTCTGAAACAGATACTGAAGTGGTTGCTCATGCCATTGCCCAACAACTAGAATCAACTAATGATTTATTAGAAGCGGTATCACAGGCTTTAGGCCAGTTTGAAGGTGCCTATGCGCTGGGTGTTATTGCTATAAATGATCCCGATACCTTGGTAGCTGCTAGAAAAGGGTCGCCATTAGTTATTGGTGTGGGTATTGGAGAATATTTTATTGCCTCTGATGTGTCTGCATTGCTACCCGTGACTCAGAACTTTATCTTTCTTGAAGAGGGCGATGTCGCAAAGCTAACGCGTCAGTCGGTTGATATTTATGATGTGAATGGTCAAAAAGTAGAGCGAGAGATTAAACAATCTAGCCTAAGTGTGACTGCCGTTGACTTGGGCGAACATCGCCACTATATGCATAAAGAGATTTGCGAGCAACCACAAGCAGTGAGTGATTGTTTAGAAGGGCGCATTACCCAAGATAAAGTACTAGTATCTAGCTTTGGGCCGCAAGCAGAAGACATATTTGAACGCATTGAACAAGTTCATATTATTGCCTGTGGCACCAGTTACCATGCTGGTTTAGTCGCTAAATACTGGTTTGAAGATATTATCAGTTTACCTTGCCAGGTTGAAGTGGCGAGTGAGTTTCGTTACAGAAATCCAGTGATTCAAAATAACACCTTATTTGTCACCATCAGCCAATCCGGTGAAACAGCAGACACCCTAGCTGCACTACAACAAATCAAGTCATTTCGTCAGTCCTTAGACATTACTAGTCATTCCCGCGAAAGCGAGAACCTAGGGGTGCGGACTTCAGTCCGCCAAAATGAAGAAGCAACGCAACAAAACCTAACAAACATCCCAACCCTAACCATCTGCAACGTCCCAGAAAGCAGCCTAACCCGTGAATCAGACCTAAGCTACCTAACCCACGCCGGCCCAGAAATCGGTGTAGCATCAACCAAAGCATTCACCACACAATTAGTTGCATTGGCACTATTGCTCACCAGTATAGGCAAAGTGAAAAATCGACTAAATGAACACCGTGAAGCATTAATTATCAGTGGGCTGAAAAAGCTCCCCAATCTAATTGAAAATGCACTGAAACATGAAAAAGAAATAGAAGAAATCGCCCAACTATTTGCAGACAAACAACATGCCTTATTTCTAGGCCGCGGCACCATGTATCCCATCGCAATGGAAGGCGCATTGAAACTCAAAGAAATAAGCTACATTCATGCAGAAGCCTATCCCGCTGGAGAGCTTAAGCATGGCCCGTTAGCACTGATAGATGAAAACATGCCCGTTGTAGCCATCGCTCCATTGGATGACCTATTAGAAAAGCTAAAATCAAACCTACAAGAAGTGAAAGCCCGAGGCGGCCAAATGATAGTGTTTGAAGATGAACAATCAGATATTAGCTCAGAAGCTGGTTTTAAAGTGATTAAAGCAACAACAAATGTGGGTCGGATAACAGCGCCAATAACCTACAATATACTTTTGCAACTGCTTAGTTATCATGTTGCATTGATTAAAGGGACAGATGTTGACCAGCCTAGGAACTTAGCTAAAAGTGTGACGGTGGAATAAGCAATGAGATTAACAGCGAATCAGATACAGAGAATAAAGCAAGTCGTTACTATGTTTGCAGGAAAGGGTGCGCAGGTAACTTTATTTGGTTCTCGTGTTGATGATGATAAAAGAGGCGGTGATGTAGACTTATTAGTTACATTGAATGATGAAGTCGAACATCCAGCCGAGTTATCAGCAAAAATAAGTGCTCGCCTTATACGTTTGTTTCAAGGGCGAAAAGTGGACGTGTTGTTATCGGCACCTAATTTAAAAACCTTACCTATCCATTCAATTGCTATGGATAAAGGCATTTTATTATGATGCCGAAAAGCAATTATGTTGATAAATTAGAAAGGCTAAAGTTTTTACGACGAGTTGTTGATAAAGAAATTCACCACTTAAACTATTCGGCACTCAAAATCTTTAATAAACCATTTACTGTTGAACGAGCTAAGCAATTAAATACTGATGAGGAATTGGCAGAACAGTTAGAGGCATTTACCAGTCGCTTTTATCGCTTGCAAGATACGATAGGTGATAAATTACTGCCCACTTGGTTACATGTTTTAGAAGAAAAGACAACGGTGGCTATTGATAACTTAGATAAAGCAGAAAAAATTGGCGTATTACCTTCTGTTGAATTATGGCTCGAATTGCGACAATTAAGAAATCAAATGATTCATGAATATATTGAAGATCTAGATATATTAGTGGATGCACTTCAAGCCGCATATAAAAACTTAGGGTTTATAGTGGGCGTAGCAAACGCTATTAATGCAGATCTTGAGAATAGAGGTATCTCTAAGTGAAAATAGCGATAGCCGGAACAGGTTATGTTGGCTTATCTAATGCGATGTTACTTGCACAACATAATAAGGTTGTTGCACTAGATATAATTAAAGAAAAAATAGAGTTGCTGAATAATAAAAAATCACCCATAGCTGATGCAGAAATAGAAGATTTTTTAGCCAATAAACAGCTCGATTTTAAAGCGACCTTGGATAAAGATGAAGCATACCAAAATGCGGATTATGTCATTATCGCTACTCCAACTGATTATGACCCCGAAACCAATTATTTTAATACAGCCTCTGTGGAAGCTGTGATAAAAGATGTAATGGCAATTAATCCTGATGCAGTGATGGTGATAAAATCAACCGTCCCTGTAGGTTATACAGAAAAGATAAAGGCACAGTTAGGCACGAATAATATACTTTTCTCACCAGAGTTCTTACGAGAAGGAAAAGCCTTGCACGATAACCTCTACCCATCGCGCATCATTGTCGGTGAACAATCTGAACGGGCAACAATGTTTGCTAGTCTATTGCAACAAGGTGCAATCAAAGAAAACATACCCACCCTGTTTACCGAATCAACAGAAGCAGAAGCCATAAAACTCTTCTCCAACACCTACCTAGCCATGCGAGTCGCCTATTTTAATGAGCTAGACAGTTATGCCGAAGCACATGATTTAAACTCAAAACATATTATTAATGGAGTAGGGTTAGACCCACGTATAGGTGGCCACTACAACAACCCCTCTTTTGGTTATGGTGGCTACTGCTTGCCGAAAGATACAAAACAACTTCGAGCCAATTACCAAGACGTGCCTAACAGTCTAATTGGTGCCATTGTTGATGCGAACACAACACGTAAAGATTTTATTGCAGATCAAATCCTTAAGAAAAATCCAAAGATAGTAGGAATATACCGCCTAGTAATGAAGCAAGGTTCTGATAACTTCAGAGCTAGCGCTATTCAAGGTATTATGAAACGCATTAAAGCTAAGGGTATTGAAGTGGTCATTTATGAACCTGCTTTAGAAGAAAGTGAGTTTTTTCACTCTAAAGTAATTAACGATCTACACGCTTTTAAACAGGTGAGTGATATCATTGTCGCCAATCGTTTAATGGACGATATTCAAGACGTGGCAGACAAAGTCTATACCCGTGATTTATTTGGAAAAGATTAAATGCTCCCTTACTGGGGAGGGGAAAATCAAATAACAACGCCTTTTAAAATGAGAGACAATCGCATCGCTCGCTGATAAAGCGGTACCCTAACACTTTTTATCAAGAAGATTAACGTAAACACAAAATGACCGAATCTAACCGCATAGAATATAAACAAAGCCTAACAGAGCAGTTAGAAAAGGAAGTCATCGCCTTTTTAAATGCAACTACGGGTGGCGTTATATATCTTGGCATAGATAGCGCTGGCAAAGTGATAGGCATAGAAAACAGCGATGAACAACAACTTAAAATAAAAGACCGCCTAAAACACAATATAGCCCCATCGTGCTTAGGCCTATTTGACATTGTATTAGAGCAACAACAAGACAAAGACATTATTAAGATCATTATTGCCAGCGGCAGTGAAAAACCATACCATTTAAAAAAGCGAGGAATGTCATCAATAGGGTGTTTTATCAGAATAGGCTCAGCCTCAGAACCTATGCCAGAAAGTATGATAGAAGACCTATTCTCAAAAAGAGTGAGAAACTCACTCAGCAAGATAAAATCACACCGACAAGACCTAAGTTTTGGACAATTAAAAATCTACTATGAAGAAATTGGCTTAAAACTAAACGACAAGTTCGCCTCAAATTTAGAGCTTTTAACTGAAGATGGATATTACAATTATGTTGCCTATCTTTTTGCAGATACAAATGGCACCTCAATAAAAGTAGCAAAATATGCAGGCACAGATAAAATTGACCTGATAGAAAACAATGAATATGGCTATTGCTCACTGATAAAAGCCACACATAAAGTACTAGACAAACTGGATATTGAAAATAAAACAGCGGCACTCATAACATCAACGACCAGAAAAGAGCAGCCGTTATGGGATCGAGTCGCACTCAGAGAAGCAGTCATCAATGCCATCGTTCACAATGATTACACAACCGAAATACCCCCTGTATTTGAGATATATAGCGACAGAATAGAAATTACCTCAACAGGTGGAATGTCTACCATTAAAAACAGTGAAGATTTTTTTGAAGGATATTCCAAGCCAATCAATAGAGAAATCATGAGAATCTATAAAGATCTCGGATTGGTAGAGCATCTAGGCTCTGGGTTAAATAGAATTCTGAAAGTATATAAGAAAGACAGTTTTATAATCACTCAAAACTTCATGAGAAATCGTTTCATCTCAAATACATCACCCATTAATGAGGGAGTAAATGAGGGAGTAAATGAGGGAGTAAATGAGGGAGTAAATGAGGGAGTAAATAGACTGCTTAATCTGATTGAAAAATACCCAAACCGTAAAACGCCCTTTTTTGCTAAAGAGCTCGACACATCAGTAAAAAATATAGAAAGATGGATAAAGATATTAAAAGCAGGTGGCAAAGTAGCGTTTAAAGGAAGCCCAAAAACAGGTGGTTATATAACAAAATGATGTCCCATGCTATCAGCATAATTATTTGCAAAGAAAAATTAAAAATCGCATTTGAATTAACAGAAAAAGTAAATTAAACGCATGAAAATATTAGTAACAGGAAGTGCAGGGTTTATTGGCTATCACCTGATTCAAAAACTCCTTGAGCAAGGTGAAAAAGTAGTGGGGATTGATAACTTAAATGATTATTACGACCCACAATTGAAGCAGGATCGCTTAGCATTATTGAAGGAACATAATAATGCAGTGAATTACACCTTCATAAAGCTCGATCTAGCCGATAGAGATGGTATTAAGTCAGGGATTATTGGAGGCTTTCTCGGGGACGGTGACACGCTGGTGATTTAGTTAAATATAAGTAAGATTGAAATAATAAAGGTAATGGGTTGAAAGTGATGAATAATATTGAATGGCATATACATCATGTCACAAAGGATGATAGGTCAAAACAAAAGCGGCAGCGGCCATGCATCTTGTGGTTTACGGGATTAAGTGGCTCTGGAAAGTCAACCATCGCTAGTGCGGTAGAGCAAAAGTTATTCGAGTCGGGCCGCCATACTTATTTACTAGATGGTGATAATGTTCGTCATGGTTTAAATAAAGACTTAGGTTTCTCTGATGATGCTCGCATTGAAAATATCCGCCGAATAGGTGAGTTATCGAAGCTTATGACTGATGCAGGTTTATTAGTGATGACGGCATTTATCTCTCCATTTAAAACGGATAGAAATTTGGTTAGAGAATTAGTGCAATCACATGAGTTTATTGAAATCTATATGGATACGTCATTAGAGGAATGTGAACGCCGTGATCCAAAAGGATTGTATAAAAAAGCACGAAAAGGTGAAATAAAGAATTTTACGGGTGTAGATTCTGATTATGAAATTCCTCAATCAGCTGAAATTATAATTGATAGTGTTGCATTAAGTATTGAAGAGTGTGCTGATCAAGTTATCCAATATTTAAAAAAACAGAGCATTATTTAAAGTAAATGAATCAGAGTAAACGATATATAGATGTATTTAATGGTGATGCAGATGGCTTATGTTCATTAGTACAATTAAGACGCGCTGACCCTAGAACATCAGAGCTTGTTACCGGAGTAAAGCGAGATATTAATCTCTTACAACGCGTGAATGCCAAAAATGGTGACCATATTACGGTGCTTGATATCTCTTTTGAGAAAAATTTAAAAGATGTTCAAAGGTTATTAGCGCTGGGTGTTTCAATAGATTATATCGACCACCATCAAGCAGGAACACTTATCAAGCATCGCTCTCTTAAGTGTGATATCAATCTATCTGCAGAAACATGTACGTCACTTATCGTTGATAAAAAATTGCAGGGACAATATCGAGAATGGGCTATAGCAGGTGCATTCGGAGATAACCTTTGGTCAGTTGCCAAAGAGCTAGGACAGCAATCAGGTATTGAAAAAAGTGATTTAGACCTATTGCAACAATTAGGTATGTACCTTAACTATAATGGTTATGGCGAAAGCACAGATGACTTGTTTTTTCATCCTGCCAAATTGTATAAAAAACTATGTGAATTTGATTCGCCACTAGACTTTATTAAGAATGACAAGCAAACCTTTACAACATTGGCATCAGGATATGAGCAAGATATTATGAAAGTACAGAATGTGCCGATAAACTATAAAACAAATAATATCGCAGTGATATTGCTGCCCAATGAGAAGTGGGCGAAGAGAGCGAGTGGCGTATATGGTAATTTGTTAGCTAATAAGTATCCAGAACGTGCACATGCTATATTGACACAAAAAAACAATGCTAATTATGTCGTGAGTATAAGAGCACCGAATAATCGAAAACAGGGTGCAGATAGCTTGGCGAGTAAATTCCCTACGGGTGGGGGCAGAAAAGCTGCAGCGGGTATAAATGACTTACCAAAAAACAAACTAGATTATTTTATTGAAGTGATGGAATCAGAGTTTTTACGCTAATGAGAAATTATCAAGACTGTGATGCCGTAACAATATAGCCAAGCCTGAGGGATCCCCACGAATATTTATTCATGCAATCCTTCAATATAAAGTTTACACCCGTGATTTATTTGGAAAAGATTAAATGAAAATATTAGTAACAGGCACAGCAGGATTTATCGGTAGTCACCTAGCGAATAAACTGATAGCACGAGGAGATGAGGTAGTAGGGCTTGATTGTATCAATGACTACTACGATATAAACGTTAAATATGGGCGCCTAGCAAGAGCTGGCATACAAAAACAACAGGTTGAATACAATAAGATCATAGAATCTGAAAGTCAGTCGAATTATAAATTTATCAAATTGGATTTAGCTGACAAAACAAATATGATGCAACTATTTGCAGAGCAACAATTTGATGCCGTGTGTAACTTGGCTGCGCAAGCTGGCGTAAGATACTCGCTGACTAATCCCGATGCCTATATTGTTTCAAATATCATGGGTTTTACCAATGTTTTAGAAGCCTGTCGGCATCATGATGTGAATAATCTTTGTTATGCCTCATCTTCCTCTGTTTATGGGCTCAATGAAGAGCTGCCTTTTAGTACCGAGCATAATGTGGATCACCCTATTTCACTCTATGCCGCCTCAAAAAAATCCAATGAATTAATGGCGCATACCTATTCCCACCTATTTAATATCTCAACAACAGGACTGAGGTTTTTCACGGTTTATGGCCCGTGGGGACGGCCAGATATGGCCTTATTTCTATTTGTAAAAGCCGCCTTAGAAGGCAAGCCAATAGATGTGTTTAATAACGGCGATATGCTAAGAGACTTCACCTATATTGATGACATAGTCGAAGGTGTTATCCGTGTGATAGATAACCCAGCACAAAAAGACCTCAGCTGGAATGGAAAGGACGGTAAAGTATCCAATTCCTCGGCCCCTTATAAAATATACAATATTGGCAATAATAACCCAGTAAAACTAATGGACTTTATTACTGCCATAGAAAATAAGCTAGGTAAAACAATACAAAAAAACATGCTACCAATACAGCCAGGTGATGTGCCAGCAACCTATGCCGACGTAACAGATTTGGTAGAAGATCTAAAATACAAACCAGCAACACCAGTTCAAGAAGGTATAGATAACTTTGTTGACTGGTATCTTGAATTTTTCAACAAGGATAAATAATGATTAAAATAGCAGTAATAGGCTTAGGTTACGTTGGCCTTCCATTAGCACACGCCTTTTCAGAAAAATATTCCGTCATAGGCTTTGACATTACCCAAAGGCGAGTTGATGAGTTGGTGAGCGGGCATGATAGAACGCTAGAATTAAGTGAACAACAAGTTAAAGAAGCGATTAAAAATGGTATGCAATTTACCTGTGACATAGATGATATTGCCGACTGTAATATTTACATTGTTACTGTTCCCACACCGATAGATAAGAATAAACGTCCTGATCTAACGCCTCTAATTAAAGCCAGTGAAACCATTGGGAAAATACTCAAAAAAGACGATATTGTTATTTATGAATCCACTGTCTATCCAGGAGCAACAGAAGATGACTGTGTGCCTGTATTAGAAAATTACTCAGGACTAAAGTTTAATCAAGACTTCTTCTGTGGATACTCACCAGAGCGAATCAATCCTGGTGACAAAAAGCACACCGTAACAAAAATTAAAAAAGTAACAGCAGGAAGTACGCCTGAAATAGGAAGGATCGTCAATGACCTTTATGCAAGTATCATCATAGCAGGAACACACTTAGCACCAACCATAAAAGTAGCCGAAGCTGCAAAAGTTATAGAAAATTCTCAAAGAGATATAAACATAGCCTTTGTAAATGAACTTGCAATTATATTTAACAAGCTTGGTATAAATACAAATGATGTACTAGAAGCTGCAGGAACAAAATGGAATTTTCTACCATTCAGACCAGGTCTTGTCGGTGGCCATTGTATAGGTGTAGATCCATACTACTTAACTCACAAAGCACAACAAATTGGCCACAATCCAGAAATTATTTTAGCCGGTAGACGGTTGAATGACAGCATGGGGATCTATGTAGCAAATCAAGTTATAAAAATTATGATAAAAAAAGGTCATAAAATAGAAGGCTCAAAAGTACTTGTGTTAGGAATAACGTTTAAAGAAAATTGTCCTGACATTAGAAATAGTAGAGTTATAGATGTAATTCAAGAGCTTCAAGAGTTTGGATGTGATATTTCAGTTTCAGATTATTGGGCTGATAACGATGAAGTAAAACATGAATACGATTTAGAGCTAGTAGATGATGTCAATTATGATGATTATGAAGCTATAGTTATAGCGGTCTCCCATGATCAATATAAAAGTTTAAAATTCGAAAACAAAAAACAAGTTGTTTATGATATAAAATCTATTTTAGATATTAGTGATGGAAGATTATAAATTATAATTGGAATGGGTAAAAACATGTTTGATTAACATCTTAAAGAGTGTGAGTTTAGATTTAATAATCAAGACCATGAACTATAAAAATATAACTTGAGATATTTAGAAAAGAGCGAATTAACTTATCTTGATTCAAGAATATTAAGTTGCAAGTTAGATAATCTTGCAGAACACTGAACGTGAAAAAAACACTAATAAGGCTGGGTATATTACGGTGGTAAAACCTAATTTGAAACAAACTGCTTTGAAAGGCTTTGGATGGGTTTTCATGGGAACACTCGGACAAAATTTATTACAATTTATCTCTCTTATTGTTCTAGCAAGACTTATCTCACCCGGAGAGTTTGGTATTGTAGCAATGGCGATGTTTGTGATCAATTTTTTGAAAATTTTTGCAGAACTAGGTGTTGGTCCTGCACTCGTTCAAAAGAAAGAACTGACTGTTCTAGATATTAAGACTGCTAATTTATTGTCGTTGCTATTGAGTGTGTTAATGGGAGGCGTAGTATATTTATCTTCTAGGCAATTAAGTTTGTTTTTTAATATGCCTGACTTGGAAAATATAATTAATGCATTAGCCTTTATGCTTCCTATTATTGGATTGTCTGTAGTTGGGCAATCGTTGCTCCAAAGGAATTTAAAATTTAAAGAGATAGCTTATTATAACCTTTTAAGCTATTTCATTGCTCATGCTATGATTGCTATCCCTTTAGCTTTATTTGGTTACGGGTTATGGTCATTAGTTGTTGCTTATTTGGGGCAAATAATAACAATTTTTGTAATCGTACGTATTAAGGTTCGTGAAACTAATATGTATGGTTTTGATTTCTTAAGCGCTAAAGCATTATTAAACTTTGGTTTTGGATTTTCGATAGCTAGAGTATCTAACTTCCTCGCGGGAGAAGGCGACAACCTTATTATTGGTAAATTTTTAGGTGCTGAGGCACTTGGTTTTTATGGACGGGCTTATCAGTTAATGTCTATGCCGGCTATGTTATTTGGTAGTGCTTTGGATAAGGTCTTATTTCCACTGATGTCAAATATACAAGATGAAAATGAAAGGCTCTCAAGAGTATATGTCAGTGCCATCTCAACGGTTGCCATGTTTATGCTACCACTTAGTGCATTACTATTTTTATTAGCAAATGAAATAATAACGCTGGTTTTGGGAGAGCAATGGAATAATATAACTCCAATATTTCAAATACTATCGATAGTTTTAGTTTTTAGAATGAGTTATAAATTTAGTGATTCCGTAGCAAGAGCAAAAGGAGCAGTTTATAGACGAGCTTGGAGACAAATACTTTATGCTCTTTTTGTTTTTATTTTTGCTTGGATAGGTCATTTTTATGGACTACAAGGAGTGGCTTCCGGGATAGCAATAGCTATTTTTTTAAACTTTTTACTAATGCTACAGTTGAGCAAAAGCTTAATTGGATTCCGTTGGGTTGATATCCTAAGAACTCATTCAAAGCATATAGTGATTACTGCAACGATTTTTATTATTATGGATTTTATAAAATCTTTTATAGTAATTTATACATCAAATGTAGTTATAATTTTTATATTTAACTTTATTTTATTTATTTTAATTACTTTAGGAATTTGGTGGTTATTCAGGAAGTATTTAAAACAAGAGATTATGGTGTTACAGCCGTTTGTGGCTAAAATTATAACATTAATAAAAGGAAGAAAATGAACAATAGAGAATGGCTACCTAATGTTTTTATAATTGGAGCCGCTAAAAGCGGCACAACATCTGTAGCAGATGTGTTGTCAGAACATTCAGATATTTTTTTAGCAATAGATAAAGAACCTAGTTTTTTTGCAACGGATCATTTTTTCAAAAAAGGTTTGAGTTTTTATAAACAATTTTTTAAAAAATCTGAAAAATTTAAATTCAGAATAGATGCCTCACCTCAATATTTATATCATTATGAAAAAGTACCGAAAAGACTTATGGGATTTTATAGGGATGAGAGTATAGATACAACACTATTAAAGTTTATTTGCGTCCTAAGAAACCCAGTAGATAGAGCTTATTCGTCATTTTGGCAAGCAAAAAGAATAGGGTTTGTAAATGGTACATTTGAAAATGCACTTAAAGAAGAAAAAGATTTCATTAAAACCGAGAAATATAAAGCAGAAGGAAGAACAGCAATGGCCTTTATTGATGCTGGATTATATGCCGATCAGCTTGATGGATGGATGAAATATATTTCTAAAGAACAATTATTTATATTAACTAATGATGAATTAAAAAATAATCCTGAAAAATGTTATTTGAAGATCCTGAAATTTTTAGGTGCAAAACCTTATACTTTAGACTATAAAAAAAGCTCTAATGAAGCAAAAACTCCTAAATCAAAGATCATAAATAATCTAAAGATACAAGATAGCATAACAAAAAAAATATTTGTAAAACTTGTACCGATATTAATCAGAAATAAAATTAAAAGAATTTTAGATAGATACAATCTCAAAGAAATCAAATACGAACCAATAAATTCAGAGACAAGAATAGATCTTTTAGAAAGTTTTAGGAAGTCAAACATAAAGTTGGAAAATGAATATTATATATCAGAAGCAGCTAGTTGGAGTAAAGCTGAATAATATGCTAAGCCGATTAACTGATTTTAAAAATACCTTGATAATGATTTATGGAGGTTTAATACTTTTAGGAATGTTTTTTAGTGATAATATTTTATATTTAAATATAATGTTTTATCTGTACACTGTTAGTATTATGTTTGTTTTTTCTAAAAGTATTACAGATCCAAGGCTTTTACTTGTAGGTTTTTTTACAATATATTCAACTTTTTATTCTTTACAGGTTTATTTTATTGAATTTTCATTGCTAGATATTAATAATGAGTTACTAGCTACTAGTCTGCGGTATCAGTTTTTTGCACTACTGGTATTTATAACAGTCTTAAATTTAACTATTGATGATCACACAAAGAATGATGATTGTTACGTATCCAAAATAAATTCTCCATCCTTACTTTCAGAAAAACTTATTTTTACATTTTTATTACCAATTGTATTAGTGTCAATATTTTTTATTTTTTCATCAGGTGCAAGTTCTAAAAGAGAATTGCTAGATGGTGGCGGTCTTATTAATAACTTGTCGCTATTTGCGATGTTAATTATGACCGGAGTGGTGATTCTAAGAGCTTCTAGATTATCTAAGAAGTTAATAACTGATTTAAGCGTATGGCTTTTTTTGTTATTTAGTTTATTTTATATGCTTTTAACTGGCGAAAGAGACATCTTCTTTCGTATTGTATTTATACTTTTATTAGTTTTTTATGACAAAGATAAAAGAAAATCATTTTTTAACTTAGCCGTGTTAATTTTACTGCTAGCAGTTTTATTGGTACCAATATCTCAAGTGTTCAAAGCGGTACTACTATCAGGAAGTATTAATATCAATAAAGAAGCTTTAGCATTAATGCTGTCCAATGAGTTTATTTCTGCATCTAGAAACTTTTATTCTTTACTGCTATATGGTGTAGAACATAGTTATTCTTATTTCTTTAATGATTTAGGGCGAGCCATCATACCTTCTGTAATAAATCAAGACCTAGGTATTCAAAGTACTGCATCTTGGTTTAATAAAGATTATAGATTGGAACATAATTTTGATGGTACTAGTGGATGGGGATTCAGTCTTGTAGGTCAAGGTTATTTAATGTCACCATTGGCAGGAATTGTAGTTGTAATGTCTATCTATGGATTCATTCTGGGAAAGCTATACAGTATAAGAAAAAAATCATTATATTGGTATGTCTTTTACTTATTTTCTTTTACTACTGCAATCTATGTCATTCGGGGAGATTTAGCTAATTTTCTTTCTCAAGTTTTTAAAATAGGTGGTCTTTTGGTATTGCTTCTATATCTCTCACACAGGTTTTTGCTAAGGAATATAAAAACATGAAATTATTATTCGCACATGATCACATATTTTACAAATCCAAAAGTAATTTAGTGTATTCTGCAGCAGCTTATCCTGTATATGCATGGGAGAGGTACTTAAAATTTTTCAACACTATTGAAGTTATGGGCCGTTTTGGTGGCATAAAAGAAGATGCGGAAAGCACACTTGTCCTCTCTTCTAGAGAAAATGTAAATTTTACTTTCGTTCAAAGTATTGCATCACCTTTAAAACTTTTAATGAACAAAAAAATTGTTTATAAAGAAATTTTGTCTAAAATCTCACAAGTAGATGCGGTGGTAGTCAGACTGCCAAGTGAAAACGGACTTTTAGCTATAGAATGTGCCAAAACATTAAATAAGCCTTATGCTATCGAAGTAGTAGGCTGTGCATGGGATGCATTGTGGAATTATGGCTCATTACTTTCAAAGCTTTATGCTCCCATAGCATTTATAAGAATGAAAAAAACTCTCTCTCAATCTAATAAGACACTTTATGTAACGGAAAATTTTTTACAAAAAAGATACCCTTCATCTAAAGATTCTTTAACTGTTAATGCTTCAAATGTAGAGATTGAAGTCTCTGATGTTTTAGTGCAAAGAAATTTTAATAAAAATGAAAAAATTGTATTTGGTCTAATAGGTAATTTCAAAACCAGATATAAAGGGCTCCATCTTGCAATAGAAGCATTTGGAACTATTAAAAAACAAATAAAAGAAATTGAGTTTAGAGTCTTGGGTAAAGGTGAACCAAAAGAGTATGAGGAACTGATAAAAAAAAATCATTTAAATAGTGAGATTGTTTTTAATGGAAGTTTGCCAAATGGAGGTGCTGTTTTAAATTGGTTAGATGCAATAGATATCTACATACAGCCAAGTCTACAAGAAGGACTCCCAAGAGCTACCATTGAGGCTATGAGTAGAGGTTGTGTATGTATTGGATCTGATGTGGGGGGTATTCCGGAGCTTTTGGATAGTGATTTTATTCATAAAGCAGGAGATGTGCAAAGTTTGATAGATACTCTTCTACATGTGCTTCATAGAACACCTGATGAGCTACAAAAAATCTCGAAAAATAATTACAAAAACAGTAAAAAATATGACAAAAAAAATATTCACCTAATTAGAAAGAGTTTTTATGGAGCATTATATAAAGAGGTCATAAGAAGTGAATCAAATTAAATATCAATTACGTTATGCGCTTCCAATATGGTTTGTTATGTTAATTTGTAATTTCCTTCCTGACAATCGTTTTTCTATTAAAATAAGAGGGAGTTTGGTTGCTCTTATTTTACCAGGAAAGCCGAAAAAGTTTAGGCTCGGTAGAGATGTCACGTTACTGGGGATAGATACGCTGTTTATTGGGGGCAACGTATATATTGCTAAAGGAGGGTGGATCAATGCTTTGGGACAAATCACCATTGGTAATAACGTCTTGATTTCTCCATATGTAATCCTAGCATCACTTACACACAGTTATTCAGGAAATGATTACTCCGGCCCCTCTTCCTCATCACCTATAAAGGTGGGTGATGGTTCTTGGATTGCTGCTCATGCTACCATTACTTCGGGTGTATCCATAGGTGATGCTTGTTTAATTGGTGCAAATTCTTGTGTCATCCATAATACAAGTGAACATTCTTTGTATTCTGGCGTACCTGCAAAATATATTTGTAGAAAGGGCCCATTATGAAGCTTTGTATAATTATTACAGCCTCTCAAAACTTGTACAGTTTATATAGAGGGCAGTTTTTGTTTTTAAAAGAAGCTGGCATTGAGGTGACAGCAATCGCTTCCCCTGGAGTTGAACATGAAATGTTAAGGGCGCAAGGAATTCATACTGTTGAAATACCTATGTGTCGTGGTAATCCCCCTATATTTAAAGATTTGTATTCTCTTTTTTTAATTTGGAAGCATTTACTCCTAAATCGCTATGATATTGTTAGTGTATCAACTCCTAAAGCTTCTTTTTTAGGTGCGTTAGCATCTCTACTTAGCTTTCATACTAAAGTTATATTCACTTTGCGAGGACGTGCATATGAGAATAAGAATGGAGTAATAAAAAAAGCATATATGTTAATTGACAAGATAATTTGTTTGATTGCTACAAAAGTTTTTTGCATTTCAAAAGAGATAAGAGAAGACTTTATTAAAACAGGTTTAGTTAACAAAAATAAAATCTTTGTGATTGGCGAGGGTTCTAGTAACGGAGTTGATTTATCAAAATTTACCCGAACAAAGGTGCTTGAAAAAAATGCAATAAAGATTAGAAATAGGTTGTCGATACCTATAGGTGAAGTTGTTATTTTATATAGTGGGCGTATCCGCCGGGATAAGGGAATAAATGAACTAGTAAAAGCTTATGAAATTCTTTTAAGAAAAGGAGTCAAATCGCACTTGGTTATTCAGGGTGAATTTGAAGATATTGATCCAATAGCAGGAGAAGTAAGAAGTTTGATTGAATCCATACCGACAATTCATATTGAATCTTGGTCGTTATGTGTGGAAGAATATTTTGCAATGGCAGATATTTTTGCTTTCCCTAGCCATAGAGAGGGGTTTGGGAATGTTGCTATAGAGGCTTCCGCGATGAGGTTACCTATTGTTGCTTTTGATGTGGTTGGCTGTAGGGAAAGTGTTCTTGATAAGGTTACTGGTTATTTAATCGAGCCATTTTCTGTAGAAAAATACTCAAATTCTCTTGAGTTACTAATTCTGGACTATCAAAAAAGAACAGAAATGGGGCGTAAAGGAAGGCTCAGGATAGTGGAGTCATTTGATAGCAAGGTTATTTGGAATGAAATATTAAATGTTTATAGGAACTTATAGAATTTGTGAGGCAGCCATCTTGATTTTTATAAAATAATCGGGGTCCGATACAAATTAAATGATATTTTATGACTCTTTTATTGCTTTTAAATATGAAACTTAAAAAAATGACACGACTTCCTAGAATATCACCGTCAGGCGTACCCAATAATAACTGTAAAGCTAAGCTTTACTCTCAAGCTGAATTTAATCGCGAAATATTAATTTCTCAGCTAGAAAAATGGTTTATTGAGCTTGATGATATAGGAAAGAAGCAAGCATCAATTGGCGAAAAAGTATGATTCTAGTTACAGGAGCAACAGGTTTTGTCGGTAAAGCCTTGGTGGCGGATTGTTTGCTTAAAGAGATGCAGGTTTCAGCGTTAGTACGCGATAAAACGGCTTCTTTGCCGGAGGCTGTTATTAAGCTTGAAGTGGGTGATTTAACGGAGTTAAAAAACAAGCCCTTTTCAATGGCAGGTATTGATGTTGTTGTTCATGTTGCTGCTCGCGCTCATATTATGAATGATGTTGTTTCTGATCCTTTGGTTGAGTTTCGTCAGGTGAATACGTTTGCAACGCTGGCGTTGGCTAGGCAGGCAGTGGCGGCAGGTGTTAGGCGGTTTGTTTTTATCAGCTCTATAAAAGTAAATGGTGAAATGACGGGGCGTGATGATTCCCCTCACCCCAGCCCTCTCCCTGGGGGAGAGGGAGTTAAACGCGTTTTTACTGAGAATGATCGTTTTATTCCTACTGATCCTTATGGTTTGTCTAAGTATGAAGCGGAGCAGGGTTTGTTGGCGTTAGCTAAGGTAACCGGTATGGAGGTGGTGATTATTCGTCCGCCTTTGGTTTATGGTGCGGGTGTAAAAGCTAATTTTGCATCAATGATGCGATGGGTTGATAAAGGCGTGCCTTTGCCTTTTGGGGCTATTGATAATCAACGGTCTTTCATTGCATTGGATAATCTAGTGAGTTTTATTATTCACTGTATAGCTCACCCGAAAGCGGCGAATGAGGTGTTTTTAATTTCTGATGGTGAGGATGTTTCTACTACTGAGTTATTGCAGAAAGTCGCCAAGGCGTTGGGTAAAAAGTCTCGGTTGATTCCTATCTCCGTCGCTTTAATGACGGTTGCCGCTAAGTTATTAGGCAAGGGCGAGTTGGCTAATCGTTTGTTTGGTTCGTTGCAGGTTGATAGTTCTAAGGCGCGTGATTTATTGGGTTGGAAACCAGTGATTACGATGGATGAACAATTGAGGAAAATAATTAGACATTAACGATGAAGGAACGGCTTAGCCGTGACCGTATTTTAAGTCCTTTCGCGACTGAAGTCGCTCCTACGGGTATTTGTAATTGCTTGCATAATTGAACTACTGCGGTGTCAGGTCTTGCCTTTTGCCCTATTCGCAACATGCCGTTACCTTGGGCTAGGTTAGCTGAGAGATAAAACTGTATCAATGTAAGACCGAGCCCCGCGGCATGAATTTAGTTTGGTTCACTAAAGTAAATTGATTTACGTGGCTCTTCTGTGCTACATTTGATGTGTGATTTAATATAAGGGGATTGAAATGAGTGCTTTTGCCAGAGCAAGAATGGATGAACATTTAAAAAGTGAAGCTGAATCTATATTAAGTTCTGTTGGTATAACTCCATCAGAAGCGATTAGAATGCTTTATAAGCAAATTGTTAACAGACATGAGTTTCCTTTAGAGTTATGTACTCCAAATGCTAAAACATTAGCTGCATTTTCTGAAATTGATAATGATGTAGGCGAACTCGACACTTTTGGCTCTTTCGATGAGTTGTTAAATGCGAACGATTAAGCCTTCTAGCCAATTCAAAAAAGATCTTAAACGAGTAAAGAAAAACTCTGTACGGTGTAAAGGCTTAAAAATACTCAGCAAAGAGGTTATTCCTGTTCTGATAGAAAATGGCATATTGGCACCTAAGTTTTTAGATCATAGCTTAAGTGGGGAGAAGCCACCTAAACGTGATTGCCATGTGTTGAATGATCTTGTTTTACTATATAACGTTACCGATGAGCATTTATTGTTATACAGGCTTGGTACACATTCAGAATTATTTGGTTAAATTGAAGGCCCCGCGGGGCAAGTCTTAAGTAATTCACCGTGTCATCTTCCTTTGAAATACTCGCCGTGATAAAATACTTTTTAAAGTACTATTTAGGATGATAATATGATTATTACTGCTAATGAGGTTAAGACAAAGGGTGTTGCGCTATTTGGGAAAATGCTCCAAAAAGCAGATGAACTCGTTATTAATGTACGTGGTAAAAATAAGTATGTCGTTTTGGATATCGAACGCTACAATGATTTTAGGCAGAATGAACTCGACTTGGCACACATGAAGGTGATGCAAGATATCAAGGACGGCCGCTATAAAGTGCAAACTGCCGAAGAACATGCAAAAGAGCTGATGGATGCATTATAAAATCATTCGGTCAGATGAGTATTTTAAGAAGCTAAAAAAGTTTATTAAAAAGCACCCTGATGCTCTAGAAAGATATGTAAAAACCATCGAACTGCTTGAACTAGATCCTTTTCACCCCTCACTCCGATTGCACAAGCTCCAAGGTAAATTAAATGATTATCATAGTGTTTCAATTACTATGAAATATCGTATTGTGATTGATTTTATTTTTAATGAAAAAGAGATTATCCCGATTGATATAGGTACTCATGATGAGGTTTATTAAGAAAACTATGAGGTCAGCTAACTTGATATCGACTTCTGCATTAACCCCACTAGTCATAAAAATGTCTGAAGCTTATCAAGAATGGCCAAGCTAGTTGACGTCTGATACTTGGTACGCATTCAGAATTATTTGGTTAAATTGAAAGTCGCGGGGCAATGCTGTTGACTTAATAATAAGCGCCTTCTCCAGCAGAAGAGGGCTTAAGTCAACAGGGGTAGGTATGTCGCTAATCGTTTATTTGGTTCATTGCAGGTGGATAGTTCTAAAGCAAGTAAGTTACTTGGCTGGAAGCCGGTGGTTACGATGGATGAACAATTAAAGAAAATAATTAGACATTAACGATGTAGGAACGGCTTTAGCCGTGACCGTATTTTAAGTTCTTTCGCGACTGAAGTCGCTCCTACGGGTTTTGTAATTGCTTGCATAATTGAACTATTGCGGTGTCAGGTCTTGCCTTTTGCCTATTTAACACCACATTCATAAATGACAGGAGAGCTTGGAGTTGAATATGCAGGGGCAGTGTGTGAGGTTTCTTCACTGAGTAGTCGAATCATGATGGTGGCACCGTTGTGGACTGAGCAATCGCTTTCTATTCACATGTAGCTAGATACGTTTGGCTGCAATTTTATAAACAGAATTTCTTTCCCTTTTACCTACGGCAACAATTGAAACAATAACCTCTGAGTCACGCACTTGATAAGCTAAACGATAGCCCGCTTTTCGAAGCTTAATTTTATAGCAATCTTTCATGCCGTTAAGACGAGAAGATTCAACTTTAGGGCTATCTAATCTTTCGATTAGTTTTTTCTTAAATTGAGTTCTTATGGTTGAATCTAGTTTTTTCCATTCTTTAAGTGCGTCTTGTTTGAAAACCAATTCATAGGTCATCTAAATTAACTTTTATTTCAGGCTGGTTTTTACGTTCTTCAATTATTTGCGCTAGTTCTAAGTCTTCTAATTTATCCATTAAAAGCTCATATGCTTGCGCAGGAACGCAGTAGAAAGCTGGTTTATTTCGGTTAAGAACAGCCACAGGAAATCCATCTCCTTGTTCAATAACTGCCATAGGGTTCTTTTTTAACTCAGAAATACTGGTTGTACTTTCTGCTAGTATTGTATGCATTATATTTCTCATTAAAGCTGTTTATGGTATTCATAATAGGTCATTTCAGTCTGTTTTTCAATATTAAAAAATGAAAAAGGTGTCATATATGGTCCGCCTCGGAAAAAGGTGTCAGGTCTTGCTTTTTGCCTCTAGTCCATTTACATCAATTAATGATGATGCTTCTGATCCTTTGGCTGATTTCGTCAGGTGATACGTTTGCAACGCTGGCGTTGGCTAGGCAGGCGGTGGCGGGTGTTAGGCGGTTTGTGTTTATTAGTTCTATTAAAGTGAATGGGGAGATGACTGGGCTTGATAGCTCCCCTCACCCCTGCCCTCTCCCTGGGGGAGAGGGAGTTAAAAGCACTTTTCGTGAGGATGATGATTTTATTCCTGCTGATCCTTATGGTTTATCTAAGTATGAAGCGGAGCAGGGTGTAGTGGTTCATTAAATCAGGACACCAACTTAGGTGGTAAAATCCACCGTAACGAGGTGTTTAATGACAACAAAACGAAGAGAGTTCAGTCCTGAGTTTAAACGCGAAGCAGCCCAATTGGTGCTTGACCAATCCTACAGTATTTCACAAGCTAGTGAATCATTAGGGGTTGGTCCAACAGCATTAAGACGCTGGGTTAAGCAATTAACGCAAGAACGACACGGGTTCACGCCTAAATCGAAAGCCTTGACGAAGGAACAGCAGCAGATCCAAACACTTGAAAAACGCATTAAACGACTAGAGCTGGAGAAGAAAATATTGAAAAAGGCTACCGCTCTCTTAATGTCGGACGAGATGCTACGCTAGCACTTATTTCCAATTTAAGGGAGCTTGCATCAGTCAAAATGGTGTGTATCTTATTTAATATCAACAGGTCACGTTATTACGCTCACTGCCAAAAAGAAAAAGCGATTGATATTGACCGTCTCCAATTACGGGCGAAGGTGAGTGAATGCCACCGATTGAGCCGTGGTGCAGCAGGTAGTCGTTCACTTGTTGCCATGATGGCTATCCAAGGAATCAAGATTGGTCGGTTTAAGGTGAGACGATTAATGGTAGAGGCTCAGGTAATAAGTAAACAGCCGGGTAAACATAAATACAAAATCGCTTTAGATGAACGTTTAGATATAGCCAATAAACTTGATCGGAATTTTACAACGCAACAAGCCAACCGTGTTTGGTGTGGAGATATTACGTATATATGGGCAGGTGGTCGTTGGATTTATTTGGCTGTCATTCTTGATCTTTATACTCGGCGAATTGTGGGCTGGTCATTATCTGACAAGCCCAATGCAACGCTTGTCATTAATGCACTTGAACATGCTTATCAACAGCGTGGCAAGCCTGAAGGGCTATTATTCCATTCAGATCAGGGTAGTCAATATACCAGCCTACGGTTTAGACAACAGCTCTGGCGTTATCAAATTCACCAAAGTATGAGTCGACGTGGTAACTGCTGGGATAACGCACCGATGGAACGTGTTTTTAGAAGTTTAAAAACAGAATGGATACCATCAACGGGGTATTTGAGTTTAAAACAAGCTAAATTAGATATTGGCCGTTATTTGATGAGGTATTATAATTATCAAAGACCCCATTCTTTTAATCATGGTTTGCCTCCAGCTATTGCTGAAGAAAAAACCTTTTCTAGTGTCCTGAATTAGTGGACCACTACAGGGTTTGCTGGCATTAGCTAAGAAAACCGATATGGAAGTGGTGATTATTCGTCCGCCGTTGGTTTATGGGGTGGGTGTTAAAGCTAATTTTGCATCTATGATGCGTTGGGTTCAAAAAGGTGTACCTTTGCCCTTTGGATCTGTTCATAATCAACGTTCTTTGGTGGCATTAGATAATCTCGTGAGTTTTATTATTCACTGCATTAATCATCCAAAAGCGGCGAATGAGGTGTTTTTAATTTCTGATGGTGAGGATGTTTCAACGACGGAGTTATTGCAGAAAGTAGCAAAGGCATCGGGTAAAAAGGCGATGTTATTGCCAGTTCCCGCTAGTTTGATGCGTTTTTCTGCTAAGTTAGTGAGTAAAGAGGCGTTAGCTAGTCGTTTGTTTGAATCGTTGCAGGTGGATAGTTCTAAAGCACGAGAGTTACTTGGCTGGAAGCCGGTTATTACAATGGATGAGCAATTGAGGAAAATGTAGCTTGGAGTTCATTCCAACTGTGAGCGTTAATTGTCTTCCCATGTCGGGTTAAAGCACCGACCTACGGTTTGTTTGGATGGGCAGTTGAAGAAAATGTAGCTTGGAGTTCATTCCAACTGTGAGCGTTAATTATCTTCCCATGTCGGGGTAAAACACCGACCTACGGTTTTGTTTGGATGAGCAATTGAGGAACATGTAGCTTGGAGTTCATTCCAACTGTGAGCGTTAATTATCTTCCTATGTCGGGTTAAAACGCCGACCTACGGTTTTGTTTGGATGAGAAGTTGAAGAAAATAGTTAAGCTATTATAAGCATTAAAAATCTGAAGTTTGAATGATAACGGGTATATAATGAATGAGCTTTTTTAACAAAGTGATATAGGTTACTTCTAAAAATGATTAGTTATACCCATCCTTTAAACCTTCCGGATGATGTCGTTCAATATAAATTTTGGGATAAAATTATTGCCTTACCCTTTGTAAAGTCAGTGTACCTATTTGGCTCAAGAGCACGGGGTGACTCGCGGTCTAAATCTGATATTGATATTGCAGTAAATTGCCCAGAAGCATCAAGTCAACAATGGCAGCAAGTTTTAGATATTATTGATGATGCAGATACGTTGTTAGGCATTGATGTGGTTCGGTATGATAAATTGGGTGATGATGTATTTAAACGTAATATTGATGATAGTAAGGTTTTGATTTATGGAAACTGAAACGCATAATGTCATGTCCTATTTTTCTACGGCTTTACGCCGTTTTTCGGAAGCGTTAGCAGAAGATGAATCTAACCCGCTAGCGATAGACGGTTCTATTCAACGTTTTGAGTTTTGTTTTGAGTTAGGCTGGAAGCTTCTTAAAAAAATGTTGATGAGTGTTGAAGGGGTTGAGGCATTGTCACCCAAAAAGGCTTTGCAATTTTCTTATCAGTTTGGCTGGGTTGAGGATGAGGAGGCTTGGTTGAAAATGCTGAATGATCGGAATCTTACTTCTCATACTTATAGGGAAGATTATGCTAAGGAAATCTATTCTCACTTGCCGAAACACTTTGAAAGTATGCGGGTTCTTGAACAGAATTTGAAGGTTATTTTATGAGAAGAAAGTTAGGCTTTAGGACAGAAGTCTCGTCTCATTCCTGTACCCGTCTGGTTAATAACAGTCGCTGCCAAGTTGATAGGGAAAGGGGATGTGGCTAATCGATTATTTGGATCGTTGCAGGTGGACAGTTCTAAGGCGCGAGAGTTATTGGGCTGGAAGCCGGTGGTTACGACGGATGAACAATTGAGGAAAATGGCTTGGAGTTCATTCCAACTGTGAGCGTTAATTGTCTTCCCATGTCGAGTTGACCTACGGTTTTGTTTAGATGAAGTTGAGGAAAATGTAGCTTGGAGTTCATTCCAACTGTGAGCGTTAATTGTCTTCCCATGTCGAGTTAAAACGCCGACCTACGGTTTTGTTTAGATGAGCAGTTGAGGAAAATGTAGCTTGGAGTTCATTCCAACTGTGAGCGTTAATTGTCTTCCCATGTCGGGTTAAAACGCCGACCTACGATTTTGTTTGGGTGAACAGTTGAAGAAGATGGTTTAACATTAATTTTTTATTTGCGCTATTTGCCGTGCTATAATTAGTGCTGTGCCTTTTCTTAAAGGAGAGAAGTATGCTAGCTATTACAGCAAATGATTTAAAACGAAACGGTATTTCTGGTATTGAGCGAGCCATGAATGATAGTGATGATCACTATGTTTTAGTCGATGTTAGGGGAAAATCTAAGTATGTAATTTTAGCTGTTGATGAATTTAATCTCTTTCGAGAATATCAACTAGATAAAGCAATATCTGAGGCTGAAAAATGTTTAGCAGCAGGTGATGTGCAGGTCATTGATGATTTAGATCACTATGCCGAACAGCTGGAGGATGAAATCGCGCGTGATGCTTAAAATTATCCGGCCGGAGTCGTATATTAAGCGAGAAAGACGATTTTTTAAAAAGCACCCCGAACTTATTAGGCAATATGCAAAGGCTCTTAAACTGTTATCTTTAGATCCTGGGCATCCATCTCTCAGGTTACATTCCATTAAATCTAAAAATTGCCATTCAATTTCTATTAATATGCAATATCGAGTTTTGCTGACCTTAAAGTGGCTAGAGGATGGCCAAGTTATGTTGATTGATGTGGGGGACCATGGCTTATATTCTTAAATATATTGTTAATCAATGAAACTGCATACTTGGTATCTGCGATTATTTTTCGCGGCTAAAGCGTGCTCCTACAGAGGTGTATTAATGTTTGGGATAATTCTTAAATGAAAAGATTATTTGATTTGTTATTAGCAATGAGCGTTGCTGTTGTTTTATTGCTTCCTATTGTGATTGTTGCCCTTTTAGTTAAAGTAACATCTAAAGGTCGAGCTTTGTATTGGTCTGATAGAGTCGGTAGAAATAACCAGATCTTTAAAATGCCTAAGTTTAGAAGTATGAAAACTGACACGCCGGCTGTGGCAACGCATCTCTTAGCAGATCCTAAAAGTGTATTAACCCCTATTGGAGGTTTTTTACGTCAGTCGAGTTTGGATGAGCTACCTCAGTTATGGTCAATATTAGTAGGTGATATGAGTTTTGTTGGTCCCCGTCCTGCATTGTTTAATCAGGATGATTTAATTTCATTAAGAACAAAGCAAGGTGTTCATGAATTAACACCTGGTTTAACAGGTTGGGCGCAGGTGAATGGGCGTGATGAGTTGCCAATTCCACAGAAAGTGAGTTTGGATGTTGAGTATGTGAAAAGAAAATCATTTGGGTTCGATTTGAAAATTCTTTGGCTTACTTTTCTAAAGGTATTACGTCGTGATGGTGTTTCACATTAGCCTTTGTTTTGGGTGCTATACTGTAAATTGAGAGATTTAGGTATTTAAAAAACATCTTAAATTCATTAATCAATATGTAATATAGGGTTTTATTAACCCTGAAATTATTAAAAGATAACTAGCTAGGTTAATGGCGGTTGGAGATTTTTGTTCTATGAATGGTTCGAATGTTGATGTACGTTGGCAGCAGCGCTTTTCTAACTTTAAGAAAGCATTAATTCAGCTTGAGGATGCTGTTGTACTTAGTCAACAGCGAAATTTAACTCAATTAGAGAAGCAAGGTGTTATCCAGGCTTTTGAATTCACTCATGAATTGGCATGGAATGTTCTTAAAGATTTTTTGGAAGATCAAGGAGAGCAAAATATTAAGGGTTCCAAAGATGCTACTCGGGCGGCGTTCAAAGTATCTTTAATTACGGATGGCGAACAATGGATGGCGATGATTCAAAGTAGGAATCTATCATCTCATACCTATGATGAAGCTACGGCTGAGTTATTGGTAATGGCTATAATTAACGATTATTTCCCGCTTTTTAAGGTGCTTAAATCTGAAATGGAATCTGTGTAGCATGTGTGGTGGTGGGCATAAAGAACAGAAATTTGGTTTAGCGCCTATTACATTGGATAAGCTTGTTAGTGTGTTTCATAAGCATGATTCTATTGAATCGGTAATTCTTTATGGCTCTCGTGCGAAAGGTAATTATAAAGTTGGCTCTGATATTGACTTAACAATTAAAGGACCTCTACTTTCATTTTCTGAATTAATGCAAGTTGAAGATCAGATTGATGATTTGTATTTACCTTACAGTGTAGATTTATCTCAATATGAGAATCTGAAAAATAGTGATTTTCTTGAGCATATTAATAGAGTTGGTGTTGTTATATACCCATAATCATTGAAGATGCAGTTTTTATCTCGTCATTGATCCTTCGGTTACTTCGTTTCCGTGGAAACGGGAATCCATGGACAGTGAATAGTGCCTCGCCCCATGGATCCCCGATAAAAGATCTCAGGGATGACGGGGGTTGTAAGATCTGCAGATTGAATGCTCACTGATATCTATGGCAAAGATTAGTTTGGCTTGAGGTGACTAATTGTGGGTATTTATTTATAAAGGTATTACGTCGTAATTGTACTTTACATTGATTCTACTACTCTGCACGTCGTTTTAAAATAGTTGTAATTATGATTCCAGTTATATTATCAGGGGGGAGTGGCACGCGTCTTTGGCCTCTATCTCGGAAACAGAAACCAAAGCAATTTTTGACTTTGTTTGGTGACAAAACTCTTTTTCAACAATCATTATCTAGGCTTGATGGCTTGGATAATATGCAAGCTCCAATAGTGGTGTGTAATAATGAACATCGATTTTTGGTGGCGGAACAGTTACAGCAGTTAGATATTACTAACGCTACTATTATCTTAGAACCTGTTAGTCGAAATACTGCTCCTGCACTTGCGATTGCAGCTTTACAAGCTATGGCTAATGGCGATGATCCTATTTTATTAGTGCTTGCTGCCGATCATCTTATTAAAGACATTTCTGCTTTTCATCGAGCGATTGATGAAGCGAAGGTTCAGGCTGAAGCAGGATTTCTAGTCACATTTGGTATTGTGCCTACTTCACCAAATATTGCTTATGGTTATATTCAAGTTGATGAGAATAGAGCTGTAAGCAAGGTAAAAGCCTTTGTTGAAAAACCAGATTTAGAGTCAGCAAAAAGTTATGTTGAGTCTGGTGATTATTTTTGGAATAGCGGCATGTTTGTATTTAAGGCCTCTATACTCATTGCTGAATTAGAAAAATACGCACCTGAAATGCTTAATAGTTGCCGCGATGCTTTGGCTAAAGGTGTTTATGATTTAGATTTTCTTCGTTTAGAGTGTGATGAATTTGCAAAGTGTTGTTCTGAGTCTATTGATTATGCGGTTATGGAACATACAGACAAAGCGGTTGTTATTCCGCTTGATGCGGGTTGGAATGATGTTGGCTCATGGGATTCTTTATGGGAATGTTCACCACGAGATGATGATGGTAATGCCTTGCAAGGGGATGTCATGATTAATGAGGTGAAAAACTCTTATATTCATAGTGAGGGCAGATTAGTTGCAGTCTTAGGCTTAGATGATGTTGTTGTGGTTGAAACGGCTGATGCGGTCATGGTTGCTCATAAAAATAGTGTTGATAGGGTGAAAGGCGTTGTTCATCGTTTAACTCAAGCGCAGCGATCAGAGGCTGATTCTCATCGTTTATGTTATCGCCCTTGGGGAAGTTATGAATCATTAGATAGCGGTGATAAGTATCAGGTCAAACGTATTACGGTAAAACCGGGTTTGTCGCTTTCTCTTCAGTTACACCATTACCGTGCCGAGCATTGGATTGTCGTAAAAGGGATAGCCGAAGTGACTTGTGATGGTAAGGTGAGTTTATTATCAGAAAATGAATCGACGTTTATCCCTGTTGGCATTAAACACCGCTTACATAACCCTACCGATATGCCACTTGAAATTATTGAAGTGCAATCAGGCTCTTATTTGGGTGAAGATGATATTGTTCGTTTTAAGGATGAGTTTTAGTTTGAACGCTCTGAAATATGAAAGTGTAGGTTGGACTTCAGTCCAACTTTTGGCCTTTGAACAAAGCTCCATGTCGGGTTGAAACCCGACCTACCGAGATGCCACTTGAGATTATTGAGGTGCAATCAGGCTCTTATTTGGGTGAAGATGATATTGTTCGTTTTGAGGATGAGTTTTAGTTTGAACGCTCTGAAATATGAAAGGTAGGTTGGACTTCAGTCCAATTTTTGGCCTTTGAACAAAGTCCCATGTCGGGTTGAAACCCGACCTTGTATATTAAACATGTCTCTAAAAACACAGGACCATTTAACCCAAAACTATTATAGTAAGAACTGATTTTCTGGGGAAGCCGGCTCGACCTTAAGCTTTGAGCTTGTATGTAGATTGGCTCCCCACCCTCGTCATCCATGCCGCGGAGTATCTTAGACCTGTAAGCTCGCGCTTCTGAGTCTGTATTCACAAGGACGGTAGATGAAGTGTCAGGGTTGGGAAACCAGTGATCATTATAATACTTAATGTGAGATAAAAAATGAATACTATTGGAATTGATGTCGGTTGCAAGGAATTAGTGCTGGTCGTCATGGTTAATGGCAAAGCGCGTAACGCTAATGCTTTTGATAATACCCCCTCGGGTCATCAAGAAATCATCCGCTCTTTAACAAAACTTAAAGGAGAAACAAAGGTTTGCATCGAGGCAACAGGTGTCTATCATTTTGATTTAGCCGTTGCTCTTAGTCGAGCTAATGATATTGAGGTGATGGTTATTAATCCTAAAGCGGCACACAACTTTTTCAAAGTATTAATGACACGCAGCAAAACCGATGCGATTGATGCTGAGAATTTAGCGATTTATGCCCAAAGAATGCCATTTGTAGCCTGGGAACGCCCCGCTGATGAATATATCTGTTTACGGGTTATGTCACGCCGTATCGCGGCTCTAAGTAAGCAAAAAACACAAGCTAAAAATCAGCGTCATGCCTTAGAGTCAACGATAGAAACACCAATACTAGTCATTGAGCAAGCGGAAGAACTCATTCGTTTCTTAGACGGGCAAATTGACACTTTGCGAGACAGTGCGCTTACACTCATTCAGCAGCAGGATGAGTTGAAGACAGCATATATTCTCATCACCGGAATCAAGGGCATTGCACATGCATCGGCCATACAAATACTGAGTGAACTGATGATGTTGCCTAAGGATATGACGGCACGACAGTGGGTTGCCCACGCGGGGCTAGATCCAAGAATATTTGATTCAGGCAGTAGCGTGTCTAAAAAGCCACGGATCAGTAAGGTAGGGAATAAATATATTCGCCAGGCCTTGTATATGCCAGCATTAGTTGCAAGTCGCTTCGAGCCAAACATTAAAGGCTATTACCATCACTTGATTGATGATAACGACTTAAAAAAAGTACAAGCGGTCTGTGCTGTGATGCGTAAATTATTACACGCCATTCATGGCATGTTACGGACTAATAAAGAATTTGATGGGGCTCGTTTTTATACCTTACCTATCGTTACAGATTCATAAAAAATAGGAATATTTGTAAATTAGCACTTGTGTTTTAATAGAGTATCTACCGAGATGCCACTTGAAATTATTGAGGTGCAATCTGGTTCTTATTTGGGTGAAGATGATATTGTTCGTTTTAAGGATGAGTTTTAGTTTGATAGTTCTGAAGTATGAAAGTTTTTATTATATTGTACAAACGGCTTTAGCCGTGAAACGAACGTAAATCCTTTCGAAGATGAAGCTATTCCTATGGGTTGTTGTTTATATTTAAAGATGAGTTTAAAATACAAATGATATACAATTTGTATTAATTGTATTTAATCAGGTTGAATTATGGATGATTTAGATTTTGACTGGAGTGATGAAAAAAATATTATTCTAAGAAAAGAAAGAAATGTTTGTTTTGAAGATGTTGTGACGGCAATTGAGAATGATAAGTTACTTGATATTATAAAAAATCAAAGCAAAAATCATCAAGATCAATATTGTTTAATCATTGATATATTAAGTTCTGCGTATATTGTTCCTTTTGTACAAGAAGACAATACTTTTTTCCTAAAGACAATATATAAAAGCCGAAAGCAGACTAAAAAATATTTTAAAGGAGTTTAATATGTCCAAAAAGATTGAAACTATCGATGAACTGAAAATTATTAATGATGTAGAAAAGGATAAATATAATTCATTAGAAAGTGATGAGTTTGATCCTATGGTGGCTATGCTAAAGGCCGCTAGTAGTAACACTATTAAAAAACTAACAAAAAAGAAAGCAATTAATATTAGACTTTTAGAAAGCGATATTATAAGACTTAAGGCGATGGCTTTAAATGAAGGAATGCCTTATCAAACCTATATTTCACATATGATCCATAAATTAACAACGGGTGCTTTAAGCTTGCGTTGAAGTGCAATCAGATTTTTATTTGGGTGACGATGATATTGTTCGTTTTGAGCAATGAAGTTTAGTTTCATCATTCTGAAGTATGAAGGTGTAGATACTCTATTAAAACACAAGTGCTAATTTACAAATATTCCTATTTTTTATGAATCTGTAACGATAGGTAAGGTATAAAAACGAGCCCCATCAAATTCTTTATTAGTCCGTAACATGCCATGAATGGCGTGTAATAATTTACGCATCACAGCACAGACCGCTTGTACTTTTTTTAAGTCGTTATCATCAATCAAGTGATGGTAATAGCCTTTAATGTTTGGCTCGAAGCGACTTGCAACTAATGCTGGCATATACAAGGCCTGGCGAATATATTTATTCCCTACCTTACTGATCCGTGGCTTTTTAGACACGCTACTGCCTGAATCAAATATTCTTGGATCTAGCCCCGCGTGGGCAACCCACTGTCGTGCCGTCATATCCTTAGGCAATATCATCAGTTCACTCAGTATTTGTATGGCCGATGCATGTGCAATGCCCTTGATTCCGGTGATGAGAATATATGCTGTCTTCAACTCATCCTGCTGCTGAATGAGTGTAAGCGCACTGTCTCGCAAAGTGTCAATTTGCCCGTCTAAGAAACGAATGAGTTCTTCCGCTTGCTCAATGACTAGTATTGGTGTTTCTATCGTTGACTCTAAGGCATGACGCTGATTTTTAGCTTGTGTTTTTTGCTTACTTAGAGCCGCGATACGGCGTGACATAACCCGTAAACAGATATATTCATCAGCGGGGCGTTCCCAGGCTACAAATGGCATTCTTTGGGCATAAATCGCTAAATTCTCAGCATCAATCGCATCGGTTTTGCTGCGTGTCATTAATACTTTGAAAAAGTTGTGTGCCGCTTTAGGATTAATAACCATCACCTCAATATCATTAGCTCGACTAAGAGCAACGGCTAAATCAAAATGATAGACACCTGTTGCCTCGGTAATCCCCCCGAAAAATAATTGAAGTCAAAAGTGGAATTTTCTCTTATGCTTACCAGCAGGAGAACATTCATGAAAAAAGCACATTTTAGCGATAGCCAAATATTAGCTATTTTAAAACAAGCCGAAAACGGCGTACCGATCCCAGAGCTATGCCGTGAACACGGCATGAGCACTTCAAGTTTTTATAAATGGCGTTCAAAATATGGCGGCATGGATGCATCATTGATGGCGCGAATGAAAGAACTTGAAGAAGAAAATCGCCGTTTAAAGAAGATGTATGCTGAAGAACGATTAAAAGCTGAAATCATTCAGGAGGCGATGGCAAAAAAGTGGTAAAAGCTTCTGAGCGTAAAGTGATGGCTAAAGAAGTAATAGTCAATCGAGCTGTCAGTATAAGTCTTATCTGTCGTATTTTTTCGATTAGTGAAACCTGTTATAGATATCAGCCGAAGTTAAATTCTGACAATGAAAAAATAGCAGACTTACTACTGGGCTTAACTCAAAATCAACGTAATTGGGGATTTGGTTTGTGCTTTTTATATTTACGCAATGTTAAAGGTTACCCTTGGAATCATAAACGTGTTTACCGTATCTATAGAGAGTTAGAATTGAATTTACGGATAAAGCCTAACAAACGACTTAAACGAGCAGTACCAGAGCCGTTAGCGGTTCCTGACGATATTAACGAATGCTGGTCGATGGACTTTATGCACGATCAGTTATCAGATGGCCGTAGCTGCCGATTATTTAATGTCATTGATGATTTTAACCGTGAAGGACTAACGATTGATGCCGATATTTCATTACCCGCAGAGCGGGTCATTCGCTCATTAGAGCAAATTATTGAATGGCGAGGCAAGCCGAAAAGGTTACGGTGTGATAATGGCCCCGAATATATAAGCCATAAATTGGCGAAATGGGCTGAAAGTAACAATATTGAACTATCCTTCATACAGCCTGGAAATCCACAACAGAATGCCTATATTGAGCGGTTTAACAGAACGGTGAGGTATGACTGGCTGAGCCAGTATATTTATCGAGATATTGAAGAATTACAAATCAGAGCAACACAATGGTTATGGACTTACAATAACGAGCGACCTAATATGGGAATTGGTGGTATCACCCCAATTCAGAAATTAAAACTAACACAGAGAAAAATGTCTACTACTGATCTCCATTAATAATGGGGGGATTACCCCTCGATGCAAACCTTTGTTTCTCCTTTAAGTTTTGTTAAAGAGCGGATGATTTCTTGATGACCCGAGGGGGTATTATCAAAAGAGTGAGCGTTACGCGCCTTGCCATTCACCATGACGACAATCACTAATTCCTTACAACCGACATCAATTCCAATAGTATTCATTTTTTATCTCATATTTAAGTTTATAATGATCACTGGTTTCCCAACCCTGACACTTCATCTACCGTCCTTGTGAATACAGACTCAGAAGCGCGAGCTTACAGGTCTAAGATACTCCGCGGCATGGATGACGAGGGTGGGGAGCCAATCTACATACAAGCTCAAGGCTTAAGGTTGGAACGGCTTCCCCAGAAAATCAGTTCTTACTATAATAGTTTTGGGTTAAATGGTCCTGTGTTTTTAGAGACATGTTTAATATACAAGGTTGGACTTCAGTCCAACTCTTGGCCTTTGAACAAGGTCCCATGTCGGGTTGAAACCCGACCTACGCTCTGAACGGTTACCACCCTGACTATGAATTCCATTTTCATGGAAATGACGAAGTAGAAAAACATGCAACTTGGATGGTCACCGGTATATAATTCCCTTTTTAGATAGAGTACATTTATAATTAGATCGTACTGATTTGTGTAATTCTAAGCGCTTAAAAGGGTATTAATGATTATTCGTAAATGTTTATTTCCTGCTGCTGGTTATGGTACTCGTTTTTTACCGGCAACCAAGGCCATGCCGAAGGAGATGCTCCCTATTGTTAATAAACCATTGATTCAATATGGTGTTGAAGAAGCATTGGAAGCTGGGATTACGCAGGTTGGATTTATTCTGGGGCGAGGAAAACGGGCGATTGCCGATCATTTTGATGTGAGTTATGAGTTGGAACATCAGATTTTAGGCACCTCAAAAGAGAAATACCTGACTGAAATTCGTAAAGTCATAGATAACAGTCAGTTTATCTTTATGCGCCAACGTGAGATGTTGGGTCTAGGCCATGCCATTCTGACCGGTGAGCCAATGATTGGTAATGAGCCTTTTGCAGTTATTCTGGCCGATGATTTGTGCTCAGTACCTGATGATAATAGTTCGCGAGCATTGAGTCAGTTGGTTGAGCTCTATAATAAATATCAATGTTGTATTGTGGCAATCGAAGAGGTCGATGCTTCAGATACGGCTAGTTATGGCATTATTTCAGGTAAAGAAATTGCCGATGGTATTTATGATGTGAGTGATATGGTTGAAAAGCCTCAGCCTGAAGATGCCCCCACAAATATGGCGATTATTGGACGATATATTCTGACGCCAGATATATTTGATTATCTAAGAGAAACTAAGCCTGGTGCTGGTGGAGAAATTCAAATTACGGATGCTTTACGTCAGATGGCAAAAGAGAAGCGAGTGATAGCAGTGAAGTTTAAAGGCCGTCGTTTTGATTGTGGAAGTGTTGAGGGCTTTGTCGAAGCAACCAATTATTATTTTGAGTCAGGTGATTGGAAGTTGTAACTTCTTTGAGTCAAGTGGCTGATGATATAGTTATTTAACCTGAATCCTGTTTAAGAAATGGGAACTAAAAGCCTGTTAACCGATCAGATCTTTTACGACAAAGATTTTGATGAAAGGAAAACAGGCCTATGAACAAATTAACAGACATATTCTGTGATGTCGATGATTTTTGTAAGGTATTTATGCCGCAGTGGGAAGCACAACTTCTAGCAGATGGTACTCGAAAACGAAACAGAGAAGGTCGAATGGCAATGAGTGAAATAATGACCATTATTATAGGATTTCACTCATCAAACCAACGTGATTTCAAAAACTATTATACAGGACTTGTTGCTAGGTTTTATAAGAGCTATTTTCCAGAATTACTCAGTTATACTCGATTCTTAGCCGTGATGCCAAAGGCGTTAACGCCTTTGTGTGCTTACTTCACACATGTTAAAGGAAAGCCAACGGGTATTAGCTTTGTTGATTCGACCAGTATAAAGGTCTGCCATAACCTTCGTATTGAACGGCATAAAACGTTTGCTGGAATAGCCAAAAGAGGCAAAGGAACAATGGGCTGGTTTTATGGATTTAAGTTACACATTATTGTCAATCATGTCGGTGATATTCTGGCAGCTAAAATCACACCTGCTAATGTTGATGACAGAAAACCTGTGCCTGAATTAGCTAAAGACGTGATAGGGAAATTATATGCTGATAAGGGCTATATCAGTAAAGCATTGTCTAGTGACTTGTTCGATAAAGGGGTTGAGTTAGTGACTAACGTTAAGAAGAATATGAAAGCAAAATTACTCTCTGCATGGGATAAAGCAATGCTTTCTAGGCGATTTATCATTGAAACCATCAACGATCAGCTTAAAAATATTACTCAAGTTGAGCATTCTAGGCATCGTAGTGTGCATGGATTTATGCTGAACATCATTGCTGGGCTTATCGCTTACTCACTTAAAGAGAACAAGCCATCATTAAAAATTACTAGCGAAGAATTTAGTATGATGACTGTTTCTTAACCAGATCTCAGGTTATTTAAGCTATCGGGGCATGTTTTTCTGTGAATCTTTTCACGATTCTGTCGTGACGAGGACGTCACTCCTACGAACAATTAGAGCTGTAGGAGCGCGCTTTAGCCGCGAAAAAGCCGTTAGGATTTATTGGGCCCCCCATCTTTTTCTAGATAGATTGCACATAAAAAGATAATTATAGTTTACATTTTGTATTGGTTTTCATATTATGATAACTACTTTTATCATTAAAGTGTCTTGTTATGAATAAGATAGTCGTTAAAATACAGAATAAGCAGGTTGGCGAACTTTTCTTTGAAGAGGGAAATAATCGCTATGGGTTTAACTACACTGATGATAGTTTTCCTATTTCTTTGATTATGCCTTATAAAGCATCGACATATTTATGGAGCGATCATTTGCATCCGATCTTCGATATGAATATGCCTGAAGGTTATTTGTTTGAAATATTGAAAAACTATTTAAACAAGCAGCATGGTTATATTAATGATTTTCTATTGTTTTCCTACCTTTGTCCTCATATTCAAAGCAGACTTTCATTTGAGAGTGACTTTTCTGAACGTCAGTTTAGTACGGTTGATCTAGATGATATTTTACAAAATGATAGTGAAGATACGTTTGTAAAATTAGTTAAATTATTTTTAGATAGAAATGCTATTTCTGGTGTGCAACCCAAAACATTGGCGTTGGTTTTAGATAAAGAGTCCCTTACTACGAAAGAGTACATTATTAAAACATGGGGAGCTGAATATCCTTATTTAGCAGAAAATGAGTATTTTTGTCTGAAAGCTGTTGAGAAATCAGGTGTTGAAATCCCTGTGATTTTGTTATCAGATAATAAACGGTTCTTAGTCATTGAGCGATTTAACTATAATAATGAAACGGGCCATTATTTAGGTTTTGAAGAAGTTTTAGGGCTGTTAGGTAAAAATAAAGAGCAGAAATATGAGGGTAGTTACGAGCAAATTGCAAAAACACTTTACCGGGTTGTGACTAATAAACGTAGAGATATGCAGTCTTTTTATAAAATGGTCGTAATGAGTTATTTACTTAAGAATGGTGATGCACATTTGAAGAATTTCGGCGTTCTTTATGATGAAGATATGAATAATATTCGACTTTCACCTTCTTATGATGTTGTGAATACTGCTGTTTATTTTTTTAAAGATCGACCTGCATTAAGTATGTTTGGTAAAAAAGTGTGGTTTTCACGTAGAGAGCTTATAAAATTTGGTATTCAGAGTTGTTATTTATCAGAGAAGGATGCAAATATATTTTTTGATAAGTGCCTAAAGGCGGTGAAGGATTCTATTATTGATTTACGGAAATATATTATAGAAAATCCTACTTTTGAAATAATAGGATCAAGAATGATTGATACTTGGAATTTATCACTTAAAAATGAAACACATAAGGAGGTGCCGGTTGAAATTAGACGAAATTGGGATGAAAATTAAATCTTTAAGAAAAGATAAGGGATTAACTCAACAGCAGTTAGCCGTTATTTCTGGAATTAGTCGAGTGACATTGGGCAAGCTGGAAAGGGCGCAATTAGGCTCTATTACACTCAAAACATTTGATATTATTTTAGATGCCCTAGATCAGGAGATAGATTTTAAGCGTAAAAATAAATTTAATTTACCTAGCTTAGATGAGTTGTAGGCGTGGGATTTAGCCGTGAATAATGAAAATATAGTCCCTTTTGTAGGGTATTTGTTTTTTAGATATAAAATAAACATTGCCAAAGTGAACTGTTCTGCATTATGCTCATAAGCGGTCATAGGGTATGACTATTTATTTAAATTACATGGAGTATGGAAAGATGTTTAAGAAAGGATTTTTGACTGTAATTATCGCATTATCTTTATTTACCGGGCTTGTATTTGCTGCAGATAAAATTAATGTAAACACTGCAACTATGGAACAGTTACAGAGTATTAATGGTGTTGGGGCTTCAACAGCGGATGCTATTATTGAGTATCGAGACATGAATGGTGCATTTCGCAATATTGCTGATTTAGTTAATGTCAAAGGGATTGGCGAGAAGAAGTTGGCTAAGTTGCAAGATCAGATTAGTGTGGCCGAACCTAAATAAGTAAGTTTTTAGCTTATTAATAATGGCGTAGTAGAATATTTATCTACTACGCCATTTTTTTTGGAATCATATTATCTAAGGGAATTTGGATGGCAGGATTTTCGCGGCTAAAGACCGCTCCTACAATTTGTTTTAATCTGTAGGAGCGGTCTTTAGCCGCGAAGGTGTTTTTAATGAGCTAAACTTTCAACTAATGTTTGCTGTAGCTGAATTTCTTCCTGTTTGTTCAAGGGTTGGCCATTATTTTTTGAGATGAAGAATATATCTTCTACTTGGTCACCAAGTGTAGTTAGTTTGGCATTACTCAGTTGGATATCACATTGTAAAAATACTTGTGCAATATTCGACAGTAACCCAGGACGATCATGGGCATGTAATTCAAGAATTGTATGATGTTTCTGTTCATTTATTTGGAATTTGATGGTTGCTTCCGTCTCGAATAGCTTCATTTTACGAGGGGTAAGAACTGGGCAGTATTCTTTAATTTCTTCTAAATTATTTAATTGTTGGCTCAACTTTGCCGTGATCATATCTGGCTCTTGTGTCGGTCCATTCACAATATAAGTATTGAGCGTATAACCGGTTACGGTGCTACTTATTTTGGCATCTAGAATATTGAGTTGTAGTTGTTCTAGGCAGGCCGTTGTTGCAGCAAAAATACGTGGTTTATCTTTAGTGAAGATAAATATTTCTAATGTATCTTCTTGCTCATCATGAGAGCGAGTTGTGATAAAGGTTTTTCCATTAGGATGTTGAAGACGAGCGGTGGTCTGCCAAGCAATTTCATTTGTTGTATGACGAAGGAAGTAATCATCATCAACTTCTTGAAATAATTGATTGACTTGTGTTGCTGACCAAGATTGGAATGTTAATTGTTGTAATACTTGTTGTTTTCTTTGCTCTATTTTCTCTTCAGTACTTCTTGCTGCTTTGTAATAGTGCTCTAACCATTGCCTGGTCGCATTATAAAGTTGGCGGAGCAGTGAATCACGCCAGCCATTCCAAAGGTTATTATTTGTTGCACGAATATCGGCAACGGTTAATAAATATAAGTAATTGAGACGATCAACTGTTTTAACTTTAGCTGCAAAGGCTTTAATGATATCAGGATCATTAATATCAAATTTCTGTGCAGTTGCTGACATTGTTAGATGCTGGCGAACAAGGAAGGTGATTGTTTGCGTATCCAATTCACTTAAATTGTGAAGTTTGCAAAAAGCAGTGGCATCGACAACACCAAGAATACTGTGATCGCCACCTCGTCCTTTTGCGATGTCATGATATAAACCAGCAATAAAGAGCAGTTCAGTTTTAGGTAGCTCATAGTAAATTCTAGAGCATAGTGGAAACTCTTCTTTATATTCATCGCATGAAAAACGGCGAAGGTTTCTTACTAAGAACAGAGTGTGTTCATCAACGGTATAAATGTGGAAAAGGTCATGTTGCATTTGCCCAACAATTTGACCAAATTCAGGTAGATAGGCACCTAAAATGCCATATTTATTCATGCGTCTAAATTCGTGGGTAATGCCGATGGGTTGACGAATGATTTCCATAAATAAACTGCGATTTTTAATATCTGCACGAAAACGTTTATTTATTAAATGAATATGAGCATAGATTTGACGAGTTGTATCGGCTCGAACCCCTTTTATTTCTGGATGTTGTTGAAGGATTAAAAAGAGTTCAAGCATGGCATGAGGGTAAAATGCAAAGATGCCAGAGTTAATGGTTTCTAGATAACCATTATGGTTTTGAAAGCGACTATTAATGGGGGTAATATCGCAGGGTTCATCTGCAAGAATAATATTTTCTTCAAATAGTTGCAGTAATAGTTCATTCATTTGCCCGACTACACGTGCACACAAATAATATTCTTTCATAAACACTTCAACAGCAAGGCGGTTTTCTGTTTCTTGATAACCTAGTTGAATTGCAAGTTCACGCTGATGATCGATCATCAGTTTTTCTTCTTTACGTTTTGCTTGAATGTGTAATGCAAAACGAATTCGCCATAAAAAGCGTAGTGAGGATTCTAAACTGTTATATTCACTATCCGATAAAAAAACTTTTTGTTTAAGCCCTTGTAGGTCATTAACATTAAAGTGCTGGCGGGCAACCCAGCTAATAATTTGTATATCACGCAAGCCGCCGGGTGATTCTTTAATATTGGGTTCAAGGTTATTGGCGGTATCGTTATATTTTAGATGGCGTTGTTGTTGTTCTTGTCTTTTTTCTAGATAGAATCGGCGAGTGTCCCAAGTTTTATGAGTGACGGTGAGCTGTCGGAGATCTGAAAACAAAGAGGCGTCGCCACATAATAAACGAGTTTCAAGCAGGTTGGTTGCAATTGTGATATCTGTTTCTGCTAGTTGTCGACACTCTTTAATGGTGCGAACACTGTGGCCAATTTCAAGTCCAATATCCCATAACTGAGTGAGAAAATCTGATAAGCCGCTTGGTGGCTGTTCAGAAACAGATTCATCTAAAATAACGAGTAAATCAATATCAGAGAAAGGGTGGAGTTCTCCTCGACCATAGCCGCCAACAGCAAGTAGGCTGACAGGTGTTTCTGGTGGAATATGCTGCTGCCATAATTGTTGTAAAACTTGGTCAACAAAATGGGAACGTTGATTAACCAATGTGAAAATGTCGACTTGTTGCTCAAATTGTTCAATTAAGTATGCTTGACCTGCTTTAAGCGCATTACGGTAAAAAGTAATATTAGCCGTTGAATCAGGCTCTGAGTTTTCACCTATTGCCCAGATAGAGTGTAATCGCTCGCTCATTAAATAACTTCATCTTCACGAAGGGTTAAAATTTCATAACCATCACCAGTGACCAAAATCGTGTGTTCCCACTGTGCAGAAAGTGAACGATCTTTAGTGACAACAGTCCAGTTATCTGGCAATTGTTTAATGTGACGTTTACCGGCATTGACCATCGGTTCAATGGTAAATGTCATGCCTGTTTCTAAGACTAAACCTGTGCCCGGCTCGCCATAATGAAGTACTTGTGGATCTTCGTGAAACACTTTACCGATTCCATGACCACAATATTCACGTACGATAGAGAAGTTTTGAGCTTCGGCATGTTTTTGAATAGCATGACCAATATCACCTAATTGGATGCCAGGTTTAACCATATCAATGCCGATTAGCATTGCTTCACGCGCATTGGCACATAATCGTTGAGCAATGATGGATGTTTTACCGATATGAAACATCATGCTGGTATCGCCATGGTAGCCATCTTTGATAACCGTAATGTCGATATTAATAATATCGCCTTCTTTTAGCCTTTTAGCACCGGGGATCCCATGACAAATAACATGATTGACTGAAGTACAAATAGATTTTGGAAAGCCGTGGTAATTCAGTGGTGCGGGAATGGCAGCTTGCTTATCAATAATATAGTTATGGCATATTTGGTCTAGCTCATCGGTTGTTATACCAGCTTGAACATGAGGTGTAATCATGATGAGAACTTCAGCTGCTAAGCGACCTGCAACACGCATTTTTTCGATTTCATCTGCTGTTTTTATGCTGACGGCCATGGCTAAAGGTTTTCCTGTATGTAGATTAAAACTAACTTAAGGACATAGTTTGCCGTAAAATCGGGCAAACGACTAGTTTTGATAGAAGAAAGTGTAGGGGGCGCATCAGCTATGATTGCGAAGATAACGGCTAGTGATTTAACTACTGCCCATTCGGGGATGAATCCCCTCCTACGGCTAGGGTGATTTTTGACTTGTGGACAATCTTAATAGGAGCGGGAGGTAGGTTGGACTTTAGTCCAACATGTCGGGTTAAAACGCCGACCCACAGTTCAGAATCCATAGACAGGGGCAGCTAGCCTTATTGTCTTGTACAGGTTATTAGGTGTGTTTGGGATGGATGTATCGTTTTGGTATTGATCGAGATAGGAATGTATTCAGCCGCGAATAAACTTTGTTTTTATAGCTAAACATGGGATAATATGCGCGCCTATTTAAAGGCAAAATCACACATGCACCGGCACGAGTTTCGGGGTGCCGACTACTACTGTAGTTTGGTCGATACTTGGGGTGTGTGGAGGTTTAACCCCAACTTATATATATAAGGTTTTATTACAATGGCAAAAACAACAATGCGCCAAATGCTTGAAGCAGGCGTTCATTTCGGTCACCAAACTCGCTACTGGAACCCAAAAATGGGTCCTTACATCTTTGGTAAACGTAACAATATTCATATCTTAAACCTTGAACACAGCTTGCCTATGTTCAACGATGCATTGAATTTTGTTGGTAAATTAGCATCTAAAAAAGGACGTATCCTTTTTGTTGGTACTAAACGTGCTGCACAAGATCCTATCCGTGAAGATGCAGAACGTGCGGGCATGCCTTACGTTAACCGTCGTTGGTTAGGTGGTATGTTGACTAACTATCAAACTGTTCGTCAGTCAATCAAACGTTTAGATGCAATCCAAGACATGATGGACTCTGGTAAATTAGATGGCTTGAAAAAGAAAGAAGTTTTAAGCCTAACTCGTGAGCAAGAAAAATTAGAAAAAAGCATCGGTGGTATCCGTAAAATGGGTGGTCTTCCTGATGCCTTATTCATTATTGATGTTGATCACGAACAGATTGCTATTAAAGAAGCAAATAAATTGAAAATTCCTGTAATCGCTATTGTTGATACAAACAGCAACCCAGATGGTGTTGATTACATCATTCCTGGTAATGACGATTCTATGCGTGCAATCAAGCTTTATACTTCAAGTATGGCTGATGCAATCTTAGAAGGTCGTGCATCAGTTGCGACAGGTGATGTTGAAGAAGTAGTTGTTGCTGCAGAAAGCAAAGAAGCTGCTGAGTAACGTCTATTAAATAGACACTAGATACAGGCTCACTAATTTTAGTGGGCCTGTATTGTATTTATGGTTAGGTTTCTTGCAAACGTAACCATCACAAATGAATGAAAGGTAATAAAAATGGCAATTACTGCTGCATTAGTAAAAGAACTACGTGAGCGTACTGGCTCGGGCATGATGGAATGTAAAAGAGCATTGGTTGCATCTAATGGTGATGTCGATGCTGCAATCGAAGCCATGCGTAAATCAGGTTTAGCAAAAGCAGATAAAAAATCAGGTCGTATTGCTGCTGAAGGTATTATTGCAATTGAAACAAGTGCTGATAGCAAAAATGCTGTCATGATCGAAATCAACTCTGAAACTGATTTTGTTACGAAATCGGAAGATTTCATGGCGTTTGTTAATAACTTATCAAAAGCAGTTCTTGAAGCTCAACCTGCTGATCTTGAAGCATTGATGGCATTATCATTCAATGATGCTGGCGAAAGTGTTGAAGTTGTTCGCCAAGCATTAGTTGCTAAAATTGGTGAAAACATTCAAGTTCGTCGTTTTGAATTGATGTCTAGTCCAGAAGGCGTGATTGGTTCGTACCGCCACGGTGATCGTATTGGCGCTATGGTTAACTTAACTGGCGGTGACATAGCATTAGCAAAAGATATTTCAATGCATGTTGCGGCTAGTCGTCCACAAGCTGTTTCTGCAGCAGATTTACCGGCTGAATTGTTAGAGAAAGAACGTGATATCGTTGCTACTCAAGCTAAAGATAGTGGTAAGCCAGAAGCAATCATTGAAAAAATGGTTGAAGGTCGTATGAGAAAATTTGTTAATGAAATTAGCCTGTTAGGTCAAAACTTCATTAAAGACCCTGACTTAACGATTGAAAAATTAGTCAAGCAAGCTGATGCAACCGTTAATGGCTTTAAATTCTTTGAAGTAGGTGACGGTATCGAGAAAGCTGAAGATAACTTTGCAGAAGAAGTGATGGCACAGGTTCAAGGTAACTAAGACTAATAACTCATTTACCCCTTGAAACGAGTATGTTTCAGGGGGGATTTGAATTATTAGTAAACAGCTAACTATTGTTATGAATAGTTAATTAAACAAGATAAATAAACGGGGATTGCTCGGTATGACAGAAGTGGGAAAAAAACCAATTTATAAACGTGTTCTACTTAAATTAAGTGGTGAGGCGTTGATGGGGAATGCTGGATTTGGTATTGACCCTGAGGTTATTTCTCGTTTTGCTACTGAAATTGCTGATCTTAGTGCCCAAGGCGTAGAGCTTGGCGTTGTTATCGGTGGTGGTAATATCTTCCGTGGTGCAGGTCTTGCCGAAAGTGGAATGGAGCGTGTTAGTGGCGATCACATGGGCATGCTTGCAACGGTTATGAATGCATTAGCATTACAAGATGCACTTGAGCAAAAAGGTTCTTTTTGTCGAGTGATGTCAGCCATTAAGATCAATCAAGTATGTGAAGATTATTTACGTCGTCGGGCTATTCGCCACCTTGAAAAAGGTCGTGTAGTTATTTTTGCTGCCGGTACAGGTAATCCATTCTTTACCACGGATTCAGCTGCAAGCCTTCGTGCTGTAGAGATCAATGCTGATGTGTTATTAAAAGCAACGCAAGTTGATGGCGTTTATGATTCTGATCCGAAAAAGAACCCTGATGCGGTACGATATACCGAGCTTAGTTATGATGAAGCTATAAATAAACGTTTAGGTGTGATGGATACGACTGCATTAGTGATGTGCCAAGAACAAAATATGCCTTTGCGTGTATTTAATGTTCATGAAAAAGGTAACTTGACCAAAATTATTTATGGTGAAGAAATTGGTACCCTTGTTAAGTGATAATTGAAGCTAAGTTAGGATAAAACATGATTGAAGATATTAAAAAAGACGCGGCAGAGAGAATGCAAAAGAGTATTGGTGCACTTACGAATTCAATGGCAAAGATTCGTGCTGGACGAGCTCATACAAGTCTTTTAGATCAAGTTATGGTGCCGTATTATGGTTCTGATGTTGCACTTAGCCAAGTGGCCAATGTAGGTATTGAAGATTCAAGAACATTAACCGTAACACCATGGGAAAAACCTATGTTATCGGTTGTTGAAAAAGCAATTATGACTTCTGGTTTAGGCGTTAATCCAAGCAGTGCCGGAATGACAATTCGTATTCCTATTCCACCTTTAACAGAAGAACGTCGTCGTGATTTGGTTAAAGTTGCACGTAATGAAGCGGAAGGTGCTCGCATTGCAGTTCGTAATATTCGTCGTGATGCAAACAGCACACTGAAAGAGCTATTGAAAGAAAAAGAAATTTCAGAAGATGAAGAACGCGGTGCTGAAGAAAATATCCAGAAATTAACGGATGCTACGATTAAGCAGGTTGAGGATGTTTTAAAAACCAAAGAAGCTGACTTGATGGAAGTATAAGTAGAGCTTTCTACTTTGATTTCTAGATGATGGCGGACAATACGCAAGTACCACAACATATTGCCATTATTATGGATGGTAATGGTCGTTGGGCTAAACAGCGTCATCAACCACGGTTTATGGGCCATAGGGCCGGTGTAAAAGCTGTTGAGAATATTGTTAAACACTGTGCAGAACTGGGTGTTGATGTATTAAGTCTCTTTGCATTTAGCAGTGAAAATTGGAAGCGACCAACAAAAGAAGTAAGCCTTTTGATGGAGTTATTTGCTTTATCATTAAAACAGCAAGCAAAGCGACTACATAAAAATAATATTCGCCTTAAGATCATTGGCGATATCAGCAAGTTCTCAGCAAGTCTGCAAAAGCAGATCCAACAAGCTGAGCAATTAACAGAAAATAATACCGGTCTCATTATTAATATTGCCGCTAATTACGGTGGTCATTGGGATATTACGCAAGCAGTTAAAAAGTTAGCTGAAAAAGTAAAATCAGGTGAGCTTAGTCCTGAAGATATTAATGAAGAGAGTATTTCACAAGGGCTGGCTACAGCCGACTTACCTGAGCCGGATTTATTTATTCGTACTGGTGGTGAGCAACGAGTAAGTAATTTCATGCTGTGGCAGCTTGCTTATACTGAGTTCTATTTTACTGAAACTTTATGGCCTGATTTTAATAGTGAAAAACTTGATAGTGCCATAAACTCATTTTGCCTGCGTGAAAGACGTTTTGGAAAAACCTCTGAGCAAATTAAGGATGATAATAATGCTTAAACAACGGTTAATGACAGCAGCTGTTCTTATTCCACTTGTGGTATTTAGTATTTTATATCTATCCAATAGCACCATGCAGTGGCTATTGGCGATTGTGACAGGCTTGGCTGCTTGGGAATGGTTTTCGATTATTGGTTTTTCTAGCCGAAGCAAGATGCTTTTTGCATTTGTGACACTTATTTTTACCACCGTGATAGTGATGTTCTTTTCTGTAGGAATACTCGTTATTTTAGTTGCCTTTATTTGGGGGCTGATTTCATTGTTTATTATTCGCTTTGCTCATATCAGCTTGCCTAGACGTGTTGAATATATATTTAAGCAAAAAAACATAGCCTTAATTATGGCAACGGTCGTGTTAGCTTTATTTTGGCATGGCGCTGTTTTACTTCATGCCTCATCTGATCTAGGTCCACAGCAATTATTGTATGCGATGGTATTAGTTTGGTTAGCGGATACAGGGGGCTACTTTGCTGGCAAACGTTGGGGCAATAGAAAATTAGCGAAAGCTATTAGTCCTAATAAAACATGGGAAGGTGTGGCGGGTGCCATTGTTTTAGGGTCTGTATGGGCACTGATTGCTTTTTATTTGGAACTTGCTGGTTCATTAAGCTTTATTACTTGGTTATTACTTTCTGCAGTTACATTGTTAGTATCAGTAGTGGGTGACTTATTTGAAAGTTTATTTAAGCGTTGTTACCAAGTAAAAGACAGTGGCAAATTATTACCCGGTCATGGCGGAATGTTAGATCGTATTGATAGTCTAATCGCGGCAATCCCCGTCTTTTTCGTAGGACTTTATTTTTTAGGAGCATTTTAAGTGCAAGCAATAACACTTCTTGGTTCAACCGGTTCGATAGGTGTTAGTACTCTTAATGTTTTAGCGCAACACCCAGATAAATACCGTATCTATGCATTAACAGCAAATCGTTCGGTTGATAGTTTATTTGAGCAATGTCAGCAGTTTAAGCCTGAAATTGCAGTTATGTTGGACAAAGAATCCGCACAGAAATTAGACAGTAAAATAAAATCTGCAGGGCTAAATATTCAAGTCTTATCCGGTGTTGATGCTTTGGTTCAAGTCGCTGAAAGTGAGCATACAGACTATGTGATGGCTGCCATTGTTGGTGCGGCTGGATTATTGCCAACCTTGGCGGCTGCTCGAGCAGGAAAACACATTCTATTAGCCAATAAAGAAGCCTTGGTAATGAGTGGTGGCCTGTTTATGCGTGAAGTTGAAACGCACGGTGCCACATTGTTACCTGTTGATAGTGAACATAATGCTATCTGGCAATGTTTACCAGTTGGCGAACAACAGCAGCATCATTTTCAAGGTAAAGGTGTACGAAGAATCATTTTAACTGCATCAGGTGGGCCTTTTCGAGATTATGACTTGGCAGAACTTGAAAATGTAACACCTGAACAAGCTGTCGCCCATCCTAACTGGTCAATGGGGCAGAAGATTTCTGTTGATTCTGCAACGATGATGAATAAAGGTCTAGAGGTTATTGAGGCGCATTGGTTATTTGGATTGCCGACAGAACAAATCGATGTGTTATTACATCGTCAAAGTATTATTCATTCTATGGTGGATTATGTTGATGGTTCAGTGCTAGCCCAAATGGGTAACCCTGATATGAGAACACCGATTGCCAATGCTTTAGCGTGGCCAGATAGAATTGATTCGGGTGTTGAACCTTTAGACTTGGTTGCTATAGGCCGTCTAGACTTCTCCGAAGCTGATCATCAGCAATTTCCATGTCTTGCACTTGCTTATCAAGCTTTAAAAGCGGGTGGAACCAGCACTGCAATTTTGAATGCAGCTAATGAGATTGCTGTAGAAGCCTTCCTAAACAAGAAAATAAAATTTACTCAGATTGCTCAAATTATTGAGCAAGTGTTGGAAAAAATACCGGCGAGTAATGGTGATACGCTTGAAGAAGTGCTAGCGGATGATTTGCTCGCACGGGAAATGGCCGAAGAGTTAGTACAATAAAATGCAATCGTTATTATTCTTGATTGTTACCCTTGCCATACTTGTGGTGGTGCATGAATTTGGCCATTTTTGGGTGGCACGTCGTTGTGGAGTGAAAGTCCTTAAGTTCTCAGTTGGATTTGGCAAGCCTTTATGGAGCCGGTTCGGTAAGGATGGAACTGAATATATCGTAGCCGCTATTCCTTTAGGCGGTTATGTCAAAATGCTTGATGAACGTGAGGGTGACGTTGCCGATGATGAATTGGATCAAGCATTTAATAGGAAGCCGTTGAGTTCACGAGTTGCCATTGTGGCTGCAGGCCCTATCGCGAATTTGTTATTTGCTATTTTTGCTTATTGGCTTATTTTCATTGTTGGAATATCAGGACTAAAACCAATTATTGCTGATGTGGAAATTAATAGCCCTGCAGCCTATGCAAAGCTAGTTTCTGGTGATGAAATTAAGGCAATTAATGACCGTCGGACTCCAACATGGTCAAGTGTGTATAGGGCGTTATCACGAATTGCTGTAACAGGAGGTGAGGCAGATATAACAGTTTCTCTTGGTGGTACTGACATTCACCGACAATTAATGATTGATAAGTACACACCTTCATCAGAGTTCTCAACACCGTTATTACAACAGTTGGGAATGACACCTCTACGCGTTGATTTAAAACCTATTATTGGCTCAATTACAAAGGGTAACGCGGCTGATAAAGCAGGGATACAAAGTGGCGATTTCATTGTTTCGGTTGACAATGAACTGATTGAGAGTTGGATGGATTTTGTTGAAATAGTACAAGCTAATCCAAATAATTTATTAAATGTTGTTATTGAACGTGAAGGACAAAATAAACATATAGTATTAACGCCCGTTGCTTTTGAGAATAATGTAGGAAAAATTGGTGCCGGCGTCGATAGTCGTAAGACGGTTATTGCAGATGATTTACAAGCCATTGAACGTTATGGGTGGGGAGAAGCATTAGGAAAAGCCTGCTATGAAACATGGTCATTTTCTATATCAACATTAAAAAGTTTAGCGGGGATGATAACGGGAGAAGTATCAAGTAAGAATATAGGCGGTCCGATCACTATTGCACAGTATGCTGAGGCGTCGGCAGATAGAGGTTTTATTTCATTTATGGGCTTTTTAGCCATGATTAGTATTAGCCTAGGTCTTCTAAATTTATTGCCCATTCCTGTTCTTGATGGTGGTCACTTAGCATTATATTTTGTGGAATGGATACGAGGAGCTCCACTCTCTGAAGAGCTACAATTACAAATCCAAAAATCAGGAGTTATTTTACTCTTAATGTTAATGTTTTTAGCATTTTTCAATGACTTAACAAGACTGTTTGGATAATGACGCGAATGCAGGTAAACTAGTAATCTTTCGCCTGAAATATAAAACGAAGAACAAATGAATAAATTACTTAAGATCATTGCTTTACTATTACTTTCAGCATCAGTATTCGCTGAAAGCTTTATTATAAAAGACATTCGTGTTGAAGGCTTACAACGAATTTCAGCAGGAACAGTATTTAACTTCTTGTCAGTAAAAGTGGGTGATGAGATGAGCGAGAAGGATGCTAAAAGCATTATTCGCTCTCTTTATAAATCTAAATATTTTAGTGATGTGGGCGTTGAAGAAGAAGAAGGCGTTTTAGTTATTAAAGTAAGTGAGCGTCCCGCAGTTTCAAGTATTGAATTTGTTGGTAATAAAGATCTTGAGAGTGGTGAATTACTGAAGTCTTTACGACAAATTGGTTTTTCAGAAGGCCAAGTGTTTGAACAAGCGATGCTGGAACGCGTTGAACTTGAACTTGAACGTCAATATTTTAGCCGTGGCAAATATGGTGTCATCATTGAATCTGAGGTGACGCCTTTACCACGAAATAGAGTTGCAGTCCGCATTACAATGGCTGAAGGTATTGTCGCGACCATTGCCAGTATTAATATTATTGGTAATACGTCATTTGAAGAAGATGAGTTGTTGGAAGATTTTAAATCTACAACAGGAAATATACTGTCAGCCTTTAGTAAAGATAACCAATATTCACGCCAGAAACTATCTGCCGATCTAGAAACATTACGTTCTTTCTATTTAGATCGAGGCTATGTTGCTTTCTCTGTTGAATCAACACAAGTTTCTATCACTGACGATAAAAAACAAATGTTTATCACTATTAATATCTCTGAAGGCGATCGCTTTAAAATAAAAGAAGTGAGACTGGCAGGAGATTTAATTGTTGCTGAAGAAGAACTGTTTGATTTAGTCACCATTAAGAAAGATGCTGTTTTTTCACGAAAAGAGATTACCAGAAGTACAAAATCATTAACGAATCGTTTAGGTAATGATGGTTATGCTTTTGCTAATGTAAACTCAGTTCCGAATATTGACTATGAAAACAAAGAAGTTACGTTGACATTTTTTGTTGATCCCGGGCGCCGTGCTTATGTCCGCCGAATTAATATTGCAGGAAATAGTAAAACACGAGATGAAGTTTTACGTCGGGAATTTCGTCAACAAGAGGCCGCTTGGATTTCAACCGATAAGGTTGAACAGTCTCGTGCGCGTGTTAAGCGATTAGGCTATTTTGAAGATGTAAATGTTGAAACAATTCCAGTACCGGGGACGTCAGATCAAGTTGACCTTGATTTTAATGTCACAGAAATGGCATCAGGAAGTTTGTCGGCAGGTATGGGGTTTTCACAAACTGATGGCTTGATTTTTAATGCAAATATCGTTCAGAAAAACTTTTTGGGCAGTGGTAAACATATAAACTTTGGCTTTAATAATAGTAGTGTAAATACCGTATATAGTTTTGGTTATACCAATCCATTTGCTACTGTTGATGGTATTAGCCAAGGCTTTAATGCTTTTTTCCGTCAAACAGATGCTGATGCAGCCAATATAGCGAGTTTTAGTACTGATAACTGGGGTGGCGATATTAGCTTTGGGATTCCAATTTCAGAAAATAACCGAATTCGTCTCTCTCTCGGCTATGAAAATACAGTACTAAAGCTTCCAGAAAGTCCTATCCAAACTTACCAGGACTTTGTCGATGCAGAAGGTACTGACTTTGATACCTTTACTGTTTCATTAGGTTGGTCTAGTGACTCCAGGGATAGCTCAGTATTACCAACACGGGGTCGCTCACAAAGCTTAACGGCTGAGGTTGCAATTCCAGGTGGTTCATTACAATATTATAAAATTAAGTACAAGCATGACTGGTTTACACCCATTACAGAGTCACTTACTTTGTCTCTAGGTGGTAATATTGGTTATGCAGATGGTTATGGCGATACTTCTGCTCTACCATTCTTTAAAAACTTTTATGCAGGTGGTATACGAAGTGTACGAGGCTTCCAATCTAATACATTGGGTGTGAAAGAAGATACCCAAGCATTAGGTGGTAATTTATTAGTAACAGGTGGTGCCGAAGTTATTTTCCCAATTCCATTTTTGAAAAAGACTTTGAGATCATTTCGCTTGAGTGTGTTTACCGATGTGGGTAATGTCTATGCTGATAATGAAGATTTTGAAGTTGATTTATTACGTTATTCTGCCGGTATTTCAGCCATTTGGATTTCCCCTTTTGGTGCTATGACTGCGAGTATCGCAAAACCCTTTAATGAGCAAGATGATGATATAACAGAAAGCTTCCAATTCTCATTAGGCTCAACATTTTAATTAGATTTCATCTGGAGATGAATGTGAAAAAAGTAAATATTTTAGGTTTGTTTTTTGCTGTCGCGATGACGGCGCTTCCTGTGCAAGCCGCAGAACTAAAGATTGGCGTTGTTAATGCGGGCTCAGTGCTTGAAAAATCACCTCAAAAGATACAGGCATTAGCAAGACTTGAAAAAGAGTTTGCAACACGAAGTAAAGCAATCGCAAATAAACAAAAAAGTGTTATTGCTAAAAGAGATAAATTGGCTAAAGATGGTGCTATTTTAGGTGCTGATGAACGTAAGGCAAAAGAACGGTCACTTTTGAGTGACCAACGTGATCTAAAACGTTTGCAAGATGAATATAGTGAAGACTTGTCAATTCGCCGTAATGAAGAGTTACGCAAATTAGAAAAAGAAATTGCTCAAACTATTGTCGATTTAGCAAAAAAAGAATCATATGACTTAGTTGTTTATCAAGGTGTTATTTTTGCGAGTGATAAGGTAGATATGACCTCTAAAGTGTTAGAGTTATTAAAAGCTAAGAAATAGGCTAAATAGCAGTGTGGTCATTAAGTGAGATAGCCAAACATATTGGCGGTGTTGTTGATGGTGATGAACACTATCAAGTTGATAGTTTTTCAACATTGCAAAATGCCGAAAGTCAGCAAATTACCTTTTTATCAAATAAAAAATATAAGAGGTATTTAGCCGATACAAAAGCGGGTGTTGTTATTGTCAGTAGTGACATGGCTTCTTTTGTTCCTAAGCATGCCATTATTGTTGATGATCCTTATGTCGCATATGCTAAGGCTGCTCGATTATTAAACCCGAATAAAGAGATAGTCGCTGGTATTCATTCTTCTGTTTTTGTCGGCTCTAATAGTGAGATTGATCCAACAGCCTCAATTGCTGCACATGTCGTTATTGGTTCAGGAGTAAGTATTGAACAGTATGTTGTTATTGGCCCAGGTTGCGTTATTCTTGATAATGTTTCGATTGGTGAATATACAAAATTAACGGCTAACATTACACTTTGTGACGGCGTTAAAGTGGGCAGGCGAGCAATGATCCATCCTGGAGTTGTTATTGGTGCCGATGGTTTTGGCATTGCGAATGACAAGGGTAAGTGGATTAATGTTCCACAAATAGGAAGTGTGCATATTGGTGATGATGTTGATATCGGTGCCAATACAACAATTGACTGTGGTGCGATTGAAGATACTATTATTGCTGATGGTGTTAAGTTAGATAACCAGATTCAAGTCGGCCATAATACGATGATAGGTGAAAATACAGTTATTGCAGGCTGTGTAGGTATTGCTGGTAGTACGACCATCGGTAAGAATTGTATTATTGGTGGTGGTGCTGGATTAGGAGGGCATCTTGAATTGGCTGATGGCGTGATACTAACAGGCATGACAATGGTCACAAAATCAATTAAGAAAGCGGGTAGTTATTCATCAGGAATACCGGCAGAAGATACGCATAAATGGCATAAAAATGTTATTCGCTATCGTCAAATGGATAAATTAGCAGAACGTGTTAAAAACCTAGAAGAACAAAGCAAAAAATAGTTTACGTTGAAGTAGCGTTATAAGAAGTAACATATAAATTAAGAATTACCGAGAAAAGGATACAAGAATTGAACACTATTGATATACATGAGATTCAGCGATTATTACCGCACCGGTATCCTTTTTTATTGATTGACCGAGTTCTTGACTATACTCCAGGTGAATCGTTAGTAGGAATAAAAAACATTACGTTTAATGAACCTCAGTTTACCGGCCATTTTCCACAACGAGTTATCATGCCCGGTGTACTTATTTTAGAAGCCTTGGCACAAGCTACAGGCCTACTCGCATTTAAATCGGTTGAAGATTTACGTTCAGATAATTCACTTTATTACCTTGCAGGCATTGATAACGCACGTTTTAAAAAACCTGTTGAACCTGGTGATCAACTTCAATTAAAAGTAACGCTAGTTAAAAACAAACGTAATTTGTGGAAATTTCATGGTGAAGCTACTGTTGATGGCGAACTTATAGTTAGTGCGGACATTATGTGTGTTGACCAAGAAATGCCAAAATGATCCATAGCACCGCTATTATCGATCCATCTGCGATTATTGCTGAAGACGTTAATATTGGACCTTATACTATTATTGGTGCCAATGTTGAAATTGGCTCAAATTGTGAGATTGGTCCGCATGTTGTTATAAATGGTCCAACTAAAATTGGTGCTGGAAATAAGATTCTTCAGTTCTCTTCAATTGGTGAAGAGCCCCAGGATAAAAAATATGCGGGTGAAGCAACATTATTAGAAATTGGTGATAACAACCTAATTCGTGAGAATGTCACCATTAACCGTGGAACAGTCCAAGGTGGTGGGGTTACTAAGGTTGGTAATGATAATTGGATCATGGCGTATGTTCATATCGCGCATGACTGTATCATTGGTAATGAAAATATATTAGCAAATAATGCGTCATTAGCAGGTCACGTTATCATTGATAATTATGTGATTTTAGGTGGCTTTACCTTAGTCAGTCAGTTTAATATGATCGGCTCATATGCCTTTAGTGCGATGGGCAGTGTTATTTCTCGTAATGTGCCACCTTATGTACTGGTATCGGGACATATGGCTAAAGCTATTGGGGTGAATGTTGAAGGTTTACGCCGTCGGCAGTTTTCTGATGTACAGCTTAAAAATGTACGCCAAGCCTATAAAACTATTTATCGTTCAGGTTTACGAATAGAAGAAGCTGAATTGAAACTTGCAGCTATGGAGCAAGAAGATTCTGAGATAGATATTCTAATTGATTATTTGAAAACTCAAGAAGGTGGAATTATTCGCTAATTTAGTGAGTTTATATTGAATAAAAAAAGATACTGTCTTAAAAATCAAGTAATATTTCCCTATTTTGCATAACCCACATCAAACGGTTTTTCTGATTTGAGTACGCCATAGGCAATCACAAGTAATTTCCTCATCACAGCCACTATGGCCAGTTTTTTAGGCTTGCCTTTGCTTAATAATCTGCTATATAAATTTGTCATCAAGGGGTTATGCTTCATGGCTACTATTGCGGGCATATATAACGATTTTCTTAGTCTTGCATTGCCCATTTTAGACAAACTTGATTTATGAATACTGCTTCCAGATTGCTCAATTCTTGGGTTAAGCCCAGCATAGCTGCTGACCTGTTTAGAATTATTAAACAAGCTAATATCGCCAAGGTATGCCAAAATTGACCATGCGGTAAGATCTCCAATTCCATTAATGCTGGTGAGTAGCTCCACCTGCTTGCTTAGGGTTTTATTTTTACTCACGATAGTACTTATTTGGCTTTTAATCAGGGTGATTTCTTTTTGGATATACTTAAGCATTTTCTTAATAGATTGGGTGGCGCCCTGAACCTGACTAACCTTTAGACGGTTATTTTCTTGAGATTTGTTTTTATCTAATTGCGCCAACCTTGTGACTAGAAACTGCAGATCTTCAAAGTCCTTATCTTTAGGTATAAACAGGCTTTCCTCCAGTTCTCCTTTGTCACAGATATGCTGAACATAACGAGATATACTTTGTGCATCAGCCTTGTCAGTTTTATTTCTAGACATCTCCATTTTACAAAAAGCGTGAGTTTTAATCGGGTTTACTAATATCACTTTTTGTTTGTTTGCGTGCAAAAATTTAGCCAAACTCAAGCTATATACTCCTGTCGCCTCAAGACAAAATACAGTGCTTGTTTTACTTGGTTTTAACCAGCTCATTAAACGAATAAAACCGTCAGTGTTATTTTTAAATTGCTTGTCGCTATAGGCTTGTTCTTCTAATACTGCAACATCAAAAACAGCCTTAGATATATCAACTCCAACAAATTTCATTTTAGTTCTCCTGATAAGTTCTCTTGGAAAAGTTGGATAATTTCATCTTCTATGCATCCTCGTAACTATTCGTGCTAAAGTCAGACTTTGCACCAGATACTGTTCGCATTTTATGAAGTTAAAATAGGAGATAGGCACTAAACTTTTTTGCAAATTTTAAAATTTATGGGGACGCTCAATATCACTATCTCCTTATCCAATTGCCACTGGATAGTATCGACTAAAAGCTAGTTTGATAGTTAATAATTGATACAGTTGGGATGATACGAGGGGGCGTTCTTAATTAAGAATGCCCCCTTTGTTATTCAAACTTAATCGTTAGCGGGTGTTGAGCTAATTCTATGAATGGTTAAATCGGCACCGTTATATTCTTCTTCTTGAGTGAGGCGTAAGCCCATTACTTTCTTCAAGATACCGTAAACAATGTAACCACCTACAAATGCAATTGTAATACCTAATAGAGTGCCTATTAGCTGAGATGTTAGACTTACCCCCCCTAATCCACCAAGGGCAAGCTGACCGAAGATTCCAGCAGCAATACCACCCCAAACACCACAAATTCCATGTAAAGGCCAAACGCCTAATACATCGTCAATCTTCCACTTGTTTTGAGTGAGTGTAAACATATAGACAAATAGGCCTCCGGCAATACCACCGGTAACAAGCGCACCAAGTGGGTGCATGACATCTGAGCCCGCACACACTGCGACTAAGCCTGCTAATGGACCGTTATGTACAAACCCCGGATCGTTTCGGCTAACAAGGCAGGCAACAAGTGTTCCTCCAACCATTGCCATCAAAGAGTTAACGGCAACAAGTCCACTGATGCCGTCAATTTCTTGGGCTGACATCACATTAAAACCAAACCAACCTACTGTTAATATCCAAGCCCCTAGTGCAAGGAATGGGATGTTAGATGGTGGATGTGCATATACTTCACCTTGCTTGCCATAACGACCATGGCGTGGACCCAAGTGCAATACAGCGGCAAGAGCAATCCAGCCACCAACAGCATGAACAACGATTGAACCAGCAAAATCATGGAAACCTGCACCAAAACTAGTTTCTAACCAAGCTTGAAAGCCAAATGCTCCATTCCAGCTAATACCTTCAAAAAGAGGGTAAATAAAACCAGCGAGAAAGAAGGTAGCAATAAGTTGAGGGTTGAACTTAGAACGTTCGGCAATACCACCAGATACAATCGCTGGAATAGCAGCAGCAAAGGTCAGTAAGAAAAAGAATTTTACCAGCTCATAACCACTGTTTTCTATTAAAGAGGGCCCCGCCTGCATAAAGTCAATGCCGTAGGCAATGCTATAGCCAATGAAGAAATAGGCAATAGTAGAAACAGCAAAATCCATAATGATTTTGACTAATGCATTAACTTGGTTCTTTTTCCGTACAGTACCGACTTCTAAAAAAGCAAAACCAGCATGCATGGCGAGCACCATAATGGCACCAAGAAGTATAAATAGAACATCAGTTGAGTTTTGCACTGAGCTCTCCTTGTCATTAAGTTAGGTAAATGTAAGATAACAGTGCAATAGTTGCACCAAAATGGGCAATTCTATACGAAACAAGTAGATAAACAATTAGAGGCTTGAAATACGCGATTGTTTCGAGTCATTATGGTGCGTCTTGTTTTTTTATGCACCAAAGTGGTGATTTGTTAGCAAGAACTCTGCTCTATCCCTATTAGGTACAGATTAACGTATAATTATCGCTTTTCTAGACTAATCTACATATTAAGCAATAATAACTGCAACCGAGGATCGATAGAAAGATGGATATCTATGCATCAGATGAAGAAAAAGGCGAAGAGATAAAGCAGTGGTGGCGAGATAATGGTCGCTCTGTGATTATGGGCTGTGTCTTAGGCTTGGCAGTAATCTTTTCAGGCCGTTATTGGATAAATTACCAGCACGCATTGTCTTCAAATGCCTCACTAACATATCAGCAAGTTTCCATCGCTCTTTCTGAAGGTGAAACATCACTAGCTGAAGATAAAACTCAGCAATTATTGAGTGAGTTTTCAACTACACCCTATGCTATTTTTGCTGCATTTGAAATGGCTGTGCAATCTATAGAAAAAGGAGATTCAACTTCTGCACAATCATACCTTGAATGGGTTTTGACAAATGCAGAGTTGTTAGCTCATAAAGAATTAGCAAGGTTACGATTGGCTCAACTTTTAATGTCTGGTGAAAAGTTTGATCAATCTTTGGCTTTAATTGAAGAGTCTGAATCTACGGCTTTCACTTCATTATTAGAAGAGTTGCGAGGAGATATTTTTGTAGCGCAAGGTAATACTGCTGAAGCAAGAAAAGCATATCAAAATGCAATGATTGATTTGATACAAGGTGAGCCTAGAAGCGGTATTTTACAATTTAAATTAAATGATGTGGCCGAGTAATATGCACGTGAACATTTTTCGTCTTATTGCCGTATGGCTATTCCTGTTGATTCTAAGCGGTTGCAGTACGGTTAGTAATTGGTTGGAAGAAGAAGCGTATGAAGCGCCGCCACTTGAGTTGGTTGAATTTGTTGCTGAGTTCGACCCCAAGGTTGTTTGGTCTGTAAATACAGGCGCTGGTACGGGAGATGATTATAGTGATTTAGCCGCATGGATTCAGGGTGAGATGATCATTGCGGTTGATTATGAGGGAGAGGTTGTCAGCCTTGATAGTCAATCAGGAAAACAACTGTGGACGAGTGATCTCGATCTTCCTATTGCGACGGGGGCCGGAGGTGGAAATGGCCTTGTATTAGTTGGATCAAAAGAAGGTGATATTGTTGCCTTAGATGAAACAACGGGTGTCGTTAAGTGGCAAAATAAATTAAGTAGTGAAATTCTATCCCCACCTAAAGCGGCTATGGATGTTGCTGTTGTTAGAACCGCTGATGGGAGAATGACGGGATTATCTGTACTTGATGGTCATATTTTATGGAGCTATCAGCGCAATGTGCCATTGCTCAGTTTACGAGGTTCTAGCGAGCCTGTTATTGATGGTGATAAAGTTATCTCAGGTTATGCCAATGGAAAATTAGTGGCCTTATCAATTACGGATGGCAATGTTCTTTGGGAAAAAAGTGTTGCTGTACCGCGAGGAAGAACTGAGTTAGCGCGGCTTGTTGATATCGATTCAGCACCTGTTATTAAAAATGGGATTATTTACGTAGTGGCTTATCATGGTCGGTTGGCGGCATTAGACTTAGAAAGTGGAAGAATCCTTTGGCATCGAGATATGTCATCGCGCTCAGGCTTAGATGTTGCAAGTCGTGATTCTGTTTATGTGAGTGATGACAGTAGCTATGTATGGGCACTTCAAGATGGTTCAGGTGATGCACTCTGGAGGCAAACACGTTTACTTCGCCGCAAGGTAACAGCTCCAGTCATTGTTGGTGAGCATATTATTGTTGGCGATCTTGAAGGCTATGTACATTGGATGTCTCGTACAGATGGGCACTTTGTTGCCAGAACTCGAGTAGCAGATGATGCGATTCGTAGTAAACCCGTTGTGAAAGATGACTTAGTATTTGTTACTGCTTCAGATGGCACTTTAACCGCATTCCGGATCCAGTAATATGAAACCTGTTATAGCTTTAGTTGGCCGACCAAATGTCGGTAAATCTACATTATTTAATCGTTTAACACGTAGTCGAGATGCACTTGTTGCTGATATTTCTGGTCTGACACGTGACAGAATTTATGGCACGGTCACTAATGATGGTTTTGATTTCATTGTTATTGACACGGGCGGTTTGACTGCTCAATCGGATGATATGTCTGATTTGATGAAGAAGCAGGCCGACCTCGCTATAGAAGAGGCCGATCTGGTTTTTTTCTTGGTGGATGGTCGTGCTGGTTTAGTGGCTGATGATCAGGCGGTTGCTAAAAAATTACGCACCCTTGGTAAGCCAACGATTCTAATTGTAAATAAATCAGAAGGTGAGCAAAAAGAAATGATCGCTGCTGAGTTTTATTCGCTTGGCCTTGGTGAACCGCAAGTTATTTCTGCCTCACAAGGCCGTGGTATTCAGAATCTATTGTCTGCCCTTATAGATGATGTTCCAGCGGTTATATCTCGAGAACTTGAGGATGAATCTGGAGATGAGAAAGAGAAGCGAGATAATACGATTCGCTTGGCTGTATTAGGCCGCCCAAATGTAGGAAAATCAACGCTAATTAACCGCATTATGGGTGAAGAGCGTGTTGTAGCTTTTGATGAACCGGGAACGACGCGAGATAGTATTCATATCCCATTTGAAAAAGATGGTACTGACTATATATTGATCGATACTGCGGGTGTTCGTCGTCGTTCAAAAGTATCAGAAATGCTGGAAAAGTTCAGTATTGTAAAAACATTACAAGCATTGGAAGATGCCAATGTTGTATTACTTATTTTAGATGCGCATGAAGGTATTGTTGAGCAAGATCTTCACCTTGCGGGACTAATAATTCAAAGTGGTCGTGCTGTTGTTATTGCTGTTAATAAGTGGGATGGTTTAGATAAAGAAGAACGCGAATGGGTAACATCGAATGTTGAACGTCGATTGCCCTTTTTGAACTTTGCCAATACACACTTTATTTCAGCACTGCATGGCAGCGGTGTCGGATTGTTATTTAAATCTGTTAAGCAGGCATATCAATCTGCAATGTCACAAATTCCTACACCAAGACTGACTCGAGTATTAGAAGATGCTGTATCTGATCATCAACCCCCACTAGTTCATGGGCGTAGAATTAAGTTCCGATATGCGCATTTAGGGGGTAAAAATCCACCTCGTATCATTATTCATGGCAATCAAACAGCTTCAACCCCCAATAGTTATAAGCGCTATTTAGAAAATACATTTAGAGATGTTCTGAACTTGCATGGTACCCCCATTGTGATTGAATTTAAGCAGGGCGATAATCCATTTAAAGAACAAAGAAAGCGCAACTCAGGTCAGGGAACTAAGCATGTTAAAGATGTCAAACACAGAAAGTAATTTATAAGATACCTTCGTCACTACCCATTAAATTATCAAGACTCGTTAAGTGACCACGAATTTTCTCTCTTTCAGAGAGTTTTTCTCGGGCGGCTAAAGGAAGGTCTGTAAATAGTATAACCTTTTGATCTATAAGCGTATTAATAAGGTCTTCTAGAACACGAATTAATGCAACATCAGATACTGAGAGCACTGCTTTAATTTCATCACTATTATTGGATTGTTTTAAATAGCTGATGAGCTCTGGATTATCGATGGGTAAGTATTCTTGTGAGCTCTCGTTTTCTGTTTCAGAGATCGCATCAATTTCGCCATGAGAATTTCGATGAACATATGCCATTGTAATAACCTAATTTAAATATTTTATAGAAATCTATATTACCAAATTAGGATTGAATATGAACCTATATCACAGTGAAGTAACATTAAATTCCATATAAAGTTAAGATTAATCTGTTTTGATACTTAGCAATGATAGGATAATGAAGTATTATTTAGCTATCATAAAGTACGTTTTATAAATGTTTTCATTTTGTTAACTACTTCACATTTTGTATGATATTCACATTCATTGCTGAGCATTTAGGATAACCCTACAGGTATGGTCCAAGACACAACATCATTAGAAGAGACTCAGGTGCAATGGGCTGCTGAAAATAGTCAAGAAACACTCGATGATCCCTTACTAAGTTGCTTAACGATTCTTAGTAAACTATTACACAAGCCTCATAGTAAAGATTCTTTAATAGCGGGTCTTCCCTTAGTTGATAATAAGCTAACGCTTAAATTATTTTCTCGTGCGGCTGAACGTGCAGGCTTATCTTCAAAAATTGTTAAACGCCCCCTAAAAAAAGTATCCAATCTTGTTTTGCCAGCAGTATTACTGTTGAAAAACAATATGGCGTGTATTGTCTTAGAATTCAAACAAACATCAGCAAGAGTTATCTTCCCTGAATCAGGGGAGGGTGAATCAGAAGTATCATTGGATGACTTAACTGCGCAATATACGGGCTATGCAATTTTCATCAAAGCTGTCCATCATTTTGATGATCGCACTGAAAAAACAACTATTCCACGCACAAAACATTGGTTTTGGGGAACAATATTACGATTCTGGCCCATTTATGGGGAAGTGTTTATTGCTTCTATATTAGTGAACTCATTTGCTTTAGCATCGCCTTTATTTGTAATGAACGTGTATGACCGTGTTGTTCCAAATCATGCCATAGAAACGTTATGGGTACTTGCCATTGGTGTGGCAACTGTATTTGTATTTGATCTTTTGTTAAGAAGTTTACGTGGTTATTTTATAGATATGGCGGGTAAAAAAGCCGATGTTATATTGTCTGCCACTATTTTTGAAAAGGTGTTGGGCATTAAAATGGCATCACGGTCAAACTCTGTGGGGTCATTTGCAAATAGTATGCAAGAATTTGAGTCATTTCGAGAGTTCTTTACATCAACAACCTTAACGACCCTAATTGATTTACCATTCTCATTTTTGTTCATATTTGTCATCTGGACTATTTCTGGAGAATTAGCCTTTGTAGCATTGGCTGCAATCCCACTTGCCATTATTGTTAGTCTTATTATTCAGGTACCTCTAGGTCGTACTATTCAACAGCTATTTCGATATTCAGGACAAAAAAGTGCAACCTTGATTGAAACCCTTACTGGGCTTGAAACGATTAAGAGTATTGGTGCTGAATCGCCCATTCAAAGAAAATGGGAGCAAACCATTGGCTTTATCGCAAAATATAGTCAGCGTTCACGTATTTTATCGTCATTAGCGATTAACTTTACGACATTCTTACAACAAATGGCTTCTGTCAGTGTTGTCGTATTTGGTGTCTATAAAATCGCTGAAGGTGATATTACGATGGGGGCTCTTATCGCTAGTACAATTCTTACCGGACGGGCATTGGCACCATTAGGGCAAGTTGCCGGTATATTAACGCGCTATCATCAATCTAAAGCGGCATTAAGTTCTCTGAACCATCTAATGAGCTTACCTGTCGAGCGTCCTTCTGGTAGAGAATTCTTACATCGGCCTGATTTTAAAGGTGGAATTACGTTTAAAAATGTATCTTTCCGTTATCCTGAGCAACCGATAGATGCCTTAGCTGATATTTCATTCTCCATTAAGCCTGGAGAGAAAGTAGCCTTTATCGGGCGAATTGGCTCAGGAAAAAGTTCAATTGAGAAGCTAATATTAGGATTATATGAACCAACAGAAGGTGCCATTTTATTAGATGGAACCGATATTAGACAGGTTGATCCTGTTGATTTACGGCGTAATATTGGTTATGCACCACAAGATGTTGTGCTGTTCTTTGGCAGCGTTCGTGACAATATTGCAATGGGAGCCCCGTTTGCCGATGATTCAGCTATTCTTAAAGCTGCTGATGTTGCCGGTGTAACTGAATTTGTAAATCGCCATCCAGCAGGATTTGATTTGCCCGTGGGTGAACGAGGTGAAGGTCTGTCAGGTGGGCAACGTCAAAGTGTTGCGGTTGCTCGAGCATTATTGCTGGAACCCCCGGTTCTTGTTCTAGATGAACCTACCAATGCTATGGATAATAGTACTGAAGATCAATTTAAAGCAAAATTGTCTGCAACACTTGCAGATAAAACACTTCTTCTCGTTACGCATAAAGCATCTCTATTGAGTTTGGTGGATAGGATCATTGTTATGGATCAAGGACATTTACTTGCAGATGGGCCGCGTGAACAAATATTAACTGCGCTGAAAAAAGGCCATATTAAAGTGTCAAAAGGATAAATATATGGCTTGGTTAAAACGTACCCATCCTGATGATGCTGAGTTTATGTCAGAAGTAAGTGCTGCTACTTTAGAATCTACACATCGTGTTGGTCATTCTTTACTTGTTCTGACTCTTGCTTTTTTTATGGCTGCTGGCTGGTGGCTTATGAAACATCATTAGATGAAGTAACTCGTGGTGAGGGTAAAGTTATTCCTTCGAGTAAAATTCAAGTTATTCAAAACTTGGAGGGAGGGATCCTAGCTGAAGTATTAGTTGCAGAAGGCCAGACTGTTGAAAAAGGAGAGGTGCTTTTAAGAATTGATGATACGAGATTTTCTTCTTCATTTAGAGAGACTGAGCTTAAGTATTATGAGTTACTGGTACGAAGTACTCGACTGAAGGCTGAAAGTGAAGGGCATGACTTTATTGTTCCGTTAGAAGTTGTCGAAGCTCACCCCATGTTAGCTGAAAATGAAATGGCTTTGTATAAAACACGGCAGTTAGGATTAGACTCCGCTATTCGCGTTTTAAAACAACAAGAAGTTCAACGTCAGCAAGAGTTGGTTGAACGGTATGCACGACAAACTCAATTAAAGATAAGTTATGAGTTGAGTGATAAAGAACTGAAAATGTCAGAACCTTTAGTTGATGCTGGGGTATTGTCAGAAGTGGAAATATTGCGGTTGAGACGCTCAGTAAATGATTTGTTTGGTGAAAAGGAAGCTAATCGTTTAGCAATACCAAGAATAAAGTCAGCACTTAATGAAGCAAAACAAAGAATTATAGAAGAAAATATTCAATTTAGAACGGATGCTGCCAGTCAGTTTTCAGAAGTGAATGCTGAATTAGCAAGAACGAAAGAAACCGTGTTTTCATTAGAAGACAGGGTAACTAGAACACAAGTTCGTTCACCGGTAAAAGGGACTATTAAAGTGTTAAAAATTAATACTGTTGGCGGTATTATCCAGCCCGGTATGGATTTGGTCGAGATTGTTCCCATTGAAGATAATTTATTGATTGAAGCAAAAATAAGACCGGCGGATATTGCTTTTTTAAGGCCGGGTCAGGATGCAATGGTTAAATTGACTGCTTATGATTTTTCTATTTATGGTGGGTTACCAGCAAAGCTCGAACGTATTAGTGCTGATACTATTACGAATGAAAAAGATGAGAGCTTTTATTTGATCTACTTAACCTGAATCCTGTTTAAGAAATGGGAACTAAAAGCCTGTTAACCGATCAGATCTTTTACGACAAAGATTTTGATGAAAGGAAAACAGGCCTATGAACAAATTAACAGACATATTCTGTGATGTCGATGATTTTTGTAAGGTATTTATGCCGCAGTGGGAAGCACAACTTCTAGCAGATGGTACTCGAAAACGAAACAGAGAAGGTCGAATGGCAATGAGTGAAATAATGACCATTATTATAGGATTTCACTCATCAAACCAACGTGATTTCAAAAACTATTATACAGGACTTGTTGCTAGGTTTTATAAGAGCTATTTTCCAGAATTACTCAGTTATACTCGATTCTTAGCCGTGATGCCAAAGGCGTTAACGCCTTTGTGTGCTTACTTCACACATGTTAAAGGAAAGCCAACGGGTATTAGCTTTGTTGATTCGACCAGTATAAAGGTCTGCCATAACCTTCGTATTGAACGGCATAAAACGTTTGCTGGAATAGCCAAAAGAGGCAAAGGAACAATGGGCTGGTTTTATGGATTTAAGTTACACATTATTGTCAATCATGTCGGTGATATTCTGGCAGCTAAAATCACACCTGCTAATGTTGATGACAGAAAACCTGTGCCTGAATTAGCTAAAGACGTGATAGGGAAATTATATGCTGATAAGGGCTATATCAGTAAAGCATTGTCTAGTGACTTGTTCGATAAAGGGGTTGAGTTAGTGACTAACGTTAAGAAGAATATGAAAGCAAAATTACTCTCTGCATGGGATAAAGCAATGCTTTCTAGGCGATTTATCATTGAAACCATCAACGATCAGCTTAAAAATATTACTCAAGTTGAGCATTCTAGGCATCGTAGTGTGCATGGATTTATGCTGAACATCATTGCTGGGCTTATCGCTTACTCACTTAAAGAGAACAAGCCATCATTAAAAATTACTAGCGAAGAATTTAGTATGATGACTGTTTCTTAACCAGATCTCAGGTTACTTAAGAACAGAAAAGAACTATATTGATAGTAGCAAAGGAATGTTAAATATTATTCCTGGGATGACCACAAGTGTCGATATCCTAACGGGTAAAAAAACCGTGTTGGACTATTTATTAAAGCCAATTCTTAAAGCTAAAAATGAGGCATTAAGGGAACGATGATATTAAAGGTTAAACCTATTATTCATCTCATTATTTCAGATGAGGATTTATCGAATCGAATTACATCTCAGCTATTAGATGTATTTAATATCGTGACCAGTGAGAGTATGGAGCACTACTTATCTTTATTAGATGAAAATACTGCGCTTGTTATCTGCCAGAAAGAATTGTTGGGGACTGAGCCGGGAGCGATCATTCAGCGTATTAAATCTAAATCTGCTATCTCGAGTATACGGGTTCTCATTATGGGCTCAACGTGCTCTAGTAATGAGCAAATCGAATTATTAAAACAGGGTGCACGAGGTTATTTTGATGTCTCATTGTCATTAGATACTCTGAATGAGGCCATTCAATGTGTGTTGCATGGTGAAGTTTGGATTGAGCGACATGTTATTTCAGGACTTATCGATGAGTTAACTCATACTCCTGAAATCAGTGTGGAGCAACGTCAGGCAGTCTCAACGTTGTCACCAAAGGAATTAGAAGTTGCTCAACGAGTAAGTCATGGCGCAACGAATAAAATGATTGCTCAAGATATGACAATTACTGAGCGGACTGTGAAAGCACATTTGACGACTATTTTTCAGAAAATGGGCTTAGCTGATCGCTTATCTCTGGCAATATTATTTCGTGATTTGCGAGGGTGATAATTAGATATAATACAGAGAGTTAAGGCGGGTTTAATAATGCGCTCTATATGGTAATGTATTAAAGTGTGCGTTAGGTCACATTTTTGAATATTAATAGATAGGATATTAATAGATAGGATGTTAGTGGATTGAATATTAATTAGTGGGAAATGGGAAGAATGAAATGAAATTAAAAAATATAATTGCAGGTACTTTTGTATACTTGATAATACCGACAATAGCATTGTCTGCATCATTAACTGAAGTCGTTGATATTGCTATTAAAACTAACCCTGATGTCTTAGCTGCTAGTAATGAGCGTAATGCGGTATCTAAAGAAATTGACCAAGCACGTGCAGCTTATTTCCCAACCGTTGATTTAGCCGTCGGTACTGGCTATGAATCAACGGATAGCCCGAGTACTAGGACAGCAACATCACATGAAGATGTACATTTGAATCGTGATGAGGCCAGCCTTAATTTACGTCAAATGTTATTTGATGGCATGCAAACAAAAAATGAAATTATTCGTCATACTGCACGAACTGATTCTCGAGCTTATAGTGTCTTTGGCGTTGCAGAAAATACGGGCTTAGAAACCGTAGAAGCCTACCTCAATGTATTACGTAGACAGAGCTTAGTTGAATTGACAACCACGAACCTTGAGGCTCATGAACGTACACATGATCAAATAACACTGCGTAGTGAACGTGGTGTTGGTCGTAAAGCCGATATGGATCAAAGCCAAGGTCGTGTTGCACTTGCTAGAGCAAATCAAATAGCGGAACAAAGTAACCTTCGTGATGCGGAAACTAATTATTTACGTGTTGTTGGTATTGCTGCAGAAGACTTATTGGAACCTGAATCACCAAAAAGCTTAATTCCTGAAACGCTTGATGATGCAATTAGTCTAGCGATAGAAAATCACCCAACATTAAAGTCAGCCAATTCTGATATTGACTCTGCCAATGCTCAACATGATACGGCATTAGCAGTTTTCTACCCTCGTGTAGATTTTGAGTTGGGAACAACTGCAAATAGTGACTTAGATGGTATTGGTGGACATAATAATGATGTTACAGCGATGTTTCGTTTACGTTATAACTTGTTAAATGGCGGCAAAGATAAGGCGCGTCGTGAAGAAACTGCTTATTTAATTAATCAAGCATCAGAAATTCGAAATAATACTTATCGCCAAGTTGAACAAAGTGTGCGTTTGTCGTGGAATGCTCTAGAGACAGTGACTAATCAAATGAGTTTTTTCCAGTTACATGTGGATTCTAGTGAAAACTCACGAAATGCTTATCAACAACAATTTAGTTTAGGTCAGCGCACATTACTTGATTTATTAGATTCTGAAAATGAGGTCTTTGTTGCGAGGCAGTCTTTAGTAAATGCTCAATATGATCAATTATTTGCGTTTTATCGAGTACTTAATAGTACAGGTAAGTTACTGCATAGTTTGCAAGTTGTATTGCCTGAAAGTACTCGTATTACAGCGGAATAAAAAGCACTAAACTGTAGTACAAAATATATACCCATTATCAAGGAAGCTACTTGATTGATAATGGGTATAAAGCCATGATTATGGGTATAGTCATGGCTTTTTTGTCTTTAAAAGTATGAAAAAGAGTGCATGATTTTTTCTTGTTTTTAGCTGGTCGTGATATTATGGACAATTGCAAATTAGGAGGCGTTCTAAGAAGAGCCCATGAGTAATCAATCATCATATACATACGAAGAACTTTTACAATGCGGTAAGGGCGAGCTATTTGGCCCTGGGAACGCACAATTACCTACTCCAAATATGCTGATGATGGATCGCATTACGCATATTTCTAATGAAGGTGGTAAGTACGGCAAAGGTGAAATTATTGCCGAGTTAGATATTACTCCTGATTTGTGGTTCTTTGATTGCCACTTTCCTGGTGATCCTGTTATGCCAGGCTGTTTAGGTTTGGATGCTATGTGGCAATTAGTTGGCTTTTTCTTAGGGTGGCAAGGAAACCCTGGTAAAGGGCGTGCACTTGGTTCTGGTGAAGTTAAATTTTCAGGGCAAGTATTACCAACAGCTAAAAAAGTAACGTATAAATTGGATATTAAGCGTGTTATTGCTCGTAAGCTTTGTTTAGCAATTGCAGATGGCACCGTATCAGTCGATGGTCGTGAAATTTATGTTGCTAAAGATCTTCGTGTAGGTTTATTCACGTCAACCGAAAACTTCTAGGAATAATTTAATGAAACGTGTAGTTGTTACAGGCTTAGGTATTACATCATGTTTGGGCTTGGATGCTGAAACAGTTACAGAGTCACTGCGTTTAGGTCGGTCAGGAATCCGCTTTAAACAAGAATATGCAGATATGGGTTTTAGAAGTCATGTTGCAGGTAGTGTAGATATCGATTTTAAAGAACATATCGATCGTAAAACATTACGTTTCATGGCTGATGCGGCTGCGTATGCTTATATCTCAATGAAGCAAGCGATTGCAGACTCTGGCTTAACTGAAGAGCAAGTATCTAATCCTCGTACAGGCCTTGTAATGGGCTCTGGTGGCGCGTCATCTGCAAGTCAAGTTGAAGCTGCTGATATCCTGCGTGAAAAAGGTATTCGTCGTGTTGGACCTTATCGCGTTACTCAAGTAATGGGTAGTACAACATCAGCATGCCTAGCAACACCATTTAAGATTAAAGGTGTGAATTACTCAATGTCATCAGCCTGTGCAACCAGTGCTCATTGTATTGGTAATGCGATGGAGCAAATCCAATTAGGCAAACAAGATGTTATGTTTGCTGGTGGTGCTGAAGAAGAGCATTGGACAATGAGTTCATTATTTGATGCGATGGGTGCACTATCAACTAAATATAACGATACACCTGAAAAAGCTTCTCGTGCCTACGATGCTGACCGTGATGGTTTTGTTATCGCCGGTGGTGGTGGTGTTATTGTATTAGAAGAGTATGAACATGCAAAAGCACGTGGTGCTAAGATATATGCTGAGTTAACCGGCTATGCTGCAACCTCAGATGGCTACGATATGGTTGCACCATCAGGTGAAGGTGCAGTACGTTGTATGCAACTTGCAATGTCAACAGTCGATGCGCCAATTGATTACATTAACGCTCATGGTACAAGTACACCTGTAGGTGATTTAGCAGAGTTGGGTGCGGTTAAAAAAGCCTTTGGTGATAAAATACCATTGGTAGGGTCAACTAAATCATTGTCAGGGCATTCATTAGGTGCTGCTGGTGTACAAGAAGCAATTTATTGTTTGTTGATGATGGAAAATGATTTTATTGCTGCATCAGCAAATATTGAAAACTTAGATCCTGAAGCCGCTGGCGTTCCTATTATTCGTGAACGTAAAGATAATGCTGGTCTAAAAACGATTATGTCGAATAGTTTTGGTTTTGGTGGTACTAACGCTAGCTTGGTTTTTGAAAAGCTAACGGATTAGTGTATTACTAGCTCTTACTGTTACAAGAAAAGGCCACCTTCTTAGGTGGCCTTTTTGTTTAATCTAGATCATCATCAGTTACGATACCGCGTTTTCCTGCCATTGATTCTTGAATAAGAGTAATTAGCTTAGCTTTCTTTTCTGGATCATCCAGATGTTTAGAGCTAAAGGTAATGCCATGTTTTGTTGCATATTGCTGAACCAACATTATTAAAATAGTTTCATCTTCCACAAAAAGTTCTCCAATTGTCATAAAATGAAACCATTATAAACATTCAAGACCATAAAATATTCATTTCATGAAATTACATTATCAAATATTTGGTTCAGGCCAGCCCTTAGTTATTTTGCATGGTCTATTTGGTTCCGCTGACAATTGGCGGGGTTTAGCAAAGCAATTGGCAATAGTTGCTCAAGTTATTACTGTTGATTTGCGTAATCATGGACGCTCACCTCACAGTGCTAAGCAAACATATGAATTAATGGCGGATGATTTAGCTGAGCTTGTTGAAGAGTTGAACTTAAGATCGATAGATCTTATTGGTCATTCCATAGGCGGTAAGGTCGCAATGGCTTTTAGCCAACACCATCCTGAGTTACTTAGAAAGCTCGTTGTCGTTGATATTGCTCCTCGATCTTATGCTGATGAACATAGCAGCATATTTAAGTCTTTATTAGGCTTAGATTTATCCCTGTATTCAACTCGCAATGATGTCGATAAAGCATTAAGTGTATCTTTGCCGATTAAAGCTGTACGGCAATTTTTATTAATGAATCTAGCAGTTGATAATGCTCAGCTAAATTGGCGAATAAATTTACCAGCATTGTATGATGCTTATCCTCAATTGCTTAGTGCGGTATGTGAAGGACAGCAGAATAGTGTTCCAAGTTGTTTTATTCGGGGTGGGCTATCTAATTATATTCAAGTTCAAGATATCACACTGATTCAAACTTCTTTTCCAAACTCCGAAATAGTGACTATAGAGCACGCTGGTCATTGGGTTCATGCTGAAGCTCCCGAAGCATTTCTAAATACAATAATAGAGTTTTTTAACTATGATTAAAGCTGAACTTTTAGAACGCTTAATTGAGTTTCGTCGCGAACGGGATTGGGAACAGTTTCATACACCCAAGGAGTTGGCAATCTCCCTGTCAATTGAAGCTTCTGAATTATTAGAATGGTTTCAGTGGAAAAATGATGAAGAAATTCAACAGAAATTAAATTCAAATAAACGTGAAGATTTAGAAGATGAAATCGCTGATGTCGTGGCTTATTTAACGTATCTTTGCCACGATGTTGGTATTGATATAAATAAAGCTGTTGAAGCTAAAATAAAGAAAAATGCTGAGAAATATCCCATTGAAAAAGTGAAGGGGAGATCAGATAAATATACTGAATATTAATATTTAACCAGAATTTAGGTTATTTAGAAGTAGATTATCTATAGAGACAAAATTAGTGGTACAGTGCGAGTATATAACTACTTTAGGGTATGACCAATTTCATGAATGCGATTGTTTTTCTTATTCAATGTCCAGATCAAAAAGGTTTAGTTGCGGGCATTACTAGTTTCTTTTCTGAGCGTGATTTTAATATCTTACATTGCCAGCAATATACGGATGTACAAGATGGCCAGTATTTTATGCGTATTAAGCTTGAAGATAATGAAGGTTTAGAGCACTCAGCATTAGAGCAACAATTTACTGAATTTGCGAAACCTTTAGACCTGACTTGGTCGGTTAGGTATTCAAATAAACCTTATCGTGTCGCCTTATTAGTGACACGTGCATCACACTGCCCTTATGATCTATTATCTCGTGAATTAGAAGGTGAATTGAAGTGTGAGATCCCACTTGTCATTGGCAATCATAATGATCTTTCAGCAATGGCTAAACAGTTTAATAAACCTTTTTATCATCTACCGATAACAAAAGAGACAAAATTAGAACAAGAAGCTCAAATTAATAAGCTGCTTAATGAATATAATGTTGATCTTGTAGTGATGGCGCGTTACATGCAGATTTTATCGGAAGACTTTGTTGAGCAACATGCAGGTAGCGTTATTAATATTCACCATGGTTTTTTACCAGCATTCCAAGGTGCAAAACCTTATCATCAAGCTTATGATCGTGGCGTTAAAATTATTGGTGCAACCTCACATTATGCAACAGCTGATCTGGATGAAGGCCCTATCATTGAGCAGGGTGTAGAGCGTGTAATGCATGGTAACAGCCCAGAAGATTTAGTCATGATTGGTAAAGATATTGAACGTTTAGTTTTAGCTAAAGCTGTTAAGGCACATATTGAACACCGAATTATTATTTCAGGTCGCCGAACAATTGTATTTTCAGAAGGGGCTTGATAGCCCCAATCTACGGTGGACACTAAGGTGTTGACTAAAATAGTGTAAATGGAAGAAGGATAAGGCATGTCAAGTCAGCTTGAGTCACTAGGTGAAGCATTAAAACGTCTGATTAATACGGGGGGAATTGAAGTACCCATGTTGCCAGAGATTGCTAATAAAGCATTGATATTAGCTCAGAACCCAGATTCTGATGCAAGTGAAATGGCATCACTTATTCAAAGTGATCAATCACTTGCAGCTCATGTAATGAGAATTGCAAACTCTGTTGCTTTTACACCATTATCAAATTTAGTCTCGCTACAACAAGCAATAGCTCGATTGGGCATGGGGACTATTAGTGAAATAGCATTAACAGCCGCTATTGGCGCCAAGATGTTTAATACACCAGGTTATGAAGATTATGTGGCTGGAATTTGGCGACATGCATTAGCAACATCACTCTGGTCTAAAGAAATTGCTCGTCAAGGCCGAAGTAATGTTGAGGTCGCTTTTCTTGCCGGCTTATTACATTCCATTGGCCGCCCAGCAGTGCTACAAGCTATTCTTGATTTAGCGGAACAAAGCAATGTGACATTGAATAAAGGTGAAGTCCAACATTTGGAAAATGCCTATTGCCAACAAGTGAGTCAAGCCGTTGTTCATTCATGGCAAATGCCAACATTGGTTATTGAGGCGGTCAGTGCCTATACTGATCAAAATAGTGATTTGCCAACAGGTTTACAAGCGGCTCAAATTACAGTTGGTGCTCGCTTTGCAACACATATGTTAAAACCTGAGAATTTAGATAAAGAAATACTTTTAACGCTCCCTGCATTGGCTACCTTAAACTTATATCAGGATGAAGTTGAAGCTTTATTGAGCCAAACTGAAACAGTGAAAACACGTTTAGAAGGATTATCCTTATGAGTAATGCAGCGTTTGATTATGATGTATTGGTGATTGGTAGTGGTCCTGCAGGTCAAAAGTCTGCGATTCAGGCTGCAAAAGCAGGTCAACGTGTTGCCATTATTGAACGAGATAGTTTATTTGGTGGGGCCTGCGTACATCGAGGTACGATTCCATCAAAAACATTGCGTGAGAATGCACTTCGTGTGAAACATATGCGTCAGAATGCCGCATTAGCTGATTTTGAGCTTGGTGAAGATACTGAAATGCACACACTGATCAATCGATTAGATGAAGTGCTTAAATCGCATGATGATTATATGCGAAAACAAATTGATCGTAATAATATTGAGCGCATTCATGGTCGAGCCAGCTTTGTTGATAATCATACGGTAAAAATCACTAAAGTGAATGGTAATACGACAGATTTAACGGTAAATACTATCATTATTGCTGCCGGTTCATATCCGCGTAAACCTGATAATATTCCTATTGATCATGAGCATATTTTCGATAGTGATTCTATTTTATCAATGCTGTATTTACCTTCAAGTCTGACTGTACTGGGCGGTGGTGTGATTGCTAGTGAATATGCCTCAATATTTCAGGCATTAGGTGTCAAAGTAACAATGATAGATCGTTATCCAACACCACTAGGTTTCTTAGATAGTGATATGACGGATACTTTTCTTCATGCCTTTGAAAATATGGGTGGAACATGGATGGGAAGCCAGAATGTTGAAAAAGTCTATTGGGATGGAATTAGTGAAGTTGTAACTGAATGTGCTGATGGCACCATCGTTCGTAGTCAGAAATTACTCTGTGCTGCTGGACGATTAGCTAATGTAACTGGTTTGGAGCTTGAAAATGCAGGCTTGTCACTCAATGATCGAGGCTTGATTAGTGTTGATGATAATTTATGCACAGATGTTTCAAATATCTATGCTGCTGGTGATGTGATAGGTCCGCCGTCATTAGCTTCAGCATCTATGGAACAGGGGCGTCGCGCTGCATGTAATGCTCTTGGGATAGAACTTGGTGGTATGAGTCAGCTTGTTCCTGCTGGAATTTATTCAATCCCTGAACTGTCATCGGTAGGATTAACTGAGAAGCAAGCAGAAAAACAATATGGACAGGTTCTTGTTGGTAGAGCACAGTTTTCTGAAGTCGCTCGTGGTCAAATCTCAGGTAATACTGAAGGTATGCTGAAAATTGTTGCTGATGCTGAAGGTAAAAAAATTCTAGGGGTCATGTTAGTCGGAGAAGGTTCAACAGAAGTGGTTCATATCGGTCATATGGCGATGTTATGTGATGCTGAAATAGATATATTTGTTGAAAGTACCTTTAACTTCCCAACATTAGCTGAAGCCTATCGAATCGCTGCATTAGAAATTTTAGCTCAACGTCCAGACTAGGTTAATTAAATATTCTTATGAAAACGATCATGATAACGGGAGCAACGTCGGGGTTTGGTGAAACCTGTGCTCGTCTATTTTCATCTAATGGCTGGAAAGTCATTATTACGGGACGTAGACAACAAAGGCTAGATTCATTGCAAACTGAACTTGGTGGAGCAGATAACGTCCATAGTTGTTGTTTTGATATTACTGATCGTGATGCTGTTACCGATGCCTTTGCTAATTTGCCAGAAGCATTTTCTGATATCGATGTTCTAGTCAATAATGCTGGATTAGCACTAGGCTTAGAACCTGCTTATAAGACTGATCTTGATGATTGGGAGCAGATGGTTGATACCAATATTAAAGGGTTGATGTACTGCACTCATACCGTGTTACCAATGATGACTAAGAGGGCACAGGGCTACATCATTAATATTGGTTCAATTGCGGGTAATTGGCCTTATCCTGGTGGCAATGTGTATTGTGCTAGTAAAGCGTTTGTTCGGCAGTTTTCATTGGCTCTACGTGCTGATTTATTGGGAACAGGAATACGTGTTACTAATATTGAACCCGGTAATGCGGAAACTGAGTTTTCAAAGGTCAGGTTTAAAGAAAATGATCAGCGAGCTGATAAGGTTTATCAAAACACGAAAGCATTAACTGCTGAAGATATTGCGAATACAGTATTGTGGTTAGCCAACACCCCTAAACACGTAAATGTAACGACAATGGAAATCATGCCAACAGAACAGGCAACTGGCCCATTAGCCATCTATCGTAGTGACAAATAAAAAACGCGCTATAACACAAGGCATTCGACAAAGGTGTTGAAAAAATCCCGTAACTGGTGCTATCGTAATAGATATAGCATCATTTATGGGATTTTTGCTTATGGACAAGAAATCTTCTGAACAATTAAGACCAAGAATACCACTTGAACATAAGGGTGTTCAGGTTAATTTCTGTAAGAATCCTTTGTGCAAAAACTTTGGTGTTTCAGCAGGGTTAGATAAGCAAAAACGGGGAGCCAGTAAGCCAAAGGAAGGTCAGGACAGCTATACGCTTAGTGGTGCAGGTAAAGACTCTCCGACCATACATTGCTTATTATGCAATGAATATCCTCCCGTAAAGAGCAATAAAGGTATTTCAGAAGAGTTAGATCGCATATCTGATTATCTCAAAGAGCCTTCTGAGAAAACGTGTCCAGATCTTAAATGTGATAATCATACCGTTGGAATAAAGTCTAACAAAAAGTCATATCAATCCTTTGGTAAAACCAGATCGGGTTCTCCCCGTTACCGTTGCAAGTCCTGCAATAAAACCTTTTCGATTAAGCGACCTACTACGGGTCACAAGAAACCCTATATCAATAGACGAGTATTTTCTTCACTCGTTAATAAGATGGTATTTAATCGCTTATGTGAAAAAGATGAAATATCAGCAGGAACGCTTTATCCCAAAATAGATTTTATCTATAAGCAGTGCCTTGCCTTTGTTGCAAATAGAGAACGAAATTTTAGCCAAAGAGAAATGGATCGTCTTTATGTGAGCGTGGATAGACAAGAATATATTGTTAACTGGACTAAACGTAAGGATAAGCGAAATATTAAGCTGATTGCCGCAGGGTGTGCCGATAACGACTCAATGTATGTCTTTGGTATGCATCTTAACTATGAACCTAATGTTGATGAGATTCAAATTGAAGAAGATGCTATTCAAGCGGGTGATTATGACGTGCCTTTTCCATTTAGAGATCATGCACGTTGCTGGTTAAAACAGGATTATGATAATTCCGTCAAACGTGGAATAAAACGTAATGCTCAACGATCAGGAAAAGCTGAACTTACCGATAGAATTAACAATACCTACGATGCCGTTAATGATCTTGATGACGTTGAGGTATCTGAGTTTCATACCCATACCACCAGTTTGCCGAAGAGAGGTGTTCAGATCCATTCTGAATATACTTTGTATGGTCACTTCTTCTTTTTGAATAAACAATTTAATGGTATTAAGAAAGTCAGGTTCTTTTTAGATCAAGACTCAGGGATCAGAGCCGCTTGTCTTGCCGCTTTTCAAGAACGTGTATCTAACAGAACGTGTGATGCTTTTTATGTCAGGTTAACCAAAGATATGACAATCAATGAAAAGCAACAGGAAGTGAATAAATTTAAAAAACGATTAAAGGTATATCAAGCCGATAATCCATTTTTATCAGAAGAACAGATCAAAGTATTAATGACACAAGATGCCATTAATAATATGTCCGAAATTGGTAAGTGGAGGGTAATCCCCCCGAAAAATAATTGAAGTCAAAAGTGGAATTTTCTCTTATGCTTACCAGCAGGAGAACATTCATGAAAAAAGCACATTTTAGCGATAGCCAAATATTAGCTATTTTAAAACAAGCCGAAAACGGCGTACCGATCCCAGAGCTATGCCGTGAACACGGCATGAGCACTTCAAGTTTTTATAAATGGCGTTCAAAATATGGCGGCATGGATGCATCATTGATGGCGCGAATGAAAGAACTTGAAGAAGAAAATCGCCGTTTAAAGAAGATGTATGCTGAAGAACGATTAAAAGCTGAAATCATTCAGGAGGCGATGGCAAAAAAGTGGTAAAAGCTTCTGAGCGTAAAGTGATGGCTAAAGAAGTAATAGTCAATCGAGCTGTCAGTATAAGTCTTATCTGTCGTATTTTTTCGATTAGTGAAACCTGTTATAGATATCAGCCGAAGTTAAATTCTGACAATGAAAAAATAGCAGACTTACTACTGGGCTTAACTCAAAATCAACGTAATTGGGGATTTGGTTTGTGCTTTTTATATTTACGCAATGTTAAAGGTTACCCTTGGAATCATAAACGTGTTTACCGTATCTATAGAGAGTTAGAATTGAATTTACGGATAAAGCCTAACAAACGACTTAAACGAGCAGTACCAGAGCCGTTAGCGGTTCCTGACGATATTAACGAATGCTGGTCGATGGACTTTATGCACGATCAGTTATCAGATGGCCGTAGCTGCCGATTATTTAATGTCATTGATGATTTTAACCGTGAAGGACTAACGATTGATGCCGATATTTCATTACCCGCAGAGCGGGTCATTCGCTCATTAGAGCAAATTATTGAATGGCGAGGCAAGCCGAAAAGGTTACGGTGTGATAATGGCCCCGAATATATAAGCCATAAATTGGCGAAATGGGCTGAAAGTAACAATATTGAACTATCCTTCATACAGCCTGGAAATCCACAACAGAATGCCTATATTGAGCGGTTTAACAGAACGGTGAGGTATGACTGGCTGAGCCAGTATATTTATCGAGATATTGAAGAATTACAAATCAGAGCAACACAATGGTTATGGACTTACAATAACGAACGACCTAATATGGGAATTGGTGGTATCACCCCAATTCAGAAATTAAAACTAACACAGAGAAAAATGTCTACTTCTGATCTCCATTAATAATGGGGGGATTACCCTTTGATCTTCAAATCCAAAAAGATATTGTTGAGCTAAATAAGTCTGTAATGATTATTAAAAATGAAATGATAAGTCAATTAAACCTGCTGAAGAGTACACAAATAGACCTTGAGCTATAATTATTAACTTGAGAAAGCAATAAACGATCTTTCCGTGTATTAACTCTCATATAAAAACCTACAATATAAAAAAAGGTGCTCACAAAATAATGTGAGCACCTTTTTATTTATCAACACCTTTGTCGAATGCCTTGGCTATAACAGCGCGTTTTTTTTGAATGACTTAATGTTTTGAGACCTTTGCACGAGTCGTCTTTTCCGCCATGCCGGTGTTAAAAATAGTCTCAAAATGCTCATTTACATCTGTAAACTGCGCTTTTTCGACAATTTTTGCCTTGTCCTGACGAAAAATACTTATCGTGCAAAGGTCTCGTTTTAAATATTAAGAAAACATCCAGCCAGTTGGGTTCGGATGTGCTTGTTGAGCATCTAAAGACTTCATACCTTTAACGCTGCGAATAACTATCCATACCACTGTAAATAAGATAACAAACCAACCAATAATAATGATTGATAATAAGCCACCAACAAATAAATAAAGTAAACCAATCCAGAATGTACGAATTTGGAATTGGTAATGAGTTTGTAGCCATTCTGGCGCATCAGCTTTATTGACATAAGCCATTACGACGCCAATTAGACCTAGAAAAGGAATAATGACATTAGCCATAAATAAGATATAGATTAGTTTCGGTGTAGTCGTACTTACTGCTGTTTCAGACATGAAAAGTCCCTTTATTTAACGTTAATGGAAGCGCTACTTTATCAGAAATTTAATGTTTGTAATAATTCAATTTACGGGTAGTTCTAATTTACTAATAATTGAGAGAGTAATTCCTCATAAATATCAGATAAAATATCAAGATCAGCAACGGAAATACATTCATTAATTTGGTGAATAATCGAATTTAAAGGAATAGGTTCAATCACTTGCGCATCAGTTGGAGCAATAAAACGACCCTCTAATACTGATAATAATGATGAACAACGTGCCGAGACGGGTATATGTTAAGAATAACTATCCAGAACTCAGGTTAACTAATAATCGTGACCATACCGTTACGTTACCGCCCCTGCTGGTAAACCCAAAATAGCAGTGAAGTAATAAGGCTCAGTAGATAACAGCTTAAACCTATGTTAAAAGTCTATTACTTGAGTTCACGGTATGTTGACTGGCAAGTGCCGGCAGAATCAAGCGGGCAAAGATGAGATACATTCCTACTAACTGCACAGATGCGGTTACGGCAAGTTAAAATACCAGATGAAATATCATGGGACGTTGCGTGTTACGGGATGTAAAACCATACCAACGGAACAGGCGACAGGTCCATTGGTTATTTATCGAAGTGACAAATAAAAAACGCGCTATAAAAGCGCGTTTCTTTGAATGACTTTATGTTTAAAATATTAAGAGAACATCCAACCCGTTGGATTTGGATGCGCTTGTTGAGCATCTAAAGACTTCATACCTTTAACGCTACGAATAACTATCCATACAACTGTAAATAAGATAACAAACCAACCAATAATAATGATTGATAATAAGCCACCAACAAATAAATAAAGTAAACCAATCCAGAATGTACGAATTTGGAATTGGTAATGAGTTTGTAGCCATTCTGGTGCATCTGCTTTATTGACATAAGCCATTACGACGCCAATTAAGCCTAGAAATGGAATAATGACATTAGCCATAAATAAGATATAGATTAGCTTCGGTGTAGTTGTACTTACAGGTACTTCTGACATGGTTAGTCCTTTAATTCTAAAGTTAAAAAAAGTAGCTACTCTACCAGAGTTTTGCCTTGGGTTCTCTTGAGCAATGGTTTGGCAATAAACACCACTAATAACAAAGTCCAAACTGTAATCGCACCCGTCGGTAAATCGAATAATAGTGAGGCAATGAGACCCAGTAGATAACCGCTTAAACCAATGATATAGGATGTTAATAGTCTTGTTTTCGGCTTTACAATATGTCGACTGGCCAGTGCTGGCAAAATCAGGCTGGCAAAGACGAGATAAATCCCCACCAATTGTACTGATGCGGTGACAGCAAGTGAAAATACCAGATAAAACACCATGGGACGTTGCGTGCTACGGGATGTAAACCATACCACTAATAATGGGATATAAAGTGCCATTACCCACAACAATTGTTCATAGTTGACCCATAAGATCTGCCCGACTAATAAATCATGTAATAACTCATCACTATGAGGTGCATAGCTCGCTAATAATAAAGCACCACTGGCGGCTAACACAAATATCAAACCAATTAATGCTTCTAAAACAGCGCTGTGATTTTTTTCTAGCCAATGAATCAGTAGGGCACCCCCAATAGCACTTAAACCGGCAAATAATTGTATTTGCCATGAGGCTAATTCACCGCCAAAAACGGTAGCAGCAATGACACCTAAGGCGGCAATTTGGGCAATGGCAATATCAATAAAAATAATGCCACGTTTGAGCACTTCTTGGCCCAAAGGAACATGAATAGAAAGCACGAGAGTGCCTGCCAAAAAGGCAGGCACAATCAGCATTAAATCAAAATCTGTCCAGATCATTTATTGGCACTTAACAAGCGTTGAATTGTGTCATCAAACAAGCTGAATAAATCGGTACTATTTTTATTCCCCCCGACAGTGAAAGGTAAAGTAACCTTCGTTATCGCTGTTTTATTGGTCAGCCAATCTGTTGCTCTAGGTGACTGATAGGCAGCGTTGATAACAAATTTAGCAGGTGTTACTTTGAGTTTGTTCAATACATTATTGAGGTCTTTAACGGTGGGCGGGACACCTGTTTTTGCTTCCAGTACCGCTATTGTATTCAAACCTAGCCAGTCAGATAAATAAGGCCAACTTTTGTGTTGAACAACAATTTTTGTCCCTTTAAGAGGGGCGGCTTGTTGTTGCCATTTTTCAATGGCCGCTTGCCAGCGTTTTTCAAAGTCTTGCCCGCGTTGCTGATAAAAATCTGCATTGGCACCATCAAGCTGTTGCAAGCGTTGAGTAAGTGCCTGAGCAACCTGCATGATTTTTAATGGACTGGTTTGAATATGTGGATTACCTGCCGCATGCACATCACCTTGGCTACGATCCAGTGATGTCGGGATATCAGATAATGCCACATAATCTGTGGCCATAAAATAACCCGCCGCACCGGTTTGAATAGCGGCATTACCCGATTTACGCTGTAATAATGGTAACCAACCTGCTTCTAATTCGGCTCCTGTGCAGACTAATAATTCTGCATTCCTAGCCTTGGTAATTAGACTAGGACGAGCCTGAATATAGTGAGCATCTTGTAAGCCAGTGGTCGCAGAAAACACGGACACTTTATCGCCACCGAGTTCTTGGCTTAATGATGCCCATTCTGGTTCACAGGCAAATATATTGATATCAGCCATGACGGGTGAAGCTGCTATTAGCGATAATAAAAAATAAATAGATTTTTTCATAAGGTTTCTCCTAGAAGCTATGAGCGCCATGGGCGCCAATGCTAACGGTATATTGTAAGAATAGTTGGGTATCATCCTTATCACGTGATGATTTATCATGGTTTATTTGAGCACGAACGCGGCTAAACTCACTCGGTAACCATTCCACCATCAGGCTATAACGTTGTGGATGAAAACCTGAGAAATCCAGATCAGCATCGTCTAACAATTCATTATCAGAGGCACGCAGTGTGCTGCCTAAGCGGTCATAACGTAAACCAGAACGCCACTGCGGACTGAATTGGTATATACCTTCAACAAAACCACCATATTGCTTGGCATCATACGTAGCGAATTCAGCACTATTGTTTAAGCTACCATCTTCATTTAAGTAAAAATATTCACCGAGCAAGGTAAAACTACGTTGTCTAAAGTTACCATTGGGGGCCCATTTATAGATTAGTGCAATATTGCTGATATCGGTATCACCGTTGAACAGTACAGGATCAGGAGTGGCTGTTCCGCCATGAGCATGTCCACCACCATATTCCCGATCTTCTGGACTTGCTTGCCAATGGGATACACTCGCTTGCCAACTGTGATTGATACCTATATCGCCACCTGTTTTGGCATAAACTAACCAGTCACCAATACCACTGTGATTGCCAGCACTTGGATGTTGACCGCCACTGCCTACCGTACCACCTAGTTCAATATATTGTTCTGTGGGCAATAAGTAGGATAATTTTATGCCGTCCGTGGTGAGTTGGTTGCCAAATAAACCGCGATAAATCAAGGGTGCATCAGCAAAATTCCACGCATGAATATGTTTTTCATTGAGATAACCCATTGGCGAATAAAAACGTCCGGCGCGGACAGTCAGCCCATTACTTAAGCCGAGCGTTTCAATAAAGGCCTCTTCAATCCCTACTTCTGTTGTGCCCGCTTCATCATGTAAGGCAATGGTAGATTGCCCAAATAACAGCTGATCAATACTGGCACTCATGGTGATTTCACTTTCACCTAATGAAAAACCTTCAGTGGCCAAACCGCCTTCACCCTGTACATTAAAACCATTGAGTTCATAAGCATCACGACGGTAATCACTAAACTGGCCATTTAAGACCATGCTAATGGCAGGGTTAAAGCTATTGTTGCTAGCTGTTTTTGTAATAGGCGTGGGCTGTTCAATTATTTGAGTGACCACGGTGCTGTTTGTCTGAACTGTTTTTTCAGCTTGATTCAGACGTTGTTCTAATTGCGTTATACGATCTTCATAATCGGCTCGTATTTGAGCAAGTTCTTCTTTTAAAATACTAATGTCATCTGCAAATACAGCTGATGATGCAAATGTCACTGCAATGAGCAGTGCTAAGCGTGATTTTTTCATGATATTTCCTCGAGATCTTTGCACGAGTCGTTTTTTTCGCCATGTCGGCGTTAAAAATACTTATTGTGCAAAGGTCTTCCTCATAGCTAGATACCCAAAATATGATGTATTAATGACATTGGGTATAAATAACAGGCAGAGACACGTCTATCGAAGACGGATCTAAACTGTCGTTTTTTTGGTGAGCTATGAAAAAAGAGGGGGAGCGCGAATACTGTGGTTATTGCGTAATTTTGTGGATACAAACGCAACAGAGAAAAGCGCCTCAACAGCACAAGACTGGCTGATGGTTGGCAAAGATATCGATGTAATGATATCAAGTGTGGGAGTGTGACTAATGCCTGAAAGGCGTTCACACTGCTCACTGGCAGTATGATAGGGATGTGAAACATCATGCCAAATGGCAAACGACTGCATAAACAGCAATAATGCTGCGAGCAGGTAGAGCCAATGACGTTGGTTAAGGATGTTTTTCACGACTAAATAAAATTCACTTGCTTAATAATTGGACAAGCAAAGTCTCATAGATTTCTGACAAGATGTCAAGATCAGCAACAGAAACACACTCATTAACTTGGTGAATCGTAGCATTTAAAGGACCCAGCTCAATCACTTGTGCGCCAGTTGGAGCAATAAATCGACCATCTGATGTGCCACCTGATGTTGAGAGCTCTGTGTCATAGCCAGTAACCGCTTTAATGGCATGTTTAGTCGCATCAACTAATGCGCCACTCGCGGTACGGAATGGCTTGCCAGATAACTCCCAAGTTAAATCATAGTTAAGACCATGTTGATCAAGAATCGCTTCTACTCTTTGTTGTAACTGTTCATGAGTTACTTCCGTTGAGTAACGAAAGTTAAAGACAAGATTAGCAGTACCAGGGATCACATTGGTCACGCCTGTGCCCGAATTAAGGTTCGAAACTTGAAAGCTAGTCGGTGGAAAATCATCATTACCTTGATCCCATTCAATATTACATAATTCAGCCAGTGCTGGAGTGAGTAAATGAATTGGGTTTGCCGCTAAATGAGGATAAGCAATATGACCTTGTTTACCTTTTACAGTTAAACGACCATTCAGTGAGCCTCTTCGGCCATTTTTAACAATGTCGCCTACTTTATTTGTACTCGTAGGTTCACCAACAAGGCACCAGTCAATTTTCTCATTACGCGCTTCTAGAGTTTCAATAACTTTAACTGTTCCACCTGTTGCGGGGCCTTCTTCATCACTAGTGATGAGAAATGAAATGCTGCCATTATGATCTGCATGTTCTGCAACAAAACGTTCACAAGCAGTAACAAATGCCGCAATACTTCCTTTCATATCTGCGGTACCACGACCATATAACAATCCATCACGGATAGTGGGTTCAAAGGGCGGTGAAGTCCAGTTTTCTTCAGGACCTGTAGGCACAACATCAGTATGACCCGCAAAGGTTAATAATGGGCCTTGAGTACCACGACGAGCCCAGAGATTATCGGTCCAGTTACCTTCTTGACCAAATCGTAAATGTTCAATAGTAAAACCAATTGCAGATAGGCGATCTGCTAATAATTGTTGGCAACCAAAATCTTCTGGCGTCACACTTGGGCGGCTAATGAGATCTTTAGTGAGTTCAAGTGTTGCAGACATATAGGGGCTCTTTATTATTTGGCAAAATAAGCAGCGTAATCTGCTTCTTTGAATCCGACTTTACAGCCGGAGCTATCAGATAGCACTGGACGTTTAATAAGTGTTGGGTTTGCTAGCATTAACTCAACAGCAATCGATTGATCGAGTTGTTCTTTACGTGGATCTTCTAACTTACGCCATGTTGTACCACGTTTATTGAGTAAGGTTTCCCATGATACTGATTTTAGCCAACTGTTTATTGTCGCTTTATCTAAACCATCAACACGAAAGTCGTGAAACTGAAAATCAATATTATTAGCTTCGCACCAACGACGTGCTTTTCTGACAGTATCACAGTTTTTTATGCCGTATAGAATCATATTTAACTATTCTTAATTAGATCTGAAATTCGGTGTGCAGCATTGATACATTCTTCTATCGGTGCAACTAATGCCATACGGATACGGTTTGAACCAGGATTACCACTATCATTATCGCGAGCCAAGAAACTGCCAGGTAATACGGTAACGTTTTTTTCATCAAAAAGACGGCGAGCAAACTCGGTATCAGAAATAGGAGTTTCAGCACTGGGATATGACTTGGGCGTCTCCGCCCAAAGATAAAATCCAGCTTCAGGCAAACTAACATTCATAACGGGTGACAATATGGCAAGTACTGCTTTAAATTTGTCACGGTAAAGCTGGCGGTTATAGGCAACGTGCTCTTCATCACTCCAAGCGACAATAGATGCTGATTGTGTTGCTGGTGGCATCGCAGAGCCATGGTAGGTACGGTAACGAAGAAAGTCTTTTAAGATCTTGGCGTCGCCGGCAACAAAACCTGAACGTAAGCCGGGTGCATTCGACCGTTTTGATAAGCTGTGAAATACAACACAATGACTTGAATCGGTATATCCTGCTGCTATAGCGGCTTGTAATAAGCCTACAGGTGGCTTCTCATCATCAAAATAAATTTCGGAATAACATTCATCTGAAGCAATAATGAAATCATGTTTATGAGCGAGTTCAATGAGATTTGTTAAGGTTGCTTGATCTATAACTGCACCTGTCGGATTACCAGGACTGCATAAATACAATAGCTGACAGCGATCCCATACCTCAACGCTAACAGATGAAAAATCAGGAACAAAGTTATTATCAGCATTGCAATTTAAGAAATAGGGATGTGCTCCGGCTAAAATTGCTGCACCTTCATAGATTTGATAGAAGGGATTAGGCATAGCAACCAATGGCGCACTAGCGGTACGATCAATGACTGCTTGTGCAAAAGAAAAAAGGGCTTCACGTGTGCCATTAACGGGTAATACTTGTGTACTTGCATCAATATTTCCAGCTAACTGAAAACGATTATCTAACCATGTGGCAATTGCGTGGCGCAGCTCTATTGTCCCCGTTGTTGTTGGGTAACTAGATAGACCGTGACAATGCTCAATAACAGCTTCGGTAATAAAACCAGGTGTTGGATGTTTAGGTTCACCAATTGATAGTGCTATATGCTGCAAATTATCAGGTGGCGTGCATCCAGCTTTAAGCTGAGCAAGCTTTTCAAACGGATAGGGATGTAAGTGAGCCAGATCTGGATTCATAACAATAACACTATAAATAAAGCTGACTATTATAGCGGGTTATTGTGGTGGTGCAAAAACTAAACAACACATCTTTAATAGTTAACATGGTATAAGATTCTGCTATGAATACATCAAAACTATCACATAACCGTTTAGCCATTGCTTGCTTATTGTTTTCTGCCAGTATGTGGGGCCTAATTTGGTATCCCATCAGATTGCTTGAAGATGCAGGAATGTCGGCTGTTTGGAGCTCGTTAGTCATGTATCTTGCTGCTGGAATACTGGTGGCGCCTGTTTTATGGCGACAATATCAGATTATTTCTCAGCATTTTTCAGATTTATTGTTACTTGCGGTTGCGGCAGGCATTACTAATGTTACGTTCTTAGTTGCCTTAACAGAAGGTGAAGTGATGCGAGTGATGCTTCTTTTTTACCTTTCGCCTTTGTGGACCGTTTTATTGGGTCGATGGTGGCTGAAAGAAAGGTTATCGACAGCAGCAATTGTCATGCTACTGCTTGCTATGTCGGGTTCAGTTGTTATGTTATGGAATAAAGACATCGGTTGGCCTTGGCCTCATGGATTAGCTGATTGGTTAGCATTAACCGCGAGTGTTGCCTTTTCTATCAATAATGTCCAAGCGAGAAAGTTAGGTTCCGTACCAATGAAAGTGAAAACCAGTGTTATATGGTGGGGCGTTGTTATTACGTCACTCCTTGTTTTATTGGTACAGCAGTCACCGGTTCCCGATGTATCAATAAATGTGTGGTTGGGTGCATGGCTTTTAGGTTGGCTGGGTATTGTTGCCATGACGGTTGCTGTTCTTTACGGTGTGGCAAGTATGCCTGTATACCGTTCTTCAGTGATTATGTTATTTGAGTTAATTGTGGCTGCACTTGCTGCTTGGGCTTTGACTAATGAAGTGATGTCGCCACAAGAATGGTTGGGAGGCGTATTAATTCTAATTGCAGCCTATGGTGTTGCTAGAACTGAATCTTAGGATTGACTCATTAACTGTTCAAGTTGAGAGGCTGGCATGGGTTTTCCAAGCAAGAAGCCTTGGAGTAGATCACAACCTTCATTGACTAAGAACTCTCTTTGTTGCTCGGTTTCAATGCCTTCTGCAATGACTTCTAAAGAAAGGGCTTTACCCATAGCGATAATCATTCTAGCTAAGATTATATCGTCTTGATTTTGTGGTAATTCCATAATAAAACTTCGATCTATTTTAAGTTTATCAATAGGAAGAGTTCGAATTTGATGTAAAGATGAGTAGCCCGTACCAAAGTCATCAATGGCAATAGAGACGCCATAACTATGGAGTAATTCTAACTCTTCAATTGCAATCTGACCATTTTCCATCAATAGGCTTTCTGTTATTTCTAACTCTAATTTGTTTAGTGGAAAATCTGCTTGGCTTGTAATATAGAGTATTTTTTGATGGAAACCTTTTACTAATTGACGAGTTGATAAATTAACTGAAAGTCGGTCGAATTTGATTCCTTTATGTAACCAATTTGCACCTTGAATACAGGTACTATTTAAAACCCATAGACCAATTTCACAGATGAGCTTACTTTTTTCTGCGGTAGGGATAAAGTAGCCAGGAGCTAGAAAACCTTTTTTAGGATGATTCCAGCGAACAAGTGCTTCAGCAGAGACTAATTTATTATTTTCACATGTAAATTGAGGTTGATAATAAACTTCAAGTTCATTTTTTATTAACGCTATTTTTAACTCAGCTTCAAGTTCTAGTTGTTGTTGAATCGCATGAGTAAAAGAGGATTCATAAAAGCTAAAACAGTTGCGGCCCTCTTTTTTTGCCTGATACATTGCGGTATCAGCATTACGAAGTATCTCATCACTTGTTTGGGCATCCTCTGGATAGATACTGATTCCTATGCTGGCTGATAAATGACTATTGGTGCCTGTTATAGGAGGAAGTTGGTTTAGTGAATCAAGAATTGTTTGAGCAATTTTACTGCTGTCTATAGAGTCCGTAATATTTTCAAGTAATAACACAAATTCATCACCACTAATCCTAGCGAGTGTATCTTGTTCACGAGTACAAGCATTAATTGTATTCGCTGCATTAATAAGCACCTCATCACCAATTGCGTGACCATAACTATCATTAATATTTTTAAAGTGATCGAGATCAATAAAAAGAACTGCAATTTTATGCTGTTGTCGGTTGGCAAGAAGAATAGAGTGAGACAAACGTTGATTTAATAGTGTGCGATTAGCTAACTGGGTGAGTGAGTCATAATGTGCCATATCCCAGAGATTTTTTTCCATTTCCTCTCGATGAAGAATAATACCTGCTAAATTAGCACTAATACTGAGTAATTCTTTTTGAAAGTCAGTGGGAGCGCGGTTTTCAGAACTAGTTAATGCAAATGAGCCAACCATTTCACCGGAAGATAAAATAATGGGCACTGACCAGCAGGCACGGGCGTTAAAATCAAGTGCAAACTGACTAAAATCTTCCCAACGTGGATCGGTAGAGGTGTTTTCAACAAAAACGGGAGATTTACAGTACATTGCAGTACCACATGATCCTGCTTTGGGGCCGGGAACAAGGCCATTAAGTTGTTGAATGGCTTCTTCAGGAAGTGAGGGAGCGGCTTTGACAGTCAAGTATTTATTAGTTTCATTGAATAACATGATTGAGGCGACAGAATTTGATAAAATTATCTCTGCTGCTAAGCAGAGCTTTTCTAAGTTAGCTGTGTGATTATTACTGATCGCAACAGATTCTAGAATATCGCGTTGAAGTTGTAATAATGGCTCTTGTTGCTCGTGTGAAATATGTATTTCATCATGAACATTGGTAGTTTGACTGACCATGTCGAAGATTTTAATCCATTTTTAGATAGCTGATAATATAATATTAGCACTTTACACTATCAATTATACAAAAAACTCTGGGAGAAATTATGATTAAATCCATAGCTCATGCGAGCTTTCTAGTGGCAGATCTTCAACGATCTTTAGATTTCTATTGTGGCATCTTAGGCATTCATCATAGTACAGAACGTCCCGATTTTCCTTTTGAGGGTGCTTGGTTAGATTTAAATTCAGATGGGCAGCAAATACATTTGATGAAATTACCGAACCCAGATTCAATGGAAGGACGACCGGAACATGGAGGAAAAGATCGTCACGTTGCATTGGTGGTTGAAAATTTAGATGAGGTTGCCAACAAGTTAGAAAAGGCCGGCGTAGAGATATCAAGAAGCAAGTCCGGTCGGGCCGCCTTTTTTTGTCGTGATCCTGATGGTTATGCATTAGAATTCGCTGAAAGTTTCATACCTGTAAAAAAGTAATTTAATAGCTGAAAAATGGACTATCAATAACTTACGGAGTTACTCACATTTCCTGTGGATAACTCTGTTAGTAACTATCTTGAAAAACGCTAAGTCATTATTCTGTAACATCTCAACACGGATTGGTTAAAAAGTAACCATGATTGTAAATCCGATTAATATCAACCACTTACAATCAACTTCAGCTGTATCAATGACTTAGCGAGTGTTGTTGTTACAGTTTGATAACAAGCACGACTAAAAGTGAATAACTTATATTTTGTCAAGCCTAAACATACCGCGCTTTACCTTGTTTTGCCAACATTATTAAGGTGTCTATTTAGTAGAAAATTAACTAATTCTAATAGAGTTTGAAATATAAATAATCGTAAAGTTCAGTTGTCGATTATTTATCATGGGAATATACCCGTGACGATTCAACTTACAGATTTTCAGCACCCGTTCTAAATGCGCTAGCTGCGTTGTAATAGTGAGCAATAGAACAACTATTACATCACTATTACGCCTTGCCAGCCCATCCATTATGAGCACTCAAAACCTGTAACTTCAATGATAATGGGTATAAGTAGCTAGAATATTATTAATAATGGAGTGTGAAAATATGATTAGGACTTTTAGCCTTGTGGCCTTATCATTCTTGTTTTTCGTTATTTTGAAATAGACACTGGGGAATAATATGAAAGCAGAACAAAAAGTGATGCCAGATGCTGAGAGTTTGATTGAAGCTGCAACAGAACAATTTGTAGCGTCAGCACGTAATGCCATTGCAAAGCGTGGTGTATTTCATGTTGCTTTGGCTGGTGGCTCGACACCTAAAGGTCTGTATAAGAAGCTAGCAACATCACCTTATGTTGAACAGATTGATTGGTCGCGTGTTCATTTGTTTTTTGGTGATGAACGTTGTGTCTTACCAACTCATGAAGACAGTAACTTCAAAATGGCACGTGAAGCGATGATTGATCACATTCCTATTCCACAAGAGAATGTACATCGTATGCCAACAGAAGAGGGCGTTGCTCCTGAAGTGGCTGTTCGTTATGGTCGGACATTAGCAGATACATTAGAGGGTGCACCACTAGATTTAGTTTTATTAGGTTTGGGGCCTGATGGTCATATTGCATCTCTATTCCCAGATTCTGAAGCTTTAGATGTGACAGATAAAATGGTGACGAGTCTTTATGTGGAGAAGTTTGACTCTTGGCGTGCAACGATGACATACCCAACAATTAATGCCGCACGACAAGTGATTGTATTTATTGGTGGTGAAGCAAAAGCAGCGATCGTTAAAGATATTACAACTGATGCTGTTCAAGGTCTTCCTGTGCAGCGTTTAGCCCCTCAAGGGGAATATTATTGGTTCATGGATAAGGCCGCAGCAGGTCAATAATGATGAACACCATCCTAGCAGCTGATATCGGCGGTACAAAAACGTTGCTGCAGTTAAGTTCGCAACAAGGTGAACTTATTTTTGAACAAGAATATGCCAGTCAACAGTTCGCTAGTTTCGATTTGGTTCTGGCTGAGTTTTTAGGCCAAGACCTGATCAATGAATATCAGGTGGGTAGTGCATGTTTTGCTGTTGCGGGTCCGGTTTCTGACCGTGATGCTACTGTAACGAACCTACCATGGCTGTTAAATGCAGATGTATTAGAAGAGCAGTTTGATCTTCAGCATGTGCATTTATGTAATGACTTTGAAGCTGTGGCATATGGGATTTCTTGTCTTAATGATGATGATTTATTCACTTTGCAAGAAGGTAAAGAAGATAAACAAGCCCCGCGAGCCATTATTGGAGCAGGAACGGGTTTAGGACAAGCTTTATTATTACCTGATGGTGATCAATGGAATGTTGTTGCCACTGAGGGAGGTCATACAGATTTTGCGCCTACAGACCGACAGCAAACATTATTGTTAGAACATTTGATTGAACGTTTTGGTCATGTTTCATATGAACGTGTTGTATCGGGTGTCGGATTAGTCACTATCTATGAGTTTTTACGTGCCTATCAGCAATATGATGAAAGTGCGGCGTTAAGACAAGCAATGATTAATGATGATGCTGGGGCAGCTATTAGTCGCTTTGCTATGGAGCACAATGATCCCTTAGCGATAGAAGCCCTGGATATGTTTATTCGAATTTATGGTGCCCAAGCTGGGAATTTGGCTCTAACTGTTTCTCCGCGTGGTGGACTTTATCTTGCGGGTGGTATTGCCGCTAAGAACTTAGAGCGCTTCAAGCTTGGAGAATTTATGGCTGCATTTAAGAATAAAGGAAGGATGAGTGGACTAATGGAACAGATCCCTGTTCGAATCGTATTACACCCTAAAGTTGGTTTATTAGGTGCACAGCTATTAGCTCAGCAATTCGCGGTATAATAATCTTATGAGTTTAGAAAATACTAAAAAAATTGCCGTTAATGTTGAAGCTACTTACCTTGTTAAAGAATCTGATCCAGAAAAAGGACGCTATCTTTTTTCATATACCATTACGATAAAAAACGTTGGAACAGGGGCGGCACGCTTATTATCACGTTACTGGAAGATAACCAGAAGTGATGGCCATGAGCAGGAAGTTAAAGGAGATGGTGTGATTGGTCTACACCCCTATTTAGCACCTGAACAAGAGTTTACTTATACGAGCGCTGCGATGTTAGATACCCCTGTTGGAATGATGGAAGGGCACTATATGATGGTCGATGATGATGGAATACAGTTTGAAGTTGATATTCCGGCATTTAGCTTAGCTGTTCCACAAACGCTACATTAACAATAATGGTTTTGGCTATAGAGAGACAAGTGTGGTTTTACTTTTTACTATGTAGTTTAGTTATTTCAGGTATTTCCCCTGTAACAGATCGTTTGACATGGTTTTTAGAAACATTCCCAGTCATGGTTGCTTTATTTGTTTTATGGGTCAGCTACCAACGTTTTTCTTTTACGATATTGAGTTATCGTTTATTTGCCATCTTTGGTTTAATATTGATCGTTGGCGGTTATTATAGCTATGCTGAAAACCCTTTATTTGAGTGGATACAAATAGAATTTAATTTAGAGCGAAATCATTATGATCGCTTAGGTCATTTTTTCCAAGGCGTGGTGCCAGCAATAGTAGGACGAGAGTTATTATTAAGAACGTCTCCACTACAAAGAGGCAAGTGGTTGTTTGCTATTGTGTGTGCGATTAGTTTAGCCATTAGTGCTTTTTATGAACTTATTGAGTGGTGGGTTGCGGTATTAAATGAGCAAGCCGCAGAGTCATTTTTAGGGACTCAAGGTGATAACTGGGATAGCCAGTGGGATATGTTTCTAGCATTGATAGGCAGTATTTTTGCACAACTGTTGTTAAGTCGTTATCACGATCAGCAGCTTAAGGCGTTTGAGCATCAAGAATAATACACTTACCTATTGAACCTTCGGCACAAATTTGACCATCAACCCAAATTGCATGATCAAAACGAGCATTATCTAATTTACTCCCACCTATTTTTGCATTCGTTAAATCTGCATAGGAGAAGTTAGCATTGCTTAAATCAGCATAACTTAGATCTGCATTCTTTAGATTTGCACCCAGTAAGAGTGCATTATTCATTTGGCTATAACTTAGATTAACAAAACGTAGATCAGAATAAGCGAGATCGGCACCAGACAGTGTTGCATTCATTAGATTGGAACCCACTAACTGACTATTACGTAGCTGAGCATCTATTAAGACTACATTTTCTAAATTAGATTGTGGTTTTAAACAGTTGCTCCAATTCACACCTGATGAGGCTGGATCTCTACAGTTCACTTGTGTTGTCGGAAATGGTTTTGAGTAAGAAATAGCCAAAATAGATAAGATGACTAGAATTACAAATAAGGTAATAAGGGGCCAGAATATATGCTCTTTTCGATCTCTGAATTTTTGCATCAGCAAGGTGCGGAATTGGCGGCGTTGAATATCCTGTTTCTCTTCCGACTCTCGTCGATTAGTAATGCGGTTTTTGGGTGTTACTTGCTCATTGTCAATAGGGTGCCTACGATCAAACCCATTACGTTCATCAAGGTTGTGTTTAGACTTTATTGCTGCTTCTATATTGTAATCAATGCTTAGAGGAAGCTGAGTATTAATAATATGCCAATTCACTTGATCTGTACTGACTTTATCTTGTGTCGGATCTAGGCGACCAAGAAGTTGGTTATTTCGTATAACAGAGGCCGTAAAAGGCCCTTTGACAATGCCTTTAGATCGAGTGAACCATAATGTTATATTTTTTTTCATTGAGTGTGTACCATGAGTATATACTAGCATTGTGTTCAATAAATGTGGGCAAATGTTATTGTGCTTGTGCAGCAATCAATACAAACTCAAATTATTCAAGATATACCTACTAAGCTACTTGCTAGTATGGTGGCCGGTCAGCGAGTAGAAGCAATCGTTGTTGCATCAACTACTGCCGCTGAAATGGCTTCTATTAAAGTGGCTGATACTATTTTAAATATTCGAAGTTCACTTGCACTTCTAGCTGGACAGAAAGTCCAACTTGAAATGATGGTTGAAAATGGTAAGCCAATATTAAAGCTTGTTTCCCTTGATAATGTAAAGCTACCTGAATTAATTGAGATAAAACCCGGTCAGCCGTTAGCTGTAGAAGTGATTAAAGTATTGGCTAAGAATAGGGTACTTGTTCAGGTATCTAATCTAATTGGTAATAATCAAGCACCATTGCCATCAAAACAACTTGATGTTGATATAAGTCAATTAACGCATCGTCACAAAGTGGGCGATAAGTTGATAATGGATGTGATAAGCGTCAAACCATTAAGTGTTCAGTTTCGCCCTGAGCCGTTAAAACTACGAGAACAGATTATTCTTGAGAAGATAAGCCAGCTATTACCTCAACAATCTAATGCGCCGACCTTGAGTAAGGTGATGACTTCTTTTCATAATCAGAAATTACCTGAACCGGTACAAAAAGCAGTTCAACAGCTTATTCAACAATCAGTCGAACGATCTGATTTAACGAAAACACAGGTATTTAAACAAGCATTAGCATCTTCAGGTGTTGTCATGGAACGTCAATTATTAAATCAACCTAGCCAGAAAACTCAAGACTTTAAAGCAAACTTGCTTAATATATTAAAGGCTGTAGAAACTGTTATTACGGACAGTAAAGGGCAGTCTAATAATAAAGCTATTAATCAGTTGCCTGCCCAAGTTCAAGCAGCTTTAGCAGTTAATGGAAAAACACCCGCTCAATTACTGAGTATTTTATTATCAGGGAAAGGAGTGCCAAGCTTATTATCTAGTCTAAATACTCAAGCTAATCTCCCATCAAATATTAGTCAGCAACAAGTGGCTTCCTTAGTGGCTTTATTGAATAAACCACTGCTTCTTAGTCAGCAAGTGGCCGCCCGAAATGCCCCTATGGATCTGATCGAGTTGATGCAGTTATTTAAAGAAGTTGAAAATGTTCATAATAAAATACAATTAAATCAACTTAATATGCTGAAAGAGCCTGAACCTAGTTCAACAGTCGCCAGTTGGTTATTTGATTTACCCATTAAAGATAAACAAGCACTCGATCTGCTTCAAGTACAAATTGATCAGCACAAATCGGCTTCTGAAGAAGACGAAGGCGATATTTGGAATGTTAAGATTAGACTTGATACTCAGAACTTGGGTCCAGTTCAAGCGACGGTGACACTTCATGATCAAGATGTAAAAGTTATTATTCGTGCTGAGAAGCAAGAAAGTGCCCAGTTATTAGAAGACAATTTGATGGTTTTGAATGAGATGCTGGATAAGATAGGGGTATCTATCAGTCATAGTAGCTGTTGTTGCGGTGCCGTCGATAAAGCGGTTAACCTTAAAACAGATCCTGTGAAAAAGTCAGATGGTTTATTGGATGTATTAGTATGAGTGAGACTCTTCGGGCTATAGCCTTACAGTATGATGGTGAAAACGCACCGATTGTAACGGCTTCCGGAGAGGGGGAAATTGCTGAAGAGATTATTCGTATTGCACGAGAGCATGGTGTTCCTCTTCGTGAAGATATTATGTTGGCAGCACTTTTAAGTGAGTTAGAGCTAGGTGAAGAAATCCCTCCATTGCTTTATCGAGTGATTGCTGAAATTATTGCTTATACCTATATTATTTCAGGAAAAGTTCCTGTCATTAATGATTAATAATCATTAAAACCTTAAATTAAAAAGCTATTTTCTAACTTAATTCATATATAAACAATATAGCCTAGCCCCCTATTCTAGGGGGGTAAGGCTATATGATAATGAATGGCGGCAAAGATTCTCCGTTAATTTATTCAATAAATTTATAAAATTAATGCATTTATGTATAATTTGCATTACAATAAAGCCATTAACTTATGATTTTATTAGATAAATGGATATTGTCGAATAGTATTCTACAGTGACGTAGATTAGGTATTGGGTGGCAATATTGGCCGAAATTATTTTAGAGCATAGCTCCAGAAGCATTAAAGCGCAGCAAAAGGATCCTATTATGGGAGCTAATGTTGATGCTTTGATTAATTCTAAAATTGTTATCGCTGGTGCTAAAGAATCTGATGTAGCATTTATGAAAACAATGCTCGAGATAAGTGGCTTCTCAAATATTATTGCAACTTATAATGGTAATGGCGTTATGGAGTGTCTACGCCAAGGCATCCAAGATGAACTGTGTAATATTGATCTATTAGTTATTGATAGTAACCTACCCGGACTAACCGTATCAGAATTACGCTCTGTTATGGATGAATTTGATGAGTGGCGATTGATTCCCATTATTTCACTGACACAAGAATCAGATTGGGATCATGCCCAACTTCTCACCGACCTCGGACATCGTGTTACTAGCTTATTTTATCATCCCCTTACGGCAGAATCTTTTCCTCCTGCAGTGATGACGGCATTGGCTGTCAAAAAAGAACGTGATGAGGTTACTCAAAAACAAAGCAAGCTTGAAGATGAATTAGATAAACTAAAAGTCATGGAAGCTCGATTACAGTTTTCTGTTGGCCATGATGATTTAACTGGTTTATTGAATCGTCGCCGTCTAGAGCAAGTCTTGGATTTAACATTAACGCATACTCGGAACTTTAAAACGACAAGCGCATTAATTTACCTAGATGTTGATAGGTTTAAGGTATTAAATGATGCTGAAGGCCATGAAGCTGGAGATAATTTACTCATTCAGATTGCAAATGAGTTACGTAGCCATTTCTCTGTTAGTGATACATTAGTACGTATTGGTTCGGATGAGTTTTCTATTCTAATTGATAATGTTGATGAGAAAAAGGCAATGCAGATTGCTGAAGAACTACGTATCCAGTTTGATGGTTATATATTTGAAAGTCACCAAAATCAATATCATTTGTCTGTGAGCCTTGGCGTTAAGCTTATTAACAATGATGAAGTTTTAACTGCTGGCGACGTGCTCGCTCAGGCAAATCAAGCATGCTATACCGCTAAAAAGCGGGGGCGTAATCGAGTTCATTTATACAGTTCTGAAGATACTGAAATGTACACATTACGGCATAATGTTAAGTGGGCCCCCCGAATTAGAGCTGCTTTGCAAGAAGAGCGGTTCTTATTAGAGTACCAACCCATTCATTCAATTGAGACAGGGAATATCAGCCATTATGAATGTTTGATTCGAATGCTGGGAGATGATGATATCTTGTACTATCCGAATGATTTTATTCCTGTTGCTGAGACGATGGGCTTAATTCATCAGATTGATTTATGGGTAGTTAATCATGCTTTTAACATGATTTGTACACTTCCAGAACATATTTCTTTGACAATTAACTTATCTGGAAACATCTTTTTAGATGAAAATCTATTTCCTTTAGTTGAGCGAAAATTAGCGGAAACGGGTGTTGAACCCAGTCGGGTTATTTTTGAAATTACTGAAACAGCAGCTATTTCTAATTTTGACCAAACCAAAGAAATGGTTGTTCGATTACGCTCGTTAGGCTGTAACTTTGCATTAGATGATTTTGGTGCTGGGTTTAATTCATACAGCTATCTAAAGCAGTTCCCTGTTGATATTCTGAAAATTGATGGGAGTTTCATTACAAATTTAGACAATGATCCTGTTGATCAGTTGCTTGTAAAATCTATGATTGATATTGCCCACGGTTTGGGTAAGAAAACAGTGGCAGAATTTGTTGAGCGTCAGAGCACGATGGATTTGTTAAAAGACTATGGTGTGGACTATATTCAGGGCTTTTTAGTCGGAAAACCTAAAGCTAGCCCCAGCTAAAAGTCTTAATGTAGCTCTTGATTGAACTCGCTCTTATCCGCCCCATGTAGATGATTAATTAAGTGAGCTTCTTCATCACTTAAATTACAATTATCAATTAATTGATTAATACCCACTCCTTTTCGTGCTAAGCGAATCGCATGGTCATAATTATGTTGCTGTGAATTCATCCCAAGATCAAGCGTATTCTGGTGTTCTTTTAACTGATTCAAAGTTTGTTCAAATCTCACTATTTTTTTATCAGAGCCTACTGCACCGGCACATAATACTGATAACTGATCTTGTAAACCGGCAATTTTTACTGCTTGGTGCTGGTTTAATTTAAATAAGCGATACGTTGTTGTTGCCACAATAATGGCAACAAGACTAATGCTTGTAACTAGAATAATAGTCATCATCTTTATGCTCTCCTTACTGTATGAAGTGATTCATACATATTCATCGAATAAGCCCTGATGCGGCCTTTCTTGTGGTTCATCATCATTATTTTGGTCTTGTTCAGTATCATGTTGCTGCTTTTTCTTGTCATGGCGTTTATCTTCTGGTGGCGGGATTACCGGCAAAGAAGGGGCTAATGGCTGTGTAGGTGTAATACTGTCAGCCATGAATCTTTACTGATTAGAAGCTAGAGAAATCAGAGATTTCTTCTTCAGTTAGAAATTTATCAACATCGACAAGAATCAATAAGTTTTCATTTCGACTACATACACCTTGGATAAAGCGTGAACTATCATCATTACTGACATTGGGTGCTGTATCTATTTCTGATTGATGTAGGTAAACAACTTCTGCCACGCTATCAACAAGCATACCGATAACATTACCATTCACTTCAACAATAATAATGCGTGTTTGATCGTCACTTTCTTTGGCCATTAAACCAAAGCGACTACGAGTATCAATAACGGTAACAACATTACCGCGTAAATTAATAATACCAATGACATAGCTTGGAGCGCCGGGTACGGGTGCAATTTCTGTAATACGCAGTACTTCTTGTACTTGCATTACATTGATACCATATGTCTCATCTTCTAATTGGTATGTTACCCATTGTAGTATCGGATCATTTTCTTCAGCGTCATTTTGGCTCATGTGTTTTAACCTTTTATATTTATGACTAAAATAATGTCACAAAAAAGTCTGGCTGACAAAATATCGACAACCAGTATTCATATTTATAATTAAGCAGTATTCATGCCATAAGAAACATTATATACCCATGACATTTCACTCTGAATCATGCAGATTAAAGTGTCATGGGTATAGACTATGACTCAAGTTGTTTTACTAACTCATCAATATTAAGAATACTGCACATTTTATCAAGTACTGTGCCTGCTAGCCATGGACGTTTTCCTGCTTGTTGCCGCCATCGTACTTCATCAGGTGATAATGTAACAACTTTACTCACTTTATTGCAGGCCAATCCCCATTTTCCATCTGCAATTAATATAATAAATTTTGGTTTGGCTGAGTTGTCTTGATGCTGCTGAGGGAGAATAATATGTGCAGTATCAACAATCTGAGTATGTTGGTGATCTTGACTGTATAGACCTAAATACCAACTTGGTTTTCCAGCTATTTTGGGTAAGTTCTTTTCGGGCCACGTTAAAATACCATTTAATTCCTGCAAGGGGATAGCCAACTTTAATCCCTGAATTTCGAAGAGAAGTGTTTGGAATGGCGATTGACGCCAGTCTTCACTTACTTTATTTGATTTAGATAATTGCTGTTCAATAGAGTGCTGGTTTATCTCTATGGCATCTTCAGAAGTAGCCTGTTTATCAGACTCCTCAAACAGCATATCATTGAGATATGCGGATAAGGCTTGTTCATGTTCAGCAAGGTGTGTTGTTTTAGACATGAGGCAAGCTACTTGAGTCATATTCTGGGTGAGTGAGGTGCTCTAATAATGTTGCATAAGCAATAGAGCCCCGAGATGATTCATTCATGATGGGTAGTGGGATTCCGGCCTTACTGGCATCACGAAAGTGAGTGTCGACAGGAATGACACCATCCCATACGCTATCACTATGTTTATCTTTTAACATTTGTAGGCTTTGTATAGAGGCATTGGTTCGACGATCAAACATGGTTGGAATAATTAAATAAGGCAAACCTTGTTTCCGCGCATGATTAATCATACCAAGCGTGTGCAACATGCGTTCTAAACCCTTAAGGGCTAAAAACTCTGTTTGTACTGGGATTAATAGTTGATCACATGCCGCTAATGCATTGATCATTAATACCCCCAGCATAGGAGGACAATCAATTAAGATATTTGGAAAACGGTCACCTAAAATGGCCAAGGTTTTTTTTATAACGAGTCCTTTTCCTCCCTGGGTTCCCAGTTGGCGATCTAGCGTTGCCATTGCTGTTGATGCCGGTAGTAAATACAGGTTTTCACAACTTGTTTTCTTTAAGGTGTTAAAAATAGCTGCATTAGGACTTTCCTCCATCTTTTGGAATAAAGTATAAATACTATTATTTAATGTATCAGGATCATGACCAAAATAAGTAGTCAATGAGCCATGAGGATCCATATCAAGGATAAGAGTAGGTTGTCCTTGTTTAGCTAACTGCCCTGCTAGGCTAACAACGGTTGTTGTTTTTCCAACCCCTCCCTTTTGATTTGCAACAGCCCAAATGGTCATGGAATACTCCTTGGAGTTTGAGTTTCCTCTGGTTGAACTGGCACTGCACGAGGACCTCTAATAACGGGCGTTAAAGTAGTTTGACTTTGTGGTGCAACAGTCTTGATAGAACGGGAGCTTTTATCACTAGATAGCACGACAAGAACAACTCGACGGTTCTTTTGGCGACCCTCTTCAGTATTATTATCAGCAATAGGCTTAAACTGACCAAAACCAATTGCAGACATGCGGGCAGGGTTTAAACCATAGCGATCAAGTAAGTGAACAACACTGGCAGCACGTGCTGCTGATAACTCCCAGTTTGATGGAAAACGAGCGGTATTAATTGGGTTGTTATCTGTAAAACCTTCTACTTGAATAAGGTTCGATGATGCTCGTAGAATATCTGCAACTTTACCAATAATTGGAATAGCTTTTTTTTCTAAACGTGCTTCACCGCTATAAAATAAGACATTAGATTTCATTTCTAATTCGAGCCAATCATCACCTTGCTTAATAATGATATCTTCATTTTCTATCATTTCTTTTAGAGCTGAATTTAGTTTTTTTGATATTTCATTAATTGTTTGAATCGATTCTTCAGAAGGTGGGGGAGGCGTGTAAATATTGATTTCAGTAAGTTCTATTACGCTATCAGGTGTGCTGGCTGATAAATAATCAGGTACTTTCTCACCTTGACCACGACTCACCTCACCTATTTGAATGGGATCTATACTTCGTTTCGGAGCTGTGAATGTTGCTTCTAAAGTATCTGATAATACGCGATACTTTCCTTCATTGACGGATGATATTGAATACATCACGACAAAAAAAGCAAATAGAAGCGTGATAAAGTCTGCATAAGAGACGAGCCAGCGTTCATGATTGATATGTTCTTCGACTTTTCTTCTACGCGCCATAATCGCTTAACCAATATAGGCTTGTAAACGGCTTTCAATGTTATGAGGGTTATCACCATCTGCAACACTTATTAAACCTTCGATTAGCATCATATAGACTTGGCTACGACGTTCAATCAATGTTTTCAGCTTATTACCAATAGGTAAAAATACTAAGTTAGCTAAAACAACACCATAAATTGTGGCAATAAATGCAACGGCGATACCAGAGCCTAATGATGAAGGATCGGCTAAATTACCCATAACATGAATTAGTCCAAGAACAGCACCAATAATACCAATAGTAGGAGAATAGCCCCCCATTGCTTCAAATACTTTTGATGATTGAATATCTTGATGTTCTTGAATATCAAGATCATTTTCTAATATTTCTCTAATCATTTCTGGTGTTGCACCATCTGCAATAAGTTGTAGACCCTTTTGAATAAAAAGGTCATCCTCAAGTTCAGCTAGTGTTTCTAATTTAAATAAACCTTCTTTACGTGCAACGGCATTCCAATCAAGAATTTTATCAAGTAGTTCTTCAGTTGAATATTTGGGAGGAAAAAACACCCATACCAACATTTTTATTGCCCGAGTAAAGGTGTCTAAAGGTGTTTGTAGCATAACTGCACCTAATGTTCCACCTAATACGATTAGCAATGCGACTGCATTCATAATCGAACTGAGGTGGCCACCTTCTAGGTATTGGCCACCAATAATAGCGCCAAAACCTATAATAAGACCAAGAAAACTAAGAATATCCATTACCTTAACTCCGCTAACTGATGACCTATCTCATTTAGATCAAAAATTCCATTTGCAATTCCAGCTTTCGCAATAGCCATCGGCATACCGTAAATCGTACTACTTTTCTCATTTTGAGCCCAAATAGTTGAACCTAAATCATGTAGTTTGATACAGCTCTCTTTACCATCTGACCCCATCCCCGTTAATATAATTGCAAGTGTTTCTTTGGGATATATTTTTGCAACAGACTCAAATGTTATATTCACAGAAGGTTTATATGTCTGACTTTCGGTGCTTGCATGAATCTTAATAATGGGGTTTCTAGCACACCCTTTAAGTATCATCTGCATGCCGCCTGGAGCAAGATAAGCGGTTCCTGCTTTTAAAATATCGCCATCTTGAGCATGTCTTATTTGAATCTGACATTGTGTGTTCAAACGTTCTGCAAATGAAGGCGTGAAGGTTGCCGGCATATGCTGTACTAGCAATATTGGGTAAGGAAAGTTAGCGGGTAATTGTGTTAATATTTTTTGTAATGCAACAGGGCCACCTGTTGATGTGCCAATAATGACAATACGAAGGGTGCTAGAGAGAGAATTGGAATATGGTGTCACTTTAGCGGCTACTTGAATAGGTTTAATAACAGGGCTAGGAGAAATACTTCTACGTGCTTTTCTATTGGAGGCTAAATTACGTAAACGTTGGCATAGCTGTTGATGGGCACTACTCTTATCGCCAGAAATATCTTCGAAACGTTTAGGCATATAATCTACAGCACCGGCATCTAATGCATCTAATGTTGACTTTGCCCCCTCGGTTGTCCATGTTGATAACATTAAGATTGGTGTGGGTTGCAAGGCCATTATTTCTCGGGTTGCTATAATGCCATTCATTATAGGCATTTCGATGTCCATTGTAATGACATCAGGTTTTAATAGTTTAACTTGTTTAATGGCTTCTTGCCCATTATCGGCGGTACCAACAACGGTTATAAGTGGATCGCTACTGAGGATTGTAGACAGTCGTCTACGAAAAAACCCTGAATCATCAACAATCAATACACGAACAGACACGATACTCCTTAGTACCCTCGTTGAGCATAGGTTGCCATCAGCTCTGGGAAATCAAGAATAAGTGAGATACGACCATCACCTGTAATGGTAGCCCCTGCTAAACCTTTTGTACCTTGAAGTAAGGCACCTAATGGCTTGATAGCGACTTCTTCCTGGCCTATTAATTGGTCAACAACAAATCCTACTCGCTGTGTACCAACATTAACGATAACAACATGTTCAATGCTGGCTTCACCAGTGTCATTAAATGTGCTGGCTAGCCATTTTCTTAAGTAAAAAAGAGGAAGCGTTTTATTTCGAACCATAATAGTTTGTTGTCCATCGACAATATTTGTCTTTTCTAAATCTAAGTGGAATATTTCGTTAACACTGACTAATGGGAATGCAAAAATCTGATCGCCCAACATAACCATTAATGTTGGCATAATCGCCAACGTTAGAGGAACCTTAATTGATAGGGTTGTTCCAACACCAACCTCGGACTTTATCTCAATGACACCATTAAGTTTTGAAATACTTGTTTTCACCACATCCATTCCAACACCTCGTCCAGAGATATCAGAAATTTCTTGTTTCAAAGAAAACCCGGGTGCAAATATGAGGGCGAAGCTCTCAGAGTCTGTCAGGCGAGATGCTGATTCTTCATCCATCATACCTTTTTCAACGGCTTTACTGCGAAGAACATCTGCATCCATTCCTGCACCATCATCTGAAATGGTTAGCAAAATATGATCACCTTCTTGAGCGGCTGCCAAAATAATATGACCTTGACGCTCTTTACCTGCTGCCTCCCGAACATCTGGCATTTCCACCCCATGATCAACTGCATTTCTAACTAAATGTACAAGTGGATCTGCTAATGCTTCAACTAGGTTTTTATCTAAATCTGTATCTTCGCCACGTAGTTCAAGATTAATATCTTTTTTCAAACTTCGTGCTAAATCTCGAACGACACGAGGGAAACGTCCAAAGACCTTTTTGATTGGCTGCATACGTGTTTTCATAACCGCTGTTTGTAAATCAGCGGTAACGACTGCCAAATTACTGACAGCCTTTGCCATATCTTCATCATCAAGTGCCGCTTCTAAGGTGCTAATTCGGTTACGAACAAGTACTAATTCTCCAACCATATTCATAATGTCATCTAAACGGCTGGTATCAACGCGGACAGTTGTTTCCGCTGGTTTAGAGGCTGCGGCAGGTTTTGCCGCTGGACTTGGTTTAGCACTCGGTTTTACTGGAGCAGGGGGGGGCTTCTTTTTTGACTTCTGCTTCAGCAGGTTTGATTTCGGGTTCGGGGGGGCTTAGCTGCAGGTGGTTTCCCTTGCAGTTCATCAAGAAGTGCTTCAAATTCTTCTTCTGTAATATCTTCATCGCCTGACTTTTTTGGCGGTGGTGGTGTCACTTCTGCTGCTGGAGTCTCGATTCCTGGAGCACCAGCACCATGTAATTGATTAAGCAATGCTTCAAATTCATCATCTGTAATATCATCACTATCTGTGGCTACTGGCGTTGTTGCGACGGGTTCTGGTGTCGGTTCAGGTTCAGGAACATCATCTTCAAGATAGGCGGAAAGCTGGTTCAATAGAGTGGGATCGGCAGGTGTTGGAAATTCACCTGCTTTTGTTTGATCAAACATAGTATTTAGAACGTCAAGTACCTTGAGAAAGGTGTCCATCATCTCAGCGTCAACAATCTTGTCACCCTGACGTAAGATATTAAATAAGTCTTCACACTTATGGCATAAGCCAACCATGGCATCAAGCGCTAGGAAGCCTGCCCCACCTTTGATGGTATGAAATCCACGGAAAATAGCATTAAGTAGTTCGCTATTTTCAGGTTGAGTTTCTAGCTCAACAAGCTGTTCATTTAATCCTTCTAATATTTCTTCTGCTTCAACTAAGAAGTCTTGAAGGATTTCATCATCAGAGTCTAATGCTGCCATCTTTATTTTCCTTTAAAAGCCAAGACTTGATAACAAATCATCGACCTCATCTTGATCATTAACAATATTAGGGTTATCACCTGCATTAATCTGAGGTCCCTCAGCCTTAATCGGATCAACTTCTTTGTTGTCTTTTGGTTTACTTTCAATATGCTGACCGGCAATTTTTACCAGTCGCACTAAATTATCTTCTACTTCTTCAACCAAATCGATGACTTGGCGAATCACCTGTCCGGTTAAATCCTGAAAACCCTGAGCCATCATCATTTCTGATAAATTGGCATGGATTTGCTCAGAATGTTGTTTCACTTTTGGTAAATAAACCTCGATTTCTTTACTTAGAGAGCGAAATTCATCTGCGTTCATTTCTCTCATGCGAAAACGATGCCAACTTTCATCAATTTTTTCGGCAGTTAATTTAAGATCTGAGGCAAGTGGTAAAGTTTGCTCAATATAATTTAGTGTTTTATGAGCCGCTTCTTCTGTTGTCGTGATAACGTAATTTAAACGTTCACGAGTATTTGGCATATCATTTTCAGTCAAGTCGACTAATCGTGAGTCCAAATTGAAATTACTCATTGCTTCATGGAGTTCTCGTGTTAACTTTCCTACTTCTTGGAAAAGTTCACTTTCTTGAGATTGGGTCAGGATGACTAATTGATGTTCAGCAGCTTGCTCATTATCTGACTCCAGTGCTGTGACTAGGGCACGGGCAGCTTCAAGTTGCACTGTTTTGTTAATAGATTCCATGATGAGCCTTATATTTATTATTATTGAGCGTCGATTCGTTCAAAAATCTTATCAATTTTCTCTTTAAGCGTAGCAGCTGTAAAGGGTTTAACAACATAACCATTCACACCCGCTTGTGCGGCAACAATAATTTGCTCACGTTTTGTTTCAGCCGTTACCATTAAGACAGGAATCGTTGATAGCTTCTCATCTGCACGAACAGCTTTAAGTAGATCAATACCCTGCATCCCCGGCATATTCCAATCTGTGACAAGGAAATCAATGCCACCCGCTTGTAATATCGGTAATGCAGTTAGGCCATCATCAGCCTCGGTCGTATTGTTAAAGCCTAAGTCTCTAAGCAAGTTTTTAATTATTCGTCTCATTGTGGAAAAATCATCCACGATAAGAATCTTCATATCTTTATTCAAGGGGCACCTCCAGTTTTCAGTTTAACCAGTCACTTAGTTTTGAGCGAAGCCGAATGACAGTTTGACTGTGTATTTGACTTACACGAGACTCGCTGACTCCCAGTACTTCACCAATTTCTTTTAAATTTAATTCTTCATTATAATACAGACCCATCATTAAACGTTCACGTTCAGGAAGTGTCTTTATTGCTTTAGCCATAGCATCTTGGAATCCATCAGACTGTAATGAGTCGACAGGTCCGGATAATGCGGGCGTAATAGGTTGAGCATGTGTTTCATCATTGTCAGTGAATTCATCCAGACTAAACACTTGATGACCCGCTGAGTCATGTAATTGTTGATGATATTCCTCAATGCTCAATCCTAAGGCTTTTGCTATTTCGCTGTCGTGAGCGTGACGTCCTTCTTGTTGCTCTATTTCACGCATAACATTAGAAATATCACGTGCTTTTTTATGAACAGAGCGGGGCGCCCAATCATTTCGACGAATTTCATCTAGCATTGAACCACGAATACGGATACCTGCATAGGTTTCAAAGCTTGCACCATGACTTGCATTGTAATGGTGAGAGGCATCTAAGAGCCCCATCATTCCCGCTTGAATGAGATCGTCGACCTCAACAGTGTGAGGAAGGCGAGCAATCAAATGATAGGCGATACGCTTCACCAAGGTTGCATGTTGCTCAACAAGTTCTGACATCAATACTTTTGATGCTTCTGTGTCGGTATACATGGCAACGGCATTCATCTTAGGCAATATCCAAACTTGCTTGGATTAAACGTTCAACAAAAAATTCCATATGACCTCTAGGTTGTTTTTGAACCGGCCAGTGAGCTACTTTTTTGGCTAAGTGCATAAAAGCAGTAGCTGATTTACTACGAGGAATATATTCAACAACAGCACGTTGTTTTTTCACCGCTCGACGTAAGTCTTCGTCAAAAGGAACAATTCCCATAAAGTCTAGGGTTACGTCAAGAAAACGATCACATACGAGGGATATTTTATTAAATAATTCTCGCCCTTCTTGAACACTGCGAGTCATATTGGCAATGATATGGAAATTAACGACGCCATAGTCCCGGCTCAATAATTTAATAAAGGCATAGGCATCAGTAATAGATGCAGGTTCATCACACACAACTACAATGATTTCTTGAGCCGCGCGAGTGAAACTGACAACGCTATCAGCAATACCTGCTGCACTATCAATCAGTAGGACATCAATTTGATCATCCATGTCACTGAATGCTTGAATCATTCCAGCATGTTCAGCAGGGCTTAATTCTGCCATTTTTTGCACACCAGAAGCCGCAGGGATTATTTTTAGTCCTGAAGGACCTTCGACAATGATTTCTGCTAACGTTTTACTGCCATCTAATACATGTAATAAATTGTACTGCGGGTGCAGACCTAACATGACATCAATATTAGCCATACCTAAGTCGGCATCAAGCAATAACACTTGTTTGCCTTGTGACGCGAGTGCAACACCAAGGTTTACAGTGACATTTGTTTTTCCTACTCCACCCTTACCACTTGCCACCGCAATAACTTTGACGGGGCGGGGTGGACTGGTCATTTTTCTAAGACCATGTGCTTGGTCGTTAGCTATATCAGCCATAAGCTGCAAAACCTCCATAGCTGGATAAGGTTTGTGGATCGATTTGTTGTTCTGCTTCGTTCATTAACTCACTCGCCTGTTTCACCAAGGTATTAGGGCGGGCAAGACTGAAGTCTTCAGGTACTTGCTGACCATTACAGATATAAGCTAATGGCAGTTTATGGCGGATTAATGCTGATATAGCACCACCTAAACTGCTTGTTTCATCTGTTTTTGTCAAAATACAACCGCTTAAATCAAGGTGTGAGAAAGTATTAATAATATCATTTAGACCACTTGCTTGGGTGGTTGCAGATATAGTTAAGTAATTTTTTATTTTAGGAGACTGTTGTTTCAATACTGAGAACTTCTCTGCTAGCTTTATATCACGCTGATTCATACCTGCTGTATCAATCAAAATAAAGCGTCGATCAAGCAGGTCATTCAGTGCTGCAGCTAGGTCTTCATGTGTTTTAGCAACACGAACAGGAACCCCTAAAATACGCGCATAAGTGCGTAATTGTTCTTGTCCACCAATTCGGTAGCAATCTGTTGTAATCAAAGCAACATTCTTGGCACCATGTTTCAAAGCACATCTTGCGGCAATTTTAGCGACAGTGGTTGTTTTTCCAACACCAGTAGGGCCGACTAAAGCATAAATTCCGCCACGAGTAATAATGTCATCATCATCCAATGGTATTTCGGCGGCTAAACGACCTAATGATTGGTGCCAAGCGAGTTCTAAATCATCAGCACCTTGTGCTTGGGCTGTGAACTTCTTAGCTAAATCAACTTGGATCCCCATTTTTAAATATCGCTGCAATAATTGAACTTGTATAGGACTATTATGCTCCATGTCTTTCCAAGCTAAATCAGATAGTTGATTTTGCAACATATCTTTAAGGCCTGAAATTTCCTTACGCATTTGAATCAAGGTGGGTTCTTGAGACCATATGTTTTGTGGTGCTTGAGTTTGCGGTGCTGCACGAGGAACACTTTCTGCTATAGGGTTGATTTCTACTCTAGGTGCTTGAGCAGGCTCTTCTTGGCGAATATGTGACTGTCGATTAAATTGGGCTTCATCATAGTCTGTTGCAGCGACAATTTCGACACCACCATCAACACGGTTATTAGACAAAATAACAGCATCAGGCCCCAATACATCTCTTACTTCTTTGATGGCTTGGCGAACATCCGCAGCTTGGAAACGTTTAATTTTCATAATAATATCCTTGGGTACTAACGGCCAACGTTAGCCACAATTCTAATTTGTTTGTTATCGGGTATTTCGTTGTATGACAAGACATTTAAGCTTGGAATAGAATGTCTAATAAAGCGTGAAATCCATGTTCTTAATCCTGCTTGAACGACTAATATGGCAGATTCACCTGTCATTTCTTGTCGTTGTGTCGCATCTTGTAAATTTTTGTGCATAGTTTCAGCAAGTCCTGGTTCTAAACTAGCGCCACCTTCTGTAGTCGCTTGTAAGGTCTGTAGCAATATCTGTTCCAGTTCAGGGTCTAAAGTAATAATAGGTAGGTCTGCTTTAACGCCATTAACGTGTTGAACTATAGAATGGCTAAGTGCCATGCGGGTTGAGGCCGTTAATGCTTCTGCTTCAGGGTTACGGGCGGCCTGTTCTGATAATGCTTCGGTGATGGTGCGAATATCACGAATAGGTAGGTTCTCTTCCAATAAATTCTGTAATACTTTTTGCACAGTCGCTAATGGCAGTGTATCTGGTACAAGTCCTTCAACAAGCTTAGGCGCTGTTTTTGCTAAGTTATCAAGAAGTTGCTGAACTTCTTCTCTACCTAATAAATCATGAGCATGACTTTGTAATATTTTACTTAAGTGTGTGGCAATAACCGTATCGACATCAACAACGGTGTAGCCTTGTGCTTGAGCATGTTCACGTTGACTTGCTTCAATCCAGACAGCATCGAGGCCAAAGGCTGGATCTTTACTTTTAATGCCATCGAGTTCGCCAAAAACTTGACCCGGATTAATCGCCATCATTCTGTCAGGGTGAACTTCAGCTTCACCGAATGTAACACCAAATAATGTTATTTGATAAGCAGTAGGGGCGAGATCAAGATTGTCTCTAATATGAACGGGTGGAATTAAGAATCCTAGTTCTTGTGAAATCTTTTTACGGATCCCTTTGATTCTATTCATTAATTCGCCACCTTGGTTTTTATCAACCAATGGAATTAAACGATACCCCACTTCCAGACCAATGGGATCAACAGGACTTAAATCTTCCCATCCTAATTCACGCTGTTCTTTAGGTACTTCAGCTTGTTTAGTTGGGGGTGCTATGGCAGCGGCTTCGGCAGCTTTCTGACGCTGCATCATCATCCAGGCTCCATACCCTCCTGCAGATGCTAATAATAGGAAAGGAAGGTTTGGCATACCTGGGATAATACCCATTCCACCAATAATGCCTGATGTAATAGCGAGTGTTTTTGGTTCGGCAAATAATTGACCAACAATTTGTTCACCCATGTCTTGTTCTTTAGTAGAACGGGTAACCAATAGACCGGCAGCTGTTGCAAGTAATAATGATGGGATTTGAGCGACAAGACCATCACCAATAGTGAGTAGTGTGTAGTTATGGCCGGCATCAGCAAAGCTCATATCATGTTGAACAACACCAATGATTAAGCCACCAATAAGATTGATAAATAAGATCAAAATACCTGCAATAGCATCACCGCGAACAAATTTACTGGCACCATCCATAGAACCATAGAAATCAGCCTCTTGCATAACTTCTTCACGACGATCGCGAGCTTCATCTTGGTCAATGATCCCAGCATTAAGATCAGCATCAATTGCCATTTGTTTACCGGGCATTGAGTCTAAGGTAAAACGTGCACTTACTTCAGCAATACGGGTTGCACCTTTGGTGACTACCACAAAGTTGATAATAACGAGAATGGCAAACACGACGAAACCAACGGTGTAGTTCCCGCCAATTACAAATTCACCAAATGCTTCGATTACTTGCCCTGCTGCTGCAGTACCCGTGTGACCTTCTAATAATACGACACGTGTTGATGCAACATTAAGTGCTAGACGTAATAGGGTGGCGATAAGCAGAATACTTGGGAAGGAAGCAAAGTGTAGCGGTTTTAGAACATAGATACTTGCCAACATAATGACAAGCGATAAAGCAATATTAAAACTGAACAACATATCGAGCATGAATGGTGGCAGGGGTAATATCACCATTGATAATAAAGCGACTAAGACTATTGGGGCTGCAAGTCCGCCACTGGCAATTGATTTTAGTCGAGTTAGTAAATCGTTATTTTCCATTTATATCTTAATCTCGTTTTAATTCATCTGGTATTGGCAAGTCCTCCGTATTGATATGAGGCTTGTTACCACCTCGGTTGTTATAGCGACGCAATTGGAAGACAAACGCTAACACTTGGGCTATTGCAATATATAGACCAGAAGGAATCTCATCGCCAATTTCGGTAGGTGAATTCAACTCCCAAGTGCAACACCTAAGTTAAAAAAGCAGACATCGTAAGAACCTGATAGATTTAAATTACCACAATTTAATCACTTAGGAACCCACGATGTCTTACACCCATTTAACCGCAGATGAGCGATTTAAGATAGCCCATATGCACATGGCTAAATTTTCAATGCGCCTAATGGCTGAACGAATTAATCGTTCGCCGAGTACAATTAATCGAGAAGTCAGGAGAAACAAAGGAAACCATAGTCATTATTGGCATGATTGGGCGCAGCAATACGCCGATGAACGTAAATCTCAGCCTACCTGTGAGAAAAGAAAATCACACCTTCCATTATATGATTTAGTCATTAACAATATTAAAGCAGGCTTGTCACCTGAAATTATTTCTGGTCGACTAAAGCGAGAGTATAGAAGCACTAAAATGCAGATCAGCCACGAAACAATTTACCGATGGGTTGTTGCTGATTCCTTGCAAGGTGGTGTGCTTTATCTATCATTGATTAGACACCATAAACGCCGCCGAAAACAACGTCGCAGCGTAAGACGGAGATTATTTGAAGGTCGTATATCTATTCATAAAAGACCTAAAGTTGTGGCTGACAAGGTTCGTTTTGGTGATTGGGAAAGTGACTCAATGGAAGGTGGGAAATCCAAAGGAGGATTAGCCACGCACGTTGAGCGAAAGAGTCGATATTTAGTTGCAGGGAAATTAGATAACAAACTATCAGATACATTCATGACTGTAAGTTCCTCTTTATTTGAGGCTATAAATCCTGCTTTAATCAAAACATTTACGGTTGATAATGGCAGTGAATTTGCTCGATTTAAAACGCTGGAAAAGGCGACTAAAAGCAAAGTCTATTTTGCCGATCCACATTCACCATGGCAGCGAGGTCTTAATGAAAATACCAATGGTTTATTAAGGCGTTTTTTTCCAAAAGGGTGTAACTTTCATCAGATTGGTGATGATATAATTGTTCAAGCTGTTGAGAAATTAAATCATCGGCCACGAAAATGTTTAAACTTCAGAACACCTTACGAAGTGTTGTTTAAAACTAAAACTGTTGCACTTGGAACGTGAATTCACCGTACTAAAGTAAATAGCACGAGTAAGTGGTGGAGCAGATAAAATCGGCACTTCATTGGCTTCACCAACCATACGAATTTGTTGTGCAATGAGATCGGCACCCTTAGCTACAACGGTCGGCGCACCTGTTCCTGCTTGGTCATAACGCAATGCCACAGCATAGTGAGTTGGGTTGGTAATAATGACGTCAGCCTGTGGTACATCTTGCATCATGCGTTGTTGAGAAATCTCAATTTGCATGCGACGAATACGACCTTTTTGTTCAGGGTTACCATCTGTTTCTTTGCTTTCATCCTTGACTTCTTGCTTGGTCATTTTAAGCTGGCGGATATGATTCCAGTGTTGGAAAGGTACATCAATGAGTGCAATTAAAATTAAACTACTAGAGATAGCAAAAAAGACCCATAGCACTAAACCGCCCAGTGCTGACATCGCGACTTCGACTTCTTGTTTACCCAGTGTCAATAATTGGTCACGTAAACTCCAAATAATTAAGGTCGAGATAACACCAATAAGAATAAACTTGGCTAGGGCTTTGATGAGCTCAATTAGACCTTGAGGGCCTAAGATCCGTTTTAAGCCTTTTAAGGGATCTAATTTTTCTAATTTAACGCCAAATGCTTTGGCCGAAAAATTCCAACCGCCAGTACTTGCTGGAGCGACGAGAGCAGCAACAACCGTAATGGCTAGAAATGAACCTAGATCAAAAGCAATTGTTTCAATCGAGTAAAAGACATGGTTGATAAGGGCAGCAGGATCAAAAATTTCTTTACGTGAAAAGCTGAAGGATTTCTCCATTACTTGGGCAACACTACGGATGATGTTCTCACCGACAAACATCATTGCTACTGCACTCGCAATTAATACAAGAACGGTAGTAAATTCTTTTGAGCGAGGAACCTGTCCCTTCTCGCGGGCGTCATTTAGACGCTTGGCGGAGGGTTCCTCGGTTTTATCTTGACCTGACTCTTCAGCCATTAGGCTGTTCCTCCAGGTTGAACGAAGAGACGAATCACTTGTAACATGTGATCAGACATGGACAGAAGGTGATTGGCAATAGAGGGTAAAGTAACAAACATAATGGCAAAACCAAGGATGATTGTCATTGGGAAACCAATAGAAAATGGACTGATTTGTGGTGCTGCTCGAGACAATATACCAAAGGCAAGATTCACCATCATCAGTGAGCCAATGGCCGGTAGAGCAACGAGAACACCTGAAGCATACATCCAACTTGCTTGACCAACCAAACCATAAAAACTGGCGCTTGTTAAACCTGACGTTGCAATAGGAAGAGTGATAAAACTTTCAGCCAAAACCTGTAATAAAATTAGGTGACCATTCAAACTGATAAATACTAGAGTGACAAAAATTAAATAGAATTGGCTGATTACGGGGACCGTTACACCATTTTGAGGATCAACCATTGAGGCAAACCCCAGCCCCATTTGCATCGCAATAATCTGTCCACCGATAATGAATGCATTAAATAGAAATTGCAGCATAAAACCCATGCACGCCCCAATAAGAATTTGATGCGTGACAATAAGAAGTCCTGCACCACTAAGGGGGTCAACGGCGGGTCCTACATACGGAATTGATGGAACTATCGCAATACTAATCGCTACAGCAATTAATAAGCGGCTACGAACATTAACAAAGTTACTACTAAAGATAGGAGCGGCCATTACAAGGGCGGCAATACGGAAGAAGGGCCAAATATAAGTACCCATTAAGCCAGTTATTTCTGCGGTACTTATTTCCATAGCTAACCTATCAGGAATGGAATGTCTTCAAATACACGTTGTGCATAGCCTGTGAGAAGGCTAAGCATCCAAGGACCAGCCAGCACTAATACCAAAATAGTCACTAATAGTTTTGGAATAAAGCTTAAGGTTTGCTCATTGATGGAGGTGGCTGCTTGAAACATACTGACTAATAAACCTACACATAATGCAGGTAGCAAAATAACAGCAATCAACATGGTGATTATCTGTAATGTTTGCTGCATGATCGTGAGGACTACTTCAGGTGTCATAATTTAGTCAACGTCATTTAGACGTAAAAACTCGATGCTAGTGTACCCATTAATAGTGCCCAGCCATCAATAAGAACGAAGAGCATGAGTTTAAAGGGGAGTGAAATTAACATGGGGGATAGCATCATCATCCCCATTGCCATCAAAACGCTGGCAACCACTAAGTCAATGATTAAAAAGGGAATGAAGATTAAGAAGCCAATTTGAAAAGCTGTTTTTAATTCGCTGGTAACAAAGGCAGGAAGTAGCAAGCTAAAAGGAATATCTTCAGCAGACTCTAATGGGCCATGACCAGCAATACTGGCAAATAACTCAATATCACTTTCGCGTGTTTGAGCAAGCATAAATTCTTTGAAAGGGGTGCTGGCTTCTTCAGCAGCAACAAGTACTTCAATTTCACCATCCATATACGGTTTAACACCATTTTGATATGCATTATCAAATACGGGATGCATGATAAAAAAGGTTAAAAAGAGAGTGAGGCCAATCAAAACTTGGTTTGAAGGTGTTGATTGCACTCCCATTGCTTGGCGAAGAATGGATAATACAATAATGATTCGGGTAAATGAGGTCATCATCATTAACGCTGCTGGAAGCAAAGTTAATACGGTCATTAAGGCTAATATTTGTAAGGTAACGGTGTAGCTTTGTCCGCCATCTTCACCCGTTGTGAGTGTGATCGCTGGGATACCCGGTTCAGCCATAGAAATTAATGGCATGAATAAAAATAGTAGTGCAAATAGCCCGCGAATCATGATTTCCCTTTTTGCTGCATCATTTGTTGTAGCTTATCAGCAAACCGTGAAGAATGAACGGGTTTGTTTTGAGTGTTGATAGGTTCTGCTAGTACATGAAGTGTGTGTATTTGCTGGGATGTTACACCCACTAAAACTTGCTCTTTACCGACCTGTAATAGAACAGCACGTTCACGAGGCCCCAATGCCAAACTAGAAATGATGTGCATGTCACTATTAGCGGCAGTGTGAAATTGATTCGTTTTGCGAAGTAGCCATGCTAAAAAAGCAATAACGGCCAAGACCAAGAGTAGTCCTAGTAATGTTTCGACTAATACACCCGTGGAAACCGGTGAAGAACTGAGCGTTTTAGAAGCAAGGGGTATTTTTTCAAGCTGTTCTGCTGCCATGCTGAGAGATGACAGCATGAATAGCGTGATGAAACTGAAGGTGTGAGTCAGCAGTGAGATCATTTTAATTTTTTAACTCGTTCTTCAGCACTAATGACATCCGTTAAACGAATACCAAACTTATCATTCACCACAACAACTTCACCATGAGCAATAAGAGTATCGTTAACCAGTACATCCATCGGTTCACCAGCAAGTCTATCTAACTCTACAACAGAGCCTTGACTCAGTTGCAATAAATTGCGCACATTAATTTTAGTGCGGCCAATTTCCATAGAGATTGTAACGGGAATATCCAGAACCATATCGAGATTGATATCAATGTCTTGGCGAGGTGGTTTTGCATCATCATCAAGTTGAGTCACAGGTGCAGTTGTTGCTTGTTCTTCAGTAGCCTGCTCTTCTAAAGCCGCTGCCCAAGGATCTTCTTCAGCTTCTGTTTCTGGTGCCGATTCTTCTAATGCTGCCGCCCATTCATCTGCAACGTCTTGATCATTTTGTTTCGTCTCTTCACTCATAATTTTGTACTCTATTTAGGTCTTTTTTTGCAGGACAAATTGAGGCGTTGTATCTTTAGGATGCTCAATTAACTCATGAATTTTTAATGCTGCTTTCCCTTTATGCTCACCAAATGTTGAATTAAACACCGGCACACCTTCCGCTTTGGTTACGACTGTTTTTGGCATTTTAATCGGTAAAATATCTCCTGCTTTTAAAGCAAGGATTTTCTTTAAGGTCATTTCAATTTGAGTGAATTCAGTAGAGAGGCTGACTTCCGCTTGTAACACTTCCTCTTTCATCGACCTTTTCCAGCGACCATCATCAGCTGAGCTATCACTTTGAATACCGGTATCAAGCAGTTCTCGAATAGGCTCAATCATAGAATAAGGGAGTGTGATGTGGATATCACCACCACCGCCATCAATTTCAACATGGAAGGTAGAGATAACAACTACTTCACTAGGGCTAACAACATTGGCAAATTGTGGATTTACTTCATGGGTAACAAACTCAAATTCCATTTGCATAACAGGTGACCATGCTTCAGTGAGATCTTTGAAACAAATATGCAATACCATATTAATAACGCGTAATTCAGTGGCTGTAAATTCACGGCCTTCAATACGAGCTTGGAATCGTCCTTCACCACCAAAGTAGTTATCTAAAATAGAAAAAACTAATTTAGGTTCAAATACAATAAGCCCTGAGCCTCGGAGGGGATGCATGTGAATAATATTTAAGCTGGTGGGTACAAATAAAGTATGAATATACTCTGAGAACTTCATCACTTGCACGCCACTAACTGAAATCTCAGCACTGCGGCGGAGCATATTAAAGAGACTGATTCGTAGATAGCGACCAAAACGTTCATTGATCATCTCAAGCGTTGGCATTCTGCCACGAATAATACGATCTTCATTACCAAAGTCATATTCACGAGCACTACTGTCCTCATCAGTCGCTTCGACTTCAGTTTCTATCTCATCGCCACCCATACCATTTAGTAGGGCATCGACCTCATCTTGTGAAAGTATATCGTGAACAGCCATAATATTATTGCATGATCAAACTAGTGAAATAGACCGCTTCTAATTCACCTTGATGTTCTTCTGCTTTTAATACCCCGTTAATAGTAGAGAGTGTTTGTTTTTGTAATGCTTTAGTACCTGCCGTGGTATTGAGTTCGTCATAATTTTGACCCAAAAATAGCATTAATAATTCATGCTGAATAGCAGGGGTATGTAATGTGAAGGCATCAATGGTTGCTTGCTCTCTCGCCATTACTTGTAGTTTGATAGAAAGGTATCGTGCTGCACCATTACTTTGCGCTTGAAAGTTAACAATAAGCGGTTTATCAATTGAGAAGTAAATAGGAGTTTGCTTGATAGACGCTACATCTTCTGTTGCAACGTCCCCTTCTGAAGCTTCATTTTCGCCACCTAAGAACATTGCCGCTACACCGCCAATTAATGCGAGAACGACAACCGCAATGATAATCATCATTTTCTTTGATGAACCACCACCTTCTTCAACTACATCAACATCATCTTTTATTTCAGCCATTTGAACCTATCTCTTTTAGTTTGAATATATAAAGCAATTATTGTGCCTATTATTGAAGGATGAAGCTGGTGAAGTAAACGGCATCGAGATTATCTTTACCTGTTTCTTCTTTTAATATGGCTTTAATTACGGAGAGTGAACTAACTTGTAGCGCTTTTCTACCTTCTACAGCATTCACTGCTTTAAATGTTTGTTCAGAAAATAATGAACGTAATGAGTCTTGCAGCATAGGAAGGTTGAGTTCTGCTTGATCAATAATGTCTTGATCATGTGCCATCAATGTAACTTTGATTTGTAAATAACGTGCCTGTTGTGCACTTTGAGTTAGAAAGTTAATCGTGAATGGCTCTGTGATTGTGTAATAAATAGCGGCTGGCTTAGTGGGTACATCATCTTCAGCTAAAACAGGGAATATGGTAAATGAGAGCAATAGAATAAAGAGGATTCTGATAGAAGTGTTCATTGCTTGATATAATCCTTAGCTGGGTTTGAAAACAAAATTATGACAAGCTTATTCGATAGGCGAAAGGGGTAGAAGACAATTGGCTGGAAACAATATGGATAATTTACAAAATAATGAAGCCTCACTATGGGATAAAATTGCGACAATTCCGCAGTATCTCATTCCACAACATACTTTATCAGTGTTAATGCATCGATTGACGAGATGTGAGACGCGATGGTTTAAAAACAGCTTTATTCGCTTTATTACCGCTAAATATAAGGTGAATATTGATGAAGCTGCGCAAACTGATTTAGCTTTTTTCCCTAGCTTTAATGCCTTTTTTACTCGAGAACTTAGATCTGGAGTTAGGCCTCTAGCAGAAGGGAATACGGTAATGACTTCTCCTGTTGATGGTGCAATCAGTCAAATTGGTGACATTAATAATAATCAAATTGTTCAGGCCAAAGGTCGTGAATATAGTGTATTGGAATTGTTAGGTGGTGATGAAAATCTCGCTAAACAATTTGAGCAAGGCCAGTTTGCCACTATTTATTTATCACCACGTGATTATCATCGAATTCATATGCCTTTGACCGGTAAGTTACAGAAAATGACGTATATTCCGGGTAAATTGTTTTCGGTAAATCCCCGCACCGCTCGAGCTGTTCCAAAATTATTTGCACGTAATGAGCGCGTTGTTACGGTGTTTGAAACACAGCAAGGTCCCATTGTCATGGTGTTAGTGGGGGCTATTTTTGTCGGAAGTATGGAAACAGTGTGGCAAGGAATGATTACGCCACCTTATGGCAAAGATATTCAACATTGGCAGTATCAAGGCGAGCAAGCTATCACCTTACAAAAAGGTGAAGAAATGGGTCGTTTTAATATGGGCTCAACAGTGGTGATGCTATTACCTAAGGGTATGGCAAAATTTAATCCAGATCTCGATGTCCAAACGGCAGTGCAGATGGGGCAAGCAATGAGTTAATCTTCTTTCCATAGCTTAGTGGTTTGGGTATATCATGAAGTGAAGTACCGATGATGGGAGTTGCTCATGTCAACATTAGATCCTCATACGACTTCGACTTGGCATTCAAAAAGCCAAATAGACGTATTGGAAGAGTTAGTTAGTTCGGCTAATGGCTTAACACAGTTAGAAGCAGAGCTACGACTTAAACAAAATGGCCCTAACCTATTAGAAGAAGGTAAAACTCGCAGTCCATTAAAGCGCTTTCTTGCTCAATGTCATAATGTTCTTATTTATGTTTTGATGGCGGCGGCAGGTATTACGGCATTTTTGGGGCATTGGCTTGATTCAGGCGTTATTTTTGGCGTGGTTATCATTAACGCTATTATTGGCTTCGTCCAAGAAGGCAAAGCTGAAGATGCATTACGTGCAATAAAGAAAATGCTGTCGTCACAGGCTTTGGTACTGAGAGATGGCAGGCGTATTACTGTAAAGGCTGAATTACTAGTTGTTGGAGATATTATCTTTTTACAATCTGGTGATAAAGTCCCTGCTGATTGTCGATTACTAAAAATCAAAAACCTACAAATTCAAGAGGCCTCTTTAACGGGAGAATCTGTACCTGTTGAGAAAAGCACACAAGCTGTTGCTGAAGATATGGTGTTAGGTGATCGAAGCTCAATGGCTTTTTCCAGTACTTTAGTTACTTATGGACAAGGTAGTGGTGTCGTTGTTGCTACGGCTGGAAACACTGAGATTGGTCAGATTAGCTTGCTTCTAGCACATGTTGAAACATTAACAACACCTCTATTAAGACAGATGGCTGATTTTGGTCGGCTTCTTACTGAAATTATAGTTGTCATTGCTGCATTAACAATGGCTTTTGGGGTGTTTGTACACGGAAATTCTCTTTCAGATATGTTTATGGCTGCCGTAGGTTTAGCTGTTGCAGCCATTCCTGAAGGTCTTCCCGCTATTATGACCATTACATTGGCCATCGGTGTTCAGCGCATGGCTAAACGTCAGGCAATCATTCGGTTATTACCGGCTGTTGAAACCCTCGGTGCTGTGACGGTTATTTGTACGGATAAAACAGGCACATTAACGCGTAATGAAATGACAGTGACTAATGTTGCAACAGCGGGTGGCGGTCTATTTGATGTAAGTGGTGTGGGCTATGATCCTCATGGTGATTTCATTAGTGGTGGCAATGAGGTTGATCTTGCAAAGCATCCTGTTTTAACCGAGCTTATGAGAGCCGCCTTACTGTGTAATGATGCAGGATTGAAAAAACAAAATGATGAATGGCTGTTGCAAGGTGATCCGACTGAAGGTGCGTTATTAACCTTGGGCATGAAAGCTGGGCTAGACAGTGATTTTGAGCAAGAAGCATGGCCAAGAACCGATATTATTCCCTTTGAATCTCAACATCAATTTATGGCAACACTTCATCATGATCATACTGGACAAGGCGTGTCCTATATTAAAGGAGCACCTGAACGAATCTTTGCGATGTGTCATCTTCAACGAGCTGGACTAGAAGATAAAAAAATGGATCTAAATTACTGGCATACTCAAATAGAGCTTATGGCTCGAAGAGGTCAAAGAGTGCTTGCTATTGCTTGCAAAAAATCAGCAGCAGAACATCATGAGCTAGACTTTACTGATATTGAGCAGGGATTAACGCTATTAGGCATTGTCGGTATGATTGACCCACCTCGCCAAGAAGCGACACAAGCCGTGATGCAGTGTCAATCAGCAGGTATTACGGTCAAAATGATTACCGGTGATCATGCCGTGACGGCAGCCGCGATTGGAACTCAAATGAACATCGGTGATGGTCAAACAGTCTTAACGGGCCATGAGATAGAAAAGATGACAGACGAAGAGTTGCGCAGCGTTGTTAATGATATTGATATTTTTGCCAGATCAAGCCCAGAGCATAAATTACGTTTAGTTAAGGCATTGCAAGCGCTAGGTCATGTGGTTGCAATGACCGGTGATGGCGTTAATGATGCACCCGCTTTAAAGCGTGCAGATGTTGGCATCGCGATGGGACAAAATGGAACCGAAGTGGCTAAAGATGCGGCTGAGATGGTGCTGGCAGATGATCGCTTCTCATCTATTGTCGATGCAGTTGAAGAAGGGCGAACTGTCTATGACAACATAAAAAAAGCGATTCTTTTTATATTGCCGACAAATGGAGGTGAGGCATTAATTATTATTGCCGCTATATTAATGGGCAATATGTTACCCATTACACCTGTACAAATTTTATGGGTGAATATGATTACTGCGGTGACATTAGCGTTAGCATTGGCATTTGAGCCTGCAGAAAGTAATGTCATGCTTCGTCCACCTAGGAACCCTAAAGAACCCTTGTTAACGCCGTTATTCTTGTGGCGAATTGCATTTGTTTCATTCATTCTTATGATAGGTACGTTTGGCTTGTTTAGCTGGCATCAGGCACAAGGTTCATCGATTGAATATGCACGTACTGTCGCAGTGAATACCCTAGTGATGTTTGAAATATTTTACTTATTTAACTCTCGCTATATTCACGATTCAGTATTAAGTAAGCAGGGATTATTAGGTAACCGCTATGCCTTGTTTGCTATTGCGTGTTTACTTTTATTTCAAATGGCATTTACGTATTTGGAACCTATGCAATATTTGTTTGGCACGACAGGCTTAGACTTGAATACATGGCTACTTATTACCTTGGTTTCTTCTTCTGTATTATTTTTAGTTGAGATAGAAAAATATATCGTTCGGCGGTTCAGCTTATTAAGTTAACCTGAACTCTGCTTATATGATTATAGGCTTGTTTTATCTATTCTGAGTCGCGAAGGCTCATAAGTAATTGTAAAATATGATGTTGCTGACTATTCTTACCCAAAGTTCAGTTTAAGTTAAATTCCTCCATATTTACTGAATAGTGAATATTTAATTGAATATTCACTATTCAGTGCGTATATTTAAAGGATGACCGAATTAGATATCCGAACACAAATTATTGAAGCAGCTTCTGAACGCTTTGCCCAATATGGCTATAACAAAACAACGATGGCCGAAATTGCCCGTGATTGTGGTATGTCTGCCGCCAATCTTTATCGCTATTTTGATAACAAGTTAAATATCGGTGCAGCGATAGCAAATCAATGCCTTGTTGAAAAAGAAGATGAATTAGAGATTATCGTTGCTGATACATCGATGACATCGGCTGATAAATTACACGCCTTCATTCAATATGTCCTTCATTACACCTTTAATCATTTTAATGAATCGCCTCGAATCAGTGAACTCATTGATGCAATAACGATTCAATGTCCTGACGTTATGATTGCTCATCGCCAAAGTAGCTTTAATTTACTGAGCCAGTTACTTGAACAGGGAAGAAATAGCGGAGAGTTTCATTTTGAAAATTTGGATGAAACCTCAGAAGCTATTAATACTGCCATTACAGCCTTTTATTTGCCGACAGTCATGCCGATGTTTTCATTAGCAGAGTTTGAGCACAAAGCAAAAGTAGTCTTTGAATTATTGCTAAGAAGCATAACAGTACGTTAAAAAGAGAATTGACCCGATGACAGACTCATTCACTAATCGATATGCAATATTTATTGTTAATCACCCTTGGCGCTTATTGTTACTTTCTTTGATTGTTATTTTGATGACAGCCAGTGGCGGTCGGTTTTTACAATTCAGTAATGATTATCGTGAGTTCTTTAGCGAAGATAATCCTGAGTTATTAGCCTTCGAAGAGTTACAAGATACCTTTAATAAAGCAGACAATGTAATGTTTGTTTTAGCACCGAAAAATGGTGATGTATTTACCAATAAGACCTTATCTATTGTTGAGGATTTAACAGAAAAATCGTGGCAGATCCCTTTTTCTAGTCGTGTTGATTCAATTAGTAATTATCAACATACGGTGGCAGAAGATGATGATTTGATTGTTGCTGACCTTATCACTGATGCAGAGAGTTTTAATCAATCAGAACTTGATAAAACGCGAGAAGTTGCCGTTAATGAACCACTCTTAGTCCATCGACTCATCTCACCTGAAGGTCATGTGACTGCGATTAATGTGACGGTACAATTACCGGGAGAAAACCTTAATGAGGTAGAGATCGTTGTTGCTGCAACACGGGCTTTACGAGATCAAATTCTAGCCAATAATCCAGATTTAAAAATCTACCTCAGTGGATTATCAATGATGGATAATTCATTTGGCGAATCTTCTAAAGGTGATATGAAAAGCCTTGTACCCATAATGTTTCTTGTTGTTGTCGTGGTATTAGGGTTTTTATTACGATCAGTGAGTGCGACTATTTCAACGGTGATTGTGATCTTCAGTGCCATTTTATTTGGCATGGGAAGCATGGGCTGGTTAGGTTGGAAATTAACACCACCTTCATCAGCTGCACCAACAATTATATTAACGATGGCGGTTGCTGATGCTGTTCATTTATTAGTAACCTTTTTATACAATATGCGGGCAGGATTGGATAAAAAATCGGCTATGGCAGATAGTTTAAGGGTGAATCTTCAACCACTATTTATTACCAGCATCACCACAGCTATTGGTTTCTTAAGTATGAACTTTAGTGATGTGCCACCTTTTCATGATCTAGGTAATATTGTGGCGATTGGGGTGATGTTTGCTTTTGTACTTTCCATTACAACATTACCAGCATTGATGATGGTATTACCGGTTCGTGTAAAGGTGACTAAAAACCTAGATGTTGGCACGGAACCAATGAGTAAATTAGCTAACTTTGTATTAGCCAATAGTAGAAAATTACTCTGGGGAATGGGCGGTCTAGCATTAATTTTAATTAGTTTATTGCCGATGAATAAACTGGATGATCAATTTGTTGAATATTTTGATGAAACAGTCGAATTTCGTCGAGACACTGACTTTGTTGTCGAGAATTTAAGTGGTATTTACGATATTCACTATTCTTTGAAACAAGGTGAAAGTGGTGGTATTAATGAGCCTAAGTTTTTGCAACAAGTCGAACAGTTTGCCAATTGGCTACGAGAACAAGATCGGGTAATGCATGTACGTACTGTTACCGATATATACAAACGGTTAAACAAAAATATGCACGGTGATGATCCTAGCTACTATCGTTTGCCAGAGTCACGAGAATTAGCAGCACAATATTTATTATTATATGAAATGTCATTGCCTTATGGTTTAGATCTTAATGATCAAATTGATATTGATAAAAGTGCAACACGCTTAACGGTGACATTTGAAAACTTGCATACGGAAGAAGTACTTGCCTTCGAGCAAAAGATAGCCGATTGGTTAGCAACAAACACACCTGAGATTGACTTTTCTGGTGCAAGTGCAACGCTAATGTTTGCTCACATTGGTAAACGAAATGTACAAAGCATGTTGTTTGGCACAACCGTCGCATTGGTCTTTATTTCAGTTATTTTAATGGCGGCACTACGTTCATTTCGAATCGGTTTTATTAGCCTTGCACCTAATTTATTGCCAGCAGGCATGGCATTTGGGATTTGGGGATTAATGGTAGGTCAGATTGGAATGTCATTATCTGTTGTAACAGGGATGACATTGGGGATCGTCGTTGATGATACCGTACATTTTTTAAGCAAATACCTTCGTGCACGACGTGAAAAAGGCTTGAATAGTGAAGAAGCGATACGTTATGCCTTTAATACTGTCGGCGTGGCATTGTGGGTAACATCACTCGTACTTGTCGCAGGCTTTATCGTCTTAGGTCAGTCTCATTTTGCACTTAATGCACATATGGGTGTGATGACCGCTGTAACCATTACCATTGCTTTGATTATGGATTTCTTATTTTTACCACCGTTATTAATGAAATTGGAGGGAAACAAACATGCGTAATTGGATGATTACACTTATTATATTGCTAGGGATATTACCATTGGCTCAAGCAGAAACTGCTGAAGAAAAGGGCTTGGCTATTATTGTCGAATCAGATAATCGAGATAAAGGTTGGCAAGATAGTTCGGCAGAACTATTAATGACCTTACGTAATAAAAAGGGCAGAGAGAGTATTCGTGAGATTCGAGTTAAAAACCTTGAAGTAGAAGGCGATGGAGATAAAGGCTTAACCGTTTTTGATCAACCTAGGGATGTGAAAGGCACAGCATTTTTAACCTATTCTCATGCACTTATTCCTGATGAGCAATGGATTTTTCTACCAGCATTAAAACGTGTAAAACGTATTTCTTCGAGTAACAAATCAGGGCCCTTTATGGGCAGTGAATTTGCTTATGAAGATATCAGTTCATTTGAAGTAGAAAAATATAACTATGTTTATTTACGCGATGAAGTATTAGATGGACAAGATTGTTTTGTATTAGAAACTCGACCACTTTACAAACATTCAGGCTATACCAAAAGTACAGTATGGATAGATAAAGCAGAATATCGTATTCAGAAAATTGATTTTTATGATCGAAAAGATGCCTTATTAAAAATCCAACGCTTTAGTGATTATCAACAATATCTTGGTCAGTATTGGCGAGCACATACAATGACAATGGCAAACCAACAAAACGGCAAATCAACCACATTGAAATGGAGTAACTATCATTTTCAAACAGGCTTGACGGATAAAGATTTTGGCAAGAATGACCTTAAACGTCAAAGATAAAATGAAAGTCCAAGTTTTTTTATTCATTCTAATAGGGATTGTTAGCAGCAGTTATGCCAGTGAATGGACGGGATATAGTGCGGTTGAATATCGCTACTTTCCTCATCAAGCATTAGACAATGATGTGGAGCAACATGATTTATCATTGGTATTAGCCCCCGAGTTTTATCATGAGTGGGATGACGGTAATCAAAGTGTGATTATTGCTCCTTTTCTACGTGTTGATAGTGAAGATGCTGAGCGTACACATGCTGATCTTCGTGAGGCTAGATGGTTGCTGGTTAAAGATGATTGGGAACTGCAACTAGGTATAGGAAAAGTCTATTGGGGTGTCACGGAATCACAACATTTAGTTGATGTGATTAATCAAACAGACTTGGTGGAAAATACGGATACCGAAGATAAATTGGGCCAGCCAATGATTAACCTCAGCTTCTTCCAAGACTGGGGTACGATTGATTTATTTGTATTACCGTATTTTCGTGAACGCACCTTTGCAGGTAAAAAAGGGCGATTACGAAGTCAGTTAGTTGTGGATACGGATAATACTCATTATGAATCAGCTGCCAAGCAACATCATGTAGATGCGGCCATACGCTGGTCTCATTCTATTGGCGATTGGGATATTGCATTGTCTCATTTTTACGGTACAAATCGTGAGCCTGTATTACAGCTTAATCAGGCGTTTACAGCATTAAATCCTTATTATGAAATTATGAATCAAACGGGGTTTGAACTACAAAACACCACGGATGCATGGTTGTGGAAGTTAGAAGCTATTCGTCGTGAAACATCATCAGACACCTTTACTGCATTAACAACGGGGCTTGAATATACGTTCTATGGGGTGTTTGATAGTAATTTAGATATAGGCTTGATCGGCGAATATTTATTTGATGATCGCAATGATGAATTAGCAACACCCTTTGAAGATGACATTATGATCGGCACACGAATCACATGGAATGATGAGCAATCATCAGAGCTGTTATTGGGCGTGATTCAAGATCTTGATAGTAGTGATGCCGCATGGAGTATTGAAGCGAGTCGCCGGATTGGCAACCGCTGGAAAGCGTCATTGGAAGGCCGATTTTTCAGTGTAGATAAAACAAGATCTGCTTTATATCAAATTCGAAAAGATGACACCATTCAGTTAGAATTTGCACGCTATTTTTAGATTTTCAAATACTAAGAAATACAGAGTTCAGACTGTCATTCCCGAGTGCTTGTATCGGGAATCTATGGAATAAATTATTATGATTGGTTAGAGTTGTGATGCAAAATAGCTCATTATCTCAGCTTTTGTCATTTCTTCTGTTTCGTTTGAAAAACAGTAATAACTAGGTCGTTGATCGCTAAAATACTGCATACTCATTTCCAAACCCTCTAAATGAGGAAACAGACCGACAGGCATATTGTATTCACCCGTTTTTTTGAATTTAAAAAACAAATGAGTACCACAGTTAGAGCAAAAACCACGTGATGCCCAAGACGATGAATCATACACCGTCACTTTCTCATTACCCTCAATGTTCACATTTGTCCCACACTGAACTGCAAAAAATGGTGCACCGCCCCAAGTTCTACATGATTCACAGTGGCATACTGTAAATTTAGGATTAATCTCCTCTACGGTAATTTTTACACCACCACAGAGACAGCTGGTTTTTGACTTCGACATTTTAATACTTTCTTCAATTGAGGGGGCATAACGTTAGCTGTATGACCATTACTTATGACTACATAGCTCAAAGCAAGTGCATGGTTATATTTTCAACCTTTATTATTGATTACTGAGCCGCTTTGAAAAAGAAATTGCATATGATGGTGAACGGAAAAGCAATATTGGATCATTTGTAGCTTGAATACCATCACTTAAAACCAGAGGGTCAAAATTAATATTTTCACATTTAGCCCCTTTTTGCATCATAGCTTTACTAATCGTCAAAGTACCAGCGTTTATTTCTTCACGATCTTTTGGCCATGCAATTGTAGGATTATCCTGAACATCGTCAGGATTACCAATGGTGACTAACATATCCCATTTAACTGCATTTTCTTCAGTACGCTTGATTAAAGCTTGTTCAAGAAAGTTGTTAGGTAAAGATTGAAGCTCTGCTTCGCTCAGTTGTTTTTCACCATCATGAGGAACAAAGCGCCAGCGCACTAGCGTTATCTTGTCATTCTTATTGATAAATTTAAACGTATGGATGCCATAGTAGGCACTATTAGAATAACTGCTTGGTGGATTATTATTTGCCATGAAATGTGCTTGCGCTTTGCTGTCTGGATGGTTAGCTTTAAAAGCCTTTATTTTTTCTGGATCAGGCTTTCCAGTTAAAGGATCAGGTGTTTTTGCTACAAGCATGTCATAAAATGTTTGTGGATTAGCAGCGCCAAAAACAGGAGTGTTCAACATTGTCATATGCTGAATACTGCCATCTGGAAGGGCGAACTCCAAGGCCAATCCCCGAGGACTTTTTGAGGTGTCTGGCGCCTTAGGATTGCCACCTGCGAGAGAAAAACGAGCAATAATAGGCAGAGGGTTACCAGAAAACAATCCTGAGCGACTAAAAATAGCCGCTTTTTCCGAACCAACAAATTCACCAATAGCACATGTTCCTTTCGTATGGTTTCGTCGCTCACCAACGGTTACACCAAATGTATTTTCAAAGGCATTAATAACGTGTACTGGCCCAACTACTTGCTTATTGTCAGCCAGTGCAAGCTGTGAACTTAAAGCTATTAGTCCAAAAGCAATACATTGTTTTAACTCAAGATTAAATTTCATTTTCATCCTAAAATAGAAGTTATATTTTCACCGTTTAGCCATTTATCTATCGTTCAAAACGGTAAGGTAACTTTATGGACCTCATTCATATTTATAAGTTGCAACAGAAACATAACTACGTTGCCAGGGGGCAAGCACCTTTTTCCTAAGTTTTTGTCACCAATTTTTCTTCAATGATTTTGAGAAACTCCCCTTGTGGGGTCTTCCAACTCTGGGGGCCACTTCGGCTATTGCCAGATACTAGAGATGCCGCATAAGATGACGAACTCATTAGTTTATCTTTCAAAAGTACATAATAGTTTGTTTTGTTTTCCAATGCTCCTTCATCGATCATTTGCTGTTTTATCTGTGCACTTTTACCAGGCATACTTGTTGATGATTTAAGCGATATTTGCGAGCCTTTCAGTAAAAGAAATCCATCATCTGTAACTTTTCCTGACGCTACAAGCTGATTGATCTTAAAGCTGAAATCATAATTCAACAAAGAGTTTTCATTACTTTCAGTTCTAGTAACTGACGATGACAGTGATTCTAAAATTCTATGCCCAAGACTTCCAAGGATAATTCTAATATTATCTATAAATTCTTCCATTGCAGCAGTATCAGCACGAGGCAAACTTGATTTGGTTGGATTGTTACTATTTTCTAGCTGATATCTTTCAGCTTCTTTACTTATTTCTACAAGTCTAGCTTCTAGATATTTTATGTGCCCTTTCGTTAGATTTTCATCCTTGCTAGTAAAAATAATAACTTCGTTCCAAAATTCTTTTTTACGGTCATGGTCAGCAAGTCTTTTAAAAACGTCCTCTGATTCACCAATATATGCGAGGTTATTGTAATCGATTGATGATTTTTCAAGCAAAAAATATATCCCCGGCCTTTTAGATTCATCCCAATTGGCTAGTTCAGAAAAGCGACTGCGTGGGCATGCTAAAGCCTGTCCAGACCAATTGGCTATTTCAACATGACGAAGTCCTGTTGGACTGCCATCAGCCAAAAATATTCTTATACTCCGTCCGAACTTTGACATTCTATTAAACCTTCCTGTTGAAACTTAACTTTTGAGTTAACGGGCGCGTGCCGCGTTTTGTGCGGCGCGTCCGGCCCATGTTTTTATGGGTGAAGTTGAACGATTTGTTATAACGCATTAGCTAGTTCAGCTATTTGTTTCATGAACTTACTTGACGTTTTATCAAATGACTTTTGTTCATTAATAAAATGAGCCTCATTGTGCCCAGATCCAATTAAGTATTTACTTAGTTTATCTCTTGACTCCAATACTAAATCTAAATTAGTGGTAAATTAGGGTCAGAGTGTTATTAATGGGGTGGCGATGGATTGTTAATTACACTCTGACCCTAATTGTTCGAAGATCAAACAGGGAAGTCCAGAATGTCTCGTTATTAAGTTGCCAGACTGACATGATTGGGGATCTTATTCAACTGTGATGGTCCTTCGAGTGACGGGCGGAAATAAAAAAGCCAGATTCAGTTTCCCAAATCTGGCTTTCATTTTGCTAAGTGGTTGAAGTCTTAAACTTCATTACGCCATTGGTGACATGAATCATCAAAGATAACATCACCTTCTTCTGGACCCCATGTGCCAGCAGGGTAGGTATGAACAAAGTCTTGTTCTTTTGACCATTTGTTAATAATTGGATCAACGGCTTTCCATGCTAAATCAACTTCATCGGCACGTAAGAATAAAGAACGATCACCTAAAATAGCATTGAGGATCATCGCTTCATATGCATCTAGTTTGTGTTTTTCATCTTCACTTTCAACTGTTTCAAGACCTACTGTGTGAGCTTTGATTTCTAAGCCTGGTTGTTTTGCTTGTAGTTCAATGCGAAGTGTATTGTCAGGTTGTAAGCCCATTGTGATCCAGTTTGCATGGCTATCACCAATGTCTGTACCTTTAAATAACTCTTGAGGTGGCTTTTTGAAACGAATCGCAATCATTGCTTTTGATTCTGGCATACATTTACCTGTGCGAAGGTAAAATGGCACATCACGCCAGCGCCAGTTGTCGATATAAACTTTCATTGCCGCATAGGTTTCAGTCACACTATTTGCAGGCGCATCATCTTCTTCAAGATAACCTTGTTGTGGCTTACCATCAACAGTTCCTGCAGCATATTGACCACGGAACGCATGGCTATCAACCATATCTTCTGTAATGGGGCGAATGGCTTTAAGCACTTTTACTTTTTCATCACGTAATGATTCATCATTTAAATCTGCTGGTGGTTCCATTGCGATTAATGTCATTACTTGAAGTAAGTGACTTTGAATCATGTCACGCATCGCACCAGAGCCATCATAATAGCCAGCGCGACCACCAACACCTTGTTGTTCCGCGTGGGTGATTTGTACGTGGTCGATATAATTTCGGTTCCATAACGGTTCTAACAATAAGTTGGCAAAGCGAAATACCATAATGTTTTGTACTGTGCCTTTACCTAAATAATGATCGATACGGTAGGTTTGCTTTTCTGTGAAATTACGACTTAATACTGCTTCTAATTCTGCGGCAGATTTCTGGTCATAACCAAATGGTTTTTCAACGACTAAATGTCTCCAGCCTTTATCTTCTTTATTCAAACCAACAGATGCAAGATTATCACCAACAACACCAAATAATGATGGGCTGATAGATAAATAGAAAACGATATTGCCAGAGAACTCATTAGCAGGATCGTCTAATTTGTTTTTTAAATCTTGATAAGACGCGGCATCGTTAATATCGTTCTTAAAATAGCTTACTTTTGCTAAGAAGTTTTCTAATGCATGGGCATCAACACCATCACGTGCTTTTACTGAAACATACTCTGTTACTTTTTCTTTCCAATCTTCTTGAGACTGTTCACTACGGCCCATACAAATGATTTTTGTATCATCTGTTAAACGGTTTTCAATATTTAAGTGATAAAGTGCTGGTAGCAGTTTTTTCTTAGATAGATCACCTGTGGCACCAAAAATGATGATAGTACAAGGTTTCATGTTTTCTCCCGTTGCAGGCTGTGATTTTGCCCGTTACCGTATATAATTGACTGATTGTTAATTGTACCAATTTTTAGGAGCATGGCGTGCGAAAAATTCTTTTTGCGAGTAGTGAAGTTCATCCTTTAATGAAGACGGGCGGTTTAGCTGATGTATCAGCCAGCTTGCCGATTGCACTTCGTCAAAAGGGTCAGGATGTTCGTATTATATTGCCTGCTTACCGCCAATGCTTAGAGGCATTAGATGATATTCGTACTGTTGCTACCGTTAAATTAGAGGGTTTTCACCTCCCTATTGAAATATTGCAATCAACACTCCCTGATACTGATGTAACGCTATGGCTACTTAATTCTCCGCAACATTTTGATAGAGAGGGCGGTGCGTATGGGCCTAGTGAGGGTGGGGATTGGGAAGATAATGCAGCACGATTTGCCTTGTTCTCACGTGCTATTGCAGCTTTAGCAATGGATCAAGTGGGTTTAGATTGGCAGCCTGATATTTTGCATTGTAATGATTGGCAAACTGGATTAGCGCCTGCATTAATTGCTGATTTACCAAATCGTCCGGCAACAATATTTACTATTCATAATTTGGCATATCAGGGTTTATATCCACGCACTGCATTTGATGCCTTAGATTTGCCAACATCATTGTGGCATAGCGATGGTTTAGAATTTTATGACATGTTGTCCTTTATGAAGGGGGGGCTTATTTATTCAGATCATATCACTACCGTTAGTCCGACTTATGCAGATGAGATTTGTACTTATGAATATGGTTATGGCTTAGAAGGGCTGTTATCAGAACGAGCTAAAGAAGGGCGCTTGAGCGGGATTTTAAATGGCATTGATAATGATGAATGGAACCCTCAAACAGATTCAGCAATCAGTAAAAAATACTCGGCAAAAACAGTACTTGATAAACGAGAAAATAAAGTAGCTATCCAACGTTATTTTTCATTACCAGAAACAGAAGATACCTTGGTATTAGGATTGATTAGCCGGCTTGTTGCACAGAAAGGCGTTGATTTAAGCCTTGATGCTATTACAAACCTATTAGAAGCAGGTGAAAATATTCAACTTGTTTGTTTGGGTAGTGGTGAGAAAGGTTATGAGCAAGATCTACGTGTTTTACGGGCTCGTTACCCAGATAAAGTGGGTGTAGATATTGGTTATAACGAGGCATTAGCTCATCAAATTGAAGCGGGTGCCGATGCGTTCTTGATGCCATCACGCTTTGAACCCTGTGGTTTGAACCAGCTTTATAGTTTGCGTTATGGTACCTTGCCTATTGTTAGAAATACCGGTGGTTTAGCCGATAGTGTTGTTGATGCGTACGGTGATAATTTAAAAGAGGGTCTGGCAACAGGCTTTAAATTTGATTTGGCAACAGCAGAAGCATTAGAAGACAGTTTGCAGCGAGCGATTAGTTTATTTCGGCGCCCACGAATTTGGCGAAAAATGGTTCTAACAGCAATGGAGCAGAACTTTAGTTGGGAAAAAAGCTCTCAAGCATATCTCAAATTATATGATAGTTTGTAATAGTAGATAGCGTGGGTCAGGTTTTAACCTGACATGTTGGACTAAAGATCCAACCCACCTTAGCTGGAAAAAAGCTCTCAAAAATATCTCAAGTTATATGATAGTTTGTAATGGTCGATAGCGGGGGTCAGGTTTTAAGCTGACATGTTGGACTAAAGATCCAACCCACCTTAGCTGGAAAAAAGCTCTCAAAAATATCTCAAGTTATATGATAGTTTGTAATGGTCGATAGCGTGGGTCAGGTTTTAAGCTGACATGTTGGACTAAAGATCCAACCTACCTTAGTTGAGAGAAAACCTCTCAAGCATATCTCAAGCTATATGATAGTTTGTAATGGTTGATAGCGTGGGTCAGGTTTTAAGCTGACATGTTGGACTAAAGATCCAACCCACCTTAGCTGGAAAAAAGCTCTCAAGCATATCTCAAATTATATGATAGTTTGTAATGGTCGATAGCGGGGGTCAGGTTTTAAGCTGACATGTTGGACTAAAGATCCAACCCACCTTAGTCGGAACAGAGCTCTCAAGAATATCTCAAGTTATATGATAGTTTGTCGTGGTTGATAGCGGGGGTCAGGTTTTAAGCTGACATGTTGGATTAAAGGTCCAAGCTACCTTAGTTGGGAGAAAAGCTCTCAAGAATATCTCAAATTATATGATAGTTTGTAATAGTAGATAGGGTGGGTCAGGTTTTAACCTGACATGTTGGACTGAAGTCCAACCTACAATATCCTATATTGTGAACATTAGGCCTAACGCTATAATTGCTGGTAATGCTTGAATAAAAAATAGTCGTTTATTCACTGTTAAGCCTGCAAAAACTCCGGCAATAACAATACAGTTTAAGAAAAAGAGCAGTATGGCTGTACCTGCATTACCAAGTAGTAAGCCCCAAATTAAGCCGGCAGCAAGAAATCCATTATATAAACCTTGATTAGCCGCTAAGCTTTTTGATGCTTGGGCAAAATCAACAGTGAGATTAAATGTTTTTCTGCCTAATGGCTTGTCCCAAAAAAACATTTCAAGCACTAAAAAAGAGCAATGAAGTAGGGCAATAATAACAACTAATATTACTGTGATTAATGACAGACTATTTTCATTATTATCTTGAGTGCTGGTGTAGCCATGCGGATAAGAATAACCATATCCCCATCTAAAATTAGTCGGCCAATAGGGTGAGCCGCCGACTCTAACGCCTGATAACATCAATTCAGCAATAACAGGTTCGCCAACAGCGCTAACGCAGCGTTTCAGTTCAATATCAGCATCAAGTCGTTGTTGATAACTACCACCTTGCCAATACGCTTTATCATGTTCTGTACAGCATGATAACCATAGCTCCCCTTGTGCCAATGTGCCATTGGGAAAAGAACTACAACCATCAGAAGTGAAGGGTTTAATGTTTTCAGCAGCCACGATCGAGCTAAAGAAAATAAGGAGTAGCGAAATAATAAACTTCATTGTGGCAGTTTTATATTCACAACTTGGTGAGTAATAAACATGATCAGTAATACAGCAAGGCCAAAAATATACAAGCCAGAATGCACTTCAATACTGGCAATAGCACCGAGTTTTACGGTCACAATCAGAATGGCAACGACCATGACATCTAACATGGCCCAACGGCCATAATCATGCATTAATTGAAGAAGTCTTTTTCTACGGTGTGGATGTGTTGTATCGGGATGAAGGAGATTGAACAATAGTGTGATTTTGGCGAGTGGCATGATAATGCTAAAACATGCCACGATGAGAAAAATAAAAAACTGCCCATCTTGTAATAACTGCCAAATGCCGGACACCATTGAAAATGAATTACTGACAACCATAAACTTTGTGATGGTCATCATTGGCATGACAAAGCCAGCTATTAGTAATAACGATGTAATTACTAATAGCCAGCGTAATTGTGTTGCAGTATTAGTCACTTTTTTTATCTGTATCTGTACGATTTTTCTTGGAGACATAACGTGGTTTATCAGTATTTTTCTTAGATTTTGATTTAGCCTTATTCATTTTTGATTTAGGCTCAAGTCCTTTTATTTTTGCAACAGGTAGTTTTGTTTGGAGATGAAACTCAATACGTTCAAGGTTTTTCAAATCATGATGTTCAACTAAATTAATAGCCGTACCCGTTTGATCGCCTCGACCCGTACGACCAATACGATGAATATACATTTCACCTTTGAATGGAACATCATAGTTCACAACATGGCTGATATTAGTTAAATCGAGACCTCGTGCTGCAACATCTGTTGCGACCATGACTTTGATTTGGCCTATGCGAAATTTACGTGTTTTATCCCGACGAACAGCTTGGTCAAAATCACCATGCATGACTTGAGCTGAGATATTTTGAGATTGTAGCCACTCTGTGACTTCTTCAGCACGCTCACGTTTATTACAAAATACTAAGACACTGCTGCTGGCAGGATTATTAATTATAGAGAGCAATAATGCCTGTTTGTGATCTTTATTGTCGGCATAGTAAATTGTCTGGGAAACTTGATCTGACTTCTCATTTGCAGCATTAATTTGAATCACTTCAGCATCATGTAGTAATTCTTCGGCAAAAATTTCAACCCCAGAACCAGCAAGTGTTGCAGAGAATAAACAGGCCTGAAATCCATCTGCAATAGTGGCGAGTAATGCTAAAACATCAGGACCTTGTCCCATGTCGAGCATACGATCTGCTTCGTCAATTATTACCATATCAATATCAGATAAGTCGATGACTTCATCTGAAACAAGATTCAATAAACGACCAGGCGTGGCGACAATAATGTCACATGCTTTTTGGGCATATTCAGCTTGTTTATATTGCGAGAAGCCACCTGTCACAATCACAGTATTGATACGAGTATTTTTAGCTAATTGAGTGACTACATTTTGAATTTGGAAGGCTAATTCACGAGTAGGGGCCAGAATAAGCACTTTAGGATCAGGACCATTATTAGGCTCATCAATCAGCTGTTGTAATGCAGGCAAAACAAAAGCAGCTGTTTTACCTGTGCCTGTTGCAGCTCCTGCTAATACGTCTTTACCTTCAAGAATAAGCGGAATAGTGGCTTCTTGAATTTCAGTGGGTATTGTAAATCTTATTGAAGTAAGTGCAGCAAGCAGCTTGTCATCAAGCATTAAATCATCGAATGTCATAGGGTTACTTCTTAATTTTGTAGGCAATAACTTTGCCTGAAAGCATCATGGGAATAATAACAAGCCCTTGTTCATGTAGAACAATATGATCGGCACTGCCTTGTTCTAAAGTCAGTAGGGTTGTACTAATACCTGTTGGTGCGATATGTAATAACTTTCCAGACATCCAATCAGTGACAAGGTAATTACCATTGCCATCTGATTCAAGGCCATCTAAGTTACCAACAGGTGTTTTATCACCTAGGCTGGTAATTTTTTTGCTATCAATGTTAATTGTTTTTAAATGACCAGCAACTGCTGTAGCAAAACCATCAGTCATGACACCCCAGTTTGCTAGTATTAGTTGATTACCTTCAACTAATAAACCATTGGGTACTTCAAGAGCATCTGATTTTATCCATACTTCAAATTTGTTATCCGCTAAACGGTAAAGCGTATTGGTTAAAAAGGCTGAAACATAAATGTTGCCTTTCTTATCTGCGGCTACATCGTTCAGAAATTTTGCTTTAGGTGCTGAATAGCGTTGGATAATCTTCTTGTTTTTAATATCCACTACTACAAGCTGATTTATGTCTGCAATATAAAGATTGTTGCCAATAATGCTCAAGCCTTTAGGTGCGTTTAAACCTTCAAGCCAATGAAGATCTATTACTTTTCCATCTAAAGATAATAAAGAGATATAACCGTTACCATCAGCATCAGTCCCATCTCCGTTAATATTAGACACAAAAAGTTGTGTGTTTTTAGCATCAAAGGCAATAGATTCTGGCTGCTCAAAAATGACCTCCGTTTGCCATGCAGGTACTAAGATTGGGCTAGCAGAAAAACCAAGGCTAGGTGAAAGTAAGATGAATAGGCTTAATAGCCCAAGTTTTATTTGTTTCATTACCATATCGCAGTAAGTTTAGGAATAAAAGAATGATACAGGCTTTAGCTTTGACTGGCTAAGATCACTTGTCTTATAAAGTGATAAAGAACACCGGTAGTTATTTGGGCTAGATATCCAATACTTGGACACTGTCTGGCAGATTTTTCAACACGATTTCTGTAAAGACCTTGAGCACTTCTTTGCGGGGGAAAGTATGGCGGTAGACTAGTGATATTTGGCGATAGGCATCTGGTAATTGCAACTGACTTACTGAGATAGTGCTGTTTTTTTGCGAATAAACATCTAAGGCTAGTGCAGGCAATAACGTGCTGCCATATCCTGATGCGATCATTTGTAGCAATGTTTCTAGGCTCGCAGCTCGAAAATCTGCCATATCACCAAGTAAATTACGATTTTTCATATGGCAAACATCCATCATTTGATCAGCTAAACAATGACCTTCTGCAAGCAATAGTAAATTCTCACCGTTTAGATCTGAAAAGGAGATTTTCTTTTTAAGAGAAAGTGGGTTGTTTTGAGAATGGGCTAACCAAAATGGTTCATTAAACAAAGGTTTACTTTCAAGGTTTGGCTCTTCAACAGGCGTAGCGATTAACGCTGCATCAATTTCATGTTTTTTTAGGCGAGTGAGCAGGGTGTCCGTTAACTCTTCAGACAGCACTAATTTTATCTGAGGATATTTTTCCTGCAATGGGGCTAATATCAACGGCATAATGTTGGGATTATCCCAATTCGAAATGGTCCTACAAGGGGATCTTGATACGAATTTGCTTGCTGTTTTAATAAATCTGCTTGCTCTAAAACACGTTTCGCTTGTGCAACGATAAGCTCGCCAGTAGGCGTTGTTTCCACAGAACGCTTAGTGCGTTCGAAAAGAATTACCCCTAATTCCTCTTCTAATTTTTTAATCTGGCCGCTGAGAGTTGGCTGGCTGACAAAACATTGTTCGGCCGCATGACCAAAATGATGTGTGCTTGCCACAGCAACAAGATATTTTAGATCTCTAAGATTCATATTCACTCCCGACTCTCTGCTTAATATTACCAGTAATAGGTATTTTCTATTTGTATTGTAAGTATAAACGATTTCACCAATATTATGGGGTGGCTTACTGTAGTCCCATGCCGATGACAAAGCCGGCTTATACACCATTAAATAATTGAACTTAGGAGCAAATATGAATAACAAAAAAACAGTGATGACGACTGCAGCAGGTTGTCCAGTGGCAGATAATCAAAATTCCATTACTGCGGGTCCCCGTGGTCCTATTCTTATGCAAGATGTGCATTTGTTTGAAAAGCTTGCTCACTTTAACCGTGAACGTGTGCCAGAGCGTGTAGTTCATGCCAAGGGAGCGGGTGCATACGGAACCTTTAAAGTGACGGGTAATCTATCAAAATACACGTGTGCTAAATTGTTTGAAAATATAGGCAATGAATGTGAAGTGTTTGTTCGCTTTTCAACCGTGGCCGGTGAATTGGGCTCAGCAGATACCGTTCGAGATCCACGCGGTTTTGCAGTGAAGTTTTATACTGAAGAAGGTAATTGGGATTTGGTCGGTAACAACACGCCGGTATTCTTTATTAAAGATCCAAGCAAGTTCCCTGACTTTATTCATTCACAAAAACGTCATCCAGTTACGGGTATTCGTGACGGTGCAATGCAATGGGACTTTTGGTCTTTAAGCCCTGAATCAATGCATCAAGTAACGTGGTTATTTGGAGACCGCGGGATACCCGCAACATTGGCAAATATGGATGGTTTTGGTAGCCATACGTTCAGTTTATGGAATCAGAATGGTGAACGATACTGGGTTAAGTGGCACTTCAAAACTCAGCAGGGCATCAAAAATATGTCTGTTGAACAAGCAGCGCAACTTGCTGCAGACAATCCAGATTATCATCGTCAAGAATTGCATGAAAGCATTGCGCGTGGTGAAAAGCCAAAATGGATAGTGAAAGTTCAAATCATGCCTGAAGTGGCTGCACAAGATTACGAAATCAATCCATTTGACCTAACTAAGGTTTGGCCACACGACGACTACCCATTAATCGAGGTGGGTGTGATGGAGTTGAATCGTAATCCTGTCAATCACTTTGCCGAAGTGGAACAAGCAACCTTTGGTCCTGGCAATATGCCTCCTGGTTTAGGTGCTTCTCCAGATAAAATGTTGCAGGCGCGCTTGCTAGCTTATCCTGATGCACAGCGTTACCGTGTTGGTGTTAATCACGCTGCCTTGGAGGTCAACAAACCACGTTGCCCAGTTCATCATTATCACCGTGATGGTCAAAGTCGTTTTGATGGTAATGGTGAAGATGCACCTGTTTATCAACCTAATAGCTTAGGTGGGGCGACAGATGATGCCCGTTACAGTGAACCGCCATTGCGTATTGATGGTGATGCCGCTCGCTATGATCATCGTGAGAATGATGACTACTATACCCAAGCTGGCAACCTATTCCGATTAATGGATAGGGAAGAACAGCAGCGTCTTATCAATAATATTGTTGGTGCTATGCAAGGTGTACCGCGTTTAATACAAGAGCGCCAGATTAATCATTTCACTAAAGCTGATAGAGCCTATGGTGAAGGTATACAAAGGGGATTAGGTATTTAATCAACTAAATTAAATAGTGGGGTGTCATAAGACACCTCACACTTTTAAGAGGAGCATGACTATGGAAAAACAACAAAACTCCAAGATTAGCTGGCAAGATGTTTTAGCTCTTGGCACTAACGTCATAGCTTCACCAGGAAAAAATAACCACAACAAACAGTTAGTTCAAGATTTATTGTTCTTCCTTAATTAACTGTGAGGATTAATGTCATGCCAGCAATAATAAAATCTTCATTACAACGCACAGCACCAAATAATAAGTGGTTGCAACGAGTCTTTAAAACCGGCTTTATTTTTTTCCTTGTTAAAGGACTGGCTTGGACGGCTGCTGCAGCTTGGTTTATTAGCTTTGACTAGCCAAGATTGCTTGGCTTATAACCCAATAGCGAGCAAACTTACCGATTGTGACGAGTAGAATAAATAATCCAAAATTAACTTTTAATATTCCAGTAACAAATGTAAGTGGATCGCCAATAATAGGAACCCATGCAAACAACAGGGACCACTTGCCATAACGATTAAAGTGTTGTTCGGCCTTATCAGTTTGTTGCTGTGTTAGCTTAAACCAGCGGTGTAATATGCCATCTGCACCCCAACGACCAATCAGGTAATTGACGATTGAACCTAATACATTAGCGAATGTAGCGATGATGATAATGGTTACTGGGTTTTCACCCGCTAGTAACAATGCAGATAGCACCAACTCAGAACTGAGGGGCAAGATTGTGGCAGCGAGAAAGGCTGATAGTCCGAGCCCCCAAAGGCCCAATTCAGAAAGTAGTTCCATAAACTAAGAGAAACTACTGAGTGATGGATTTGCTTGGATTAGTAAAATAATCATTGTATAGATAGTGCTGGCCAGATAGCTTCATTATGAGGTTTCAATATAGAGTAGTTTACTTGTTTTTTTAGCACGAATCTTTATTAGCTTAAGTATCTTTATGTAGTACTTCATCACTTAATGTGTAGTTGCTAGACTTAAATTGATACTTTTAGGTATGGTTAGATGTGGCCTTGACCAGTTGAATCCACAACCCAAAGCAGACATTCAGTTGGGTAAATGTTTGTCTGCTAATGACTGATTCAAATGGAATGTTTTTAGGACTAAGTGTTGGATTATTTGCTTTCAACCCTATTTCGACCGTTATTCTTAGCTTGATATAGTGCTGTATCTGCAGATTGAATGAGAGTCGATGCTGAAGTGCCCGTCATTGGCACCATTGTACTAACCCCAGCGCTAATACTGACAACATCACAAATGGTTGAATGTTCATGAGGTAGTTTTAATTTAAGAACGTTTTTACGACATATTTCTGCTAAACGGACCGCTTCTTTTTGATTCGTATTTGGAAATAGTAAGGCAAATTCTTCACCTCCATAGCGAGCACACAAGTCGACTGTACGTTTTGCAAGCTGAGATAACTCATGCGCTATGCTTTTCAAGCACTCATCCCCTTGTATATGTCCATACTGGTCGTTATATTGTTTAAAAAAGTCAACATCGAGCATAATCAATGAAAGAGGTTGTTTCTCACGTACGCCTCGATCCCACTCCTGACTCAGCGTCAAATCTAGCATTCGCCTGTTGGATATACCTGTCAATCCATCTTGGAATGAAAACTCTTCCAGTTTCTTGTTCATAAGCTTAAGTGCTTCTGTACGTTCATCAACAAGGTCTTCAAGATGCGACCGGTAATTCTGCAACTCTTGCTCTGCTTCGAAACGTTCGGTCACATCAATGCAGCTACCGATATAGCCAGCAAACTCACCATCTTTTTGGTAGAACGGCACCCCTCTATCAAATAACCACCGATAGACACCGTCAAATCGTTTGAGACGATAATGCATTTCAAATACTTCATGCTTATCAAAACTATCAATATAAATTTTCACGCATTGTTCAAAGTCATCGGGGTGAACTCCTTCGGTCCAACCATTACCGTACTCTTGTTTCATCGTACGGCCAGTAAAGGTCAGCCAACGGCTATTGAAATAATCACAGAGTTTCTCCGTGTTTGCTCTCCATATTAATATGGGGGCTTGCTCAATCAATGCTTCATATTCTGATAATGACAGCATTATCTTTCTCCTAATCATAAAAGAGGCTCCCTCCTCTTCATCATTTATGTATCAATTAATATATGCCCTAAATAAGCAAATAGTCCAATCATTATTCCCGTTATAAATTGCGCGTGAACTAGATAAGAGAATTTCTTTAATTCTTTAGGTGTATATCTCCAAGTAATGAATAATCCAAATAAACCTTGCCAAATGACGAGCACTAAAACCGCTGGGAAAAACAAAATATCCATGGGTGTGCCCATCATCGTAATATGTAAAATAATAACAGCAACGGTTGCAACGCCTATATGGACATGAGTTTTATTTAAAACGCCCAGTAATTGTTGAAGAATTGATGATTTTGGTGGCGAATAATCTGGAAGTAGCCTGTGAGCTAATTTCCCTTTACCCATCATTAATTTCAGTAAGGTGCGGGCATAGATAAATAACAGCGCCCAGAGACTAATTTCCCCCAACTCCTCACCGATTTCAGTGATAAATGTTTCTGTTTCGGGAAGGGGTACATATACCGCATAGGCATAAATAAAATATGCAACAGATAGTGCTAACACCATCATTATGTAAATTAGAAAATTCCTGATGTCTTTATTCATAATAATAAACCTAAGCGTATTATGGCTTTCTGCTTGTGAGGTGATTGTGTAGCGTGTGAACACCTTCAACATTTTGAACCAATGAACCTATCTGATTTATTTGATCTTGGTTTTCTACGATGCCGGTAAGCAGCACATCACCTTTCATTGTGATGACCGTAATATCAAGAACTTTGAGTTGTTCATTCTTATTCAGTGCCTGCTGGACATTAATGGTAACGTTACTGTCGGTAACTTCAATATAGTTAGAGGATATCGCTGAAGGTTCAGGTGAGTTATCACACCCAGAAAGGATGATGCTACTGATAAGAAAAGTACTGATGCCCAATAATTTTAGATAACTATTCATTATTATTGTCCTTTTAGTAAATTATGTGGTGTTAAATGGACTCTTAATCCGCCCAACTCTGGTGAACGATCAAAATGTAGATTAAGCTGATAAATCTGAGCTATTTCTTTGACAATAGTTAAACCGAGACCATGACCTGATATGGATTCGTCGATACGTATTCCACGCTGAGTTATAAGTTCTAATTGTTCAGGCGAGCAACCGACCCCATCATCTTCAATAATAATCTCCAAATTGGGTTCTGTTCTAATGGTGCAGTTAATGGTACTTTTTGCCCATTTACAGCTGTTATCTAAAAGATTGCCGACAAGCTCCAATAGATCATCTCTGTCCGTGTCATTGATAGCTCCTGGCATGATGTCACAATTAAATGTCAGTGATTTATCACCATACATTTGTTGTAATACTTTAATTAAGTTGGGTAATTCTTTTGATGGGATAAAGAGTTGTCCAGGGCTACCAGCACCAGCAATGCGAGCACGTTTTAGTTCATGGTTAATAATTTGTTGCATACGCTGTGTATGTTCTTGGAGCTCATCATGAATAGGAGTATATTTTTTAATTCTGTCATCATCTGATAGTTGAGTGAGCAGGTTCAATGGCCCTTTAAGGGTATGAGCTAAATTACCTAATGCATTTCGAGAACGCTCAAGTCGAACGGTCATAGTGGAAAGTAAATTATTGACAGCTTGGACCAATGGTCGAATTTCATCGGGTACATCTTCAGTTAAGCGACCTTGTTGACCTTCTGAAAGGTCTAAAACCTCTTGCTGAACGCGTTTTAATGGCCGAAAAGAGATTTTTACGATAATGCGTTGAATTAATAACAGTAAAATAAGTACTACCAATGCAAGGCTAGAAAAAAGTAAACTGTAGAATTTTAAATCCTGTTGTAGTGGTGTAATGTCTTCTGCAACAGCAATTGTAACCATCTGTTTTTGCTTTTGGTAGCTTGCAATGTGAACTAATAATGATTGTGAGTCAGGTCCTATTCGTTGAACTGTTTTAACCTGACCCAATTGAGGTATAGGAAATTCAAAAGTACTATCCCACAGCGAACGTGATCTAACTACGTCACTATTATCAGAAAAAATTATTTGATAATAATGCCCTGAAAACGGCTGACTATAGACGGTTGCTAATCGTGTTTCAATAGTACTAAGCTTGCCGTCAGCATCACGCTTTAAGGATGCAAGTAAGCTTTGACTATCATGTTCTAAACGAGAATTAATGAAGGTTTCAGTCAGCTCTTTAATGACCGATATTTGTGCCCAGCCTAGAAAGACCATCAAAATAATCAGGCTAATGGCTAAGCCTGCTTGTAAGCGATGCTCTAATGACCTCATGTTGATGACCCACTGAAAATATAACCTTGTCCACGCCGTGTTTTAATATAATCCTTGCCTATTTTTTGTCGTAGACGACTGATATGGACTTCAACCACATTGCTTTCATGTTCTAAATCACCTTCATAAATATGTTCTGCTAATTGCGATTGAGATAAGATTGTTCCTGATCGAATCATAAAATAACGCAATAAACGGAACTCCACCCCTGAAAGTTGACTCGTTATCCCCAAAGAGGTAGTTACGTGTTGTCGCTCCTCGTCTAATATTAATCCTGCCACATTGATTGTTTGTTCAATGCGATCTTGGCTACGTCGTAATAGGGCATCAATTCTGGCCAGTAATTCTTCAGTATGAAAAGGCTTGCCAAGATAATCATCGGCTCCCGCTTTTAATCCCTCAACTCGGTCAGACCAACTATCTCTGGCGGTTAGAATAATGACCAGTAATTTTACATCGTGTTTTCGCCAGTTTTGTAATACTTCTATACCTGAGCGATGGGGTAATCCTAGATCAAGAATTACTAAGTCATACGGTTCTTCAAAACCTTGAAATTCAGCATCAATACTATTATTGACTAAATCGACAGCAAATCCCGCCTGTTTAAGCTCTTGTTTAAGCCGTGGGCCAAGACGAGGATCATCTTCTACCAGTAGCAATCTCATATTTTCTCCTGAGAATCAGTCATCACTTATATCTAGTTCTTGCCCTGTTCTAGCATCATATCGTATTTCATATACTCGGCCTTCTTTATCGAGTAGTTCAACTTCGTATATGAGTTTGTTATCTTCCTCTTCAAGTTCGATCTCTAAGATCTTCCAATCACCGTGGCTACGAATAGCAGGCATTAAACTTTCTAAAGATACAATTTCATTCTCCTGAACTAATTTTCTAACCTTTCTGCTGTCATTATCATCTGAGATAGCAGACATTGATACCAATGCAAAAATTAAAGCGCCAATATAATAAATAGGTTTCATATCTTACTCCCATCGTCCAGTTGATCCTGGAATGTTGATTTCACTTTCACTAAAAGATCCTTTTTCTGCGTGTGTATGACAGGCAACACAATTACTAATGCTCCCTATTTCCGGATTATTTGTTATTCGAGACAATGATAATTCTCTGTGTTTCCGTTTAAAATAGGGTGTCTCCGTAATTCGTAATGGTGCATCCTCTTTTGCGATCGAATTATTTATTCGACGGGAACGTTTATGGTCACTAAACTCAGCGGCGTTCTCAGTAAGGTAATTAATGATAACAGTATAATCTTCAGGCAACAGTTCAGCATTATCCCCAAAGTGATCCTCTAATCCCATCATAATTTTCTTCCATGACCGAGAGGGTAGTAGACCGGGTTGATAAGCAAAGTGACAACTTGCACATTCATCTTTATAGAGCTGATTCGTGACAGGAGCAACACCAGGTTGACGTAATTTAAACCCTGTTGAGGACTCACCTGAACCGACACTGCCGCTACAATAAACTAATGATGTTGCCATTGAAGCAATGATAATTGAACTAATAAGAATACTTTTTTTCATAACAAACTCCTGTTTATTGCTGACTTAAATAACGCAACATATCGCCTTTTTCTTGAGCGCTGCATTCTCGGCCCCATGTCCACTTACAGTTTCTATAGAACCATTTTTCAATTTTCTTTTGTTTGTTAAAACGCTCAGGGTTGACTGATGGTGCCATTGGTTTTATGACTTTACTGGTTTTAATATGTTTACCTGATAGTGTTAAATCACTCCCGTGACAACTAGCACAACTTCGACTTGTAGGGCTTTTCTTATGTGAAATTTCCTGTTCCCATAGTGCTTTCCCTGCTTCAACACTAAACGACAAATCACCTTGTTGTTGATAATGTTGAATCGTAGATTCCAATTGCTCCGTAGCCAATGCTGGGGTTAGGTTTATTAGTAATAAACCGCTTAAAAATAACGTACACTTTTTCATGATTACTATCCTTTTATAGATTTATTATTCCTGATTTTTGTAACCAGTAATCATTGCCCGAATAAGATTTTCTTTATGAGACAAACTGGTTACAGCAACCCCAACAATGTGGAAAATGATGAGCACTAAAGTGAAATTAGCAAAGAACTCATGTAGATCTTCTGCCGCATCAAATATGTAATTTGGCGTCATATCCATTAGGCTCACGAGTGGACCTAATCCTTCTTCGGTAGCAAAGGCTGCTAAACCTGTGATCGTTGTTATTAATAAACTAATTAATAGAGCAAGAACCATGGCCCCACCAGCAGGGTTGTGGCCTAAATAACGTTTAGCCTGACAGGATAATACATCTTTGAGATAGGCTAGCGTCATGCTCGGAGAGCATATGAAATCTGAAAAACGAGCATGTTTTGAGCCAATAAATCCCCAAATGAGACGAAAGGTTAGTAGACCTAGAATCGTATAACCTGCATAGGAATGCACCGTCATGAAATCGTCTTCTGTGATGTAGGCAATTAAAAAACAAGCAACAAGTGACCAGTGGAAAATTCTTAACGGTAAGTCCCATATTCTTATTTGTGTTTGCGTATTCATAACGTTCTCCTAAATGCTTTTGATTACATCATAGGATCTGAACCTGAAATGAAGCTGAAAATACTAGATTATTATTAAATATTTATTGTTATAGTGTTTATTCACCATTATCAATACAAGAAACTAACAATATGCTTGAAAAAAAGTTATCACTCTTCGAACGTTATCTGACTGTGTGGGTGTTACTTTGTATTGTAGGGGGGATAATTTTAGGTAAATCTGCTCCAGATCTTGCCACAACACTTAATGATTTTTTAATCTATCAGGTTTCTATTCCTATAGCTGTATGCTTATTTTTCATGATGTATCCCATCATGGTGAAGATTGATTTTTCTCAAGTTATTAAGTCAGCCAAGACGCCTAAACCGGTATTCCTGACATTATTTATAAACTGGGGGATTAAACCTTTCTCGATGTTTGGGATTTCTTATTTCTTTTTAGGTTATTTATTTAAAGATTTATTGCCAGGTACTGAAATATTGGCAAATGGTGAAGAGGTTGAGTTGTGGCGGAGCTATATTGCAGGAACTATTCTTCTTGGCATTGCTCCATGTACCGCAATGGTTTTAATGTGGAGTTACCTTGCAAAAGGTAATGATGGCTTAACGTTGGTGATGGTTGCCATTAACTCCTTAATCATGTTGTTATTGTATGGTCCATTAGGTAGCTTGTTGCTAAATGTGAACTCAATGCCAGTACCTTGGCAGACAATGTTACTTTCAGTCTCAATTTATGTGGCACTGCCATTAGTAGCGGGTTATTTCTCAAGAAAGTGGATCTTAAAATACAAAGGGTTAACGTGGTTCAATGAAGAGTTCTTGCAATGGCTTAATCCAGTCAGTATTACGGCATTGCTTATAACGTTAGTTCTACTCTTTTCATTCAAAGGAGAGGTTATTATAGATAACCCGCTCACTATTCTATGGATCGCCATTCCTCTATTTATTCAAACACTCTTTATTTTCTCAATTGGATATTTTTTCTTTGCAAGATGGTTAAAGCTTTCATATAAAGATGCAGCTCCAGCCGCTTTGATTGGTGCATCAAATCATTTCGAAGTTGCTATAGCGACGGCAGTTATCATCTTTGGTTTATCTTCTGGTGCTGCATTGGCAACCGTAGTCGGTGTTTTAATTGAAGTACCATTAATGCTAATGCTAGTAGCTCTGTGTAAAAGAACACGTTACATATTCAAGGATTAAAAAGTTCAAGATAGCATTTTAGGTCCGTTTGGCTACTGGTTACTTTTGGCACTGAACGGACTGATAGGCTATATCGATTTAAGCGTGTTGGGTTAAGATTACACTTGACACTAATAGGGCGGACTATTAACAAGCTCCACTTGCCATAACGATTGAATTGTTGTTCAGCTTTATCTGTTTGTTGTTGTGTTAGTTTAAACCAGCGGTGCAATATGTCATCAGCACCCCAACGACCAATTAGGTAATTGACGATTGAACCTAATACATTAGCGAATGTAGCGATGATCATTACAGCGAGTGGGTTTTCTCCAGCAAGTAATAAAGCTGATAATACCAGTTCAGAACTGAGAGGTAATATTGTGGCAGCGAGAAAGGCTGATAAGCCCAGCCCCCATAGACTTAATTCAGATAATAGCTCCATCGAAACAATTATACGGACGTTAGGAGTTTTCAGCACTCACTTTATTGACGAATGTTTTTTTAAGTTGTCCACTCTTTTTCAGTATTGACGTAGTGGAGTAATTTAGTTTTTCATTTATAAAGGTTGATAGTAGATCAATCGTTGTTACACTACGAAAAAAGTGTTGACGGAATAAGCCTTTTCCCATAAAACCTGAATCACGATTTAGCAATTTCCACCGTAATTTATTTTTAGGTAGACACTTCTTGCCATTCAATGTGTCTCGAAATGCTTTGGGTAGCCAATCTAGGCCTAACAATAATGTTTTTATCTGAGCAGCAACAGCGTCAATCTCATTTTCATTGTTCATATCTACGAGCTCAATAAGGCTATCAATATTATCTGCTAATACGGTATATTCTTCAAAACCACCACCGTTTAGGCTAAGCCCTTTGATGTCATCAAAATACTGCATCCTATTTTTAGAATTAGTACGACTGCTCGTTAATTTTACAAATTCAGTATAGGCACCGAGTAACCATAAAACTTTGTACACATCCCATAATTTGTAGTTAGAAAATGATTTATATGAATTGGCGACGAGGCGATCATGCGCCTGAATAAAAGCTAGAGATTGTCGTTCAAAGGGTTTGAAGCGGTCGGTAGAAAATGTACCATCATCGGTTAATAGCAGGTGGGCTAAATTTGAAACACTCTTAAAGGATACATAGAGTCCTTTTGAGAAAAGAGGATCAATAAATCCTGCAGCATGACCCAATAAAGCAAAACGGTTACCTACTACTTGTGTCGAGCTATATTGAATTCTGCCAGTTCTAACCCAGCTACGCACTGATTGAGCTTTACTCAGTTGTTTTTCAATATCAGGAAAACGAGTAATAAAGTTTTTAAACTCTTCCTCAGCAGACATACTTTCATCTAGAGGATAAATTCTAGGATCGAGCTGTAGGCCAACACTACACAAGGGGTTAGTTGATTTATCATGATTATTGAAAGGAATGATCCATAACCAACCACCTTCAAAAATATGGTGCAATGTACCTTCTGCTACACTGAACGGAAAACCATATTCATTTTTACTTGACGCAATGTCATGAAAATCTGGCACATTGATCATATGTGTAAATAATGTTCTTGAATGTGTTTTTAAATCATAATGTCGAAGGTTAAATTTATCTGCCAAAATGGATTTGAAGCCACCGGCATCGACGATATAATCTGCAATAAAATAATTATTGGACGTTTTAATAACAACAGCATCTGTTGTTATAGTGATGTCATGAACAGCGGTATCTTGCAGGATTTTCGCACCATAAGAAATTGCTGTCGCAGCCATAAATTGATCAGAGTCTTGACGGAATAAATGTAATTCATGACCATGCGGTTCATCAGGAATTACTGCTTGGAAAGCTTTATCCTTATTTTGTTTCTTGCCCTCAGAATGATGTAAAAAACTAAAATGTCGCTTCACACCATGTGAATAACCTATTACAGGTAAGTAGTTTTCTGAGCTGTAATAGGCAAGTTCTGGTATATCGTAAAACTGAGCCATAGCTCGTAATGTTTCTGATGATTCTAAAATCATTGATTCACCCACGGCAAAGCGTGGGTGGTTTTTAGCCTCAAAAACAATGACTTTTTTACCCTGTTTAGCCAGAATAGTTGCTAAACAAGAGCCTGCAATACCTGAACCGATAATTGCAATGTCATATTTGTTATTCATTATCTGCACCCAATTGAAAGGTTAAATAAGGAGGAGTGTTACATCCTCCTCCCGTTACATAAGATATTATGAGGTGTGTGCATGCGTATTGAGTACGCTAATAAAGTCTTCAGGCTCAGGGCGTATACGATAGTTATTGGTTGCATCGCTATAAATTATTTTTCCATCAGCATCTACAATCAAAACAGTGGGGTAAACCGTATCTTTGTCATATCCAAACATCTCCATTCCCGCAGGTAGACCATTTTTCATTTCTATCCCTAAAATCTGGGCGGCTTTATTGTCAATATCTGTTAAGAAAGTAAATGGCACTTTAAATTTATTAGCGAGCACTTGTGTGTGTTTTTCAGGTTGAGGTGAGATCAGGACAATTTTTACATTTAAAGCCGCTAACTCACGATATTTGGCTACAAGCTCTTTTATTTGAGCCATACACAAAGGACACCAGTTACCCCTGAAGAAAATAAATATTGCAGGGTTCCCCAAAAAAGATGATGAAGAAACTGATTTACCATGAATATTAGTTGCTGTAAAAACAGGTAATTTATGACTTAGTTGTAGATTTATATTTGTTTTTCGTCCTAATAATGAATACCAATAGTTATAAAGAATAAATGTGATAAAGCCAATCCCAGTTAGTACCATTCCTAACTGATTTATATAGCCGGTAAGAGTGAATTCGTATGATGCTGCACCAAGTCCAGCAATAGCAAGTGTTGTTATTAATGGGAAATGATTAGTCGTTCTTGCCATGTTTTTAAACATCATTACGCGGCTTATAAATAACATGATAGGTAGTGTTGTCATAATTGCACCCAACCATATTAAACTTAATCCTGACGACATGATTTGGTAGAAACGGTGAATTCACGTTCCAAGTGCAACAGTTTTAGTTTTAAACAACACTTCGTAAGGTGTTCTGAAGTTTAAACATTTTCGTGGCCGATGATTTAATTTCTCAACAGCTTGAACAATTATATCATCACCAATCTGATGAAAGTTACACCCTTTTGGAAAAAAACGCCTTAATAAACCATTGGTATTTTCATTAAGACCTCGCTGCCATGGTGAATGTGGATCGGCAAAATAGACTTTGCTTTTAGTCGCCTTTTCCAGCGTTTTAAATCGAGCAAATTCACTGCCATTATCAACCGTAAATGTTTTGATTAAAGCAGGATTTATAGCCTCAAATAAAGAGGAACTTACAGTCATGAATGTATCTGATAGTTTGTTATCTAATTTCCCTGCAACTAAATATCGACTCTTTCGCTCAACGTGCGTGGCTAATCCTCCTTTGGATTTCCCACCTTCCATTGAGTCACTTTCCCAATCACCAAAACGAACCTTGTCAGCCACAACTTTAGGTCTTTTATGAATAGATATACGACCTTCAAATAATCTCCGTCTTACGCTGCGACGTTGTTTTCGGCGGCGTTTATGGTGTCTAATCAATGATAGATAAAGCACACCACCTTGCAAGGAATCAGCAACAACCCATCGGTAAATTGTTTCGTGGCTGATCTGCATTTTAGTGCTTCTATACTCTCGCTTTAGTCGACCAGAAATAATTTCAGGTGACAAGCCTGCTTTAATATTGTTAATGACTAAATCATATAATGGAAGGTGTGATTTTCTTTTCTCACAGGTAGGCTGAGATTTACGTTCATCGGCGTATTGCTGCGCCCAATCATGCCAATAATGACTATGGTTTCCTTTGTTTCTCCTGACTTCTCGATTAATTGTACTCGGCGAACGATTAATTCGTTCAGCCATTAGGCGCATTGAAAATTTAGCCATGTGCATATGGGCTATCTTAAATCGCTCATCTGCGGTTAAATGGGTGTAAGACATCGTGGGTTCCTAAGTGATTAAATTGTGGTAATTTAAATCTATCAGGTTCTTACGATGTCTGCTTTTTTAACTTAGGTGTTGCACTTGGGAGTTGAATTCACCAACTATAAGCGATTATGCCCATAGCGATCATTGGAAACATTCCAATAAAAAGTGATTTTATTTTGTTCATAGTAGATCCTTTAAAGATAATGAATTAAGATAGTACGACCGTGCTAGTATAGTACGGTCGTACTATAATGTGCAGGTGTTTATTGTTAACTCTGAATATTTAGTGAGGTAATCAGAGTAGCTTGCTATAATAAACATCAAATCCTATTGGTTAACTTTATGAAACAAGGCGAGCAAACAAGACATAAGATCCTTCAAGCATCTAGCAAACTGTTTTATCAGAAAGGGTTTCATCAAACGGCCTTTAGTGACATTGTCCAAGAGACTGGGTTGAGTAAAGGTAATATTACTTATCACTTTCGGGCCAAAGAAGATATTTTGATCGGTGTTATTGAGCAAAGAATTGACAGTACAAAATCTTACCTCGCTGGTTTAGATAATAAATATCAAGATGCAAGCGCCCGCATTGAAGGATTTGTCGACAGTCTGTTAAAAGGAAAGTCTGAATTAACTCGATATGGTTGTAGAAATGGATCGCTTGCCTATGAACTAGGTAAAAGTGAGGATCAGACGCGTGAATTAAGTCAGCAGATATTTGACTTAATTAGACTTTGGCTTACAACGCAATTTTTAGCTTTAGGGCTTTCAGATGATCAGGCGAAAAATAATGCCTTGGAACTGTTGATTCGTGGTCAAGGTATTTGTGTACTTTCTCAAGTCTATAATGATGAAACGTTATTTGTAAATGAAGTGATTAAATTAAAAGAATTAATCCCTTCTTAATTTTGAGTTGATAAATTAAGTTTTAGAGTATCTTTTTAGGGTAGAGAATAGTCTAATTCAGCATGCTTTTTCATTATATGAATCTTGACGCTAATAGGGCGGACTATTAACAGAGACCACTTGCCATAACGATTGAATTGTTGTTCAGCCTTATCAGTTTGTGGTTGTGTAAGCTTAAACCAGCGGTGTAATATGCCATCTGCACCCCAACGACCAATCAGGTAATTGACGATTGAACCTAATACATTAGCGAATGTAGCGATGATGATTACAGCGAGTGGGTTTTCACCTGCAAGCAATAAAGCCGATAACACCAGCTCAGAACTAAGGGGCAAGATTGTGGCAGAGAGAAAGGCTGATATGCCGAGCCCCCATAGACACAATTCAGAAAGTAATTCCATAAACTAAGAGGAACTACCAAGGGATGGATTTGCTTGGATTAGTAAAATAATCATTGTTGGCCTGTTAGCTCATTATGCAGTTTCAATGCAGAGTAGTTTACTTGTTTTTTAGCAGGGTTCTTCATTACGTTGAGTATCTTTATGCAGTAACTAACCTCTTAATGTGTAGTTGCCCAGGCTTTATAGTAAGTTAGAAGTGAGCTAACCTCTTTCGGCCCAGAGCTGACATTGATTAATTAGTGAAAAGTTGAGAGTATAGATTTCTAATACAAGGAAGTGGACAAATACTATGTTTTGTAGTGCAAAATATTTTTTTATTAAAAAACATACAAGGTAGTGGTAATGGAAACCTACTTCATCATTAAGACTCTGCATATCATCAGTTCCACAATATTATTTGGAACAGGGGTTGGCATCGCATTCTTTATGTTTAGATCTCATTTCACTAACGATCTCCATGAAAAGTTATACGCGGCACGTGGCACAGTGATTGCTGATTACATCTTCACTTTTCCTGCAGTCATTGCACAGCTTGTTACCGGAGCATGGCTGGTCTGGCAAAGCGGCTATGACTGGCTGGATTTATGGTTGGTATCGACCTATTTAATATACGCAATTGCGGGATTATGTTGGTTACCGGTAGTTTGGATACAGATACAACTTAAAAATATGTTAATTCGTAGTGTTGAAGAAAAGATGGAGCTACCCGATCGATACCACAGGCTATTTAGAATCTGGTTCATTCTTGGTTGGCCTGCCTTTATAGGTTTGGTGGTAGTATTCTTTTTGATGGTAATTAAACCCGTATGAATACTTCAACAATGCCTTAATCAGCGGCATTAACCCTAAGGACAATAGAAGAATATGAATCTTAAGTCGGAGCCAATATTTAAAGGTGTTTTTGGTGACTCATGGAGTGACTTACCACCTGTGATGCAACAGCATTATATGAATCGACCCTATACTACAGATATTAATACGGTTGAAGGCACATTGGATGTTATGTGTGCTGGGCCAATTAAGCTCTTTGCACCGTTGTTCTGGCTTATGGGTGGTGTTCCGCCACACAATGAAAAAAATGTACCTGTCACTGTTAGTTTTGAAAGTAATAGGGATACAAAAGAGTTTCGCTTCAACCGTATTTTTTATTTTAAAAACCGTAAGCCCTATCGTTTTCAATCTCGAATGATTCAAACATCAGATAATGAAATGGTTGAGATTATGCGCTTCGGTTTGGGATGGCGAATGAGCTATCACTGGGAAGATGGCTATGTAAAACTTAAACACAAGGGTTATGTTTTCAGGTTGTTTGGATATTTCATCCCCTTACCCTTAACCCTTTTTATGGGCGAAGGTAATGCTAAAGAGATGGCTGTTGATGAAAATTCCTTCGACATGCAGGTTGAAATCACCCATCCATGGTGGGGAAAGATTTATGAGTATAAGGGCCGATTTGTAATTAAGGACATCAAATGACACAGCGGGTTCTTATCATAGGTGGCTATGGAAATTTTGGCAGTTTTATTACGAAGACTTTAGCCAAGGAAGATAATATCCAAGTAATCGTTGCTGGACGATCGGCAGAGAAGGCGAAACAGCTTATTTTGGAGCTTGATGCTGCAAATACAGCAGAAGCAATTGTGCTTGATATTAATGATGACATTACTGGAGCACTAAAAACGATAAAACCTAATATTGTAATTCATACTTCTGGCCCATTTCAGGCACAAGGGTATGGGGTTGCTCAGACTTGTATTGAGCAAGGCGTTCACTATATTGACTTAGCTGATGGACGTCATTTTGTTGATGGTATTACTAGACTTAATGATGCAGCAAGAAAACAAGATGTTTTAGTCATAAGTGGAGCAAGTTCTGTCCCTTGCTTAACCTCTGCTTTGGTGGATTATTACAAGGATGAGTTTCAAGAAATAGAGAGCCTTGATTATGGAATTACTACGGCACAAAAAACAGCACGAGGATTAGCCACTACAGCAGCTATTTTGAGCTATACAGGGAAGCCGTTTAAAACCTTGATTGATGGACGTCAAACTACGATTTATGGCTGGCAAGGACTTAGAGTACGTAAATATAAGGATTTGGGTTGGAGGTTGTTAGCTAACTGTGATGTACCAGATTTAGCTTTATTTCCTCAACGTTATCCAGAATTAAAAACTATTCGTTTTTATGCTGGCTTGGAGGTTTCCTTTATCCATTGCACGCTCTGGGGCTTGTCATGGTTAGTTCGTTTAAGGTTAATTCGACAGTTAGAGAAAGCCGCAACGTTACTGTTACGGATCTCTTTTCTATTTGATTGGCTTGGATCAGCAACTAGCGCATTTCATATAGTCTTATCTGGTAAAGGAAAAAATGGAGAAGAGAAATCCATTACGTTTGAACTTACTGCAAGCTCAGGGGATGGCCCTTACATCCCATGCATGCCAGCTATATTGATGGCAAAGAAACTTGCGGCGGGTACTGTTGTAGAGCGTGGAGCTTACCCATGCGTGGGTTTTATTTCGCGAGATGAATACCTAAATGCTTTAAGTGAACTTGATATAACGTGGAACGTTGATTAGCTCTCAATGAATTAAGATCCGTTATAGAGTGATTGGCTTGGGTGAGTGAACAAAATAATCATTGAATATAGCCATGGTAGATGAAGATGCAGCTTTTTATCGTTCATGGTGAGCCTGTCGAACCATCCTTCGACAAGCTCAGAACATTATATAAAAGATTAAAAATACTTAGCTTATGTTCTAACTTACAATGACGAATTTGATATAATTGATATGAAAATATAAAAAGGCCTACGTAACTTTCTCAAGGTCATTCCAACCACAAAAGTGTGGCTGGTTAAAAATACGTTATATGCCTCTCCATTCCGGTAGCAGACAAATATATGTAATATCTGAATTTACAAATTATGAGGTTAACCAATGACTAAAATTGATGGCAAGATCGAAGAGTTACTCGCTAAACATCCTAGTTTAACGAAAGTTGAGGCAATCAAGATCGTAACTGAGAAAAATGAGCGTAAGAAGAAAAAGCGTGTGGAAAAAACGGATAGAAGTAACGCCAAAAAGCTTAAGAATGAGGCAAACCGCCCCGAATGATATGAGCTTACTCTTGAGTGCATAACAAGCGGTTGCAGATATTTATCATTACTTGTCGATTCAGCTTCTAGGCTAGAATTTAGACTGCTTTTGCCTCAAGCTGACAAATTTCCACATCTTAAACCATGTTGAGGAGGATGCATGGTCTGTTTTACAACCGCGACATGGATGATATTTTAATCCTAACTAAAACTTTCTGACATAACTGACGTGCAGTCAGGAAGATAAATTACGATTAACCGAGCTTTACCAAATGTCTCTCTTCCTATTACCTACCTTTTAGTGCATTGAGTTGAAATTTGATTAGGTATATTTTAAGGCATGATGACTTATGGAATATGAATTTCAACGTAATACCTTAACCGGTACCTTACTTGCTGATTTTGGTGTAGGCCAAGAAGTATTAGGGTTTTGGTTTGTTGAGGAACTTGGGGAATGTTCAGCAAAATATGAAGAACTCTGTCAAATTATCACTAAATTGCAGTTCAATCAGCTGAAAGACTGGCGAATGGTAGGTAAAGCGCTATCAATTGAACTCGATGGTGAGGAAGTTAGGGTTTTTGCTAATGAACTTGAAAGTGGTGAAGAATTTGAACTTGAAGATGCACTATCTCTCTATGATGGTGAATCGGAGGCTTTCAGTGGCTTAGAGGATTTTTACGTTGCACTACAGAGTTGGCGTGTCTTTATAGATGATGGCTATTAAGTTAACTTCTATACGCAAGAAGTCAATTCAACATGCAGGATAGAGTCTATCGGGGAGTGACCGAGTTCACGGCTATGAAATAATCAACTCTATTGATTCACGAATACCAAATAAAACCCTAACAAGTGACTATGGCTTTGAGATTCTCAAACCAATAACACTTCTGGCTGTGAGTTCAACCGGTTCGAATCAAACGGCAGCTGTCGACCCATAGAAAGTCAGTCGATTGATTGAATAAATAAAGGAAAAGCGTCTCATCATTGATGGCTTAAAATTCACAATGAAAAATTGGTTGTATAATAAGCTACTTAAGTATACGGTGATGAAACGAACTCAGTATTAGAGGGTTACCTATTTAATAATTACCATGGGGCCATTGATCTCATAAAACACACTGTTATGTGTTTTACTCTAAAACTATCATATTTAAATTAAAGTAAGAGAATTTTAATGGCAAAGCCTAATTACACATTTGAAAAGCGGCAAAAAGAGCTTGCGAAAAAGAAGAAAAAGGAAGAAAAACGTCTAAAAAAAATGGACCAAAATTCCGAGGAAACTCATGCCGTACAGTCTCCATTAATGAGAGAGCAGGATGCATCTATTGATAGTGATACCTGATACAAAAATCTGAGAATATCGCAATTTCAACACCTAACCGATAAATTGGAGTCGGGAAGACAAAATCTTTCATCGAAACATTAGAGAAGATAATATGAGTAAAGGTACAGTTAAGTAGTTCAACATGTTTCAAAAAATGCCGTTTGCTTAATAGACGTTTAAACTCAAGTAACTAAAAGTATAGGAGAGGGACTTACGGCTAAGGGAAAAAATGCAAAAAAAGTAGTAAAAAAGAAAGCTGAGAAAACGTTGAAAGAAAAACGAAAAGAGAAAAAAGAAAAGCAGTCTAGTAAAAAATAAGTAAACAGCGCACTAATTAGGCGTTAAATACACAGCTAGATTAAAAGTTTGTTTTTGTAATGGTGATAGCAAAAGCAGAATACAATCATTCACCATAAAATAAAGAGAACGTTATGAGTAAAGGTACAGTTAAATGGTTCAACGCCGATAAAGGTTTCGGTTTCATTACACCTGAAGATGGCAGTAAAGATTTGTTTGTTCATCATTCAGAAATTCAAGCGGACGGTGGATACGCAACATTGAATGATGGCCAGGCCGTTGAATTTGAAGTTGGCGAGGGTCAAAAAGGTCCTTGTGCAAATAAAGTTACTCCTATTTAGGCTGCAACACACAGCAAGAAAAGGCAGTCGGACACGTTAACGCGTGTTCGTTGCTTTAGGCGATAAACGAAGGCACTAAGCGTCAGTATTTCAAACGGCTGCATCCGATCCACAACGGTCAGTCAGTGATTTTTCAACATCAGAGAACACTCCCGAATTTTTCTTCTATACTGTCACTTAAATTTTTCAAGCGTCCACCCCCTACATTCCATGAGAAAGCACCCTATGTCTAGTCCAGAAAAACAAAGCCTTCCCCTCGCATTGATCGTCGCCGTGCAATTGGACACTGTCAGCGATGTCGAATTTGAGTCGTCGTTGGCCGAGTTAGGTGACTTGGCAAAAACCTTAGGTCTGGAAGTAGTCGGACAGTTTACTCAAAAGCGTTCGTCTTTCGACTCTACGGCGTATATGGGTGTTGGTAAACGGGATGAAATACGACAATTCATCGATGCTCAAAACTCTGGTACTGAAACAGTGTCGGAAGTTAACCCTCAAACTACTAGTGAGCAAATTGAGTTTATTCTGGTTGATCATGAAATCTCGCCATCCCAAGCGCTTAACTTAGAAAATGAAGTCGGTTGCGAAGTCATGGATCGTACAGTCGTTATCCTTGAAATTTTTCATCGCAATGCCAGCTCACACGCAGCGCGAGTACAAGTTGAAATTGCTCGATTAACCTATATGGCGCCGCGATTGCGAGAGGCGGCCAAGCGAGCCGGACCTGCTGGAAAACAACGCAGTGGCACCGGTGGACGAGGCACCGGACAGTCTCGTGCCCAAATGGACAGCCGCAAGGTTCGCGATCGTATTGCTGAGTTACAAAAAGAAATTGATGCAATGGAAGCGGGGCGAGAGGTCCAACGAGCGCTACGTCAGAGACAATCGGGTCTAACGCAAGTGGCACTAGTTGGTTATACCAACGCGGGCAAGTCCACCTTGATGCGAGCCCTTACGGGTAAAGAAGTGTTAGTAGCTAATAAATTATTTGCCACGTTAGATACCAAGGTACGCAGCCTCTATCCAGAAAGTGTGCCTAAAGTGTTGGTGAGTGACACGGTTGGTTTTATCAAAAACTTACCGCATGGCTTAGTTGCCTCGTTCAAATCAACATTGGACGAAGCCCTTAGTGCCTCGCTATTACTGCACGTGATTGATGCTGGTGATCTCGGGTTTGAGATGCAACTTGAAGTGACCGATAAAGTATTGGCTGAGATTGGTGCCGATGATGTGCCGATCATTCGGGTGTTCAATAAAATTGACTATCTGGAAGGCGAGGTCGCACAAGCAGAGCGTACCGCAGAGCTGCAAGCAAAGTATCCGGGCTGTATTGTACTTAGCGCACGCCGTAAGGACGATGTAGCAGAATTACATCAAGCGATTGTGCATTTTTTCCAACAGCAACTGGTTGAATCCGAGATTTTTTTACCTTGGTCAGCACAAGGACTGCGTGGCGAGATTTTTGCTTCTTGCGAAGTACTTGAAGAGCGGGCTGATGCTGCAGGTGCCTTTTTTCGATTCCGCGCTACACCTGATGTGGTTGCTAGGCTTCAAGATATTTCAGATAAGGAGATCTGAGGTTAATATTAAGGGATTTTAGGCTTTCAGTTATGATGAATCACATTAAAACGTTATAGAGGCCTCTTTAATTTTCCTTAATAACACGTTTATCGAATCACCTATTTTGGTATGCAACACCCCAATAGTAGGCTATTGAGGTTTAAGCGAGGTCACCTTTTTTCAAAGGATTCTCGCTATAAATATGTTGAATGATAAATAAAAAACCGCAGTGTAAATGAGTATCTATACCCATGGTCAATGAAGATGCAGCTTTTTATCGTTCATGGTGAGCCTGTCGAACCATCCTTCGACAAGGTCAATGGTAATGCTTGATGTTGCCATTGCTCTATAGCTGTTTTCCAGCGTTGACTAAAATCTTGCCAGCGTTGTTCATAAAAGTCTGAGTTAGCAACGTCTAGTTGTTGTAGGCGATGTTTTAATGCTTCTGCAACAAGCAGTATATTGATTGGACTTGTTTGGATATGAGGATTACCGTTAGCATGCACATCACCTAAGCTACGATCTAAGTGAGTAGGGATTGCTGATAATACGACATGGTTTGAAGCGATAAAATACCCATTCATACCTGTTTGAATGGATGCGTTTCCAGATTTACGCTGCAATAAAGGTAGCCAACCGCTTTCCAATTCTGCCCCTGTACAGACAAGGAGATCAGCCTGTCTTGCTTTAGCTATAAGGCTTGGGCGGTAATCCCCCCATTATTAATGGAGATCAGAAGTAGACATTTTTCTCTGTGTTAGTTTTAATTTCTGAATTGGGGTGATACCACCAATTCCCATATTAGGTCGTTCGTTATTGTAAGTCCATAACCATTGTGTTGCTCTGATTTGTAATTCTTCAATATCTCGATAAATATACTGGCTCAGCCAGTCATACCTCACCGTTCTGTTAAACCGCTCAATATAGGCATTCTGTTGTGGATTTCCAGGCTGTATGAAGGATAGTTCAATATTGTTACTTTCAGCCCATTTCGCCAATTTATGGCTTATATATTCGGGGCCATTATCACACCGTAACCTTTTCGGCTTGCCTCGCCATTCAATAATTTGCTCTAATGAGCGAATGACCCGCTCTGCGGGTAATGAAATATCGGCATCAATCGTTAGTCCTTCACGGTTAAAATCATCAATGACATTAAATAATCGGCAGCTACGGCCATCTGATAACTGATCGTGCATAAAGTCCATCGACCAGCATTCGTTAATATCGTCAGGAACCGCTAACGGCTCTGGTACTGCTCGTTTAAGTCGTTTGTTAGGCTTTATCCGTAAATTCAATTCTAACTCTCTATAGATACGGTAAACACGTTTATGATTCCAAGGGTAACCTTTAACATTGCGTAAATATAAAAAGCACAAACCAAATCCCCAATTACGTTGATTTTGAGTTAAGCCCAGTAGTAAGTCTGCTATTTTTTCATTGTCAGAATTTAACTTCGGCTGATATCTATAACAGGTTTCACTAATCGAAAAAATACGACAGATAAGACTTATACTGACAGCTCGATTGACTATTACTTCTTTAGCCATCACTTTACGCTCAGAAGCTTTTACCACTTTTTTGCCATCGCCTCCTGAATGATTTCAGCTTTTAATCGTTCTTCAGCATACATCTTCTTTAAACGGCGATTTTCTTCTTCAAGTTCTTTCATTCGCGCCATCAATGATGCATCCATGCCGCCATATTTTGAACGCCATTTATAAAAACTTGAAGTGCTCATGCCGTGTTCACGGCATAGCTCTGGGATCGGTACGCCGTTTTCGGCTTGTTTTAAAATAGCTAATATTTGGCTATCGCTAAAATGTGCTTTTTTCATGAATGTTCTCCTGCTGGTAAGCATAAGAGAAAATTCCACTTTTGACTTCAATTATTTTTCGGGGGGATTACCGTTGAGCTATTTCCGATTTTAGATCTGTCAGCTCAGTGGCTGCGAAGGTTGGTGATACAGGTATAAGTGCTACTAATGATAGTCGTGTCGTGGTTAAATATTTCATTGTGTTTTCTCATAGCATGCTCGTAGATAAACCCAATCAAAAGATAGATTTATTCTACTGATAAATTTAAAGTTTATAAGCTATGAAAAATAGGGAGGGACGCGAATAGCATGTTGATTGTGTAACGGTACTGAAGTGGGCGAGATGACCGCAATCAGTTTAATGATAAAACGTTGAGATATGACCGTTGTAAGTAATGTGTTTACAGGTTCAATTGTTGGTGAATGACTAACACTTTCAAAGCGTTGGCATTGATCAGGGTCAATATGAAATGGATGTGAAGAATCATGCCAAATGGCGAACGACTGCATCAACAGTACTAATGCTGTTAGCAGGTAAAGCCAATTATGATGATTGTTGGTCCGGTTCACTATAGGTCTCGAAGAATAATATGCACAGGTATTTTTAGACACTTTAAAAATTGTGTCAACAGTATGAGAGTGTAGAAATCGTGTTGTTTGGTAGTTTTTATTGAAAAACATGCTGTGATTAAATCATCATAATCACAGCATGTTAACCAGAGCTAACCGTGTGGCAAACTATTTCTTAAAATACGACTTGCTGTCACCATAGCGGTTAATGCAGGCTTGACCTCTTTCCATCCTCGTGTTTTTAAACCACAGTCAGGATTAACCCAAAGCCTTTCCGCTGGAATGCGTTCAGAAGCTTTTTTCATTAGTAAGACGATCTGTTCTACTGTTGGAATATTGGGTGAGTGGATGTCATAAACACCGGGTCCTATTTCATTTGGATAATTGAATTCATTGAATACATCTAGCAATTCCATATCTGATCGAGAAGTTTCAATAGTAATGACATCAGCATCCATATCAGCAATGGCTTGGATAATATCGTTAAACTCGGAATAACACATATGCGTATGGATTTGAGTTTCATCTCGTACACCATTAGCACTCACTTTATAACTAAATACAGCCCAATCAAGGTAGGTTTCCCATTGAGACTGACGTAAAGGAAGTCCTTCACGTAATGCGGCTTCATCAATTTGGATGATGTTAATGCCAGCTTGTTCTAAATCAAGTACTTCATCACGAATAGCTAACGCTAACTGTAAACAAGTTTGTGAACGTGGCTGATCATCACGTACAAACGACCAGTTCAATATGGTGACGGGTCCTGTAAGCATGCCTTTAACCGGTTTATTACTTAAAGATTGTGCATAGCTTGCCCATTCTATTGTCATTGGCCCTGGTCGTGATATATCGCCATAGATGATGGGAGGTTTTACGCAACGAGATCCGTAAGATTGAACCCAAGCAAATTGACTGAAGGCGTAACCATCTAATTGTTGGCCAAAGTATTCCACCATGTCATTACGTTCTGCTTCGCCATGAACCAAAATATCTAAACCAATATCTTCTTGCTGTTTAATGGTTAGCTTGATTTCATTTTTGATAAAATCTTGATAAGTATTCTGGTCTATTTGTCCCAAATTAAATTGCTTACGTGCTCGACGAATCTCTGCTGTCTGTGGGAATGAACCTATGGTTGTTGTTGGGAATAGTGGTAAGTTAAAACGTTCTTTTTGTACTGCTGCACGTTGTTCATATGAACTTTGGCGATTTGCCCAGCTATTATTTATTTCAGATACACGCGTTTTTACAATAGGGTTATGGACTCGAGAAGAGAATTGTCGTGATTGAATGGCTATGGCATTGGCAACGAGTTCTTCTGCTACTGCATTACGGCCCTCATTTAAGGCGGTCGATAAGAGTGATAATTCATCAAGCTTTTGTACTGAAAAAGCAAGCCATGATTGGATTTCTTCATCTAGTTTTGTTTCACTATCGAGATCAACAGGAACATGGAGAAGTGAACAAGATGGGGCTAACCAAAGTCGATCATCTAAGCGTGAAGACAAGGGCTCTAACCAATCTAAGGTTTTAAGTAGATCTGTTTTCCATATGTTTCGCCCATTAATAACGCCGAGTGACAACACTTTGTGAGGTGCGAGCCAATCAACAACCTTGGTTATTTCATCAAATGCATTAATAGCATCAAGGTGTAGTCCTGCCACAGGAAGTTCGCAGGCTAAATGAAGATTTTCTTTTAATTCACCAAAATAACTGGTTAATAGTAATTTAACCGGAGATTTATGCAGAGAAAAGTAGGCTTGTTTTAGTGCATGTTGCCATTGCTGGTCGAGTTCAGTGACCAAAATAGGTTCATCAATTTGTACCCATTCAATCCCTTCTTGAGCTAGTTTAATTAACAATTGTTCATACGTTGCCACTAAATTATCAAGTAGGTCCAGTTTGTCACTATTGTCTTTGGCTTTTCCTAACCATAAATAACTAACAGGACCAAGAATAACAGGCTTAATGTGTGGTTGTATTTGTTGTGCTTCTTTTATTTGTTCGAGTAGATTGTCTGCGAATAAGTTAAAACGTGTTTGAGCTGTAAACTCTGGGACAATATAGTGATAGTTAGTATCAAACCATTTAGTCATCTCGCCTGCTGCAATATGTTGGCACTGACTTTCTGTTTGTGATTGACCGCGTGCAACCTGAAAATAGCGATCTAAATCTGTTGCATTAAGATCAGCGCGAGCAGGTAAGTTACCGAGTAGAGCACTGGTGTCGAGGACATGATCATAAAAAGAGAAGTCACCAACGGGTAAAAAGTCGCACTGACTTTGTATTTTCCAGTGTGTTTTACGTAAGTCTTGCCCTGTTTTGTGTAATATTTGTTGTGATGTTTCACCACGCCAATATGATTCTAATGCAAATTTAAGTTCGCGGTTTTTTCCTATTCTAGGGAAACCGAGATTATGAGTGCGTACCATGATGCTACCTTTAGCTGTTCTGTAAAAGAATACTATTGTAGAGAAGCATGACTATGAGTAATAATGATAGTTTTTACGGAATCTATTAGATATATTCATGATTGAGCGAACACATTTGAAAATTATTCGAGCATTGGCTGATAATGGTACTTTGACGGCGGCAGCTAATGCTTTATTTTTAACTCAGCCTGCATTGTCACATCAAATGCGTTATTTAGAAAAGAAGCTAGGTGTTTCTTTATGGCAGCGTGAAGGGCGACAACTACGTTTAACACCGGCTGGAGAAGTATTACTTCAATCTGCCCGCCATATTTTACCTGTGTTGGAACAGACTGAAAAGACATTGCAAGCTTATGGTGAGGGGCGACAAGGTATATTGCGTCTAGGGGTTGAGTGCCATCCTTGTTACGAATGGTTAAAAGGGATTTTAGCTGGTTTTTTGGTGGCATTACCTGAAATGGATGTTGATATTGTTAATAAATTCCAATTTTCAGGTTTAGAAGGATTACTCAATCATCATGTTGATTTGCTGGTAACTCCCGATATAGTGAAAAAACAAGGTATTATTTATGAGCCATTATTTGATTATGAATTAGTACTCTTAGTCGCTAACTCACATGATCTATCAGACAAATACTCTATCAGTGCCGAGCAATTACTAAATGAAACGTTGCTGACCTTTCCGGTTTCCCATGACCGGCTTGATGTATTTACTCAGTTTTTGTTACCTGCTGCAATTAACCCTCGTACCAAGGCCATTGAATCACTTGATATTATGGTGCAAATGGTGGGGCTAGGGCGAGGAGTAACTGTATTGCCAAAATGGTTGGCCGAAGAATATTGTCAAACACTATCGGTATCAACTCTTCGTTTAGGGGGGGAAGGATTGACTAAAACCTTGTTTGCCGCAATGCGTGAAGATGATGTCGGTATCAGTTATATACAAACATTTATTGATTTGGCAAAACAGTAGAGTTTTAGAATTTAGAACTATACCCATGATACTTCAAGTTGCATGTTTTATAAAAACACACTGTTCATGGTGAGCCTGTCGAAGGATGGTTCGACAGGCTCACCATGAACGATAAAAAGCTGCATCTTCATTGACCATGGGTATATATCAATCCCTCATAATTCTAGTGTAGATAATATAATGCTTTACGTTATTTTAAAATGGTAACTGTCTTTTATTTTTATGTTTTGAGTCCAGAGAAAGCTCAAGTAGATTACAGCTTAGTCAAAGCTCATTTGTTGTAATAAGCTTTGGGTAATGTCTTCGAAGTGATAAATTGCTCCCCCATATTGCTCCGCAAAAGTCACCGCTACATCTTTATTTAAAAAGCTAGCTAATGTAGGTCCCATGGCACCTTTTCGCTTATGTCCTGCAACATACCATGCTGTTCGAGCATCAATATAAAACTCATCATCAGGTGTATTCCATAACCCCTGTGCCATATCATGAACATAGACTGTTTGAATGGCATGTTGATGTTCTGGATCGAGTAAGTAAGCAAACATGTCTCGTGTCGAACAAAACTTCATATTGTGTTCACTTCCCCGTTTATAAAGTTGTCCTTTAGGGCCGGGAAATCCATTGATAATCATGCCGCATAGATGACATTCGTCACCTCGTTCAACCGCCATTGCATGTTGTGCCAGTTGTAGTTCTGTTGGGCTTTCACCACAGCCTGACATGACGAAGAAGGCGAGTAATATTAGAATCCAACGAGGCGTGAGGCTTAAAGTCATTATGAAACCTTTATAATTTTCTTCTATTAAAGAGTGCAATGGCAGCCAGTACAGGTGCAATAAACCAAACTAACATACTTAAAATTAAACTGAATGTTGTAAATTGAGCATGTTGTGCCACGGCCATTAAACCGCTTAGTTGTTGATCTGCAAAGAAACTGATGATGATTAAACGAAAAACATCTGTTGGGTTGAGCAGTAATAGGTATGGGAATAACTCAGCATTGACATTGCCTTCGGTGCCCACTAACAGACCTAATAAACTAAGGTCAAACATAAAAACAAAGATAAACCAAACAATGAGTGCTAAACCAGCCGCTTTTGACTTTTCGGCCACTGAGGCACTGATCATGGTGGCAATGGCAATAAATATCCAGCCTAATAAGATGGCGAAAGTAATAAAAAATGCATAAGGAATGAGGAGTTCTCCCCATGTTGTATTATCAGAAAACGCCCCCATGATAATAGCCGATAAGCCAAACCCTATAATGGTAGAAAAGGCCATAATCATCCAGTGCCCCATCATTTTTCCTAATAGTAATTGCCATCGACTCAGAGGGTAGGTCATTAATAATAATAAAGTACCGCTTTCATCTTCACCGACAACGCCATCATAAGCTAACATTAAAGCTATTAGTGGAATAACAAAGACCGCTAAACTAGCGAGGCTAACTAAGGTGGTTGATAAATTAGTGAAGCCTGCTTGACCAGATGCCGCTGCACCAAAATAGGCGAGCCCAGTTGCGAGTAAGGCAAAGATTAAACTTATTGACATGACCCAACGGTTGCGTAAACCATCATGAAACTCTTTATTGGCAACGATTAAGATAGCATTCATTGTGACTGCTCCTTATGCTGAATATTATTCATATAATGGGTATAAATATCTTCTAAGCTTGGCATGTGTATATCAATATTTTCTAGTGAAGGTAGGGCAACTAACTGTTGTAATGTGGCTATCTTTTGCTGTTGGCTCACCTGTATTTTTAAATCACCATTCATTTCTGAAGCATTCGCCTGCAAGTCTTCGGGCAATTGTATATTTGAACCTTGTAGATGAAATGTTACAGGCAAATCTGTTTGTTCGGTAAGTGTTGATAATGAACCTTCAGCGAGTAAATGACCTTGTCCTAAGATCAATGCACGATCAATATATTTTTCAACACCTGCTAATACATGTGAGCATAAGATGATGGTGCTGCCTTGTGCTTTTAATCTTGCAATACCGTGATAAAAGTCTTGGGTCGCGATGGGATCCAGGCCTACAGTAGGTTCATCTAATAATAATAGTTTGGGTTGACCTAATAATGCTTGTGCGAGTCCCAAACGTTGACGCATCCCTTTAGAATAGGTTTTAACACGTCGCATTGCAGCATGAGCTAAACCTACTTCTTCCAATAAATTAGTAACTTGTTTTTTGTCACAACCTTTGAGTTTGGCAAAATAATCTAAAACTTCTCGCCCTGTCATTTGTTGGTAAAAACTAACATTCTCTTGTAAGAAACCAAGTTGTCGGCGTAGCTGATAAGCATTGTCACCGGTGGGATCCTCACCAAATACACGCACCTTGCCTGCTGTAGGTTTAATCAAACCTAAAATTAGTTTAATTGTCGTTGTTTTACCAGCACCATTATGTCCAAACAAGCCTAATACTTCGCCTTGTTGTAGGCTGAGATCGATGCTATTTAATGCTTCAACACCTTGGTAATGTTTCCCTGCCTGTTGTAATTCAACAATGTTCACGATGCGTGTTGCTCCATAGAAGAGTGCTGTGGTTGATGCATTAATGGGTAACTATCTTTAATGCCTGGAGATTTTAATACCGGAAATTGCCGTTGCACCCAACGTAATATTTCAATTGCTGGGCTATTAAACAGTAATTTTGCAGTAGGATATTTCCACAATAAACGATCGATGCCATCATTAGGTTCATAAGCGACATCACCTTTGCCATCACCATCCATATCCCAACCTAGATAATCACTCCAATAATTACCTCGTTGATTTAGCGACCAATCTTGCGTTCGGTTTGCTACATATTTCACTTGTTTAGTATTGCTGATAAATGAATTTCCGGTGAATGTATTATCTTCTGAACCTGCTGTAAGGTGAATACCGATATCACTTTCAGCCAAGATATTATTATGAATTTCATTAAAAAGAGAATTGTAGATAAACAAGGCTTTACCTTCAGGTTGATAGCGTTGTTGTGCATGTTTCATTTGTGTATTTCGCATATTCTGAACACCGATCACCCTATTGTTTTTAATCGTTGATTTGGTGATAAAGTTCAGTAACATACCGTAATTGACATCATTCTCAGAGATATTATCGGTCACAGTCAGAAACTTAGACTGCATTAGAGCATAACCTGTACGCGTGTTTTTTGTATGATTCTTGGTGACGATATTGGTATAAGAATACATATAATGAATGCCATAACGTAAATCATGCAGATAATTACCATTTAGTTCATTGCCATTGCTGGTATCCATATAAATACCATCACGGGTGTGCCAGACTTCATTACCCTTAACTAATGCACCTTTAACATTGTAGAGGTGAATGCCATTACCTCGGTCAGGTGAACGAACGGCTTCATTACCTTCAATTGTATTATTGAGAATTTGAATGTTGGGAGTGGCATCAACCCAAATACCACTACTGTTACCGATAAGTTCATTATTCTTTATGAGGGCATTTTCTGCCAGAGTATTTACAAAAACCCCAGCATCTAATGTTGTTAAATTATGTCCCCAGTTTTGTATTCTTAGATTCTGAATAACAACATTTTTGGCGTTTATTTCTAAAGTGTGACCTTGGGCTTGCCCATCTATGATTGCCCCTTGTTGTCCACTAAGCTCAAGTGACTTATTGATAATAAAGTTACCAAGGTAGACTCCCGCATCAAGAATGATTTGGTCACCATCTTGAGCGATGTCGAGTTGCTGTTGTAAGTCTTGATCAGCGTTAACTGAAATAACAGATGCATTTGTACTCGGAACAAGGCCAAAGCCAAATAAAAGAAGTACAAAGATGAGATGTTTTCTCATAAACTATTCCGTAAAAAACCCGACTTTGAAAATACAAAGCCGGGCTGATACTCATTATCAATGAAGATATATGTTGATTGAATAAAGTCCGTCATCCCCGTGAAAACGGGGATCCAACGATAGTGGCTATATTAACAGCCTATGGATTCCCATTTTCATGGAAACGCAGTAACCGAAGGATCAATGACGGAGTAAAAAGATCTATACCTTCAAGTGTTTTGGCTATGTTTTCAAACTATAGTATTTCAAAAACACTATAATTAAACTGAAACCAACATACGACCACGCATTTCCATGTGTAGTGCATGACAGAACCAGTTACAGTAGAACCACTGTACACCCGGCTTATCAGCCATAAACGTAATTGAAGCAGTTTGCTGAGGACCGATTTCCATTTGTACACCATGATTCACCATACAGAAACCATGCGTTACATCTTCAATCATATCCAAGTTGGTAACAATAACGGTAACTTCATCACCTAGTTTGACATTAAATTCATTCATGCCGTAAGCAGGTGCAACAGAGGTCATGTAAACCCGTACTTTATTGCCATCACGAATTACTTTATTATCAGTTTCAAGTGTTACGCCGTCTTTCTTCGCCATTGCACGAGTAGTTGCAAAGTAAGGATCATCGCGAGTCCACAATTTTGCAGGTTTTACTTTGCTACGGTGAACCATCATTACATCATGAGGTTCGGCAAAAGCAGGACCATCATGCAGCAATACCATTTCATCACCTGAAATATCAATCAACTGATCATTTTCTGGATGTAATGGCCCTACAGATAAGAATCTATCTTTAGAGAATTTATTCAAGGATATAAGATACTTACCATCAGCATCACGTGTTTCACCCATTGTGGTGTGGTTATGACCTGGTTGGTAATGTACATCTAGTTTTTGCAAGATATAGTTTGAATCTTTACCTTGGTAAGATTCAATCGCTTTTTCTATATTCCATTTACAAATCTGACTATCAATAAATAATGTGGTGTAGGCATTACCGCGACCATCAAAGGCGGTATGTAAAGGACCTAAACCTAATTCAACTTCAGCAACGATAGTGTCACGTGGTTCAATTTTGCCATCAAATAAGTCATCAAATTTAGCAATTTCCAACATAGAAACTGTTGGAGATAACTTACCGTTAACCACACAATATTTACCATCTGGTGCTGTATTAATACCATGAGGGCTTTTAGGTACAGGAACGTATGCTGTTAATTTAGAGCCTTTACGACCATTAACAACAGGAACATCAGAACCTGGTAGCGTTTGGAAGTCACCTGCAGCCACTGCAGCTTCAATACGCTCGATATTAAAGATAACTAAGTGATCACGCTCATTACGCATTGTACCTGCTAAATCAAGACCTTCACCTGGTGAGTTATAACAAGTAGAGAATGCATATTTACCGGTGTAATCAGCATCAGTATTATCTAAGTTACCATCAACAATAACCTGCCATTTAACTTCCATGCTTTCAGCATCGATAGCTGAGAACATAGTGTAATAGGCTTCAGTATCATCCATATTACTACCATCATTTGGATGCGGAATAACAAACTCAGCATTAGCAAATAGGTATTTAGTATGAGGTACTTTTTGTACACGTAAACCATGAATGGCTTGTACATTAGGCACTTCACAAATCTTATCTGTTTTCATGATGTCACAACGAATACGAGCTACACGACTATTTGACTTATCATTGATGAAAAGATATTTACCATCATAATGACCATCAGTCATACTCATATGAGGATGATGAGAATCACCAGCAAGATGTGTTGTATGATTTAGAACTTCTTTACTTTCATTGCTCAGGCCATAACCTGTCGCACTATCAATATTAAATACAGGAATACGCATTAATTCACGCATTGATGGCACACCAACAACACGAACTTCACCAGATTGGCCACCACTCCAGAAGCCATAATATTCATCTAGTTCACCTGGTGCAACAGAGTGCACAGCAGTGCCTTTGTTTGCAGCAGCTACGGCTGGTGATGTCATCATCGAACCAAGACCTGCACCAATAGCACCTACAGCGCCGACCATTGCTGTTGAACCACCTAGAAATAGGCGGCGGCTCATTTGTACATGTTCACTGGCATTTTTATCTTCAGCATCTACCAAGGGTAGGTTTTTATCTTTAGGATCAATCATTATTGTTCTCCTGGTTCATATTATTTTGGACGAATTGTTTCTTGTACAACGGGAATTTCATTTAACACACGATCCATCTTATGGCGCTTTTTATACTTTTTAAGTAGCGGTGGACATTTTTGTTCATCATGGAAAGTGACTTGGCAATCCAAGCACCAGTGACACTCATTTGCATTAATTTCACCACTCGGATGAATCGCTTGAATCTCACATTCTTGGGCACAAATCTGACATTGTGTGCCACATTCTTTACGGCGTTTAAGCCAATCAAATAGACGGAGTTTAGATGGGATTGCCAATGCAGCACCGAGCGGGCAGATATAACGGCAATACACTTTATTAGTGAAAATTGACATTGATAATAGAATGACGGCATATAAGACAAAGCCCCATTCGCGCTGGAACTTCAACATGATGACTGTTTTGAATGGTTCAACTTCAGCAAAACGTTCAGCAGCACTCATTGATTCTAATGAGATAGCGAATAATGCTAATAAAATAAGATATTTCACTGCCCAAAGTCGTTCATGAACTGCAAAAGGGAGTTCGAATTGTTTTACTTTAAATTTGCGTGCTGTTTCATTGATCAACTCTTGCAAGGCACCAAAGGGACATAACCAACCACAAAAGATTCCACGCCCCCATAGCAACAGTGTCATGGCGACAAAGCCCCACAGAATGAACATGATTGGATCAAGTAAGAATGTATCCCACTTAAAGTCACTCGTTGCTGCAAAAACAAAGGTAAATACATTAACAATAGACAGTTGCCCTAATGTATACCAACCTATAAAGAACACGGTGTAAATCAGGAATGCTTTACGGAATAACTGTAAGAAACGAGGGTGTTTATCTAGGTAATCTTGCAGAATGATTACCGTAAATAACATCACTAAACTGATGACTAATACGGTGATCTGGAAGATCTTATTACGCCATACTGAAACCCAAAGTGCTTCCTGTTCAGCGTCGACATAGACTGGTTGGACTGGGCGGTCTATATATTGTTCTAAGGCTTGGTAATCACCAAAAAAACGAGTAAATACACTATCTAAAGCGCCCACCTGACGGCGAACTAATAGTTCTACTTGCCAAGACGTACCGATATCAAATTTGTAGCTATCACGGATGATAAAGATAACTTTCTCATCAAAGTCAGGAGCACCTTCGATATAGATATCATTAATACGATGATAATCAGAGTCTCTGAAAATAATAGATTTTTCTTTCTGTTGTATTTGAAAGCGGTCAAATATTCCACCACGAACAAAGCCATTACCTTTGAATGAATAATCTCCCATGCCCATCACGGCAATAGCTTGGTCACCGGGTTTTAATTCAGACATTAACCAATCAAACTCACTATCCCCCAATATGTTTTTACCGATTGTTGGGATATTGAGTGGGGTGTAATATAAATCAATAAATAATTTTTGTTTACGTTGAGTGGCTTGTTGTTCATCTTTACTTATCCATTCCGCCTTGGTGCCTGCAAAGGATGTGTCCACCTCATCATAATTGAGTTCTAAATGACGGATAGATCCATCACCCATAAGTTGTTGCCAATTTGCCTTGGTGAACACATTGGGCTTAATCGTTGCAGGTAAAACAATACGATCGGCAGACATGCCTGCAATGCCTAATAACCGAGCCACTTTTTTAGCTGAACGCATAATAACTTCATTCACAACCATTACTGTGACAGTAGCACCTGATAATGAATCAATACTACGTACACCAGATTTACCTGATTTTCCTACAACAATATGTTCTGTGACTTTGGCACCGAGTAGTTGTGCAGCAAAATCAAATAGGTGTCGTTCAGGGATGCCTACTAATAAAATTGGTTCATGATGTGACAGTACGCGGGCAACTTTAATTTCACCTGACGTATCCATTGCCACTAGGACATTAACGGGCTTACCTGAGTAGGCAGGAATATTAACTACGTCATTTGACTCAAAAGTATAGCCAACAATCTCATCACTGTTATAAATTGTTTTTATTTCAGGTTGATCTTTATCTATGGCTGTTTTATCAGAAATGCGAGTAGCAGTAGGGAAAGCAAGTTTTATTGTTTCCGTTCTTTGAGCTTCAGTAACAGGAGCCATTGCATGGCTGTGACTGGATGTAGCCAGCATTGAGAGCATTATTAGAAGGTGGAAAAAACGAGTGAAACGTTCCATGTATCATTGCCAGATAGTTTTAATAACAGGACTATAGCTTAAATGAGGATTGGAGCATATGACATAGATCAAGAAGGTGGTAGGTTATATGACATACTTTTCTAAATTGAAGCTGAACAGAGGTGAAAAAGTCTTCAATCTAAGATATATCTCATAATAGATGTAGCTTGAAAGAATTTATTATGAGGTGATCCTAAACTACATTAAAAATGTAGATTGACACTTTTCTCACTCCTGTAGCTTATCCTGTCAAGAGGATTGCACGTTTTTGCGGGTTAAAACATAGATCCCAGCTAAAAAATCCTGCAAATTGAATGATAAGAGGTATATTTAAGTTATGTTGGTTAATAATTAAGCTTAGATTGTAAAATATGAATGATTTTTATGCATATTGTAGCTTGGACTTAAGTCCAACATTATTGGGTTAAATCCCGACCTTGTATATTAAACATGTCTCTAAAAACACAGGACCATTTAACCCAAAACTATTATAGTAAGAACTGATTTTCTGGGGAAGCCGGCTCGACCTTAAGCTTTGAGCTTGTATGTAGATTGGCTCCCCACCCTCGTCATCCATGCCGCGGAGTATCTTAGACCTGTAAGCTCGCGCTTCTGAGTCTGTATTCACAAGGACGGTAGATGAAGTGTCAGGGTTGGGAAACCAGTGATCATTATAATACTTAATGTGAGATAAAAAATGAATACTATTGGAATTGATGTCGGTTGCAAGGAATTAGTGCTGGTCGTCATGGTTAATGGCAAAGCGCGTAACGCTAATGCTTTTGATAATACCCCCTCGGGTCATCAAGAAATCATCCGCTCTTTAACAAAACTTAAAGGAGAAACAAAGGTTTGCATCGAGGCAACAGGTGTCTATCATTTTGATTTAGCCGTTGCTCTTAGTCGAGCTAATGATATTGAGGTGATGGTTATTAATCCTAAAGCGGCACACAACTTTTTCAAAGTATTAATGACACGCAGCAAAACCGATGCGATTGATGCTGAGAATTTAGCGATTTATGCCCAAAGAATGCCATTTGTAGCCTGGGAACGCCCCGCTGATGAATATATCTGTTTACGGGTTATGTCACGCCGTATCGCGGCTCTAAGTAAGCAAAAAACACAAGCTAAAAATCAGCGTCATGCCTTAGAGTCAACGATAGAAACACCAATACTAGTCATTGAGCAAGCGGAAGAACTCATTCGTTTCTTAGACGGGCAAATTGACGCTTTGCGAGACAGTGCGCTTACACTCATTCAGCAGCAGGATGAGTTGAAGACAGCATATATTCTCATCACCGGAATCAAGGGCATTGCACATGCATCGGCCATACAAATACTGAGTGAACTGATGATATTGCCTAAGGATATGACGGCACGACAGTGGGTTGCCCACGCGGGGCTAGATCCAAGAATATTTGATTCAGGCAGTAGCGTGTCTAAAAAGCCACGGATCAGTAAGGTAGGGAATAAATATATTCGCCAAGCCTTGTATATGCCCGCCTTGGTGGCAAGTCGCTTCGAACCCAATATTAAAGGGTATTATCATCACTTGATTGATGATAACGGCTTAAAAAAAGTACAAGCAGTCTGTGCTGTGATGCGTAAATTATTACACGCCATCCATGGCATGTTACGGACTAATAAAGAATTTGATGGGGCTCGTTTTTATACGTTACCTATCGTTACAGATTCATAAAAAATAGGAATATTTGTAAATTAGCACTTGTGTTTTAATAGAGTATCTACTATGCTTTTAGAACCAGTAAACTACCGGCAATCATGATCAAACTAGCCCCTAGTCGTCTAAACAGGTGTTTTTCATTAAAAATTTTATAGCCAAGGAATACTTGTAGCACCATGCCGAGTTGAAATAGAGCGAGTGAATAGGCAATAAGGAGTTTTGAAAATACAATCATCGTCATATATTGCATCAGAAATATTAGAATACCGAGATAGAGAAATTGATAAACGTGATTTTTCGATTGTTGATAGTCTTTAGTGAAGTTATCTTTTAGAAAAAGTGTATGGGCAATGATCGCCAGTGGAAAGCCGATTAAGCACCAAAAAACGGTTGTTGATATCGCACTACCAGACATGACGGCATTTTTTAACGGCAATGTACCTATTGAGAATAAGAGAATAGATAGAAAACGGTATTGAACACCACGATCGAGTAATAAATGAAACAAACGGTGCTGGCTAACGTTATTACTAGATGGAAATAAAAAATAACTTCCTAATACAATGACTCCAATACCAATAAACCCTTGTGTATTTGGAATCTCACCAAGAAAGAGCATTGCTAATAGCATGGATATAACGACTTTATAGGCATTCAACGGCCCAAAAACAGATAAGTCGGTTTTTGATAATGACATGACGAGAAATAATGTACCCGCCATATCTAACAAGGCGGCAAAGAAAATATTTATCCAGAAAGTCTGACTGAGTTCAAAAGGGTTGAATGTCCAGAGTAGTGGCACACATATAATAGTGAGCACTAGATAGGAGGCCATTACAATAAAGAATGGGTGAAGGCCTTGATGAGCTAACTTTTTTTGGAAAACATTGGCAAAGGATGAAAATAATAACCTACCAAAAACAATGACTAGTTCCACTTAATGGTGTTCTGTAGATGGGGGATCGTAATACTGGTTATGCTCATCGACTTCATATTGATTAAACACACTATATTGGCCATTTTTATCAAATTGAAAGACGATAAAATTATCTTTACGTTCACCCATTTCCATTCCTGGCGTGCCTACAGGCATTTTGGGTACAGATAGCCCTGCAATATCAGGTTTTTCTGCCAATAAGCGATTTATATCATCAGCAGGAACATGGCCTTCGATAATATATCCTTCAATTATTGCTGTATGACAGGACATCATTGGCTTAGGTAAATTAACGGATTTTTTTACACGGGTCATATTCGGAGTCAAGATATCAATAACATTGAATTTATTGTCTTTTAAATGGGTGATCCACTTATGGCAACAGTTACATGTCGGGCTACGATAAACTTTGATTTCAGCATATTCCAATTCAGATGCAAATAAATGAGTGACTAGAGATTGTGAAAATAATAAAAAAAGTATTTTGATCATATAAATTTTAGTTGTAGGCACAGGATAAATCTATCGGTAGTTTTCTATAAGAAGAAGCATTTGTTCATAGGCTTCACGCATTTCTGTTGTATCCGCAACAGAAATTATTTTACCACTAGCATGATGTTTGTTAACCACCTTGTTGGCACAGTCATGCATTTTTTTATGGGCATCAGTCAGTTCTTCTAACCAATTTTGCTTGAATGATTTTTCCTTGCGAGCTCGTTGAATCCAGGCACCGTGATGGCATTTGTTATAATTCAAAGCAGGTAGATGATGCTCACTAGGTAGTGGCTTATGCAGTTCATTATCAAAAATATTAAACCAATGGATGGTCACCAATTTAAGTAATACGAGAGCTTTCTCTTGAGGTGTTTGACTTTTATTTGCCCAGTTTATCCAATCTTGATTTGGGGTATAGTTATTTAACCATTCAGGTAGTTTGGAAGAGGGCATAGGCTTAGCTATTCCATAACCCTGAGCTTCATAACAGCCCATAAGAATGAGCATCAAGCCATGTTCCGAGGTTTCTACTCCTTCTGCAATTACTAGGCGATTAAAGGCATTGGCTAGCCCGATAATGCCTTCAATAATTGAATAATCATTAGGATCATCAAGTATATCTCGAACAAAACTTTGATCTATTTTAATTGTATTGGCAGAAAGATTCCTTAGATGTGTTAGTGATGAATATCCTGTGCCAAAGTCATCTAAGGCAAACTTAACACCTAAGGTCTTTTGACATGATCTAATGGAGTTGCTGATTGTCTGAAGGTCCCCCAATGCACTACTTTCTAGTATTTCTAATTGTAGCAGTTTAGAGTCTATATCAGGGTAGCTTGATAAGACTGAATCGAGGTTTGAGAAGAAGGAAGTAGATTGTATATGATGAGAAGAAATATTAACGCTGACTTCTAGATTAATATTTTTAGCCTGCCAACTATTCAGTTGTTTTAAGGCTTCATTAATAACCCAGTCACCTATTTGAATTTCTAATTCTGTTCCTTCGACCAATGGCAAGAAGTCTAATGGTGGGATCATTCCTTTTTCAGGGTGAATCCAACGAATTAATGCCTCAGCACCAAAGACCTCACCTGTTTTCATATTGACTTTAGGTTGGTAATACAAGCAAAACTCATTGCGAACCAATGCTTGAGCTATTTCTTTTAGTTGAGTTTGTTTGTGTATTGTTTGCTGATCATGCTCAGCATTGAATAGATGAAATCTATTTTTACCAGCAAGCTTAGCTTGATACATTGCTTGATCTGCATGGCGTAATAAAGTGTCTAAATCAGCATTATCTTCTGGATAGAGGGCAACACCGATAGATGCACTGATAGTGATTATATTGTTATCAATAGTGTATGGTTTGGCAAGAGAGCTATTGAGCCGCCCTAACATTTCCTCTCCTTCAAAAGGAGATTCAATATCACCAAGTAAAAGAGCAAATTCATCACCACCTTGGCGAGAAACGGTATCCTCTTCTCTAATGTTATCTTTAATGCGTTCTGCTACTTGTATGAGTAATTGATCGCCAACATTATGACCATAGGTATCATTAACAGGCTTGAACTCATCCAAATCAAGGAAACAAATAGCTAATAATGATTCACTACGTTTACTATGGGCAATAGCTTGGTTGAAGCGATCGATAAATAATGTTCGATTAGGCAATTGAGTGAGCACGTCATAATGTGCCATCAATTCAAGGGCCTGTTGTTGCTCTTTATGGAAGGTAATATCCGAGAATAAACCAACATAGTGGCTTGTTTTATTGGATTCATCTTGTATTGATGAAATGGTAAGTAGTTCAGCATAGAGTTCGCCATCTTTTTTACGGTTCCATACTTCACCTTGCCAATGTCCAGATTCATGGAGAGACTTCCACATATCAGCATAAAATTCGGGACTCTGTTTTCCAGAACTAAGAATACTAGGACTCTGGCCGATTACTTCATCACGACTATAACCTGTGATTTCACAAAAAATAGGGTTCACATCAATTATTTTTCCACTGGTGTCAGTGATATTAATACCTTCGTGTGTCTGTTCATAAATACGAGATAATAATTGTAGCTTTTCATCTGATTGTTTTCGTTCAATCGCTACTGTCGTTAATTGAATGATGGATTCAATGAGTTCTAGGTCACTAATTTGTGGGGCAATAGCTGTGTTGTGGTAAATTGCAAAAGTGCCTAAAACCTTATCATTATGAGAAATGATTGGTTCAGACCAACATGATGCTAGATTTGCTTTAGCTGCAAGATTTTTGTATTGCGTCCAATAGGGGTGGGATTGAATATCTTCAACAATAACTCTTTTCTTTGTAAAGGCGGCTGTGCCACAACTTCCTACACCATGACCAATAGCAAGACCTTCAATAGCATCATTATAAAAACTAGGAAGACTTGGTGCTGCACCAACGGATAAGTGCTTACCTTCATTATCCAACAGCAGAATACTACATAATGCTGATGGGAGTTCTTCTTCAATGATGTGGATAAGTGATTCAAGAATTGTATTTAAAGGCGTACCATGTGCTAATTGTTCTAATACGTGATTTCTTGAGTTTAGTTCGAACGTTTTTTGTTGAATAGTCTTATTTAGTCGATTTGATACTATTCGGATAGCGATAAAAACGAGTATTTCAATCACTAAGAATGTAGCAAGTGCATACAAGATATTAATTTTAAGATGATAATTAAATAGGGCATAGTCCTCACTAATATCTTGCCAAATAACAATTTGGCCAGCATCAGGCTCTGCAGGGTTTTTAGTACCAAAATAATCTCTTAATGGCTTTGTTGCATAGAGATAAATATGTCCATCTAAAGGGATGATTTTTAAACTAATATCAGAATTTTGAATTGGAGCACGTCTATGCTCTATGTCATTAGCGAGCTTTGTTAGATGGATAATTTGTTCATTGGTCGTTTGCTCAAGTACCAAGCCATTGATAGCAGGCGTTTCTAAAAGTCTCTGTTTTAGATAATCAGGCCAAACATTTTTACGTAAATGTTCTTCATAGAGCAAGACGGCAGCATTAATATTTGACTGTGCGATTAAATTATTAAGCACTAATGCAAACGAAGAACCGGCTTCAACCGTACCAATATATTCCTTTTCCCCCGCTTCATTAATCATTGAAACAGGACTCGTGCCTCGAATGCCAGAATAGACCCGTCCCGTTTCAAACCCCATGGTCGGCTGATGGAACTTGTTTGTGTCAACTATCGTATGACGAATATTATCCATATTATCACCAAACTTTTGTGGCTTATGGGCACGCAGAAATGATGTTGAACCTGGTCCGAGATGAAAGTGTAATTGACGAGCATCAAAGTTTTCGGTAAATTGCTGCCAGTTTTGTCGAATAGCATCGTGGAGGTCATCTCTTGCTTGTTTAGCTTTTTCTCCACCCGCGCCACCACCTTCTAGTTCAACCGCTTTTTTACCTTTTAGAAAAAGTGATTGATAACTAGAAGTGTTTGCAACGATATTAGCAATCTGAGTCATATTCTCTTGCGTTGCTTGATAGGCAATATCAAACGCTGAAAAGTGATTGATTGCTTTGTGTTGCTCCTCGAGGTGTAGGTTATGCTTAGCCTGATGATAAGTCAGCGCCACAAAAGAACCATCAATAATGGCAATGAGTAGACTGAGGATCAGGAATAAACGATGTTTTTTTATAAAGGCCATTTAAGTCAAGTTTTTGAATTGGAACATCCATGTATATAAGCTTTCTCTTACATTCTATCTGTGAATGAAGTTATTTACAATTACTTCACCCCCTAAAAGTGGGGGGGAGGGAGCTAGAGATATTCAATCAGTATTTCAGCTTTAGGGTTTTTTTCTTCAATTGGTTTTAAGGCTTGCATGATTGATTTTTCATTGCCGCCATTCACTATTTCGGAGAATGTTTGAACATTAATCCCAGCTTGCTTAAGTTCGGAAGTTTGTTCGTCAGATAAAAAATCTGTATTAACCCATAATGCTGCTTGGTCAGTTAATATTGATTCTTTGGCTTCCTCAAAACCTTCTTGGCTAAAAATAAGATAAATAGTCATTATTTTTTAATCGCTAAATAGGCATTTTCAGAAATATCAGACCAAGCATCATTTTGAATACGGAAAGCTTGATAAGCATCATAGACTTCTTTGAATTTAGGATCATTGGCCGCCGTTTCTTCAAGCATTTCATTGGTCAGTGTTTTTAATGAAGCTAAAACATCATCAGGAAAACGATGAATTTGTACATTAGGTCGATCTTTTAATTCTTGTAATGCAGAGATGTTCTTCTGTTCCATCTCAGAATACATTCGCACATTTTCAGCCATTGCAGCATTGCTAACAATGGCTTGTAAATCGGCCGGCAATGAATCCCATGCACGTTGATTCACAGTGAGTTCAAGTACTGTGCCGGGTTCATGCCAGCCCGGATAATAATAATGTTCTGCTGCACGGTATAAACCTAAACGTTGATCATGAAAAGGACCAAGCCATTCCGTTGCATCAATAGTATTGCGTTCTAAGGCGGTATAGACTTCACTACCCGCTAATAGGACAGGATTACCACCAGCTTTAGCAAAGACCTTGCCGCCAAGACCAGGAATTCGCATCTTCAGACCTTTAATGTCTTCTAGAGAATTGATCTCTTTATTAAACCAGCCGCCCATTTGTACGCCAGTATTTCCTAATGGGAAGGGCACAACATGAAATGGTTTATACACTTTACGCCATAACTCTAAACCGCCACCATCATAAAGCCATGCATTCATGCCTCGAGCCGTCATGCCAAAAGGAACGGTTGAGAAAAACTGTGCTTCAGGTATTTTCCCTGCCCAGTAATAGGCACTGCCATGCCCCATTTCTACTGTGCCTTGTGAGACAGCATCAAATGTTTGCAATGCAGGAATGAGTTCACCACCGGCATAGACTTTAATATTTAACCTGCCATTAGACATGAGCTTGATATTGTCTGCAAAACGTTCAGCACCTTCTTGTAAAACGGGGAAACCAGGCGGCCATGTTGTGACCATTTTCCAGTTGTAGGTTTTGCCGGCATCAATTGTGTTCTGGGCGTTATTAGAGTCGACTTCATTTTCGTTGCACGCAGAAAGCAATAGGCTCAGTAAGGTAATGAGTAAGCCGCTAATAATCTTTTTCATAAATTGTTCCTAACTTTAAATATAATTTATTAATTTACTGCTGTAGATACTCTATTAAAACACAAGTGCTAATTTACAAATATTCCTATTTTTTATGAATCTGTAACGATAGGTAAGGTATAAAAACGAGCCCCATCAAATTCTTTATTAGTCCGTAACATGCCATGAATGGCGTGTAATAATTTACGCATCACAGCACAGACCGCTTGTACTTTTTTTAAGTCGTTATCATCAATCAAGTGATGGTAATAGCCTTTAATGTTTGGCTCGAAGCGACTTGCAACTAATGCTGGCATATACAAGGCCTGGCGAATATATTTATTCCCTACCTTACTGATCCGTGGCTTTTTAGACACGCTACTGCCTGAATCAAATATTCTTGGATCTAGCCCCGCGTGGGCAACCCACTGTCGTGCCGTCATATCCTTAGGCAATATCATCAGTTCACTCAGTATTTGTATGGCCGATGCATGTGCAATGCCCTTGATTCCGGTGATGAGAATATATGCTGTCTTCAACTCATCCTGCTGCTGAATGAGTGTAAGCGCACTGTCTCGCAAAGTGTCAATTTGCCCGTCTAAGAAACGAATGAGTTCTTCCGCTTGCTCAATGACTAGTATTGGTGTTTCTATCGTTGACTCTAAGGCATGACGCTGATTTTTAGCTTGTGTTTTTTGCTTACTTAGAGCCGCGATACGGCGTGACATAACCCGTAAACAGATATATTCATCAGCGGGGCGTTCCCAGGCTACAAATGGCATTCTTTGGGCATAAATCGCTAAATTCTCAGCATCAATCGCATCGGTTTTGCTGCGTGTCATTAATACTTTGAAAAAGTTGTGTGCCGCTTTAGGATTAATAACCATCACCTCAATATCATTAGCTCGACTAAGAGCAACGGCTAAATCAAAGTGATAGACACCTGTTGCCTCGATGCAAACCTTTGTTTCTCCTTTAAGTTTTGTTAAAGAGCGGATGATTTCTTGATGACCCGAGGGGGTATTATCAAAAGAGTGAGCGTTACGCGCCTTGCCATTCACCATGACGACAATCACTAATTCCTTACAACCGACATCAATTCCAATAGTATTCATTTTTTATCTCATATTTAAGTTTATAATGATCACTGGTTTCCCAACCCTGACACTTCATCTACCGTCCTTGTGAATACAGACTCAGAAGCGCGAGCTTACAGGTCTAAGATACTCCGCGGCATGGATGACGAGGGTGGGGAGCCAATCTACATACAAGCTCAAGGCTTAAGGTTGGAACGGCTTCCCCAGAAAATCAGTTCTTACTATAATAGTTTTGGGTTAAATGGTCCTGTGTTTTTAGAGACATGTTTAATATACAAGGTTGGACTTGAGTCCAACATGTCGGGTTGAAACCCGACCCACAATTTTAAACTGCTGTAGCTTGGACTTCAGTCCAACATATTGGATTAAAATCCAAGCTACACCTTTTCTAATTTAGCATAAGCCGTCACTAGCCACTTGCTACCAGCATGTTTAAAATTAACTTGGACACGTGCACTTTTACCAGCACCTTCGGTATCAATCACTGTTCCGGCACCAAATTTATGATGATGCACTTGTTGACCGGGGTTAAAGCCCGTCTCATTAATCGCTGTTGTATGTTTTGGGGCTGTAAAACTTGAATTGCCACTGCTGACGATATTTTTCCGGGCACGAATTTCTTCCACTCTGTCTTGAGGAATTTCTCTTAAGAAACGAGAGGGTGTTGGTGACATTTCTTGACCATACAAAAAACGTGATTCGGTATGTAATAAATAAAGTACTGTTCTTGCTCGTGTCATACCGACATAACAAAGACGTCGTTCTTCTGCTAGGCGAGCAGGATCATCACTCGATTTTTGACCTGGGAATAAACCTTCTTCCATGCCCACCATAAAGACGGTAGGAAATTCTAATCCTTTAGCTGAATGTAATGTCATTAATTGCACACAGTCTTCCCACTGATCGGCTTGATTTTCACCTGCTTCTAATGCGGCATGAGATAAGAATGAATTAAGCAATGGCATATCAACATCGTCATCATCATCAGGCTTTTCAAATGTGCGAGTGGCATTAATTAACTCATCTAAGTTTTCAATGCGACCTTGACCTTTTTCTGACTGATCTTTAGCAAAATGTGTACGCAAGCCACTTTCATCAATCACTAATGTTGTTAGTTCATGCAAAGGCAGGGTGTCATCTTCAGGTGTTAATGAATCGATTAAGCTTAAAAAGCCTGTTAAGGCATTACCAGCACGTGCAGTAAAGAACTTGGCAGCAAGTAAATCAACACAGGCTTGCCACATAGTTTGGTTTTGTTCACGTGCATGTTGGCGAAGTTGTGTTAGTGTCGCCGCGCCTATGCCACGTGTTGGCGTATTAACAACGCGTTCGAAAGCAGCATCATCATTACGGTTAGCAATAATGCGTAAATAGGATAAAACATCTTTAATTTCAGCGCGATCAAAGAAACGCAAACCACCATAAACACGATAGGGCATATTGGCTTGCATTAAGGCTTCTTCAATAACACGAGATTGAGCATTAGAGCGATATAACACAGCATGATCGGCTCGTTTACCGCCAGCATCAACCGCTACTTTAATTTGCTCAACTAAATAGCTCGCTTCATCACGTTCGTTATAAGCGTTATAAAGTTGAATAAGTTTGCCATCATCATCATCTGTCCAGAGTTCTTTACCTAGACGATCGCTATTATTAGCAATAACAGCATTAGCGCCAGCTAGTATATTGCCTGTTGAACGATAGTTTTGTTCTAATCGAATAGAACTTGAATTTTCATAATCTTGGTGAAATTTCTGGATATTTTCAATTTTTGCACCACGCCAGCCATAGATTGATTGATCATCATCACCGACAATAAATAAATGACCCGTATCACCAGCAAGCAGACGTATCCATGCATATTGAATAGTATTGGTATCTTGAAACTCATCAACCAATATTTGTTGGAACCGTTGTTGATAATTAGCCAGAATGTCAGGGCGTTTTAGCCATAACTCATGACTACGTAACAATATTTCGCCAAAATCAATCACACCTGCACGTTGACAAGCTTGTTCATAAGCCTGATAAATGGCAAACATAGTCTGTGAATATTTATCATTGCCCACTTGAACATGGTCTGAACGCAAACCTTCATCTTTCTGAGCATTAATATGCCATTGGGCTTGTTTCGCAGGCCAATCAGATTCATCGAGTTCCATGCCACGAATAATGCGTTTAAGCATACGAAGTTGATCATCACTGTCTAAAATTTGGAAGCTTTGTGGTAAATCAGCTTCTTTCCAATGCGCTCTAAGTAGTCGATGTGCTAAACCATGGAATGTTCCGACCCACATTCCTCCTGCTGGATAGCCTAATGTTTCTTCAATTTTAGCGCGCATTTCTTTTGCCGCTTTATTGGTAAAAGTAACGGCAAGAATATTGGCAGGAGATAAACCTTCAGCTTGAATAAGCCAAGAGATTCGGTGGACTAAAACGCGTGTTTTACCACTTCCAGCGCCGGCTAAAATTCGAGCATGGCCTAATGGCGCAGCAACAGCTTCACGTTGAGGTTTGTTCAGGCCATCTAGTAATTCAGAAACATCCATTCAGGTTTTCTACAAAAGTTAAGAGGTGTATAGACAGAAAAACACTGAACATGATTAACATGCCCAGTGTTTTTGTGATTTTGCATATACCCGTTATTATTCATTTTGCAGTTTTTTAGTGCGCATAATGGTTGTGATAGTAAGGCATGTTATTGATGTAATGGTCATTCTATTGCTCAATAATATAACGCCGCTAGCGCAATCAGGATGGGTGCTAAAACTTTGTAAAATGAATTGTCACGGGTATTTAAGGCTTCCTAATTAGGAAACCTTAATGCTATTTAGATATTGCTATCTAAAAATGCAGCTAGTTGTGATTTAGTTAAAGCGCCCACTTTCGTTGCTTCAACTTCGCCACCTTTAAATAACATCAGGGTAGGAATACCGCGGATGCCGTAACGAGGTGGTGTTTCTGCATTTTCATCAATATTAAGCTTGCATACTTTAAGTTTGCCAGCGTATTCAGTGCTGATTTCTTCCAAAATAGGAGCAATCATCTTGCACGGTCCACACCATTCAGCCCAGTAATCTACTAATACAGGTAGGTCAGACTGTAATACTTGGCTTTCAAAGTTGCCATCAGTCACTTGGGTGACATTTTCGCTCATGTTTTCTCTCCAGTGATAATTTCAAGGAACAATTAATTAAATTTCGCTCCTAAGCTATTGAAACGCTATACTCACATTCCAATATTGACTAACATTTTTTATCATCATCAAAGGTAATGCAAGTATTTCTATGAGTGCACATTTAACTGAGACAGCTTTTTCGACATTACCTTTACATGAAACACTCCAAAATGGTCTACGTAGTGCGGGGTTTGAGTTTTGTACACCCATTCAAGCTCAATCATTGCCACTGTTACTTGCAGGGCAAGATGTGGCGGGGCAAGCGCAAACAGGAACGGGCAAAACAATTGCCTTTCTATTAGCCACATTTCAGCGCTTATTGACCGAAGAACCCCCTAAAAATTGGGACGGGAAACAGCCTCGGGCATTCATTCTTGCGCCTACACGAGAGCTTGCTAATCAAATTGCTAAAGATGCCATCTTATTAAATAAGGATGCTAATTTGCGCATAGTTGTCTCATATGGCGGTAAAGACTATGACAAGCAAAAAGAAGCCATTACAGCTGGGGTTGATATTTTAATTGGCACACCAGGTCGCTTGCTTGATTATCATAAACAGGGTGTATTTAATCTGAAGTCAGTCCAAGCGATTGTATTAGATGAAGCCGATCGAATGTTTGATTTAGGTTTTATTAAAGATGTGCGTTATTTCTTACGACGTGTACCAGCACCGACAGAACGTTTAGGTATGTTGTTCTCTGCTACCTTGAGCTTTAAAGTGGCTGAGCTCGCTTATGAGCATATGAATAACCCTGAGAAGGTTGAGGTCGCAGCAGGAAAAGTATCTAGCGACCGGATTGAAGAAAGTGTTTATTACCCTGCTAATGAAGAAAAAATTCCTTTATTACTGGCATTGATTAAACGAATTCAACCACCACGCGGTATTATTTTTGTAAATACAAAACGAGCAGCTGATCGGGTTTGGGGCTTTTTAGAAGGTAATGGTCATAAGGCGGCTTTATTGTCTGGTGATGTTCCTCAAAAGAAAAGAGAAAGCCTGCTTAAAAAGTTTCAAGATGGTGAATTCCCATTTTTAGTTGCAACTGATGTGGCTGCACGTGGATTACATATTCCTGAAGTGAGCCATATATTTAATTATGATTTACCACAAGATGTGGAAGATTATGTTCACCGTATTGGTCGAACTGCACGAGCGGGTGCTAGTGGTGTAGCAATTAGTTTTGCTTGTGAAGATTATGCATTTTCATTACCTGATATTGAACAATATATTAAACATAAGCTACCTGTTTCGACGACGGCTGATGAAGTATTAGAACAACCTCAGCCAGCAAAACGTCCTGAAAAAAGACCGCCACTGCCGGGCCATAAAAAACAGGGAAGTGGTCATAAACCGAGACATCCACCACGTCGTAAACCGACCCATAGTGGTAATAAGTAAGTTAATTAATGCAAATTAACGGTGCCCATCTTGCAACCGCCTTTGCTCCGAAGCCTTTAGAGCTTCAGGAGCAAGGTCGCAAGCCGGTTACGATTGAAGCTGAAGCTAACTTTAATATTGAAGATGAAACTTCAGCTCAAATACAAACGAATACCCCACCTGTTCAAGCAGCAATAGGTGTTAATGATGCTCAGCAAGCACGGTTTGTCCGATCTTTTGCTACCAACGATGAAGCATCAACATCACCACCACCGAATGACACCTTATCTCGTAAACCTTTATCTCAGGGTGTTCAGCAATATCTTCAAATAGCAGACTTACAAAATAAACCTGTCGAAAGCATTCTTGATGAAATTGTCTAAACTTATTATCGTTAGTTGCTGCCTAATTCTTTCAGCTTGTTCGGGTGCTCAAACAAAACAGAAGGTCGTGGCGGCTGATCCTAATGATGCAGGAATTTCACGATTAGTAAAAAGTGATATTAATGAGGTGGTTGAACATCATCAACGCGCGGTAATTCGTGATTTAAAACAACTAATGTTGAAATTATATCGCCGTAATCCTAGCGGACGTCACGATATAGACTTACGAACGATTGAAGAAAGTGTTGATCTGTTTTTCTCACAGCCTCATAACACCGGGTATGCTCAATGGAAGACAATGACTCCTAATGACATTGTTCGCATCTCTTTAGATGAAACTTATCAAGGTTCAGATCGGGTTCTCGCTTTTATTTTTGGTTTACGTAAAATGTTGATGTCATCTTATGATGATCACATCGCATTTTTCTTCTTAACGAGTATTAGTGAACAGAAACTATATAACAGTGCACGTAATATTGAGATTGCAGCATGGATGTTAGCTGAAAAGCGGACTGTTAAAGGCAGATTACTTTTATTGAGTGATAGCCTTGAGGATGAACATAGAAACTTAAGTTACCAACGTTTGATTGGCCGAATGATTGCCACACAAGATAATCTAGCAGAAATTATGGCTCATAAATCAGGACGATTAATTAAAACCGTTGTTGTTAAGGCTGCATCAATGGTCTTTTTACCTATTTAACCTGAGATCTGGTTAAGAAACAGTCATCATACTAAATTCTTCGCTAGTAATTTTTAATGATGGCTTGTTCTCTTTAAGTGAGTAAGCGATAAGCCCAGCAATGATGTTCAGCATAAATCCATGCACACTACGATGCCTAGAATGCTCAACTTGAGTAATATTTTTAAGCTGATCGTTGATGGTTTCAATGATAAATCGCCTAGAAAGCATTGCTTTATCCCATGCAGAGAGTAATTTTGCTTTCATATTCTTCTTAACGTTAGTCACTAACTCAACCCCTTTATCGAACAAGTCACTAGACAATGCTTTACTGATATAGCCCTTATCAGCATATAATTTCCCTATCACGTCTTTAGCTAATTCAGGCACAGGTTTTCTGTCATCAACATTAGCAGGTGTGATTTTAGCTGCCAGAATATCACCGACATGATTGACAATAATGTGTAACTTAAATCCATAAAACCAGCCCATTGTTCCTTTGCCTCTTTTGGCTATTCCAGCAAACGTTTTATGCCGTTCAATACGAAGGTTATGGCAGACCTTTATACTGGTCGAATCAACAAAGCTAATACCCGTTGGCTTTCCTTTAACATGTGTGAAGTAAGCACACAAAGGCGTTAACGCCTTTGGCATCACGGCTAAGAATCGAGTATAACTGAGTAATTCTGGAAAATAGCTCTTATAAAACCTAGCAACAAGTCCTGTATAATAGTTTTTGAAATCACGTTGGTTTGATGAGTGAAATCCTATAATAATGGTCATTATTTCACTCATTGCCATTCGACCTTCTCTGTTTCGTTTTCGAGTACCATCTGCTAGAAGTTGTGCTTCCCACTGCGGCATAAATACCTTACAAAAATCATCGACATCACAGAATATGTCTGTTAATTTGTTCATAGGCCTGTTTTCCTTTCATCAAAATCTTTGTCGTAAAAGATCTGATCGGTTAACAGGCTTTTAGTTCCCATTTCTTAAACAGGATTCAGGTTATTTAATCTAGTAGACTTGGCTTTATAAGTGACGCAAGGAGTGGGATATGAAACGAATATTATTTATCATGATAGTGGTCTTTGTGACAGCATGTTCAGAGTCAGATAAGCCTCAGAAGGTTGAGCAAGATCATGTTTGGAAAGAACAAACAGATATGATTGATAAAGCTAAAGCCGTTGAGCAGATGCTTCAAGATTCTGCGGCATTACAGCAACAAAGAATTAACGAACAAACTCATTAATTGTAGGTATGCCTTTAGACGCACGTAGAACGTTCAGTTTTACACTAATTATGTAATTCCATTGCTGAAAAAAATGCACCACAGAGACACTGAGATCACGGAGTTTAGGCTCGCTATGTAGGAGAGGATTTATCCCCGAAGAGACGTTGAACATTCCCCGTTCTAGATTCTGATCATCGTTAAACACATCATCACAAGGAGCCAACGATAGTGGCTATTGTCACTGCTCATGGATTCCCATTTTCATGAGAATGACGAAGCGAAAACCTGCAATTTCATTGCTTACTGCTATATTTTCGACTGACGTCGAACCTACGCAAATAACCTGAACTTGGGATGATAATAGCCAGTAAATCTATAAGTTACAGTGGGTTGTGAATATTAAAAAGGTTGAAGCGATGAACGCATCATCGCTACTTTGTTAGTTTTGGGTTTCCAAAACGATGCCCTGCGGCTTGGTGCATAAAGATATTTTTCAATAAACCATGTTGGTTAACTGTTTCTAACCCCAATCGTCTTGCCCAACGCACCGGTGCTAATTCACTACCAAATACTCGTTTGAATGCATCCATTGTCATTTGCATGGCAAGATTGTCACCTTTTCTACGACGTTGATATTTATTGAGAGTATGTAGACTGCCTAGTTCACGCCCTTTGTTATGTGCCTCTAATACCACTTCAGCGAGCGTAGCAGCATCAAGCAAGCCAATATTAACGCCTTGTCCAGCAAGTGGGTGAATTGTATGCGCAGCATCGCCTACAAGTGCAAAGCCTGTTTCAACATAGTGATCGGCATGACGTAGTTTGAGAGGAAAACGTGCTCGTTCACTAATGTCGACAATATCCCCTAATTTATTGCCAAAGGCTTTTGAGAGGGCATTATTAAAGCGATCATCATCTAGTTCACAAAGAAGTTCAGCTTCTTCGGTTGAGTTAGACCAAACAATTGAACATTGATGTGGATCGGCTAGAGGTAAAAAGGCAAGAGGACCTTCTGGTAAAAAACGTTGCCATGCTGTGTGTTGGTGTGATTGTTTTGTAGTGACGGTACACACGACTGCAGTTTGTTGATAGTCCCAGCCATGAGTATCAATTTCAGCCCAATCTCGTAGTAAAGAGCGAGCACCATCTGCGCCCACAATTAAGTCAGCTGTTAGTGTTTGGCCATTTTCCAGTGTCAGTGTTTGTTTAGACATAGATGTTGGTTTGGCTGGGCTGAGCAGGGTAATGTTATCAAGTTGTGTGCAGCGAGCAAGACATGCTTGCTGAACATGGCGATTTTCAACGATGTAGCCTAATAGTGGCTCACCAATGTCAGCACTATCAAAATGTAGTGTACTCGACGGTGTTTCCCACACCTCCATATCTGTAAATTGACTAATTCGGCTGGGGATAAGCTGTTGCCAAATATTTAAGTTTTTAAATACGTTTTCACTAGCACGAGTAAGCGCACTAACTCGCAAATCTGGTTTATCGAGTTCTGCAATTGGATTGGGCATGTGAGCTTCAACAATAGCAATGTTTAAGTCAGATTGCTCTGCCAGTGCTACGGCAAGTGTTGCTCCCACCATGCCTCCACCAACAATGATGACATCATAATGCGTGCTCATAAGGCGATTCCTCGACCGAGTCGTGGTTGTTTTCTATTTAAGCCCATACTTTTCTGAGCTAAAGCATGTTTGGCTGAAGGAAGTGCATCGATTAATGTTAATGCCGCTCCACGAAGATGACCAAGGAGTGAATTGCTGTTGCTAAAGATATTAACAAGGGTACTGGTATTATTAATTACCGTGTCTTGATCGCGTTGTCGCCACTGCGAGTAGTCATGTAATAGACGAGGATCGCCGCAATCATTGGTATTATCTGCCAGTACATCTGCCAATGCTGCAACATCACGCAAACCCAGGTTAAACCCCTGGCCAGCAATGGGGTGCAGGCTGTGTGCTGCATTGCCAATAAGGACAATGCGATGTTGAATCGGTTGATCGGCTTGCATTAGTTTAAGCGGATAGCTATTTCGTTGACCTACTTGTTTTAATTTTCCAAGTCGGTAACCAAAGCGATCTTGTAGTTGTTCTAAAAACTCGCTTTCTGATAGTTGAAGTAAGGCGGTTTCATCTCCTGATTTAACTGTCCATACAAGACTACAGCGATTATCTGACATGGGTAATAAAGCGATGGGACCAGCATCAGTGAAACGTTCGAATGCACGGCCTTGGTGAGCACGTTCAGGCGTGATATTAGCGGTAATAGCTGTTTGCCCGTAATCATGTTCTAAAGCGCCTAAATTGAGCCGCTGGCGGATAGTTGAATGGGCACCATCTGCTGCAACAATTAATTTGGCTGAAATAGAGCGCTCATCGTTAAGAATAAGTTCAACGCTGTCATCATGCTGATTTAAGTCGACAACATTAGCGGGACAAATAATATCTAGATTATTTTGCTTGCGTAGTGCTTGGTTCAGTACCAAACCCATAGAACGAGCAGTGATAACTTGTCCCAATGCGGGTACATTTTCATCTTGGGCAGAAAGACGAGTAACGCCAAAGTGACCTCGGTCTGAAACATGGATATTACTAATTGCTGTGCTATGGACTGCAAGTTGATCCCATAGTCCCATAGATTCAAATATACGTTGAGAACCATAGGCTAAGGCAATACCGCGGTCATCGTAACTCGGCTGTTGTTTGGAGTCGGGTTCAAAGGCTTCGATTATTGCAATTTTTAATGAGGTGTTTTTGAGAGCACAGGCAAGGCTAGCGCCAACCATGCCGCCACCAACAATAATAAGATCAAAATCTACCTTTGCCATTTTTATTTAGCCTCTGCCATTAAAGCCTCAATTTCATCCACTTCTTTGGGTGCTGCTTCAGTCAGCACTTCATTGCCAGTTTTGGTGACTAAAACGTCATCTTCGATTCGAATGCCGATAAAATGCCATTTTTTATCAATATGTTTGGGATCACGAATATATAAACCAGGTTCAACCGTCAATACCATACCCGGTTCAAGCACTCGCCATTCACCACCGACTTTATAATCACCCACATCATGCACATCCATGCCCAGCCAATGACCGGTGCGATGCATATAAAATTCACGATACTTTTCATCTTTGATGAGTGAATCAAGTTTGCCTTTTAATAAACCAATATTAAGTAAACCTTGGGTGATAACTCGAACCGCTGCTTCATGAGGCTGATTCCAGTGATTGCCGGGTTTCACTTCAGCAATAGCCGCTTTTTGAGCATCTAAAACAATATTATATAAAGTCTTCTGACAAGGTGTGAACTGACCGTTAACGGGAAATGTTCGAGTGATATCAGCGGCATAATAGTCATATTCGGCCCCCGCATCGATCAATAATAAAGTATTGTTTTTTAACTTATGATTATTTTCGATATAGTGAAGAATACAACCATTTTCGCCAGCACCAACAATGGATGGGTAGGCAGGTGAGCGGCAATTATTTTTCATAAACTCATGAATGATTTCAGCTTCTACTTGATATTCCCATTTTCCCACTTCAGTGAATTGCATGGCTCGAATATGAGCAGCAGTTGATACTTCAGCCGCTTTTCGCATGGCTTTTATTTCAGCACTCGATTTATATAAACGTAGTTCATTTAAGCTATGTTCTAACTCAATAATCTCAGTGGGAGAGTGTAGTCCTTGGCGTGAAGCATTGCGAAGATGATTCAGCCAGCCCACCATTCGTTGATCAAATGTCGGAACATTGCCCATGGTGTAATAGACTTTCTTTTTGCTTTCTAATAAGCCTGGCAAAATGTCATCAAGATCAGAAATTGGGTATGAATCATCAGCGCCAAATTTTTCAATAGCACCTTCTTGACCTGCACGATAGCCATCCCAAATTTCTTTTGATAGATCACGTTCACGGCAAAATAAAATATATTCACCATGTGGACGACCGGGAATGATCACAATAACGGCTTCAGGCTCGTCAAAACCACTTAGATAATGAAAACTACTGTCACTACGATAAATATAATCGACATCGCGATTACGGTTAGCGATAGGGACGCTAGGTAGTACAGCAATACTATCGGGACCCATAGTATCGATTAAGTGTTGTCGACGTCGTGCAAATTCTTTTTTATTCATATTTAAACCCATCGAAGAAGCGCTTGAACCATCCCACTTCGTCGTTCCATTTATTTGCAAGGGACAAAAAATTGCTCCTGCTGACTATTTCTCTGTAGGTTGGAATTTATTCCAACATTGGACCTTTATTAGAATTCAGATGTTGGAATAAAAGATCAGCTACGCAGTTACTTCGTTTCCAACCTACGTTTTTATGTGGTTAAATTGAATTACTCAAGCACTCTGAATCATGCAGATTGAAGTGTCATGGGTATATATTAACTGAAAACCTTAATGTTCTGTTTGATCTGTCACTTCAAGTGGTTGTAGTTCGCCAAACAATAAGAATAAACCCATGCGAAGGTATTCTACGAGTTCTTCAAAGTTGGTTTCATCTTCATTGTCATCAGATTCTTCTGAACTGATCTGACTAATACCAATGACATCGCTAATATACTCTTTGCAATCATCAGATAACTCTGTGTCATCCGTTAGACCTGAGGCTCCAAGGCCGAAAGTAAGCCCTTGACACCATTGAGTCATGGCATAAATACGTGAGGCAATAGGGGCATCATCTTCAGGCAGTTCTAATTGCAGATCAAAGTCGAGACTATTCAAAGCTTGGATTGTGTCATCAAATAATACGGTGAGATCTGAAATTTCATCTTCGTCGGGATGAAAGTCTTCAAAAAGGCTTTTATACCAGTCTGTGCGACTAGCTTGAGCATTTAAGCATAATAATCCGCATAATGCGCCCTGTAGTTCAGAGGTACTTGAAGGTCCGTCACCTTCTGAATTTTCAGGTGACAGAGAAGGAAAATACAATTCAGACATAATGATAGAGCCTATATTTAAAAAATAGTTTAAGACAATTGTTGACCCAATCACATGGGCACGCTTATAGTGAGACTTTATTTTCGCACACTAAGAACTCATATTAATGGAAAAAGATGCGATTCAACAATTAGAAGTACAAGTAGATGAACTACTTCGTGCTAGTCGACGACTACGTGAAGAGAATATGTTGTTGAAATCTCAACAGACAGCATGGCTTGCGGAACGTACTGAATTGGTAGAAAAAACTGACTTGGCACGTTCGCGAATTGAGAATATGGTTGGTCGCCTAAAAGAGTTGGACAAAGAGTTATGAGTTCACCAATATCAGTCAATATTTTAGGTAAAGAATATCAAGTTGCTTGCCCTGATGAAGAAAAAGATGCGCTAATTGCGTCAGCACAGTTGCTTCATAACAATATGGAGTAGATTCGTTCAAAGGGAAAAATTGTTGGTTTAGATCGTATTGCCGTTATGGCAGCACTTAATTTAGCGCATGATTTGATTTCATTACAAAATAATGATGGCGGAATGGATGACGTTAATAACAGTATTTTGCAGATGAAAGATAAAGTTAGCATTTTTTTAGAAGAAGTTCGTCAGCTCGAATTATAAAAAATATCCTATTTCCAAAAATTAGGCGTATCATTATCAACAGTCCCTGCGGTGTTCGATAGTGACGTTAGTTTCTTGACCCGATAAGCATTTATGCACGGGAATTGACTTGAAACGGGAGTGCATACTCATCTTGAATGAGCAGCCCAAAATTTCTAAGATATTCCCACTTGAACCCCAAAATGGTTCGAGAACACTGTCGCAACGGCACTGCGGGGCATTTCATAAAGTATTCTCCCAAAAAAAACCAACGCAAGAGATTCCTCTTCAACTCATTTACTGTTTTAATAGTGCACTCTGTTTGATTAGCAGGATGCAGCAATGACTCAGTTCGCCATAATTTTATTTGGTTTTTTTGCGCTATCAGCGACAACTAATTTTAGTTTCGCTGAAGATACACAGAGTATTGACCGTGTGAAGGCACTGCTGAATCAAGTTGATGACCTTTGGCGCGGTGAATCCTCCCATGCTGTAACTTCAATGCAAGTTAAAACTGAACATTACACCCGCACAATGCGTATGGAAGGCTGGTCTAAAGGGAAAGAAAAAACCTTATTCAAGATCATTGAACCATTACGAGAAAAAGGCACTGCTACCCTCAAGTCCGGCAATCATATTTATACCTATCTTCCTAAAACCGATCGTACTATTAAATTGACTAGTGGCATGATGATGGGGGCGTGGATGGGAAGTCATTTAACCAATGATGATTTGGTTAAAGAAGCTCGGCTTGAAGAAAATTATGATGCCAGCATTACATTTGAAGGTGAGCGTGATGATCAGAATATTATCGAATTCACATTGATTCCTAAATTTGATGCTGCTGTGGTTTGGGGGAAATTAACACTTATTATTTTAGCTGACAGCCATATTCCTGTTGTTGAATACTACTTTGATGAAGACATGATCTTAGCGCGGACGATTAGTTTTAGTGATATTAAGTTATTAAGTGGTCGATATAGGCCAACAGTATTACGAGTAGTACCCGCAGATAAACCTGATGAATACACCGAGTTCGTTTATGAACAACTTGAGTTGAATATTGCTGTTAGCGATCGTCTGTTTTCTTTATCAAGTTTGAAAAAGCGCTGATCATGAATTTTGCCAAACTAGCTGCACGTAATGTTTACCGCAATAGTCGACGTTCAGTTGTGACGATAGCTGCAATGGCTTTTTCTTGTGCCATGATGATTGTATTTTCGTCGCTAATGGAAGGTGTTATCGCGGGTAGTGAACGTAATGTGGTGGCTATGAACACCGGTGATATTCAAATTCACCAACAAGATTATCGTGATGATCCTGATATTTATAAGATGATTACGTCATCAGCCAAACTCAGTGATGCGATTAGGCAAAGAGGCTTTGTTGCTAGTGAACGTTTATTTGCATTTGGTTTAATGGCTAGTGATAACAGTTCATCAGGCGTGCAACTTCGAGGCGTTGATTTGACGTATGAATCAACCGTGACTGATATTCATCAGCATATTATGAAAGGTAGTTGGTTGGAACAAACTAAGCCTCATGGTGTTGTTATTGGCAAAAAACTAGCACGGTTATTAGATGTTTCGCTAGGAGATGAACTGATCTTCGTGGGTCAAACTGCCGATGGTTATATGGCAAATGATGGTTTTAATGTACGAGGGATTTTAAAGTCGGTCGCAGCAGGGATTGATAATTCTGCTGTATTAATGAGTAATAGCATGTTGCGTGAATTGATTAACCTTCCGGAACAGGGTGCCCATGAAATTGTCATTATGCGAGTCGATAAAAAACAAGCGTTATCACAAGCAAGCGAATTGATTACAACCCTAGTTGAACAGGATTTAGAAGTGATGAACTGGCGACAACTGATGCCAGTGATTAGTCGCTTTTTAGAAACCGCACATGTACAAACACTGATCATGTTGCTATTTACTTATATTGCTGTGGCATCGATAGTATTGAATGCGATGTTGATGAGTGTATTTGAGCGAATTCATGAATTTGGCATTATGAAAGCGATTGGTGTCAGACCGTTGCAAATAGTGGGCTTAGTTTACGCTGAAACGATTATTCAAACATTGTTAGCAAGTATTGTAGGCTTGCTTTTGGGCACCGCGTTAGCGTGGTATTTTCAACAGTATGGACTGGATATGACTTCTCTTGCTGATGGAATATCATTTGCTGGTGTAGCACTGGATCCTGTTTGGTATGCGGCATTATCAATCAACTCGGTGCTGACGCCGATAGCCTTTTTATTTGTGATGTCTGCCATTGCAGTGATTTATCCAGCTACTAAGGTGGCAAGATTAAGTCCACTTGAAGCAATTCATCATCAATAGGGCCCTGTAATGAATTTAAATACACTTGCTTGGCGAAACCTTTGGCGACATAAACGACGTACTTTAATTACAGCATCTTCAATTGCTTTTGGTGTGTTATTAGCAGTGACATTTACCGGTGCAGGTGATTATTTTTATACACGAATGATTGATGCTGGGGCGAACATGGGCATGGGGCATATTACACTTGCTGCACCTGACTTTAATCGTGCGCCTAGCAGTAAAAAAGTGTTAAAAGATACTGATAGCCTATTAGCTCAGATCAAACAAATGCCTGAAGTGAAAGATGTGATGGCAAGAATTCAAGGTCAAGCAATGTTTGCTAGTGCTCATAAAAGTGTCGGTGGCATGTTCTTTGGTGTTGTTCCTGAACAGGAAAGTGCTGAAAGCAATCTATTCATTAAAGCAATGATTGAAGGTGGAATGCCAACATCGGCATCAGATAAAACGATTGTTCTTGGTGTCGATCTAGCTAGAAAACTCAAGTTAACAATGGGTAAAAAAGTGGTCTATACCACAACCGATATAAATGGTGAGATTGTCAGTGCTATTGCCAGAGTAGGCGGTCTATTTCAAACGGGTTCAAATGAAATTGACGGTGCTGTCGCCTTATTACCCTTACATAGTGTGCAAAAGGTGTTGGGCTATCAGCAAAATGAAGTCAGTGTTCTTGCTGTAATTTTACATGATCAACGTCATAGTCATCAGCTACGAGATAAGATGCAGGCCATGAGTCAATTTTCACATATTGAAGTTTTAAACTGGCAACAAACACAGCCTGACTTAGCAGGGATGATTGCTGTTGATAAAAGCTCTAACACCATTAGTCAGTTACTGATTGCCTTGCTGGTGGCAGCAGGTATCTTAAATACCATGTTAATGAGTGTATTAGAACGTAAACGCGAGTTTGGCATTATGATGGCATTGGGAATGTCGCCTAGAAACCTGTTTGTATTAGTCATGCTGGAATCATTCTGGCTCGCAGTATTGGGATTAATTATAGGTACTATTGTGACAATACCGTGGTATCTATTTATGGCTCAAACCGGCATCGATTTATCATCAGCATACGGTGATGGCTTTAGTTTTGGCGGCGTGTTGTTAGATACCGTATTTAAGATTCGATTATTTAAAGAAAGTGTTATTGCTATTTTAGTTGGATTATTCAGCCTCGCATTATTGGCTGGCGCTTATCCTGCTTGGCAGGCAGGTCGTACACCACCTGTTGAAAGTTTAAAAACAATCTAATGGGATCTACAAATATGGAATCAACGATTGTTGAATTAAAAAATTTAAGCAAGATCTACCAGCAAGGTGAGCTTGAAGTGAAGGCTGTAGATGATGTATCACTGACGATTGAAAAAGGTGATTTTGCTGCTTTATGTGGACCATCTGGTTCGGGAAAAACGAGCATATTAAACTTGATTGGTGGTCTTGATGAGCCAACATCGGGTGACGTGTTTTTGGATAATATTGAACTTGGCAGTCTAACTAACCTGAATCCTGTTTAAGAAATGGGAACTAAAAGCCTGTTAACCGATCAGATCTTTTACGACAAAGATTTTGATGAAAGGAAAACAGGCCTATGAACAAATTAACAGACATATTCTGTGATGTCGATGATTTTTGTAAGGTATTTATGCCGCAGTGGGAAGCACAACTTCTAGCAGATGGTACTCGAAAACGAAACAGAGAAGGTCGAATGGCAATGAGTGAAATAATGACCATTATTATAGGATTTCACTCATCAAACCAACGTGATTTCAAAAACTATTATACAGGACTTGTTGCTAGGTTTTATAAGAGCTATTTTCCAGAATTACTCAGTTATACTCGATTCTTAGCCGTGATGCCAAAGGCGTTAACGCCTTTGTGTGCTTACTTCACACATGTTAAAGGAAAGCCAACGGGTATTAGCTTTGTTGATTCGACCAGTATAAAGGTCTGCCATAACCTTCGTATTGAACGGCATAAAACGTTTGCTGGAATAGCCAAAAGAGGCAAAGGAACAATGGGCTGGTTTTATGGATTTAAGTTACACATTATTGTCAATCATGTCGGTGATATTCTGGCAGCTAAAATCACACCTGCTAATGTTGATGACAGAAAACCTGTGCCTGAATTAGCTAAAGACGTGATAGGGAAATTATATGCTGATAAGGGCTATATCAGTAAAGCATTGTCTAGTGACTTGTTCGATAAAGGGGTTGAGTTAGTGACTAACGTTAAGAAGAATATGAAAGCAAAATTACTCTCTGCATGGGATAAAGCAATGCTTTCTAGGCGATTTATCATTGAAACCATCAACGATCAGCTTAAAAATATTACTCAAGTTGAGCATTCTAGGCATCGTAGTGTGCATGGATTTATGCTGAACATCATTGCTGGGCTTATCGCTTACTCACTTAAAGAGAACAAGCCATCATTAAAAATTACTAGCGAAGAATTTAGTATGATGACTGTTTCTTAACCAGATCTCAGGTTAACTAATAGTGAGCTTTCTGAGGTGAGAAAGAACCGAATTGGCTTTGTATTTCAAGCTTATAACTTAATTCCCGTTATGACTGCTTATGAAAATGCTGCCTTTGTATTAGAGTTGCAAGGTGTTGATAAAAAAGAACAACAGCAGCGTGTGATGCAAACATTGGCCGATGTAGGCTTAGCGGGCTTGGAGCATCGCCGTCCTGATGAAATGTCTGGCGGACAACAGCAACGTGTTGCCATTGCTAGAGCGATCGTAACAAGACCAAGTATTGTCTTAGCCGATGAACCTACTGCGAATGTAGACTCTCACACAGCAGAGGCCTTATTAGATTTAATGCAAAACTTGAATCAGCAACAGGGCATTACTTTTTTATTCTCAACCCATGATCAACATGTCATCGACAGGGCAAAACGTATTATTCAAATGCATGATGGCAAAATCGCTGCGGATGATTATAGGGCTGATAACTAGTGAACATTGTAAATACATGTTCTGTCATCCTCGCGTATGCGGGGATCCATAGGCTGTGCTATTTTTCACTATCGTTGGATTCCCGCATACGCGAGAATGACGGAAAAATAGAGAATTTATTTATGCCTGATTATTAAACTATGTTTCTAAGACTTGCACTCATAGTATGCGTACTGTGGTTCCCCATTCAAAGCCAAGCCTTTTATCAATGGCAAGAAGCTGATGCATCAATAGAGCTAAGAGGTCTTGTTACTGGGCTGGGATTAGCACTTAATAATCCTAATGATGGACTGTTATTTTCTGATGATAAACTTATTACCGGTGGTGTCAGTGGACGATTGATGTTGGATGCTCACGTTTCATCATTAAGTTTTGAAGTGCATGCTGTACAAAGTGTTATTGATAAAAAGTTACGAACAGGGGGTAGCAGATTTTCTTCACCCATAGGGGTAGAACGAAGTGATGCATTGCATTGGCGCTTTGCTAATGAGCATGCTGATTTATTGATGGATAGATTTAATCTACAATATTCGACAGATAGATTTAATATCAAGCTGGGGCGACAGCCCATCAACCTAGCCAGTACATTTTATTTCACCCCTAATGATTTTTTTGCTCCTTTTGCAGCACAGACTTTCTTTCGACAATATAAATCGGGCGTCGATGCTGCTCGCTTAGACTGGCAGTGGAGTGAATTTTCACTGCTATCTCTAATGACAGTTTTTGATTATAAAAATGAATTTAGCAATAACACCGGTTGGTCAACGAACCCAGATTGGAGTGAAACATCTTATTTAGCACGAGCATCAACATTATTTGAGACGTTTGAATTGGCAGCCTTATTGGGTAAGGTTAATGGTGATGATATTATTGGGCTGGATTTTCAGGGTGAGCTATTTGAGTGGTTAGGGGTGCGAGGTGAGGGACACCTTCGATTTCCCGATGAAACAGGCCAATCACGTGATGTTAAATTCTCTTTAGGCTTGGAGCACCGGTTTGAAAACACGTTAACCCTTCGGGTAGAACAATTTTATCAACGGTCGGGTGCTACAGATGAAGACGATTACACTATTACATCTGCAACAAATTCAACCAGTTTTTATCTTGCGAGAAACTACACGGCATTAGGTGCCAGTTATGAACTTACGCCCTTATTGCTGGGTGATGCAGTCTGGTTATTTAATCATCATGATGGCTCAAATTTATTAGCCTTATACTCAAATTATTCACTATCTGATGAATCAGAGTTATCGATGGGGCTCAATATCCCAATTAGAGAACAGCCTCGTAATGGTGTATTTAACAGCGAGTTTGGAAGTTATCCCAAATCAATAAGTGTTGAGTATAGAGTTTATTTTTGATTATAAGCTTAGCTTTAAGCCTGATTTACTCTTGACAGTATCATGTAGGCACTTCATGCTTCTACAGATGTTTAACTAATTGTCGACTCATAAATAAGGGAGTCACCATGAGTAAAATTATAAAAATAGTTGTTGGTTTATTTGCCGCTGCTGTAATTGGTATTGTAGCGGTTGTCAGCACACTGGATGTGAACCAGTACAAGGGTGAAATAATTGAGGTGGCTGAAAAGGCGACTGGTAGAAAGCTACAGATAGGGGGGGATTTACAATTTGCATTCTCTCTTGTGCCAACGGTGGTGATTGAGGACGTTAAATTTAGTAATGCTAGTTGGGGTTCTAAACCTGAGATGTTGACTCTGGATAAGTTTGAAGTTCAAGTGTCATTATTACCCTTATTGAGTGGCAATATTCAGATCAATAGGGTGATTTTATTGGAACCTAATATTTTACTTGAGACCAATAAAAAAGGTCTGGGTAACTGGATATTTGCGAGCAAAAAAGCAGAGGAAGACGCACCTTCAGAATCAGGTGGTTCATCACCAAGCATTGTGGTAAATGAAGTGCGTCTTGAGAATGCAACAATTGTTTATAAAGATGGGGTCACGGGGCAAGAAACGAAGCTTGTTATTGAAAAGATTGTGACAGAATCAAATAGTGTTGATGACCCACTATCTGTGATTATGAAAGTTGTTTATAACGAACTGCCTATAGAATTGAAGGGGTCTTTAGGTTCACTTAATCAATTAACGGGCAATGATAGCTATCCTATAGATTTAAAAATGAATGTCAGTGGTGCTGATATTGCGTTAAAAGGCCAGATAGCCAAGCCTATGGATGGCAAGGGGTTTGATATTGATGTTAGCTTTAACGTTGATTCACTCGCTGATTTATCAGAACTGGCGGGCAGTGATTTACCTGAACTTGGTCCCGTTAGCTTTACTGGGAAACTGACTGACTCTAAGGGTGCTTATTCGATAAAAACAATGAAGTTAGTGCTAGGGAATACAGACCTTTCTGGTGATGTTACTGTGAATATATCGGGTAAACGTCCGGCTATTAGTGCTAATTTAAGTTCAAATCTGATTGATTTAATTGAACTGGCGGGAGATGAGCAACAAGCTGGAAAAGAAGAACCAAAAGAACGCTTATTCTCTTCTGATCCTTTGCCATTAGAAGGTCTGAAATCTGTTAATGCTAATGTGTCGATTAATGCTAAGCAGATTAAAACGAGTAGTTTGGTATTAGAAAAAACCAAAATTGTCGTCACACTTAAAAATGGCAACTTAGCTATTAAACCACTAAGTACATTACTCGCAGGCGGTAGTTTGAACGGTAATATTACTTTGAATACGAGTGGCAAAATAGCGACATTGCTAACAGATATTTCGATCAAAGGACTTGAACCTTCTCAACTCGGTGATCTGAAGGACAAAATATCGGGTGCGACAACTGACATTAGTATCAAAGTTAAAGGTAGTGGCAATAGTGTGAGTCAAATAATGGCGGGGCTTAATGGCAAACTATTGCTTCAATCAGGTAAGGGTGAGCTTAAAGGTTCGGCTGCTAGTACAGCAAGTACTGATTTATTGACTATGCTAAACCCAATGGCAAAAAGCACTGATGGAACACAACTGGAATGTGCGGTGGTGCATTTTAACATCAAAGATGGTATTGCTACGGCAGATAAGGGAATTGCATTTGCGACTACTCAAATGAATATTATTGGTAGTGGTACCGTTGATTTGAAAACTGAAAAATTGGATATTGGCATTAATCCGCAGGCACGAGAAGGTGTCGGTATTAGTGCCGGTCAATTAGCCGGTTTAGTAAGGTTAGGCGGCACATTAGCCAACCCTAAACCAACTACTGATGTTAAAGCGGCACTAGCAACGGGTTTATCAGTAGGTACTGCTGTTGCAACAGGTGGTTTGTCACTATTAGCTCAAGGTTTACTCGACCGTTCAACAGCTGATGAAGATCCTTGTGCCACTGCATTGGGTATTAAATCAACAACCACAGCAACTGAAAAAGAGCCTGAACCTTCTAGTGCCGGCAAAGCAGTTGATACGGTTAAAGATGCAGGCAGCGCTACATTAAATAAATTAAAGAGTTTGTTCTAAGATTTATTGAACGGAGAGTGTTTGTTTTTATCCGATTGATAGCGATAAAATACGACTGATTTGAGCATTATTAAGACCAGATTCAACACGCCAACTATTGTAGGCGTGCTGAACAAGTTTTAAGTCTCTTTTGCTGGTGGGATCACGAGTAATAATACCTGCATTGATTAATGCTGCTATTCCATCTCTGGCTAAGACAAAGCCATCTTTACCTATAAAACGAAGAAAATACTGACACGTTTTAGGCCCTAAGCGTGAACCGTTTTTATGTAATAAGTCTAATAAGCCAATAAAATCGTCGTCAGGCCATTGGGCTATTAAATTAGCAAAAGAACCGTATTGTTCCGAGAGTTCGATAATCATTGATGCATTACGAGATACAGTTTCAATCTTTCGACTATTCCTAATAATACGAGTGTCTTGATAAAGACTTTCGAGATCGTCAGGACTCGTCATACTGCAACGAGCTACATTAAAGTTCCAGAACGCCTCTTCAAAACCTATCCATTTATGGTCAATGACTTTCCAATAGAAGCCAGCCTTAAATATGGCCTTGGTCATTTCTGCTAAATAGCGGTCGTGAGGTATTGCAGATAATTCAGTTGATGTTTTTATGTTATCAGGCAGCAAAGCGGAGAGATATTCTTCTCCGCCTTTGCGTTCTAATGCCCGTTGATAAATTTCTGAAAACTTTTGCATAAAAGTATGAATAATTATTCCGTGAGTAAGCTTTGGCTTAGATAGCCGCGTCTACGAGACTTGGATAATCAGTATAACCTTTAGCGTCACCGCCATAGAAGGTGTCAGGATCTGCTTGGTTGAGTACTGCACCTTGTTTGATCCGTGCAGGCAAATCAGGATTGGCAATAAAAGGGGTGCCAAAGGCGATAAAATCACTATGATCGTTAACGAGGCTTTGCTCGGCTGATTCACCTGTATAGCCACCATTAGCAATATAAGCACCATTAAAGTGTTGGCGTAAGGCAAAAAAATCAAACTCTTGAGCAGGAGCATCCCCAAAGCGTTCTACGACATGAAGATAGGCAAGATTGAATTGGTTTAATTTATCGACAAGATAGTTAAATAAAGCTTGTGGATTGCTATCGGACATTGAGTTGAATGTTCCAGTGGGTGAGATTCGAATGCCAACACGATTTCCTCCTCCCCACACAGCGGTCACTGCTTGAGCCACTTCTAATACTAAGCGAGTACGATTTTCAATTGAACCACCATAAATATCATCGCGCTTATTAGTGCCATCTTTTAGGAATTGATCGAGCAGATAACCATTGGCCGCATGAATTTCAACACCATCAAACCCTGCTTGTTTTGCGTTAATGGCTGCTTGTCTATACATTTCAACGATAGTAGGAATTTCACTTAACTCTAATGCTCTAGGTGTTTCAAAGTCGAGCATACCTTGTTCGGTAAACGCTTGACCTTCTACTGCAATGGCAGATGGAGCAACAGGAAGTTGATTGTCATTTTGCAATACTGAATGCGAGACACGGCCAACATGCCATAACTGCATGAATATATGACTATTTTGAGAATGAACAGCATCAGTCACTTTTTTCCAACCTTGGATTTGATCTTGAGAGTGAATGCCAGGTGTAAAGGCATAACCTTTGCCTTGTGGATGTATGTAAGTCGCTTCGGAGACGATTAAAGCGGCTGATGAACGTTGTTGATAATAGTCAGCATTAAGGTTGTTAGGAATATCGCCCGGTTGAGATGAGCGACACCGTGTTAATGGCGCCATAATGATCCGGTGAGATAGGGGAATATCACCTAATGTTTTTTGACTGAAAAGAGATTTAAAATTCATCGTTACATCCTTAAGAAGAGTGACTATACCCGTAATCAATTAAACTGCATATTTCAGAGTGTTTAATTGATTACGGGTATATATAAAACCATTCATTGTTTACAATTGATAGTTAGTATACTTTTGTAACTATAAAGCTTAAGCTATCTTATTAACAGGTACGCACAAATTTGATAGTTAGTTTCATAGAGGTGCCTAATGGCGGATTCAAAGGCTCATCGAGCAGAAAATAATTTAGCAAAAGAATCATCGATAGCAGAATGTAGTGATATGCATAGCTGTCCTGTTACTACCGCGATTGATGTGATTGGTGGAAAATGGAAAGTGATTATCCTCTATCAGTTACGCGATAAAACACTTCGATTTGGTGAATTAAAACGCAGTATTCCTAAAATTACCCAGAAAATGTTGACGCATCAGTTACGCGAACTGGAAGCTGATAAATTAATTACCCGTCATGTTTATGCCGAAGTCCCACCCAAAGTGGAATATACCTCGACAGACTTAGCAGAAAAGCTGAATCCCGCATTGGATTTATTATGTGAATGGGGTGGAGAATATCAAAAAGTGCATCAAGCTTGATGGCGGATTACTTTGTTCTTTTTAAGGAAAAGGCTATTTTATCTTCCCTAAAACGAGTGATGCAGTCATTACAAATACATGATTTTTCTTGCTGATCTTCAGGTAATAAGTCACGAAGTTCTTGTGGAACTTTTGTATCATTACACCAGCATGACTCTATTGAATTAGCCATACATGAATTTGTTGATTGGCAAAATGGACAACGTGTTCGATCACTTATTTGAGTCATAGTCATTTTATTTTTGCATTACAAACTTATAGAGACCTTGCGTAGATAATGATTATTTTTGATTTCGTATTAATTCAATTACAGCTTGGCTTGTCGGTTTTACACCACGCCAAAGTCTAAACGCTTCTGCGGCTTGTTCTGCGAGCATACCTAAACCATCAATGGATTTAACGGCACCATGTTGTTTTGCCCACGAGATGAATGCTGTGTCGGTATCGCTATACATCATGTCATAGCAACTAGCATTAGTATTTAGGATGTTTTCAGGTAGAGGAGGTACTTCACCTTGCAGGCTGGCGGCTGTGGCATTGATGATGACATCAAATGAACCTGATAAATCACTAAGCCCACCGCCTAAGATATTTCCGAAGTCATTATATTGTTGAGCTAAAGCTAAAGCTTTGCTGGCGGTTCGATTCGCAATAACTAGCTCTGAAGGTTTATAACTTAATAAAGGCTCGATAACACCACGAGCCGCACCACCGGCACCGAGTAGCAAAATACGTTTTCCGGCAAGTTCTATTTGGTGGTTATCAACTAAGTCTCTGCAAAGACCTATACCATCTGTATTGTCACCATACAGTGAGCCATCATCATTAAATATGATGGTATTGATTGCGCCAGCGCGTGTTGCATGTTCACTTTTATCTATAACAATTTTCCAAGCCTGTTCTTTAAACGGTACAGTAATATTAATACCTTTAAAGCCTTCGACTTGTAGTTGTTTTAATCCAGCCGCTAAGTCGTCTAAAGGGATTTCTCTAGTGATGTAATCAATATCTTGCGCTGTCTGCTTGGCAAATTCAGTATGGATCAGTGGTGACTTACTGTGGCTTATTGGGTTGCCGATAACGGCGTAATGATCGGTCATTTGTAATCTCAAAATATATATATACAAGGTCGGGTTTCAACCCGACACGTTGGGCTAAAGCCCAACCTACGTTTAATTTAGGTCTGTTTTTGCTTTAGGTACTGAGCCACATCTTTAGCAAAATAGGTCAAAATAGCATCTGCTCCGGCACGTTTAAAGGCAATCATGCTTTCCATTACTACAGCTTTCTCATCTAACCAACCATTTTGAGCCGCTGCTTTTAACATGGCGTATTCACCACTGACTTGATAAACAAAGGTTGGTTTTTGGAAGGTGTCTTTAACGCGGCGTAAGATATCAAGGTAGGGCATGCCAGGTTTAACCATCACCATATCCGCACCTTCATTAATATCCATTGCCACTTCGTGAAGCGCTTCATCACTATTGGCTGGATCCATTTGATAACTATATTTATTACCTGACCCTAAATTGCCAGCAGAACCTACCGCATCACGGAATGGGCCATAAAAACTAGAAGCATATTTAGCAGAATAAGCCAAAATTCGGGTATGAATATACCCTTGTTGTTCTAAAGCCTGGCGAATAGCCCCTATACGACCATCCATCATGTCTGAAGGAGCAACAATATCAGCTCCTGCTTGGGCATGAGACAGTGCTTGTTTAACTAATACTTCAACTGTTTCATCATTAACAATATAACCACTATCATCAATTAGACCATCTTGACCATGCGTGGTGAAAGGATCGAGTGCGACATCGGTAATCACACCTAAATCAGGAAATTCGGCTTTTAGTGCGCGAACTGCACGTTGAGCCAATCCTTCAGGGTTATAGGCTTCTTTCGCATCAAGAGACTTTACATTATCAGGTGTCACAGGAAATAAGGCGATGGCTGGAATACCTAAGTTGTGAATGATTTCAGCTTCTTTTAATAATAAATCAATACTCATTCTCTCAACGCCGGGCATTGATGCGATTGCTTCACGTTGATTTTCACCCTCTAAAATAAAGCAGGGGTAAATTAAGTCATTTACGCTTAATTGATTTTCACGGACAAGGTTTCGAGAAAAGGAATCTTTTCTGAGTCTTCTTGGCCGTTGAGAAGGGAATCCGGATGCTGTCAAATAAGGGTTCACAGTGTGTACCTTTTAAATAAATACAAAGTTGGGAAGATATTACCGACTGAAAAGGAAAATGTCATCGTTTTTTACATATACCCATTATCAATGAAGATGCTTTATTCAGTGGGATTTAAAAATGATTTAGGCAAGGCATTGATTGCCGCTAATGGTTATTCCCTTAGCAAAATCAATAACGCAGCATAAAGCGTTTTTAAACCCATCGAAGAAGCGCTTGAGTTATCCCACTTCGTCGTTCCATCTATTTGCAAGGGAATAACCATTGCTACATAGATGCGCCTAAAATTGGAATAACTCAAGCACTCTGAAACATGCATCTTCATTGATGATGGGTATAGACTAGAGGGGGTGTTTTAAGATAAAATTGGTAGGATTTTGTCTGGGGAGAGCACTATGTTCGCCCTGTAATTTTTATTTGGTGGAGGTTTCCCTTGCGAACAAGCGCTTTACTTGCTCTTGAAGATGGTACGGTCTATCACGGCGAATCAATTGGTGCCATTGGGCAATCAGTTGGTGAGGTCGTGTTTAATACGTCAATGACTGGCTATCAAGAAATCTTAACTGATCCTTCATACTGTCGCCAAATTGTCACACTGACTTATCCGCATATTGGTAATGTTGGTGTGAATTCCGAAGATGAAGAATCAACAAATATTGTTGCTAGCGGACTCATTATTCGCGACTTATCGCCTGTTGTGAGTAATTGGCGTAGTGAAGAAGCATTAGATACTTATTTAGAACGTCATAATGTTGTTGGTCTGGCAGGTATTGATACCCGAGCATTAACACGTCGTCTACGTGATAAAGGTGCGATGAAGGGTTGTATCGTTGCTGGTGATAATATTGATATTGATGCAGCCATTGCAGCTGCAAAAGCATTTGATGGCCTGAAAGGCATGGATTTAGCGAAAGTCGTCACAACGAAAGAGTCTTACCAATGGGATAAATCATGTTGGCATTTGTCAGGTGAGTCTCAATCCGTAGCTGAACGTTTCCATGTTGTTGCTTATGACTTTGGTGCGAAGAGCAATATCTTACGTATGTTGGTTGAGCGCGGTTGTCGTTTAACGGTTGTACCTGCTCAAACGTCTGCTGAAGATGTATTGGCATTGAATCCGGATGGTGTGTTCTTATCGAATGGACCGGGTGATCCTGAACCTTGTACTTATGCGATTGAAGCTATTCAAACCTTGCTTGAAAAAGAACTACCGATTTTTGGTATTTGTTTAGGTCATCAGTTATTGGCATTAGCCTGTGGTGCAAAAACAGTCAAAATGAAGTTTGGTCATCATGGTGCCAATCATCCCGTGCAAGAAAATACGGCAGGATTAGTAATGATTACTAGCCAAAACCATGGTTTTGCAGTTGATGAAGATTCATTGCCAGACACATTAGAGGCAACGCATGTATCGTTGTTTGATGGTTCTCTGCAAGGTATCCATCATAAAACCAAGCCGGCATTTAGTTTTCAAGGGCATCCAGAAGCAAGCCCAGGTCCACAAGATGCGGCTCCATTATTTGATCATTTCATCGACTTATTAGAACAAGCAGCGGATAAATAACCAAAATGGCAAAACGTACTGATATTAAAAGCATTCTAATTCTTGGTGCTGGTCCAATTGTAATTGGTCAGGCTTGTGAGTTTGATTATTCTGGCGCTCAAGCATGTAAAGCATTACGAGAAGAAGGCTACCGTGTTGTTTTGGTGAACTCTAATCCAGCAACCATAATGACTGATCCGAATATGGCGGATGCGACGTATATTGAACCAGTAACATGGCAGGCAGTAAGCAAGGTTATTGAGAAAGAGCGCCCTGATGCGATTCTACCGACAATGGGCGGTCAAACAGCATTGAACTGTGCCTTAGATCTTGAGCGTGAAGGTGTGTTGGAGAAGTTTGGCGTTGAAATGATTGGTGCGGATAGCGAAGCCATCAATAAAGCGGAAGATCGTGATTTATTCCGTGCGGCGATGACCAAAATTGGTCTGGATATGCCAAACTCAGCTATTGTCCATACGCTAGAAGAAGCCTTAGAAGCACAAAAAGAACTAGGCTACCCAACGATTATTCGTCCATCTTTCACGATGGGTGGTAGTGGTGGTGGTATCGCATACAATAAAGAAGACTTTATTGAAATTTGTCAGCGTGGCTTATACATGAGCCCAACGTCTGAGTTATTGCTTGATGAGTCAATTATTGGTTGGAAAGAGTATGAAATGGAAGTGGTGCGAGATCGTAAAGATAACTGCATCATTATCTGTTCAATTGAAAACTTTGATCCAATGGGTGTGCATACTGGTGATTCAATTACTGTTGCGCCTGCACAAACACTGACAGATAAAGAATATCAAATTATGCGTAATGCCTCATTGGCTGTATTGCGTGAAATCGGTGTTGATACCGGTGGTTCAAATGTTCAGTTTGCTGTTCATCCTGAAACGGGTCGGTTAATCATTATCGAAATGAATCCGCGTGTTTCACGTTCATCTGCATTGGCATCGAAAGCAACCGGTTTCCCGATTGCTAAAGTTGCGGCTAAATTAGCGGTAGGTTATACCCTTGATGAACTTCAAAATGAAATCACGGGTGGTGCAACACCTGCTTCATTTGAACCAACCATTGACTATGTTGTTACCAAGATCCCTCGTTTTACATTCGAGAAATTCCCACAAGCAGATAATCGTTTAAGCACACAAATGAAATCTGTGGGTGAAGTAATGGCAATTGGTCGTAACTTCCAAGAGTCATTACAAAAAGCATTACGTGGTTTAGAAATTGATCGTGATGGACTGTCTGAAATCACTGATTTAACAGCAGATGACGTAGCTGATACCTTACGACGTGAACTACGTCTGCCAGGTTCTGATCGTCTTTGGTATGTAGCCGATGCCTTCCGTTATGGCTTTAGTTACGATGAAATTCAACAACTAACAAAGATTGATCCTTGGTTCTTAATTCAGGTTCAAGAAATTGTTGACATTGAAAATAATTTAAAAGGCCATTCACTAGCCTCAATTGATGAATTAGAAATGCGTGGATTGAAGCGTAAAGGTTTTTCTGATTCTCGTATGGCTAAGTTACTACATAAAACAGAAAAACAAGTTCGCCAACATCGTTATGATTTGAATGTTCGTCCTGTTTATAAACGAGTTGATACCTGTGCCGCTGAATTTTCAAGTGACACAGCGTATATGTATTCTACTTATGATCAAGAGTGTGAAGCGAATCCGACAAATCGTGACAAGATCATGATCTTGGGCGGTGGACCTAACCGTATCGGTCAAGGTATTGAATTTGATTACTGCTGTGTACATGCGGCTTTAGCATTACGCGAAGATGGTTATGAAACCATTATGGTCAACTGTAATCCTGAAACGGTGTCTACTGATTATGATACCTCGGATCGTTTGTATTTTGAGTCAGTAACGCTTGAAGATGTTTTAGAAATTGTTGCTCTAGAAAAACCAAAAGGTGTGATTGTGCAATATGGTGGTCAAACACCATTGAAATTAGCACGTGCTTTAGAAGCTGAGGGCGTGCCTATTATTGGTACGTCACCTGATGCAATTGATCATGCAGAAGATCGTGAACGTTTCCAACAAATGGTCGAAAAATTAGGCTTATTACAACCGCCTAATCGCCTCGCTTTTTCAGCAGATTCTGCTGCATCATTGGCTAGTGAAATTGGTTATCCGCTGGTGGTTCGCCCGTCTTATGTATTAGGCGGTCGCGGTATGGAAATCGTTTATAACGAAGAAGAACTCAATCGTTATATGAAAACAGCGATTTCCGTTTCAAATGATTCACCCGTCTTATTAGATCGTTTCCTCGATGATGCGATTGAAGTTGATGTGGATGCGATTTGTGATGGTAAAGATGTATTGATCGGCGGCATCATGGAGCATATTGAACAAGCAGGGGTTCACTCTGGTGACTCAGCCTGTGCATTACCTTCATACAGTCTAAGCCAAGAAATTCAAGATCGTATGCGTGAACAAGTACGCCTAATGGCACTAGAGTTAGGCGTTGTTGGTTTAATGAATACACAATTTGCCATTCAAGGCGATAAGATTTTCCTTCTTGAAGTTAATCCTCGTGCATCACGTACTGTACCTTATGTCTCTAAAGCGACTGGTGTGCCATTAGCTAAAGTGGCTGCTCGTTGTATGGCAGGAAAAAGCCTAGTTGAACAAGGTGTAACTGAAGAAGTGATTCCAGAATATTATTCTGTCAAAGAAGCAGTATTCCCGTTCATTAAATTCCAAGGTGTTGATCCTATTTTGGGCCCTGAAATGAAATCAACCGGTGAAGTGATGGGCGTAGGCCGCACCTTTGGTGAAGCCTTTGCTAAATCGCAATTAGCAGCATCTGTTGTATTGCCAACAGGTGGTAAAGCATTTATCAGTGTACGTGGTGTTGATAAAGAATCTATCAGCACAATTGCGAAAGATTTAGTTGATTTGGGTTTTGAGCTATTAGCAACCCGCGGTACACAGAAAGTGTTGAATGATGCTGGGATAGCCTGTGAACGGGTTAATAAAGTAGCTGAAGGCCAACCGCATATTGTGGACATGATTAAAAACGAAGAAATCAGCTTGATTGTTAATACAACAGAAGGTCGTCAATCTGTAGCTGATTCGACAGAGATTCGTCGTGCGGCGTTACAACATCAAGTGAACTACACAACAACATTGGCAGCTGCACGTGCAACATGCCAAGCATTAAATAGTAAAGACGTTGACACTGTTAATTGTCTACAGTCCTTACACGGAGAATTAAACTAATGGCCGTTCCAATTACCCTAAATGGATCTGATGATCTTAAAGATGAGTTAAAGCAGTTAAAATTTACTGCCCGTCCGGAAGTGGTGGCGGCTATCGCTGAAGCTCGTGCTCATGGTGATTTAAAAGAAAATGCTGAATACCATGCTGCGAAAGAGCAACAAAGCTTTATCGAAGGTCGAATTCAACAGCTAGAAGGTGTACTTTCAAATGCTCAAATAATCGATCCAACAACACTACCTAAAGATGGTCGTGTAGTTTTTGGTGTGACTGTTGAGTTACTTAACATTGATAATGATGATGAAGTGACTTACCAATTAGTGGGTGATTACGAGTCTGATATCAAGAAAAATCGTATTTCTATTTCATCTCCTATCGCTCGTGCAATGATTGGTAAAGAGGTTGATGATATAGCCGTTGTGAAAGCGCCTAGTGGTGATATTGAATATGAGATCGTTTCTATTAGTTATGATGGCTAATCTATTATCCGAACGGTTATTGCTAACCTTATGGGTCGGTAGTCTGTGTGCCATTGGTTACATTGCTGTACCAATGGCTTTTGCTACTCTAGGTGATATAACGTTAGCTGGAAATTATGCTGGAAAGCTGTTTTCTGCCGTTAATCTGCTTGGCTTAGGCTGTGGCTCAGTACTTTTAATTAGTAAAATCATATCAAGAGGTAACACTGTTATTACATTATGGCGATTTTGGACCTTAGTGTTAATGCTTAGCCTAACCGTTGTTTTTGCTTTTTATTTGCAGCCTGAGATTGCAACGCTTAAACAACTTATTTCTGCTGGAAATAACGCTGTTTTAGAACGTTTCGATTTATTCCATACGTTGAGTAAAAATCTATATATGTTATTGACTGTGCTAGGATTAGCATTGGTTGTTAGCGCTGATAAGGTCGAGGTTGAAACCTAATGGCAAGAAGCAAATCAAGTAATGATTGGATGAAGGAACATTTTGATGATCACTATGTCAAAATGGCTCAAAAAGCAGGTTATCGTTCTCGATCAACATTCAAATTAGAAGAAATAGATAAAAAAGATAAACTTATTCGTCCCGGTATGATTGTGGTTGATTTAGGCTCAGCTCCTGGAGGCTGGTCTGATTATGCCTTACGGAAAATGGGTGACAAAGGTATGGTTGTTGCCTTAGATATTTTGCCTATGACACCATTATCAGGCGTACACTTCATTGAAGGTGATTTTAGAGAAGATTCTGTATTAGATGAACTCAATGGGGTAGTTAATGGTCAGAAGGTAGACCTTGTATTATCTGATATGGCCCCCAATATAACAGGAGTGGCTTCAATCGATCAGCCAAGTAGTATGTATTTGGTTGAATTAGCATTGGATTTTGCTTTAACTAATTTAAGTAAACAAGGTTGTTTCTTGGTTAAAGTGTTCCAAGGTGAAGGTTTTGAGCAGTATATGAAGACAATGCGAGAGGGCTTTCAAAAAGTTATTACTCGTAAGCCAGATGCATCACGTCCACGAAGTCGTGAAGTATATTTATTAGGTAAAGGCCTAAAATAATTAGAAACCATTGCACGAGTCGTCTTTTTCGCCATAGCGGTGTTTAGAAATACTTTTCGTGACAAGGTTTCAGTAAATTTAAAGTTACAGAGGTAACACACGTTGAATGACATGATGAAAAATATCGTTTTATGGGTAATCATCGCAATGGTGCTGATGTCCGTATTTAATAACTTTGGTCCACAAAAAACGGAGCAAGGTGAAATAGACTATTCCACATTTATATCAAATGTGAAGAATGGTGCGGTATCACGCGTTGATATTCAAGGTAGAATAATTACCGGTACTTTGACAGATAATAGTGAGTTCACAACTTACAGCCCAGATTATGATCCTGGTCTAATAGGTGACTTACTTGATAATGGCGTAACAGTTCAAGCTAAACCAGCTGAACAAACAGGCCTGTTGATGCAGATCTTTATTTCATGGTTTCCAATGTTGTTATTGATTGGTGTGTGGATTTTCTTCATGCGTCAAATGCAAGGTGGCGGTGGTAAAAATCCAATGTCATTTGGTAAAAGCAAAGCCAAAATGCTTACTGAAGATCAAGTTAAAATCACTTTTAAAGATGTAGCGGGTGTAGAAGAAGCTAAAGAAGAAGTGGCTGAGCTCGTTGAATTTTTACGTGAACCTGCTAAGTTTCAAAAATTAGGCGGTAAAATTCCTCGTGGTATTTTGTTAGTAGGTTCTCCGGGTACGGGTAAAACCTTATTAGCTAAAGCAATTGCTGGTGAAGCTAAGGTTCCATTTTTCACGATTTCTGGTTCAGATTTTGTTGAAATGTTTGTTGGTGTGGGTGCATCACGTGTACGGGATATGTTTGAACAAGCTAAAAAACATGCGCCTTGCATTATCTTTATCGATGAAATCGATGCGGTAGGTCGTCATCGTGGTGCCGGTGTTGGTGGTGGTAATGATGAGCGTGAGCAAACATTGAATCAACTATTAGTTGAGATGGATGGGTTTGAAGGTAATGACGGTGTTATTGTTATTGCTGCAACTAACCGTCCTGATGTATTAGATCCTGCATTATTACGTCCAGGTCGATTTGATCGTCAAGTCGTTGTACCGCTACCTGATATTCGTGGTCGCGAACAAATTTTGAATGTTCATTTGGGTAAAGTACCTGCTGCCGATGATGTTAAATCTAGCGTTATTGCACGAGGAACTCCCGGTTTTTCAGGTGCAGACTTAGCTAATTTAGTGAATGAAGCAGCTCTATTTGCTGCCAAAGGCAATAAGCGTCTAGTTGAAATGGAAGACATGGAAAAAGCCAAAGATAAAATCATGATGGGTGCTGAACGCCGCTCAATGGTAATGAATGAAAAAGAAAAAGAAATGACGGCTTACCATGAAGCAGGTCATGCGATTGTTGGTCGTTTAGTACCTGATCATGATCCTGTTTATAAAGTCAGTATTATTCCTCGTGGGCGCGCTTTAGGTGTCACCATGTTTTTGCCAGAAGAAGATAAATATAGTAATAGTAAAAAGCAATTAGAAAGCCAAATCTCGACCTTATATGGTGGTCGTATTGCTGAAGAGCTTATTTACGGTGCTGATTCTGTAACAACAGGTGCTTCAAATGATATTGAACGTGCGACAAAGCTTGCACACAATATGGTGACCAAATGGGGCTTGTCTGACAATATGGGGCCATTAGCTTATGGCGAAGATGAAGGTGAAGTATTCTTAGGTCGCAGCGTGACACAACATAAAGCCGTTTCTGATTTAACCGCAAAAGCAATTGATGAAGATGTTCGGACATTAATTAACCGAAACTATAAACGTGCTGAAGATTTGTTAAATGAACATATCGAAAAGTTACATATTATGATGAAGCTATTGATGAAGTATGAAACCATTGATAGCGATCAGATTGATGCCATTATGGAAGGTCGTGAACCGGGTGAGCCAAAAGATTGGACAGATAGTAATTCATCTAAACCAACACCTCCATCAGAGCCTTCGACGGATACTGATACTTCAGGTGAAACTGCAGAACAATTGCACTAAAATATGATCTTGGACTGTGCGGGTAAACCGCTAGATTTAACACATCCTCAAGTAATGGGGATCCTTAATGTAACGCCTGATTCATTTTCTGATGGCGGACAGTTCCTGGCTCAAGATAGTGCGTTGGCACAAGCTAAACAAATGGTTACTGATGGTGCTGGCATTATTGATGTGGGCGGTGAATCAACTCGCCCTGGTGCTGCTATCGTTTCTATTGAAGAAGAGATTTCTCGTGTTGTGCCTGTTATTCAAGCGATTCATTCTGAAATAGACATTCCTATTTCAATCGATACCAGCAAACCTGAAGTGATGCGTGCAGCAATAAAAGCGGGTGCAGGATTAATTAATGATGTGAGAGCGCTAACGATTGATGGAGCTCTTCAAGCCGCAGTTGATTGTGATGTGCCTATTTGTTTAATGCATGCTCAAGGCTCGCCTCAAACAATGCAGGATGATCCTCATTATGATGATGTGGTATCAAATGTCATTGATTTCTTGTCTGAGCGAGTCTCAGTATGTGAGAAAGCAGGAATTTCTCGTCATAAATTAATACTGGATCCTGGCTTTGGTTTTGGCAAACGAGCAACACATAATCTACAGTTAATGAAGCATCTAGGTAAAATAATAGATTTAGAATTACCCGTTTTAGTGGGTGTGTCGCGTAAATCTATGATTGGAAAACTACTGAATGTTTCAGTTGAAGAACGTCTGGCTGCCAGTTTATCTCTTGCTACTATCTCGGTATGGCAGGGTGCAAAAATAATTCGTAGCCATGATGTGCGTGAAACAGTTCAGGCTATAATGATGTGCGACCATGTGATGAAGGTGCAAAATAGTGAGTGAACAAAAAAGAAAACATTTTGGAACTGATGGCATTCGTGGTCGAGTCGGTGACGGGGCTATTACACCAGAATTTGTACTTAAACTAGGTTGGGCAGTTGGTCGAGTTTTTGCTAAAGAGGGGCGGAGTAAAGTTCTGATTGGAAAAGACACACGAATTTCAGGCTATATGTTTGAATCTGCATTACAAGCGGGGCTTTCAGCTGCTGGTGTTGATGTTTATTTGCTAGGTCCCATGCCAACACCTGCAATTGCATATCTAACACGAACATTCCATGCTCAGGCAGGAATTGTTATTAGCGCCTCTCATAATCCTTATCATGACAATGGTATTAAGTTCTTCTCAGGCCAAGGCACAAAGCTTCCTGAATCAATAGAACATGAAATTGAAGCAATGATGGAGCAGCCTCTTGTTACAGTGGATTCTGCTTTATTAGGCAAGGCACATCGAGTTGAAGATGCTGCTGGACGATATATTGAATTTTGTAAAAGTACAGTATCGTCAAAACTAGACTTCTCAAAATTGAAGGTTGTTGTTGACTGTGCCCATGGTGCAACTTATCACATAGCACCAGATGTGTTTAGAGAATTAGGTGCTGAAGTTATTACAATGGGCGTCGAGCCTGATGGTTTGAATATCAACCAAGATTGTGGTTCAACAGAACCTCGCTTATTACAAGCCGCAGTACTTGAAAATAAAGCGGATCTAGGGGTCGCATTAGATGGTGATGGTGATCGTTTAATTATGGTTGATAAGCAAGGTGAGCTTGTTGATGGTGATGAATTACTATTTATCATTGCACGAGCACAACAGCGAGCAGGCCATGGAAAGACAGATATTGTTGGCACTTTAATGTCAAATTTAGGCCTAGAGCATGCTTTAGACAAATATGACATGAAGTTACACCGTGCCAAAGTCGGCGATCGCTATGTTATGGAAATGCTCAAAGAAACTGGCGGTATCGTTGGCGGTGAGGCTTCTGGTCATATTATCTGCTTAGATAAAACCACAACCGGTGATGGTATTGTGGCTGCATTACAAGTACTTGATGAAATGCAGGCAACGAACAGTAGCTTACATGAACTACGTTCTGCAGTGACAAAGTATCCACAACGGTTGATCAATGTACGAGTTAAGAAAATGGTCGATTTATCAGGCCATGAAGACGTCATTGCTGCTGTTAAAAGTATAGAAAGCCAACTAGGTAGTGAAGGGCGAGTTTTATTGCGCCCATCAGGCACTGAACCCGTTATCCGTGTCATGGTGGAAGGTCGTGATGCCGTACAAACTAATCAGCTGGCTAGTGAACTAGCCAGTGTAATCGAAGATATTCTAAAGGCTTAAGCCGCTTCTCTTATTTCAACTTGCTCTAAATGTTTTTGTAAGCCAATATTTTCTTTCGTATTGATAATTAGTGGTGCTCGAATGATAGCCTTAAAATCAAAGTCATCATCATTTTCTTTTTCGTCTTGCTTGTAGACAACTAATACTACTTGGATATCATTGATATCATCAAATTTTAATAGTTCTTCATCATCATCGCTTAAAGTGATTTCATACTCAATGCCAAAAGCAGTAGGCGATACTATTGACATTGAAATATCTGCATCAGTTGTAGATTGTAACCAGTGAATAGTTGGGCTATCACTTTCTTCATGAAATAGTTTGAATTCCGTCTGCTCCTCAAGGCCAAGTAATCCATGAGGAAATTGAATAATATCGCTACCTTCAATTGTCTGTGTACCAAAGTTTAAAGTTTGAATTTCCATAATTGTTCCAAAAATAATAATAAGCAAAGAATGTTAAGCATAATTCTTGCCAAATCCGAAATAGCAACGTTTTTGAGTGAATTAACAATTGCTTTATAGCTAGCTAAAAGGTAGTCTGAGCTATTGTTATAGTTAAGTTGAGTAGATACCCGTGCGTAAACCGCTAGTCGCTGGAAATTGGAAAATGAATGGCTCCAGCTCGAGTAATCAAGTATTACTTGATGGAATTTTGACGCAAGCAGAAAGCTTCTCTTCTGCTGAAGTTGCACTCTTCCCCCCTTCAGTTTATCTGCAGCAAGTTCAAGCGGCACTAATGGGTAGTACGCTTAGTTGGGGAACACAAAACCTTTCACAGTTTAAACATGGTGCATATACGGGAGAAATCTCTGCACCGATGCTCAATGACTTTGGTTGTAAATATGTGTTGATTGGCCATTCAGAGCGTCGTTGTCTTTATGCTGAGATTGGTTTAGATCAATTAGTACTTGATTATATTATTGCTGAAAAATACAGCATGGCAGTTCAGGAAGGTATTACACCTATTGTCTGTATAGGCGAAAGTCCTGAAGAACATGCAGAAGGAAAAACAGAAGAAGTTATCGCTCGATTACTGGATATAGTAATTGAACAAAATGGTGTCGGAGCTTTGTCGCAAGCTGTACTCGCATACGAACCTGTTTGGGCTATTGGAACCGGCAAATCTGCAACACCTGAATGGGCCCAAGAAGTGCATTCTTTCATGCGGGAACGGATAAAAAAACACGACCCAGCAGTAGCAGATAAAATACAAATACTTTACGGTGGTAGCGTTAAAGGAGATAATGCCGCACCGTTATTTTCAATGCCTGACATTGATGGCGGACTTATCGGTGGAGCATCATTAGATGCCGATGAGTTCGTGAAAATTTGTCAGGCAGCAAGCATTAGCATTTAGGTTTAAAAATGGATTCAATAATTCTCGTTGTACATATTGTAGTGTCAATTTTGTTGGTTGGCTTAATTCTTATCCAACATGGTAAAGGTGCTGACGCTGGTGCCGCTGCATTAGGTGGAGGTGGAGGCGCTTCTTCAAGTGTGTTTGGTAGCCAAGGCTCAACATCATTTTTATCTCGAAGTAGTGCCGTCCTTGCTGCTATTTTCTTTGTTACTAGCTTAACGCTCGCCTATTTTTCAGGCAAAGCAGATCGTATAGATAGTATTACTGAAACTGTTATGACAACAGAAATTATTAAAGAAGTTCCTGCAGATCTACCTGATTTGCCATAAGAAAAAGAAATACATATACAGCCGACGTGGTGAAATTGGTAGACACGCCATCTTGAGGGGGTGGTGGGCGTAAGCCTGTGGCGGTTCGACTCCGCCCGTCGGCACCAAATATCAATAACATTTTGAAATAGAAAGATATTTCTAAAGGTTAAAATTGGAAGCATGTAGTGGTACGCAAAAGGTACACACTATGTTTTTGTCGCAATATCTATTTACTAAGCCAAGTGGTAAGTATTTTTTACGTATTCGTATTCCTGAAATCTTCAAATCTACTAGTGGTTTAACTGAAATAAAGCGTTCTTAAAGCATTGCATTTACATAAATGGGATAAATTACGCTTATAGCATTCAGTCAAATGGTGATGTGCTTATTTCACGTGCTGAAATGCAAGAATGCGATCCTCTTGGTGAGTTTTTGAATTTATTAGTTAGTGACTTAAGTCATAGTCCTGACCGTCTTACAGCATTAGATAGCAATTTAGCGAATAGGGTAAAACATTAGTTTCTAATGTTGATATTGACCTGGATAGTTCTCTTGCTGGTGAGGATGATTAAGTTTGGAAGCCATCAGTAATGACAGCTAAATACAATTGTAAAAGAGATAGTATATTGCAAGAATAATGTAATTACATTATAGTTACATTTTATTTTGTGATTGGAGTTCTTATGGCTCACTTAGTTAGAATTGGTAACTCTCAAGGCATTAGAATACCTAAGCCACTGATAGAGCAAGCTGACCTAGAAGGGAAAGAGCTTAGATTTGAAGTGCTTAATGGCGGTCTTTTTATTGCTCCTATTCAGGAAGCAAGAAAAGGGTGGGCTGAGTCTATTAATACAATACTTGCCACTCATGGAGAAGAGTTGAATGATAGTGAATGGCTTGGTGCTGAATTAACAAATGACGATGAATTAGAATGGTAGCTTCCACTATTCATCGGTTTGAAATATGGCTTGTCAGTCTTAATCCAACACAAGGAAGGGAAATTAATAAAACTCGCCCTTGCGTTATTATTTCTCCTAATGAAATGTCGGCATTATCTACAGTACTTGTTGCTCCAATGACAAGTAAGGGCTTTAATTTCCCTTGTCGCGTTGAATGTGACTTTAAAGGTAAAAAGGGATTAATACTACTAGACCAAATTAGAGCGGTTGATAAAACATGCTTAATAAAGAAGTTAGGCATTCTTGATACTTATACCCAAGTTAAATTATGTGGTTCGCTTCAAGAAATGTTTGTATTTTAACAATCAGCATATCAGTGGTTCCAGCCGATCAAATAAAGTTACCCCAGATTTAATTCTAATCAATTCACGGATCATGATAGATGTACAATTTTGCTTTAGAGTCATTTTCCCACGTTATTTTTGTATAGACTTGGGCGTTATATGGACTATTAGTAAATTCCTCATTTGAAATATAGATTTGAAAGCTTGCATTTGGTGTGTGTTTTCAAGCAGAATAGGACTAGTGATATTTATTATGTAGAAGAGGCGTAACTATGAAAGTAAGATCAATTACTAAAAACAAAGGTAAACCCGTTATTGGTTTGACGCCTACGGATTCTCTTGATTCAGCAGTTTCTTTGATGATGGAATATCATATTGGGTCATTAGTGGTAACAGAGAACGATAAGCTGGTTGGGATTTTATCTGAGCGTGATTTGTTGAGTATTTTGCATGAAAAACATGCAATGTGGACACCGTTAGTTGCGGCTGATGCCATGACAGCAGATCCTATTGTTTGTCATCCTGATAATACTTTAGAAGAGGTGATGAATCTGATGGTTGAGAATAATATCCGTCATTTACCTGTCATGTTTGAAGGTAAGTTGGAAGGGATGTTATCAATTACAGATATTGTTGAAGAGTTGCTTAAAAAAGCGAAGTTTGAGAATAAATTATTGAAAAACTATATTCAAAACTGGCCTGATGTTGAAGAAGGTAGTCAACCTTAAGATGTTTAGAAAATAATGAGAAAGGCGGTTAATAACCGCTTTTTTTATGTCTGGTAAATATGCTTATTCTGCTAATGGGAATGAATCAACATGCAAAATTTGCAAATTATTTTCATTAGCAAAATCGGTTAGAAAATCAAATAACATTTCGTCATCATCTTCTAGCGAAGCATCAATAACGACACATTTAATACCTTCAAGACTGGCTAATTTCACATTAGGGTGAAATATTATGCGGCGTCCTGGACCGTATGTCGCTACTGAGCCACAGAGGCGCTCGGCCCAATCACTAGGACGAAATTTACCGCCTGTTTTAGTGATGCCTTGAAGAATGACTTTGCCAGTTGTTGCCATGGGGATGTTCTCATCTGCGAAATAATTAATTTAATCATGTATTTTACTGTAAATATGCCTATTCGCGTAATAATATGAAAAATGATATTTATTGGGAATGCTGAATAAGAAAATATAAGTGGTATTTTGCTTTATATTTCTTGGTGTGAGGTTCAATCTAGGGTTTATTTTTTGATGTGGGTCTTTGAATCGTAATAGGATTACTAATATCCATATTGGCCTAATTTTGATACTCATAATTGGTCTGGAGATCTTTGCGCGAGTCGTCTTTTTCGCCATAGCGGCGTTAAAAATAGTCTCAAAATGCTCATTTACACGAGTAAACTACGCTTTTTGATGAAACACATCCTTGTGTTTCATTCTTTTCAGGGTGAATCCAAATCTGTTCCAGACAGGTTTGTCGACAATTTTTGCCTTGCTGCGACAAAAAATACTTATCGTGCAAAGGTCTCGTCTGACTCTATTCGCTTCGCTTATATTTATCTCAAAAGAGTCAAAGTAATTAAAGCATTAAACCTATTTATAGACTGTAATAAACCCCGTATAATTGTTTGATTATTTGACTATAAACGAAGAGCAACCTAAGTGGCTGATTACAAACACACCTTAAACCTGCCTGCAACAAAGTTCCCAATGAAGGCGGGTTTGCCTAACCGTGAACCGTTGATGTTAAAACGTTGGCAGGAAAATAACCTGTATCAGAAGATGCGCGATATTGGTCAAAATAAGCCAAAATTCATTTTGCATGATGGCCCTCCTTATGCCAATGGTGATATTCATATTGGTCACGCAGTTAATAAAATTCTTAAAGATATTATTCTTAAATCAAAAACATTGAGTGGTTTTGATACGCCATTTGTTCCGGGTTGGGATTGTCATGGGCTGCCGATTGAACTGAATGTTGAGAAAAAAATTGGTAAACCGGGCAAAAAAGTCACAGCGGCTGAATTTAGAGCGGCCTGTCGTGTTTATGCTCAAAAACAAGTCGATGGTCAACGTGAAGACTTTAAACGTTTAGGCATTATGGCTGAGTGGGATAATCCATATCTCACCATGGATTTCAACTTTGAAGCAGATATTATTCGCACATTAAATGAAATTGTTAAACACGGCCATTTACACAAAGGTGTGAAGCCGGTTCATTGGTGTGTAGATTGTGGCAGTGCTTTGGCTGAAGCTGAAGTTGAATATGAAGATAAAAAATCTCCCGCTATTGATGTGCGTTTTGCAGTGGTTGATGAGGCTGCTTTTGAAGCGGCTACGAACTCTACGGGTACAGGTAAAATCAGTGTGCCAATCTGGACAACAACGCCATGGACATTACCTGCAAACCAAGCAGTATCGTTAAACCCTGCTTACGATTATGTTGTTGTTCAAACAAGCGATGAGCGTTTATTATTAGCTGAAGCATTATATGAATCAGCGCTAGAACGTTATGACATGACGGGTGAAGTGATTGCCCGATTTAAAGGTGAGGCCGTTGAAGGCTTGTTATTACAACATCCTTTTTATGACAAACAAGTGCCGCTTATTCTTGGTGACCATGTTACTGCGGAAGCGGGTACGGGAGCAGTTCATACTGCACCAGGACATGGTCAAGACGATTTCACTGTCGGTCTGAAATATGACTTGGAAGTTTATAATCCAGTCGGTTCAAACGGCGTGTTCTTACCAGACACTGAGATCTTTGCCGGTCAATCTGTGTTTAAAGCGAATCCAGCCGTTATTGAATTGTTAGCTGAAAAAGGCGCATTGTTGAAACATATTGATATTCAACATAGCTACCCACATTGCTGGAGACATAAAAGCCCAATCATTTTCCGTGCAACACCACAATGGTTTGTCAGTATGGATCAAAATGGTCTGCGTGATGCAGCAATGAAAGCTATCGCTGAAACGCAGTGGATGCCTGACTGGGGTCAAAAACGTATTGAAGGTATGGTTGAAGGTCGCCCAGATTGGTGTGTATCTCGTCAACGTACTTGGGGCGTGCCAATTCCATTGTTTGTGCATAAAGAAACCGGTGAATTGCATCCCAATACCCAAGCTATTATGGAACAAGTTGCTCTGAAAGTTGAGGGGCAGGGTATTGATGCGTGGTTTGAATCAGAAGCTGCAGATTGGTTAGGCGATGATGCCGCGGATTATGACAAAGTATCTGATACCTTAGATGTTTGGTTTGATTCAGGCGTGTCTCATGCTTGTGTATTAGCGCGTCGTGACACTTTGCAGCGCCCAGCAGATTTATATTTAGAAGGCAGTGATCAACATCGTGGTTGGTTCCAATCTTCATTAATTACGGCTATTGCTTCAACGGGAAAAGCGCCGTATAAATCAGTATTAACCCATGGTTTTGTGGTTGATGCCAGCGGCAAGAAAATGTCAAAATCAGTCGGTAATGTGGTTGCACCACAAAAAGTGGTCAATAATTTAGGTGCTGATATTATTCGTCTTTGGACTGCTTCATCAGACTATAGTGGTGAGATGAGCGTGTCGGATGAGATCCTAAAACGTTCAGCAGATTCATATCGTCGTATTCGTAATACATCGCGCTATTTATTATCGAATTTATATGATTTTGATCCAGCGACAGATTTAGTAGATGCAAAAGATATGTTGCCTTTAGATTTATGGGCAATCGATCGTGCGTATCAATGTCAGCAAGATATTCTAGAAGCGTATGAAACATATAACTTTCATGTGATTTATCAGAAAATCCATAATTTTTGTGCTCAGGAAATGGGTAGTTTGTATTTAGATATTACTAAAGATCGTCAATATACGATGCAAGCGAATAGCCCTGCTCGTCGTTCAAGTCAAACTGCGATGTACCATATTATCGAAGCGTTAACGCGTTGGATGGCACCTATTCTTAGCTTTACCGCTGATGAATTGTGGGATCATTTGCCGGGTGAGCATAATGAATCGGTATTTTTAGATACATGGTATGAAGGCTTGGCTCCATTAGCGAAAGATTCAAAATTTGACGATGCTTTCTGGGGAGAAATCTTCACAGTGCGTGATGCAGTGTCAAAAGAGCTAGAGACTCTACGCGCTGATGGGAAAATTAAAGGTGGTTTGACGGCTGATGTCACACTCTATGCGGAAGCTGAATTATTTGAAACATTACAATCATTAGGTGATGAGCTAAAATTTGTATTGATTACATCGAGTGCTGTGTTGTTAGCTGCTAGTGACAAACCTGCTGATGCGATTGAAAGTTCAGTGTCAGGATTATCATTAGTATTAACGCCTTCAGAAAATGATCGCTGTGATCGCTGTTGGCATCAAACACCGGAAGTTGGCAAGGATGAAACACATCCTGAACTATGTAATCGTTGTATTGATAATGTCGATGGTGAAGGCGAGAAGCGCGAGTTCGTCTAATGCTGAAATTTTTATGGTTAACAGGTTTGGTGATTGTATTAGATCAGGCATCAAAATGGCTGATGGTATCGTGGTTGTCATTATATGAAACTGTAGCTGTTATTCCGTATTTCAATCTGACAATGGCACATAATACAGGTGCAGCATTTAGCTTTTTAGCTGGGGCCGGTGGCTGGCAGCGTTGGTTTTTTGTTGGGCTGACAGCGGTGATTAGTATTGGCTTGTTTGTTTGGCTTAAGAAACTGAGTGTACAGGCTAAATTAGAAGCACTTTCTATTAGCCTAATTTTAGGTGGTGCTATAGGTAATGTCATTGATCGGCTGTATTTTGGTTATGTTATCGACTTTCTAGACGTTTATTACGGGTCTTATCATTGGCCTGCTTTTAATATTGCAGACTCGGCAATTGTTGTTGGTGCAGCATTATTGATTATTGATAGTTTTAGAGCAGAGCCCAATCAAGGTCAGGAGCAAGTATGAGTCGTGTGTCGAAAATATGCTTGTCATCCTCGCGCATGCGGGGATCCATGGACAGTGAAAATAGCGACTATCGTTGGATTCCCGTTTTCACGGGAATGACGAGGGCATTACAAGCATGAGTTTTTGCGATCTTGCCTTAGAGTGCGTTACTAAGTTACAGCCTTATGTGCCCGGAAAACCTATTGAAGAGTTGGAGCGCGAGTTAGGTATTACAGATATCGTAAAACTGGCATCGAATGAAAACCCATTGGGTCCCTCTGATAAAGTATTGGCGGCTATTGCTGAATCAAGTAAGGAACTAAGCCGTTATCCTGATGGCAATGGCTTTATTTTAAAGTCTGCATTGGCGGATAAATATAAGCTTAATACAGATCAAATCACATTGGGTAATGGTTCAAATGATGTACTAGAGTTGATTGCTCGAGCATTTGTCTCTTCAGATGAAGAAATTATGTTTTCTCAGTATGCCTTTGCTGTTTATCCTTTAGTTACACAAGCGATAGGTGCTCAAGCAGTGATTGCTCCAGCACGTGATTATGGCCATGATCTGCAAGCAATGAATACATTGATTAGTGATAAAACGAAGCTTATATTTATTGCTAATCCTAATAATCCAACAGGAACATATCTGCCAATAAAAGAGCTGGAAACGTTTATTAGCCAAGTTTCGGATCAAATACTTATTGTATTAGATGAAGCCTATATTGAATATGGTGAGCAGAATGATGTTGATAGCATTAGTTTGTTAAAACAATATTCAAACTTGATTATTACGCGAACCTTTTCTAAAGCCTATGGTTTAGCCGGTTTGCGAGTAGGGTATGCATTATCACACCCGGAGGTGGCTGATTTGTTAAATCGAATTCGTCAGCCTTTTAATGCCAATAGTTTGGCTTTAGCGGCGGCAACGGTTGCTTTGCAAGATGATGACTATATTCGTAAAACTAAAGAAGTTAACGATGCCGGGATGGCACAAATAACCGCGGGTTTTGATCGTTTAGGTTTAAATTACATCCCATCAAAAGGCAACTTTATTACGGTTGATGTCAAACGTAGTGGCGATGATGTATTTACTGATTTATTGCAACAAGGTGTAATAGTTCGTTCTGTGACTAATTATGGCTTACAAAATCATATTCGCGTTAGCATTGGTTTAGAAGATGAAAATCAACGATTTTTAGATGCTTTAGGACAAATACTATGATTAATAGATTAGCAATCATTGGTGTCGGACTTATTGGTGGTTCCTTATCACTGGCCTTAAAAAAAGCGGGAGTAGTCGGTGAAGTTGTGGGTTATTCACGTACCGAATCTGTGCGGAAAGAAGCATTAGAATTAGGCGTTATTGATCGTGCGGCATCCAGTGTTAAAGATGCGGTTAAAGATGCGGATATGGTGTTTCTGGCTGTACCGATGGCGGCAATGGAATCTGTACTGATTGAGTTTAAAGACCATATTGCCGATAATGCAATTATTACCGATGGTGGAAGTGCTAAAGGGCAGTTGGTTGATATTGCTAGAAAAGTACTCGGTGAACAGTTTAGTCAGTTTGTACCCGGCCATCCTATTGCAGGCACCGAGAAAAGTGGCCCTAGTGCTGCCTTTTCAACACTTTATCAAGATCACCGAGTTGTATTAACACCTGTAGCAGAAACAAATAGAAAGGCATTGGAAACGGTTCGCGAGATGTGGCAACAAACAGGGGCTGAAGTATTTGATATGGAGGTGAAGCATCATGATGTTGTCCTCGCTGCAACTAGCCATTTACCCCATATATTAGCCTTTAATTTAGTGGGCATGTTGGCAGAGCGTGATGATTGTGATGAAGTATTACGTTATGCCGCGGGCGGGTTTAAAGATTTTTCACGCATTGCATCGAGTGATGCAGTGATGTGGCGAGATATATGTTTAAGTAATAGTGATGCTATTTTAGGTTTGATTCAGCAATATCAACAAGGCTTAGCTCAGCTTGAAGATGCAATTAAAAATCAAGATGGTGAAACATTGAAAGCAGTGTTTGAGCGAGCAAAGAATGCACGTGATACACGGTTTAATAAAAATTAAGAAGTGGAGTTGAAGTCGCAGTGAGTAGTGAATTTAAAAAGAATTATATTGTTCAGCCGGGTGGGAAATTTCAAGGTGAAATACGTGTGCCGGGTGATAAGTCAATTTCACATCGTTCTATTATGTTGGGTTCTTTAGCCGAAGGTATCACTGAGGTTACTGGTTTCTTAGAGGGCGACGATGCCTTAGCAACATTAGCGTCATTTCGTGCCATGGGTGTGCAGATTGATGGGCCTAAAGACGGTAAGGTTACTATTCATGGTGTTGGAATGCACGGCTTAAAGGCACCTGAAGATGATATTTATTTAGGTAACTCTGGTACCTCTATCCGACTATTAAGTGGTTTACTTTCGGGGCAAAACTTTGAAAGCACATTAACAGGTGATAAGTCTTTATCAGGTCGCCCAATGCGCCGAGTAACAGACCCTTTAGCTCAAATGGGTGCAGTGATTGACAGTAATGATGGTAAGCCACCATTAAAGATTAAGGCTGGTAACAAGCTATCTGGAATTACTTATACATTGCCAATGGCAAGTGCCCAAGTTAAATCCTGTATTTTGTTAGCGGGAATGTACGCGCAAGGTACAACAACGGTTACAGAGCCAGCCCCAACACGAGACCATACTGAGCGTATGCTTTCAGGTATGGGATATAAGGTTAATGTACAAGGTGATACCGTTTCAATTGAAGGTGGTGGCAAGTTAACAGCAACAAATATTGATGTGCCAGCAGATATATCTTCTGCAACATTCTTTATGGTGGGAGCTGCAATCTCTGAAGGTTCAGATCTTACTTTAACGCATGTCGGTATTAATCCAACACGCATCGGTGTGATTAATATTTTACGTTTAATGGGCGCGGATATTAGCTTATCAAATGAGAAAATGACCGGTGGTGAACCCGTTGCAGATATTCGCATTAAGTATGCACCATTAAAAGGGATTCGGATCCCTGAAGATCAAGTGCCACTGGCGATTGATGAATTCCCAGCCTTATTTGTAGCCGCAGCGTGTGCAGAAGGCCAAACCATTTTGACTGGTGCTGAAGAATTAAGAGTTAAAGAAAGTGATCGCATTCAAGCGATGGCAGATGGCCTGCAAATTTTAGGTATTGATGCTCAATCAACTAAAGATGGGATCATCATTAATGGTGGTGTGATTGGTAGTGGTGAAGTTGAAAGTCATGATGATCATCGTATTGCTATGTCATTTGCGATTGCAGGTCTTCAGGCGGGCGGAACAATTATCGTTAATGATTGTGCAAATGTGGCAACATCATTCCCTAATTTTATTGCTTTGGCACAAAAGGTAGGCTTAGATATTGATGAAGTTGATGAATAATATACCTGTATTAACTATTGATGGTCCGAGTGGATCTGGCAAAGGTACCATTGCGCAACTTATGGCTAAAAAGCTCGGTTGGCATTATTTAGATAGTGGTGCCATCTATAGAGTATTAGCTCAGGCAGCAATTAAATATAAGGTTGATTTGGCTGATGAAAGTAAACTTGCCGAGATGGCAGCAAGTCTAGATTTGGTTTTCTCACTGGATGATGAATCATTAACTGTTCTTCTTGAAGGGGATGATGTGAGTCTTCTTATCCGTAGTGAACAAGCGGGTAACGCGGCATCTAAGGTTGCAGCTTTACCTTTAGTTCGTGCTGCATTATTGAATCGACAGCATGATTTTCGTCAGTTACCAGGCCTAGTAACTGATGGTCGAGATATGGGAACAGTTGTTTTTCCTGATGCTAAACATAAAGTATATTTAACGGCTAGCGCTAAGGTTCGAGCAGAAAGACGATATAAGCAGTTGAAAGAGAAAGGAATTGAGAGTAATATTTCCGCTCTTGAAGCTGAAATTTCCGAAAGGGATGACAGAGATAGTAATCGTGATGTAGCGCCGTTACGGCCTGCGAGTGATGCTGTTGAGCTGGATTCTACGAGTATGGGAATTGATGCAGTATATGAACATGTTAGCGCATTATGTACTAGCGTGTAATTGAGTACTTATCATTATAATATAACGATAAGTTTTTTTAACTTCCTGCATTTGCAGGTATTTTTGAGCGGTTTTGTTAGTTACTTAGTCAAAACCAAGGATAAATAATAATGAGCGAAAGCTTTGCGGATCTCTTTGAAGAGAGTTTAAGTTTAACACCTATGCAACCAGGCAAAATTGTGTCTGGTATGGTTGTAAGTGTTGGTTCTGATGTTGTAATGGTTAATGCTGGTTTGAAATCAGAAGGTGCCATTCCAGTTGAAGAATTTTTTAACGAAAAAGGTGAAATCACTGTTGAAGTTGGTGATTTGGTAGATGTTTCTTTAGAAACATTAGAAGATGGTTTTGGTGCAACTCAACTATCTCGTGAAAAAGCCAAAGCAGCTGAAGCATGGATCAAACTTGAGCATGCGTTTGAAGGCAATGAAACTGTTACCGGTATTATGACTGGTAAAGTAAAAGGTGGTTTCACTGTTGAGCTAGAAAACATTCGTGCGTTCTTACCGGGTTCATTAGTTGATGTTCGTCCACTTCGTGATACTTCTCACTTAGAAGGCAAAGAGCTTGAGTTCAAGTTAATCAAACTTGATCGTCCACGTAACAATATCGTTGTTTCTCGTCGTGCAATCATGGAAGCAGAAAACTCTGTTGAACGTGAAGCGTTATTAGAAACACTAGAAGAAGATAAAATCGTTAAAGGTGTGGTTAAAAACCTTACTGACTACGGTGCATTCGTTGATCTTGGTGGTATTGATGGTCTTCTACATATCACTGATATGGCTTGGAAGCGTGTTAAACACCCATCTGAAGTTGTTACAATTGGCGATGAAATCGAAGTTCAAGTATTGAAATTTGATAAAGAACGCGAACGTGTATCTCTTGGCTTAAAACAAATGGGCAGCGATCCTTGGCAAGATATTGCTAACCGCTACCCGAACACTAGCCGCCTACAAGGTAAAGTTACAAATATTGCTGACTACGGTTGTTTTGTTGAGATTGAAGATGGTGTTGAAGGTTTAGTTCATATGTCTGAAATGGACTGGACTAACAAAAACGTACACCCATCTAAAGTTGTTCAATTAGGTGATGAAGTTGCTGTTATGGTACTTGATATCGATGCTGAACGTCGTCGTATCTCTTTAGGTATGAAACAGTGTAAGCCTAATCCTTGGGAAGAGTTTGCAATGACTCATAACAAGGGCGACAAAGTATCTGGCTCAATTAAATCAATCACAGATTTTGGTGTATTCATCGGTCTTGAAGGTGGTATTGATGGGCTTATCCATCTATCTGATCTTTCTTGGGATGAAGAAAACGAAGATTTAATTCGTGATTACAAGAAAGGTGATGATCTAGAAGCTGTTGTATTGGCTATTGATCCAGAGCGTGAGCGCATTTCATTAGGCGTTAAGCAAATGCAATCTGATCCGTTCTCAGAGTATATGGCAGAACATCCTCGTGGTAGCGTTGTTACTGGTAAAATCAGTGAAGTTGATGCCCGTGGTGCAACAGTGACACTGGCTGACGGTATCGAAGGTTACATTCGTGTTGCTGATATTTCACGTGAACGTACTGAAGATGCTAGCCAAGTATTATCAGTCGGTGATGAAGTTGAAGCTAAGTTCACAGGTATGTCTCGTAAAGATCGTACTTTAACGTTATCAATCAAAGCGAAAGATAATGAAGAAGAAACAGAAGCGTTGAAAGAGTACTCTAACGTTGCTAGCGATGGTGCTACAACATTAGGTGACTTGTTGAAAGCGCAAATGGATCAAAGCGATAGTTAATATTGCTTGAATAAATAAGTAAGCACCCAGACATTGGTTTGGGTGCTTCTTTTTATTAGCACATTTAGTTATAAACATTTTGTGGCATAGGATAAGCCGTTAAGGTTATTCTAAGGAAATTAAGAAATATGACAAAATCGGATTTGATTGAAATATTATCTGAAAAACAATCACTATTAAATTATCGTGATGTTGAGTTAGCAGTAAGATTAATACTCGAACAAATGAGTGATAACTTATCTAGTGGCGAGCGTATTGAGATTCGCGGCTTTGGAAGTTTTACTTTGCATCACCGTCCGCCAAGAGTGGGCCGGAATCCTAAAAGTGGTGAATCTGTTGAATTGAGTGAAAAATATGTTCCTCATTTTAAACCTGGTAAAGAATTACGTGATCGCGTTAATAATGCTGCTGGTTTTTAAGTATCAGATATGAAGTTAAGTTTGGAGTCACACTCTGACATTAATGAAATTATTTCTTATGACGATAATTATATCGTCATAAGAGCACGTGATAATTCCGAATTATTACGATTTGAGGAGAATCTAATCCTCACTCCCAATAGTATCGTGCCGAATAAAACAGTCTCTGACATTATTGAGCATGATGAACTACAGTATTTAAAGTCTTTAGAACCCGAGGTTTTGATTTTAAGCAAAGCCTCTGGAAAGACTCTTCCCCCACAAGTCTTAGTTAAACTTTCACAGCAATCTATAGGTGTCGAATCAATGTCACTAGGTTCTGCTTGTCGTACCTACAATTTATTAGCAGCAGAAGGTAGACGAGTTGTTTTAGCGGTTAATTTCAATTAAATAGCCTGGATTTTGGATAAGTATGACCATCCATGATTTTTATTTTAGAAGCTTGTCGCGTTAGATTTACTGTCAATAGCTTACTATGGCTTACTGTACCTGCCTTGATATTTACAATTTACTGTGATTTATAGGTTTTCTCACTATTCTCACTCCCAAATTCAGGTTATTTACAGGGTTATTTTATTTGTTTTGAGATATGACTATTTATAAATCATTGTAAATTATGATATTGCTAACTATTTTATCCAGAACTGAAGTTAAATAGCTGAAAATTAACGCAAAGCAAGTCTAACCCCACCTTAGCTGTGTGTTTAGCAGAAGCGTAGCTCTTTTTCTCTGTCCATAAATCAATGATTTACATGACTTTCATTAGAGTAGAAAAATACAGCGCTTTAAAGAGCTTGACCTAAGACAGCGAAAAATGGACAATCGTTCCCACGAAGATTTATAAGGCAAATAACTTTTATGTTATGGCTTTTCACTTAATTGCATGATCTAGATCATGTAATAAGGAGGAGAGTGATAATAAAAGTGCTGTAAAATACAGCGTGCTTTATATTTAAGCGTATGCAATGGGTGAAAGGTTTAGATAGTGTTTTTCATTGAAGAAAAGGGTGTGATCGTTATGCAAGCGGAACAGCAATATAGTTTTCAGATAGTTAAATGGTTTGCCTATATGGCAGTCGTTTACTTAGTAGTTGGTACGGGAATAGGGGTGTATATTGCCTCTGAATTGGCATGGCCAGTTCTTAACTTTGATAATCCGTATATTAGTTTTGGTCGTTTACGTCCGTTACATACCAATGCAGTTATCTTTGCATTTGGTGGTTCGACGTTAATGGCAACGGCTTATTACATTGTGCAACGTACATCCGGTGTACGCTTGTGGAGTGATAAGCTAGCTTGGTTTACATTCTGGGGCTGGAATCTTGTTATAGTCAGCGCCATCATTACTCTACCTTTAGGTTACACTCAGTCTAAAGAGTATGCAGAGTTAGAATGGCCAATCGATATTTTGATTGCTGTTGTGTGGTTAGCTTATAGCTTTAACTTCATCATGACGCTTTCTATTCGTAAAGTCTCTCATATCTATGTAGCTAACTGGTTCTTCCTCGCTATGATGATCATGATTACCTACTTACATGTTGTGAATAGCTTGGCTATTCCAGTTGAATTGTTTAAATCGTACTCAATCTTTTCTGGTGTACAAGATGCAATGATTCAATGGTGGTGGGGACATAACGCAGTAGGTTTCTTCCTAACTGCTGGTTTCTTAGGGATTATGTATTATTTCGTTCCTAAGCAAGCTAATCGTCCTGTTTACTCTTATCGTTTATCAGTTATTCACTTCTGGGCGTTAACATTTGGTTATGTATGGTTAGGTGCTCATCACCTTCAATATACTGCATTACCAGATTGGACAGGTTCTTTAGGTGCGGCTATCTCGTTAGCAATGATTATCCCATCTTGGGGTGGTGCAATTAACGGTATGTTCACATTAAGTGGTGCATGGGATAAATTACGTACAGATTACATCTTACGTTTCCTTATTGTGTCATTAGCATTCTATGCAATGTCAACGTTTGAAGGCCCTGTAATGGCGGCTAAAACAGTTAATGCTTTATCACATTACACTGACTGGACTATCGGTCATGTGCATGCGGGTGCATTAGGTTGGGTTGCAATGGTATCTATTGGTGCTATCTACCATATGGTAGAGCGTCTATGGGGCACAAGAATCTGGTCTGTTAAGTTAGTGAACTTGCATTTCTGGATGGCAACAATCGGTACTGCTGTCTACATCACTGCGATGTGGGTATCTGGAATCATGCAAGGCCTAATGTGGCGTGCATATGATGATTACGGTAACTTAGCATATACATTCGTGGAATCAGTTGCTCAAATGCATCCGTACTACGCAATGCGTGCTGCAGGTGGCCTGATCTTCTGGTTAGGTGCTTGTATTATGTTATTCAACATTACTGTAACAATTCGTAAAGCTATTGCTGATTCTTCTGCGAAGTCTGCAGCTACAGCTAACGCTGTTATTTAAAGGAGACTGGAATGTCTGAAAATAACTCAAATAAACCAGTATCCTTTCAAGAGAAGCTGGAAAAAAATGTATGGGCACTCGTTCTAGCAACCGCTATGATTGTGTCTGTTGGTGGTATCGTAGAAATTGTTCCATTGTTCTATTTAGATACGACATTTGAAGATAAAAACCATCCTGAATTTGAAGAGCTAAAAGGGGTTCGTCCTTATACAGCACTAGAATTAGCAGGTCGTGATATCTATCAACGTGAAGGCTGTTACTTGTGTCACTCACAAATGATTCGTCCTTTCCGTGATGAGAAAGATCGCTATGGTCATTATTCTTTAGCAGTTGAATCTAAATACGATCACCCATTCCAATGGGGATCTAAGCGTACTGGACCTGATTTAGCTCGCGTTGGTGGTAAATATTCTGATGAATGGCAGAGACAACATCTACGTGCCCCACGTTCTGTTGTGCCAGAATCAGTTATGCCTAACTATGTTTGGTTTGATGATGCATTTATCGATGGTGTCGGCATGGAAAAACGTGTGAAAGCAATGCGAGTTTTAGGTGTACCTTATACTGATGAAGATATCAATGGTGCTGCAGCTTCTGTTGAAGGTAAAACTGAAATGGATGCAATGGTTGCCTACCTTCAAATGTTAGGTACTATGATTAAATTTGAACCAGGTAGAGACTATCGTGACTAAACTTCAAGAGTATTTCCATACTGATTGGAGTGCGATGACCGGTACTGATTGGTTTGGGTTTTTGCTGACTGTGGTTGTGTTTTTAGTGATGCTTGTTGCCTATATTTGGGTATTGAATCCTAAAAACAAGGAAAGCATAGAATCACATCGCACCATGCTTTTAGATGAAAACGATACAAAATCGGAGAAAGAAGATGGCAGATAAAAAGAGTAATCCAGCTCAAGTGGGAGATACAGGCCATGTATGGGATGGGATTAGAGAATTAGATAATCCATGTCCACGTTGGTGGTTGAATTCACTGTGGTTAAGTGGAGTAATCGTTATTGTTTACTTTATCCTCTATCCATCACTACCATTAGTTAATGATAGTACTAAAGGATTATTAGGTTGGACGCAGATTAAAGAGTTTAAAGAAGACCTTGCAAAGGTTGAAGCACTTCGTGCACCTTTTGAAACGCAGTTAGCGGCAATGAGCGTAGAAGAAATTCTGGCTGACCAAGAAATGCTGAACTATGCTATTGGTTCAAGCAAAGTTCTTTATGGTGATAACTGTGCTGCATGTCATGGTACTGGTGGTGCTCCAGCAGAAGCTGCTGGTTATCCTAACCTTACGGATGATGACTGGTTATTTGGTGGTTCAGTTAATGATATTCAAATGAGTATTGCTAATGGTCGAGCTGGAACAATGATGGCTCATGCCAACGTGCTTCAAGCCGAAGAAGTTGATCAGCTTGTTCAGTTTGTTATTGATAGCTCAAATGGTACTGCTAATGAAGCAGGTCTTGCATTATTTAATGCGAAAGGTTGTTTTGCATGTCATGGTGCTGATGCTAAGGGTATCAAATCTATGGGTTCTGCAAACTTAACCGATAAGATCTGGCGTTTCTCTGGTGATGAAGAGCAAATTCGTCAAACCATCCTTCATGGTGTGAATGATGCTTCAGATCCTAAAACGCGTATTGCAGTTATGCCTCAGTGGAATGAGAAAGTTGCAATTATGATACAAGCTCGAGCAGATGCTATCGAAGATGAAGAAGATCCAAATGATATCGATTGGTCTGATGAGTTGGATGGTGATGAAGCTGAGCGTTTAACTGAAACAGATATTAAGAAATTAGCTGTTTATGTTCACCAATTTGGTGGTGGTCAATAATATAAATCGGTAGAGTTGTTTACTACCTCTATTTAGATTGGAGAGTTATTATGAATGTAGATTGGGTTTCAATATCGGTGATTGCAAGTGTTATTGCTATGATTGCCGGACTTGCTTACTTTGTTCATTATGCATTGAAGCATATTAATGAAGATAAATCTGATGATTAATCAGTAACATTAATCAATAAAAAGCCGGCTTTATGCCAAGGCATTCGACAAAGGTGTTGAAAAAATCCCGTAACTGGTGCTATCGTAATAGATATAGCATCATTTATGGGATTTTTGCTTATGGACAAGAAATCTTCTGAACAATTAAGACCAAGAATACCACTTGAACATAAGGGTGTTCAGGTTAATTTCTGTAAGAATCCTTTGTGCAAAAACTTTGGTGTTTCAGCAGGGTTAGATAAGCAAAAACGGGGAGCCAGTAAGCCAAAGGAAGGTCAGGACAGCTATACGCTTAGTGGTGCAGGTAAAGACTCTCCGACCATACATTGCTTATTATGCAATGAATATCCTCCCGTAAAGAGCAATAAAGGTATTTCAGAAGAGTTAGATCGCATATCTGATTATCTCAAAGAGCCTTCTGAGAAAACGTGTCCAGATCTTAAATGTGATAATCATACCGTTGGAATAAAGTCTAACAAAAAGTCATATCAATCCTTTGGTAAAACCAGATCGGGTTCTCCCCGTTACCGTTGCAAGTCCTGCAATAAAACCTTTTCGATTAAGCGACCTACTACGGGTCACAAGAAACCCTATATCAATAGACGAGTATTTTCTTCACTCGTTAATAAGATGGTATTTAATCGCTTATGTGAAAAAGATGAAATATCAGCAGGAACGCTTTATCCCAAAATAGATTTTATCTATAAGCACCTTGCCTTTGTTGCAAATAGAGAACGAAATTTTAGCCAAAGAGAAATGGATCGTCTTTATGTGAGCGTGGATAGACAAGAATATATTGTTAACTGGACTAAACGTAAGGATAAGCGAAATATTAAGCTGATTGCCGCAGGGTGTGCCGATAACGACTCAATGTATGTCTTTGGTATGCATCTTAACTATGAACCTAATGTTGATGAGATTCAAATTGAAGAAGATGCTATTCAAGCGGGTGATTATGACGTGCCTTTTCCATTTAGAGATCATGCACGTTGCTGGTTAAAACAGGATTATGATAATTCCGTCAAACGTGGAATAAAACGTAATGCTCAACGATCAGGAAAAGCTGAACTTACCGATAGAATTAACAATACCTACGATGCCGTTAATGATCTTGATGACGTTGAGGTATCTGAGTTTCATACCCATACCACCAGTTTGCCGAAGAGAGGTGTTCAGATCCATTCTGAATATACTTTGTATGGTCACTTCTTCTTTTTGAATAAACAATTTAATGGTATTAAGAAAGTCAGGTTCTTTTTAGATCAAGACTCAGGGATCAGAGCCGCTTGTCTTGCCGCTTTTCAAGAACGTGTATCTAACAGAACGTGTGATGCTTTTTATGTCAGGTTAACCAAAGATATGACAATCAATGAAAAGCAACAGGAAGTGAATAAATTTAAAAAACGATTAAAGGTATATCAAGCCGATAATCCATTTTTATCAGAAGAACAGATCAAAGTATTAATGACACAAGATGCCATTAATAATATGTCCGAAATTGGTAAGTGGAGAGATCGGTGGTTACTTCATCCATTACCTAATATGAGTGAGCCTGAGAAAGCGGTTTGTTACCTCACTGACTATCAAGATTATGACTTTGATCATTTAGCACGTTTATACAATAAAGCATCAATGCACGGTATTGATCAGTTCTTTATGCAAGTAAGAAGACGTATAGCCCCGTTAGAGCGCCCTATATCCAGTTCAAGTAGTACGGGTCGGAAATGGTATGGACACGCTCCCTATAACCCTGAGATGGTTATTAAACTACTAGAAATATATAGAGTGTTTTATAACTACTGTAAAAAAGGGTTAGACAAGAAAACACCTGCAATGAGATTGGGTTTAGCAAAAGAGAAAGTCGATTTAGAAGATATTATCTATTACCAATAAATAATTCTTTTCTTGACTATATTACGTCACGTAATGTAACATAGTTAATATATAACCTAAGAGAAGTCTAAAATGGCAATTGGAAATAGTGGTCGTATCGTTATTGATATAGATCCGAAACTCAAGAAAGAAATCCATGCACTGATAAAGCGTAAGGGAATGAACTTAAGAGAGTGGTTTCTTGATCAAGTCGCTAAAGACTTACATGAGCGAAAGGAGCTTGAGAAATGAGTGAAGAATTATTACAAAGAGATTTATTGGATAAGCCAGAAAAGTTTGGAAAATGGGATTATTATAATATCGGAGCTACAACAATAAATGCCCTAAACAAGCATAATATTATTCCTGATAAGATTTATCCTTCAGACATTAAATTAAAAAAACCAGATGCTTTAATTATAGAAAAACAGAAGGTTATAGCCTTAATCGAGCATAAAACCCCCAAGCAACTGCAAACTGACAAATTAGTAGAGAAAGCAATTAATCAAGAAATTGAAGTAGCTAAGTTTGTCGAGGCAAAAGTATTAATAATAACTGATACAAAAGATAAAACCATTTGGATTAATCCCTATACGAAGGAAAGAATTCTGGATGAAAGTGGAAAGGAAATCACTTTAACCTTTAAAAAGGGAGATAAAGAAGTTATTTTATTGATTGAGAAAATAATAACTTCAATTACTACAAGTAAGTCCAGTTTAACTCCTATAGAAAAGCAAAATCCAGGTCCTTTATCAAAACAAATTTGGCAAGATATATGGAGTGTAAGTGGAGCAACTCCAGAGAACTGTTTATATACGTTTGTTGAGATCTTTGCTTTTAAATATTTAAGTGATCTAAACGTATTAAGAGGAATATATTCTTTTGAAACTTTGATTCAACAGTATGATACAAACTCCAACGAAGAGGTATTAGAATATTATGCTGATACGATCAGGAAAGAAATAAAGAAAAAATTCCCATACAATCCAAAAGACAATACGACTATCATTAATGGTACTGTATTTGTAAGTAAGGATGAAAAGGCTATAGAGGGTTATGGTACTGTTTTTAAGAAGATTCTAAACCGATTTAAAGACTTTGGTAAATTAGAAAACATAGATACTGACTTTAAAAGCCAGCTATTCGAAAGTTTCTTAAAAGAGTCAATAAGTAAAAAAAATTGGGGACAGTTTTTCACCCCACTAAAAGTAATTCAAGCAATTTCCAAAGCTGTTGAAATAAAAAACGGAATGAAAATCTGTGATCCAGCATGTGGTGTAGGTAAGTTTTTGCTTGAGCCAATAAAAGATGACATAGGCAAGTTTTTTAAAGTTGAGAATGGTGAACTAAAGTCAAAGATAACTTTAACTGGATTTGATAAAGGGTTTGACTCTGATGAACAAAAAACAATAATTTTAGCTAAAGCTAATATGTTGATTTATTTTAGTGAATTAATAAGTAAAAATCACACCATAACAAATCAGTTCTCAGATTTATTTAATTCAACATTTGAATTAAAATCAAGCTCAATCCTTGGAACACTGAAATATCCGATCAAAGAAGAATATGATTTAATTCTAACGAACCCTCCTTATGTTACCAGTGGAAGTAGTAATCTAAAAAAAGAAATTGATGAGAGTGGACTGTCAGAACACTATTCTATAAATGCTAATGGTGTAGAAGGCTTATTCATGGAATGGATTATCCGAGCTTTAAAGAAAGGAGGAAAAGCATTTATTGTAGTTCCTGATGGGGTTTTACATAGAGCTAACGATAAAAGGCTTAGAGACTTTATTCTCAAAGAATGTATTGTCGATGCTATTATTTCATTACCGATTAATACCTTTTTTACCACACCTAAAAAAACTTATATTCTCGCTCTATCTAAAAAAGAAAATGAGGACGAAGTTCAAAATGATAGCGTGTTTACATATCTGGTTAGTGAAATAGGTGAAACATTAGATAATTACAGATTCGAAACTGAAGATGATCACCTTGATGATTCAATTAATTTATTTAATCAATTTAAAGGCTCCAAAAAACATTTTAAGAGTGATGACCTTAGGTGTAAATTAATTGACATTAACTATTTTAAAGAAGCTTCAAACTGGATGATTGATAAGAAATGGACTGAAGAGGAAAGAGTCAGTCTTGGTATTGCATCTCAAAGTAACATTGAAACTCTAAATTCCTTTACAGAGATTGTTGGGGACATGGTAAGTGGGCTGTCTTCTTTTTCAAAGGAACTTAAATCATTAGAAGGTGAATTGGAAAGCATTGATAAAAAAACTAAATACTCACAAATAGATTTAAGTTTAATTATTAATTGATTTTTCCAAAAAAACAAATAGCTCTACGTTTACCAAAAGGTTTATAGAAAAACATAAGGGGGATATTCCTGTTTATAGTGCATCAAAAGATGAGTCTTTAGTTGGTTATAAATATGTTAAAGATAATTTAGAGAATATTAAATACTTTGATGATTGTTTAACATGGAATATAGATGGTTCAATAGGAAAGGCGCACTATAGGAAGGGACGATTCTCACTCTCAGAAAAGGTAATACCTATTATCGTAAGGGATGAGTATCAAAATCAAGTGGACGTTCATTATTTAAAAATGCAAATTGAAATACAAGCACAAAAAGAAGGATTTAATTATTCTAATAAAGCAGGAAAAGGAAAAATAAGTAAATTATCATTAAAGATTCCAGTTAATGATGAGGGTTACTTTGATCTTCAAATCCAAAAAGATATTGTTGAGCTAAATAAGTCTGTAATGATTATTAAAAATGAAATGATAAGTCAATTAAACCTGCTGAAGAGTACACAAATAGACCTTGAGCTATAATTATTAACTTGAGAAAGCAATAAACGATCTTTCCGTGTATTAACTCTCATATAAAAACCTACAATATAAAAAAAGGTGCTCACAAAATAATGTGAGCACCTTTTTATTTATCAACACCTTTGTCGAATGCCTTGGCTTTATGCCGGCTTTTTTATTGGAAATTGTTTTTTATATTAGTGAATAAGCAAATGCTTATGTTTGTGGGTATATGCTATAATTTCTTGTAAATATATAGCTAGGAAAATCTTGTGACTGATGAATTAAAGAAACAGCTAGAAAATGTAGATGAAATCTATGAAGAAGTGGCCGAGTGGCATATCAATGTTGGTGGTATCAAAATTGTTGCCAAACGTTTAGCGGGTCGTTTCCGAACTTTAAAATGGATTGGAATGTCGATCTGGTCAGTACTTTTTCTAGGTCCCTATCTGCGTTGGAATGATTCTCAAGCTATATTATTTGATCTTCCTAATCGACAATTTAATATTTTTGAGATTACCATTTATCCACAGGATATTTGGATGTTGTCGCTTACGCTACTTTTCTTTGCGATTTTACTGGCTGCTGTGACAAGTATTGCAGGTCGAGTTTTTTGTGGGTATTTCTGTTTTCAAACAGTCTGGACGGATATCTTTACTTGGATAGAAGGTAAAATTGAAGGTAATACGCCTCAAAAGGCAATGAAGTTTAATAATGCACCTTGGACAGCTAAGAAATTAGGTCGTAAAGTATTTAAACATGGACTTTGGTTGGCGATTGGATTATTAACTGGAATTTCATTTGTTGCATGGTTTACTGATGCATTCGAGTTGTGGAGTAATTTATTTACTCTAAATATTTCTATGATGGCTGCAATTGTTATTGCTGCTTTCACATTTGGTACTTATACTTTTGCAGGCTTCATGCGTGAACAAGTCTGTTTTTGGCTATGCCCATATGCTCGCTTGCAAGGGGTTATGTATGACCAAGATACGCTATTACCATCATATGATGCTGAACGCGGTGAGCCTCGTGGTCGAATCAAAAAGGGACAAGAACAATCAGCAAAAGGCAGCTGTGTAGACTGTAATGTGTGTGTTGCAGTATGTCCTACTGGCATAGATATTCGTAAAGGACAGCAAGAAGGCTGTATTACATGTGGAATGTGTATTGATGCATGTGACAGTATTATGGATAAGGTTAAGCAACCTCGCGGTTTGATTCGATACGCATCATACAAAGAGCTACACCATAATGCTAAATCTATTCCCCTATATAAACGATTTAGAGTTATTATTTATGCCGTTATTTTACTGGGTGCAATGTCTGGTATTATTTATGGCTTTATGAACTTATCACCTACAGAGTTTAAAGTTGTACATGAAAGACAGCCATTATTTGTACGCTTAAGTGATGGTTCAATTCAAAATAAATATACAATTAAACTATTAAATAAAACGAAAGAGACCTTAGAAATTAGATTTGATATTAAGGGTTTAGATGGTGCAACATTACATGGTTTGAAGCTGATGACTGTGGAACCGGGTAAAGTCGTTCCAGTGACTGCTCTAGTACGAGTACCGGAAGATAAATTAAAAGAAGGTATTACACCAATAATATTTACTGGTGAAGTTTTATCAAATTCAAACATTACTTTGAATTATAAAAGTATGTTTATGAGCCCCAAATAGAGAGATTAAATTAAGATAATATGAATATTTCACAGAGCAATAAAGAAGCACTTAAAAATCCTTGGGTCTTAGCAATAATGCTATTTGTACTTACATTTGTGACGATGAATGCTGTGTTCATTTATTTAGCATTTAAGTCCCCACCTAGTTTAGTAGATAAAAACTTCTATGAAAATGGAAAGAATTATGAGGATATTCAGAAACAAATTGAACTCCAAAAAGCATTAGGTTGGAGTGGGATGCTTTTTATTCCTAAACAAACCCGAGTGAATGAAGTACAGAAATACGAAGTATTGATTCAAGGAAAAAATTCTGCTTCTTTAGCTTTAGATTCAGTCATTATCAAAGCATACCGTCCATCTGATGCTCATGCAGACTTTTCATCTGCAATGACAAGTTCTAAGCCAGGAACATATGAAGCGGAACTAAGTTTTAATTTGCCAGGTACTTGGGATTTGGTTGTTGAAGCTATTCAAGATGAAAAAGAGTTTTTGATGCATAAACGGGTGTCAATTTCTCCATAATATTTTTACGGAAAAAGATTGTCCTGTGGTAAGGTATTGACTTGTTTTTTAGGGTCGAACAAGAATCTTGTCTATACATTGTTATCACTGCAGTTTACCCGTAGAGGAAAAGGGACTTTTTGCTGCTACTATTGCAGGAAAACAGCATGAATTTTGCTGTTTTGCATGCCAAACGGTTTGCAAAACAATTCATGATTCTGGCCTCGAAAGCTTTTATCTGAAAACACCTGAAGGTGAAGTATTATCTCCTCCTGCTGAGTTATCTTCTGAAATAGCAGCCTATGATCTCGATGAAGTTCAGTCTGACTATGTGAATATAGAGGATGAACTTCGCACCATAAACTTGTTGGTAGAAGGCATTCACTGTGCTGCCTGTGTGTGGTTGATTGAACATTCACTTGCCAAGCAGACTGGCGTTATCTCTGCTGAGGTGAATCTAACTTCCAAGCGTTTACGATTAAAATGGAATAATGAACTTACTTCATTATCGACAATACTCAAATCTCTTGGTGATATTGGCTATGCTGCCGTTCCTTTTGATCCTGATACTGCTGAAGGAGCCTTAGCAATAAGGCATAGAGCATTACTTTATCGTATGGCCTTTGCAGGCTTTGCAATGATGAACCTAATGTGGATCTCCATTGCTTTATACAGTGGAGCAGATGAAGGTGAGTTTAAAAACTGGTTCCATTGGATTAGTTTTTTTATTGCAACACCTACATTGCTTTACGCTGGCTATCCATTTTTACGCAATGCCATCATCGGGCTTCGTAGACGCTATTTAACAATGGATCTTCCTATTGCTATAGGTGCTACAGCCACCTATGCTTATTCAACATATATAACCGTTACTGGCTCAATAAATGGTGATGTTTACTTTGATACGGTTGTGAACTTTCTATTTGTCATTTTAGTTGGACGTTACCTAGAAGCTATTTCCAAGCGGCAAGCCTTATCAGCAACATCACGACTATTAGAATTGCAGCCCAAACTTGCAACAGTCATTATGGATGGATTAGCGAAAACGGTCCCCATTCGGGCGGTACGAGTTGGGGACTTTGTTTTAGTTAAACCCGGTGAGAAAATCCCAGTAGATGGCGTAGTCGTTGATGGACAGAGTGCTGTCGATGAGTCTATGTTGACGGGAGAATCTATTCCCGTCTTGAAAACGCTGACAGATAGTGTTGTTGCAGGAAGCATCAATGGTGAAGGGGCGTTTACAGTAAAAACGGAGCAAGTCTTACGTAATACTGCTTTATCTAAGATTGTCGATTTAATGGAAGATGCACAAGCATCTAAGTCTCCTATTCAATGTACCGCCGATAGAATCGTACCTTGGTTTGTTGTCATTACCTTGTCTTTATCAGCGCTTACCTTTATTTATTGGTATCAATTTGATTTCGAACAAGCCTTACTCGCCGCTACTTCTGTTTTAATTATTACTTGTCCATGTGCCTTTGGATTAGCTACACCGATGTCTGTTGCGGTGGCAACTGGGGTTGGAGCAAGTGAAGGAATCTTGATCAAACAAGGAGCGGCCTTAGAATATCTATCAGAAGTCACTCATTTTGTATTTGATAAAACAGGCACCTTAACAGAAGGTGCATTAGAGCTTGTTACCGTTGACTCATTTTCTAAAATGACATCAGATGAATTATTGCTATTAGCAGCATCAGTAGAGCAGCACTCAGAGCATGGCATTGCTACAGCTATAATAGGTGCAGCATCAAAAATACAAGATACTTTGTTACCGCTCTCAGAGTTTAAGTCATTTCCAGGGCAAGGTGTTCAGGCTTTAGTTAATGGGCAAGGTGTATTGCTTGGAACTCGAGCATGGTTAGTCACTCAGAATATTGATGGCTTTGATCAGTGGCAGCAGCGGATCGATGACTTAGAACTAGAGGGAATTAGTTGTATCTTTATAGCTGTTAACGGTGAAATAGAAGGGATGCTAGGGCTTGCGGATAAGTTGCGCTCTGATGCTAAAGAAATGATTGCTACTTTGCTGGATCAAGGTGTTGCTATTACCATATTAAGTGGAGATAAAAAATCTGTTGTAGAAGCGATCACAGCTGAATTAGGTGCCGTTGAACGTCAAGCAGAAGTCTTGCCAAAAGATAAAGCTGATGTGATTAGAGCGTTACAGCAACAGGGTAAGATCGTTGCAATGGTCGGGGACGGAGTTAATGATTCTCCCGCTCTAATTCAAGCTGATGTCGGTATTGCTTTAGCATCGGGAACAGATGTTTCAATAGAAAGTGCTGATATTGTCTTGTCACATAATGAATTAAAAAAAGTAGCCGAAGCTAGAGAGCTTGCCCGCAGAACATTACGCACAATTAAACAAAATATTATACTCTCTATTAGCTATAATATTATCATGGTGCCATTGGCAATGATGTCTTTGGTTAATCCATTAGTTGCAGCTATTACAATGCCTATTAGTTCTTTGTTAGTTATTGGTAATGCAGCAAGAATAAAACGTTTTTTTAAGGGGTAATGCAATGGAAGTAATATATGGATTATTACCTGGCATGCTACTGTTAGGTATCATTGCTGTTGCGATTTTCTTTTGGGCAGTTAAAAGTGGCCAATATGATGATATGGATGGTGCTGCAAACCGAATATTGATGGATGATAATCCCGTTAGGCCTGATTCGGATTTGAAAGAAAATGATTCTACTAATACAAAGAAAAATGATTAATTTACAGTTTAATCAATACATAGAGACCTTTGCACGAGTCGTCTTTTTCGCCCTAGCAGCGTTAAAAATAGTCTCAAAATGCTCATTTACACGAGTAAACTACGCTTTTTCGACAATTTTTGCCTTGCTACGACAAAAAATACTTATCGTGCAAAGGTCTCACATAGTAATTATCTCATTACTATTTTCCTCATCAGTCGTGTTTTCAGCAGAGTCTATCAAGCTAGGCATGACTACGGTGCTAACGGGCCCTGCGGCAGCGTTAGGCAATGATATGCGCATAGGCATCGAAAGTTATTTCAATCTTGTTAATAAGCAAGGTGGAGTGCAAGGGCGTCAACTTGAATTTATTGTTTATGATGATGGCTATGAGCCAGTACGTGCTGCACAGAATATGCGAACACTCATTGATAAAGAAAAAGTGCTGGCAGTATTAGGTAATGTAGGCACTCCAACAGCCATTGTGACAGTGCCGATAGCAGAGGAAACAAAGACTTTATTATTTGGTGCTTTTTCTGGAGGAGGGGTGTTAAGGCCTACACCCAGTAGTCGTTATATTATTAATTACCGCCCGAGTTATGCCGAAGAAACTGCAGAAATGATTAATGGTTTAATTCAGTCTGGAATTGAAGCTGCAGAAATTGCTTTTTTTACACAAAGAGATGGTTATGGCGACGCTGCTTATCAGGGGGCTATAAAGGCATTGAGGAGCTATGGTTTTAAGCAAGGAGGCTTATTAGTTCATGGTCGGTATACGAGAAACACACTCAATGTTGAGGATGCTGTCGCTGCATTTTTAGATGCGCCGATTACTCCTAAAGCTGTGATTATGGCGGGAGGTTATGCACCTTCGGCAAAGTTTATTGAGTTATTAAGTCATGAATTACCTGATATGTTGTTTCTAAATGTATCCTTTGTTGGTAGTCATTCATTACAAAAAGCACTGCCTCAAAACAGTACGAACGTTATTGTTATGCAAGCAGTACCTACATTGAATTCTTCCCTTACTATTATTGATGAATATCTTTCAGCTTTGAAACAGTTTGATATTACAATGGAAGCGAATACCGTTTCTTTGGAAGGTTTTATTGTCGCCAAGATATTTCATCAAGGATTGCTTAAAATTGAGGGTGGAATTACCAAAGAAAGTATTATTGATGGGCTAGAGTCTCTTGCTGGAATCGATATAGGTTTAGGCTTGGATATTTATTATGATAAGTCTGAACATCAAGCGATACACAAATTATGGTTAACCCGATTAGATTTAGGTGAGTTTAAGGACTTTAATTGGCAAATGATGCGACTTAAAGAGCGGGAAGGGAACCGTTATGAATAATAATGGGATTTTTAATGTTTAAAGGATGGAGCATAAAGAGCTTGCTTCAGTTATGGTCATTTGCCACAATTCTTGCGATTATGGTTATTGCTTTAGTATCCATTTATACCAATAGTTTGTTTTCTGAGGCACAGAATAATCTGACCAATCATGTTTTACCTATGGAAGATGCAAATCGACAGATTAGTGCTGTTGCTTTTTCGTTTATTACGCGGCAGAAACAAGTTATTGCATCAGATTCTTTAGCTGATATTAATGCTTTAATCCCTCGCCAGGAATTAGAAAAAGAGTTTGATCAACAATGGCAGAAGATGTCAGAGTCAGTAATAAACAGTGAACACGGACAGGGTATTGTTAATACTTTATTAGACAATTATCAGCGTTTTCTAGATATTGATAGTGAGTTGCTATGGTTAATTCGTCAGCAGCATGGCTTGCGAAATAGCTTGCGGGAAGAAATGCATACGGTTGAGCAATTAGAACAAAAGATTCAGAACCAAGTAGAGGCAATATCAGGAAGGATTAACCTTCAAGTTAGCCGCACCAAACGAGCGTTACGCTTATCTCAAGAAAGTAATACTATCCAAACGAATAATGATTCGGCTGTGCTTCGTGAACAAGACTCTATTCAAAAACTAAGCCAGTCTGTACGCCTAAATGTGTTGAAGATAAGTTATTTAACTCAAAACCTTTTACAGTCAGAAAGTGCTGATAATCTACTTAGTATTCGTGATAATGACATTCGCCAACATGAGTCAATATTAAGAACTGATATTATTCAGCTAAAGAATAAATTGGTATTTGATAATGAATTATTAGCAATGACGGAGGTATTAGAGCGTGATATTTCAGCATTAACACACATTATTATTGAAGATGAGTCATCAATTTATTATTTACGATTAAAACAGTTAAAAAATAAGCAATTATTATCTCTAGGACAGCAGGGGTCTATTACGATATTAAAACTGATTACGGCAAAGCTTAACCAATTGTCTAGTTTAGTGAATGTGCAAAGTGTTCAGACTGTGAGTAAATCAGTAATGGTTGCCGAAAAGGCGCGTTGGGTTATTATTTTATTGAGCATTCTAATTACCTTTGGAATGATAAGGTTTATTGTGTCGATTTCACGACGCATTAATATGCCTTTATCTGAATTACGTAGTGCCATGCACGCACTTTCTTCGCAAGAGTTTGATACTCGACTCAGAGTCAGTTCTGGAAAGAGTGAATTTGCGGTATTAGCCACTGACTTTAATTTGTTTGCTGAAAATACCCAGAACTTAATCGATGATTTGGCCGATGCCAAAAATTCACTTCAAGCTAGAGAGCAGCATATCAGAGCTATTTTGCATGGTGTGCCAGAAGCTATTTTAACATTGACATCTGCAGGTCTAATTCAATCGACAAATCCAGCTGTAGAGCGAGTGTTAAAAATTAATAAAGATACTATTATCGGTTTGAATTTGTCTCGTTTTTTTGAACTAGAACAAGGTATTTCATCACTTACAGATATTGAACGTCATTTAGAGGATGGCCAAGAATTTTCTGGGCTTGATTACCAGAGCAACCCCTTTTCAATGTGGTTATCATTAAATCTGATTTCAAATGAAAATAATGGTTTATGGGTATGTGTTATTTCAGATATTACAGCGTGGAAGCAGGCGGAAGAAAATTTGAAAAAGGCAAGTTCCGAATTGAACACGATTTTAGAAAATGCAATGGTAGGAATTGCATTTATTAAAGATAGAGTTCTACAAAAAGTAAACCATAAATTTGAAACTTTATTTGGATATGACCGAAAAGATATTGAAGGACAGTCTGCGAATTGTTTATATTTGACGGAAGAAGCTTTCGTTCAAATTGGAGAGGAGGTGTATGGCATATTAGAAGGAGGCGCTAGCTTTGAAGGTGAAGTACAGCTTGTAAAACAAAATGGTGATGCATTTTGGTGCTCTTTATCCAGTAAAGCTATTTCTGCTGACCAGCCACAAGATGGTTCTATATGGTTATTTGAAGATATAACGGAGCAGCGTGAAAAAGATGAGAGGTTATTGAACCTTGCTAGTTTAGATTCTTTAACAGGCTTGCCAAACCGAGGCGTGTTTAATGATCGTTTAGATCATGCGATTCATAAAGCACATCGTGATTCGACTCGTTTAGCCATCTTCTTCCTTGATCTTGATCACTTTAAACATATCAATGATTCATTGGGTCACAAAGCGGGTGACATTCTATTGTGTGAAGTCGCAAGGCGTTTAACGGAATGTATACGTGAAGGTGATACAGTCGCACGCTTTGGTGGCGATGAATTTACCATTATTTTAGAAGAAGTTCGTTCAGCACAATATGTAGGGAAAGTTGCCGATAAAATTTTAGCTGCTGTTTCCCAGTCCTATATGTTAGAAACAACAGAAGTAAATATAAGCCCAAGTATTGGGATTAGTTTGTATCCAGCAGATGGCCGTGATGTTGATCTATTATTAAAAAATGCAGATGCTGCAATGTATCATGCAAAAAATAATGGTCGGAATAATTTCCAGTTTTACTCAAGTGATATGAATGCTCAAGCTGCTCAGCGCTTAGCTATGGAAACTGCATTGCGTAAAGCGGTAGAACAAAATGAATTTTATTTACATTTTCAGCCTCAAATTAACCTATCAACTGGCACCATCTCTGGCGCAGAAGCTTTATTACGTTGGAATAGTGAACAATGGGGAGATGTATCACCAGCAGATTTTGTACCTATCTTAGAGGATACGGGGCTAATCAATGAGGTAGGTTCTGTTGTATTACAGCAAGCGGTGCAAGCTTATCTTGCCTTAAAAGATAAACTGGATCCTGATTTCCAGATAGCAGTGAATTTATCCGGACGTCAATTTCAAGGTGGTCAGTTATCATCATTTGTTCGGGATTTACTAGCCGAAACGGGAATGGAAGCTAAAAATTTAGAATTGGAAATTACTGAAACCGTTTTAATGGATGATAAAGACCTCGCAATCACTACTTTAAATGAGTTAAGTCAGTTAGGTATTACTTTAGCCATTGATGATTTTGGTACAGGCTATTCATCACTATCATACTTAAAATTATTCCCACTTAATGTGCTAAAAATAGATCGTTCATTTGTTCGAGATGTAACTATTGATGCTGATGATGCCGCTATTGTTGATGCGATCTTAGCGATGTCTCGTCGGTTACAATTAAATGTCGTTGCTGAAGGTGTAGAAACGAAGGAACAGCTAGACTTCCTGCAAACCCACGGCTGTGAACGAGTGCAAGGTTATTATTTTAGTAAGCCTTTGGACTTTGATGCATTTAGTCTCTTTGTTGAGCAGGCAAATATCACCCCTTTAATTAGTGAACAATACTCAGTGTAATTGATATTCAAGTATCGTTTTTTCACCAGGTGTCATTCGAATAGATAATTTTAAGTCACCATAAAACCAGATTTCTGTTTCTGGATGTTCATTATCTTGTTCTATTGAATTAGCCTCACCAAAGCGATAACGGACCATTTCAGAGTCTAATCTAACCGTAGGAATATAAGTAATGGCAGTAACGGGTGCATTTATTAAAGTGGCATTATCTTCATTGCTCAACTCATAGCGATGCGCTCCACTTGGTTGCAATCTAGCATCTAATGCCCGAGACATCATTTCATCAATGTGAAAATCAGTTACATCAAGATTAAGGACGAGTTTAGCCGAGAGTCCGCCAAGGTTTATGCTATTAAAAAAAGCTTCAACAGTAGACGGTGAACCCTCTTCAACAAAGAGTGCTGTTTTACCATATACACGAAACTTCTCCTGTGCTTGACGGTAGCTTGTTGTACCGATATGAATACCAAATACTTTGCTATTCCCATCAGGCATAATAATAACTTCCCATGGCATAGGCGCTGCGGCTTGCTTGGATGGGAGCAGCATTAGGGCGGTAATCCCCGCTATGGTGAGAAATAAACCAATTAAAAAATTACGTAAAATTCGCATATGTAGATAACCTATATATTGTGTGTAGCAGGGGGAATATACCCATAATACATGAATATGCAGGTTTCAGAGTGTTTGAGTAATTCCAATTCTAGGCGCATCTATGTAGCAATGGTTATTCCCTTGCAAATAGATGGAACGACGAAGTGGGATTACTCAAACGCTTCTTCGATGGGTTTAAAAACGCTTTATGCTGCGTTATTGATTTTACTAAGGGAATAACCATTAGCTGCAATCGATGCCTTGCCTAAATCGTTTTTAAATCCCACTGAATCAAGCATCTTCATGAATTATGGGTATCTGTAACCAGAAAGTAACGGGGCCATCATTTGTAAGTGATACTTGCATATCGGCACCAAACTGCCCTGTTTCCACATTATTATGTCGGTGCTTCGCTTGATTACAGAAGTAATCAAATAATACTTTCCCTTCATTGGGTGGTGCAGCTGGAGTAAAACTTGGACGCAAACCTTTTGAGGTCTCAGCAGCTAAAGTGAATTGCGGAACTAATAGAAGGCCACCATTTGTATCTTGTAGTGACAAATTCATTTTATCATTGTTATCTGCAAAGATGCGATAGGCTAAAAGTTTTTTCAGTAACTTGTTCGCTTGTATTTGTGTATCGCCACGTTCTATAGCAATAAAAGCTAAAAGCCCTTTCTTAATGTGAGCAATTTGTTGCTCATTGACACTGACATTAGCGAATTGAACTCGTTGAAGTAAAGCGATCATGCAGAAGGTTTATTACCATTAGGGTTAATCTTGTCAGCCATTGTGTCAGTTGCTTTAATCAAGGCATCTATTAATGCTGGCTCCCCCGCGGCATGGCCTGACTTTGGAATAATATTGAGCTCTGCTTCAGGCCAAGCTTGGTGTAGTTCCCATGTTTGTTGCATTGGGCAGACAATGTCATAGCGGCCATGAATAATTATTGTTGGAATGTTTTTAATGGTATCGATATTGTCTAAGATTGCTGCGTTTTCAATAAAACATTCATTTAAAGCAAAGTGGAGCTGAATGCGAGAATGGGCTAGAGGCCCTGGCTCTTTAGTATGATCATGTTGATATTCATGATCACGTAGTGTCACAATGGTTGACTCCCAAGCTTGCAACGTTTTTGCAGCAGCCATTTGATGAACTTCATCTAAATGAGTCAATTGTTGATGATAGTACTGTAGAGGCTGTTTTTTCTCTGAGTCCGGAAGAGTTTTAACTAGGTTCTGCCATGCATCTGGAAATAATTTAGATGCGCCACCTTCTGCATAAACCCAATCAATATCTTGCTTTCGACCAAGAAAAACGCCACGAAGAATCATCGCTAATACTTGTTTGGGGTATTGTTGTGCATAACATAATCCTAATGTGGCTCCCCAAGAACCACCGAAAATTATCCATTCAGTAATATGAAGTTGCTGGCGAATTCTTTCCATGTCGGCAATTAAGTATTGAGTAGAATTGTTTTCTAGTTCGCCATGCGGTAGTGAACGGCCGCAACCTCGTTGATCAAATAAAATAATACGATAAAGATTAGGATCAAAATAACAACGGTGTTGAGGTCGACAGCCTGATCCAGGTCCACCATGTAAAAATACAATAGGAATTCCCTCGGGGTTACCACATTCTTCTACATATACTTGATGGTGTGTGTCATTACCGAGTACTTCCATCTCAATATTATGAGTGGCATAAGGTTCAATTTCTGCATAAAGCGGGATCATGACTGTTCTCAAATGTCGGTGATATTGCGCAGAACTATACCACGACAGTGATATACCCGTGACCATTCAATCTGCAGACTTATAGCACTCATACTGAATGTGCCAGCGGCGTTATAATAATGAGCAATAGAGTGACTATTACATCACTATTATGCCTTGCTACCCCATCCATTATGCGCACCCAAACCCCGCATATTGAATGATAACGGGTATTGTTCATAATGTAGTAATGGCAATTATTACTCTATTAAGAGAGAATAGTCGGTTACGAATGACATACTCACTGTTATAAACAAATGTTAATGAAGGCACTCACTCAATGAACCTGCATGAATTTCAGGCCAAACAATTATTTAACCGCTATGGTATCCCTACCCCACAAGGTCAGGCCGTATCAAGTGGTTCTCAAGCACGCCAAGCAGCCGAGCAGTTAGGTGGTAAACGTTGGGTTGTTAAAGCGCAAGTTCATGCGGGTGGACGCGGCAAAGCCGGCGGAGTGAAAGTGGTTGATACCTTAGATGGTGTCGCTGATGCCGCTTACGATATGTTGGGGCGAAACTTAGTAACTCATCAAACAACAGAGCAAGGTTTGCCGATTAACCAAGTCTTAGTTGAGCAACCTTCAGATATTCAGCGAGAACTTTATTTGGCGGTGTTGGTTGATCGAGTGACTCAACGTATTGTGTTTATGATTTCAGCTCAGGGTGGAATGGATATTGAAGCCGTTGCTGAAGAAACCCCAGATGCAATTTTGAACTTATTTGTTGATCCTGTTGTTGGCTTGCAATCTTATCAATGTCGTCAAGCTGGCTTTTTTTTAGGTTTAACAGGAAACACCTTCAAGCAGTTACAAGCTGTGATGCAAGGACTCTATAGTTTGTTTACTGAAAATGATGTCAATTTAGTTGAAATTAACCCTTTAGTTGTAACAGGTGATGATGAATTGCTTGCCGTTGATGCCAAGTTAAACTTGGATGATAACGGCTTATTTAGACATACAGAATTAGCGGCAATGTTTGATGCAACTCAAGAAGATGAAGCGGAAGTTGTAGCACAACAATTTGGTTTGAATTATATTTCACTTGATGGCGAAGTGGCCTGCATGGTGAATGGTGCCGGCTTGGCGATGGCGACAATGGACTTGATTCAAAAAGAAGGCGGGCAACCTGCTAACTTCCTTGATGTAGGCGGCGGTACAACAGCAGATCGTGTTGCTGAAGCATTTAAATTAATCTTATCAGATAAAAAGGTGAAATCTATTCTGGTTAACATCTTTGGTGGAATTGTACGCTGTGATTTAATTGCAGAAGGTATTATTCAAGCAGCAAAAGAGGTGGGTTTATCATTACCTGTTATTGTTCGATTAGAAGGCACCAATGCCGAACAGGGGCGTAAATTATTGGCTGAAAGTGGAATGAATATTCGAGTCGCAGAGGATTTAACCGATGCTGCCCGACAAGCGGTGTCTTTAGCACAGGAGCCATTAGCATGAGTATTTTAATTAACAAAGATACCCGCGTTATTTGCCAAGGGTTTACGGGTAAACAAGGCACCTTCCATTCGCAGCAAGCTATTGCATATGGCACTCAATTTGTAGGAGGCGTTACTCCTGGAAAAGGAGGGCAAACACATCTTGATCGTCCTGTATTTAATACAGTATCAGAAGCCGTAGAAGTAACCGGTGCTGATGCTTCAATGATTTATGTACCTGCTGCATTTGCTGCAGATGCTATTTTAGAAGCCGCAGATGCTGGAATTAAAATTATTGCCTGTATTACTGAAGGCATTCCTGTTCAAGATATGCTGCGAGTTAAACATGCTCTTAAAAATTCTAATGCACAGCTTATTGGCCCTAACTGTCCGGGTTTAATCACACCGGGTGAATGTAAAATTGGCATTATGCCGGGTTCAATTCATTTGCCGGGCAAGATTGGAATTGTGTCTCGATCTGGTACTTTAACGTATGAAGCTGTACACCAAACAACATTAAACGGTCTAGGACAAAGTACCTGTGTGGGGATTGGTGGTGATCCTATTCACGGGATGAACTTTATTGAATGTTTAGCTTTGTTTGAGGCTGATCCTCAAACGCAAGGTATTGTTATGGTGGGCGAGATTGGTGGTCAGGCTGAAGAAGAGGCTGCGGACTATATTCGTGACCATGTGACTAAGCCTGTTGTTGCTTATATTGCAGGTTTAACAGCACCAGAAGGCAAACGTATGGGTCATGCTGGCGCTATTATTAGTGGCGGGCAAGGTACTGCTGAAGCAAAACTAGAAGCCTTAGAAAGTGCGGGTGTTCATATTGCTCGTTCACCTGCAGAGATGGGTGACAGAATGTTAGAAGCTTTAGGTCAATAATTAATGTCGATGGATTTTTGCTTGGTAATGGGACAAATTAATCCTGTAGTAGGGGATGTGTCCGGCAATGTTAAGAAAATTATAGCAGCAGCAAATGAGGCTCGAGATTCTTTAAATGCCGACTTGATCGTGTTTCCTGAATTGACATTAACGGGTTATCCACCAGAAGATTTATTACTTAGACCCGGGTTGCAAAAACGTGTTAATAAAGGTTTACGAAAGTTAAAAAAGAAGATTAAAAACATTGCGGTTGTTGTAGGACATCCTGCTGGTAAAGTAAAAGAAGAGCGTTACAATGCATCCTCTTTTATTGCTGATGGTGAGTGTTTAGGCACTTATTACAAGCAGCATTTACCAAACTATAGCGTGTTTGATGAAAAGCGTTATTTTGTTGAAGGTAAAGAACCGTGTGTTATTGACTATAAGGGCATTAAATTCGGCATTACAATTTGTGAAGATATTTGGTTCGTAGAGCCGACTTCTCAAACAAAAGATGCCGGTGCTGAGATTATTTTAAATCTTAATGCTTCCCCTTTTAGACAAGGGAAATGGCAATTACGCGAGGCAGAACTTAAACAGCGTGTTTTAGAAACAGCTTTACCGATTGTTTATGTCAATCAAGTGGGCGGGCAAGATGAGCTGGTTTTTGATGGCTGTTCATTTGTATTATCTGCTGAGGGCGAAAAAGTAGCTAGAGCACCTGCTTGGCAAGAAAGCTTGTTCCCTGTAACTTTAAGCCGTAAAAATACTCAGGAAATAGTATTAAGAGGTCAGCTTGCCAAAAAAGAAACTGAGCTAGCAATGATTTATCAGGCGCTAGTGATGGGCTTGCGTGATTATGTTGAGAAAAACCATTTTTCATCGGTTGTTATCGGCTTGTCGGGTGGTATTGATTCGGCATTAACATTGATATTAGCGGTTGATGCAATCGGAGCTTCTCGTGTTAGTACAGTAATGATGCCATCACAATATACGGCTCAAATGAGCCTCGATGATGCGCAAGAAATGGCAGATAACCTTAAGGTTAAGCACAGTGTCATTGCTATTGATTCACTTTTTGAACACTTTTTGGATAGTTTGTCAGAACCGTTTGAGGGTAAACCTGTCGATACGGCAGAAGAGAATATTCAGGCACGTATTCGCGGTGTTTTATTAATGGCAATATCGAATAAAACAGGTGCGATGGTGTTATCAACAGGTAATAAGAGTGAAATGGCTGTTGGATACTCTACTTTATATGGGGATATGGCGGGTGGTTATTCACCCCTTAAAGATGTTTATAAGACGTTAGTTTATCGCCTATCTGAATACCGAAATAGTTTGTCTTCAGTCATACCGCAGCGAATTATCACTCGCCCACCTTCCGCTGAATTGGCAGCAGAGCAATTGGACCAAGATAGCCTGCCTCCTTATGACATTCTTGATCAGGTCTTAGAACGTTATATTGCTGAAGATTGGTGTTTTGAAGAGCTAGTCGAAGCTGGAAGTGAGGCTGAGATGGTTGCAAGAGTGATTAAAATGGTAGATCGTAACGAATATAAAAGGCGTCAAGCACCTCCCGGTATTCGAATTACCAGTCGTGCATTTGGACGAGACCGACGTTATCCTATAACATCGGGTTATTCTGTAAATTCAACAATAGAGTAGGGAACAACGATGAAAAAGATCGAAGCAATTATTAAACCCTTTAAATTAGACGATGTTCGCGAGGCATTATCAGATATCGATGTGACGGGCTTAACTGTATCAGAAGTGAAGGGATTTGGTCGTCAAAAAGGTCATACGGAACTTTATCGAGGTGCTGAGTATGTCGTTGATTTTTTACCGAAGATCAAATTAGAGATTGTTCTGTCAGATGACCAAATTGAGTCATGTGTTGAAGCCATTATTAAAGCTGCTCATACAGGTCGAATTGGTGATGGTAAAATCTTTGTTACACCGGTTGAACAAGTGATTCGTATTCGTACTGGTGAAGAGGGTGAATCAGCAGTATAGAGAGAATACCCATAATCAGAGATCTTCATTGATTATGGGTATATACCTGTAATCATTGAAGTTACATGTTTTATAAAAACACACCATTCGTCCTGAGCTTGTCGAAGGATGGTTCGGACAGATGGTTCGACAGGCTCACCATGAACGATAAAAAGCTGCATCTTTATATACCATGGGTATATAAAGATGCAGAGTTCTTCGCAACAATCTTATACTGATTGCTTTGTTATTTCAGTTTGGTTTTCTCAATCTCTGCAACACCGGGATGACCAGGATAGTTTAGTCTTAAAACTCGTAAGGCATCTTCAGATAGGGTATCTAACTCAAGTACCTTATAAGCCTTAGCCATCATCAATAGTGCTTCTGGCATTGCTGGGGTGCGAGGGTAATTTTCGATTACATATTTTCCACGGTTTGCTGCCGCAATATACGCGCCTCGACGCATATAGTAATGGGCAACATTAACTTCATGCTGTGCTAAACGGTTGCGTAAATAGACAATACGTTGAGCCGCATCTTCACTATAGTTACTTTTAGGATAACGGTTAACAAGAATAGTGAAATCTTTGAGTGCAAATCTAGCTGAGCCAGGATCTCGCTGTGACTCATCACGAGGAATATACTTTTCAAACAAACCAATATCACGGGTAAAGTTAACCAAACCGCGAAGGTAAATCGCATAATCCATATTAGGATTTAATGGGTAAACCCTCATGAAACGGTCAAGTGTGGCTAATGCTTGTTCCGGTTCATCTGTCTTATAGTATGCGTAAGCTGATTCTAAAAGAGATTGTTGCGCATACTCTCCAAAGGGAAATCTCGCTTCCAATTGGGCATAATATTGCAATGCTGCAAAATAATCTTCGGCATTTAGTGCTGCTTTTGCTTCAGAATATACACGCTCAACAGTCCAATTATCTTTGGCAACAACATCATCTCTAGTGAAGTATGAGCACCCCGATGTGGAGACTAGAGCAAGAATTAATGGCAGGTAATATTTTTTCATGAGGCTAGGTTACGCTAGCCGCGTAATGAAGGCAAAGTAGATTTAAATAGCATCGCGTAAAGTTGAAAAAAAAGAATCCATGTACAATGGTGTTAAATATTTAAATTGACTGAGAAATTGCATGTTTAGATTGTTTGTAAGCTTTATTTTAGGGGTGCTTGTCCTACCTTTAAATGCGACGACTTTTACTTTGGAAAATGAAGCAACGCGAATTGTTGGACACAATCTCATTGTATTTAGCCATAAAGAAGATACTTTATTAGATATTGCTCGTCAGTTTGACATTGGTTATAACGAAATTGTTACTGCTAACCCGGAGTTAGATCCATGGCTTCCCGGTAGTGGACAACGTGTCTTAGTTCCTAATAGGTTCATCTTGCCCGATGCACCTCATAAAGGAATTGTGATTAATCTGGCTGAAATGCGATTATATTATTATCCATTAAAGAAGAAAGGTCAGTTACAACAAGTTATTACGCACCCCATTGGTGTTGGCCGTGAAGGGTGGACAACACCTTTAGGGAAGACTCGAATCACCCAAAAGAAGAAAGATCCAACATGGACACCACCGGCCTCAATTCTGGCTGAACATCTCGAAAAAGGTGATCCACTTCCAAGAGTAGTCCCTGCTGGTCCAGATAATCCATTAGGGGCTTATGCTATGCGTTTAGCAATGCCTGGTTATCTTTTACATGGAACAAACCGACCTTTTGGTGTTGGAATGCGAGTGAGTCACGGCTGTATACGCTTATTCCCTGAAGATATAGAGCATTTATTTGGCATTGTCCCTGTTAATACAGCTGTTGAGATCTTATATCAGCCCTATAAGGCTGCATTGGATGGAAAAACACTTTATTTAGAAGCGCATGAAACTCAGGATGATATTGATATTCGTGAGGGGAATAATATGACACCAATGGTTGCGGCCATCTTGAATGCACAAGATACTATTTTGGCAGATGAAGATTGGCCGTTTGCAGAGGAGCTTGTTCGCAAGCATCAAGGTGTTGTTAAACAAGTTAGTAAGTCAACAATCGACGTAATTGATGATGTTTGGTTTATTCATGCTGGCTTAGCACGTGGTGTGAAAATGAAGTTATCTCAAGCATCAATGAGCTTAAACTTAAATGATTCTTTTTGGCCAATGCAGGGGGCAGCTGAAGGTGAGTTATTGATCGGACCTTTTGATAGTCAAGAGGAAGCGGGGAGCATTGCTCTGAAACTTAGTCAATTAACGGATATTTCTGTTTGGACTGCATTGTTAGCTGGAGATGCATTGTGAAACCTTTGCACGAGTCGTCTTTTTCGCCATAGCGGGGTTAAAAATAGTCTCAAAATGCTTATATATACCCGTGGTAGATGAAGATGCAGCTTTTTATCGTTCATGGTGAGCCTGTCGAACCATCCTTCGACAGGCTCAGGACAAACGGTGTGTGTTTATAAAACCTGCAACTTCAATGATAACGGGTATACACGAGTAAACTCCGCTTTTTGATAAAACACATCCTTGTGTTTCACCCTTTTCAGGGTAAATCCAAATCTGTTCCAGACAGATTTGTCGACAATTTTTGCCTTGCTACGACAAAAAATACTTATCGTGCAAAGGTCTCATTGTAAGGTCGTGTGGGAATGCTAAATTTTAGGCATAAAAAAACCGGGAACAAAGCCCCCGGTTCTTTTGAACAACAATAAAGCTTATTTGCTCATTGCTTTTTCAAACATACGATCAATTTTTGCGCAACATTCGTCAACTGAACTTTGTGCTGCATCAGCTGATTCTTGTGCGTTACGAGCTGATGTTTCAGCATCATTAGATGTACGTGTTGCTGTATCAGCAGTACTTTGTGCATTACGAGCTGCAGATAGTGCAGAATCAGCAGTTGATTGTGCAGCTTCTACAGATGCTTTTAAAGCGTCCATTTCAGCAGTGTTAGCACATGCAGTTAATAAAGCTAAAGGTAGGATAACTGCGCCTAATTTAGTTAAAGATTTCATTTGACTCTCCGTATTTTTGAATATAATTCGTAGGTGTAGCGACATTGCTAAAGGCAATATACAGTGTGAGGCTATCAGGAATTAATAGGGCTGTCCAACGTCTATGAACATAAGCTTATAAATAGTCTGTTTCTTTGGTATAATCACGCCTTCAATTATTACTGTGTACTGAAAATGTCACATTCATTTCGGTTGTAACAACCGATTTATTTGCTCTGGAAAAAATTAGTCTATGCATCCTATGCTGAATATTGCCGTTCGGGCAGCACGTAGTGCGGGTAACCTCATTATTCGCTCTCTGCAACATGTCGATCATCTTGAAATAACGACCAAAGGTCTAAATGATTTTGTAACTGATGTTGATCGTTTAGCCGAACAAGAAATTATTAATGCGATTCAAAAAGCATATCCTGACCATGCGATTATGGCTGAAGAGTCTGGTCCTCAAGGTGATAATGAGACGGTATGGGTTATCGACCCTTTAGATGGAACAAAAAACTTCTTGCATGGTTTCCCACATTACTGTGTTTCTATTGCTATTGTGGTACGCGGACGAATTGAACATGCGGTAATTTATGATCCTTTACGTGATGAATTATTCACAGCAAGTCGTGGTGATGGTGCACAGCTTAATGACCGACGCTTGCGAGTCGCTAAGCGTAAGGAACTATCAGGTGCATTACTAGCAACAGGCTTTCCATTTAAATATCCTGAACATTTAGCACCTTTTATGGCGACATTTAATGCTGTCTTTCCACAAGTCGCAGATATTCGCCGAACAGGTTCTGCTGCTCTTGATCTTGCTTATGTTGCCGCTGGTCGTTTAGATGGTTACTGGGAAATCGGTCTTGAAAAGTGGGACTTAGCCGCAGGTGCATTATTGATTGAAGAAGCGGGTGGTGTCGTTAGTGACTTTACGGGGGGCGATAACTATTTAGATAGTGGCAACTTAGTGGTCGGTAATTTACGAATCCAAAAACAAATTTTAGATAGCATCAAACCTCATCTGACAGATGAGTTGAAAAAATAATCTTTTTTTACATTTTCATATGCAAATAGCATTTATATAGAACTTAAAACAATGACAATTACTACTAGAAAATTACGAAACATTGCCATCATCGCTCATGTCGATCACGGTAAAACAACCTTAGTTGATGAATTATTACGCCAATCAGGTACATTCAGTGAGCATGAAGAGCTACAAGATCGTGTCATGGATTCAAACGATCTGGAAAGAGAGCGTGGTATTACGATTCTTTCTAAGAATACGGCTGTGAAATGGAATGATTACCATATCAATATCGTAGATACGCCAGGCCATGCCGATTTTGGTGGTGAGGTTGAACGTGTTTTATCGATGGTTGATTCAGTATTACTTTTAGTTGATTCATCTGAAGGTCCGATGCCGCAAACACGTTTTGTAACACAAAAAGCGTTGGCCTTAGGTTTGAAACCAATTGTTGTTATCAATAAGATTGATAAACCAAGTGCGCGTCCTGGTTGGGTGCTTGATCAAACATTTGATTTGTTTGCTAACTTAGATGCAACCGATGAGCAATTAGATTTTGATGTTATTTATGCATCAGGTTTGAATGGTTTTGCTGGTTTAGAAGACACTGTACGTGATGGTGATATGAATCCTTTATTCCAAATGGTTGTGGATAAAGTATCAGCACCTGATGTGGATACAGAAGGTCCATTCCGTATGCAAGTATCATCATTAGATTACAACAGCTATGTCGGTGTTATCGGTGTGGGTCGTATCGAGCGCGGTAAAGTGAAAACAAATACGCCTGTAACGATTATTGATACCGAAGGTAAAAAACGTAATGGTCGGGTTCTGACTGTTATGGGCTTTATGGGCTTAAAACGTGAAGAAGTTGAAGAAGCCCAAGCGGGTGATATCATCGCTTTCACTGGTTTAGATCCTCTTAACATCTCTGATACATTATGTGACCCAACGGAAGTTGAAGCATTACCACCGTTATCTGTTGATGAGCCAACAGTAACCATGACATTCCAAGTGAATAATTCACCAATGGCGGGTCAAGAAGGTAAATTTGTAACAACTCGTCAAATTAAAGAGCGTTTAGATCGTGAGTTGATTCATAACGTTGCTTTGAAAGTTGAACAAATACCGACAGATCCTGATAAATTTCGTGTATCAGGTCGTGGTGAATTACATTTATCAGTCCTAATTGAAAATATGCGTCGTGAAGGCTTCGAAATGGGCGTATCTCGTCCTGAAGTAATTATTCGTGAAGTGGATGGCGTTAAAGAGGAACCTTATGAAGCGGTAACGGCTGATGTTGAAGCTGAACACCAAGGTTCGATCATGGAAAAACTCGGTGAACGTGGTGCCCAGTTACAAGATATGGCTCCAGATGGTAAAGGTCGTGTACGTTTAGACTTCATTATTCCTTCTCGCGGCTTGATTGGCTTCCGTACTGAGTTCTTAACTGCAACTCAAGGTACTGGCTTGATCTTTAGTGTATTTGATCACTATGCACCCGTTAAACCAGGTAAATTTGGTGAGCGTAGTAATGGTGTGATGATTGCGAATGGTTTAGGTAAAGCGGTTGCTTTCTCAATCTTCAACTTGCAAGAACGTGGCCGTATGTTTATTGGTCACAATGATGCGGTTTATGAAGGTATGGTTATCGGTATTCACTCTCGTGACAATGATTTAGTTGTGAATCCATTAAAAGGTAAGCAGTTAACAAACGTACGTGCATCCGGTACTGATGAAGCGATTAACTTAACGCCACCTATTCGTATGAGTTTAGAGCAAGCGTTAGAATTTATTGGTGATGATGAATTGTTAGAAGTAACACCAAGCTCATTACGTGTTCGTAAACGTTTATTACTAGAACATGAACGTAAGAGTGCTTCACGTAGTAAAAAATAGTCGACTTCAAACAGACTAAGTAGAAAAAGGGTATCCTATTGAGGCTACCCTTTTTTTATGTGTGGATTTAATTCCTGATGCAAAATAGTAATGATATTCAGCGTGCTCAAAGCCATATTTTATACAATCAATCGCCAGTACTTTTATTTGTAACTATCCTATTACTTGTTCTTGTTCTTTGGAATTACTGGACAAAAGTAGATCAAAACTTATTACTAGTTTGGGCCTCATTTGTAAGTGTTTTAACGGTTGGTCGCGGGTGGCTGGTATGGGCATTTCATACGAAAAATAGTCGTAAATCTCCTAAATATTGGTTAAATATGTTCACTCTGACTTCTTTTATATCGGGGACGTTATGGGGCGTTGTATTACTCTATATTTTGGAGCCAACTCTTGATGCTGATTTATTAGTTTTAGATTTTATCTTGACTGGAATGGCTGCGGGTAGCTTGGTGCCATTATCGACATATTTGCTTAATTATTATGCCTTTAGTGTTCCCACCTTACTTCCCTTTGCATTTTATTTATTAAATCAACAGGGAACGGAATATGTAATAACAGGTTCATTAGTTATAGTTTATTTGTTTGCACTGATGGGGCTATCTATTTTTGTTAATAGAAATGTATTGGATACGATTCGGCTACGATTTGAAAATATTGATTTACTTGAAGACTCTAAGGTTCAAAGAGAACTTGCTGAAAAAGCCAATAGGGATAAATCTCGGTTTCTTGCGGCGACTAGCCATGATTTACGTCAGCCTTTGCATGCTTTAGACCTTTATCTTGGTGCTTTACAAATACAACTTAGTGAAGCGAATCATCTTGAATTAATTAATAAAGCAAGTGCATCAAGTGAGGCGTTAAGTGATTTGTTAAATGCATTAATGGATATCTCGCGCTTAGATTCTGGAGGCGTCAATATTAATAAAAGCTATTTCTCACTGACAACATTGTTAGCATCAATATGTAGCGAGTTTGAAGAGCAAGCTAAAGATAAAAATATTGTAATTGAATCCAAAATAGATGAAATAGTGGTTAATACAGATCCTATTCTTTTGGGAAGGATGTTGAGAAATTTGGTCTCTAATGCCATCAATCATAATAAAGATTGTCGACTTAGTATTGCTACATTAGAACGTGATGGTTATGTAAGTATCGATATTAGGGATAATGGGCGAGGTATTGCTACATCAGAACTCAATAATATTTTTTCTGAATTTTACCAATTAAATAATCCCGAACGAGATCGAACAAAAGGTTTAGGCCTTGGGCTTGCTATTGTTAAGCGACTATCAACATTACTTAATATTCCTGTTGAAGTGGTAAGTAAGGTCGGTGAAGGAACTCAGTTTTCATTATCGATTGCTATTGAAAAGAATAAGGTTGTTGAATTAGAAAATATAGAAATAGAGAGTTCGAGAGATCTAGCGGGTCTTTTTATTATCGTTATTGATGATGAAGAGTCAGTGCGAGATGCAATTAAATCCTTATTACGAATTTGGGACTGTGAAGTTTTATCAGCAAGTTCTCAAAATGAATTAATGAATATGTTAGAGCGCGACTCATATCCATCACCTGATTTGATTATTTCTGATTATCGTTTACGAGATAATAAAGTAGGGGTTGATGCTGTACGGGCTGTTCGTCATTATTTCGATCTAGATATTCCAGCACTTATTATAACGGGAGATTCATCTCACTCTATCGTGGCGGAAGTAAGCAAGGAACACTGCCGCTTATTGCTTAAACCTGTGAATAGTCAAACACTTCAAAGCGAAATAGCTAAGATATTAGAAACCTAATATTTTCCGAGCTTTGTTGCCTGCTTGAGTACGATTATCTACATCTAGAATATCTAATAGTTGACTGACATATTGTTTAATCGTGCCTTCGGAAAGGTTCATTTTTTGTGCAATTGCTTTATTAGTACTCCCTTTAGCTAAGTGAGCTAATAATTCAAATTGCTTTTTGCTAAATGTCTCAGTAGTAAGTGATTCAGTATGCTTGGAAGAGTTTATAGCTTGATAAATATCACCATTTAGCACAGTTGATACTGCTTTAAGAATCTCTTGCCCTTCGCTTGCTTTGGTTATGTAACCTGACGCGCCACATTCTATGCATGCAGCAATAGTTTGAGGCTCTTCATTTGCTGAAACAACTAATATAGGTGTGTTTGGCAATCGTTTTACTAGCTCACAAATACTTGTTGCCCCAGACATTCCGGGCATACCCAAATCAAGCATAATAAGTGCTAATGACTCATCTAACTGTTTCGTTAAGCTAGTCCAATCCGAAGCAAACTTAATTTGCATTGGTTCAGGATATTGTTTCAGCCAAATAGCCATGCTATCTCTAAATAATCCATGATCATCTGCGAGAAGTACTTTCATTAAATATTAAGATCCTTATTAAAAAATTACTAACTAAAGTTAATAGAAAAAAAGCGTGTTTAGAAATATAATTACTGGCAATAGTAATAGGACTTTGTTTGGAAAGTATAGATTTATAAATTGAATATAAACTTTTCCTACAAACATGTGAAGTAATAACAGTACAAAACTTTGAGAATTAAATGAATAAATTAGAGTCGATCCTTACAAAATATAGCCCAGTTTTAAGTCTGATGGTTATCGTGGCAATGGTTATTTTGGTGATGAATGGTGGAGTAAGCCGTGATGGTATTGGTGCGACTGCAATTGTTGATCTTGATAAAGTAGCGGTAGCTATAGGGCGTAGTGATGTTATTACTGATGAGGTAGATGCTTTTATCTCAGCAGAAGAAGAAAAATTACAAGCGACTAAGCAAGAGTTTATTGCTCTAATAGAAAAGGTACAGCAAACAATTGGTGAGGAGCCGAATCAGGAAGAATCAAAACAGTTAGTACAGTTGACGCGTAAATCAAATATAGAATTACAAAAAATAGCTGGCGCTATTCGAAATTCAACAGATCAGTTAAAAGTAGCGTTAGTCAGTCAATTTAGAAATGAAGTTGAGCCTATTGTTCGACAGGTGGCTGAGGCAAGAAGCTTTAGTCTGGTTGAAATTAAATCTCCTGGATATATTTATATTAAGTCAGAAATAGATATTTCAGATGATGTGATTGATAAATTATTAATGCTGAAATCTTCTGATAAGAATGATTTAGCAAGTGAACAAAAATAAGCTCAACTAACAGGACGTGACGTCATGACTAATGTTAAGTCTATAAAATTATCAGTATTAAGATGGCTCAAAAAGCTATCAATGCAGCTAGTGTACGTGGCACTTTGTTTCTTGTATGGTGCGAATTCAGCAATAGCTGAAGACATGATTGTCACCAAGGGCTACACACAAACCAGCCTCATTACCCAAGGTAATGTTACCGCTATTAGAACGAAAACCGTTGTAGGTGCTAATGCTTATAATGCTTTTTCAAAGTTTGATGTTCATCAGGGAAAAACAGTCAACCTTTATGTGCCTGATGGTGCACAGAACTTATTAAATCTAATCTATGATAAACAAAGCAATATAAACGGAACGCTTAATGCCTATAAAAATGGTCAGATAGGCGGCAATGTTTATTTTGCTAATCCACATGGATTAATAGTGGGTAAAGCCGGTGTTGTTAATGTTGGTCGATTGACAGTAACAACACCAACTGAGCAATTTATGAATGGCTTTTTTGATGGACAAGGTTCGCCATCCTCCTCGGCAACACAACATCTTTTGAATGGTACTGCGCCATTAAATAGTGCAGCAATTATTGATATCCAAGGTCAGGTTAATTCGATTGGTTCAATACATATTCGTAGTGGCTACCTTGAACTCTCGGGCGAACTTAATAATGCACCAACAGCAAGTATCGTTAATCTTTCTGGGCAAGCTTCAGCAACAGATATCAAAGAAGTTAATGGTGAAATAATTTTATTTGCCAGTAATGATATTGCAATCACTGGTGGTGTGCATGCCAATGGTGCAGAGAATATTGATGCTGGTGTGGTTGATATACGTTCTGGAGGGGATATTCACCTTTCTGAAAATGCACAAATAACAGCCAAAGGTGTTGGTGATAATTCAGATGGTGGGACGGTTATTGTCTTTGCGGATAATGATGCAAGTATCCGTGATAATGCGACATTAGATGCAAGTTCTACAGGGTTGGGTGATGCTGGTTTTGTTGAGTTTAGTGCGAAGAAAACAGTTGAGTTAGCTGGAGGCTATTTATTAGCTAGTGCAGAAGTGGGAACGGCAGGTACCGTTTTAATTGATCCAGAAAATATAATAATCAGCACAGACTTATTGCGTGATAGCAGCCCTAATGGTGGCGACACAGGGGAAGGGACTCTAATAATAGATGGGGTAGAGATTTCATCAAATACCGGTGTTTCATGGAATGCAGGTAGCCTTAACCTAGAGGCATCTAATAAAATAACAGTCAATGCTGATACTACAATTTCAACACGAGCCGTTACTATCGCTACAGGACAATCCGCGGTAGAAGCTCATATTAATAATGACTCAACTGCTGATTCGGGTGATTTAACCTTAACGGCAAAGAAAATTGAATTACTATCGGGTTCAAAACTACTCGCTAATGCTAATAATGGCTATAGTGCTGGCGATATTACCCTTACTGCTGTAGACGATGCCTCATCACTTGCTTTTGGTGGTGAATTCACGTTCCAAGTGCAACAGTTTTAGTTTTAAACAACACTTCGTAAGGTGTTCTGAAGTTTAAACATTTTCGTGGCCGATGATTTAATTTCTCAACAGCTTGAACAATTATATCATCACCAATCTGATGAAAGTTACACCCTTTTGGAAAAAAACGCCTTAATAAACCATTGGTATTTTCATTAAGACCTCGCTGCCATGGTGAATGTGGATCGGCAAAATAGACTTTGCTTTTAGTCGCCTTTTCCAGCGTTTTAAATCGAGCAAATTCACTGCCATTATCAACCGTAAATGTTTTGATTAAAGCAGGATTTATAGCCTCAAATAAAGAGGAACTTACAGTCATGAATGTATCTGATAGTTTGTTATCTAATTTCCCTGCAACTAAATATCGACTCTTTCGCTCAACGTGCGTGGCTAATCCTCCTTTGGATTTCCCACCTTCCATTGAGTCACTTTCCCAATCACCAAAACGAACCTTGTCAGCCACAACTTTAGGTCTTTTATGAATAGATATACGACCTTCAAATAATCTCCGTCTTACGCTGCGACGTTGTTTTCGGCGGCGTTTATGGTGTCTAATCAATGATAGATAAAGCACACCACCTTGCAAGGAATCAGCAACAACCCATCGGTAAATTGTTTCGTGGCTGATCTGCATTTTAGTGCTTCTATACTCTCGCTTTAGTCGACCAGAAATAATTTCAGGTGACAAGCCTGCTTTAATATTGTTAATGACTAAATCATATAATGGAAGGTGTGATTTTCTTTTCTCACAGGTAGGCTGAGATTTACGTTCATCGGCGTATTGCTGCGCCCAATCATGCCAATAATGACTATGGTTTCCTTTGTTTCTCCTGACTTCTCGATTAATTGTACTCGGCGAACGATTAATTCGTTCAGCCATTAGGCGCATTGAAAATTTAGCCATGTGCATATGGGCTATCTTAAATCGCTCATCTGCGGTTAAATGGGTGTAAGACATCGTGGGTTCCTAAGTGATTAAATTGTGGTAATTTAAATCTATCAGGTTCTTACGATGTCTGCTTTTTTAACTTAGGTGTTGCACTTGGGAGTTGAATTCACCGGTTCATTAGAAGATCAGACCGCGCAAATAGATATTAATGGAGCCCAGATAAAAGGTGGCAATATCACGCTTTCTGCAAGTGCAAATGATGCTTATATATGGGATACAGGAAGCGGTGCTGCTGATGCAGCACTTGGCTTCTTGGATAACTTAGCAGTATTCATTGACATGTCATTTTCTAAAGCAGATGCCATTATTAATTTAGATAGTGGTGCGACAATTGACGCTCAGGGTACTGTTGATATAAATAGTTTTGCCAATTCAGATTCAACAATGAAGGTATTGAGCCCTGCCTTTGCTTTAGCCTATGGTGAAGCAGACTCTCTCGCTCAAGTAAATGTGAACAATGCAAGCATTACGGCATCAGGAGACATCACCGTATCTAGTCAGGCTGACACTAAACTTGATGTCGCAGCTGCAGCTATTCATAACGGCTTTAATCCTCTATTAGCAGGTGCTTCAAAATATATTGATTTAGCCATTGCTATAGCGGATGGCTCTATTGATTCAAAAGTCATTGTCGGAGCTGACTCGAGTCTAAAATCAACGAGTGGTTCAGTCGCACTTGCTGCTAATGGTAGTAAGGATGTAAAAGTTGGATCAAAGGGCGCAGCATATTTTGATGGCACAGCGGGTGCGGCAATAACGGCATCATTATTTACATCAAATATTGAAGCACGTGTTGATGGTCGACTTGAATCATTAACAGAAGCTGTCAGTATAAATTCAATTCTAACAACGATTGATAATAGTGCTGCAGCTTCGGCAGGCTCGGGTACTGGATATGTTGGTGCCGTGTTTATGGCACTCTCTCCTGATACCTATATGATGGCGGCAGTGGGTTCGCTGATTACAAAGTCACTTCCTAAAAGCCCATCAGGAAGCACTGCTCCTAAATTTGGTTTGGCTGCATCATACCTTCACTTTGATCAAAACAATACTGTGCGAGCAGGTGTCGGAGCATCTGGTGTTGTGAAGGCAAAAAATTCATTTAGAATTAATGCCGTTGCAAGGGATGGAATAACCTACCGTGCCGGTGCCTCTGTTGATGGAGCCTTCCCGGGTGCTGATGATAAAGCCAAAGACTTTGCCTTAAGTGCTGCGGTTGCTAATGTCCACCTTGATAATAAAGCTGAAGCCTTTATTGATGATAATGCGAAAGTTGATGTTGCTAGCGGCTATATTGATGTTATTGCTAAGAGTTTGATACCGATCACATGGGAGGCTTGGAATTTTGCTGATGTCACTGACTTTAAAACAGGTGTTGATAGTGTTCTTGATATTCTGACCGATCCAACACTCTCAACCTTAACAGGCATTACACACTCAAGTGCTGAGTCTGAAAAACTTGCATTAAGCGGTTCGTTTAATTTCTTGTCTATTGATAATAGAGCGAAAGCGTGGATTGGTGATAATGCCAAAATTAATAAGGATGTCGGTACAACAGTTACCACCGCACATGATGTATCGGTTCGAGCAATAGCGAAGCAAGAAACAATCAACAATCAACTTGTCAGGTCAACTTACTGGTGGCCTACTCAGTATGTTTAAAAAAGTGGATGGTAAAGGTGCTGGCTTTGGTGGTTCTTATGTAGAAACTAATTTTACTGGTGGTGCTGATGCGTCTATTGGCACTGGAACAATGATTGAATCAGACAATTTAGATGTACTTGCAGATACCGATATCCGTAATATTAATATTTCAATATCAGGTGGTTCGGCAGGCAAAGTCAGTATTTCTGGTGCGGTCTCTGTTGCTACGATTAATACTGCAACTATTGCCCAAATTGCGGCAGGAGCAGTGATTGATGCCAATAATGTTGTTGTTGGTGCTCATGACTTTACACAACATATTAATGTAGCAGGTGGTGTCAGTAAGGGTAATGTAGGCATTGGTGCCTCAGTCTCTTTTAATACAATCAATCGAAATGTTAGTGCCTTTATTGGTAATCGCGTTACAGAAATAGTTGATGGCAGTGTAATAACTACCAATACTGAAACAAACAGCGGTGGTTCAGTAACTGCTAGAGGGAATGTATTCGTTGATGCACAAGCCAGTGGGTTAATGGGAAGTTACTCATTAGCGGGTGGAGCGGCTATGGCAGGTGACGGTACTGGTGATGCAAAATTTGCAGGCTCTGCAGATGTTTCTGTTAATAATGCTGTTCAAACCACACAGGCTTATATTGATGGTGGAATGGCATTAGATGTTGATGGCGGCTCTGATTATGAAATTGATTTAACACCAGAGAATGGAGCCAACTCTTCTGAATATGTAGCAGCACGTGGACTTAACGTTTATGCTGAAAACAGTACTGAAATGCAGGTTTTCTCAGGTGCAGTGACAGTAAGCACTGGTAGTTCATCTGGCTTAGCAGGTTCATTTAGCTTTAATGATATTGCCAATAAAACCTATGCTCATATTAGTGATACAACGGTTAACGAGAGTCGTGTTGGAACCAATGTAACTATTAGTGCTAAAAATACAGGAGGCTTATTTGCTCTTGGTGCTAGCGGATCAGGTTCAACAACCGGCAAAGGGATTGTTATTGCAGGTCAATATGCTCAGAATGATGTTGATAACGAAGCAAAATCCTATCTTGAAGATTCAACGATTAATGCAACATCAACATCATCTGTCAAAATCAATGCTGAAGACACATCAACAATCCATGCCATTGCTGGTGCAGTTACATTAGGTGGGCAAGCAGGCTTAGGCATCAGTTTCTCAGATAATAGTATTGATAATACAACAGAGGCCTATAGTAAAAATTCAAAGATAACAACACTGGGTTCTTTTGAGGTGAAAGCTAAAAATGACAATGAAATTAAAGCATTAGCTTCATCATTAGGCATTACCAAAAATTTAAGTGGCTCAGGAAGTATTGCTACAAATAATATAAATAATATTACTAGAGCCTATATTGATAATACTGACCTTATTGATAATACAATTGCTATTACTGGTTCGCTTGTCGTTGATGCGACAGATGACTCTGATATCGAAGTGCTTATAGGTTCTGTTGCTTTATCTGGTGATGCGGGTGTGGGTGCTTCTGTTTCAACCAATCTTATTACGAATACCGTTGAGTCATATATTAAAAATGTAGCTCAAACAAATTTAGCTAATCAGACAACTGTTAATGCTGGAATGACAGGTACTATACGAGCTCTAACAGCTGCTATTGGTGGGACACTCAAAGTACTGGGTCTTGGTGCTGCTGTATCAGTAAACCGCATTTCTAATAATATTAATGCCTTTATCACTGGTGATAATACTGATCTTAAAGTGAAAAATATAACGGTTAAGGCAATGTCAGATGCTGATATTGAAACGATTTCAGTTGCAGTTGGTGCGGGTGAAACTGTGGGCGTTGGCGGTTCTTTTTCGGTTAATTTATTACAGAATAATGTCAGTAGTTATATTGATGATGGCGCCAAGGTGACAGCTGAAAATAATGTAGCTGTATTAGCTGAAAGTGATGACAGAATTCAAATTGCATCAGGTGCTGCAGGTGTCGGTATTGGTGTTAAAAGTGCAGGTATTGGCATCACCTCAATTACAAATGAAGTGGCAGGTAGTACAAGAGCTTATATTAGTGGAGCAAATACTAAGGTTACTGCATTTGCAAAAGATAGTAGCGACAGGATAACTGTAAATGATGGCGCATTAAATACCGCCGTTGATCTCGGCCAGCAGGTTGATATTGATAATTATAATCAACTGGATTTAAAAGCAGACAAAACAACAAAACAGATTAATGGTCTAGCCGTAAATGCCTCTTCAACACAACATATTGAAGCTATTGGTGTAAATATTGGTGCTGGCGCTGGTGGTCTTGGCTTTATTGCTGATGTGAATGTTGTGACAGGAACAACGAATGCCTTTATTTCAGATGCGACTATAAATGAATCTTTAGTGGGGGCTGGAGCATTTCAACAAGTGGATGTTAACGCATCAAATCATTCTTATATTAATAGCTTTCTAGGTAACTTAACTATTGGCGCTATTGGCATAGGTGCGGCGGGTGAATATAGCACGCTTTCTCGTGGTGTGTATGCCAGAGTATCAGGAAGCACACTTAATAGCCGAGGCGCATTGAATGTTAATGCATTAGCAACACAAGGTATTTCGTCATTGCTTGTTGGCGGCTCATTCGGTGGAAGTCTTGCTATTGCAGGTACTGGCGTTGTAGCACAGTTCCAAGGCATTACTGAAGCAGAAATGATGGATGTGACCATTGATGCTGATTCAGTATCCGTTAAAGCTGAGAGTGACGATGATATGCATATTATCTCTGGCTCAGCCGCTCTAGGGAGTGGTATTTCAATAGGTGGTAGTTTCTCTGTCGGCGTAAATAACTCTACAACACGTGCTCAAATTATAGGTCAGGGTCGCCGAAGCCGTCTTAATGTTACTAATGCCGTTGATGTAGAGGCGATATCAACATCACATATCAATAATAATTCTTTGAGTGTGGCAGGGTCAACGACTACTGGTGCAGTGGCGGGTTCGGTTGTTTCAAATACAGTGACTAATACAACTGAGGCTAAAGTATTAAAAACAGATATTGGTTCAACTACTGATAAAGTGGCTAGCCTTAAAGTAGCGGCTAGCAATACGGTTAACCTTGTCAATCGTGCCGGTGCGGCTGCGGGTGGCTTAGCGACAGGTATCGGTGCAGGCGCTGCCATCAATGTTTTGAAAAGTAGAACAACTGCCAATGTTGAAGATAGTAATATCTACACAAGTGGTGCATTAGATATCACAGCAGATAGTCAAAATGATGTTTATTCATTGGCTGTTATGGCGGGGGCAGGTGCTTTGGGTTTCGGTGGTGGTGCAAGCGTTACCTTAGTTGGAGACAATTTGACTAATGAAGCAGACGAAGAAATAGATAAGGGTGATAACGGCACATTAACGGCTATTAATGACTTTAGTACCAGTGACAAGTTTGCAGCTTTCCAAGGTTCTGATGGTAGTGTTCTGACTGCAGATGAGCAGGCAAGATTAAATGATGGTGCATCTGCTGATGTTAAAGACGTTGCCAAAGGTGATGAAGCTGTACCGTTAAAATATAAAACAGCTGCAACTATTGGCCTGAATGTATTGGTTGATTCTGGCAGTCTGAATGTAAAAGCGAAAGACCTTACGGCTATTGAATCAACGATTGGTGCTGTAGGTGCAGGTATTGTCGGTGTGGGTGGTGCGGTATCTGTTACATCTGTTAAAGCGACAGTGATTGCACTTATTGATGAAACTAGTGATATCACAACGGGTGACCTGACTGTTTCAGCTATCGTTGATCGTGATGCTGACGATACTGTTGATGTTGAGGCATTAGCAGGTTCTGCTGGCTATGTCGGTTTAGGGGCTGCAGTCACTATCGTCAATATTGAAAATACAATTAATGCAGGATTGGCTGGGGATATTAAAGCGGGAACAGGTACTGTTACTGTCTTAGCACAAGATAAAAGCCAAGTATCAGCTAAAGCACTGGGTGCACAGGTCGGTGCTTTTTCAGCAGGTGCCGTTATCTCTAGAGCAGATAAACATAGCGTAGTTCAAGCTAGTATTTCAGACTCAGTGACAGCTGCAAATATAGATATAACAGCTAAAACGGAAGGTAAGTTGCTAGCTCATACACAATCAGCCGCCGCAGGGATTATTGGTTCTGGTTCGGGTGCTGATGCTCGTGCGACAGATGAATCTATTGTTTCTGCGGTGACAGCCTCTGGAACAACATTAACCGCATTGGGTGGCGTTATTAATGTCATAGCAGATGCTAAAACAGAAGTAGAGGCTTTATCACAAGGGATTAGCATTTCTAGTGTTGGCGCAGTGGGTGTATCTAATGCTTTCGCTAAAGCAGCTACGACAGTAAAAGCCTATCTTGGTGATAATAATACGGTGACAGCAAAAGATGTGTCAGTGTTAGCGATCATGACTCGTGCCGTGGATAATATTAAAGCAACTTCTTATGGTTCAAGCGTTGGACTGCTAGTTGGGCTTGGAACGACCTATTCTGATGCATCAAATATCAGTGATATTAGCAGTTATATCGGTAATAACAGTACCTTAACAATTACTGGGACAACAGCTGTTAAAGCAAACATTGATAGTAAGCAATTTGCTGTAGCTGACGGTTATAGTTTTGGTACTATGGCATTAGGTGTTAATCAAGCCAATGCACGTTCAGATACCCTTACAAAAGCCTTTTTAGGTACTAATGTCAAAGTGGAGGGTGGTGATTTAGAACTGTTCTCTGGTGGTGAAGATAATAATTATGCCGAAGCGATATCGGGTGCGGGAGCATTAGTAGGAGGGAGTTCATCTCTAGCGACAACAACAAGCAGTAGTGATACTCAGGCCTATATAAGTGATAGTAGTGCAGGTCGAACAATCAATGTAAATACATTAGCCCTTAAAGGGCAGCATACTGCAAAATTCAATAGTGTTGTTGATAGTAGCTTCGCTTCACTATTTGGTGGTAGTGGTGCTTATGCTAACAATACTCAACATTCATTAGTAACGGTGAATGTGGGTTCTAATGTAGCTATTACAGCAAAAGATATTGATATTAATGCTGAAAACCTAGTGCGTAAAAGCTGGCTAGTAGATGGTCGTTATAATGTATTTAGTGGTTCCGGTGGTATTATTAATGGGGCTGCAGGTAAAAGTATTAGCGATATTAATTTAATTACTAAAGCGACGATTGCTGATAACAGTACACTGATTGTTGAATCAGGCTTAAGCGGTGGTGAGTTAGCGATTAGTGCTTTGAATGATGTTTATGCTAAAGATAAAGTAAAACTAGATTCAGGTGGCGTTATTCCCATTGGATTGGTCGAATCTAAAATTACCAATGATGTAAATGATGCAACAGTACAAGTAGGTAGTTCTGAATTAAGAAGTGTAAATGACATCATTTTATCATCACGTACTATTGCAGATATAAAAACACAGGCAAATGCTAAAACATATGGACTATCGGGTGTTGCATTGGGAACGACATTATCTCGTGTTGATGCTGATAATAAAGTAACGGTTAAATCCGGTGCTTATTTACGTGCAGGAGGTGATGTTAAACTCCTTTCTGGTCAAGATAAAAATGGTATAGGTAATGACTTTGATATTGTTGCTAGAACCGACTTATGGAATGCAACAGCACTTCCCTTTGTCACCGTTCCAAAAGCAGATGCGAAGCTAACTCAGAATAATACAATTGCGATAGAAAGTGGTGCTGAATTGGGCAGTGTGAAAGATACCTATTTATTGGCAGATGAAGGTAGTGTATTTGTTGAAGGTAAAGGAATTGGTAAAGATGCTTATCGTGCAGCCTTAGAAGCTGTAGCTAATGCCTTTAGAAAGTTGGTCGGTGAAGATGAGATTTCATTTGATATTAAAGGTGGTTCAGAGTCTAAAACATCAACATCTAGCATTGTTAATAACGGTATTGTTAAGGCCGGAATCCAGAATAAACAGTATTTAACAATAAGGACGGATGGTACCGTTGATGCGAGCGACCCTCAAGGTCAGAGTGATGGTGTGACTTTCACAGAAACACAAGAAAATTTAAGCAATAATATTGATGCTCAGATTGCAGCATATGAACAACTTAAACTTGATTTTAGTGATTTAACGGATGTGGTGGCTGCCTATCAAGCTGAGATTGACCGGCTTAATGCTCAGAAAGGTCAATTAGCAGGCTTAAATACCAATGTGACCTTCATTAATGTGGATGGAATTTTTGCACAATCAAGTAATATTCATATTGAGGCAGATAGCTTAACGGGAGCTGGTCAGATTGAAGCACCGGGTGACGCCCTAATACAAGTTAAGAATAATAGTGAAAAATTCTTACGTACAGATTGGTTAATGATCCCTGAAAACAGTGGTGGTCGAATTACCTTTAATGATATTCAAATTCATAATAATGCTGAGATTAATGCTAGAAATGAATCGGGTTCAGCGAGTTTTAGTAATGTTGTTACCAGTGAAAGTTCAGCGGCACCATTAATTCGTGTTGAAAATACTTATCGCCCTGGTTCAGGTGGAAACCCCGCAGGCATTGAACCTGATATTGAGATTGCTAATGACATTACTAACCTTCGAGGTACGGTTGAAATTATCAATGAAGCAGGGAGTGTCAATATTAGTGGTAATGTACTTGCCAACACAATTGATATTCAAGCAGGTAAAGATCTGGTTCTAAGTTATGTTGATGGCTTTAGACATTTAGGTGATGAGCCAAAATCTTCTTGGGATAGTGTAGCTCTTGCATCTGAAAGTGCTAGAGTCAATAGAATTGTTAATGGCATTCGTTCTGGCGGTAGTACTTTAATTGCCGGTAATAATATTTTTGCTAGTGCAAGAATACTCAACATTAATGGTTTACTGCAAAGTGGTTTACCAGATAATTTTATTACCTTAGATGCTGCTCCTCAAATCTATGAAGACTTTGATAATAGTTCGGCAGGCTTTAATTCTTTAGCTTGGGCGAGAGATAACTATCTAAATAATCCGACAGAAGATAATCAGTATTACCGGGTTAAAGCAGCATCTGGCGATACGATTGATGCAAGCTACAATGCAGCACTAGATAGAATTGAACTGCAAGATGTAAAAGTCCAAGGTGGTTATATGCAGCTATTTGGTCAAATAGTGAGTACTGGTGCGGGAGAATTAAGAGTAATTGATGGTTATGGGCGCATAGATGTGACTAATAACAGCACAACAGACTTGGTTCTAAACCAGTTAGATGTGGGTGTCGAAAGAGAAGGCCAACTTAAAATTACTGATACCAACTTTAGAGGTGTTAATAATCAGCCTTTAACAACATGGTACCGACGTTTGGGTGAGCAAGTTAGTGTCTGGGACAGCACGAGTGTGGATGCTAGTGGTAACCCTAATAACTTAGTTCGTCGTGAAACTATAGGCCAGAAGGATACCTATTACTCACCAAAAGCGGGTCAATATTTCTCTTGGTTACGTAAAGATTCAACAATAAAAACTGAGTATCGCGACACGAAAGTAATAAAATGTTTTGTTTTGATTGATTGTAGTGAATCAACAGATAGAAGCTATTCTTCAAGTACAACAGCACCAGTTCAAATAAGAGATGATCTGATTTTATTTACTAATGACACAGTAGATTATCGCTATAAAACATCAACGATCAGATATGATCTTTGGGATTGGCATGATGACCCTAATAAAACAAATACATTTTCAGAATATGTTGTCTATAGTGAAAGGCATACATATGATAGAAGAAAGGAATATTTTAATACTTATCATCAACATAATGTCAAAGCCTTCCATGATATTGATATCAACTTTATTGGTTATGATTCATCACAATTAAGTGTTGTTTCACAAGGTAATATCCTAATTAATGGTGGTTTGGGCAATTCTACTGATTTAACAACATTAAATACACAAGGTTCAATTGAACAATTAACGGCTAATGCTAGCGTGGGCGGCCGAGATATTAACCTAATTGCTTTGGCAGGAATTGGTAATAACAGCACAGTTAAAACGAATCTTAACGGTGGTTTATTATCTGCACGAACGACTAATGGAAATATTACTTTAGAAGAGGTGCTGGGCGATCTGAATTATAGTAATTTACTAGCTAGTAATGGTGATGTGAACATTACAGTTGATGGTGATTTAATCCGTGGTACTGGTTCCGCCTTGATTCGTGGTGGTGCTATAGAGCTAACGTCAAACTATGGCGACTTAGGAACGTCGGCTAATCGACTTGTAATTGATAGTGGCACTAACTTAGCTAATGGTGATGGTCTAACTGCTAAAGCTGCCAGTGATATTGTTCTGACGGAGCAAAGTGGTGATCTATTAGTTGTTAGTGTTGAAGCGAAAGGTGGCGATGTTGATTTAGCTGTGCCAACAGGTAGTTTGATTGATGCGAATTTAAACGAAACACGTGATACAAGAACAGAAGCTGAATTATTAAGCCTATGGGATGATATGTTGTTAGTGGGTACTAAAGGTGTCGATGAAGAAAGCTATGCTGCAAAAACAATTCAAGGATTTGAAAATAATAAAACCAGTGAATATGAACGTTACTGGCAATATCGTTCAAATCAAGCTGATCCATCAAACTATGATGCGAACTTCTCGGTTGTTTCAAGTGCTGCAGAAATTGAAGCCTTTAAACAACAAGGTTGGACTGATGTAAAAATCACTGCTTTTGATCAACAACGTACAGAGCAGTACCATGCCTATCATATTGATTATGCAGGCTTAGGAGATGCTTATAATGCGAGTTATAGCTATGAGGCAACAAGTGGTGATATAGCTGAGTTATCACAGGGTTCAGTATGGACTGAGAATCAGCTTAAGTTTGCGCTTGGTGGTGGTTTACTAAAAGAAACATCAGATACTGAAACACGTATTGAAGAGTTTAATGTATCGGGTCTTAATGTATCTTTAGATGTTGCTAACTCTGTTGGTAAATTATCGGGAGATATTGTTATTGATAATAGACCGACAGTATTAAACCTAACGGATGAACAACGTCTTGCATTGGCTTCAGCAGAAGCGGGCGATATTCTAATCACAGCCACTGAGATTAGAATTAAACAGCGTGATGATATTGATGTAGATGTTCGTGACTCACTTAATATTGTAGCGGGTCAGGATATCTTTATTGGTTCAGAGCAAGATATTAAAATAGACCATATTACTTCGACATCATCGGATTCAGTCGTCATTAAAGGGGGGCAAGGTATTTATAATGTTGCGAGTGATTCAAACGCTAATATTGATGCCGGCAACATTATCTTAGAAGCAGCAAGAGGTAGCATCGGTTCTGTACTTTCTTCAATATCATATGATTCACCGACCGCATTTACAGCGCGTGCCGGACAAGATATCTATTTGAAGAATAGTGGTGATATGCTGGTGAGTACATTATTTGCTCGTAATCATATCCAATTAGAAGCAGTTAATATTATTGATGCATTAGATACCGATAATATTAATATTCGTAGTAAATCATTAAACTTAATTGCCACAGGTATTGTGGGTGAAAGTACAAATGCATTAGATATTGCATTGGATATTGATGGCTTATTAACAGCAACAGTAGCCAGTGTTTTAGGAACTGGAGCACCTGCTTTAAGCCTTCTTTCAGATAGAACGCTTAACTTAGGTCAACTCCAAGTAGCTAGTGATATTGTCATTGAAGTGCGTAATGGTGACTTGATTGCCACAGATGATATTACAGTACTAGATAGTGTTAATGGCTTATCAATGCAAGCGAGTAGTAATATTGCATTAAATGGGATGACTTCTATCGTTGGAAATACTGAGATCACTGCTGGTAATGATGTAGCCATTGCAGAATTGCTTGCCGCGGGCGATATTCGAGTAAATGCCGGCAATGATATATCCCTTGGTTCAATCAAAGCTGTTGGCTACGATGTGGCAATTTCGGCTGGTGGTAACATTGCTAATAGTAGAACAGATGAACTTGTAATGCTTGAAGGGGATAACTTCACTTTGACATCAATATCTGGACAAGTAGGAAGTTTAAGTCGGTCGATTATTGGCGACTCAAACGGTGTTGTAAATATTAATGCTGCCACGGGTATTTTCTATGAAGAACGATATGGTGACTTATTCTCAACTACGCTAGTTTCTAATACAGGCTCTATTAATCTTAATGTGGTGTCTGGTCGTGGCGATTTAGGTGATGTATTAACATCAGGTGATATTAATATTGCTGTATCAGGAAGCTTATTAGATATTGATACAGTGACTGCTGGAGCGGCTTCGTTTATGGTTGCTGAAGAATCCGGCCAGTTAAATATTACTGACTTACAAGTGAAGGATAGATTGTTTGTTACCGCTGATATTATTAATTTGCCTACTGTCGAACATACAGGAACAGTCGATAAGTTATTATTGAGTTTGAGTGGTAACGATGCAGGTATAGCTGATGAGATCAATATAGATATTAATTCTAGTGTCGGTACATTTTATGAGAAACTGAGTACAAAAAACGTCTCTCTAAGCTCTAGTAGTGGCGATATAGAACTACTTAACTTTACAGTTAGCGGAGTAGCTGAAATTAAAATGCCAGATTATTCTGTCATTATCTATGATGGACCACCTAAATTATTTCCAAATGCTGATATTCAACTTGTTGGTGGTACTCCGATTAATCTAGCGATAAGTGCAGGAAGCAAGTTGATCTTCACGAATGCAATGATTGTAGATTATCAACCGGATTATATTATTAATAGTTTTAGTACCGACAATAGTCTTTCACTTATTGGTGAGAAACGAACAGCACAACAAACAGGTACGAATGGTGGCTTAATGGGGGATGATTTGTATCAATCTTTATGGGGTTCTGCGAATCCATTTAGTGAGTTTTTTGATAGAACTCAAAGTGGCACAATTATTTATGATCCGGAACTTCTCGTCCAAACAACTAATGACGATGAACTTTTTTGATTTAGATATGAAAGTGTATAAACAACTGAATATAAATCAAATGAAACTAAAAAACACTCTAAGTCGAAGTATAATTGTTGCTATGTTGACTATGTTTATTCCAAGCACGGAGCTATGGGCTGCACCCACCAGTCCAGGAACTATTACCCGACAATTAGAGCAGTCTGAGCACTATCGAGAACAGCAAGAAAAGATTGAAAAGGGGCAAGATGAATTACCTGAAATTGACGTGGATGAATTACTAGATAGGAATAAAAAAGTAACTAATTCGACTGTTAAATTCAAACTGAATAATATTGAAATTAATGACTCAGATATCTTAACGTCAGAAGAGATTGATACCATATTTCAACGTTATACGGGTCAAATTATTACACTTAATGACTTAAATAAATTATTAGATGAGATTAATAGTTTATATAAGTTAAAAGGCTACTTGGCTTCAAAAGCTCTACTTCCACCACAAAAAATAAAACAGGGTATTGTACAAATACGTTTAATTGAAGGGCGTGTTGGAGAATTGGAGTTAGAAGGAAATGAATCTACGAATCATGATTATATTGTTGATCGTTTAGATGTTTCTGAGGGTGACCTGGTTGAGCTAACAACGTTAGAAAAACATCTTGAAAGGCTCAACCTTTTAAATGATATTCAAGTAGGAATTGCATTGAAACCGGGTAGTGTTGTAGGCAAAACTGATTATCTACTCACGGTAAAAGAGCCTAAAAGACATGAGTCTTTTGTATATATGGATAATTCAGGCACAAAAGATGTAGGTCTATATCGTGTCGGTGTGAATTATATTAACCGTAGTTTGACGGGTAATAGAGATCTATTAACCATTGGAGGTTATGCCGCTCGTGGTACAAAAGCCTTTTATACCAGTTATAGATTTCCAATAAATAAGTTAGGTACGATGATTAACCTTAATGGTAATGTCTCTAGCATTGAGATAGTTGAGGGGGCAATTAAACCCTTAGATATTACCGGAGATTCTTATACATTAGGAATTGGTCTATCCCACCCATTAATTGTGACACAAGATAGTTTGGTGACAGCTAGCATTGGCATCAATAAGAAAAGGTCAGTTACGGCATCGAGTGATGTTAGGTTATTTGAAACCTATGTGCACACCGCTGAATTCGGTATTAAACGACAATCATTTTCCCCTGATAGTATTGGTTTTGCAAGTTTGAAAGGAACGATTACTCCCAGGAATTGGGATAATCCAAAGTCTTTTTTTAAGATTAATGCTGACTTTAGCTATAACAAAAAACTAAATGATTGGCTTGCACTGTTACGCTTAGGCGGGCAGTGGAGTGATACCAAACTATTACCTTCAACAGAACAGTTTCAAGTGGGCGGCGTTTATACTGTGAGAGGCTACACAGAAGGTCTTTTAATCGGAGATAAAGGTTATTATTCTAGCCTTGAGTTGTCACATGCTATTCCAAATAAAATGAAGGGTATCTTTGGAAATGATGCACGTTATTTACTTTTCTTTGATCATGGTGCTGCTATTCCTGTTAAAGGAGATGGCGAAGGCACTAATCGTGATGACTTTTTAACAAGTATTGGTGTCGGTTTAGACTTTAATTTGTCAAAGGTGATTTCCGCACATATTGTTGCTGCAAAGCCTATTACACATAGAACAGATGACAAGGACTCGGGCCGAGTGAACTTTAACATTCAAGCTCGTTTTTGATTCGGGTATAGCAGCGACAGAATGAAGATAAAAGGGTATCCTTAATGGATGCCCTTTTTTATTTACGAGGTTTAAAAAATGCGAATTTTGGTTTTAATTGCCATTGGTCTTTTACTGTATGTGATTATTGGTAATTTATTACGGAAAAATAGATCCTCTTTATCTAAACCAAGCTCCGAGAAAATGGTGCAGTGTCAGCATTGTGGCTTACATGTTCCTGAACAAGAAGCGATACAAAATGGGGGTGATTATTATTGCTCACAAGACCATATTGATGCTGGAAAATAGTTTATAAAATGAAATTGTTTAATATCGGTGTTGATAGTGATTTATCTACAGAGTTATGGCGAGAACTCACCGTATTTTCTGTCTATAGATTGTTTTTAGCGACAGTACTATTCATCGTGTTTTACCTTAAACTTCCACCTGAGTTTCTGGGACATTCCGATCCTGAACTTTACAGTATTATTAGCTTATTATATGCGTTAACGGCTGTTATCTTGCTTACCATAAGTGTAAAAAACGTAGGTTCTTTTAAAGCCACAGCAAGAACTCAGTTGATATTGGATATTATCCTTATTACATTGCTTATTCATGCTAGTGGAGGGCTGCATACTGGTCTTGGACTCTTATTGGTTGTTGTTGTTGCGGGCGGAGGGCTAATTCCAGGCCGACTGGCTGTTTTTATTGCTGCTATTGCAACTCTATCAGTTCTCTTAGAAGTGAGTTATTCTCAGATCTTAGGTGATGGAATTACAAAATATAGCCATGCTGGCATGTTGGGAGTTACCTTTTTTGCTACTGCTTTATTAGCACAAATATTGTCACATAAGATGAAAGTCTCTCAAGGGATTGCTGAACAACGTGCTCAAGACGTGACGAAGTTAGCCGTATTGAATGAGCATATTATCAGCAGTATGCAAACAGGTATCTTAGTGGTTGATATTGACGGGCGAGTAACACATAGCAATCAATCTGCACAGCAATTACTAGGGCTCAAACATGCACAGAATAACTATGGTTTAAAAGCCTTTTCGACGCAGCTAGTGGAACAACTATCACATTGGAGAGAGGGAGTCGATGTGCGTTTCGAACCTTTTCGCCCTCGTGATGACTTGCCTGAAATAGTTGCTAGGATTACCGCTTTAAATACTGGGGAAACTTTAATTTATCTTGATAATACGTCAGAGCAGGCTCAACAAGCGCAGCAGTTAAAGCTTGCTTCTTTAGGGCGATTGACAGCAAGTATTGCTCATGAAATTCGTAATCCATTAGGTGCAATAAGCCATGCTAGTGAATTACTCGCTGAGAATAGAAATGATGCTACAAGTATTAAATTAACTGATATTATTCAAAGGCATAGTGCCAGAGTGAATGGTATTATTGAAACGATATTACAGATGAGTCGTCGCAAAACTTCACATCCAACGACCGTTATTTTAGCACTTTGGTTAGATAGTTTTAGGGATGAGTTTTGTGAAATAAAACATATTGATAAAAATGCTCTCAAATTAAGTATCTCTGCATCTTTGCTAAAAGTGAGTTTGGATATTGAGCAGTTACACCAAGTGATGTGGAATTTATTTGAAAATGCTTGGGAATACTCTGCTAGTGATAGAAATGGGCCCCGTATTGAAGTCAAACTGTTTAGGCATGATAATGAAGTAAGGATTGATGTCTATGACAACGGTGATGGCGTGTCAGAACATATGCAGGATAATTTATTTGAACCTTTCAACTCAGATAGAAAAGGGGGCACTGGCTTGGGTTTATATTTAGCACGAGAGCTCTGTCAGGCAAATGGTGGTTACTTAAAGTATTTCTCCGATAATGCTAGGCATTACTTTAGGGTTGGCTTCCCTCTAGATCGGCGAGAGGTTTTACAATGAATCGACACGCTTTGATTATTGATGATGAGCCCGATATTCTTGAATTGTTGGCAATGACTTTATCAGGAATGTCTATTGATTGCGTGACAGCCGAGAATATTGAGCAGGCTGAACAGGCATTAAAGCAACATCATTTTGATTTATGTTTGACGGATATGAGGTTGCCTGATGGAAGTGGATTAGACTTTGTCAAACTATTACAAAAAGAATATCCAGATTTACCCGTAGCTGTGATTACTGCTCATGGCAATATGGACTTGGCTGTACAAGCATTAAAGTTAGGTGCATTTGATTTTGTATCTAAGCCGCTCAAAATTAGAGTATTAAGAGATTTAGTAGGAACTGCTCTTAAATTATCACCATCAGTGGATAAGCCGCTTCAGAAAGAGCGTCGCTCGCGAAGTCGTTTACTCGGTGAGACTGACGTTATTAGAAGGTTGCGAGGAAAAATAACTAAACTTGCTCGGAGCCAGGCTCCTGTTTATATTGGTGGTGAATCGGGAACGGGTAAGGAATTAGTTGCACGTTTGATCCATGAATTAGGAGCGCGCGCAGATCATGCCTTTGTACCAATCAATTGTGGTGCAATACCTAATGAGTTAGTTGAAAGTGAGTTCTTTGGACACAAGAAGGGATCTTTTACCGGGGCGGTGGCTGATAAAATAGGTTTATTTGAAGCGGCTCAAGGCGGTACATTATTTTTAGATGAAGTGGCTGACTTGCCGTTGATGATGCAAGTAAAATTGCTCAGAGCGATTCAAGAAAAAGCGATTAGACCTGTAGGAAGTAATGAAGAAATTGATATTGATGTAAGAATTTTATCGGCAACACATAAAGATCTTAGCCAAAGTGTTAAACAGGGTCGTTTTCGAGAAGATCTCTTTTATCGACTGAATGTGATTGAATTAGTGGTTCCTCCTTTGCGAGAAAGACAAGCCGATATAGCTATATTGGCTGAAAATATATTGACTCAATTGTCAGAGAAAAATGGACAATCTGGAATCAAATTTAGCCGTGAAGCACTTCAATTGCTTTATGAATATGATTTTCCTGGAAATGTACGTGAATTAGAAAACATCCTAGAGCGAGCATTAACATGGATTGAAGGTAGTGTGATTTCTAGTGATGATTTAATGTTACCTGAGACAGCAGTTTCTCCTCTACCAGAAACGGAAAGAGTTGAAGTTCCTTTAACATTAGATAAACCTCTTATCTCATCGAAGAAGGCTTTAAACCCAAGTCCAAACTTAAGTGCTGATTTAGAAAGTCGACTTGAAGAACAAGAACGCCAATTAATAAGCCAAGCGTTAGAGGCTACTCGTTGGAATAAGACCGCTGCAGCCAAGAATTTGGGCATTACTTTTCGGGCATTGCGATATAAAATTAAGAAACTAAATTTAGAATAATGGGACACCATAAAGAATGACAACATCAAGTGCACAAAACCCTGATTTAGACTGGAGCCAAGTGCGTGAAACAGTACGTATGATGAACTTAGCTGTCGCCCAGATAGAAATGTCGATGAAGGAAGGTGATGACTCGGTTGATACTTTAACCGATGCTTTTACAACGATGGCTGCACGAGTTCAAGTTATTGAAAAACTAGCTAAAAAAAATGATGATGTTGAATCAAAACAAATTGTTGAGCAATGTGAAGCTGTTGCGGGTGAGATGCAACACGCCATTATGGCATTTCAATTTTACGATAAGTTAACGCAGCGATTGAGCCATGTGTCACATTCTTTGGCGAGTTTGGTAGATCTTGTGGGTGATAATGTACGTTTATATAACCCAATAGAATGGTTGTTATTACAAGAAAAAATAAAGTCTAAATATACAATGCCAGCCGAGCATGATATGTTTGAAAAAATGATGCAAGGCATGTCGATTGAAGAAGTGCTTCAACAGGTTAGGCAGGATGCTGCTGAGGATATTGAGCTGTTTTAAGGTGCTTTGATACTGGAATTAGAATTGTAAAGCAGGCGCCTGAGTCTGTATTGCGGACAAGTAATTTACCTGCCATTTCTTTTTCGATAATTTTTTTTGCAATATAGTATAAAAATCTCGACTTTGGTAGACAGTATGACCCTAATCATTAATGTTGAGTGAATCAATATCTAATTCTATTGGCATCGTGTCATTAATGAAAAGTTTACTTTTTTGCTCAGAGAGTTTTAGGCTCAGTAATAATTGAACTGTCTCTGAATTTTTTGTCTGGCTATGAACAATGTGACCTGCAATATTACCTGTTTCAGTTAGGACTTCATCCCCTATAATGGGCAATTTTTCTGTATTTGTTTCAGCGTAAAACATCCGCCGACTGGGTTTGCCTAAATAATGTAATCTAGCAACGACTTCTTGACCTGGATAACAGCCTTTAGTAAAACTAACACCCTCAACTAAATCTAGATTAACTTGTTGAGGAGTGAATTTTTCTTTTGTTTCTGGAAAAATGGCAGGTATTCCAGATTTAATATCTAGGTTATCCCAAATGCTATTAGGAGTAAGTTGCCACTGTTGCTGGTTGAATATTGTTACAAGCTCACTTACTTGTTCAGTTGGGGCAATGCATAAAGCTCGCTTAGGATTTTTCTCATAACTGAAAACATAATCATCAGATAGCGCTAGTTCAGTAATAGCATTATCACTTGATGTGCTTAAACCTATGCATGCCATGGTATCTGATACATCAGAAATTGTAACTTTAGAGCGTAAGATATACATGCTAAGACGTTGCATAAGGATTGTACACATCGTTTTAGGTAATACTATTTGGTAGCCATCTTGACGACGAATAAGTTGGAATACTGAGAACAAACGTCCTTTAGCATTGCAAAATCCACTTAATTGACCTTGATTAAGAGCTAATAAATTGACATCATTGGTGAGTAAGTTTTGCAGAAAGTTTTGGGCGTCATCCCCAGTAATCTGTAAAATTCCTAATTGCGCTAAAGGCATAAAATAATGTGTTGATGTTAAATCAATACTTGTTGTTAATGTATTTTGTTGTTCAATAATATCTTGCCAAGAATTAGTCATAATGTTCATTTTTGTGGTTGAATAGTGTGACTATTATATCTCTCACCAAGGAATGGAGCGAGGCTTTATGACAAGGACGGTGTTTTCGATGGTTATTGGTAGGTCTAATTATTTATTGGCCTACCTTATAATCACTCATTCTGTAATGTTAGCCGTTGTTCTTAGTGTGTTAACACTTTCTATTTGGACTTTTATTATCAGTTCACTGGTAATTGCTAGTTTTATTTATTATTGTCGATTATATCAATGGTCTAGGAGTCAGCGAAGCATCATTAATATTGAAAGAGGCGAAGACAATAAATGGATAATTTTTCTTCATAATGGTGAACAGAAGAGCGAATTAGTTCTCATCGAAAGTGTCGTTACACAGTATTTTGTCTTGTTGAGTTTTAGAGTTCCAACACGGTGGCGAAGGTCTACCATTATAATTATGAATGATGCTGTTGAGGACGAGAGTTTTCGACAGTTACGGGTTTACTGTCGAGCGCCTAATGCTTTCCAGTAATAATGGTATCTTTAGCAGTATAGTCTTTATCTGTTTCTGGGTAGTCTAAGGTGTAGTGAAGGCCGCGGCTTTCTTTACGTTGCAATGCTGAGGTAATGATAAGCTCGGCGACATCTGCAAGATTACGTAACTCAAGTAAATCACTACTAATACGATGTTGGCGGTAGTAATCATTAATTTCTTGTTGTAATAAGTTTAAACGTTGTTGTGCTTTATATAGGCGCTCATTTGAACGTACAATGCCGACATAATCCCACATGAAACGACGTAGTTCATCCCAGTTATGGCTAATAGATATTGCTTCTTTAGCAGGGTTAACTCGGCTTGAGTCCCATGTTGGAACCGTTGGAAATACATAGTTTTGATTTAACTTTTTCTTGATATCAAGTGCGGCACTGCGGGCAAATACGAGACATTCTAGCAGAGAATTACTGGCCATACGGTTTGCACCATGTAGGCCGGTATGTGCGGTTTCACCAATAGCGTAAAGTCCTTTAATATCCGTTTGGCCATGTAAGTCCGTTATTAAACCACCACAGGTGTAATGAGCCGCAGGAACAACAGGAATCGGCTCCTGAGTCATGTCTATACCAAAACTTAGGCAACGATTATGAATAGTGGGAAAGTGTTCCTCAATGAATTCTTTGGGTTGATGGCTAATATCAAGGTATACACAATCATCACCTAGACGTTTCATTTCATGATCAATTGCACGAGCAACAATATCTCTTGGTGCCAGCTCAGCTTGAGGATGAAACTGCTCCATAAAAGATGAACCATCCGCTAATAATAATTTAGCACCTTCGCCACGTAGTGCTTCACTAATTAAAAAAGATTTAGCTTTCGGATGATAGAGGCAAGTCGGGTGGAATTGAATAAATTCCATATTGGCAACACGGCAGCCTGCCCGCCAACCCATAGCAATACCATCTCCAGTTGAGACATCAGGGTTACTGGTATAAAGATAAACTTTACCTGCGCCACCGGTTGCAAGAACAGTGATGGGAGCGGTGAAAGTACAAGGCGTATCTGATTTGATCTCTAGGGCATAACTGCCTAAACAACGATCATCATCATCACCAAACTGTTTTCGACTAGTGATGAGATCAATACCGATATGGTGGGGAAATAAATGAATATTAGGATGGGCCTTGGCCTTGGCTAATAGTGTTGTTTCAACTTCACGTCCCGTTGCATCAGCAGAGTGAATGACACGTCGGTGACTATGCCCACCTTCTTGAGTAAGGTGATATGTTTCAGAAGTGATACCATCTTTAGTGAATGAAACACCTTGGTCAATAAGCCACTCTATACTTTCACGAGCTTGCTCAACGGTATAGCGAACTGCCTTTTCATTGCATAATCCCGCACCCGCCAAAATAGTGTCATCAATATGTGACTGTAGCGAATCAGCTTGATCTAAAACAACCGAGATCCCACCTTGAGCATAGAGAGATGCACCTTCTTCAAGTTTGTCTTTAGACAATACCGCTACTTGAGCATGGTCAGCAAGATGCAAAGCATGCGTCAGGCCTGCAGCACCGCTACCAATAATTAGAACATCAAAGTGATATGAAGAAGTCATTACGTTATTATATACCCATGGTACGTGAATATGCAGAGTATCAGCAAGAGAAGAAGACACTCTATTCTAGGCATAAAGGCGCAGAATTAGTTATTCTAATTTAAGACTTTATAACGACGAAAAGTGTGTCTTATCCTATTGCCCTACGGGAGATTATCACGAATGCCAGCGCCACGTTACAATGCTTGACAAGGACTCGTCATTGTCAAGCATTGTGCCTTGCTCTGACCTCCGTGATAAACTCTGAAACCTGCATGTTCACGTATCATGGGTATATCTGTAAGTCTAAGGATTATCAGTATAAGCTCAAAGTTCAAATGAGATTTATCGTTATTTTGCACTGTTTCAGGAACAAAGTTAAATCATTATGGTCAATCAGTTATCAATTACAGACAAGCTCAGGCATGTCGGAGTGAGTCGGAACTTAGGATGAATGTGGATTTAGAGCTAGTACAACGAGTGCAGGCAGGTGATAAAAAGGCATTTGATGTGTTGATTTTGAAATATCAGCAGCGAATTGTGCATGTGATTACTGGGTTTGTACACGATCCAGTAGAAGCATTAGATGTAGCACAAGAGGCATTTATCAAAGCATATCGGGCGATACCTAACTTTCGTGGGGATAGTGCGTTTTATACCTGGCTTTATCGAATTGCGATTAATACGTCAAAGAACCATTTGACATCAAGAGCGAGAAGACCACCTGCTGTTGATGTTGATGCGATGGATGCCACCAACTTTTATGATGCACCTGAATTGAAAGAATTTGAAACGCCAGAAACGAGTTTGATGAGAGATGAACTTCAACAGACGATTCATCAAGCCATTCAAGACTTACCAGAAGATACTGCAACGGCGATTAAATTACGAGAGTTTGAAGGCATGAGTTATGAAGAAATTGCAGAGGTGATGGAATGCCCAATAGGTACTGTTCGATCACGTATTTTTCGAGCACGTGACGCAATAGATAAACAAATAAAAGAAATAATGGGTGAAGGGGAATAACAATGACAGTCAATCAAAATGAATTATTGTCTGCGTTAGTAGATGGCGAGTTGCAGGGAGAAGAGTTGGATAAAGTCTTGCAATTATTAGATTCAAATAAACAGGCAAAAGTACAATTTCTGCAATATCAACATACGAGTGATGTCTTGCACGGACATGATTTAGGTTCTCAGTTTGTTGATTTAACGACTCGAATATCAGTGGCGTTACAAGATGAAGTTGAATTTAGCTTGGAACATGAAAAGAAAGAGTTAGCTCAGATCATTCCTTTTCCTAAACAATTTTGGAAACAAACAATTAGTCTGGCTGTCGCAGCTTCAATCGGGGCATTAGCGGTTGTTGGAGTGATGACTCAGCCACAAAACCAAATTGTGCCAAATTCACAAATGACATCGGTTGATATAGAAACGACACCTACGATTGTTGTTTATGGTGGTGAACGCTGGACAGTACAGGAAGAAGAAGTTGAAGATAGGCTGAATAGTTATTTAGTTGATCATAATGAATATGCGGGAGCATCAGGTGTGTTTTCCTATGCACGTGTTGTTTCGTATGACATGGGACAATAAACAATGAAAAGAATGTTCCAAATCATCTTAAGTTGTAGTGCCTTGCTATTAAGCAGTAATATCTTTGCAGATACTGAAGCTATGCAGGTATTAGAGCGTATGGGCATTGTTGCTAAACAGCTAAACTATGAGGGTGTATTTTCTTATCAAACAGGTAATAAATTACAATCGATTCGTATTATTCACCGAGCAGACCAACAAGGTGAAGTTGAACGCCTTATTTCATTGAATGGTGTGGCCAGAGAAGTTATTCGTACTAATGACATGGTGACATGCATTTATCCTGAGGGTAAACCTGTACAAGAAAATCACCGGCCGTTAGGACGTGGGTTTCCTACTGATCTATTAAGAAGACTGGGTTCAGCTGCTATTTATTATCAGACAAGTTTAGGTAAGGAAGAACGTGTTGCAGCACACCTCACACAGGAAATAGTAGTTACACCAATTGATGATTATCGTTATGGCTATAGCTTGTGGGTAGATAAAGAAAATAATTTATTGCTGCAATCAGACTTGCTTGATGGGCAGGGTAATGTGCTTGAAAGTTTTTCTTTTTCATCTGTCGTGATGGGCTTGGATATTTCTGAGCAAGCATTAAAGCCCGAAATGCAAGGCAATGAGATGTCTTGGAATCGTACTGAATATGGTATGAAAGCCATTAAAATAGAACCAAAGCAAAACTCTTTGTGGCAAATTACTTGGTTGCCAGAAGGCTTTAATTTGGTGATGCAACAAAATAGGTTTAAAGCGCGGAATGGTGCACTTGTTGAGCAGCAGGTTTACAGTGATGGTTTGAGTTCGGTATCGATATTCTTTGAGAAGATTCGTGCTAGACATAGCCATCTACATGGTGGTTCAAAAATGGGTGCGGTTAACGCCTTTGGCACTATTATGAACGCTCATTTTATAACGGTTGTTGGCAAAGTTCCTGCTCAAACAGTTGAAAAAGTGGGAAATTCAATTCGTTACAGTGAGTCGGAATAGTCATGATTAAACAACAAGCAAAAGTGGTCGCTTGTGATGATACTACGGTGTGGCTTGAAGCTGAACGAAAATCAACGTGTAGTGGTTGCCAGATGAAACAGGGCTGTGGTACTGGATTATTAGAAAATCATGTAGGTAAGCGATTTTCACAGATATCTGTTCAAAAAACAGCTGATGTCAATATTGGACAAGAGGTGAGTATTGCCATTCCAGAAGAGGCCTTATTACAAGGTGCCTTATTGATGTATATCTTGCCATTGGTCTTGTTATTTAGCTTTTCTGCATTAGCTAAAGTCTTGGGTTTTAATGAGCTTGTTGAGATTATTGCAGGAATCAGTGGTCTTTTATTAGGCTTTTACTGGGTTAGAGAAAAGTTGAAACATCAGAAAGATGGTTTTCAAGCCAGAATAATTGAGGATTAAAAATGAAAACGTATAAGGTATGGTCAGGTTTAAGTCTGTTATTTCTTTGGAGTTTATTCAGTGTGAATATTCATGCTGCTTTGCCTGAGTTCACCGAGCTGGTGGCTGAACATGGCTCTGCTGTTGTCAATATTAGTACGACAATAAAGAAGCCGAATAAACATGCAGGGTCAGGATTGCCGAATGGATTACAAATGCCTGAAGGCACACCTTTTGATGAATTATTTAAACATTTCTTTAAACAGCCGGGTGGACAGCGTCCACAACCTTCAGAAGCGCACTCGCTGGGGTCAGGTTTTGTTTTGTCCTCGGATGGTTATATTTTAACGAATCATCATGTTATTAAAGATGCGGATGAAATTATTGTTCGCTTTAGTGATCGCAATGAACTTGTAGCAACAGTATTAGGTAGTGATGAACGTAGTGACGTTGCTTTGTTGAAAGTAGAAGCAACAGGTTTAAAAGCGGTGAAACTAGGTGATTCAACCCAGCTAAAAGTAGGAGAATGGGTGTTAGCGATTGGATCTCCATTTGGTTTTGATCATTCAGCAACGGCAGGTATTGTGAGTGCGTTAGGTCGTAGTTTACCAAGTGATAGTTATGTACCTTTCATTCAGACAGATGTTGCTATTAATCCGGGTAATTCTGGTGGGCCATTATTTAATCTTGAGGGTGAAGTTATCGGGATTAACTCACAAATCTATAGCCGTACCGGTGGGTTTATGGGACTGTCTTTTGCCATTCCTATGGATGTCGCCATGGACGTTGTGGCACAAATTAAATCACAAGGTTATGTGAGTCGAGGTTGGTTGGGTGTCGTTATTCAAGATGTGACACGTGAATTAGCAGAGTCTTTTGGCTTGAAAAAACCTCATGGGGCACTTATCTCGAAAGTACTGCCTGATAGTCCAGCAGCAAAAGCAGGTTTTGAAGCCGGTGATGTGATCTTAAAGTTTGATGGTAAAAAAGTATCGATGTCATCTGATTTACCACCTATTGTTGGTAGAACGAAAATCGGTAAATCTGTCTCAGTTGTTGTCATGCGCAATAATAAGCATAAAACTATTAATGTAGCAGTTGAACAACTTCCTGAAAGTGAAGACCTTGCTCAAAAGGGTGATACTTCAGGTCGTTTGATTGATGAGCGATTAGCAATTGAAATAGAAAACCTAAGTGATGATCAACGTGAAGAATTGGGAATTGCTGAAGGCGGAGTTTTGGTTGTTAATGTTGAACAAGGTGCTGCGTTAGATTCAGGTATACGACGAGGTGACGTTATTATGACTTTGAATAATCAGAAAGTAAGTAATGCGAAACAGTTCTTAGATTTAGCAAAAGACTTGCCGGAGAATAAGGCTGTTCCTATTCTGATTCAGCGTAGACAAGGCGCTATTTTCCTAGCATTGCGAATTGAAAATGATGAGAAATAAGTCATTAGCTAATTCAAGGCACGACAGCTAGGCAGTTTTGCCGTAAAATCTGACAGTTAAATCCATATAATCGGTCGAGACCTGTGTTTCGGCCGATTTTTTTACTGTTTATTTAGGGTTATTTAATTTTTATGGATCACATCCGTAACTTCTCCATCATTGCTCATATCGACCACGGTAAATCTACTATAGCCGATCGTTTTATCCAGGTGTGTGGCGGTCTAACAGATCGTGAAATGTCAGCCCAAGTGCTTGACTCAATGGATATTGAAAAAGAACGTGGCATTACCATTAAGGCTCAATGTGTATCGTTGGACTATAAAGCACGTAATGGTGAAACCTACCACCTGAACTTTATCGATACACCTGGCCATGTTGATTTTTCTTATGAAGTATCTCGTTCTTTAGCTGCTTGTGAAGGTGCATTGCTTGTTGTTGATGCTGCACAAGGTGTTGAGGCACAAAGTGTTGCTAACTGTTATACCGCCATCGATTTAGGTTTGGAAGTATTGCCGGTATTAAATAAAATAGATTTACCTTCAGCAGAGCCTGAACAAGTTGCTCAAGAGATTGAAGATATCATCGGTGTCGATGCCATAGACGCTGTGCGTTGTAGCGCTAAAACAGGTTTGGGTATTGAAGATTTATTAGAAGAGTTAGTTGATAAAATACCTGCACCCACTGGCGATCCTGATGGTGAGTTAAAAGCACTGATTATTGATTCATGGTTTGATAGTTATGTCGGCGTTATTTCTTTAGTGAAAATAACCCAAGGTAGTATTAAAAAGCGTGACAAAATTCGAGTCATGTCAACAGGGCATGAATATCAAGTAGAGCAAGTTGGTGTGTTTACGCCTAAACGTAGTGAACGTGATGCACTGAATTGTGGTGAAGTAGGTTATGTGATTTCAGGTGTGAAAGACATTAATGGTGCGCCAGTGGGAGATACATTAACGCATGTTCACCATGGTGCAACTAAAGCACTACCCGGTTTTAAATCAGCAACACCTCAAGTCTATGCGGGTATGTTTCCGGTTAGTTCGGATGATTTTGAAGCATTCCGTGAAGCATTAGCTAAGTTAAGACTAAATGATGCCTCGCTCTTTTTTGAACCAGAAAGTTCACAAGCTTTAGGTTTTGGTTTCCGTTGTGGTTTCCTTGGTCTATTGCATATGGAAATTGTTCAGGAGCGGCTTGAGCGTGAATATGATATCGATCTTATTACCACTGCTCCTACTGTTGTTTTTGAAGTGTTAACACGTAAAGGTAAGATTCTTAATATTGAAAACCCTTCATTATTGCCTGATATCGGTTCGATTGATGAAATTCGTGAACCTATCGTTATTGCAGATATTCTGGTTCCACAAGAGCATCTTGGCGCGGTAATCACACTGTGTATTGAAAAGCGTGGTGTTCAAAAATCAATGCAGTATATGGGCAAACAAGTAGCGGTAAGTTACGAGTTACCAATGAATGAAGTTGTGATCGATTTCTTTGATCGTATTAAATCGGTGAGCCGAGGTTATGCGTCATTAGATTATCATTTCACTCGTTTCCAAGTAGCCAATCTTGTAAAGTTAGATATTTTAATCAATGGGGAACGTGTTGATGCTTTATCAATGATTGTTCATAGTGAACAAAGCGTATCGCGTGGCCGTCAGTTGGTTGAGAAAATGAAAGAACTTATTCCCCGTCAAATGTTTGATATTGCGATTCAAGCTGCGATTGGTGGGCATATCATTTCACGCTCGACAGTAAAAGCCATGCGTAAAAATGTAATTGCTAAATGTTATGGTGGCGATGTGTCACGAAAGCGTAAATTACTAGATAAACAAAAGAAAGGTAAGAAGCGCATGAAATCAATTGGTAAAGTTGATGTGCCACAAGAGGCATTTTTAGCTGTTCTACAATTATCTAAGAAATAAGAAGGACGTTTATAAGTGAGTTTTCCGGCATTGATGGTCATTCTTGTAATTGTTACAGGAATAATATGGTTAATAGATAGTTTGTTTTGGGCTCCACATCGAACAAAGGACAAAAAAGATCCTCTTGCTGTTGAATATGCGAAGTCTTTTTTCCCCATTATTCTTGTTGTATTAGTTATCCGTTCTTTTATTGCAGAGCCTTTCAGAATTCCATCTGCATCAATGTTGCCAACATTACATATTGGTGATTTTATTCTGGTTAACAAGTTTGCTTATGGTGTTCGTTTACCGGTTTTAAATACAAAAATTTTAGCTACAGGGGAACCTGAGCGTGGTGATGTGGTTGTTTTTCGTTACCCTAAAAATCCACGGTTAGACTATATTAAGCGTATTGTTGGTTTGCCGGGTGATACCGTCGGCTATTTTAATAAGACGGTTTATATTAATGGGCAAGAGATCGCTCAACAGGTAAAAGAAAAAGACATTAGCTTATTAAGCCTTGTTCCTGCGAGAAATGAATTACGTTTTGAGCAACTGGGTGAGATGGGACATGAGATATTGGTTGATCCTGAACGACGTTTAGTGGAAGGCGAAGCGGTTGTACCCGAAGGTGAATATTTTGTCATGGGTGATAACCGTGATAACAGCAATGACAGTCGATTTTGGGGAACCGTGCCTGAGGCTAACTTAGTTGGTCAAGCATTCTTCATATGGATGAGCTGGGATTGGAACACAGGTGGAATAGTTTGGGACCGTTTAGGTAACCGCATTAACTAAAGGAAAGGAAAGGAAAGTAAAATGAATAAACAACGTGGAATGACACTGATTAGTTGGGTTATTGTTCTTGGGGTTATTGCCTTTTTTGCGACGATTGTTATTCGCATATTGCCAATGTACCAAGAGTATTTTGGTGTGGTAAGAATCTTAGATAATATGGCAATAGAGCTGAAAGACAATAAAATGACCAAGGCGCAAGCCAATTTAATGTTAATGCGACGTTTTAATACGGGCTATATTTCAAGCGTTAAAAAAGAAAATATTGAGATTAGTCGTGGCAGAAATACGACTCATGTGACGAAAATAGCAGTTGACTATGAAGTGCGGGTTCCTTTCATTGCTCAAATTGATTTAATTGGTCATTTTAAGAAAGCCATTGATGTTGAACCGAAGCGTAGATGATTACAACAAGACAGAAAAAATTATGTACGCAGTTAGCCGTCACATTTAATGACTCTGCACTGTTACAGCAAGCATTAACACATCGTAGTGCAGCATCCGTTAATAATGAGCGTTTAGAATATTTAGGCGATGCTATTTTAAGTTTTGTTATTGCTGAGGCTTTATTTAGCCATTTCCCTCAAGCAAAAGAAGGCAAACTGAGTCGTTTAAGAGCCTCTTTAGTAAAAGGTGTAACATTAGCTGAGATTGCAAGAGAACTTGATTTAGGTGAAGTCCTTATTTTAGGGCCCGGTGAGTTAAAAAGTGGTGGTTATCGGCGTGAATCTATTTTGGCTGATACTGTTGAAGCTATTTTAGGGGCGGTGTATCTTGATAGTGGATTGGAAGTCGTTAAGTCATTGATTTTGAAATTGTTCGATGAGCGATTAAATTCTATTGATGTCAATGAAATAGTAAAAGATCCTAAAACTCGTTTACAAGAGTTACTACAAAGCCGGAAAAAGTCTTTACCAATTTACAGTGTGAAAGAAATTAAAACAGATAATAATCAACCTGTCTTTGAAGCATCCTGCCAAGTTGAATTGTTGAAAAAAGTAGTTGTGGCACAAGGTAGTAGTCATAGAAAAGCAGAACAAAAGTCAGCCGAACGCGTGTTGACATTATTAGAAGGTAAATTATGACCGACACTATATCTAATCTTGGATTTAAGTCTGGCTATGTTGCGATTATTGGTCGTCCAAACGTGGGTAAATCAACGTTAATTAATCGTGTTTTGGGCCAAAAATTATGTATTACATCTCGACGTCCACAAACAACACGACATCGTATTTTAGGTGTTAAAACATCTGAAGATAGTCAGCTAATCTATGTGGATACGCCTGGTATTCATATTAGTAATAAGCGTGCGATGAACCGCTATATGAATCGTGCAGCGGCATCATCTATTGATGATGTTGATGTGATTTTGTTTGTTGTCGATGGCATGAACTGGACTGAGGAAGATGAGAACGTTTTAGAAAGGCTTAAGACAAGTGCAAAAGCACCGGTACTTCTTGTTATCAATAAAGTTGATAAATTGGCTGATAAAGAAGCGTTATTACCTCATATCGAAAAGCTAGCTGCTGAGTTTGACTATAAAAATGTTGTGCCTATTTCAGCTAGAAAAGGCGTCAATGTTGATCAGTTAGAAAAGGAAATCAAAAAGTATATACCCGAGGGCGATTTGATTTTTCCTGCCGATCAATTCACTGATCGTAGCTCACGATTCTTAGCCGCTGAACTTGTACGTGAACAATTATTTCGCCATCTAGGTCAGGAATTGCCTTATTCGATAACCGTTGAAATTGAACAGTTTGATGACGAAGACAAACTGTATCGAATCGGTGCTGTAATTTATGTTGAGCGTGATGGGCAAAAATCAATTGTTATTGGTAAAAAAGGTGCTTTGCTAAAATCTGTCGGTAGAGATGCTCGAATAGAGATGCAAACACTGTTCGATAAGAAAGTGTTCCTACGTCTATGGGTTAAAGTACGTGAAGGTTGGGGCGACAATGAGCGGATGTTGAAAAACTTAGGTTATAACGACGAGCTTTAGGCTTAAGAACCTTGAATACAGAATTAACGCCGGCTTTTGTATTACACCAACGACCTTATCGTGAGACCAGTTTGTTGTTAGATGTTTTTACTGAACAGCATGGTCGAGTCAGCTTGGTGGCTAAAGGTGTCCGTTCTAAAAGACGTAGTCAGTCAGGATTATTGCAACTTTATCAGCCCTTATTATTGAGTTGGGTTGGTAAAGGAGAGCTGCAAACACTGACTGCAGTAGAAGTTGATAAGCCGCGTTATATTTTACAAGCCAACTCAGCATTATGTGGATTATATATCAATGAGTTAATGGTGAAGCTACTTCCTTTGAATCTTGCTGAAACAGAGATTTTTAGGGCGTATCAAACGGTACTGTTTAATTTACAAGATACCGCTAATACAGAAGTACAATTACGCTTATTTGAAAAACGACTTTTAATTAACTTAGGTTATGGTCTAGTACTTGATCGTGAAGTTGAAACCGATCAGATAATAGATGAGAATCGCCACTATATTTACAAACCTGATGATGGGTTATATCGTTGGTATGAAGGCTCAAAAGAAGCTTCAATTTCAGGGCGTAGTTTGCAGCATTTAATAAATGAACGTGATTTTGATAGACAAAGCTTGTCAGAAATAAAACAACTTATGCGATCCGTGATACATTTTTATTTGGGTGGCAAACCATTACAAAGTAGGGCTTTATTTGCTCAGTTACAACAGTACAGTTAACAAAGGTTAGACAATAGATGGCAATTTACTTAGGTGTAAACATTGATCATATTGCAACGTTGAGACAGGCACGTGGCACACGTTACCCCGATCCTATTCAAGCTGCAATTGAAGCCGAACAAGCGGGTGCAGATGGAATTACTCTGCATCTACGCGAGGATAGAAGACATATCCAAGAGCGTGATGTCGCTATGTTGTCAGACATCTTACAAACTAAGATGAACCTTGAAATGGCTGTTACAGAAGAAATGTTAGCCATGGCTGAAAAATACCTGCCTTCTGATTGCTGTTTGGTGCCTGAGAAGCGTGAAGAGTTAACTACAGAAGGTGGTTTAGAAATAGCAGGACAACTCCCTAAGATGAAAGATGCCTGTCAGCGCATGGCTGAATCTAATGTCATTGTGTCACTGTTTATTGACCCTGATTTTAAACAAATTGATGCGTCAGTGGAGTGTGGTGCGCCAGTGATTGAATTGCATACAGGTCGTTATGCTGATGCTGAGACACCCGCTGAAGTCGAACATGAATTACAAACGATTATTAGTGCCGTTGAATATGCCCATAATTTGGGTTTACAGGTTAATGCCGGTCATGGTTTGAACTATCATAATGTAGACAAGATTGCTGAAATTCCTAATATTATTGAATTAAATATTGGTCATGCGATTGTGGCTCGCAGTGTTTTCACCGGTTTTCAATCAGCAGTGCGTGAAATGAAACAACTTATGATAGAAGCTCGTCGCGGATGATTTTTGGTATCGGAACTGATTTAGTTCATATTCCACGAATACAAACCTTGTTAGATAAGTACGGTGATAAAATTGCGTCACGAATTTTAAGTGATACTGAGTTTAGTGCTTTCCAACAGGCGAAGAATCAAGCAGGATTTTTAGCAAAACGTTTTGCTGCTAAAGAAGCCGTCGCCAAGGCATTGGGAACAGGCTTTCGTGATGGACTTAGCTTGCGTCATATAGAAGTATCAAACGATGAAAATGGTAAACCTGAACTACAGTTTTTAGGGCGTGGACTTGAATTATTAACTGAACTTAATATTGGTCGAAGCATGATTAGTTTAAGTGATGAAAAAGACTATGCTATTGCCTTTGTAACATTGCTGGAGCGATAAGATGAAAAACTACCCAACAATTGAAGCTTTTATTGGTAATACACCTTTGGTGAAGCTACAACGACTTCCTGGCAAAACCAGTAATACAATTCTCGTTAAATTAGAAGGTAATAACCCAGCAGGTTCAGTGAAGGATCGTCCCGTAATAAGTATGATTCGTGAGGCGGAGGCTCGAGGTGATATTAAACCTGGTGATACACTCATTGAGGCAACCAGTGGAAATACGGGAATAGCCTTAGCAATGGTTGCAGCCATATTAGGCTATAAGATGATCTTACTCATGCCTAAAAACATGAGTGTTGAACGTCGTGCATCAATGCGTGCTTATGGTGCTGAGATTATCTTGACCGACAGTATGGAAATTGCTCGTGATCAAGCTCTAGAAATGGAACAACAAGGTAAGGGTAAAGTGCTCAACCAGTTTGGCAATTTTGATAACCCTTTGGCCCATTATCAAACGACAGGCCCAGAGATTTGGCGAGATACGGAAGGTGAGATTACTCACTTTGTCAGTGCGATGGGTACGACAGGCACGATTATGGGAACATCACGTTATTTAAAAGAACAAAATAAAGACATTCAGATTGTAGGGGTTGAACCTGCCGATGGTTCGAGTATTCCTGGTATTCGTCGCTGGCCTAAAGAATATTTGCCTACAATCTTTGAAGCAGAACGTGTCGACAGCATGATTGAAGTAGAACAGGATGATGCTGAAACTACGATGCGTCGATTAGCCACTGAAGAAGGTATCTTCTGTGGTGTTTCATCAGGTGGTGCAGTAGCTGCGGCTTTACGATTATCTGAGCAACTTGAAAATGCAGTGATTGTCAGTATTATCTGTGATCGAGGTGACCGGTATTTATCGACCGGTGTTTTCCCAGCAGAATAATATGTTGAAGCCTATGAGGTTTGTCATTTTAATTTGTTGCTTATTACTATCTGCAACAGTGATGGCAACTGACCGTTTAAAGCTATCGATTGGTCAATGGTCTTTTGAAGATGTTAATGCCCAAAATCTGAATGTTGAACTATCATTAACGGCTAAAGGGATTGGTTTCACTGCTTCAGCCGATAGTGTGCAACTAGCACAACCCATCGGCAAGCTTAGCCAAGTAAAATTGAATTGCAAAGAATTACTTATCGTTGCAGAAAAGTACTCTTGTGCACGAGGCCATATTGCCTTTCATCAACAAGATCTGGGTTCACAAAAGTTAAAGTTTGAGATTGAAGCGCTGCCAGAAAATGAAAAATATAAAGTAGAAATTGATAATCTCAACGTAGCCTCTGCCTTATTCTCAATCACATTTATTGTTAAACATGATAAATGGAAAGTATTTGCAGATACACCTCAAGTTCAATTAACTTCACTGATTAGTTTTCTTGCGCCTTATATGCAAGCCGAACAACTTGAAGTGCTTGCTCAATGGAGTATTGAGGGGGAGTTAAAACTTGATATTGATTTGTTCGGTCAAGCTAATCAGTTAAATGCTATTGAATTAGATTTAGAGAGTAAGGGACTTAATATAAGTGATGCTGAAGGACTATATGTGAGTGAAGGTCTTGCTAATACATTAAGTCTTGAAGCTAAAAAGTCTCAACAAGCTTGGCAATGGGAAGTGGGTTTTAGTGCGGCTGCAGGGCAAGCTTATGCCGAGCCAATCTTTATGGATTTAGCTGAAACGCCGATAAAGTTAACGGCCCAAGGAGATTGGTTGCAAGATAAGGGGGAGCTAACGGTTAATCATGCCAAGCTTACGCAAGGTACGATCACCGAGGTTGAGGCAAGTGGTAGAGGTAGTTTTAGTCAAATTAATAACTTAATTGTTGATGTTAAAACGTCAGAGTTAGCAAGCTTATATGCCTCATGGATACAGCCTTTTGTTGTGGGGTTGGCACTGGATGATATGGAACTAGCGGGTTCTATTGATTTTCATTATGAGAAGCAACAAGGGAATTATCATTTATCAATGGGGCTAGATAAGGTATTTATTGATGATCAAGCAGGCCGATTTGGAATTGATGAATTATCTGGGGTTTTGACATGGTCTAATTATGAACACGTTCAAAACTTAGATTTACAGTGGCAAAGTGCTTATGTGTATGACATTGCCTTAGGTGCATCAACTATTAAGGCAAAAACGAAGAATTCATCACTTGTCTCACAACAACCATGGCTTTTACCTGTCTTAGATGGTGAGTTACAACTCAATAATTTTAGTTTATATAACCCCGGTGATGAACACTTAAGGTGGACATTTGAAGGCGCATTAAGTCCAATTTCAATGGAATCATTAAGTGCGGCATTAGACTGGCCTTTAATGCATGGAAAACTATCGGGTGTTATTCCTCATATTAGTTATGCTGAACAACAGGTAAAAGTTGATGGGGCTTTACGGGTTAAATTATTTGAAGGTGTGACGACTATTCGTGATTTACGCTTAGATAAACCTTTTGGAGCCTTACCTCAGCTACACGCCAATATTGATATGAAGGGGTTAAATTTAGAAACACTTACTCAAACATTTGATTTTGGTAAAATTACTGGGAAGTTGGATGGTAGGATTTCTAATTTCAGATTATCAAATTGGCAGCCAGTACATTTTGATGCCAAATTTGCCACACCAGAAGGAGATAAAAGCCGTCGCAAGATCAGTCAAAAAGCCGTGGATAATTTATCACAAATTGGTGGCGGTGCATCGGGTATCTTACAACGCAGTTTTTTACGCTTCTTTGAGGATTTTTCATACCAACGTTTAGGTCTAAGCTGTAAATTACGAAATGATGTGTGTGAAATGTCAGGTGTGGGTGAAGCCAAACAAGGTTATTACATTGTAAAAGGTGGCGGATTCCCCCCGCGAATTAATGTAGTGGGATATACTCGACGTGTTGATTGGCCTGATTTGATTGAGCGTCTAAAAGCGGTCAGTGAAAGCTCAGGACCAGTCGTTAAGTAAACTAGGAGATAGTATGAAATTCTTTAGATGGCTAACAGGTAGTGCTGCAGGTTTAATGCTTGTGTCTTGTGTGACGATTAATATTTATTTTCCTGCTGCTGCGGCAGAGAAAGCTGCTGATCGCATTATTGAAGATGTTTGGGGGCCAACATCAACACAATCTGAAGATGAAGCTGCACCAGAAGATCAAAGTGGCATCAAACTAAATGAAGCTCAAGGTATTGCGATATCAGTATTAAACTGGTTAGTCTCGCCTGCATCGGCAGAAGTGAACTTAAATGTTAGCTCTCCAGCCATTAATGCGATTCAAGATAAAATGAAATCTCGCCATACACGTTTGAAATCTCATTATGCAAGTGGTGCTGTAGGTTTAACAGCAAATGGTTTAGTTACGGTGCGCGATGCAAAAGCCATTGCATTGAAGGATAGAAATAAGGTTAAAGCACTGGTTGCTGATGAAAATAAAGATCGCAATGCACTTTATGCTGAAATTGCTAGAGCAAATGGGCACCCTGAGTGGAAAGCAGATATTCAATCAACCTTTGCACGTCGCTGGGTGAGCAAGGCTGCTAGTGGTTGGTGGTATCAAAGTGGCGGATCATGGAAGCAAAAATAAATAATCGTATAGTTTAAACGAGCAAGTTGTAGGAGCGGTTTCAACCGCGATGGCTGAAACAATTATTCACCGTCTCGGATGAGGCTGCTCCTCCTATACCTATCATACTTGAAGATGCATGTATCAGAATACTTGAGCTATTCCAATTCTAGGCGCATCTATGCGGCAATGGTTATTCCCTTGCAAATAGATGAAACAACGAAGTGGGATAGCTCAAGCGCTTCTTCGATGGGTTTAAAAACGCGTTATGCTGCGTTATTGATTTTGCCAAGGGAGCGACCATTACCTGCAATCAATGCCTTGTTTAACACGATTTTAAATCCCACTGAATCAAGCATCTTCAAGTATGATGGGTATCTATTCTAAAACGAGAAAAATAGTAATGGCACGACGTAACCGAAGAAGACAAAGAGTATCGCAAGAACCTGTTGAAGCATTGATTGAAACGCTTGCACATGATGGACGAGGTATTGCGAGAATAGAAGGCAAAACAGTATTTGTTGATGGTGCTTTAGCGGGTGAAACGGTTAAGTTTCTGTATACAAAAACACACAGTAAGTTTGATGAAGCTAAAACAATTGAGGTTCTTGCTAATCCAAGTGCAGATCGCGTCGAAGCAAAGTGTCAGCATTTTGGAGTGTGTGGGGGTTGTAGTTTGATGCATATGTCTCCAGAAGCTCAATTAGCATCAAAACAGAACACCTTAGAAGAACATTTAACTCACTTTGGTAAGATTGAACCTGAGCAGTGGTTAGAGCCGCTTAGAGGGCCTTTATGGGGTTATCGTCGTAAAGCACGTTTAGGCGTGAAACATGTGCCTAAAAAAGAACGTGTGCTGGTTGGATTTCGAGAAAAAGGTACACCTTATTTAGCCGTGCTTGAAAAATGTGAAGTATTAGATCAACGTGTCGGTGCACGCTTAGCAGAATTAGGTGAAATGATTGCTAAATTAGATGCACATAATCGAATTGCTCAAATTGAAGTAGCAATGGACGATGAACATGTTGCATTGATATTTAGAAATCTTGATCCTTTGTCTGAACAAGATACACAGGCATTGATTTCATACGGCCAAGAAAATGATCTGTGGATTTATCTACAGTCGGGTGGCCCAAATACAGTAACAGCGATTTGGCCTGAAAACCCACAACTAAGCTATGCACCAGAAGCCGGTCTAAAGCTTGATTTTGAACCGAATGATTTCACTCAAGTGAATGCAGGCATTAACTTGAAAATGATTGAACGTACGATGGAATTATTAGAGGTGTCTAGTGATGATCGTGTTTTGGATTTGTTTTGTGGCTTAGGTAATTTCACTTTACCATTAGCAAAACGAGTAGCAGAGGTTGTGGGTGTTGAGGGAGACGAAGCCTTAGTTCGTCATGCTAAAGATAATGCGAACAAGAATAATCTTGAAAATGCGACTTTTGAACAAGCTGATTTAACTCAAACAGAGTTAAAAGATTATCCTTGGGCTAAAGCGGGTTTCAATAAGATTTTGCTTGATCCACCTCGCAGTGGTGCATTTGAGGTGCTACATCAATTAGCTGCACTAGGTGCTGAACGCATAGTATATGTATCGTGTAACCCTGCAACTTTAGCGCGTGATGCCGGCGAGTTAGTTAATAAACATGGGTATACCCTTGTTTCAACAGGTGTGATGGATATGTTCCCTCATACAACACATGTTGAATCAATTGCTTTGTTTGTGAAAAAATAATCTATGGCACTCATGCCCAAACTACTTGAAGATGCAGGTTTCAGAGTTTAGGTCTCAATGAGTGAACAAAAGTTAATGAAGTCTGGATTAAGTACAGATGCGATTAAACGCATCTGTACTGTTCTGGCTGAAATCATTGATGATTTTCCAGTAGAAAAATTTCAAAGTGATGCGCTTAATGGACTTGATAATTTAGAGCTCAAGCAACGCGTTGAGCATTTAATTACTGTTTTACATCAATATCTACCTGAAGATTTCCACAAAACAACTGAAATATTGCTACAGGTAAAGAAACACTGGGACTGGGGTGATGAAAATGATTCCTTAAGTGGCTTTGCAGCATGGCCACTGATTGATTATGTTGCTGTTTATGGACTTAAACAACCTGAAATTTCTCTGACTACTTTAAAAGAGTTAACCCCTTTATTTTCAGCTGAGTTTGCTATTCGACCTTTTATCGAACAGCACTTTAAACTTACTCATACTACTTTATTACAATGGACTCATGATCCAGATGAACATGTAAGGCGGCTTGCTTGTGAAGGAATTCGTCCACGACTACCGTGGGGGAAACGTTTAGTCAGTCTATGTGAAGAACCTAGTGCTATATTGCCAATTCTTGAACAGTTAAAAGATGATCCTAGCCTTTATGTTCGTAAATCAGTAGCAAATAACTTAAATGATATTGCGAAAGATAATCCAGATACGGTAATTATTGTATGCCAACAGTGGAAAAAAGAGGCTTCAGCTGAGCGACAGTGGATTATTCGTCATGCCCTACGAAGTTTGGTTAAACAGGGGCGGGAAGAGGTTTTCCCTTTACTTGGATATAGTGAACAGGTAAACCTTACAATTAATTTATTCGAATTAAAGACTAAAATAATTCAGCTAGGCGAGAGTTTAGAGGTGGCTCTTTTATTGTCGTCATCAACGGAACAAACACAAAAGTTAATAGTTGATTATAAGATTCACCATGTAAAGGCGAATGGAAGTACGACAAGTAAAGTCTTCAAGTGGAAAAATATTATCCTGTATGAAGGACAAGAGTTATCACTAAACAAGCAACACCCGTTTAAACTGATTACGACACGCAAATACTATCCAGGTGAACATGCCATTGAGTTACTGATTAATGGCCAGTCCTTTGCGATTCTACCCTTTGAATTAGTGCTCTAAACTTTCTTCCATATCGTAGATAACATGGGTCATTTCAACGATGCTATCGGGGTTGAGTGAAATTGATGTAATGTGTTTTTGCACCAGAAATTGTGTAATTTCAGGAAAGTCAGAGGCTGCTTGACCGCAGATACCGACATGTTTCCCTGCTTTATGACATGCTTCAATTGCCATCTCAATAAGTTTCATTACCGCTTCATTACGCTCGTCATAATTACCTAAAAGACTAGAGTCACGATCTGTAGTGGTTCATTAAATCAGGACACCAACTTAGGTGGTAAAATCCACCGTAACGAGGTGTTTAATGACAACAAAACGAAGAGAGTTCAGTCCTGAGTTTAAACGCGAAGCAGCCCAATTGGTGCTTGACCAATCCTACAGTATTTCACAAGCTAGTGAATCATTAGGGGTTGGTCCAACAGCATTAAGACGCTGGGTTAAGCAATTAACGCAAGAACGACACGGGTTCACGCCTAAATCGAAAGCCTTGACGAAGGAACAGCAGCAGATCCAAACACTTGAAAAACGCATTAAACGACTAGAGCTGGAGAAGAAAATATTGAAAAAGGCTACCGCTCTCTTAATGTCGGACGAGATGCTACGCTAGCACTTATTTCCAATTTAAGGGAGCTTGCATCAGTCAAAATGGTGTGTATCTTATTTAATATCAACAGGTCACGTTATTACGCTCACTGCCAAAAAGAAAAAGCGATTGATATTGACCGTCTCCAATTACGGGCGAAGGTGAGTGAATGCCACCGATTGAGCCGTGGTGCAGCAGGTAGTCGTTCACTTGTTGCCATGATGGCTATCCAAGGAATCAAGATTGGTCGGTTTAAGGTGAGACGATTAATGGTAGAGGCTCAGGTAATAAGTAAACAGCCGGGTAAACATAAATACAAAATCGCTTTAGATGAACGTTTAGATATAGCCAATAAACTTGATCGGAATTTTACAACGCAACAAGCCAACCGTGTTTGGTGTGGAGATATTACGTATATATGGGCAGGTGGTCGTTGGATTTATTTGGCTGTCATTCTTGATCTTTATACTCGGCGAATTGTGGGCTGGTCATTATCTGACAAGCCCAATGCAACGCTTGTCATTAATGCACTTGAACATGCTTATCAACAGCGTGGCAAGCCTGAAGGGCTATTATTCCATTCAGATCAGGGTAGTCAATATACCAGCCTACGGTTTAGACAACAGCTCTGGCGTTATCAAATTCACCAAAGTATGAGTCGACGTGGTAACTGCTGGGATAACGCACCGATGGAACGTGTTTTTAGAAGTTTAAAAACAGAATGGATACCATCAACGGGGTATTTGAGTTTAAAACAAGCTAAATTAGATATTGGCCGTTATTTGATGAGGTATTATAATTATCAAAGACCCCATTCTTTTAATCATGGTTTGCCTCCAGCTATTGCTGAAGAAAAAACCTTTTCTAGTGTCCTGAATTAGTGGACCACTACAATCAGCACCTAGGGTGAGTTGAGTTAGATCATTAGAACCAATTGAAAAACCATCACAGAGCTCTAAGAACTGTTCAGCAAGAATGACATTGGCTGGAATTTCACACATTAAATAGATTTTCAATTCAGCTTCACCACGGATTAGACCATGTTGAGCCATTAAGTTAATTACTTTTTGTCCTTCTTCAACAGTACGAACAAAGGGAATCATCACTGCAATATTAGTTAAGCCCATTGTGTCGCGAGCATACTGTATTGCTGCACACTCCAAAGCAAAAGCATCAGAAAACGCTGGGCTTGGGTAGCGAACTGCACCACGAAAGCCGAGCATTGGGTTTTCTTCTTCTGGTTCGTAGAACTCGCCACCTAATAATGCTGCATATTCATTAGACTTAAAATCGCTTAAGCGCACAATGACAGGTTGAGGATAAAATGCAGCTGCAATGGTGGCAATGCCTTCCGAAAGACGATGTACATAATAAGATTTAGGGTTGTCATAACCCTGAATTAGTTGGGATATTTGTTGTTGTGACTCTTTGGGTAACAGATCAAAGTTTATTAACGCGTTGGGATGAACTTTAATACTATTATTAATAATAAATTCCATTCTAGCTAAACCGACACCTGAATTAGGCAACATACTGGTTTCAAATGCGATATCAGGGTTCGCTAAATTCAACATGATATGTGTTCGTTTAGGCCGCGGAAGTGTTGTGATGTCAATCGTTTCAGTTCTAAAAGGTAAGATTCCCTGATAAACAAGACCTTTGTCTCCTTCTGAGCAAGAGACTGTGACGTCTATACCCGTTTCTAAGACCTTGGTGGCTACATTACAGCCAACTATGGCAGGAATGCCAACTCACGGGCGATAATGGCTGCATGGCAGGTACGACCGCCTCGGTTGGTGACAATGGCACTGGCAATTTTCATTACAGGTTCCCAATCTGGATCGGTAATATCTGTAACTAAAACTTCCCCTTGTTTTAACTCATGCATCTGACTAGGTTCTAAAATAATGCGAACCTTGCCAGTAGCAATTTTACTACCGACACTTTTACCATGAACGAGAACGGTACTTGTTTTTTCTAGAATATGATTCTCAAGGGCATGGGGTGACTTTGATGACTCAACTGTTTCGGGGCGTGCTTGTACAATAAATAGCTCACCACTGTCACCATCCTTAGCCCACTCAATATCCATCGGTTTATGGTGGCCTGCTTGGCGGCTATAATGTTGTTCAATAGTGACAGCCATTTTAGATAAAGCAATAATCTCTTCATCAGAAATACAAAATTGATTTTGCTGCTCTTTACTGACTTTTATATTTCGTGTTGAGCCGGAAATAGTATGACCATCAGAGTAGATCATTTTGATCTTTTTACTGCCTAACTGTCGTTTAAGTATCGGGTCATGACCCGAAGCGAGAGTCGGTTTGAAAACGTAAAACTCATCAGGATTGACCGCACCTTGAACGATATTTTCACCTAAACCCCATGCAGCTGTGATGAGTACAATATCTTTAAAGCCTGTTTCAGTATCAATAGTAAACATGACACCCGATGAGGCCTTATCAGAACGGACCATCTTTTGAACACCAATTGATAAGGCAACTGACATATGGTCGAAGCCTTTATCTGTACGATATGAAATAGCTCTATTGGTAAATAAAGAAGCAAATATTTGACGACAGCTATGCAGTAATTCACCACTACCACTGATATTAAGATGTGTTTCTTGTTGGCCTGCAAATGATGCATCAGGTAAATCTTCAGCAGTAGCTGAGCTACGTACGGCCACATCGACACCCGCACCATATTCATCTTCTAATTGTTTGTATGCCTGTTCAACTTCAACAATAAAGTCATGGGGAAGTTCAGCATTAACAATCCATTGACGAATTTGAGCCCCCGTTTTTGCTAATGCTTGTGTGTCATTGATATCAAGCGAGTCTAAAGCTTCGGCAATGGGGGATTCAAGTTGATTATGTTTGAGAATAGCTCGGTAGGCTTCAGCCGTTGTGGCGAAGCCATTTGGAACTTTTACACCTTGAGGCGATAGTTCTCGATACATTTCGCCTAAGGATGCATTCTTGCCTCCAACACTATCAATATCATTAATACTTAGTTCTGAGAAGGGGCGAATATATTGAAAGCTCATAGATAATCCTTATTGGAGTTACTCTCGATGCTATGCCTCAGTGCTATTAAAGACAAGGTTTAGTTAAAAACAAGGTTTAGTTAAAAAAAAGGCTGATTAGAAATAATCAGCCTGTTGATAAAGTTTATGTTTTAAGAGTAAATCACTGCATTACTAAGCCATATACGACTAAAGCAATCCATGATATTGAAAAAGAGAAAATAATTGCTGTAAAGTTGTTAATAATAAGTTTTTCTAAAGATTCCATGGTGTGCCTCGCTTTCATTTAATGACTAAAGAACATAAGTGAATGATTATATATTTGGAATGAAAAGACATTGATCTGGATCAATAATAGGGTATTTAACCTGAGTTCTGGATAAGAATAGTCAGCAATATTATAATTTACAATGACTTGTGAACAGTCTCAGCTCAAAACAAATAAAATAACCATGAATCAAATGACCAGTACTTTTATTTTAGTGGATATCAAGGCAGGTTTACGCAGCAATAGCGAGCTACTGGAAGTAAATCTAACGCGGAGAGCCGCTAAAATAAAGGTGCTGGATGGCTATACTTATCCAGAACTCAGGTTATTTAGATTTTTGGGCGGGAAGTAGATACAAAAAAGCCAGTCACGAAGACTGGCTTTTTTGAGAGATTATTTGTTTTTTTATTGACTCATTAGACCGTAAGCAACAAGGCCTAACCAAGAAAAGCCAAATGCAAAGATAATGAATGAAAAATGTTCAATAAGTAATTTTTCTAGTTTAGCCATGGTTGCTCTCTATAAATTTATTGTAATGAAGTGTAGGATAACTATACCAATTGCGGCCAGTTTAATCTAGTTAAAACCGAGACTCTCGAATAAGAAAGCTGCCTATTTCTGCATCAGCTTTATTTCTATTAATATATCGATTGATATCAGCAGTAGAGTAGTGCCATATTTGGGTACCGAAATCTTGGGTTTTTGCGATAATTGAGTGGCCTATATAGACATAACCATTACTGCCTCGGCCATTAATGGTGATTCCAACTACGCTATCGAGCATTCTGGCCCATTTATCATCCATATAACGTTGTTCTATATCGTACCCTCTCATACGTTTGGCTGGCATCTGGGTCGAACCCAACATACGCATCAATTTATCTGTATTTGCAGAACTATCAATAACTTGTCTGACTTGTGATTGAGTGACTTTCACCCCAGTATAGTGACTAACTAAGGTATTGAACTCTGTAGCCGTAGCATAGCGATAGCCTGAAAATTCGCCATTAGGTCCAAATTGTTCAATGACTTCGTTGTAGCTTTTATTAAGGCTAGCGGTTACGTCAAGCCAGTCTAATCCTGTAGCTGTATCTGTTGTATAACGACCATTATCAATAATATCAGCACTAACTAAGGAGTTAAGAAATAACGACATTAAAAATGTTAGGGTTAAAAATGAGCGTTTCATACTTATGCCTCAAGGTGGAGTACTGCTTAGGTGAACAAAGTTACTTTGTACCGATCCTTGGTGTTGGAAGTCGTAATAATGATTAATGTATAAAGCTTATCATTATACCCAAACTACTTGAAGGTGCATGTTTCATAGTTTTATGAAAGTGTAGCCTCAAACTTATTACTTTTAGATAAACATTCAAGGTATCATTATTTTGAGCCGATATATATCCTAGATACATTGGGTATAGGCTTTAATCTAAAAGCTAAATCCTATACCTTATCTGATACAATCGAATAAAAAATTAAGTTAGGACATGTGATGGCTGATAATGAATTAGATGAAAAAGTAGAAGATAATGATGAGCTTTTAACGGAAGAAGGTGAGTCAGAAGAAAAGAAAGGAAAGTTTTCTTTCTCGAAGCCATTACTTATAAAAATAGCGATTGGTGTTGTTATTGTTTTACTCCTTGCTGGTGGTGCTTATTTCTTTTTAATGACCGATGATGAGTCTTTAGCGGAAGAAGTGAGCGCAACTGACAGTATTGAAGAGCCTGCGACTGAAAATGAGGTGGAGGAGTCGATGGCTACGACTGATGATGCGGATGCTACTATTGACGCGAACAGTGATATGGATAATGTAATTGATCTTCCATTAGCTGACTCTCAAGAATCTACCACAGAGAAAAGTGACGACTCTGGAAATACTACTACTGGCTCAGAAGAGCTAACAAGTGAGCAACGGTTAGAACGGATTCGTAATGATGTACAAGCACTACAAGAAGAAAACTCACTTTTCAGAAAAAAAATGGGGGAATTGGGTGTACCTCTACCTCAAGTGGAAGAAGCTAGCGGAGATGAAGGTGATAAAGAAAAGGTCGTTTCTGATAAGCCGATAAAAAACAACTATTCTAATATCTACCTCGGTGAAGAAAGACGTTATCCAGAGGTGAGGAAACCCAAGCAGGAGCCGATACCAGAGCCTAAGTGGGGGAAGTAAACTTAGACTGAAATGTTAATCGTTTTGCCTGTGCTAGCCGTCACTTGAGGGAGGGATTCAATTAATTGTAGTGCTGCTTGACCATCTGCTTTTATTTGATCATTAGTCATCTTTACTAACTTTGTTCCTAATTCTGCTGCTGTGCGCTGTGCAGATAGAATGGGCGAAACTTGGATTGTTCTCTCAATATTCATAACAACTCCTAAAGAACCATTTAAACTCAGTATATACCCAAATTACTTGAAGATGCAGATCTTACAATTGCCGTCATCCTCGAATATTTTTATCGAGGAGCTATTATTTTGAGTAGATCCCAGCTAAAAACATGCCGGGATGACAAGATAAAAAACTGCACCTTCATTGGTGATGGGTATATACCTATCTGGGATAGTAACGTCGAGAGACTTAATCATAGAACTTAATTAACAGACAATAAAAAAGCCCCAGTATATACATACTAGGGCTTTAAATCTGTTGGCTCCTCAACCTGGACTCGAACCAGGGACCTGCGGATTAACAGTCCGATGCTCTACCAACTGAGCTATTGAGGAACAGAAAGATGGCTATTATAGAGCTTTATTTTCCGTGGTCAAGCACTATTAACATTTTATTCTAAGCAATAAAGTCTGCGATGCGATCTAGAGCATTATTCAGGTTTTCTTCACTCGTTGCGATTGATAAACGAATATGATTTTTAAGACCAAATGCAGCGCCTGGTACAACAGCAACACCTTTGTCCACCAATAGCGCCTCAACAAAGTCTAGGTCATCATTAAATTGAGGCATGCGCTCTAACAATTTGCTGATATTAGGGAAAACATAGAAGGTACCATCACTGCGAAGAGACTCGATTCCATCCATAGCATTTAATCGTTCAACAACCATATCATGACGTTTCTTGAATTCAATCAACATCGTTTGAATGCATTGTTGATCACCGTTTAAAGCTTCTACTGTAGCTGCTTGTGATATTGAAGCAGGGTTTGAGGTGCTTTGTGATTGGATTTTCTTCATTGCCGCAATCAAGCTAACAGGACCTGCGGCATAACCAATACGCCAGCCAGTCATTGAGTATGCTTTTGATACGCCACTTAAAACAATCGTACGGTCATATAAATCGGGACAAGCCATAACAATGTTATAAAAACCTTCTTTAGTCCAAAGAATATGTTCATACATATCATCTGTGGCAATAAGCACATGTGGGTGTTGTCGTAATACTTCACCAAGTGCGGATAATTCAGCCTTGGTATATGCCATACCAGAAGGATTAGATGGACTATTAATGACAAAAAGACGTGTTTTGGGTGTGATTGCTGCGTCAAGTTGTTCTGGTGTGATTTTAAAATGTTGGTCCTGACCCGCTTCGATAATGACAGGTGTGCCGTTAGCAAGCAGAACCATATCAGGGTAAGAAACCCAATAAGGCGCAGGAATAATGACTTCATCACCTTTATCTAAAATAGCTTGCGTTAAATTGAAGAAACTTTGTTTACCACCAACAGAAACTAAAATTTGATTGGTTTTATAATCAAGACCGTTATCACGAGAGAACTTGTCAATAACGGCTTGTTTCAATTCTGCCGTACCATCCACAGCAGTATATTTAGTCATACCATTATTAATCGCAGTAATGGCTGCTTGTTTAATATGTTCAGGGGTATCAAAATCGGGTTCACCAGCACCGAGTCCAATAATGTCTTTGCCTTCAGCTTTAAGGGCGGCTGCACGAGCAGTAATGGCTAAAGTAGGAGAGGGTTTGATGCTTTGAACGCGTTGAGATAGTTTAATTTCCAAAATCTTTCCTTTGGTAACGCTACAGCTATGCTCTAAAATTTATCATTTTTACCTTAAACTGGTAAATTTTAGAACCCATCTGATTGGCTACAGAGCAGTTATTAAATTGAACAGATGTCAGTTAATATACGCCAATCATAAAAAATGCAGAAGATGTATGGCTAAACAATTTGAATTAATCAGTGAGTTTGAACCCGCAGGTGACCAGCCAACGGCTATTAAAGCCTTAGTGGAAGGCTTAGAAAATGGTGAAATGTGGCAGACACTATTGGGTGTAACAGGGTCTGGTAAGACCTTTACCGTTGCTAATGTTGCGCAGGAACTCCAGAGACCAATGATGATTTTGGCTCCAAACAAAACATTAGCAGCTCAATTATATAGCGAAATGAAAGATTTCTTTCCCAATAACGCCGTGGAATACTTTGTCTCTTATTATGACTATTACCAGCCTGAAGCGTATGTGCCTTCATCTGATACATTTATAGATAAAGACTCCTCAGTAAATGAGCAGATTGAGCAAATGCGGCTCTCAGCAACCAAGGCAATGCTAGAGCGACGTGACGCCATCATTGTTTCAAGTGTCTCGTGTATTTATGGTTTGGGTGATAAAGATTCGTATTTAGAGATGGTTCTACACCTTGTTGTGGGTAATATCATCGATCAGCGAGATATTTTGAAACGGCTGACAGAACTGCAATATAAACGTAATGATGTTGAACTTCACCGAGGCACATATCGAGTGCGTGGTGAAGTGATTGATATTTTTCCTGCTGAATCTGAACGCGATGCAGTACGAGTCGAGTTGTTTGATGATGAAATTGAACAGATCAGCTATTTCGACCCCCTGACAGGTGAAGTATTACAACGGGTTACTCGGATCACTATCTATCCTAAAACGCATTATGTTACTCCTCGAGAGCAATTATTATCTGCGGTAGATTTAATAAAAGATGAGCTAAGTGCTCGCTTGAAAGTATTAAAGGATGAAGATAAATTGGTTGAGGCTCAGCGCTTAGAGCAAAGGACACGATTTGATATTGAAATGATCATGGAGCTGGGTTATTGCAATGGTATTGAAAACTATTCACGCCATTTATCAGGCAGGGAAGAGGGCGCAGCACCACCTACATTATTTGATTATTTACCTGATGATGCCATATTAATTTTGGATGAAAGCCATGTGATGGTGCCACAAATCGGTGCAATGTATAAAGGTGATCGTTCACGCAAAGAAACCTTAGTAAATTATGGTTTTCGCCTACCTTCAGCTTTAGATAATAGACCGCTAAAATTTGAAGAATGGGAGAAACTAGCCCCACAAACTATTTTCGTTTCGGCAACACCTGCTCAGTATGAGGAAGAACATTCAGGGGCTGTAGTTGAACAAGTAGTACGACCAACAGGTTTGGTTGATCCTGAAATTGAAATTCGTCCAGTCGGTACTCAAGTGGATGATTTATTATCTGAGATTAATAAACGTGCGGCCATTAATGAGCGTGTATTAGTGACAACATTAACCAAGCGGATGTCAGAAGATTTAACTGATTATTTAGCTGAACATGGCGTTAAAGCGCGTTACCTTCATTCGGATATTGATACCGTTGAACGGGTAGAGATATTGCGTGATCTTCGCTTAGGTATATTTGATGTGTTGATAGGGATTAACTTGCTTCGAGAAGGCTTGGATATTCCTGAAGTATCATTAGTTGCAATATTAGATGCTGATAAAGAAGGGTTTTTACGTTCAGAACGTTCATTAATTCAAACGATTGGTCGTGCCGCTCGAAACCTTAATGGTAGAGCGATTCTGTATGCTGACCGCATTACGGGCTCGATGAAAAGAGCTATTGATGAAACAGATCGGCGGCGGGAAAGGCAAAAAGCCTATAATAAAAAACATGGGATCACGCCAAAAAGTATTGTTAAAGCGATTCGTAATAGCCTTGATGATAAGCAAAAAGAAGCAAGGAGTGATAGGCAGTACATTGTCAAAGTGGCTGAAGAGAAAGCTAAATATGCGGCACTAACACCAAGACAATTAGCAAAAAGGCTGACTCAAATGGAAAATGCGATGTATAAACATGCCCAAAACCTTGAGTTCGAAGAAGCCGCTAAAATGCGTAATGAAATGGAACATATTCGGGCGATTACTTTAGGGCCTGAATCAGGATAAAAAATGGATACAGGACCAGGAACCCCCAAACTTAATCGCTGGACTATTGCACTTATATGGATAGTGTTACTTGCCGGTACTACATTTATCTTTGAGGGAATACTTAAGGATATTAATAATCCAAACCAGACATTAACCGTATCGATTAATAGTGATGGTGATAAGCAAGTTGTATTAAAGCGAAATCGCTATGGGCATTATGTTGTGGCAGGCAAGATTAATGGTGTTGCCGTTACGTTTTTACTGGATACAGGAGCAACATTGGTTTCGATTCCTGAGCATATAGCAAATGAACTGAACTTAAGTAAAGGTGTAGCCTTCCAAACCGAAACTGCAAATGGTTTAAGTAAATCTTATGTCACTCGCATAGGTAGCGTCGCCATAGGTGATATTGTGATGACAAATGTACGAGGAAGTATCAGTACTGGAATGGAGTTCGATGAAATTCTTTTGGGTATGTCATTTTTAAAACATCTCAATATGAATCAGCAAGGAAAAATATTAATATTGAGTCTGCCAAATAATAGGTAGATTGAGTTTGAAAATCTTAAATAAACAAGCACTAAACGCTTGCGTTAAAAACTAGGCTCTGTATAATTCTCACGCTTAACGGCAGGCGCGTAACTCAGCTGGTTAGAGTGCCACCATGACATGGTGGAAGTCCTCGGTTCGAATCCGAGCGTGCCTACCAATATTTAATATTGGTTATTTCAAAAGCACTTTTACTGTCGTTAGTAAGTGCTTTTTTAGTTTTTACGGCCCTTTGTATCGGCCAGGAACATATCACATGATTACAATAACTCTTCCTGATGGCAGCCAACGCCAGTTTGATCACTCTGTTTCTATTTTTGATGTTGCCAATGATATTGGTGCAGGATTAGCGCGTGCAGCATTAGCAGGTAAGGTCAATGGACAGCTAGTCGATACGACACACATTATTGATCAAGATTCAGATGTAGCAATTATTACGGCTAAAGATGATGAAGGCTTAGATATTATTCGTCATTCGACTTCTCATCTAATGGCTCAAGCTGTTAAGCAGCTGTTTCCAGAAGCCCAAGTAACGATTGGTCCTGTTATTGATGATGGGTTTTATTATGACTTCTCATATAAAGAGGGGTTTAATGATGATGATTTAATTCGCATCGAAAAACGCATGGCAGAATTGGTTAAACAAGATTTACCCATTATCCGTGAAGAAATTTCACGTGAAGCAGGAATCGAAAAGTTCCGTTCAATGGGGGAAACCTATAAAGCTGAGATTTTAGAGGATATTCCAACAGGTCAAACACTCTCTTTATATGGACAAGGAGACTTCATTGATTTATGTCGTGGTCCCCATGTGCCAAGCACCGGCAAGTTAAAATCATTCAAATTAATGAAATTAGCGGGTGCATATTGGCGCGGTAATTCAGATAATGAAATGTTACAACGTATTTACGGTACGGCTTGGGCAGATAAAAAAGCATTAAAACAATACCTTTTTCGTTTAGAAGAAGCTGAAAAGCGAGATCACCGTAAAATTGCTAAACACTTAAACCTATTCCATCTTCAAGAAGAAGCGTCAGGTATGGTGTTTTGGCATGATAATGGATGGCGAATCTATCAAGTAGTAGAAAATTACATTCGTGATGTATTAAAAAAGAATGATTATCAAGAAGTGCGGACGCCACAAGTCGTCGATCGCTCTTTATGGGAAAAATCAGGTCACTGGGATAAATTTGGTGACATGATTTACACAACGCATGCAGATAATCGTGATTATGCGATTAAACCGATGAACTGCCCATGTCATATCCAGATCTTTAACCAAGGCTTGAAGAGTTACCGTGAATTACCATTACGTATGGCTGAGTTCGGCTCATGTCATCGTCATGAACCATCAGGTACCTTGCATGGTTTGATGCGCTTACGTAGCTTCACACAAGATGATGCTCATATTTTCTGTACTGAAGATCAAATTCAGTCAGAAGTATCAACTTTCATGGATCTGTTAAAAGATGTTTATGCTGACTTTGGTTTTAATGAAATCATCGTTAAGTTATCAACGCGTCCAGAAAACCGAGTAGGCAGTGACGATGTTTGGGATAAAGCTGAACATGCTTTAGAACGTGCATTAAATGACAAAGGTATGGATTGGGACTTGCAACCGGGTGAAGGTGCATTTTATGGTCCTAAGATTGAATTCTCACTAAAAGATTGTTTAGGTCGAGTTTGGCAATGCGGTACGATTCAGGTCGATTTCTCAATGCCTGGCCGTTTAGATGCCGCATATGTTGCTGATGATGGTAGTAAACAAGTGCCTGTAATGTTACATCGTGCAATCCTAGGTTCACTTGAACGTTTCATCGGTATCTTGATCGAAGAATATGCGGGTTCATTCCCAACCTGGCTGGCTCCACGCCAAGTTGTTGTTATGGGAATTAGTCAAAATCAGTCTGAATATGTCAAAGAAATTGCAAAAGATTTGCAAAATAAAGGCTTTAGAGCAGATATAGACTTGAGAAATGAGAAGATAGGCTTTAAAATACGCGAGCACACATTGCGCCGGGTGCCCTATTTAGTTGTAGTTGGGGATCGTGAAGCGCAGGATAACGCCGTGGCAGTACGTACTCGCAAGGGTGAAGACTTAGGTGTAATGACACTTGATGACTTCACAACTATCTTGAATGAAGACGTTGCTCTCCGCGGTCGACTTGTTTTAGAGGATTAGAAATATCGCTACTGATGATAAAAAGCTGAATAGAGAAATTACAGCTAGAGAAGTACGCTTAACTGGCGCTGATGGAGAACAATTAGGAATTGTTTCACTGGCAAAAGCGATGGCGTTATCCGAAGAAGTGGAATTAGATTTGGTGGAGATTTCAGCGCAAGCGAAACCACCAGTTTGCCGTATAATGGATTACGGTAAGTATGTGTTTGAAACTAATAAGCAGAAAGCAATTGCTAAGAAAAAGCAAAAACAGATACAGGTCAAGGAGATCAAGTTTAGACCCGGCACAGAAGAAGGGGATTACCAGGTAAAACTACGCAACCTGACACGTTTCCTTGAAGAGGGGAATAAAACTAAAGTTAGTCTTAGATTCCGTGGACGCGAAATGGCACATCAAGACTTAGGATTGAAGTTACTCGAACGAGTAGCAAAAGATCTTAGTGACTTGTCTGTTGTCGAACAGCGCCCTAAGAAAGAAGGACGTCAAATGATTATGGTTTTAGGCCCAAGTAAAAAGTAATGTAACTCCCAATGGCTTGGGAAATTATATATAAAATTAATTTACGAATGCGGAGTTCGAAATAATGCCAAAGTTAAAAACACATAGAGGTGCTGCAAAGCGCTTCAGAAAAACCGGTAGCGGTAAATTTAAACGCTCACAAGCGTTTACAAGCCACATCCTTACTAAGAAAAGCACTAAGCGGAAACGCCAATTGCGTTCTACATTGATCGTTTGTAAAGCCGATCATATGTCAGTTCGTAAAATGTTGCCAAATCACTAATTAAGGAGCTACCTCATGCCAAGAGTTAAACGTGGTGTAGTCGCACATGCGCGACATAAGAAAGTAATCAAACAGGCCAAAGGTTATTCTGGCCGTCGTAAGAACGTATATCGTGTTGCTGTACAAGCAGTAACAAAAGCAGGTCAATATGCTTACCGCGATCGTCGTCAGAAAAAACGTACATTCCGTGCTTTATGGATTGCACGTATTAATGCCGGTGCGCGTGAATGCGGATTGTCTTACAGCAAAATGATTGATGGCTTGAAAAAAGCGTCAATCGAAATCGATCGTAAAGTGCTTGCTGATTTAGCAATGAACGATTCAGCTGCATTTGTGGTTATTGCTGAAAAAGCAAAGGCTGCATTAGCTGACTAAATGTTGCTACTCTAAATAGATACCCATGCTACCTCAATTTGCAGTTTTCAAAATGAAAGCTAAAAAGCCAGTTCAGCGTTGTAATGTTTGATAAGGGCTAGCCATTATCTACACATTACGCCTTGTCCTGACTTCTTATTTTCACCTTGAAATCCTGAAAATTGAAGAAACATGAGTACAGAGTAAGCCAACATTATGTTGATTAAAGAAAGGGGCCGTATATTACGGCCCTTTTTTATTTCTGAAATACATTTATGATTTCATAGTGCAGAATGAAATCATAAATGTATAAACCTATTAGGTGGTAAAGATTATGGCTGAACTGGAATCGCAGTTACAGGCATTGAACGATATTGTTGCAGTTGCTAAACAAGCCATTGCCAATTCGGAAAAAAATGCAGAGTTAGATCTTGTTCGAGTTGAGTATTTAGGTAAGAAAGGCAAAATTACGGCTTACCTTAAACAGCTCGGTAATGTTAGCGTCGAACAACGTCCTGTTATCGGAAAGTCTGTTAATTTAGCTAAGCAAGAAGTAGTAGGCTTAATTGAAGTGCGTTCAAAATTATTAGCTGAACAAGCCATGAACGAAGCACTCAAGGCTGAGACAGTTGATGTGTCACTTCCTGGTCGTGGTGAACAAACAGGCGGATTACACCCTGTTACACGTACTTTGCAGCGCATTGAACAATATTTCCAATCAATTGGTTTTCAAGTGGCTGAAGGTCCAGAGATTGAAGATAGTACACATAATTTTACTGCTTTAAATATTCCTGAACACCATCCTGCACGAGCAATGCACGATACGTTTTATTTTAATGCTGAAACCTTATTGCGTACACATACATCACCTGTACAAGTTCGCGTGATGGAAAAGCAAGAACCCCCTTTACGTGTTATTGCTCCCGGTCGTGTATACCGTTGTGATTCAGATATCACGCATACACCGATGTTTCATCAAGTTGAAGGGTTAATGGTTGATGAGAATATCAGTTTTACTGATTTGAAAGGTATTTTGGCTGATTTCTTACGCGCCTTTTTCGAGAAAGATGATCTTAATGTACGCTTTAGACCTTCTTATTTTCCGTTCACTGAGCCTTCAGCAGAAGCTGATATTGAATGTGTAATGTGTGATGGAAAAGGCTGTCGTGTATGTAGTCATACCGGTTGGCTAGAAGTATTAGGTTGTGGCATGGTTCATCCTAAAGTGTTCGAGCATGTTGATATTGATAGTGAAAAATATCTAGGTCTTGCTTTTGGTATGGGCGTTGAGCGTTTAGCAATGTTGCGCTACGGAGTAAATGATTTACGTCTTTTCTTTGACAATGACCTTAAATTTTTACGCCAATTTAACTAGGAAGCTCATCAAATGAAATTTAGTGAAAAATGGTTACGTGAGTGGGTTAATCCTGACATTGATTCAGACACGCTTTCAGCAATGCTTACTCAAGCTGGCTTAGAAGTAGATGCGATTGAACCTGTTGCAGGTGACTTTACGGGTGTGGTGGTAGGGCAAGTTGTTTCTGTTGAACCTCATCCAGATGCAGATAAATTACGCTGCTGTAAAGTAGATGTTGCTGGTGATGAATTGTTATCCATTGTCTGTGGTGCTGCGAATGTTCGCCAAGATCTAAAGATCCCTGTTGCGGTGGTAGGTTCAGTATTACCCGGTAATTTCAAAATCAAAAAAGCTAAACTACGCGGTGTCGAATCTTTCGGTATGTTGTGTGGTGCTAGTGAGATTGGCTTAGTCGACAATGCTAATGGCTTGATGGAATTAGCGGATGACGCACCTATTGGAACCGATCTTAGAGACTATTTAGATCTTGATGATGTCTCTATTGATGTTGATTTAACACCGAACCGTAGTGATTGCCTAGGTATTGCCGGTATTGCACGTGAAGTGGGTGTATTGACTGGTTGTGATTTAACCCAATGGCCACAAGAAACTATTACTGAGAAATCAACAAAAGTACTTAATATTACTGTTGATGCTTTAACTGATTGTCCTCGATATATTGGTCGCGTGATTGAAAATGTGAATGTAAAAGCTAAAACACCGTTATGGATGCAAGAAAAACTGCGCCGTAGTGGTGTGCGTAGTTTAGGTCCTGTTGTAGATGTGACTAATTACGTGATGCTTGAACTGGGGCAACCAATGCATGCCTTTGACTTAGATAAGTTAGAAGGTGGCGTAACGGTTCGTTTTGCCAATGAAGCTGAAACACTCACATTATTAGATGGGCAAGAAATCACTGTTAATGATAACTCGCTTGTTATTGCTGATGACTCATCTGCTTTAGCCTTGGCTGGAATTATGGGCGGCGAAGCATCAAGTGTTACTGATGATACAAAACACTTATTTCTAGAAGCCGCACACTTTAACCCGCTTGTTATTGCGGGGCGAGCACGTGTCTATGGCTTGCATACTGATTCATCGCACCGTTTTGAACGTGGTGTTGACCCTGAACTACCACAAGTGGCAATTGAACGTGCTACAGCGTTACTGTTAGATATAGTCGGTGGTGAAGTTGGCCCTATAAGTGAATCTGTATCAAAAGAAAACTTACCACAAGAAAAAGTCATTACCTTACGTGCGAGTCGTATTAAACGCGTATTAGGTATTGCGATTGATGCTGCACAAGTTGAAGATCAATTAACACGGTTAGGATTAAGCCTTGTGGCCGAAGATGATAGCTGGCAAGTAACGATACCGAGTTTTCGTTTTGATTTAGCGATTGAAGTTGATTTGATTGAAGAATTGGGCCGTTTATATGGATATGACAAACTGCCTGAAACACGTCCTCAAGGAACGGTATTAACGACAGATATTTCTGAGCATACCTTAGCAACACACAGATTACAGTCATTATTAGTCGATCGAGGCTATCAAGAAGCTATCACTTATAGTTTTGTTGATCCTGAAATCCAGAAACATTTAGCCGTTGAAGGCGAACAAGCGATTGCTTTAGCGAATCCTATTTCTGCTGATTTATCGGTGATGCGAACATCATTATGGCCGGGTTTGATTCAAGCAATGGTTCATAACTTGAACCGACAACACGATAGAATTCGTTTGTTTGAAGTCGGTCGTAGTTTTCGTGGCACCCAAGATAATGTTGAACAACATCGTCAGATTGGTGGTGTGGTTTGTGGTAGTCGTTATGCGGAACAATGGTCTGAAAAACAACGCCCAGTTGATTTTTTCGATGTAAAAGCTGATGTGGAAGCATTATTAGATTTAGGTGCGGACACGACTATTCGTTTTGTCGCAGAGGAGCATCCTGCGTTGCATCCGGGACAAACAGCAAGGATCTATAAAGGTGAGGAAGCCATTGGTTGGATTGGTGCATTACACCCTAGATTGAATAAGCCACTTGATTTAAATGTTCGAGTGTATGTATTTGAACTTGCGTTAGTACAGGTCTTAAATGCACAGGTACCATCATTCGAACCTTTGTCAAAATTCCCTGCAAATCGACGTGATCTTGCCTTGGTTGTAGATAGCCATACAACAGCAGGGGAAATTGAGCATTGCTTGAATGGGGTGAAATCTGATATTCTTAAAGAAATTCAGTTGTTTGACGTCTATAGTGGAGACGGTGTCGAGGATGGTAAGAAGAGTATTGCCGTTGCATTTAATCTTCAACATGCTGAACGAACATTAACAGATGAAGAAGTTGATGCCTTGATGCAATTGATAGCAGACAGATTAGAACAAGAAGTTGGTGCTTTGATTAGATCATAAGATTTACTCATAAACTAACATGATAAAAAGATTTTATAGAGGTACACATGGCATTAACTAAAGCCGATATGACTGAGCAACTTTACGACGAGTTGGGATTTAATAAACGTGAAGCCAAAGAACTGGTAGAAATGTTTTTTGAAGAAATTCGTGGTGCATTAGAAAGTGGTTCACATGTTAAATTGTCAGGTTTTGGCAATTTTGAATTACGCGATAAAAGTGAACGACCAGGAAGAAACCCAAAAACTGGCGAAGAGATCCCTATCTCAGCACGTCGAGTAGTGACTTTCCGTCCCGGACAAAAACTAAAAGCCAGAGTAGATAGCTATGCTAGAAGCGAGTAATAACAATGAATTACCTGTTATTCCTGGAAAACGTTACTTTACCATTGGTGAAGTAAGTGAGTTATGCGGTGTTAAACCTCATGTGCTACGTTACTGGGAACAAGAATTTCCACAACTAGAGCCAGTAAAACGTCGCGGGAATCGTCGTTATTATCAGCGTCATGATGTTGTATTAATTCGTGAAATTCGTGAATTACTATATGAACAAGGCTTCACTATTGGTGGTGCTCGTTTACGATTAGAAAATGAAAATAAACCTGAAAGTACAGAATCAAATAAAAAGAAAATGATTCATGAACTTTTAGTAGAATTAGAAGAGATTCATGCACTGTTAGCATAGAATTCTGTGAATGAACTGAGGGTATATTTACAATGTAGATATACCCTTTTTTTTTGTAAAATAGATATAAAGGTTATCTCGACAACATTGATTCAGTGGGATTTAAAAACGACTTAGGCAAGGCTTTGATTGTATTCCCTTAGCCAAAATCAATAACGCAGCATAAAGCACTCTGAAACATGCATCTTCATTTATCATGGGTATATATTTAAAGTTATTCATTTATTAGATATGAGATAATCAAAATCACAACTTATCGAGGAAATTGCGTGAGCCAGAAAGAACAGATCTCCAAACATGACTATGTCATCAAATGTAAAAAAGCAGCATCACAAGGTAATGTGATTGCTCAGAATACACTAGGTTTCTTATATCTTAATGGTCAAGGTGTGGCCAGTGATTATATAGAAGCGGTTAAGTGGTTTAAAAAGGCTGCAGAACAAGGTTATGATGCCGCTGAGTTTAATCTTGCCATTATGTATAAGTTGGGTCAAGGTGTTGATTTAGACTTGTTAGAATCATTTAAATGGTTACAATCAGCAGCTTCAAAAGGCTATGCTGATGCTCAATATAGTCTTGGTAATATGTACTATCAAGGTGATGATCTAGAGCAAGATTATGTGAAAGCCTATATGTGGTGGTTACTTGCTGAAAGTAATGGAGCCAAAGATATTAATCATAACAAAGAGGCTGGCGCTTCAAAAATGACTAAGTCTGAACTCCAAGAAGCAGAGCGTTTAGCTAAAGCGTGGCAAACACAGCATGGTAATAGTTAAGCTGAGTTCTGGATAAGTATAGCCATCCAGCACCTTTATTTTAGCGGCTCTCCGCGTTAGATTTACTTCCAGTAGCTCGCTATTGCTGCGTAAACCTGCCTTGATATCCACTAAAATAAAAGTACTGGTCATTTGATTCATGGTTATTTTATTTGTTTTGAGCTGAGACTGTTCACAAGTCATTGTAAATTATAATATTGCTGACTATTCTTATCCAGAACTCAGGTTAGTTAAGCTGAACTCTGGCTATTAGATAGCCAACTAACTAATGTGACATTTTTTTATTTTCTTGCCACTGCTACAAAAACACAACTCATTTCGACTTTGTTTTATGCTAGGTAAGATCTCACCATCAATATAAAACCAGAGTTTGTTTTCTAAGGTGAAATTAGATTTCTCATGCAATTGATCAATAGCTGATTTTCCTTGATGAAAAGCAATAAATTCAACAGTTGCAGTATTTCCTTTTTGTCTGTGTTTAATTATTTTTAGTCCAAGCCACTGGGTTTCATCCATTGTCTTTTTAAGTATGAGTTCATCATCATTTTCGCGTTGATTTGGATGAAGTGTGGCAATTAGATATGGGATGTTTTTTAGAACAAAAGCACTATAACGAGAGCACATTAATTGTTCAGCACTGTTAGCAGTAACATCGCCATTATGTAGGGGCTGGCAACAGGCTTGGTAAGGTTTACTACTCTTGCATGGGCATAATATATCGTGATTGACCTTTTCCATTATGAGATATTGATTTTGACAACGTTCATAACTTCAAAGTCTATCCCTGCAACTTGCTCTGTACTTGGGTAATAAATAAGATCAACACGCGCCCCTTTGAGAGAGCGATATTTCTTTTTACGTTTGTATTTGAATGGAACGTCATGTCCTTCTAATAGCACCGTATTGTGGATCCAGATTTCTACTTCTCTCTGTACATGAGACTCCACTTTTTTCATGGTTGAATGAATTAGTTTTTGATTATCATTAAGATAGTTTTTTATACTTTTCATCAGTGTTAAATGGCTTTTTGATAGCGGCTGTGAAGTATCGCTACTCGCTCAACATAAACCTGAGTTTCTTTGTACGGAGGGATGCCATTGTATTTTTTTACAGCATTTGGACCGGCATTGTAAGCGGCCGTGGCTAAACGAATGTCACCTTTAAACTGTTGCAGTAATTGGGCTAAATATTTAACACCACCTTTTATATTTTGCTCAGGGTTTAAAGCATTTTTAACCCCTAATTCTTTAGCTGTAGCAGGCATTAACTGCATTAATCCTTGAGCGCCTGCATGAGATGTCGCCTGTGAATTAAATGCTGATTCAGCATGAATAAGTGCTCGAACTAAAGCGGGATCGACATGATTGTTCTTAGCAACATGATTCACGGTATTAGTGAAGGCTGTTAGATTAAGCTTGACGGTATTCCAATTAATACTAGAATGAGGATTACAGGCAAAACAATCAAATCTGAGTACTTCATAGGCAATATTACTAGGTCTTTGGTCTGAAAAACTAATCGTATTGTTTGATTCTGATTTATAAATAATCGTTTTCTGAGTACTCTTTTTTGTAGAAGAATTTGAGAATTCTACAACACCATTATTCTCTGATTGTTTAATACTGTTTGCTGAAAAACAGCTTAAGGGGATGAGTACAATGAGAGTTAAAATGACTTTTAGCATTTTAGTTGTACTTATTGTTTTCTATTAATAGAAATATCAGCAATCTTTTGCTTCCATTCTTTCGGGCCGGTTTCATGAACAGATTGTCCCCGACTATCAACAGCAACGGTAACAGGCATGTTTTCTACGTAAAACTCTCGAACCGCTTCCATGCCCATTTCTTCAAAAGCCACAATACGTGATGATTTTATTGCTTTAGAAACGAGATAAGCAGCACCGCCAACGGCCATTAGATAGATAGACTTGTGATCTTTGATTGATTGAATCGCTGAAGGGCCACGTTCAGCTTTACCTATCATGCCAAGTAAGCCTGTGTCAGCTAACATCATTTCAGTAAATTTATCCATACGCGTTGCTGTGGTTGGACCTGCTGGACCGACTATTTCATTTTTAACGGGATCAACAGGGCCAACGTAATAGATAAAACGATTATTAAAGTCTAGGCCTTTAGGTAAGCTTTCACCTTTAGCAAAAAGATCAGCAATTTTCTTATGAGCGGCGTCACGACCTGTTAACAAATGTCCAGACAACAATAGGGTTTCACCTGGTTGCCATTGCTCAATATCTGCTTGACTTAACGTATCCAAATTAACATGGCGGGTATTTTCTGCTGCTTGCCATGTTATCTCGGGCCAGTCTGATGTTGATGGCGGTTCAAACTGTGCTGGGCCACTACCATCAAGTATAAAGTGAGTATGACGAGTTGCGGCACAGTTTGGAATCATAGCAACAGGTAGTGAGGCTGCATGAGTTGGGTATTCACTAATCTTAACGTCAAGAACAGTAGTTAGGCCACCTAAGCCTTGAGCACCAATGCCCAGTTGATTAATCTTCTCAAATAATTCAATACGCAATTTTTCAGCAGTTGTTTTTGCACCACGTTCAATTAAGTCTTGAATATCAATAGACTCCATTAAAGACTCTTTTGCCATCAGCATCGCTTTCTCAGCAGTACCGCCAACACCTAAACCAATAATACCCGGTGGACACCAGCCTGCACCCATTTTAGGCACTGTTTCTAATACCCAATCAACTAAACTATCATTTGGGTTTAAAACGGTAAATTTAGCTTTATTTTCACTACCACCACCTTTGGCGGCAATATGAATTTCAACTTTATCACCTAAAACGATATCAGTATGAATCACCGCAGGTGTATTGTCTTTCGTATTGGTACGGCTACCGAGTGGATCACTGACAATTGAGGCGCGTAAAACATTATCAGGATGACGATAGGCGCGACGAACACCTTCATTGACCATGTCATCTAGACTTAGGCTTGTTTGCCACTGTATGTCCATGCCCACTTTGATAAACACATTAACAATACCGGTGTCTTGGCAAATAGGACGTTTATCTTCGGCACACATTCGTGAATTAACTAAAATTTGAGCAATTGCATCTTTGGCCGCAGGTGATTGCTCTTTTTCATAAGCCGTCGCCATAGCTTGAATAAAGTCTTTTGGGTGATAACAAGCAATAAACTGCAAGGCATCAGCGATGCTATCAATAAAGTCTTTTTCAGTAATTACGGTCATTGCGTGTATTTAGATCCTTTTACTTTTCGCTCATGCGTGAGCGTAGTTCGACAATAACATCTGCAATTGCAAACTCATCTGAATCACCTGTTGCACGGTTCTTATATTCGATCATGTCTTTATCTAAACCACGTTCACCTAACATTAAGCGATGTGGAATACCTATCAACTCCATATCGGCAAATGCAACACCAGGTCGTAAACCACGGTCATCTAATAAAATATCAAACCCTGCTTCTGTTAATTCTTTATAGATAGCATCTGCAGCTTCACGAACACGGATTGATTTGTGGGCATTAATCGGTACAAGAACAACTTGGAATGGTGCTAGAGCCATTGGCCAAATAATACCCCGATCATCATGATGTTGCTCAATTGCCGCAGCGACGACACGAGTCACCCCAATACCATAACAACCCATGGTCAATATTTGAGATTTTCCAGTATCCGCTAATACATTAGCATTCAATTTCTTACTGTAATTGTCACCTAGCTGGAAAATATGACCGACTTCAATGCCTCGAGCAATATCAAGCGTACCTTGACCATCAGGGCTTGCATCACCTGCAACCACATTTCGTAAGTCAGCAGTGTCTGCTTCAGGTAAATCACGAACCCAGTTCACGCCGGTTAAGTGTTTTTCATCTTCATTAGCACCACAGACAAAATCAGCAAGATGAGCAGCTGCACGATCAACAATAACAGGAATGGTTAAGCCAACCGGGCCAATAGAACCAATATTTGCACCACAGGCAGCAAGTACTTGTTCAGGCGTTACAAAGGTCAAAGGTTCAGCCACAACAGACAGTTTTTCTGCTTTAATTTCATTTAATTCATGATCGCCACGCAGTACTAAGGCAACAACCGAGCCTTCTTCACTTCCTTCAACTAATAATGTTTTTACACACTGCTCGGCTGGCACATTAAGGAACGCAGTAATTTGTTCGATAGTATGTTGTTTCGGCGTATCAACACATGTCATTGTTTCGCTAGATACTGGACGAACACCGGCTGGTGCAATAGCTTCTGCCAATTCAATATTTGCAGCATAATCACTGCCATCACTAAACGCGATAGCATCTTCACCTGAACTAGCAAGTACATGAAACTCATGTGAAACTTCACCACCAATACTGCCTGTATCTGCTTGAACTGGGCGGAAATTCAAACCCATACGATCAAAGATTCGATTATAAGCAGCAAACATATCATCATAAGTTTGTTGTAATGATGCTTGGTCAATATGAAATGAATACGCATCTTTCATAATAAATTCACGTGAACGCATCACGCCAAAACGAGGACGGATTTCATCACGAAATTTTGTTTGAATTTGATAGAAAGTGATCGGCAATTGTTTGTAACTACGGATTTCTTGACGAACAATATCAGTAATGACTTCTTCATGTGTGGGTCCATAACAAAACTCATTATTATGACGATCTGTCACTCGAAGCAGTTCGGGACCATACTTTTCCCAACGTTTACTTTCGCGCCATAGACCCGCAGGTTGAATGGTTGGCATCAATAACTCTTGAGCTCCGGCTGTTGCCATTTCTTCTCGCACAATGGCTTCAACTTTTCGTAACACTCTCAAGCCCATGGGCAACCAACTATAAAGACCTGATGCAAGGCGACGAACTAGACCAGCACGAAGCATAAGTTGATGGCTAACGATTTCTGCATCAGCAGGGGTTTCTTTTAATGTTGCAATAAGAATTTGTGAAGCGCGCATATTTAACGGGTGTCCTGTTGTTGTTCTTTTTTATACCCATGATACTTCAATCTGCGTGATTCAGAGTGAAGTGTCATGAGTATAGAGTGTATGTTTTAAAATGTGCTGTGGTTCCAGCCCCAATTTTGTCGTTCTGAATCAGTCATGCTGATATAGATACGATCACCAGCAATATCGAGTTGTTCTGTAATTAAACTACATAATGCATCAGAAAAAGCACTACGATCACTGGGCAGACCTAAAGCTCGATAATCTAAAAATGCAGTAGGGGCGTCACTTCCCCCCATCAACATACTTGCTTTGGCTTCAACAGCAACCATTACATAGTTCTCTGGCTTGCCAGAAGCCTTAGACACTGCTTGACTCGCTGCTTTTAATAAAGCGGATTCATCTGAAATTGTTTGGTTAGTAACAATATTTAAATAAGGCATAGGCTAATTCCTAAAATTATTGGCAATGTTCAGCAAGTCGTTTTTTTATGTCAGCAATTTTTTGAAGACGTTGTTCTTCATTGGGTGCAACCACATTGCCATCTTGATCTATCATTCGCCTACCTGGATTATTCTGGTATTGCTCTAAGTTATGTTTATTAATACGACAATACTCTTCCTGCTGTTGTTTTTCAGCCGTCGCTTCTTTTTCTAAACGTCGTTCTTCTTGTTTGGCGTCAAAAGTACCATCTTGTTTTTCAATTAGTGTATCTATTTCTTTTTGAGCATCAACAGCAGAACGAGCAGGTGGTGGCGGTGCTACTATAAGATCGGCTGGTTGGTTTCGAGGTGCTTGTTGGCTGTAATGTGTATTTCCTTCAGCTCTACCCACTTATAAACATCTGCAAATGATGCATTATTGAGGGAAAATAAAACAAAAAACAGGAAAATATGCTGTAGATATTGTATAAACATACCCAACTCCTAAATAAAAACACCATTTTACGCCAAAGCAGAGAATCATAAAATGCCTGATATGCCATCACGGTTCGAAAAACACATTGAAGTGACTAGTAATGAGCTTATTGCTGTTGATCTGCTCGCTAGAGAAACAGGGCTATCAAAGCAAAAAATTAAGTTAATTATGCAAAAGGGCGCAGTGTGGGTGACAAAAGGCAAAAAAACACAGCGTTTACGTCGAGCAAAAAAGTCACTTCGACAAGGTGAAACGGTACATATTTATTATGATCAAACTGTTTTAGAAAAGGTGCCAGAAGAACCTACATTATTGGCAGATGAAGGTCGCTATAGTGTGTGGAATAAACCGTATGGATTATTATCTCAAGGTTCGAAGTGGGGTGATCATTGCACGATTACTCGGTGGCTGAACAACACTTGAAACCGCAGCGGGTTAGTTTTGTTGTTCATCGTTTAGATCGTGCTGCAAACGGAATTATTATTATTGCTCATGAGAAAAATGCCGCAGCAGCGTTGTCTAAATTATTCCAAGAAAGGCAAGTAGAAAAACATTATCAAATATGGGTGCATGGTAAGTTTGATGAAATCGCAACTAGTCAGAACCCTATAAAAGTTGATTTAGATATCGATGAGCGATCTGCGGTGAGTTATTTTTCACTCTTAAAATATGATGATGCTAAAGATTGGTCACTGCTTGAAGTGACGATTGATACAGGAAGAAAGCATCAAATTAGACGACATAGTGCGAGCTTAGGTTTTCCCGTTGTTGGTGACCGCCTGCATGGAAACAGTGATGATAAGGAAGACCTACAATTAACAGCCTATTATTTAAGCTTTAAATGTCCTTATACACATAAGCAAAAGGTGTTTGATTTGTTGGGATAAAATGAGGAGAAGTGCATGGACAAGCGAGATAAATTATATCAACTACACCGGATCTTCAAACAAGCCCGTGGCAGACGTATTAGCAAAGCAGAATTATTAGAAAAACTGGAATACTCTGATTCCACATTAAAAAGACAAATCACCGCGTTAAGAAATGAATATGGTGCTCCACTAGAATATGATAGTGAAAATCATGGCTGGTATTATCAAGATAATAAAAGCTTTGAATTACCTGGCTTATGGTTTAATGAGCAAGAGCTATACTCCCTATTAGTACTCGAACAATTATTGGAAAACATTGATGCAGGTTTAGTTTCAGAACAACTCTCAATTGCAAAAGATCGTATTAAATTACTACTCTCTACAAAAATAGATCTTGATAAAAACATTGGCGACAAATTAAGATTAATCAGTGTTTTTCAGCGTGATTTTAACAAAACTATTTTCAAAGAAATTGCCAAAGCGACGCTCGCAGAACGTCAACTTGAAATTGATTTTATCAACCGGAAAACGCAACAAAAAACCACACGAATAATTTCACCACAACGACTAGTTCATTATAAAGATAACTGGTATCTAGATTGTTATTGCCACTATAGACAGGCGCAACGGACATTTTCTATCGATGGAATGAGCAGAGTCAAACAACGTCACCAAGCAGCAGAAATAATAGCCCCAAATGAAATAGATAAAGTAACACAAAGTTCATATGGCATCTTTTCAGGACAAGCTCACCAAACAGCTATATTACATTTCCAGCCCCCCGTATCATTTTGGATTGCCAAGGAAACATGGCATCCAAACCAACAAAGCCGATGGTTAGAAAACGACATCCTAGAATTACAAATCCCTTATAAAAATCAGGAGGAACTCCTGGCAGACATTATGAGATATTCTGATAAAGTAATCGTCAAATCACCAGCGTCACTACGTCAAAGCATAAAAAACCTAGCAGAAACACTACTTAATAACCATCGTTGAAAAATATTTCAAGGGGTAGGTCAACTATTGAGCTTGGCTTATGTTGTAATAGCATAAAGTTATTAATGAATATAAAGGTAAGTAATGGAACAACTTACAGATTTAAAAGCAATCTTGCATTCAAAACGTGCCAACATTTATTATTTAGATAAATGCCGCGTTATGCAAAAAGATGGCAGAGTGCTATACCTCACTGAAGCTGATACCGAAAAGCAATATTGGAACATTCCTATTGCTAACACCACCTGTATTTTATTAGGAACAGGAACATCAATAACCCAAGCCGCTGTCAGAATGTTAGCCCAAGCGGGTGTACTCATTGGCTTTAGTGGCAGCGGCGGCACACCATTAATCGCCGCCAATGAAATAGAATGGCTATCCCCACAAAGTGAATATCGCCCAACAGAATACATACAAGCATGGATGTCATTCTGGTTTGAAGAAGAAAAACGCCTTAAAGTAGCCAAACAATTTCAGTTATGGCGAATTGACTATATGCAATCCGTATGGGGCAAAGACAAAGATCTACACACAGAAGGATTTCAGCCTGACACAGAGTTATTGGTGCAGTTTTCAGCCAAAATAGAACAAGCCACCACCGTGAACAAACTACTCACGGATGAAATGGCACTCACCAAAAACCTATATCGCATAGCCGCAAGCAATACCAAAACAACAGATTTCACACGCCAACGAGATACAACAGATGATGCGAACGCCTTTCTCAATCATGGTAACTATCTAGCCTATGGTCTTGCCGCCACCACATTATGGGTATTAGGCATTCCACACGGCTTTGCCGTCATGCATGGCAAAACCAGACGTGGCGCACTGGTATTTGACGTGGCTGATTTAATCAAAGACACTCTCATACTGCCATGGGCATTTATCTGCGCCAAAGAAGGCGCAACAGAACAAGAATTTCGCCAACAATGCCTGCAAAATTTCACCAAACACAAAGCTCTCGACTTTATGTTTGATAGCGTTAAACAGATCTGTGCTGAGGCAAACCAACTATGATGGTCACCTTCGTATCACAATGCGAAAAGAAAGCACTGAATCGCAGCCGCCGAGTGTTAGATGCCTTCGCCAATAGAATCGGCAGTAACACATGGCAAACCGTGATCACAGAACAAGGTTTAGATGCCGTTAAAAAGTTATTAAGAAAATCAGCCACCAAAAATACAGCGGTTTCTTGTCATTGGATTAGATCGCGTAGTCGCAGTCAGTTTTTGTGGGTGGTGGGTAGGAAAAGTGAGTTTAATAACCAAGGGTATGTGGCAGTAAATTATACCCAGAAGGAAATAAGCCAATATATGGATGGAAACCAATTTCAAACCATTAATGTGATTCAATATGCAGCAGCTATTTCTGGCTTATTTCATGATTTTGGGAAAGCTAATCTTCTATTTCAAAACAAGTTACAGCCTCAAAAAGATAAGGATGCAAAAAATTACGAACCATACCGTCATGAATGGGTTTCTCTAAGGTTGTTTCAAGCATTTGTAGGCGATGATAAAACGGATGAACAATGGTTGGATGCATTAACTCAGGTTGAGCGTGATGGGCTTCCTGAATGTTTTAAAGATGGGGTAGATGGCAACGTGTCGGATAACCATCCAATTGATGATCTACCCCCATTCGCAAAATTAGTGGGATGGCTTATTCTCACTCATCACAAATTGCCGCTTTATCCAACATGGAAAGAAAATTCACCTCCAAATTTAAAAGATGTTACCCAGTGGTTTAGTGGTAAACCAACTGATTTTGATGCTAATTGGAATTCACCTAATTGTAATAACAAAGATGAAAATCAAAACGAGCTAATAAAGCAAAACTGGACGTTTAAACAATTACCTGTAGAAAGTATGCAGTGGCGTTCTAAGGCTTGCATGGTTGCCTCCGAAGCCAGAGTGAAACTACAATTATGGTTGCAACAAGACAACAACTGGATTGATGAACAGCTTTTCACAACCCACCTTTCACGCCTTTGTTTAACCTTGGCTGATCATTTCTATTCTTCACAAGAAGAAGTAACCAATGAATGGCGGAATCCAAATTATAAGGTTTATGCCAATACAGATAGGAAAACTAAAGCGTTAAAACAGCAACTTGATGAACACCTTGTCGGTGTTGCTCATCATGCCCAAAAAATAGCCAAAGCACTGCCTAAATTTAATGCTAGTCTTCGCTCGTTAGGGAATAATGATTTTCTTTCAGGCTCTGTAGATAGGCGATATAAAGAAGGTTTTGGCTGGCAAGATGATGCAAGAAAATGTGCTAAAGAACTGAGTAAAGCCAGTGTTGAACAAGGTTTTTTTGGTATTAACATGGCATCAACAGGCAAGGGAAAAACACTTGCCAATGCCAAAATAATGGTGGCACTAGCGAGTGAGACGGGGCGCGTTAGATTCAGTGTTGCGCTAGGGTTAAGAACCTTAACTTTACAAACAGGTAGAGAATACCGTGAAAAATTAGGACTGACTAAAGAAGAGTTAGCTATTGCCGTAGGCGGTACAGCAGTCAAACAATTATTTGAGAATGAGCAAAGTAAGCAAGAGCACATAAAAAATCAAGAGACTCAACAAGAAACGGGCAGTGAATCACAAGAGGAATTTTTAGACAAAGATTTATATGTTGATTACACAGGCGATATTTATGAGCATAGCTTGAGTGAGTGGACAAAGAAAAATGAGGTATTAAACAAACTCATTTATGCGCCTGTATTGGTCAGTACTATTGACCATTTAATACCTGCAACAGAAGGCACAAAAGGTGGTAAACAAATACCTGCTATGTTGCGTTTATTAAGCTCTGATTTAGTCTTAGATGAACCCGATGATTTTGGACTAGAAGATTTACCCGCTCTATGTCGGTTAGTTCATTGGGCAGGAATGCTAGGCAGTCGGGTTTTATTATCCACAGCAACCATGCCACCCGCATTAGCTTATGCCTTATTTCAAGCTTATCATGCCGGTTGGGGTGAATATGCTAAAGCCAATATTGCCAATTGGAATAGTGAAATTTCTTGTGCTTGGTTTGATGAGGATAGCTGTAATGAAGGGCAATACAAAGAATTCCCAGATTTTAAAAAAGCTCATGATAACTTTGTTAAAAAGCGAATTAAGTACTTAAACAAAAATGCTAAACCACAACGCAAAGGAGCCATTGTCACAGTTGAAAAAGAGGACAATGAAAGTAATATAAAGTGTATGGCGAGAGTGATACACACCAACATCATAGCACTGCACAAAATTCACTACCTGTCTCAGGATGATAAAAACATATCCATTGGCTTAGTACGGATGGCCAATATTAACCCGTTAGTAGCAATTGCTAAACAACTGTTAAAAAATAATGTACCTGATGATACCTGTATTCATTATTGCGTTTATCACAGCCGCTATCCATTAGCCATACGTTCCCATTTAGAAAATAAGCTCGATAGAATTTTAAATCGTAAAAAGGTTGATGAAATTTGGCAACAGGAAGAAATAAAAGTTACGTTACAAAATCATTCACAAAAAAATCATATTTTCGTGGTATTAGCTTCACCAGTGGCCGAAGTCGGGCGCGACCATGATTATGACTGGGCAATTGTTGAACCCAGCTCTATGCGCTCAATTATTCAACTAGCAGGGCGTGTGCTAAGACATAGAAAGCATATTCCGACACAGCCGAATATTGTGCTATTGAATAAAAATTTTAAGGCTCTTTTAGCTAAAGAAATTTGTTTTGAAAAGCCAGGATTTGAGTCCAGTGAATTGAAAGTTATTAAATCACATGATTTGAATGAGGTTTTAAAACCTGAACAATACGAAGAGATTAATGCCATTCAAAGAATAACTATGCCAGAAGGTGATTCTCAAAAAAATGATAAAGGTGAATATTTAAATCTAATTGAATTAGAACATGAGGCACTCATGATTCAATTATTTTCAGATAATAGCGGTGCAAAACTTTGGTGGAAGAACCATCCGCATTGGTGTGGTGAAATGCAAGGGCAACAGCGGTTTAGAAATTCAAAAAAAGATGAAGCCTATTATCTGTGTCTCAGTAATGAAAACAGTCCAATCTATTGGCAATGGAAAAATGAAGCTGTATTTCCACCAAAGTTAGGCGATTTAAGTGGTATAGAAATTAACGATAATATTTCAATTGAACATGAGAAAGGTAATTGTTTTTGGTTTGATTTAAGTGCTAAAACAGTTTATTCAGAATTGGCTAATGACTCTGATATTGAAATGAATGACATATTAGAAATTAGTCATCGTTTTGGTGAAGTACGTTTAATTGAATATGATGAAAATAAAATAGAGCAATACAGTTACCATGAAAATTTGGGCTTGTATCAAGAAATAGGAGATAAGGATGAGTGAAGAAGTTAGGAAGTTTGACTGTTGGAAAGAAGTGATTAAAGATTATCTGGATAAATTAGGTGATGAGAATAAAAAAGAAGAATATTTGCAGTTTTTGTTATCAAATTTTTTTCATTTAAAACTAAATGATGCAAAGGGCCAAGAAGATGATTTGACGATCCTAAAAAAAGATCTTATAAAAATTAATAAAATAAAAATAACATCAAATAACAAGGATAAGTTAGAAGAATATTATTTAAAATTTGTTAATAATGGATGGATTAAAGATTGCTCTGCTGAGGTTGTTTTTATAACCAAAAAACATTGTTTTTATAATATTTGGATATGTCGTGCAATTGTACTGGGTAACGAGGTTTTTCCTGCTACACATATTGCTAAATTGACACATTCACAGAGTATGGCAACTTCTTTTCTTGATAACAGTGAGATTTTCAAGAAATCGTATCTATCAACTAGTAGTTTATTAACAAAAAAAATAGATGGCTCTTATCCTGATGCTAAACTATCAAAAAACGTTAAGTTTTTGATGCTAGAGCATAATGGGAAATTACTCAGTGAAGAACTCATCACTAGAAATAGTGAGGTTTTGAGTGTTTTTTCTGACAGCAATGAAGAACTTGTTCTATGGATTCAGAATTTCCATAGATTATTAACTCCTACCCCCGCGAGTGATAGTTTAGCAAAACAAGTGTTTTTTCCAATAAAAAACAATGAGTATCATTTATTAACTATCTTAAAATCATCAACATTATCACAGGCAATATTTGATACTTGTTTTGAGAAATTAACGAGAAAAAAACAAAGTCTCCTTAATAAAAATAAAACTAATAACTCATACTCTCCAGATGTTTATCAACAGTTCATAAGTGTTGCAAAAATATCCCCCGTATCTAGTCAACCACAAAATGTCTCAGTTTTAAATGGGAAGCGAGGGGGGTATATTCGTTTATTCTCAACTCAACCACCGACATGGCAAAGCCAACTTAAAGCCCCCATTTATAAACAATCATTGTTTGATTATTTTGGTAATAGTCATATTACCGAAGATATTAACTACCTACGTGAGTTTTTGCTACGTTTTGAGCATATTGGTTTAAGCATTAAAGACCCGAAACGATATGAGCATTTAGAGCGTTGGGTAAACAGTATTATTGATGAAGTCTTATTTTATACCAGCAGTCTACAAACAATGCCCGCAGGTTGGTCGAGTAGCAAAGACATTAAACTGAAAGTAGAACACCAATATTTTCTTGATCCTTATCGAGATGATAAAGACTTTCAAAATAAACGAGAAGCAACCGACTGGCAACGCGTGGTTAGTCATGATTTTGCTCGATGGCTTAACCAAAAGCTAGCAGGGAAAGATAAACAGTTTACCCCACAAGCAGAGCATACAAAGTTATGGAAGAAAATCTTTGTAGCACCGTTAAGAGAAGATACTGAAGCCATAAAGGCAGACGCTAAATACAGCCAACAAAAGGATAAGGTATGAGCCAGTTTATTTTAATAAATCGAATTAAAGTACAAAATGCAAATGCCATTGCGGGTTTTACTTGGGGCTTTCCTGCGATTACCCATTTTTTAGGGTTTACTCATAATCTTGCTAGAAAACTGGCAAAAACAGAGCTTTTTGACGATATTACATTAGCAGGTTGTGCTGTTATTTCGCACGAGCACCATGTACATACATATCGCCCTTCTTATGATGTTGAATTTACCCAAAGTCGCAACCCACCTTATTTAGCTTCACATGACAAGGCAAATACGCCACCTGTCATTGAAGAGGGGAAAATGAATATGACGGTTTCATTGCTGATTGCTTATGAAGGCAATATAGGCAATCGGAAAGAAAATTTTATCAACTGGTTAGCAAAAAACTGTTTATTGCAACGCTTGGCAGGTGGGACAATTCTTAATATTAAAGAGATAGAAATCCATACGCCACAGAATAATAATATTAGTAAAATCAAGCGTAAGCTGTTACCCGGCTTTGTATTGCAAGACCGTTCCAGTTATTTGGAAAAACATTATATTGCTAGACAAGAAAAAAATAAGGACGCTGAATTATTAGACGCATGGCTTGATTTTATTGCACTCAAACAAAAAGCAAGACCTCAATCCGATCAAATTAATAAGCATTTTAAAAAACTGCATAAAACTCATGTAGATGATCAGCAATACCAGCAATTAATAGAAATGTGGCAAACACATTTACAAGAAATCCCTTATCAGCAAGAAAGCATTTCTAGTGAATTAAAAGATTATTTTAATTCACTAGAAAAAAACAAGGCAAACGAAAATATCTTAGAGCAGTGGCAAAATTATTGTTCGCCAACCCAAGAAACAAAAGCCGACTGGGAATATATTGTCAAACCAGAAACAGGCTATTTAGTCCCTATTATGACAGGCTACAAAGCAATATCCCCAGTGTATAAAAATGCCGAAGTAGAAAGTACGAGAGACAATGAAACAGAGGTTTGTTTTGTTGAGTCAGCTCATAGTATTGGCGAATGGCAAAGTATTCATCGTTTAAAAACAGTAGAAGAGCTAACTAACTGCTTATGGCATTACCACTACGAAGAAAACTGGTATTTATGCAAGCAAAATAAAGCACAAAAACCAACAGTAACAATAAGTAACAATAACGCTTATTCATTTTAAAAATCATTAATCAGGAGTCCATCATGGCTAAAACAACAGATATAGTATTACCAAGCTTACTTTCATTTGAACGCAAATTAGAAACTTCCGATGCTTTAATGTATGCAGGGAATTGGGATGATATTTCCATTAAAAAAAGTGACGAAGACAAGCAATGGAAAGGTATTGAAATAACCCCACGATTTAATCGCTCTACACAAAGCGCACACGGTATTGATGATGCAAAAAAATCTGAGCCAAACCCCGTTTCTTCAGGTGCTGACGATGCTAATTTACCCCATAATAAAGATACCTTAAAGATTAGCTATACGCTCCGAGTTATTGGCGATGTAGGTAACCCTTTTGCCTGTAATGAACCTAGTTTTGAAATAGGCATTAGTGAAAAAGTCGCTTTATTTAAAGATGAAAATGGACTAAAGGAATTAGCCAACCGCTATGCATACAATATTGCTAATGGGCGTTTTTTATGGCGTAACCGAGTCGGGGCTGAAAACATTACGATTCATGTTTTTAATGGTGAAGAAACAGTACCATTGGAATTTAAAGCCTACGATTACTCATTAAAAGATTTTGAGACGAATAATGATAATAGTGAGTTACAAAAACTTGCTCACATTATTCAAAAAGGACTGAATGGAGAAAATGATTTTGTTTTTATTAAAGTCAATGCTTATGTAAAGCTGGGTAATGGTCAGCATATATTTCCATCTGAAGAAATGAACATGAATGACAAAGGTAAAACCTTATTTAAAATGGGTGAGTGTGCTGCCATGCATAATGTGAAAATTGGTAATGCAATACGCACGATTGATAATTGGTATGATTCTGCTGAATTCCCTATTGCAGCTGAGCCTTATGGTTCTGTTACTCAGCGTGGACAAGCTTACAGAAAAAGTAAAGATGACCTTTATACGTTAATGGCTAATTGGGTTAATGATAAAGAATTAACCGATAACAATAAGAATTATGTGATTGCTAACCTAATTCGTGGAGGTGTTTTTGGTTTTGGAAAAAAGGCTAAGAAATGAAATATTACTTAGATATTACTCTGCTACCTGATACGGAAATTAGCTTAGGCTTTATCTGGCAAAAGGTTTACCAGCAAATTCATATTGCCTTGGCAGAAAATAAAATCGCTAAAAATGAATCAGCGATTGCCATTTCATTTCCTAAATATGGAGATAAAGCATTTCCATTAGGTGACAAATTACGCTTATTAGCTGAGGAACAAAGTCAACTGGAACAACTTAATGTAGGAAAGTGGCTTGATCGACTCACTGATTATGCTCATATTACATTAATTAAAAGCGTACCTTTAGAGGTTAATGAATATGCTTATTTTAAGCGTAAACAATTTGATACGAATATTAAGCGACTAGCGCGTAGACGTGTCAAACGCAAAGGTGAAACATTTGAACAGGCGATGCAGCATTTTGAGGGCTTTAATGATGAGGAAAGTAAATTGCCTTTTATTAACATGAAAAGCCTTTCAGGAAACAATCAATTTAGATTGTTTTTTGAGCGAAAAATCGTTGAGACACCTGAGGTAGGATGGTTTAATTGTTATGGGCTAAGTCATCGAGAAAAACAAGCCACAATTCCTTGGTTTTAAGCAATTCAGCCCTTATTGTAGCAGTCTGCTACAATAAGGGCTTGTTATGTTCCAATTAAAGGTTTAAAAATGGCCAAAGCAGCATCGCCTATTCGTTTGCAAGCAGAGTTAATGCAAATAGCAGAATCAACGGCAAAACGGTTTCACCGCAGTACGGCGGAACAAATTGAATATTGGGCTGATTTGGGGCGAAGTATCTCACATCACTTAGATCCTGATGTGTTGCTATCAGTAGCATCGGGATTAACAGTGATAAAAACTGAGCCTGTTTATAGTGCGCCTATTAGTCATGAAGCTATTTTTCAGGCACTTGAAGATGATCGAAAAGCCGGAATTCTATCAAATGGCGTGACAAATAGTGCTATTCGCTATCAGGCATCGGCTAAACATCCAAGCTATTTGGAGAAAATAGATAAAAACGGCACGATAACGATAGGGCAATTTACACAAGGTGAGTTTATTGAAAAATAAACAACTTTGGCTACTAGCGGGAGGCAATGGAGCAGGGAAGAGTACATTTTATAACATTCGACTCAAACCACTAGGCTTGCCGTTTGTTAATGCAGATCTTCTTGCTAAACAACTTTACTCAGACCAGCCTGAAATACATAGTTATGATGCGGCAAAAGTTGCCGAGAAAATACGAATGACATTATTAGCCGAAGGGCAATCCTTCTGTTTTGAAACTGTTTTTTCACATCCATCAAAAATCGATTTTATCGCACAAGCAAAAGCGATGGGTTATGAAGTTATTTTAGTCTTTATTCATTTAAAGTCTGTTTCACTCAATCAAGCACGTGTTGCTCAGCGGGTAAGTGAAGGAGGGCACAATGTGCCTGAAAATAAAGTAAGGGATCGGATCCCCAGAGTATTACAAAACATTAAAAAAGCTCTGCCTTTATGTGACACCTGTTATTTTTTGGATAACTCAAGATTAGATAATCCATTTCAACAGGTTGCACACATACAAAACGGGCAGTTGTTATACAAAGCAGAGCAAATACCATCATGGGCAGAAATAATGTTGAATGATTATTTATAGTAAAACAACCAAAGTTTTTCAGTTCTTTAACAAAATATAAAAATCAACAAGTTACAATGGTGTGAAATTTATTGGTGTTTTTGCTAAAAACTGCCTAAATACCTGTTGTAACTGTTTTTTTGTGCTTTATACTATTGTTCACTGCCGAACAGGCAGCTTAGAAATGAGGCGTTCCATCGTGATGAGGTTCAGCAGTTCACTGCCGAACAGGCAGCTTAGAAAAACGGATTTTACGAAGTTCACGCCTCGGGTTAGTTCACTGCCGAACAGGCAGCTTAGAAAAGTCGCAAAGTCACAAAGAGCTTGATAAAAATCACGTTCACTGCCGAACAGGCAGCTTAGAAATGATGGCTCTAGCTCATGATTTTAAGTTCACTGCCGAACAGGCAGCTTAGAAAAAAGCGGGTTCACTGCGAAATGGCTATTAATACGTGTTCACTGCCGAACAGGCAGCTTAGAAAAACAAGGATACTGCAAATTTTCACTGCCGCATTAACGGTTCACTGCCGAACAGGCAGCTTAGAAAAAAACTATTTTATAATTATTATGATCAGTTAGTTCACTGCCGAACAGGCAGCTTAGAAATCCTCGAACATGATCAGATAGTTTGGTTGATAAAGTTCACTGCCGAACAGGCAGCTTAGAAAGCAAGATGCTGCAAAATGCATATTGACGAGAAGTTCACTGCCGAACAGGCAGCTTAGAAAGTCACAAGAAAAACCGGCTGATGCGGCTAAATGTTGTTCACTGCCGAACAGGCAGCTTAGAAACATCAGAGCTTCAATTTTTGAGCGTTCACTGCCGAACAGGCAGCTTAGAAAAATACACCGGCAAATAATGGCATTGTTCACTGCCGAACAGGCAGCTTAGAAATGATGAATTGGACCAGATTTGACAAAAGTTCACTGCCGAACAGGCAGCTTAGAAAATCCAAGTATCATCGTTTCGCTTCTTTTTGCGGTTCACTGCCGAACAGGCAGCTTAGAAATTCCCACTTCCCGTACCGCCTGTAACAAAGCGGTTCACTGCCGAACAGGCAGCTTAGAAAATCTAAATATCATCGTTTCGCTTCTTTTTTAGGTTCACTGCCGAACAGGCAGCTTAGAAATATTGATTATGCGCTTCTCGGTATAACGCCGGGTTCACTGCCGAACAGGCAGCTTAGAAATAAAGGGTCCCTTCCCTTTTTATTTAGATTTAGTTCACTGCCGAACAGGCAGCTTAGAAATTTTGTTCGGCTAGGTTCATGATTAATGTATTGTTCACTGCCGAACAGGCAGCTTAGAAACAACCCCAAACTTGAGAAACAACAGCGGGAACGTTCACTGCCGAACAGGCAGCTTAGAAATCCAAAAATCAAACGACGAGCCAAAAGCATAGGTTCACTGCCGAACAGGCAGCTTAGAAAAGTAACAAATCGAACGGGCACTAAAGATTAGTGTTCACTGCCGAACAGGCAGCTTAGAAAACGAAAAAAGAGCAGCGGCAAAAAGTGGCATCGTTCACTGCCGAACAGGCAGCTTAGAAAAGACAGTTCCAGCTCTGTTGTAAATTCGATGGGTTCACTGCCGAACAGGCAGCTTAGAAATTCGATAATATCTGTATGTTTTCCCCCCGTATGTTCACTGCCGAACAGGCAGCTTAGAAACGACAGCCGACGAGGAAAGCCATCATCCCTCAGTTCACTGCCGAACAGGCAGCTTAGAAAAGATGGATCTACGATTGCAGAGACTCAAGTTGGTTCACTGCCGAACAGGCAGCTTAGAAAGATGAGTTGTAATTTCATAACTGTTTACCTTTGTTCACTGCCGAACAGGCAGCTTAGAAAGCTAAAAGTGCGCCAGTCATTATCCTTCTTACGTTCACTGCCGAACAGGCAGCTTAGAAAATTCGACTTCCTGATATTCCTAACGCTGAACGTTCACTGCCGAACAGGCAGCTTAGAAAAAGCAAAAAGAGCACCGGCGAAAAGAGGCATCGTTCACTGCCGAACAGGCAGCTTAGAAAGGCCGTGGTTTCTCAAGTTTGGGGCTGGGTTAGTTCACTGCCGAACAGGCAGCTTAGAAATAATAAAATCCGCTCATTTTCTAATTGTCTCGGTTCACTGCCGAACAGGCAGCTTAGAAATAATATAAAAACCAACGCACTCATAGCACCGAGTTCACTGCCGAACAGGCAGCTTAGAAATGCAACATATATTACTGCTTTACCCGCTGACGGTTCACTGCCGAACAGGCAGCTTAGAAATTGCTAATGAAAGAGAAATGTGCTAATCAACTCGTTCACTGCCGAACAGGCAGCTTAGAAAATTCTAGCGCTTCAGCAAGATTAGCATTATTAGTTCACTGCCGAACAGGCAGCTTAGAAAAAGATTGCTTGGAGGGAAAAACTTCTATTCAAGTTCACTGCCGAACAGGCAGCTTAGAAAGATTAAAGTAATAAGAACCCAAAAAAGAGCTAGTTCACTGCCGAACAGGCAGCTTAGAAATAAAATAAAAACGAGCGCACTCATAGCACCGAGTTCACTGCCGAACAGGCAGCTTAGAAAAGTCCATCGAATTTATAGTAGAGCTAGAGCCAGTTCACTGCCGAACAGGCAGCTTAGAAAATTAGATATATTGCGAGATTGTGGAGAATATTGTTCACTGCCGAACAGGCAGCTTAGAAAAACTGCAGACTGAGAGTTCCCTTTGTCATTAAGTTCACTGCCGAACAGGCAGCTTAGAAATGATTGCGCTGATATTTGCGTTGCAAGTGAAAGTTCACTGCCGAACAGGCAGCTTAGAAAAAACAAAAGAGTTAAGAATTTCATTATGCTTCGTTCACTGCCGAACAGGCAGCTTAGAAAGGCGGATACTACTTATGTTTATTGTGTCGGTGGTTCACTGCCGAACAGGCAGCTTAGAAACTGGGACGACATATAGATAGCAACAACTAAAAGTTCACTGCCGAACAGGCAGCTTAGAAATGAGTGTTCTCATCCCAGGGATTGCCCGGTTGGTTCACTGCCGAACAGGCAGCTTAGAAAATACTTCTGACAATCTTCAAGTGCCAAGGCAAGTTCACTGCCGAACAGGCAGCTTAGAAAATAAAATTCGTAAATCTCTCTATGCCCTTCTAGTTCACTGCCGAACAGGCAGCTTAGAAACAATGAAATTTTCGCCTCTGGACGAGCCACGCGTTCACTGCCGAACAGGCAGCTTAGAAAACGGCAATAAAAGAAACAGCCCAACCCAACCAGTTCACTGCCGAACAGGCAGCTTAGAAAGGTCGAAGTACACAAAGACGCAAAAAAAATATGTTCACTGCCGAACAGGCAGCTTAGAAAATCAAAAATCATGCCATGATAAAATAAATTAAGTTCACTGCCGAACAGGCAGCTTAGAAATTTCGGTAAAGCAATTGGAGCAGGACAAGTAGGTTCACTGCCGAACAGGCAGCTTAGAAAAACATTTGAGCCGTCGACAGGGTGGATAACGTGTTCACTGCCGAACAGGCAGCTTAGAAAACATAGAAGCAGCAGTACAAACTGGTTGAAAACGTTCACTGCCGAACAGGCAGCTTAGAAAATCAAGAGTTTTCGCGTCTCTCGGTCTTGGTTGTTCACTGCCGAACAGGCAGCTTAGAAACGCTGAGGCGGAATCCCCTCCTCTTTTATATGGTTCACTGCCGAACAGGCAGCTTAGAAAAATCCATAGAATTTACAGTAGAGCTAGAGCCGGTTCACTGCCGAACAGGCAGCTTAGAAATAACAAGCTAACATTAAACTTCCACTCAGGAATGTTCACTGCCGAACAGGCAGCTTAGAAATTAAAGAAATAAAAACAGCTTAGAAGAGCATAGTTCACTGCCGAACAGGCAGCTTAGAAATGACACGAGGTTAAACAGCAAATGAAACCTACGTTCACTGCCGAACAGGCAGCTTAGAAAAATAAGCTCAGCTACCTGATTTTTCACCCTTTGTTCACTGCCGAACAGGCAGCTTAGAAAACATTGACAGCGTTAAACCAATAACAAAAAAAGTTCACTGCCGAACAGGCAGCTTAGAAAAATGCACTTGTAACGTTTGCAGGTACCTCAGCGTTCACTGCCGAACAGGCAGCTTAGAAATCAATAAAAGAAGCAATAAAAGAAACAGAAACGTTCACTGCCGAACAGGCAGCTTAGAAAGATCCTGCAATCCGGCTCATTTGCTGAATCATGTTCACTGCCGAACAGGCAGCTTAGAAATTCATTAAAATTGCCATCTTTTGAATATTTAAGTTCACTGCCGAACAGGCAGCTTAGAAAAGTGAAATTTACGTCGCTGAACGAGCCAAGACGTTCACTGCCGAACAGGCAGCTTAGAAAGCTCATTTCATTTGTTTTTGTTTTTTTTTAGAGTTCACTGCCGAACAGGCAGCTTAGAAAAATACGAATGGCCAGAGACAAAACTTAACACTGTTCACTGCCGAACAGGCAGCTTAGAAAGATTGAGGTGAAAAAGTAGCAGCACTGGCAAAGTTCACTGCCGAACAGGCAGCTTAGAAAAAGGGCTAAACATTCGAATTTTTGAAGCCGTAGTTCACTGCCGAACAGGCAGCTTAGAAATCGTGTTTGGGTGAGAGAGTCAGCGTTAAGCAGTTCACTGCCGAACAGGCAGCTTAGAAATATAAGATGTAATTTCATAACTGTTTACCTTTTGTTCACTGCCGAACAGGCAGCTTAGAAAATCAATAATCGTGCCATGATTAAATCTATATAGTTCACTGCCGAACAGGCAGCTTAGAAAATTATTTGTTGTATCGATGTAACAATTTAAATGTTCACTGCCGAACAGGCAGCTTAGAAAACGGCATAACCCAGCCCCACACTTGAGAAACGGTTCACTGCCGAACAGGCAGCTTAGAAATATTGTTGTACTGTTAGTAATTACTGTACTCGGTTCACTGCCGAACAGGCAGCTTAGAAAGGTCGTTATTACGCCTTATTCTGACAAAAATTGTTCACTGCCGAACAGGCAGCTTAGAAAATAATATTACGCCCCTGATAGAAATCAACAATGTTCACTGCCGAACAGGCAGCTTAGAAAAGCAGGGCAGCTCGGCAAAGGATTATGAGAACGTTCACTGCCGAACAGGCAGCTTAGAAATCGAATATTTTGAGCAGATATTTGAAAATGTTGTTCACTGCCGAACAGGCAGCTTAGAAAGGCTGGTGATAAAATTGGCTCGACTTCAACTTGTTCACTGCCGAACAGGCAGCTTAGAAAATTGCCCGCTAAGAAAAATCAAAATGAACAAGGTTCACTGCCGAACAGGCAGCTTAGAAAACTAAACAAGACCTGCGTAATTAAGAGAATCAGTTCACTGCCGAACAGGCAGCTTAGAAACGTCTTAAGGCGTAAGCAAGCAGACTTGAAACGTTCACTGCCGAACAGGCAGCTTAGAAAGTACAAAAATCATCCTTATCGCAAAATGTATGGTTCACTGCCGAACAGGCAGCTTAGAAAGAAGAAATCAAACAAGAAAGATAAAAAAGGTAGTTCACTGCCGAACAGGCAGCTTAGAAATCAACATAATTCAAATCATCTTCAAAAAGTTGGTTCACTGCCGAACAGGCAGCTTAGAAATGTGACAAAGCGAACAGGCACTAAAGATTAGTGTTCACTGCCGAACAGGCAGCTTAGAAAAAACCTACGTTGACATCCTATAAGTTTTAATTGTTCACTGCCGAACAGGCAGCTTAGAAAATTCAGATCTATAATCGACGTCGGAAAATTAGGTTCACTGCCGAACAGGCAGCTTAGAAAAGATTCTGATGATATTATATGTAAAGCTCATTGTTCACTGCCGAACAGGCAGCTTAGAAAACAAAAACACCAGAACCGACACAAACACACCAGTTCACTGCCGAACAGGCAGCTTAGAAAGCAAGGATTTTCTGAGATAAATTCATAATAGAGTTCACTGCCGAACAGGCAGCTTAGAAATGCCGTTATAAGTAAAAGCAGTATGAGCTTCCGTTCACTGCCGAACAGGCAGCTTAGAAATAATCCACGTTTTTCTAATGTTTCGCCGCGCGGTTCACTGCCGAACAGGCAGCTTAGAAACGAAAAAAAAGCGCTAATAAAAGAAATAGAAAGTTCACTGCCGAACAGGCAGCTTAGAAAGTAAATTTTCACATATTAAAGGCTCACACTTTGTTCACTGCCGAACAGGCAGCTTAGAAACAATGAAACTTTCGCCGTTGAACGAGCCACGCGTTCACTGCCGAACAGGCAGCTTAGAAATGTTCGGCAGTGAATTGGATTTTGTCGGTTGCGTTCACTGCCGAACAGGCAGCTTAGAAAAGAATCAGCTGCAGAATGAAGCGAAGAAAACGGTTCACTGCCGAACAGGCAGCTTAGAAACTGCATAATCATAATCACCTTCATCAACAACAGTTCACTGCCGAACAGGCAGCTTAGAAATCTTAGGCCATTGTTTATAGGCTTGTTATAGTGTTCACTGCCGAACAGGCAGCTTAGAAAACAATTATCAGGCTCTTCGCGGTCTTTATTTGGTTCACTGCCGAACAGGCAGCTTAGAAAGTTCCGTCTTCGTTTTCTTCGCTTCATTCTGCGTTCACTGCCGAACAGGCAGCTTAGAAAGACTTGGTTTTGTTCGTTTTCCTGTTTTACTTGTTCACTGCCGAACAGGCAGCTTAGAAACTTGAGTAATAATCTCAGTAGTTTTACCCTCGGTTCACTGCCGAACAGGCAGCTTAGAAAAAACCGTTATGCGCTCCCCGCCAATCTGTTGAGTTCACTGCCGAACAGGCAGCTTAGAAATCATTCTGATAATAATTATATTGTTCAATTGTGTTCACTGCCGAAAAGGCAGCTTAGAAATCATCCACAAGATCAGAAATAGGAATAACAGTGTTCACTGCCGAACAGGCAGCTTAGAAAATGACGGTACGCCGCACTGGCATATGTTGTTCGTTCACTGCCGAACAGGCAGCTTAGAAATTAGAACATGACTCTGATGAATTGAAAGATAAGTTCACTGCCGAACAGGCAGCTTAGAAAGCTAACGGTGATTATTCAATATCAACTCAAGAGTTCACTGCCGAACAGGCAGCTTAGAAAGCTGCAATCGTTTTATACTTATTATGACAGTTGTTCACTGCCGAACAGGCAGCTTAGAAAATAAACACTGGTCTAAGAGGTTAAAAATGAAAGTTCACTGCCGAACAGGCAGCTTAGAAACGAGGAACCTGGTAATTGTGGTGCACCTAATCGTTCACTGCCGAACAGGCAGCTTAGAAAAGACATAAATGAAATAGAAACAAAAGAAATTTGTTCACTGCCGAACAGGCAGCTTAGAAACAGAGGCAGAAACAGTAACTGTAGTCGTGCCATGTTCACTGCCGAACAGGCAGCTTAGAAAACCAATTTGTTGAAACTGACGAATACCCCAAAGTTCACTGCCGAACAGGCAGCTTAGAAAACGCCAAAACATCACGCAAAGATTGCAATTTAGTTCACTGCCGAACAGGCAGCTTAGAAATAAAAAAGCAGCAAGCCAAATAAAAATAGCACGTTCACTGCCGAACAGGCAGCTTAGAAATAACGCTGAACATTTTAAAATGCTTGGCTATGGTTCACTGCCGAACAGGCAGCTTAGAAATGCTAAGCAGATAGCGTTTAAAGTCGCTGCTAGTTCACTGCCGAACAGGCAGCTTAGAAAGGCGGATGTTGCTCAGATGAATACTGGTGCTGGTTCACTGCCGAACAGGCAGCTTAGAAACTCGGATGCTGTCTGTGGTCGTTTTTCTTTGTGTTCACTGCCGAACAGGCAGCTTAGAAATTCAATGAAGATTTAAATGCATTTAATAACATGTTCACTGCCGAACAGGCAGCTTAGAAATCCCCCTCCGATGTTGCTCAGATGAATACTGGGTTCACTGCCGAACAGGCAGCTTAGAAAATGAGTTTAAGCAATCGACAAAATACAGTTCAGTTCACTGCCGAACAGGCAGCTTAGAAACTCTCAATGAAGATTTAAATGCATTTAATAACGTTCACTGCCGAACAGGCAGCTTAGAAAAAGAGGGGAAACTGTAAGGACACAGCCAGTGAGTTCACTGCCGAACAGGCAGCTTAGAAAACTTTTCGCTGGTGCCCTTTTTTCGTGGATTGGTTCACTGCCGAACAGGCAGCTTAGAAATTAGGCATGTATGAATTTGATATGAATAAATCGTTCACTGCCGAACAGGCAGCTTAGAAACAATGAAATTTACGTCGCTGAACGAGCCACGAGTTCACTGCCGAACAGGCAGCTTAGAAAGCTACTCAAATTAATAAACCTGATCTTGCTTCGTTCACTGCCGAACAGGCAGCTTAGAAAAATAAAAGAAACAGAAACAAAAAAAAACCAATGTTCACTGCCGAACAGGCAGCTTAGAAAATCAGAAGTAACAACAGTCCCGTCGGAAAGCGGTTCACTGCCGAACAGGCAGCTTAGAAATTCTTCTTCGTGTGGGGGTTCTATTAATACGTGTTCACTGCCGAACAGGCAGCTTAGAAATTTTATTTTAGATAATGTGTTAAATTGCAATGTTCACTGCCGAACAGGCAGCTTAGAAAATCAAGTCCCCTTGCACACCAGCAGTACACTGTTCACTGCCGAACAGGCAGCTTAGAAATGAGAAAGATACTGTTGTTATTTCTAAGTCTAGTTCACTGCCGAACAGGCAGCTTAGAAATTCCGATGCCGTCTGTGGTCGTTTTTCTTTGTGTTCACTGCCGAACAGGCAGCTTAGAAATACTTTTCACAGCGAGAGCGGTTGTCTTTTTAGTTCACTGCCGAACAGGCAGCTTAGAAAATCATAATCACCCTGCACACCAGCAGTACACTGTTCACTGCCGAACAGGCAGCTTAGAAAACAGCGAAGCCCAAGCCGCAACACGATTAACAGTTCACTGCCGAACAGGCAGCTTAGAAATTCTTCGGCCTGCGGGGGTTCTATTAATTTACGTGTTCACTGCCGAACAGGCAGCTTAGAAAACGGAGCCGAAACTTTAAAATTTGGATTTAAAGTTCACTGCCGAACAGGCAGCTTAGAAAACTCATTACGGCACGTAATAAGCGTATCAGAAGTTCACTGCCGAACAGGCAGCTTAGAAAATACAAAAATCATCCTTATAGAAAAATGTATGGTTCACTGCCGAACAGGCAGCTTAGAAAGACCGCAGACTGCCGAACAGGCAGTTCTTGGCCTTTAGCATTAAGTTCACTGCCGAACAGGCAGCTTAGAAATGCTAAGCAGATAGCGTTTAAAGTTGCGGCCAGTTCACTGCCGAACAGGCAGCTTAGAAAGTTATCAAAATAATTAACTTTTTCAACGGGTAGTTCACTGCCGAACAGGCAGCTTAGAAATTTTAAAAAAAACGTAGCGAAATGCTACCGAAGTTCACTGCCGAACAGGCAGCTTAGAAAAACAGCATCGGAAGGTAAAACATCAGAATGAGGTTCACTGCCGAACAGGCAGCTTAGAAATGTTTCTGATGTTGTGGATAATGTGGCTGATGGTTCACTGCCGAACAGGCAGCTTAGAAAAGTAAATCGGGGGAACCAGACCAGACAAAGAAAGTTCACTGCCGAACAGGCAGCTTAGAAAGTCCATGTTTGTTTAAGATGAATATGCCTAGAGTTCACTGCCGAACAGGCAGCTTAGAAACCCCCCAGCATGTTATCAACAAGGATTTAATAGTTCACTGCCGAACAGGCAGCTTAGAAAAAGAACTAACATATCTATCATAAAATCCATTGTTCACTGCCGAACAGGCAGCTTAGAAACGATGGTTAGATATTCCGATGTTGTCTTTGAAGTTCACTGCCGAACAGGCAGCTTAGAAAAAAATAAGCAGTACCAGAATAGCCCGTTCGGTTCACTGCCGAACAGGCAGCTTAGAAAATCTGCTTGCTGTTTAAAGATAGCTAATGCACGTTCACTGCCGAACAGGCAGCTTAGAAAACCATTGCACAAGCTAGAAAGTGAGATCAAAGTTCACTGCCGAACAGGCAGCTTAGAAATCATCAAGAGACCACTCACCGACAAAGCGAGAGTTCACTGCCGAACAGGCAGCTTAGAAATCTTGTTCTATTGCGGTTTCACCCTTTAGGGATGTTCACTGCCGAACAGGCAGCTTAGAAATCATGACTTTTCAATCGAAATCTAGCAGAAAGTTCACTGCCGAACAGGCAGCTTAGAAAGCAAGGTGTGGGGGTTCGAGTCCCCAACTCTGAGTTCACTGCCGAACAGGCAGCTTAGAAATTTTGCACAGCACCTGGTGAAAGCCAACCTGCGTTCACTGCCGAACAGGCAGCTTAGAAACAGTTAACAGTCATATTCCATCACTCCAGTCAGTTCACTGCCGAACAGGCAGCTTAGAAAACACTGATAAAATGAGTTAGATGCAGGTGAGTTCACTGCCGAACAGGCAGCTTAGAAAAAACTAATCCGTCATCACCGCCAATATCAATTGTTCACTGCCGAACAGGCAGCTTAGAAAATTGGGGAATGATCGGTTCTGCGTTCACTGCCGAACAGGCAGCTTAGAAACCCCATTCTCGCAACGTTCACTGCCGAACAGGCAGCTTAGAAAATCGACTGCTGTGCTAGCGAAATTATTTGATCGTTCACTGCCGAACAGGCAGCTTAGAAAGTTGCTAGGGCTTTAGTTGTAATATCGGCATGGTTCACTGCCGAACAGGCAGCTTAGAAAACCTGAAAATGCGTTAGTAGGCATTGCTTTTTGTTCACTGCCGAACAGGCAGCTTAGAAATGACGTATCAAATGCTTTAATGGCAACGGTATGTTCACTGCCGAACAGGCAGCTTAGAAAACTCGCTATCCCACATATCATTATTGATAGCGGTTCACTGCCGAACAGGCAGCTTAGAAAAGACAACTTTTCCAATAATTTTAAAGTCGTTTGTTCACTGCCGAACAGGCAGCTTAGAAATTGGCAGGAAGATCGGAATAAGGCCTACACGTGTTCACTGCCGAACAGGCAGCTTAGAAAACCGAAAGATGGAAAGACAAGCAAACAGGTGAGTTCACTGCCGAACAGGCAGCTTAGAAAGCATTATAAGCTATTTTACATAATATACAGTAGTTCACTGCCGAACAGGCAGCTTAGAAAAATGTTAGACGCTCATGAAGGGATTTACCATCGTTCACTGCCGAACAGGCAGCTTAGAAAAATGATTTATAAATCGTATCTTGAAGCTGGTCGTTCACTGCCGAACAGGCAGCTTAGAAATAGAAATTTTCTAGTAGCTTCAATTCCTTCTTGTTCACTGCCGAACAGGCAGCTTAGAAAAATTGATAAGATGGCACCAACGACCAAGCAGGGTTCACTGCCGAACAGGCAGCTTAGAAATATAAACAAATAGGGCGAAAGCTTCTTGACGCGTTCACTGCCGAACAGGCAGCTTAGAAAAATAGTCGAACTGCTCAGTCTTATCATGGCCAGTTCACTGCCGAACAGGCAGCTTAGAAACAGCTGTTAACGAAATAAATAAAGCACATCGTGTTCACTGCCGAACAGGCAGCTTAGAAAAATGAGCCAAAGAAACAGCCCCGTAAAGTTGAGTTCACTGCCGAACAGGCAGCTTAGAAAACCAATACCCGCCGCGAATTCTCCATGCGTTTGTTCACTGCCGAACAGGCAGCTTAGAAAATCCTGAAACGGGCAAGAAAGTTAATGGAAACGTTCACTGCCGAACAGGCAGCTTAGAAATAGGGTCTAGGAAATCAACACCGTTAATTATTGTTCACTGCCGAACAGGCAGCTTAGAAAAGTTGTTTGTGGCTTCCAGAGTACACTTCCCTGTTCACTGCCGAACAGGCAGCTTAGAAAGCGTTGATTCTTTAGACTTGGTTGATGAGCGTAGTTCACTGCCGAACAGGCAGCTTAGAAAAACGCAATATCTTCACGGTTGGGTTGGGTATAGTTCACTGCCGAACAGGCAGCTTAGAAAATTCGTCTCTAATTCAATATGATTCATGACGCGTTCACTGCCGAACAGGCAGCTTAGAAAGCGCTATGGATTCCTCCGCCTCTTTATCAAGAGTTCACTGCCGAACAGGCAGCTTAGAAAAATACATGAAATGGGCTAATAAGCGTGAAGTCGTTCACTGCCGAACAGGCAGCTTAGAAAACCACAGGTAACATGTTAAATCTATACATATAGTTCACTGCCGAACAGGCAGCTTAGAAATGATGGAGATATTCCGCCTAAAGCTGATAATCGTTCACTGCCGAACAGGCAGCTTAGAAATAAGGAATAAATGCCCTTCTTAGCCTGCAACCGTTCACTGCCGAACAGGCAGCTTAGAAAAGCACGTTCAAGAAAATAGGTAGCGTTTTAGAGTTCACTGCCGAACAGGCAGCTTAGAAAAAGTGAAGAGCGTATTGATATCATCGCAAGCAGTTCACTGCCGAACAGGCAGCTTAGAAACGAATTGAAGAAGCTCAACGACAAATGGCTATGTTCACTGCCGAACAGGCAGCTTAGAAACCAGATTCCTTTGATAATTTAGCCAGCATTTTGTTCACTGCCGAACAGGCAGCTTAGAAAACCAATATTATAAGAAGATGGAAAATTTAAATGTTCACTGCCGAACAGGCAGCTTAGAAAGCTCGAACGTCTCCGCTTGTAAACTTATCGCCGTTCACTGCCGAACAGGCAGCTTAGAAATGTAGTGAGTGGCACTAATTCGTCAGAAATATGTTCACTGCCGAACAGGCAGCTTAGAAAGAACATAGGTAGATGCCAGCAATCGCAAGTTGGTTCACTGCCGAACAGGCAGCTTAGAAAACTGGTCGCAGCGTAGATATTGCTATCAATCAGTTGGTAATCCCCCCGAAAAATAATTGAAGTCAAAAGTGGAATTTTCTCTTATGCTTACCAGCAGGAGAACATTCATGAAAAAAGCACATTTTAGCGATAGCCAAATATTAGCTATTTTAAAACAAGCCGAAAACGGCGTACCGATCCCAGAGCTATGCCGTGAACACGGCATGAGCACTTCAAGTTTTTATAAATGGCGTTCAAAATATGGCGGCATGGATGCATCATTGATGGCGCGAATGAAAGAACTTGAAGAAGAAAATCGCCGTTTAAAGAAGATGTATGCTGAAGAACGATTAAAAGCTGAAATCATTCAGGAGGCGATGGCAAAAAAGTGGTAAAAGCTTCTGAGCGTAAAGTGATGGCTAAAGAAGTAATAGTCAATCGAGCTGTCAGTATAAGTCTTATCTGTCGTATTTTTTCGATTAGTGAAACCTGTTATAGATATCAGCCGAAGTTAAATTCTGACAATGAAAAAATAGCAGACTTACTACTGGGCTTAACTCAAAATCAACGTAATTGGGGATTTGGTTTGTGCTTTTTATATTTACGCAATGTTAAAGGTTACCCTTGGAATCATAAACGTGTTTACCGTATCTATAGAGAGTTAGAATTGAATTTACGGATAAAGCCTAACAAACGACTTAAACGAGCAGTACCAGAGCCGTTAGCGGTTCCTGACGATATTAACGAATGCTGGTCGATGGACTTTATGCACGATCAGTTATCAGATGGCCGTAGCTGCCGATTATTTAATGTCATTGATGATTTTAACCGTGAAGGACTAACGATTGATGCCGATATTTCATTACCCGCAGAGCGGGTCATTCGCTCATTAGAGCAAATTATTGAATGGCGAGGCAAGCCGAAAAGGTTACGGTGTGATAATGGCCCCGAATATATAAGCCATAAATTGGCGAAATGGGCTGAAAGTAACAATATTGAACTATCCTTCATACAGCCTGGAAATCCACAACAGAATGCCTATATTGAGCGGTTTAACAGAACGGTGAGGTATGACTGGCTGAGCCAGTATATTTATCGAGATATTGAAGAATTACAAATCAGAGCAACACAATGGTTATGGACTTACAATAACGAGCGACCTAATATGGGAATTGGTGGTATCACCCCAATTCAGAAATTAAAACTAACACAGAGAAAAATGTCTACTACTGATCTCCATTAATAATGGGGGGATTACCAGTTCACTGCCGAACAGGCAGCTTAGAAATAGACAAAGAGTTCTTGGGGCGTGACACACTGGTTCACTGCCGAACAGGCAGCTTAGAAACGACCATTCTGTTTTATTTGTCATTTGTTTTCGTTCACTGCCGAACAGGCAGCTTAGAAACACTAGGATTTGCTCCTGTCTTGGTCGACTTTAGTTCACTGCCGAACAGGCAGCTTAGAAACTCGCTTGGGGTTTCGTGAAATTCCCCATCCCGTTCACTGCCGAACAGGCAGCTTAGAAAACCAATATTATAAGAAGATGGAAAATTTAAATGTTCACTGCCGAACAGGCAGCTTAGAAATGATGGTTCCTCGACTGTTACCCAAAATACTTGTTCACTGCCGAACAGGCAGCTTAGAAAGTCAAGATCGTTATATACCTCAGCGTAACTTCGTTCACTGCCGAACAGGCAGCTTAGAAACACAGCAGGCACAAATGCACCCACCACATTGAGTTCACTGCCGAACAGGCAGCTTAGAAACATAAAATCCCAAGCTGATAGTGAACGTGAAGGTTCACTGCCGAACAGGCAGCTTAGAAAAAGTATCAAAAGCACTAGCATCATCTTGCCATTGTTCACTGCCGAACAGGCAGCTTAGAAAACTGACAAAAAAAGAAAACCAAATATTTTCAAGTTCACTGCCGAACAGGCAGCTTAGAAATCAAGATAGCACCAGCGCTTTACACGGCTCCCGTTCACTGCCGAACAGGCAGCTTAGAAATGAACTTGATGTGTTGGCAGCATTGGCTCAAGGTTCACTGCCGAACAGGCAGCTTAGAAAACTAAGAAGCAACCTACAATTAAAGACTGTTTGTTCACTGCCGAACAGGCAGCTTAGAAACGAACTAATGGCACGTCGTACATTGCTGTATGGATTAGATTATTTGGTAAAACAGACTTATATTATGAATAGTAAATATAAGTTATTTAGGTAGGCGAAGCGTGAATCGTGCGCCACCAAGAGGACTATTCTCAATTTGAATTTCTCCTTGATAGGCATCAACGATATCGCTAACGATGGCTAGCCCAAGGCCTTGACCTTCAGCGTTTGTATCTATACGTTTACCACGTTTGATAATGTCCTTTTGAGCATGTTCGGGAATCCCATTACCATCATCATCAATATGAATTTCAATGATAGAGCTATGTTGAATAACAAATATAGTTACTTTCTTATGGCAGTATTTATAGGCATTTTCGAGTAAATTGCCTAATAGTTCATACATGTCACCTTCATCAGCATGTATGAAAATATCGTGAGCAATTTCATATTGTCGGTGAATGTTCTTAGATCGATATACTTTATCAAGAGAGCTTAGGATTTTATGAATTATCTCGCCAAGAGAGACGGGAGCTTGAAGGCTACTTTGTCCCTCTGTAGCGGCTCGTTGTAGTTGGTAGTCAACGAGTGCAGATATACGATCTAATTGTTCATGTGCGGTGACTCTTAAACTTTGAATGTTTTGACTTGTTTCAAGTTCGCCTTTCAGCACTGCTAAGGGTGTTTTTAAGCTGTGGGCCAGATCGGCTAGGGAGTTTTTATAGCGCTCACGGCGTGATTGTTCATGATCTAATAGCGTATTAATATTTTGTGTAAGTTGACTTAATTCCTTGGGATAATCCTCAGATAAACGTTTTTGGTCACCACTTTTTATGGCATGGAGATCAATGGCAACATTAGAAAGCGGCTGAAGGCCCCAACGTAAAATAAAGGCTTGTGCAATTAATAATATCAGTCCGGTACCGCCTAACCAGTACCACAAACTTAATTGAAAATTGGTTTTTTGTTGATTAACGGTTTGTAAATCTTCGGCAATATTAATCGTGTAACTAAATTCTTTTCCTTGATCATTTTCCCAGACAATACCTAAGGAAAGGTTGAGAAGTGTGATTTCATCATTTAGTTTAATGACTGAAAATCTTTCATTATCCAATCCTGGATGTTCAGGCAGAGCAATATTTATTCCAAGCATTGATTGGGATTGCCAAGCCACTTTTTCAGTATTGGTAATTTGGGCATATAGACCAGAGTTGGGAATGGCAAACCTAGGTTCTGGTAGATCATTTGGAAGAGTGATTTCACCAGCTTCATTTAGATCGGCAACCATTAATAAACCATAAAGGGTATTTTGTAGTTGTTTTTGATGGGCACTGTCAGTACTCGCCTGAAATGCGTTGTTTAAACTAAAGGCTGACAATCCCAAAAATGCAGTGAGAACAAGGCTTGCTGCGAATAAGAGTCTCTTTCCAAGTGATAGTTTATTAATAGTCACGTGGTAATGTTAACCGATAGCCTCGGCCACGTAATGTTTCGATAGGATTTAAATGTTTATTTGGATCCAGTTTATTACGTAAACGTTTTATGAAAACTTCAATAACATTACTATCACGGTCATGATCTTGTTCATAAATATGGTCGGTTAGGTCAGTTTTGGATAATACTTCACCAGCATGCAGCATAAGATAATGTAAAAGACGATATTCATAGGCTGTGAAGTCAATGATTTCATCATTCAGTTTTACTTCCTGACTTGTTGGGTTTAGCGTTACTGGACCACAGCGTAGCATCGATGTTGCCCAGCCTGATGAGCGTCTAGCTAAGGCATGAATGCGAGCTGATAATTCCTCAAAATGGAAAGGTTTGACTAAGTAATCATCTGCACCAGATTCTAAGCCTTCAACTTTGTCTTGCCACCGACCTCGAGCGGTTAAAATGAGAATAGGAAAGTCTTTACCATTTGATCGCAGCTGTTGAATAACTTCAATGCCTGATAATTTTGGTAAGCCTAAGTCAATAATCGCAACATCATAAGGATATTCTAAGCCTTGATATAAACCTTCTTCTCCATCGACAGCAGGATCAACGGTCAAATTTTGTTGTTGGAGTTGTTGGGTGATTTGTTCACGCAGGTGAACTTCATCTTCAATAAGTAGAATACGCATAATGACATAATGCCTTAAGTGATATCGATAAGAGCACTTTTTTGATATTTAGTGAGGAGTATGACCTGTTAGCGGATCAATACGGTATATTTTTAATCTACCATTTTTGTGTAGTACTTTTATCCGAAATATAGTTTTCCCGTTCACTTCTTTGTTATCAACAGCGAGTACCTTTCCTTTTGATCTTGTATGAATAAGTTCCGCTGCTGAGGCCTTTGTTAAGGGGAGTTTAATTTCATTAAGCTTAATATCATCTGCTAAGTGTGCTGCAAATGTTGGCAACGAGAGTGTGATGAATAAGATTATGAAGAAATACCGCAATAAGTACATGATTTAACCTTTTAATTTAGGGGGTATTCTTAACGGTATTGGCTAATAGTGCAAGTATATTCTACCCAAGGGGGGAGTAGAAGATACTTACCTAAACAGTTACTTTGTTTTTTTCGGTTTAATGACACCAATGGCACCATCAGAACGTGCTTTTAAATAAGCATAAATTTGATCCATGCCATCAATAACTTTCACATTCTTTTTCCAAGCTGGCATGCTGCCAATCATACCTGACTTGCCATTAGTAACCGTCTTGGTAAATTCATCTTTTGAGATGATTTTCAAACTATCAGCAAGGTTAGGTCCGATCATTCCTTGTCCATAAGTACCATGACAACGAGCACACCAGTTCCGGAATAATTTAAATCCTTTATAACTATCTGCATCAAGGTGTGTGCCATTGGTAACCGTGTAGGGTGCATCATCAGCCGCATAGGTAGGCAGTGATAGTGCACTAAATGCTAATGTTGCTGCACTCGCAAGCATTATGGCGGTTTTATTAAGTTTCATTTCTCTCTCCATATTGAAAATAGTTCTATCGATGTTCAAAGATAGCGTTAATATTGTTAACAGCTTTCTTTTTATTAATATTGGCTGTTGTTTATACAGTATCAAAGTGAAACTGAATGAAAGCTGAACGAAGTAAAGGGAATAAACTTTGCCCAGCTTTTATTGCAGGGGCTTGATGATTTAATAATAGTGATTACGAGGGCGAACAGATACTTCAATAGGGATACGTTTACCAGGATGGCGATCCATTTCGGTGGTGTATGATTGACCCTGGTAGCGATAGGTGACTAAATAACCATCGATACGTTCTTCTTGATGGTAGCGCTGGGTTACATGACATTCTTCACCACGATCATAGTTTGAATAAGAGTTAGGTTGATAACCCAAATCACGACCAACAGAGCCGCCTAATAGGGCGCCTGCAATAGTCATGATTTTTTTGCCACTTCCCCCACCAAATTGGTTACCTACGACACCACCGATAACGCTACCTGCTATGGTGCTTGTGTACGATTTTTGATTGTGATTATTATGGCGGTATGAACGTTGTGAACATTCACGTTGAGGTGTAGCAACCCGAACCGTTGTGTAAAGTGGTTCAACATGAGTAACACGGGCTGTATCATCAAAACTACTATTATGTTTATTGTGTTTGTTTCCAGCAAAAACCGTAGGCGATGTTAAGGCTAGAGTAGAAATGATACTTGCAGTAATTAATAATTTTTTCATGACAGCACTCCTCTTTTTGTTAGCTGTTGAGTGCAGAATAACCAAAGTAAGCTGAACAAAAGCTGAATGAGAAATTCTGTTTTTATATGTGAACTACTTGGAGATGAAGGTTATATAGCTGTGAGTTTTCAAGTTGCAGTTTTTCGCTTCATTATTCCTGTTTTTACGGGGATGATTTTATTAAAACGTCTGTAGGTAAATTAGTCGAACATGCGGATGTTACATTTCTCGTCACTCCCGCATGTTTTAAGCGGGAGTCCGTATTTTAAGAAGATCCCAGCTAGGAACAAGCATAGGATGACAGCACAAAGTCTGATTACGGGTATATTTTTAGCACAAGTCCCATTGCTTATCTAAGCGTTTAGCTGAGACTGGTTGGGCTGTTTTTATACCCTGAGCAAACAATGAGATTCTAAATTCTTCAACCATCCAGCGATAGTGTTCAAACTCGGCTGATGATTGTTTGTTGACATTGTTTAGGTAACGTTGCCAATGGGGACGAACTTCATTCATCCACTGTCGGTCACGTGTTGGATCTGTTTTTATTTTATCTAAGCGTAGACCAATTGCTTGAAAATAGAGTGGTAGGCGTTTTAGTGCTGCATTGGGCGTATGGTGAACAAAACCTTGGTAAAGAAGATGATTAAGTTGTTCACGAATTTCTTTAACGGCATCTAATGCAGTAAGCGGCATATTGCCCGATAAACGTTTGGCAATGGCATGATATTCAGCTAATGGTTTTGCTACCTGTTTGGCAAGTTCAGTTGCGGTCAATATCAAGTCACTTCGTTTTTTTTCTAAACGTTGCTCAAAGTCTTCTTTAGAGTAAATAGGATCTTGGTCAAGAATAAAACAACGGTCAAAGGCGACATGAATAAGATCTGTTTTCAGCTGTTCACTAGGTGTTTGTGAGCTTTCTTTTTCATCACCAAAGGGAGCAGGTTGTACATTAACGTAATGTAGGCACATCGTTTTAATGTTTGGCAGATGTTTATTAAGATATTTAATGGAGTCAGCTTGGGCAAGCATAAATAAACGACGCAATCCTTTGGCTGTAAAGTCACTCGCTTGCTGTCGAGTATCCATTAGAGTGAGATCAACATGATCAATTTTATCGACTAAAGCAGGATAAGCAGTCATCTCTAGCCCATTTTGTTCTAATGTAATGCTTTCAGGCAAGTCATCAAACGACCATGATGTTAAATCGTGTTGTTCAAACTCACTGTCTGGCATTTGCCTAAAACTAGCTGCAGCTTCTGTTGCCCACTGTTGTTTCAAGTGATTTAAATCTCGGCTTTCATCTAATGACTGGCCGGTTTCATCTAATAGTTTGAAGTTCATTTGCAAATAATTAGGCAGGTCGCTCAAGTTCCAATCAGAGAGTGCAATAGAAACGCCTGTTTGTTGTCGGAGTTGTTCACTTAAAGCGGGGAGTAGAGCGCCCATTTCAGGAGACATATTCTTTAAACAATTATCGGCAAATTTAGGCACAGGAATAAAATGACGACGTTGCGATTTAGGCAGGCTTTTAATCAGAAAGATAACTTTATCGCGTAATAATCCTGGCACTAACCACTCGTAACGATCAGCATTAGTTTGGTTTAATAATGATAAGGGAATAGATTGGGTTACACCGTCATGCGCTTTGCCGGGTTCGAAGTGATATTCCAATGTAAGAGGAACAAGGTTCACCAACATTTGATCGGGGAATGAATTGTCAGTGACATGTTCCGCTTGATGTTGCATCAATTCATCACGGTTTAAGAATAATAATTGAGGCTGTTGTTTTTCAGCTTTTTTACGCCATTTTTCAAACCCTGCACCGTTAATAATAGGGTCAGGAATGCGTTGTTTATAAAATTCAAACAAGACTTCATCATCAACCAATACATCACGGCGCCGTGATTTCTGTTCTAGTTGTTCAATGCTCTTAATAAGATCAATATTGTGTTTAAAGAAAGGTGCACGGCAATACCAATCACCTTGAACTAGGGCATCACGAATAAAGATTTCATGTGACATAACTGGATCGATAGGGCCAAAGTGAACTCGCCTACGAGCTACAATGGGTAAACCATATAAAGAGACTTGCTCATAGGCAACCACTTGGGCTGGTTTTTTCTCCCAATGAGGATCTGAATATTGTCTGCGAACCAAATCGCCCGCAACCGATTCAACCCACTCAGGTTCAATCTTGGCCACAATGCGAGCATACAATCGACCTGTTTCAACCAATTCAGCAGCCATAATCCACTTAGGCCCTTTTTTATGCAAGGCCGAACCCGGGAATATCTTTAATTTAAGGTTACGCGTGCCTGTATATTCAGTTTTATCTGTTTTAATCGCGATATTACTGAGTAAACCAGAGAGTAGGGCTTGATGAATTTCTTGGTATTCAGCTGGTATTTGATTGGGTTTTAAGCCCATTTGAGTCACTTGGACATGCAGTTGTTGATGAATGTCATGCCATTCACGTAGGCGGATAAACGATAAGAAATGTTCTTTACAATATTTGCGTAATTTATTCTGAGTCAGATGTTTCTTTTTATCGTGGTATAGCTCCCACAGTTTAATAAAACCGATAAAATCTGAACGTTCATCTTTATATTTATTATGAGCTTCATCAGCAGCGTGTTGTTTGTCCATCGGACGTTCACGTGGATCTTGAATACTCAAGGCACTAGCAATGATTAATACTTCGGTTAAACAATTACGTTTTTGAGCTGATAACACCATACGAGCGATACGAGGATCTATCGGGAGCTTGGCAAGTTGACGCCCCGATTCGGTTAATTGTCGCTGTTTATTAACCGCGCCTAACTCTTCTAATAAACGGAAACCATCATTAATCATCTTGTCTGGAGGCGGATTAATAAAGGGGAATTTTGCCGGTTCACCGAGTTTAAGCGATGACATTTGCAAAATAACAGAAGCAAGATTGGTTCTTAATACTTCAGGATCGGTAAATGCAGAACGGTTTTTGAATTCATCTTCATCATAAAGGCGAATAGCAATACCCGCAGATACACGACCACAACGACCTGAACGTTGATTAGCACTTGATTGAGATACTTTCTCAATGGGAAGGCGCTGAACCTTGTTTCGTACGCTGTAGCGACTAATACGAGCAAAACCAGGATCAACAACATACTTAATCCCCGGTACTGTTAAAGATGTTTCAGCTACATTAGTTGCAAGAACAATACGACGATGCACGCCTGTTTTAAACACACGGTTTTGTTCGGCAGCAGATTGTCTTGCTAGCAAAGGTAATATTTCAGTATTAGGTGGATGATGTTTACGTAATGCTTCTGACACATCACGAATATCACGTTCACCGGATAAGAAGACTAATACATCCCCTTGACCCTCTTTACACAGCTCATCGACCGCTTCAACGATGCCACGAATCATATCGTAATCACGTTGTTCATCGTCGTCACCTGCTGGTGGACGATAGCGAATTTCAACAGGGAATGTTCGCCCTGTTACTTCAATAACAGGCGCATTGTTAAAGTGTTCTGAGAAACGTTTTGTGTCAATGGTCGCTGAGGTGATAATAACTTTTAAATCAGGACGTTTGGGTAATAACTGTTTTAAATAGCCGAGTAGAAAATCAATATTAAGACTACGTTCATGGGCCTCATCAATGATGATGGTGTCATATTGATTTAAGAAACGATCGTTTTGGGTTTCAGCCAGTAAAATCCCATCGGTCATTAACTTGATATAGCTTTTATCGGCTTTGACTTGATCATGAAAGCGGACTTTATAACCAACAACTTCACCCAGTTCAGATTTTAATTCTTCTGCAATACGCGTAGCAACGGTACGAGCTGCAATGCGTCGTGGTTGCGTATGCCCAATTAAACCTGCAACACCACGCCCTAATTCCAAACAGATCTTAGGCAACTGTGTTGTCTTTCCTGATCCTGTTTCACCACTGAGGATAATGACTTGATGGTCATTAATGGCCTTGGCAATTTCTTCACGCCGATCAATAACAGGCAAGTCACCATCAAATATTGGCTTAGGAATGTTTTTTTGACGAAGTGAACGTAGCGCCACAGATTTATTTATCTGCTTTTCTATTGAGCTTAGTTGTTCAGGCTTTATCTCGGTGTTTCTGCGTAGATTTTGTAAGCGACGACGCAAAGGAAATTGGTCGGCTAACATGCCATCTTTAACTAGCTTTTCGAGTTGTAGTAGTTTTTGTTTCAAAATAAAAGTTTGGTTGTTGAAGCGAGTTAATGGCGGTATCCGTAATAAATATTAAGATACATGATTTTTATCCCGTCATCCCAGCACGCTTCTAGCTGGGATCTGATTAATATAATAGATTCCCGATAAAAACATTCGAGAATGACGCGATTATAAATCCTACATCTTCATGTACCGCGGGTATATACCCGTGACTATTCAATCTGCAGTTTTTGTACCCCGTCATTCCAGCATGCTTTTAGCTGGAATCTACTTAATGCAATAGATCCTCGATAAAAGATCTCGAGGATGACGGCAATTGTAAGATCTGCATTTTCATGTACTGTGGGTATATATACAAAATTTAAAAAGTGTTTACTGGCTAACTTTCGCCAATAGTTTTTTATTGTATGAAGCGGCTGCTAAAGCACCCCAAATCATACAGATTGGCCAAATAAGAAACAGCCCCATTCCTAATGTTACGGTTGCAACAATAATTGAGATAACAATCATTATTAGCGCGCCCCAGATGGTGCTATAGAGCATTCCAAGTGCACCAAAGAAGAAAGTGAGGATAAGTGAGATCGCTACACTTTTTGTTGAAGTGACAATAATTTGTTGTACAGGTTTGTTTTCGTCTGACATAGTCTTTCCTTGAAGATTAATTGATTAACAACCGCTATTGTTAATGCTGCCATCTGGCATGGTTGTATTGCAGAATTTTACACCACGAATCACTGCGTTTTCTAATATTGCTCCCGTTAAATCTGCATCGGTTAAATCTGCAAAGTTTAATTTGGCATTATTAAAATTAACGCCTTTTAAGTTTGCACCAATGAGTAATGAATAATCTAATAATGCGTTGGATAAATCAGCATTTTCAAAGTTAGCATTATGGAGTCTGGAACGCGTAAACCAAGTTCCCACTAATTTAGTATCACTTAGATTAATTCGTTTAAGCAGCGCCTCACTCATATCGGCACCGCTAAAGTCTTGTCCCTGTAAGTCTGCATCAGCCAAATTACAATGATGACAGATCCCCGAAGTCATTAAACGGTCAAGGTAGAGCTGATCAACGGCTGATGCTGTAGTTGCAATCAACAGACTTGCAAAAAGTAAGATTAATTTCATTTCTATTCTCCTGAATTAAAAGGCTTATTCCATGTAGCACTAAAAAATTGTTCAGATAAAGGACGGCGCTCTCGTGCCTTTAGTTCCCGTTCTAGTTGTTCTTCGTTTAACTCATCCAAGCCTATAGGGTAACCAATAGAAATCATCGCCCATAAATCAATATCATCTGGTAGAGCAAATTCAGATCTGATTTTATCACCATCAAAGCCACCCATTTGATGACTCATTAAGCCCATCGATGTGGCTTGCAAACATAAGCTAATACTTGCAGAACCGGTGTCATAACCGCCCCATCGATTATCACTGCCATTGTGACTAAATGTTTTCACTGAAGCAGCAAGAATTAACAGTGGTGCATTTTTAGCCCAATCTTGATTACCTGGAGATAAGGTATCGATCGCTTTTTGCCAACTCACCTCATCTTGAAATTTATTCCAAACAATAAAACGCCAAGGTTGATCACCGTAACATGAAGGCGCCCAACGAGCAGCCTCACATAAGGCTACAATCGAGTCATCGCTGACTTGCGTTGTGGGGTCAAATGCACGACCACTCCAACGTTCGGCAATTGTTTTATCAATCTTTTGGTCTGTTATTGCTGGTTTTTCAATCATATTGGTGATGTCCTGTTTTTATACCCGTTATCATTCAAAATGCAGTTTTTTTATTTCGTCATCCCAGCATGCTTCTAGCTGGGATCTGATTAATACAATAGATTCTCGATAAAAACACTCGAGAATGACGCGGCTAGTAAGATCTGCATCTTCAAGTAATTTGGCTAGATACGAAAAAGACGAATCGACTTATTTCTTAGGTAATGTAATTGTTGGCTCTTTAGCTGGGCGATAAAAAGCGGCAATATGGCCAATCGTCATCACTATGTTTGCACTTGTTTTAAGAGCAATTTCGTCAATCATCGCAAGCCGATCTTCTTTTTCTTGTCCTGAAACGCGTACTTTCATTAATTCGTGTAGTTCTAAACCGTGATCAATTTCAGCGAGTACATTTTCAGTTAAACCTTTATTGCCAATCATTACAACGGGTTTTAGAGGGTGTGCTAAGCCTTTTAAATAGCGTTTTTGTCGATCATGAAGTGCCATGAAATATATTACCTGTGTTGGGTTCTAGGTTCCTTGCAGCAAGGTTCACTGTCTTTATTCGTATTCAAGGAATGGATCTAGGTTAAAATGGCATCATTATATAGGAATGATTGATGACAAAACATAAGTTTACTGTGACATCTGCTCGCGGCATGTTACCGCTATTGGCAAAAGAACTTGCTGAAATGGGCATAAAAGAAACAAAAGAAGAGCAAGGCAATATTCGTTTTATTGGCACAATGGAAGATGCATATCGTGTCTGTCTATGGTCACGCGTTGCTATTCGTGTGTTGAAACCCATTGCTCATTTCTCAGCAAAAACAACAGATGAACTTTACCAAGGTATTCATGACATACCGTGGGAAGACCATATTGATGCTGAAGGTACTACTCTTGCAGTCGATTTTAATAGTTTCCGTTCTAAAATTCATCACACACAATATGGTGCTCAGCGCGTAAAAGATGGTGTTGTTGATCGTTTTCGTGAACAAACAGGTGAACGTCCATCGGTTGATCTGCATCAACCTGATCTACGAATTAATGTCTACCTGAAAAATAATCAGGCGATTGTTAGTATTGACCTTTCTGGTGAAAGTCTACATAAACGTGGTTATCGCGTTGTCACAACAGCCGCACCGTTAAAAGAACATTTAGCTGCTGCTATTTTACTGACAGCAGAATGGCCACGTTTAGCTAAACAAGGCTGGGGATTGATTGATCCTATGTGTGGTTCAGGCACAATTATTATTGAAGCCGCGATGATGGCTGCTGATATTGCACCGGGTATTCATCGAGATTATTTTGGTTTCCTATATTGGAAGCAACACGATAAAGAAGCATGGCAACGACTAAAAGCAGAAGCAGAACGTCGTCGTCATAGTGGTTTAGCACGACTGCCTGTTATTAAAGGGGGCGATGCTAGTGAGAAAGCAGTCGATGCGGCTAATGCCAACCTTGCAGAAATAGGCTTAGCAGATCGTATTACTGTTGAACATCGTGAGTTATTAGACTGGCCTTCACAGGCTAAATCACTGCCAACGAGCGGCTTAGTTGTATGTAACCCACCTTATGGTGAGCGTATGGGTAATGTATCTGAATTACATTACCTTTATGAGAGTTTAGGTAATATTGTGACGGAAGCGTTACCTGCATGGCGTACCACCATGATTACCGATAATGAAGAATTAGGTAAGTTCACCGGTTTAACCGTTTTTGATACAACGCCATTTGATAACGGCCCTATTCCTTGTCAGGTAATTTGTTTCCGTGCACCAAGACCGGTATCGAATCGAGCTCAACGCACAGAAGAAGTTGTTGAAGACGTTAAAGAAGAAGAGACAGAAACTGAAGAGTTTGTGCAACAAGACCTAGAGCTGTCAGAAAATGCTGAGATGTTTGCTAACCGTCTTAAAAAGAACCTAAAACACCTTGGCAAGTGGGCACGGAAAAACAAAACAGAATGTTACCGCCTTTATGATGCAGACTTGCCAGATTATGCAGTGGCAATTGATGTGTATGGTGACCATGTTCATGTTCAAGAATATGCACCACCTAAAACGATTGATGCGACCAAAGCCATTCAGCGTTTAAATGACGTGATGCTGATAATTCCACAAGTATTGGCTATTCCAGCGAGTAACATTGCCCTTAAACTACGTAAAAAACAACGTGGTACTCAGCAATATGAGCAGCATGGTTCTCAAAAACAACGTATGAAAGTGATGGAGTCAGATTTATATTTCTGGATCAATCTAACGGATTATCTTGATACCGGTTTATTCTTAGATCACCGAATTACACGACAAATGATTGGTCAACAAGCTGAAAACAAGGCATTTCTTAACCTGTTTGCTTACACAGGTTCTGCAACAGTCTATGCAGCTGCTGGTGGGGCAGAATCAACTACAACGGTTGATATGTCGAATACGTATTTAGAATGGGCTGAAGAGAACATGGCCTTGAATGGGCTTACTGCTGCCAAACATCGTTATGTACGAGCTAATGTATTAGAGTGGTTGCAAACAGCACAACAAGCACCTGAGAAATATGGGTTGATCTTCCTAGATCCACCCACATTCTCAAACTCGACACGAATGGATGGCGTGTTTGATATTCAACGTGATCATGTGTCATTGATTAATATGACGGCAAACCTATTAACAAAAGAAGGCGTATTGTATTTCTCGACCAATCGTCGTGATTTTAAAATGGATGAAAAAGCACTAAAGGGTTTGAAGGTTAAAGAGATTAGTCGAGCAACATTACCTAAAGACTTTGAACGTAATCCTAAAATCCATTATTGCTGGACTATTAGTCGTTAAGTCATAAAAATTGAAGCTTTAAGCCACCAGAACATCATATTAATCATTACTTCAGAATGATTTGAAGTAATGATTATGGGTATAAATTGATAGTTGGAAAGAATATCACTGAAAGTGATGTTTTCTTAATTTAAATAAGTTATCAAACGGTTATCAATCGTTACATCACGAAAACCGAATTTCTCTTTTATATAGTTGAGTGATTGCTGGTGATAGAAAAAAACATGAGTAACGTCATTTTTATAGTACCAGTCATGAAAGTTAATATCTTCATGATAAATATCGGTCATACAATACAGTCGTCCATTTGGTTTTAGTAAGCTTTTAAGTAATTGAAATTCTTTGTCAGGTGTATAAAAATGCTCAATAACTTCACAACATACAATAAAATCATAGGTTTCATCTAATAAATTAGGATGATTGTGAAAAAAAGGATCGTAGGCCTTAATATCAAGTGTAGCATCGGTTAATACTTTTGAAATTACTGAGCCAGTGCCAGCTCCAAAATCAAGTCCTGTATGCTCAGGTGAATAGTCAGTCAATATCGCTGATGTGATCGGCAATGCAAATTGTTGATAGCCTGCATCTTCAACATTATTATTATGCATCAAATAACGCGATTTCTCAGTGTCTTTATCAGGTCTGAATTCTGGGTCTAGATATATCCCTTTACAACTGTTGCATTGATAATAAACTTTGTTATTCTCAGTGTAGAACTCGGAGCCAATACTATGGCAGAGAGGACAGGTGTCGTTGGTAGTGATAATTATCTTCTCGAAATTTTTAGAACAAGATTAAAATGTTTTCGCCAAAGAGCTCAATAATGTCATTTGAGCAGAAATGACCTCTTCATGTTCAGGTCGGCTAACACGTTCGTAACGTCCATTATCAGACAAAATCCATGCTTGTGAATTATCAGCTAAATATACATTCAGATCATCGGTGATACGTTGGCGAAGTTTTTTACTTTCGATTGGGAAGCAAGTTTCAACTCGGCGTAATAGATTACGCTTCATCATGTCGGCACTAGCTGCCCAGACTTCTGGTTTGTCATTATTTTCAAAGTAGAACACACGAGTATGTTCTAGGAAACGGCCAATAATACTGCGAACATGAATGTTTTCAGATAAACCTTTAACGCCGGGTTTTAAACAGCAAATACCACGGATGATCAGATCTACTTTTACACCCGCCATGGATGCACGATAAAAAGCTTGAATCATCTCCGGTTCAACAAGTGAGTTCACTTTGATAATAATATGGGCAGGCTTACCTTCTTCAGCGTGGGTGATTTCACGTTCAATACGCATTAATAAGCCATCATGCAAAGTAAAAGGCGCATATAGAAGTTTATGCATTTTAGGGATCTTACCGAGACTGGTCAGTTGCATAAACATATTATTTACATCTTCAGCAATTTGTTTATCCGCACTCAAAAAACCATAGTCGGTATAAATACGAGAAGTACTACGGTGATAGTTACCGGTTCCTAAATGTACATAGTGACGTAGTTTATTATTTTCACGACGTAAAATGAGCAGCATTTTGGCATGTGTTTTAAAGCCAACAATACCATATACAACATGTACTGCTGCTTGTTGTAGACGTGCGGCTAATGCGACGTTCTCTGCTTCGTCAAAACGAGCCCGAAGCTCAATCACAACGGTGACTTCTTTGCCTGCTTTTGACGCGGCTACAAGCGCATCAACAACGGGGGATTTTGCACCTGTACGGTACAAAGTTTGTTTGATTGCGAGCACAGATGAATCAGCAGCGGCCTGTTTAAGAAGGTCAATAATAGGTGAGAAGGATTGGTAAGGATGATGCAATAAAATATCTTGTTTACGAATTGCAGCAAATACATCACTGTCAGATGACAGCCCTGAAGGACGACCTTGTGTGAAAGGTTTGAATTTTAAACTTGGACGCTCAACAAGAGAATGAATTTCTTGTAAGCGACTCACATTGACTGGACCATTCACTAAGTAAACATTATCTTTGCGCATGCCACATTGCTTACGCAAGAAATCAACCATTTCTTCAGGACAGTTATGAGCAATCTCTAAGCGAACTTCATCACCATAATTACGGTGTGTTAATTCATCTGCAATCGCTTCTAGAAGATCACTTGTTTCTTCGGTATCAATCGCTAAATCACTATTACGTGTGACGCGAAATTGATAACAGCCTTTTACTTTCATGCCATAGAACAGAGCATCAGCAAAGGCGTGAATGATGGATGATAAGAAAACAAACTTATATTCACCTTTCTGGCGGAATTCTTTTGGTAGTTGGATGATGCGTGGTAAGGCGCGAGGTGCTTGTAATATTGCAGAGCTACGGTTGCGGCCAAAGGCATCTTTACCAACAAGTGAAACAATAAAGTTCAAACTCTTATTAAGCAAGCGAGGGAAGGGGTGAGCAGAGTCTAATCCCATCGGGCTTAATATTGGCGCCACCTCTTCAATGAAGTAATTACGCAGCCAGACACGTTGTTCGTCAGTCCAACTCGCTCGTGGGAGTGTTTTGATAGATTCTTTTGCTAAGGCGGGAAGTAATACTTCGTTGAGTACACGATATTGTTCTTCAACAAGTTCATGTGCCCGTATTGAGATAAGTCTTAGTGTTTCATGAGCGCTAACTTGATCTGCTTCAAGGTAGGGGTCGCCAATTTCAATTTGTTGAACGAGCCCAGCCACACGAACCTCAAAGAATTCATCAAGGTTAGTTGATGAAATGCACAAATAGTTCAGGCGTTCCAATAAAGGGACATCTGTATCTAAAGCTTGAGCCAAAACACGCCAGTTAAATTCAAGTAGGCTGAGTTCACGGTTAAGGTAGAGTTCGGGGCTGTTAAGTTCGATAGGTTCCATATTTACAAATCTTAGGCTTTATGTGTGACAGGGGTATGACAAGTGTCATGGGTATATTATCTATGTGAGATTAACATATTGGTAACTTGGATATGAATTTACATTTATATCTCTGTGGTGAGTTATTAGTATTAAACAGCTACCAACGGTATTTGTCATAATTCTCAGGGTTGGCCCAAAAACGACTATTTAACCAATCATGTTTTGGTCGATAACTTTCGATGTTATAGCTAAATAGTTGATAGTCATTATATGAACCATGTTGCTGTAAGCCAAGAGCTAAATAGTCCGCTATATGCCAGCCTTGTTGTTGAGACAATTCATTATTACTAACAAGTATAAGGTGTTGAGTATGGCGATTTCTTATCATGCTTAACCAAAGTATGGCTTCTTGTTTAGGGAGTGTTTCAATAAGGTTGCTAATGATTGCTAGATCGATATTGGCAAGATCATTTAATTGTTCTAGATTAAACGGTGTTTTCAATGTGTGAGATCTGGTATCGTGCAACTCTTTACATGAATTAATAACAGTGTCACCCGCAAGCAAAACTGACTTGCAGTGAGATTGTGCAATTAACGGCGAGAGTATTTTTGATAAATCTGAAGAAGTGGTCATGACTACGCAGGATAAAACATCTACTGAATTCTGGAAACAAAAGCGTTTAAGTCAAATGAACCATGATGAGTGGGAAAGCTTATGTGATGGCTGTGGACGCTGCTGCTTACATAAGTTGCAAGATGAAGATGATGGGCGAATTTATTATACCCGCGCTGCCTGTTCATTATTAGACATCAAATCATGTCGCTGTAAAGATTATGATAATCGTGAAAAATTGATGCCTGATTGCATTCAACTCAGTGTTGATAATGCTCAATACTTTGATTGGCTACCAGAAACATGTGCTTATCGCTTGTTGGCAGAAGGAGAGCCTTTGCCTGAATGGCATCCTTTAATTACCGGTGATCCTGACAGTGTTATTAAAGCGGGGATATCGGTACGAGATATCGCTAAAGATGATTGTGATCCTGACATGTTAATTAATCATATTATTTCCTTATCTGACGGTTCTAAAGTAGATTCAAATGAGACCTGAAGAAAGTCGAGAGTTAACCGCGCGGTTAGAAAAGGCTGCCTTACTGCTGTTAAAACTTGATATTTATCGTAAACCTGATGATTTAGCACGACGTTTTGGTTTGCCTGTGCCCGTCATTCGCTATTGGTGGCGTAATGTTGAAGATCAAACTAAAAAACCTATTCCAGATCGTGACTTAACACCGAAACAAGCCAAAATGATTCGCAAAGCGAGCCAAGTATTAGACAGTTGGGAAAAGGTTAAACGTTATCGTCCTGAATGTGGTGCAAGACTCTCTAATGGCAAACGTTGCAAAATGAGCGTTGTTATCCGTCAGCCAGAAGGTTGGGATCTGGGGGCTTTAGCCGATCGTTGCCGAATGCATGGGGGTGCATCACGTCGAGTTAGAAAAAAGAAGAAAAAAGACACAGAAGATGAATAGTTTTGATAGATAATTTAGAAACAAGCAAGCAGCCTTTACTTGCTGATATCCCTTTTCTAATCCCCACCTCTAATCAAGCTCAAAGACTCTTTCACGGTCGAGGTCATGCCTTTGATGGCTATGAACATATCTCAATAGATTGGTTAGCGCCTGTGGTGCTTATTACCTTGTATAAACCTGTTGAACCAGATGATTTACACCAATTAGCCCAAGACTTATTCTCATCACTTGCTGATTGTCACTCGGTTCAAGTTCAATATCGGTATGAAAAACAGACACCTTTTGAATTACTGGTCGGTGAAGAATGCTTAGAGACAGTGGTTGAAGAGAATGGACTGAAATATCAAATCACATTAGGACGTGCTCAAAACACGGGGCTTTTCCTTGATATTAAAAATGGTCGTCAATGGGTGCAAGAGCATTCACATGATGCCAAAGTATTAAACTTATTTTCCTATACCTGTGCTTTTTCAGTTGCCGCCTTAGCGGGAGGTGCAAAAAGTGTGTTCAATATTGATATGAGTAGGACGTCACTGTCTACTGGGCGGGATAATCATCGCCTGAATAATCATGATACTGGCAAAGTGAAGTTTGATGCATTAGATATCTTTAAATCATTCGGTCGGATAAAGCGGAACGGACCTTATGATTTATTGATTTGTGATCCGCCTTCTTTTCAAAAAGGCAGTGTCGACATAAGGCGTGATTACAAAAAGATCATTAGGCGAATACCTGAATTTATGAAACCGGGTAGTTTATTAATGTTATGCCTGAACTCACCTGACTTAGACACGGGTTTTCTAAAACAAACCGTTGCTGACGAATGTCCTGACTGTTGTTATATCAGTGACGTTACAGCACCAGAAGTATTTGTTGAAGCAATAAAGGAAAAGGGATTGAAGGTGTTGATATATGAGTATTTAGCTTAATTCAAAGTCTGTTTTGGGAAGCTAAGAACTAGTGAATAATCTGTACTAAATTTAATCTTGGTGGGTGTTGAGGGGATCGAACCCCCGACCCTCGCCTTGTAAGGGCGATGCTCTCCCAGCTGAGCTAAACACCCCAAGAAAGAGCAGCATAATATAGAGGCAAGTAGGATAAATCAAGGTTTCATTTTAAATGGATAGAATCAGACCTTATCAAGTTGCCTGAGCCCTTGAATTCTTGACCCATTGAATTCTCTCCATGCTTAATTCCAATAAAACTTAACATCTCATTAAAGAGGCTGAAAATAGCTAGTCAAAATAAGCGATGAAGGGGAAAAAACTAACTATTTTTTGTCCTTTTAAATGACTTGTTAAGTTTTATCCCTTATACTAGCCCTAATTAAAGACCATTTTAACGTACTGGTAATAGCATGACAACTAGAATACTAACTGAAGCAGCTGCAAGTATTAGCGAGCTTAAAGCAAACCCAATGAAAGTTGCATTAAGTGCTCACGGAGAACCTATTGCAGTGTTAAACCGAAACGAACCTGCATTTTATTGCGAACCTGCTGAAACATATGAATTTATGATGGATCATATGGAAGATTTGGAACTACTTACTATTGTTGAACAGCGAAAAAACGAGCCTAGCGTTAAGGTTAATTTAAATGATTTATGATTTATGAATTAGAGTTTAAAGCGTCGGCACTTAAAGAATGGAAAAAATTAGGAGCTACAGTTCAAACGCAGTTTAAGAAGAAGCTTGAAAAAATTCTAGATAATCTGCATATAGAAAGTGCAAAACTGTCAGGTGGCAATGAATTATATAAGATTAAACTTCGCCAAGCTGGTTACCGGTTAGTTTACGAGGTAAATGATACTGTTATTACTGTCACCATGATTTCTGTTGGGAAACGTGATAAAGGAAGAGTATACAAAGTTGCAATGGATCGCATTAATTGAAAAAACTTAACGCCTTAATAAGAGGAAAAAAGGAGGCAAGCTCTATTTTTCCTTTTGATTATCTTGTTATACGGCGATATCAACAACTAATCTCAGTCAATACCTTAGTATCTATATCAAATTTATTTTCCCACGGTTGCCTTGCCCTCGCCTCCAAACCTCGTAGCAAAATATCCCATAATTAGCCCAATAATAGCGCCTTCTACCGTGAACCAAAACGGTGAAGTTAATAGACCCTGATCACCAAATACAGAGAGCAGCATTGCCTGCATAGTATCAAAAGCGAAGAAGGTTAAAACAAAGTTCATCCAAGCTCCCAATAAAGGCGCCCGAAACCACCAAGGAAAAGGCAGTTTTAGTATTGGGTGATAAGTAAAGACCCCGAATACCCCAATAATTGCACCCAGTGTGGTGTACCAGAGCAAAATACCCCAGCGAAGTAGCCAATCAGCTTCTGGGAAAAGGTATGGCAAAGTAATAAAACCGATAAGACCAAGCAAAAAACCTATTGCTTTACCAATTGCTATGCGTGTTATTAATGATGGATTTTCAAACATATACTTTCCTACTGGAAGCTGCTCTAACGCCCTGCTAGGGCTGCGATTACGCATGCCAGTTGATATCTATTTTTTTGTGTGTTGCCACGCAGTCACGCAAATAAAGGTTAATAAGGCTTTGGTATGGAACACCTGATTCCTCTGCCATTCCTTTAAAATAGGAGATGACATCTTCACCTAAACGCATTGTGACAGGCTTTTTCAGCTTGCTAGCGTAAGGATTTTTACGTGACTTCATTGTTGATAAATCATATTCATCTTTCATAATTAATGCCCTTGCTGATAGTGCTTACGTTCATTTTTTGTTGCTTTTCTGGCTGATATAACTCTTATAGTATTTCCTTCGTCACGTTCACAATGACAAATAAGGAGCAAGTTTGTTTCATTGCTCATTCCAAGCATCAAAAAGCGATCTTCTGTTTCGGAGTTATTGTGATTAAAGAACTGCACGGCAAATTCATCAAAGAAAACTGATTGAGCTTCTTTGAAAGATATACCGTTTTTTTTGATATTTGATGCAACTTTGAGTGCATCCCATTCGAATTTAATTATATGTACATCGTATGTACAAGGTGCCGAGTTGTCAAAGTAGCCCTAACGTTTGAGCCAACTTGCCCGCGAAAGCATAGTGCAGTGAAGCGAAACGGCGCTTTCGAGGGTCAGGTTGAGTGATTTGTTAGAAGGCTTGTTAATGAGCTGCTTGAACAGTGATTTGCAACCCAAGAGCTTTTACAACCTTGGTTACTGTCGCAAAAGTAGGGTTCCCATCGTCAGATAATGCTTTATATAACCCCTCACGAGTTATACCAGTATCTCTTGAAAGTTGGCTCATGTTTTTTGCTCGAGCAATAACACCTAACGCATGTACTATAAATGCAGGGTCATCATTTGCTTCTTCAAAGCATGCTTCTAAATATAGTTTTATATCTTCGTCGCTTTGTAAGTGTTCTGCTGAATCCCAGCGAGTTGTTTTAATAGCCATAATTTATATCTCCAATTGCTTAGCAATTTCTTTAGCTTTAGCGATATCTGTTTGCTGAGAAGATTTATCGCCACCAGATAGAAGAATGACTACAACAGAATTTTGTTTAACAAAATATACCCTGTATCCTGGCCCGTAAAATATTCTTAATTCACTAACGCCCTCACCAACAGAGGAAGCATCACCGAAATTACCCATTTCAACTCTCTATTCGTGCCTGAATACGGGCTTTAGCCTTTCGGTCTTTGAGGCTGATGAACCATTTATCAAAAACTTCCGTTGTTTTAACTTCTATCATGTGTCAACTATAGTTTACATATATGGAATTGTCAACTGTGGTTGGCAGGTGTATAGCTATGGAAAAGCCTTCTAACGCCCAAATCACATGCCATTTTAAGTGGCAGTTTTTTTGCGGTCTTTTTGCAAAAAAAGTGACGCTTTAAATGGTCAGGTGGATTTGATTGTTATAACTGGTTTTCAAAGTGCCGCTATTTGTGAGAGTGTTTCTGGATGGCTTTCCACTAACCGTAAAAGTGTAGTTGCCTGTCCATTTGGGCAACTTCTTCCCTGCTCCCAGTTCTCTAATGTTCGTGAGGAAGTATGTAAATATTTTGCAAACACTCCTTGCGACATATTAAATTTCTTACGGATATTTATTATTTCACTCGGTAGAATAACAAAACCATCCGTACTTTCAATTTTAACGGTTTTTAAAGTTAGCTTACCCTTTGAATGTTCTTTTGCCTCAGAGAGTGATAAAGATAACTCTGAAAATAAATTACGATTGCTCATTAACCCAATCCTCTACAAATAATTTAAGTTGTTTTTTCTCTTGAGAGCTTAAATCTGTGACTTCATTTTTGGCATAGATTGTTAGTAGGTAAAAACGCTTTAAACCAGATAAGTAAAAGTAAATTACTCTTGCTCCTCCTCGTTTACCTTTGCTCTTTGATGCGACTCGAATTTTTCGCAATCCGCCAGTAGATTGAATTACATCCCCTTTCTTTGGGTTGGATAATAATTCATTCTGTAACTCTCTATATTGTTCATTAGATAAGTAATTATCTCTATACTTTTCAAACAAACTTGATTCAACAAATATTCCTCTCATGCTAAAAACTATACGCAATCAACGTATATCTGTCAAAAAATAATTACCACATAAGTTATAACGTTCTACATAAGGGGCGCGCGGCTTTTTGCGCGTCCCAACGGAAGCCACGCTTTTTGTGGCTGAAGTGATTTTGATGTTTTTGTTATGCATTTTTGACTTCGATAAACCATTGAGGGTGCATGTCATTAAAATCTGTACGAATATTAGAGGTTAGAGAACTAGAGGAATCTAATACAAAGGGGGCACCATTGATGCGTTTGAAAACAACCCAATGCCAGAAGCTTTTACCGCCTTGTTGACTATGCTTTATCGGCAATAATGCCATGTCAGGGAGCTTATTCCACGATTCAAAAGGTCGTTCATCAGCGGATGTGTCGATATTATAATTAGACAACATTTTTCTCACATACTGGGTATCAGACCAGAGTGAGTCATCCTCAGCATAGATACCCATTGTATTCGCTATGGCTTTCATTTCGGAGTAAGTCTTCCCCAGAATATTCGCAACAGAGGCTATCCCACAACCTGTGACTTCTTCTTGTCTTACTGCTTTCATCACTAGTTACTCCTTAAGGCATAACGCCCAAATCACTTGACCGTAAAAAGGGGCGGAAAATTTGCGATAGCAAATTTTATGACGCTTTTTACGGTCAAGTGAATTTGATTGTTAGCATATTTAATATAGGTAGATGATTATGAAGAAAGTAAATAATATTTTAAAAATTATTCTTTGGATTTGTTTTTGGGCTTTATTAACCCATCCTTTATATCGAATGGTAAATACAATAATGTTTCATCAATAGCTATTGCATGCCCAGTTTTTAGCTCGCACATCATAAAAGATGCTATTTGCGCATAACACTTATAATGATTTTCGTTTATATCTTTAGCTATTAAATTTAAAACTTCACCATTTACATCAGCAGATATGAAAATAACATTTTTTAATAAAGATTCGAATAACTCCAGCTTTAATGCTATGTATTCATTACCTTTATCTGATTCATTGGATGATGGCTTAGATAATATTATAATCTTTGAAGCTACAGCATTTATTTCTTTATATGCTATAAGCTTATTTTTAAATATTTCCTCGCGGTGCTTACTTGTAGCTATAAACCATCCAGCTAAAAACGACCCAAGAAATCCTAATACGGTATACATTAAATTTTGATCCATAATCCAAATGCTAACGACTAAATCAGATGCCATAAGAAGTGGCAGAAATTTTGCGCCTTTTTGCAAAATTTGTGACGCTTTTTATGGTCAGCTGGATTTTTTGGTTATGTGTTTTCATTCCGTAGAGCTTCTTCCCACAGCATCGTTGGCTCAGCACCCCCAAATGCAGGCGATCTATCACCTGAAAAAGGCTCTAAATTTAGCCCAGTTTGAATTATATTTTTTCCTTCCTCTATCCGCACCACCGTCTTTTTCGAGTGCACCAAGTAGCGAATTGGATTTTCTTCGGATGCAATGACGCCAACACCTCTCAATCTTTCCCATCCATGATCGTCGAATCTTTCCCCAGTCCCCACGTCAGGAAAAGGTGTATTGGATATAAATGTTGCTATTGGCTCATGATCGCCAGATATATCGCACAAAAAAAGATGATATTCAGTTTCCATTAACTAATTTCTCTATACACATAACGATTAGCATAAGGAGCAGGGATTTTAGTTATCCCAATGAGCGACAAGCGAATGAGCCTGATGCACTTATTATATTTTATTTTGTACATCTATATTGTCTCAACCATTTTCTTTATTTTTACAGCTTTTTCAAAATGGTCTAACTTATGAGTCATTATCCACCATTCTGCCGCTTCCATTAACAACTGAGGATTGGTATTTTTATTTTCGAAAAATGCATAGAATGAAAGGCCAACATTTGTACCTTTAGCTTCTATTTTTCTATTACAAACTTCGATAATTTTTTGTTTTAAAATATTGTTCATACTTCCCTGTGTTTATTTTTTTGTAAACATAACGATCTTAATAAGGGGCTCGCGGTGCTTTTCCGCGAGTCCCAGAGAGCAGAGCGAACGGCTTGATTAACTGGTTAGGCATTATCAAGAGCCTTGTTAATAAACTGTATTCTAGCTGAATTTTCGGGTTTTCCATATTTAGGGTATTCCTGTAACAGCGTAAGCCATTCTGTGAGAAAAGTTTTGTCTTTAATAGCATTTTCTTTGCTTTGTAGATAAATGTTTTCTTTTTCGTCTAATTCTTTTTTAATGGAGTGCCTTTCTTTCCAGCATGTATTGCAAAGCATACGAACACTCCACATATATTCTTTTCTTACTTCATAAGCTTCTTTTTGCTCTTGGGCAGTAAATACCGTATGTCTTTTACATTTTATGCATTTATATTTAACATCTGAGTAATATTCTTCAAGATAGTCATGCCCAACTGATCTTTTGGAGCTATCAGAGTAGTTTTTCTTGTTAATTGGGATTCTGTTCATTATTTAAATTGCCTAACGATCTAGTTAAGAGGCCGCAGCGTAGCGAACATGCTTGAACTTTTTGTTAGGGTATTGATAGATGCACTCCTATACCTACAAAGATAGCAATTTGATAACCTATTAAAAAGCCATAAAAGGATACTTTCTGTTTTGGTATTTTATTTAGCATGAATTTTTTATAAAGTTTCCAATATAAAAGAGTGTAGATATACCAACCAGCTATTAAAATGATGAGGTATACCCACCAACTATCTTCACTCATACCTAATGCTAAAACAATAGTTAATAGCCAAAAGGGAAAACCGAGAACTGATTTTATTCGTAGTTCATTTTTTGTAAATTGGACGCGTTCCATTGCTTTTTTATTACCCTAACGCCCAAATCACTTGACGTGAAAAGGGGCGGAAATTTTGCGATAGCAAAAATTATGACGCTTTTTACGTTCAAGTGGATTTGATTGTTATACGCCTTATAAACCAATGCCGAGATAATGATTAGCAGACCAAGCAAAACAAAGAATAAGAATTCCAGCAACAATATTTTCTACAATTTTATAGAGAGACATATTCACTGGATTACGTACTGGATCGGCTTTGTGTTTGGAGGGCTCACTTGTTGGGTTTTGCACTTTTGATGCAGATAATAAAGCAGTCTCTCCTTTTATGGTTACAGACAAATTTCTCAACATCATGGTGGCAGAGTCTGAATTTAACGATCCAGGTATTTGCACTAAGAAAAATTCTCCAGTTATTAAATCTTCATCCAATAGATTTTTTAAAATTATAATTTTTTCTTTATCTTTTTCATGATGCTTACCAGACATACTTCCATCTTTAACTTTATTGATGAGTTGTAAATATTTATCAGGTATTTTCATTAATATAGAGCCAGTTTTTATAATTTTGTACTGTATAACGACCAAATCACTTGAGGTAAAAAGGGGCGGTTTTTTTTGCCTTAGCAAAAAAAGTGACGCTTTTTACGGTCAAGTGGATTTTTTGGTTAGGTGTGTTTTTTAACAATATTGGGCTTCGTGCCAAAGCCTAACTTAGGCGTTAGCTATGAAGTGGCGGCAATAAGTTTCCTATTCTACTATGTTTGAGGCAGTAACTTACCTATTACTAACGACAAACTATTGACTTTTATACATTGTAATTCTGGCATAAAAAATGCTTTATATAAATATGTGACTGTTTAAATCCAGATAATAAAGGAAAACTTATGATAAATACTAATATCTCAAATATAAATCACAGTGTATTGCAGGCTAATTCATCATCGGCAGTCAAAAATAATCCTTATGCTCCATCAAGTGCTCGACCTGTTGAGTCACCATCATCAGTTGTGACAATTAGCCCTGAAGCGAAACTCGCTGATATTGGATCAAGATATGATGTAACTAATATATCGCAAAACGAAATGGGCGTGATGGTTTCAGAATTAGTTGATAATGAGTTAATATCTTCAACAGATAGTTTATATCTAATGGCACCTCGTAGTATGAATTTAGATCCTGAGGTTAAATTTGATCTTTTAGCATCAACACGTAAAACATTAGCTTTCGCTAAAGAACAAGGTACTTCGGCAGAAGATATAAAGAATAGAGAAAGAGCTGTTGATATTTTAGACAAACTTCAAGAATTATTCCGTAAAGCTTAAGCTGACAAAAAAATATAAACCCCATAACAGGTTTTGTTACAGGGTAAAAAGTGTAGGTGTTAAACTTTTATTTAGTCTATTTAATTAATATATACAGAATCACTCCAGTAACCAAATGGAGAGGCTGTTGAATTTGAACCAACACTGAAATGACCAAACTGTTGGCCACTAAAGTCAAAACCGTATAACCAACCTGTTACAGTTTCACCTACTGCACAGACATGTAAATCATTACCACATCGAAATTCAGTTAAACCCGCTGACCGAGATATACCGTTCATAGTAGCGTTAGTTACATTTCCATATCCAAATTGCCAGATATAAATATGTAATGTGCTGCCTCCGTGATCCGCAGTTGAAAATTGAGACGCTGAAATAGTTTCCCAACCATGATTTGAAGAATATATATTTCCTATTTCAAAATATGTAATACCAGTCGCAGCAGCCTTGATTGAAATATCACTAGAAGATGATTCTAGAGGTATTTCAGACATACTATAGGGGCTATCCACTGATAGCGGTGAATGTTTTTTTACATTTACTACTTTTACAACACCTGCTTCAATATCAGCAGCTGTGGACATTCCAGAAAAGAAACTTAACATTAAAGCGATTAATAGCAGGTATGACTTTGTAAATATTTTCATTATTTTTTTCCTTAAAAAAGGGTATGAACAATATACAAGAGTTGCTGTAAACTTTTACACAACCTTGTGATTTGAGTTTAAACACCATGAAATCCATTGATTGGCTATCATGGTTAATTTACCGAACTTTCCATAGCCCCACCTACGCTCAGAATCACCTGATTATAAATAAATAAGAAGCCTTATCTTTCACAGATGAAACTGCTTAATTTATAAAGTTAGAACGTAAAGAAGATTTAGAAATGGAAAAACTCAGTAGTTGCAGTATAGACCGCTTAACTAAATTTGGAATGTGGCTAATTGTCGCGCGACAAAGTGACTCACCCTATTAGCTAGATAATTGCATAATAGGCTCGTGACTCTAACAGCATTTATCTTAAAAATTTGCGGAGAACCTAACGCCCAAATCACTTGCCGTAAAAAGCGTCAAGTGGATTTGATGGTGTACGCCCAGCATGGGCGTGAACTAATGGGGTGGAAGTCCCCTGTAGGAGAATCTACTTCACCTAACGTTTTAGGTGATTATAACTACTAGCTGACGGCAATTGCAACACCGCGAGGTGTTGTGAGAAGGAAGCCCGAGCGCAAAACCACGAGTCTATGAACAAAAATATCATAGAAGGCCGAGTTTCAGGGGTGAGTTAGCCAATGATAACGAAACCCACAGGTTCGCGAGATACGGTAAATGGCAAGGTTGTGCAGTGACAGTTCACGTTCTTATCTGGGGAGGTCTGTTTAACTTGCGATGTTAATTGTTGGTGAAAATAGCAGTTGGGCAACTGCATTAAATGTCCTGGCGACCTGAAGGCTATTAGTCAGAGTTCGAGCGAATTAAATAGCAACCCAACAATTAAGCATAGCGTCAATTTAGGTAACTCTATTGATGATTAAACAGAAGTCAGCAGACGGCATAGTAGCCAAATGCCCATCGTAATGGTTGGGACATGGTGAAGGCCTGAACCTTTGTCAAAGAGGAGCCGAGCTTGCCTTTCTCATGCTAGACATGAGGGGCGGTAAGATGTCGTAGCCAGCTTTGGGATTGATTGCGAGGGCGCAATTGATTTTATTACGCGAAGGAAGCGCCCCGTGCGGACCCGCATGCGGGGTGCTGTGGGGAGGGCTGGAGAGAAACCGGCCCTTACCCGATTAGGTTTTGATTTACTTCATAACTTTATGTGATAGCGAATGACCTGCCCCCCCCCAATTTATTGAAAAACCAGCTATAAGCGGTAATAATTTTCCTATTTTAACTGCACTTACGGCAAGAATTTTCCTATTTCTAACAAAATACTACTGAATCTTATACCTTTTTATTGTCTCAAATCGCTAGTCAAAACTATGCACTTTAGTGCAAGGCTTTAGCTGATACACATGTGTTAAGCTGACCTGATGAAAGAGCAAAGACGAAGTGGTCATACAGTTAAGTGTTCTATTGGTTCATCTAGTTTGGGTAACTAAATATAGATACCCTGTACTGAGGGGTGAAATTCAACAAAGGTGCCGAGAACTAATTTACCGTAAATTTTCTAAAAGTGATGGTGGGAAAATTATTCTTGAATAGGACTTTCAGTCCGATCCCAACCTATGCACTTTCAGTGCATAGTGGTTGAGTCTGGCATGAAAAATGCTTTATTTTTATAAAGGATGTGTCTATTTAAATGTAGATGATAAAGGAAAACTTATGATAAATACTAATGCCTCAAATATAAACCTCAGTGTATTGCACTCTAGTCAATCACCCTCAGTCAAAACCCTACATTTATCCCCACAAAATTGCTAAAAATCAGGAGTTAAAGTTATGGAAATTAATGCTACACAATCTGCATTTCCTATCTCACCGAAACAAAAGGCTAGCGAAGTAACTACGAGGACAAACTTCGAAGTTTCGGCCAATTCCAAAGACTCACAGAGCTTAACGGGGCTTCCTAAACTTCAAAAAATGGACGTTGATGAGTTTCTCAACAACTACAAAAATGAATTGTCAGAAGCGGGGAATCCGACAGATGTTGTTGACGGTTTGATTGGCCATCAGCGTCGCATGTTTACAGAACCAGACTATTTCAAGCAATGGAATGCTGCGACTAATGATGAACAACAGGCGATGATTCACGGAAACCAGGTGGAAAGATCCTACTCATCGGCGTATCTGAACCATCAACAGAGTATGTTCCATTTCATCACGTAACAGGCTTTACTAACCCAGAAAACTGGTCGAACCATAAGGTTTCGACCAGTCATCTAAAAAACATCGATTGATATACAGGTAGTGCTAGGAGCTTGTTAAATATCTTAACCCAATAAATACAATGACTTAAGAATATTTTTGAGTGTCTAAAAAATCACCAAAAACAGGTGGTATTTATAAGTGTATGAATTTAAATGCATTATTTATTGGACAGTTTCCTAGTAGGTATAGTAGACGTTTGCCGAAGTGCTACTAACATAGGGTGGATTGTACAGTGATGTCTGGAGCGTACCCACTTTCATTACTATGTAAACGGAATAATTAGCTGGGATGCCGCTCGCGTTCAATGTGGCCGAGTTCTGAGACGTGATATCCGCTGAGTAGCCGGTATAACCATCGGTAACATACAACAAAACAGTTACTTGGCTACCCCAACCATTTAAATGACCGTTGTCCCAGTAATATTCTAGCGTTTGCATCACCGCTCCAGAGGGAACGTAACTAGCACGCATTTCTCCTCCGAAATACCAAGTCCCACCCATAGTTGGGTAAGGTCCTGATGCACTGTCGGACCACCAGCTACCACTAGCCACAGTGATGGCATTAGCTTGAGCCTTTTGTTTTTGAATCGCCTGAAATAGCTCTTTGTTCAAGATTTCTAGGCTTTGTGGTTCTGATAAATGAATAGTTTCAGATACCGTTGGCGCTGGCGGTTTCGTCAATTCCCCTGCGTTCACAGTCATTATTGACAACAGACTAAACAAAAATCCTACGGTTATTTTTTTCAACATGGTCAATTACTCCTTTGTTATTTATGATATGAGTGTCGTTGGAACGATCACTTATTACTATTCTGAGCTTCACAACTGGCCGATTCCATCATGCAGATGAACAAATACCCAGCTAATGCTCGTATATTTTATCTTCGGTTCGCACCTCCTTCTTAATTTTCAATCCCGTTTGACAGTATTTGCAGTATAGACCGCTTAAATATATTTGGAATGTGGCTAATTGTCGCGTGACAAAATGACTCACCCTATTAACTTGAAGATTAAATAATAGATTTGTGACTCTAACGGTATTTATCTATTGTCCTGCTTTTTTAATGCAATATGATTACTGTAACTAAGAACCGTTACTATTTCTCTGACAGATAACCAAAGATTGAATAACTCATCTATCTAAAAAAATTGATGAAAACCTAACTTGTTATTAACAGGAAACAACTTTCCCTGTAATTCCTATACATATACGGACAACTTTTCCTAGTAATACGATATTAAAGACCAAACAGGGAAATAATTTCTGTAAATGTACCTTATCAGAGAGTGATAGTGACATAGCCATTATTATTTTTCAATGAAGCACTCTGGTATGAGTTTTACAGATAATTAAGGTTTCTCATTTGTCGTAATATCCATTGTTGTTTGTCGATTAATCTCTTATTGGGCTTGTCTACTCTGAAGATGGCAGGGTTAGGTAGACTTGCCGCTAATAATGCTGCTTGATGGGGACTAAGTCTTTTTGCTGGAATAGCGAAGTAGTATTGGCTTGCAGATTCCACTCCATAGAGGTGATCACCAAACTCAGCAATATTGACGTAAACAAGTAATGTTCGTTCTTTACTCCAGAAGAGTTCAATAAGAAGTGTGAACCATGCTTCTAATCCTTTTCGCCAAAAACTGCGTGATGGAGATAAAAACAGGTTTTTGGCTACTTGCTGGCTAATAGTACTCGCTCCGCGAAGTTTTCCACCAGAGGAATTGCTTTTCAACGCTGCAATAATAGAATTAAAGTCAAAACCGAAATGCTGATAAAACAATTGATCTTCAGCAGCAATAACAGCAGAGAATATATGGGGTGAAATATCAGCTTGTTGAGTCCATGTCTGCTCTATTGGGATGAATCCCTTGTCCGCATGAAAGTCACTAATATGCTGTTGAATCATAAAGGCTGATGTATTGATTGGTACGAAGCCTAGAACAATAATTGCCAAAGATGAACTACCCACAAAGATTAATAGGCCGTAGATAAGCCATTGTTTTAGTTTTTGTCGGAAGTTCTTTTTCTTATTCGGCATGGTAATACTGAGTCTTTTAAGTTGAATTGATTGTAACGTAAAGAGAAGAAAAGAAGGTGACTAGGACGTAAATTTAGGTATGATGGCGCTTTCACTAATAATTTAGGTATTGATATGGACAACGCACCCATAGTAGATTTCAATCAAAACCTGCTATCGTTTTTAGATAAGTCACCGACGCCTTTTCATGCCGTTGCTGCAATGAGTGAGTGTTTGGAAAAGAATGACTTTCAAAAGTTAGATGAACTGGATGCTTGGGGGACGTTATCGGCAGGTAAGTATTACCTTACACGTAATGAATCCTCATTGATTGCATTCACTCTTGGCGAAGAAGACGTGGCTGAAACCGGTTTTAAAATGGTGGGTGCACATACTGACAGTCCATGTTTAAAGGTTAAACCTCGGCCTGAGCGAGTTAAACATAATTTAGTACAACTTGGTGTTGAGGTTTATGGCGGTGCTTTATTGAACCCATGGTTTGATAGAGACTTATCTATGGCTGGGCGAGTGAGTTATCTTGATTCACAACATGAGCTTCAACATACACTAGTCAACTTTGAAAAAGCGGTGGCAACTATCCCAAGCTTAGCGATTCATTTGGATCGAGAAGCAAATAAAGATCGAACGATTAATCCCCAAAATCATTTACCGCCAATTGTGATGCAAGTCGGTGATGATGACACGATTGATTTTAGAAAATTAGTGCTGAAACAGATTCAAAAACAATCACCAGACCTTGATATTGCCAAAGTATTAGACTATGAAATTTGTCTTTATGATACGCAATGTGCAGCGATTACAGGATTTGATAATGACTTTATCAGTAGTGCACGTTTAGATAATTTATTGAGTTGTTATATCGGATTGAATTCATTACTAAATGGAGATTCAACTCAATCTAACCTGCTAGTTTGTAGCGATCATGAAGAAGTGGGCAGTGTGTCAACATCAGGTGCACAAGGTTCTTTCTTAGAGTCAGTCTTGCTGCGTATTAGTTCGAATATTGAACAACATCACCGTATGTTACAGCGTTCGATAATGATTTCTGCTGATAATGCCCATGCTGTTCATCCCAATTATTCAGATAAACATGATGCTGAGCATGGCCCGAAAATAAACCATGGTCCCGTCATCAAAACAAACGCAAATCAACGTTATGCAACCAATAGTGAAACCAGTGCTTATTTCCGCCAACTATGTGAACAAGTTGAAGTGCCGGTGCAGGACTTTGTAGTGAGAACAGATATGGGCTGTGGAAGTACAATTGGTCCGATTACGGCGAGCACATTGGGTGTGAAAACATTAGATATTGGTGTACCCACCTTTGCGATGCACTCTATTCGTGAGTTGGCAGGTAGCCAAGATGCCTATATGTTGAGTATGGTATTGACTCAATTTTATAAATAATTTTTAAATTTAAAGGAAGCTAACACATGGCTGAAACAGTAGATGAACTAACCGTCGAATATATGGAAGGCGATGAAATGACGGTAAAAGAACTTGATAAAGTTGTTTTAACAAAAGGTGCGTGGGCAACATTGATTTTCCGTTACCAAGATCTTGATCGTAAAACAGGTGATTTTGGTGCAGAGAAATATACGATTCGTCGTTACCAAAAGCGTAATGGTGAATACAGCCAACGTTCAAAATTCAATATTTCTAGTAAAGATCAAGCAACAAAAATTATAGCTGCATTGAGCAAGTGGGTCGATGAATAAAAGTCTTATAACCAATGTGATAGCAACAGGGCTGGTGGTTACTGGTTTACTCTTGGATTCGCCTTTAGTGCTGACAACCGGCTTATTTGCACTTGCTGGTGGTATAACTAACTGGCTTGCTATTCATATGTTGTTTGAGAAAGTGCCGGGGCTATATGGTTCAGGTGTTATTACTGCTCGTTTTGAAGACTTCAAAATAGGTATTAATACTTTGGTTATGGAGCAGTTTTTTAGTAAAGAGAATTTAGACCGGTTCTTTGCTGAAATGGTGACAGAAGATGTTGATAACCACTTAGACTTTCACGATGTAATTGAAAATACTGACTTGAATCCCACATTTGATAGTTTAGTGACAACCATTATGGAATCATCATTTGGCAGTATGCTGGGTATGTTTGGTGGTGCTGAGGCATTAACACCCCTTAAGGAGCCTTTTATTGAGAAAATGAAAGTGTCTCTTAATGAAATGGCACATAGTGACTCTTTCCAAAATAGTGTTAAAGAGAAGCTAAGTAGTGGGCCAGTGAGTGACGATATTCATCAACAAATTGAGTATGTGGTTAATTCAAGGTTGGATGAACTGACACCTGAAATGGTGAAAGAAATTATTCAAATGATGATTCGTCAACATTTGGGTTGGCTTGTTGTTTGGGGGGGTGTATTTGGTGGCCTAATTGGTCTGTTGGCGAGTCAGTTCGCTATTTAATTCTCATTGTATGACGGGATTGGATTTTTAATGTATGATTAAGTTACATGAAGTTGTTAAAGTACTACCTTAACTTTATTCACATATCTTTGAAATAATTGATTAAGCATATGACTGATAGAAATGACCGTCGACATGATCGAGTAAAACATAAAGCAAAAATTAGAGTGTTAACGCATCCAGAACAAGTTTATATTCTTGATATGCGTGATTTTTCTGATAGTGGCTTATATGTATTGTGCGATGACCTTAGCATTGTTGAGGTAGGCAATACAGTTGAAGTGCAAACATTGGAACTCGACGATGCACCGATATTACCTTCTAAAGTTGTGCGGATGGATAAATTAGGTTTTGCTGTCGAGTTTGACTTTGACTAAGGGTAATACTTAATACTTTGGAAAAAGTTGTAGGATGTTCTCTTTTTCAGAAGCGGGAAGGGTCATTCTTACACGCACCTTATCGGTAAATTCTTGATCAATTATCTTACCTTTGCATTTATCAAGATGATATTCCAAAAGTTGTAATTGTGAATATTCAAGTGTCATCTCAAATGTGACGTGTTCGACCCACGGATTTATCTCTGCACCTTCAATCGCTAGTTTGGCAGCTGTTCCATAGGCTCTCGCTAAACCACCTGTACCTAATTTAACACCTCCAAAGTAGCGAATAACACCAACTACAGCATTAATAATAGTATGACCTTCTAAAGGTGCAAGGATGGGGCGGCCAGCTGTTCCTGAAGGTTCTCCAGCATCATGACACCGCTCATTAATAAAACCATCATCTTGTCTAATGCGCCAAGCAAAGGCTAGGTGATTTGCATTTTGGTGCTCGGAGGCTAATTGACGAAGGTGTTGCAAGGCTTCTCTTTCATTGGAACAGGGCATAATGGCACCAATGAAATGTGATTTCTTTATTTCATAGTCAGCAGAATATGAACGAGTGATAATATTGTGAGATGATTGCTTCTTCATAAGATTAGAGACATTATATCGTATTCAAATTATATTGAGACCTTTGCACGAGTCGTCTTTTTTGTCATAGCGGCGTTAAAAATAGTCTCAAAATGCTCATTTACACGAGTAAACTGTGCTTTTTGATGAACCACATCCTTGTGTTTCACCCTTTTCAGGGTAAATCCAAATCTGTTCCAGACAGATTTGTCGACAATTTTTGCCTTGCTACGACAAAAATACTTATCGTGCAAAGGTCTCACATTTTATCTAGTTAACAATAGGAAGTTTAAAGCTATGAGACATTTAATATCAGTTTTTTTATTGAGTTTATTTTTGATAGCCTGCTCACCATCAGACAATACAGCAGTAAATCAGGTTTCACCTATCGAGTCTGCGGGTCTACAAAGTAATAACTTTGCCGTTATTATTGATGTGAGAAGTAATCGTGAATGGGATAATCAACGTATTCCTGGTGCGATACATATACCTCTTAGTGATTTAAAAGGTCGAATGGATGAGTTAAAGTCATATGAAGGCAAGCAGCTTATTATGCAATGTGCCGTGGGTGGTCGTTCTAGTAAGGCTGTAGAAATATTACAACAAGCGGGTTTTAGTAACGTTTCTAATATGAATGGTGGTCTTGTTGCATGGCAGAAAGCTAATTTACCAGTAGAATAATCTCCTATAGCCATGACACTCTGAATCATGCAGCTTGAAGTATCATCGATATATACCACACACGTTAAGGTGATTGGCTTTCTTGGCAAATGACAAGGAAAGACTTATTATGTCGCCTCCCAAATCAATATCCATTTGGGCAAGATTAATATTATAGGAAAGAACATGCCAAAAATTACAGTTGATAGCAAGCCAAGCCAAGAACTTTTAAACAAAATGGGCGTGCCTAGCTGGCCGACATGGGAAAAAGAAGTATCTGTATTCCCTTGGGACTTCACAACAACAGAAACAGCATTCATCTTAGAAGGTGAATGTGAAATGACGCCTGAAGATGGTAGTGAAAAAACAACATTCAAAGCGGGTGATTTAGTTGTATTTCCATTAGGCTGGAAAGGATCATGGGAAGTTAAAGTTGCATTGAAAAAGCATTACCAACACAGCTAAGAACAAATTGAGTTAAGGCTAGGCACTAAAGGTGTCTGGCCTTTTCTTTTTCTCATCCATGAAATACTAGCCTCTGGTATGATCTGCTGATTTACCTGCGGTATTCCTCTCATGGCTAATGACAACTTCTCCTCACTTTCGATTTCGCCAGCTCAAGTTGCCAATTTAGACTCGCTTGGCTATAAAAAGATGACGCCTATTCAGGCACAAAGTTTACCCCATGTATTAAAAGGTAAGGACCTGATTGCTAAGGCAAAAACAGGTAGTGGTAAAACGGCTGCATTTGGTATTGGATTACTTAATAATATTAACCCTCGCTTTTTTGGTATTCAGGCTTTAGTGATTTGCCCAACGCGAGAACTCGCAGACCAAGTAGGTAAAGAGCTGCGCAGATTGGCTCGCTTTACTCAAAATATCAAACTCGTATTACTGTGCGGTGGTAAACCTTTAGGCCCACAAATTGGGTCATTAGAACATGGTGCTCATATTGTTGTCGGTACGCCGGGCCGTCTTCAGGATCACCTTAAAAAAGGCACATTAAAACTAGATGATCTTAAAACTCTAGTATTAGATGAAGCTGACCGTATGTTAGATATGGGCTTTTCTGAGGTGATGGATGACATTATTTCCTACACACCTAAAAAACGACAAACGCTATTATTCTCGGCTACATACCCCGATACAATTGAGAGGATGAGCCGTTCAATTCAACGTAGTCCAATCAGAGTGACGGTTGAATCAGAGCATAAAGAAGGCGTGATTGAACAGTTATTTTATGAAGTTAATAAAAATCAAAAAAATAACAGCTTATTAGGATTGTTCGAGCACTATCAACCGGACAATGCCATTGTGTTTTGTCACACTAAAATTCAATGTGATGAAGTTGCTGATTTTCTCCGAGGCCATGATATTGATGCTTTAGCGATTCATGGTGACTTAGATCAGCGTGAACGTGATCAAGTCTTGGTACGATTTGGGAATAATAGCTGTGCCGTTTTGGTGGCAACTGATGTGGCTGCTCGTGGTTTAGATATTAAATCACTTAAAGCTGTTATCAACTACGAATTACCACGTGATCCTGAAATCTATATACATCGGATTGGTCGTACTGGTCGAGCAGGTGAAAAGGGGATTGCACTCAGCCTATTTACTCAATCAGAAGAGTTTCGAGTGAATGCCATTGCTGATTACCAGAAAAAACCAAGTATTTGTGATGTACCTGAGTCTTTAGACCGACTTTCTAGTTATACTTTACAAGCACCGATGGTGACGATTCAATTAGATTCTGGTCGTAAAAACAAACTTCGTCCGGGTGATATTTTAGGTGCATTGACTGGCGATGCAGGATTGTCAGGTTCACAAATTGGTAAAATTGATATATTTGATATGTCGAGCTATGTCGCTCTTGAAAGTTCAGCGGTCAGGCAGGCATTAAATTACTTAGCTGAAGGCAAAGTAAAAGGGCGAAGCATTCGCGCTCGAAAAATCAAATAAGTTCAATCGTTACGAGAGAATGGCAGGATAGAAAAAACACATCATTAAAGGTTTAAACTTTGGCTGAAGTAAAGTATGAAATAGGGCAGCGCTGGATTAGTAATAGCGAAGCAGAGTTAGGTTTGGGTATTATTAAAGACAATACTGGACGTAGAATTGAAGTAAGTTTTCCAGCAGCGGGTGAGCAACGTACTTATGCTGCGAATATCGCACCCTTAAGTCGAGTTCAATATCCTGTTGGCGAGCGTGTTAAAACGAATGAAGATATTAGCTTTGTTATTACTGCCCGTCATGATCTAAACGGCTGTCTAATTTATCAGGGCGATGATGATGACGGTAATGAAGTCAGTCTTCATGAGATGGATCTCAATAGTTTTGTACAATTCAGCCAACCACAAGATCGTCTGTTTGCTGGGCAAGTGGATAAAAATAGTCAATTTCAATTGCGTACTAATGCCTTAGCACATCAGCATCGTCTTGAATCGTCTTCTGTTTTTGGTTTGATGGGGGCACGAGTACAGTTATTACCTCACCAACTTTATATTGCTCACCAAGTCTCACAACGCCATGCGCCGCGAGTTCTACTAGCTGATGAAGTCGGACTGGGAAAGACGATTGAAGCGGGTTTAATCATCCATCAACAAATTATAACGGGACGCGCTGAACGAGTATTAATCGTTGTGCCTGATAGTTTGATCCATCAATGGTTAGTGGAGATGTTACGTCGCTTTAATTTGGCATTTACGATTATGGATGAAGATCGCCATGATGCCTTATTAGAAGGTGGTGAGCTTAATCCGTTTGAAAGTGGACAGCTGATGTTGTGTAGCCTATCAATGTTAACGTCATTCCCTAATATTTATGACGATGCATTGAATGCACACTGGGATTTAATGATTGTCGATGAGGCACATCATTTACGTTGGGACGAAGCGTTAGCAAGTCCAGAGTATCAGTGTATTGAAGGGTTGGCACAAGAAGTATCAGGTTTATTATTGTTAACCGCAACGCCGGAGCAACTGGGTATAGAGAGCCATTTTGCTCGTTTACGCTTACTTGATCCTGATCGTTATTTTGATTTAGCTAAATTTCGCAAACAAGAAGCAAGTTATCAACCCATTAGTGAATTAGTGACTCAATTGACTGCTGATGATGCTCAGCAAAATCTAGTAAATTTACAAGCCGATATTGAACAATATTTAGGTGAAGAGACATTCTTAACATTAGAACAATCAGCTGATTTTGACGCTGAACGAGATGTTACTATTAATGCCTTATTAGATCGACATGGTACAGGGCGAATCCTCTTTAGAAATACACGTGATGCCGTTACAGGCTTCTCGGAAAGACAGTTACACAGCTATGCTTTACCAGCACCAGATGCTTATCTTACTAATGCTGGGACTCAAGACATATTAGGTTTGTTACAAGCTGAAACATGTATTGGTGATGACTGGATTGAGAATGATAGCCGTGTTGAATGGTTGGCAAACTGGTTAGCCGAGAATAAGTTAAACAAGGTATTGGTCATTTGTGCTCAAGCATCAACAGCACAAGAATTAGAAGTCTATCTTCGTACCAAAATAGGTATTCGTACGTCAGTATTTCATGAAGGTTTAACCTTAGTGAATCGAGATCGAGCAGCCGCTTATTTTGCCGATGAAGAAGAAGGTGCTCAAGTACTTATTTGTTCTGAGATAGGAAGTGAAGGTCGAAACTTCCAGTTTTCTCATCACTTAGTGTTATTTGATTTGCCGTTAAACCCTGATCTATTGGAACAGCGTATTGGACGTTTAGATCGGATTGGGCAAAAGCATAATGTGCAACTTCATGTGCCTTATTATGAACAGTCGACCCAAGATGTTTTGCTGACGTGGTATGACCAAGGAATGAATGCATTCGAGCAGGTTTTTCCTGCCGGAGGCTCTATTTACCAAACGGTGAAAGAGGATTTACATCATTGTTTGAATAATCCAACTGATCAGCAATCTATTGCAACATTAATTGAGCGCACACAGACATTAACAGCTGAAACAATTGCTACGCTCCAGAAAGGGCGTGATCGACTATTAGAATTGAACTCTTGTAATTTACCTGTTGCAAATGAGCTTATTGCTGACTTAGAAGAAGCCAGCCAAGCTGCTGAATTAGCCACATTTATGGATAAAGTATTTGATCAATATGGTGTTGAACAGCAGATGCATAGTGCTGATAGCATTATCTTGAAACCCAGTGAGCATATGTTGGAACATCATTTCCCTGAATTACCAGAAGATGGCATTACTGCAAGTTATAGTAGACGTCGAGCTTTGGTTCGGGAAGATATGTCATTCCTAACTTGGGAGCATCCAATGGTATTGGGCTGTCTTGATATGGTGATCAATAGTGATTTTGGTAATAGTGCTTTTTGTACATTAGAAAGTGACTCTTTTGCAGCGGGCACACTATTATTAGAAGTTATTTTTACGGTTAATTGTCCTGCACCAAAAGCGGTGCAATTGGGCCGATATTTGAATCATTCTTATCTGCGTATTGTGACGAATGAAGAGGGAAGAGAACTGAGTGAACTTTTACCTGAAACTGAGTTCAACCAGCTAGCTGGACGGATCCCAAAAGCCACATCACAAGAGCTTATTCGTGCTGCGCGACCAAAAATTGAAGTGTTAATTAAGCAAGCTCAATCATTAGCAAGCAAACAGCAGGATAATATTGTAAAACAAGCCATTGCTACAATGCATGAATCCTTACAACCAGAGCATGAAAGGTTAACGGCATTAGCGAAAGTGAATTCAAATATCCGACAAGAAGAAATTGACTATATTGAAGAGTCACAAAGCTTATTAGCAGAATACCTTGGTGCGGCTCAATTAAGTGTTGATGCTGTACGAGTAGCAATTGTAACTGCTTGAAGGAGTAATGACAGCGCTCTAGAAACTAAAAAAATAGAAGAGTGCAGGAGAGCATCATCGTTATGATACCCGAGTTCAAGTTGGCTAAAGACTATTTTGTATTTTTAGTTTAGACTTGTAAAGTTAAAAACAGACTCAGATTAATATCTTGTCTGTGGGGGGATAAGTATGACTAACAGGTCATAGCTCTCCCACGTAGAAACACATGGAATGTGTTTTGTTGTATGAGTAGAACTCATTATTAAAAGGATTTAATGTGGCAAAGTCCGCTAACTATATATGGCTTAGTGCTGTACTCCTTACCTTGTCCCTGCAAGCATTGGCAGTAACACCTGTTGATCCGGCCCTTGAAATTCAACGCCAAGAACTGCGTGAGCGTGAATTACGAAACGAATTAGAACTAACACCAAATGTACTTATTCCTCGTGAAGTAGCACCAACACTGTCTGATATCCTCCCTGAAGCTGAATCTCCTTGTTTTGACATTAGCAAAATCACCTTGATTGGCGAATTTGCAGAACACTTTCAATTCGCACTGCGCACAATCACCGAAGGCAATGCGCGCGCTACCGGTCGCTGTTTAGGAATTCAGGGGATCAATACAAGCTTAACACGCGTGCAAAATGCCATCATTGCAAAAGGTTATGTCACGACACGTGTGCTAGTCTCACCACAAGATCTGACAACAGGTGAGCTTCTTCTAACCCTTATTCCAGGACGGATCCACGCAATAAGATTTGCGAAAGGCTCCAGTCCTAGTGGCCGATATTGGAATGCCTTACCTGCTGATCCTGGAGACTTGCTTAATCTTCGTGATATCGAGCAAGCATTAGAAAACTTCAAACGTGTCCCCACCGCCGAGGCTGACATTCAAATTGAAGCTGCTAGTGCTTCAAACGCTCGTCCAGGCGAAAGTGATATCGTCATTCATTATAAGCAAGCAACGCCTTTTCGCATTACATTATCTGCAAATGACAGCGGTTCACGTGCGACAGGAAAAAACCAAGGCAGCATCACGCTTTCTGGCGATAATCTACTGACCTTGAATGATCTGTTTTATTACAGTATCAATCATGATCTTGGCGGTGGAGATAAAGGTGAGCAGGGAACGTCAGGCCATACACTTCACTACTCACTGCCTATTGACTACTGGCTCCTAGGTATTACATCCAGTAAATACGACTATCACCAAGCCGTAGCAGGGGTAAATCAAACCTTTATTTATAGCGGTGAAAGCAGTAATGCTGAACTAAAGCTCTCTCGCCTTATCTACCGGGACGCGGTACGTAAAACGACCGTATCACTTCTTACCTATCTAAAAACATCCCATAATTTTATTGATGATACTGAAATCGAAGTACAACGCCGCCGCATGGCAGGCTGGCAAGCCAAGGTGTCACATAAAGAGTTTATTGCTACAGCAATATTTGATATTGATTTAGCCTACCGCCATGGTACGGGCGCGTTTGATGCCCTTCAAGCAGCAGAGGAATCTTTTGGCGAAGGCACAGCCAGACCCCAAATAATCACCGCCCATCTCGGACTTGATTTCCCCTTCAAACTCGGCACACAACAACTACGTTATAACAGTACCTGGCGCGGCCAATGGAATAAAACACCTTTACTCCCCCAAGATCGCTTTGCTATTGGTGGCCGTTATACGGTGCGTGGGTTTGATGGAGAGCTTACATTGAGTGCTGAACGTGGCTGGTTATTTCGTAACGATTTGGGCTTAATGTTAGGCAATAGTGGTCAGGAACTTTACGTAGGTTTTGATTACGGTCATGTAAGTGGCCCTACAACCAAATTCTTACTTGGCAACCACCTTGCTGGTGGCGTGGTGGGTCTGCGCGGAGGTTATAAAGGATTGTATTGGGACCTCTTTGTTGGCGGCCCTATCAATAAACCTAAAGGTTTTAAACCCGGTACAGGCGTATCAGGATTTAGCGTCTCTTGGACTTACTGAGCAACTAATGCAACGAGATAATATTGACTTTACGGTATCTCAAATCTTCAAGTAGGCCAGAGATTGGTTTGCTATTGATTCCGTCACTTATAAGAAACACCGCAAACTGAATTTTAAAAGGATTTAAAATGAACAAACACCTTTACCGTGTCATCTTCAACAAAGCCCGAGGATTATTAGTTGTTGTTGCTGAAATAGCCCGCGCTCAAGGTAAAGGCAGCGGCAATGATAATCGTGGCAAAGTGTGCCAACAAACTCAATCTCAGCCGCTATTCTTTGCACTCCCCATGTTACCCATCGCTATCGGGGTCGCTCTTGGTAGTGTTTTATTGACCATGAGCCCCGCCCATGCGGAAGTCATTGCCGATCCATCAGCCCCTAAAACCCAACAAGCCACCGTACTCCGCACGGGTAATGGTTTACTGCTGGTTAATATTCAAACGCCCAGTGCCGCTGGGGTTTCTCGTAATGTATACAGCGCCTTAAATGTGCCTCGAGAAGGGGCTGTTTTTAATAATTCTCGCACCAATGTACAAACTCAATTGGGGGGCTGGGTTTCAGGCAACCCTTGGCTTGCCACAGGCTCTGCAAGAATCATCCTCAACGAAGTGAACTCATCCTCACCTAGTTTACTGCAAGGCTATATGGAAATAGCAGGACAACGCGCACAGATGGTCATTGTTAATCCATCGGGCATAACATGTGATGGCTGTGGTTTTATCAATACCAGTCGCGGTACGCTCACGACAGGAGCGCCTATTTTAAATGGCGGAGCACTCGAAGGGTATCGCGTACAACAGGGCGTTATTACGATTCAGGGCAAAGGTTTAGATGCAAGCCAAACAGATTACACCGATATCATTGCTCGTGCTGTAGAAGTCAATGCAGGGATTTGGGCTAATGAATTAACAGTAACAGCAGGTACGAATGAGGTTGATGCTGATAACACGACCGCCATGCCCATTGCTGCAAGCACACCCACACCCACTGTTGCGATAGACGTGTCCAATCTAGGTGGCATGTATGCAGGTAAAATTCACCTTGTTGCAACCGAAGCAGGTGTTGGGGTACGAAATGCTGGCAAAATTGGTGCAAGCGCCGGCGGCTTCACCCTCAGTGCAAATGGCCGACTAGAAAATACAGGCAGCATAAACAGCACAGATTCGACACGGATAACGCTCAGTGACCACCTTTCAAATACAGGCACACTCTATGCCCAATCCGACCTCAGTCTCACAACCCAAGGCAACATAAACAACAGCGGTGTGATAGCTGCAAAAGGAAGTGCCACGCTCAATGCCAATGGGGTGAATAGTCTTATTAATAGCACAGCCACATCTGTTTTGGCGGCAGGGCTTAATGATGATGGCACATTGCTCCCCAGCTCTGCGGCCAAATTGAGTATTCATGCTAGCCGCTCGATAAGTGCTCAAGGGCAAAACCTTTCAGCAAACAACCAACAAATGACAAGCCAAACGATTGACATCTCAAACAGTCAAACGGTGGGGAGTAACCTTCATATCACGGCAAGTAACGGCAGTATTGATGCCCGTAGTGCGGTCGTTGCCGTCACCACAAATCTAACTACCGAGGCTACTCAGTCGCTTATCACTGATGATGCCCGCCTCTCAGCGCAGCAACTGACGATCACGGCACGCGACATCTCCAATGTAGCAGGAGAAATTCAAGCAACAGGTGACGCCCATTTGAGTTCCGATAGACTGGATAATCAGTCAGGAAAAATCACCGTAGGAAAAACATTAACAATAAATAGTGCACAAACGATTAATAATACCTCAGGGACGATGGCATCAAATGAGAATGCCTCCATTCATGCAAGTAGCATCACTAATTTTAAAGGTGTCATTGCTTCAGTAGAATCGAGTGTCGACATCACAGCAACGGGGGAGATTAATAACACACAAGGCTTACTCTCTGCTGTAAACACACTGACCATTGCTGATAGTGTTGCCGTATTAGGCAGTAATGAACTCAGCAAAACACTCGCGGTGATTAATACTGATGGAACGATTATTGCCGACAACTCACTTCGTATTGACAGTGCTAGTTTGACGGGAGATGGTGAAATTATCAGTGGGGGTGATGTATCCACCCTCTTACGTGATGACTTCACTCAAATAGTGACGGCAACCTTCCAAGCTAATGGTGATGTGTTATTAGAAACAAGGGGCACACTGACCAATCAAGGTGCGCTTCATTCAGCACAAAATATTAGCCTCAAAGCCAGCAACATCAACAATATAGTCGCAGCAGAAATCAGTGCAGGTAATAACACAACGCTCTCAACTGGCGACACACTGACTAACCGTGGGTTAATTAACGGCAGTGACACCTTTATCGACACCGCCACCCTGAACAACCTAGGTACAGGACAAATTTATGGTGACCATATCGCCATCCAAGCAAATGAACTTTTCAATGATACTGAAACCCTTGCTGGCATTACGAGTGCCGCTGTAATTGCGGCAAGAAGTCAATTGGATATTGGCGCAACCACCATAAGCAACCGTGAACATGCCATATTGTTTAGTGTGGGTGATATGGCCATTGGTGGCAGCTTAGATGTCAATCATCTGGCAATAGGCAGCGGCGCCATACTCAATAATAATAGTGCGACGATTGAGGCATTGGGCAGCCTTACTTTGAATGTAGGACAAATTAATAATACCAACGAACATTTTAGTACAGCAATTGAACGTGTAAGCACGGAAGCCATCAAAGAATATCGAGGTGGTGGCTCAGCTAACCGTTACAAAGCGGGCACCTCAAACCTTTATACCTACAAGGGTTGCCATGAGGATTCGTGGTGTTTGCACACGCCAGATGGCGGGAACTATTCTAATTTTTATACCTATAATTACAATCGAGTTATCACCGAAACACAAATTGAAAATACCGATCCTAGTCAAATTCTAGCGGGTGGCGAAATGTACATTAATGCCAATACTCTGCGTAATAATAAAAGTAATATCATCGCAGGGGGCGCACTTACAGCAAACGTAGATACGCTTACAAATACAGAGGTAGCGGGAGAAAAAATTACCACAGATACGGGTACAGTTACGTACACTTCGATAAATGAACACACCTTTAAAGATGATAATTCAAACTTCAGTACGACTAGATACTTCCCCGCAGCGGTTATACAATCCATATCACTCACGCCGACACGCTACGAACAAAATACTGCGCCAACAAGCAGCGGCACACACATTAATGTGTTATCAACAAATAATGTGACTCAATCATCCAGCAGTGCGGGCTCACCATCATCCCTGACTACAAGCAATCCACCTAGTCCATCGACTATTCCAGCAATCACAAGTCTACCTAACAACAGCCTATTTCAAATACAACTAGATCCTGCGAGCCAGTATTTAATCGAAACCGATCCACAATTTGCTAGCTACCGCACCTGGCTCAGCAGCGACTATATGCTCAACGCTTTGTCATACGCTCCGGCGCTCACCCAAAAACGTCTAGGTGATGGTTTTTATGAACAGCGTCTTATTCGTGAACAAGTAGCACAACTCACTGGCCGACGGTTCCTCACAGGCTACGCCAATGAAGAAACACAATATCAAGCATTAATGACCCATGGTGTGACATCGGCGCAACAGTTCAACCTCACCCCTGGCATTGCACTCTCTGCTGAGCAAGTTGCCGCCCTCACCAGTGATATCGTTTGGCTCGTTGAAAAAACCATCACCCTTGACGATGGCAGCCAAGTACAAGCCCTTGTGCCACAGGTTTATGTACGTTTGAAAGAAGGTGATCTTAGTCATACTGGTGCATTGGTTTCTGCTGACAGCATCAACCTCAACATCACCGATGATTTAAGCAATAGCGGCACCATTGCTGGGCGCACAACCCTTCTTATCAATGCCGACAACATTAATAATATAGGTGGACGGATCCGTGCTAATACCAGCACACTTTTAGCCCAAACCGACATCAATAATATTGGTGGAACGATAATGGGAAGAGATGCATTAATCCTTCAAGCAGCGCGTGATATTACCGTTGAAACCACCACGAACACACAAACCAACGGACAAGGCTCGCGCACCAATATTAACCGCATTGCAGGTTTGTATATCAGCAACCCTAACGGATTATTACTCGCTAGCGCAGGCAACGACATTACCCTAATCGCAGCAGAACTACGAAATGAAGGCGAAAAGGGTCAAACCACTCTACAATCTGGTCGCGATATCAATCTTGCCACCGTCACAACCGCTTCTCGTGAAGCGATAGTGTGGGATGCAAACAACAAAGCCGCCATCGCAACAAGCAGAGAGATAGGTACCGCGATAGCATCAGAGGGCGACATCACCTTTAACGCCTCGCGAGACATGACGATTCGGGCCGCCACCATAAAGAGCACCGAAGGCAGGCTTGATTTACAAGCAGGAAACGACATTGTTATTGAAGCAGGCTTGCAAACACAAGCGCTAGACGAGCGACACAAGCATAAATCAAAAGGATTTCTATCCAGTAAAACCACTACCACACATGACACGCTTAATGCGACAAGCAGCGTGGGAAGCATACTGAGTGCGGATTCAATTGATATCACATCAAATAACGATATTACTATTGAGGGCAGCAATGTTATCGGCACGCATGATGTTAACCTCAGCGCCACCGGCGATGTTAATATTCTAGCTGCGCAAGAAACCCATTCTGAAACTCATTACAAAAAAACTAAAAAATCAGGTTTGCTGGGCACGGGGGGTATTGGCTTTACTATTGGTACTCGCCAACAAAGCGTTGCCAACGAGGGTCAGCAAGTCACGAACGTTGGTAGCACCGTCGGTTCAATCAATAATGATGTAAACATCACCGCAGGCAAACGCTATAGCCAAATAGGAAGTGACTTATTAAGCCCAGCAGGTAATATAAATATCAGCGCCCAACAAGTAGATATTATGGCCGCCGAAGATACGGGCAATAACCAACAAACCACTAAGTTTAAACAAAGTGGGATAACCGTAGCTTTAACCAGCCCCGTTATCAGCGCTATTCAAACCGCACAACACATGAGCAAAGCCGCAAGCCAAACCGAAGACACTAGAATGAAAGCGCTTGCAGCAGGCACTGCCGCCTTAGCGATAAACAATGCCTATGATGCCGTTGCTGCAGGTCAAGGAATCAGTAGTGATGCCAATATGGCGGATAATGTCGGGGGGATTAATGTCAGCATTAGTCTGGGTAGCTCAAAAAGTGAAAGTACCACCACGCAAACATCCTCAACAGTGGCATCAAGCACCGTCATGGCAGGCGGAGATGTTAATATTACTGCATCAGGTGCACAACAAGGTTCAGACATTAACATTATCGGCTCAACCGTCTCAGCAGGTAACACTATACAGCTTATCGCAGACGACCAAATAAACCTGCTGGCTGCCCAAAATACAGTCAGCCTACGCAGTGATAATGAATCAAGCTCCGCCAGTGTTGGTATTGGTTTTTCATTAGGCGGCGCAAGCAACGGCTTCACCCTCAACCTCGGTGTATCAGGCGCGCGCGGTGATGCCAATGGGGATGATATAGTACACCGTAATACCGCTATCAACGCAGGCAACGACGTGCAGACACGATCTGGAACAGACACTACCTTAAAAGGCGCAAGCATTGAAGCAGAACACGTGATAATAGAGGTAGGCACCAACGGCCAAGGCAACTTCAACATAGAAAGTCTGCAAGACGTGCATACTTATGACAGTGAACAAGATAGCTTTGGTGTTGGAGTCAGTTTATGTATCCCCCCATTTTGTTATGGCAGTTCAACCGCTAATGTCAGTGCCGCTAGCAGTGATGTTGATTCTGACTATGCCAGCGTCAACGAACAAAGCGGCATCATGGCGGGCGAGGGTGGATTTCAAATAAACGTAGCGGGGAATACCAATTTAAAAGGAGCCGTTATAGCATCAAATGACCACGCTATTGAAAATGACAAAAACAACCTGACAACACAAACTCTCACTGTGTCTGATATTCAAAACAGGGCAGAAGCAACAGCCAGTAGCAGTGGTATTAGTCTAAGTTCAGACATGCTCACCCAAGGAAAATATGGCGTCACCAAAGAACTACTCAGCAATACACTTAATAATGGTGAGGCTTCAGATTCCTCATCAGGTCGCACATTGAGCGCCGTGAGTGCAGGTGCGGTAGTCATTATTGATGAAACCGATCAGTTTGCCCTTACGGGAAAAACCACCGAAGCAACTATCTCTACACTTAACCGTGACACTAGAAGCGCGAATATCGTAGCGCAATATTTGGATGTAGAGCAGTTAAAACAAACAGCGGAAGCTGAGCGCGTCATCAAAGAACAGTCCATCAAGGCAATCACTGCTTTCACAGATGAAGCCTATCGCTCACGCTTTCAAGTCACACCCAAGCTTATCAAGGTTGAATGCCCAGCGGGGGTAGATTGTCAAGCAAACCCTAAATTACTGGTGCGTGGCGAAGCAACTCCAGAAGACATTGCGCAAGCCCCTGCTGGCTCTATTCTTGCGGTCAATGGTATCTTGAACGATGAACAGCGTGGAGCAGAGTTAGCGTATCAGAATGCTGTTCCCGTTATTAACCCTGAAACTGGCAAAAAAGACAAACCAAGCGTGGTATACCTAATGCACATAGCCCCTGCTGCTAACACGCTGTCAGAATTATTGGGGGTCGCCTATGAAAAAATCGTGTCCACCTCAGACTACGGCTTAGCTAATTTTCTGGGCTACACCAATGGACAAGAGCTTTATGCCGACTTACTGAAAAGCCGCGACCAACAATTAACTGAATCACTAGCGCATAGTCGTGGCAGCTTAATACAAGATGCGGCATTTACTATTTTAGGCAATCGTCCTGATGAAAATGGCACTACCTACACCAATCCGAATCTTACGGTGCGAGCCGTAGGAGGGGCGGCAGATGCGGTGTCATATACGGATAAGGCTGCGGTTGTACAAGGGCCATTGGGTAATAAAAATAAAATCACCTACAATTACTATACTAATGATCCTGTAGCTACCTCCATATTTTCTGGTGGTAATCCAGGCATATGGTCACTTAATGACCTCTGGCAGGTAATTGATAGTAGCAATAGTATGCACAGTTGCTACGGCACGGGAGCTGCAGGCTGTACGCAAGTGGAAATTCCTGTACCGGGTGGCCCGCAGGGGACGCCAGAGGGCAATGCTAAGTTAATACGGTACAAGGGCGGCGAACAAGTAGATGCTAATGGTGATCCTATGGGCGGCTTAAAATGAGAAATAAAATACTCTCTGCAGTTATCACGTTACCTTTGTTGGTGCTTTTGGTTGGTTGCGATATCTCAGGTGCGATCAAACGCAATGATGACCGCTATGCAAAGCCAGGGGCGCTTGATTTGTCTTTAACAGGTTTTTACAACCATTATCAATATAAATTGCTTGATAGATATAACGTTACACACCAATGGATTCGAATATCCGACTGTGAGTATAGAAAAGTTGAGTCGAAGAAATATGATGGTAAAGATCGATTCTTTAATGTTAGGGATATTTATGAAGAAGGAAATAGTACTTGGCAACGATTTGATGAAACAACCGGCCATTATAATTTCGACAACTACGTCCGTGCTGAATATACTGTAAGAGCTGGTAAAGATGAATCTGGCAAGTATATATTTAAAACTGAAAAAGGTTACAACCCCATCTGCTTTGAATCTTGGTGGAACACCAGTCACTCCATTACATTATTTTTACGCAAACAACCGCTTGACGACATGAAGGCAGGATTTACCCAGTGGTACCCCGAAGGCATATGGACAACAAAAACAATCAACAACCTGACTTGGCACGTACAGGAAACGCCCGAAGATAAATTTCGGTCACGCCCATTGAATGGTGTGGGTGGCCCATTTAAAACATGGCTACTACCTCTTGCCGACACTGGCTACACTATGGCAATGGAGCTAGGTGCGAGTAAAGAATCTCTACAATATCCAGAAGCCCATGCACGTATGCAGGCTATGTTTAAGCATCTGATTGAATCGGTCGGGATAAAGCCTATTTCCAACCCTACAAGCAGGGAAAGACATTAAGCTGCAAGGCAGTAATGTTATCGCCACCTATAAATCAAGGGGTAAGAGAATCAAGGGGTCAGATCCTGTCTTGAAAAGCAAGCTTAATCTGCTTTAATGTTGATAATTCACATCAAACGGTTTACCTGATTTCAATACACCATAAGCTAATACTAAGAGCTTTCGCATGACAGCTACTAACGCTACTTTTTTCGGTTTCCCTTTCGCTAGCAGCTTAGTATAAAAAGCCATCATTCTGGGGTTGAATCTTACCGCAACCAGCGCTGGCATATAAAGTGATTTTCGTAGCCTAGCATTACCCATTTTAGATAATCGTGTTCGGTTAACGCTGCTGCCAGATTGTTCTATTCTCGGATTAAGACCCGCATAACTACTCATTTGTTTTGCATTTTCAAATAAGGAAACGTCACCGATATAAGCTAATATTGACCATGCGGTTTTGTCACCTAAACCGATAATACTCGTTAGTAAGTGAACCTGCGTATTGAGTGAGTCATTTTGCTTAACAATTTTGGCAATTTCCTTTTTTATGTTGCTCAGTTGCTTATCAATAAAAGTGAGCATAGCTTTAATTGACCGGGCAGCTGCTTTATCTAAACTAACATCAAACCGATTATTTTCTTGTGACCGCACTTTGTTCAGTTGGTCTAGTCGTGTAACCAGAAACTGAAGTCGTTCAAAGTCAGCTTCCTTTGGCGTGTAAAGGCTTTTATTTGCTCTTCCTTGCCTATCTAAATGCTGACAATATCGAGCAATGCTCATCGCATCTGCTTTGTCTGTTTTATTACGCGTCATTTCCATTTTAGCAAAAGCATGCGTTTGAATAGGGTTGGCAACAATCACTTTCTGCTGGTGACTGACTAAATACTTTGCCAATGCCAGTCCGTAAATTCCCGTTGCTTCCATACAAAAAAGAGCGGGCGTGTTAAATGGTTTTACCCATGCTAGGCAAGCTTTAAATCCAGCAAGATCATTGTCAAAATGACGATGATGGTAGTGCCCTTCATTCAAAATAGCCACATCAAAACTCAATTTAGAAATATCCATTCCAATATACATTTTCTACTCCTAATATTTTAAGGTAAAATGAAGAGGATTGGATGATTTAACGCGGATGCATTCTTGTCGTTATACGTGCTACGGATTGTCCCCGTGCACAAGATCCTGTTCGCATTTTTGGGCGTTAAAATAAGGGGTAGGCACTAATCTGACCCACAGAACTTGTTGGTTCTAAGCCTACTTTCAGTGTCTCTACCCCTTTATCCAATCTTCATTGAATAGTGTAAATCATAGCGATTGATTTGCACGGGACTTAAGATACAAGCCATTGACCGATCCCCACGAAATACAAACCAACTAAACATTAAGCGGCTCAGAATCAAGACAGGATCTGACCCCTTGATTGGGGATGCTAGAGCATTAAAAAAGAAGGCTAACAAGTATTGGAATAGTAAACTGCCCAAACTTGTCCCAGTAATAACGAGTGAACATTGATGTTAAGGAATATAAATGGAATTATCAAAATATAAAACAATCAGCCTTATTCTGATGATCTCGCTGTTACTCATGGGGGCAAAATGCCAACCTTTAAAAGGCGCAGCACCTAAAGACAATCATGAATATTGGTATAAAGCAGGTTCAACTGAGATAGAGCGAAGAGAGGCCAGTTTAGAATGTGGGTTTAAAGCCAGTCAATATGAGTATGCTAGCCACGACTATAATGTCAGCGATGTAAATAGCTTTAAATGTATGCAAAAAGCAGGGTTTGTAGATGGAGAGGAACCTGAATATGACCCCTGTAAGGAAGTAAAAAGGTATAGGGAAACTGTCCCGCTTTGTGCCCAACCTTTAAGTGCAGCGCCTGATCGCAGTGTTGAGCGGCGTTTAGATCATGTGGCTTGTCGGCGTTATGCTGGCAGTCCAGCCTGTCAACCACATTGGAAGAAAAATGGTGTTGTACTTTCACCTTTAGCCTCGGAAAGGGCATATTTAGAATGTAGTTTCTATGACTATAAACAATGGGATAGTGCTGAAAACATTACTGATCTCATTAAAGGTTATAACTGCATGTTTAAAGCGGGGTTTGAGATTGATGGCGCCCCCGACTATCACCCCTGTAACTTTAGTGACCGAAAGCACACCTTGCCGATTTGTTCACTACCTTTAAGTGACGCCGCTGAGCCCAGTATTGAAAGACGGTTAAATCATAGGTATTGCTACGAACTTCACCCTGAAGATAAAGCGGCCTGCCAACGATAAAAATACATCTATTTTCACATTCACAACATGGAGTTTACGAATGAACATACGAACACGTTATATCCTAATTGCCGCGTCAATATTAACAATCTCAGCAGGATGTATTCCTACACAGCAGACAGTACATAATAATCAAGGGACAAATGGCCCCAATCTGAGCCAAGTAGACATTATTGCAGATGTTGCAAATACAGATAGTTTATACATTGTGACCATCCCTAGTCCGAACAATTTTATATCAGAAAAGATTATCCTGGCTACACTTGCAACAGGTGAGACTTCTCGGGCAATGACTCAACTGATGGATATGTTAATCACAAATCAACAGCAAGCTATTGGCATAACAGGAGAAAGTGATGTGATTAATGCTGCGACGATTAAAGGGACTTTAAAAAAGCTACAAAATAAAACTGCAAGTGGAATGATTTATTTAATTGCGGATAAGGATACTCAGCAAGAACTAACTGCAATAAATAAAAATAAAGCTATTCAACTGTTTTTTATTGATAAGTAATAGAGCTATTTAAATAACGTTAAGAAAATTAAGGGGGCGACCACTGACGAATCCCCACGAAATATTCAGTTAAAACAATCAATTAACTAAAATAAAAAGGAACTTTCACAGCATTTAGTGACCTGATCAGTTACCACACATAACACATCAGGAAATGCCGTGAAAGTAACCACTATTTTGAACTCCTTTATAGAGAATGTCACGCCTTCAATGCATAAAGTACGAAGAAAAAGTCTCAGTGCAATGGTGACCAGCCTTATTTCAGGCGCACAGCTTTCAGTAACGGGGTTAGGACGTAACATTAAAAGTGCTACATCGGAAAAACACCAAATAAAACGTAGTATGAGACTGTGCAGTAACCCGCACCTTTACAACGAAGTAAGCTCAATTTACGCATTCATGGCGCGTCAACTTGTTGCTCAGCAAGTTCAACCTATTATCTTGGTGGATTGGTCTGATTTAGATCCTAGGAAACAACACTTTTTATTTCGGGCGTCCATTGCAGTTGAAGGTCGCTCCTTAACATTGTATGAAAAAGTGTATGGTGTTGATGAAAAAGAAAAGCCTGCAATTCATAAGGCTTTTATGCTCACATTAAAAGCCATGCTGCCACGTCATGCAAGCCCATTATTGTCAGTGATGCAGGGTTTCGAGTGCCTTGGTTTCAATTGATTGAATCTTTGGGTTGGAATTTTGTTGGCCGTGTTCGCAATAAAACGATGTGCAAACAGCGACACGATAGTGAATGGCATCTCATTAAGAGTTTATATCGACATGCATCAGTGAAGGCCGTTGGTTTAGGATGTTATCTCCTGCGTCGAAAAGAGAGTTTTGAATGTTGTTTTGTTGTGTATAAACAAAAAGAGAAAGGTCGAAAGAAGTTGACCGCAACAGGCGAGCGAGCACGACGTAGTTCAAACTCACTCTCCAATGCAAGCCGAGAACAAGAACCGTGGCTGTTAGCAACGTCATTACCCAATGATTCAGCAAGGGAGCCACAGAAAATAGTGGCAATCTATAAAGCCCGGATGCAAATAGAAGAGAGCTTTAAAAACTTAAAAACAGGACTTAACTTTAATGAGAGTAATACCCGCACACCCCGTTATTTAACGGTACTCTTGCTATTAGCCATGCTGTCACAGTATGTTTTTTCTTATTGGGCGTAGCGGTTAAGTTGAGCAATCAGCATTTAAGGTATCAAGCCAATTCAATTAAAACAAAAGCGGTTCTATCGTATCAATTTATTGGATTAAGGGCATTTAGAGACCGGTATTTAACGTTAAAGCGGTGTCACTGGCAAGCAGCATGCTTGAAAATTCAGCAGTTGATGCAGGAGCCACTTAATGGTTAACTATTTTAAGTTTCGTGGGGATCGCTCAGGGGCGACCAGCTTGATTTTGTCATTTAACCGCAACTGGCGACATTAACTGCATCAACAAAATGAACCATCAATTTTAATAATAGCAATGATAAGGAAATCACTAAGTCATGAAAACAACAATAAATATTACATTACTGGCTTTGCTCACTCTTGGGTTATCAGCTTGTAACTCAAACCCAGTAAAGCCACACGTTGAGGTTAAAGATGCACTTTTAAACAGCACGATAAAAGTAGCTCCAATAGATAATCCAATACAATTATCAGAGCGGACAAAAGGACAAGCGCTTGGTAAGTTTGTTGCGTCATCAGTTGTAGGAAGTTTGACAGCCAGTGCGGGTGATGCTTCTAGTATAGAGGCGATGAACGCTAGTCTTGAAATAGGTAAACAGTTTAGCCAAGCAGTACACAACAATTTGCCAGATAGTTATGCTATCGATTCGGGTGCTGGTGCTGATTTAGCGCTTGCAAAAAAACTGTCTGATTATTTTGCTGGACGTGCACCATCCACTACGCCCAATGATCGTGTATTGACTTTAGTGGTCAGCACTTCACTTTGGGAGTTAGGCTATGTTTCGTTTTTAACAAGCGATGATTACGCTTTAAACTACGGCTTGAAAATCGCTCTAATGGAGCAACAAGAAGATAAATGGCAGCTACTAAAGTCAGTTAATTGTGGAAAGTCCCCACCAGAAAAAATGCCACTTGAGAAATGGCAAGCAGAGAACTATCAGGCGGTTGATGCGAGCGCTAAACTTATTGTGGATGCATGTTTTAGCAAATTCTTAGTTGAAACCAGTTTGCAATAAATAGGTAATCCATCATGAACTGACACAAAATATAGCTTCAATATTTAGCAAATATTGTTGTGATTTATCCACTTAATTAAAAAAGTATGAATCAATATTAATTACGGACAATTTTTTGGACACAATACCTAACTAACTATAATGGACTATTAAAATATGCATTCACCCACTTTTCTTTTATTACTACTGACCCTAATTATTTCAGGTTGAAATAATTAGGGTCAGTGTGAAGTTCCCCCATTAAACTGGACTCGGGCTTGTATTATAAAACGTTTTTTCAAAACTTTCAGGTGATTGATAGTTGAGTGTTGAATGGCGTCTAATTCGATTATAAAAGACTTCGATATATTCAAATATACTTTGTCTTGCTTGCTCTCTTGTTTGATAGGTATGCTCGTTAACCAGCTCTGATTTTAGTGTGCCAAAGAAGCTTTCTGCTACGGCATTGTCATAACATTCTCCTTTGGCACTCATACTTTGTTGAATAGTATTTTTCTTAAATAAAGAAAGGTAATTATCAGCTCGATAGGTGGAACCTTGATCGGAGTGCAGCAATACTTGTTGTTGCTTGGGTTTGTTTTTAACGGCCATTATTAAAGCATCGCTCACTAAGTCGGTATTATTGTTATTTGACATCGACCAGCCAATCACTTTACGTGAATATAAATCAATAATAGTGGCGAGGTATAACCAGCCTTGTCGGGTGTGAATGAAGGTGGTGTCGCTCACCCACTTCTTATTCGGCTTGGCGCTGCTAAATTTTCTATCGAGAATATTCATTGCAAACCCTTTGGTATTTCGGGCGGTTTTGGCTTTTTTATGCCTAATGGAAGTGCGGGCAATAATGCTATTTTGTTGCATCATAGTCGCTATTTTATTAAGGCTAACCTTAATACCCGTTGCATTGAGTTCGTGATGTATTCTTGGAGAACCATAGGTTCCTCGGCTTGCCTTATAGGCTTGAATGACATGAAATAAAATCGCGTTGTTTTGCTTACTTCGTAGGCTGACAGGTTTGCTCTTCCAATAATAGAAGCCGCTTTTAGATACCTGCATACAGTGACATAAGAGTTGAATAGGATAATGTATTGCTTGTGCAGCAATAAACTTAAACCTTAGTTCTTTTCTGCCTTGAAGTAAGCCTTGGCTTTTTTTAATATGTCGATCTCCATACGAGATAATTCAAGATCTTGTTGTAATTGCTTATTCTGCTTTAATAACTCAGCATGTGTAGCTTTATGATGTTCCGTACGGTTATCTGTTGCCGTTCGCTTAAAGGCTTTATCTTGTTTTATTTCCAACTGTTCCCTCCACTTGTAAATCATATTCCTGCGAATACCTAGATTTCTGGCAAGGTGTGCGATACATGTATTGGGTTGGTTTGCCAGCCTCAGTGCTTCTAGTTTAAACTCTTTGGTGAAGGCGGTGTATTGTCTGCTCATTGGGGACTCCAATTTAGTTCATTTTGGTGTCCAGTTTTTGGGGGGGAACCTCAGTGTGTCATAAATAATGGAAATCAAGGGGGCAGCCACTGAGGGATCCCCACGAAATTTAGTATAGTTAAACATTAAGTGGCTCCTGCATTAATTCCTGTGTTTTACTTATCGCGGCTTGCCAGTGATGCCGTTGTAATTTTAAATAAATCAAGGGGTCAGTCACTGACGAATTCCCACTAAATAGCTAATAAAAACAATCAACTAATTTAAAATAACAAGGAACTTTCACCGCATTTAATGATCTGATCAGTTACGACACATAACAGAGCAGAAAATACCGTGAAAGCAGCCACTATATTGAACCAACTTTTAATTGATGTCACGCCCTCAATGCATAAAGTTCGACGAGCGAGTCTCGAAGCCATGGTCACAAGTTTAATCTCAGGCGCACATTGTTCTGTTATCAGTTTAGGACGTAACATTACCAGCAAAACAACTGAAAAACACCAAATAAAACGCAGTATGCGACTGTGTAGCAATTCTCATTTGCAATGTGAAATAGGGACGATTTATTCTTTTATGGCTCATCGCGTGATAGGCAACCAGAAATACCCTATTATTTTGGTTGATTGGTCTGATTTAGGTCCTCGGAAAGATCATTTTCTACTACGGGCTTCGGTTGCCGTTGAAGGGCGGTCTTTGACCGTACTTGAACAGGTTTATCCGCTTTGCGAAAAAGAAAAACCTGCAATACATAAAGCCTTTATGAGCAAGCTGAAATCAATGTTACCACCAACATGTAAACCTATTATTGTCAGTGATGCAGGCTTTCGAATACCGTGGTTTAAACTGATTGAAGCATTAGGCTGGGATTTTGTTGGACGCGTGAGGAACAAAACTATGTGTAAACAAAATTCTGATGATGAATGGTTTTTAACGCGTGAATTATATTGTCATGCTACCCGCACAGAAAAGTCATTAGGCCGTTATATCATGAGGCGAAATGACAGTTTTGAAATGAAGCTTGTCATCTATAAACAAAATAAAAAAGGGCGAAAAAATTTGACCGCCACGGGTGAACGCTCGCGAGCGAGTTCAAACTCACGCTGGAATGCGAGTCGTGAGCAAGAGCCTTGACTATTAGCAACCTCATTGCCAACAAAAACAGCTAGGCACGCCAAAAAAGTTGTAAAAATATATCGGACACGGATGCAAATAGAAGAAAGCTTTAGAGACTTGAAGACAGGGCTTAATTTTAATGCGAGTAAGACCAGAACACAGGACTATTTATCTGTATTACTGTTACTCGCTATACTCGGCCAATATGTTTTATTCTTACTCGGTATGGCGGTTAAACTCAGCAATCAACATCTTAGATACCAAGCTAACTCAGTCAAAACTAGACTGGTACTCTCATATCAATTTATTGGGTTGAGAGCGTTTAAAGATCGCTATTTAAAATTACAACGGCATCACTGGCAAGCCGCGATAAGTAAAATACAGATGTTGATGCAGGAACCACTTAATGTTTAATTATACTAAATTTCGTGGGGATCCCTCAGTGGCTTGTATCTTAAGTCCCGTGCAAATCAATCGCTATGATTTACACTATTCAATGAAGATTGGATAAAGGGGTAGAGACACTGAAAGTAGGCTTAGAACCAACAAGTTCTGTGGGTCAGATTAGTGCCTACCCCTTATTTTAACGCCCAAAAATGCGAACAGGATCTTGTGCACGGGGACAATCCGTAGCACGTATAACGACAAGAATGCATCCGCGTTAAATCATCCAATCCTCTTCATTTTACCTTAAAATATTAGGAGTAGAAAATGTATATTGGAATGGATATTTCTAAATTGAGTTTTGATGTGGCTATTTTGAATGAAGGGCACTACCATCATCGTCATTTTGACAATGATCTTGCTGGATTTAAAGCTTGCCTAGCATGGGTAAAACCATTTAACACGCCCGCTCTTTTTTGTATGGAAGCAACGGGAATTTACGGACTGGCATTGGCAAAGTATTTAGTCAGTCACCAGCAGAAAGTGATTGTTGCCAACCCTATTCAAACGCATGCTTTTGCTAAAATGGAAATGACGCGTAATAAAACAGACAAAGCAGATGCGATGAGCATTGCTCGATATTGTCAGCATTTAGATAGGCAAGGAAGAGCAAATAAAAGCCTTTACACGCCAAAGGAAGCTGACTTTGAACGACTTCAGTTTCTGGTTACACGACTAGACCAACTGAACAAAGTGCGGTCACAAGAAAATAATCGGTTTGATGTTAGTTTAGATAAAGCAGCTGCCCGGTCAATTAAAGCTATGCTCACTTTTATTGATAAGCAACTGAGCAACATAAAAAAGGAAATTGCCAAAATTGTTAAGCAAAATGACTCACTCAATACGCAGGTTCACTTACTAACGAGTATTATCGGTTTAGGTGACAAAACCGCATGGTCAATATTAGCTTATATCGGTGACGTTTCCTTATTTGAAAATGCAAAACAAATGAGTAGTTATGCGGGTCTTAATCCGAGAATAGAACAATCTGGCAGCAGCGTTAACCGAACACGATTATCTAAAATGGGTAATGCTAGGCTACGAAAATCACTTTATATGCCAGCGCTGGTTGCGGTAAGATTCAACCCCAGAATGATGGCTTTTTATACTAAGCTGCTAGCGAAAGGGAAACCGAAAAAAGTAGCGTTAGTAGCTGTCATGCGAAAGCTCTTAGTATTAGCTTATGGTGTATTGAAATCAGGTAAACCGTTTGATGTGAATTATCAACATTAAAGCAGATTAAGCTTGCTTTTCAAGACAGGATCTGACCCCTTGATTTTCTTGATTTCTTTTCAGGGTAAATCCAAATCTGTTCCAGACAGATTTGTCGACAATTTTTGCCTTGCTACGACAAAAAATACTTATCGTGAAAAGGTCTCAAGTTAATATTATCTTCTTGGATTAAAGACTGGGAAAAGGATTCAATCTAAGCGTTTGGGCAGAGATTGAATCATCCAGATTTAGAAACCTAAATAACGAGCCCCTTGATAAAATACGGTGCTGATAGTCCATGCCAATGTTAACGGCCAGACTAATGATAAAGCGGTATACCAGCCAGATTTTGCTTCTGATCTTAGGGTGGCAATGGTTGCCAAGCAAGGCGTGTATATTAGCGTGAACAACATAAAACTATAAGCTTGTACCCAATCTATTTGTTGGGCAATACCTTCCATTAGAGAGCTACCTTCTAGGCCATAAATGACTGCTAAAGCACCGATAACAATCTCTTTGGCAACAAAGCCAAAGATAAGTGCGACGGTTAACTCTGGATTGATACCCGCTGGAGAAAGAATGGGTGACATAAACTCACCAATCCAACCTGACCAACTCGCTGCACTAGCGGGTTCAACGCCGAAAGGCATATGGGTTAAAATCCAAACGAGTACAACACCAATGGTTATAAATTTTGTTGCTCGACGGAGAAAGTGACGAATTTCATGCCAACCGCGCAACACCATCTGTTTCATCGTAGGGAAACGATAAGGAGGAAGTTCAAGTGCAAAGGGTTCTTGGCTATTAAACCGACCTTTGAACAATAAAGCAGTAATGATAACAACAGCAAATGTCATCAAATATAAACTAAACAAGACTAATGGTGCTTGGCTTGGTGTAAATAATGCAGTTGTCATAAAGACAAATACTTGCAATCGAGCACTACACAGCGAGAAGGGGATAACCATCATGGTCAGTAAACGCAAACCACGACTACGCATGGTTCGCGTTCCCATTAGTGCTGGAACATTGCAGCCAAAGCCCATCAATAACATGACAAAACTACGACCATCTAAGCCCATTTTAGTCATCAGTGCATCCATTAAAAATGCAGCACGAGAAAGATAGCCACTATCTTCAATAACCGCCATAAATAAGAAGAACAGGATAATGACGGGGACAAAGGATGCCACAGTGGCAACACCATCAAATACACCTTCTAATAAGAAGCTATTTAAAAGTGGTGGTAAGCCAGATAATAAGGGAACTAAGGCAAGGTCTCGAAAACCTTCTAGTAACCATGCTGTAGCATCTTGTAATGGTGCCCCTATGGTGTAGACCGCCTGAAACATAAGAAACATAATGGTAAAAAATAATGGCAGGCCTAACCATGGATGTAGCATGACTTTATCGATTTTTTCAGTCGTTGAATGACCTATTTGAACAGGTACATCAACACTATGTCGAATAATTTGTTCAAGCTTGTCTTCAACAGCTTGATCGACGGCAAAGTCTTGTTCTAATGAAAGTATTGGTGTTGTTTGACTCTTTCGAAGTTCATTTTCAATGAGTTGATATACCTCGGCATAGCCCTGACCATACTTTGCACTGAGTAATGCTGTTGGGTAGCCCAATTCATCACCCAGCTGTTGAGTATTAATTGTAATACCCTGCTGTTTTGCTTCATCAGCCATATTGAGTAATAAAACGGCAGGAAGCCCAAGTGATTTAAGCTGTAATGCTAAGGTGAGTTGGCGATCAATTTGAGTGGCATTAGCCACAATTAGTACAAGATCAATGGCATTATTACAGAGGAAGTGTCTGACGACTTGCTCATCATCAGAAAAACCATGTAAGTCATAGATACCTGGTAAATCAACAAGCTCAGCCATTTGACCAGCAATTAATAACTTTGAAGCCAGTAAGTCAACAGTGACGCCGGGCCAGTTGGCTACTTTAGCACTGGCACCACTCATTCGATTAAATAAGGTGGATTTACCCGCGTTAGGCATACCAATCAGAGCAATACGCTTCACATTAAAACCTCAATATTATCGGCATCTTGTTGGCGCAGCATGACCTCTGTATTACCTAGCTTTATATGAAGTGGGCCATTAAAGGGTGCAGTACGAATGAGCTCTAACGGTTTTCCGATTCGAAAACCTAAAGCATTCAAGCGAAATAAAAAGCCAGAGTCGACATGTAATGCCTGTATGGTGGCTTTTTGCCCTGCTGCAAGTGAAGATAATGTATGTAACGTTGACATTGCTAACTCAAATCTAAATGATAATGATTATCATATAGGTTTTGATGACATAACACAAGATTTATACGGTTATTTGAATGCTAATATTCTAGGTAGAAAAACGGCTTGGCTAATACCTCTAGCGGCAAAAAAGATAAGTAGAGCAAACCATAAACCATGATTATCATACTCTTGGAGTAAGAACCATGCAGGCAAGTAGCAGATGAAGGTCGAAAATAGCATTGTATTACGCATTTCTACGCTACGCATTGCACCGATAAATAAACCATCCAATAGAAAACTCCATACTGCAATAATAGGCATGATAATCAACCAAATAAGATAGTCATTGGCAAGTGAGACAACTTCGGGAATCGTGGTAAGTACATTTATCAGTTTTGAGCCAAATAATAAATAGCTCACACTAAAGCAGCAGGCAAGAGAAAACGTCCAAATGGCAGTAATTATAAGGCCTTGTTTAAGTTCGTGTTTATTCTTACTTCCGATTGCTTTTCCTGCAATAACTTCAACCGCATTAGCAAAACCATCCAGTACAAATGCCATTAATACGATGAAATTCACCAAAACAGCATTTGCGGCCAGAATAAGCTCACCTTGCTTGGATCCCTGAGCGGTGAAAAAAGCAATACTAAAGATAAGGCATAGACTACGAATAAAGATATTTCCATGCAACTTTAACCAGTTTTGATGGTGTGTTTTTCCGGTATGAACTCGAATGAAAATGTGACGATTAACACCTTGTTTAATAAGTAGTATTACACCAACGGTAAGTCCAATATATTCTGCAATGACAGAAGCAAGAGCAACACCATCTACATTCATTCCAAAGCGATTAACAAAAATCAGATCTAAGATCATATTACTGATAGTGACTGAGAGAACTAAATACAAGGCATGTTTCGTTGAGCCTTTGCCGATCAGCCAACCTAAGATGACGTAATTGATAAGAGTAGCAGGTGTACTCCAGATCCTTATATCAAAATAAATGATTGCAGCATGTGTGATTTTCTCGCTACTCTCTATTAAATGAAAGGCAATAGAAGAAATTGGGGATTGTAAAAGAAGAATACCCAGAGCAATAAGCAGTGCGAGTATGAGTGAATGTCGTAGAATACTTAAGGATAGTTTTGGATCGTTGTCGCCATGGGCTTGAGCGGTCATGCCGGTTGTTGCCATGCGTAAAAAACCAAATCCCCAGAACAGAAAATTGAAAATTAAACTAGCAATGGCTACCCCACCTAAATAATGAGCAGAACCTAAATGACCAATAACGGCTGTATCCACCATTCCTAAAAGTGGAATAGAGATATTCGCTAAGATCATGGGACCAGCCAGATGCCAGACCATCTTATTGTTAATGTTTGTTGTTGTCATGCTGCTCTTTAAAGAAAAAGGCCACGATAATCGTGGCCTTTAAATGGTTAACGCTGGAAAGAAACTTAGACCAGAAGTGGTGCAATAACTAAACTTACAATCGCCATCACATTAATTAAGATATTCATCGCTGGGCCAGAAGTATCTTTTAGAGGATCACCGACTGTATCACCCACTACAACGGCAGTATGAACATCAGAACCTTTACCACCAAGATTCCCTTTTTCAACATACTTCTTAGCATTGTCCCAAGCGCCACCGGCATTCGCCATCATTAATGCCATCATGACACAGCAGATTAATGCGCCGGCTAACATGCCGCCTAAGGCTTCAGGACCCAAACCAAAACCGACTACAACAGGAGCACCAACGGCTAAAACACCAGGCATAATCATTTTGTTCAAAGCGGCCTTGGTTGCAATATCAATACAGCGTGCAGTATCAGGTTTTGCTGTGCCTTCTAATAAGCCAGGAATTTCTCTAAACTGACGACGAATTTCGTGGATCATCTCGAAAGCAGCATCACCCACTGCCGTCATTGTCATAGCACTGACTAAGAATGGGAAAATACCACCAATGAACATCCCCACCAATACAATGGGATCATTGATCAATAACTGGAAGTCAGGATTACCTTGGCTAATAGTTTCGATATAAGCACTAATCAATGCTAATGCAGCTAAAGCTGCCGCCCCAATAGCAAAGCCTTTACCAATGGCAGCCGTGGTATTACCAAGTTCATCTAATGAATCAGTAATTTCACGTGTTTTCTCACCCATATCAGCCATTTCTGCAATACCACCTGCATTATCTGCAACAGGACCATAGGCATCAATGGCCATCGTAATACCCACGGTGGCTAACATACCGACAGCGGCAATACCGACACCATATAAACCTGCATAGTGACTTGAGATGAAAATAATAGCTGCAATAGTAAGAACAGGGATAGCAACAGATTGCATACCTAAAGCTAAACCACTAATTAATACTGTAGCTGGCCCTGTTTCACCATCTTTAGCCAGTTTTCTGACTGGAGCGCCACCGGTGTAATACTCAGTCACTAGACCAATGATAATTCCGCCGATTGCACCAGAAAGTACGGCAATCCATAAATTAATAGTGCCACCTAATTGCGTGATTAACACGTAAGAAACACCTATAAAGAGTAATGATGACCCCATTGTGCCAATACGTAATGCAACTTCAGGGCTTTTAGTTGAGAAAACCTTAACTGCAAAAATACCTGCAATTGAGCACAGTAAACCAATGGATGCTAATGCCAAGGGCATAAACATCAATGTTTGTTGGCTATCGGCAAGTGTTGCAATGGCTGCGACACTCATTGTTGATGCGATAGCAATGCTGGCAATCATTGAGCCACAGTAAGATTCAAAGATATCAGATCCCATACCTGCAACATCGCCTACATTATCACCTACGTTATCAGCAATAACACCTGGGTTACGGGGATCATCTTCAGGGATTCCGGCTTCAATTTTACCTACTAGATCTGCACCCACATCAGCACTTTTAGTGAAGATACCACCACCAACACGAGAGAATAGAGCAACGGAGGATGCACCCATACCAAAGCCATGGAGCACATGAGCAGTATGAGGATCACCACCAAAAACTAAATATAAAAGACCTAAACCGAGGAGCCCCATTGAGGCGACGGTGAGTCCCATAATTGAACCACCGAAGAAAGCGACGGTTAAGGCCGCGGATGCACCTTGATCTTTAGCAGCTGTCGCAGTACGCACATTGGCTTGAGTTGCGGAGTACATACCAATATAACCAGCACTACCAGAACAGATGGCGCCTAGAAAAAAAGCAAACGCCGTATTCCAACCTAAATCAGAAAGGCCAAGCGCTAAAATACATACAACACAGAAGATTGCGAGGCGAGAATATTCTGCCTTCATAAATACCATGGCACCCAAATGAATTTGATCGCCAATTTCAATGACTTTCCCTGACCCCGCGGGGGCTGATTTCATTTTTCCATAAACAAGAAATGCACAAAACAAACCAAAAAACCCCAATGCAACGGGAACGTAACTTAATGATGACATAGGCCAAACCTCACTATTTATAAATTAGATAACAGATCTTGCGGTGTAACTCCTGAAATTAATACGGGTAGTGCTAAGGTTTTTATACCTGTATTGTTACTGGGTGTAAAGTTACTGTTGCTGAGGATAAAATTGGAGTTTTATGATTGAGTGGTTAATTTTTATTTTAATAGGTGTGGTCACTGGGATTTTTTCCGGTTTGCTTGGCTTAGGCGGTGGGCTGATTGTTGTACCTAGTTTAATGGCAGTATTTACTTGGCAAGCCTTGCCAGAACTACATTTGATGCATATAGCCGTTGGCACATCATTAATGACGATTGTGGTGACCTCCTTGTCGTCAACCTATGCTCATCATAAATATCAACATGTTAACTGGTCGCTATTTAAATTGTTGGTGCCGAGCTTAATGATTGGTGGGGTAGTTGGGGCTTATTTTGCTACATTAGTCTCAAGTAGCTTGTTGCAGCGCTGTTTCGCCGTGTATGTTTTTTTTGTAGCGATTAGAATGTTGATTCCAATATTACCGTCAGGAAATAAATTTTTCTTAAAGAAAAAAATACTGTTTATTTTTGGCACTATTGCCGGAGCAGTTTCTGCTTTAGTGGGTATTGGGGGCGGCTCATTAGTCGTACCGTATTTAACAATGGCTAAACAATCAATGCCAGATGCAATTGGTACATCGGCGGCATGTGGCTTTCCAATATCATTAGCCGCCGTGACTGGGTTTATTATTTTTGGACAGCCTGATGATGCAATAGCAAATCAGTGGTTAAAAGGACAAATTCATTGGCAGGCATTTTTAGGTATCGTTAGTACAAGCACCATATTTTCAATTTTGGGTGCGAAACTGACCAAGACTTTACCCGTGAGCGTTCTGAAACAGATATTTTCAATAGTTTTAATTGTTGTGGCTGTATATCTAATCAAATAAATAGGTAGAAAAATGAAAAAATGGATATGTCTTTTATGCGGTTTTGTATATGACGAAGAGAAAGGCTTACCCCATGAAGGTATCCCCGCAAGAACACGTTGGGAAGATATACCGAATGATTGGAAATGTCCTGATTGTGGAGTAGGAAAAGCTAATTTTAAAATGATGGCCTTAAATTAACGATAAACGTGAAATTTGTCATATTAATGTCATCGTTTTAGGGCTGGCTTAATTTCTTGTTCTGACCCTCGTGCTAAATATCTTCAAGTAAATATAGAAAGTAGTTATTTAAATATGGGAATTAATTAAGAGTAAATATTTGTTTACGGCTCGCTTTCTTATATAATTACTCCTTTTTATTCTTTGGAGTCATCCGTTTATGAATCTTGATCGTGTTGGATCTGGCAAAAATCTTCCTAGTGATATCAACGTTATTGTTGAAATCCCATCTCACTCTGATCCAGTGAAGTATGAAGTTGATAAAGAAACAGGTGCATTATTTGTTGACCGGTTCATGAATACGGCGATGTTTTACCCATGTAACTATGGTTATATTCCACATACTTTGTCTGATGATGGTGATCCGGTTGATGTTTTGGTTATAAGTCCATATGCATTGATCAGTGGTAGTGTTGTGCAATGTCGTCCTGTAGGCATGTTGAAAATGACGGATGAATCTGGTGAAGATGCAAAAGTTATCGCAGTACCTCATGATTCTATGTATGACGATATAAATGATATTGATGATGTTTCTCCACGTTTATTATCACAACTATCCCATTTCTTTGAGCACTACAAAGATCTAGAAAAAAATAAATGGGTTAAGCTTGATGGCTGGCTTGGAAAAGAAGATGCTCATGCTGAAATCATGACAAGTCTAGAACGTTATAATGCTGAGCCTATCAAGCCTCAGTTTTAGTTCTAATACTCGATTCAGATATAGCTTATGTCGGCGAGCTGGTTTAACAATCAGTCTCGCCGATGTTGTATATACCTATGAGTAGGTGAAGATGCTGGCTTTTATCGTTCATGGTGAGCTGTCGAACCATCCTTCGCAAGCTCAGGACTTTTATAAAACCTGCAAATTGAAATGACTCAAGCACTCTGAAACATGCACCTTGAATGGTGATGGGTATATATCCCAAGCATTTTATTAAAACGTAGAGTAAATAATGACGACATTAGTTTTACAAGGCACAGCACTAACACAAAGTACTGCTGAAAAAATTGCAGCTGAATTAGAGAGTGAACTTAACTATAGCTCAGTATTTGCAACGATAGCGTGTCAGTCTATATCAGCAACAGATCTACAAAGATTACAATCCTCTTATAAGTTTGATATTAACCTTCTTCCTGAGGGGTTTGAACCTACCGCTACCCAGTTACTAGTGACCGATATGGACTCAACATTGATTAATATTGAATGTGTTGATGAAATTGCTGATTTTATAAATGTTAAGCCACAAGTTTCTGAAATTACAGAAGCAGCAATGCGTGGCGAAATAGACTTTGAAACATCACTGCGCCAACGTGTATCACTATTAAAAGGTTTAGAGGTCAGTGCGTTAGAGCGTGTTTACCAAGAACGTTTACAGCTAAATCCAGGTGCAGGGTTAATGTTAAATGGCTTGCAGCAACTGGGTATAAAAACAGCATTAGTGTCAGGTGGTTTCACCTTCTTTACTGAACGATTAAAGAAGCGTTTAGGCCTCGACTTTACAATGGCTAATGTTCTTGGCGAGCATAACGGTAAACTTACTGGTGAAGTTGAAGGCGATATTTGCGGTGCCCAATCAAAAGCAGATTTCTTATTGGCTCACTGTGAAAAGTTAGACATTTTACCGTCACAAGTGATTGCAATGGGCGATGGTGCTAACGATTTATTAATGATGGATGAAGCAGGGTTAAGTATTGCCTATCATGCCAAACCTAAAGTTCAGAAACAGGCAAGCACAGCACTTAATTATTGTGGTTTAGAAGGTGTTTTAGGGCTGTTGCAGATCAGCTAAAGCTTATTTCAAGAAAAAATAGTTAGCGTATACTTTAATATTAAACAAATTAGACTTGAAATTTTTGCAAACAACCCGATATAGTCTCATGACTATCCAAGATACAGACTTTCTTCTTCGTCATTGCAGCATGTTTTTAGCTGGAATCTGTTCAAGACAATAGATTCTCGATAAAAATACTCGAGAATGACGGGTGTTGCATAAGCTGTATATTGAATGATTACGGGTATACATAGATTATTAAAATTATATTTAAAGAGGTTTTACAATGGACATAATGGATCACATCAAACAAGCAATTGAAGGTAACGACATTATCTTGTTTATGAAAGGTTCTCCTGAATTTCCACAATGTGGTTTTTCAAGTCGCGCATCACAAGCTTTAGCTCAATGTGACGCTGAATTTGCTTATATTGATGTATTAGCTGAGCCAGAAGTGCGTACAAATTTACATCGTTATGCAGATTGGCCTACCTTCCCACAGCTTTATATCAAAGGTGAATTGGTAGGTGGCTGTGACATCATTATGGAAATGTTTGAAAATGGTGACTTGAAAACAATGGTTGAACAAGCGACAAGCGAGTAAGTACGACAATGAGTGATGAACACGATCATGAATGGCACGGTGAGTATGAAATAGCCGTTGCCCCTGTTAAACCTGATTTAAAACAGCCGCCTAAATATCGGGTGTTGATGATGAATGACGACTATACGCCAATGGATTTTGTCATTGAAGTATTAGAAGGTTTGTTTAGCATGGGGCATGAAAGTGCTACTAAAACAATGATGCAAGTTCATACTGAAGGTCAGGCTCAATGTGGTGTTTTTACCTTTGAGATTGCTGAGGCGAAAGTAGAGCAGGCTAATAGTTATGCGCAACAGCATGGTCATCCATTGCAGTGCACTATGGAAGAAGAGTAATAGTCGATAAAGGGGCTGAGAGATGCTAAGTAAAGAGTTAGAACAAACCTTGAGCCAAGCATTTAGTTATGCTCGAAAGCGTTCCCATGAGTTTTTGACTGTTGAGCATTTGTTACTTGCCTTACTGGAAAACGGTCAGGCACTGGCGGTTTTGACGGCATGTGATGTCGATACTGCACTATTAAGGCAAGAGTTGAGTGATTTTCTCGCTGATAATGTGAATACATTGTCAGAAGAAACCGATCGTGAAACACAGCCCACTTTGGCTTTTCAACGCGTTTTACAACGTGCAGTTATGCATGTGCAGTCATCAGATGGCCGCGAAGTTACGGGGGCTAATGTCTTAGTCTCTATTTTTTCGGAGCAAAAATCACAATCTGTTTATTTGCTACAAAAGCAAGATATAGCCAGATTGGATGTTGTTAATGCTATTACTCATAGTAGTTCGGATGACGCGATGGAAGGTGAATCTCAAGATATATCGATTGAAGAATCATCAGAGCAAGAAAGTAAAAATCCACTTAGCTTATATGCCAGCAACTTAAACATATTAGCTGAAGAGGGAAAGATCGATCCCCTGATTGGTCGTGCACATGAAATTGAAAGAACATTGCAAATTCTCTGTCGTCGTCGTAAAAACAACCCACTTTTTGTCGGTGAGGCAGGTGTAGGTAAAACGGCATTAGCAGAAGGATTAGCGAGACGTATTGTTCATAAAGAAGTACCTGAGATTCTTGAGAATGCGGTTATCTATTCACTTGATATGGGTGCTTTAGTTGCTGGAACCAAATATCGAGGTGATTTTGAAAAGCGTTTAAAAGCATTATTACGCGAAATCAGTCAGCAGCCAGATGCGATTCTATTTATAGATGAAATTCATACTTTGATAGGCGCAGGTTCTGCAGGTAATAGTGCAATGGATGCAGCTAATTTATTAAAACCATTACTGGCTAATGGTGAATTGAAATGTATTGGTTCAACAACATTTCAAGAGTACCGAGGTATTTTCGAACATGATCGTGCTTTAGCACGTCGTTTCCAAAAAATTGATGTGCCTGAACCCTCAGTGCCAGAAACGGTTCAAATATTAAAAGGTTTGAAACCGGGGCTAGAATCTCATCATAACGTTCGTTATACCAATGCAGCATTAGAACAAGCTGCTGAGCTTGCTGACCGACATATTAATGATCGATTCTTACCTGATAAAGCCATTGATGTGTTAGATGAAGTAGGGGCTGCACAGCGAATCTTGCCTAAATCAAAACGTAAAAAAATGATTGGTGTGACCGATGTACAAAATATCGTTGCAAAAATTGCTCGAATTCCGGCTAAAACAGTCAATAATAAAGACAAAGATAATTTACGTAGTTTAGAAACCAATCTAAAACATGTGATCTTTGGTCAAGATGAAGCAATCTCAACATTAGCATCAGCGATTAAAATGGCTCGTTCAGGTTTAGCCTCTCCAGAACGTCCAACAGGCGCCTTCTTGTTTTCCGGACCAACAGGTGTGGGTAAAACGGAAGTAACGCGTCAATTGGCTCATAACCTAGGCGTAGAATTGATTCGTTTTGATATGTCTGAATACATGGAAAGTCATACGGTTTCTCGCTTGATTGGTGCGCCTCCTGGCTATGTTGGTTATGACCAAGGTGGGTTGTTAACTGAAGCGGTAACAAAACAGCCTCATGCAGTCTTACTGCTTGATGAGATAGAGAAAGCACATCCAGATGTATTCAACTTATTATTACAAGTTATGGATCATGGCACATTAACGGATAATAACGGCCGTAAAGCTGATTTCCGTAATGTAGTACTTGTGATGACCAGTAATGCTGGTGCAAGTGAAATGGGACGTTCATCTATGGGCTTTTCTAAGCAAGATCATCAAACCGATGGCATGGAGATTATTAAACGTACTTTTACGCCTGAGTTCCGTAATCGTTTAGATGGCATTATTCAATTTAAACCGCTGACAATGGACGCTATTTTACGTGTTGCTGATAAATCAGTACTTGAGCTTGAAATGTTATTGCAAGACAAGAATGTCACACTTGAAATTGATAATGATGCACGCCAATGGTTAGCTGAAAATGGTTATGATGTCACTATGGGGGCAAGACCTATGGCAAGATTGGTTCAAGATAAGATTAAACGTCCATTAGCTGATGAATTATTATTTGGGAAACTGAGTGATGGTGGCCATGTTCGGGTTATTCTTCAATATGGTGAACTGGTACTTGATTTAGTATCAGAAACTGAAGCGGTATAGCACCCCTCTTTAGAAGGGAATAGTGACTACTACCTCTTCAAAGAACCGCATAGCGAAAAATAATGTTACTTAACCTGAGATCTGGTTAAGAAACAGTCATCATACTAAATTCTTCGCTAGTAATTTTTAATGATGGCTTGTTCTCTTTAAGTGAGTAAGCGATAAGCCCAGCAATGATGTTCAGCATAAATCCATGCACACTACGATGCCTAGAATGCTCAACTTGAGTAATATTTTTAAGCTGATCGTTGATGGTTTCAATGATAAATCGCCTAGAAAGCATTGCTTTATCCCATGCAGAGAGTAATTTTGCTTTCATATTCTTCTTAACGTTAGTCACTAACTCAACCCCTTTATCGAACAAGTCACTAGACAATGCTTTACTGATATAGCCCTTATCAGCATATAATTTCCCTATCACGTCTTTAGCTAATTCAGGCACAGGTTTTCTGTCATCAACATTAGCAGGTGTGATTTTAGCTGCCAGAATATCACCGACATGATTGACAATAATGTGTAACTTAAATCCATAAAACCAGCCCATTGTTCCTTTGCCTCTTTTGGCTATTCCAGCAAACGTTTTATGCCGTTCAATACGAAGGTTATGGCAGACCTTTATACTGGTCGAATCAACAAAGCTAATACCCGTTGGCTTTCCTTTAACATGTGTGAAGTAAGCACACAAAGGCGTTAACGCCTTTGGCATCACGGCTAAGAATCGAGTATAACTGAGTAATTCTGGAAAATAGCTCTTATAAAACCTAGCAACAAGTCCTGTATAATAGTTTTTGAAATCACGTTGGTTTGATGAGTGAAATCCTATAATAATGGTCATTATTTCACTCATTGCCATTCGACCTTCTCTGTTTCGTTTTCGAGTACCATCTGCTAGAAGTTGTGCTTCCCACTGCGGCATAAATACCTTACAAAAATCATCGACATCACAGAATATGTCTGTTAATTTGTTCATAGGCCTGTTTTCCTTTCATCAAAATCTTTGTCGTAAAAGATCTGATCGGTTAACAGGCTTTTAGTTCCCATTTCTTAAACAGGATTCAGGTTACTTATTTAAAAAAGTTATGCACCCATTAGGATACATTCTGCATATAAGTTCAAGGAAGCTCGGCTAAGTGTTTGATTTGTAATAAGGCTTTCATAAGTCATTGATTTTTAACTAGAATGTAATGATGGTTAAAAAGTAACCATTTGGAGTAGGTGTCAATCATATGAAGCACTTACCGTTTTTGAATGATGCTACCCACAGAGTTATCCACAGATAATGTGGGTAACTTTACAGTTTTATGACAGAGCAAAGTTTGTGCCAAACAAATTATAATTCAACACCTTTTTGAGCTCGAATTCCTGCACGAAAAGCATGTTTAATATCATCAATACGACTCACAGTATCAGCTACATCAATGATTGCCTCTGGCGCGCCCCTTCCAGTAATGACAACATGCTGCATATCTGGGCGGTGAGCAAGATCCCTAATAACAGTATCAATATTCAAATACTTCATTTTGAGTACAATATTAAGTTCATCAAGCAAGATTAGATCAATAGTGGGATCATGCAATAAACGTTTACAGACTTCCCAAGCATCTTCTGCTGATGCAATATCTTGCTCTAAGTTTTGTGTGTCCCACGTAAATCCATCACCCATAACATGATATTCGACTTGTTCAGGGAATCGACGAAAAAAGGTTTCTTCACCGGTACTACAAGGCCCTTTAATAAACTGCACCACAGCCACTTTCATATCATGGCCTAATGCACGAGCCACCATGCCAAAGCCAGAAGAGCTTTTGCCTTTGCCGTTTCCGGTGATACAAAGTAACAAGCCTTTATCTTTGTCAGCCTGTTGGATCGTACTATCAACAACTTCTTTTTGACGTTGCATGCGCTTTTGGTGGCGTTGAGTTTTATTTTCAGTCATAGAGTACAAGCTTATACCTAAAAGAATATGGAGGGTAAAGTTGATTTACCCTCCATATCTACAATGTTAAGTTTAATAATTGACTAATTCAATACCGAGGTAACCGGTCAAGCCTAAAGCTTGAAAGTTTAATGCTGGCTCATATATCTTGTTACCAAGGTTATCTATTCGAGCGAATACTCGAGTTTGTGGGGTGACTTGGTAGTTAGTCGCTACGTTGATAATGCTATATCCGCCTACTTTAACTGTGTTTCCAAATGCTGCAACATCTGAACGACTCCCCGTGTATAGGATACTTGTCGTAATTGTCATTTTGTCAGTTGGGTGGATATCTAGATTTAGATTAGCTTTATGTTTTGGTCTACGGACTAGCTCTGTATCTATATTATCTTTATCTTCGATACTTGTGTAAGTATAGTTTATACCGATGTCTAAGTAAGGTGATGCTAGAATATTCAAGCTACTTTCTACACCATGAATATCAACTTCATCGATGTTAATAGTTGTACTGTTGCCGCCTGAATATTTTATAGTCATTAGGTCTTCAATATTACTTTTGTAATATGTTAGTTTTGCATTTATTTTATTTTGCCATAAACTTTTTTCAACACCTACTTCCCATCCTTGGCTCGTTTCGGGTTTTAAGTTTGGATTTCCTGTGTAAGCACCATAGTTATTTGGTTGATGGCCATATAACTCATAGATTGATGGAGCTCTAAACCCAGTGCTGTAAGAACCATAAACTCTACTAGCATCTGTTATTTGATAACTTGTAGTTGCCCTATAACTGATTTCTGAACCAAAATCATTAGGAGCATCATAGCGTACGCCTAAAACGGTACTTATTTTGTCATTGAAGCTGATTTGATCTTGTATATAAGCAGATTTTGTTTGTCTATCTGAGTGGGTATTCTGAGTTATGATGAAATGCCCAAATCCCGAATCACCAAAACTTGTGAATCCATCTGCATTTACTTTTTCATCCTCATATTCTAAGCCAACAGTTATAATTTGATTATCAAAAAATAATAAATCATTTTGGAGGCTGAATTTATTCTTTATCCCTTCAAACTTTGTATCTTCTAGTGTTTCAGTTACGTCACGTCGACCATCTTTATTTTTTCGTTCAATATCAGTTCTTGCAATACTGAATGTTGACTGCCATTGTTCATCAAAGAAGAACCCAATAAAGTTAGCACCAATAAAAAGTTGCTCACTATCATTTGTTCTATCTATATCTTCCGCGAGAAATCCATCAATATCACTTTGGGTTTTTATATAGCGAGCAGAAAAATCGGCTGCAAAATTACTAGAGGCTTGCCATCGTAATTTTGTTGAAAATACTTTATTATCATACCCATCGTCATCTGAAACACCACCGGCTGTTGAATATTTCTCAGGAGTAATACTTTCACCATCAGTTTTAAGTAATCCCATAGATACGGCATAACTTATGTCACCATTTTCTCCTGATAATGAAATAGTTTCATGGTGAGTTGAATTCATACCTGCTTCAACTTTTCCTCTTATTTTAGTTTTTCCTTTTCCTGTGCGTGTTCTTATGTGGATAACACCACCAATTGCATCCGATCCATAAAGAACACTTTGAGAGCCTCGTACTATTTCAATACTTTCTATATCTTCAAGAAGGAAATTAGCAAAATCAAAGCTAGCTGTAGGGGAGCTAGGATCATTCATTTCAATACCATCAATTAAAACCATGGTATGTTCGGATTTAGTTCCACGCATAAATACGGAAGTTTGAGACCCCTTGACCCCCGTCTGGACAATATGCATACCAGGAACATCTTGTAGTGCATCAGCAAGGGTTTGAAATTGCCTACGATCAATATCATCAGCACTGATCACTGTGATAGAACTACCTATTTTATGAATACTGGTTGGGGTTCTAGTTGCAGTCACCACCATCGTTTCAAGATCTGTATTTGAATCAGCGAATGAGGGTAAGGCAATAAAAGGAATAGAGAGTAAGGGTAAAGCGAGTAGTCGGTAAGACATGTGTTGCACCTAGGTAATGCTGGATTCCCACCCGGGATCTAGCGATTATAAATAACCATGTGCAGAGGGATTGAATTCTAATGAATATATCGCCCGCCGCAATATGGATGTGTAATGCATTGGGCCGGTCTCCGGACTCACAAGTGGTGTTAATTTAGATCGCCTTCCCATGTCTTAATACGACACAGTGGCGCGTGATCTAGTTACTCGTTTACCGTTGCGGGGGCAGTATTGGAATTGAGGTTTATGATAACGCCTCTCACCGATTTCCCGATTATCTCTCAGCCATAAAAATGGAGAGAGCACCTAATGCAAGGGCTTGAACTATATAGATCTAGGAGTTTTTAGTCAACGCAAAATAGTGTTGAGAGCATTTCAAGTGAATCAAGTCTCAAAATAGTTTCAAATACCTTACTATTTGGAGTAGAAAAGGCTATTATAGCCACACCTTATATAATGGAGATATTAGAAAGATGGAGCAGAGCAGTTCAGCTGTTGAAATGGAATCAGATAGGAAGCTACAGTTAAAAAAGTACTTCATTGCAATCACGCTCTCATTGATTATTGCCATTTTTTTAGGTCAGTTATATCAAGACTTTCATCGTAAACAAGAACATTCTGATGCTAAGCGACTTGACTCACATCATTACCAAGCTGAATTAGCTTCTGAACTTATGAATTGCTTATTAGTCATGCGCGGCTATGAAGGTGTGAATGCAGTACTATTTGATGAGACTGCTAGGAAATTATCTCGTGATTTTAAGGCTCTCTCAGTTGTTCAAAGTGAGTTAATTGAGTCTTTCGCTCATCGTAAGCTTGAGATTGATGACAAGGTACTTGCTGAAAGTGAGAAAAAGTTAAGCCCTTACATTGATAAGTTTATGCTGATTGCTGTAGAAGTGATGGCATCTATTGAGTCTAAAACAATGACAAATACTTCAATTGATGATGCATACCAGCGATATTTATCTATTTATGTCGAATATCAGGGTGAGAGTGAACGCTTCATTGAAAAACTCAGTGATTACCTTGAAGAAGAGTCATATGAGCACCGTATGATTCTATGGGGTGTAGTGTTCAGCATTATTGTACTGGTAATTGTTGTAGGCTCTGTTTTTTATCGGATTATCTCCAATATGGTAAACCGAGAGTTTAAGTTACTCGCTGAGGATAATCGCTTACGAAGAGAAAGTGAAGCAGAATTGGCTGAACATTCAAGGTTGCTATCTGATCAACAAATGAAAATGCGTTCTATATTGGACTCCACCGCTGATGCAATCATTACTATCACCGTAGATGGCAAAATAGATTCATTTAACAAAGCTGCTGAAACAATGTTTGGTTATCCTGCCAGCTTTGCAATGGGTCAGAATATTAAATTTTTGATGCCTGAACCTTATTCATCAAAGCATGATGATTATTTACGCAACCATGATGAAACAGGTGAGCAGAAAGTAATAGGCCGTGCTGGTGTTGAGGTGGTTGGCAAGCGTATTGATGGCAGTGAGTTTCCACTCTATTTATCAGTAAGCCATGTTGCAGATTCAAAACCCAAATTATTTACAGGTATTATTCAAGATATTACCGAGTGGAAAAAGTCAGATGCTAAATTGCATCAGGCAATGGGCGAGTTAAAAGAAAAACAAGCCCTATTAGAAGGTGAAGAACACATTGCGCGACATGTATTTGAAAATATTACCGCGAGTAATAATGACACCTTAAAAGAGCTTGCATCATGGAATGAGCCAATGGGGGTATTTAGTGGGGATATGATGTTATCTTCATTATTACCTTCAGGCGGAATACGTGTTCTTTTATGTGACTTTACCGGACATGGATTGCCTGCTGCCATAGGTGCAATACCTGTTTCATCAATTCATAATGCCATGGCTGAAAAGGGCTTGCCACTTGATATTTTGATGAGTGAGCTGAATAGTAAGTTGAAAGCATTATTACCAACAGGAATATTTTGCTGTATTGCAGGTATTGATATTGATGCTGCACGAACTCATGCTCATATTTGGAATGCGGGCTTACCAGATGTCCTTATTGTGAGCAAAGAGGGCGAAATAAAACAAAGAGTTAAATCTGTTCATTTACCACTCGGTGTCGTTGAATATGATCATAATGAAATACATTGCTCTGATATACGCTTAGAAATTGGCGATATAATTTATGCTTATTCTGATGGTCTTACAGAAGCTGAAAATGAAGCGGGTGAAATGTTTGGTCAAGCTCGTTTTGAACAGCTTCTAAGTAAAGAAACAGATGAAGAGGGTCGCTTAGTTGAGATTCGAAATAAAGTGAGTATCTACATGGGCAAGGCTAAAGCAACAGATGATATTTCACTCGTAGAAATAAAAACACTGTCATGACGAGTAAGACTACTTTAAAATCGTAGACTATTTCCTACTCTAGTGACTAAAAGATGACCGATTCATATAAAGATCAAGGCTTTGCAACTCGTGCTATTCGCGCGGGGCAACAACGTACGAATGAGAATGAGCATTCAGAGCCAATGTTTCTTACATCCAGCTATGTATTTGATAACGCTGAGCAAGCCGCGGCACGATTTGCTGGCGATGAGCCGGGGAATATTTATTCACGCTTTACCAACCCAACCGTTCGTACCTTTGAACAGCGTTTAGCATCGTTAGAAGGGGCTGAGTCTACTGTAGCAACCTCATCAGGTATGTCTGCAATATTATCGACATTCATGGCGTTATTGTCGGCGGGTGACCATATTGTGTCATCACGTAGTATCTTTGGTACTACGCGGGTGTTATTTGATAAATATTTAGCTAAATTCGGTGTTGAAACTGATTATGTTGCATTGACCAATCTTGCTGATTGGGAGCAGGCGATAAAACCGAATACAAAAGCATTATTTTTAGAAACACCATCAAACCCAATGAATGAAATTGCTGATTTAGCAGCGTTATCAGCATTAGCTAAAGCACATGACTGTTTGTTAATTGTTGATAACTGTTTTTGCACACCGGCCTTGCAACAACCTTTAGCTTTAGGTGCTGATATTGTTGTACATTCAGCAACAAAATATATTGATGGTCAAGGCCGCTGTGTGGGGGGGGCTGTTGTAGGTGATGCACAACTGGTCGGTGAAGAAGTCTATGGCTTCTTGCGTACAGCTGGGCCAACGATGAGTCCATTTAATGCATGGACATTCCTGAAAGGATTAGAAACACTTGAATTAAGAATGAATGCTCATTCCGCTTCAGCTTTGACCTTGGCACAGTGGCTTGAACAGCAGCCGAATGTGACCAATGTGTTTTATTCAGGGCTTGAAAACCATCCTCAGCACGAGCTTGCGAAGAAGCAACAATCTGCATTCGGTGGCATTATCGCCTTTGAAGTTAAAGGGGGCCAAGAAGGTGCGTGGAAGTTAGTGAATGCGACGCAGTGGTTATCGATCACTGCAAACTTAGGTGATACAAAAACAACCATTACCCATCCTGCAACAACAACACACGGTCGCTTGACTGAAGAAGCGCGTGCTGAAGCTGGAATTACTGATGGCATGTTACGTATATCAGTTGGTTTAGAATCTGTTGAAGATATTCAGGCAGATCTGCAACATGGCTTAGATTTACTGTAACAATACGAGATACTGTCTTAAAAATCAAGTAATATTTCCCTATTTTGCATAACCCACATCAAACGGTTTTTCTGATTTGAGTACGCCATAGGCAATCACAAGTAATTTCCTCATCACAGCCACTATGGCCAGTTTTTTAGGCTTGCCTTTGCTTAATAATCTGCTATATAAATTTGTCATCAAGGGGTTATGCTTCATGGCTACTATTGCGGGCATATATAACGATTTTCTTAGTCTTGCATTGCCCATTTTAGACAAACTTGATTTATGAATACTGCTTCCAGATTGCTCAATTCTTGGGTTAAGCCCAGCATAGCTGCTGACCTGTTTAGAATTATTAAACAAGCTAATATCGCCAAGGTATGCCAAAATTGACCATGCGGTAAGATCTCCAATTCCATTAATGCTGGTGAGTAGCTCCACCTGCTTGCTTAGGGTTTTATTTTTACTCACGATAGTACTTATTTGGCTTTTAATCAGGGTGATTTCTTTTTGGATATACTTAAGCATTTTCTTAATAGATTGGGTGGCGCCCTGAACCTGACTAACCTTTAGACGGTTATTTTCTTGAGATTTGTTTTTATCTAATTGCGCCAACCTTGTGACTAGAAACTGCAGATCTTCAAAGTCCTTATCTTTAGGTATAAACAGGCTTTCCTCCAGTTCTCCTTTGTCACAGATATGCTGAACATAACGAGATATACTTTGTGCATCAGCCTTGTCAGTTTTATTTCTAGACATCTCCATTTTACAAAAAGCGTGAGTTTTAATCGGGTTTACTAATATCACTTTTTGTTTGTTTGCGTGCAAAAATTTAGCCAAACTCAAGCTATATACTCCTGTCGCCTCAAGACAAAATACAGTGCTTGTTTTACTTGGTTTTAACCAGCTCATTAAACGAATAAAACCGTCAGTGTTATTTTTAAATTGCTTGTCGCTATAGGCTTGTTCTTCTAATACTGCAACATCAAAAACAGCCTTAGATATATCAACTCCAACAAATTTCATTTTAGTTCTCCTGATAAGTTCTCTTGGAAAAGTTGGATAATTTCATCTTCTATGCATCCTCGTAACTATTCGTGCTAAAGTCAGACTTTGCACCAGATACTGTTCGCATTTTATGAAGTTAAAATAGGAGATAGGCACTAAACTTTTTTGCAAATTTTAAAATTTATGGGGACGCTCAATATCACTATCTCCTTATCCAATTGCCACTGGATAGTATCGACTAAAAGCTAGTTTGATAGTTAATAATTGATACAGTTGGGATGATACGAGGGGGATAACCCCAAATATCATCGTAGTGTTATTTTACTTTCTGATGGTTTGGTCGATGTGTCTACAAATGCTGAAACCAATGCTAAATCACGTCAGCGAATTCTTGATGTGATTGTTCCGAGACTAAAAAAAGCAAACATTGCTGTTCATACTATTGCTTTATCCGATACAGCAGATCATGCTTTGTTACGCTCAATCTCATTAGCAACTGATGGCTGGTATGAGCAAGTTGATAATGCCGATAAACTACAACGTGTTTTCCTACATTTGTTTGAAAAAGCGGCCAAGCGCGACACGGTTCCTTTGTTAGAAAATTATTTTAAGATTGATGATAGCGTCAGTGAAATGACCTTATTAATCTTCCGTAAAGAGGGCTCACGAGAATCAATATTATTAACACCAGAACAATCACAAATCACTGCTGATGAAAGACCTAATAATGTACGTTGGCATAGTGAAGATAATTACGACTTAATTACCATTGATAATCCTGCAACAGGCACATGGAAAATTGATGCAGATATTGATCCTGATAATAGAGTTATGGTCGTTACCGATTTGAAATTACAAACTACTGATTTACCTAATACTATATTAATTGGTGAAAGCTTTGATTTTGATGTGAGTTTAACGGAAAAATCTGAAATCATTGTAAGACAAGATTTCTTAAACTTAGTTGATGCACAGTTGAAAGAAGAATCTGAAATAGCGGATGAAGTTGAAATTAGCTTAAATGATAAGCAAACAGAGGGAGTTTACCGTACACATGTGGGAGAAACATTCCAAGCGGGTCGTAATGATGTTGTTGTGACGATAAAGAGTGCCACATTTGAGCGTCAACGCCGCCAAAGTATCTATGTGGTAGAAACACCATTTGATATCAATGTTGAACAACTTGAGAATACTGACTCTCGTACACATCGACTAACGTTAAAACCAGATGAAGATTTAATTAAAGCAGATACACTGAGTATGACTGCAATGCTAACATCAGAAGATGGTAGTGAATGGTCATACGATGTAATGCAAGGTACAGAGCTAGAGTGGCAGCTAACATTAACTGATTTAGAAGATGAGAAACAATACAGTGTGGCACTACAGATTAGAGGTGAAACGGTTAAAGGCCGTGAGCTATTCTTGCAGCCTGATGTGATTATTTTAGAAGATGAGTTATTTGTGCCTGAGCCTGAGATTATTGAAGATATTGAAGTGCTAATAGAAGTACCTAAAGAAGATGAAATGTTGCCAGAAATAATTGATGATGAAATGGCAGGGGATGAGGATTCTTTATTAACAACGCTTGATGATGAGTTATTAGGTGAAGAAAATCTTGATATGAGTGACGATTCTGAATCCGATGGTGAAAAAATGTCACCAGCAACAAAATTAGCGGTTGGTAATGGAGTTATTCTTTTATTAGTCGTAATGGCAATACTCTTCTGGCGACGTAAAAGCTCAGCCAGCAAAAATCCAGGAGACCAATTATAAATGGATATGACAGACCCAACTCTACAACTATTGGCTTATGAGCTAGCAGCAATCTTTGCAGTCTTAAGTCTTTGGCTTATTTTGCGAGCTAATAAGAAAAGTAAACGAGTCAATGAAGCGGCCTCAAAAGCAGTAAAAAGGCTGAAAAGGACAAAAGATAAACGTATTGGCGTTTTATCTGAAATTCTGGCTGAAAAATATGGTTTAAATGGAGAAGCTTTAAATCAAACTGTCACTGAACTTCAGGATCGAGAGCAGCAAATATATAAGACATTACTCACCTTATATGTCGAACAAGATACGAAGGCTTTAGTTGGATTTCCTGAACAATTAGAACAGGCGGTTGATGCATGTTTAGCATTATTGCCTGTCGGAAATGCAGTTGAAATGCCGAGTCAAATTACTGAAAACTCACCAGAGTTGAGTGAGAAAATATCAGAAATGAGCCTTAAATTAGACTTGTTGATGGAAGCTAAGCAAGAAAAAGCACAAAGCAATAGTATTGAAGAAACTGTTGAAGTAGAAGAATCATCAGAAGATAGTGTTGCTGATGTTACTGATGTTACTGATGTTACTGATGTTACTGATGTTACTGATGTTACTGATGATGCTGATGATGCTGTTAGTGAGAAACTGGATGAGAACATTGTTGAAATTGATGTGACAGATGATGACTTTACCGTTGAAATGGTAAATAGTATTTCTGGATCTTCAAATGAGATAAGTCAGGATAATGATGAAGTTTTAGATGAAGGTGATGTTACTCCTGATCCTATTGATGAAATAATAGAACCAGAACCAGAACCAGAAGTGGCAGCGGATATAGATGATCTTATTGCAGAGCAAGCAGAACCTGAAACTGTTGAAACGAGTGATGATATTGATGCTTTATTAACTTCAGTTGAGTCAACAGAAGAGATGCCTGTTGTAGAAGATAGCATTGTAGAAGAAAGTGCTTCTGAACCAGAAGTAGTTGAAAGCGAAGCAGACTTTGATATAGACGATCTTATTGCAGAGCAAGCAGAACCTGAAACCGTTGAAAGTAGTGATGATATTGATGCTTTATTAGCTACGGTGGAGTCGACTGAAGAAGTCCCTGTTGCAGAAGATACTGCTACTGAACCAGAAGCAACTGAAAGTGAAGAAAGCTTTGATATAGACGATCTTATTGCAGAGCAAACAGAACCTGAAACTGTTGAAAGTAGTGATGATATTGATGCTTTATTAGCTTCGGTGGAATCAACGGAAGAAGTCCCTGTTGCAGAAGATACTGCTACTGAACCAGAAGCAACTGAAAGTGAAGCCGCCTTTGATATAGACGATCTTATTGCAGAGCAAGCAGAACCTGAAACCGTTGAAAGTAGTGATGATATTGATGCTTTATTAGCTTCGGTTGAGTCAACAGAAGAGATGCCTGTTGTAGAAGATAGCGTTGTAGAAGAAAGTGCTGATGAACCAGAAGTAGATGAAAGCGAAGCAGCCCTTAATATAGACGATCTTATTGCAGAGCAAGCAGAACCTGAAACTGTTGAAAGTAGTGATGATATTGATGCTTTATTAGCTACGGTGGAATCAACGGAAGAAGTCCCTATTGCAGAAGATAGTGTTGGTGAATCAGAAATAACTGAAAGTGAAGAAATAGTTGAATCTAATAATGAAGAGATTCAGGATGAGCTATCTAGTGACGAGCGGATAGAAAATATAGAGCCATTACCAAGTAATAAAATGAGTGACTATATTAATAGTTCATGGACTAACTCTATTCCTGATGTATATAACAAAGTAGAAGTAGAGTTTGAAATAGAAGTCGAGCCTGAAACAGAAGTCGAACTTGAAACAGAAGTTGAACTTGAAACAGAGGTCGAGTCTGAAGCAGAAGTTGAACTTGAAACAGAGGTCGAGTCTGAAGCAGAAGTTGAACTTGAAACAGAGGTCGAGTCTGAACCAGAAGTTGAACTTGAAACAGAAGCCGAACTTGAACCAGAAGTTGAACTTGAAACAGAAGCCGAACTTGAAACAGAAGTCGAACTTGAAACAGAAGTTGAACTTGAAACAGAGGTCGAGTCTGAACCAGAAGTTGAACTTGAAACAGAAGCCGAACTTGAACCAGAAGTTGAACTTGAACCAGAAGTAGAGCTTGAAACAGAAGCCGAGCCTGCAGCAGAAGTTGAACTTGAAGGATTCAGCACCGAAGAAGAACAGTTAACTGCACTGATGAGCAATATTGAAGATGAACAAGAAAACAATTCTACTGAATCTGAAGAAATTTCTGGATTAGATGCTTTACGTGCAAAAGTACGTGAAAGCACTCAACAGCTTAAAGCTGAACAGGAAGAAAAAATATTAGCCATTGAGCCAGAGTTGTTAGACCTAACTCTTTTGGATGAGGACGTAGAAGAAGTCGCTACTCTAAATGATAAGAATGACGTTAGCGATGCACTTATAAGTGAAGAGCCAATTAGCAATGTGATACAGGAACAGTCTCCTCTCCCTTCTGCAAGTGAACTTGATAATATGCTAGAGGAAATAAGAGAGCTTGAACGAGAAGACTTTGAAAAGGGGACTCAATTTGAGCCTCAGTCGAATAAGGATGAATTGAAAGCTATATTATCCAGTATTCCTTCTTTCTCAGAAATGAATAAAAGTAAGAGTTGAATTAATAAATTTTGAAATTATCTATACCCGTTATCATTCAAGCTACAGCATTTAGAATGGATACTACAAATCTGTAGCTTGAATGGTCACGGGTATATATTGCTTAAGCCAAAGATTGGAACAGACTTAGTTCCTTTTTATCTCGAAAGTGAAGCTGTGTAGAATTAGTGTGTAAGGTGAAGGTTTTCTAGGCAGTTAGTGCATGATGTGACATTTATACCCATGATACTTGAACTTGCAGGCTTCAAAATCCGTCATCCTCGAGATCTTTTATCGGGGATCCAAGGATAGTGGCACTTTCCACTGCCCATGGATTCCCGTTTTCACGGGAATGACGAGTTAACATCTGCATCTTCTCAAGCTGCAATGTTGTAGCACTCATACGGACTGCGCTTGCTGTGTTATATTGTTAGCGACTATTAGATCACTAATACACCTTGCTATCATAGTCATTAATAAGCACTAAAAACGGCATCTTGAATGATAATGGGTACAAACTAAGCTAAAGAGTTTCGTTGTTGTTGCAACTGAGATAGAGACTGTTCCATCTCAGCTAGCTTATCACGCTCTTTCTGAACTACGGCTGCTGGTGCTTTAGCAGTATAATTTTCATTACTTAACTTGCCCGAAGACTGCTTAATCACTTTTTCTAGTTTGGCTATTTCTTTATCTAAACGCTTAATCTCAGCCCCTTTATCAATCAAGCCTTCTAATGGGATTAATATTTCCATTTTACCAACAAGCGCTGTTGATGCTGCGGGTGCTTCACCCTCTAATAACTCAATTTTTTCTAAGTTAGCAAGACGGCTTAAGAAATCACGATTAGCCTCTAAACGAGCAATATCTTCATCAGTACTTTCTTTTAATAACACCGGTAATTGTTTTTTAGGTGGAATATTCATTTGTGATCGAATAGAGCGAATACCGGTAATAAACTCCATCATCCATTCCATATCAGCAACAGCTTCGGCATCAATTTTACTGTCGTCAGAGATGGGGTAAGGTTGACTCATAATAGTCGTCCCCGATATACCTGCAAGAGGTGCAACCGTTTGCCAAATTTCTTCAGTAATGAAGGGCATAAATGGGTGAGATAGACGTAATACTGATTCTAAAACACGGACTAAGGTACGACGTGTGCCTCGCTTAGCAGCATCAGAAGCATTGTCGTTATTTAAAACGGGTTTAGATAGCTCTAAATACCAATCACAGTAGTTATTCCAGATAAACTCATAAATACCTTGTGCGGCGTGATCAAAGCGGTAGGCTTCAATGGCTGCGGTTACTTCTTGCTCGGTAGTTTGAAGTTTAGAAATGATCCACCGATCAGCCAAGCTTAATTCAACATCATTATTATCTAGCCCGTTATCTTGCCCTTCAGTATTCATTAATACGTAACGAGCAGCATTCCATAATTTATTACAGAAATTGCGATAACCGCCAATTCGACTCATATCAAAGTTGATATCACGACCTGTTGATGCAAGAGATGCAAAGGTGAAACGCATTGCATCGGTACCATGAGATTCAATACCATCAGGGAATTCTTTACGTGTTGCTTTTTCAATTTTTGCAGCAAGTTGTGGCTGCATCATGCCTGAAGTACGTTTAGTAACCAATGATTCAAGATCAATGCCATCAATAATATCGATAGGATCGAGCACGTTACCTTTAGATTTTGACATCTTATGGCCGTGTGAATCACGGACTAAACCATGGATATAGACTTCTTTGAATGGCACGTCATCCATAAACTTCAGACCCATCATCATCATTCTGGCAACCCAGAAGAAAATGATGTCGAAACCTGTGACTAGCACACTGGTTGGATACCATGTTTTTAGTGCTTCTGTATTTTCAGGCCAGCCTAATGTTGAGAAAGGCCATAGGGCAGATGAGAACCAAGTATCAAGTACATCTTCGTCTTGAGTTAGCTTTACATCGTCTGAGAGTTTGTTTTCAGAGCGGACAGTGGCTTCATCATGAGCAACATAAACATTACCTTCTTCGTCATACCAAGCTGGGATACGATGTCCCCACCAAATTTGACGAGAGATACACCAATCTTGAATGCCATCCATCCAGTTGTAGAATGTTTTGTCCCAATTACCAGGCACAAATTTGATCTTACCTTCTTGCACTGCTTTTACGGCAGGTTCTGCCAAAACATCGGCTTTCACATACCATTGATCCGTTAATAAAGGCTCGATAACAGCACCAGAGCGATCACCGCGAGGCACCATTAAAGTGTGATCTTTTATACCTTCTAGTAAGCCAAGTTCTTTAAGGTCATGAACAATAACATCACGCGCTTCATAACGATCTAAACCACGATATTTTTTAGGCGCTTCATCATTTATTGCCGCATTAAGCGTGAGAATATTGTATTTTGGCAGATTATGACGTTGGCCCATTTCTGCATCATTAAAATCATGAGCAGGTGTTATTTTCACACAACCTGTTCCGAAATCAGCATCAACATAATTATCAGCAATAATCGGAATTTCACGGCCTACTAATGGCAATGTAATTGTTTTACCAATCAGGTGTTGATAACGCTCATCATCAGGGTGAACGGCAACAGCACTATCACCAAGCATTGTTTCTGGTCGAGTGGTCGCAACCACTAAATAGCCAGAACCATCAGTCAATGGATAACGAAAATGCCACATATGACCTGATTCTTCTTCTGATAAAACTTCAAGATCAGATACGGCTGTGTGTAGAACAGGATCCCAGTTAACGAGGCGTTTGCCGCGATAAATTAAACCTTCTTTATGTAATTGAACAAAGACATTTTTAACTGCTTCAGATAAACCTTCATCCATAGTGAAGCGTTCGCGCTCCCAATCCATTGATGTGCCCATGCGACGCAATTGATTGGTGATTTCACCCCCCGATTCTTCTTTCCAATCCCAAATGCGGTCGACAAATGCATCACGCCCTAAGTCGTGGCGAGTTTTACCTTCGGCATTGAGCTGACGTTCGACAACCATTTGTGTCGCAATACCGGCATGATCTGTACCTGCTTGCCATAAGGTATTATCACCTTTCATACGATGGTAGCGAGTTAGGGTATCCATAATGGTGTCTTGGAAAGCATGGCCCATATGTAGACGACCCGTGACATTGGGCGGTGGGAGCATGATAGAGTACGGTGTACCTTCACCCGATGGCTTGAATTCACCATTTTGTTCCCAAGTTTGATACCAGCGTTGTTCGATTTCGTCAGGACTGTATGTCTTTTCCATGGTTTTTTCTAAAAGTTGAATTAAAAAAATAAGACGGGCATTATACCTCGATGTGAATCGAATATGGATAAGGAATGTCGGCTTGAATCAACATATTGTTAGATGTAGATACATTAGATGAATATTTCACGCAAAATGAGTGTAATGGTCACCGCTTGTGTACTACTCGTATCTTTGCCATCACTGTGGATTTATTATCATTATTCCAAACAAAACTTACTCGAATCAACGTTAAATGAAATTCAAGTTAATACCTTTAAAACAATTGATAATTATCAACGATTTATCCAACTCGCGGCCCCAAATCTAAAAGCATTATCTCAGCTATTAAAAAATGAATTAGCGGAATCTATGCCCGATCAAAGCACGCCTTTTATAGAAAGGATGATGCAGTTTGAAGATGGAGCCTGGCGTAATATTAGTAGTACATTCAATGGACGAGAACAAGCAGGTTTGTTTTTGCCTTCAGATATTGAATTAACAACAGAAATAAAACAATTTTATACCACCGCAATGGATGTATTTGATGGCTTTGGCGCATCAGCAACATCTAACCAGGTCTTCGATAATATATGGATGTTGGGTCATGATAGAAGTGAACTGATTTTTGATTTATCTTATCCTGATTTTGTTTATTTGATGGCAGATGATACTGATTACTTATCAACACCTTGGATGATGTTGGCTTCGCCGGATACGAATCCTGATAGAACCATAAAATGGACGCCAGCATTGTTTGAACCTGTCTCTGAATCATGGATGACGAGTGTTGTGTATCCATTGGATATTGATGGTCAATGGGTAGCGACATTAGGCATAGATATCGGTTTAGAAAAAGTATTCTCTCTGCTAGAGTCCGACAATAGAAACTATCAAAATGAGCACCATTTTGTTTTAGATAAACAAGGCAAATTCATTCTTGCAGGACCATGGCAAAATGAGTTGAAAAAAAATCCTAACTTATTTGGATTAAGTCCAAAAGATGATGTGTTGTGGGGCTTATTTAGCAAAATAGTCAGTTCAGATGTTGAAGTCTTGGAACCTGTGATATTTGAAGGCGTGGAGTATCAGGTCATTACAAGCATTATTAAACCCATGCAATGGACCTATTTTAGACTGATTCCAACTGAAGAAATATACCAGCCATTACAACAACGAGTTTTTACAACATCGTTACTCATTTTGTTGATGGCTATTTTATTAGGACTGTTAATTAATATTGTAGTCAGAAGATTAATGGTGGTGCCATTATTGCAAATGGCAGAGCAAGTACGTGCCTATGCGCATGGTAAAGAACCTAAGAAAGTAATCCTATCCGGCCACGATGAAGTGGCAGAGTTGAACTTATCATTTCAATCAATGCATGAAGAACTCACAAAAGATTCAGAACAATTATTACAATCTGAACGTCGTTATCGACAAGTTGTAACTAATATTAATCAAGCAATCATTCAAATTGGCAGTGATTATTGTTGGCACTTTTTAAGTCCAGTATGGAAAAAACTATCTGCTTTTGATTTGAATTATTCCTTGCATAAAAAAGTAAGTGATTTTTTTCATCCTGCAGATCGTGAATTGATTGAGCGTATCGTAGACTCACTATTAGAGAAAAAACAATCATCATGGAATGGTGAGGTGAGGCTAAAACATCTAGACCGTCGTTATATCTGGGTTAATTTTTCTTTACATGCGAACAAGGATACAAGAGAGAAAATAGTTAGTGGCACGATAGAAGATATTCATATCAATCATATCACTAGAGCGTGCAGTCAGTTGATACGTACGGCTGAACAGATGGTGATTACATCAAACTTCTCAGTGATAACTGTCTTGGAATATATGACAAAAGAATTAGCTAAAATCACAGATGTTTCTTTGGTTTGGGTCAAAATATGTAAAGATAATCAGGGGCAAGTTCTAAGTTATGCTGGTGAAATATCAGACTTTTTATTTGATAAGAATAAAACCTGGGCTGGTTTGCATAGTGATGATAGTCCGGTAATTTCTGCAGTACGCGAACATCAGCTGGTTAGAAAGACAGTAGGAAGTGAGCTTTCTTCTGAGTGGGTGATACGTTTAGAGCATGATGAGATAAAGGATAGCTTATTTATACCTTTTTATCTTGCCGGCGGAGAAACTCATGCTGTCATTGGTTTACATAGCCAATATGCTAATTCCTTTGGGAGTGAATTCCAGCAATTAATGACAGATTTCTCTGATAGTTTACGGCTTATTTGCCAAATGGCAGAGGATCAAAATTTAATGCGGCTTCATCGAGCAGCAGTAGAAAAAACAGCCAATGCCATTATGATTACCGATCATTTCGGCATGATTGAGTGGGTAAATGATGCCTTTAGCAAACAAACACTCTTTCGGCCAGATGAGGTTATAGGTAAAAAACCGACTATTTTAAATTCAAATACTGATGAGTCGATTAGTCAGATGGATAAAATGTGGGCGGCCATTCGAGCAGGAGAAGTTTGGACTGGAGAAATTGTTAATAGAAAGAAAGATGGCAGTTTTATATCTGTTTATCAAACAATTACACCACTAAGAGATGATCTTGGTGAAATTAGTCATTATGTGTCGGTTAGTGAAGATGTCACTGAGCGGAAAGAAAGTGAGAAACGTATTGCATTTATGGCAACTCATGATGAGTTAACCGAGTTACCCAATCGGAGCTTATTAAATGATCGTTTGCAACATGCTATTGCACATGCCAAACGGAAAAAATCAAAAATGGCAGTAATCTTTCTTGACCTTGATCATTTTAAATTTATTAATGACTCATTAGGCCATCAAGTGGGTGATGAATTACTTAAAATTTTGGCAACACGACTGACTTCTGTTTTAAGAGAGGAGGATACAGTTGCGCGATTTGGCGGTGATGAGTTTGTTATTGTCCTGCCTGAAATTAATAAATTGACGAATACAAAAGAGCTTGCAAGTAATTTATTAAATGAAATTAAACAGCCTTATTACATAGCAGAACATGAGTTATTAATAACGGGCAGTATTGGTATTAGTATTTACCCTTCTGATGCAACTGAGGCGGGTGAACTTATTCAGCATGCAGATTCAGCAATGTACCTTGCAAAAGAACAAGGACGTAATAACTGCCAATTCTATACGGCAGAGATTAATGAAAAAATAACACGCCGCCTGACTTTGGAAAAGGCGCTTAGAAAGGCTATAGAATTAGAACAGTTTGTATTGCATTATCAACCAAAGGTTAATTTGGCGACCAATAAAATTACCGGTATGGAGGCATTGATTAGGTGGAGGCACCCTGAAATGGGCTTGATTTCACCCGTAGAATTCATTCCTTTGGCTGAGGAAACGGGTATTATCCTGGAAATTGGTGACTGGGTAATGTTGACCGCTTGTAAGCAAATGAAAGAGTGGGAGGGCATGTTCCCCAGCTTAGAAAACATGTCGATTAATGTATCAGCTCGCCAGTTCCGACAAGAAGGTTTTATGGAACGGGTTAAAGTTATTCTAGCGGAAACAAAAGTAACCATAAATAAAATTGAGTTTGAACTAACGGAAAGTATTGTCATGGATGATGTTGATGATGCTATTTCAACAATGGATAAGCTTAAGAAATTGGGGGTTTGGTTGAGTATTGATGACTTTGGTACTGGTTATTCCAGTTTGAGTTATCTACAGCGCTTCCCTGTTGATGTACTAAAAATTGATCGTAGCTTTGTGGATGCTCTAAACAGCGAGCAGGGTGACTCGGCTATTATTCGCTCAATTCTTGCCTTGGCAGATAACTTTGGTTTACGTGTTGTTGCAGAGGGAATAGAAGAAGAGTATCAGCAAAAGGCACTGAGATCATTAGGTTGTCACTATGGACAAGGTTATTACTTTAGCCGTCCTGTTAATGCACAAGAGATGGCTAAGCAGTTAACGACTCAATATAGTGATTAATTAAAAATTAAATAACCTGAGTTTTGGGTAAGAATAGTCAGTAACATTATAATGTACAATGACTTATCCATAATTCAGGTTAAATAGTGTGCGTTTTTAATTCATAGCCGCGTTGTTGATAAAACTGATAACGCTTTCTTCCTGCTATTTTGACATCATCATGATCATTCACGAACTCTGCTACGCGGTCAAACTGACTGAAAAACAGGGGCTGCTCACTTGCTAGATTAATAAGCAAATCCATTAATCGGGGTGGTGTTGAGTCATGACCGATTAAAACCTGTCCTTCATTTGTCACTTGTTTATCAATCAGGCCATGAGGAATAAAACTATCAGCACGAAAAGACCATAATGTTTGATTAAGTTGCTCTGCTTGTTGGGCATTATCAGTATGAATATAAATATTCTGCCCCTGATAATAGGCCTTTGAAACTAATCGGCAGGCAAATACCTGCCGATCATGTTCAATATCGCCTTTTAAAATATAAAAGCTGACACTTGTCATTGTTACTTTTAGCTCTTAGCTTCAATACGGTTCAATAAGTATTGAACTAAAAGAGGAACTGGGCGTCCGGTTGCTCCCTTAGCCTTACCACTATTCCATGCTGTTCCAGCAATATCTAAATGTGCCCATGTGAACTTTTCAGTAAAACGCGCTAAGAAACAGGCAGCGGTAACACTACCTGCTTCTTTTCCACCAATATTGGCGATATCAGCAAAGTTACTATCTAATTGTGATTGGTAATCATCCCATAAAGGTAACTGCCATGTGCGATCAAAGCTATCATTACCAGCTTGTAATAGAGCATCAGCTAAATCTTGGTCATTGGCCATTAAACCAGTTGCTTGACGTCCTAAAGCGACAATAACTGCACCTGTAAGTGTGGCAATATCAATAACAATTTCTGGGTTAAAACGCTCACTATAGGTCAAAGCATCACATAATATTAGGCGACCTTCAGCATCAGTATTAAGAATTTCAATTGTTTTACCGGCCATGCTAGTGACAATATCACCAGGTTTATTTGCATCACCATCAGGCATGTTTTCTGAGCTTGGCACAACACCTACAACATTAATGGGAAGGTTCAGCTCTGCAATTGCTGAAATGGTACCAAATACGCTGGCAGAGCCACACATATCGTATTTCATTTCATCCATACCTTGAGAAGGTTTAAGTGAAATACCACCGGCATCAAAAGTAAGCCCTTTACCGACTAAAACAACAGGGCGATCATCACCGGCTCCTTGATAATTCATTATGATTAGTTTTGCTGGCTCACGGCTACCGCGAGATACGGATAATAAAGAGCCCATACCAAGCTCTTCCATCTCAGCTTCTTCAAGAATAGTCGTTGTGACACTATCAAAGCGCTCACCTAGCTCAACTGCTTGGTCTGCTAAATAGCTTGGCGTACAAATATTTCCTGGCAAATTACTTAATTCACGAGCGAGATTCATGCCTTCAGCAATGGCTTGACCTGTTTGTGCCGCTAACTCACTGCCATCATCTTGGCTAAAGAAGCCCAGTTTATTAAGTGGTTGATGCGGTGGTTTTACATTACTTTTAGTGTGTGTGTACTTATATAATGCAGACTCAGTAGTAATCACCGTTTGACGGGTTTTCCACTCTGTTGAGCGAGCATTGACCTTGATTTCTGCTAAGTAGCTTACCGCATCATCTGCGCCAGATTCGTTGAGTAGTTTTGCTGTTGCAGACACGGCAGAATTAAAATCATTCTCTGTCGTTTTATCTTTTTTGCCACAGCCGACGAGCAAAAGTCTTGGACTCGTTAGACCTGCAACATCTTGCAGCAATAATGTTTGTCCTGCTTTGCCCGCAATGTCGCCACGTTCGATAATTTGTTTGATGTAACCATTACTTTGCTCATTAACGAGTAGAGCACTTGGACTAAGCTCTCCTTGTTCAAAAACGGCAATAACAACACAATCAGTTTCCTGTGTTGAGGGCGTGTTAGCGGTAACAAAATACTGCATTGATTTCTCCTAAGCGTGTATATGATTTAGACTGACATCTAGTTGACCGACCTATTTTAACCAAGACCACCAAATAATGCCTGCAATTCGTCAATTTTTTTCTTCTTATGTATCAGTAATTGATCGTTATCTGTTACGAGAGTTCATTCTAAATTTATTGGCCGTAACCAGTGTGTTATGGCTGATTTTTGTTGCCACCCGATTTGCCCGCTATTTGGCGCAGGCTGCGGTAGGTAACTTGCCTAGTGAAGTCATTTTTACGCTTCTGGGTTATAGCTCATTAGGGGCGCTTTCTATATTACTTCCAATGGCAACCTTTCTTGCCGTAATGTTAGCTCTGGGGAGAATGAATTCTGATAGCGAACTAACGGTAATGGCAGCATGTGGCATCCCTAGACATCGCTTGATTCGTAATGTTGCTTTATTTGCTGGAACTATCAGCCTTTTTGTTGCTGTTTTATCCTTAATTATTGTGCCTAATGTCTTGTCTGGTCGATATGAACTGGAGCAACGAGCCAAAATGTCTGCCGACACAAGTGGGTTGATTGCCGGTAGTTTCAAAGAAAGTAGAAATGGTGATTGGACTTTTTATTCACAAGGGCTTTCTGAAGATAAGCAAGGAATGGTGAATGTATTTATCGAGATTCATCGAGATACACGACCTTTAGTTTTTCGAGCAGATAAAGGACGCTTTGAAGTCGATAGTGAAACTGGCAATAAATATCTAGTTTTGGAGCAGGGCTATCGCTATGAAGGGCAAGCTGGTGATCAGGACTTTACTATTGCTCACTATGACACTCACAGCCTTATGATAGAAAAAGGTGAGGAAAAACAAGTTCATGAGCGACATAAAGCCTTGCCGACCACTACTTTATGGCAGCGAGGTCAAGCAAAAGACTTGGCTGAAATACAGTGGCGAGTTTCAGCTGCGTTCATGACCTTTATTTTGTCCTTATTAGCGATTAGCTTAGCAAATACGGGGCCTAGAAAAGGGCGTTATGCTGGGCTGTTTCCGGCCATTTTAGTGTACATTATTTATAGTAATTTACTCGGGGTGACGCGAGCATGGGTTTCAAAAGGCGTCATTGCACCACTGCTTGGAGCAGTATGGGTTCATGCCCTGATGATTATTGTGTTGCTCCTTGTTATGAATAAACATAAAATCCGCTATTATTGGTTGCAGTATCAATTGAATAAACAGAAAGAGGCTGTGTAATGGGGCTATTACAACGCTATATTGCGAAAACGATATTAGCGAGTACATTTATGGTCCTATTAGTCTTATTAGGTCTTTATACCTTTATGGACTTTATTAATGAGTTGGATGATTTAGGTCGGGGAAGCTATCAGTTGATGGATATCTTTAGCTATATGGCCTTATCAATGCCAAAGCGTATCTATGAACTACTCCCTATAGCAGCATTATTGGGCAGCGTTTTAGGACTAGGTAATCTTGCAAGTCAAAGTGAACTGGTCGCAATGCGTGCTGCCGGTGTCTCCATTCAACAAATTAATAAAGCAGTCATGGTCGTTGCTTTATGCTTGATGTTTGTTGCTGTTTTTGTAGGGGAAGTGGTACGGCCCATTTCTGAACAAAAAGCACGTGAAGCCCAGTCTTTGGCTCAAACGGGTACAGTAGGAACACGATCTCAGCATGGCTTTTGGACTCGAGATGGATTGCATTTTAATCATATACAACGAATTCTGCCTGATGGCCGTTTTTCTGGAATATCAATTTATGAGTTTGATAGCCAAAATAGGTTAAGAATCGTTACCAAGGCAAAAGAAGCTGAATATCACGATGATAGTTGGACGTTAACAGACGTTATTCAAAGTACCCTTGATGAAAAGGGCGTCAAGGTACGCTCTGTTGAGCATGCACGCTGGAAGTCACAACTTAACCCCGGCATGGTTAATATCGTTGTTGTTCCGCCTGAATTTTTGCCCGTATGGGGATTAATAGAGTACATCAGTTACTTAGAATCAAATTACCAAGCTGTAGAACAATATCAAATGGCTTTCTGGATGAAAGTCATGATGCCGCTTAGTTCAGCTGTAATGGTATTTTTAGCGGTTCCTTTTGTCTTCGGACCTTTACGCTCCGCCCCGATTGGTGGGCGAATACTGTCTGGAGCTCTAGTGGGGATTGGCTTTCACTTATTTAATCAGAGCTTCCAACATGTCGGACTTGTATTTGGTGTCATGCCATGGCTATCAGCGGCAACCCCAACAGTACTTTTTGCCATTGTTGGCTGGTATTTTATGAAAAAGATTCGATAGTGACTATCATTCAGAATTAATGCCTTTGTATAAGGCTTGATAGAGGTCATTATTAGGGAAGGGCGTAACTGTTGATGCTACTTATCGATGGTTACTTTTCTAACAGGCATAAAAAAAGCGCTTGGTTTTATCCAAGCGCTTATTCTAATATGGCGTCCCCAAGGGGGTTCGAACCCCTGTTACCGCCGTGAAAGGGCAGTGTCCTAGGCCTCTAGACGATGGGGACCTAAAACTATTTCTTCCGGTTGCTTGGTGGAGCTAGACGGGATCGAACCGTCGACCTCTTCACTGCCAGCGAAGCGCTCTCCCAGCTGAGCTATAGCCCCGATGGGCTGTTACTCCCGAAAGGAAGCGCACACTATAAGGATTTGAATTTAGACTGTCAACATAATATTTAAAATAATTTAAAATAATTTAAAACAAATAGAATTCATGACGGAGAATTAATCCTATTAGTAGTGAGGTTGTCTATAGATAACGCTAATAAGTGATTGATGTATCGCGTATGATATCTTTTTTTAGAGGAGAATAGATTCGAAAGTTTGATGAATTTCTATTTCTGTGCGATAAATTGGAGATTGTTTTTTGTTTAGTTTAGCTAAACTATAGATTGAGGTATTCCATTAAAGATGGTTATGCGCAGACTGACTATTTTATCTACAGCACTTTTAATGTGCTTTTCTTCATTGTCCATGGCCGAATCTGGTCATCAGCAGTGTAAGACTGATAATCATAATAAATATTTACCTATTGCTGACCATCAGCAAGAAACCGCCGTTGATGTTAAAGCGGATAGTGTTCAGTTGGTCGAGGATGGAACGTCCGTCTTTACTGGTAATGTTGAAGTCACTCGTTCAGGACAAGAATTAAAAGCAGACCGGGCTACTTATAATCAACTATCGGGTAATGTAACAGCCAAGGGCAATGTTCAAATACGTGATAGTGAGATTATTCTTAATTCTGAACAAGCGGAGTGGTCTTTATCTAATGATGAAGGTACGTTACTGAATGCTGACTACCAATTACGTGAAAGTCATGCGCGAGGGAAAGCTAATCAGGTTTATCGACAAGGGACTGAAACAACCCTTTTAAAAGATGCAACATATACTACATGTGATGAAGGTAGTAATGCATGGTTATTAGAGTCAAGTAACGTTAAGTTGGATCATGTTAAAGCGGTAGGTGTGGCTAGAGACGTTGTGATACGACTAGGCGGCTTGCCGGTATTCTATACCCCTTATATCAGCTTCCCATTAAATGATGAGCGAAAATCAGGGTTTTTAACGCCGATGATTGGAAGCTCTGATGAGACAGGCTTTGATCTTCGAACGCCTTACTATTGGAATATAGCGCCTAATACAGATGCAACGATAACACCTCGTTATATGGCTGATAGAGGTTTGATGTTGAATGGTGAGTTTCGATATTTGACTGAACAACATCGAGGTGTTCTTGATGCTGGCTTCCTTGCCAGTGATGATTTAAAAGAAGATGGCGATATTTTTAATCCTTATTATCAAGAAGATAGGAAGCATTTCTCTTTACAAAATACAAGTCGATTAGGTTCTCGCTGGCATAGTAGTATTGATTACAACTATGTTTCAGATAAGGCATATATCGAGGACTTTGCATCAAGCTTAAGTTTGACTAGTACAACACATCTTAATCGACAGTTAAATGTAGGCTATGCGGGAAATAACTGGAATTTTGTAGGCCGCTTGCAAGGATATCAAAACTTAACAAGTGTTAGTAATCCATATCAACGCTTACCCCAACTTCTCATTACTGGGGCATTTCCTGATCAAGCAATGGGGCTAACGTATGGAATGACTGCAGAATATGTCGCCTTTGATCATGATGATCAAGTAAAAGGGCAACGATTTAATATTGAGCCTTCAATCAGCTTTCCTTGGCGTTCAGCAGCTGCCTTTGTAACACCGCGTATTGCATTGAATCATACTCGTTATGATTTGGATGAAAATGGTGGCACGATTTCGAATGATGCTCCGACAAGAACGTTACCAATTGTGAGTGTTGATAGTGGTTTATTCTTTGAGCGAGAGTTAAGCTTTTCTAATAGCAACTATATTCATACGCTTGAACCAAGAGCATTTTATTTATATATCCCTGAACGTGATCAATCAGACATTCCTATCTTTGATAGTAGTTTGAGGACGTTTAGCATGGGGCAGTTATTTTCTCATGACAGGTTTACCGGCACAGATCGGATCGGTGATACCAGTCAGCTTTCTTTGTCTTTGACATCTCGAATTATTAATCAACAGACAGGAAAAGAGAATTTACGCGTTAGCCTGGGACAGATTCAATATTTTAAAGATCGAAATGTAACATTACTTAATACCGCTCCAGAAACACAATCTGATTCTGATATGGTGGCTGAAATTGTTGCCTCTATTGCTAAAGAATGGACAGTACGGGGTGAAATGCAGTGGAATCCTCATGGCGATACGAATAACATGTCAGCATTAGGGGTGAATTATCGTGGTGAGAAAGGTCAGTTATTAAATCTTTCACACCGTTATCGTCGTGATGGACTTGAACAAGTTGATATCTCAACTCGAATTCCATTTAACAAACAATGGAGCATCGTTGGACGTTGGTATCATTCACTTAAAGATAACCGAACATTGGAAGGTTTGGCAGGGATTGAATATGATAGTTGCTGTTGGGCAACGCGTCTAGTTGTGAGAAACTATATTAATAGTTCAACAGATCAGGATAGAAATTTGGCAATTTTCTTCCAAATCGAATTAAAAGGTCTTGGTAACTTTGGTAAAAAAACTGAGACGATATTAGAACAAAATATATTAGGCTACGGTTCATAGATTTATTGAACCTAGTACATTAAAAGCTGTCGTATTGTTCATAAATTATACATTTTGAATAACGGCGGCTTTTTACTGTTTGGCTTTTCTCCTTTAGAATGCTCAACTATCTTAACTTAAAATTTGTTGGAAATTACATGATTAGAGTTTTACTATTTACCTTGATGATGGTCAGTGCTGCTTGGGCGGAGCCATTAGATAGAATTATTGCTGTGGTAAATAATGAGGTACTGCTGGAAAGTGAGCTGGTCGATATGGAACGAACGGTTAAACAACAGTTACGTCAGCGAAATTCCAATATTCCTCCGCGGGATATATTGCGTAAACAGGTATTGGAAAGATTAATTGTTCAGCGTGTGCAGATTCAAAAAGCATCTCGAGTAGGAATTAGAGTTGGGGACGATGCTTTAAATGGCGCATTACGACAAATTGCAAGCAATAATAATCTGACATTACGTGAGTTTCGAGATGTTTTACATGGTGATGGTTTAGATTTTACAGATTTCCGTGAGTCAATTCGTGAAGAAATGATTATCAGTCGTCTACGCAAGGCCTTAGTGGATGATAAGATTCTAGTCTCTGATCGTGAAATAGATAATTATTTAGCAACACAAGCCGTACAAGGTGCGGTTGAAACAGCCTATCAATTATTTCATATTTTAATAAGTGTTCCTGAAGCGGCTTTACCCGAACAAGTACAATCTGCACAAGAAAAGTTGATCAAAGTACAGAGCTTACTTGAAGCCGGGACTGACTTTTCTGAAGTGGCAGCAGGATATTCTGATGGGCAAAATGCGCTTGAAGGCGGCGATTTAGGTTGGAGAAAACAGGGAGAGCTACCATCATTATTTGCTGAAATAGTGCCTAGTCTAGCTATTGGACAAGTAAGCGAGCCTTTGCGAAGTGGAAGTGGTTTCCATTTAGTGATGTTGGCAGATAAGAAAAGTGAAGAGACTCATCTCGTTAAACAAACATTAGCGAGTCATATTTTGATAAAAACAAATGAGTTAACGACAGATGAAGATGCTGAAAAACGTCTGAATCAGCTTTTGGAACGCGCTATAAATGGTGATGATTTTGCAGAACTTGCTCGAGCACATTCAGATGATACAGGCTCTGCTATTGAAGGGGGAAGCTTAGGTTGGAGTAGCCCCGGTGTCATGGTTGCTGAGTTTGAAGAAAAGATGGATGAGTTAGCTGAAGGAGAATTGAGTACTGTATTCAAAAGTCGTTTTGGTTGGCACCTCATTAAGGTTTATGAACGTCGTGAACAAAATATGGCAGAGGAATATAACCGAAATAAAGCGCGAGCACAGATCAAGAGTCGTAAAGTTGCTGAAGAGTTAGAAAATTGGTTACGTCAATTACGTGATGAAGCCTATATTGAGTATCGAGATCTTTGAATACGGTTCATCGAATCGCTCTTACTGTTGGGGAGCCCGCTGGTATAGGTCCTGATCTGTGCGTTCTTCTTGCTCAACATCAGCAATCGTGTGAGCTTGTTGCAATTGTTGATCCTCAACTGATTCTAGAAAGAGCTGAGCTATTAAATCTACCGATTAAGTTACAACTGGTTGATTTGTCATCTCCGGCCAGTATTCCAGAAGTAGGGACGTTACGTTACTTACCTGCAACATTAGCGGTTCCTTGTAAAGCGGGCTTATTAAATTCTGATAATTCAAGATATGTATTAGAAACACTGCAAATAGCATTAGATGGTTGTTTAAATAATCAATTTGATGCAGTGGTAACTGCACCGGTACATAAAGGTGTTATTAATGATGCAGGTGTTAGTTTTACAGGACATACTGAGTTTTTTGCTGATGGTGCAGGTGTTGATCAAGTTGTGATGATGTTGGCAACAGAGTCTTTACGTGTTGCACTGGCTACAACCCATTTGCCATTAAAGCAGGTGAGCGAGGCAATAACACAAGACTCTCTTCGTCGAGTGATTACTATTATCAATGATAGTATGAAAAACCAGTTTGGATTCTTAGCTCCTAAAATTGCAGTCTGTGGACTCAATCCTCATGCTGGAGAAGATGGACACTTAGGCAGAGAAGAGATTGATATTATTTCCCCTGTCATTGAACAGCTGGTAGAAAAAGGCATTAAGTTATCGGGGCCTTGGCCTGCAGATACTATTTTTCTGCAAGATAAAATGGCTGATTATGATGTTGTTTTAGCCATGTATCATGACCAAGGTTTACCTGTACTGAAACATCAAGGTTTTGGTACCGCTGTGAATATAACCTTAGGTTTACCTTTTATACGAACCTCTGTTGATCATGGGACTGCTTTAGATCTTGCTGGCACTGGAAAAGCTAGAATAACAAGTCTACAAGCTGCGATTGATATGGCACTGAATATGGTAGCGAGTTAATATTATTATGAGTAGAAAACCTTATCCAAAAGCTCGAAAACGTTTTGGTCAAAACTTTCTGACGGATCAGGGCGTTATTGATGACATTATTGCTGCAATTGATCCGCAGTTAGGTGAGCATCTAGTTGAAATAGGTCCCGGTCGGGCAGCTTTAACAGAGCCATTGTTACAAAATTCAGATCAATTGGATGTGATCGAATTAGATCGAGACTTAGTTCCACTATTAAAAATGCGTTTAGCTAAATTTGCTCATCTATCAGTTCATGAAGCAGATGCATTGAGTTTTGATTACCGAACTTTAGTAAAAAGTGATGAAAAGTTACGTATTATTGGTAACTTGCCCTATAACATTACAACCCCACTTTTATTTCACCTATTAGAACAGTCTGAGTGCGTTGAAGATATGTGCTTTATGTTACAAAAAGAAGTGGTAGAACGTATCTGTGCAAAGCCGGGTGGAAAGCAATATGGCCGCTTAACTGTCATGGTTCAGTACCAGTGTCAGGCTGAGATGTTATTTATTGTCCCGCCAGAAGCCTTTGAACCCATACCAAAGGTAGAATCAGCCATTATTTACTTACAGCCATTACGTGATTTTGTTGGGGGTGAAATTTGCATAAAATCGTTGGGCAAACTAGTTACGCAAGCCTTTTCACAGAGGCGAAAAACGATTGCAAATACATTAAAAAAGATGGTATCAAAAGAGATGTTAATTGCACAAGGAATTGAGCTAGCTCAACGTCCTGAGACGGTTTCAGTGAGTCAATATGTAGGTCTTACGCGGGCATGGCTATTGTCACAGGAATCAGCGTAAATATTGTTTTAAGAACAACTTATTTCTTGGCTGAAAGTAAGGTGCTATTAAAAATTAAAGCAGTAATTTTGATAAATCCACTATTTCTGGCTTGACACGTTGTTTTTGCTGTAGTTATATACACGTTCCCCATCGAACAGGCAGACTTGTTCGTCTGTCGGGGCAATAATAATTAATATTAATAATGAGAGGAATTACATTGTGAATAAATCTGAATTGATCGATGCAGTTGCAAGTGCCGCGGATATTTCTAAAGCAAAAGCAGCATTAGCTGTTGATGGTATGACAAGTGCTGTTACAGGCGCTCTAAGCAGTGGTGACCAAGTTACTTTAGTAGGTTTTGGTACGTTCTCTGTTCGTGACCGTGCTGCACGTACTGGCCGTAACCCACGTACAGGTGAAGAAATTCAAATTGCAGCTGCTAAAATCCCAGCATTTAAAGCTGGTAAAGCTTTAAAAGATGCTGTAAACTAGTTTTTTTTCTTTGGGGTGTTTAGCTCAGCTGGGAGAGCATCGCCCTTACAAGGCGAGGGTCGGGGGTTCGATCCCCTCAACACCCACCAAGAAATGGAGCGGTAGTTCAGCTGGTTAGAATGCTGGCCTGTCACGCCGGAGGTCGCGGGTTCGAGTCCCGTCCGCTCCGCCAAACATTAAAAAGGCGCATTGTTAAATGCGCCTTTTTTTTTGCTTTTTTTTAGTAATTAATACTTCTTTTTTATGTAGGTTCATTATCTATGTTGCATTTCATTCGTGAACGAGCTCAAGGTTGGGTTGCTTGGTTTATTGTTGGTTTAATCAGTATTCCATTTGCATTGTGGGGCGTTAATTCTTATCTAACGGGACCCTCTGATATTGTTGTTGCAACAGTGAATGGAGAGTCTATCCAGCAAGCTGAGTATCAACAGGCACTTCAACAATATCGTGATCGAATGAGGAGCTCTATGGGGGCCGAATTTGATCCTGCGATGTTTGATTTGATCGAGGTGAAAAAAAGTATAGTAGAGGGACTAATCGAGAAAAAATTATTATTATCTGTTGGTCAAGAGCTTGGTCAACGAATAAGTAATGGTGCATTACTTCAAATGATTCGTTCTACACCTGCATTTCAGAAAGAGGGTGAGTTTGATCCTGATACCTATTCTATGATGTTGGCACGGGTTGGCTTGAGTCCTGAGCGTTATGAGGCTGAGTTATATTCGGACTCTTTAAGACAAGAATTAACTAATAATATCCAACGTTCAACATTAACAACCGAGTCATCTGTGAACAATGTATTACGTTTAGAAAAGCAGACTAGAGATATTGCTTATGGTGTTGTTCCAGCCTATGCACTGCTTGATAAAGTCGTTGTAACAGATGAAGAAGTTCAGTCATATTTTGATACACATCAAGCTAGTTATTTAGCACCAGAACGTGCTTCTGTTGATTATGTCGAGTTATCTGTTGAAGCATTGAGTAAGCAAATTAATGTTGATGAATCTGAGTTACAATCCTTTTATGTTGATAATCAAGATCAATTTGTTGGCCCAGAACAGCGTAGAGCTAGCCATATTCTAATTGAAGGTGACGATGTCGTCGCTGCTTTAGAATTATTGGCTAAAGTGACAGAACGGTTGGAGCAAGGTGAAGAGTTTGCTGCACTTGCAATAGAAATTTCTCAAGATTCAGGTTCAGCACAAGATGGCGGTGACTTAGGTTATTTCCAGCGTGAAGTAATGGATGCTGACTTTGAAACAGCTGTTTTTTCTATGACCAATATTGGGGATGTCAGTGAACCAATTAAAACAGAATTTGGTCTTCATCTAATTAAATTAACAGGAATTAAAACAGCGGAAGGAAAATCATTTTCTGATGCTAAACGTGATGTAGAAAAACTGTATCGTAAACAGCAGGCTGAAGATCTATTTTATGAAAAAGCAGAACAACTTGCTGATTTAAGTTATGAAAATCCCGATAATTTAGATGTGGTTGCTGAGGAGCTTTCTTTAGAGATAAAAACAAGTCAAGAGTTTATTAGAGAAGGTAATACAACAGGTATTGCTAAGAATCAAAAAATTGCCAATGTTATTTTTAGTGAAGATGTGTTGAGCAATGATCTTAATAGTGCCGTCATTGAAGTGAGCAAGTCACATTTAATTGTTGTACATAAAAATAAGCATATATTAGCTAGCCAGTTAGCATTTGAATCAGTTGCTCCAGCGATTACCGAACAATTGCGTTTTGAGCATGCTCGTGATCAAGCTGCAGAGATGGGAGAAGAAGTGCTCGCCAAACTGAAAAATGGTGTAGAGGCACTCAGCTTATTTGCTGAAAAAGAATGGCATCCAACAGAAAGCTTGGGTCGAGTAAATCCTGATGTGAGTGAGCAAGTTCTAAGTCGTGCTTTTTCTATGGCAAAGCCAACATCGGAATCTCAGTATATGGGCTTTATTGCTAATAATGGTAATTATGTGATATTGAAATTATCAGCGGTGACTGAAGGGGACTATGCGAGTGCGTCGGCAGAGGAACAAGATGGATTACGTTCTCACCTGATTCGTGTTTATAGTGACAGTGAATTGCAATCCTTTATCACTAGTGTCAGAGAAGAAGCTGATATCGAATTGTTTGAAAAATATTTGTAAGATACAAATAATAGGTTATAAAAAAGGCGCTTAATAGCGCCTTTTTTATTTATACCCATGACACTTCAATTTGCACTGAAACACGCAGATTGAAGTGTCATGGGTATAGAAAATAATACGGGATAATATCCCATCTTCGAACTCAATTTAACCTGTAATTCCCACAATATTGAAACCACTGTCAACATATGTGATTTCACCGGTAATACCTGATGCAAGATCTGAACACAAGAAAGCAGATACATTTCCTACTTCTTCAATAGTTACATTTCGACGCAGAGGAGAGGCTGCGGCACCTTGAGCAAGTTTCTTACTAAAGTTAGCAATACCCGCTGAGGCTAAGGTCTTAATGGGCCCAGCAGAAACAGCATTCACTCGTATACCATCAGGACCTAATGAAAGGGCCATATAACGAACACTTGCTTCAAGACTTGCTTTAGCAATACCCATAACATTGTAGTTTTCAATTGCACGTTCAGCACCTAAGTAGCTCAAAGTAAGCAATGAGCCATTACGTCCAGCCATCATTTCTTTACCTGCTTTGGCAAGTGCGGCGAAACTGTATGCACTGATATCATGAGCAATGGCAAAACCTTCACGAGTTACGCTATCGACATAGCCACCTTGCAATTGTTCGCGAGGAGCAAAGGCAACAGCATGAATAATGGTATCTAAACCATCCCAATGTTTAGCTAGTTCTGTGAACACATTTTTAATTTGTTCATCACTTGCAACATCACAAGGGAATAATAATGCGGGATCAGAGCCACATTGTGCAGCAATTTTCTCAACACGTGATTTTAATTTGTCAGTTTGATACGTAAATGCAATTTCAGCGCCTTCACGTGCCATTGCTAGTGCAATACCAGATGCAATTGAACGAGGACTAGCAACGCCCACAATTAAAACTCGCTTGCCTTGTAAAAAGCCCATGATATTTCTCCTGAATTTATAGAATAAACGATACAAAATAACCGAATTTTATAGTTTCTGAAAGAAGAAATATCATTGGGATGGCTCAAGCGCTTCTTCGATGGGTTTAAAAACGCTTTATGCTGCGTTATTTATTTTGATAAGGGAATAACTATTCTCGGCAATCAATGCCTTGCCTAAAGCGTTTTTAAATCCCACTGAAACGCGCAGATTGAAGTATCATGGATATAATGAACTTTCATTTAAATCAATCGGGAATTTTATGCGATATCTATCGTATTTTTGCATAATTATTGTAATGTGTTTGTCTGGGTGTGAATCTACAGTAATGAATTCACCCTATTCAGTCGATGACGATAAATCATCCACTCTATACAGTTCTTTTTCACTACGTCCTAAACACTTAGATCCTGCCCGTTCATATAGCAGTAATGAAGCTAATTTTACGGGGCAAATCTATGAGCCACCTTTTCAATATCACTATTTAAAAAGACCTTATACACTGATCCCTCTTACTGCAAGAAAAATGCCTACCGTGCGGTATTTTAGCGATAATAATATTGAATTACTTTCTGATGATATTGATCAAAACATTGCCTATAGTCTTTATGAAATTACGATAAAAGAGGGGATTCTTTATCAACCTCACCCTGCTTTTGTGCAAGAGAATAAGGGGCAGTATTATTACCATAATTTGACACGAAATGAATTAGCTGGCATTTCAATATTGTCTGATTTCGAGCAACAGGCGACAAGAGAACTTATTGCTGAAGACTATGTATATCAAATTAAGCGACTTGCTCATCCAGAAATACATTCGCCTATTTTAGGTTTAATGGGAGAATATATTGTTGGTTTATCTGATTTCGCTAAGCGTTTAAAAAGTTTAGGAAAAAATATAAATTTGAAAGAGCTGGATATTGATGGCGTGAAAGTGCTTGACCGATATACTTATCAAATTAAAGTGAATGGAAAGTACCCTCAATTACGATATTGGCTAGCAATGCCTTTCTTTGCCCCCGTGCCATGGGAAGCAGATGTTTTCTATGCTCAGCCCGGATTGATTAAAAAGAATATTACTTTAGATTGGTATCCCGTAGGGACAGGTCCTTATCAATTGACCGTTAATGATCCTAATCGTCAAATGGTGTTAGAAAAAAACCCGAACTTTCATGATGAATTCTATCCTTCACAAGGTGAGCAGGAAGATGAAGAATTTCTCTTGGTTGATCAAGGTAAAAAGCTGCCTTTAGTTGATAAGGTTATTTTTACTCTCGAAAAAGAAAATACATCTTATTGGAACAAGTTTTTGCAGGGTTACTATGATATTAGTGGAATAAGTTCTGATTCTTTTGAGCAGGCTATTCAAGTCGGTGGCTCAGGTGATTTCGGCCTTAGTGATGCCATGATGGAAAAGGGTGTTGAGCTAAAGACTGCTATTGGAACATCAACGTATTATATCGGTTTTAATATGCAGGATTCGGTAGTGGGAGGTCAGAGTGAACGGGCTAAAAAATTACGACAGGCTATCTCTATTGCAATAGATTATGAAGAATTTATCTCTATTTTCTTGAATGGGCGGGGTATTGCTGCGCAAGGCCCGATACCTCCAGGTATTTTTGGATATGAAGATGGACAAGAAGGGATTAATTCAAATACATACCAGTGGGGTAAACAGGGTGCTGAGAGGTTGCCTATTGATTCTGCTCGAACACTTTTAATAGAAGCAGGCTATCCGGAGGGACGAGACGTTAATACCGGGGAGCCGCTTGTTTTGTACTTTGATGTGCCAGGAAGTGGCCCTGATGCAAGGTCACAATATGATTGGTTACGAAAACAGTTCCAAAAGTTAAATATTCAATTAGTCATACGCAGTACAGATTACAATCGATTCCAAGACAAAATGCGTAATGGTCAGGCACAAATATTTCAATGGGGGTGGAATGCTGATTATCCAGATCCTGAAAACTTTCTATTTTTACTTTATGGACCTAACGGGAAAGTTTTAACGGGTGGAGAAAATGCAGCAAACTATCAGAATAGTGAATTTGATAGTTTGTTTGAAAAAATGAGGGTCATGCCAAACTCTGAAGAAAGGCAAAATATTATTAAACAAATGTTAGTCATATTGACAGAAGATTCACCATGGATCTGGGGATATCATCCTAAACAGTTTTCTCTTTATCATGCTTGGAATAAGAATGTAAAACCCAATCTGATGGCGAACAATACGATTAAATATCGTCGCATTGATGCGCAACTTCGACAAAAATTACAGAAACAGTGGAATCAACCGATATTGTGGCCTCTAGGTTTAATCATCATCATTCTAATGGTGTTGTTATTGCCTGCATGGTTACTGTACCAGAGAAAGAAACATACAAAAATAGGATGATCTGATAGAGAACAGCAGATTTTTTGCTTATCTTTGGGTAGAATTGCAGTAATTTATTTTTAAGCTTGTAGCACAAGGTGTACCTAAAGGAGATGGTTTAGTGGATTTAGCTACGTTAATAGGTCTTTTAATTGCATGGGCACTCATTATTGGGACCATCGCAACAGGCTCTGGTGCCTTGGTGTTTATCAACATCCCTTCCTTAGTAATTGTTCTTGGTGGAACAATAGCCGTTGTAATGATGCGTTATACAATGAGTCAAGCAGTAGGTTCCATTAAAGTAGCTTTAAAAGCTTTTTTACATAAAGCCGAAACGGCAGAAGAACTCATTACGTCTGTGGTGGAATTAGCAGGTATTGCACGAAAAGAGGGGTTGTTAGCACTAGAAGGACAAGAAATTACAAACCCTGTACTGGCGGCAGGTATCCGCATGCTAGTGGATGGACATGAACCTGCAATTGTTAAAAAAGCACTTGCTACAGAAATGACTGAAACGGTAGCTCGCCATAAAATTGGTCAAGAGCTATTCAAACAAATGGGTGATGCCGGTCCCGCAATGGGAATGATTGGAACGCTTGTTGGTTTGGTGCAGATGTTATCAAATATGTCTGATCCTAAATCAATTGGTCCTGCAATGGCTGTGGCATTATTAACTACACTTTATGGGGCTATGCTTGCAAATATGTTCGCACTACCAATATCTGATAAATTAAAACTTCGTAGTGCTGAAGAACAAATGAATAAAAATATTATTATTCAGAGTGTATTAGGTATTCAGGAAGGACAAAATCCTAAAGTATTAGAAGAGTTATTGAATAATTATTTGCCAGCATCTCGTCGAAATAATGATGATGAGGAATAAGCGCTATGGTTATTGTTATTAAGGGACTAACTCTGTGAGTGAAGAAGCAGAAGAAGAACATGATTGTGACTACCCCCCCGAGGGGCTGCCCGCCTATATGGGGACATTTGCTGACTTAATGTCACTATTAATGTGTTTTTTTGTATTACTTCTCTCTTTTGCTGAGATGGATGCACTAAAGTACAAAATGGTTGTAAAGTCTTTAGATGATGCCTTTGGTGTGCAACGTGAAGTTGCTGCCAATGAGATACCGAAAGGTACAAGTATTATTGCTCAAGAATTTAGCCCCGGAGAACCTCGTCCAACACCTTTGAAAGAAGTACGTCAAGATACGATTGATGAAACACGTGATGCATTAAAAGTGAAATTAGATGCTGAAGGTGTCGCTGAAAAACAAGCAGAGGAGATTGCAAAAGAAGCTGAGCAGTTTAAAGAAGCATTAAAAACTGAAATTGCGGAAGGTTTAATTGATGTTGAAACTCAATTGAACCGTATTGTAATAAGAATTCGTGAAAAAGGGTCTTTCCAGTCTGGAGATGCTCGGATGAATAAAGAGTTTTTACCTATCATTGGTAAGATTAAAATGGTGTTGATTAAAACCGATGGTCAAATCGCAGTAGCAGGACATACTGATAATATACCAATCAGTACACCTCGTTACCGGTCGAACTGGGAACTATCTACCTCTCGTGCAACCTCAGTGGTGCATGAGCTACTAAGAGACGGTGAGATGTTACCTGAGCGCTTTGTACTTGAAGGTTATGCTGATACACAACCATTAATAACCAATGATACATCAGCAAATAGAGCTAAAAATCGGCGAGTAGAAATTATCATACTTAAGTCGACGGAGAAAAAAGAAGTGACAGATTCTATTAGAAGATTGAATTTAGAGTCTGAATCAATTGAGAGTACTATCACACCTGTTGATAACGAGGGTAATCCACTTAATTGATAAAAAACATATCTATAGAATTTAGGATGAGGTTATATAAAATGAGAATATTTAAAGTGATTAAAATTTTAATGACACTGATAGTAACGGTGTTTGTTTCAACAATGAATGTAACTGCTGCTGAATGGGTAACGGATGCGGCTAAATCACAGTTGAATTTTATTTCGATAAAAAAGGGTACAGTTGCAGAAACGCATCGGTTTGACGCGTTTCAAGGGCAATTAAACTCTCAAGGTCAATTTGAACTTAGTATTGATTTAACGAGTGTTAATACCAATATAGCGGTGCGAGATGAAAGAATGAAACAGCATTTATTTAATGTTGATTCTTTTGCAACAGCAAATGTGACAGCGAATATTGATTTATCATTACTTGATGCCATTGCTCAAGGAGCTAGTATTCCTCTTACTATTGATGCAAACCTCGCTCTTCATGGAGAGAGCAAACCTATTCAACTAAATGTTATTATTACTCGATTAGTGGGTGCAAAACTGTCTGTTGTGAGTGCGCAACCAGTCATTATAAATGTAGCAGATTATTCTCTTACATCAGGTGTTAATAAGCTAATGGAATTAGCCAAATTACCGAGTATTAGTTACGCCGTTCCAGTTAGTTTTTATCTAACATTTAATTTGAAGCAATAAACGTTAAAGTGAAGAACCATTAATGCAAGTATTTTCTGTAGAACAAGGTATTGTTATTCCATTAGATCGGCCGAATGTCGATACGGATGCCATAATTCCAAAACAATTTTTGAAATCCATTCAGCGTAGTGGCTTTGGCCCTAATTTGTTTGATGAATGGCGTTATCTTGATTTAGGTGAGCCTGGTCAAAGTTGTGAAGGACGCCCACTTAATAAAGAGTTTGTACTAAATCAAGCACGATACCAGGGCGGTACTATTTTATTAGCCCGTGAAAACTTTGGTTGTGGTTCTAGTCGAGAACATGCTGTTTGGGCGCTCGATGATTTTGGTATTAGAGTTGTCCTTGCGCCGAGTTTTGCTGATATTTTCTTTAGCAATACCAGTAAAAATGGTATTTTAGCGATTGAACTTGATGAGAAAGTAATCGATAATTTATTTGAACAAGTATTGGCAAATACGAATTATCAATTAACAGTTGATTTGGCTGAACAAAAAATAACATCACCAGATGGTTCTATGATTGATTTTGAAGTCGATGCCTTCAAAAAACACTGTTTGCTAAATGGTTTGGATGACATTAGTTTAACCTTGCAACATAAGAATGATATTGATGTTTATGAGCAAAGACGTCAACAGCAAACACCCTGGTTATTTTCTTAGAATTTTAAGAAATAAAAAATATAGATGAGTCAGTCGATGATGACTCTCACAAGAAATTTAAATTTTAGTTTAGTGAAATAAGTAATGACAAAAAAAATAGCAGTATTAGCCGGTGACGGTATTGGTCCAGAAATTGTTGATGAAGCAATTAAAGTATTAAAAGCTTTAGCAAAAGATGGTTTAGATATTGAACTTGAATATGGTTTGATTGGTGGTGCCGCATATGATGAAACGGGCACACCTCTACCAGATGAAACCATTGCCATTTCAAAGTCTGCCGATGCCATTCTATTAGGTGCTGTTGGTGGATATAAATGGGAATCACTAGATATTAGTGTTCGTCCAGAAAAAGGTTTATTAGGTATTCGTAGTGAACTTAATTTGTTTGCTAATTTACGTCCTGCAATCCTATATCCTCAACTGGCAGAAGCTTCAACATTAAAACCTGAAGTTGTTGCTGGTCTTGATTTAATGATTGTTCGTGAATTAACAGGGGGCATTTACTTTGGCCAACCTCGTGGCATCCGAATATTAGAAAATGGCGAGAAAGAAGGTTTCAACACACTCGTTTACCGTGAAAGTGAAATTCAAAGAATTGGTAAAGTTGCTTTTGATATTGCTCAAAAACGGCAAGGTCGCTTATGTTCAGTAGATAAGGCAAACGTATTAGAATCTACCGAGCTGTGGCGTGAAACAATGACTGATATGGCAAGTGACTATAGTGACGTTGAGTTAAGCCATATGTATGTTGATAATGCGGCAATGCAATTAGTTCGAGCACCTAAACAGTTTGATGTAATGGTTACAACGAATATGTTTGGTGATATTTTATCTGATTGTGCTTCGATGCTAACAGGTTCTATTGGTATGTTGCCATCAGCATCATTAGATGAAAATGGCAAAGGTATGTATGAACCTATTCATGGTAGTGCACCTGATATTGCAGGCCAAAACATTGCGAACCCTCTTGCTACAATCCTTTCAGCATCAATGATGTTACGATATACATTGAATAAACCTGAGATGGCTGATCGTATTGATGCTGCTGTGAGTAAAGTACTTGATCAAGGCCTACGTACTGCAGATATTTATTCTGACGGTATGACAAAAGTAGGTACATCTGAAATGGGTGATGCAGTTGTTGCTGCCCTTTAAGTTTAACTATAGAAATTGGAAAGATTGTGAGTAAAAAAGTTGATGTTGCTGTAGTAGGCGCAACGGGTGCCGTTGGTGAAACAATGTTGGAAATTTTGCATGAGCGGAATTTTCCTGTAGATAAAATCTATGCTTTAGCGAGCGAACGCTCTGCAGGTAGTACTGTAAGTTTTGGTAATAGATCAATTATTGTTGAAGATCTTGCTACCTTTGATTTTTCTAAAGTACAAGTTGCTTTATTTTCACCTGGTGCGAGTGTTTCACGAGTTTATGCTCCGATCGCAGCAGAGGCAGGTTGTGTTGTCATCGATAATACCTCTGAATTTCGTTACGTCGATGATATTCCACTTGTTATTCCTGAAGTAAATCCAGATGCAATTGCTGATTATAAAAATCATGGCATTATTGCAAATCCTAACTGTTCTACAATTCAAATGTTAGTGGCAATGAAGCCTATTTATGATGCAGTAGGCATTACACGGGTGAATGTGTGTACCTATCAAGCGGTTTCGGGTACCGGTAAACCAGCAATGGATGAGCTTGCCAAGCAAACAGCGTCATTACTGAATGGTCGTACAATTGAAGGAAAAGTCTATCCGAAACAGATTTCATTCAATGTGTTGCCACATATTGATGTGTTTGAAGATAATGGCTATACAAAAGAAGAAATGAAAATGGTGTGGGAAACGAAGAAAATCATGGGAGATGATTCTATTTTAGTTAACCCAACGGCTGTACGAGTTCCTGTATTCTTTGGTCACTCTGAAGCATTACATCTTGAAACTCGAGACAAAATAACAGCAGCGGATGCAAAAAAACTTCTTTCTGAAGCAGAAGGTATTGTTGTAATTGATGAGCATGTTGATGGTGGCTATCCAACTGCTGTAACAGATGCCTCTGGTACCGATCCTGTTTATGTGGGTCGTATACGCGAAGATATCTCACATCCAACTGGCCTTGATTTGTGGGTTGTCGCTGATAATGTTCGTAAAGGCGCAGCATTAAATAGTGTTCAAATTGCTGAAATACTGGTTGAAAAATACTTGTAGATGTTAGGATTGGGATAAATATAGGAATTTTATGAGGGATTTAGGATGAAAACGAGAACATTTGCAAGCATTGCTGTAATGAGTGCATTAGGGCTTTTAGCTCCCATTCATGCTCACGCATTTGGATTAGGTAAAATAAAGTTATCATCTGCACTTAATCAACCTTTTCAAGCAGAAATCCCTGTTACAGCCTTAAAACCGGATGATGAAGGGAAATTACAGGTTCAATTAGCATCCAATGCTGAATTTGAAAAGGCTGGATTAAAACGTAGTTTTTTATTAACACAACTGAAGTTTGAAGTTGTTGAATCAAATGGCGAGGCAAGAATCCTTGTAAGTTCAACACAGCCAGTAAAAGAACCCTTTATTGACTTTTTACTGACCGCAACAACAGGAAGTGGCCGACTGCTTCGTGAATATACCGTATTGCTTGATCCGCCTAAAAGCGTCTTTGTAAAAGAAAAGGTTGTTACGAAGCAAAAAACAAGCGAAGTTAAAAAACAAATAGCAGCGAAAACAACTAAATACAAATACCCTGAATCAGAGGTCACAGCTTTAAGTTCACCGAGCTATTCATCCGCTACAAGTTATGGTCCAGTTGGGCGAACGGATACATTATGGGATATTGCTAGAGATACAAAACCGTCATCATCTATTTCTCAGAACCAAATGATGATGGCAATATTGAATACGAATCCGACTGCATTTAGACATGATAATATCAATGGTTTAAAAGCGGGATATACCTTAGATATTCCATCAGTCAGTGATATTCAATCTTTATCGAGGCAACAAGCTTTTTCGGCAGTCAGAGAGCAGAATACCTTATGGAAAAATCGTAATAAGGCTGTTGCCTCTACGACGACTATCGTAGAACAAGAATCGGATCCAGCAACATTAGCGACTGATGAGCAAGTTGATAGTACTGTCGGCTCTGAAAGTGATGAACAAAATATTGCTAGTTTGCAACTCGTTTCTCCAACAGATGAAGCGTCGTCTGAACTGGATGAGTTATCACCGCTAGGGAATAAAGAATTATCAAAGTTAAGTGAGCAACTTACATTTGCTCAGGAAACAATTGAAAGCCAATCTCAAGAGAATATAGACATTAAATCTCGAATGGATTTAATGGAAGAGCAATTACAAACATTACGCCAGTTAATCACATTAAAAGATGCTGATTTGGCAAAAATGCAGAGTAACTTAGAAGCAGATAGTGCTAGTAATGCTACTGAAGTAGAACCGTCAACTTTATTGCCAACTGTTTTTGATGACGCAGTAGATAGTGTTGCAGTTGATATGGAAGCTGCTAATGAACTAGATAGTGTTGCAGTTGATATGGAAGCTGCTAATGAACTAGATAGTGTTGCAGTTGATATGGAAGCTGCTAATGAACTAGATAGTGTTGCAGTTGATATGGAAGCTGCTAATGAACTAGATAGTGTTGCAGTTGATATGGAAGCTGCTAATGAACTAGATAGTGTTGCAGTTGATATGGAAGCTGCTAATGAACTAGATAGTGTTGCAGTTGATATGGAAACTGTTAACGAACTAGATAGTGAAACAGAAATTAATTCAGCACAATCTGAGGTCGAAGCTTATTTTGCTCAAATAGGTTCAGAGACCGTTGATAATGATGAAGAGACTGACTCACTTTCTATAACGTCTGATGAGGCTGGAATAGATAACTCTGTAGTAATGGAACGTGAGCAAGAGACATCGCAACAGTCACCATTAGATATTGCTAAAAATGCTGTCAACACAGTAGCAGTAAAAGTAAAAACATTTTATACCGAGAATAAACAAGAAAGTCTTATTGCAGGCTTTGTTGTTGCTTTATTTGCTCTGATTCTACTTTTGTTTAAAGCACGAGGTAGAAAAGAAAACTCTAATGGGGTGGATACAGTAGTATCTGGAACATCTGTTACTGTTGGGGATATTACAGAAAGTACGGATTCTGATACTCCTGAAGTAGAGCAAAATATAACATCAGAAACAGATGAAGAGATTATTAAAGCAGCTTATGCTTCATTAAATGATGTCGATACTGATTCGAAATCTAGTGATGTTACGGCTAGCGATGATAAGTTGAATAGTGATTTATCACGTGAAGCTGAAGAGTTAATTATTGAACCAGAGCTTGAAGAACTGGAAACGCTTGAACCTATAACTTTAGATGATTATTCAGCTGACACTATCGAACCAGATTTGATTGTTACATCTAATGATGATGAGGCTGAATCGGTCGTCGAATTTAACCTTGATACTCCTTCAGATACTATCGAACCTGAGATGATTGTTACATCCAATGATGACGAGGCTGAACCAGTTGTTGAATTTAATCTTGATATCCCTTTAGACACTAGCGAAGCAGAGGTGCTTGCCACATCTAAGGATGAAGATCTCGCTGTAGATGACTTATTAGACTTTGATCTTGAAAGTATCAGTGATGACAAAAATGATGCTGAAATAGATAGTGATATTTTGTCATTAGATGAGAATGATTTGAACGATGATGGGCTTGATTTTGGTGGTTCACTAGAACTTGATACCAGTGAAGTAAGTACTTTAACCTTAGATGATGAACCTATGTCTTTAGATCTTGATGCTGATTTAAATGATGCTACTTTAGATGATTTAAATGTAGATGTAGAAGACGATTCAAGTTTAAACGATGATATTTTATCTTTAGATAGTGATCTGGAAGAGACTGACCTTCCTGACATTAACCTTGATAATGTAACATCATCTATAGAGCCTGAAATAGAAAATGATGAGCCTAAAGTAGACAGTAGTGAGCTTGAATTTGATCTTGGTGATTTTGATGAAATTGATGAGGCTGAAACTAAATTAGATCTAGCTGGAGCATATATGGACATGGGTGATCCAGAAGGTGCGAGAAATATTCTGGAAGAAGTTCTGACTGATGGCGATGACGATCAAAAATCAAGAGCTCAGGTATTATTGAATGACATATCTTAAGGCTTGTGAGTGAAGATAGCCTTAGGGGTTGAGTATGATGGAACTCGATTTTGTGGCTGGCAAGTACAACCTAATCAGCGGACTGTTCAGGGGTGTTTATACGATGCATTAGCCGCTATTTCAGATCATTCATCAAAAATAGTGGCTGCTGGACGAACTGATTCAGGGGTTCATGCATTACAGCAAGTTGCTCATTTTGAAACAACAGCACAGCGTGCAGAAAGAAATTGGGTGCTAGGGTTAAATACTAACTTACCTGATGATATGAACGTCACATGGGCAAAACCCGTTGAAGATGATTTTAGTGCTCGGTTTTCGGCATTAAATAGAAGTTATCGTTATATTATTTTAAACCGAATTAGTCGTTCAGCAGTCCATAACAATAAAATGTGGTGGGTTTTTAGCCCCTTAGATGTTGACCGAATGCAGGCCGCAGCAGACTTGTTGGTGGGTCATCATGACTTTTCTGCTTTTCGTGCAAAACTCTGCCAAGCTCATAGTCCAATTAAAACAGTAGAAAAAATAAAAGTAACGCGACAAGGTGACTGTATTGCCATTGATGTGAAGGCACAGTCCTTTTTGCATCATATGGTCAGAAATCTGGTGGGAGTTCTCGTTCCTATTGGTGAGGGACGAAAGCCTATAGAGTGGGCCACAACAGTATTGGAAAGTCGTGATCGAGGTCAAGGCGGAATTACTTCTCCACCAGAAGGATTATATTTCATTAATGTTGAATATCCACAGCAATATAAGCTTCCAACAGTGTCCCCATTTCCCGTGGTCTGGTAAAGTATCACATTAACTTTCTTTCTCAGACATAATCCATGAGAACACGTGTAAAAATTTGTGGTATCACTCGTCGCCAAGATGCTGAATTTGCAGTTGAAATGGGCACTGATGCGTTAGGACTGGTATTTTATGCACCGAGTCCACGAGCAGTAACGATTGCGCAGGCGAAAGAAATTGTGGCTGGTTTGCCGCCATTTATTAGCATTATTGCTTTATTTGTTGATGCTAAACCTGAAGAGGTGTCAGCTTGTTTGGCAGCGCTTCCTATCGGATTGTTACAGTTTCATGGTGATGAATCACCGGAATACTGTGAACAATTTGCTCATCCTTATATGAAGGCCTTAAGGATGAAGGATGGAATTGATTTAAAAGCAGAGGTGAACCGATATAAATCGGCATCAGCAATACTAGTTGATAGTTATCAACCAGGGGTGCCAGGAGGGACTGGTCAAGTATTCGATTGGTCATTACTGACGGATATTAGTATGCCGTTAATACTTGCCGGTGGTTTAAATTCGAGTAATGTGGCAAAAGCAATAAAACAAGTAAAACCTTATGCTGTCGATGTCAGTGGTGGAGTAGAAATGACACAAGCAAAAGGCATTAAAGATAAAATGAAAATAAGCGATTTTATGCAAGAGGTAGCAAATGGCTGAACAGTTGGACAACTATTACGATACTTACCCTGATGAAGATGGGCACTTTGGTATTTATGGTGGACGATTCGTAGGTGAGACGCTGATGGAAGCGATTTATGCACTTGAAAAGGCCTATAACCGCTATAAAGACGATCCTGAGTTTCAAGCTGAAATGGATAAAGATTTGGCTGATTTTGTTGGCCGACCATCGCCTTTATATCATGCGGAAAACTGGAGTAGGAAGTTAGGTGGCGCTCAAATTTACCTTAAACGTGAAGACTTAAACCACACCGGTGCACATAAAGTAAATAATACGATTGGTCAGGCTTTATTAGCTAAACGTATGGGTAAAACACGCATTATTGCTGAAACAGGAGCGGGACAACATGGTGTTGCAACAGCTACTGTTGCGGCTCGTTTAGGCATTGAATGTGTTGTGTACATGGGGGCCGAAGATGTTCAGCGCCAAGCACAGAATGTTTATCGAATGAAGTTATTGGGAGCAACAGTTATTCCTGTTGAGTCTGGTTCACGTACTTTAAAAGATGCATTGAATGAAGCGTTACGCGATTGGGTTACAAATGTTGATGATACATTTTATATCATTGGTACTGTCGCTGGGCCTCACCCATACCCAGAAATGGTAAGAGACTTTCAAACGATTATTGGTCGTGAAGCACGAAATCAAATTTTGAAATCTGCGGGTAAATTGCCTGATGCTCTCATCGCCTGCATAGGTGGAGGTTCAAATGCTATTGGCTTGTTCCATCCCTTTATTGCCGATAAAGATGTTGCTATGTACGGTGTTGAAGGTGCTGGACATGGTATTGAAACAGGTCAACATTCTGCACCATTATGTGCGGGTTCTCCTGGTGTATTGCATGGTAACCGAACTTATCTAATGCAAGATGAAAATGGTCAAATTATTGAAACACATTCAATTTCTGCCGGTCTCGATTACCCTGGAGTGGGACCTGAGCATGCATTATTAAAAGATCTTGGTCGCGCGCAGTATGTTTCAGTGACAGACGATGAAGCATTACAAGCATTTCATGATTTGACACGTATTGAGGGAATTATTCCTGCATTAGAATCAAGTCATGCTTTAGCTTATGTAACGAAGTTGGCACCAACAATGTCAAAAGATCAAATTTTACTGGTAAACCTATCTGGTCGTGGAGATAAAGATATGCATACCGTAGCAGCTTTGGCTGGTTTAAGTTTCTAAGGAATTAAGTGTGAGTCGAATTAAAGCGTGTTTTGAACAGTTAAAGGCTGATGGCCAAACTGCCTTAATCCCCTATATTACAGGTGGCGATCCAGAACCATGGGTGACGGTTCCAATGCTTCATGCATTAGTGGATGCTGGAGCTGACATTTTAGAGCTAGGAGTGCCTTTCTCTGATCCTATGTCAGATGGACCTGTGATTCAAAAAGCATGCGAGCGTGCTCTGAAGAATGATGTGACGCTAGTCAATATATTAGAGATGGTTGCTCTATTTAGAGAAAAAGATAATGAAACCCCAGTTGTTTTGATGGGGTACGCAAATCCGTTAGAAGCAATGGGATACAAAACATTTGCTGAAAAAGCTCAGAAAGCAGGCGTTGATGGTATTTTAACCGTTGATATGCCACCAGAAGAATCCGAAGACTTTTTGGTGACAATGGATTCACATGATATTGATTGTATCTTTCTTGTCGCTCCAACAACATCGCCTGAACGAATGGAATACATTGCAAAATATGCTAGAGGATTCATCTACTATGTGTCGATTAAAGGTGTAACTGGAACGGCGACATTAGACGTATCAGAAGTAGCCGATAAGATAGGCTTATTGAGAGAACGTACAGATTTACCATTAGGTGTTGGTTTTGGTATACGAGATGGGAAATCTGCCGCAGCAGTATCAGAAGTAGCCGATGCTGTTGTAGTTGGAAGTACTCTGGTACGCTGTATTGAAGAGCATGCCGACAGACCAGAAGAATTGCCAGCCGCTTTAGCTGCTTTATTAGCTGAAATGCGCCATGCAATTAATGCACAAGACATGGCTAAATAGGAATAGGTGACGAATATGAGTTGGTTTGAAAAGTTAATTCCCTCAAAAATTAGAACAACAGTTCGTAATCGAAGTGTTCCAGAAGGTGTTTGGTGTAAATGCCCTGCTTGTGACAGTGTTTTATATCGTGCTGAGTTAGAACGTAACTTACATGTCTGTCCTAAATGTGATCATCATCAACGAATCAATGCTCGGACACGACTTGAAAGCTTTTTAGATGAGGGTGAACATATTGAAATTGCAGCTAATCTTAAGCCTGTAGATACATTAAAGTTCAAAGATAGTAAGAAGTATAAAGAGCGCATTCAGCAAGCTCAAAAGAAAACGGGTGAAAATGATGCCTTATTAGCAATGGAAGGGGCGATCAATGGTCTTCCTATTATTACTGTTTCTTTTGATTTTAGCTTTATGGGCGGATCAATGGGTGCTGTGGTTGGCGAGAAGTTTGTTCGTGCGGCACAAGTCGCATTGGATAAGAACTTACCCCTCATTTGCTTCTCTGCAAGTGGCGGGGCACGAATGCAAGAGGGGCTGTTTTCATTAATGCAAATGGCAAAAACAAGTACTATTTTGGCTCAACTGAGTAAAGCGGGTGTTCCTTTTATTTCAGTACTCACTGACCCGACAATGGGTGGTGTTTCAGCTAGTTTAGCAATGTTGGGCGATATTAATGTTGCTGAACCTAAGGCATTAATTGGTTTCGCGGGTCCTCGCGTTATTGAACAAACTGTACGTGAAGTATTGCCAGAAGGTTTCCAACGTAGTGAATTCTTAGTTGAACATGGTGCTGTTGATATGATTATTGACCGTCGTGATATGCGTGACCGTTTAGCAAGTATATTGGCCATGTTACAAAAACGTTCAGCAGCATAGTTTTAAAAAGCAGTACATGCGTTTTAAAACCCTGCCTGAATGGCTACAGTGGCAGGAAACGCTTCATTTTACGGAAGTTGATCCTGGGCTAGAGAGAATTGGTCAAGTATGGCGTGCATTAGGAGGGAGCTCTAAGCTACCTTTTATGGTTATTACTGTTGCTGGAACTAACGGTAAAGGCTCTTCTGTTGCTATGCTTGAGTCTATTTTACGAGCAGCAGGCTACCGAACCGGCACCTATACCTCACCACATATACTTCGTTATAACGAGCGACTATGTGTGGAAGGAAAGCCATGTTCTGATGATGAAATTTGTAATGCATTCCAGCGAATAGATAGCGCTCGAGGAGATGTCTCACTCACTTATTTTGAATTTGCTACTTTGGCTGCCGTTGATTTGTTTCGTGAAAAGGCTATTGATATAGCCATACTGGAAGTCGGAATGGGCGGTCGCTTAGATGCGGTTAATTTATTTGATACGGACATTGCTTTAATTACACCTATCAGCCTTGATCACACTGTATGGTTAGGAGATAGTCGAGAGAAAATTGGTCGGGAGAAGGCTGGAATAATCAGAGCTGCAAAGCCTGTGATTTGTTCAGAAAGTCATCCTCCTGAGAGTGTGATAAAGCATGCCGCTGAATTAGCTGCACCAAGTTATTTAGCTGATAAAGCATTTTCAATCATTAGGCATGCTAAAGATTGGCAATGGAAAAATACTCAATATGTATGGAAAAAATTACCTTTTCCTGCACTAGAGGGGCGTTATCAATTTCAAAATGCCGCTGCTGTTTTACAAGTTCTAAGCTTATTGATGGAGCAAGGTTTCTCCATTTCTGAGCAAGCTATTAGGATGGGTCTCAGTCAAGTTAAGTTAGCAGGGCGTTTTCAACGAATTAAGGGTGATGTAGAGCAAATTCTCGATGTGACTCATAATGAGCAAGGGGCTAAAAATCTAGCGGAGTTATTAGTTGAAATCCCAACGACAGGGCGAACCTTTGCAGTGCTTGGGATGTTAAAAGATAAAGATGCAGCTTCGGTAGCTGAGATTCTAATTTTATCTATTGATCAATGGTTTTTGGGTCGTTTAGAGGGAGAGCGAGGAATGACATCTGAGCAACTATCTCAACAACTAAGTCGATTTATTGAGTCAAATAAGCTTCAAGAATTTGATTCAGTTGAGCAAGCTTATAAACAGGCATGGAAAAGTGCTGAAAAGGGTGACCGTATACTCATATTTGGTTCATTTCATACTGTTGAAGCTGTTTTAAGATTAAATTAGAAAAATTAAAAAAGGAATGAAAATGAATAACAAAATACAAGTGGTATCAGCTGCGATTGCAGCTATTGTTTTATTGATAGCTATGAATTCATATATAACGGTTAAAGCAGGTCATAATAAGGTTGCAACCTTATTTGGTAATGTACAAGATGAACCGTATGGCGAAGGCTTTCATATCGTCAATCCATTGCTTGATTTTACGGTGTTTGATTTACGTCAATTGACGTATACATGGGATAAAGTGCAAGTACCATCACAAGATAAACTAAAGACATCGATGGATATTTCGGTGACATTCCGTATAGATGGTGCTCGAACTCCTAGAATTTTCCAAGAATCAGGGCGTTTAGAAGAGGTTGTTTCTAAACATGTAACGCCAAAGGTACGTTCTTTATTGCGTGAGGCTGGAAAAACAGTAGCCCAATCACAGGATTTTTATCTTGATGTTGTTCAGCAACAGCTACAAGTATATATGGAAGATGGATTAAAATCGTATCTAGAACCTAAAGGTGTGATTGTTGAGGCTGTTTTATTTCGAGATATTACATTGCCACAAGTCGTTACCAGTGCAGTTATTCAGACTAAAGAGCGTCAAGAACAATTGGAACGTGAAAAAGCACAATTAAAGATTGTTGAGCAACAAGCACAACAACAAGTAAAACAAGCTGAAGCTAGAGAGCAGGCTGCCGTTTCAGATGCGAATGCAAAACGAACTCAAGCCGATGCAGAGGCTTATCGGATTTTAAAAGAAGCAGAAGCTCAAGCAAATGCAAATGAGGTATTAGCGCGTTCAATTACCCCTGAGTTGATTAAATATAATAGTGTTCAGCGTTGGAGCGGTAACTATCCACAAACATTATTATCAGGTGATACTGGTGGTGTTATTTTAGCTCTTCCAGAAATGAAGTAGAAAAATAGATCTATGTTAGAGCAAACACTAAGAAGAGCTAAAAACAATTATGTCTGAACATGTTCATCAGGTTGCAATTATCGGTGGTGGAGTGTGTGGCACGGCATTACTCTATTTGTTAGCAGATTATTCTGATATCAATGATATTGTTTTAATTGAAAAGTATGATGGTGTTGCACAGGTTAATTCACATGGTCGGAATAATAGCCAAACCTTGCATTGTGGTGATATTGAAACAAATTACACCTTAGAAAAAGCAAGCAAGGTAAAGTCTGCTGCTGAAATGATTGTCAATTATACTGAGACATTAGCTAATCGTGACAAGGTTATATTCAAATTCCCCAAGATGGTTATCGGTGTGGGTGATGAAGAATGTCAGCGCCTACGAGAGCGGTTTGAAGAGTTTAAAGAACGTTTTTCAACAATACAGTTGCTAGAAAAAGAAGAAATAGCAGCAATTGAACCAAACGTTGTTATGGTGAATGGAGAATTGCGGCCCGAGCCGTGTATTGCTCTTGCTGTCTTAGATGAATATAGTGCCGTTGACTTTAAACAGTTATCAGAATCATTTGTTACACAGTCTTTGCAAACAGAAAAAAAATTAACCTTACGCTTTAATAGCCATGTTGAGGAAATTATCCATAAAGATGGCGTTTTCCATATTAATACACAAGATCGTAGTATAAAAGCTCGTTCAGTTGTTGTATCAGCCGGAGGGCATAGTTTGTTATTGGCCCAGCAAATGGGTCATGGTCTGGAATTTTCATGTCTACCGGTCGCTGGGAGCTTCTATTTTACTCCTAAAGTACTGAACGGTAAGGTTTACACCGTCCAGAATGATAATCTGCCGTTTGCAGCGGTTCACGGCGATCCTGATGTACTTGTTGAGGGCAAAACTCGCTTTGGCCCGACAGCCTTATTATTACCGTTATTAGAACGTTATAATATAAGTACGTTCTTTGAATTTTTACGTGTATTAAGATTAGATACGAGTGTATTAAAAGTCTTCTGGGATTTATTTAAAGTAAGTGATATTCGAAACTATATTTTGAAAAACTTTTTGTTTGAAATACCCGGTCTTCGTTGTTGGTTATTTCTGAAAGAAGCTAAAAAAATTGTACCTTCATTACAATTAAAAGATATTGAGTTTGCAAAAGGTTTTGGTGGTGTTCGTCCGCAGTTAATTGATAAAAAACAGTCTAAATTGCTGATGGGGGAAGCTAAAATAAACCCCGGTAATGGTATTATTTTTAATATGACACCCTCACCAGGTGCCAGTAGCTGTTTAGCTAATGCAGAAATCGATATGAGGTTTATTGTAGGCCGTTTAGGCGGCCAAATTGATGAGCAGAAATTACAACAGCAACTTCATAAGTAATATGGCGTAGATATTGCTCTTAAACTCTGAAGAACGATTTTAATTAGAAACAAAACGAGTGTAAAAGCTTGTTTAAAATAACTTATTAGAGGAATGCAATATGGCTCTCAACCATGTGGCGGGTAACAACAATAGCGGCAAAAAAAATAAAAATCGGCAAATATTTACCTTTTTTGTAGAAGATATGATGTTTGGCCTAGATGTTGAAAATGTATTAATGCTTGGACAGGATGTTAATGATATACAGCGTCTACCCATTGAAGAGCGAGGATTTTGTGGTGTCACTAAATTTCAAGGTGCAGTAGTTCCTGTTCTTGATTTTGCTCACCGCTTAGGTATTCGGTCAGGAATTGATGGTAAAGAAGAATTGCTTGAAATTTTAATTCAGCGTGAACAAGATCATGTTGAATGGATGAATGCCTTAGAAGTTGCTATCAAAACAGGTTCCGCATTTACTAAAGCAACAAATCCAAATGAGTGTGCCTTTGGTAAGTGGCACAATACATTTGAAACACGAGATGAAACATTACAGGAATTGATGGCGAGTTTTACTGAGCCACATAATGCTATTCATGCGCTTGGCGAAGAACTGATCTCTCTGAGAGATAATAATAAAGAATCAGAAGCCTTAGAACTTCTGACACATGCTAGAGCAACAACCTTGCGTCGACTTCGTGCTTTATTTTCAAGAGCGAGAGATCAAATCAGCAGTGGAATGAGACAAGTTTTACTATTTGTTACATTAGATGGTAAAACACCACGTTATGCTCTAATGATTGATGAAATTAATGATGTGTTGAACTATACACCTGCTGACTTTCAATCAAGCCGTAGTGGTGCTCTAAGTCTTATCAAAAAAATCGAACAAGTGATTGATGGAATCTATACTCGTAAAAACAAACCAGATTGTTTGTATTTTGATATTAATAAAATGACAGATATTGATGAGCTAATGAAAAAAGTGGGTTAGTAATCATCATAATTGCTACTATAAAAGCCACCTTAAACGGTGGCTTTTATATTTGAGATAATTGGAATATGCATTAATGAAATCATCGCCTTATATTACTTCAAAAGGGATGTCTCATGTGAATGAAGAGCTTGAACAGCTTTGGGTTCGCCGAAGAGAGGTTGTTAAGGCTTTATCGGCAGCCGCTGCAGAGGGCGATCGGTCAGAAAATGCCGAATATATTTACCGAAAGAAGGAGCTCCGAGGTTTAGATCGTCGGATTAGATACTTACAAAGGCGAATGCCTGATTTACGAGTGGTTTTTGATAAGCCAAGTAATATAGAAAAAATCTTCTTTGCAGCATGGGTGACGTTAGAGAATGAGTTGGGCGAAGAAGTTGAATACAGAATTGTTGGCCCCGATGAAATTGATCAACAAAAAGGCAATATCAGTCTAGACTCACCATTAGCCCAAGCATTGTTAGGAAAAGAAGTGGACGATGAGGTCACTATTCATGTGCAAGATGGGGCGAAGAAGTATTATATTGTAGCTATACGTTATGAATAATACATTTGGTCCTAGCGAAATCATCAGCTAGGACCAAGTTGAAATTAGTTATGATGTATACATCGCATCAATGTCACTTTTATGGTGAATAATGACTTTAGGCCGCTTTATTTTCATTGTCGGTGTCATCAGTCCATTGTCTACTGTCCATGCATCTAAGGTAAGAGTCACGCGACGAATACGGGCATAAGCAGGGAAGTTATGCAGTAGCTTACGTAAACGTTGAATAATATGACTATGGAGTGCTTTATCATTCAAACTATCATGATCAAAGCCATCTAAATCATGATCTTTAGCGAGTGCAAACCATAGATCTGAATTAAGTACTAATAATGCCGAAAGGTATGATTCACCTTCACCTAAAACCAGTGCCTGTTCAAAAATAGCATCCATAATAATGGCTGACTCAATATCACCAGGTGGGACTTTTTCGCCATTACTTAACACTAAAATATCTTTGATGCGTCCAGTGATGTGAATATGACCCTGCTCGTCAATACGTGCTTGGTCACCAGTATGTAGCCAACCTTGAGCATCAATTGTTTGGGCTGTTGCTTTATGATTATTCCAGTAGCCCAGCATATTCCCAGGTCCACGCACTAATAATTCATCATTATTACCAATCATGACTGCAACCCCAGGAATAGGGCGGCCCACACTCGCTGGGATATTATTACTCGGTGAGTTGACACTAATAACAGGGCTTGTTTCTGTAAGGCCATATCCTTGTAACAAACACATATCTAAACCAATAAATAATTTAGCAACTTGTTCGGGTAATGCCGCACCACCACTGACAATGACTCGCATATTTCCACCAAAACGTTCTTTTACTTTTGATGCCACGAATTTATCTAATAGAGGCCAAAGTAAGAAACTTGGACGCCACCATCCTCGACCTTGTTTATGTAAAAACTTTGACCAACCAAGCGCAGAAGTCATTTTGAATAAAGCTTTAGCAATAACAGATTTATCGGTTAACTGACCTTGCAAACGTGTGTATATTCGTTCAAAAATACGCGGGACAGCAATCATGATGGTAGGTTTTACATTAACCATATCATCAGCAAGTTGAGGTATTCCGCGAGCATAGGCGACTTTAGCACCTGCCATCATAGGCAAATAATAACCGGCAGTGCGTTCTAAAGTATGTGATAGTGGTAAGAAAGATAGAAAGATATCGCTAGGCAATATATCCATAAATTGCAGTGAACCAGAAGCGACGGACAACATATTATGGTGACTTAGCATGACACCTTTAGGTCGCCCTGTGGTTCCTGATGTGTAGATAATGCTAGCAAGTTGGTGAGGTTCATTATCCCAATCATGAACGGTTCCCCAGTTTTCAGGTAACCACTCATCGGCATATACTGCTGGTGCAATGAGTGTTTCATTATCATTATTATTAATAATGACACGTTGTAGATGATGTTCTTCTGTTATTGAGGGTGCAAGCTGTTTCCACTGTCTCGCATTTTGTAGAAACAATAATTTAACATCTGCATCTTGTAATATATAGGCAACATTATCGGGACGGTCATCAGGATAAAGAGGGACTAGAACAAGTCCTAATCCCATCGCCGCCTGATCAAAAAACACCCATTCTGTACAGTTTTTTAGATTAATGGCAACACGATCACCCGGTTCGAGGTTTTCTTTTTCAATCGCATCTTGCCAGCGTGCAACTTGTGTTGAAACCTCTTCCCAAGTAATGTCATACCATGCCTTATCTTTAGCATCAAAACTATGATAAGCCGCATGGTGTGGACTGCGTTTTAGGCGTTCACGAAACAAGCCGTATAAAGTACCGGCTTGTTCAAGAGGTATAACGTCTGTGCTGACTTCAGCCATGATGTCGTCCTTGTTAAATTATAAGAACAACCAACGCATTTGAACGCCTAAGATATCAACACTTGCGTCGTAATCACCTGAAAGTGTGTAGCTAGCTGCTGGAACATCTAAGTTTGTTTCATCAGCAAGTGATGGATCGCTCACAAAGATATGAGTGTAACCAGCATCTATAGTTAGGTTATCTGAGTATTTATAGCTGGCACCGACAGCAACCCACTTACGATCTTCACCCGGTATACGTGGTGTTCTAAATTCATCAGATATTGGACTTTCATCGTAGGCTATACCGCCTCGGAATGTCCATTTATCACTATGAGTATAGGTTAGGCCTAGACCATAGCGCATATTGTTGTCCCACTGTTCCTGTTTAGTGCTACTGAGTAATGGACCATCGGAAACAATGGCTAATTCTTGGAATCGACTCCAACGTGTCCAGCTGGCATCAGCCATCACTGCCCATTGAGCATTTATTTGATGATGTAGAGCAAAAGATAATGACTCTGGTAAATCAACACCACCAGAAATGTTTTCAGCAGAGACGAGTGCTCCGCCATTATCATGTAGTGTGCCATTACCTTCTAGTTTATGTGATATTTTTGAACGATAGGCTAGCGCTAGACGTGTTGCCTCCGTTGCTTGAAATATCATGCCTAAGTTATAACCCCAACTCCAATCATCTGCTTCTAATATGACTTTACCATCGGCAGCTTGTGGAAATGGAGTAGGTATAGCAAGAGCTCCTAAATCAGCCATTTGGGTAAGTTCGAGATCAATTTTTTGCAGGTTAATCCCGAAGCCAACTGATAATTTTTCTGTTGCTTGAAATGCAAATGTTGGATTAATATTGATGGTTCTCATATCTGATTTAACAGCGTGATAGCGACCAACCCAGTTATCATCATATTCTGTTACTAAACCAAAAGGGGCGTTAATGCCAATTCCGGCAACCATGCTGTCATTCAAGCGGTGTGCATAATACAGGTTAGGCACAATAGCCAATTTACCGCCATTATCACCATTCCCTGTTAGATCTGCCCCCCCCTAAAGCGGATGCAATTGTGGAACCATTATTAGTGAAATCACTTTCTGGGTTGATAAAGTGTAAGGCTGAAACAACCTCAGATTTTTTTAAATAGGTTAATCCAGCAGGATTAAAGAATATAGTACTAGCATCTTCCGCTACAGCGGCACTACCAGCAAAAGCTCGGCCTAAACCTGTGACACTTTGTTCTGCTACTGCAAAGCCTGCACCATAGCTCATTGAGCTTAATGTAGAAGCCATTAGAAAGGCAGTTAGTTTCAATGTTTTATGCTGTACCATTACTATTTATTCCTTGTAACGAAAAATATAACCAAAACCGAAAACTAGCGCATCTAGTTTAATGGTGCAAGTTTTGTGAGTGATTTAACGTCGTTCGAATAGCAAATCCCAGACACCATGCCCTAATTTATGCCCACGCTGTTCAAATTTTGTCAGAGGGCGATAATCGGGGCGGGGGATATAACCTGAGCTATCTGCACAGTTAATAAAGTCGTTATTTTGAGATAAATCATCTAACATTTGTTCAGCATAATGCTGCCAATCTGTCGCCATATGAAGATAGCCGCCAGATTTGATTTTTTGTGTGAGCAAAGTCACAAATGCGGGTTGGATAATACGACGTTTATGGTGGCGTTTTTTATGCCATGGATCAGGAAAATAGAGTTGTAGACGATCTAAACTATTATCTGCAACTCGATGTTTGAGTAGTTCAACTGCATCAGTGCAAGCGACTCGTAAATTAGTAAGCTCTTGTTCTTCGATAAGTTTAAGAAGGTGTCCAACTCCGGGGCGATGAACCTCAACACCAATAAAATTGGTTTCTGGCTGTTTAGCCGCCATTTCTGCCAATGAACTACCATTGCCAAAGCCTATTTCAAACACGATAGGTGCTTGTCGTTCAAACAACTGTTCTAAATCAAGTAAACCATCGGCCTCATCAATGCCATATTTTGGCCAAAGCTCATCAAGTGCACGCTCTTGCCCAGGCGTTAATCTACCTTCTCGGCGTACAAAACTACGTACTGTTCGTAGTGTTCTTTCTTCACTCATGATCTTTTAATTGCCTTAATATGGAATTATGTTTGGGTTGAATTTGTCTATTTAAGGTGGGATCATACATTAACGCTAAGAGGATGTTTATATGTCATCATGTTGTGCTCCTGAAGAACCCGAACAAAAAGATGATTGTTGCGGTGGTGAACCTGCCAAAAAATCACGGCCAGACCCCTTGCTATGGTCTACATTGGTCTTAGTTTCTATTGCATATTTAATCGATCTATTTGCTGCAAATACAATTGCCAGTTGGACATCATTATCTAGTATGATCGAGGCTATACGCCATTTAATGGATAGTATGTGGATCGGTCTAGCATTAGGAATGTTCTTTGTTGGCGTGCTTGGGCGAGTTCCCCGTGAATTTGTAACATCCTTGTTAGGCAAGGGCGATACCTTTGTCGGGATTCTACGAGCGACATTTGCGGGTGTATTACTTGATTTATGTAGTCACGGCATATTATTAGTTGCCATGCGATTATATCAACGTGGAGCTAGTCTCGGTCAGGTGATGGCATTCCTCATTGCTAGCCCGTGGAACTCTTTATCCTTGACTGTGATTCTTATTGCTCTCATTGGCTGGAAGTGGACCTTACTCTTTATTGTGTGCTCGATGGTTATTGGCATTGTCAGTGGTTTAATTTTCAATATTTTAGTGAAAAAGGGTACGTTGCCGGCTAATCCAAATACGATTGAAGTAAGTAACTTTAAAGTATGGCCTGAGGCGAAAAGACAATTATCAGAAACACACTTTAGCGTTAAGTGGTGGACCTCAATGTTATGGGAAGGTTTAAAAGACTCACGAATGATCGTGCGTTGGCTATTATTGGGTGTTTTGTTAGCCGCTGCCATTCGTACATTTGTTCCTTTAGACAGTTTTCAAACCTATTTCGGGGCCACATTAGCAGGATTGGGAATGACGTTAGTGATAGCGACGATTTTAGAAATCTGCTCTGAAGGTTCAACGCCGATAGCGGCTGATTTAGTAACACGTGCCCAAGCACCAGGTAATGGTTTTGCCTTTTTAATGACTGGTGTTGCGACAGATTACACGGAGATCGTCTCTTTACGTGAAACAACAGGATCATGGAAGATTGCGCTATTTCTACCCTTAATCACTGTTCCACAAGTAGTTTTACTTTCATGGGTGATGAATTTAGCAGGAGGCTGACTTTCTCGTCGTGCAAAAAATGCCGATTCAAGCTAGAATGTCAGGTCAATTTGAAACTTATTATATAGTCTGCTGAAAGATTAAATAACATATAACATGAACTTTGCTAGTTGCATGACGCATTAAGCAAGGCATTAGAAGAGAAGGTATTTATGGTTCATCCAGTATTAGAAGCTGTAACTAACGAAATCGTTGAACGTAGTAAAGTTATGCGTGCAACCTACTTAGCACGTGTTGATGCTGCCACTGCAGAAGGACCACATCGAAACCAACTTGCCTGTGGTAACTTGGTTCATGGTTTTGCTGCGTGTGCTGCTTCCGAAAAAGCTGATTTATCAGCAAATGTTAAAGCTAATATTGGTATTATTTCAGCGTATAACGATATGTTATCTGCTCATCAACCGTATAAAGATTACCCCGACATTATTAAGAATGCTGCTAACAAAGCGGGTGGTATCGCTCAGTTTGCAGGTGGTGTTCCTGCCATGTGTGATGGTGTAACTCAAGGTCAGCCTGGCATGGAGTTATCATTGTTTAGTCGTGATGTTATTGCGATGTCAGCAGCCATTGGTCTAAGTCACAACATGTTTGACGGTGCTTTATTCTTAGGTATTTGTGACAAGATCGTACCGGGTTTATTAATTTCAGCCTTGAGCTTTGGTCACTTACCAGCAGTATTTGTACCGGGTGGTCCAATGCCGAGTGGTTTGCCAAACAAAGAAAAAGTACGTATCCGTCAACTTTATGCTGAAGGTAAAGTAGATCGTGATGCATTGCTTAAAGCAGAATCAGATTCTTATCATAGTGCGGGAACATGCACATTCTACGGTACAGCAAATAGTAACCAGATGATGGTTGAAATGATGGGACTCCATTTACCGGGTAGTTCATTTATTAATCCTGGTACACCATTACGTAAATCATTAACGGAAAGCGCCACAGAGCAAGTGTTGAAATACACTGCACTAGGTGATGATTACCGCCCATTAGGTTATATGATTGATGAAAAAGCAATCGTAAATGCCATTGTTGGTCTAATGGCAACGGGTGGTTCAACAAATCACACCATGCATTTAATTGCGATTGCTCGTGCAGCCGGAATTATTGTTAACTGGGATGATTTCGATAAAATCACTAAAATCATTCCATTACTGACACGTATCTATCCTAATGGCGATGCTGATATTAATCATTTCCAAGCAGCGGGTGGCATGGGTGTATTAATTGGCGAACTATTGAAACATGGTCTAATGCATGAAGATATTATGACTGTGGCATCAACACGCGGCATGAATAGCTATACACAAGAACCTAAGCTTGTTGATGATGAATTAATCTGGGAAGAAGGTCCTGGACAATCATTAGATGACCAAGTTATTGGTACGATGAAAAAACCATTCTCAACGACGGGTGGTTTACACTTAATCCACGGTAATTTAGGTCGTGGTATGTCAAAAATTTCTGCAGTTGCAGAAGAGCATCAAGTGGTTGAAGCTCCAGCTATGGTATTTGATGACCAAGATGATGTTGTTGCCGCATTTAAACGTGGTGAGATGGAAAAAGATCTGATCGTAGTTTTACGTTTCCAAGGCCCTAAAGCGAACGGAATGCCTGAGCTGCACAAACTCACACCATTATTAGGTTCATTACAAGATAAAGGCTTTAAAGTTGCGATTGTGACTGATGGTCGAATGTCAGGTGCATCAGGTAAGATACCGTCAGCAATCCATATGTGTCCAGAGTGTGAAGTCGGTGGTCCATTAACACGTGTTCGCACTGGCGATATGATTTATCTTAATACTCAAACTGGACGATTAAACATCCAAGTTGATAACGATACCTTTGAACAACGTACATCATGTATCAAAGGAAGTACTGATCATCATTATGGTATGGGTCGTGAATTATTTGATAGCTTCCGTCGCGGTGTTTCTTCAGCAGAAACGGGTGCCATCAATATGTTCAACAACGACGAAATTTAACTTCACGTGTCGTCTTTTTCGCCATGGCGGCGTTAAAATAATCTCAAAATGCTCATGTACTAACGTACACTGCGCTTTTTCAATTATTTTTATCTTGCCCTGACGAAAAATACTTAGCGTGATAATCATTTTAATTTTTTAGATTAATTAAGCTTAGGCTTTTGGAAAACACAATGAGCAAAACAATTAAAGAAATCATGAATTCATCACCAATTGTTCCAGTAATGGTGATCAGTAATGTTGAGCATGCAGTGCCATTAGCAAAAGCATTGGTTGCCGGTGGAATCACTACTTTAGAAATTACCTTACGTACAGAAGCTGCATTAGAGTCAATCACTCGTATTAAAGCAGAAGTGCCTGAAGCAACTGTTGGTGCCGGTACAATCATCAACATTGATACATTAAACAAAGCCATTGCAGCAGGCGCTGAGTTTATTGTTAGCCCTGGTACAACAGATGCAATGATTGATGCCGCTATCGCAACAGGTGTTCCATTACTTCCGGGTGTTGCAAACCCAAGTGAAGCAATGCGTTTGTTAGAAAAAGGCATTACAGAAATGAAATTCTTCCCTGCTGAAGCGGCGGGTGGTATTCCAATGTTGAAATCAATTGGTGCGCCAATTCCACAAATTACATTTTGCCCAACAGGCGGCATTAACCAGAAGAATGTTAAAGACTACTACAAGCTACCTAATGTAGCGTGTGTTGGTGGTTCTTGGATGTGTGCAGCTAATTTAGTAGAAGCTGAAAACTGGGATGAAATTACTCGTTTATCTATCGAAGCGATTAAAATTGCAACTGCATAAACTAAGTAGTTTAGTAAGATAATAAAAAGGCCGAAGATAGAAATATCTTCGGCCTTTTTTGTATAAAGACCGTAGATACTCTATTAAAACACAAGTGCTAATTTACAAATATTCCTATTTTTTATGAATCTGTAACGATAGGTAAGGTATAAAAACGAGCCCCATCAAATTCTTTATTAGTCCGTAACATGCCATGAATGGCGTGTAATAATTTACGCATCACAGCACAGACCGCTTGTACTTTTTTTAAGTCGTTATCATCAATCAAGTGATGGTAATAGCCTTTAATGTTTGGCTCGAAGCGACTTGCAACTAATGCTGGCATATACAAGGCCTGGCGAATATATTTATTCCCTACCTTACTGATCCGTGGCTTTTTAGACACGCTACTGCCTGAATCAAATATTCTTGGATCTAGCCCCGCGTGGGCAACCCACTGTCGTGCCGTCATATCCTTAGGCAACATCATCAGTTCACTCAGTATTTGTATGGCCGATGCATGTGCAATGCCCTTGATTCCGGTGATGAGAATATATGCTGTCTTCAACTCATCCTGCTGCTGAATGAGTGTAAGCGCACTGTCTCGCAAAGTGTCAATTTGCCCGTCTAAGAAACGAATGAGTTCTTCCGCTTGCTCAATGACTAGTATTGGTGTTTCTATCGTTGACTCTAAGGCATGACGCTGATTTTTAGCTTGTGTTTTTTGCTTACTTAGAGCCGCGATACGGCGTGACATAACCCGTAAACAGATATATTCATCAGCGGGGCGTTCCCAGGCTACAAATGGCATTCTTTGGGCATAAATCGCTAAATTCTCAGCATCAATCGCATCGGTTTTGCTGCGTGTCATTAATACTTTGAAAAAGTTGTGTGCCGCTTTAGGATTAATAACCATCACCTCAATATCATTAGCTCGACTAAGAGCAACGGCTAAATCAAAATGATAGACACCTGTTGCCTCGATGCAAACCTTTGTTTCTCCTTTAAGTTTTGTTAAAGAGCGGATGATTTCTTGATGACCCGAGGGGGTATTATCAAAAGCATTAGCGTTACGCGCTTTGCCATTAACCATGACGACCAGCACTAATTCCTTGCAACCGACATCAATTCCAATAGTATTCATTTTTTATCTCACATTAAGTATTATAATGATCACTGGTTTCCCAACCCTGACACTTCATCTACCGTCCTTGTGAATACAGACTCAGAAGCGCGAGCTTACAGGTCTAAGATACTCCGCGGCATGGATGACGAGGGTGGGGAGCCAATCTACATACAAGCTCAAAGCTTAAGGTCGAGCCGGCTTCCCCAGAAAATCAGTTCTTACTATAATAGTTTTGGGTTAAATGGTCCTGTGTTTTTAGAGACATGTTTAATATACAAGGTCGGGTTTCAACCCGACATTGGACCTTTATCAAAGTCCAGATGTTGGAATGAATTCCAACCTACAGACGTAAGTTAAGCAGGGCTATGGATAAGCTTAATTATTCGAAATAATTTAATGTGATAGTGACACGTCGATCATAAAACAATTCATCTCCCCATGAACCTGGGTGAACATTAGCCTGTTCACCATAACTTGTTGCCAGCAATTGCTCAGAATGACTCCCTGCTTGAACTAGCTGCTGCGTAACAGCTGAGAGACGCTGTTTTGCTAATCGACAGTTAGCATCATTACTTCCACGCCAATCACTATGAGCTTCAATATTGGCATAGAGTTGCTCATTATTTTGCAATAGTTCAGCAAGCTTTAATAAGCCTTGTTGAGAATGATGACTAATAATATGGCTATTGGTCATAAAATAGATATCAAATTGATAGCCATTTGAGAACTCGATTAATTGTGCACGATGTTGTTGCTGCGCGTGCTGATTAGCCTTTTCAAGCACTTTATTTTGGGTTAATGATTTTTCATGACCTTCTCGTGATTGAGATAATTTAGTCATTGTTAAGCTTAATTCATCTTCCAGATCTGAAATAGCACCTTGTTGTTGAGATATTGTTTCAACCTTTGTTTGGTTATTACCTGTTATTACTCCGATAGAACCACCAATCAATGCACCGAGAGGTCCTGCTGCTAAACTACCAATCACTAAACCCACACCGCCATTTGTTACCTCGTGATGTGTTTTTGTCGGGGTGGGTTCGGTATGGTAAAAACTATCTGCCATAATTGCAGGACTAGTCACTAATAATAAACTTAGGCATAGTGCTTTTTTATACATGTTATTCTCCAGTTAAATAATTGATTCAGCGTGTCATCCTTGACGTGCAATAAGGGAATATGTGAAATCCATTTCTGCGCCGAGTGAGTGTATTAAACACGGCTGAGGTGGCAGGATAGGGTCGTGATAATGGCGATGCCACGATAAAATGTGGCAGAAAAAAGGCAAAGTTACCTGAACTCTGGATAAGAACAACCATCCAGCACCTTTATTTTAGTGGCTCTCCGCGTTATATACCCATGACACTTCAACCTGCGTGTTTCAGTGGGATTTAAAAACGTTTTAGGCAAGGCATTGATTGCCGCTAATGGTTATTCCCTTATCAAAATCAATAACGCGGCATAAAGCGTTTTTAAACCCATCGAAGAAGCGCTTGAGCCATCCCACTTCGTCGTTCCCTTTATTTGCAAGGGAATAACCATTGCTACATAAATGCGCCTAGAATTGGAATGGCTCAAGCACTCTGAATCATGCAGGTTGAAGTGTCATGGGTATATTTACTTCCAATAGCTCGCTATTACTGCGTAAATCTGCCTTGATATCCACTAAAATAAAAGCACTGGCTATATGAATATGGTTGTGCTGTCTTTTATGACATCTAAATATTCATAATCTATTGTAATTTATGGTGTTGCTGGCTATCCTTATCCAGAGTTCAGGTAACGTAAGGAAATCAGTAAAATGGGACGAAGAATCGCAATAGTTGAAGATGAACCGGCAATTAGAGAAAACTATGCAGAAGCATTACGAAAACAAGGTTATGAAGTATCAACATATGAAGATCGCAAGACTGCTTATGCTGCTTTTCAGCAACGTTTACCTGAGTTGGCGATTATTGATATTGGCTTAAGTGATGAGCCTGAAGGTGGCTTTGATTTGTGTCGTGATTTGCGTGCAATGTCGGACACTTTACCTATTATTTTCTTAACAGCACGAGATAGTGAATTAGATACCGTATCAGGCTTTCGTTTAGGTGCGGATGATTATTTAACAAAAGATATTGGTCTATCACACCTTCAGGCGCGCATAGCCGCTTTATTTCGACGTTTAGAATTAATGAAAACACCAGATGTTACGGGAGATTTAATCACTCACGGCCAATTAGTATTAGACAGTGACCGAATGACCGTATTATTTTCAAATAAAGTTGTCGCTTTGACGGTGACCGAATTTTGGTTAGTACATGCCTTAGTTCGGTTTGTTGGTCATGTTAAAACACGCGAACAATTGATGCAGGCCGCTAATATCTATGTAGATGAAGATACAATTAGTTCTCATATCAAACGGATTAGAAAAAAATTCCAAAGTGCTAGTGATGACTTTTCATCTATAGAAACAGTTTATGGCCTGGGTTATCGTTGGATTGAATCATAGATGATGATGGATGTAGCTCATGTCTATTGGATCTAAATTTCGATTCAAACTTCGTAGCAAGCTACTCCTTGTTTCACTTGTTTTGTTACTACTGCCTTGGTTAGGAGTTCGTTATATCCAGGCTGTTGAAGATTTGTTGCAGCAAGAACAAGCTCATGCGATGGCAACAATGGCTAAAGCCAGCGCTGTATTAGTGAGCCAATATCCTGACATATTAAATAATCGTCTACAGTTATTGGAATCTAATAATACGGTAGACATGACCAATGTTGTACACCTGACTGGGCGTATTCAACTTGATGGCTATCAAGAAGATTGGGCTGATTACTATTCTTTATTGAAACCATTATCACGCACAAATCAATTAATTCCTCATGAGATGATTGATCCTCAAGATGTCTCTGCCCGCTATATTGTTGCCCAACAAGATAAGTCATTAATTGTTTTACTGGATGTCGTTGATGATTCAGTTGTATTTCGAGATCCTTATAAACAACATCGACATGGTAGTGATGCCATTATTATTGCCGTGATAGATGATAAGCAACGTGTACATCGATATATATTAAGTAGTAGTTCATTTGGCTCTTTAAATGCCTATGAATATATCGGTAATCATCAAGATCCTGTCATTATTCAACGTCAAATGGGTATTAAAGCTATTTGGCAACACTCACCTTATGGATACCGAGTTGAATTTAAATTACCTTTGACAATGGTTTCATCTTCTATCGCATTATCTGTTGTTGATATTGATAATGGTGAGGGTGGCAAGCCTAAAATAGTAGGTTTAGGAGATGTCAGAGATAGTCGTCTTTTTAGTACCTTATTATTGCCATCATTAAGCTTATCTAACACCTTATCTGATATGGCAATTGATGGCGTTAGGTTATGGCTGGTGGATAATCAATCCCATATCATTGCTAGCGCAGGACAAGGTCGCGTGGTGATGGGGGAGCCAGAGTTAAACTCATTAATGGATCTGTTTTATCAGTTATTTCTAAAACAAGCTGTATCTGATGATGAATCACTTTCTCATGAACAAGCGGTGATCTCTGGTGAAGCCGTTATATCAGCATTAAAAGGATCGGCTCAGACAGAGCGTCGCCAAACACATGATGAAACCAATGTCATGATAGTGGCTTCTCAGCCCATCATTATGGATGGCGTGGTTATGGGGGCGATTGTTGCTGAGCAAAATACTAATGCAATTTTAGGCTTACAAAACAAAGCTGTTACAGCACTATTGAATACAACAATGTTGGTTTTAGTTATTGTTGTGACTATTTTAATAGGCTTTGCTAGTCGCTTATCCTTTCGGATTAGACGTTTAAATAAAGATGTTTCTGCGGTTGTTAATGGTGATGGTCGACTGTCCAAACAATTTTCACAGCGTATTGAATATGATGAGCTTGGAGAATTACGTCAAGGCTTTGAGCAGTTGTTCGATAGACTGGGCAATTATACTGATTATCTTGAAGCACTGGCATCTCGATTAGCCCATGAATTACGAACGCCCATCGCCGTCATTAGAACCTCATTAGAGCATTTAGAAAACGAAGACGGTAATAACTCACTCTATATCGAGAGGGCTAGGACGGGGAGTGAGCGGTTAAATAACATTGTGGCAAGAATGAGTGAAGCCAGTCGGCTTGAGCAAACTGTAAATAGTGTAGAGTTGGTAACGTTTGATCTAAACCAACTCTTAATAGAGGTTGTTCCTGCCTATCAAGATCTTTATCCGACTACGCGAATTGAATTGCAACATATAAGTTCCAGTGTATTTATTAATGGCTCACAAGAATTGATAGTGCAGATGTTAGATAAATTACTGAGTAATGCCGTTGATTTCCATCAAGATGACACCACTATTATTTTGAGTTTAAGCCTTAAGGATGAACATTGTGTTCTTAGCATAAAAAATAGGGGAGTGATGTTACCTGATGGGGCAAGTGAACAGCTTTTCCATCCGATGGTGTCTTTCCGTCAATCGACATCATCCAATCCTCATTTGGGCTTAGGACTTCATATTGTGAAATTGGTGGCTAACGTGCATAAAGGGCGAGTGGAAGGACGAAACTGGCAACATGGAGTAGAGTTTTTCATTGAACTGCCGATAACACCTTTATAATATTGCCATGGAGTTAAATGAAGATGAAATCACTATCCTATTTTAAGGGCTTATTACTTGTAATAGTAATGATGGTTCCTTTTTCTATTAAAGCTATTCCCGCGCCACCTGTACCTTTAGAACCTATTTATTTCACCCCGCCCGTGGTTAAAGCAACGGATGAACTTAGAAAAAGTAGTTGTGTTGAATTAGATAATGCCGTGCGTTATTTACAGCCTTATCGCTATAGCTATAAGCCTAGCTTTCATGAAGATGGTTTTAATACAATTGCTGTTGCAGCAATGACGATAGACAATATCCTAACGTTAAATGGCTTATTAGGTTTTGTCTATATGGGATATTCATCTTTAGTTGATGAAAAGGAAAAACGTCGATTGCTTGAGGTTGAGCAACAGATTTCATTATTTCAGCAGCTTAAAGCAGAGAAACATTGTTTTGAGTGATGCCTATGTTAAATAAGCTGAATATGCCGGCTTTTATTTTTCGTCATCGTGTATGCAGGGATCCATGGGCAGTAAAATAAACACTATCGTTGGATTCCCGCTTTCGCGGGAATGACGGGGTGATTGGAATTCTTCAAATATTAGTCTTATCCAGAATTCAGCTTAAATAAGGGAATAGAGATTCAATCTCACTTTCAGATAAACGCTGCATCGTTTTAATATTACGCTTAAACACCTCATCAGGTGCCGCCATGTTTTCTAGTGCCTTTTCCATACTGGCTTCACGAATAATATGCAAAATAGGATAGGGTGAACGATTGGTTAAGTTTTCAGTCGAGTCGGGTTCAGTTTCTGCAAAACAATAATCAGGGTGAAAACTTGCAACTTGAAATATACCTTCCCAGCCAAACTCAATAAGAAGCCCATCGACCACATCTAAGAACTGATTGTAATCATCAAAATTAGCAAGTAAATGTGGAATAATAATGAGTGTTGTTTCAATATCTGTTGCTGGAGTGTCTTCAAGTAACTGGAGCTCACCATATAAGTGAGTTAATAAATCTTCAGATGTTTTTGCATCACTTACAGTGAAACGTATTTGATTATTGCGCCGAGGTTTTGCAGCAAAAGGGCATAGGTTCAGCCCAATAACCACATCATCAAGCCACTTCTCTACTATTTCTTGTTCTTTAGACATGGTTAATTCGCTTTTATTTCTATCTGTGCTTGTTTGATTAACGTTAATAATCCTGTATCGCCACCCATCATTCCTAGTATAAGGTCATCAGTCGTTAAAGGTTGTTTAGGGTTAATGCTTATTTTTAATTGCTCTGGTTTTACTGTGAACTTAAGAAGCTCATCAATCATTGGAACAAAGAGTGGCCCCCAGTTCTTTTGTGCAACGTGTTGTAATTGCTTTATCTGAACTACAGAATCTTGCACTAAATCTTGAGTCGAATTCCCTGTCTTTTTAGCCGCAACTGAGCGTATTTTTTCAATAATGCCATTATTCTTAAAATCAATAGATAAAGAATTAAGTGTTGTCGACATCATATCTTGCATCGGCTTTTTATTTGAGTTGGCATCAGTTGATGCCAACCAACCCGCAGATCCAAAACTCAATTCACTATTTAAGGTGAAATTATCTGCCATTGTTTCAGTGGTCGAAATAGTTAATAATCCACTCGTTTCATTTAAAGTATAGGCAAAATGAATGGAAAAATTAATACGCTCTCCAAAGGCGTTAACTAATGCCTGAAGATCGTCATCGTTTTCAATCATACTAGGCTTTAGGTATAGCGAAGCATTGTCTATCTTAATACTCATTGCTAGTGGTAATTGGCCATTTTCTTGATTGAGATCTTGCCAGTTAAACCCAGTAATATTAATAAGGCCAAGTGTGATATCAGGCTCTTGCACACCGCCACTGATTTTAAAGTCAGAAATAACTACACTGCGAAATAGTGGTGAAGCATCTACAGTGGTGTAATTTAACTCAACACCTTCTGCTTTAGCATCGTCAACCAGTTGGATTAATGTGTGCTGTGCACGTAAATCAGCTTTATTATCAATATAATAGTAAGCAGCAGCCAAGGAGATTATGACAATGCTAGCAATAGTGACTATTGAAATACTGCCTCTCATTTTGACTTTATTTTTATTCAATCTTATTCTCCAAATTTGAAACATATTCCATTAAGAGCTGCACGATAACATAGAACATCCCGGGCGGTTTTTTGCCCAATCAGGCCGTTTAACAGCAAAATCCTCCATATCAGGCTGTTCGTCATAAGGATGACGAAATAATTCTAATAAGGTGTGAACAAGCTCAAAGTCGCCTTTTTCAGCATCGTCGGTAGCCAGTTGAGCTAAATAATTTCTAAGAACATATTTAGGATTGATGGCATTCATTGCTTTTTTACGCACTATATCGGTGATGTTCTGTTGAGCAAGTTGTTGTCGATAGTGTTGCAACCAAGCACAAATGCGGATCATATCTTGTTCTGATATTGATTCAATATCGTAATAAGCATCACTGATAACTGCAAATAAGGCTTGATCAGATTGTTCAGCATTATCAGTTTTGATATTGGATAATTGACGATAAAAGAGAGTCATATCAGTTTCAACCAGTTGCAACACTTCATGTAACTCTTGATGTAGGCTTTCGCTATAGCTATTAAGGCCTAGTTTTTGAGCGCGCATTGTCTGTACTTTTTGTTGATAGTTTGTGACGTAATCATTAAGAATCTCTCGTAATGGTTCTGCCTGTTCAATTAAAGGATACAGTGCATTCGCTAGTTGAAATAAATTCCACTGGGCAATATTAGATTGATTACCAAAACGATAACGTCGACCACTGGCATCGGTTGTATTAGGTGTCCAGTTCGGATCATAGTCTTCTAACCAACCATAGGGGCCATAATCAATGGTTAGCCCTAAGATAGACATGTTATCTGTATTCATTACACCATGGACAAAACCAACACGCATCCAATGAACAATTAACTCTGCTGTGCGTTCACTAATTTCAGCAAACCATTTTAGATAGACCTCAACGCAGGGTTCACCAAGGTGAGGGAAATCGGTTCGAATAGTGTAATCAACTAATTGACGTAATGTTTCAACATCACCTCGGGCAGAAAAAATTTCATAGCTACCAAAACGTAAAAAGGAGGGAGCAACACGGCATACGATGGCACCGGGTTCTTCTTTGGGGCGCCCGTCATAAAACATATCTCGAACAACCTGTTCACCCGTAGTAACAAGGCTTAAAGCCCGCGTTGTAGGCACACCTAAATGAAACATGGCTTCACTGCACAAAAACTCTCTAACAGAAGAACGTAAAACGGCCAAACCATCAGCAGTGCGAGAATAGGGTGTTGCACCAGCCCCTTTTAATTGCAGGACAAAGTGTGGTGAATTCACGTTCCAAGTGCAACAGTTTTAGTTTTAAACAACACTTCGTAAGGTGTTCTGAAGTTTAAACATTTTCGTGGCCGATGATTTAATTTCTCAACAGCTTGAACAATTATATCATCACCAATCTGATGAAAGTTACACCCTTTTGGAAAAAAACGCCTTAATAAACCATTGGTATTTTCATTAAGACCTCGCTGCCATGGTGAATGTGGATCGGCAAAATAGACTTTGCTTTTAGTCGCCTTTTCCAGCGTTTTAAATCGAGCAAATTCACTGCCATTATCAACCGTAAATGTTTTGATTAAAGCAGGATTTATAGCCTCAAATAAAGAGGAACTTACAGTCATGAATGTATCTGATAGTTTGTTATCTAATTTCCCTGCAACTAAATATCGACTCTTTCGCTCAACGTGCGTGGCTAATCCTCCTTTGGATTTCCCACCTTCCATTGAGTCACTTTCCCAATCACCAAAACGAACCTTGTCAGCCACAACTTTAGGTCTTTTATGAATAGATATACGACCTTCAAATAATCTCCGTCTTACGCTGCGACGTTGTTTTCGGCGGCGTTTATGGTGTCTAATCAATGATAGATAAAGCACACCACCTTGCAAGGAATCAGCAACAACCCATCGGTAAATTGTTTCGTGGCTGATCTGCATTTTAGTGCTTCTATACTCTCGCTTTAGTCGACCAGAAATAATTTCAGGTGACAAGCCTGCTTTAATATTGTTAATGACTAAATCATATAATGGAAGGTGTGATTTTCTTTTCTCACAGGTAGGCTGAGATTTACGTTCATCGGCGTATTGCTGCGCCCAATCATGCCAATAATGACTATGGTTTCCTTTGTTTCTCCTGACTTCTCGATTAATTGTACTCGGCGAACGATTAATTCGTTCAGCCATTAGGCGCATTGAAAATTTAGCCATGTGCATATGGGCTATCTTAAATCGCTCATCTGCGGTTAAATGGGTGTAAGACATCGTGGGTTCCTAAGTGATTAAATTGTGGTAATTTAAATCTATCAGGTTCTTACGATGTCTGCTTTTTTAACTTAGGTGTTGCACTTGGGAGTTGAATTCACCTGTTCATTTTGAGTATTAGTCACTTCACCTAAGTTAATCGCACGACCATCACCTAATTGCCCAGCCCAATTACCAAACTGATGACCGCCATAACATTGAGCATAAGGCTTCATTCCTTCAAGCAATTTATTGCCAGAGAAAACCTGTGTAAAACACTCAGATTCACAGTCTTCTTTCGATAAACCAAGTTGAGAAGAAACCTCATGGGAATAGGCAACTAATGTAGGTGCTTTAACATGTGTAGGCTCAACATAGGAATAACACGCTGATAAAACTTGTCGACGTGAATTATCCGTTTCCGGATCGGCAGGGAGGTTCCGTGTAAAACGGTTATCGAAGGTAAGGATTAAATTAGGCATGTTTTTATTGTTTACCACAGAGGCACGAAGTACACAGAGTTTTATATTATACGGTATCTATGTATAGCACCTTACGGTATAACGAATTAAGTTAGAATATTGGAATAAATTCCAATCTACAGGTGCAGGTGTTTTAGCCAGAGCCTAGTGCTGTCATAAAACATCCTATACTAAAATGATGGTTTTATAGATGTAGGTCAGGTTTCAACCTGACATCAGAACTTCAATCGAGGCTAAATATTGGAATAAATTTCAAGCTACAGGTGTCGGTGTTTTTAGCCTGATCTAGTGCTGTTATAAAATTTCCCATACCAGAATGATGGTTTTATAGATGTAGGTCAGGTTTCAACCTGACATCAGAACTTCAATCGAGGCTAAATATTGGAATAAATTCCAAGCTACAGGTGTCGGTGTTTTTAGCCTGATCTAGTGCTGTTATAAAATTTCCCATACCAGAATGATGGTTTTATAGATGTAGGTCAGGTTTCAACCTGACATCAGAACTTTAATCCAGGCCGAATATTGGAATAAATTCCAATCTACAATTTTTCCTTGAAAATATGCAATTCTGATGAACACAGGTATAGTTAAGGTTTGATTATCCAGTTCAGGTACAAGTGAATGAAACGACCACAGGCATTACGACAACCCACGCAACAAGAGATTCAACCCGTAATACAAGCACTTAATGGTGGTCAGCTGGCACAAGCTGAAGCGTTGGCGAAGACGTTATTAAAGCAATTTCCTAATGCATTTGTGCTACATAATTTATATGGCAATGCTTTAGCTGGGCAAAATAAATCTAAAGATGCGGTAACAAGCTTTCGAAAAGCCTTAGAAATTGATCCAAGCGTTGCAGAGTTACATTTTAATGTGGGTGTCTTATTAACCAATATAAACCGTACCGAAGAGGCGATTTCAAGTTATAAAAAAACAATCAAACTTAAGCCATCATTCACTGATGCCCATTATAATTTAGGTGCAGCACTGCAAGCTCAAGGTCAGTTTGAACAAGCTGCAGAATGTTATCAAAAAGCGATTGCCCTTGAACCTGGTTTTTTTGAAGCAATGGTCAATTTGGGCGTGTGCTTACAAGAACAAAGTCAATTACAGCCTGCAATCGACATTTATCAACGCGCATTGACTATTCAACAAGATGCTAAAGTTTATTTCAATATGGGTACAGCCTTAAAAAATGAAGGTAAATTGGAAGATGCGATTGATAGTTACAATAAAGCATTAGAACTCGAGCCTAATTATGCCGAAGTGCATAGTAACTTAGGTGAAGTATTGCGTGATCAAGGTCGTTACGATGAATCGGTTACGTTTTATAAACAAGCCTTAGCGATTGATCCTAGCCTCCCCGTGGCAAACTACAGTTTAGCCGTCTATTTATATGATAGTGGTGACTTAAAAGGCGCATTAGAACATTTTAAAGCCTCTCAATTTGCCGATTGGGAAGAGCGCATGTTGTATTGCCTATATAAAACAGAGCGATATGATGAATTTAAGAAAAATCTCGATGAATTAAAAGCAGTGAAACATGACTCACCATTCTTATCGACCTTAGCACAGCATTATGCTGAGAACTTTGGTGAAGAAAATGATTATAACTTCTGCCCTGATCCAATGAGTTTTGTATTTCATACCAATATTCCAGAGATTTCAGGTGAAAACAGCGAATTGCGTGAAGCCTTATTAAAAGAGATTCGTAGTGCAGATGTATCAGAAAAAATGCAAGGTCGCCTAGTGAATGGTGTGCAATCAGCAGGTAACTTATTAAAACGCCCAGAACCTGTATTTCAACAATTAGCCAAATGTGTTGTTGAAGCGGTAGAGCGTTATCGAAAAAACTTTGAAGGTGCTGATTGTGTCTTGATCAAATCATTCCCAACCAAAACTGAATTTGCAAGTTCATGGTATGTTCGTATGAAACAAGGTGGCCATCTTAATTCACACATTCATGAAGAAGGCTGGATCAGTGGTGCAATGTATTTATCTTTGCCAACTAAAAAAGAACATGAACATGAAGGGAGCATTGAAGTTAGTACCCACGGTGATGAATATCCTAAAAAACATGATAACTTTCAAGCTCAAGCAATTGCACCAGAGGTGGGAGACTTTATAATGTTCCCATCATCACTATTTCACAGAACAATTCCATTTAGCTCCGATGAAGAGCGAATTTGCATTGCCTTTGATTTAAAACCGATGACTGGAAAGGTATAGGGTTACAAGCTCGTGGGTCGGGTTTCAACCCGACAGAAATGTTCCCGACATGTTGGACTAAAGAGCCAAGCTACTCGCAGATGGTGCAATACGGGATAGAGGATAGAGCTAATAATGACTAGTTTTTTTTAAATAATTGCAAAATCAACGGTATGTACATTAGCTAGATTGATAGTTTTCTTAGCATGCCAAAGATCATAATTATCTTGCATCACTAACCAGCTTTCAGGTGTTCGGCCTAACGCTTTAGATAAGCGAAGTGCCATCTCGGGTGATATTGCACTTTGTCCTTTTAATAGTCGATTTAGCGTTGAAGATGCGACATCTAATTGCTTGGCTAGGTAGCGGCAACTAAAACCCGCGGGAGCTAAGTACACATCAATAATAAATTCACCAGGATGCGGAGGGTTATGCATAGTCATTAGTGATAGTCCTCATAATTTAATATATAAGCATTACCATCAATAAATTCAAAGGTAACGCGCCAGTTACCATTTACAGTAACAGACCAAATTCCATCTCGGTTCCCCTTTAAGGGATGTAATTTAAAGCCGGGTAAATTAATATCTTCAATTTTTTGAGCGGTATCAATTGCAGTAAGCTGCATGCGTAATTTACGTTCGTGTGTTGATTGAATACCCGAAATACGTCCTGTTTCAAAGTATTTCTTCAGGCCTTTATGCTTAAAAGATTTAATCATGGATTGATTGTACCTTGATGCGCATCGCGATGCAATATGCAAGCTGCAAGCGAGGTATAGGGGATAGACCAAGTTAAAGAGTAGAAACCATTTTAGCTATGGTTTAGAGCAGGGGGTAACCTGAAAAAAGGTAGGAGCGCGCTTTAGCCGCGAAAGAGGTCTGTTTAGCCTCGTTCAAAGTAAGTTTAACCACAGAGCCACGGAGGGCGCAGAGAATAAACCGTAATAACTCCAATCATTCTCGAATGTTACCTAGTCAAGCTGAGCACAAGCTTTATTGAAAATCTGTTGCCTTGAATAGCTTTCCGCTAAAAGCATACGGGGATGACTATATAAAAAGTCTAGGCTTTGAATGATTGCGAGTATATAGATTTTCTCTATGTATCCATGGTGAGCGTTATCTTGATTTAAATATCTTAAAGTAGTACCACACCCTATTGGGATAATAACAATGATTAGTTTAACTGCCACCGAAGCCAGAAAATCATTCTTTGACATGATCAAACAAAGCAATCAAAAGCATGAAATTATAGAACTCTTTGGTTCATTACCCTGTGACAATGACTATGATTATAAGAAATCTCGTCAATGAGTGGCGTACCAGAATTATTCAAAACACTTGCCAGTGGATCTGCACGAAGAAAACTAACGCTAAATCCAGTTGATATTGTAATAACACTCTGACCCTTGAACATGTGGCTGATTTTTGACCCTATTATCAGGCTTGCATGCTACCATGTGTGAATTACTGTGTGAAGAGAGGTGTAACCATGGCGACCAACCTTGCTATCAATGTCGAACTTCTTGATGAAGCTTTACTTATAAGTGGTTTGAAAACAAAAAAAGATACTGTGAATCAGGCGCTAACTGAATTTGTACAGCGTCGTAAACAACGAGAAATTATAGACCTCTTTGGTTCATTGCCCTGTGACAATGACTATGATTATAAGAAAGCTCGTCAATGAGTGGCGTAATTATAGACACCTGCATGTGGTCTCTTGCCTTTAGAAGGAAAGAGACTACTGACATTAATGTAGCTAAAGAGATTGGCAGTCTTATTGATGAAAATAGAGCCAAAATTATTGGCTTAATCAGGCAGGAGGTCTTATCAGGATATAGCGATATTCAAAGCTATATCAAATTGAGAGATAAACTAAGATACTTCCCTAATGAGTTAACAATGGACACAGATTATGAAGTTGCCGCTGAATTTTCTAACCTTTGCAGGAAAAAGGGTATTCAAGGCTCCCATGCTGACTTCCTTATATGTGCCGTCTCAGTGCGGCTAAAAATGAAAATATACACTAATGATAAAGATTTCCAGCATTATTCAAAACACTTGCCAGTGGATCTGCACGAAGAAAACTAACGCTAAATCCAGTTGATATTGTAATGACACTCTGACCCTAATTGTTATGACCCTAATTGTTAACCCTAATTGTTACAGCAAAAAGTGACGCTCAACGTCACATAGTGACATTTAGTGAGAGTCTATGTCAGTCAGACGCCATACTATTGCTAATAAACAACAACTTACAAGTGGCACGCTAACTGCAGCTTCTAAACCAAGCAAACGCTTAACTAAATTTTTAAAACTTCCAAAAGGAAATGAAAATGAAAAAAGTCCAACAAGGTTTTACATTAATCGAGCTAATGATCGTCATCGCGATTATCGGTATTTTGGCAGCGATTGCATTACCTGCTTATCAACAGTATATAGCAAAGGCTAACTTTACTGAGGTTGTGTTAGCTACAGCTTCACCAAAAGCTGCAGTTGAAATTTGCGCACAAACAACCTTAGCATCGTCTGTTACTACAATTGCAAATTGTGGCTCAGGTAGTAATGGTGTTCCCGTTGATATTACAGTTGCTTCAGGTCGTGTAGCCTCTGTTAAAACTAGTGGAACTGGCGTAATTACTGCTATAGCTGTCGCTGGTAAAGGTCTGTCTTCAACTGATAAATATGTTCTAACGCCTAGATATGCTAAAGGTAAAGTAGATTGGACTGGCGTGTGTACTCCTCAAACACTTTGTTAATCGCCGAGTAACAAAATCAATGGGGTCGGACTCGATTGATTTGACCTGATGATTAATGAGAAAGCCTCGGCAGTGATGTCGGGGCTTTTTTGTGAGCGGAATAATTAAAATGTATGGAGATGGCAATGTTTAATCATTTAACAAACACGGAAGAATGGAAAGCGCGCAGTCTATTAGTGGCCGTAGTGTTGTTATTTTTATTGTCGCCATTCTATGCGCAACTTAATACGGGTGGGTTAGGGCTGGCATTAACCTATAATATTCCGATTTGGGCAGTTGCCAATTGGATGATTATGGCGGGGATATTATTAAGTGTCAGTAATGCACGACTTAATTATCCAAGCTTATGGATCTACCTTGTCATTTTCCCTCTGTTTATCGTCATAAGCAGTGTTGCCGGCTCTATTACTCAACCGATTGCTTGGCTATTTAGGCAGTTGTTCATTTTTGGCGGATTGTTGTTCTTGTTTGCTTTATTTCAGTTTCGACCTAAACAAAAAGCAATTGATCAAATATTGTTCATCTTAGTCATTGCAACCGCTTGTCATGCCTTATTGGGAACGATGCAGATTGTTGCGCCAAGTTATTTGTCATCCTATTTTCCACCAAACAGTGATTTGGTTCCTCGTGGGATGTTTCAGCAGATTAATGTTCAGGCAAGTTTTTTAGCGACAGGCTTAATTATTAGTTTATATTTGATTAGTCGACCTAGTTTTAGGTTTGCTAGCCTTGCTGTTAAATCAATAGTCATTATTGCCTTTACACTCGCCATCTATGTGGTGGTTGCTTCTGGTTCTCGCATTGGTTTGTTATCACTATTACTAGGTATTCCACTTATTGTTGGGAGCAGGTTTCGGCAACTACGTTCACACAAGGTATTATTGACGGTCTTATTGATTGCTAGTTGTGGCAGTTTTGTTGCGGGTCAAGCGGGTTTGCACCGAACACTGGACAAGACAGCACAATTGACAGAAAAATCATATTCAACGGCACGTATTTCTATGTACACCATTGGCATGGAGTTGGTCGCTAAAGAACCCGTTTATGGTTATGGTATTGGTGGTTTTTTGAGGGCATGGAATGTACAGGCCTCTGACTTTTTTTCTAGGCACTCAGAGACTGTACTGCCACAATCGGTCAATCATCCACATAATGAGACCTTGTTTTGGATGATTGAAGCTGGATTACCTGCATTGCTTGGCATTATTACCTTTGTAGTCGGAATGGGGCTTGCTTTATATTATTGTGGCTTTCAGCGAGGCGGTGCTTATGCTGCGATGTTATTACCAATTAGTCTACATACTCAAGTAGAGCTCCCTTTTTACATTTCATCACTGCATTGGTTTGTGTGGCTGTTTCTGCTGTATTTGGTGTTGAGGCATCAAACAAAGACAGTGATGCCGAACCTTAGCTTGGCAATGATGAGGTTAACCCAAGTTGCTGCGGTTAGCTTTGCTGTTGGGGTGACATTATTTATGATTAACACGGCACGAGCCCAAGCAGATTTGTATGATTTTTTATACAATAAAAATGCTCGAGGTCCTTATTTACAAATCGCGTTAAGTAACCTATACACCAAATCTTATGCAGAGCAAATTGCAATGCGCTCTATGTTATATGCCAGTATTGAGAGTGGAGAGCAAACTAAAGTAAAAGAATTTGAAGATTGGGCTCTGGATTATGTCGTTACGCGACCTGAATTGAAAATGTATGAAGATTTGATTTCAGCATCTGTATTCCTTAGGCCAGAAGGTAAAGGTTGCGATGCAATATCTTCAGGTCTTGCAATGTATGCTCACAATAAACCATTACAACAAGCCTACAGCAAGTGCGAGTGAAAATAATTAGCAGGATAATTAGGGTCAGAGTGTGATTAATTAAGATAAACACGGTGTGTCGTTAGCAGATGCTATTGAACTGGAATGGGATTACTTATTAGCTGCGCAAGATAATCGAAATGACTATAACGAAGCACGGATGATTGGTTACGTACCCATTGCTAACAGAGTGTACTACGTTATTTATACTGATCGAAATAATGTGCGTCGTATTATTAGTCTACGCAAAGAAAATAAACGTGAGGTAAAAAATTATGCAAATAAAATCTAAGTCAGGTCGTCGGTTTGAGTTGCCAAGTGAAGAAGAAGAGTTCGCTATTAATGCTGGGATTGCAGCTGATCCAGATACCCATGAACTAACAGAGGCCGAAGTCTCAAACTTACGTCGAGTTGGAAGACCATTGGCTGAAGTCACAAAAGAACGTATTACTATTCGGTTATCACGTGATGTGACAGAATACTTTAGGCGTTCAGGACGTGGCTGGCAAACACGTATGGACGAAGCGTTGCAAGAGTATATTTCTACGCATCGATAAACTGCTAATTAGGGTCAGCATGAATAATGAACCAATAGCGTCAGACTCGATTGATTTTAAAAGGCCTTGGATGTAAGGGCTAAATGGGCATTATTGATTTTAATTACAGCCAAAACGGATATAAGTTATTATAAATACGACAGGTCATTAATGTGTATATGCTTGACATATACACAGGTTAAAGTAAGATAATCATATACGCAGCATATACAAGGTTTTTAAATATGGCTACAGCATCATTATTTATCAATGGCAAAAGCCAAGCGGTACGAATTCCAAAGGATTTAGAGTTTGATGGCATTAACGAAGTTGAAATAACACGCGATGGTGATTCAATTGTTTTAACGCCTAAACGTAAGTCATGGGCGAGCTTTTCTGATGTAGATAAAGCAGATAGCGACTTCATGGTTGAACGCTCAAATGTAGTTGAAGAAGATAGGCTTGTACTTTGAAAAGAACCTACATGTTAGATACTAATATTTGTTCTTTTATTATGCGTGAGCGTCCATTACATTTATTGAAAGTGCTACAGGCTCATGTAGAGAATAAAGATAGAATTGTTGTTTCAGCTATCACTTACGCAGAAATGCGTTTTGGTGCAATAGGTAAAAAAGCATCACCGAAACACACTATTATCGTTGATGAATTTATGGCGCGAATTGATAGTGTTTTGGCATGGGATCAAGCATCCGTTGAAGCTACCACAATAGTAAAAAAAGACTTGAGCGACAAAGGTACACCGATTAGTGCTAATGATACGTCAATAGCAGGACACGCTATTGCAAGTGATTGTGTTCTAGTGACGAATAATACTAGAGAATTTAAACGCGTAGTCGGTCTTCATATTGAAGACTGGACGCAAGAGTAATTGGAACCACGAGCCGCCGCGCCAAACACGGTCTTCTCGAACTCGAAATAATTAGGGTCAGAGTGTGATTAATGCAGATAGTTAATGGGTTTGACTCAAGATTGAATTGCCTGCATGAGGGATGCTTACGTTAGCATGGTAACCGTGTTATGATGTTATCATGATAGTGTCATTTAAAGAGCAAGCCAGTGAAGATATATTTAATGGGGTGAACTCGAAGGCAGCCAGAAAAGCTTGCTCACAAATTGTATGGCGAGTAGCCGTTAGAAAGTTTGATCAATTAGATTCGGTAACAACTATTGAAGAGTTAATGGTGCCACCTGGCAATCGATTGGAAAGCCTTTCTGGAAATCGACAGGGTAAATTTAGTATTCGCATCAATGATCAATATCGTATTTGTTTTATGTGGGGTGATTCAGGTCCTCACAATGTCGAGATAACTGATTATCATTAGAGGTGATTTATGATTCGTATACCAACCCACCGAGAACCAACACATCCAGGCGAAATGCTGCGAGAAGAATTTCTTATACCTATGGCCATTAGTCAAAAAGAGCTTGCTGATGCCATACGCGTTCCCTATCAAAGAGTGAATGAGCTGGTTAATCAGAAAAGAGGAATAACGCCAAGCACGGCACTGCGTTTAGGCAAGTTTTTTTCTGTATCGCCTAGTTTTTGGCTGAATCTTCAAGATAGATGGGACTTGTATAAAGCTCAAATCTCAGAGCAAAGTGAAATTAACTTAATTCAAGATTTTCATCACTTGCAAAAACTAGCTTAGGTGAATTCAACTCCCAAGTGCAACACCTAAGTTAAAAAAGCAGACATCGTAAGAACCTGATAGATTTAAATTACCACAATTTAATCACTTAGGAACCCACGATGTCTTACACCCATTTAACCGCAGATGAGCGATTTAAGATAGCCCATATGCACATGGCTAAATTTTCAATGCGCCTAATGGCTGAACGAATTAATCGTTCGCCGAGTACAATTAATCGAGAAGTCAGGAGAAACAAAGGAAACCATAGTCATTATTGGCATGATTGGGCGCAGCAATACGCCGATGAACGTAAATCTCAGCCTACCTGTGAGAAAAGAAAATCACACCTTCCATTATATGATTTAGTCATTAACAATATTAAAGCAGGCTTGTCACCTGAAATTATTTCTGGTCGACTAAAGCGAGAGTATAGAAGCACTAAAATGCAGATCAGCCACGAAACAATTTACCGATGGGTTGTTGCTGATTCCTTGCAAGGTGGTGTGCTTTATCTATCATTGATTAGACACCATAAACGCCGCCGAAAACAACGTCGCAGCGTAAGACGGAGATTATTTGAAGGTCGTATATCTATTCATAAAAGACCTAAAGTTGTGGCTGACAAGGTTCGTTTTGGTGATTGGGAAAGTGACTCAATGGAAGGTGGGAAATCCAAAGGAGGATTAGCCACGCACGTTGAGCGAAAGAGTCGATATTTAGTTGCAGGGAAATTAGATAACAAACTATCAGATACATTCATGACTGTAAGTTCCTCTTTATTTGAGGCTATAAATCCTGCTTTAATCAAAACATTTACGGTTGATAATGGCAGTGAATTTGCTCGATTTAAAACGCTGGAAAAGGCGACTAAAAGCAAAGTCTATTTTGCCGATCCACATTCACCATGGCAGCGAGGTCTTAATGAAAATACCAATGGTTTATTAAGGCGTTTTTTTCCAAAAGGGTGTAACTTTCATCAGATTGGTGATGATATAATTGTTCAAGCTGTTGAGAAATTAAATCATCGGCCACGAAAATGTTTAAACTTCAGAACACCTTACGAAGTGTTGTTTAAAACTAAAACTGTTGCACTTGGAACGTGAATTCACCTTAATAAAGCGAATAATTAGGGTCAGAGTGTGATTAACGAAAAAAGGTGTCAGATACAAGATCTTGCCTTTTGTCATGATCAATAAGCAGCCATTTTCTCAAAACGATTAAAGAGTGCAAAATAATATTTATCAATTTTTACTTCCCCATAATTGATCATGCCATATTGGTGACGTCTAGAAGTTGACACGTAAGCGTTATAGCGTGACAATTAAACCGTTATTTAAGGGTAGGCACTATGAATACAGGGTTGAAGCTCTCTTTGAGAAGAAAGGTAAGCAATAAATTGTGCTTATCTTGTCGTGAGCCATTTTCAGGAATTAAGATAGCTAAATACTGTTCCAATAAATGCAAGCAAGCTACTAAGTACCAAAGGAATAAGTTAATGAATAATAGAGTGATCCCATTATCGGTAGCGCTAGGAATGAGCTCTGCTTATGATTGGAGTAACATTAATATAAATCAAGATACCTTTATTTTGAGGGTTCTTGAGGGATGTGATGTTGAAGATATTACTCGATGTATTGTTAGTTTTGGCGTTACCCGAGTTGGTGCACAACTTAAAAGAATAAATGATGCGCTTGTTTTTAAAATAGCAGCAAGACAGTATTCAAATATTTGTGGCGCGCTGAATGATTAATGCGCCGTTAAATCTTAACTTCCTTCCTCAGGCTACTAAGGCATTGTTTAACTTGCTTGCTAGTCGTGATGATATGAGAGTAACAAATGCAACCTTAATGGGGGGCACCGCTTTAACTTTATTGATTGGACATAGACTGAGTGAAGATCTTGATTTTTTCTATTTTCAAGAAAGTCTTCCAAGTAGAGATTTAAACAGTTTAATTAGAAGTCTCAAGTTAAACGGCCATCAAGTTACCAGCACGCTTAGTTCAGCTCAAATATCACAAGCAAGGATTAATGGTTACGATATTGAGGGTTTTATTAGAGAGTACTTAATTGATGGAGTGAAAGTCAGCTTCAGCGTTATGGGTAAGGGAGGGGAGAGCCGAACGGAGCACTTCAAGGATTCTCCTAAAATAAGCATTCCTAGTTACGCTTTTCAAATATTAGATCTGAACGGTCTTTTTGAGTCAAAAGCAGTTGTACTTCTTGATAGGGTAAAGTCAAGAGATCTGTTTGATATCATGATTTTAATTAAAGATCACGGCTACACTATTTCAGATGTGTTGGCAGCCATTAAATTAATTGATGATAAAGATGATAGACAGGCTAATGCTGTATTAGAAGTTCTTATTGGTAATGTTCCATTGGATAATGATGATCCGGGCTTCAACTCAATTAAGTTGAACACTGATATGAATAGGATTTATCAATTCTTCAATCAGAAGGTTAACGAGTATGAGCAGTCACTAGCAAAAAAGATAATTGATGAAACAAATGGAAACAAATAGAACGCTTCCCTTTAAATTGTGACTTCCCCTCATCCCAGCCTTCTCCTTGAGGGAGAAGGAGAAAAGTAGTATAGGGTGCCAGGTCTTGCCTTTTGCCTGGCGCCTGTTTTTGACATCTATTTTAAATTGATATGTATATTAAAGGTTATACTATGAAACCTTTAGCGTATAATAAGTATCAACTTTTAAAGGTATGTAATATGGCAAAAGCAATTAAATTATCTGAAGAACTTATTAATGACGCTGTTACGAATGGCAAAGCACAGCACCGTAGCGCGCCTAAACAAATTGAGTATTGGGCAAGAATTGGCAAGATCGCCGATGAAAACCCAGATCTACCGTTAGGCTTTATTAAAGGTGTTTTAGTTGGTATTGTAGTGGTCCACTAATTCAGGACACTAGAAAAGGTTTTTTCTTCAGCAATAGCTGGAGGCAAACCATGATTAAAAGAATGGGGTCTTTGATAATTATAATACCTCATCAAATAACGGCCAATATCTAATTTAGCTTGTTTTAAACTCAAATACCCCGTTGATGGTATCCATTCTGTTTTTAAACTTCTAAAAACACGTTCCATCGGTGCGTTATCCCAGCAGTTACCACGTCGACTCATACTTTGGTGAATTTGATAACGCCAGAGCTGTTGTCTAAACCGTAGGCTGGTATATTGACTACCCTGATCTGAATGGAATAATAGCCCTTCAGGCTTGCCACGCTGTTGATAAGCATGTTCAAGTGCATTAATGACAAGCGTTGCATTGGGCTTGTCAGATAATGACCAGCCCACAATTCGCCGAGTATAAAGATCAAGAATGACAGCCAAATAAATCCAACGACCACCTGCCCATATATACGTAATATCTCCACACCAAACACGGTTGGCTTGTTGCGTTGTAAAATTCCGATCAAGTTTATTGGCTATATCTAAACGTTCATCTAAAGCGATTTTGTATTTATGTTTACCCGGCTGTTTACTTATTACCTGAGCCTCTACCATTAATCGTCTCACCTTAAACCGACCAATCTTGATTCCTTGGATAGCCATCATGGCAACAAGTGAACGACTACCTGCTGCACCACGGCTCAATCGGTGGCATTCACTCACCTTCGCCCGTAATTGGAGACGGTCAATATCAATCGCTTTTTCTTTTTGGCAGTGAGCGTAATAACGTGACCTGTTGATATTAAATAAGATACACACCATTTTGACTGATGCAAGCTCCCTTAAATTGGAAATAAGTGCTAGCGTAGCATCTCGTCCGACATTAAGAGAGCGGTAGCCTTTTTCAATATTTTCTTCTCCAGCTCTAGTCGTTTAATGCGTTTTTCAAGTGTTTGGATCTGCTGCTGTTCCTTCGTCAAGGCTTTCGATTTAGGCGTGAACCCGTGTCGTTCTTGCGTTAATTGCTTAACCCAGCGTCTTAATGCTGTTGGACCAACCCCTAATGATTCACTAGCTTGTGAAATACTGTAGGATTGGTCAAGCACCAATTGGGCTGCTTCGCGTTTAAACTCAGGACTGAACTCTCTTCGTTTTGTTGTCATTAAACACCTCGTTACGGTGGATTTTACCACCTAAGTTGGTGTCCTGATTTAATGAACCACTACAGTATCGAGGAAAGCAAGGCGGGTGATGTATCTGAATATGAATTTGGATGATAGTTAAACAAACGGGCCTGTTTAAGCGCCATGTGAAAAAAATGCACAAGCAAGAAAAATCGGCACTTGATGAAGCTGTTCAGCAAGTTATTTTAGATCCATCTATTGGTGAAATGAAACTTGGCGACTTAGCCGGTGTTCAAGTCTTCAAATATAAACATAATGGTCAGCTTTACTTGCTTGCTTATGAATATTGGGAAGGCGAGCTTGTTTTAACTTTAATCAATCACGAAACGCACGAAAATTTTTATCGTGATTTAAAAAGACATTGATTTTCAAGACAGTATCTGACACCTTTTTGTGAGTGATGCAGGCTTGAGAATAAACAATGTACTTAAACTTGCACCTGTCCTATAGTAAGTACATTGTTTTCAACTAGGAAGGTGTCACTATGGATACATTAAGTTATTCAGCTTTTAGAGCCAATTTATCTAGCACGATGGATAAAGTAAATAGCGACCATAAGCCTATGTTAATTACACGGCAAAATGGTAGTTCTGCCGTTTTAATAAGCTTAGATGACTTTCACTCATACGAAGAAACAGCCTATTTGATGGCAAGCCCTAAAAATGCTCAAAGGTTAGGGAGTCAATCGCAGAAATTGAGGCGGGCAACATCTTGGCTAGAGAGCTTATTGAAGAATGATTTTGTCTTGGTCTAGTAATGGCTGGAATGATTATTTGTATTGGCAAAAAAAAGATAAAAAGAAAGTGGAGAGAATCAATTCATTGATAAAAGACATTAAGCGTGATCTGCTGTCTAGTCTTGGCAGCCCTGAACCATTAAAACACGAACTTTCAGGGTTCTACTCGAAACGAATAGATAAGGTACATCGTTTAGTCTACAAGGTTGATGATAAGGGATTACTAATTACTCAGTGTCGTTATCATTATTAAAAGAAAAAGGGTTAAAAGCCTTGTGAATTGTTCTTAGATTCATGTAGTATCAAGTTAAGCATAATTAAAAGAATTATTGAGGAGTCTGTTATGAGTACTTTAGATATTAAAGCAAAGTGGTATGAAGCTAATTTAGCCACGGCAAGAGAGAGCCGTAAAAAATGGTATCAAGCTAGCGAAACTCCTGTAAAAGAAAGTTCTACACATTGGTATGATGCTAATGCACCTCATTCTAGTGTCGGTGGCACGGCTTGGTATGATGCCAATTTAGTTGAACATTTAAGCACTAAAGAAAAGTGGTATGAAGCTAATTTAAAGGCCGCTGTTGCTGATGTTCGTGAAAATCGTAAAAAGTGGTATGACGCAAATAAAGCGGCTGTTCCTTGGTATGAAGCGAATCAATATTCAGGACCTCATGCTGATATTAAGAAAAAATGGTATGAAGCGAACCTTGAGGCTGCGCGTGAGAACCAAGCTAAGTGGTATGAAGCCAATCAGCAAGAAAGTGTAGAGCTAGGATCTACTCCTTGGTATGAAGCCAATATAAATGCCCATGTGGATATTAAGAAGAAATGGTTTGAAGCTAATTTGGAAGCGACGCGAATTAGTCAGAAAACATCTCATTGGTATGAAGCTAATACCATTGCTAATCCTTATGCCGATAGTAAGAAAAAATGGCATGAAGCTAACCTTGCATTAATCCGCCAAAAGAGTGCGAAGAAGAAATGGTTTGAAGCGAATACCGTTACTGCTAGAGCAACAAGTAAAAAATGGTATGAGGCTAATAAGTAAAGCTAAGTCTTGCTGAAAGTTATGAGACGAGATTATATTCGGACCGAAAATATTTAAATTTACGGTATATACTCGTAATCATTCAAGTTGCACATTTTTTTCATTCGTCATCCCATCCCAGCATGTTGTTAGCTGGGAACTGCTAAAACACTAGATTCTCGATACAAACACTCGAGAATGACGAAAGTTGTGAGTTGTGAGTTGTGTGCTTCTGTGGTGAGAGTTTATTTTTATTACCAAGCAATATGGGAATAGTTTAATCGTATGGAAGTTCTATGCTTTACGGTGGGTGCCTTTCAAGTGAATACTTATTTACTGAAAGATGAATCAACGGGACAATGTGTCATTATTGATACTGGAGAAAGTGATGATCTACTCCATAATTTACAAGCCATTTCCCCTCGGCCAGACATAACAACACTATTATTGACTCATGGTCATATTGATCATGCTGGCTCTTTAGTATCATTGCAGGCTGAGTTTGATGTAACTACTTATCTGCCTCGATTAGAGCAGCCTTTATTTGATACCTTGCCTGAGCAAGGAAGCTGGTTTGGTGCTCCACATATGAACCGCCCTTGTGGACGCATAGATAAATTATTAGATGATGGTGATAAAATTGAAATTGGTGATAGTTTACTGACTTTTATTTCAACACCGGGTCATACACCAGGACAAGGCTGTTATTATGATGACCAAAATATTTTTGTGGGAGATACCTTGTTTAAAGGTAGCGTCGGTAGAACAGATCTACCGATGGGAGATCACGTATTGATGCAGGAAAGTTTAAAAAGATTAATGACCTTGCCAGGAGAGTTGCGAGTACATAGTGGTCATGGTCCCGTTACAACGTTATCTCATGAGTTGATGACGAACCCTTTTTTACAGTTTTTGAGATAATATTGGCATGGCGAGTACAGCAAAATTATTAGATGGTTTTAAACGTTTTCATAAGCAATATTTTGGAAATGATAGTGAACTTTATGAGAGCATGAAAAATGGTCAGCCTGCAAAAACACTGATGGTGGCATGTTGTGACTCTCGGGTTGACCCTGCTATTTTGACAGATTGTGATCCGGGTGATTTATTCACAATTCGTAATGTAGCTAACCTTGTGCCACCCAGTGAAAATGATGGTCACTATCATGGAACGAGTGCGGCATTAGAATTTGCGGTAAATAGCCTAGAAGTCGAAAATATTATCGTGATGGGTCATGCGGGCTGTGGTGGGATTAAAGCATTATGGGATGATGACGGTAGTGCACAGTCGCAATTTATTCATTCTTGGGTTTCTATTGCTGCATCAGCAAAGAAATGGGTAAATGATAAGCTTTCTAATGCATCACCAGAAGTTCAGATTAAAGCATGTGAACAACGTGCTATTTTGGAGTCTTTGGCGAACTTAATGACCTTTTCTTGTATTCGAGAGCGGATAGACAAGGGAACGTTGACTCTCCATGGCTGGTATTTTGATATACCCACTGGAGATTTACTGTGCTTTAACTCGGAAACCGGCGCATTTGAAGTGGTTAATACCTGATTTATAGCCATAATCAATGAAAGTGCCGTTGATTTAACAAAGCTTGTCATTTTCACAAAAGTCCATTCGGGGCTGAAGCCCCTCCTACAGTGTAGGTGTGCCTGCCTTTTGTAGGTTGGATCTTCAGTCCAACATGGTTTGAGGCCGCGTGTGTCGGGTTGAAACCGCGACCTACAAATTAGACAAATTAAAGATACTGTCTTAAAAATCAAGTAATATTTCCCTATTTTGCATAACCCACATCAAACGGTTTTTCTGATTTGAGTACGCCATAGGCAATCACAAGTAATTTCCTCATCACAGCCACTATGGCCAGTTTTTTAGGCTTGCCTTTGCTTAATAATCTGCTATATAAATTTGTCATCAAGGGGTTATGCTTCATGGCTACTATTGCGGGCATATATAACGATTTTCTTAGTCTTGCATTGCCCATTTTAGACAAACTTGATTTATGAATACTGCTTCCAGATTGCTCAATTCTTGGGTTAAGCCCAGCATAGCTGCTGACCTGTTTAGAATTATTAAACAAGCTAATATCGCCAAGGTATGCCAAAATTGACCATGCGGTAAGATCTCCAATTCCATTAATGCTGGTGAGTAGCTCCACCTGCTTGCTTAGGGTTTTATTTTTACTCACGATAGTACTTATTTGGCTTTTAATCAGGGTGATTTCTTTTTGGATATACTTAAGCATTTTCTTAATAGATTGGGTGGCGCCCTGAACCTGACTAACCTTTAGACGGTTATTTTCTTGAGATTTGTTTTTATCTAATTGCGCCAACCTTGTGACTAGAAACTGCAGATCTTCAAAGTCCTTATCTTTAGGTATAAACAGGCTTTCCTCCAGTTCTCCTTTGTCACAGATATGCTGAACATAACGAGATATACTTTGTGCATCAGCCTTGTCAGTTTTATTTCTAGACATCTCCATTTTACAAAAAGCGTGAGTTTTAATCGGGTTTACTAATATCACTTTTTGTTTGTTTGCGTGCAAAAATTTAGCCAAACTCAAGCTATATACTCCTGTCGCCTCAAGACAAAATACAGTGCTTGTTTTACTTGGTTTTAACCAGCTCATTAAACGAATAAAACCGTCAGTGTTATTTTTAAATTGCTTGTCGCTATAGGCTTGTTCTTCTAATACTGCAACATCAAAAACAGCCTTAGATATATCAACTCCAACAAATTTCATTTTAGTTCTCCTGATAAGTTCTCTTGGAAAAGTTGGATAATTTCATCTTCTATGCATCCTCGTAACTATTCGTGCTAAAGTCAGACTTTGCACCAGATACTGTTCGCATTTTATGAAGTTAAAATAGGAGATAGGCACTAAACTTTTTTGCAAATTTTAAAATTTATGGGGACGCTCAATATCACTATCTCCTTATCCAATTGCCACTGGATAGTATCGACTAAAAGCTAGTTTGATAGTTAATAATTGATACAGTTGGGATGATACGAGGGGATGTTACCTGAGGGATCCCCACGAAATTTGAGGCCATCAAACATTAAGCGGCTCCTGCATCAACAACTGTATTTTACACATAGCTGCTTGCCAATCACGCTTCAGTAGCTTTAAATATCGGTCTTTAAATGCTCTTAACCCAATGAATTGATAGGATAGCACGGTTCTTGTTTTTAGTGAGTTAGCTTGATATCTAAGATGTTGTTGACTAAATTTAACCGCCATCCCTAGCAAAAATAAGACATACTGAGCCAGCAGGTTAAGTAGCAATAACGTCGATAAATACGCTAATGTTCGCGTATTACTGTCATTAAAGTTGAGCCCTGTTTTTAAGTCTCTAAAACTTTCTTCTATTTGCATTCTTGTCTGGTAAATTTTAACAATTTTTTTGGCTTGTTGTGCTGTTTTAGTGGTTAATGATGTAGCTAACAGCCAAGGCTCTTTCTCACGGTTTGCATGCACACGTGAGGGCTTGCCCTCTCGTATTTTTTCACTCGTTGCCGTCAGGTGATGTCGTCCCTTGGCTTTGCCTTTATAGATAACAAGGTGACAGCTGAGCGGGTTTTTACGCCTTAATTTATATGAGCCTAGCGTTTTAGCCTGTAATGTTGCCTGTTTATACAATGACTTAACAGGTGTCCATTCATCACACAGCTTATGCTGGCAATAAGTTCTGTTTCGAACCCGGCCCACAAAATCCCAACATAATGAGTCTATCAATTCAAACCAAGGCACACGGAAACCCGCATCGCTCACAATAATAGGTTTACATGTCGGCGGTAACATTGATTTTAGTTTGGTCATAAAGGCTTTGTGTACGGCAGGCTTTTCTTTTTCTGAAAGTGGATAAACCTGTTCAAGTACGGTCAATGACCGACCTTCAACTGCAACCGAGGCACGTAATAGAAAATGTTGTTTACGAGGATCTAAATCAGACCAATCAACCAATATAATAGGGTGCTGCTGATGGCCGATTAAGCGGTTAGCCATAAGAGAATAAATGGTACCTATTTCATTGTGCAAGTGAGGATTACTACACAATCGCATACTCCGTTTTATTTGATGTTTTTCACTTGTTTTACTGTCAATGTTACGCCCTAAACCCGTAACAGAGCACTGTGCACCTGACATTAAGCTGGTGACCATCGCATTTAGACTAGTGCGTCTAACTTTATGCATTGTTGGCGTGACTTCAAGTAGAAGTTGGTTCAAAATGGTAGTTGCTTTCATCGTGTTTTCTGCTCTGTTATGTCTAGTAACTGATCAGATCATTAAGTGCGGTGAAAGTTCCTTTTATTTTGAATTAGTTGATTGTTTTTATTATCTATTTCGTGGGGATTGGTCAGGGATGTTACCCTTTAATGTTTCAGAGATCGTTAAGAAAACGACTCATGATCTTATGACTTTGACTTTATTTATCTGTTTTCTCTTCAGTTGTCGTAGCTGTATCTGATTTATTTTCATCTGAAACAATCGTGTCAGGTTGATCATCAGAAAGACCGACAGAATTTAACAAACCTTGAAGTAGACCTGTTTTCTTTTCATTTAAAGGGACGACGACATTACGATCTTTTCGTTCTGTTTGCGGCAAGTCTTCACGCGCAACAATGCGAGTATCACCTTCTATATGACTTAGCTTTTCATCATCATTGAAATAGACGGTCAATCTGCGCTGTTCACGTTGTCCGTTACCCGGATGAAAACTATAGATATAGTCCCAGCGGTTAGGATGGAATGTATCAATAAGAAGAGGGGTTCCAAGGACATAAGCGACTTGGTTTTTAGTCATATCCGGCTTGAGTTTGTTGAGCATTTCTTGACTAACAGCGTTACCTTGCTGGATATCGATGCGATAAACGCCAGGGATTTTGTCTTTATTACAACCGCTCAAAACAAGAATTAAGACGGAAAAGGTGTAAATGAGAAAGGTTTTCATTTATATTAACTATCACTAATTTATTTACCAAGCTGCGATGATACGCTAATCACGCTGTTTCGACGAGGCACAATCACAATGGAAAGCCAAGATTTAAGAAAAGTGGGTCTGAAAGTGACATTACCACGCTTAAAAGTATTGGAGATTTTAGAATCTAGTGAACAAAGGCATATGAGTGCGGAAGATGTTTATAAGGCTTTATTAGAAATGGGTGAGGAAATTGGCCTAGCGACAGTCTATCGCGTGTTGACCCAGTTTGAAGGGGCAGGTCTAGTATCTCGTCTTAGTATTGATGGTGGTCATGCTGTGTTTGAGCTTGAAGATGGCACTCATCACGATCATTTATTGTGTGTTCGCTGTAATCGAATTGAAGAGTTTGTAGATGATGTGATTGAACAGCGGCAACGTGCGATTGCAACAGAAAAAGGGTTTGAAATGACCGATCATAGTTTATATATCTATGGTATTTGTCGTCATTGCCAATCTGCGTAGTTATTTTCAGTAATTACTCTATTTTCCCCCACAATGTAGGTGTGACTTTAGTCGCACATGGTTTAAGACTGCGAGTGTCGGGTTGAAACCGCGACCTACAAAAAGTTGTGGGTTGGATCTTTAGTCCAACATGGTTTAAAGCCGCGTGTGTCGGGTTGAAACCGCGACCTACAAAAAGTTGTAGGTTGGATCTTTAGTCCAACATGGTTTAAAGCCGCGTGTGTCGGGTTGAAACCGCGACCTACAAAAAGTTGTAGGTTGGATCTTCAGTCCAACATGGTTTAAGGTCGCGTGTGTCGGGTTGAAACCGCGACCTACAAAAAGTTGTAGGTTGGATCTTCAGTCCAACATGGTTTAAGGCCGCGTGTGTCGGGTTGAAACCGCAACCTACAAAAAGTTGTGGGTTGGATCTTTAGTCCAACATGGTTTAAGGCCGCGTGTGTCGGGTTGAAACCGCAACCTACAAAAAGTTGTGGGTTGGATCTTTAGTCCAACATGGTTTAAGGCCGCGAGTGTCGGGTTGAAACCGCGACCTACAAAAAGTTGTGGGTTGGATCTTCAGTCCAACATGGTTTAAGGCCGCGTGTGTCGGGTTGAAACCGCGACCTACAAAAAGTTGTGGGTTGGATCTTTAGTCCAACATGGTTTAAAGCCGCGAGTGTCGGGTTGAAACCGCAACCTACAAAAAGTTGTAGGTTGGATCTTTAGTCCAACATGGTTTAAGGCCGCGAGTGTCGGGTTGAAACCGCGACCTACAAAAAGTTGTGGGTTGGATCTTCAGTCCAACATGGTTTAAGGCCGCGAGTGTCGGGTTGAAACCGCGACCTACAAAAAGTTGTAGATACTCTATTAAAACACAAGTGCTAATTTACAAATATTCCTATTTTTTATGAATCTGTAACGATAGGTAAGGTATAAAAACGAGCCCCATCAAATTCTTTATTAGTCCGTAACATGCCATGAATGGCGTGTAATAATTTACGCATCACAGCACAGACCGCTTGTACTTTTTTTAAGTCGTTATCATCAATCAAGTGATGGTAATAGCCTTTAATGTTTGGCTCGAAGCGACTTGCAACTAATGCTGGCATATACAAGGCCTGGCGAATATATTTATTCCCTACCTTACTGATCCGTGGCTTTTTAGACACGCTACTGCCTGAATCAAATATTCTTGGATCTAGCCCCGCGTGGGCAACCCACTGTCGTGCCGTCATATCCTTAGGCAATATCATCAGTTCACTCAGTATTTGTATGGCCGATGCATGTGCAATGCCCTTGATTCCGGTGATGAGAATATATGCTGTCTTCAACTCATCCTGCTGCTGAATGAGTGTAAGCGCACTGTCTCGCAAAGTGTCAATTTGCCCGTCTAAGAAACGAATGAGTTCTTCCGCTTGCTCAATGACTAGTATTGGTGTTTCTATCGTTGACTCTAAGGCATGACGCTGATTTTTAGCTTGTGTTTTTTGCTTACTTAGAGCCGCGATACGGCGTGACATAACCCGTAAACAGATATATTCATCAGCGGGGCGTTCCCAGGCTACAAATGGCATTCTTTGGGCATAAATCGCTAAATTCTCAGCATCAATCGCATCGGTTTTGCTGCGTGTCATTAATACTTTGAAAAAGTTGTGTGCCGCTTTAGGATTAATAACCATCACCTCAATATCATTAGCTCGACTAAGAGCAACGGCTAAATCAAAGTGATAGACACCTGTTGCCTCGATGCAAACCTTTGTTTCTCCTTTAAGTTTTGTTAAAGAGCGGATGATTTCTTGATGACCCGAGGGGGTATTATCAAAAGAGTGAGCGTTACGCGCCTTGCCATTCACCATGACGACAATCACTAATTCCTTACAACCGACATCAATTCCAATAGTATTCATTTTTTATCTCATATTTAAGTTTATAATGATCACTGGTTTCCCAACCCTGACACTTCATCTACCGTCCTTGTGAATACAGACTCAGAAGCGCGAGCTTACAGGTCTAAGATACTCCGCGGCATGGATGACGAGGGTGGGGAGCCAATCTACATACAAGCTCAAGGCTTAAGGTTGGAACGGCTTCCCCAGAAAATCAGTTCTTACTATAATAGTTTTGGGTTAAATGGTCCTGTGTTTTTAGAGACATGTTTAATATACAAGGTTGGATCTTCAGTCCAACATGGTTTGAGGCCGCGAGTGTCGGGTTGAAACCGCAACCTACAAAAAGTTGTAGGTTGGATCTTCAGTCCAACATGGTTTAAAGCTGCGAGTGTCGGGTTGAAACCGCGACCTACAAAGTGACTCTATACTTGAGTCAACATCTCTTCAGCATGTAATCGTGTTTTTTCAGTCAGGTTTACACCGCCTAACATGCGGGCAATTTCTTCAATCCGTTGTTCTTTACTTAATTCAATAACATCAATATGCGTACTATCAGCAGAATGTTGTTTTCTTACTTGAAGTTGTTGGTGTGCCTGAGCCGCAACTTGCGGTAAATGTGTAATACAAATAACTTGCTGAGTGCTAGCGAGTTGACGGAGATGTTTGCCAACAATTTCAGCAATTCCACCACCAATACCCACATCAACCTCATCAAACACAAGAGTGGGAACACTTTTTGTTCCTGCTGTAACAACCTGAATGGCCAAGCTAATACGAGCTAGTTCACCACCTGATGCAACTTTTCCTAGTTCGCCTGCATCTTGACCAGGGTTGGTGCTTACTAAAATCTGGATTTGATCAGCACCGGTTTCATTAAAATGGTTATTGACCATCGGTGAAATAACAAATTCAATCAAACCATTTGGTATCGCTAATTCTTGAATTGATGCGGTAATTTCTTTTGCAAGTGGGCGTGCCGTTTTCTGACGTTTGTCACTTATTTTGTTACATAATTTTCGGCAAATGTTTTCTTGGTCTAAAAGTTGCTGTTGCAACTGTTCATTGTGGCCATCAAGATGGGTGAGCGTCGCTAATTCATCACAAAGTATTTGATAGTGAGTGGGAAGTGCTTCAATCTCAACTTGATGTTTACGGGCAAGGTTATGTAAATTTGTTAATTGTATTTCAATATCGTTAAGCCGAGCAGGATCGTTATCCGTTTGATCTAAATAATGACGCAAATCAGTGCCACATTCATCTAGCTGGATAATGGCTGAGTTCAGTGTTTCTACAATATTAGAAAACTGTGATTCAATATCTTGCTGTTTCTCTAAATTAGACAATATCCCAGAAATAACACTGTAGGCAGCACCTTGTTCTTGGTCAAAAATCTGATATAAACCTGATTCAGCACTTTTGATTAATTCTGATGCATGAGACAGTTGTTGTTGATCTCGTAATAATTGTTGGACACCTGCATCGCTTAGATCGAAAGGTTCAAGTTCTCGTACTTGATATTGTAATAAATCAAAGCGAGCGGCCTGCTCTTGGCTTTGTTGTTGAATGAGATCGAGTTGTTGTTGTAAGGATTGCCAAAGCGTATGAGCTTGAGATAGCTCTTCTAATAGAGGTTTTGTTTTAGCTACCATATCTAAAAGTTGACGCTGTGTTTCGGGTCTAACTAATGATTGATGTGCGTGTTGGCCATGAATATCAATGGTTCGTTCACTGATTTCTCGTAGTTGAGCTAAAGGGACGGTTCGACCATTAATATAAGCACGAGAGCGACCATCTTTAGTAATCGTGCGACGTAAATTACATTGATCATCATCATCTAGCTCTTGTTCGATTAACCACTTTTGCAATACATTATTTTTGTGAGTATCAAAGCTAGCTGAAATTTCGGCTCGATCTTGACCATGGCGAATCATTTTAGAGTCTGCACGATCACCTAGCACCAAGCCTAAAGCATCAACTAAGATTGATTTACCTGCACCTGTTTCTCCCGTTAATGATGTCATTCCTTGAGTAAAACTTAACTCAATATCATCAACAACGGCGAGATGACGAACACTCAAACTTATAATCATGTAAGTTTACGTCCCCATTCAAGTTTTGCTCGTAAAATTGAATAATGATCATGATCTTCTAAATGTAATAAGGTGATATCACTTGGATGGCGCTCAATTCGTACTGTATCGCCGGGTTGTAAAATATGACCGGGTCTACCATCACATGTCACCATAGCCGATGTTGTATTATTTTCGCTTAAAACAATTTCAATAATACTACTTGCTGCAACAACAAGAGGTCGATTGCTCAAAGTGTGAGGACAAATTGATGCCAGCACCAAAGCATCTAGATTAACATCAAGAATTGGGCCGCCGGTTGACATAGCATAAGCTGTGGAGCCTGTTGGCGTTGCAATAACAAGTCCATCAGCCCGTTGACTATTAAGAAACCGGCCATTGATATACGTTTCAAACTCAATCATATGGAGGCTTTGGTGAGTATGAATAACGACATCATTCATGGCTTTTCCAACAGGATGTTTGTCGCCATTAATAACGGAGGCATGCATTAAAAAACGCGTGTCTTCGCGGTAATCACCATTTAGTATTTCTGATAGTTGTTGTTCTAACTTCGCAAGAGTCACATCGGCAAGAAAACCTAAGCGGCCAATATTGATGCCTACAATGGGTAAGTTGGTTCCTGATAATGCTCGCGATGCAGAGAGCAACGTACCATCACCACCAATAGCAATGGTGAGATCACAGTTTTGGGGGAAATCACTAATAGAAACAACCTCTAAATTAGTTAAAAAGTTTAGAGGTTCATTAACTACCACTGAAAGTGATTTGGATAATAAGAAATCACTTACTTGAACGAGAGCATTTTCCATAACAGGATCATCTTTACGAATGAAAAGGCCAATGCGTTTAAAAGGTGTGTTCATAAAGAATATGATTATCTGCTGAAAGGGATAGAAGTAGTTAGATACTAATTGTTTTAGAACGGAAATCCAAAAAGAAAGTGAATTTATCGTAAAATGATAGTGAATTAGCATTAAGACTATGGTTAATAATGGTAGAATATTCCGATTTTTATTAAACTTCCTAAATGGGGACCTACAATGGCGATTGAACGTACAATTTCTATCATTAAACCTGACGCAGTAGCAAAAAATGCAATTGGCAATATTTATGCTCGTTTTGAAAAAGCTGGACTAAGCATTGTTGCAGCACGCATGATTCATTTATCACAAGAACAAGCTGAAGGTTTCTATGCTGAGCATAGCGAACGTCCGTTCTTTGGTGCATTGGTAAGCTTTATGACTTCTGGCCCTGTAATGGTTCAAGTTTTAGAAGGTGAAAATGCAGTATTAACACACCGTGATTTGATGGGTGCAACAAACCCAGCAGATGCTGATGCTGGCACTATCCGTGCTGATCTTGCTGAAAGTATTGATGAAAATGCCGTTCACGGTTCTGATTCAACTGAAAGTGCAACACGTGAAATCGCTTACTTCTTTACAGAAGATCAACTTTGCGCTCGTACTCGATAAGAATTAGGTAGTTAATATGTCGCGCACAAATCTACTTGGATTAGACTTAAAAGGTCTGGAAGGTTTTTTTGCCGAAATAGGTGAAAAACCCTTTCGTGCGCGCCAATTAATGCAATGGATACATCAGTATCGTGTCGTCGATTTTGCTGAAATGACAAATTTGAGCAAAGTCTTACGTCAAAAACTAGAAGAAACAGCCGAAGTAACGCCACCCAAAATATTGCAAGAGCATATCTCTAAAGATGGTACTCGAAAATGGATTATTAGATTATCGTGTGGCAATTCGATTGAAACTGTTTACATTCCAGAAGCCGGTCGAGGAACACTATGTGTTTCATCTCAAGTAGGTTGCGCACTCGCGTGTACATTTTGTTCGACAGCACAACAAGGTTTTAACCGTAACTTAACGGCAAGTGAAATCATTGGTCAGCTTTGGCTTGCTAATGAAGCCTTGGGTAAAGAGCCTAAAGGTAATCGAGTCGTTACCAATGTTGTGATGATGGGAATGGGAGAACCTTTAGCCAATTACGACAATGTTATTTCAGCAATGAACTTAATGCGTGATGATTTGGCCTATGGTATTTCTTGGCGCAGGGTGACATTAAGTACTTCAGGTATGGTACCTATGATTGATAAGCTGCGTGAGGACTGTCACGTTAGTTTAGCTGTCTCACTGCATTCAGCAAATGATAAAGTTCGTAGTGAGATTGTTCCACTCAATGACAAGTATCCAATCGCTGTTTTATTGGAAGTATGTAAGCGTTATGTTGATGTCCAGCAACGCCGCCATATTACAATTGAATATGTGATGCTTGCAGGAATTAATGATTCAACTCAAGATGCGAGAGATCTAATACGCATATTGAAAGACTTGCCCGTTAAAATTAACCTTATTCCGTTTAATCCATTCCCGGGCACTGATTACCGTTGTTCATCTCGCCCTGTTATTGCACGATTCCAGAAAATATTAACGGATACTGGTTTGGTAGCAACCATTCGGAAAACGCGTGGTGATGATATTGTGGCAGCATGTGGACAGCTGGCAGGTGAAGTACAAGATAAAACAAAAAGAACTCAACGATTAGCAGAAGCAAAAGTGGTGACATTTCAATGATGAATAAAGTCGCAAAAAGAATAATTATTACCGTTATTAGTCTCTGGCTTGTGGCGTGTACAGGCGTAAATGGAACGCGTCCTACTACACCTATTGCGCCAGATCCTAAAGCGGCAGAGATCAATGTACGTTTGGGCTTGAATTACCTTCAACGAGGAAATTATGCAATTGCACTAGAGAAGTTAGAAAAAGCATTGCAACAAAACCCGAACCTACCCAGCGCTCACAACACCATTGCCTTGTTGTATCAACATCTAGGTGAAATGGATAAAGCTGAATATCATTTTAAACAGTCAGTCCAGCGAGACCCAACGTATTCCTCAGCACATAATAATTATGGTGTTTTTTTGTGTGGGCAAGAACAATATGACAAGGCTGAATTGCACTTCTTAGCAGCATTGAAAAATCCTTTATATCAAAATAAAGCTCAGGCTCTTGAAAATGCGGGAATGTGTGCAAATAGAATTCCAGATCAGACTTTAGCAGAGAGTTACTTTCTTAAAGCGTTGCAGTTAGAGCCACAATTGAGCAAGTCATTGTTGCAGATGGCAAAGCTACGATTTTTAAATGTTGATTATGAAAATGCTTATTCCTATATTCAGCGGTACAAAGCTGTGGCGACATGGGGAGCTTCAGCACTATTTACGGCAATTCAAATTGCAAATAAATTAAATGATCAAAATTCTGTAGCAAGTTATAGTTTGTTATTAAGAGCAAATTTTCCTGATTCTGATGAAGCGCAACAAGTTAAGAGAGGGCAATACTAAAGATGGCCAACGTTAACGATGAAGAAATACAGATAGATGATGCACCATTAAGTGTTGGAGTGCGACTAAAAAAGGCGCGTGAAGAGAAAAAGTTCAGTATCGCCGAAGTTTCAGCTCAACTACGATTAATGAAAGAAAATATTAATGCTTTAGAGGCGGGGCAGTGGGAAAAACTGCACGGTCGAGCTTATGCAAGAGGCTATTTTACTAGTTACATTAAGCTTCTAGGCTTAGATGAGCAAGAGTTCTTAGCGGCATTTAATCGTGAATATAAGTCATCTGCATCAGAAGCAACGCTGTCGAATGTTGCTCGCATAGATGAACCTAAAAAACTCCCTTGGGGACGGTTATTACTGATTGTTTTTCTGTTAACTGCAACTTGGTTTGCATATCAGCAGTGGTTGTTTATGGAGGCCGATTCTAATTTTGAAGTCAGTGATCCTTCATCAGAGATCGAGCCTATAACTAATAACTTATTTAATGAAAGTGTTGTTGAACCTATTACCACACCTATTGAAGCGACTAGGGAAACTGAAATGGCAGTATCTCCTGAAGATGCGAATTCCATTTCTGAAGTCGATGACGCTGTTACTAGTGAGACTACAGCTGCTTCAAATATTGCAGAAGAAGGTATTAATGAAGTATTAGCAACAGAAGTTACTGTAGCTGAAGTCCCTCCTGAAACATATATTGCATTGCAATTTTCTGAAGATTGTTGGGTAAAAATATCTGATGTTGATAGCCAAGTGTTGATAAATAAATTAATGAAGGCAAATACTCGTCTTGAGCTCTCAGGTAAAACACCACTAAACGTATCATTAGGTCGTGCATCAGCAGTAAGCATCCAAGTGAACGATAAAGAATTTGATTTGGCAGCCCATACGCAAGGTGATGTTGCTAAATTTACATTAGAGGATGATTCTTAATGTCTATGCCATCGCCTATTATCAGACGTAAATCACGCCAAATCATGGTGGGTAATGTGCCTATTGGTGGTGATGCACCGATTGCTGTACAAAGTATGACCAATACTGAAACGTGTGATGTTGAAGCAACGGTTGCTCAAATTCTGGCATTGCAAGGTGTTGGCGCTGATATTGTTCGGGTCTCTGTACCTTCTATGGATGCGGCAGAAGCATTTGGGAAGATTAAGAAGCTTGTTAATCTTCCTTTAGTTGCCGATATTCACTTCGATTATAAAATTGCTTTGCGCGTTGCTGAGTTAGGTGCTGATTGTCTGCGAATAAATCCTGGCAATATCGGACGAGAAGATCGTGTTCGATCGGTGATTGATAGTGCACGTGATCATGGTATTCCAATTCGAATTGGTGTGAATGCTGGATCATTAGAAAAAGATTTGCAAAAGAAATATGGTGAACCAACTCCGGATGCGATTGTTGAATCGGCATTAAGACATATCGATATTCTTGATCGTTTAAATTATCCTGAGTTTAAAGTAAGTTTGAAAGCATCAGATGTATTTATGACGGTTCATGCGTATCAAAAATTAGCAGGGCAAATTGAGCAACCATTACACCTAGGAATCACTGAAGCAGGTGGCCTGCGTTCCGGTTCAGTTAAATCTGCAATTGGCTTAGGAATGCTTCTTTCACAAGGCATTGGCGATACCATTCGAGTATCCTTAGCAGCAGATCCGATTGAAGAAATTCGTGTAGGTTTTGATATTCTTAAAAGTCTAAGAATTAGAAATAAGGGCATTAATTTGATTGCTTGCCCATCATGTTCTCGCCAACAGTTTGATGTTATTTCAACGGTAAATGAACTTGAAAGCCGACTTGAAGATATTCTTGAACCCATGGATGTCGCAGTGATTGGTTGTATTGTAAATGGTCCGGGTGAGGCTAAAGAAGCTGATTTTGGTTTAACAGGTGGGGAACCAAATTTACTTTATGCTGATGGTAAACCTAGCCATAAAGTAGATAACGCGTCTATTGTTGATGAATTAGAACGTGAGATCCGTGGACGTATTGCACGACAAAAGCAAGTAGCACATCCAGAAAAAATTATACCTATAAAGGACATGAGTTAAGCGTGGCAGAGATTATCCGTTCAATCCGTGGGATGAATGACATCCTTCCTGATGTAACACCTTATTGGCAAGCTGTTGAAACAGCTCTGAAAGAGGTATTGTCAGGTTATGGTTACCAAGAAATTCGTTTTCCAATTGTAGAAAAAACAGAGTTATTTTGCCGTTCTATCGGTGAAGTGACTGATATTGTTGAAAAAGAAATGTATACCTTTAATGATCGTAATGGTGATCTATTAACATTACGCCCTGAAGGAACCGCTGGCTGTGTTCGTGCAGCAATGCAAAATGGTTTATTGAATCAAACTCAACGCCTTTGGTATATGGGACCCATGTTCCGCCATGAACGTCCTCAAAAAGGCCGTTATCGTCAATTTCATCAAGTTGGTGTTGAGGCTTATGGCTTCAAAGGGCCTGATATTGATGCTGAAATGATCTTAATGACAGCGCGGATCTGGAAAAAATTAGGTCTTACAGGTGCTACATTACAAATTAACTCATTAGGATCTACGGAAGCTCGGCTTGCTTATCGTGATGTATTAATTGCCTATTTTGAAAGTCATCAAGATGAGTTAGATGAAGATAGCCAACGTCGTTTACATACTAATCCATTACGCATTTTAGATAGTAAAAATCCAGCAATGCAGGCTTTGAATGATGCTGCACCAAAGCTTATTGATCATTTAGATGATGAATCTCGCCAAGAGTTTGAGACGTTATGTCAAAGCCTTGATGATGCAGGTCTAACATATGATGTTAACCCACGCTTAGTGCGGGGCTTAGACTACTATGGCAAAACTGTATTTGAATGGGTAACCGATCAATTAGGCTCGCAAGGTACCATTTGTGCCGGTGGGCGCTATGATGGTTTGGTGGCTCAGTTGGGCGGGAAAGGTGCGACTGCGATTGGTTTTGCTATCGGTATTGAGCGCTTAATTTCATTATTAGAAGCAAATGATGCACTGCCCGAAGTACCTCAAGTTGATGCGTATCTTGTCGCCGTAGGAGAGAGTGCAGCTAAGCAATCACTATTACTTGCTGAGTCATTACGTGATCAAATTAAAAACTTGAAGTTGATCACACATTGCGGGGGTGGTAGTTTTAAGAACCAATTTAAACGAGCAGATAGAAGTGGGGCTCGTTGGACTCTTATTTTGGGTGATGATGAAATAAGCCGACAGGTAGTTGGTGTGAAAACAATGGCAACAGGCGAACAGGAAACAGTCGCTTGGGATGCCCTAGCTAATTATTTAAAATTATAATAAAAACAGAAGAGCACTATGACTCCTATAAATATACCTGAATGGCAATCTTTAGTTCGTCACTATTCTGACCTGAAATATTTATCAATGCGTGAACAATTCGCATTAGATTCAGATCGTGTAAATCACTTTTCATTAAATTGTGGTGGTTTACAGCTAGATTATTCAAAAAACCGCATTACCAAAGAAACCATGGAAAAACTGGTCGCATTGGCAGAGACGGTCAATATGAAAGACTGGATTGAACGCATGTTCAGTGGTGAATCAATTAATAATACGGAAGACAGAGCCGTATTACATATTGCTTTAAGAAATCGCAGTAATACACCTATTATCGTTGATGGTGAAGATGTGATGCCGGCAGTTAATGCTGTATTAAAGCAAATGAAAGATTTTTGTGGCAAAGTCCATAATGGTGAATGGCCTGGCTTTAGCGGTAAAAAAATTACTGATGTTGTCAATATTGGTATTGGTGGTTCTGATTTAGGTCCTGCAATGATCTGTGATGGATTAGAGCCATACGGTATTAAGGGTATGAGTGTTCATTTTGTATCAAATGTAGATGGTACGGATTTAAGTACAACACTTGATAAGTTGAACGCAGAAACAACCTTATTCGTTGTGGCATCAAAAACATTTACCACACAGGAAACACTAACAAATGCTGAATCAGCACGAGCTTGGTTTTTAGAATCAGGTTCAAAAGAAGATGTCGCTAAACATTTTGTTGCTGTTTCAACGAATGCTGAAGCGGTTGCTGAATTTGGTATTGATACTAACAATATGTTTGAAATTTGGGATTGGGTCGGTGGTCGATATTCTTTATGGAGTGCGATTGGTTTACCTATCGCGCTTTATGTTGGAATGGACAACTTTGAACGACTGCTTGATGGTGCACATGAAATGGATAATCATTTCAGAACACAGCCATTAGCAGAAAACATGCCTGTTATTATGGGGTTACTTGGTGTTTGGTATATCAATTTCTTTGGTAGTCAAACTCATGCTATTGTCCCTTATGATCATTCATTAGCACGCTTTCCTAACCATATGCAGCAGTTAGATATGGAAAGTAATGGTAAAGTGACTAATCGTGAAGGTACTCGTATTAGCTATAAGACAGGACCTGTTATTTGGGGTACACCTGGAACCAACGGCCAACATGCTTATTTCCAACTTATTCATCAAGGTACGCAATTAATACCTGTTGATTTTGTATTGCCAGTAAATAGCCATTACCCTGAACTTGATCATCAATCAATTTTGCTAGCAAATGGTTTGGCACAATCAGAAGCATTAATGAAGGGGAAAAATGCTGAAGAAGTACGTGCCGAATTGGCTGAGGAAGGTTTCACTGGTAAAGAGCTTGATGCTTTATTACCCCATAAAGTATTCCCAGGAAATCGTCCAAGTAATACCCTATTATTCCCACAACTAACACCTGAAATGCTAGGTAAATTAGTCGCAATGTATGAACATAAAGTGTTTGTTCAAGGCATTATCTGGAATATAAACTCATTTGATCAATGGGGTGTTGAACTTGGTAAACAACTAGCTAAAGCTATTTTGCCTGATGTACAAAGTGATGGTGATATTGCTGTGCATGATAGTTCTACCACAAATTTAATTAAGTTAATCAGAGAGTTAAGGTTTAAGTAAATCTTAACACTACAATCTAAAACAGGAAGTTAAGCTATTAAATTATGTTAATGGAAGCTGATTTCTCAGGAGCTACATGATGACCGATAAAGTAGAAGATGCATTAAATATTTCTCTTGCTCACGAAGGAACTAATTATTTGGCTCCTACAGATGAAATTTATAATCTACCTAAAAAATCAATTTTTCCTACGGCAAACTATCCGTATAAAAAAATGATGAAAAAAGAGCAATATGAAAAAGAGAAAAAGCTATTACAGATTGAACTAGCTAAATTCCAACATTGGGTTAAAGAAACAGGGCAAAAATATGTAATTGTTTTTGAAGGCCGTGATGCAGCAGGCAAGGGGGGCTCGATTAAACGTTTTACCGAACATTTAAACCCTCGTGGCGCACCTGTTATCGCCTTAGAAAAACCTGATGAACGTGAACTAGGTCAATGGTATTTTCAGCGTTATATTCAGCATTTACCCACAAAAGGTGAAATCGTATTACTTGATCGCTCATGGTATAACCGTGCCGGCGTTGAACGAGTAATGGGCTTTTGTTCACCACAAGAATATCTTGAGTTTATGCGTCAATGTCCAGATTTTGAACGTATGATTACCCGTAGCGGAATTAAACTCATTAAATTGTGGTTTTCAGTGAGTAGAAATGAGCAACGTCGTCGTTTGCATTCACGTCAAAGTGATCCCTTAAAGCAATGGAAAATTAGTGATATTGATTTGGCATCACTTGATAAATGGGATAATTACACCGAAGCAAAAGAGGCGATGTTCTTTTATACGGATACTAAAGATTCGCCATGGACTGTTGTTAAATCAGATTGTAAGAAGCGGGCACGTTTAAACGCCATTCGTCATGTTCTAGCGGAAGCAGATTATCCAAATAAGGATTACAAAGTAGCCTGTAAAGCTGATCCACTCGTTGTAGGTTCAGCCGATACTATTTATGAAATGGATGAAAGGCACTTAGATATTGCACCTTATTCGATGAGTGACGAAGAATAGATTTGAAAATCATAGTCTGCTATGGATTTAGCAGACTATGATGCTTATACGTTGTTAACTTTTTTTGAGCACAATACCGGCTAATGGCGGTAGATTAAGTTCGATAGAATAAGGCTTATCTGACCATGGAATTGATTCGGCAGCTATTAGTTCGCTGTTGTGAACATTACTACCACCATAATATTCAGAATCTGAATTCATGATGATCTTATAACTAGTAAGATCGGGTACACCGATACGATATTTCTCACGCGGAACGGGTGTGAAATTGAAGATCGATATGACATATTCTTCATCATTCTTACGAATGTAACTCAGGATCGATTGCTCCCGATCATTACAATCCAACCATTCAAAGCCATGAGGATCAAATTCATGTCGATATAAAGCTGGAGTACTAGTGTACAGCTTGTTTAAATCACTAACTAGCGTCTTCATACCACTATGAAGAGGATAATCGGTTACATACCAGTCTAAGGCTTTCTCACAGTTCCACTCGGTACCTTGCGCGAACTCTGATCCCATAAACAATAATTTCTTACCAGGGTAGGTCCACATCATGGTGTAAAGCAGTCTTAAATTAGCAAAACGTTGCCATTCATCACCTGGCATTTTGTTAATCATTGATTTTTTGCCATGAACAACTTCATCATGTGAAAATGGTAAAACAAAGTTTTCAGTAAAGGCGTATAACAAACCAAAGGTTAATGAATCATGATGATAACGGCGGTGAATTGAGTCTTGTTGCATGTATTCAAGCGTGTCATGCATCCAACCCATATTCCATTTCATTGAGAATCCTAAACCGCCCATATGCGCAGGGCGAGAGACCATTGGATAGGATGTTGATTCTTCAGCAGCAATAAGGCACCCTGGATGTTCTTGATGTAATACCGTATTTAAGTGTTTGAAGAACTCAATGACTTCAAGGTTTTCACGACCACCATGTTGATTCGGTACCCATTCACCTTCTTTACGTGAATAATCTAGGTACAACATTGAGGCAACAGCATCAACGCGAAGGCCATCAATATGGAATTCTTCTAACCAGTAAAAAGCACTAGAAAGTAGGAAGTTGGTCACTTCACTACGGCCATAGTTAAAGATATAAGTCCCCCAGTCTTGATGTTCACCTTGACGAGGATCTTCATGCTCATAAAGTGCACTACCATCAAAACGAGCAAGACCATGCGCATCTTTTGGAAAGTGGCCAGGAACCCAGTCTAAGATAATACCAATACCATTCTGGTGACAGACATCAATAAAGTAACGTAAATCATCTGGCGAACCAAAACGACTGGTTGGTGAGAAGTAACCAGTTGTCTGATAACCCCATGAAATATCAAGGGGATGTTCAGTAATTGGCAGCAGTTCTATATGAGTGAACCCCAGCTCTTTAACATAGGGCACCATTTGTTCTGCCATTTCACGATATGTCTGAAATTCACCGGCTTCATTTCTACGCCATGAGCCCATATGCACTTCATAGACTGAATGTGGTTCGTGTAGCCAGTCGGCTTTTTCACGTTTAGCCATCCAATCTTTATCTTGCCAATCATGTTGGCTAGCGGCAGATACAATGGAACCTGTAGCAGGGCGCAGCTCAGATTGTTGTCCATAAGGATCCATTTTTGAGTGTAATGAACCATCATTATTTTTTATTTCAAACTTGTAGATTTCGCCGGCTTTAAGATTGGGAATAAATAATTCCCATACACCGCTGTCTCCACGAACTCGCATTGGATGTTTGCGACCATCCCATTGATTGAAATCACTAACAACACTGACGCGTTGTGCGCTAGGAGCCCAAGTAGCAAACAATATACCGTCAATACCATCAACTTGATGTTCATGAGCACCTAAAATACGGTAGGCATGCCAGTGTTTTCCTTCAGAAAACAAATGCAGATCAAATTCTGATAATTGAGGTGAAAAACTGTATGGATCATACTGGCTGACGGGATCGCCATTACTTGCAATTCGGTTAACTAGATAGTGTTGATTTAACTGGCTAGGTAGCCCAGACCATTGAAAAACATCAGTTCCTTCAATGCGTTGCAAAAGTAAATCATCATCTAACCACGCTTTCTGTGTGTCAGGTAAAAAGACCGTTACTGTTGTTTGTTTTTCATTTTGGTGAGCGCCGAGGATTTTGAAAGGATCGTGGTGGCGAGCTTCTATGATTTTGATTATATCTTCAGATAGTTTGTTTGCTAAAACCATAATAATGAAGTTCCTTTAAATTTTTGTTGAAGTCTATAGCCTGCTTGTGGCAGGCTAGTAGTCAAGCGGTACAAATTTGCTTTATCACCAAGTTGGAGATGCTTTATGTCAGACAATAATAACACGCGATTCGTTAGTCGTCTTACTCGCGATTCATTGGCCCTCATTTTAGCTGGAGGTCGAGGTTCACGGTTAAAACAGTTAACAGACTGGCGTGCTAAGCCGGCCGTTCCATTTGGTGGTAAGTTTAGAATTATTGATTTCCCTTTATCGAACTGTGTTAATTCCGGCATCCGCCGTGTGGGTATTTTGACGCAATACAAAGCCCATTCATTAATGCGCCATATCCAGCAAGGCTGGGGATTTATGCGCGGTGAGTTAGGTGAGTTTGTAGAATTATTACCTGCATCTCAACGTACTGAACAAGGTTGGTATACAGGGACTGCCGATGCGGTTTATCAAAATATTGATATTCTTCGAAATCATGGACCTAAATATATTGTCATCTTAGCAGGTGACCATATTTACAAAATGGACTACGGCGATATGTTAGCTGACCATGTAGCACAAGGTGCTGACATGACGATCGGTTGCTTAACGGTACCGTTGGAAGAGGCTAAAGCATTTGGTGTTATGTCGGTTGATGTGAATCGTCGAATTGTCGCATTTGATGAAAAGCCGGAAAATCCAAATCCAATGCCAGGTAAAGATGATGTTGCTTTAGCATCAATGGGAATTTATATCTTTAATGCTGAATTTTTATACGAACAATTAATTAAAGATGCTGATACCCCCGAATCTACAAATGATTTTGGTCATGATATTATCCCGTCATTAATTAACAAGTATAAAGTGGTCGCATTCCCATACAAAGATGTACAAGGAAATGATCCTGGTTACTGGCGTGATGTTGGTACAATAGACGCTTTCTGGTCTGCTAATTTAGAATTGATTGGTATTACACCAGAATTGAATTTGTATGATGATGATTGGCCAATTTGGACACATCAAGCACAATTGCCACCTGCAAAATTTGTTTTCGATGATGACGAACGTCGTGGTACAGCTGTTGATTCTATGATCTCAGGTGGTTGTATCGTTTCAGGTTCAACAGTGAGACATTCTGTATTGTTTTCTAAGGTACAAGTGCATAGTTATTCTATTGTGGAAGATTGTGTTGTCTTACCTGATGTCACGATTGGTCGTAATTGTCGTCTGAAAAAAGTAGTATTAGATAAAGGCTGCAACGTACCAGAAGGTACTGTAATTGGTGAAGATCCTGTTGCAGATGCAGAAAAATATGAAATATCGCCAGAAGGCGTTGTGTTAGTTACTCCAGAGATGTTAGGACAGAATTACCGATATGTCAGATAAGTTAAAAGTTGTTTTATGCTGGCATATGCACCAGCCACAGTATAGTGAACCAATGGGGGGCATGTACCAGTTACCTTGGACTTATTTACATGCAATTAAAGATTATGTTGATATGGCATGGCATTTGGAGAATGTTCCAGGCGCCAAAGCTGTAATTAACTTTGCTCCAACCCTTATAGAGCAAATTGCTGATTATGATGAGCAAGTGAGTTCGCGTTTTAAAGGTACGGGCAGATTAAAAGATCCATTATTAATTGCATTAGATTCACCTGTTCAACCTGCCTCAGTAGCAGAACGTAAGAAACTGATTAGTGATTGCCTGCGAGCTAATGATGAAAAGTTGATTGCTCCTTTTCCTCAGTTTGCAAAATTAGCAGGAATGGCAAGAGGTTTTCTAGAAGATACAGATCAACTTCATTACATTAATGATCAGTTTATGGTTGATATGGTCGTTTGGTATCACTTGGCGTGGATGGGCGAGTCGGTTAGACGTTCAGATGTACGTATTCAAGCTTTAATGAAAAAAGGATCATTATTTACTTTCCATGATCGTCGTCAATTAATGCTGGTGATTGGAGAGTTATTAAGTGACTTGATCCCGCGTTACCGTCGTTTAGCAGAATCTGGTCGCGTTGAATTATCTGTTACACCGTATGCACATCCGATTATTCCATTATTGTTGGATATCAATACTACATTAGAAGCAATGCCTGATGCACCACTGCCTGAAATAACTAATTATCCTGGTGGTGAAGAACGTGCACATTGGCATATGGAAGAAGGTATACGAGTATTTGAATCGTTCTTTGGTTTTAAACCAAAGGGGTGTTGGCCTTCAGAAGGCGCAGTATCAGAAGATACTTTAGCGCTTATTTATCGACATGGCTTTACATGGGCTGCTACAGGTGAAAATGTTCTTCGTAATAGTTTCAACTTGTCTGATATGCAAGAGGCGAGTGTACATAAACCTTATAAATTACCAGGCGCATCGCCAGCGTGTTTCTTCCGCGATGATGGTTTGTCGGATTTAATCGGTTTTACCTATACTAAATGGGGTGCAGATGATGCCGTAGATGATTTCATTAATCATTTACTAACGATTAAATCGAATACTGAAGGTGATAAAGATCGTGTTCTATCTGTCATTTTAGATGGTGAAAATGCATGGGAGTATTACTCATATAATGGTTATTACTTCTTACAAGCACTTTATACACGTTTAGCTGAACACCCTAAACTTGAACTTACCACCTTTTCAGAAAGCTTAGAAAATGGTGTTAAACCAGCAGAGTTACCAAAAATGGTAGCGGGTAGTTGGGTTTATGGCTCATTTTCAACATGGATCGGTGACCCAGATAAAAACCGAGGCTGGGATTTATTAAGCCAAGCTAAACTGACTTTTGATAAAGTTATGTCAGAGAAAAAGTTTGACTCTGATACAGAGCATGCACTTTTAAGACAGTTAGCCATTTGTGAAGGTTCTGATTGGTTTTGGTGGTTTGGCGATTACAACTCTGCTGATAGTGTGAGTGATTTTGAGCGTTTATTCCGTTTGCACTTATCTAATCTATATCAAATGATGGGCGAAGAAGTCCCGCAAAACTTATCTGAAACTGTATCACAAGGCGGTGGTGGTATAGAGCAGGGTGGAACGATGCGCCGAGGTGGGTAAAGAAAGCGTTCAATAATGCAAACATTCGTTAAATATAACAAGTGTTCGCCTCATTTTTGCAGAAAAAACATATCATTTCTGCTCTTTACAAATAGCATACAAAGTATTGAAAGGCTCCTTACATGAAACAAGCAGAGGTATTTCAGAAACGAAAAGCAGGTGTTTTATTACATATCACTAGTCTTCCTTCGGGGAATTTAGGTGAAGATGCTTATCGTTTTGTAGATTTTTTACAAGAGTCTGGTATCTCTGTTTGGCAAATGTTGCCATTAGGTCCTACACATAGCGATGGATCTCCATATCAATGTTTATCTGCTCATGCTGCAAATGCTAAATTAATATGTTTAGACAGGATTAAGCAACAACCATGGGCGAGTAATGAAACTCTAGCTGGAGATAGTTTTTTAATTATTCTAGTACATGCTTATCGTCAGTTTGTCGAGCGTGCAACTGAGCATGAAAGAGCAGCATTTACTGATTTTTGTCAGCAGCAAAGTTATTGGCTTGATGATTATGTAATGTATCGTGAGATTCGTCATCTTAATCACACTACTGCTTGGTTTCAATGGCCAGAAGCTTTACGTGATAGACATCCTGATGCGATTCAGAAAATACGTGATGATCGTGACGAAGCACTAGATATTCGTCGGTTTGGACAGTTTTTATTTTTCCAACAGTGGCATGCCTTAAAAGAGTATGCCAATGAGCGAGGCGTTCAATTATTTGGTGATATGCCTATTTTTGTTGCACATGATAGTGCAGATGTTTGGGCTAATCCTGAGTTATTTACTTTGGATGATGAAGGTCAGGCTGAAAAGGTTGCTGGTGTACCGCCTGATTATTTCTCAGAAACAGGTCAGCGTTGGGGTAACCCTTTATACCGATGGGAAAAGCACCTTGATGAGAACTTTTTATGGTGGCAACAACGCGTTAAAACACAGTTAGAACTCTTCGATATTATTCGTATTGACCATTTTCGTGGTTTTGAGGCCTGTTGGGAAATTCCTGCAAGTTGTGAAACTGCCATGGATGGAGAGTGGGTAAAAGCACCGGGAGATGAACTTTTTGCACAGCTTAGCAATACCTTCGGTGAACTGCCATTAGTCGCTGAAGACTTAGGGATTATCACAGATGAAGTAACAGCATTACGTGAAAAATATGCTATGCCAGGTATGAAGATTTTACAGTTTGCCTTTGGTGATGATGCGAGTAACCCTTATTTACCACACCAACATACGCAAGATAGTGTCAGTTATACCGGAACACATGATAATAATACGACAATAGGTTGGTTTGAAGAATTGGACGATAAGACTAAAACTCGTATTTATGAATATCTAGGTGGTTCACAGGAAACGATACCATGGTTACTTATTCGTGCATCATTAGCCTCAGTTTCACAATTATCTGTTTTGCCTATGCAAGATATTTTGGCGCTTGATGGTGAGCACCGAATGAATGTTCCAGGTACAACAGAAGGCAACTGGAGCTGGAAATTTAGTTGGGATATGGTGGATGAAACCTGTTCTCTTAGATTAAAAAACTTAAATGAATTGTACGGACGTAGTTAATAATGAGTGATAACCCTAGTACCTTAAAATATGCTGATACTCACGAATGGGTAAGGCTTGAAAATTCTGGTGAGTTGACAGTGGGAATCACCGATCACGCACAAGATTTATTAGGTGATTTGGTTTTTGCTGAATTGCCAGAAGTGGGTCAACGATTTTCGGCTAAAGAAGAGTGTATGTTACTTGAGTCAGTAAAAGCGGCTTCTGATATTTACATGCCTGTAAGTGGTGAGATTTCTGCAGTCAATACAAAACTTGAGGATGAGCCTGAAATAATTAATGAAGATTCATTTGGCGACGGCTGGCTATTTAAAATACAAGCAGATAATAGTGATGATATTGAAAGTTTGTTATCCGCAGAAGGCTATGAAAGTTCGCTAGACGAGTAAAGCTTTAAGCAGGATGAATAGCACCCAATACAACAGGATGTGTTGCACCTGTTACCGAAGGCAAGTTACCGGTTTGTTTGTTCATAGTTCGATAGGCTAACCATGAAAAAGCGCATGCCTCAACCCAGTCAGGATGTAGGCCTAATAACTCAGTCGTTGATACATTATTAGAATCAAGCAAGCTTTGCAGTCGACTTAATAAATAATCATTATGAGCTCCGCCACCACAAATAAATACCTGACTGTTACTTGCAGCATAAGCTTTAATATCAGCTGAAATAGTATGTGCAGTTAATTCAACAAGTGTTGCCTGAATATCAGCCTCAGCAATGTTTTGATTGAATCTTACATTTACTTGTTCAAACCATTGTTGGTTAAATAGTTCTCGCCCTGTACTTTTGGGTGGTGTTTGTTTGAAGTAGTGTTCATCAAGAAATAAATTCAACAATTCATTATTGTATTGGCCTGATGCAGCCCATTGTCCAGCTCTGTCATAAGGTTCATTCAACTGTAATTGAGTCCAGTAATCAAGCAATACATTACCGGGGCCTGTATCAAAACCAATGATGGGCATATCAGTTGAAGAAGGAATAATAGTTAGATTACTGATACCGCCAATATTAACGATAACTCTATCTTCATCTGACGCGCTAAATAAAGCCTGATGAAACGCAGGAACAAGGGGAGCTCCTTGTCCACCTGCAGCAATATCACGCTGGCGAAAATCAGCTACAGTTGTAATGCCTGTGATTTCAGCGATTACATTCGCATTTCCAATCTGATGACTAAAAGGAGTCTTTCCTGTTGGAGAATGGAATATCGTTTGGCCATGCGAGCCTATTGCAGCAATATCTTTTGAATTTAGTGCATGTTGAACTAATAATTGATTAATAGATTGACCAATGACTTGGCCGAGCAGGGTATCAATATTACCCAATTCTTGTAGGCTCGTTATAGGTTTGGTAATTAGTTGCTGTAGTTTAGAGTGTAACTCTTCAGGAAATGGAAAGGTCTGGGCAGCAATAAACTGGAATTCACCTGAGAGGGAAAAGTCCGTAATGGCAATATCAATTCCATCAAGACTTGTTCCTGACATTACACCAATATAATAAGTCACCTTATTGGCTTAGTCGTTGAGTGCCAAAGCGGTGTTCTTTAGACTATCAAGCTGTGCCAATAATGGTTGTGATTTACTTTCAAAGTCGGCACGATATTTTTTAGGCAACGCTTCTGCTTTTGGCAAATTGACAGTCAATGGGTTTCTGTGAACACCATTAACGCGGAATTCATAATGTAAATGCGGTCCTGTTGCTAAGCCACTACTACCGATAAAACCAATAGTTTGACCTTGTTTGACTCGGCTGCCAGTTTTCAAGCCTTTCTTAAAATTAGACATATGAGCATAAAGTGTTGTGTATTTACCGCCATGTGTGAGGACAATAGTTCGACCATAACCGCCCTTGGTTCCTCTAAAGCTAATTTTACCATCACCTGTAGCAAGAATAGGAGTGCCTCTTGCAGCAGCATAATCAACACCACGATGAGGACGACTTGTTTTTAGCACGGGGTGTTTACGGTTTGGATTAAACTTAGAGCTGATACGTGAAAAATGGACGGGTGTTCGACTAAATGCCTTACGCATACTGTCACCTTTTGGTGAGTAATACTGGCTACGTCCATTATCATCAGTATAACGAACTGCACGGAATGTTTTACCGTGATTAGTAAACTCTGCAGCAAGGATTGCACCATCAGCAATTTTATCGCCATCAAGATAATCTTCAGAGTAAATTAAGGTGAAGTTATCATCTTTGCGTAAATCGAGTGCAAAATCGATATCCCAACCAAAAATATAAGCGAGTTCCATAATGAGTTTGTCGGATAAGCCCGCTTCAATTCCAGCTTCAAACAAAGAGCTTTCAATGCGGCCTGATGCATGCATTTGACGTTTTTCAACATCACGAATAAGAAGTTCAGCATGATACGTATTATCTATTGATGTAACAGTGAACAGTTTAATAGGACTGAGTTCTAACTGGAGTTGTTGTAAATTATTTTTACCTTCTACTTCACGAATATCAAAGCGAAGTGTTTGGCCAGGCTTGAGGTTTAGTAAAGGTTTAATCTCTTTACCTAATCGTGCAACGTTATAAACATCACGAGCAGATAGACCAACACGTGGAAAAATAAGAGATAAGTTATCACCTGATTTAACGGTGATATCTTGCCAATCTACAGTCGTTTCAATATTAACTGTTTCTAGTAAGTCGTTATTGGTAATACTTGCAAGAGCAGCGTGCTGTTCTATTTCAGTAATTTCATCTAGGTAAGCATCATCAACGGACTCTTCTTTTATAGGCGTAACTATTTCTGGAGTCGTCTTGATTGTTGCCAGTGCAGGAATATCAATCGTTTTACTCGGTACACTGCCTAAGTCAAAACCAGAACCATTTTGCATTTCAGCAGGTAAATTAGGTAAACCAATAACTTGAGATTGAACTGTTGTATTACTTGGCTTATTGGTTGCAAAGACAATAGAGGTAATGAAAACGCTTGCAATAGCAAGTGATGAAAGAATAAGGATATTACGGCGACTAGTAAATCTAGCGCTAGTATCAGAGAATATACTTTTCCGGTTTGAGGATGATATCAGTCTGTTTCGTTTCATCAGTAAACTCTAAGTTACGGTGTTAATTACGCATTTTCGCAGTATTTTCATTGTAATGGAAGCCTTTCTTGACCCATCTTGTGATAAGATCCGCGCCAATTGATAATTTCTGGAGAGAATAATGGTTTCTGTGCAACAAGCATTAGCTGAGATAAGACGTGGTGCTGAAGAGATTCTGGTCGAAAGTGAGTTGATTGAGAAGCTTGAAACAGGTCGTCCATTAAGAATCAAAGCCGGTTTTGACCCTACAGCACCTGATCTTCACCTTGGTCACACGGTACTATTAAACAAGTTAAAACAGTTTCAAGACCTAGGGCATGACATCTTATTCCTTATAGGTGACTTCACTGGAATGATTGGTGATCCAACAGGTAAAAACGTTACACGTAAACCACTTACACCTGAGCAAGTACAAGAAAATGCTAAATCATATCAAGAACAAGTATTTAAAATTCTCGATCCGGAAAAAACGACCGTCGTATTTAATTCACATTGGATGAATAAAATGACATCTGCCGATATGATTCGTTTGGCATCTCATCACACGGTAGCAAGAATGTTAGAGCGTGATGATTTCAGCAAACGTTATAAAGGTGGTCAGCCAATTGCTATTCATGAATTTATCTATCCTTTAATACAAGGTTATGATTCAGTGGAATTAGAAGCCGATGTTGAATTAGGCGGGACAGATCAAAAGTTCAACCTATTAATGGGCCGTGAAATGCAAAAAGCATATGGCAAGCCTCAACAAACTATTTTGACGATGCCTATATTAGAAGGTTTAGATGGTGTTCAGAAAATGTCTAAGTCTTTAGGTAACTATATAGGTATAAATGATAGCCCTAAAGATATATTCGGCAAGTTAATGTCAATTTCTGATGATTTGATGTGGCGTTATATAGATTTGTTAAGCTTTAAAAGTTTAGAACAGATTAAAGCATGGAAAGATGAAGTGTCGGCAGGTGCCAATCCGGTTAATATCAAAAAGACCTTTGCTCAAGAGATTGTAGCTCGATTCCATAGCGAACAAGATGCTATTGATGCACGAGAAGGCTTTGCCAATCAGTTTAAAAAGAATCAAATTCCAGATGATCTGGAAGAAATAACCTTAACCGTGGGTGATGATGGGCTCGGAATTGCAAACCTTCTTAAAGAAGTAGGTTTAACTGCAAGTACATCAGAAGCCTTTAGAATGATTAAACAAGGCGCAGTGAAGATCGATAGTGTCAAAGTTGAAGATAGAAACCTAGTGATAAGCAAAGGTAACGAGCATGTTTTCCAAGTTGGAAAAAGAAAATTTGCCAAGGTTTCAACGGTTTAGGTGATAGCGAGAGTTATCGGGAAAATCTTCCTGTTGACGCATGTGAAATAAGCTGTAGAATGCTCGTTTTCCTTGAGTTGACAGCAGATTTGCTGATAACGAATTGAAAAGAAAAAGGTTGACAGTTTAAGTGAGGGCTGTATAATTCTCGCTTCTTTGTTGCAGACAATTCGTTGTTGAAACAAAGCGCTCTTTAAAAAAATAATATCAAGTAATGTGTGTGGGTACTTGCATAGATTTTAACTTTGTCAAAAAGAAGAAATCGATGTTGAGTATTTACACAAAACATGTAAATGTTTTAAGTAATAACGAAAGCATCAAAATGAGTTCGTACCTTCTTTGATAGGTACAAAATAGCAAAATTAAACTGAAGAGTTTGATCATGGCTCAGATTGAACGCTGGCGGCATGCCTAACACATGCAAGTCGAACGGAAACGATGCTAGCTTGCTAGCAGGCGTCGAGTGGCGGACGGGTGAGTAATGTATAGGAACTTGCCTAGTAGTGGGGGACAACTTATGGAAACGTAAGCTAATACCGCATAATCTCTACGGAGGAAAGCAGGGGATCTTCGGACCTTGTGCTACTAGATGGGCCTATATCGGATTAGCTAGTTGGTAAGGTAAGAGCTTACCAAGGCGACGATCCGTAGCTGGTTTGAGAGAATGATCAGCCACACTGGGACTGAGACACGGCCCAGACTCCTACGGGAGGCAGCAGTGGGGAATATTGCACAATGGAGGAAACTCTGATGCAGCAATGCCGCGTGTGTGAAGAAGGCCTTAGGGTTGTAAAGCACTTTCAGACGTGAGGAAAAGTTAACTATTAATACTAGTTAGCCCTGACGTTAACGTCAGAAGAAGGACCGGCTAACTCCGTGCCAGCAGCCGCGGTAATACGGAGGGTCCAAGCGTTAATCGGAATTACTGGGCGTAAAGCGCGCGTAGGCGGATATTTAAGTCAGATGTGAAATCCCTGGGCTCAACCTAGGAACTGCATTTGAAACTGGATATCTAGAGTATGGTAGAGGTGAGTGGAATTTCAGGTGTAGCGGTGAAATGCGTAGAGATCTGAAGGAACATCAGTGGCGAAGGCGACTCACTGGGCCATTACTGACGCTGAGGTGCGAAAGCGTGGGTAGCAAACAGGATTAGATACCCTGGTAGTCCACGCCCTAAACGATGTCAACTAAGTGTGTGGGAGTTTAACTCCTGCGTATTGAAGCTAACGCGATAAGTTGACCGCCTGGGGAGTACGGTCGCAAGACTAAAACTCAAATGAATTGACGGGGGCCCGCACAAGCGGTGGAGCATGTGGTTTAATTCGATGCAACGCGAAGAACCTTACCAGGTCTTGACATGTACGGAAGGTCTTAGAGATAGGGCTGTGCCTTCGGGAACCGTAACACAGGTGCTGCATGGCTGTCGTCAGCTCGTGTCGTGAGATGTTGGGTTAAGTCCCGCAACGAGCGCAACCCCTGTCCTTAGTTGCCATCATTTAGTTGGGCACTCTAAGGAGACTGCCGGTGACAAACCGGAGGAAGGTGGGGATGACGTCAAGTCATCATGGCCCTTATGACCTGGGCTACACACGTGCTACAATGGCTAGTACAAAGGGTTGCCAACTTGCGAGAGTGAGCTAATCCCATAAAGCTAGTCGTAGTCCGGATCGCAGTCTGCAACTCGACTGCGTGAAGTCGGAATCGCTAGTAATCGTAGATCAGAATGCTACGGTGAATACGTTCCCGGGCCTTGTACACACCGCCCGTCACACCATGGGAGTGGGTTGCAAAAGAAGTGGGTAGGCTAACCTTCGGGAGGCCGCTCACCACTTTGTGATTCATGACTGGGGTGAAGTCGTAACAAGGTAGCCCTAGGGGAACCTGGGGCTGGATCACCTCCTTTAATAAAGACAAGTTTGTCTTTGTGAGTATCCACACACATTACTTGATATTAAGATAGATAAAGACACACCTTGGGTCTGTAGCTCAGTTGGTTAGAGCGCACCCCTGATAAGGGTGAGGTCGGTGGTTCAAATCCACCCAGACCCACCATTTATTGCCCTGTTCGAATTTTCGCGATGACTCACGTGCACTAGCACGCTTCATCATCACAAAAATCCAAACAGAACAATAAATCCCACTTAACCATATGGCTTTGCCATATTTAGATTGGGGCATATCAGAAAGCAGACCTAAACGTAAAAGCAGCTGAACCCTGTAGCGTTTTTACGCAGGATTTTTTGCGCACTGCAAGGCGCCCGCCGAAGCGAATGAAGGAGCATACACTGTATGTGACTGAATGAACGACAAGGGCAACGCGGCAGAGCACAAAAAAGACAAGTAAAAATGGGGCCATAGCTCAGCTGGGAGAGCGCCTGCCTTGCACGCAGGAGGTCGGGAGTTCGATCCTCCCTGGCTCCACCAATTTGTTTGTCCTGCTTGAATTATTTTCCTTACTCACGTGCACTAGCACGCTTCGCAAGAAAAACAATCCAATCAGAACAAAAAATACACTTTATCTATCTACCTAAATGATTGTTATTTCAAAGCATGCTTATTAAGTGTATTTTGAAATGATATTAATCATTGCTCTTTAACAAAATGGGAAGTAAACAAGGCAGATATTAGAAGTTGTGATGACTTTTAGTATCTAAAAGAGAAGAATAAATTATGTTAGTGAAAATAATCGTATGACGTCATGAATATTTTGCATGTCAGCAAGTATTTTTGGGGTTATATGGTCAAGTGAATAAGCGCACATGGTGAATGCCTTGGCGATAAGAGGCGATGAAGGGCGTAGTAATCTGCGAAAAGCTTTGGTTAGTCGATAACAGACATTGATCCAGAGGTACCCGAATGGGGAAACCCGACCAGCGTAAGCTGGTCATCCTGCACTGAATACATAGGTGTCAGGAAGCGAACCCGGAGAACTGAAACATCTAAGTACCCGGAGGAAAAGAAATCAACAGAGATTTCCCTAGTAGCGGCGAGCGAACGGGAATCAGCCTGCAAGTGATAATAATTGAATTAGTGGAATCAACTGGAAAGTTGAGCGATACAGGGTGATAGCCCCGTACACGAAAGTTCGGTTATGGTACTAGGCTTGCGACAAGTAGGGCGGGGCACGAGAAACCTTGTCTGAACATGGGGGGACCATCCTCCAAGGCTAAATACTACTTATCGACCGATAGTGAACTAGTACCGTGAGGGAAAGGCGAAAAGAACCCCGTTTAGGGGAGTGAAATAGAACCTGAAACCGTGTGCGTACAAGCAGTAGGAGCATACTTGTTATGTGACTGCGTACCTTTTGTATAATGGGTCAGCGACTTAATTTATGTAGCGAGCTTAACCGAATAGGGGAGGCGAAGGGAAACCGAGTCTTAATAGGGCGAATAGTTGCATGGATTAGACCCGAAACCTGGCGATCTATCCATGGCCAGGGTGAAGGTGGGGTAACACCTACTGGAGGCCCGAACCCACGTATGTTGAAAAATGCGGGGATGAGCTGTGGATCGGAGTGAAAGGCTAATCAAGCCAGGAGATAGCTGGTTCTCCTCGAAAGCTATTTAGGTAGCGCCTCGCGTCTCACTCTTGGGGGTAGAGCACTGTTACGGCTAGAGGGTCATCTCGACTTATCAACCCGTTACAAACTCCGAATACCAAGAAGTGCAATCGCGGGAGACACACGGTGGGTGATAACGTCCATCGTGGAAAGGGAAACAACCCAGACCATCAGCTAAGGTCCCAAAATTATCACTCAGTGGAAAACGATGTGGGAAGGCCCAGACAGCTAGGAGGTTGGCTTAGAAGCAGCCACCCTTTAAAGAAAGCGTAATAGCTCACTAGTCGAGTCGGCCTGCGCGGAAGATTTACCGGGGCTTAAGTGATATACCGAAGCTATGGATCCTCTTAGGAGGATGGTAGAGGAGCGTTCTGTAAGCGGTTGAAGCACGCCTGTAAGGGAGTGTGGACGTATCAGAAGTGCGAATGCTGACATGAGTAACGATAAAGGGGGTGAGAGGCCCCCTCGCCGAAAACCCAAGGTTTCCTGCTCAATGCTAATCAGAGCAGGGTGAGTCGGCCCCTAAGGCGAGGCAGAAATGCGTAGTCGATGGAAAACTGGTTAATATTCCAGTACCTCTTGTTACTGCGATGGGATGACGGAGAAGGTTAGATCAGCATGCGATTGGTAGTGCATGTTCAAGCGTGTAGATGGGCTGTTTAGGTAAATCCGGACGGCTGTATAACATTGAGGCGTGATAACGAGCTCCATTAGGAGTGAAGTGATTGATACCCTGCTTCCAGGAAAAGTCTCTAAGCTTCAGGTAACAAGGGACCGTACCCCAAACCGACACAGGTGGGTGGGATGAGAATTCTAAGGCGCTTGAGAGAACTCTGGTGAAGGAACTAGGCAAAATAGCACCGTAACTTCGGGAGAAGGTGTGCCTTACTGGTGACGCGATTTACTCGTTTAGCTAAGTAAGGTTGCAGTGAAATGGTGGCTGCGACTGTTTATTAAAAACACAGCACTCTGCAAACTCGCAAGAGGACGTATAGGGTGTGACGCCTGCCCGGTGCCGGAAGGTTAATTGATGAGGTTAGACTTAGGTCGAAGCTTTTGATCGAAGCCCCGGTAAACGGCGGCCGTAACTATAACGGTCCTAAGGTAGCGAAATTCCTTGTCGGGTAAGTTCCGACCTGCACGAATGGCGTAACGATGGCCACACTGTCTCCACCAGAGACTCAGTGAAATTGAAATTGCGGTTAAGATGCCGTATACCCGCGGCTAGACGGAAAGACCCCGTGAACCTTTACTATAGCTTTGCACTGAACATTGGACCTACTTGTGTAGGATAGCTGGGAGGCGTTGAAACTGTGTCGCTAGATGCAGTGGAGCCAACCTTGAAATACCAGCCTGGTAGTTCTGATGTTCTAACCTAGGTCCGTAAGCCGGATCGGGGACAGTGTATGGTGGGTAGTTTGACTGGGGCGGTCTCCTCCCAAAGAGTAACGGAGGAGCACGAAGGTACACTAATCATGGTCGGACATCATGAGGTTAGTGCAATGGCATAAGTGTGCTTGACTGCGAGACAGACACGTCGAGCAGGTACGAAAGTAGGTCATAGTGATCCGGTGGTTCTGAATGGAAGGGCCATCGCTCAACGGATAAAAGGTACTCCGGGGATAACAGGCTGATACCGCCCAAGAGTTCACATCGACGGCGGTGTTTGGCACCTCGATGTCGGCTCATCACATCCTGGGGCTGTAGCCGGTCCCAAGGGTATGGCTGTTCGCCATTTAAAGTGGTACGCGAGCTGGGTTTAGAACGTCGTGAGACAGTTCGGTCCCTATCTGCCGTGGGCGTTGGAAATTTGAGAGGAGCTGCTCCTAGTACGAGAGGACCGGAGTGGACGTACCCCTGGTGTTCGGGTTGTTTTGCCAAAAGCATTGCCCGGTAGCTATGTACGGACGGGATAACCGCTGAAAGCATCTAAGCGGGAAGCCCCCCTCAAGATTAGATTTCCCAGAGCTTTAAGCTCCTGAAGGGCCGTTGAAGACTACGACGTTGATAGGTTGGGTGTGGAAGCGCAGTAATGTGTGAAGCTAACCAATACTAATTGCCCGTGAGACTTGACCATATAACCCCAAGAATGTTTGGGGTTCGCTAGACATATTTTATATTTATGAAAACCCTTGTTTTTATCGATAATTTCTTTTTCATTATCGACATATCACATCCGTGTACATCGCCCGTTTTTGCTCCTGCAAAACGTGCATACATCACATCCATGTGAATAACTTCCCATATTAGCTAGTTAAAAACTAGCAAACCAGTTATGCCTGGCGGCCATAGCGAGTTGGTCCCACCTGATCCCATCCCGAACTCAGAAGTGAAACGACTTTGCGCCGATGATAGTGTGGGAGTTCCCATGTGAAAGTAGGTCACTGCCAGGCTTTAATATAATAGAAAAGCTCAACCCTTTTGGGGTTGGGCTTTTTTATTATCTGTAGTATGTAGAAAGCTACTTGAGCGTAGCGTGACAATATCGTCAGGAACGATATTGGACGCCGGAGGCGCCCGAAGGGTTGAGCACAGGAAGTGCTCAATCAAAGTAGGTCCAAACAAGTAAACACAGGCCTATGCATTACACTAATATTATTAACACCATCACTGCCAGGCTTTAATATAAAACAAGCTCATCTTCATTAGAAGATGGGCTTGTTTTATGTTTGACGTTTGGTACTGGCTTGATTGAACTGGCAACAACCCATATGACCGTTTTTTGCTCCTGCAAAACCGGCATACATCACATCCATGTGAATAACAATATCGCTGGGAGCGATATTGGACGCTGCAAGCGCCCCGAAGGGGTTGAAATACAAGGATGTATTCAATCAGAGTACGTTCAGGTTATGCCCATATTTTGATTTGTACCAATAAGAACGTAGCGGCACATTAATTATAAGTTGTTGATTATGTGGTGGAAACAATAAAAGGGTAACGTCCCCTTTGTCTCCCCTTTGTCTCCTATGAATTTATCAGGTTCTTACGATGTCTGCTTTTTAACTTAGGTGTTGCACTTGGGAGTTGAATTCACCGTCTTTAATTTAGCTTTATACGTGTTATTTAGAACTCAATCATTTTAGCAGGGTATTCTTTTTAATTTAGTTATGACAAAATAACTGAAATAATAAGAATATTATTAGAAATAGTTAATTTTTCCTAGACTATAAAATCCTTTACTGGTATCATTCTCACCAAATTTCTGAAACACCTCCCCCCTATTTAATAAATTCTAAGCGTTTCCACGCATATAATATTTCTATCATAAAAATCCCCAAACTAGGTAATACATGAATCTAAACGAACTTAAGAAGCAGTCAGCTGCTCAACTTATGGAGCTTGCTCTTTCAATGAAACTTGAAGGGTTAGCTCGAAACCGAAAACAAGATTTAATTTTTGCAATCGTAAAAGAACACGCAAAACAAGGCGACGAAGTATTTACAACGGGTGTCCTTGAGTTATTACAAGATGGATTTGGTTTTTTACGTTCTGCGGAATCATCGTATGTGTCTGGTCCCGATGATATTTATGTTTCACCTAGTCAGATTCGTCGTTTTCATTTACGAACTGGTGATACGATTACAGGTAAAATTCGTGCGCCTAAGGACAGTGAACGTTATTTTGCATTGGTTAAAGTGGATGAAATTAACTATGAAAAGCCAGAAAAATCTAAATATAAGGTGCCTTTTGAGAATTTAACAGCGCTATTTCCCAATGAACGTTTTACATTAGAACGTGGTAATGGAAGTACTGAAGATATAACACCGCGATTGATAGATCTCGCAGCACCGATTGGTAAAGGACAGCGTGGTTTAATTGTTGCTCCACCAAAGTCTGGTAAAACAATGATTTTGCAAATGATTGCTCAGTCAATTACAGCGAATTATCCTGAGAGTGATTTAATCGTATTACTTATTGATGAACGTCCTGAAGAAGTGACTGAAATGGTGCGTTCAGTTAAAGGTGAAGTTGTTTCTAGTACATTTGATGAGCCTGCAACACGTCATGTGCAAGTGGCTGAAATGGTTATTGAGAAGGCAAAGCGTTTAGTTGAACATAAGCGTGATGTTGTTATTTTACTTGATTCTATTACACGTTTAGCACGTGCCTATAATACTGTTGCTCCATCTTCAGGTAAGGTACTTACCGGTGGTGTCGATGCGAATGCATTGCAAAGACCAAAGCGTTTCTTTGGTGCTGCACGTAATATTGAAGAGGGTGGTAGTTTAACGATTATCGCTACAGCACTTGTAGATACTGGCTCACGTATGGATGAGGTTATCTTTGAAGAATTCAAAGGTACAGGTAATATGGAATTACAACTTGAACGTAAATTAGCTGATCGTCGTATTTACCCTGCTATCAATGTTACTCGTTCAGGTACACGTAAAGAAGAGTTACTTACTCCTGCCGATGATCTTCATAAACTGTGGGTTTTACGTAAGTTACTTGCACCAATGGATCCTATCGAAGCGATGGAATTCTTAATGGATCGTATTAAGACTACAAAAACAAATGCAGAGTTCTATGACATGATGAAACAAGGTTGATAGAGGACTCCTCAAATTCAAATCTTCCGCCGGCCCTATTTATTATGGGGCCGACGGCTGCTGGAAAAACAGACTTAGCCCTCGAGATTGCTAAACATTATCCAGTTGAAATAATTAGTGTCGATTCTGCACTTGTTTATCGTGGAATGGATATTGGAACGGCCAAACCTGACGCTGTTGTTTTACAACAATATCCACATCATTTAGTTAATATTATTGAACCAACAGAAAGCTATTCTGTTGGTGAATTTCGTCAAGATGCCTTGGCTTTGATGAAAGATATTACTAAGAGAGGAAAAATACCGTTATTAGTGGGCGGTACGATGTTATATTTTAAGGCCTTGCAACAAGGTCTTTCTGATTTACCTTCAGCAGATAGTGTTATTCGTGCACAGTTAGAAATAGAAGCTGAGCAATATGGTTTGGCACATCTACATGCTCGGCTAGAAAAGGTTGATCCTGTCTCTGCTAAAAGAATTCATATTAATGATCCCCAACGTTTGCAGCGTGCACTTGAAGTGTATGAAATAACTGGAAAATCGTTAACAGAATTAACGGCTACCAAGGAAGAATCACTTCCATATCGTGTAATAAAAATTATTTTAAGCCCATTTGAGCGTCGAATTTTACATCAGAGAATAGAAGCTCGTTATAAAGTCATGATGGAAAATGGTTTTATTGATGAAGTAAAAAGTCTATTTTCCAATAAAGATTGCCACCCTGATTTACCTGCTATTCGTGCTGTAGGTTACCGACAAGCTTGGGCACATCTATCTGGTGAATATGATCTTGAAACATTGGTTGAGAAAGCTGTGATTGCAACACGGCAAATGGCAAAAAGGCAATTGACATGGCTACGTGCTCAAGATGACGGCATATGGTTTGATAGTGGTCCAGGCTTGCCTACTAAAGAAGTGCTAGAATTTATAGCTGATCAATGTCCAGAATTAATGATAAAGTAGTTATAGTTTAAACAAACTAATCCTTAAATAATAATAATAATGTAGGAGATAAATATGGCCAAAGCACAATCATTACAAGACCCATTTTTGAATGCACTACGTCGTGAAAACGTAGAAGTATCAATTTATTTAATGAATGGCATAAAACTTCACGGACAAATTGATTCCTTTGACCAGTTTGTTATCTTATTAAAGAACTCAGTGAATCAAATGGTCTATAAGCATGCTATTTCAACAATAGTTCCTTCCCGAAATGTGACATTCAACGAAGATTAGAGACGTTTATGGAATTGTTTGATCGCCCCACCACGAATGCTGCCTTTAGAGATTCCTCAGAAAAAGAAGCAGTAGTCCTTGTTCATCTTAATTTTCGAGATCCTGATTTTGACGATGTAGAGCAAGAGTTTATCGAATTAGTAGAATCAACCAATGCAAAAATAGCCTCTATGGTTCATGGTAATCGCTCACGTCCTGACCCTAAGTTCTATGCAGGCTCAGGCAAGATAGAAGAAATTCGCCAAGAAGTATTAGCCCATAATGCTGCATTAGTCATGTTTAACCATGACTTATCTCCAAGCCAAGAGCGAAATATAGAAGCTAAGTTAGAATGTCGTGTTATTGGACGTACGGGCTTGATTTTAGATATTTTCGCTCGTCGTGCTCGTTCACATGAAGGTAAACTTCAGGTTGAATTAGCTCAGCTTAAGCATTTATCAACCCGTCTTGTACGAGGCTGGACTCACCTTGAAAGACAAAAGGGTGGCATCGGAATGCGTGGTCCTGGTGAAACACAGTTGGAAACAGATCGTCGGTTGTTAAGTAAACGAATTAAATCACTCAATAAACGTCTTGGAAAAGTACAATCTCAACGTAGTCAAGGTCGTCGGTCACGTAAGCGAAGTGATGTGTCTGTTGTCTCATTGGTGGGGTATACCAATATGGGCAAATCGACATTATTTAATAAACTAACCTCAGCTGATGTGTATGCGGATAATCGCTTATTTGCCACATTAGACCCAACGTTAAGACGAATGAAACTTGAGGGTACTCAACCATTAGTAATGGCAGATACTGTTGGCTTTATTAGAAATCTACCTCATGATCTCGTTGAATCATTTAGCTCCACATTAGAAGAAACTCGTGATGCAGAACTATTACTCCATATTGTAGAAGCTGGAGCAACAAACCGAGAAGATTTAATGCATCATGTTAATACGGTATTAGAGCATATAGGTGCCGACGAAGTGCCTCAATTGGTAGTTTGTAACAAGATTGACCTACTCGAAGATCGAAAGCCGCGTTTAGATCGTGATGAAAATGGCAAAATAGTCAGAGTTTGGTTATCAGCTCAAACCGGTGAAGGTTTAGATTTATTACGAATAGCCTTAAAAGAATACTTCCCTGAACGAGATGTCAGCTTTAAAGAGCCTGAAGAAAGCCTAGATAACTTTTAAACTGATTTGAGTAAATGATCAATATTCGAGCATTGATGCAGAACACTAATGAAAAAAGTGATTAAGCAGTTACTAACAATACTCTCGAACTAAGTTTTAGCAATCTATACCCATGGTACATGACGATGCAGATTTTTATCCTTCATGGTGAGCCTGTCGAAACCCTCCTTCGACAAGCTTAGGGCGAACGGTGTGTCTTTATAAAACCTGCAACTTGAATGATAACGGGCATATATATCTTTGATGACGGTTCTCTAACATTCAATGATTGCTCGAAATAAGAACATGTTGAATAACCGTCCGCGCAAGGTTAATTTAATGGAACCAAATAATACTGAGAAAAGAATAGCCGAATTAAAAAGTGAAACCAAGATAACTCGACTTAAAGTAATAATGAGAGCGTGAAGTCAGCATTACAAAAGGCTGGCTTCACTTCTTTTTGTGATTTTATGTGTATTTTCGAATGGTTTCCTTATATTTTCGAATGATTTACTCATATTAGCTATTCCCTAATGTCGTCGATGTCCGTAAAATAGGCATGTTTGAATTTAATAAATCTCATTTTGGAGAGCTAAATGGCTTGGAATGAACCTGATAAGGGTAATAAAGATCCATGGGGTAACCGTGGTAATGATGGTCCACCGGATCTTGATGACGTTGTTCGTAATTTGCAAAATAAATTAGGCGGATTATTTGGTGGTAAACAGTCTAATGATAAGTCACCTGAAGGTGAAGGTCGTGGTGGTTCATTAGGATTAGGACTTATCGCTGCTGTTATTTTTGTTGTCTGGTTAGCTTCAGGTATCTATATTGTTGAGCCAGCTGAAGAAGGCGTTGTTCTTCGTTTCGGTGCTTATAGTGAATCGACACAATCTGGCCCGCATTGGCATATTCCATTTCCAATTGAGAAAGTAGAGATTGTCGATGTTCAGCAAATTCGTAATGCTGAAATTGGTTACCGCTCAACAGGTGGTCGATCAGGGAGTAATATCCATTCTGAGTCTTTGATGTTAACCAAAGATGAGAACATCGTTGATCTTAAGATCGCGGTTCAATATCGTATTAAAGATGCATCCATGTACTTATTTAATGTTCGGAATGCAGATTTAACATTACGCCAAATGACTGAAAGTGCTATCCGTGAAACGGTTGGTAAATCAGACATGGACTTTATCCTAACAGCAGGTCGTAGTGCGATCGTAAGCGATACTCAAGGCTTACTTCAAGGTATGTTAGATAAACTTGAAACAGGTTTAGAAATCACCAGTGTGAATATGCAAGATGTTCAACCGCCTGAGCAGGTTCAAGCGGCATTTGCTGATGCAGTAAAAGCACGTGAAGACAAAGTTCGTCAAAAGAACGAAGCTGAAGCGTATGCAAATGATGTGGTGCCAAGAGCGCGTGGTGCTTCTTTTCGTATAGTACAAGAAGCTGAAGGTTATAAGAGCCAAATTATGGCAAAAGCTGAAGGTGAAACTAGTCGTTTTTTACAAGTGATGGCTGAATATGAAAAAGCCCCTGAAATCACTAAAGAACGTTTGTATTTAGATACAATGGAATCAGTTTATAGCCGAAGCCAGAAAGTCTTAGTTGATGTCTCTAAAGATAGCAATAATGTACTTTATTTACCGTTAGATAGAATGCGTGGTTCAGCATCTATTTCACCCACTCGAATTGATTTGAGCAATATGACTGCCTATCCTTCAGCGGGAACAACATCACAAAGTTCTACTTCATCAAGTTTTGATGCACGTAGCAGAGGGGGCCGTTAATATGTCTTCACGATTAAATACTATCATTTTTATTGGCTTATTAGCTTTTGTTGTTATTAGCTCATCAGTCTTTTTTGTTGATCAGCGTGAGCGTGTTTTATTACTACGTTTAGGACAAATTGAACGTTCTGATTATCAAGCAGGTATTCAATTCAAAGTTCCTTTCGTTAATGAAGTACGTCGTTTTGATGGACGAGTTTTGACTCTTGATGAGACACCAACACGGTTTTTGACTGGTGAAAAGAAAAATGTACAAGTTGATTCATTCATCTTGTGGCAGATTATTGATCCAGCAAAATACTTTACCTCAATGGCGGGCAATGAAGAGCGTGCTAAGCAACGTTTGTCACAAATTGTTAAAGATGGCTTACGAGCTGAATTCGGTAAACGTACTATTCAAGAACTGGTTTCTGGTGATCGTCTTGCCATGATTGAAACTATTCTTAAAAATGCCAATAAAACAGCAGAGGACTTTGGTATTAATATTGTTAATGTTCGAATCAAACGTATTGACTTACCATCGGAAGTAAGTAGTTCTGTATATACACGAATGGAAGCAGAGCGTGAGCGTGTTGCGAAAGAGCTTCGTTCTCAAGGTGCTGAAGAAGCAGAAAAGATTCGTTCTGATGCTGATCGTCAACGTACTATTCTTTTAGCTGAAGCGAATAAAACGGCTGAAGAGTTGCGTGGTAATGGGGATGCTCAAGCCACAGATATCTATGCAAAAGCATATGGGCAAAACAGCGATTTTTATGGGTTTTATCGACGTTTAACTGCATATAAGAATGTATTTAAAGGTGATGACATGTTAGTGATTGAACCTAAAGGTGACTTCTTTAATCTATTTAGTTCGCCTAAATAATTAACAGTAGTGAGTGAGACGTTATTACACAGTCTGTGGATTGCCTCAGCACTGATGTTAGTGATTGAAGGTATAATGCCTTTTTTAAATCCTACAGCGTTTCGTCGAGCATTATTACAAATGGCCGGCATGACAGATCAGCAATTACGAACCATTGGTTTGCTATGTATGATCTCGGGTGTGGTTTTACTTTATTGGGTAAATTGATTAAATGAGTCTTAAACAACGTTGGTTGCTTCCTGAAGGCATTGATGAGTTAATGCCAGAACAGGCGAAGCAACTAGAAGAGTTACGTCGACAATTGCTTGATATGATGCAAAGTTGGGGATACCAATTGGTATTCCCACCTTTAGTTGAATATCTCGATGCTTTACTAACGGGTACTGCTAAAACACTTGACCTACAAACGTTTAAACTGACGGATCAAGTGTCAGGTCGTTTAATGGGTATTCGCGCTGATATGACACCACAAGTAGCACGTATTGCTGCACATAATATGCGTGAGCATACTGGTGTATTACGACTGTGTTATATCGGTAATGTATTGCATACGTTGCCACATGGATCTTCACGGAATCCTATTCAATTAGGTGCTGAGATATATGGTCACTCAGGTCCTGAAAGCGATATGGAAATATTGCAACTGATGATCGAAGTGCTTAATACAACAGGTGCGGTATCAGAGTTGTTATTAGATTTAGGTCATGTCGGCATCTACCGAGGTTTGGCGGAACATGCAGGTTTAAGCGATGATCAAGAACATGAGTTATTTACAGCTTTGCAGCGTAAAGCCTTACCAGAAATTGGAGACTTGTTAACACGCTATCAATTAACAGAAGATAGCCATGCAATGTTATTAGCGTTAGCAGAGTTAAATGGTGGTGTGGAAGTATTAGCAACAGCTAAAGATGTGCTTGCTAATGCACCCGAACAAGTTCAAATCGCCCTCGCAACATTACAAACAGTTGCAGATATGACAGCAAAACGATTACCAGACTTAACATTGAATTTTGATTTATCAGAATTACGTGGTTATAACTATCATACTGGACTTGTCTTTGCTGCATATCAAAGAGGTTCAGCTAATGCAGTTGCAACAGGTGGACGCTATGATGATATCGGTGCAGATTTTGGTAATGCACAGCCTGCAACAGGATTTAGTCTTGATTTAAAAGTGCTTGTTAATCAATTAGCAAGTGCGGTGGTTAAAACGCCACCTACTTATGTATCTTGGTCCGATGACGACGCTGAGCAGAAAAAAGTTGAGCAATTACGCGAACAAGGCAAAGTGGTAATCTACCAGTTTGCAAAGAATAAATAATTAATACGACTACTTGATTAGTTGAAACAGGAAACACAAAAACGTGGCTAAAAATATCGTTGTGATTGGCTCCCAATGGGGTGATGAAGGTAAAGGTAAACTGGTTGATTTATTGACCGATGATGTGTCAGCAGTTGTTCGTTTTCAAGGTGGCCATAATGCGGGTCACACATTGGTAATTGAAGGTAAAAAAACAGTTTTACATCTAATCCCATCAGGTATTTTACGTGAACATGTGCAATGTTTAATTGGTAATGGTGTTGTCTTATCACCAGAAGCCTTATTAAAAGAAATGGATGAATTGGAAGGAAATGGTATTCCAGTTCGTAAACGTTTAAAAATAAGTGCTGCCTGTCCGTTAATCTTGCAATATCATATCGCTCTAGATCAAGCTCGTGAGCGTCGTCGTGGTAAAGCTGCTATTGGTACAACAGGCCGAGGTATCGGTCCCGCGTATGAAGATAAAGTGGCTCGTCGTGGTTTACGTTTAGGCGATCTAGTTGATGAGAAAAGTTTTGTAGCCAAATTGGAAGAAGTGGTTAAATTTCACAACTTTTCATTAATTAATTATTATCAAGCACAGCCTGTTAGTTTTGAAAAGGTGCGTGATGAAGTCTTAGCGATGCGTGATGTGTTATTGCCTCTTATTGCTGACATTCCTCAAATGTTGAAAGAATATTCTGAGGCCGGCAAGAATGTCATGTTTGAAGGTGCTCAAGGTGCTTTATTAGACATTGATCATGGTACATATCCTTATGTAACATCTTCTAACACAACTGCCGGTGGTGCCGCTGCGGGTTCTGGTGTCGGCCCATGTCATATTGACTATGTATTAGGTATTACAAAGGCTTACGCTACGCGTGTTGGTGCAGGCCCATTCCCTTCAGAGTTACTTGATAGTGATGGTACTGCAAATGAGATTGGTCAGTACTTAGCTGATAAAGGTCATGAAGTAGGTGCAACAACAGGGCGTGGACGTCGTTGTGGCTGGTTGGATATGGTTGCTTTAAACCGTGCATGTTGGGTTAATAGTGTGACGGGATTATGTTTAACCAAGCTTGATGTACTAGACGGTTTAGAGACTATTCGCTTATGTGTAGCTTATGAACGTGATGGTAAAGCAATTGATGTTTTACCTTTAAGTGCTGATGAGTTTGAAGGTTGCGTGCCACAATATCTCGATATGCCCGGTTGGAGCGAATCAACATTAGGCGTTACTGAGTTTGATAAATTGCCTGCAAATGCTCAAGCCTACATTAATAAAGTTGAGAGCTTAGCGGGAGTGCCGATTGATCTTGTTTCTACAGGACCAGATCGTGTTGAGACCATTGTGCGTAGAGATTTATTTAAGCTATAAGATCTATTAAGATATTTGAATTAAAAACGCCCTCGAAAGAGGGCGTTTTTGTATGCAAGCATTGTATATATTCTGAGTCGTAAGTCGGATGTTAATCCGACATGTTGGACTAAAGTTCCAATCTACAATTAGCTTGCTACATTACGTATTATAGGTCGGGTTTCAACCCGATTAGTTGACCTAATTAAGTTAATTGTTAGGTTTTGAAACACCAGAATAAAGTGCTGAATAATCAGTATTGTCTAAACCTTGTTCAAGCGTCTTATCTAATAGTTTATCAATACCTTCCAGTGCACAAGTTTCTAAACCAAATTGCTGTGCAACAGATAAAAATAGCTTGGTATCTTTAGATAAATGTTTTGTCGGGAAGTTAGGGTTAGAGAAGTCTCTATCAAGCATACGGTCTAGTTTTTTATCAAAGGTTGGGGCATATAGGGCACTGTCTCGAACAACATCCATAAATTGTTCAGTATTAATTCCTTCCTTCTCAACTAAAGCTAAGCTCATCGCAAAACTTGATGTTAAGCCGGCAATCAATTGATTCATGGCCAGCTTTACGGTTGCTCCTTGACCTATAGCACCTATATGTCGAGGCTCTTTTCCTATTAGCTTTAATAGCGGTAGTGCTGTTTGATAATCATCATTACTTCCCCCGGCCATCAAAATTAATGTGCCAGATCTTGCTTCAGGAAGGCTACCTAAAACAGGGCATTCAAGATAATGACCTTCATTCTCAATGATGCGTTTTGCAATCAAACGAGATTCATTAGGGGCAATAGTACCCATTTGAATAATTGTTTTATCTTTGAAGGAATCATCAGAAATACTATCAAGAATATCATTGATTGCAGTGGCATCACTGAGCATCAGTAAACAAAATTCACTGGCATGAAGTGCCGCTTGCGCAGAAGGTGCAACTGATGCGCCTTGCTGTTGTAATTGGACCGTTTTATCTGTGCTACGGTTAAAGAGGGTTAACTGTTGTTGTTCTGCGAGAAGGTGTTCAGATAATGCCTGTCCCATTAAACCTACGCCAATAAGTGAAATATTCATAGTGATTCCATAGTGATGCTAATAATTTTAGTAGAAGCATACTATATCCATCCTACTGAAACACGTAGATTGAAGTGACATGGGTATATAGGGTGCTGTAGAATGAGCGGAATTATTTTACCGTGCAGACAGGGGAACACTGTGTACAAAAACAACATGACTATTGCTGGATTTGATGATGATATTTTTAATGCTATTGAAGCTGAGAATGTCCGTCAAGAAGATCATATTGAGTTAATTGCATCAGAAAACTACTGTAGTCCACGTGTTATGGAGGCTCAAGGGTCTTCATTAACCAATAAATATGCTGAAGGTTACCCCGGCAAACGTTATTACGGTGGTTGTGAATATGTCGATCAAGCTGAGCAATTGGCTATAGATCGTGCAAAAACATTATTTGGTGCTGATTACGCTAATGTACAACCGCATTCTGGTTCACAAGCAAATGCCGCTGTTTATTTAGCGCTATTGCAACCGGGTGACACTATCTTGGGTATGAGTTTAGCTCATGGTGGTCATTTAACGCATGGTTCTAAAGTAAGTGCGTCAGGTAAAATCTACAATTCAGTTTCATATGGCCTTAAGGAAGAAACAGGTGAGATTGATTATGATGAAGTTGAACGTTTAGCTAAGGAATATAAACCGAAAATGGTTATTGCTGGTTTCTCTGCATACTCTCGTATTGTTGACTGGCAGCGTTTCCGTGATATTGCTGATTCAATCGGTGCCTACTTATTAGTCGATATGGCTCATGTTGCTGGTTTGGTTGCTGCGGGTGTTTATCCAAACCCAACACAAATTGCAGATGTAACAACGACGACGACACACAAAACATTACGTGGCCCGCGCGGTGGTTTGATTTTAGCTAAAGCGAATCCAGAAATTGAGAAAAAATTAAACTCTGCTGTATTCCCTGGTTTCCAAGGCGGTCCTTTAATGCATGTTATTGCTGCTAAAGCAGTGGCCTTTAAAGAAGCGATGTTACCTGAATTTAAAACGTATCAAGTACAAGTGGTTAAGAATGCTCGCATCATGGCGGATATTTTTATGGCACGTGGCTATGATGTTGTTTCTAAAGGAACTGATGATCACTTATTCCTTGTGAGCTTTATTGAAGCAGGCTTAACAGGCAAAGAAGTAGATGCATGGTTAGGTGATTCAAATATCACCATCAACAAAAACTCAGTGCCCAATGATCCACAATCTCCATTCGTAACATCAGGGATTCGTGTTGGTACGCCTGCTGTGACAACGCGTGGTCTTAAAGAGCAAGAATGTAAAGATCTTGCTACTTGGATGTGTGACATTATTGATAGTCGTGGTGATGCAACAGTTATGGCTGATGTGAAGGCTAAAGTATTAGCCGTATGTAAGTCATTACCTGTATACAGCTAAGATTAATCTAAAATGCGTTGTCCATTTTGTGGTGCTGATGATTCAAAAGTAATAGATTCGCGTCTTTCTGCAGAGGGAGATGCGATTCGTCGTCGTCGTAGCTGTGTAGAATGTAAAGAACGTTTTACAACCTATGAAACAGCAGAGTTAACACTGCCGCGATTGATTAAAAGTGATAAATCTCGAGCTGTTTTTTCGGAAGATAAATTACGCTCAGGTTTTTTGAAAGCATTAGAAAAAAGACCTGTGAGTATTGATGCAATAGATAGCGCCGTTAAAGGTATTATTCGTCAATTGATAGCGACAGGTGAACGCGAAGTTGAAAGTCGTTTAGTCGGTGATTGGGTGATGGATGCTTTACGTGAATTAGATGAAGTAGCCTATGTTCGTTTTGCTTCTGTTTATAGAAGCTTTCAAGATGTAAATGCATTCCGTGAAGAGATTGAGCGGATGGAAAACCGTACCGAACAATCAGATAAGTAACTAGGACGATAACTATGCTTCGAGTCATTATTTTCTGTGATATTTGTAATCCTCAAGGGATCCGTTATATCGAGCAAACAAGAAGTACACAACGAGGTGATGCTGAAGGCCGACGCATTACTGATGGTCGATCTTGGTTCGAAGGTTCTTTAGAATCCGCACTGGAACATGGTTGGAACTATGAAAATAGTGAGCATATTTGTCCTCGCTGTCAGGAACGTCATAGTCCATCTTAATCATGTCAATTCACGAAGAACACATGGCCCGTGCTTTGCACCTTGCAGAGCGCGGGCTTTTTACAACTGATCCTAATCCACGTGTTGGCTGCATTATTGTTAATAATGGGAAGGTAGTTGGCGAAGGCTGGCATCAACGTGCTGGTGAAGGTCATGCTGAGGTCAATGCTCTCTTGGCGGCAGGCCCATTAGCAAAAGATGCTGATGCTTATGTCACCTTAGAACCTTGTAGTCATTTTGGCCGAACACCTCCTTGTGCGGATAATTTGATTAAGTCAGGTGTGAAACGTGTTTTTATCGCAATGGAAGATCCTAATCCTATCGTTGCAGGCAATGGTATACAGCGGTTGAAAGAGGCTGGCATCGACGTTACTGTTGGGGTTTTAGAACAGCAGGCTAAAGATTTAAATCCAGGTTTCTGTCAAAGAATGCAGCTAGGCCGACCTTTTGTAAGAAGTAAAATGGCAATGAGTCTTGATGGGCGAACAGCCATGGCTTCAGGTGAAAGTAAATGGATTACTGGTTCTGATGCCAGACAAGATGTACAAAAACTACGCGCTAGAAGTTCTGCCATCTTAACGGGAATGGGAACTGTACTTGAGGATGATCCCGCTTTAACTGTTCGTCCTGAAGGTGAATGGTACCCTGAGAAACATGTTGTTAGACAGCCATTACGAGTCGTTGTGGGCAGTCAAAATATTCCACAATCAGCAACGTTATTTGATACAACGGATCCTGTTATTTTAGCGACTAGTTGTCAATGTAATGATAATGTTAAAGAAGCTATTTTACCGATAGCAGAAAAAGAAGGTCATATTGACCTCGCTGCATTAATGAGTGAGCTTGCTGCACGTGAAATAAATGAAGTCATGGTGGAAGCAGGTTCTAAATTGAATGGTGCTTTATTATCGGCCGGATTAATAGATGAGTTAATTATCTATATGGCACCAAAAATAATGGGCGATTCGGCTAAAGGTCTTTTCCATTTGCCGGAGTTACACACAATGGCCCAAAATGTTGAATTAACAATTACAGATATTCGTGCAGTTGGCAAAGATTGGCGAATTACTGCAATTCCACAATATACGAAGGTTAAATAAACTATGTTTACCGGCATTATTGCAGCCCTAGGAAAAATTGAATCACTACAAGCGGTAGGGGGCGATATTCGTATGACTGTTGATTCGCAAAGTTTAGACCTATCTGACGTTAAATTAGGTGATAGTGTTGCTAATAACGGTGTTTGTTTGACTGTCGTGAGTATCGATAAGGCAAAACTTGGTTTTGATGTATCTCGTGAAAGCCTAGAACGTACAAGCTTAGGAAATTTAAGGGCAGGGGCAGAAATAAATCTTGAGAAAGCCTTGGCTGTAGGTGATCGCTTAGGCGGACATTTTGTTAGCGGACATGTTGATGGTCTTGGAAAAGTTATTGCTAGACAAGAGTCAGCACGTTCAGTGAAATTTCGCTTTGAAGTACCTACAGGACTTGAACGGTATATTGCTGAAAAAGGTTCGATCTGTATTGATGGCACAAGTCTGACGGTTAATAATGTGTCACACGTGAGTGGGGAACAAGTAAATTGGTTTGAAGTAAATATTATTCCTCATACCATGCAAGAAACAATTATGAGCGGTTATAAAATGGGTAGCCAAGTAAATTTGGAAGTCGATTTAATTGCACGCTATTTAGAACGATTATTACCTGATAATAAATCACCGGGTATTACTCGAGAAACATTACTAGAAAATGGGTTCCTTTAGGAACCTATAATCAATTCATGAACTATTATCTCGCATTCATAACATCCATCTTCTGCGTTACAAACCTTCGTAATAGACTGCTATTACGTGCGGGTTGTGCCTTGAAGATGAATATTCTGACTACGATCTATTTCGTCCAGAATTAACTAAAGGTTCCTACAATAATGACGTTCAATACAACTGCCGAAATCCTTGAAGATATGAAACAAGGAAAAATGGTTATCATTATGGATGATGAAGATCGTGAAAATGAAGGTGATTTAGTAATGGTTGCAGAAGCCGTAACGGCTCAAGCAATCAATTTCATGGCACGCTATGCTCGCGGCTTAATTTGTTTAACTCTAACAGAACAACGTTGTAGTCAACTTCGTCTGCCTTTAATGGTATTAGATAATCAAGCAAGTTATGAAACTAACTTTACGGTTTCTATCGAAGCTGCACGTGGGGTAACGACGGGTATTTCAGCATCGGATCGTTCAAAAACGATTAAAGCAGCAGTCAATCCTGATGCTAAGCCAGAAGATATTGTGCAACCTGGACATATCTTTCCGGTTAAAGCGCAAGCCGGTGGCGTGTTGACACGGGCTGGGCATACTGAAGCAGGCTGTGACTTAGCTCAACTAGCAGGTAAAGATCCTTCAGCAGTTATTGTCGAGATCCTTAATGAAGATGGCAGCATGGCACGTCGTTCAGATTTAGAAAAGTTTGCAGTAGAGCATGATCTTAAAATTGGTACTATTGCAGATTTAATTAGTTATCGTCTAGAAAATGAAATGACAGTACAGCGTTTATCGCAATGTGAAATGCCAACAAAATATGGTGATTTCCAATTATATAGTTTCCAAGATACGGTTAACAGTCAGGTACATTTAGCAATGGTTGTCGGTGATATTACTGCTGATGATGAAACATTGGTACGTGTTCATATGGCTGATCCATTAGGCGATTTATTAGGTGCTACACGTGAACCAACACAATGGCCATTAGATAAAGTCATGACCCAGATTCAACAAGCAGGGAAGGGTGTATTAGTCGTCTTACGCCAACCTGAGCAGAACAAACAGTTGGCTGCGAAAATTGAACTGTATCAGCAACAAGATCGAGGCGATGCTATCTCCCAAACTAAAACAAGTTGGGATTTAAGAACGTTTGGTGTGGGTGCTCAAATTTTATCTGACTTAGGCGTGAAGAAAATGCGAGTATTAGGTACGCCAACTAAACTGACCGGATTATCGGGTTTTGGTTTGGAATTAGTGGGTTATGCTGAGGATACTCAAGCTTGAGTCAGAAAAACATTATAGTTATTGCTGGGGAAGCCTCAGGTGATGCTCATGCAGGTAGGTTACTTGCAGAGTTAAAACTATTAGCTCCAGATATTGCAGTTAAAGGTATTGGTGGCGACACGATGCGTGCAGCAGGTGCTGACATCATTGTTGATTTCTCCGAATTGGCGGTAATGGGGTTAGTTGAAGTACTTAAACGCTATCGACAAATTAAAAAAATATTTAATCAAATGGTTGAGTTATTAGAATCAGAACGACCTGATTTATTAATTTTAGTTGATTATCCGGGGTTCAACTTAAAGCTTGCTAAAGTGGCTAAAAAACTAGGTATCCCAGTACTGTATTACATTAGCCCAAAAGTATGGGCATGGCGTGCTGGTCGTGTAAAAACGATTAAAAAGTCTGTTGATCATATGGCAGTATTATTTCCCTTTGAAGTGCCTATTTATGAAGCGGCAGAGGTGCCGGTAACGTGTGTTGGTCATCCACTTGTTGACGCGGTGAAGAGTAATAAAACGACAAAACAAGCCAAAATAAAGTTTGGTATCAAACTCAACCGCCGCGTTATAGGTTTATTCCCAGGAAGTAGACGGAGTGAAGTTGAGGCTTTATTGCCGGTGATGCTCGAAGCCGCAGAACGTCTATATGAACATCACAGTAATCTAGACATTGTATTACCTGTTGCACCGGGCTTAGATATGAGTGTAGTTGAGGCTATTTTGTCTAAGCACGATTTACCGGTAAAAGTGGTCACTGAAGACTTCTATCTGCTTACTACTGCCTGTGATGCTATTGTTGCTGCCTCCGGAACGGTGACATTAGAAATTTCCCTACTAGGCGTGCCTCACTTCATTTGCTATCGAGTTGCACCTATAACGTACAGTATTTTAAGTCGTTTAGTACGCATTCCGTATGTGGGATTATGCAATATTGTTACGGGCAAAAACCTAATACTCGAGTTACTTCAAGATGATGTAACGCCTGAACGATTAGAGCAAGAATTAACCAGTCTTTTAGTAGAAAAAGATAGTAAAAAACATGCTGAAAATATTCAGCAGCAAGTGTTAACCGCACTTGGCCCTTCTGGTGGTGCACTGAATGCCGCTCAGCTCGTAATTGACTTAGTGGAAGAGCATGACTGATACTTCTTTAGTGGTGGGGGTCGATGAAGTTGGCCGAGGTCCATTAGCCGGTCCCGTAGTAACTGCAGCCGTTATTCTCGATCCTAATAAGCCAATTGAAGGTTTGAATGACTCTAAAAAACTAACAGAAAAACGTCGAGAAGCATTAGAACCTATCATTAAAGAACGAGCATTGGCATGGTCTTTAGGTCGTGCCGAAGCAGAAGAAATTGATCAAATCAATATTCTACAAGCAACTTTATTGGCAATGAAACGAGCAGTTGAAGACTTAAGTGTTGTTCCTACACATGCTTTAGTCGATGGTAATAAAGCGCCTAATTTAGCCTGTCCAGTAACAACGATTATCAAAGGTGACGAATCGGAACCGGCAATAGCCGCTGCATCTATCATTGCCAAAGTAGCAAGAGATAGAGAGATGAAAGCTATGGATGAGTTATATCCCGGTTATGGTTTTGCAAAACATAAAGGCTATCCCACCAAGCAACATCAAGAAGCATTAATGGAACTGGGTGTGACTCCTATACATAGGCGATCATTCAAGCCCGTTCGATTGGCTATTAAATAACCTACATTTTTCTTAGCCCATATGTAAGACTTGAGTGAAACAATGACGTCATAACGGTATGTGTAGCAAGCTGTTTAAAATAGAGGTTATTCATTGCGATAGGAAATGGACGTTCATTTTTGGGCACTTGTTTCATGATATAGCGTTTAAACCAGGGTAAATCAATAGTGATTGGCATTTTATTTTATCTCAAGCGATTGTGAACAGAAAAGACAATTCTAACTATCAAGAGTATTATGATGCACTATAATCAAGTGTAAAATGTATCTAATTAATAGAGAAAAAGAATGTCTACGGAAAACTCAAAGAAATTGCTCAAACTCTCTTATTCTGGACCCGCATTACTTAATATGTCCTTATTAAATAAAGGCTGTGCTTTTAATGACCAAGAGCGAAAAGACTTTGATTTGATGGGCTTATTACCCCGTCGCTATGAAACGATCGATCAGCAAGTTGAAAGGGCTTATGCCCAATACTCAAGTTTTGATGAAGCCATCAATAAACATATTTTCCTTCGTGCAACACAAGATAGTAATGAAACGTTATTTTACCGTTTGGTAGAAGAGCATCTAGAAGAAATGATGCCGATTATCTACACGCCAACAGTGGGTGATGCATGTGAACGTTTTTCTGAAATATACCGACGTGCACGAGGCTTGTTCATTGCGTACCCAGATAGAAAACATATTGATGAAATGCTTGCCAATGTGACCAAGAAAAATATCAAAGTTATTGTGGTAACAGATGGTAGTCGTATTTTAGGTCTAGGCGATCAAGGTATTGGTGGAATGGGTATTCCTATTGGCAAGCTTTCTTTATACACTTCTTGTGGTGGCGTAAGTCCTGCGTATACCTTGCCGATCATGTTGGATGTGGGTACAAACAATCAAACGTTGTTAGATGATCCTTTTTATATGGGCTGGCATCATAAACGCATTGAGCAAGATGAATATGATGACTTTTTAGATCTATTCATTTCAGCAGTCAAACGACGTTGGCCAGAAGTATTGCTACAGTTTGAAGATTTCAATCAAACCAATGCCTTGCCTTTATTAGAGCGTTACCGTGATGAAATATGCTGTTTTAACGATGATATTCAGGGTACGGCGGCAGTCACTGTTGGCACATTGCTCGCAGCATGTAAGGCTAAGGGTGAAAAATTGAGTCAGCAGACAGTAACGTTTGTTGGTGCAGGTTCTGCTGGCTGTGGTATTGCTGAACAAATTGTCGCTCAGATGTGTGCAGAAGGGCTTTCGGATCAACAAGCTCGTAGCCAAATTTTCATGGTCGATCGTTATGGATTGTTAACGGATGAAATGCCTGAAGTATTAGATTTTCAAAGATCTCTATCTCAATCAAAAAGCAACTTAAGAGAGTGGTCGTGTGCAGGTGACAACGCCTCTTTAGTCGAGGTGATGGCCTATGCTAAACCCACTATCTTAGTTGGCGTATCAGGACAAACAGGTCTGTTTACCGAGGAGGTAATTAAAACCATGTTGCAAGCTTGTAAGCAGCCTATTATTTTCCCATTGAGCAATCCTTCTAAGAAGATTGAAGCAACACCTCAGCAGTTATTAGACTGGACTGATGGACACGCTATTATCGCTACAGGAAGTCCATTTGAGCCAATTGAATACAAGGGGAAGACTTATGTTATTCCTCAGTGTAATAACAGCTATATATTCCCTGCATTTGGTCTGGCTGTGATCGCTGGAAAACTGACTCGAATCAGTGACGAAATGCTTATTGTTGCAAGTGAAATATTGGCAGAGGCATCACCCGTCGTTATTACTGGTGAAGGACCATTATTACCACCACTAACAGAGATTACTGAGTTAAGTAAAAAAATGGCATTTGCGATTGTGAAAGTAGGTCAACAACAAGGTGTTGCTGGTGAGCTATCTGATCAAGCGTTGACAGCAGAAATTGAACGAAACTTCTGGCATCCTAAATATCGCCAATACGAGAAAATTTAATGGATAAATTGTAGGAGCGGGCTTTAGCCGCGAAGGGTCTATATTCACCTTCGCGGCTAAAGCCCGCTCCTACATGTCGTGTTTAAATTAAACTTAAAAACTATCAGTAATGAGTACTTCATCAAGAGGCAGTTGACCTGAACGAGGTCGAGCATCTTCTTTCTTTTTACCAACTGTGATCATCATTGTAATAATGTGATCGTGTGGTAGATTGATGATTTTAGCAACCGTATCAAAGTCAAATCCATCCATAGGACATGAATCATATCCCATGCCTTTAGCCATTAACATGATGTTCATAGCTGCGATGCTGGTAGAACGAATACATTCGTCTCGTTGAGCTTGGTGGTGATTCGTATAGTAGTTTTCAATAGCGGGTAATAAAAAGCCTTGAACTTCTTCTGGCGCTTCTTTCCAATAGCGTTCAGGTTGTTTTTCCCAAGCATTAAGATCAGCACATAATACTAATAATAATGATGATTCTGTTACCTGAATTTGACCCCAACTAGCATCTTGTATTTGTTGGCGTTTATCTTTATCTTGAACATTCACAAAGCGCCAATGCTGAATATTAAAGGCGGTAGGTGACAAGATAGCATATTCCATCAATTCATTGATTTCTGCATCGCTCATAATATGATCAGCGTCATAATGTTTGATGGAGCGACGTTCGGTGATGGCTTGTTTTATATCCATGAGTTCTCTATTTTTATAATGGGTCGACTTTGATATAGATAGTCTGTTGACGTTTGCGATGGCTACGGTAACTTGTTGAACCTTGTTTTTCAAACTTGTTTTCGTTATCGATATGACCTAGCTCTATCCATGTTCCAACTGGACCTGAAACGCGGGTGATAATATCACTGCTTTCAATCGTCCCATTACGCTTAGAAAGCTGAGCAAAGCGAGGGTGGATATCTATAATGACCTGATGATTGGGTAATATTCTAGCAATAGCTTGAAAGCCATTAGTAATGCTAATGTAGCTTGTTGATGACTGTACGGCAACCGCACCAGTGGGATGTATTAATATGTCTTGCCGTTCCTGCGGAATATCTTGTCCCATAGAAATGAATATAGGATTGCCGGCAATGCCTTGAGCTTGATAGTTTTGATCTTTATTGCGTGTTGTGTTCGTAGACCATGTTTTTACGGATGCTGCACCATGAGTTCTTTCATTACTTATTGAAACATCCACACCGATTTCTAATTCTTTTTTGTTTGATAATTGTTCCTCAGTTTTTAACACACTGATTTTAAGTCGTTGAAGCGGTGTATCCAGCTGGTTAATCAGTTGTTTTACTTCTTTAATCACGGAAGGACTGGCTTGCAAAATAATATAATCATTGAAAGCACGTGCTGTGGCACTTTGGGGTAGAAATGCTTGTATCTCTGGTAAAACTTCAGTGGCAAGTCTGTGGTTGAGTTGAATCGTTGCAATTTTCTGTTCGGCTAAAACCAAACTACTGAATAGAGTGAGAATAGCTAAGAATAAGATCTTCATAAGTGTAATCGCCTTATACTGACATCAGGGGTGCTTTGTGCCCATTGTTCATCAAATTTCTTTTGTAATTGTCGGACTTCTAATCGATCATATAAGCAGGCTGAACCATCATAGACTGTTGCTAGAGGACATATTAAATAAGCAAAGTCATCAACTAACAGCATGGTTTGTTGAAAATCTCGATGTTGTTTGGCCGTATTGTGAACATGTACTGAACTACTCAAGTGCTGAGCCAAAGGAATAAGTTGATGATCATTTTGTACATTACTAAGCGTGTCATGAACGAGAACTTTTACTTCTGTTCTTGGGCTTCGACGTGCGAGTTCACTCAGGCAATCGATGAAGTCAGTACGATCAAACAAAATGGCATCAATATCACGACCATAAATACATATTTGACGTTTGGCCTGTAGAGCCATTTGTAATACTAATTCACGCGCTTCATTCCGACCCTCAAAGCGGATTAGCTCCGTTTTAGATTGAGGGTAGGGATGTGTTGTCATAATTAGCAGTTCCGCGCTTGTTCCGCTGCATTACCAATGTAGTTAGCAGGCGTTAGTTGACGTAGGCTTTCTTTCGCTTCTTCAGGAAGTTCTAAACCATTTATAAACTCAAGCATGATTGCAGCATTAACACGACGACCACGCGTCAGTTCTTTCAAGATCTCATATGGGTTTTCGATGCCGTAGCGACGCATAACCGTTTGAATCGGCTCTGCCAATACTTCCCAGTTTGAATCAAGATCATCAGCCATTGATTGAGGATTAGGATCAAGCTTACTAATCCCTTTTAATGCCGAGCTATAGGCCAAAATAGAGTATGAGAAACCAACACCAATATTACGTAACACTGTTGAATCCGTTAAATCACGCTGCCAACGAGAAATAGGTAATTTATTAGCTAAGTGATCAAACATTGCATTGGCTAAACCAAGGTTACCTTCGGCATTTTCAAAGTCGATAGGGTTAACCTTATGAGGCATGGTTGAAGAACCAATTTCACCTTTAACCGTTTTTTGTTTGAAGTGACCAATAGAAATGTAACTCCAAACATCACGACAAAAATCAATTAACACCGTATTGAAACGCATGGTTGCTTGGAACAATTCAGCCATATAATCATGAGGTTCAATTTGAGTTGTGTATTTGTTCCACTGCAAACCCAAACCTGTAACAAAAGCATCAGCCATCATCGGCCAGTCAACATCAGGATAAGCAGATAAATGAGCATTGTAGTTACCGACAGCACCATTCATTTTTCCGTAAAGTAATACAGCTGCAACATGTGTACGTTGGCGTTCTAAACGGTGAACAACATTAGCCATCTCTTTACCTAATGTTGTAGGTGAAGCAGGTTGACCATGCGTACGTGACATCATTGGCGTTTCAGCATGTTCAATGGCAATCTTACGAATAGCGGCAATCAATGTATCCATTTCTGGCAAAATCACATTTTCACGTGCATTTTTAAGCATAATGCCGTAAGAGGTATTATTGATGTCTTCCGATGTACAGGCAAAGTGAACAAACTCGTTAATTTTATCTAATTCTGCATTCGCTTTGAATTTGCGTTTAATGAAGTATTCAACCGCTTTTACATCATGGTTTGTTGTGCGTTCGATCTCTTTAATTTCTGCTGCATCTTCAACCGAAAAGTTAGCCACGATATTGTTTAAGAATGCTTCAGCCTCGCTACTTAGTTTAGGCACTTCAGCGATATCATCATTAGCACCTAATAGATGTAACCAACGAACTTCAACTTCAACACGTGCGCGAATAAGGCCATATTCACTAAAATAAGGGCGTAAGGCTTTTGTTTTATCTGCATAACGACCATCAACGGGGGATATGGCAGTGAGTGAAGTAAGATTGTTTTCCACGAAAGCTCCAAAATAAGCAAAAATAATGCGACAAATTATATCAGATCTCGGGTTATCTTCGGAGAGCATGTTAAAATGCCCTGATAAATATATAAATCATTGGAGTTAGCTACGTGCTGAATGAATATCATAACCATGTTGAACAACGTGCCCAAGAAGGTTTACCACCACTCGCATTAGATGCGGAACAAGTATCTGGATTGGTTGATTTACTTAAATCAGGTGCCACAGAAGAATTAGTAGAATTATTAATTCACCGTGTACCACCTGGTGTTGATCAAGCGGCTTATGTAAAAGCAGGGTTTTTGACTGATGTAGCAAAAGGCAATGTGTCTTGCTCATTGATTGATGCAGTTAAAGCAACTGAGTTATTAGGCACAATGATGGGCGGCTACAATATCGATGCTCTTATTGATTTGTTAGATGACGATGCTACAGCTGCAACGGCTGAAGCTGCCTTATCGAAAACATTATTAGTTTATGATGCCTATCATGACATTGTGGAGAAAGCTGCAAACAATGATTACGCAAAACGCGTAGTGCAATCATGGGCTGATGCTGATTGGTTTACAGCTCGTCCAGCACTAGCTGAAAGTATGACGGTTACCGTATTTAAAGTAGCGGGTGAAACTAATACTGATGATTTATCACCTGCTACAGAAGCGTGGAGTCGTCCTGATATTCCTTTACATGCTAAATCCATGTTGATCAAAACAATGGACACGCCTTTAGATGATATCGCCGAGTTAAAGAAAAAAGGTCATCCTTTAGCTTATGTCGGTGATGTGGTGGGTACTGGTTCTTCGCGTAAGTCTGCAATCAACTCTGTGTTATGGCATATGGGGAAAGATATTCCCTTTGTACCCAACAAGCGCCAAGGTGGTGTGGTTCTAGGTGGCAATATTGCACCTATCTTCTTTAACACTGCTGAAGATTCGGGTGCATTGCCAATCGAATGTGATGTCGCAAACTTGAATACGGGTGATGTTATTACGATTCACCCCTATGAAGGTAAAATCACCAATGAAGCTGGCGATGTAGTTTCAACATTTAACATGCGCCCAACCACATTAGCAGATGAAGTGCGTGCTGGTGGTCGTATTCCACTGATTATTGGTCGTGGTTTAACAGACAAAGCACGTGAAACATTAGGTCTAGAACCTTCAGAGGTATTCCTTCGTCCAGTTGCACCAGCAGATACTGGCAAAGGTTTTACCTTAGCTCAAAAAATGGTCGGTAAAGCGTGTGGCGTTGAAGGCGTACGCCCAGGCACATACTGTGAACCGAAAGTAACAACAGTAGGTTCACAAGATACAACGGGTGCAATGACGCGTGACGAGTTGAAAGAGCTTGCTTGTTTAGGTTTCTCAGCTGATTTAGTGATGCAGTCTTTCTGTCATACAGCCGCTTATCCAAAACCAGTTGATATCAAACTACAACATTCATTACCAGACTTTATCAGCACCCGTGCTGGTGTTTCATTGCGTCCGGGTGATGGCGTTATCCATTCTTGGTTAAATCGTATGGTGTTGCCTGATACTGTGGGTACTGGTGGTGATTCACATACACGTTTCCCAATTGGTATTAGTTTTCCTGCGGGTTCTGGTTTGGTTGCCTTTGGCGCCGCTCTTGGTGTGATGCCTTTGGATATGCCTGAATCAGTATTGGTTCGCTTTAAAGGTGAAATGCAACCGGGAATTACCTTGCGTGACTTGGTGAATGCAATTCCTTACGTGGCTATTCAACGTGGATTATTAACGGTTGAGAAGAAAGGTAAGAAGAATGTCTTTAATGGCCGTGTACTTGAAATTGAAGGGTTGCCAGACCTAAAAGTAGAACAAGCATTTGAATTATCAGATGCCTCTGCTGAACGTTCAGCGAATGGTTGTACTGTTCATTTGAATAAAGAACCGATTATCGAATTCATGAAATCAAACGTCTCATTATTAGAATGGATGATTGTTGATGGTTATGAAGACGCACGTACTCTACAACGTCGTATTGATAGCATGAAAGCATGGTTGGCTGATCCTCAGTTATTAGAACGTGACGCAGATGCAGAGTATGCTGAAATTATTGAAATTGATTTAAGTGAAATCACTGAACCTTTGCTGGCCTGTCCAAATGATCCTGATGATGTAAAATCATTATCAGAATTATCAGGTATAGAAATTGATGAAGTCTTTATCGGTTCTTGTATGACTAATATTGGTCATTATCGTGCAGCAGGTAAAGTGCTTGAAAATATGGGTAACTTACCGACTAAACTATGGATTGCTCCACCGACTAAGATGGATCAACATCAATTAACCGAAGAGGGCATTTATAGTATCTTCGGCCGTGTGGGGGCACGAATAGAAACACCGGGTTGTTCATTGTGTATGGGTAACCAAGCACGTGTTGCTGACAATGCAACAGTCGTTTCAACATCGACTCGTAACTTCCCTAATCGCTTAGGTAATGGTGCCGATGTTTATTTATCTTCTGCTGAGTTAGCTGCGGTTGTAGCAAGCATGGGCCGTTTGCCAACGGTTGAAGAGTACATGGAACGAGTGGCGGGAATTGAGCCAATGTCAGATGAAATTTATCGTTACCTGAACTTCAATGAAATGGCAGAGTACAAGTCTTCTTTATAGGCTGAATCTAAGCCACTTGGAATGAATTCCAACCTACAAATTAGCCAGATTAAAACCGTAGGTTGGACTTCAGTCCAACATGAAGCCTTCGAACAAAAGCCAAAATACCAGAAAACAGGGTCAGATTGAAGTTCCCCCATTAAACTGGCAGGGCAAGAGCATTTAAATTCCCTTGATTAAATCAGTAAGTAACTGTTCATCAAGTGCTGCTATTTTACGCTTTCTCTTAAGGCTGGCCTTGCTTGTTGTGTTTATTTTCAATAAGTTAAGTGTTATTCGGCGTAAGGTGCTCATTACTTCTGCACCATTACCACGCCGTATGCGTGATTCATCTTCTCTGAATGTGACATCAAGCACCCAGTGTAGCTTGTTTTCTACCCCCCAGTGTTGACGTACGGCTTGTCCTGCTTTCTTTGCATTTAAGGGTAATGAGCTGATGTAATAACGTTTTTCTGTTGTAACGTTACCGTGTATTTCACGTATAGCTTCTATTTCAATAATGGTGTTTAATTTAGGCCAGCGGTAGCTTTCAGGGAGGTGTTCTCTATCAATCTCTATTTGACGGCAACAGCGCTTTTCATTACGTCCATGGCCTGTATCTATTTCTTCATAGTGCTGTTGTTTAAGCTGGGGAAGTTTTTCTTGTTCAAAGAGGTGATTAACTTCATTTGATAAGGTGCCTTGATTCCCTTTGAGGGCTAAAATATAGTCTGCACCTTGTTTGATGATTGTCTCTGCAATGGCGGTCTGACAACCCATCGCATCAATAGTAATAATACAGCCTTTGATATCAAGTAGCTCAAGTAAGGCTGGAATGGCGGTTATCTCATTACTTTTGTTATCTACTTTTCGTTGACCTAGGATAAGGTTGTTCTGGCTCGCCCAGGCACTGACCATATGAATGGCACTTTTCCTATCGCCATTTTTAAAGGAGCGACGAATGGTTTTACCATCAATGGCAACCACTTCACCTTCCGTCAGTTCACAAGCATCATTTATCCATGACATGAAGCTACTTTGTAATGCATCGGGATCTAGCCTACTTAATACTCTGGCGATGGTGTCATGCTTAGGAATGCCATTTTCAAAGGGGAAAAAACGTTTCAACCAGGTTAGTCGTGCATGACCAAAGTCTTCTATCTCCTCCCAACCTTCGGCACCACACAGGACAGCACTAATGGAGAGAAACAGGATATCAATAAGCTCATGTCGTCGACAGCGTTTTATCCTAGGTTCAGGTATAGCGCTAAAGTAAGTCATAAAATCGTTCATAGTGTTCTCCATTTTTTAATGTGTTTGGAGATCTGATCGATTTTTGGTGTATTAGTTCCCTAGCATGGATTTATAATGATCTTGCCCTGATTAAACTGGACTCGGGCTTGTATTATAAAACGTTTTTTCAAAACTTTCAGGTGATTGATAGTTGAGTGTTGAATGGCGTCTAATTCGATTATAAAAGACTTCGATATATTCAAATATACTTTGTCTTGCTTGCTCTCTTGTTTGATAGGTATGCTCGTTAACCAGCTCTGATTTTAGTGTGCCAAAGAAGCTTTCTGCTACGGCATTGTCATAACATTCTCCTTTGGCACTCATACTTTGTTGAATAGTATTTTTCTTAAATAAAGAAAGGTAATTATCAGCTCGATAGGTGGAACCTTGATCGGAGTGCAGCAATACTTGTTGTTGCTTGGGTTTGTTTTTAACGGCCATTATTAAAGCATCGCTCACTAAGTCGGTATTATTGTTATTTGACATCGACCAGCCAATCACTTTACGTGAATATAAATCAATAATAGTGGCGAGGTATAACCAGCCTTGTCGGGTGTGAATGAAGGTGGTGTCGCTCACCCACTTCTTATTCGGCTTGGCGCTGCTAAATTTTCTATCGAGAATATTCATTGCAAACCCTTTGGTATTTCGGGCGGTTTTGGCTTTTTTATGCCTAATGGAAGTGCGGGCAATAATGCTATTTTGTTGCATCATAGTCGCTATTTTATTAAGGCTAACCTTAATACCCGTTGCATTGAGTTCGTGATGTATTCTTGGAGAACCATAGGTTCCTCGGCTTGCCTTATAGGCTTGAATGACATGAAATAAAATCGCGTTGTTTTGCTTACTTCGTAGGCTGACAGGTTTGCTCTTCCAATAATAGAAGCCGCTTTTAGATACCTGCATACAGTGACATAAGAGTTGAATAGGATAATGTATTGCTTGTGCAGCAATAAACTTAAACCTTAGTTCTTTTCTGCCTTGAAGTAAGCCTTGGCTTTTTTTAATATGTCGATCTCCATACGAGATAATTCAAGATCTTGTTGTAATTGCTTATTCTGCTTTAATAACTCAGCATGTGTAGCTTTATGATGTTCCGTACGGTTATCTGTTGCCGTTCGCTTAAAGGCTTTATCTTGTTTTATTTCCAACTGTTCCCTCCACTTGTAAATCATATTCCTGCGAATACCTAGATTTCTGGCAAGGTGTGCGATACATGTATTGGGTTGGTTTGCCAGCCTCAGTGCTTCTAGTTTAAACTCTTTGGTGAAGGCGGTGTATTGTCTGCTCATTGGGGACTCCAATTTAGTTCATTTTGGTGTCCAGTTTTTGGGGGGAACCTCAGATCTTGCAATGAAATCTTGTATCTAACCCTGTTTTTTTGTGGCTACTTTCAATAGTATTACTTAACCTGAGTTCTGGATAAGAGAATTTAGTTTGTTTTTCGTCATTCCAGTAGGATTTTTATCCGGAATCTATGCTCCAAACACTAGATTCCCGCTAAAAACATGCGGGAATGACCCTGTTTGTTAATTATCCAGAGTTCAGGTTACTTCGTTTCCGAGCCTAGTGCTAAAGCTGATTTTTTAGGAAACTCGCCTCGCTTAGCGCGGGCGGAAGATACTGTAGAAAGCACAAACAAACCAAAAACGATGAAGATTAAAGGTACCGCTGCAATCCAGCTAAATACGGCCAGCATAATATCGAACATATTGGGATCGGCTTGTGACGAAGCTACGAACCAACCTAGTAGTAATATTCCGGCAGAGATCGCATAACCAATCAGTAACAACTTGCTACGTTTCCATGCTTGTTGCCAATGAGCTTTTATCAAAGCCGTATCCTTTGAAGCTGCACAACAGGTGACACGCGCTTTTTTGACGATCCACAATAACGCTAAGATAGAACAGCCAAGTGATGCTGCAAGAATGATATTAAGATAGTCACTACTCAATGCGACAAGTGGTATTAATAAATGAAAAACAGATAAGTTTGTCATCAAAAACTCATGTGGATAAGCGGCGCATTGGTTTTCATATTCCATTGTATTTTCCATATTTAAATCGATTGAAACTAAGGCTGGTTTCAATAGTATAATATATCGCTTTATTGATTGTCGTAGACAATTATTTGACCAGCTGGAAAATCAATTATTGTGACTCAACTAATCTCGCTCGGCTTTGATATCTTAGTGATTTGTCTGTTTGTTAGTGTCTATTTTTTAGTACTAAAAAAACAAGGTAAGGCTTATACGTTTTTTAGAAAACATTCTAGGTTACTCACGCTGTTTCTTTTTTCACTTCCTTTTGTTTTACTGAAATGTTCGTTTTCAATAATTTCAACTATTAAATTATTAATGTCATGAACGAATCACTTCAAGTTATCTCTCCTTTGAGTTTAGCTCTAGCCTTTATTCCCGTTCTGATTGTGCTGGTGATTTTGTATAAATGGTCATTAAACGCTGCTAATGCATTATATTCAGTGATTAGAATGTTAGTGCAATTATTGCTGGTGGGCTATGTTCTAACAACGGTATTTAAAGCTGAAAGTGCATGGTTAGTCATGGCTGTTATGTTGGTGATGGTATCGGCGGCCAGTTGGATCGCTCTAGGTTCAATTAAGGACAATAGACGCGCCTTATTTCGTCATGTATTTTGGTCGATACTGTGTGGTGGTGGTGTAACGCTGTTATTAATTACTCAAGGCGTAATTAACTTAGAACCTTGGTTCGAACCACAATATATGATTCCACTGGCAGGTATGATCTTCGCTAATTCGATGAATAGTGTGAGTTTAGCTGCTGAACGATTATATGCAGAAATAGAGCGAGATGTGCCGTATGAACAAGCACGAACTATCGCCTTTAATGCTGCCTTTATACCCGTTATTAACTCCTTATTTGCTGTTGGATTAGTGGCGCTTCCGGGTATGATGACAGGTCAAATACTCTCAGGTGTTTCCCCCATCATTGCCGCACATTATCAAATAGTAGTGATGTGTATGATTTTTGGCTCAGCAGGCTTATCGACGGCTTATTTTCTTATTTTGACTAAGCCGATCTTTTCTAAATAACCTGAGATCTGGTTAAGAAACAGTCATCATACTAAATTCTTCGCTAGTAATTTTTAATGATGGCTTGTTCTCTTTAAGTGAGTAAGCGATAAGCCCAGCAATGATGTTCAGCATAAATCCATGCACACTACGATGCCTAGAATGCTCAACTTGAGTAATATTTTTAAGCTGATCGTTGATGGTTTCAATGATAAATCGCCTAGAAAGCATTGCTTTATCCCATGCAGAGAGTAATTTTGCTTTCATATTCTTCTTAACGTTAGTCACTAACTCAACCCCTTTATCGAACAAGTCACTAGACAATGCTTTACTGATATAGCCCTTATCAGCATATAATTTCCCTATCACGTCTTTAGCTAATTCAGGCACAGGTTTTCTGTCATCAACATTAGCAGGTGTGATTTTAGCTGCCAGAATATCACCGACATGATTGACAATAATGTGTAACTTAAATCCATAAAACCAGCCCATTGTTCCTTTGCCTCTTTTGGCTATTCCAGCAAACGTTTTATGCCGTTCAATACGAAGGTTATGGCAGACCTTTATACTGGTCGAATCAACAAAGCTAATACCCGTTGGCTTTCCTTTAACATGTGTGAAGTAAGCACACAAAGGCGTTAACGCCTTTGGCATCACGGCTAAGAATCGAGTATAACTGAGTAATTCTGGAAAATAGCTCTTATAAAACCTAGCAACAAGTCCTGTATAATAGTTTTTGAAATCACGTTGGTTTGATGAGTGAAATCCTATAATAATGGTCATTATTTCACTCATTGCCATTCGACCTTCTCTGTTTCGTTTTCGAGTACCATCTGCTAGAAGTTGTGCTTCCCACTGCGGCATAAATACCTTACAAAAATCATCGACATCACAGAATATGTCTGTTAATTTGTTCATAGGCCTGTTTTCCTTTCATCAAAATCTTTGTCGTAAAAGATCTGATCGGTTAACAGGCTTTTAGTTCCCATTTCTTAAACAGGATTCAGGTTAAATAAATACAATTCCTAGAAGATAAACTCACAAATGGAAAATAACTAACACTTTTTATATTAGAAAATGCTAATATTTAACAATACATTCATCATAAGGATTTAATAATGAAAAAATTGTTACTAGCATTACTTGTATTACCACTTAGTTCTGTAATCGCAATGGAGTATGAGCCAGATCAACGAGAAGTTGTAGAAATGCCCTCACAGGCGAAAATAATGTTCTTAAAAAATATGCGTGGTCATATGGAATCACTTGATCTGATTATTGCTGCACTTGCAGAAAATGACTTAACAGAAGCCGCAATTCTTGCTGAAACGACTATGGGTTCAGGCCATGGTAAGAAAAGACAATGTGATGAAAGTTCAGCAGGAAAACAACAAAATAAACAATCAAGCCACAAGGGTAAAGGAAAAGGCTTTGGAAAATTTATGCCAACAGGAATGAAGATGATGGGTATGCAGTTACATATTGCTGCTAATGATTTTGCTGATGTAGCACGAGAAGGCAATATGGGCGATGCATATAAATCATTAAGAAATATTAGTGCTACATGTGTTGCTTGTCATCAATCTTATCAAGTTAAATAATATTTGATTTTAAAGCTGAGGAATCTTTCTCATTTGGTTAGAATATGGCAATAGAAGATAGTTGTTATATTTAGGAGAGCCGAGTGAGCCAGAAAATCATATTAAAAGCAGATGATAGTATTAGCTGTCCATATTGTGAGAAATCCTTTCCTTTAACAGAGGGTTTGTCACATCATCTGATCGAACAATATGAAGATGAATATGAAGCAATGCTGAATAAAGAGCGTGCTGAACTTGAGCAACGTGTCAGCAAAGAACAGGAACGTAAATCTGCCAAACAATATCAAGCTCAACTTGATAATTTAAAAGAACAATTACAAGAAAGTAATGATTTACAAAAGAAATCTAAAAGCCAGCTAGAGTCCGCAAAGAAAAAAGCGGCCGATCAGGCTAGAGAAGATGCCGATCTTCAACTGGCAGAATTGAAAGATGATTTGATCAATAAAGATAAAAAGCTGCTTGAGTTTCGAGCTGCAGAAGTGCAACTTCGCAAAGAGAAAAAACAGGTCGAAGAACAAAAAGCCGATCTTGTACTTGAAGTTGAACGAAAACTTGAAGCTGAACGTCGAATTATCGAACTTAAAATCAGTGAATCTTTTTCATTAAAAGAAGCAGAGTTGAAAAAGAAAATATCAGATGCTCAAAAGGCGAATGAGGAACTCACTCGTAAGTTAGAGCAAGGCTCACAACAGCTACAAGGTGAAGTTTTAGAACTTGAAGTTGAATCACTATTACAACAAGCTTACCCATTTGATGAAATCGAGCCTGTTAAAAAAGGGGCTCGAGGCGCAGATGTTATTCAAACAGTTAAACTTCGCTCGGGAGGTGTGTGTGGCAAGATTGTGTGGGAGACCAAGCGGGCAGAAAACTGGTCTAATAACTGGATCCCCAAGCTTAAAGAAGACTTGCAGCGAGTAACTGGTGATATTGCCGTATTAGTGAGCACTAAGTTTCCAGCAAACGTTAATGATGGCATTGTTCAGCATGAAGGTGTGTGGCTAGTGCGACCTGAGTTGGTTTCTGGCTTGTCAGCGGCACTGCGTACTGTACTGATTGAATCTCAACGTCAGAAGGCTGTGAGTGCCGGTAAAGGCGAGCAAATGGAAGCATTATTTGATTACATTACGAGCAATCAGTTTGCTCAACGTGTTCGCGCTGTTGTTGAAAATTATGAAACGATGCGAATTGATTTAGAAAAAGAAAAATCAGCTATGCAGCGGCTATGGAAAAAACGTGAAACACAGATCGGGCGGATTTCGGACCAAATGTTAGCAGTCTGTGGTGAGTTACAAGGTATTTCAGCTACATCGTTACCAATGTTAGATAGCATCGCTGGCTTAGACTTCGCTTTAGAAGATGAATAAACTATTTAATGATTTTATTTTGTAATATTGCTACGATCTGCGAACAACAATTTAGGAGTAGATAAAGAATGGCAACGTGGTACTCGATAGCATTAGAAAATGGTGATACAGCAAAGATAACAATGCAACGCATAATGGATGCCTTTATGCCTAAATATGTGGGTGCTGGTAGACCATTAGATATGGCTATATTTTCTAGCCACTCTTCTGAAAATGAAGTAGTGACCATTTATTTCTCTCCAAAAGCAGTCGGTCTTGCGATACAGTTTGGAGCAGGTTCATGTGATGATACTTTTGTTAATACTGATCTTAAACTATTGGTTGGTGACGAAAGAAGCATCGGACTTCTGTTTCCTGAAGCTCAACCAAAATAATCACACCTTAGAAACAATAGATGAAATAAAATAAAACGAGCCGTTATCCTTCTGGGCCAACGGCATGTTTTATTGTGATGCTTAAGGTCCTTTTGGCAATGTCAGTTGGAATGTGGTTCCTTCACCGATTACACTTTCTACTGAAATAACACCATTTTGTTTAGCGGCTAGACCTAAACATAAAGCTAAGCCAAACCCTGATCCTTTTTCCCCACTTGTGCCTATAGAGGTAGAGTAATCATTTCCACTTAGTACCTTTCGGCATGTTTCTTCATCCATTCCTTGTCCAGAATCTGTGACATAAATGTTTACTGCATCTTTTGTAATCGTTGTTCCTACGGTGATTATTCCATCTTGAGTGAACTTAATCGCATTGCTAACTAGATTGCGAATAATCGTATCCAAGGCATGAGGATCTGCAAGAATAATGACATCATTTGATTCATTGCGTAATGTACACCCTTTCTCTAGTGCCGCTATCGAATATAAGTTCATCGAGTTTGCCACAATGGAAGAAACGTACACATCCTCAATTGTTATTGGGTAACCATTAGAATGTAGTTTTGCCCAAATTAATAGTTTGTCCAATAGCTCTAAGGCTTGTTCACTGGACTCATTTATAGATGAGGCCCGACCAATAACCTCTTCGGGAGAGTATTTTTTTGCGTTTTTGATAAGAGATGTTGAGTAATATTGAATAGGGATAAATGATGATTTCAGATCATGACCAATAATAGACAATAATTTGTCTTTTTGTTGGTTTGTGGCGTGTAAGTCATTCACTGTATTAAATAACTTCTTATTAGCTTGGTAGAGAAAACGTGTCATTACGCTGATAACGAATAGAAATAGGATGAAAATAGCACTATGTTGAAGCTTAATGTTTCGGTTGTAGCTTGAGTATAAATTGATATTTGGAATATCTACTAGCATCCATAAAGTGTCATCGACTGAACTTTTATATTCAATATTTTCTTTATTAGTAGAGCTAAGATTAAAGTTATTCTTTATTGCCATAGCATCAAAATTATCAAACAAAGAATCCGTCATCGCCTTTGTCGAACCCTGAGATGTCACTTCTATAGTGGCCTGTTCATTATTTTTGAGTAATAGTAAATTGTGGCCAATTGTTTCAGAATTTTTTAGTATTTGAGTGATATTTTTAAGATGAAAGCTAATAAAAAATATCCCTTCACTATCTCCCCAAGGAACCATGAGATCAAAGTGGTAAGGGTTATCTAACGGACTAGAGTGAACGTAAACTTGGTGAGAGTCTGTATCTGTTGAAAATTGGGCAATATCTTTTTTGCAACCATCACCGACTAAATCATCTTGTTCTTTAAGAAGAGAAATGCCATCTTTAGAGGCAATGGTGAATGAAAAGTATTCAGGAAAATGTTGACTCACTTTATACTTTAATTGGTCATACTTATATTCATCAGACGGAGTCTTAGCGAGGTGACGAAGGAGTGTTTGTTCTTGAGTAGCAAAGAGTCGGACGGAGCGACGAAGTTCGCTTATATATAGATGTAGCTCATTTGATGCTCCTGTGATTGATTTCTGAGCTAGTTGGTTCTGAAAGCTTTGATAATTACCATTCCTAACTTTCACCCCCCAAAAGAGGAGAAGTGCAATCATCAATGTTATAACGAAAGGAAAAATAATAGAGTAATATTTTTTGTTATTTTTCATGCTTAAATTTCTTCCTTGAAATCTGACTTTTAGTTTTAAGATACTGTCTTAAAAATCAAGTAATATTTCCCTATTTTGCATAACCCACATCAAACGGTTTTTCTGATTTGAGTACGCCATAGGCAATCACAAGTAATTTCCTCATCACAGCCACTATGGCCAGTTTTTTAGGCTTGCCTTTGCTTAATAATCTGCTATATAAATTTGTCATCAAGGGGTTATGCTTCATGGCTACTATTGCGGGCATATATAACGATTTTCTTAGTCTTGCATTGCCCATTTTAGACAAACTTGATTTATGAATACTGCTTCCAGATTGCTCAATTCTTGGGTTAAGCCCAGCATAGCTGCTGACCTGTTTAGAATTATTAAACAAGCTAATATCGCCAAGGTATGCCAAAATTGACCATGCGGTAAGATCTCCAATTCCATTAATGCTGGTGAGTAGCTCCACCTGCTTGCTTAGGGTTTTATTTTTACTCACGATAGTACTTATTTGGCTTTTAATCAGGGTGATTTCTTTTTGGATATACTTAAGCATTTTCTTAATAGATTGGGTGGCGCCCTGAACCTGACTAACCTTTAGACGGTTATTTTCTTGAGATTTGTTTTTATCTAATTGCGCCAACCTTGTGACTAGAAACTGCAGATCTTCAAAGTCCTTATCTTTAGGTATAAACAGGCTTTCCTCCAGTTCTCCTTTGTCACAGATATGCTGAACATAACGAGATATACTTTGTGCATCAGCCTTGTCAGTTTTATTTCTAGACATCTCCATTTTACAAAAAGCGTGAGTTTTAATCGGGTTTACTAATATCACTTTTTGTTTGTTTGCGTGCAAAAATTTAGCCAAACTCAAGCTATATACTCCTGTCGCCTCAAGACAAAATACAGTGCTTGTTTTACTTGGTTTTAACCAGCTCATTAAACGAATAAAACCGTCAGTGTTATTTTTAAATTGCTTGTCGCTATAGGCTTGTTCTTCTAATACTGCAACATCAAAAACAGCCTTAGATATATCAACTCCAACAAATTTCATTTTAGTTCTCCTGATAAGTTCTCTTGGAAAAGTTGGATAATTTCATCTTCTATGCATCCTCGTAACTATTCGTGCTAAAGTCAGACTTTGCACCAGATACTGTTCGCATTTTATGAAGTTAAAATAGGAGATAGGCACTAAACTTTTTTGCAAATTTTAAAATTTATGGGGACGCTCAATATCACTATCTCCTTATCCAATTGCCACTGGATAGTATCGACTAAAAGCTAGTTTGATAGTTAATAATTGATACAGTTGGGATGATACGAGGGGACGCTACCTGACCAATCCCCACGAAATAGCTAATAGAAACAATCAACTAATTTAAAATAATAAGGAACTTTCACCGCATTTAATGATCTGATCAGTTACCACACACCACAGAGCAGAAAATACGATGAAAGTAGCCACTATTTTGAACTAACTTTTAATCGATGTCACGCCCTCAATGCATAAAGTTAGACGAAATGCCATGGTCACAAGTTTAATCTCAGGCGCACACTGTTCAGTCACCGGTTTGGGCCGTAATATTGATAGTGATACAACGGAAAAACATCAAATAAAACGCAGTATGCGACTGTGTAGCAATCCTCATTTGCAATGTGAAATAGGGACGATTTATTCTATTATGGCTCATCGATTAATTGGTAATCAACAGCACCCCATTATTTTGGTTGATTGGTCTGATTTAGATCCTCGAAAACAACACTTTCTATTACGGGCCTCGGTTGCCGTTGAAGGACGTTCTTTGACTGTACTTGAACAGGTTTATCCGCTTTTCGAAAAAGAAAAACCTGCAGTACATAACGCTTTTATGACCAAGCTGAAATCAATATTACCGCCGACATGTAAACCTATTATTGTCAGTGATACTGGTTTTCGTGTGCCTTGGTTTAAGTTAATTGAATCATTAGGTTGGGGCTTTGTGGGTCGAGTCCGAAATAGGACCTATTGCCAGCATACGTCATGCGATGAATGGACGTTTGTTAAGGCACTTTATACACACGCAACATTACACGCTAAAACACTAGGAACATATCACTTGAGGCGCAACAATCCACTTACGTGCATTTATAAAGGTAAGTCCAAAGGGCGCCATCACCTGACGGCAACCGGGGGGGAAGGCAAGCCCTCGCGAGTGCATGCTAACCTTGGTTATTAGCGACCTCATTAACCACTGTAGTGGTTCATTAAATCAGGACACCAACTTAGGTGGTAAAATCCACCGTAACGAGGTGTTTAATGACAACAAAACGAAGAGAGTTCAGTCCTGAGTTTAAACGCGAAGCAGCCCAATTGGTGCTTGACCAATCCTACAGTATTTCACAAGCTAGTGAATCATTAGGGGTTGGTCCAACAGCATTAAGACGCTGGGTTAAGCAATTAACGCAAGAACGACACGGGTTCACGCCTAAATCGAAAGCCTTGACGAAGGAACAGCAGCAGATCCAAACACTTGAAAAACGCATTAAACGACTAGAGCTGGAGAAGAAAATATTGAAAAAGGCTACCGCTCTCTTAATGTCGGACGAGATGCTACGCTAGCACTTATTTCCAATTTAAGGGAGCTTGCATCAGTCAAAATGGTGTGTATCTTATTTAATATCAACAGGTCACGTTATTACGCTCACTGCCAAAAAGAAAAAGCGATTGATATTGACCGTCTCCAATTACGGGCGAAGGTGAGTGAATGCCACCGATTGAGCCGTGGTGCAGCAGGTAGTCGTTCACTTGTTGCCATGATGGCTATCCAAGGAATCAAGATTGGTCGGTTTAAGGTGAGACGATTAATGGTAGAGGCTCAGGTAATAAGTAAACAGCCGGGTAAACATAAATACAAAATCGCTTTAGATGAACGTTTAGATATAGCCAATAAACTTGATCGGAATTTTACAACGCAACAAGCCAACCGTGTTTGGTGTGGAGATATTACGTATATATGGGCAGGTGGTCGTTGGATTTATTTGGCTGTCATTCTTGATCTTTATACTCGGCGAATTGTGGGCTGGTCATTATCTGACAAGCCCAATGCAACGCTTGTCATTAATGCACTTGAACATGCTTATCAACAGCGTGGCAAGCCTGAAGGGCTATTATTCCATTCAGATCAGGGTAGTCAATATACCAGCCTACGGTTTAGACAACAGCTCTGGCGTTATCAAATTCACCAAAGTATGAGTCGACGTGGTAACTGCTGGGATAACGCACCGATGGAACGTGTTTTTAGAAGTTTAAAAACAGAATGGATACCATCAACGGGGTATTTGAGTTTAAAACAAGCTAAATTAGATATTGGCCGTTATTTGATGAGGTATTATAATTATCAAAGACCCCATTCTTTTAATCATGGTTTGCCTCCAGCTATTGCTGAAGAAAAAACCTTTTCTAGTGTCCTGAATTAGTGGACCACTACACACTAAGACAGCACGAGAAGCCAAGAAAATCGTAAAGATATATCGGACACGGATGCAAATAGAAGAAAGCTTTAGAGACTTAAAGACGGGGCTAAACTTTAATGACAGCAACACACGAACATTAGCGTATTTATCGGCGTTATTGCTACTTGCTATATTGGCTCAGACTGTCTTATTTTTGTTGGGGATAGCGGTGACATTAAGTCAACAACATCTTAGATATCAAGCAAATTCACTTAAGACTAAAGCCGTTTTATCGTATCAGTTTATTGGGTTAAGAGCATTCAAGGATCGCTATTTAAAGCTACGGCGATGTGACTGGTTGCTGCTTATGAAAAAATACAGCAATTAATGAGGGATCCGCTGAATGTGTAGCTACTTTAAATTTCGTGGGGATCCCTCAGGGACGCTACCCTTTAATCGGTCAGTGGTTACTCCTGATCTGCCTTGGCTCCCCTATATCTAACATCGTAAGCAGGTAGTTTTAGCTCAGTAGATGAGATATTTGTGCTGGATACAAAAAAGCAGCTAACCACTAAGTGATTAACTGCTTGATGTATATACCAGGTATATGGTGCGCCCGACACGATTCGAACGTGTGACCGCCTGGTTCGTAGCCAGGTACTCTATCCAACTGAGCTACGGGCGCTTAATTTAATAATTATACAGCATCTAAATATCACTGCAACAATTAATAATGGCGGAGAGCGAGGGATTCGAACCCTCGATAGGGGTAAGCCTATACGCCCTTAGCAGGGGCGCGCCTTCAGCCACTCGGCCAGCTCTCCGTTTCAAGCCGACCATTATATCAGCTAAGTATTATTATGCTAGTAAAATAATAACTTTTTTAACCAACGTTCGATTCTTGATCGTTATCCTTCTCAGATTGAATTCGATCATAAATTTCTTCTCGGTGAACGCTGACTTCTTTAGGTGCATCAATACCAATCCTGACTTGATTTCCTTTTACACCTAGAACGTTGACAACAATGTCATCACCAATTATTAGTGCTTCACCTATACGGCGTGTGAGTATTAACATGATTTCTCCTTACTCTCAAAAAAATAGTTACTTACTGGGTATATATAATTCTACGACTATTTCCCCAATATTGTTATTACAATAATTTAAGTATCTCTCTTTTCCTTAAATATATGTTTATTGTGTCATACCACACGGTTTTGGCAACTGTTTTATGTATTTCTATTATGAATGTTCTAAGTTAAATGCAGTGTGAAGTGACCTAACAGCAAGTTCTAAGTACTTCTCATCAACAACAACTGATATTTTAATCTCGGAAGTTGAAATCATACTTATATTAATATTTTCATTGGCAAGTGTTTCAAACATAACATTTGCGATACCTGCATGTGATCGCATGCCAACACCGATAATAGATACTTTGGTGATTTTGTTATCACTAATAACTTCTTTTGCACCTAATTCTTGAGCCGTTTTTTCTAAAATCTTCAATGCAGCTGAAAAATCATTACGGTGAACTGTAAAAGTGAAATCTGTTGTTGAATCATGACCTGTGTTTTGAATGATCATGTCAACTTCAATATTTTCTTTTGCGATTGGGCCAAGAATCTTTGTTGCGATACCAGGATGGTCAGGTACACCGAGAACGGTAAGCTTTGCTTCATCTCTGTTAAATGCAATTCCTGAAATAACGGCTTGTTCCATTGTAGAGTCCTCTGCCGTAATTAATGTACCACCACCTTCTTTGAAAGAGGAGAGTACACGTAACGGGACATTATAATTTCGGGCAAATTCGACTGAGCGAATTTGTAATACTTTTGCACCAAGACTTGCCATTTCAAGCATTTCTTCATAGGTAATTTGGTCGAGACGTCTGGCTTCAGATACAACGCGTGGATCAGTAGTATAAACACCATCAACATCAGTATATATCTGACATTCATCTGCCTTTAATGCTGCGGCAAGTGCGACGGCTGTTGTATCTGAACCACCTCGACCTAGCGTGGTGATATTACCTTGTTCATCACATCCTTGAAAACCAGCAACGACAACGATATGACCTTTTGCTAAGTCTGCACGTATGATGCTGTCATCAATTTCCATGATGCGCGCTTTGTTATGGGTGTTATCCGTTAGGATTTTAACTTGGCTACCCGTATATGAGGTTGCTTTAACACCTTGTTGTTCAAGTGCCATGCATAATAGTGCAATGGTAACTTGCTCACCTGTCGATAAAAGAACATCAAGTTCACGACCTTTAGGCTGGTCGTTTAATTCATTAGCTAAAGCAATGAGTCTATTTGTTTCGCCACTCATCGCTGAGAGGACAACGACTAAATCATCACCTTGTTGTTGGTGTTTGATCAACTTTTTTGCAACTTCTTGAATACGTTCTACCGTGCCTACGGAAGTTCCACCATATTTGTGTACAATTAATGCCATTCTTTAAGATTCCAACTTTGAGCTAATCCAGCTTGTCACTGAATCTAATGCTGCATTGAGATTTTCAGGTTGAGTTCCGCCACCTTGAGCCATATCCGGACGGCCGCCACCTTTACCACCCACTTGGGCTGCAACATGTGCAACTAAGTCACCAGCACGAATTTTATCTGTGGCATCTTTAGTGACGCCGGCGATAAGTGTTATTTTTTCACCCTCTATAGAAGATAGAATAATAGCGGCAGTACCCAGTTTGTTTTTAAGTTGATCAACTGTCTCGCGTAAACCCTTACTATCTGCACCTTCAATTTGTGCTGCGAGCACTTTAATTCCAGCAATCTCTTGTGCAGAGCTAGCCAAATCACTACCGGCACTGCTTGCTAATTTACTTTTGAGTGCTTCTAGTTCTTTTTCAAGTTGGCGAGTGCGTTGAACTAACTGTGCTGCTTTTTCTTGCACATTATCGGGTTTGGCTTTGATAAGTTCGGATACTTCATTCAAACGTGCTTGATTTGTATCTACATAATCAAGAGCACCTGCTCCTGTCACTGCTTCAATTCGACGAACACCAGATGCGATACCAGCTTCAGAAGTTATTTTTAGCAGACCAATATCACCGGTACGATTGGCATGAGTACCACCACAGAGTTCAGTGGAGAATTCCCCCATGCTTAAAACACGAACATCTTCTTCGTATTTCTCACCAAATAAGGCCATTGCACCAGATTGTTTAGCATCATCTAATGACATGATGGTTGTTTCAATATCATGATTAAGACGAATTTGTTGGTTCACTAGACGTTCAATATCATGTGATTGAACGTTGTTGACGGGTTCAAAATGTGAGAAATCAAAACGTAAACGTTGAGCATTAACTAGTGAACCTTTCTGTGCAACATGATCACCTAAAACGTGTTGTAAAGCGGCATGTAATAAATGTGTTGCAGAGTGGTTTAAACCTGTTGCAATACGATTATTTTCATCAATATGAGCCGTAACGTTGTCGCCTACTTTAAATTCACCATTTTCACATAGACCAATATGGGTAAATGCTTTACCTTGCTTGCGAGTGTCAGATACTTCAAAGTTAGCAGCATCGGTTGATATTTGACCTACATCACCAGCCTGGCCACCTGATTCGGCATAAAAAGGACTGTTATCAAGAACAAGAATACCTTGTTGACCTTGATGTAGTTGTTCAACGTGTTCGCCATCAAGCAAAATACTTGTAATTGTTGCTTGTTGACGAGGTGAATCATAGCCACAAAACTCTGTTTGGCCTTCAATAGTGATCTGATCAGATAAACCACCAGCAAATTGACTAGCGCTACGAGCTCGAGTGCGTTGTGCTTCCATTTCACGTTCAAAGCCAGCAACATCAAGTGTTAGATTTCGTTCACGAGCAATATCCGCGGTTAAATCAATGGGGAAGCCGTAGGTGTCATAAAGTAAAAATACTGTTTCACCTGGAATTTCTTTGTCTGACATTTCATCAATAGCATGTTCAAGAATCTTCAGGCCATTGTCTAAAGTATCAGCAAAGCGAGCTTCTTCTTGTTTTAGAGCTCGTTCAATTAAAGGTTGAGCTTTAGCTAGTTCTGGGAATGCTTCACCCATTTCTGCAACAAGTGGTGCTACTAATTTGTAGAAGAAGTCTTCATTTTTAAGACCCAATTTATGTCCATGACGAATAGCACGACGGATAATGCGGCGCAATACATAACCACGCCCTTCATTTGAAGGTTGAACACCATCGGTAACCATAAAAGCACAAGAACGGATATGATCGGCAATAACGCGTAATGAGGTATGAGATGAATCTTTCGTACCAGATAAAGCTTGAATGGACTTAATGAGATGTTGGAATAAGTCTATATCGTAATTATTGTGAACATCTTGTAATACAGCAGCAAGACGTTCTAGCCCCATACCTGTATCTACAGATGGTTTTGGCAAAGGTGATAAAGTGCCATCGGCCGCTCTATCATATTGCATAAATACTAAGTTCCAGATCTCGATGTAACGATCACCGTCTTCTTCTGGTGTACCTGGAGGGCCACCGGCAACATCTTTACCATGGTCATAGAAAATTTCACTACAAGGGCCACAAGGTCCTGTGTCACCCATTGACCAGAAGTTATCTTTAGCACCGATGCGAGATAAACGAGCAGGGTCAACGCCCATTTCATTTATCCAAATATCAGCGGCTTCATCATCTTCATCAAAAACAGTGATCCACAATTTTTCTTGTGGCAATGCTAATGTTTCAGTCAGAAACTCCCAAGCATATTGAATGGCTTCGCGTTTGAAATAATCACCAAAGCTGAAGTTACCCAGCATTTCAAAGAATGTATGGTGACGAGCGGTGTAGCCAACATTTTCTAAATCATTATGTTTACCACCAGCACGAACACAACGCTGACTTGATACTGCTTTAGAGTATTTGCGTACTTCTTGGCCAAGAAATAATTCTTTAAACTGAACCATGCCTGCATTTGTAAATAGCAGAGTCGGATCGTTAGCAGGAACTAGAGGGCTACTAGCTACAACTTCGTGACCTTTTTCTTGGAAAAAGTCTAAAAATAGTTGGCGTAAATCTGAGCTACTTTTCATATCGTTTCTATATCTGTATTAAAACTGCCGTTGAGACTTTTACATGATCTCAGTGCGAAAGAAAAATAGTGAAAATACGGGATGTTTTAACTATTTTGTCTCGTGCTGAGGCCGTGTGAATGTCTCATTTATTTGTTCATGAGTAAAACCGCGAGATTGTAAAAAACGTTGCTGTTTTGCTCGTTCTTTAAAATCAGCGGGGCTTTGCTCGCCAAAGCGTTTGCAACGTACTGTTATTGCAAGCGTAAACCAATCAATATTTGTTTCATATAATGCGTCATTAATGAGAACAATGGCAACACCACGTTCATTCAACTCTTGTCTTATCTTTTGGCTACCAAACCCACGATTAGAACGATATCGTGTGTAATTTTCGGCAAACCGTTGATCATTTTGTAAATCTTGCTCGGTCAATCTACTGATGGTATTTAGAACATCATCAATATCAAACTCTGCTTTTACTAACTTTCGTGTTAGTTCATGAACACTATGTTCACGTCGAGCTAGAAAGTTCATCGCTCGTTCTCGAAGCGATTGTTTCCTCACTATTTAGCTAAGTCTTTAGCATCTACATCTGCATCAACAGGCGCTTCTTTAGGCAACATGATTGCTCTGATTTTAGCTTCAATTTCATCAGCCATTTCAGGATGCTCTTTCAGGTAAGTACGCACATTATCTTTACCCTGACCAATACGTGTACCAGAGTAGCTGTACCAAGCACCTGCCTTTTCAACAATATTGTTTTCCACGCCAAGATCGATTAATTCACCTTCATGTGAAATGCCTTCACCATAAAGAATATCAAATACCACTTGTTTGAAAGGTGGAGCCACTTTGTTTTTAACTACTTTAACGCGGGTTTCATTACCTAAAATCTCATCGCCTTTTTTGATTGCACCAATACGGCGAATATCAAGACGAACAGAGGCGTAGAATTTTAGTGCATTACCACCTGTGGTTGTTTCAGGGCTACCAAACATAACACCAATTTTCATACGGATTTGGTTAATGAAAATAACTAAGGTATTTGAGCGTTTGATGTTAGCAGTCAATTTGCGTAATGCTTGTGACATTAAACGGGCTTGCAAACCCATATGACTCGCGCCCATTTCACCTTCAATTTCAGCTTTCGGTGTCAATGCGGCAACAGAGTCAATGACTACAACATCAACAGCACCTGAACGTACTAACATATCAACAATTTCTAATGCTTGTTCACCCGTATCAGGCTGAGAAACTAGCAAATCATCAATGTTAACACCTAGTTTTTTTGCATAAAGTGGATCAAGTGCATGTTCAGCATCAACAAAGGCTGCGGTGCCGCCAGCTTTTTGCATTTCAGCAATAGCATGAAGGGTCAGTGTTGTTTTACCTGATGATTCTGGACCATAAATTTCGACAACACGCCCACGAGGTAGACCGCCAATGCCTAAAGCAACATCAAGGCCTATAGAGCCAGTAGAAACAACATCTATATCACGGTTTGCAGCGGCATCACCTAAACGCATAACAGCGCCTTTACCAAATTGCTTTTCTATTTGACCAAGTGCAGCACCTAATGCCTTTTTCTTATTGTCGTCCATTGCCATTGTGATCCGCTACCTTTGTTGAAATCTAAAGTTAAATTTAAGCGCGTGATTATCCCATATATAGGGTTTAGTCACTAGCGTTTTTCATGATTCCATTTAAGGCTGTATATACAGCTTGTCGTCGAACTGAATCACGGTTTCCAGAAAAATGATGAAGTTCAGCTTTGGCGGAAATTCTAGTGGCCCATGAAATCCAAACGGTGCCAACAGGTTTATCTTTTGAGCCTCCATCAGGACCTGCAATACCGGTGATCGAAACACTTATATCCGTATTAGAAATTGAGCGACAGCCTTTGGCCATTTCGAGTGCAGTCTGTTCGCTTACCGCGCCAAATTGTTCTAATGTTTGTGCTTCTACATTGAGTAAGTCTTGCTTTGATTGATTACTATATGTCACAACGCCTCGCTCAAACCATGCCGAGCTCCCCGCTAAATCTGTACAGCATTTAGCCAACCAGCCACCAGTGCATGATTCAGCACTTGAGAGTAACCAGTTCTTATCGAATAAAATTTTTGCAATTTGCTGGGTTAATTGATGAAGATCTGCATCAGAAATTGTTTGCATGAGATACACTATTCAAATGTCTAAAACTCAAAATCATACTCCAATGATGACGCAATATCTGCGTATCAAAGCTGAAAACCCAGAATATCTACTGTTTTATCGTATGGGCGACTTTTACGAGATGTTTTATGACGATGCTCATAAAGCCGCAGAATTACTTGATATTACGCTGACTGCCCGTGGTAACAGCAATGGTTCTCCAATTCCAATGGCTGGGATACCGTATCATGCGGCCGACTCCTATTTGTCTCGGTTAATTAAGCTTGGTGAATCTGTCGCAATTTGTGAACAGATAGGAGACCCTGCGACAAGTAAAGGGCCTGTAGAACGACAAGTTGTGCGAGTGTTAACCCCCGGGACTTTAACCGAGGAAGCTTTATTAGATAGTCGCAATGAAAGTTTATTAGTCGCCATTTCAGAAGATAAAGGCAGATATGGCCTTGCGACAGCAGAGTTAAGTAGCGGCCGATTTACGGTGAGTGAATTGAATTCATTAACAGAAGTTCAAGCTGAGTTAGCTCGACTACAAGCGGCTGAGATTTTAATCGATGAATCATTGTTAGATAGTTTATCTTTGTTTGATAAACAGCTTAGATCTCTACCTCCATGGCACTTTGAGTTAGAAACAGCGCAACGTCGTTTATGTGAACATTTCCAAATTCAAGATTTAAAAGGCTTTGGTTGTGCTGATTTAGATTTGGCTATTGTTGCGGCAGGCTGTTTGCTTAATTATGCACAAGAAACACATCGTGCAGCCTTACCCCATATTCGAGGTTTGAGTCTGGAAAAGACCAGTGACAGTATTAGACTTGACCCGCAATCACGACGTAATCTTGAGCTTGAAACCAATTTATCAGGTGGTCGTGAACATACATTACTGTCAATACTAGATAAAACTGCCACAGCAATGGGTGCAAGATTATTGCGACGCTGGTTATTACGACCATTACGCCACCATGAAACGTTAAAACAACGTCAACAGGCTATCCAGCAGTTTTTAGACACTCAATCAATAGATTCGATACAAGAATTATTGCGTAAACAGGGGGATATTGAGCGTGTTGTGGCGCGTATTGCTTTAAAAACAGCACGACCCCGTGATTTTATGCATCTTCGTAATACCTTGGCTTCATTACCTGAATTGCATCATTTATTAAGTGGATCAAAATCTAAACGATTAGTGCAATTAGACCGTGACTTGGGTACCTTTCCAGAACTATTAACTCTTTTACAATCAGCATTGATTGATGAACCACCCGTATTGATTCGTGATGGTGGCGTTATTGCAGAAGGTTATAATGAAGAGCTTGATCACTTACGTACTATCCGTGATCGTGCAAGTCAGTTTTTGAGTGATCTTGAACAGCGTGAGCGTGAGCGTACAGGCGTGTCGACCCTAAAAGTAGGCTATAACCGTGTACATGGCTATTTTATTGAGATAAGCCGTTCTCATCATATTGAAGTGCCGACAGAATATGTACGCAGACAAACATTGAAAAATGCTGAACGTTATATTACGCCCGAATTAAAAGGCTTTGAAGATCAGGTTCTGAGTGCTAATGAACGCGCTTTAGCATTAGAAAAATCGTTATATGAAGAATTATTCGACAAAGTCGCACCTGATTTGGCGGCATTAGAAGTTTCAGCCAATGCCTTAGCTGAACTTGATGTTCTCGCTAACTTGGCTGAGCGTGCAGATTCATTAAACTATGTCGCGCCTGAATTTAGTGAGCAGAGTGGTATACAAATAGTAGCAGGGCGACATCCTGTTGTTGAGAGTGTGACAGAGCAAAGTTTCTGTCCTAATGATGTTGAGTTTACCAATCAACAACGTCTGTTATTGGTTACAGGCCCGAACATGGGGGGTAAATCAACCTATATGCGTCAAGTAGCACTTATTGTACTCATGGCTCATATGGGGAGTTTTGTTCCAGCAGACAAGGCTATTATTGGTTTAGTAGATCAGATTTTTACACGTATCGGGGCTTCGGATGATTTAGCCTCGGGTCGCTCAACATTCATGGTTGAAATGAGTGAAGCGGCTAATATTCTTAATAATGCAACGCAACATAGTTTGGTGTTGATGGATGAAATAGGGCGGGGAACCAGCACCTTTGATGGTTTATCTTTAGCATGGGCTTGTGCTGAAAAATTAGTGCGTGATTTAGCTGCTTACACACTATTCGCAACCCATTATTTTGAACTAACTGAGTTGCCTAGTTTGTATGATAAAGCGACGAATGTTCATCTTGATGCTATTGAGCATGGTGACAAAATTGTTTTTTTACATCAACTAAAATTAGGGGCTGCCAGTCAAAGTTATGGCCTGCAAGTGGCAAAACTAGCGGGTGTTCCTAACGATGTTATTAAAGCTGCCAAAAACAAGCTACAACATCTTGAAGCGAATCGAGAAGAGTCGACAGTGAGTTCTCATCCCCAAGCAGATTTATTTAAGCCAGCGGCTCCACTATCAGCAGTTGAAGAATATTTAGACTTAATCGACCCCGATGAATTAACACCTAAACAAGCTCAAGAAAAGCTGTATCAATTGGTTGCCTTATTGAAACAATAACTGTTTGTAGGAGCGGCTTCAGCCGCGAATGCCTTAAGGTTTATTCGCGGCTGAAGCCGCTCCTACAGAATAAGAATGAGTCACTAGTTCTTGGGCAATCATATTTCTACGTTGATGACGTACAGATTGATTCATCATTAAGGCAAAGGCATTCCACTGTTGATTATGATCTATAGCATAGCCTGCCAAAGTACTTAGAGCCTTTAAGGTGCCAGATTTAGCATGAATTCCTGAAGTTACTTCTGGGAGCAGGTGTTTCCATGGTCGAAAATCGTTAAGTAACTCAACTAACTGTATAGGTGATAAACGATTGTTTCGTGACAGACCTGCACCTTCTTCTAAGACAATATTTTGCCAGCCAAAATGCTTGTGTAGTGTTGACTCCATATATTCTTGTACATCACTAAAGTTTGCAGCTCGTTGGAAATGTTCATAACTGAGCATGAGAACAAGTTGGTTAGCAATGAAGTTGGTTGAATATTTCATCATTGGCCGAATCATTTCAGCTAATGATTTGCTATTTATATGAATGTAATAAGGTGTCTGTTGTGGCGCTTGCCCCCAAATAACCTTATCGCTAACAGTTAAACCTTGCTGACGTAAAAATACCGCTAATAGCTCTGCAAAATAGTGTTCAGCCGTTTTAGATGAAAAACCAGTATTGATACGAAGGGGGCGTTGTCCCACTTTTTGTTGAGATGCAAGAGTCTGTGCCGTAGCTGTAATAGGTGTCTGAGTTTCGGCGCTGATAAATTTACCTGCTACTTTTTTCACATCAACGGTATTGAAATTGACAGCAAGAGATGTAGGAAGCGCATCATAGGGGTTATTGCTTTTACTTGCACCTGGAACGAGTAGGTTAGCTTGAAATTGAGAATTATCTAAAGCAATCGTTCTAATCTCGGATAGACCTAAGTGGTGTAGGTTTTTGGCAATAAGAACAAGTTCTTCGGAGACTAAAAAAGGATCGCCGCTTCCTTTGACCCATAAGGTCTTTGAGGATTGTTCAAAATAGAACTGAGTGCGAAAGTGATGGTTCTCTCCCCAGTGTTTTAATGCTAACCAAGCTGTGACAAGTTTGGTTGTGGATGCAGGGACAAAACCTTTGTTTGTATTTGATGCAAGGATAAGCTTGCCTTGCGAATCAGTAATTAATACCCCAGCATTATTGAGTTCTGAATAGTGTTTTAAGATATCGTTGGACAGGCTTGGTGAAGACCAAGTGAATAGTATATTGAACAGCAGAAATGAAAGTACGAATATCACTTTCACTCGGAAACTTTTCCCCGAAGAGCCTTTGTCTTACCTCGTAAAGTCTTGCTATCCATACGCCTTCTTTGTGAACCTCTCGTTGCTTTAGTTGCGCGTCTTACTTTTTGCACTACAGCTACGCTTTTAATGAACTCTTGCAAACGTTCTAAGGCATCGGCTCTATTTTTTTCTTGAGTACGGTGTTGTTGCGCCTTAATAACAATGACACCCTCTTTGTTAATGCGGCGGTCTTTAAGGTTCAATAATCGTTGCTTATAAAAGTCGGGTAGGGATGAAGCTTTAATATCAAAACGAAGATGAATAGCAGAAGACACTTTATTAACATTCTGGCCTCCAGCACCTTGCGATCTGATAGCAGAAAGTTCAATTTCATCATCAGGGAGTGAGACACTTAAAGAGATTTGCAGCATATTTAATGTCGTTGATTATTTTTTAAGAGTAAATCATTGTCGATAGCGACAAACTTAGATGCTGAATTAATTAATGATCGGGCGGTAAGTTGAGCAACACCATACACTTCTACAGGAATGCCGAATTCAGATTTTACTCTATCGACTAATAAATCAAAATCACCATCACCAGACACTAAAATAATGACATCAGAGTGTTTGGCACATTCCATTACATCCAGGGTTATCCCCACATCCCAATCACCTTTTGCAGAACCATCTCGTCTTTGGATATAAGGCTTTAATTTAACATCAAAGCCAATCGCTTTTAGTATGTTTTGGAATTGTTTCTGCTTATCATCATTTCGATCAATGGCATAGGCAAACGCATTCACAACTGTTCTGTCAGCTGTAGCTTGAGCCCAAAATTGATTGTAATTAAAATTACAGTTAAAGGCCTGTTTTGTTGTGTAGTAGACATTTTGAACATCTACAAAAATGGATACTTTTGTCATAAATTCATTGGCGCTAATGCTTAGTGGCGATATTTAGCCGGTTCTTTGAAACTAACTACTGCGGCAATAGGTGGTGGAATTTGCAAATGGAAGCCTTGAGTTTCTAGACTTTTCATTACAGTGTTTACGTCTTCACGTGCTAGCTTACGTTCTGGTGAAAGCTCAACTTCCATTACAAACACAGGCTCTTTACCCATAGAGTCATAAAGTGCTTGAGGTACATTGGAAAAATCATCTTTTTTAGAGAGGTAGATATAGAGTTCTTCTTTTTTTCTGCTTTTATAGATATAGGCAATCATAGTGTTCACGATATAGGTGGGTGATAAATAATTTGGACAACTGTTTTGGCAGGATCATAGCAATAAAAACTACGAGCACCATCACGGTGAGTACGAGGTGGTTGACGAATCTCAACATTATTATGCTGGAGAAACTCAAACCATTCGTCTACTTGTTCAGCAGTTTTAATGATAAAGCCAATATGATCAAGTTTTTGATTACCTGAGGTATCAAAGTCTTTACTTGCTCGGTGTAAGGCTAGATTATCATTGCCAGAAGTAATGTAGACATTATCAGGATCGGGACGCCATTCAACCGACATTCCTAACAGATCAATATAAAATTTTTCACATGCTTCTAGATCATTAACGAAGAGGGCGACGTGACGCATTCCTTGGGTAGCTGGAGGTCGTTTCATAGCTGTTCTCCAAATACATGCTGACAACATTTTTGCCAAACATCTTGACCAAATTGACGCTGAATAACAAGCGATAGGGCAACCGATCCAGAAGCAAGTAGCTTATCGTGAAAAGCCTTTAACTCAACAGTATTTCCTGGGTTAATGATATCTCGTAAAGCATTAATAAGTGCCCAACCCACAGCGTAACTCATCGGAATTGTTGGTGCTTGGCTATACCAGTTTAATTCGCCCATTGCTTGGTCAAAACTAAAACCAAGTGCATCTACCATTTTTTGAGCGGCATCTTCTAATGATAAGTCTTGAGTATGAATTTCAACATCAATCATAATGCGTAGAGCACGCCATAAGCGATCACGTAGCATGGTGATACGTTGTCCTTTATGACGTTCAAAACCTTGCTCAAGCATCATTTGTTCACAATATAAAGCCCAGCCTTCATATAGCGTTGCACTTGGGTGCAGACGTCGTAATAACTTACTGCCATGTGTTGATTGATTGGCTGTAACAAATTGTAAATGGTGTCCAGGCCAAGCTTCATGAACACTCGTTTGGCTAATCGCCGCATAATTATGTTCTACTAACTCAGCTTCATTTTTAGGAGGAGTAACGTAGTAATAACCGGTTTGAGATAAGTCTGCAATACTAGGATCTAGATAGGCTGCAAACGGAATTTGGTGTTGTAAAAATTCTGGTGTTGTAACAACATTTAGACTCTGCTCAACAGGTAATGAAACTAAATCATATTCGCGGAGAAAATCTTGTGCAGCCTGCATTTCTTGTTGATAGTGAGCGAGCAAGTTGTCTATTTTTGGATGTTGTTGCTGAATAGATAATAGTGACTCATCATTTGAACTGAGCTCCGCATCTAATTCTTTTTTTGTTTGATCAAATAGTTGTTGGCCAAACTCATGCAAACTATGGCTGTTAATCGGTAAAAAATGTTGTTGTTTAAGTAAGCGTTCAAAATGCTCTCGTCCACATGCAAATTTACCTTCACATTTGGGTAATAAACGTTTTAATGATGGAATGAAGCTTTCAAGTGCTTTTGTAGCATCAGCGATGGCTTGTTCGATGCTGTCATTTTTATTCATAACATCAGCGACAACGGGGTGAAGGTGCAGATGGTGACAATAATTTATTCCAGCTTCCGCTTCCGCCAATGCCATTTCTAACCATACTTTTGGAATGACTTCAGGAGCCGTTGATAAGTAATTTTTTGCATCCCTAATATGTGTTGGAATAGCAGTAAGTCGATCTTTTAAAGCCTGATCAATATTTTCAACCGGTCTAATGGTGAGCTGATGTAGCGCATTTATGGGCAGGAAGCGTGTTGGGTCTCGGTGACGCCAATCATGATCCATCAGTGAGTGATGTTCTAGTTCTGCGCAACCATGTAGTACTTGATAATGAATCTTACGCTCTGGATCTAACTCATCGAATTCAACTTCATCTAATGCTGCAAGGCACTTTTCATTGAGTACAATCTGAATACCGATAGCTTCATCATCATGAGGCTTAAGTTTACCCGCATGCTCTTCAATGCCCGCTTCTAATGCTTCTTCTGGATGAAAACGGCACCATGTTGATAAGTAGCTGTGTTCAATACGATCAAAAGCTTGCTGATGTGGGTTTAAATCATTAGTCGACATTGATTATCTCGTAATCATGAGTAATTTTCGCTGTTTTACCAAGCATTAATGATGCTGAGCAGTATTTTTCTGTTGAAAGCTCAATAGCGCGCTTAACTTGGGCTTCTTTTATATTTTTACCTGAAATTGTGTAGTGGACATGAATTTTTGTAAATACTTTAGGGATTTCGTCGCTACGCTCGCTATCTATCTCTACAATGCAGTCACGAATGTCTTGGCGGCCTTTTTTAAGCATTTGTACCATATCAAAAGAAGTACAGCCCCCCATTCCTAACAATAAAAGTTCCATAGGTCTCATTCCAGTCCCATGCCCTCCAAGCTCTTCAGGCCCATCCATAACAAGAGAATGCCCTGTTCCGGATTCACCTACGAACGTTAAGTCTTCAACCCATTTAACTCTTGCTTTCATAGTCTTTTCCTACAAAGTATAAAAAATAATAGTAATTTTGCCATATTAATTTGATTGAAGGCAGAGTTAGTTTACTATTAGGGGATGTTTTATTGCTTAAGAGCAGAAAATTAGTGATGAATACTAAAGGATATTGATGGACTATTTTAAGCATAAAGCACTTGAAGAAGGCTTAGCGGACTTTTTCCGCTGTTGTCATACCAAGAGTTATCCGGCAAAGTCGGTTCTAATTCGGCCGGGTGATTCTGCGGATACTTTATATTATGTGCGAGAAGGATCTGTATCCATAACAATGGAAAATGAAGAAGGTGAAGAGTTAATCTTTGCTTATTTAAATCAAGGCGACTTTTTAGGTGAAATTGGCCTGTTTACAGATGTAGAAAGTCGAGGCGTTACTATTCGCGCTCGTACTGATTGTAAAATGGAAGAAATTAGTTATCAGCAGATCAAATTATTGGCTGATACACAGCTAAAATCGTGTTATCCAACCTTGCTACAATATCTTGCAGAACATATGGCTAAACGTTTGTTGGCTGCAAATCGAAAAGCAGGTGATTTTGCATTTTTAGACGTAGCAGGAAGGGTGTCTGCAGCGCTTTATGAATTGGCAGCACAACCTGATGCAATGAAACACCCTGAAGGCATGCAAATTAGAATTACTCGTCAAGAAATTAGCCGAATGGTGGGCTGTTCTCGTGAAATGGCGGGACGAGTATTAAAAGACCTTCAGAATCAGGGCTTGATATGGGCACATGGTAAAACAATGGTTATTTATGATGAAGAGCATCGTAAAGCTTAACTAATACCCATGTTCTAAAAGCACTAAAGAGAGTGATAGATTAAAGCCGAAATATTGGGAAGTTCTTACATCTGTAGATACTCTATTAAAACACAAGTGCTAATTTACAAATATTCCTATTTTTTATGAATCTGTAACGATAGGTAACGTATAAAAACGAGCCCCATCAAATTCTTTATTAGTCCGTAACATGCCATGGATGGCGTGTAATAATTTACGCATCACAGCACAGACTGCTTGTACTTTTTTTAAGCCGTTATCATCAATCAAGTGATGATAATACCCTTTAATATTGGGTTCGAAGCGACTTGCCACCAAGGCGGGCATATACAAGGCTTGGCGAATATATTTATTCCCTACCTTACTGATCCGTGGCTTTTTAGACACGCTACTGCCTGAATCAAATATTCTTGGATCTAGCCCCGCGTGGGCAACCCACTGTCGTGCCGTCATATCCTTAGGCAATATCATCAGTTCACTCAGTATTTGTATGGCCGATGCATGTGCAATGCCCTTGATTCCGGTGATGAGAATATATGCTGTCTTCAACTCATCCTGCTGCTGAATGAGTGTAAGCGCACTGTCTCGCAAAGTGTCAATTTGCCCGTCTAAGAAACGAATGAGTTCTTCCGCTTGCTCAATGACTAGTATTGGTGTTTCTATCGTTGACTCTAAGGCATGACGCTGATTTTTAGCTTGTGTTTTTTGCTTACTTAGAGCCGCGATACGGCGTGACATAACCCGTAAACAGATATATTCATCAGCGGGGCGTTCCCAGGCTACAAATGGCATTCTTTGGGCATAAATCGCTAAATTCTCAGCATCAATCGCATCGGTTTTGCTGCGTGTCATTAATACTTTGAAAAAGTTGTGTGCCGCTTTAGGATTAATAACCATCACCTCAATATCATTAGCTCGACTAAGAGCAACGGCTAAATCAAAATGATAGACACCTGTTGCCTCGATGCAAACCTTTGTTTCTCCTTTAAGTTTTGTTAAAGAGCGGATGATTTCTTGATGACCCGAGGGGGTATTATCAAAAGCATTAGCGTTACGCGCTTTGCCATTAACCATGACGACCAGCACTAATTCCTTGCAACCGACATCAATTCCAATAGTATTCATTTTTTATCTCACATTAAGTATTATAATGATCACTGGTTTCCCAACCCTGACACTTCATCTACCGTCCTTGTGAATACAGACTCAGAAGCGCGAGCTTACAGGTCTAAGATACTCCGCGGCGGTGGGGAGCCAATCTACATACAAGCTCAAAGCTTAAGGTCGAGCCGGCTTCCCCAGAAAATCAGTTCTTACTATAATAGTTTTGGGTTAAATGGTCCTGTGTTTTTAGAGACATGTTTAATATACAAGGTTGGAATTCATTCCAACATCGGGACTTTGATAAGGTCTGATGTTGGGTTAAAACCCAACCCACCGCTTAACTAATACCCATGTTCTAAAAGCACTAAAGCACGTGATAGATTAAAGCCGAAATATTGGGAAGTTCTTACATCTGTAGCTTGGAATTCATTCCAACATCGAGACTTTGATAAGGTCTGATGTCGGGTTAAAACCCAACCTACAGCTAATGTTAACTAAAAAGAGTGCTCAACTGTAGGCCGGGGTTTTCGGCTCGCATAAATGCTTCTCCAACCAAGAAACCATTCACATTATGCTCACGCATTAATGCAACATCAGCAGGTTTGTGAATACCACTTTCAGTAATAACAGTGTAACTTTCAGGAATGCGTCCTAACAAATCAAGTGTTGTATCAAGACTTGTTTCAAACGTACTTAAATTACGATTATTAATGCCTATTAAAGGCAGGTTAAGCATTAGAGCGCGCTCAAGCTCAGCTAAATCATGAACCTCGACTAAAACATCCATGCCTAGCTGCATGGCAAGATCAGAAAGCGCTATGAGTTGTTCATCATTCAAACAGGATACGATAAGTAAAATACAATCAGCAGAAATAGCGCGAGCTTCGAAGACTTGATAAGGGTCAACAATAAAGTCTTTACGAATTACCGGAAGTGAACAGGCTTCGCGAGCTTCTTGTAAATAGAACTCATGTCCTTGAAAAAAGTCATGATCAGTTAAAACAGAGATACATGCTGCACCATGCTCTTCATAACTTTTAGCAATTTCAGCAGGAATAAAGTTTTCACGTAATAAACCTTTACTCGGTGATGCTTTTTTTATTTCAGCAATAACGGCTGATTGTCCGGAGTTTATTTTTGCTTCAATGGCGGCAACAAAACCACGGGGTTCATCCGCTTTTTCAGCCACTTCAACTAATTGATGTTGCGACACTTTCTCTTTACGTTCAGCAATTTCTTCATATTTACGTTGAACAATTTTTTTCAAGATATCAGGTGTATCAGTCATGTTTAATTCTTTTATTTTATGAGTTACTACAAGCGATAAGTGCATCAAGTTTTTCTTGTGCTTTGCCACTATCAATCGTTATTTGAGCTTGTTTAATACCATCAGCAAGTGAATCACTGAGATCGGCTGCATAAATTGCAGCTCCGGCATTAAGGACAACAATATCTCTTGCCCCGCCAAGTTTACCTGCAAAAATATCTTTAATGATTACTAAGCTTTCTTGTGCATTGCTAACGGCAAGCTGGCTAATATCGCAACGTGTCAAACCAAAATCTTCAGGCTGAACCGTATAGTTTGTAATAACACCGTCTTTGAGTTCAGATACAGAACTGCTTGAGCCAATACTTATTTCATCAAGACCATCATCGGCATGCACAATAAGAACGTGTTGACTGCCCAATTCTTTTAGTACATGAGCCATGGGTTCAACCCATCTTTTATCAAATACACCTAGAACTTGATTAGGTGCTTGGGCAGGGTTCGTTAATGGACCAAGAAGGTTAAATATAGTACGAATGGCCATCTCTCGACGTGGCCCAATAGCAAACTTCATTGCGCCATGATGTTTTTGAGCAAACATAAAACCAACACCAATAGAATCAACACAGTGTTTAACTTGTTCAGGGGAGATGTCTAGATTAACACCTGCGGCTTCTAGAACATCGGCACTGCCAGAACTACTGCTAATTGAACGATTACCATGTTTGGCTACTTTTGCACCGGCAGCGGCGACGACAAAGGCGCTGGCCGTTGATACATTGAATGTACTTGCACCATCACCACCGGTGCCACAGGTATCAACAATATGTTCACCAGATATATCAACAGGGGTTGCTAGGCTGCGCATTACTTTGGCTGCGGCAGCAATCTCGGTAATGGTTTCACCTTTCATTTGTAAACCGACTAAGAAACCACCAATTTGGGCTGGCGTTGCTTCACCCGTCATGATTTGTTGCATGACCTCAGTCATTTCATCACTTGATAAGTCTTGTTGTTGGATTACGGTTTTAATTGCGCTCGGTAAATTCATCACTATTTCTCTATCTTTCAAGAAAGTTTTTGAGTAAATCGTGACCTTGTTCAGTCAGGATTGATTCAGGGTGGAATTGAACTCCTTCAATAGGCAGTGTTTTATGCTGAATACCCATGATTTCATCCATGCTGCCATCTTCATTTTGAGTCCATGCGGTGATTTCAAAACAATCAGGAAGGCTGTCTTTATTAATCACTAAAGAATGATAACGTGTTGCAATTACAGGATTATTTAAGCCTTTAAAAACACTCGTATCATTGTGATAAATAGGGGAGGTTTTACCATGCATGATTTCACCAGCATGAACAATCTCGCCACCGAATGCTTGGCCAATAGATTGATGGCCTAAGCAAACACCTAAAATAGGTTTCTTACCAGCAAAGTGTTTAATAACTTCAAGTGATATGCCAGCTTCATTAGGCGTGCATGGACCTGGAGAGATAACAATTTTTTCAGGGTTTAATGCTTCAATTTCTTCAATCGTAATTTTATCATTACGGTGTACATGAACATCGGCTCCCAACTCACCAAAGTATTGCACAAGGTTGTAAGTAAAAGAGTCATAATTGTCGATCATTAATAACATGTAAGTTCTACTTATGTTTAGAGTGTTGAGGGACATCAAGTCCAGACTCAGCCATAGCCACTGCGCGAAAAACAGCACGAGCTTTGTTCATTGTTTCTTGCCATTCCATTTCCGGAACAGAATCATAAACGATCCCTGCGCCAGCTTGAATATGTAGCATATCGTCTTTTATCACTGCGGTACGAATAGCAATCGCAGTATCCATATTACCAGACCATGATAAATAACCGACAGCACCAGCATAAACACCACGTTTAACAGGTTCTAATTCATCAATAATTTCCATTGCACGCACTTTAGCTGCACCACTCACCGTACCGGCAGGGAAGGTTGCACGTAAGGCATCAATACACGTCATATCGGGCACTACTTTACCCGTGACATTAGAAACGATATGCATCACATGAGAGTAACGCTCAACAATCATTTTAGTGGTTAACTTTACGGTGCCTATTTGGCTAACTCGACCGGCATCATTACGACCTAGATCTATTAGCATTAGATGTTCTGCTAATTCTTTAGGATCGGATAATAAATCTTGTTCTAATGCTAAATCTTCTTCTTCCGTATCACCTCGGGGACGTGTACCTGCAATAGGGCGAACAGTTACTTCATCATCTTCCATTCGTACTAAAATTTCAGGAGAAGAGCCTACAATATGGAAGTCTTCTAAATTGAGATAATACATGTAAGGAGAAGGATTTAGAGTGCGTAATGCACGATACAAGTCCATAGGTTGAGCAGAAAATGGGATTGATAAGCGTTGTGATAATACGACTTGCATAATGTCGCCATCAATAATGTATTGTCTTGCTTTTTCTACCGCATCAATAAATCCATCATGAGTAAAGCCTGAAACGAAATCTTCTTCATTAACGGTTTTACCTGTACCCCTACTCGAATAGGACGAGCTATATTTAGGTGTAGCGGTTCTTAAATGTTGTGTAAGCGTATCGAGACTCTTTTGTGCATTTTGATAAGCATTTTTAGTGTTTGGATCAGCATGAACGATTAAAAATAGGCGGCCACTTAAATTATCAAACACAATTAAGTCATTTGATACCATCAATAAGATATCTGGGCAGCCTAATGGATCAGGGTTGGGGCATTCGCCTAAACGAGGCTCTACATAACGAACAGTATCGTAGCCAAAATAACCGACTAAACCACCATTAAAACGAGGTAGATCGTCTAAGTCAGGGACTTTATATTGCTGCTTAAATGTTTCAATCCATGACAACGGATCATCAGATGTTGTCGTTTCGATGACTTCGCCACAGTGTTTAACTTCAATATCATGACCGGTAATGCGAACAATCGTTTCACACGGTAGCCCAATAATTGAATAACGCCCCCATTTTTCACCACCATGAACAGATTCAAGGAGATAAGAGTAGGGTGCATCAGCTAATTTCAGATAGGTACTCAAAGGTGTATCTAAGTCTGCGAGCACTTCACGTGCAAGTGGGATGCGGTTATAGCCTTGCTCGGCTAATTGGTCAAATTCAGCTTGATTCATGGTTTAACGAGCTTCTCCAGCAATAACGTTTTTAAGCTCAGCAAAAGAATCAATCACAATATCAGGGTTAGCTGTATGAATATCTACACCATGGTTATAACCATAACTCATGCAAATAATAGAAAACCCAGCTGCGCGAGATGCTTTAACATCACTGATTGAATCACCAATCATCATGGCATTTTCAGGTTTAATATTGAAAAATTCAGCACCGTGCAATAAAGGTGCTGGATGAGGTTTTTTGAAAGGTAGAGTGTCACCACTAATAACAATCTCAAAGAAGTCGAACAGACCTAAATCTTTTAAAATTTTAAGGGTAAATTGTTCATCTTTATTAGTGACACAACCAATACGGATACCTTGATCTTTTAACCACTGCAAGCCTTCTTTTACAGCGGGATATAGTTGACTACGCTTACTTGCATTTTCAGCATAAAGATCTATAAAGATAGGTGCGGCCTTAGCATAATCAGCATCGCTAGGTTCACCATCAAGTTGATCAATCAGTGCGCGTTGAATTAATCGAGGAACACCATTACCAACCCAATTTCTAACCTTGGCTTCACCACGAACAGGCATGTCTAATGCCTTCATGGTTTCATCTACACACCAAGCTAGATCAGGTACGCTATCTACTAGCGTGCCATCTAGATCAATTAATACCATTTCTGGTTTTTTTAATATCATTTGATTATTTTTACCGTTTCAGACTATTTCATGCTAAGTATTTTCCGTCATGCCAAGGCAAAACTATCCGAAAAAGCACAGCTTACTGGTGTAAGTGAGCATTTTGAGGTTAATTTTAACGCAGGCATGACGGAAAAGACGACACATGAATTAAACGTTAGCTTTTGCTAGTTCTGCACGGAATGCAGCCATTACGGTGTCATAAATATTTGCATCGTCGGGATTCTTCGCGCCAAATAAAGCAGAACCCGCAACAAATGTGCGAGCACCGGCTTCAGCAATTTCACGAATATTATTTACCTTAACGCCACCATCAACTTGAAGATCAATGTCATAACCACTTTCGTCAATCATTTTACGCGCTTCACGTAATTTATCTAATGTGTGAGGAATGAAAGATTGACCACCAAAACCTGGGTTAACAGACATCAATAAAATACGGTCAACTTTATCAAGCACATGTTCAGCTAATGACAGCGGTGTTGCTGGGTTAAATACTAAACCTGCTTTACAACCCTCAGCTTTAATTAACTGTAAGCTGCGGTCAACATGATCAGATGCTTCTGGGTGGAAAGTGATGAATGTTGCGCCTGCAGCAGCAAAATCAGGGATGATGCGATCAACAGGTTTTACCATTAGATGTACGTCAATTTCGTGTGTGACGCCATGTTTACGCAATGCATCACAAACCAATGGACCAATCGTTAAGTTAGGTACGTAATGGTTATCCATCACATCAAAGTGAACGATATCAGCACCAGAAGCGAGTGCGTTATCTACTTCTTCACCTAAGCGGGCAAAGTCTGCAGAAAGGATTGATGGAGCAATTTTAAATTCAGCCATAGTATTTACTCTTTATTAAGTTAATGTTGCACTTACGGGTCAAAACCCAATACTCTACCGTAAGTGAGCGTTTTTTTCAGCTTTTGTAAATATCTGCAGCTGAATTATATCGAGTAATTGAGCGTGTATTTGTTCTCCAACCCTACATTCAAGCAACTATCCTCATGGGAACTTACTTCCTGCTTCCGTGGGCGTTACTGATTGGCAATTACGAATGGGAAATCATAAAAACTGCCACCGTCACTATTTTTGCCATAAAGTTCTGAACCGTTATTTGGGCCATCATCAATATCTTAGATACACATTAAACATGACGTAAGTTTCAGTTAGAAATGACATCGATGATGCTTTGCTATTGTTTTGCTTTCCGATGGTGATAAGCCTGCTTTTTCAGCAAAGCTTGACCATTGTTTAACAGCTTGGCATACCTCATCGAGTAATTTGTTTGCTTTTTTAGGGCTAATATAATCACTGACAGCATTCACCAAGGTTTCTCTGGCATTGGGGTTGGTTTCACCGCCTAATGACATTTGATGGCTATGTGTCCATTGATTATCAGGATTGTAAGCATAGGTAATATCAAAAGCAGGAGCCAGTGACCACGTGCCTTTGTCATCCATTAAGAAGGCTAGGTTTTTAGTGTGGTCATCTTGATTGCGAGCCACGATATTAAAGTAGGCTCGTTTAACGGCTTGCTCGAGAGCCTTTGAATCATTAACTAGTGACTGAACTATTGAGAAGTATTGTTCGTAGCTATGCACGCCGGCAAGATTGTAGTTTAGTTCACTGATGGCACATAGACTTTGCATATGAAGTCGTTTGTTGCCTATACGGTCAAAACGCTGGGTAAGAAAGTGGGCACGGCCATTTTCCTCTAGTAGTTCACATCGAACCATCGTGATACCCGCTTGTTGAGCCATTAAATAATAGGCATACTCAATTCGACCATATTTTGCACTCATGCCTAATGCGAGATCTTTTCCAACGCCATCAAACTTTAAAAGCCAGTGTGAGAAACCGTCAGGTGCATCAAATTGACCACTTTGTATTTCTCCTGTTTTCTCATTGTAAGCAATGACCGCTTTAGCTCTTGCTCCACCTGCTGAGATCCCTACGCTTAATAACTGATTAATTGATTCTTCAGCGGTGTGTTCTAAATTACCCTTTAATGCTTTTCTTGCTTGTTTAACTAATGAAGATAACTGTAAAGCCGCTTCATCATGCATGGATCCATTAGTCGCGGGGTGAAAGGTGAGTGCGCCCATTGCTCGACTACCGATATACGACAGCCTATCTAAAGGTGTTAATGACTGTTTATTTTTACCTTGTTTGGCGAACCAGGTATCTATTAAAGCATTACCAAATTTATCAGGCAGGCTATCGGCAATAAAAGAGGGTAGGCCATGAAAAGGCTCACCCGATATGCCTGTCACAATATTATTGTTAAGAGGAGCAACAAAAGGGGCGATATTAAGGCTCAATGGTAGAAACTCGGTGTAGAAGTTGAACTCAGCGACACCACGACTAGTATTCCAATAAAGCGCACCTACAGGGATTTCCCATAAGCGGACCTCAAGTGTATCGATGCTCATAAACTATTCCTTTTTGATGCTCGCTGGCGCTTTGCTTTTTCTTTTTTCTGTTCGAGTTGATAGCGCTCAGTTGGCTTCAATGTTATTTGAGGAAAAACAGCATCAAGATCGGATAGGCGATTTAATGAGCGAAGGATCTTAATCAGATTGGCTAAATCGCATCCGCGGCCCGATTCCAACCTTTTTATGGTGCTAATCGACAGCCCCGCTTTATCACAAAGGGCTTGCTGAGATAAGTTTAGGGCAAGACGATGTTCTTTGCTGCGTAAGCCTAAGGCTTTAAGTAGATCGGAATTGTTTTTCAAGGTGGACATCTCAATAGTTCTTTATTGATACGATATTGACACTTTACATCTTTAACGGTTCAAATAAAAGCTTTTATTTAAAGGTTTGTATGGTTTTTATATACCTATGTTTTAAGCGTGATGATGTTCATCCATAGTTCAGGTTACTTAGATTAAGCAGGTATAAGTTAAAACTGAAAATAAAAAATGAATAGGTAGAGTGTTATTATTGAAATATTAAATAAGTTGGAGTTAAACGAGTGGGACGATTATATAAATATTGTTTATTAGCAAGTGTCATCATGTTTTCACCAATGATGTTAATGGCAGCTGAAGGTGAAGAAGAGCCATTAGAAACTGAGGTTGGAAGTACTGTTGATACCGCTAGCCGAATGATTAGGCAGACAAGTAAGGTTAGAGGCTATCAACCTTTAACGGTTGTGGGACAGGAAATAGATGCCGCTTATATTGAGGAAACACTTGGTGTACGACATGGCGCAATTATTTTGTTGCATGATAAAGGTGAGAAGTTTGAAAGTCATGGTGTGATAACGCCGCTAAGACATTCATTGCCGGAATATGGCTGGTCAACATTGACACTATCATTTCATTATCCTTTTGAGCCTAATATTTTGCTTTCTTCCCAGCAGGAAGATAGTTCTGAAGAACCGACCGATCTGGTTGATGAACAAGTAGCTACTGATGCACCTGAGGATGAATTAGAGGTGGAAGCTGAAGGAGTAGTATTGCCGCCGATATCTAATCAAGAACGTATTCAGGCTGCGTTAGCATTTTTACAAGCCAAAGATATAAAGCGAATTTTATTTCTAGGGCATGGCGCAGGAGGAGATCTGGCAATCGAGTTGCTTGATACAATCAAAACACCTGTATCAGCACTTATTTTAATAGGCTCTACAGCTATGCCAGAAAATGAGGTTTTTGATAGATTTAACTTTCCTATTTTTGACATCTATGGCACCAGTGATTTAGCGGGGGTGCCTGCTGCGATAAAACATCGAAAAGTTGCGATGAAGCGTGTTAATAATTCACGTTATCAAGTGCGTCGTATTGTCGGGGCTGATCATGTTTTTTCTGGCTTGGAAGTAACTTTAACGGCAACAATAAATGGCTGGCTACGCACCACATTTGTTGAACAGGCTGACAATTAAATAATGCGACTTTATTACGATGGATTAGTTGTGCATCAATCACAATCAGATGATGGTGTGATTGAAGTGGTTGATTTGGGAGATACACGATCATTACATTTTGGTACTTTTCCTCGCCAAAGTAGTATGTCTTTACGGACTCCACATACACTGGAACTCAGTTATACCGAGGCAATGATGGCCTGTCTGCTATTAAATGCAAATCCAGAGCGGGTTCTTGTTGTTGGTTTAGGTGGCGGTTCTTTAGTGAAGTTCCTCTTACACCATTTCCCTGAATGTCATATTGATGTCATCGAATATCGTCAGGATGTTATTGATGTGGCGTATACCTATTTTAACGTACCGAAAGATGATCCACGATTGAATATTCATGTGGGCGATGGCTATTTGTTTGTGCAAGAGCGGCACTATCAAGCAGATGCTAGTTATGATTTATTGCTTGTTGATGCTTATGATCATGTAGGCATGGCTGCAAGTGTGGGGGTGCAAGCCTTTTTTGATGCCTGTGCAGGCTTATTAACATCAGTCGGTGTGATGAGTATTAATCTATGGGGCAGTGATAAACCTTTATTTAATCAAACAATGACTCGTATAAACCAAAGTTTTGAAGGTCGATCAATGATTTTGCCTGTTAAGGACAAAGGTAATGTTATCGGTTTAGCGATGATGCGGACAGTGACAAACGCATCTTTAAAGAAGTTGAAGACAACGGTCGACATGCAAGAGATAGAACTTAATATTAATCTTCCTAAATCACTGCATAACTTGATTAGGCAAAATCGAACATTGATAAATAGATTCTTTTCATAAAAATAGAAATGAATAATCAAACAAATTTCTCAGCAATAATGGCTATTTGTGGATGATTGGCTTAGCCTTAGTAACTGGTTTCATTTTGTATTATGAGATGACGAATCAATTAGAACAAATATTTTTTAATTAGTGGAATATATATTGTTAATGTTAACTGCATGGTCCTATTTTAAAAGAGCTAAAATTACAGGTTTTTTACACACATTGAAAATAAAATGAAACAGATAAGAGACCTTTGCACGAGTCGTTTCTTTCGCCATAGCGGCGTTAAAAATAGTCTCAAAATGCTCATTTACACGAGTAAACTACGCTTTTTCGACAATTTTTGCCTTGCTACGACAAAAAATACTTATCGTGCAAAGGTCTCAATAAGTATTCTTTTCATTTGGTTTTTAATTTCAGTTTCAAATACGGTTGTGGCAAGTGATGATATTGAATTGGTCGTCGTTAGGTCTCAACACCAATTAATTGTTAAACAAAATGGAATGACACTGCGGACGTTTAAAGTGGCATTTGGTAGTGGTGGTAAGAAAGCAAAACTTCGCGAAGGTGACCACACTACGCCTAAAGGAAAGTACCGAATAAATAGAATGAGAGACAGCAATCGATTTCATATGTTTTTACAATTAAACTACCCCAATATGGATGATGCTAAACGAGCACTCAAAAACCATTCAATTAGTCGGCAACAATACAGAGATATTTTGGATGCCCATAGCCAAGGTCGTTTACCTCCTCAAAATACAGCATTAGGTGGCGCTATCGGTTTACACGGCATTGGCCATGAAACTAAGGATAAAGTAGAGATTCATCAAATTGCAGATTGGACGCAAGGCTGCATTGCTATGCGAAATCATGAAATAGAAGAGTTAAGCCGTTATATTGATGTAGGTACTCAAATTAGTATTATTGATTAATTCTTGAGTGTTTTAATTGGTTATTTGTTAGAATGTTGGATGAACTTACTTATAATGTTGCTTTGAGGCTTTATGCAATCTGCCCCTGAACTTTTTTCCTACCGCAAATTTTGGGCTCACCGCTTTGGTGTAGCACCACAATTACCTATGTCTCGTGAAGAGATGGATGTGCTTGGCTGGGATTCGTGTGACATTATTTTAGTTACAGGTGATGCCTATGTTGATCATCCAAGTTTCGGTATGGCATTGATTGGTCGCGTATTGGAAGCGCAAGGTTTTCGTGTCGGTATTATTTCGCAGCCAGATTGGTTAAGTGCTGAGGACTTTAAACAACTAGGCAGACCCTGACGAATCCCCACAAAATATTCATTTAAAACAATCAACTAAATAAAATAAAAAGGAACTTTCACAGCATTTAATGATCTGATCAGTTACTAGACATAACAGAGCAGAAAACACCGTGAAAGCAGCCACTATATTGAACCAACTTTTACGTGATGTCACGCCCTCAATGCATAAAGTAAGACGAACCAGTTTAAATGCCATGGTGACCAGTCTCATTTCAGGTGCACAATGCTCCGTGACAGGATTAGGGCGCAATATTGATAGCCAAACAACAGAGAAACATCAGATAAAACGTAGTATGCGATTATGCAGTAACCCGCATCTTCAATGTGAAATAAGCACCATTTATACCTTAATGGCTCGCCGTATCATCGGAGAACATAAACAGCCTATTATTTTAGTTGATTGGTCTGATTTAGATCCTAGAAAACAACACTTTCTATTGCGTGCTTCAATCGCAGTTGATGGACGGTCTTTGACCGTGCTTGAACAGGTTTATCCACTTAGCCATAAAGATAAACCCAGTGTTCATAAAGAGTTTATGACCAAACTAAAATCAATATTACCCGCGTACTGTAAACCGATTATTGTCAGTGATGCTGGGTTTAGAGTGCCTTGGTTCAAATTGGTTGAATCGCTAGGCTGGGACTTTGTGGGACGTGTTAGAAATAAAACCATGTGCAAAAAGAAAGTAGAGAGTGACTGGGAACTCACCAAGGACTTATATCAACACGCCACCTGTGTCGCTAAATCATTAGGCTGTTATATGATGCGGCGTAAAGACAGCTTTGATTGCACATTAGTCATTTATAAACACGCACAGAAAGGAAGAAAGAAACTGACCGCAACAGGAGAGCGAGCACGACGCAGTTCAAACTCACTTTCAAATGCTAGCAGAGAACAAGAGCCGTGGTTATTAGCCACTTCGCTGTCTACATCGACAACACAAGAGTCAAAAAAAATAGTGAAAATATATCATACCCGCATGCAAATAGAAGAGAGCTTTAGAGATCTAAAAACGGGCCTTAATTTTAATGACAGTAATACCCGAACATTGGCGTATTTATCTGTTTTATTATTACTTGCCATGCTTGCTCAATATGTATTGTTCTTACTTGGAATGGCCGTTAAAATAAGCAAGAAACACCTTAGATATCAGGCTAATTCAGTTAAAACTAAAGCCGTCTTATCCTACCAATTTATTGGATTAAGAGCGTTTAAAGACAGATATTTGAAGTTAAGAAAGCGAGACTGGCAGGCCGCTATCCATAAAATAGGGCAGTTGATGACAGAGCCGCTTAATGTTTAGTTGGTTTGTATTTCGTGGGGATCGGTCAGAGGCAGACCTAATCTTTACTTCGGTGTGACTGGCGGTAATATGGATTCGATGGTGAATCGTTATACCTCTGATCGCCGTATCCGTAGTAATGATGCTTATACTGCCGCAGGCGAGGGTGGTAAACGTCCTGATCGCTGTGTTGTGCCTTATAGTCAACGTTGTCGGGAAGCCTACAAAGGTGTACCGATAATCATTGGTGGAATCGAAGCAAGCTTACGTCGAATTGCTCACTTTGATTATTGGTCAGAAAAAGTACGTCGCTCGGTTATTATGGATGCGAAAGCAGACATTTTAGTTTTCGGCAACGGCGAACGTCAGGTTGTTGAAATCGCACATCGTTTAGCACGTAAAGAAGATATTAAAGACATAACCGATATTCGCGGTACGGCTGTTATTCTCAAACATGGCCAACGTGATGGCTGGTGGGAAAAAGACTCAACGAGTGTTGATACTCCCGGCAAGCTAAACCCGCCAATCGACCCCTATCAAATGAAAACGGCTGAATCATGTGATGAGTCAAAACCAAAAGACACACTAGATGATGGTGCACAAGTTATTCATTTCAAACGGGCAGAAGTGCAAGATAAAGAACATACCGTTGTTCGCCTGCCAGCGTATCAATCGGTAAGGGAAGATAAAGTTTTATATGCTCATACATCACGTATTTTGCATTTAGAAACAAACCCCGGTAATGCCTTTGCTTTAGTACAACAACATGGTGAGCGTGATGTTTGGTTGAACCCGCCACCTATTCCATTGACGACAGAAGAAATGGATGGTGTATTTGATTTGCCTTATACACGTGTACCGCATAAGCAATATGGCGATAAAAATATTCCTGCTTATGAAATGATCCGCTTCTCAGTTAATATCATGCGAGGCTGTTTTGGTGGTTGTACTTTTTGTTCAATTACCGAGCATGAAGGACGAATTATTCAAAGTCGATCTGAAGATTCGATTATTAAAGAAGTGGAAGCAATACGAGATACAACTCCAGGCTTTACAGGGGTTATTTCTGATCTCGGTGGTCCAACAGCCAATATGTATCGTATTGCTTGTAATGATAAAAAGATTGAAGCTAGTTGTCGTCGTTTATCGTGTGTTTACCCAAGTATTTGTAAAAACTTAGGCACTGACCATACGCCGTTAATTAATCTTTATAAACGAGCCCGTGCATTACCCGGTGTTAAAAAAGTATTAATTGCATCGGGTTTACGTTATGACCTTGCCGTATTGTCACCAGAATATGTGAAAGAACTGGTAACGCATCATGTGGGTGGCTATTTGAAAATAGCGCCAGAGCACACAGAAGATGGTCCGCTTGATATGATGATGAAGCCAGGCATTGGAACCTATGATGCCTTTAAGAAAATGTTTGATAAGTTTTCAAAAGAAGCGGGCAAAGAACAATATCTCATTCCATACTTTATTGCGGCACATCCTGGTACTACAGATAAAGACATGCTTAATCTTGCGATTTGGTTGAAACGCAATAGTTTTAGAGCCGATCAAGTGCAAGCCTATTTACCATCACCTATGTCTGCTGCTGCAGCTATGTATCATTCAGGGAAAAACACCTTAAGCAAAGTCAAACGTAGAGGTGGTGATATTACCGTGCCGAAAGGCATTAAAGTGCGCCGCTTACATAAAGCATTCTTACGTTATCACGATCCAGAAAACTGGCCAATGCTACGCGATGCATTACAAAAAATGGGTCGAGCTGATTTGATTGGGAATGGTAAGAAACATCTTATTCCAACATGGCAACCAGCCGGAACAGGTGGCCAAGGCGAAGGCAAGCGAATGAGTGGAAGATCTTATCAACCTAATAGCAATAGACCTGCTCAAAAAGGTAAACGATTCCAAACGCAGCATGTGCGTCCAGCATCGAAACAAAAAACAAGTCCAGCTAAGAAAAGGCGTCGCTAGAGTCTATATCTGCTAGCTTATATAAGCGATCAAACTCTTCTTCTAAACTGTTATCAGGGACGTCTTGAGCCACGCGGCTATACCAATAGCTAGCGTTAGCCAAGTCTCCTTCTTCACGGTGTAGATAACCATGTACAAGGCTTGCAAGTTCATCATGATAATCTTGAATTAAATGATGAGCGCCATCCCAGTCTCCTTGTGCAGCAAGATCTAGCGCTTGTACGTGTTCTTCTGCCATATCATTATTCCTCATAGAGAACTTTGATTTAATAATAGCAGACCACCGACAATACCCATAGGTGATGTAATAATCATAAAGCTCAAAAGCATGATTTCACGGACAATAAAAACCGCATCAATTAAGTAAGACATAATTTTCTCCTTCAATAATGTTGGATTGAATTATAATTAGCGACTATTACAGTTAAATGAAGATTTTGTGACCAAATAATGAATATTCTTGCTTTAGATACATGTACGGAATCTTGCTCAGCCGCTTTGCTTTATAACGGTGAAGTGTTTGAACAGCTTGAAATGACCCAACGAGGGCATTCAGATCTTATTTTAGGCATGATGGAGTCACTTCTCCAGCAAGCAGAAACGACTATTGCAACGGTGGAGGTCATTACCTTTGGTCGTGGACCAGGTTCTTTTACAGGTGTCCGTGTCGGTGTCGGTGTAGCGCAAGGTATCGCTTTTGCCCGAGATATTCCTGTTATTCCCATTTCAACTTTATTAGCTGTCGCTCAAGGTGCTGCTGATCAATTAAATGTTGATCATATTGCTGTCGCAATGGATGCACGAATGGGTGAGATTTATTGTGCAAGTTATCAGCGCAAAAATGGCATCGTTGAGTTAATCGGTTCAGAACGTGTTTGTCCGCCCGAACAATTTAAGCCTACTAGCGAACAACAGTGGGTTGGAGTTGGAACCGGTTGGCGTGAATATGACTCAATCTTGCGGGATAATTTTGTTGAAAATTTAGCAGATGTTTCTGTTGAACATTATCCGAACGCTTCAGTCATGATTAAATTGGCAAAAATTGAAGTCGAGGCGGGACGAATGTTAAGCGCTGAACAGGCTCTGCCCGTATATTTGCGAGATAATGTTGCCAAGAAAAAGGCTGAGCAAAAAAAATGAGTCAATCAGATTCAATTTATGCTTCACCGCTTGATGATTTAATAGATTTTCGTTTTGATGAGCGTGTGGTCGATGTCTTTCCAGATATGATTCAACGTTCGGTACCGGGTTATGGAACGATTATTTCTTCAATCGGTATTTTTGCTGCAAAATATGCTCAAGAAAATAGTCATTGTTATGACTTAGGTTGTTCTTTAGGTGCTGTTACCTTGTCTATGCGTCAACGTATTAAACAAAAGAACTGTGACATCATTGCGGTTGATAATTCAGCGGCAATGATTGAGCGTGGTCAAAAAATATTGGCATCAGATCAATCTTCCACGGTTCCTGTTCAAATGGTATGTGCAGATATTAATGATGTCGAGATTGAAAATGCATCCGTTGTGGTGATGAACTTTACACTGCAATTTATTCCTCTTGAACAACGCTTAGATTTAATAAAACGTATCTATAAAGGGCTCAAACCCGGTGGTGTGCTTATTTTGTCAGAGAAAATAGCCTTTGATGAGGCTGATAGGCAAGATTTCCAAATAGATATTCATCATGATTTTAAACGAGCAAATGGATATAGTGATTTAGAGATTAGCCAAAAACGCACGGCACTAGAAAAAGTATTGATCCCTGAAACCATTTCAACGCATCAACAACGTTTGAGTGATGCGGGTTTTAGTTTTAGTGATGTTTGGTTTCAATGTTTTAACTTTATTTCTCTGGTGGCCGTTAAATGAATCCATATGAGTCGTTATATACCAAGCTAGATGATATGAATCTATCTGATTGGTCTCAACAGCTACAAACCCTTATTCCTGAGAAACTTGCTTCTGATGGTGGTCATGGAAAAATGACTGTTTGGCAAGAGGCGCTTAATAACTTGCCACATATTAGACCTTCTCAGATTGAGTTGAAGAGTGAAGTTAAAATAGGTGAAACAACTGACTTGTTAGATGTGGATCGTGATGGGCTAATTGAACAACTGAAACAGTTTCATCCTTGGCGAAAAGGGCCGTACAAGTTTTTTGGTATTGATATTGATACCGAGTGGCGGTCTGACTGGAAATGGGATCGCGTATTGCCTCATATTCAACCATTAGCAAATAGAAAAGTATTGGATATTGGTGGTGGCAATGGCTATCACGGTTGGCGAATGCTAGGAGAGGGGGCTGAGCTTGTCTTAGGCATAGACCCTACCTTAGTTTTTGTTATGCAATACCATGTTATGCAACGCTATATTGGTGATGCTAATCATTATGTCTTACCCATTGGGATTGAAGACCTTCCTGAAAACTTAAGGTGTTTTGATACGGTATTTTCGATGGGAGTACTGTATCACCGTCGTTCACCATTAGATCATCTCTATGAATTAAGAGCATGTTTACGTTCTGGTGGTGAATTAGTGCTGGAAACACTGGTTATTGAAGGTGATGAAGGCCATGCATTAATGCCAGAAGGGCGTTATGCCAAAATGCGTAATGTCTGGTTCTTTCCTAGTGTTGCAACGATGACATTGTGGTTACGACGTTGTGGTTTTAAAAATGTTTCTTGTGTGGATATTTCAACGACAAGTCTTGAAGAGCAAAGGTCAACAGAGTGGATGACTTTTGAATCACTAGCTGATTTTCTCGATCCGAATGATGTTACAAAAACTATAGAAGGTCATTCTGCACCTATAAGAGCTGTCTTTACTGCAACCGCACCGTAAAATTAGGCAAAAAAAAGCCATGAAAACTATCATGGCTTTTTTTGCTCTAAATGAATGAGTAAACTCTATTTCATTTAGATTTCGTCTAATTTAGCAATCCAGTGACCCGCATAATTCATACAAGCATTTAGGTCTTGGTTTTCAGTTTTTGAACTGTGTTTAACGACTAATTTATAAGCAACACATGGACGTTGTTCAAAGCTAAAATGTTTACCAATAATGAGATCATAGTGTGTCGTTGTATCTCTGTTGTACCATGAATCATGTGTACCTGTTGGTTGTGATGCTAAAATTTCTTGAGTTTTATCTAGGTCAACAATTGTCATCGCTGTATCTGAATCGATACCTGCTTCAACACCAGCAAGTAACTCTAAAGGTGTTTCTGCAGCGTTAACGCTCATTGCTAATGTCGCACCGATTAAAGCCGCTGTAAATAAGTTTTTCATTTTTATCCATCTATGGTTAGTTATGAGAACAGTGCATAGAATACAGATAAGAGGAGGGGATAACAGGAGCGATAAGTCCTTTTTTATCAGGAGTTTATTCCTGATATATATGACAGTACTGTAACAATTGAATTATTACTTATTTTAAGTACTTGCTCTTAAATATATACCCATGTCACTTCAATCTGCGTGTTTCAGTGGGATTTAAAAACGTTTGAGGCAAGGTATTGATTGCCGAGAATGGTTATTCCCTTATCAAAATCAATAACGCATCATAAAATGTTTTTAAACCCATCGAAGAAGCGCTTGAGTCATCCCACTTCGTCGTTCCATCTATTTGCAAGGGACAAAAAATTGCTCCTGCTGACTATTTCTCTGTAGGTTGGAATTTATTCCAACATTGGACCTTTATTAAAATGCAGATATTGGAATAAAAGATCAGCTACGCAGTTACTTCGTTTCCAACCTACGTTTTTATGTGGTTAATTTGAACTACTCAAGCAACCTGAATCATGCAGGTTGAAGTATATGTCAGTACTGTAATAATTGAATTTATATCTTCTCGTGTGTTTTTTGAAGTGTTTCAGCTAATTCACGTTCAACATCCTCATCAATATGCAGTTGTTCATCGGCGATTTCGCTTCCGGCATCAGGATTTTCAAAAACAGATAAATCCATCTTATCTTCACTTTTCGCAACGATAGTTGAAACAACGGCATCGCCTGAGACGTTAACCGCTGTTCGCACCATATCCATTAAACGATCAACACCTAAGATCAAACCGATACCTTCAATAGGTAAACCTACTTGTGCAAAGACCATTGATAACATGATTAAACCGACTCCAGGAACACCTGCTGTACCAATAGAGGCCAGTACGGACATTAAAATAACGGTTAAATATCCAGATATTCCAAGATCTACACCATAGATATTGGCAATAAATACTGTTGCAACACCTTGCATGATGGCGGTGCCATCCATATTGATTGTTGCACCAAATGGAACGGTGAACGAAGCAATGGAGTTATTGACACCCATCCGTTCAGTCACTGTTCTTAATGTTACCGGTATGGTGGCATTTGAACTAGCAGTACTGAAAGCAAATACTTGTGCATTACGAATTTTCTTGATAAATATCTTCGGGCTCAAGCCTGAGAAGACCTTTAATACAATCATTAGGGTGCCAAAAAGATGGAGTAATAAGGCAGCAACCAGCACTAAAACATAACCTGCTAATTGAGTGAGCAAATCTAAACCTAATTCTGCCATGGCTTTTGCGATTAATGCGAATACAGCATAAGGTGCTATAGACATGATGATATTGACCATTTTCATCATGACTTCGTTAGCGACTTCTACGCCTTCAACAAGTCGTGTTGCTTTTCTTCCTACCATTAATAAGCTAATACCAATGAGGATAGAATAAAAAATTAAAGGCAACATATCACCGTTAGCCATTGCTTTGATTGGGTTGGTTGGAATGATATTAATAAACACCTCTGTTAGAGGAGGCGCTTCTTTACCGGTGAAGTTGGCGGTAGAAGTTAAGTTCATACCCTCACCAATACCTATGCTAGCTGCAAGAGTGATAGCAATGGCAATAGCAACAGCGGTAGTGAGCATATAAAGTGCAAATGATTTAGAGCCAACGCGGCCTAAAGTATTTAAGTTACCGATACCACAAACGCCACAAATTAGTGAGAAAAATACCAAGGGAACGACGAGCATTTTTAAGGCATTTACAAACATTTTCCCGACAACGAAAAAAGCACCTTCTACAATATAAGTATTTACAAAGCTGCCATCGACGTTCAAGTTCATAAAGTTGATTGCTAAACCAACAGTAATACCCAGCACCATTCCAAGTAGAACTTTCATTGTCAGACTCATTGACTTTTCAGTCATATCTTTCTCCTTAACATTCTATTTTATACAATCAATATACCCAAGTTACTTGAACTTGCAGGCTTTAAAATCAGTCATCCTCGAGATCTTTTATCGAGGATCCAAGGATAGTGGTACTTTCCACTACCCATGGATTCCCGTTTTCACGGGAATGACGAGTGAACATCTGCATTTTAAATATATGGGGCTACAGGCTGTTTAGTAATTTTGTTGATATGCCAAGAATTTTATTTGACTGAAATACAAAATGCCAACGTCTGCCGCCTTTTTGATGCCACAACATTGCGGCACGAATTCCTGCGAGAAGGAGAGTGCGAACTCGATTTACATTATCAGCATGTTGTAAAAAGCTAGGATCGCCATGTACTTGAATGCGAGGAGATAATTCACTAATAGTACGGTGATAAACATCTGCAAAGCGTGCGATTACTTGTGGGTTATTAATATCACCAAAGTATTCAATTTGTTGTGGTATTTGATCGATCTCCCTGCCAATCAAGTCCATCATGGCGGGACGTTTAGCTAGCTTACGCTCTAGGTGCAATAGGCCAATAACATAACGAAGAAGTTGAACATCTTTTTTATCTTTGTTTTTAGAGAGTTGATTATTGAGTTGTTCTATGCCCATTTTTAACTGGGCTAAATCACCATAAACCGCTTCAGTTGTCGGTGCATCGGTTGCAATGAGACTCTTTAACAATGTTTCAAACTTGGCTTGGTCTACTTGGCCTGTTTCTGCAATTTGTTGAACCAGCGTGACTGATTGTAATAATGCTGAAAGGGCAATAACACGATCCCGCTCTCGAGTACTTACACTCACGGATGAATCCCTGGTGCATCAGTACTGACAATAATGCCGCCACCTAGGCAATCATCCTCTAGATAAAAAACAACGGATTGACCGGGTGTGACAGCACGTTGCGCTTGTTCAAATTCAACATGAATTAAACCATTCTCATCTTCAGTAATAATACAAGCCTGATCAGGCTGACGATAACGTGTTTTTGCCATGGCTTTGCATGGGAATACGGGTGGTTGTCCTGCAACCCAAGATAACTGTTCTGCCTTTAATGAATGACTGTGTAACCAAGGGTGATCGCCTTGTACAACATAGAGAATCTTGTTCTCCATATCTTTACCCGCGACAAACCATGGTTCACCAGAACTGTCTTTACGCCCACCAATGCCTAAACCTTGGCGTTGACCCAGTGTGTAATACATTAGACCTTGATGTTGTCCTATTACTTCACCTTCAGGTGTTTGCATTTCACCGGGTTGGGCGGGGATATAACGACCTAAGAACTCTCGGAAACGACGTTCACCGATAAAACAGATACCGGTACTATCTTTTTTGTCATGAGTGATAAAGCCTGCTTGTTCAGCAATTTTACGCACTTCAGGTTTTGGTAACTCGCCTAGAGGAAAGAGAGTGCGTGATAATTGCTCTTGACCTAGTGTATATAAGAAGTAACTTTGATCTTTATTATGATCCATACCCTTTAGCAAATGAAAGCGACCGTCTTGTTCTTCAACTCGAGCATAGTGGCCTGTAGCAATCATATAGCCACCTAATTGCATGGCATGGTCTAAGAATGCTTTAAACTTAATTTCACGGTTACATAAAATATCGGGGTTGGGTGTACGTCCAGCCTTATATTCATCTAGAAAGTTTTTGAAAACATAATCCCAATATTCCATGGCAAAATTAGCTTCATGGAAAGGGATTCCGATTTTATCTGCAACTGAATTAGCATCATCTCTATCTTCGGCAATCGTACATTCGCTTTCTTCAGCAAAGTCGACCCAGTTTTTCATAAACATGCCTTCAACTTCATAGCCTTGCTGTTGTAACAATAAAGCTGCAACGGAAGAATCTACACCGCCGGAAAGACCGACTACGATTTTGTTATTTATTTTTTCTGACATGTTTAATTAAAATTTAATCTGTGAATTAATTGAAGTTAGGTCATTCTCGCATGTTTTAAGCGAGGAGCCATAAGAATGTAATTGGATTTCCGAGAAAAGGACTCAGGAATGACACGGTGTTTAATTATGCAATAAAGTAAGCGGGTAACGCTGACCTGCAAGATAATCATTTAAGCAATCTAATACCAGTGGACTGCGAAAATCAGATTGTCTAGCCAATAATTGTTGCATATTTAACCATAAAGCTTGATGAATATCGTCATCAAGTTTTTGATTTGGATTGAAGTTAGAGATAATGCCGGTAAAACAGTACCGTATATAGGTGTCTTTATTTTTAGGATGTTGCCAGCGATAAATGCCTATCAATTTTGAAGGTTCAAATTGCCATGCTGTTTCTTCTTGGGTTTCACGAATAACAGCATCAATCAGGCTTTCGCCTGACTCGAGATGACCTGCGGGCTGATTGAGTGTCATCTTGCCGTCGATTTCTTCTTCGACTACTAGGAACTTGTTGTCCTGTTCGATGACTGCTGCGACGGTGGTTTTTGGAGTCCAAATCATCTGAAGATTTTATCATGGCTGGGCTAAGCACAGGAGCTGGAACTTCTCTCCATTGTCCTGAATCGAGTGTGTCTAGTGTCCAATCACCAATGGCATATCGAATTAAACGTAAGGTTGGGTGACCTATTGCGGCTGTCATTCGACGAACTTGGCGGTTTTTACCTTCACTGATTTTAAGTTCAATCCATTGTGTGGGAATTGCCTTTCGCTCACGTATTGGCGGAATACGATCCCAAATAGTGGGAGACTCCATTAATGTCGCTTTTGCTGGACGAGTTACACCATCTTTGAGTTCAATACCCTGCCGCAAACGTTCTAATGATGCTTCATTGGGAATATTTTCTACTTGAGCCCAATACGTTTTTTCAAGTTTGTGGCGAGGGTCGCTAATATAATTCTGTAAAGGGCCTGAATCTGTAAGCAGTACTAAACCTTCACTATCACGATCTAAGCGCCCAGCAGGGTAGACACCTTTAACATCAACAAAGTCTTTTAATGTCTGTCGACCAGAGTCATCAGTGAACTGTGTAAGTACATCAAAAGGTTTATTAAGTAGAATTAATCGTGGCATAGAAGTCAGTGATTGATGAGGTTAGGTTATTAACAAATAGCTATGATATCAAACTATTTATCAATACTACCCTTGATTTTATAAGAGACTGTCCTCATTTAACTAAAAATCGCGGTGTAACACTTTTTGAAAGTACCGTTTCGTAGTGTAAAATGACGAAGCTTTAATAATACCGTAGCAGATTATAAAAATTAACTTTAGGATTTTAAAATGAAAATAGCAGAGAATGCAGTAGTCGTTATTGATTACACTTTAACTGACAATGAAGGCGAAGTAATTGATAGTTCAGAAGGTGCGGGTCCATTAGCATACCTTCACGGTATGGGTAATATCATTACAGGTTTAGAAGAAGCGTTATTAGGCAAAAAAGCAGGCGATGAAGTTAAAGCAAGCATTGAACCTGAAAATGCATATGGTGAACGTCATGAAGATATGAAACAAGAAGTACCAAAAGACTTATTTGGTGGTATTGATAATATTGAATTAGGTATGCAATTTCAATCAGAAACTGATGATGGCCCTGTTATGGTGACGGTTGTTGCTATAGGTGAAGAAATGATTACTGTTGATGGAAACCATCCTTTAGCCGGTGTTCACTTAAACTTTGACGTTAAAATTCGTGAAGTGCGTGAAGCCAGAGAAGAAGAATTAGAACATGGTCATGTTCATGGTGAAGGCGGTCATCAGCACTAAGAGAGATTTTTGGGGTATAGTGGTATTCACTATACTTTCAATAATGAGAGACGGGCTTTTCAGCCCGTCTTTTTGTTTAAATAAGCTAGAAACTATAACTATACTATGCAAAACCAAGCACAATTAAACCAACAATTTGGAATTAGTAATCAGCTCCAGTTTACTCAGGAAGCTGAAGGCTTTATTATGGTTGATATTGCCAATCAATATGCTACTGCTCGTGTTTCAACGTATGCTGGGCAAGTCATTTCTTTTTTGCCTAATAATACAACAGAAGATGTATTATTTTTAAGTGATAAGGTTGTTTATAAAGACGGTAAAGCAATACGAGGCGGCACACCTATTTGCTGGCCATGGTTCGGTGATGATACATCTGGCTTTGGTCGACCATCGCATGGCTTTGTTCGTAACCAACCATGGACTGTCCTAGCGAGCCATGCATTAGATGATGGTAGAACAAGTATTACTTTAGGGCTTTCAGATACGGAAGGTAGCCGAGCTGTTTGGCCTTATAAATTTGAACTTGAACTTGAAGTCATTGTAGGCCGTCAACTTGAAGTTAGGCTAACAACAAAAAATGTAGGGACTAAAGCATTTAGCATTACTCAAGCCTTACATACCTATTTTAATATTAGTGATGTAGATAATGTCTCTATAACAGGGCTTGATAGTAAGGATTACTTAGATAAATTAGATGGATTCAATTCAAAGCATCAATCAGGTGATGTATTCATTTCACAAGAAACTGATCGTATTTATCAAGATGCACCAAGGCACGTTGTTCTAAAAGATTCTGGTTTTGATCGTGCAATAAATATTACATCTGAGGGTAGTAAAACAACGGTTATTTGGAACCCTTGGTCTACATCGGTTACGAAGATTGCTGATTTAGATGACAGGAGTTACCGGAATTTTGTTTGTGTTGAAACAGCCAATGCAGCAGAGGATATGGTTATTATTTCAGAAGAGAAAGAGCATACGATCACGGCAATATACGAGATTACATAAAGCTTAAATTCTTTTATTTCTCTTCGTATTTAACTTGCTCCCAGAGTGAATGTCATGGGTCGCAATCCGACCCTATTGATTCATTGAAATATAGCCATGACATCCTCATTGAAGATCAGGAAGGGACTATCTATTGTTCCCTGTTTGAGCTTGATTATAGAGTTACTAGGAAAAACGGTCCGATTATGTATAAGAATTACAGGGAAACTTGTTTCCCGTTAATAACAAGTTAGGCAATTTAGATAATGCACAGAATCCCGATTAACAAGGAAAACTATTCTGATAGGGTAATCCCCCCGAAAAATAATTGAAGTCAAAAGTGGAATTTTCTCTTATGCTTACCAGCAGGAGAACATTCATGAAAAAAGCACATTTTAGCGATAGCCAAATATTAGCTATTTTAAAACAAGCCGAAAACGGCGTACCGATCCCAGAGCTATGCCGTGAACACGGCATGAGCACTTCAAGTTTTTATAAATGGCGTTCAAAATATGGCGGCATGGATGCATCATTGATGGCGCGAATGAAAGAACTTGAAGAAGAAAATCGCCGTTTAAAGAAGATGTATGCTGAAGAACGATTAAAAGCTGAAATCATTCAGGAGGCGATGGCAAAAAAGTGGTAAAAGCTTCTGAGCGTAAAGTGATGGCTAAAGAAGTAATAGTCAATCGAGCTGTCAGTATAAGTCTTATCTGTCGTATTTTTTCGATTAGTGAAACCTGTTATAGATATCAGCCGAAGTTAAATTCTGACAATGAAAAAATAGCAGACTTACTACTGGGCTTAACTCAAAATCAACGTAATTGGGGATTTGGTTTGTGCTTTTTATATTTACGCAATGTTAAAGGTTACCCTTGGAATCATAAACGTGTTTACCGTATCTATAGAGAGTTAGAATTGAATTTACGGATAAAGCCTAACAAACGACTTAAACGAGCAGTACCAGAGCCGTTAGCGGTTCCTGACGATATTAACGAATGCTGGTCGATGGACTTTATGCACGATCAGTTATCAGATGGCCGTAGCTGCCGATTATTTAATGTCATTGATGATTTTAACCGTGAAGGACTAACGATTGATGCCGATATTTCATTACCCGCAGAGCGGGTCATTCGCTCATTAGAGCAAATTATTGAATGGCGAGGCAAGCCGAAAAGGTTACGGTGTGATAATGGCCCCGAATATATAAGCCATAAATTGGCGAAATGGGCTGAAAGTAACAATATTGAACTATCCTTCATACAGCCTGGAAATCCACAACAGAATGCCTATATTGAGCGGTTTAACAGAACGGTGAGGTATGACTGGCTGAGCCAGTATATTTATCGAGATATTGAAGAATTACAAATCAGAGCAACACAATGGTTATGGACTTACAATAACGAGCGACCTAATATGGGAATTGGTGGTATCACCCCAATTCAGAAATTAAAACTAACACAGAGAAAAATGTCTACTACTGATCTCCATTAATAATGGGGGGATTACCATAGTTCCAAAAGATCAGTGGGGCATGAGTTTCTTGAAGAATATTACTCAGATGTTAAATATAAATGCATAAAATGTAAAAGACATACGGTATTTACTGCCCAAGAGCAAAAAGAAGCTTATGAAGTAAGAAAAGAATATATGTGGAGTGTTCGTATGCTTTGCAATACATGCTGGAAAGAAAGGCACTCCATTAAAAAAGAATTAGACGAAAAAGAAAACATTTATCTACAAAGCAAAGAAAATGCTATTAAAGACAAAACTTTTCTCACAGAATGGCTTACGCTGTTACAGGAATACCCTAAATATGGAAAACCCGAAAATTCAGCTAGAATACAGTTTATTAACAAGGCTCTTGATAATGCCTAACCAGTTAATCAAGCCGTTCGCTCTGCTCTCTGGGACTCACGGAAAAGCACCGCGATCCCCTTATCAAGATCGTTATGTTTCAAAAATAGTACCGATGTCAATCAACAGAGTAAGGCATGAATTTTAAAATTCTCGATAAAAACAGTCAAAAAGAAGTAACTGACTTATTTACGTCTGTTTTCACTTCATCTGAAAGTGAGGAAGAAGGTCAACTAATTGGTGACCTTACCTTAAAGCTATCTTCAAACATCGATAATCAAGAAATAATTTGTATTGGTGTATATGAAAATGAACTAATTATTGGGTCTATTTTCTTTACACTCCTTAAATTTAAAAAAACCATTTATATTTACATGCTCGCGCCAGTTGCAATCAGTACTAAGCACCAAAGAAAAGGTGTCGGGCAGGCACTAATAAATTATGGTCTTAACGAGCTAAAAAATCGTTCTGTGGCTGTTGTTATTACCTATGGTGACCCATCCTATTATTCCAAGGTTGGGTTTCATTCACTATCAGAAAATACCATCCAAGCTCCATTAAAGCTCTCAATGCCAGAAGGTTGGTTAGGTCAGTCTCTAACCGAAAAGAGTATTCCGAGCATAAAAGAACAACCAACATGTGTTAATGAGTTCAATGATTCAGCTTATTGGTAAATTTAATCAAAGGTGAATTCAACTCCCAAGTGCAACACCTAAGTTAAAAAAGCAGACATCGTAAGAACCTGATAGATTTAAATTACCACAATTTAATCACTTAGGAACCCACGATGTCTTACACCCATTTAACCGCAGATGAGCGATTTAAGATAGCCCATATGCACATGGCTAAATTTTCAATGCGCCTAATGGCTGAACGAATTAATCGTTCGCCGAGTACAATTAATCGAAAAGTCAGGAGAAACAAAGGAAACCATAGTCATTATTGGCATGATTGGGCGCAGCAATACGCCGATGAACGTAAATCTCAGCCTACCTGTGAGAAAAGAAAATCACACCTTCCATTATATGATTTAGTCATTAACAATATTAAAGCAGGCTTGTCACCTGAAATTATTTCTGGTCGACTAAAGCGAGAGTATAGAAGCACTAAAATGCAGATCAGCCACGAAACAATTTACCGATGGGTTGTTGCTGATTCCTTGCAAGGTGGTGTGCTTTATCTATCATTGATTAGACACCATAAACGCCGCCGAAAACAACGTCGCAGCGTAAGACGGAGATTATTTGAAGGTCGTATATCTATTCATAAAAGACCTAAAGTTGTGGCTGACAAGGTTCGTTTTGGTGATTGGGAAAGTGACTCAATGGAAGGTGGGAAATCCAAAGGAGGATTAGCCACGCACGTTGAGCGAAAGAGTCGATATTTAGTTGCAGGGAAATTAGATAACAAACTATCAGATACATTCATGACTGTAAGTTCCTCTTTATTTGAGGCTATAAATCCTGCTTTAATCAAAACATTTACGGTTGATAATGGCAGTGAATTTGCTCGATTTAAAACGCTGGAAAAGGCGACTAAAAGCAAAGTCTATTTTGCCGATCCACATTCACCATGGCAGCGAGGTCTTAATGAAAATACCAATGGTTTATTAAGGCGTTTTTTTCCAAAAGGGTGTAACTTTCATCAGATTGGTGATGATATAATTGTTCAAGCTGTTGAGAAATTAAATCATCGGCCACGAAAATGTTTAAACTTCAGAACACCTTACGAAGTGTTGTTTAAAACTAAAACTGTTGCACTTGGAACGTGAATTCACCATCTTTAAGCTGTTGATGCAATATTTCACGTTTTGCAATACTGGCTTCAGATTCATTATAAAGCTGCTGTGCTTCAACAGCAGGGCGACGATTTTTGTTTAAACCTAATATCGTAACAATATGTTCATATGGTGGTTTTGAGATGGTTAAAATGTCATCAGGTTTTATCGTCCGGCTAGGTTTCACCCGATTATTATTAAGGTGAACCTTACCGCCATTAATAGCTTCAACAGCAAGGCTGCGTGTTTTATAAAAACGTGCAGCCCAAAGCCATTTGTCTAAGCGCTGACTTTCATCTGGAACAACTTCTTTTTTTGCCACTATATTACCTGTCTTTCTACCTGTCATTCCCGAGATCTTTAATCGGGAATCTATTTTGTTTTATGGATTCCCGCTTGAAGCATGCGGGAATGACGCCTGTTTTCTATATGACGTCCTGATGCCTATTTTCTATATTAAGCTTTACCTTGTAATTGAGGCAAAATCGACTCATTCTCTAAGGTTGAAGTATCGGAAGTAATTTCTTCACCTTTGGCAATAGTTCGTAATAAACGACGCATGATCTTACCAGAACGTGTTTTTGGCAAATTATCGGCATAACGAATTTCATCAGGTTTTGCGATTGCACCAATTTGCTCACCCACCCATGCACGTAATATTTGAGTCAATTCATCATCTATACCATCTTCAGGTCGCACACCTTTTAAGACAACATAAGCAAAAACAGATTCACCTTTAATGTCATGAGGTTTACCGACTACAGCAGCTTCAGCAATAAGTGGGTGGGCAACTAATGCGGATTCAATTTCCATTGTACCTAGGCGGTGACCTGATACATTAAGGACATCATCAATACGTCCCATAATCCAGAAATAACCATCTTCATCACGGCGAGCACTGTCACCTGCCAGATAGAACTTGCCATCGAAATAAGGCCAGTAAGTATCTTTATAACGTTGGTCATCACCCCATACTGTTTGAATCATTGATGGCCATGGTTGACGAATCACTAAATAGCCACCTTCATTAGCAGTAGTGATTTCTTCACCTTCTTGATTCACTATCGCAGCGTCAATACCCGGCAGAGCAAGTGTACAAGAGCCAGGTTTTGTCACCGTAACGGATGGAAGAGGGGCAAGCATATGAGCGCCTGTTTCAGTCTGCCACCAAGTGTCAACGATAGGGCAACATCCTTTGCCAATAACGGTGTGATACCACATCCACGCTTCAGGGTTGATGGGTTCACCTACTGTTCCCAATAGACGAAGTTTTGAAAGATCATGTTTGTTCGGGTAATCATCACCTTGCTTAATCAGTGCGCGGATGGCCGTTGGAGCGGTATAGAAGATAGTAACGCCATGACGTTCACACATATCCCAAAAACGACCTGCATCGGGATAGGTGGGTACACCTTCAAAGATAACAATGGTGGCACCTGTAGCGAGTGGACCATAGGCAACATAGGTATGTCCCGTAATCCAACCGACATCAGCGGTGCACCAAAACACATCGGAGTCTTGAATATCAAATACCCAGCGCATCGTGGTAATGGCATTGAGTAGATAACCACCTGTTGAATGTTGAATGCCTTTAGGTTTGCCCGTTGAGCCTGATGTATATAAAAGAAATAAAGGATGAGTCGCATCAACCCATGTTGGTTCACACTCAGTAGTTTGATCTTTTATCGCATCAGACCACCAGATATCACGATCAGTCTGCATCGTAATATCATGGCCAGTACGTTTAAATACAATAACTGTGTTAATGCTGTCACAGCCAGATTCTAAAGCTTTATCGGTGGTTGATTTAAGCTCTATTATTTTTCCACCACGGTGTCCACCATCAGCCGTGATAACCATTTTTGCTTGTGTATCTTCAATACGATCTTTTAATGACGATGCAGAAAATCCACCAAATACAACAGAATGTATTGCACCAATACGTGCACATGCCTGCATGGCAATCACAGCTTCGGCAATCATGGGCATATAGATAATAACGCGGTCACCTTGCGTAATACCTTGTGCTTTTAATGCATTGGCAAAAGTACACACTCGAGCATGTAATTGTTGATAAGTAATATGTTGTACATCGCCTGCATCACCTTCAAAAATGATGGCTGTTTTATTTGCATTCTTTTCTAATTGGCGATCTAGGCAATTATACGAGGCATTTAACTTGCCATCTGGGAACCAACGATAGAAAGGTGCATTAGATGAATCAAGTGTTGTCTCAAAAGGAGTATGCCAATCAATCTCTGACCGTGCTTGTTGCGCCCAAAACTCTTCATTGTTTTCTTTAGCTTGTCGGTTTAACTCATTGACTTTTCTTGGAGATAGTGCTGACTTGTTGGTGAATTCAGCACTAGGTGGGAATCGACGGTCTTCATGTAATGTTGATTGGATATTTTCTTCAGACATACTACTGTACCTTTGAAATTTCTTTGTCAGATAAACGACGATTATAACTGAGTAAACTACCAACAATGATGGCAAAACCCAATAAAAGATCGCGGAATACTAATGTGCCAAAATAAATCCATCCTTGTTCAAGGAGAAGTGCTTCTCGTAATGCTGTTTCATTCCAAAGTGAAATCGTACCCATGACTGAGAATGCAAAAATGGCTAGACATAACATGCCTAGCCACCAACGAAAATATCCAGCCAGAAACACAGCTGTAGCGATAGTAATACCTTGAGCTAAGATTTGGTCAATAGGAGGCATCTTATCAGATACCTCCGCGAATAATATTGTTGGAAATAGCAGCATTAATAGCAATGAAATTCTAACCATGATCAAATACTCCTACTACTGCGTGTTATCAGAAAAATCCAAGAGGACTTGTACTGTAACTTACTAACAAGTTTTTAGTTTGTTGATAATGGTCCAACATCATTTTATGCGTTTCACGACCGACACCTGATTTTTTGTAGCCACCAAATGCAGCATGTGCAGGGTAGAGGTGATAACAGTTAGTCCATACGCGACCAGCTTGAATACCTCGGCCCATACGATAGGCGCGATTCATATCACGAGTCCAAAGGCCTGCACCCAGTCCAAATTCTGAATCATTGGCAATGGCTAATGCTTCAGCCTCATCTTTAAAAGTAGTAACGGCAACAACGGGGCCAAAGATTTCTTCTTGGAAGATCCGCATATTGTTTGACCCTTTTAATAAGGTAGGCTCAATATAATAACCACTATCGAAATCTTCGCCGACTTGAGCAATATTTCCGCCTAGCAATAATTCAGCGCCTTCATTTTTACCAATTTCAATGTATTCAAGAATTTTTTCGAATTGTTGTTGCGATGCTTGAGCACCCACTTGAACATCTGTATCAAGCGGATTACCACGTTTAATGTTTTTAGCACGTTCGATTACAATCGCCATGAATTCATCGTAGATGCTTTCTTGAATAAGTGCGCGAGAAGGGCAGGTACATACTTCACCTTGGTTGAAAAAGGCTAAGACAAGACCTTCAGCACATTTGCTAATGTAATCATCTTCTTGTTGCATAATGTCTTCAAAGAAGATGTTAGGTGATTTACCACCTAACTCAACAGTAGATGGGATGATGTTTTCAGCCGCACGTTTCATAATGTGTGAGCCAACAGGGGTTGAACCAGTAAACGCGATTTTGGCAATACGCGTACTACTTGCAAGTGCTTCACCTGCTTCTTTACCAAAACCATTAACAATATTCAAAACACCAGGTGGTAATAAATCACCAATCACTTCCATCAATTTTAGAATAGAAACAGGTGTTTGTTCAGCCGGCTTCATAACAATACAGTTACCGGTTACTAATGCGGGAGCAATTTTCCATACAGCCATCAATAATGGAAAGTTCCAAGGAATAATTTGGCCAACAACACCTAAAGGTTCATGGAATTGATAAGAAACAGTATTTTCATCTAACTCGCCCATCGTGCCTTCTTGAGCTCTCATACAACCCGCATAGTAACGGAAGTGATCTACACATAAAGGTACATCAGCAGCGAGTGTTTCACGAACCGCTTTGCCGTTATCCCATGTTTCAGCTATAGCTAATAACTCTAGATTTTCTTCAATACGGTCTGCAATTTTGAGCAGAATATTAGAGCGATCAGTAACAGAGGTTTTACCCCACGCATCTTTTGCAGCATGAGCCGCATCAAGTGCAAGATTGATATCTTCTTCAGTTGAACGAGGAATCTCACAAAAAGCTTCACCCGTAACAGGTGTTACATTGGTGAAATATTCACCTTTAACAGGAGCGGTCCATTCACCATTAATATAGTTGCCATAACGCTCTTTAAATGAAACAACTGAGCCTTCTGTACCTGGATTTGAGTAGATCATGATTATTATCCCTAAATGTAAGTAATGTATTGCAAGAGAATAGACGCTAGTGAATGGAGATACTAGTCTTATAATCTTATTTACTTGACTTAAAATCCACACAGTCATGTATTATTAAGTATATGAATAAGTTATCACTCAATAATCGGCGCGATAATCGACAGTTACTCGTTGAAAACAAGCTTAGTTTCGCAGGGCCGGACTCTGAGCTGAGTATTTATGATACCTATCGATCCGCATCTCGTGTTGGCCTAGGTGCTGATCAGCTTATGTATTGCGGCATGGTCAAAGGTAAAAAGATCATGCATAACTTTCATGATGAACAAGAACAAGTGTTTTTACCTCATGAATCTTTTGTAATGCCTCCAGGTGAATATGTAGAAATTGATTTCCCCGAAGCGAATGAGCAGCAACCTACGACGTGTTTGACAATCGAGATCCCCAAAGAGCGGATTGAATCTATCTCTGAACGAATGCAAGATTTAACGACCTTAAATCATCTCGATCATGATTGGCAGTATCAACCTCATATTATTCATTCTCACCATACACGTGATACACAGCAATTATTAGAGAAGCTTGTTCTATTGTTCACTCATAACCATCCAGACAAAGAAATTATGGTCGAATTAGGCGTGTCTGAGCTTATTATTAAGCTATTGAGAGAACAAGGGAGAGACTTACTTTTAAATTATACTAAGCAATCACCTGATGCAACGGGCATCACCGCAGTTATTAACTATATTGAGCAAAATAGTGCAGAACCACTTGATATTGAGACCTTGTGTCAAAAAGCATGCATGAGTAAAAGTAAGCTTTATATTGAGTTTAAAAAACAATTAGGCTGTTCTCCAAGTGAATATTTACAACAGAGACGGTTAAAAAACTCCGCAAAAGCATTGAGTTTAGGGCATACGGTTACTCAAGCTTGCTACGATTGTGGCTTCAATGATCTCAGTCATTTTAGCCGACGATTCACACAGTTATTTGATTGTTCTCCGCGTCAATATCGAGCGTTACATACGCCAGACAATACATCTAATTAGACATTGCTAATGCTAGTTGATAGCATAGCTGAGTGTTTTACTAGGTAATTACATAGACCCTTATTTACAAGGGCTTTCCATTATTATAATTCTTAATTTAAGGAGCAAGATATGAGCGTTTTAGTTACTCAAGCAGCCCCAGATTTCACTGCAGCAGCAGTGATGGCAGATAACACTATCAATGAAAACTTTTCATTGTCTGATTACAAAGGTCAGTATGTTGTTTTATTCTTTTACCCACTAGATTTCACATTTGTATGTCCATCTGAAATCCTTGCTCATCACCATCGTGTTGCGGCGTTTAAAGAACGTGGCGTTCAAGTTATCGGTATTTCAATCGATTCTCAATTCACACATTTAGCATGGCGTAACACTGCTGTGAAAGATGGTGGTATCGGTCAAATTGATTTCCCATTAGTTGCAGATACAGACCAATCTATCATGGCAAACTACGGTATTAAGCATCCAGCAAGTGTTGCTTTACGTGGTTCATTTTTAATCGACAAAGAAGGCGTTGTTCGTCATCAAGTGGTTAATGACTTACCTTTAGGTCGTGAAGTAGATGAAATGTTACGTTTAGTTGATGCACTTCAATTCCACGAAGAACATGGCGAAGTTTGCCCAGCGGGTTGGAACAAAGGTGATGAAGGTATGAAAGCGGACGCTGCTGGCGTTGCAGAGTACCTTGCAAAACATGGCGACGATTTGTAAGAAAACATTTCACGCGTCGTCTTTCTCGCCATGTCGGTGTTAAAAATAGTCTCAAAATGCTCATTTACACGAGTAAACTGTGCTTTTTGATGAAACACATCCTTGTGTTTCACCCTTCACAGGGTAAACACAAATCTGTTCCAGACAGATTTGTCGACCATTTTTATCTTGTCCTGACGAAAAATACTTAACGTGAAAAGTTTTTTATTTGTAGATACTCTATTAAAACACAAGTGCTAATTTACAAATATTCCTATTTTTTATGAATCTGTAACGATAGGTAACGTATAAAAACGAGCCCCATCAAATTCTTTATTAGTCCGTAACATGCCATGGATGGCGTGTAATAATTTACGCATCACAGCACAGACTGCTTGTACTTTTTTTAAGCCGTTATCATCAATCAAGTGATGATAATACCCTTTAATATTGGGTTCGAAGCGACTTGCCACCAAGGCGGGCATATACAAGGCTTGGCGAATATATTTATTCCCTACCTTACTGATCCGTGGCTTTTTAGACACGCTACTGCCTGAATCAAATATTCTTGGATCTAGCCCCGCGTGGGCAACCCACTGTCGTGCCGTCATATCCTTAGGCAATATCATCAGTTCACTCAGTATTTGTATGGCCGATGCATGTGCAATGCCCTTGATTCCGGTGATGAGAATATATGCTGTCTTCAACTCATCCTGCTGCTGAATGAGTGTAAGCGCACTGTCTCGCAAAGTGTCAATTTGCCCGTCTAAGAAACGAATGAGTTCTTCCGCTTGCTCAATGACTAGTATTGGTGTTTCTATCGTTGACTCTAAGGCATGACGCTGATTTTTAGCTTGTGTTTTTTGCTTACTTAGAGCCGCGATACGGCGTGACATAACCCGTAAACAGATATATTCATCAGCGGGGCGTTCCCAGGCTACAAATGGCATTCTTTGGGCATAAATCGCTAAATTCTCAGCATCAATCGCATCGGTTTTGCTGCGTGTCATTAATACTTTGAAAAAGTTGTGTGCCGCTTTAGGATTAATAACCATCACCTCAATATCATTAGCTCGACTAAGAGCAACGGCTAAATCAAAATGATAGACACCTGTTGCCTCGATGCAAACCTTTGTTTCTCCTTTAAGTTTTGTTAAAGAGCGGATGATTTCTTGATGACCCGAGGGGGTATTATCAAAAGCATTAGCGTTACGCGCTTTGCCATTAACCATGACGACCAGCACTAATTCCTTGCAACCGACATCAATTCCAATAGTATTCATTTTTTATCTCACATTAAGTATTATAATGATCACTGGTTTCCCAACCCTGACACTTCATCTACCGTCCTTGTGAATACAGACTCAGAAGCGCGAGCTTACAGGTCTAAGATACTCCGCGGCATGGATGACGAGGGTGGGGAGCCAATCTACATACAAGCTCAAAGCTTAAGGTCGAGCCGGCTTCCCCAGAAAATCAGTTCTTACTATAATAGTTTTGGGTTAAATGGTCCTGTGTTTTTAGAGACATGTTTAATATACAAGGTCGGTGTTTTAACCCGACATTGTTGGACTAAAGTCCAACCTACGTGGAAATAAAAAAGCCCCGATTAATCGGGGCTTTTTTATGTCTGCTATTTAACTTAAAGTTAAGAGCAGATGAAGTCGGTTTCTAAATTAAACGCGATTCTTTTCTCTGATTTCTGCCAATGTTTTACAATCAATACATAAGTTAGCAGTTGGACGCGCTTCAAGGCGACGAATACCAATGTCAGTACCACAAGACTCACAATAACCGTAATCACCTTTATCTAGGTCTGCAATTGATTGTTTAATCTTCTTAACTAATTTACGTTCGCGGTCACGAGTACGTAATTCAAGAGTGAACTCTTCTTCTTGTGTTGCGCGATCATTAGGATCTGGGAAGTTAGCTGCATCGTCTTGCATATGATGTACTGTGCGATCCACTTCTTCCATAAGATCCTTTTTCCAGTTTTCTAGGATAGTACGGAAGTGAGCAGTTTGGTCGTCATTCATATACTCTTCGCCGCTTTTTTCTACATACGGTTCGATTTTAGTATCTGTCTGTGATGAACTCATCTTTAGTTAAACCTTATCAACTTTTTAAATCAAGGCGCAATTCTATACCAGAAAGGCCGTCATGTGTGTAATAAATTTGATACTATTTTATTCCATTTTAAATAAGAAAACGAGATATGAAACAATTAAAAGCGCTCATTTTTGATATCGACGGTACATTCGCTGAAACAGAACGTGATGGACACCGTATTGCATTTAATCTTGCATTTAAGGATGCAGGTCTTGATTGGGACTGGGATGAGGCTCTATATGGTGAGTTGTTGGCAGTTACTGGCGGGAAAGAGCGTATTCGGTACTTTTTAGCCGATTTCAATACTAGCTTTGAAGATGACGATGTCGATAGCTTGATTCTTAGCTTGCATGCCAATAAAACAAAACATTATGTTGAGTTACTTGAATCAAATGCGATTACATTAAGACCGGGCGTGTTGAGATTAATAAATGAAGCACGAAATGCCGGTTTGCGATTAGCGATTGCGACAACAACAACCCCCGCGAATGTGACTGCACTTGTTAAAAGTACATTAGGTGAAGAAGCATTAGCTTGGTTTGATTGCATTGCTGCGGGTGACATCGTTCCAGCTAAAAAGCCAGCCCCTGATATTTTCGATTATTGTTTGCAAAAAATTGGCTTATCGGCAGATGAATGTTTAGTTTTTGAAGATTCTGCTAATGGTGTTCGTTCTTCTTGTGGGGCAAATATTATGACAATCGTTACCCAGAATAATTACACCCATAATGATGACTTTAGTGGTGCTATCACTGTTTTAGATCATTTAGGTGAACCCGATTTAGCTTGTACGGTATTGTCTGGTGAAAAAATTGCGGGTAATTATGTAACTGTTGATGATTTAAAACACATTCACGCTAATGGCTAAGTATAGAATCTCACAACGCGCTGAGGATATCTCGCCTTTTCATGTGATGGATATTTTGGCACAAGCAAACCAGCTTGAGGCTCAAGGACAAGACATTATTCATATGGAAGTGGGAGAGCCTGATTTTGATACACCGCAACCTATTATTGATGCGGGTATTGCAGCGCTAAAGGCGGGTAAAACCCATTACACTCCTGCACTTGGCTTGCCGGAGTTACGCGAAGCGATTGCGAACTGGTATAAAACACGCTATCAGGTTGATGTTTCAGCTAATCGAATTGTAGTGACTCCCGGTGCATCGGGTGCCTTGTTATTGGTAATGGGCGCTCTGTTAGAACGTGATAAGAACGTTTTATTAGCCGATCCTGGCTATCCCTGTAACCGTAATTTTGCCCGATTCGTTGAAGGCAAAGCACAATCCATTGCGGTTGATGCAAGTTCAAACTTTCAATTAACAGCACAACATATTAATGATTATTGGAATAATGATACGGCAATGGCTTTAGTGGCCTCGCCATCTAACCCAACAGGAACAGTATTATCTCATCAGGAACTAATAGACTTATCAGCTGCGATAAAAGCGAAACAAGGTCACTTTGTTGTCGATGAAATTTATCATGGTTTAAGCTATGACGATGTTGAAACACCAACCGTCTTATCCATTGATCAAGATGCCTTTGTGATTAATAGTTTTTCAAAGTTCTTTGGCATGACCGGTTGGCGCTTAGGGTGGTTAGTAGTTCCTGAAGAATATGAACCTGTCATGGATCGCTTAGCTCAAAATCTCTTTTTAGCGGCGCCGACCATGTCGCAATATGCGGCACTAGCAGCATTTAACCGCGATACTTTAGATATATTAGAACAACGTAGACAGCGTTTTGAAGCACGGCGAAATAGTTTGTTACCTGCATTAGCGTCATTAGGTTTGGAGATAAGCGCATCTCCACAAGGTGCTTTTTATATTTATGCTAACTGTAAACGTCTTCTCAATGATAAAATACCCGATAGCATGGCGTTAACGAAGCACTGGTTACAACAAGCTGGGGTCGCAGTAACTCCCGGTAATGATTTTGGTAATCACCTCGCAGAGCAACATGTTCGCTTTGCATATACAACAAATGAACAACGACTGTTAGAAGCCGTAGAACGCATTAAAATATTAGGAATTTAAATGACAACATCAAAAATTATTTACACCAAAACAGATGAAGCACCCGCATTAGCAACACAGTCTTTATTACCTATTATTAAATTATTTACACACGCTGCTGATATTGAAATTGAAATTAGTGATATTTCACTAGCAGGTCGTGTTATTGCCAACTTTCCTAGTTATTTAAAACCTGAACAGCAAATCACGGATGCATTAGCTGAATTGGGTGAATTAGCATTAAAACCAGAAGCTAATATCATTAAGTTACCTAATATTAGCGCTTCGATTCCACAGTTAAAGGCCGTTATTAAAGAGCTCCAAAATAAAGGTTATGCCTTACCTGATTACCCAGAAACCCCTGAAAATGATGAGCAAAAACAAATTCAGAATACTTACGACAAGATCAAAGGCAGTGCGGTTAACCCTGTATTAAGAGAAGGTAATTCAGATCGTCGAGCACCAGCTGCTGTTAAAAATTATGTACGACAGCATCCTCATCGAATGGGTGCATGGAGTAGTCATTCTAAATCACACGTTGCGAGCATGTCTGACAGTGACTTTTTTGGCAGTGAACAATCTGTTACCTTGTCTAATGCCGGCAATGTGACAATAGAGCTAGAAGATAATGCTGGCAATAAAACAGTATTAAAACAAACAATAGCGGTACTGGAAGGCGAAGTAATTGATTCATCGGTGATCAACAAAAATGCACTTTGCAGCTTTATTGCAGATGAAATTGAAAGTGCTAAAGAAGAGGGCGTACTTTTCTCATTGCATTTAAAAGCGACAATGATGAAAGTCTCTGATCCCATCATTTTTGGTCATGTTGTATCAGTCTTTTATAAAGATGTATTCGACAAGCATGCGGCAATTTTTGAACAGCTTGGCGTTAATGTAAATAATGGTCTTGGTGATGTGTATGCCAAGATAAAAAGTCTTCCAGCAGACAAACAAGCTGAAATTGAAGCCGATATTCAAGCGGTATATGTGACTCGTCCTGATTTGGCTATGGTTAACTCTGATAATGGTATTACTAACCTACATGTACCTTCTGATGTGATTGTAGATGCCTCTATGCCTGCAATGATTCGTGCTTCAGGACAGATGTGGAATAAAGAAGGCAAGCAACAAGATACGAAGGCTGTTATTCCTGATCGTTGTTATGCCGGCATTTTCCAAAAAACAATAGAGTTTTGTAAGCAACATGGTGCATTTGATCCAACAACAATGGGTAGCGTGCCTAATGTTGGTCTTATGGCACAAAAAGCAGAAGAATATGGTTCACACGATAAAACGTTTGAAATCCCAACTGCCGGCACTGTTCGTGTAATTGACGATAATGGTGATACTTTACTCGAACATAAAGTAGAAGAGGGTGATATCTGGCGCATGTGTCAGGCAAAAGATGCGCCTATTCAAGATTGGGTGAAATTAGCCGTTAACCGTGCCCGTTTAAGTAATACACCCGCTATATTTTGGTTAGATAAAAATAGAGCCCATGATGCACAGCTGATTGCTAAAGTTGAAAAATACTTACCAACACACGATACGGATGGCCTAGATATTCGTATCTTATCGCCAGAAGATGCAATTACATTTTCACTAGAAAGAGTCCAAAAAGGTGAAGATACAATTTCGGTAACAGGTAATGTTTTACGTGATTATTTGACCGATCTTTTCCCTATTCTCGAATTGGGAACAAGTGCAAAAATGTTGTCTATTGTGCCGCTGATGAACGGTGGTGGTTTATTCGAAACAGGTGCCGGTGGTACTGCACCTAAACTGGTAGAACAGTTTGTGCATGACAATCACCTCCGTTGGGATTCATTAGGTGAATTCCTAGCGTTAGCAGCATCTCTAGAACATTTGAGCAATGTCACTGGGAATACAAAAGCTAAAGTACTTGCTGATACCTTAGATACTGCAACAGGCATGTTCCTAGATAACAATAAATCACCAGCCGCAAATGTAGGTGAAATAGATAACCGTGGTAGTCACTTCTATTTAGCACTTTATTGGGCTCAAGCTTTAGCTGAGCAATCTGATGATCAAGCACTGCAAACACACTTTACAGAAATTGCTAATGTCTTAGCTGAAAATGAAACTAAGATTGTTGATGAATTAATTTCTGTTCAAGGAGTCGCTGTTGACTTGGGTGCGACTTATTTTATTGATGAAGCATTAATGCTGGAGTCAATGAGACCAAGTGCTACATTAAATGCTCTAATTCCAGCTTAGTCGGTTAGTTTTAAACTCACTAGAAATCAATCGAGTCCGACCCCATTGATTCCTTATTGACGGATAAGTTTATCATTCATAGTATTTGAGCTGCGTGACGAGCCAATTTCGGCAAAGTCAGCATATTGCAGGCCACCAGACCTGTTTATATCATGGAAATTAATGATAAGAAAAGCGGAAGCAAATTAATGCAAGTAATAGCGATGTTCACTATCGCTGGCTTATTAATTCTTAGCTTCTTTATGGGGGGGCAGATGAAATGCTAACCCTTTAAATCCTGAAGCTTAATAGGTTCAGGACTAGAAAAGCAAAGACTAACCCTCTTTGCTTTTTTTTGCCTAAAATCAATCGAGTCTTGTATCTTAAGTCCCGTGCAAATCAATCGCTATGATTTACACTATTCAATGAAGATTGGATAAAGGGGTAGAGACACTGAAAGTAGGCTTAGAACCAACAAGTTCTGTGGGTCAGATTAGTGCCTACCCCTTATTTTAACGCCCAAAAATGCGAACAGGATCTTGTGCACGGGGACAATCCGTAGCACGTATAACGACAAGAATGCATCCGCGTTAAATCATCCAATCCTCTTCATTTTACCTTAAAATATTAGGAGTAGAAAATGTATATTGGAATGGATATTTCTAAATTGAGTTTTGATGTGGCTATTTTGAATGAAGGGCACTACCATCATCGTCATTTTGACAATGATCTTGCTGGATTTAAAGCTTGCCTAGCATGGGTAAAACCATTTAACACGCCCGCTCTTTTTTGTATGGAAGCAACGGGAATTTACGGACTGGCATTGGCAAAGTATTTAGTCAGTCACCAGCAGAAAGTGATTGTTGCCAACCCTATTCAAACGCATGCTTTTGCTAAAATGGAAATGACGCGTAATAAAACAGACAAAGCAGATGCGATGAGCATTGCTCGATATTGTCAGCATTTAGATAGGCAAGGAAGAGCAAATAAAAGCCTTTACACGCCAAAGGAAGCTGACTTTGAACGACTTCAGTTTCTGGTTACACGACTAGACCAACTGAACAAAGTGCGGTCACAAGAAAATAATCGGTTTGATGTTAGTTTAGATAAAGCAGCTGCCCGGTCAATTAAAGCTATGCTCACTTTTATTGATAAGCAACTGAGCAACATAAAAAAGGAAATTGCCAAAATTGTTAAGCAAAATGACTCACTCAATACGCAGGTTCACTTACTAACGAGTATTATCGGTTTAGGTGACAAAACCGCATGGTCAATATTAGCTTATATCGGTGACGTTTCCTTATTTGAAAATGCAAAACAAATGAGTAGTTATGCGGGTCTTAATCCGAGAATAGAACAATCTGGCAGCAGCGTTAACCGAACACGATTATCTAAAATGGGTAATGCTAGGCTACGAAAATCACTTTATATGCCAGCGCTGGTTGCGGTAAGATTCAACCCCAGAATGATGGCTTTTTATACTAAGCTGCTAGCGAAAGGGAAACCGAAAAAAGTAGCGTTAGTAGCTGTCATGCGAAAGCTCTTAGTATTAGCTTATGGTGTATTGAAATCAGGTAAACCGTTTGATGTGAATTATCAACATTAAAGCAGATTAAGCTTGCTTTTCAAGACAGGATCTGACCCCATTGATTATGTTGTTGCTCATTACGTTTTCCACTCGTATTATCAGCCTTGCATGACTTAGCCATTTTCGGCAAATAGTCAGCACATTGCAGGCCACCAGACCTGCTAATTATTATGGAAATTTATTTAAAAGCTCTTAAAGTTGTCTTTGCAAGACCAATTACAGTTGTTGTTGCAACTGGACTCTTGGTTATCGTGGCTGTAATGGCCTTTGAGTTATATAAATAAAACATAATGTTTAAGCTAGTTACTCAACACTAGCAGGCTTATTAGCCAACAACCCTCTTTGCTTTTTTTTGCCTAAAATCAATGGGGTCAGATCCTGTCTTGAAAAGCAAGCTTAATCTGCTTTAATGTTGATAATTCACATCAAACGGTTTACCTGATTTCAATACACCATAAGCTAATACTAAGAGCTTTCGCATGACAGCTACTAACGCTACTTTTTTCGGTTTCCCTTTCGCTAGCAGCTTAGTATAAAAAGCCATCATTCTGGGGTTGAATCTTACCGCAACCAGCGCTGGCATATAAAGTGATTTTCGTAGCCTAGCATTACCCATTTTAGATAATCGTGTTCGGTTAACGCTGCTGCCAGATTGTTCTATTCTCGGATTAAGACCCGCATAACTACTCATTTGTTTTGCATTTTCAAATAAGGAAACGTCACCGATATAAGCTAATATTGACCATGCGGTTTTGTCACCTAAACCGATAATACTCGTTAGTAAGTGAACCTGCGTATTGAGTGAGTCATTTTGCTTAACAATTTTGGCAATTTCCTTTTTTATGTTGCTCAGTTGCTTATCAATAAAAGTGAGCATAGCTTTAATTGACCGGGCAGCTGCTTTATCTAAACTAACATCAAACCGATTATTTTCTTGTGACCGCACTTTGTTCAGTTGGTCTAGTCGTGTAACCAGAAACTGAAGTCGTTCAAAGTCAGCTTCCTTTGGCGTGTAAAGGCTTTTATTTGCTCTTCCTTGCCTATCTAAATGCTGACAATATCGAGCAATGCTCATCGCATCTGCTTTGTCTGTTTTATTACGCGTCATTTCCATTTTAGCAAAAGCATGCGTTTGAATAGGGTTGGCAACAATCACTTTCTGCTGGTGACTGACTAAATACTTTGCCAATGCCAGTCCGTAAATTCCCGTTGCTTCCATACAAAAAAGAGCGGGCGTGTTAAATGGTTTTACCCATGCTAGGCAAGCTTTAAATCCAGCAAGATCATTGTCAAAATGACGATGATGGTAGTGCCCTTCATTCAAAATAGCCACATCAAAACTCAATTTAGAAATATCCATTCCAATATACATTTTCTACTCCTAATATTTTAAGGTAAAATGAAGAGGATTGGATGATTTAACGCGGATGCATTCTTGTCGTTATACGTGCTACGGATTGTCCCCGTGCACAAGATCCTGTTCGCATTTTTGGGCGTTAAAATAAGGGGTAGGCACTAATCTGACCCACAGAACTTGTTGGTTCTAAGCCTACTTTCAGTGTCTCTACCCCTTTATCCAATCTTCATTGAATAGTGTAAATCATAGCGATTGATTTGCACGGGACTTAAGATACAAGACTCGATTGATTTTATTGATCGTTTTTAAACTTATCCAAATACAGTGCTGTTGCACCTGCAACAGCAGCTGGGATAACTAAAAAGTTAACAAATGGAATCATGGTGGCAGCTAAGGTTGCTAGGCCAAAGCCCAATGCTAGAGAACGTTTTTGTCTTAATAATGCCCGTTGTTGTGGAAATTTAAGTTGATGGTTTCCCATCGGGTAGTCATGGTAATCAATAGCGAGCATCCAGCTAGAAAAAGCAATCCACAATACGGGTGCAATAATATTGATAACTGGCACCCATGACAGGATAAATAATGGGATCATCCAAGCGATAAAATAAAGAATCTTACGAATTTCATTCCAAATCATCGAAGGGGCGTCTTTAATGATTTCTTGCCAATTTAGTCCTATTGGTGGTTTGCCTAGCAGTTTGGTTTCTACTGCTTCAGCTAACACACCATTGAACGGTGCTGCTAATAAGTTGGCAATAATAGAAAAAGTGAAAAAGACGAACAGCAGAAGTAAGCTGGCAAACAATGGCCATATAATCCACATGATCCAGCCCAATAACCATTCAGGGATCCAAGTGGGTATCATCGCGTTAATCCATTGATCGAACTTGGTAAACCCTAACCAAATAGCAAAGCTGAATAATAAGGTGTTGATAGCCATAGGAATATAGGCAAACTTACGAATACCTTTTTGGTGAATTAAGCTAAATCCTTGTAATAAATAACGTGCACCTTTGAATAGTTCTTGTATCACTTAAGCCTGTCCTTTTGCGATGAGAGCAGCACCATAGGCTGCTTCAGTATGTTCTGGTTTAATGAATAATACGGGGTTAATCTGCTGACGGATAGCCTGCCATGTTTGATTTACTGCACCACCGCCAACTGTACGTATTGATTTAACAGCAGGTGATCCTGCTTGTTCTAAGAGGTGATAAGCCTGTTGCTCAATAGTTGCCATGCCTTTGAGCATGCCATGTAAAAACTCAGCATCATTAGTCGGTCGAGGGGATAGTCTAGGCTCTAATTCGGGATCATTGACAGGAAAACGTTCACCTTTAGAGTTCAATGGATAGTAATCCGGCACAGAATCATTAAGTGAAATTAATGTACTTAAGTTTTGTAACTCATCACTGTCAAAGTATTGTTTAAGTACGGCACCACCTGTATTTGATGCGCCTCCCACTAGCCATTTATCAACGAACCTATGGCTATAAACACCTTGTTGGGGTAAAAACAGGGGGGTATCACTGATTAACTTAACGACAAGTGTTGAACCTAATGATGTAACCGCATCGCCGATTTCATGAGCACCTGTAGCGATGAGGGCGGCAATACTGTCTGTTGTACCTGCAACGATATTGGGTGTTTCAGTTAAGTTAAACTTGGCACACAGTTGTTTAGATAATGTGCCGATGATAGTTCCTGGTGAAACGACCTTTGGTAATAATGACATATCCGTGACGTGTTGAATCCACTGGGGCCAGCAGCGCTTAATTGGGTCATATCCTGACTTTAAGGCATTGTTTTCATCGCTGATGCCTAATGGGGCACCAAGCTTAAAGTTAATCCAATCTGCTTGATGCAAAAGGTGACTATTGTTGGTGAGTTTATAGTGCTCTTGTAAATAAAGAAGTTTGGCAAGGCCGCTACTTGCACCGTGAGCAGCTGATTCAATGGGTGCTACTTTAGCAATCTGTTGGCTTTGTTCAATCGCTCTTGAATCGTTATACATTAAGATTGGAGTGAGTGGCTGACCTAGATTATCTGTCACTAAAATTGAACCAGATGTTGCATCAACAGCAATTGAGTGTATTTCATATTGCTGACACTGTGGAATGAGTGCTGATAGTACTTGCTCGACGACGTGCCAATGGTAAGCAGGATCTTGTTCAGTACCGGAAGACGAGGCAAGCGATTGTTGACTGGTGCCTATAATCTTCTGTTGCTCGTCAATAGCGATAGCTCGACACCCTGAGGTGCCGAGATCTAAACCGATATAAGCGTTAGTCATTATTGTTAAACAGGTCCAGTCGGATTAAAATCCGACCTACAGCCATACTATGGAAGCTGCACAGGTGTAGGCGCAATCCAACCTTCTTTTTTATGTTCTGCTACAACAGTTGTGTAAACACCACCACGAACATTAAAGATACCGGTAATACGCATAAAACGCGGATCAGTTGCAGCTACTAAATCATCTAAGATTTGGTTCGTTACTTTCTCATGGAATGCGCCTTCTTCGCGGTATGTCCACATATAAAGTTTGAATGATTTTAATTCGACACATTTAAGATCAGGTACATAATCAATTTTAATGGTGGCAAAATCAGGTTGCCCTGTCATTGGACACAAGCAAGTAAATTCAGATGTTTCAATGTGAATGGTATAATCACGTTCTGGAATTGCATTGTCGAAGGTTTCTAGATCTTTGCTAGGTAATGTAGCCATTGGGTGTCTCAATAATGATAATAAAAGCCATCTATTATCCCTTAATTGGAAGATTAATTTAAGTGTTAGATATTGCTGTAATCATAATTTTAATTCTTGCTACCTTTGTAGCTGTTGCTTGGTATGCCAATAGAAGCAGTAAACAGCGAACAAAATTATTAGAAGAAATAGATAATATCGAACCTGAAATGGGCGATAGTGGAGAGTTTGGAGCTTTATTTGAGCAAGAGTTAAACCAGCAATCTGCTGACAATAATCACTTTGAAGTTGATGCTGAACCTCAAATAAGCATATCTGAAGCTGGGCAACAGAAAGCGCCAACACGACGTGAAGAACCTCGTATTAATATTACTATTGATGATGAGATAAAAGAGACGGTTCAAGATGACGATGCTGAAGAAAATGAACTAGAAGCTAATCCTGTTAATACTTCTTCCGATGAGCTTAATGTCAGTAAGCCTGTTATTAATGATTGGGATATGGTGATTTCATTTACAGTTATGGCTCGTGATGGCGGACTTTTCTCGGGCAAATCAGTGAAAGCAGCACTGGAAAGTTTAGATCTACATTTTGGGGATTTACAGATTTATCATCGTTCTCTTGGCGGGCTTAATAGCCAAACGTTATTTAGTGTCGCTAATATCTTAGATCCCGGTACTTTAAACCCTGAAAGTTTTGCAACAATGAAAACACCTGGCCTGTTAATTTTTGCACGATTACCTGGACCTGTTAATGGTTTAGCACTTTTTGATGATTTACTTGATGCTGCCCAGAAAATGACAGATAAACTGGATGGCACATTATGTGATGAATCTCGACAAACACTTAATCAATCCACGATAGAGTCCATGCGTAGCCGAATTTTAAACCTCAACTTACAATTACAAGCAGAGCAAAGCAATTACAATAATGACTACTCTAACTGAATTTACACAGCGTTCTAGAGAGCTTAGAGACTTAATAAATCAATATAACTATCTATACTATGTCACTGATAATCCAGAAGTTACTGATTCTGAATATGATCGTTTATTCCAAGAGCTTAAAAAAATAGAAGAGGCGTTTCCTGAACTATTAGCGGTTGATTCACCCACGCAAAGAGTCGGAGGCAAAGCACTCGATAAGTTTAATCAAATCACTCATGCGATACCCATGTTGTCATTAGATAATGTATTTAATACTGAAGAGTTAAATGCATTTGATCAACGCGTACGTGATTGGTTGAATACGAGTGAATCACAAATCTATGCGGCTGAGCCTAAATTAGATGGATTGGCCATTAGCTTACGTTATGAGCAGGGAATATTAGTGCAAGCTGCAACTCGAGGTGATGGTGCTGTTGGTGAAGATGTTACCGCTAATGTTAGAACGATTCCTACCGTACCTTTAAAGCTTATAGGTAATGACATTCCTGAAGTTATTGAGATTCGTGGTGAAATTGTCATGCCTACAGCAGGATTCGATGCTTTAAATATTAAACAGATTGAACAAGGCAAAAAACCGTTTGTTAATCCTCGTAATGCAGCCGCAGGATCGCTTCGACAATTAGATTCAAAAATAACAGCCAATCGCCCCTTAGCCATTTATTGCTATGGTTTGGGTGAAATTATTGGCATGGAAAAGCCCGAAACACATAGTGCCGCTATGGCAATGATTGAAAAGTGGGGCTGTCAGATATCACCCGAACTGAAATGTCTTGATGGTGTTGATGACTGTTTAGAATACATTAAACAACTTGGAGAACGTCGTAATAGCTTATCTTATGATATTGATGGGGTCGTACTAAAAGTTAATAATATTCAATTACAACAACGTTTAGGTTTTGTTTCACGTGCACCGCGTTGGGCGATTGCTCATAAATATCCTGCACAAGAAGAAATGACCATTGTTGAAGATATTGAAATTCAGGTGGGTCGAACAGGGGCTTTAACTCCCGTTGCACGTTTAAAACCTGTTTTTGTTGGCGGTGTCACCGTCAGCAATGCAACATTGCACAATCAAGATGAGATAGATCGTAAAGATGTACGAATAGGGGATACGATTATTGTGCGTCGTGCAGGTGATGTTATTCCTGAAGTGGTACAAGTGGTGATGTCTAAACGACCTGAAATAACGTCACACTTCATCATTCCATCTCTATGTCCTATATGCCAATCAGAAGTAGAACGTATTGAGGGTGAGGCAATCGCTCGGTGTAGTGGTGGTTTATATTGTCCTGCACAACGTAAAGAAGCGATAAAACACTTTGCATCACGCAAAGCCTTAGATGTAGATGGTTTAGGCGATAAACTAGTTGAACAGCTTGTTGATGAAGGTTTGATTAATGATCCTGCTGATTTGTTCGATCTAAGTGTAGAACAACTCTCAAATTTAGACCGCATGGGTGAAAAGTCCGCGATTAACTTGGTTAATGCGTTGGAAACTTCTAAACACACTAAATTTGCTCGGTTTTTGTACGCATTAGGTATTCGTGAAGCGGGTGAAGCAACAACACGATCATTAGCCAGTCACTTTTTAACACTAGATGCATTAAAAATGGCTGATGAAGATGCTTTAATTGAAATTGAAGATGTTGGTCCTATTGCTGCTCATCACATAGTGACCTTTTTTCATCAAGAGCATAATCAACACGTCATCGAACGATTATTAGCTGCAGGTATCAACTGGCCAGAAGAAAAAGGGATTGCAGCTGATTCACTTTTGAGTGGTAAAACAGTGGTATTAACCGGTACATTGGAACAAATGTCTCGTAGTGAGGCAAAAGAAAAGTTATTGGCTCTAGGTGCAAAAGTAGCCGGCAGTGTTTCAGTAAAGACTGATTATGTGGTTGCTGGGCGGGATGCAGGTTCAAAACTGACTAAGGCAGAAAAACTAGGTATTACCGTGATGGATGAATCAGAAATGTTGGAGTGGTTTAAATGAGTGCTTTAGTCGCAGCGATTAAGAAGGTCGCAACAGGACCACATCTATCAAAAGACTTAAGCCAAGATGAAGCTCGACTTGCAATGATAGAAATTTTGTCAGGCAAGGCCGATCCTGTTCAAGCTGCAATATTCTTTATTTCTTTGCGAATTAAAACAGAAACACATGAAGAAAACTTCGGCATATTAGAAGCATTACAAGCCTGTACGGAACAAAAAATTGTTGATGTTGATAATCTATTAATGCTGACAGATCCCTTCAATGGATTTAATCGCCATTGTCCCGTGAGTGCTTTTTTGCCCGCAGTATTAGCCGCATCGGGCTTGGCGACATTTTCTCAAGGTGTGAAAGAAATGGGGCCAAAGTTTGGCATTACGCATTCTCAAGTGCTTGCTGAGGCTGGTGTAAACGTTGACCTTTCTGTGAATGATGCTTGTGATCGTTTAAACAATGCTGAACTCGCGTGGACATTCATTGACCAGAAACATGCCACACCTCAATTATTTGCATTACAAGATTTACGTACACGAATGATTAAACGTCCCAGTTTGGCAACATTAGAAAAACTAACTTTACCGTTGAAAGCACAAGGCAAAACACATCTTCAAATTGGCTTTGTTCATAAAGCATACCCAAGTGTTTTGGCTGCAGTAGCAAATCAGGCAGGTTTTGATTCAGCATTAATTGTTCGAGGTATTGAAGGTGGGATTTTGCCAACATTACGAGAACCCTCAAACTGTTTCCAGACATTTACAGGTGATGCTTTAGAGTGTCTAATTGATCCTAGTGAATTTGGTTTACAGCAGACAACACGCGGTGTCTTGCCTGCCGAAGGAACGGATGTCACAGCAGCACAAACAGTTGAATTAGGCATGGCAGCATTATCTGGCGAATCAGGTCCTGCGTTTGATAGTTTAGTATTAGGCGGCGCAATGGCACTTTGGCATTGTGGCCTGCAAGAATCACAACAACAAGCGGCTAACCATGTTCGGCAAGTGATTAAAAGTGGCCGAGCAAAAGCATTTTTTGAACAAGGGATCGGCTAGGGTTAGTAAAGGGTATCCGTATTGACCCGTGCTGATTAACATATATACCGATGATTTTTGAAGATGTGTACAGTTTTTTCCGTTCGTGGTGAGCTGTCGAACCATGAATGTAAGCAAGGCCGACCCTTCGACAGGATCAGGGCTAACGGGATTTTTTAGTAACACTTGGTTCTTGAATTATTACGGAGATAGTTACTCTTGTAATGAGAAATGCTATTGATGCTGGAGTGTGGAGGTATAGAGCAAGTGAGCTGCTCCATTCTCCAAAGATCTTGATCATAAGTGATTGATAGCAATGTTTAGAGGTTTAACAAACCATTCCTAATTGACAATTGTATAAAATTTGATACAATTTGTGTGTGAGTAAAGAAAAACCAATTTACTGGGTTGGTACAAGCCTTAAAGACTTACTTGCTTTTCCTACTGAGGTAAAACAAGAAGCTGGCTATCAACTACATCGAGTCCAAAATGGACTTGAGCCTGAAAGCTGGAAACTTTTTCAGCAGATTGGTTCGGGTGTTGAAGAGGTTCGTATTAGTGAGGGTAAGAATATATATCGTATTATGTATGTAGCAAAATTAGCTAATAAAATAGTTGTACTTCACTCTTTTCAAAAGAAAACACAGAAAACCAGTTTGAAAGACATTGATATTGCAAAAGCACGATACAAAGCCATTAAGAATGAGGATAAATCATGAATAAGGTAGACACATCAATTTCTCACATTACCTCTGAAAATGGTAATGTTTTTGAAGATCTAGGGTTTAAACCAGCAGAAGCCGCAAAGCTAAAAATTAAGGCACAATTAATGAGCCAAATAAGTGAGTGGATCAAGCATAAAAGCCTTAAACAAGAAGAAGCATCAACACTTCTACACATTACAAGACCAAGAGTTTCTGATGTGATGACGGGCAAATCGAGTAAGTTCACAATAGATGCATTAATCGACATGGTAGAAAGAACGGGTAAACATATTACTCTTCAAGTGCATTAAAAATACCTAGTTCAATAAACCAGAAGGAGCATCTAATGAGTACTAATATAGAACTTGAGCTTTATGCTAAAGATCAAGTTGCAAGCGGTTTGTATAACTCTGTTAGTGAATTTATGCGTGAAGCTGTTCGCCTACACCGTGAAAAGAATATGGAACATCAACTTTATCTGCCAGCGATGCATAAAGAATTATCATTAGCAGAAACAGATATTGATCAAGGAAAACTATCCAACTTTAATATGCATGAAATAACCGAGCGTGCATTTAATGAAATGGATAGTGAAAATGGTCAGCTACAAAATGGGGCAGAAAAATAGCACGTGAATATCTGAACAATATAGAGAAAATAATTAACCTCGTTGCCTCAGGTTTACTGCCAACCCAAAAGAATAGTGAATTTAGTGAGAGATTCACCTTTTGTTTAGCTGAACAGCATTATATATTCTTTGAAATTCACAAAGATAAACTTATTATTGCAACGTTATTTCATACGGCAATGAATATTAAAGAGCGAATTAATGAAGAGCAGTTGAGGTTAAGGCAAGATATAAGAAGGGTAGAAGAAAAATAAAAGTATGTTAGTTCTAAACATTAAGTTTGAAGAGCTTTAAGTTTTTGAGTTGGAATAATATTATCTAAAAGGATTTTCATGAATCAAACAGGTATCTATGAGCAACTAATTACTCAATTAGTGGAGCAAAACTTAGATCGAGAATCTTTTTATGTTGGCGAGCGATCACTAGAGGCTGCTGAAGCAGCCACTTGGTTATCTCGTTTCTTAACCCGCATTATTGAAATGGCTATGGACTCGGTTTCTAATAGTGAATTTCGAATTCGAGAGCAAATAAATCTCGCTAATACTATTGTTCAATGGCTCAGTCAGCACATTAAAGATGAAGAGCTTATTAGTGAAAATCTACTTGATAGTCAAGGTAAAATTCTCACTGCATTATTAGATAAAAACAATCCTATTTCTGCTGATTTACCCAAGTATGTAGATACTCTATTAAAACACAAGTGCTAATTTACAAATATTCCTATTTTTTATGAATCTGTAACGATAGGTAACGTATAAAAACGAGCCCCATCAAATTCTTTATTAGTCCGTAACATGCCATGGATGGCGTGTAATAATTTACGCATCACAGCACAGACTGCTTGTACTTTTTTTAAGCCGTTATCATCAATCAAGTGATGATAATACCCTTTAATATTGGGTTCGAAGCGACTTGCCACCAAGGCGGGCATATACAAGGCTTGGCGAATATATTTATTCCCTACCTTACTGATCCGTGGCTTTTTAGACACGCTACTGCCTGAATCAAATATTCTTGGATCTAGCCCCGCGTGGGCAACCCACTGTCGTGCCGTCATATCCTTAGGCAATATCATCAGTTCACTCAGTATTTGTATGGCCGATGCATGTGCAATGCCCTTGATTCCGGTGATGAGAATATATGCTGTCTTCAACTCATCCTGCTGCTGAATGAGTGTAAGCGCACTGTCTCGCAAAGTGTCAATTTGCCCGTCTAAGAAACGAATGAGTTCTTCCGCTTGCTCAATGACTAGTATTGGTGTTTCTATCGTTGACTCTAAGGCATGACGCTGATTTTTAGCTTGTGTTTTTTGCTTACTTAGAGCCGCGATACGGCGTGACATAACCCGTAAACAGATATATTCATCAGCGGGGCGTTCCCAGGCTACAAATGGCATTCTTTGGGCATAAATCGCTAAATTCTCAGCATCAATCGCATCGGTTTTGCTGCGTGTCATTAATACTTTGAAAAAGTTGTGTGCCGCTTTAGGATTAATAACCATCACCTCAATATCATTAGCTCGACTAAGAGCAACGGCTAAATCAAAATGATAGACACCTGTTGCCTCGATGCAAACCTTTGTTTCTCCTTTAAGTTTTGTTAAAGAGCGGATGATTTCTTGATGACCCGAGGGGGTATTATCAAAAGCATTAGCGTTACGCGCTTTGCCATTAACCATGACGACCAGCACTAATTCCTTGCAACCGACATCAATTCCAATAGTATTCATTTTTTATCTCACATTAAGTATTATAATGATCACTGGTTTCCCAACCCTGACACTTCATCTACCGTCCTTGTGAATACAGACTCAGAAGCGCGAGCTTACAGGTCTAAGATACTCCGCGGCATGGATGACGAGGGTGGGGAGCCAATCTACATACAAGCTCAAAGCTTAAGGTCGAGCCGGCTTCCCCAGAAAATCAGTTCTTACTATAATAGTTTTGGGTTAAATGGTCCTGTGTTTTTAGAGACATGTTTAATATACAAGAGTCGATTATGCCAATAACAGGGCTAACGCAGAGCGAGTTATTTTGCGGTAGTAATGTTGGTGTTTCACTAGAAACTGAAATTAAACGAGAAATTCAATCGTCCGATAAAATTTATTGGTTGGTGTCATTCATTAAATGGGCTGGCATTCGAATATTTAAAAATGAACTAGAGGCTTTTGCTCGAAGCGGTAAGCAGTTAAAAATAATTACAACGTCGTATATGGGGGCTACCGATGCCAAAGCAGTGGAGTTTTTAGCGTCACTGCCCAATACCGAAGTTAAACTGAGCTACAACACCAACCGTGAACGTCTTCACGCTAAGTCCTATTTATTCATGCGTAATACGGGGTTTCATACCGGTTATATTGGCTCATCTAATTTATCTCATTCAGCATTAACGAGCGGTTTGGAGTGGAATCTAAAGATCACGTCGCAAGAAATACCGCATATCATTGAAAAGTCTCTTAGTACGTTTGAAACGTACTGGGAATCACCAGATTTTGAGTACTTTGATGGTGATGCAAAAAGCCGTGAAAAGTTGAACAATGCACTGCAAGAGGCAAAAGGTAGCTTTAATAACGCAATGCCTAATGTCCATTTTGATATAAAACCTCACTCACATCAGCAGGAAGTCTTAGAAAAGTTGCAGGTTGAGCGTGAACTGCATGGCCGGTATCGGAACTTGGTAGTTGCAGCAACCGGAACAGGTAAAACCATTATTTCTGCCTTTGATTTTTCACGGTTTTATAAAGAGAATCCCGAGGCAAAGTTTTTGTTTATTGCCCATAGAGAAGAAATTTTAAAGCAGGCGTTAGGGGCGTATCGTGGTGTTTTAAAAAATAGCGCTTTTGGTGAGTTGTGGGTTGGTAATAATAAACCGAATAAATATCAGCACTTGTTCGCTTCTATTCAAAGTTTAAATAATCAAATTGACTCTTTAGCGTTAAGTGAAGATTACTTTGATTATATTGTTATTGACGAAGTTCATCATATTTCAGCAAGCAGTTACCGTGCTGTTTTAAAGCATTTTAGTCCTCAAATATTATTGGGCTTAACGGCAACACCTGAGCGACACGATGGCACTGATATTTTAAGTGACTTCTGCAATGTGATAGCGGCAGAAATTAGATTGCCAGAAGCCATTAATCAACGGCACCTGTCACCGTTCCAATATTTCGCTATAGATGATGAGACAGACTTATCAACAATAACATGGTCGAGAGGGCGTTATGATGTGGCTGAATTAACGCGCCTTTATACCTATAACGACCAACGAGTTTTTCGTATTTTACAAAGTCTTAATGAAATTGTGACCGATATATTTCAAATGCGAGCACTCGCATTTTGCGTCAGTAAAGATCATGCAAACTTTATGGCGCAAAAATTCACGTTACAGAATATTGCTTGCGGCGTGTTAACCAGTGATAACAGCCAAGATCGTAACATTTTGCAGCAGCGCCTAAGATCGAAAGAAATCAACGTACTGTTTGTTGTCGATATATTTAATGAAGGGGTCGATATTCCAGAATTAGACACATTGCTGTTTTTACGACCCACTGAAAGCTTAACTGTTTTTCTTCAGCAACTAGGCCGTGGATTACGATTAACGAATGATAAAGAATGCTGCACAATCTTAGATTTTGTCGGTAATTCGCGACCAGAATATGACTTTTCAAATAAATTTAGGGCGTTGATCGGTAATCCCCCCGAAAAATAATTGAAGTCAAAAGTGGAATTTTCTCTTATGCTTACCAGCAGGAGAACATTCATGAAAAAAGCACATTTTAGCGATAGCCAAATATTAGCTATTTTAAAACAAGCCGAAAACGGCGTACCGATCCCAGAGCTATGCCGTGAACACGGCATGAGCACTTCAAGTTTTTATAAATGGCGTTCAAAATATGGCGGCATGGATGCATCATTGATGGCGCGAATGAAAGAACTTGAAGAAGAAAATCGCCGTTTAAAGAAGATGTATGCTGAAGAACGATTAAAAGCTGAAATCATTCAGGAGGCGATGGCAAAAAAGTGGTAAAAGCTTCTGAGCGTAAAGTGATGGCTAAAGAAGTAATAGTCAATCGAGCTGTCAGTATAAGTCTTATCTGTCGTATTTTTTCGATTAGTGAAACCTGTTATAGATATCAGCCGAAGTTAAATTCTGACAATGAAAAAATAGCAGACTTACTACTGGGCTTAACTCAAAATCAACGTAATTGGGGATTTGGTTTGTGCTTTTTATATTTACGCAATGTTAAAGGTTACCCTTGGAATCATAAACGTGTTTACCGTATCTATAGAGAGTTAGAATTGAATTTACGGATAAAGCCTAACAAACGACTTAAACGAGCAGTACCAGAGCCGTTAGCGGTTCCTGACGATATTAACGAATGCTGGTCGATGGACTTTATGCACGATCAGTTATCAGATGGCCGTAGCTGCCGATTATTTAATGTCATTGATGATTTTAACCGTGAAGGACTAACGATTGATGCCGATATTTCATTACCCGCAGAGCGGGTCATTCGCTCATTAGAGCAAATTATTGAATGGCGAGGCAAGCCGAAAAGGTTACGGTGTGATAATGGCCCCGAATATATAAGCCATAAATTGGCGAAATGGGCTGAAAGTAACAATATTGAACTATCCTTCATACAGCCTGGAAATCCACAACAGAATGCCTATATTGAGCGGTTTAACAGAACGGTGAGGTATGACTGGCTGAGCCAGTATATTTATCGAGATATTGAAGAATTACAAATCAGAGCAACACAATGGTTATGGACTTACAATAACGAACGACCTAATATGGGAATTGGTGGTATCACCCCAATTCAGAAATTAAAACTAACACAGAGAAAAATGTCTACTTCTGATCTCCATTAATAATGGGGGGATTACCGATCGGTAAAACAAATCAGTCGATAGCCAAAGAAGTTAAACAAGGTTTTCCACACCTCCCGTTAGGCTGCCGAATTGAGTTGCAAGAACAAACGCAATCAATGATTCTTAAAAACATCAGCCAAGCAACGCTGAATAAAAATAAGCTAATCAGCTTAATTATCAATTTCCCCCATGCCACGCACTTGCCATTAACGCTGGTTAATTTTTTACATATCAATCCAAATATAAGTTTAGAAGATATTTATAAAGTTAAGTGTGGCAAGTTTGGCGGGTGGAACGTATTGCTTGCGGCAAGTAAGGGCAAAGAAATAGATGCAGACAAGCAGGCGCTATATACCGCTTATTATCGAGCAATCAATAATAGATTAATGAATTGTTCGTCCATTTCATATTTACGCTTTATTAAAACGCTGTGTGATGATGATTTTTCAATCCACTCAAGTGACATTCAAGAAGGCGCACTAAAAGCTCAGAAACTTTTTGCTTTGATGTGCCATTATGATTTTTGGGACAAAACAGGTTCTCAGGCAGGGTTTAGTGATTTAACTAAAAGCTTAATAGCCCTTAAAAATACCGCATTACAAAGCGAACTAAGCGACGCTATTTTAATTCTTATTGAGCGCTTAGATGTGAACGAGTTTGATATGCCGACGGTTAATAATTCAGCGATAGATGACACGCCACTTAAAATGCATGTTCGATACGCCAAAGAGCATATTCTAGTCGCTTTTGGTGACAGTACGTTTGCTAAAAAATCATCTAGCCGAGAAGGTGTATTGACAATAGCAGATGCTAATACAGAGTTGCTATTTGTAACGTTAAATAAATGTGAAAAGCAATTTTCAGCCACTACCATGTACCATGATTACGCCATTAGCCCCATGTTATTTCATTGGCAAACTCAAAATAGTGCAAGGCCAAATTCTGGTCGCGGTTTGGGTTATATTCAGCAAAAAGAAAATAATAAAATCATCCTGCTTTTTGTACGAGAACAAGCTAAAGATGAACATGGTAGAACGATGGGCTTTGTGAATTTTGGTCCGGTTGATTTTGTTAAGTATGAAAGTAGCCAACCGATGAATATTACATGGCAGTTAAAACATCCTATGCCAGCATACTTGTGGCACGAAACAGCTAAATTAGCGGTTGGTTAATAGTTGCTCGATGGAAAGTTTTGCTGCTATAGCGTTAAAGGTTATTCATACAGGTCGTGCAAAAGAATTTTTTGAACAAGGGATAAGATAAATGGTTTTTCAACAAACATTGAATTTTACAACTTCAGGGCGAAGTACAAGGAATATCACTTCTGAAGTTCAGAATATTGTTGTTCAATCGGGAATTAATATTGGGACTTGTCATGTGTTTGTTCAACATACCAGTGCTTCATTAATGTTGTGTGAAAATGCAGATCCTGATGTGCAACGTGATATGGAAACGTATATGCAGCATATCGTACCTGATGGCGACCCTATGTTTTTACATCAGGACGAAGGGCCAGATGATATGAGTGCTCATATTAGAACAGTGCTGACAAATCCCGATCTGACGATGCCTATTAGTGGTGGTCGCTGTGATTTAGGAATTTGGCAAGGAATATACCTTTGGGAGCATCGCACACATCCTCATCAACGTACGGTAATTGTCACTGTTCAAGGTGAATAGCTCGCTCGTTTTATTCTAGAAACTTTTTAATATGTGACGAAGAAACAATATAGCCGCACTACGCAAAGATTTACTTGATCTTGTATTTTATAGAACCCGTGATTCAGGCTTTCAAGAAGAAAAGTATGAGTCATATATTTTGAATATTCACTGGACTTCTGAGGAATTAAAGCATCTTGTCGAATTAAGAATTAACGAAATCTTCAAAAGCCAGTATATGAATCAAAACCTATCCTTTGAGGATGTATTCCCTAAAATAAAGAAAGGTGGAGGACAATCCTCCATAGACTTTATTATTGAACGAACCTTAAGAAGACCGAGAGATGTAATGCATATAGTTTGATGTTCATCAAAATTAGATTCACAAGTTATTGGTGAGCAAATCATCTTCACTTGACGGAGTAATGCAATTGCATTACCATGATTGTGTTGATATAGGAGATGATTATGAATACATCAATCTTGAGTAGTGAGTCCAAATTAACTGATCGCTATCAAACTACAATCCCTGAAACGGTTAGAAAAGCATTACATTTACATAAACGGGATAAATTACGTTACAGTATTCAGTCGAATGGAGACGTACTTATTTCACGTGCTGAAATGCAAGAAAGCGATCCGGTTCTTAGTGAGTTTTTAAATCTGTTAGCTAGTGACTTAAGTCATAATCCTGACCGCCTTACTGCATTAGATAGCAACTTAGCTAATAGAGTGAAAACGTTGGTATCTGACGTTGACATTGATTTGGATCGTCCTCTTGCTGATGAGGATGAGTAAGTTTGAAGCAATTAGAGCCGCTAGTCGTTAACGGTTGGACACTGTTTGCCCATCCTTTATTTCTAGAACAAACCGAATCACTCATTAAGCAAGTTGAAAAGCTACAACAAAAAGATCCCGTTAATTATAAAAAGAAAAATGCTACAAAACGCTTAACCGCAATTGAAAAGCTTACCTTTGAAGTTATCCCACAAGATCCAACATTATCTGAATATAGACAGGGATATACATTAGGTGCTGAGCATAAGCACTGGTTTAGAGCTAAGTTCTTTCAGCAATATCGACTATTTTTCCGCTTTCACCTTGAAAGTAAAATCATTGTTTACGCATGGGTGAATGATGAAAGCACAAAACGAGCTTATAACAGCAAGACTGATGCATACCGTATTTTTGAAAAAATGCTTAATAGTGGACATCCTCCTGATAGCTGGGATGAATTATTAAAAGAAGTTAAATCTCAAAATAAACCGTTATAAAAAAGCTAATTTAAACGGTGAATTCACCAACAGATCTAAATAAATTAGGGTCAGTGTGTTATTAATGGATAGTGATACATTCCACTGCCCATAGATTCCCGTTTCGACGGGAATGAACTGTGCTTCATGTCAAGTAGTTTATCATCAAGCGAACTCATTTGAAAAAGGAATACCCGTTTTAATGACTCCAAAAACTTGGCGGATTAACTTGTGTGCAATCGCTACTTTAATCACTTTTTCAGGCTTTCCTTTTTCATGCAATCTGTCATGCAAATCGGTACATTGTTGATTGCACCTTTTCGCTGTCCAACTGCACAGATACAACATAGAGCGAAGTCGACTATTACCTACTTTACTAATGTGTGCACGCCCTTTAACGCTGGTGCCTGATTCAAAGGTTCGAGGACTCATACCGATATAGCTGATAAATTGCTTCACATGTGCAGGCGTAAACTTCTTAAAACCATCTGTTAGGCAAATCATCATTGTGGCTGTTTTTGGTCCAATCCCCGGTATGCTGGTGACTAAGTCATAGTGTTCTTGATGATGGGCTTTAATTAATTTGAGCATACCTAAGTCAAGTTGTTTTATTGCTTTTTCAAGGGCGGTTAACATTTCTTTTAATACGCTGTTCACTTCGTCGTTCAGCCCTGTCATTTGTGCCAGTGCTTCTTCACTATTGCTGAGTGCGGCGCGTTGTTTTACTAGCTGTTGACGTACGCTATCATATTGTTTTAAATCACCTATCTCGGTTTTGTCTGGCTGCCAGTAGCGTGGCGCCCCCATTGATAGAATCATGTTCCCATAATCATAGATAATTTTAGCATCGGCTTTATCTGTTTTGGTACGTTGCAACTTCATTTGTGAAAATCGTTTTATTTTGAGTGGGTTTTCTACGACAATATTGACGCCCGCTCCATGTAAATAATCAGCAAGACGAAGATGATAATTACCGGTAGCTTCCATAACGCATGTAGCTTCTTTTCCTATCAAGTGGAGTAGTACTTGATAGTCTTGTTCCGTTTGTAATAGTTTGAGATGACTCCCTTTTCCTGCTTGTTCAAAATACATATCAAAGGTCTTTTTTGATATATCAATACCAACAATAGTGTTCATCGTTACTCTCCTCATCAAGTAATGAGATCGTAGCTCGCAATCCTAAATGCAGGTTATAATACCTCTCGAACTGTTCAGCTTTCCTCTCATGAAAAAGACAGGTACTATCATTCCCGACGGTGTCTGGGCACGCATGACGATTTATAGTGTGTCCTGTCTCAGTACCGCATCACTTAGTATAGTAAGTTGGCAGGAGTAAGCATAGGATGACGGATGAGAGGTAAATAACAAGTTAGCTTTAAAAATGATTCTTTTTCTACATCTGCTAAAATAAAATGATTCAATCGAGGTGTAACACATGACGACATTAGAAATTTCAAAAATGAGCGTGCTTGAGCGTCTTCAAACCATGGAGGCATTATGGGACTCATTAATTCATGAGAAAACAGAAAGAGTCTCCCCAAGCTGGCATGGAGAAACTCTTTCTGAAAGAGCAAAAACAATTGAAGATGGTAGTGCTCAGTTCAAATCCTTAGATGAATTGAAGTTAAAAAATAAATGAGTTCTAAATTTATTCATATATTATCTGACGCAGAAATTGATCTTGAAGATGGTAAAAATTTTTATGAAAGTCAAAAAGAAGGAGTTGGAGATTATTTTTGGGATTCTTTAATTTCAGATATCGAATCTTTAATAATTTATGGTGGTGTTCATTCAGTGGTTTTTAATTATTATCGAATGTCTTCAAAACGGTTCCCTTATTCAATTTATTACGATGTAAAAGATGAAGATATCTTTGTAATAGCGGTGTTACCTGAAAAAATAAATCCAAGTTGGATAAGTAATAAAGTCAACAAAAAAAGCTAACAAGAAAATTCATTTGACCATTTAAAACGGCAAGTGATTAAGAGCGGTCGCGCCAAAGCATTTTTGAACAAGGGATAAAATAAATGGTATTTCAGCAAGAGTTAAGTTTTACGACTTCAGGTCGAAGTACAACGAATATTACTGCCCAAGTTCAGAATATTGTTGCTCAGTCAGGTATTAATATAGGTACTTGTCATGTTTTTGTTCAGCATACTAGTGCTTCATTAATGTTATGTGAGAATGCCGATCCTGATGTGCAACGAGATATGGAAACCTATATGCAGCATATTGTGCCGGATGGGGACCCGATGTTTTTACATCGAGACGAAGGACCTGATGATATGAGTGCTCATATCAGAACGGTGCTGACAAATCCAGACTTAACGATGCCAGTTAGTGGAGGGCATTGTGATTTAGGAATTTGGCAGGGGATCTATTTGTGGGAACATCGTACACATCCTCATCAACGTCGAGTGATTGTTACTGTTCAGGGTGAGTGAACCATACTTTTATTCAAGGAACTCTGCGATATAAGATGATGAAACAATATAGCCATTAACAGGACTGTCTTGGCTGTTTCTATATTTATCGGTACTGTGGTTAATGCCAAATATACGCCCATTATTATCAAAAACAGGGCCACCACTTAGGCCAGTTTCAATACAATCACTCATGATTAATGGTTTTATTTTCAAGCCAACACCGGGGTATTTACTGACACCCAATAGATTTTGCTGACGGATAATTAGTTTTGATTGTGGGAATAATTCAGCTCTAGATAATGAGGTGAGTTGAATCGGGTAGCCCACCGTAAATAAGGTTTGTTGATAAATTTCATTATCTCCAACATATAATTCAGCACTTATTTTTATGGCATCTGAATCAATTATTTTGTAGAGCGATAAATCTATATTTTTATCTTCTTTAACAAATTTAGCCCAAAGAATTCTATGATCGACGTCTGTTTTATTGATAGATACTAAAATGAGGGGGTGGCTTGCGGTGACGTGAGATGCTGATAGAACAAAGCCAGATTCACCTTTAACACTGATCAATACACCTGAACCATGTCCATAATAAGGGAAGTTGGGCGATGTTTGCACACTTCTAAGCGGTGATGCGATACGTACCACTGCTTCTAGTGGTAAATGGTGTGTTTCTATTTGGGTGCTATCAAACTCAAGAGGAGCTGTATCACATAGTGTTTCAGCTGAACTAATTGTTACTGTTAGATTGAGCACTATCGCCAAAGAGGCAAGAAAATAATTGGGCATAGAAGTACTCCTAGTACTTTGCTAAATCACAGTTCTCTTTATGAAACATCTTATACTCAAACTATGACAGTCGTCTAATTAATTGGTTTGCTTAGCAATTAAGTCTGACTAATACTGGATCTCAAATATCTCATGCTTTAAATAGATCAGTATTTTCCTGTATAATGCTGGGTTGATTGTAAGTCTGAATGGCCTTGAAAATTACTGAGTTATACTCGTTATCATTCAAGTTGCAGAGATTTTAATAAAGCCCGTCATCCCCGCGAAAGCGGGGATCCAACGATAGTGACTCGTTCCACTGCCCATGGATTCCCATTTTCATGGGAATGACGATAGTGTTTTCTGCACATTGAATGATTACGGGTATATACGTTAAGTACCGCTATGTTTACTTAGACTGTTTCAATTTCACATTAAAATGCTTCATGCATTTTCACAAATTTATATGTAAAAGGAAAAAACAAACATGCTGTTATCAGCTAAACAAGACTGGCTGGGCAATATCCGTGGTGATATTCTCGCTGGAATCGTCGTTGCGATTGCACTAGTCCCAGAGGCGATTGCTTTTTCAATCATTGCAGGCGTTGATCCTAAAATTGGTCTTTATGCTTCATTTGCCATTGCAGTAATCATTGCGATTGTGGGTGGTCGTGCAGGTATGATTTCAGCTGCAACAGCCGCAACGGCTTTGTTGATGGTGACATTGGTTAAAGACCATGGTTTGCAATATTTATTAGCGGCAACCGTGCTTGCAGGTGTGTTGCAAATATTGGCTGGTTATCTCAATCTTCATAAGTTTATGAGCTTTATCTCCAAATCGGTGATGACGGGTTTTTTAAATGCCTTAGCTATTTTGATTTTTATGGCTCAAGTTCCTGAGTTAATGGATGTAACGTGGCATATGTATGCTTTAACCGCATTTGGACTCGGGATTATCTATTTATTTCCTTATGTACCGGTAGTAGGTAAGATTTTACCGTCACCCCTTATCAATATTGTTGTATTAACGTTAATTGTTTATTACATGGGTGTTGATGTTAGAACGATTGGTGATATGGGTGAATTGCCAGATACATTACCCATCTTTTTATGGCCTGATGTTCCTTTGAATTTGGAAACATTATTAATCGTCTTACCTTATTCAATCTCTATTGCAATTGTGGGTTTGTTAGAATCATTATTAACCGCTAATGTTATCGATGAGCTGACAGATACAGAAAGTGATAAGAAACGTGAATGTAAGGGTCAAGGTATTGCTAATATTGGTTCTGGTTTGATTGGTGGTATGGCTGGGTGTGCCATGATCGGTCAATCTATTATCAATATTAAATCGGGTGGTCGAGGTCGTTTATCGGCAATGGTCGCCGGTATCGTGCTATTAGTTTTGGTTGTTTTCTTAAGTGATCTTTTGAAAATTGTACCGATGGCTGCACTGGTTGCCGTAATGATTATGGTGTCTATTGGTACCTTTAACTGGGTATCTATTAAAGAGCTTAAAACCAACCCGACAAGTGCTTCAATCGTGATGATTGCTACGGTTATTGTTGTTATTTGGACGCATAACTTAGCTATTGGTGTGTTTACCGGTATTTTGATTGGTTCACTCTTTATGGCGCAACGTTTAAGCCAGTTTATGTATGTTGATTCAAATTATGATGATGCATCAGATACTCGAACTTATAATGTTATTGGCCAAATATTCTTCAATTCATCTGAACGATTTATTGCCTTTTTTGATTACAGAGAAGCAGTAGATAAAATCATCATTGATGTACATCGTGCTCATTTTTGGGATATTACAGCAGCGTCTGCCTTAGATAAAGTGGTTATTAAGTTGCGTCGTGAAGGTGCTGATGTCAGTATTGTTGGCTTGAACGAAGCAAGTGAAACTTTATTAGACAAATTTGCTGTGCATGATAAACCTGAAGAAATTGAAAAAATCATGGGAGGACATTAAGAATGACTGCTGCAATTAAAGGGCTTATCTTAGCCGGAATCGATGGTTCAAACTTTAGCAACTCTGTTATTGATTATTCAATTTGGATTTCAAAACAAAGTGAATCTCCCGTTAAATTTTTACATACAATTGAACATTCACATCATAGTGACATTCCTCATCATGAAGGTAACTTAACGCCGAACATGAAAGAGAATTTGTTAGAAGAACTTTCTGATGAAGAACGTTTAGAAAGCAAAAAAATGATTGCTGATGGTAAAATAATTCTTGATAATGCCCGTGAAAAAGCAGAACAAGCAGGCTTGACAGATATTATTGCCAAACAGCGACATGGCACATTACCTGAAGCTTTAGTTGATTTAGAATCAGAACTCTCAATGGTTGTATTAGGTTCTAAGGGTGAAGATCATCAGGGTGAAAAACAGGGTTTGGGGGCACAATTAGAAGAAGCTATTCGAGCTATTCATATTCCTGTTTTTATTGTTAAAGGTGAGTTCTCTACGCCTAAAAAAATGATGTTTGCCTATAACGGGAGCCCAACATCAAAAACCGCATTGCAATTAGTGGCACAAGGTCATTTTTGCAATCAAGCTTTAGAACTTCATATTGTCAGTGTTAAAAGTACACTTGAAGATGCTCAAGAATTGATAGATGAAGCGACAGCCGTGTTTGAAAAAGCGGGTGTGACAATTACTGCAACAGCACTTGCTGGCGAAGCCGTTGATGAACTAACAGCATATCAACAAAAAAATGATATTGATGTAACGGCTATGGGGGCATTTAGCCATGGTAAAGTGCATGGTTTCTTTTTTGGTAGTTTTACGACGAGAATGTTATTGGAAAGCAATACTAATTTCTTATTGATTCGCTAGTTACTTACTATTCATCGCTCAGACATTAAAACCTTTAGTTGAACATCAACTAGAGGTTTTTTATGACTTATATTTTATGAATTTGGAGTCACAACTTAATGTCTTAAATATCGACTACCATTAACAACATAGCCGCGACCATAGCTGTCATAGCACATTGTGCCACTAATGTTTTTGTCATAACCATACTTATCAACAATGGTTTTGCTTACTGGGTGACATGCTTTTTGGTAGTGATTATTGTAACTGTTTTGGTAACTGTTTTGGTAACTATTTTGGTAATTGTTATAGTGACTTCTATGCGATCTAGTGGAATAAGGATTGTATGAGTAATGTTTTTTATAGTGATGATTACGATTTTTCGAGTAGCCCAAATAGACTGAGGACTTTTGACTGTGATGACCACCACTATAACCAAGTGCTGAATTTCTGTGTGAGTCTCTGGCGATTGATGCGGTACTCATTACCAATAAAGTTAAACTGACGAGTATTAATTTAGTTACGGTATTCATGAATTTATCCTCCTATGGAATAGTGATTAATTCCATTAATTAATAGACCTGATAACCTAGTGATTAGTTCCTAAGGGATTAATTTATATGCTTATTTTTCGTGAATACTAATCCGCCAGGATGAAATGCGTACCACGCAAACCAGAATGTTGTAACAGAGGCGAGCTCCCTGCCTTCGGTATCGTAGATATTGGCACTTCCATATTGCTTGTTATAGTTGATTGTTAATTCTTTACCGGCAAAGTTATCTCTTAGTACTCCACCTGTTTTCTCTAATTCTGAAAAGGGGTAAGCCTTAAATTTACCCTCTATTTCTATACCTACGACTAAGGCTTTAGGATGAAAACTGTCATTTTTAGCGGCAACAGGAAACCAAATACGGTTATCAAGCTCATAATCACTATATGGATTGGAACTGTAATCACGTCTATAACCTGTTTCAGTTGATAATATCAGTGAATCAGGATACTGTTGCTTCCAATCTTTCCATGTGGTGTTTCTCAGTGGGATTGTCGTTAAATGGTGACCTTTTAGAGGCCCACTAATCGCGGTACTCATTATCTGTGACCATAGGCTTTCTGTTTCTCGGTCGTAGAGCAAAACATCGCTGTTATACAGTAAACCGGACACACCAAAACTATGCTTCTTCCCTTTAATATCAGCCGAGAATGCTATTCCGCTACGACATAAAGGACAATAGGTAATAGCGATAGGGTGGCCATTAAAATCATCATTAACAATCTCATGATAATTTAATATTTTTATCGGGTATGCTTTTTTAATGCCCTCATAATTCATTGCTAAAACACGATCTGAATCTTCTAAAAAACTGACTTCATCTACAGATATGAACTTGGGGTTATCAAGTGATGGAATTCCATCTTTTGGTGGGCCGCCACCCATAATAAGTTCTACTGGCACGGAAATATTATCAAGATCAAAACCATTACCAGCAATGCCTAATCTATTGAACACCAGATAACTGAGTGCTAAGAGTAAAATAACTAATATTGATTTTTTCATGATCAATTCCTTATCTCCCGAATGGCAATAGGTTTGCCTTGTTCATCATAAACAAACTCAGCTTCAGCAACTTTGTCGATGAAATCATAATCCTGTGATTTACGTTCAATATAGATGTCTAAGCTAATCGTTATTGAACTCGTTCCAACACGACTCACTCTGCCATATAAACTAACAATATCACTTACCAATACTGGACGAATAAACTGAAAACTATTGACAGCTACAGTGACAACATGACCTTTGACATGACGAGTTGCCGCGATACTGCCAGCAATATCAACTTGAGACATTAACCAACCTCCAAAAATATCACCATCAGCATTAACATCAGTGGGGCGAGCTACAATTCTTAATATAGCGTGTTCAGTGGGTAGTTTTTGCATGGCTAATGTCCCTCATAAATCGTATCTATTTGGTGACTATATTGAGTTATAATTTGTTGTCGTTTTGCTTTTAATGTCGGTGTCGACAAGCCATTTTCAACGGTCCATGGCTGAAGTGAAATGACTAAGCGTATTATCTGGGCATAACTAGGAAATTCATGTAATTGCTTCTGTATTCTAGCTAATAGTAACTGCTCAATATAGGGATGAGATTTAAGTGTTTGGGGATCACTAGATGCTAATTTAGCGTCTTTAGCCAACTCAGACCAGGCCTCATCAGTGAGCACAATTAAAGCACTTAAGAATGCCCGTCCTTCTCCAATAATGAGTGCATGTTCGATAAATGGATCACCTGAAATAGCCATTTCCATGTCAGCAGGAGGAATCTTTTCACCATTAGCTAAGACGATAATATCTTTTAAACGTCCTGTAATATGAATATAGCCATGACTATCTTGCATGCCTAAATCACCAGTATGCAACCAACCCTCTGCATCAATAGTCTCGGCGGTCGCCTCGAGATTATTCCAATAACTAAGCATGACTCCTGGGCTTTTTACTTGTAACTCACCTGCATCACTAAATTTAACGATTACATCTTGCAAGGGTAAACCAATACTTTTAGGTAAGTTGCTATCAAGCTTGTTAACACCAATTACAGGACTCGTTTCAGTCAGGCCATAACCTTGTAATATAGGTAGTCCTAATGCAATAAATGTTTTTGCAATATGTTCTGACAGTGGTGCACCTCCACAAATAGCAATACGCAATTTTCCGCCCACTTTATCTTGTATTTTTTTACCAATGAGACGATTGAGTAACGGGTATAACAATAATGCTGGATGCCATTGATGTCTTTTTTGCTGATATTCAAAATGAAGCCAACCAACACATACGGCATAATCGAACAGTTTTTGTGCGAAGCGTGATTTTGATTTTAATTGATCTTGAATGCGATTATAAATACGTTCGTAAATTCTAGGTACACTAATCAATACAGAGGGTTTTTGTTCTAGCAAATCTTCTGCTAATTGGGGGATCGATCTTGCATAGATAATTGTCGCACCGGCCATAATAGGCAAGTAGTAACCTATGCTTCGTTCAAGTGTGTGTGATAGGGGCAAGAAAGATAGAAATTTATCATCAGGATAAATAGGCACGCTTTGCATGCCACTCCACGCATTCCATAAAATATTATGGTGGCTTAACATCACACCTTTTGGATGACCCGTTGTACCAGAGGTATAGACAATAGAGGCAAGTGAGTGTGGATCAATATCAGTCAAACTTGCTGTAGGTTTTTCTGCATTACTTAGCCATGAGCCTAGTGTTACGGCATTAGAGACTGATGCCGGAGGCACTGCTGTTGTTAGTGTAATCACACGGTTTAATGTCGATAATACTTCATGATCTGCAAGTTCTTGTTGATCTGTTAGGTCATTTATAAATAATAATTTAGCATTAGAATTGTGCAATATATAAGCGGCGCTATCAGCTCGATCATTAGGATATAAAGGGACAGTAACCAGTCCGAGACTTAATGCGGCTAAGTCAAAAAACACCCATTCCATGCAATTACGCAACATAATGGCCACACGGTCGCCAGGATCTAGGTTTTCCTTGGCAAAGGCTGAACGCCACTGGGCTACAGACTGATCCATTTCACGCCATGTGAGTTGAAACCATTGCTGTGAAGTTTCATTATATTGACGACAAGCAATAGAGTCTGGACTACGTTTAACACGTTCAGTAAATAAACCAGGAATGTGTTTAGCAATATTGAGTGGAATAATATCTGTATGAGTTGTCATGATAAATTCTCCCAGCCTGAAACAGGCTTAAATTGGGGACTAATAGTCGTACTTAAATGTTCCAGTTTTTGACTCAAAGTATCACTGCCTTGTTGCTGAAGATACTGCATTGGACCGCCACGGAATGGGGCAAAACCAGTTCCTAAAACCATGCCCGCATCAAGTAGTTCGGCATCATCAACAATACCTTCATCTAAACAGGCGACACATTCATTAATAAGACGCAGGATTAAGCGGTCACGGATTAACTCAGTGTCGGGGTACTTTGTTAATAATGATTTTGTTACACGTTTATTATCACTATCATAGCGATAAAAACCTTGGCCGCTTTTTCGCCCTAGATGACCTTGTGAAATGATGTTACTTAAGTTATTCGGCACGGTGAGCTTCAGTAAAGGGGCGAGCATTTCAGCCACCGATAGACAAATATCTAAGCCAACAGAGTCGGCAAGTTCAATAGGCCCCATTGGCATACCAAAATCAGTGGCGGCTTTATCAATAGCCATAATAGGAATGCCTTCACTTTCCATTTGAATGGCTTCAAGTAAATACGGCATAAGAATACGATTGACCAAGAAACCCGGAGAACTCTTAACGGGTAAAGGTAGGCGACCTATTTGACGTGCAAATGCCGCTGCCTGTTTTTGCCACTTTTTAAGCGTTGATTTTCCTCGAACAATTTCGATTAATTGCATTTTTGCCACGGGGTTGAAAAAGTGCAAACCGACTAAGCGTTTGGGCTGTGTGAGACATGAAGCTATAATTTCAAGAGGGATGCTAGAAGTATTCGTAGCCAATAAAGTACCAGGACGTAATTGTGGCTCAATAATTTTAAACAGTGATTGTTTCGCTTCTAGGTCTTCAAAAATAGCTTCTATTACAACATCTGCTTTAGCTACTCCTGCACCGTTTATGTCAGGACTTAATCTATCCATAGCGGCTTGAACAAGATGGGGGACTTTAAGGCGTCGCTTGAATAGTGTGTGAGCTCGTACAATAGCCGGTGCAATGCGTTCAGCTGATTGATCTTGCAATGTCACTCGTAAACCACTCAATGCACACCATGCGGCAATATCGCCACCCATTACACCCGCACCAATAACATGAACATGCTGGGCTCGGAAATTAGATTGTTTACCAAAGCTTTTAAGGCGATCTTGTAATTGAAATAATCGGACCAAATTTTGGGCGGTATCTGATTGAATAAGCGTGGCGACCGATAAGGCCTCTGCTGCAAAGTAATCTTGACGGTTTTTAGGTTGATTTTTCCATAAATCAATTAATAAAAAAGGAGCAGGATAATGCTTTGGATTTGCCTGTTGTTTAGTTTGTCTACGAATGATGGCAGCCACTAACGGTCTTAGTAGTGAAGTCGTTAAAAATTGTTGCAGCAGAGTGGATCGTTGTTTTTTTGGCGAGCTAATAATCAGTTCACTAGCGACACGTTTTAAATGTCGTGCAGGTGCAATACGATCAACAACAGATATTTTTTGTGCAGCACGTGCAGATAATGTTCGACCCGACAGCATCATATTCATCGCAGGTAAAACACCAATGAGTTCAGTCAGACGTACGCTTCCACCATAACCGGGGTGAATACCCAGTTTGACTTCAGGTAAACCAATCCGTGTATTATTGGCATCATCAGCTATTCGATAGTCACAAGCGAGTGCTAGTTCCAAGCCTCCACCTAGACAAAAGCCATGAATCATCGCCACAGTTGGGCAGGGTAGATTCTCAAACCTTGTAAATAAATCCTGTGCCTGTCTAATTCCGAAAAAAATATCATCAACTGAATTTTGTTCAGCAAAGGTATTAATATCTGCCCCGGCAATAAAGCCATTTTTTTTGGCTGAACTAATCACGACACCTTTGGGTAATGTGTCCATTAATGCATCAATTTCAGCTGAAAATTCCAATAATACTTGTGAGGTCAATGTATTAGTCTGACTATCAGGAACATCAAGTGTGAGCCAGACAATGCCATCAGCATCAATAGTTTTGAGCCAACTAGCTGTCTTATTTGTGATGCTCATAATGTTTCTCCTTGTCTAGAAATGAGCATTGCGCCACCCTGTCCGCCACCAATACAGAGGCTGGCAATCCCTGTTGTCGCATTGTTTCTTTTTAATACGTGTAATAGGTGTAAAACTAATCTGGCCCCAGTTGCCCCCACCGGATGACCAAGAGCAATCGCACCACCATCGATATTTAATCGTGCGGTATCTATAGTGCCTAGAGCAGTCTCAAGCCCGAGTTCATTACGACAATAATCTTCATCCTGCCAAGCCGCCAAACAAGCCTGAACTTGCACTGCAAATGCCTCATTAATTTCCCAATAATCAATATCATTAAGTGTTAGATTATGTCTTTGTAATAATGGTGGCACTGCATGAGCAGGGCCTAGCCCCATTTGCGAAGGATCTAAGCCAGACCATTGGCTATCAACAACTTGACCTAAAACGGGTAAGTTATAGTCATTAACGGCTTCTTCGGATGCTAATAATAACCATGCTGCTCCATCAGTAACTTGAGCACTATTACCTGCCGTGACTATGCCTTGTCGATCAAAAACAGGGCGAAGTTGGGCTAAGTTAGCTAAAGTACTGTCCGCTCTTAGGCCATTATCGCTTTCAAATACAACACCTTTACTAGTAATAATGGGTTCAATTTCATCTAAATAACCGTTAGCAATAGCAGATGCCAGTTTTTGATGACTTGCTAATGAAAAGTCATCCATTTGTTCACGACTAATATTAAAACGATGGGCGAGAATTTCAGCTGTTTGCCCCATGGATAAACCAACAGTATGATCGGTTAGACCTTTTAATAGACCGATGACAGGGACTAATAATGCGGGTCGTAAGTGTGATAGTGCTGTTAGTTTAGCCTTGAAATCTCGTGTTTTTGACCAATCCGCTAACCATGCCACCATTTCAGGGTTGAATAATACCGGTGCGTGGCTCATTGCTTCACAGCCACCGGCTAAAATCAGATCACTACGGCCACTACTGATATTCATTGCTGCACTATCCAATGCTTGCATGCCTGAAGCACAGTTCCGTTGTACGGTCCAAGCTGGGACGTCATGACCGCAACCAAGACGCAAAGAGACCACACGAGCAATATTGGCTTCTTCTGGTCCTGGCATAACACAACCAAGAATGACTTCATCAAGATCGTGTGGTGAAAAACCCTGTCTATCAAGCAGTGGTCGGGCTGCTTTAGTAGCAAGATCACTACTACTGAGTGGACCTGGTTTGCCAGTTGATTTAAGAAAAGGACTGCGGCTACCATCAACGATATAGACTTTTCGATTAGGATAAGCGCTACGAGAGTTATTCGTTTTCATGAGGCATCCTCCTCAAGTTGAGCAGTAAAATGATCGACCTCGATCACTTTGCGTCTTAGACGGCGAGCATTCATTATTAATTGATAGTCATCATTTGTTAGCAAGCCATTTTCTAAGGCTGTTTCTGCTGATGTATAAACTGATTTTCTAAGCTTTTTCTCGAAAGGATCTGCCGCTACACACTGAGATAAAGCAAGTTCCAATAAACCAACAGTTTGTTGTTCATCACTAGAGCTATAGATGCCTGAAATTAACCTGTCGCGGCTAGAGTTTGGCTGTAATACAAGGCTAGCAACAGCATGTGTTAAGTCATCATCCGCTGCTTTATAACGTGCTCCTAGTGGGAAGATAATACTGCGAAGTAACAAGGCAATAGGGAGACTTGGTAAATTATCCAGTAGATTAATAAGCGCTTGTTGAGCTTGAAATACGGATTCTTTACATGCCCATTCAGCAAGAAGAAGATCGTCTTTCTCATCGGTGTGGGCATAGTGTCTTAAAGTACATGATGCGAGGTAAAGATGACTTAGGACATCCCCCAAACGGGCAGATAATGATTCACGACGTTTTAAGCTTCCACCTAGAAGTGCAAGACTAAAGTCGGTTGCGACTGCCAAGGCAGCACTTAAATGATTGATATGTTGATAATAAGCTTTTAATGGCGAACTGGGTGCTTTGCTCATGCGACCATGAGTGAGTGCCAGTAAAAAACTACGGCCAATATTGCTTAATGTGTATTTAATATGTGCTGTTAATACATGATCAAATTCAGTTAAGGCTTGATCTTTTTCATCGATAGCCAAAGTAGCAATTTCTTTGAGAATATACGGATGAGCTCTTATTGAACCTTGGCCAAAAATGATTAGATTACGGGTCAGAATATTGGCCCCCTCGACGGTAATACTAATTGGTATCGCTTGATAGGCATGTGCCAATACATTATGAGGGCCAAAACAGATACTTTTACCACCATGAATATCCATGGCATCGTTAATAATACGACGCATCGTTTCTGTCAGATGATATTTGGCAATAGCAGATAATACCGCTGGACGTTCACCATCGGTCACTGCTTGTGCCGTGGTGATACGTGTTGCATCGACCATATAAGTCAGTCCTGCCATACGACCCAGTACGTCAGCGACACCTTCAAAGTTTCCGATAGGCATATGAAACTGTTCTCGAATACGGGCGTAGGCACTCGTTGTTTGAACCGCTAATTTACTTGCACCGGCACTTAATGCAGGTAAAGAAATAGATCGACCTGCTGCCAATGATTCCATCAACATTCGCCAACCTTCACCAGCATGGTCAACCCCACCAATAACCCAATCCATTGGAATGAATACATCCTCGCCCCAGTTAGGTCCATTTTGAAAGGCCATACCCATTGGCCAATGACGACGGCCAATATTGACACCTTCAGTATCGGTAGGAATTAGAGCTAAAGTGATACCAATATCTTCCTTGTCACCTATCAGTTTATCGGGGTCATAAAGATGAAATGCTAAACCTAAAAGAGTAGCAATAGGTCCAAGTGTGATATAGCGTTTTTCCCAATTAATGACAATCCCTATTGTTTCTTCACCTTCGAATTGTCGACGACAAACGACACCTTTATCAGGTAAATTACTCGCATCGCTACCGGCTTCCGGTCCTGTTAGTGCAAAACAAGGGATATCTTCACCACTCGCCAAACGCGGCAGATAATAGTCTTTTTGTTCATCAGTACCATAATGTAATAACAATTCAGCTGGCCCAAGTGAGTTGGGTACCATCACGGTAACAGCGGCTGTCAGACTGCGGCTAGCCACTTTCATTACCATTGCAGAATGTGCCAGTGGGGAGAAACCTAAACCACCATATTGTTTAGGTATGATCAGGCCAAAAAACTGTTGGTCTTTAAGAAACTGCCAAATATGTTCTGGTAGGTCTCGGTCTTTATGTGTTATTTCCCAATCATTAAGTTGTTCACATAATTGTTCGGTAGGGCCATCAAGAAATACTTGCTCTTCTACGGTTAATTCATGGCGAGCACTTGTTAAAAGAAATTCCCAGTTAGGTTTGCCACTAAATAACCGACCATCCCACCAAACTGAGCCAGATTCAAGTGCTTCTTTTTCAGTGACCGATAATGGAGGCATAGCATGAGAAAATGCAGTAAATAACGGTTTAATAATGAGTTTTTTACGTAAATCTGTGGCTATGATAATTGCTGAGCAAGCAATAAAAAGGATGAGTGCAGACAAAGTATAACCAATGACAAGTAACATCATAGCCAAGCTAATTAATATTGGTAAAATCCATAAACGCTTCATTTCATACTCCTTGAACATCTTTAGATTGAGTGTCTGAGTTTGCTATAGGGATATAGCAATCTCCTTGTTCATTACAGACATAACCATCTTCATCCCAAGGTAAAGAACGGTATGCCGCAATTTCATCCAAACCTATAAATGGATATTTGATAATGTCGAAATAGGGTGAATAATCGAAGTCTTTTGGAGTGAATAATTTGGTATTACGTTTGTAAAAACGCAAACCATCTTCCGTGTGTTCAACAACGGGTAATATCGGATAACGAACAGCCATAAAGGCCTCTGCTAGCATCGATGAGCAGATTGTTTGAGTTGATTCTCCAGCACGGTAATGAAATAGACTAGAACGCCATCGACCAGGAATAAGGCTATAAGGTAATAGGAATCGGGCTAGATCAAATAGCTGCCGAACATTATATTGATGGCCTAATTTGTTGAGAGTGTGATGAATAACCTTATTACGATCAGTAATCATTAAGTTACGAGGACGACAAATTCTCATATGATCTTTCCTATATTTACTCAAAGGAGTAACGATAGTACCTTCGCCTAATAGAGCCTCTATAATTAAATCAGTATGTGGGGTGGATGCAAAGTGAGCTAAAGAGTCTGGAGCGATACCTGCGACATTTAATTGGTGATAATTGCCTAAATAAAGTGCTGAATGAGTCCAAGAGCTTTGAGTGATTTGTTTGATGATATTGCTGGCCCGGCTTCGACCTTCAACGAGAATGATGTCTCCTGGACGAATCTCATCGCACAATCGTTCAAAATTGGTTAATGACGGGCTATTTTTGCTCAAAGAAGGTTCATATATCAACCAATTCGTTATAACTTGGTTTAGCCATTTACCAAAAGAAAACATATCATCTCCTTAGTATTCATTCATACTTTAAAAGACAGATAGGAATCTTTAATGTTACAAACTATTAAGTTAATGAAGTTATATTTAGCTTTAAAAATCATATGTTAGCTAATATAGATATTTAATAGGAATAGAAGCTGTAACATTTGTGTGATGACTGCATCTAATGGTTAAATGACTGACTTTTAAGGATGACTTAAATAAATGAGAAAAACAGACTATGACCTCTGCATTATTGGTGGTGGTGCAGCTGGTTTAGTGACCGCTGCAGGTGCTGCATCATTAGGTGCCAAAGTCATCCTTATAGAAAAGCATAGGCTGGGTGGAGACTGTCTTTATACCGGCTGCGTACCCAGTAAAACACTGATACATTCAGCTCATGTGGCTAATACGGTGAAAACAGCTCACCGTTTTGGCATTTCGGCTCAACTTAACCGTGTTAATCAAAAGGATGTGGTTAAACGTATTGCTGAGGTTATTAAAACTATAGAACCCAACGATAGTCCTGAACGGTTTCGTGCAATGGGCGTTGAAGTGGTGTTTGCCGAAGCACAGTTTATTGCCGAAGATCGTTTATTGGTTGATGGACGTGAAATAACCGCTCGAAAATTTGTGTTAGCAACAGGTTCTAGACCATTCATCCCTCCTATTTCGGGATTGGATAGCATTACTTATTTAACCAATGAAACTATTTTCGATGTGACTGAGACTATTGAGCATTTAATTATTATCGGCAGTGGTGCAATTGGTTGTGAAATGGCACAGAGTTTTGTTCGTTTAGGTTCAAAAGTAACCTTACTCAGCAATGCTGCTCTCTTGCCAGTTGAAGATGCTGATATGAGTGATGTCGTAAAACAGCAATTTATTGCCGATGGTATTGATTTACATTTGAATATTCTGGTTAAAAAGATAGAAAAAACAGATCAAGGTGTTTGTGTTGAGATAACAGGTGATTACCATGACGAATCAAACTTAGTCGAAGGGTCACATATTTTAATTGCAACAGGTCGCCAATCAAATATTGATAAGCTTGGCTTGCTTCAAGCGGGTGTTGAGACCGATAATGGGCATTTAGTTGTTGATGCACGTTTACGAACCAGCAATAAACGAATTTATGCTTGTGGTGATATTGCAGGTCCGTACCTTTTTACCCATATGGCCGAACATCAAGCTGGTATTGTATTAAGAAATGCTTTATTTCATTTACCTGCTAAAGTGCAAACAACAGGTATTCCATGGTGCACTTTTACTGCACCTGAACTTGCACGAGTTGGCTTGTCAGAACGCGAGGCTGAAGAGTCAGGTATTAAATATCAGGTTTATACGTTTCCTTTTGATGAAAATGATCGTGCGATTACTGAGGGTGAAACACATGGCATGGCAAAAATAATCACCACACCAAAAGGTAAATTATTAGGTGCATGTATTGTTGGCCCTCATGCTGGTGAGTTGATTGCTGAATATGTTTTGGCACTTTCGCAAGGACTCAATGTGTCAGCATTAAGCAATACCATTCATATCTACCCGACATTAGCCCACATTAATCGTCGTGTTGCAGACCAAAGAATGAAAGAAGCATTAACCCCCAATCGTAAAAAATGGATTAAACGTTTGTTTGGTTTAAGAGGAACACATTAGTGATAAAAAAATTACTTATTGTTGCAGGTTTATTAAGCCTTGTTGCCCTGTTTTTTATTAATGGTGGACAAGACTATTTAAACTTTGAAAGTTTAAAGCAACATAAAGATGAATTATTGGCCTATGCCAATGAGAATTACTGGCAAGCACTATTAATAACCGGTGCAATATATATTGTATCTACTGTTTTGAACCTACCTGGCGCTGCAATCATGTCATTAGCCATTGGCTTTGTGTTTGGGCGTTGGCATGGGGTTTTACTTGCTACCATTGCTTCAACAATTGGGGCTGTACTGGTGTTTTGGATTGCACGTTATCTTATTGCTGACTGGGCTCGAAGTCGTTTAGAAAAAAATGATTCAACAAGGAAGCTTATGGAAAAACTTCATCAAGATGCATTTTCCTACCTTCTATTTATGCGTGCTGTGCCATTATTCCCATTTTGGTTTGTAAATATGACTTTTGCTTTTAGCCCAATAAGCACCAAGCAATATGTTATTGGTACTTACTTTGGCATGTTGCCTGTTAGTTTTGTGTTGGTGAATCTCGGACAGTCTCTGTCTACCGTCAATTCAATGGCTGAGCTATTTAATCGAGATGTTATTCTGTCTTTTGTTTTAATAGGTATCCTTGCATTGATTACCACTACAATCATGCGGATTCGGAAGCATAGATTGTTAGCTAAAGAGGCTAGTCAGTAATTATGCATGACCTTCGACCTTATTTAGAAGACTCGACTTTTCCTAAGCTTTCACGGTCTAAGCTTGAAGTGATCCAGCTTAATTTAGGCTATCTCTGTAATTTGTCTTGCCTGCATTGTCATGTCAATGCAGGGCCTAAACGTACCGAGTTAATGAGCAAAGAAACCATTGATCAAGTATTAGAACTGGCAAAAAAATCAGCAGTAAAAACACTAGATTTAACGGGTGGCGCTCCTGAAATGAACCCTCATTTCAAGTATCTTGTCGAAAAAGCAACAGAGCTAAATATTACCGTTATTGATCGTTGTAATTTAGTTATTTTAGAAGAAGAGGGCTATGAAGATTTAGCTGAGTTTTTAGCAAAGCATAAGGTGACGGTTGTTGCTTCATTACCTTGTTATTTAGAAGAAAATGTCGATAAACAACGTGGTGATGGTGTATTTAAAAAGAGTTTAGCCGCACTAAAACACTTAAACGACTTGGGTTATGGCAGGCAAAATAGTGATTTGGTATTAGATCTAGTATTTAATCCACAAGGTCCCACTTTACCACCAGCCCAACAGTCTCTTGAACACAGTTATAAAGTACATTTGCAGCAACACTATGACATTGTGTTTAATCATTTATATACGATTACTAATATGCCGATTAAACGTTTTGGCAGTACACTGATTAGCAAAGGCAACTTCGATGAGTATATGCAGTTATTAGTAGATAATTATAATCCCGATATCCTTGACCAAGTGATGTGCTTGAACACCATCAGCATCGACTGGCAAGGCTATGTATATGATTGTGATTTTAATCAGATGCTTGAGTTATCATTGGCCGATCATCCATCGAAAGTACATATTAGGGATCTAATAATGGAGCAACTTAATGGTGAACACATTGCCACACGGCAACATTGTTATGGTTGCACAGCAGGACAGGGGAGTAGTTGTGGTGGTGCACTCTCATGAATCTCTCATCATATTGCAGTTGATTAATAAGCAGTTAGAACAAAGTGTAGTAATTTTTTCTTATCTAGATAGAATGTTATAAATGAACTTAAAAATAAATGCGATAAGGAATAAAGAGCAAATAGTATTCACGATTAAATGGTGTGCACACTAATGACCGAACAAGAAAATAATGCATCACAATTTATCATCTATCAATCAGACAGTGGCGAAACACGGCTAGATGTACGGTTTCAAAATGAAACTGTGTGGTTAACACAGCGATTGATGTCAGAACTATTTCTTACTACGCCAGAAAATATCTTGATGCATTTACAAAATATTTATCGAGAAGGTGAGCTGGATGAAAAGGCAACTACTAAGGATTTCTTAGTAGTTCGTCAAGAAGGTTCCCGACAGGTTAATCGCAATTTAAAACATTATAATCTAGATGCCATTATCTCCGTAGGCTATCGGGTGAAAAGTGCAACAGCCACTCGTTTTCGTCAATGGGCAACCCAGCAACTGCGAGAATATATTGTTAAAGGCTTTGTACTGGATGATGAGCGCTTAAAAAACCCTGATCAACCGTTTGACTATTTTGAAGAGCTCACCCGTCGTATTCAAGATATTCGCACCAGTGAAAAACGCTTTTATCAAAAAATCACCGAAATTTATGCCACGAGTATTGATTATGACCCTACTTTAGAAACCAGCATTAACTTCTTCAAAACAGTACAAAACAAAATACATTGGGCAATTACAGGCAATACCTCCGCCGAAATAATCCATCAACGTGCGAATAGCCAACAAGACAATATGGGTTTAACCAATTGGCGCGGTGACAAGGTGAGAAAGCAAGATATTGTCACTGCCAAAAACTATCTTAGTGAAGATGAACTTAAAAGCCTAAATAATTTAGTCGAGCAATACCTTATCTTTGCCGAAGGTCAAGCCATGCGTCGAATCACGATGACAATGGCTGATTGGCTAAAAAAACTAGATGGGTTTTTAACATTAAATGATCGCGATATTTTAGACCATGTGGGTAAAATATCACATCAAATGGCAACGCAACTGGCTGAAAAAGAATATGAGCAGTTTAAGCAACGGCGTATAAGTGATGAAGTATCAAAGGCAGATAAAACATTAGATCAACTTACTCAGCTTGTAGATGCAATCCCGAACAATAAAAAAGACTAGGGTCAATGGATAGACTATTTTATAGGGGGTTTAACATATGTATGAAATGAAAGCAGAACCTTTAGTTTAAAAGCTATGCAATGAAACAATGTCTTATTTTTCTTTTCGAAACAATGTTACCGAAAGGAATGTGTCAAATTTAAGGAACAAAGATGGAATTAGAACACAGCGTATTAGATCGTTATTCAGAAGGTGCAGAAGAGATGCAGCCAGATTTGTGTTGCCCCGTTGATTACGATGCGACATTACTAAAGTTATTACCTCAGGAAATCATTGATAAAGATTATGGTTGTGGTGATCCCTCTCGTTATGTGAAAGAGGGTGATGTCGTGCTTGATCTTGGCGCGGGTTCAGGCAAAATTTGTTATATGGCAGCACAGTTAGTTGGAGACAAAGGTAAAGTCATCGGCATAGACATGAATGATGATATGTTGGCGCTTGCACGAAAATATCAGCCAGAAATGGCAGAAAAACTCGGTGGCAATCGTGTTGAATTTGTGAAAGGTCTGATTCAGGATTTAGCGGTTGATTTAGATGCAGTAGATCAACATTTAGCACAGCATCCAATTAACAATGCTGAAAGCCTACTTCGTCATCAAACATGGCAGCAAAAACAAACTCAGGATCAACCCTTAATTGAAGATAACACCGTTGATTTGGTTGTTTCTAACTGTGTTTTAAACCTTGTTCATGACAGTGATAAAGCAAAAATGATTGATGAGATCTTCCGTGTTGTTAAACCTGGAGGGCGTGTTGCTATATCGGATATTGTAAGTGATGAATTTGTTCCTCAACATCTAAAAGATGATCCTACCTTGTGGAGTGGCTGTATTTCAGGTGCATTACAAGAACAAGAAATGTTAGATGATTTTGTTAAAGCGGGCTTTGTAGCTGTGGCATATGACAAATGGGAAAGTGAGCCTTGGCAAGTAGTTGAAGGTATTGAGTTTCGTTCGGTGACAATCACTGCAACTAAACCTAAAGCAGACCCTTGTTTAGATGTCGGTCATGCTGTGATTTATCGTGGCCCTTATTCTGAAGTCTATGATGATGAAGGCCATGTCTATCCACGAGGTCAGCGTATCGCTACCTGTGCACGATCATTTGAATTGATGACCCAAGGTGTTTATGGCGAAGACTTTATAGGCATTACACCTAAGACATTGTTAGAAGGTAAAACATGGTGCTCACCTGCTGGCACGATTCGACCTGCAAGTGAGACAAAAGGCGGCACACATAGTGGAACAAATGAGTGTTGTAGTGATGAATCAGACTGTTGTTAGCTCTGTAATGATAAATAGTGTAGAACACAAACTTTGTCATCCTCGCGAATGCGGGGACCCATGGGCTTTGGAGCTAGTCACTATCGTTAGATCCCCGTTTTCACGGGGATGACGATCTTAACTTAACCAGATGAAGTCAGTTGAGACATAAACTTATGCCTGATATAAGTATTATCATTCCTACTTTAAATGAAGAGGTGGGAATCATTACTTTTCTAACCAAACTTCAAGTATTGAGACCTCAATGTGAATTAATACTTGTCGATGGAGGTAGTGATGATGAAACTACCACTCTGGCAGCAGCATATGTTGATGACGTTATTAAAGCGGATAAGGGGCGTTCAATACAAATGAATGTGGGAACGGCAATGGCAAGTGCTCCCATTGTATTATTTTTGCATTCTGATACCTATTTACCCGATGATGCGATTGAACAAATTCAATATGCCATGAGTAAAGGCTATCGTTGGGGGCGATTTGATATCAGCTTATCAGGAAAGGCTAAAATGTTGGGCATTGTTGCTTGGTTAATGAATAAACGTTCACGTTGGACGAGCATTGCCACGGGCGATCAAGCAATATTTGTAGAAAAATCATTATTTGAGCAAGTTGGTGGTTATGCTGATATTGCTTTAATGGAAGATATTGAGTTATCTGCCAAACTAAAACAAGTGAGCAAACCCTATTGTAGTCGAAAAAAAGTAACAAGTTCAGGTCGGCGATGGTTGAGTTTTGGTATATTTAAAACGATTAGGTTAATGTGGTGGTTACGTTTACGTTATTTCTTGGGTGCCGATCCAATAGAGCTAGAACAATTATATAGAAAGGGATTATTTTGGAAGGACTAGACCGTTTATCTATTTTTATTGCCGTTGTTGTGATTATGATTGCATGGGAGTTGATTTCTCCACGAAAACAACTAAGCCAGCCTAAACTAAAACGGTGGCTAGCCAATTTAGGGCTTTCTGTTTTAAGTGCGTTACTAATGCGGTTCACCATTGCAACGGCTGCCGTTTTTGCTGCTACTTATGCAATGTCACATGGATTGGGTGTTTTAAACCTGATTGAACTACCGTCATGGTTAGCTTTTATCTTAAGTATTGTTCTACTTGATTTAGCTATTTATGGTCAACATCGTGCTTCACACCAATGGTCTTGGCTGTGGCGATTACATAAAGTTCATCATAGCGATTTAGATATAGATGTCAGTACTGCGATTAGATTTCATCCGATAGAGATATTGTTATCAATGTGTTACAAGGCTATTTGCATCTTGATTATAGGTGTTAACCCTATTGCTGTTCTTGTATTTGAAATAATTTTGAGTAGCTGTGCATTGTTTAATCATAGTAATGTTAAGCTTCCTTTGGCATTCGATAAAGTACTCCGTTTAGTGTTAGTGACACCTGATATGCATCGTGTACATCATTCTGTTATTCAAACAGAAACGGATAGTAATTATGGCTTTTCAATTAGTATTTGGGATCGCTTATTTGGTAGTTATACCGACCAACCCAAATTGGGACATGACAAAATGACCATTGGTTTATCTCAATATCAGCATGTTGATGATGTCGTAGTGTCACGGTTACTACTCATGCCATTTAAACAATGACAAATACAGACCACTATAAAACTACAAAATGAATAACAAGGGATATCAATATTCTGATACTGCCATTATTGTATTTTGCAAGGCGCCTGATGCAGGGCAAGTTAAAACTCGGCTAATGCCTCAGCTTAGTGCTGAACAAGCTGCTGATGTACATATAACACTCGCACAACGCATTCTATTACTATTGTCGAAATCTCAACTGTGTCAGGTTCAGCTTTGGTGCAGCCCTGATCTGCAACATTCTTTTTTTATTCAGTGCGCTAAGCAATATGACGTGTCTTTGCATATGCAACAAGGTCGAGATTTGGGTGAAAAAATGCACCATGCAATTACTACTGCATTAGAAGATTCATCAAAAGTATTACTTATTGGCTGTGATTGCCCATCATTAACGGTTGAAGACTTTGAATTTGCAATTAATGCTTTGCAGTCAGATAACGATGTTGTGTTATCTCCTGCAGAAGATGGTGGTTATGTCATGGTAGGTATGAAAAAGCCTCACCCTAAAATATTGTTAAATATGACATGGGGACATGAAAATGTACTTAGTACAACTATACAGCGTGTCAAACAGGTCGGTTTAAATCTCATCCAGACACGTCAACATTGGGATGTTGATACTTTTGTTGATTGGCAGCGTTTTAGTAAACTGTGAACAATGGGCTTGTTCCAAGTTAAGGTTAAATAGACATAAAAGGATTGTATGGTTGATCACAATCAGACCTATCCGAATATTATGTTTGGGGCTGTCCTAGATAAGTAAAATAATCTAGGATGGTAGTATGAGAAAAAGTAGATTAAGTTGGTATAAACAAAGTCGCTTAATTGAGCTATTTGTAGCGGGATCAACAGCCCGAACAGCAGCGAGCTTAGTTGACGTAAAGAAGTCTACGGTTAGTTACTATTTTCAACGGCTGCAACAGATAATATATGACCACCGTGAACACCTTGAATTACTAGATGGTGAAGTCGAAGCTGATGAAAGTTATTTTGCTGGAAGACGTAAAGGTAAATTGGACACAGTGTTGGAGGTCAAGTACCTGTATTTGGTTTATTAAAGCGTAATGGCAAGGTTTTTACCGTGATGCTAAAACGGATACATTAATGCCTATTATTAGGCAGCAAGTTAAGTCTGACAGCATTGTTTATACAGATACTTGGAGAAGCTATAACGTCTTAGATGTGTCAAAGTTTAAACGCAGCGTTCCAAAACTTCAATTAAAACAATTGAATAAGTGGGTTAAAGATGAACTTGGGTAGTTATCTAGAACAGCCCCTAAAACTATTTAGATTTATATATTAGGTGATTTATGGATTTTGAAGAGGAACAGCAAAACAGTGACTGTCCACCAGAAGGCCTGCCCGCTTATATGGCGACCTTTGCCGATATGATGGCTCTGCTAATGGTGTTTTTTGTTTTATTGCTCTCTTTTTCTGAAATGGATGCACTGAAGTATAAAATGGTTGTTAAATCATTGGATAATGCTTTTGGTGTTCAACGTGAAATAGAGGCTAACGCCATTCCAAAAGGAACAAGTATCATTGCTCAAGAATTTAGTCCTGGTCAGCCACGACCAACACCACTAAAAGAAATACGGCAAGATACTCAAGATGAAATGAAAGCATTTCAACGTCTTTTAGTTGAACAAAATAAAGCAGAAAGAGAACAAGATAAAATAATTAAACACGAATTTGAAAAAATAAAAGCAGCTATGTCATCTGAAATAATGGGGGGAATCGTTGATGTTGAAACCCAAGATGACAGAATCGTTATTAGAATCAGAGCCAAAGCAGCCTTTCCATCAGGTGATGCACATTTGAATTCTAGTTTTTTACCTATTATGCATAAAATTCACGATGTATTAATTGATATTAAAGGAAATGTTGTAGTCGCGGGTCATACTGATGATGTTCCTATACATACCCCTCACTATGAATCTAATTGGGAATTATCAAGTTCACGGGCGACAGCTGTTGTACGTGAATTATTAAAAATAGGTCATTTTTTACCAGAAAAATTTACTGCCGAAGGTCATGCCGATACACAGCCGTTAGTGCCTAATGATAGTTTGGAAAATAGAGGACGCAATCGAAGGGTCGAGCTTATTGTATTACCGTTGGCTATTGGTCTTAATCAGAAAAAGAGTAGCGTTAATCAAAATAGAAAGATCATTAATGAATTTTGATATGTAACATATCATGTTGTAGTTCGTCTTTACCTTTCAATAAGGAATAGTAAATATAATGACGACTTCTAAATTAATAGTTGATGATAAAACGGCTGATATTTTTGCTGAAATAAAGCAAACAATGGGCATGGTGCCGAATTTCTTTCGTTATCAATCTGATGCTGATCCTGCTTGGCTGGCACTTAATTGGTCACGATGGAAGCAGATTATGGGCAATCAACGTGCTCTTGATCGTAAAACAAAAGAAATAATTGCCTTAACCGTATCGATAGTGAATCAATGTGACTATTGCCAAGTTGCCCATGAAGAAGCTGCCAAAATGGTGGGGGTAAGTGATGCTGAGCTCATAGAAATGCAACAAGTTATCGAACTCTATAGCAGTTTTAACAGTATTGCCACAAGTTTGCACATCCCCCTAGATAAGTACCTCTCTTAGGTTATTAGGTATCAATATGCTAACTACGGGGCATAAAGCTAGTTATCTATTGATAGCAGTATTTAGTGCAGTTGTATTGATAGGAATATATATTACCAATACCATTTCTAATACTGCTCATGATGTCACTAGCAAAGTAGATATATTAGTGGATGAACAAATACCACTATTGGATAATTTATCGTCTTTACATACCAATATTAAAGAGTTAGATCTCATTTTATATCGTTATTATGAAACAACAGAATCGGATTTGTATTTACTCACATGGCAGGAGTATAAATACAAAATCAATACCAATTTACATGCGTTAGAGAATGAGTTTGATATTCATCAGGCTAATCAGTATTTGACTGATTTATCTAATATTGCTTCTTTATTTGATGATGAGATACAAAATCAAAATAGCAAGCTAGACTGGGATAAATTAAGGTTACAACTAGCAGAGTTTAGCCAAGTAAGTAAGCAATTTCATGACTTAATAAATGATTGGGGAAAAGGGTTACACAAAAAATTCCAACAGCACAGCAGCTTAACTAAATCATCTATTTCGAAAATGGTGATATGGCAAATAGCGTTAAATTTGTTTGTGCTTGTCATTGTTATAATTATTGCCACAGTATTAAGAAGACAATTTTATGAACATCATATTCAACAAGAACTAGTGTTGTTTCCGGAACAAAATCCTAATCCCATATTAAAGTTAAACAATGATGGTGAAGCTGTTTATCTTAATCCTGCAGCATCAAACCTGATGAAAACATTAGGTTTTGATGAAGATCCCTTGAAACTATTACCTGATGATTATAGAAAGGACTTTAGCAATTTATTAAATTCAACAGTATGTCTAGAGGCTAAGGATTATCCATTAGGTGACCATGTATTTTCTGTTACTTTCCATCATATTGAAGGTGTTGATTTTTCTTATGTCTATCTTGTAGATGTAACTGATAGGGTAAAAGCCGAATCTGAACTTATTTATCGTGCTAATCATGATGTGTTAACGGGATTACCGAACCGAAGATTACTTGAAGAGGTATTAGATTCAAAAACAGAAAGATCATTTAATCCTTTTAGTATTTTGTCGATTAAGGCTGGACGATTATATCTAATTAATGCATCACTAGGACATGATATGAGTGATAGATTATTAAAAGAAATGTCGTTACGGCTTGAACAGTTCACTATAGATAATAGAGAGCGTAGTTTAGATTTATTCTATTTTGAATTAGGTAGCTGGGTCATTATTTATAATAATAATTCTAATCCCACTATGGCGAAACAACTAGGTGATGAAATCAGTGAGCTATTCTCAACAGCGCTAACTATTAAAAGTGGTGAGTTAACTATGCCCTGTACTAGTGGCGTGACCATTTATCCTCAGGGGGGGAGCTCAACGAAAGAGTTAATGCAAAATGCCGATGCAGCTTTACGTCAGGCGTATCGAGAAGGTGTGAATGTGCGTTTGTATAGTGAAGACTTAACTCAAGATGCTGTTCGCTGGCTTGATATAGAACAAGGCTTAAAGAAAGCAATTGATAATAATGATTTTAGTTTAAATATTCAACCAAAAATATGTGCTGGTTCTGGCAAATTTACAGGAGGTGAGGTGTTACTCCGCTGGCAACGTGATGGTAGTTGGATATCTCCTGCTGAGTTTATACCTGTAGCTGAAGAGAGTGGTTTAATTATACCTATTGGTGAATGGGTATTAAGAACGGCATGCATACACTGGGTTTCTTTATCTGAGGAAGGAGTGGCTCCAGGTCGAATGGCGGTTAATATTTCTGCCCAGCAGTTTGTGCAAACAGGTTTTGTAGATCTTGTTGCTAATATTTTGTCAGAAACATCGATGCCAGCATCTGAATTGGAATTAGAGATAACAGAAGAAGTTGCTAGTGATAATCCAGAAAAACTAATAAAAACAATGAACAAACTTAAACTGTTAGGAGTGCGTTTAGCAATTGATGATTTTGGTACGGGATATTCTAGCTTGAGTTACTTAAGAAGATTTCCTATTGATACCTTAAAAATTGATCAAACGTTTGTAGCAAGAATGGATAGTAATGAAAATGATGCCGCGATAGTTAGAATGATTATGTCTTTGGCTAAAGAATTGTCTTTAGAAGTCGTTGCGGAAGGTGTTGAAACGGAAAGACAATATCAAATTTTAGTAGATTTAGGATGTGATCTTATTCAAGGGTTTTATTTTTATAGGCCCATGACTTTTGATAGTTATAAAAATTTATTAGAGCAAGGAGAGTAAGTATGAACGGAACAATCTGGTGTCGGATTATTGGTGTTTTATTCATAATAATAATTCCGTTAAATAAAGTTATTGCTGATATTGACGTTGATCAAGCACTCTTGTCTTCAATTGTTAACAATCAGCATCGCAGTGAAGCCAATCGAGTAAGAGATGCTTATCGTCATCCAGAAGCAACTTTAGCGTTTTTTGGCATTAATCCGACTATGACTGTGGTTGAAATTTGGCCAGGAAAGGGTTGGTATACCGAGATCTTGGCACCACTGCTCAAAGATGAGGGACACTTCATTGCGGCAGGATTTCCATTAAATGCAGGTCCTAAATGGCGCCAAAACATGCAAGCAGAATATCAGGCTTGGTTAAGTACAAATCCTGATCAATATAGTCAGGTTGAGGTGATTGAATTTGGTCCTCCCTCTTTTTGGAGCCTTGGCGAAGATGAAAGTGTTGATGCTGCCCTAACGTTTAGGAATGCACATAATTGGTTAAAAGGTGGCTATCAGGACAATATGTTTGATGCCTTTTATCGTGTATTAAAACCTGGTGGAATTTTAGGCATAACTGACCACCGTTCTGTGCCAAATACAGATCTAACAACAATGAATAAAACAGGTTATCTTAATCAAGACCTTGTTATTGTTCTTGCTCAGAAAGCGGGATTTGTCCTTGAAGCAACATCAGAAATCAATGCGAACCCATTAGATACAAAAGATCATCCTAAAGGTGTTTGGAGCTTGCCACCAACATTACGTTTGGGTGAAAAGAATAAGCAATATTATTTAGAGATTGGTGAAAGTGATCGAATGACTCTGAAGTTTATAAAATAATTTATAAAACCCAAAAAACTGGATTAAACCATGACGCAATATAAAAGCAACTTACTGCCTATCTCTTTAGAAAATGCGAGTCCGGATCAAAAAAAGATCCTAGAAAAGGCGGTGGAACAGGTAGGGTTTATTCCTAATATGTATAAAAACATGGTGAACCTTCCCAGTTTATTAGATACCTACCTTGAAGGTTATGCTGCTTTTAGGGAGCAGACTGACTTCACTCCAGTGGAACAAGAAGTCGTATTTTTGACCATAAGTCGTGACAATGAATGTCATTACTGTGTTGCAGCTCATAGTGTTTTAGCTGATTCGATGTCGGGAGTTCCAAAAGAGGTGACTGATGCTATTCGTGACGGCAGTGACATTGCAGATCAAAAATTAGCTGTACTTCATGATTTCACTCACCATCTGCTTAAAACTCAAGGACGACCAAGTCAAGAAGCTGTGACAGAATTTACTCGCTCGGGCTATAGTGAAAAACACATACTCGCTATTATTTTAGCAATATCAGTTAAAACATTAAGCAACTACAGTAATCATGTTTTTGATACTGAAGTCGATGCTATGTTTGAAGGTAGGGTATGGCAAAAGTAGCGATATTGTCGGTCTAAATAATGAAAAATGACATGGTTTTGATAATAGCTGGACACTATTGTGTCGCAGAGGATTATGCAGAGCTATCGCATCTTGCCGAAACAGAAATAACGAGTTTGAAATTGGGTATTGAACAGTATCAAAGCAACCTACAACAGGGCAGTAAAGTACGGTTGCTTATTTGGGTCAATGATATTGGCATCAATCCTGTTCAACGGGAACGTCTTCATCAGCATTATGTGATACCTAGAAATTATGCCGACATCATTAGCCAAGCAGGCATTTTACTGAGTGATGTCATTATTCGTTTTGAGAGCCAGACACGTAATCGAGCTTCAAAACTATTACGGCAATTAAAGCGACATCAGCCTAATCTTATCACTGAACAATCAGCGGAAAACAATCAGTTAATTCGCTGTATTGATTCGCATAATTGCACATCTAATAGCGATAATAAACTAGTGTTAACTATCAATGACTCACAAGGAAAACCACTGGTTATAAAAGAAGGAGGCGCGGCAAAGTGTTGTGCCATTTTAGCCACTTTTTTTTCTGGACTAAGCGATGAATTTGAGGCCGTTAAAATGATTGCTGTTTTCAATGCATTGTATATAGAAAGAATTAAATCAGGAATTTATGTGGCTCATACATTGTTGAACTTTAATACGCCATTTAAGGCACTATTTTGTGATGAGAGCCAAACAATCAACAGTGATTATTATTCAATATTAACTAAGGAAAACTAATGCAAAATGATCATCAGCATAAATATACAGTTTTAGTGTTGTGTACCGGTAATTCAGCACGTAGCATTATGGTCGAGGCATTATTTAATACGATTGGTTCTGAGTACTTTCAAGCGGTGAGTGCGGGTAGTCATGCTACAGGTAAAGTAAACCCTTATGCTTTAGAACAAATTAATCATTTGGATCTCGATTTTGAACCATCAAGTAAAAGTTGGGATGTGTTTTCCGGCAAACGGTTAGATTTTGTTATTACTGTTTGTGGCAATGCCGCACAAGAAATCTGCCCCTGTTTTGCAGGTGAACCTAAACATATTCATTGGGGGGAGCCCGATCCTGCTGCCGTTGATGGATCTGACAATGATAAGCGACAGGCTTTTGCTGAATGTTTCAATCTATTTGATTTACGAATTAAAACATTGATTAATAAGCTCAATAACTTAGAACAATCCATTAATAGCAATACTATCATGCAAGTGATGACTGATTTAGCCGACAATTAAACTGATCTTATCACCGTAATTGAAGTAAAATGAGCTGATATATCCGGTAGTAAAGGCAGAGACATGAAGAAGTTTGGTGAAGAGGGAACGTATGAAGACGAGTGGGAAGATGAAAAAAGTAAGTCTGAAATAAAACGTGAGCTACTAGCTTTAAAAGAGCTGGGAAAAGAGCTGCTTAAATTACCCATAAAAGACCTTGATAAACTCAATCTATCTGAACGTTTATATGAAGCACTAATGAAAGCTCAAGACATGAAGAAAGGGGCTTTAAAACGACAAACTGCCACCATTGGTGGATTTATGGTCTATGAAGATCATGATGCCATCAAAGAAAGTATTGAAAAAATTCGTCAAGAACATAATGGTCAGATTAAACAATTTCATCAGTTAGAACTGTGGCGTGATGAATTGCTGGCCGGTGATAGTGACGTTATGTCAACATTACGAAATGAGTTTGAAAGTTTTGATATGCAACATGTTCGTCAATTAGTTCGAAATGCAAATAAAGAAGCTAAAGCAGAAAAGCCTCCTAAATCCTCTCGTATTTTGTTTAAATACCTTCAAGAATGTCAATCTAAATAGTCTTAGGAGCTAGAGTCGATATGAATGAGTTACCATTACAAGAAACATATAAACGTGAACTCAAAGCACTCTATGGCGAAGCCCACTCAGAGGTCTTAAATCGTTTAGCTACAATACTTAGGCCGCATTCAGAAAGTATTGCTAAGAACTTTTATCAAGTAATGCTTGGAAATGAATCTGCTGTTACATTTTTAACGAATGAATTAGTTGAACATAGATTATCTTATTCAATGAAAATATGGATTTCTGAGTTGTTTACACCTCGTAGCTCATTGTCAGAAATTGAAGAGCTCATTGTTAAACAGGTTCAAGTAGGTCATGTGCATGCCCGAATTGATTTGCCAATGAGTTTGGTGAACTTTGGTATGCGAACTTTAAAAGTCACTATGTCTGACTATATTAAGCAAGCCGAGTTAAGCCAAGATGAAGAGTCAGAATGTTTGATTTTGATGAATCAACTAGTTGATAGTATGACAGCACTTATTAATGACAGTTATGTAACCGATATTGTTGTTAACGAAAAAAATGCACAAGCGTTTCGAATGCATGTTTCATCACAAAGTTTAGCCTTTGATTTTGAGCGATTAAGAACATCATTACTTGATTGGACGAGACGAGTACTGACTAAACTACATGAAAAAGATATTGATATAGCAACCGTTCCAACTATTCGTCATTCTGATTTTGGTTTATGGTTAACGCATAAAGGCTCAATTATTTTAACAGGTCGGTCGGAGTTAATATTATTGGTAGAGTTCGTTTCTGACGCTAATGATATTGTCGAACAAATTTTAGCGTTGGAACAACATAATCATCAAAATAAGAATTTTAATCGTTTGATTGATGAACTTAATGAACATGTTACTAAAGTCATTTGGATCTTAGGTAATACTGCTCAGGAAATGCTGGATATCGATAGTGGACGTGATTCTTTAACTCATCTATTTAACCGACGGTATCTATCAACTGTATTACGTCATGAAACAGAATGCAGTACAAAAACAGGAATGCGTTACGGTATTTTGTATATCGATATTGACCATTTTAAAATATTTAATGATCAATATGGTCATGATAATGGTGATGCGATATTACAGCAGTTTGCAACTCATCTTTCTCAAGCTGTTCGTACTGGTGACTTTGCTTTTCGTTATGGAGGTGAAGAATTCTTGATTGTATTGGCAGATATTACCGAAGAGCAGTTACCGACTATTGCTGAAAAGATACGATCTTTAATCGAAAATGTTAAGTTCAAACTTACGGATGGAACAACTGTTAACGTAACAGTTAGTATCGGTGCTGCCCTACATGCTGGACACCCAGATTATCAAAGAACGATTTCTGATGCCGATGCTGCACTCTATTTAGCAAAAGAGAATGGTCGGAATCGAGTAGAAATTAATAAAGTTTAAGAACTTTTAAATATAGGGACATGGGTATGACGTTGCCAAAACGTATTTTATTACCGATTATTATTGTGCTGATCGCTGTTGCTACATTTGTCGGACTGAAACAAAGCAAACCTGCAAAAATGGTTGTTCAAAAACCAGAAAAAGTTTGGCGAGTGAATACCGTAGCCGTTAACTTTCAACAACTATCCCCTGAAATAACACTTTATGGTCGAATAGAAACACCTAGGAAATCAACGTTAAAATCTGCACTCGCTGCAGATGTTGTATCAATTTCAGTGTTAGAAGGTTCTGAGGTTGAACTAGGGCAATCATTGATAAAACTTGATGATATTGATGTGCAACTGCTGTTAGAACAAAAGCAAGCTGATTTGGCTGAAATCAATGCCTTAATTAATAGTGAAAAGGAACGTTTTAAGCGTGATGACAGTTTATTAGAGCAAGAAACTCAATTACTAATGCTTGCTGATAAAGCGGTAGTAAGATCTAAGAAACTAGAACAGTCTCGCTTAGCATCGCAATCTAGTCTTGATGATGCCTTAGCAAATAAACAACGCCAAGTTTTAACATTAAAGCGCCTAAATTATGATATTGCTGAACATCCCGCTAGAGTTGCACAGTTAAATGCCCGAAAGAAGAGGGCGCAAGCATTACTAAAGCAAGCAGAAGTTAATCTTAAGCGAAGTAATATTATTGCCCCATTTAGCGGCAGGCTATCGCAATTGAATGTAGCGGTCGGAGATAGACTTCGAGTTGGAGATAGTCTTCTCTCACTTTATGATCTTGACAACCTTGAAGTGAGAGCTCAAATACCAGGGCGTTATATTAGTCAGGTTCAACAAATGCTCAATCAAGGTGATTCTTTATTTGCTACAGCTATTGTTGATAAACAGGCACTTTCTTTCAAATTAGAACGGTTATCTGGTGAAGTGAAATTAGATAGTGGTGGCATAGATGGGCTGTTTAGTATTACTTCTCACACACAAATGCTTGCACTAGGTACCTTTGTAGAGCTTAAATTGAGCCTTGCACAACAGGATAAGGTTATAGCATTACCTTTCAATGCTTTATATGGGCTTGATCATGTTTACCGCCTTAAAGACGGGTATTTAGAGTCGGTGAAAATAGAACGTATTGGTGAATATACAACTGAAAAAGGTGACAAGCAGTTGCTTCTTCGTGGTGATGAACTGAGTCAAGGCGATCAGCTTGTTAGTACTCAGTTACCTAATGCTATTACCGGTTTACGTGTTGAGGCCTTGAGTGAGTAGTCATCGACGTGACTTTATAGGGCTGTTTGCTCAACACAAGGTTGCTGCAAACCTATTAATGATAATAATGGTGTTAGTCGGGCTGTTGTCATTAAGTAAGTTAAATACACAATTCTTTCCTACCTTTGCACTCGATGTTGTGACTGTTCGCATTGAATGGCGAGGCGCAAGTGCTGAAGATATTGAAGACTCTATTTCTAGTCGGATAGAGCAAGAACTGAGAGTGGTTGATTTTGTCGATAAAATGACCTCTACATCCTCCTATGGCATGTCGGTTGTAACCCTTGAGTTTATTGAAGGTACTGATATGGGTAAGGCACTTGATCAAGTTAAAGATCAGGTTGATCAATTACGCAATTTACCCAGTGATTCTGAAATCCCTAAAGTCAATTTAATAACGCGCTATGAAAGTGTCGCTACCTTACTGATTTCGACAGAAGGTCAATTAGATGAATTGCGGTATCTAGTACATGAAATTGAACATGATTTACTTGATCGGGGAATTTCTAGAGTTAGTATTTCGGGTTTGCCAGAAGAAGAAATTGCCATTCAATTAAGTAGTCGACAGTTAGAGGCTGTAGGCCTTAGTTTAGGTGATGTGAGTCAACGTATTAGCGAACTTAGTCAGGATTTACCTGCTGGTGAAATAGGCAATTATGAAACTGCTAAACAGCTACGTAGTCTCGAGCAACGACGAGATGCATACTCTTTTTCCGAACTGGCTATTAAAACAGATACTAGTGGTCGATTATTGCTGTTAGATGATGTGGCAAGCATTGAACGAAGACCAATGCCTAAACAGGTGAATGTTTTTTATCAGGGTAGGCCCGCAGTCGAAATTTCATTACAGCGTACAGAGAATGCAGATTCATTAGAAGCTGCAAAAATTTTAGATCAGTGGTTAGATGATAATGTATCTCAGCTCCCTCGAGGGGTTAGCGTTAAAGTCTATGATGCCAGTTGGGAATTGATTAAAGAGCGTATGGATCTATTAGTCAAAAATGGTCTCGGTGGTTTAGTACTTGTTGTTTTAATCTTGTTCTTATTTCTGCAAGGTCGAGTTGCTATCTGGGTTGCTGTGGGTATTCCTGTTTCATTTATGGCCACTTTGATGATTATGTATCTGTTTGGTGGCAGCATCAATATGATCAGCATGTTTGGCCTCATTATGGCATTAGGGATTATTGTCGATGATGCTATTGTGGTGGGGGAAGATGCTTTGGCACATTACCAGAGTGGTGAGCCCTCCTTAACGGCTGCAGAAGGAGGGGCACGTCGTATGTTGGCCCCCGTTATATCATCTTCATTAACGACGATTGCATCATTCCTGCCCTTAATGATGATTGGTGGAGTGATGGGTAATATACTGTTTGATATACCTTTTGTTGTTATCTGCGTTATTGTTGCATCACTGTTTGAAAGCTTCTTAATATTACCTGGGCATTTACGTCATGCTTTCCATAAAATTCAACATGCTAAGCCGCCTCCTGTACGTCAGTGGTTAGATTCAAAATTTAATCATTTGCGTGATGACATATTTAAACCGATTGTTATTGCTGTTGTTCAATACCGCTGGGTAACAATAAGCACTACTGTCGGTTTATTAATTATTTGTATTGGTCTACTTGCAGGCGGTCGTCTTCATTTCACTTTCTTCCCATCACCTGAAGGTACCAGCATTACGGCTAATGCACGCTTCTCAGCGGGTACGCCACCTTATAAAGTAGCTATGTTCATGACTCATTTAGAAGATGCTTTGAATAAAACAACGGAAGAACTAGGGCCAGAATTACTTGGAATGTCAGTCACTCGATTGGGTAGTGCAAGTACGGCCGGTCGGTCTTCAGCCCAGAAGGGAGAACGATTTGGTTCGATGCAACTTGAGCTAGTGTCTCCTGATCATCGCTCAGTACGAAATAAAGACTTTATTAGAGAATGGCGAAAACATATTACCTTGCCAGCAGGCATTGAGACGTTTACTTTATCAGAAAGAAGAACAGGCCCTCCCGGTAGTGATATTGATATTCGTTTAAGCGGCGCATCTGCTGAGACTTTAAAACAAGCGGGACAAGATATTACTGAAGCTTTGAAACAGTTTACAGGTGTGAGTGCGATTGAAGATGATATGCCTTATGGTCAAGAACAGCTTATTTATAGTATTAAGGGACAAGGTGAAGTATTAGGATTAACCGTTAATAATGTTGGTCGCCAATTGCGAGCTGCATTTGATGGTCAGCTTGTGCAAATATTTCAAGATGGTGATGATGAAGTTGAAGTGCGTGTGATGTTGCCAGATGCTGAGCGTAATACGATAGCAACATTAGAGAACTTTATGATTCGACTGCCACAAGGGGGAAGTGCACCTTTATCAAGTGTGGTTGAGTTTGAGGCTCGACGTGGCTTTGATGTGCTACGCCACACAAATAGTAAGCTTGCAATTCATGTGACCGCTACCGTAGATTCATCGCTGAATAATAGTAATGAAATATTGGCAACGCTTAAACAAGGTGTTTTACCTGATATCACATCACGATACGGGGTTAGCTTTGGCTTTGAAGGTCGCGCTGAAGAACAAGCTGAAACAATGGGAGATATGAAGCAGGGGCTTATCTTAGCATTTACATTAATTTATCTTATTTTGGCTTGGGTGTTTTCATCTTATGGTTGGCCTTTAGTTGTCATGACCGCTATTCCATTTGGTTTGATTGGGGCTTTGTTAGGTCATTGGGTGATGGGGATCGATCTGACTATCTTATCCTTATTTGGCATCTTTGGTTTATCTGGAATTGTGGTGAATGATTCAATTATCTTGGTTACTTTTTTCAAACATCAGCGTGAAAAAGGGATAGAAACAACACAAGCTATTATCAATGCTGCAACGCAAAGGTTGCGTGCCGTATTGCTTACATCCCTCACTACGATTGCAGGTTTGACACCATTATTGTTTGAAACATCAATGCAAGCACAATTCTTAATACCAATGGCTGTGTCCATTTCCTTTGGTTTAATGTTTGCAACCATCCTCGTCTTGCTGGTTATACCTGCCTTATTGTCAGTTCATGAAAGTATTGCTGAAAAGTTTACCCAAAATAGTTTTGAAAAACCAACTCATATTTAAGATATGGAACTAAGTATACTGCTATACTGCCTCAATATTATTATTTGCTAATGTATGAGTGTCTAAATGAAAAAAATTCTGCAGCATTTTTTTACCCTACCGCTGATTTTACTATCCGCCATTGTGATCGTTGTTGTTTTAGTTAAAACTAAAGCACCGATAGAGCATGAAGAATCGACTTACCCCGTTAAAGCGGTAGAAGTCATAACGGTTAAGAAAATACCTTTTAGAGTAAGAGCCACCGCTTTTGGTCATGTTGAGCCTTCCGTTATTATCAATACTAAATCTGAGGTTAGTGGAAAAATAAGTTATATTCATCCTGGCTTGAAACAAGGTGCAAGCATTGCTAAAGGTACGGTAGTCCTTCGTATTGAACCCACTACTTTTGAGATTTCACTCAATCAAAGTAAGGCTGGTCTCGCCGGCAGTCAATCATCATTAGCACAATTGGATGCAGAGCAACTTAGTACAAAACAAGCTTATGCTATTGCAAAAGAGAAACTAAGCGTCGAGTTAGATGAGCAGGCTAGGCTCCAATCACTTTGGGATAAACGACTTATAGCTCGTTCTACACTAGATTCGGAACAGAAGAATGTTTTATCCTTAGAGCAATCTCTTCAAGATATAGAAGGGAAACTTGCTAGTTTTACAAGCCGAAGAGCAGCGATTAAAGCACAAATAAAACAATCTGAAAGTCAGGTTAATCAAAGTCAAGATACCATCGGTAGAACTGAAATAATTATGCCGATTGATGCAAGAATAGGGGCCGTATCTGTTGAAAAAGATGAGTTCACACCTGCCGGTAGTATTTTATTTGAAGCATTAGGTGTTGATGCTGTGGAAATTAACGCTCAACTTCCCGTGCAGCAATTTCGACCTTTAGTTTCTGCAGGATTAATGACAAGTAACAATGTCCAATCAATTAGCTTACAGAACCCCGAGAGTTTACAAGCGGCTCTAGCTAATCTGAAGTTAGAAACACAAGTACGATTAGTTGGAGATTTAGATAACTCAACGGTCTGGAAGGGTAAATTGATTCGTCTGAGTGAATCAGTCGATCCTACACGAGATACTTTAGGTCTCGTTATTGCTGTTGAGAACCCTTATAAAGGTATTATTCCTGGCGTACGTCCACCTTTATTAAAAGGCATGTATACCTCGGTTGAACTTTTTGCCCCAGCAAAGCCTACCTTAGTCATACCAAGAAAGGCGGTGCATCAAGGTCGCGTTTATATTTCAACTAGTGACAACACCTTAGCTATTCGTCCGGTTGAGGTTCTTTTCAGTCAAGGGGAGTTACTTGTCATCGCGCAGCAAGAAGGGAATAAAGGTATTAAAGAAGGTGAGAAGCTTATTATTAGTGATGTTGTTCCGGTTATGGAAGGCATGCCGCTAAAGCCAATTGCTGCCACTGACTATCAGCAACAATTAGAGCATGATGCATTGATGAGTGCTCATTAATGATTCGTTATTTTATAAACCATCCCACCGCTGGGAACATTCTAATGATGGTTATTATTGCCATCGGCTTAGTTTCTTTAACCAGCCTAAATAAAGAGTCATTTCCACTTATTAAACCCAGTAAAATTCAACTTTCTATGCTTTATCCAGGTGCAAATCCTGCGGATGTAGAAGATGCTATTTGTAATCGTCTAGAAGATGCAACAGATGGCATTAGTTATTTGAAAGAACAAACGTGTGATGCACGTGACAATATGGCTATTTTCACGCTGGAAATGGTTGAAAAAGGCGATATTGATGCTTTTTATGATGATATTAAAGCCGCAGTAGATGGCGTTGCTGACTTTCCTGATGAAACCGAAGATCCTGTTATCAAAGAATTAGGTAGAATCAGTATGGTCGCGAATGTTGCCATCACCTCTACTAATTTAACGCGCGCAGAATTAAAAGCATTAACCGAGCATTACCGTAGTCAATTATTAGCTAATCCTGCTGTTCCCATCGTCACTGTTGATGGTTTTTCAACACATCAATTACAAGTCCTTATTCATCCTGACACATTATTAAAATATCAACTTAGTGTGCAGGATATCGCTAATTTAATTACATCACAGGCGTTAGATTTGCCAGCAGGCACATTAGAAGGAAGTCAGACCTCTTATCAAATTCGTTTTGATAATGTTAAAAAATCTGCTGAAGAGCTGGAAAATTTAGTACTTCTCAACTCGGCCGATGGTGCTGAAATAAAGCTTAGAGACATTGCCAGAGTTGTAGATAGGTTTGAGTTTCAAGAAGAGCGAGTCGAAGTAAACGGTCAGCAAGCAGGTTTATTACAAATCAGCAAAAATACCAGCGATGATATGTTAAAAGTGTTTGCTGCTATTCAAACGTTTGTTGATGATGAAAATAAAGTCTTACCTGAAGGAACTAAGCTCACCATTACTCAAAATGGAACCGCTTTAGTTAGTGACCGACTCAAATTATTAATGAAAAATGGTTGGCAGGGTTTAATTCTAGCGACTCTCGCTTTATTACTGTTTTTTAACTGGCGTTATACATTTTGGGTTGCATTAGGTCTACCTATTTCATTTCTAGGTGGCTTAGCCATGATGGTGATGTTTGGCGTCACAATCAACATGATTTCAATGGTTGCTTTACTGATGGCTATTGGTATTTTAATGGATGATGCTATCGTGCTTTCCGAGAGTATTGCCCATGAATACAATAAAGGAAAATCACCGGTAGATGCGGCTATTGATGGCACACATCGTGTTATTGCCGGTGTCTTAGCATCGTTTCTGACTTCCGCTTTCTTATTTGGTAGTTTGTTGATGATGAAAGGAGATATGGGACAGGTACTGGGTGTTTTACCTGTTGTATTGTTATCTGTATTGACTATTAGCTTGATTGAAGCATTCCTAGTGTTGCCACATCACCTGATGCATTCATTGCAACATGCTCATCATAAAGAGCCTTCTAAGCTACGCCAAAAATTTGAAGCGGCTTTTGACCGATTACGTGACCGTGTTGGTAGGGCTGCTGATATGGCTATTAAATTCCGTTACGTCACGGTTGGTACTGCACTTGCTATGTTGGTATTTTCTATTGGTTTGATTGCTACAGGCACGGTGAAGTTTAAAGCATTTCCTGATCTTGAAGGTAATTCCGTTTCTGCTCGTATATTACTCGCTCAAGGTACACCTTTAGCTGAAACTGAACGTGTTATGGATATTCTCTTAGCGGCATTAGAAACAACAACAAATGAACTGAATAAAAATGAGTCAGAACCTTTAGTTAAAAATGTACAAGTTACTTATGGTGTACATGGGGATGTGCCAGAAAAGATACTGTCTTAAAAATCAAGTAATATTTCCCTATTTTGCATAACCCACATCAAACGGTTTTTCTGATTTGAGTACGCCATAGGCAATCACAAGTAATTTCCTCATCACAGCCACTATGGCCAGTTTTTTAGGCTTGCCTTTGCTTAATAATCTGCTATATAAATTTGTCATCAAGGGGTTATGCTTCATGGCTACTATTGCGGGCATATATAACGATTTTCTTAGTCTTGCATTGCCCATTTTAGACAAACTTGATTTATGAATACTGCTTCCAGATTGCTCAATTCTTGGGTTAAGCCCAGCATAGCTGCTGACCTGTTTAGAATTATTAAACAAGCTAATATCGCCAAGGTATGCCAAAATTGACCATGCGGTAAGATCTCCAATTCCATTAATGCTGGTGAGTAGCTCCACCTGCTTGCTTAGGGTTTTATTTTTACTCACGATAGTACTTATTTGGCTTTTAATCAGGGTGATTTCTTTTTGGATATACTTAAGCATTTTCTTAATAGATTGGGTGGCGCCCTGAACCTGACTAACCTTTAGACGGTTATTTTCTTGAGATTTGTTTTTATCTAATTGCGCCAACCTTGTGACTAGAAACTGCAGATCTTCAAAGTCCTTATCTTTAGGTATAAACAGGCTTTCCTCCAGTTCTCCTTTGTCACAGATATGCTGAACATAACGAGATATACTTTGTGCATCAGCCTTGTCAGTTTTATTTCTAGACATCTCCATTTTACAAAAAGCGTGAGTTTTAATCGGGTTTACTAATATCACTTTTTGTTTGTTTGCGTGCAAAAATTTAGCCAAACTCAAGCTATATACTCCTGTCGCCTCAAGACAAAATACAGTGCTTGTTTTACTTGGTTTTAACCAGCTCATTAAACGAATAAAACCGTCAGTGTTATTTTTAAATTGCTTGTCGCTATAGGCTTGTTCTTCTAATACTGCAACATCAAAAACAGCCTTAGATATATCAACTCCAACAAATTTCATTTTAGTTCTCCTGATAAGTTCTCTTGGAAAAGTTGGATAATTTCATCTTCTATGCATCCTCGTAACTATTCGTGCTAAAGTCAGACTTTGCACCAGATACTGTTCGCATTTTATGAAGTTAAAATAGGAGATAGGCACTAAACTTTTTTGCAAATTTTAAAATTTATGGGGACGCTCAATATCACTATCTCCTTATCCAATTGCCACTGGATAGTATCGACTAAAAGCTAGTTTGATAGTTAATAATTGATACAGTTGGGATGATACGAGGGGACACATTTAGCAACGATTAACCTTGATTTATTGAGTACAGAAATACGCAATACTCATATGGCTGAGTTGACTAGCTTATGGCGAAAAAACAGTGGTGATCTCCCCAGTGTTATTGATGTTCAATTCAAAGAACCCAAAGTGGGTCCCGCAGGACGTGCAATTGAAATTCGGCTAAGTGGTGATGATTTAGCTCGCTTATCAAAAGCATCATGGGAGCTGCAAAACTGGCTTCGTGGTTATGCCGGCGTGTCTAATTTGTTAGATGACTTACGTCCCGGCAAACCAGAGTTTACTGTCAAATTAAAGCCAGGTGCTTTAGCTGCGGGTGTTGATGCTCGAAGTATTGCATCACAACTGCGTTCAGCATATCAAGGTGCAAAAATTAGTGAGGTTTATCAGGGAGGAGAAGCCTATGAAATTATTGCTAAACTGGATAGTAAATCTACAGAAGAGCTATATGACTTTGATAATCTGACGGTGTTTTCTAATAAAGGCATTGCTATACCTTTAAGTAGTGTAGCGACGATAACAGAAAAGCGTGGTTTTGCTCGTATAGGGCGAATTAATCACCAGCGTACAGTCACTATTTTTGGTGAAGTGGATGCGGCTATTGCTAATACCTCAGAAATAATTGCTGGTACAGAAAAAGATTTTCTACAAGGCTTACAAGATCGTTACCCAGAAATTACTATTAACCTCAAAGGTGAAGTTGAGAATGGTACTGAAACAAGAATGTCGATCTTATCTGGCTTTGGTTTAGGCGCACTAGGTGTATTTTTATTACTGAGTTTAATCTTCAAAAATTACCGTGAGCCCGCTATTGTTATGCTCAATATTCCATTGGCTTTGATCGGGGCGATTTGGGGGCATTTGTTAATGGGCTTAGACTTTACATTGCCGAGTATGATCGGCTTTGTCTCATTGGCAGGAATTGTCGTTAATGACTCTATTTTGTTAGTTGTGTTTGTTAAACATCATATCGAAGAAGGCTCATCTCTTCATAATGCTGCAAGCCTAGCGGTACGAGATCGATTTAGAGCCATCTTCTTAACGTCTGCCACTACTGTTGCAGGTATGGCACCATTATTGTTTGAAACGAGCACTCAGGCTTTAATTTTAGTACCTTTAGTGACCAGTATTGTATTTGGTATGTTAACTTCAACACTATTAATTATGCTGGTATTACCATCGGTATATGCAATTATGGAAGATATTGGTTTTGTGACTTTGACATCAAGTGATGAAGATGAAACACAGGTAAAATCACAACTAGCTTAATAACCCAGTGACCATCCAATATGATAAGTGAAGTCAGTTTTCAGATATTTTAAAAAAATCCCGTCATTCCCGCGAACGCGGGAATCCAACGATAGTGGCTAGTTTCACTGCCCATGGATCCCCGCGTTCGCGGGGATGACGAAAAATGAATCACTGTATATTGAATAGTCACGGGCATGTCATTTTGTCTTGATCTTAGTTGTTCGGTTTTACAGGTTTACTCACCACATAAAGCCAAATATAACCTGCAATCCCAGCCAGTAATGATGATAGAAGAATGCCCGTCTTAGCCATCAGTAATAGTTCTTCATTGTGACTAAAGCCAAGTTGGGCAACAAAGATAGACATGGTAAATCCGATACCTGCTAATAATGATACCCCTGCAATCTGAGTAAAGCGTGTATCTTTAGGTAACTCAGCAATACCTAACTTAAGTACTAACCAGCTTACCCCTGTTATACCGATAAATTTACCCAAAATTAAACCTAGAGAAACACCTACCATAACAGGGTGAGATAGCGTATCACTTAAAGAGCCTAATGATATTGGAATACCTGCATTGGCTAGGGCAAATACGGGAATGATTAAATATGCTACAGGCATATGCCATGCGTGTTCTAACCGTTGAAGAGGTACGCCAACACTATCAACACTGTATTCTAATTTATGCACGACATCAGCAAGGGAATCATTAGTCATAATGCTTTTTCCCGGTTTATGATTCGCGTCAAAAATTTTCATTAAACCTTTTACATGAGTGCTGAAACGTTTAGGATCATATTTAGGGATGGCTGGAACTGACATTGCACCTAAAATACCGGCTAGAGTAGGGTGAATACCAGAGAGTAATAATGCATACCAAAGACCTACTGCAACAATAAAATAAGGTAGTGTTTTACGAATACCAAACATATTAAATGCAAGTAGCAACATAAATAATCCACCAGCAATAAAGAGTGGGGTAACCATAATTGTTTCAGTATAGAACAGAGCAATAACCATGACTGCACCAAGATCATCGACAATTGCTAAAGCAACAAGAAAGGTGATTAATGCTTTAGGAACACGGTTTGCTAGCAGTGCCAAAGCACCAATAGCAAAGGCAATATCCGTTGCCATTGGAATTCCCCAACCATTAGCCGCATCGCCACTAGGGTTAACCATATAGTAGATTAATGCTGGAACAACCATGCCACCAATTGCAGCAGCAATTGGGAGCATTGCATTGCGTAGTGTCGCTAATTCACCCACCAAGATTTCACGTTTAAGTTCTAAACCTACAACGAAGAAAAAGAGAGCCATAAGACCATCATTAATCCAATGGTGCAGTGTCATTTCTACTTTCCAGCTGCCAACTCCTAAACTAACTGGAGTGTGAAGAATATGTAAATAAGCTTCTGCAAATGGACCGTTAGCAAGAAATAAAGCCAAAATTGCCGTTCCCATTAACAATAAACCACTGGTCGTTTGACGATGGATAAACTCTTCGAAAGGGTTAAGAATTTTGTCGAACCTTTTCTCCCAAGGTGCTAGGTAAACACCTTTCTTTCTTTGAAACTTGGACTGTATGTTTTCACTCATATCTTTATTTTTCCTTGGCAAATAGAGAGTTGTTCGCTGATTCCATAACGGCTGAAACAATAGGGTTAATTATTTTTCGTTCTACTGAAATAGCATAAAAAGATTCTTTTACTTCATGGCTTTGACCGATAGCTTTGACGTTATATTGATGCATAACTTCTTCTTCAATGGCACTCGGAGCAATGAAGATGCCCGCACCTTCTTGACCGAATGCTTTCATCAATGCACTGTCATCAAACTCGCCAACTATTCTCGGGTGGAGTCTATTTTTATCCAACCATTGATCAATATCTGCTCGAAGCTGGTTGCCGCGGCTAGGTAACAGAATTGGGGCGCCATGAAGGTTATTTGGAAAGTCGCCTTGTAGTTGTTTTTGCAACTCTTCTGTAGCAAAAAAACTGACAGAACATTCACCTAGTTTGTGGCTAAATCCGCGAGTGCTTACTGTAGATGGAATAGGGCGATCGGCTAAAACCAAGTCCAAACGATGTACAGCTAGTTCTGCAAGTAAGGTGTCTAGGTCTGCTTCTCGGCATACTATACGAATTGAATCAGACAGTTTTAATACGGGTAATAAAATTTTGTGGGCGATAGATTTGGGAACAACATCAACAACGCCGACTCTAAACTGCTGAGGTCGATCTTCAGGTAAATGATGCATCATTTGTTCAAGTTCGCTACCAAGTGAAAAAATCTCATCTGCAAACTTTAATACTAATCGGCCTGTTTCCGTGAGCTCTATATTTCGACCCACTTTACTAAATAGATCGGCCCCGAAATGAGACTCTAAAAGTGTGATTTGCCCACTGATAGTTTGCGGTGTGATATGTAGTCTTTCACTCGCCCTAGCAATGCCGCCTTCTTTTGCTACCATCCAGAAATAGTGTAAATGTTTATAGTTAACCATAAATAACCTTCATTCGTATTTGTCGAAGAGTTTAGCAGTTATATTCGACTTTTACTAACTATTTGGTTCGCTTAAGATGGCTATGATGAGTAATACCTTTTATTGGCCCTGATCTCGAATTAATTCAATTCCAATTATTATCACGGTTCAGTTGTAAAACTCTGACTGATTAAGTTATTGACTTGGGGAAGGACATTTTGAAAAAAATTCGTATTTTATTAGCAGATGATCATCCTGTAGTAAGAGCAGGACTTTTTAGAGTACTTGCCAATCAAGATAATAATATTATTGTAGGTGAATCGAGTAGCGGTGAGAACGCATATCAGGCATCTTCTAGTTTAAAGTTTGATGTGCTTGTAATGAATATTACCATTTCTAGTATAGGAGGTCTCGAAGCGCTTCGGCGTATTTTAGCTAGAGATCCGGTTACAAAAGTACTTATGTTCTCAATGGATGAAAATATAACCTTTGCAACTCGAGCTCTGTCTCTTGGTGCTATGGGGTATATAGCAATGTCTGAAGAACATGATAACTTAGTCAATGCCGTTGCTAGTATTGCCAAGGGAGAGTACTTTTTAAGTACTGTATTAGCACAGAAAATCGCTATTCAAAGTACTTCAGGCACTGAAAATATAATCCAACGATTATCATCTCGAGAGTTTGAAATATTTAGATTAATTGTTGAAGGGAAAGCGGTTGAAGCTATAGCCAATCGGTTAAGTATAAGCCGAAAAACAGTTGCTAATTATCAAACGATACTAAAGCATAAATTAGGTGTTACTCAGCCAGTAGAATTAGTTCGTATAGCCATGAAATATGGTGTCATTGATCATTAAAAGAAAGCCTGAGTAAATTGTAGGATATGTAAAGTTTATTTTTGCAATGGGAAAAAGTCCTGAAATTTCGATGAACTAATCCTGATGACCTGTAATAGCTAAGCAAGATAAGCTACTGCTACCTACAGTGAGATTAAAGAGCACTGGGGTTAACTAATAATATTTGAGGGAATACTAATGAAGCTGAAAACATTATCAATTGCAATGATGGCATTAGCCGCTACTGGTGTAGCAATGGCCGATGAAATCGGAATAATGCAAGAAAACGAAAACAACTGGGTATCTGCTGCAGGTAACTACAACAACCAACGTTACAGCAAACTAGCACAAATCAACAAAGATAACGTTGCTGATTTGAAAATGGCTTGGACATTCTCAACAGGTGTTTTACGTGGTCACGAAGGTAACTCTTTAGTTATTGACGGTACTATGTATGTACATACTGCATTTCCTAACTTAGTATTCGCTTTAGATTTAAACAATGACGGCGCAATCAAATGGAAATATGAGCCAAAACAAAACTACGATGAAACTGTTCCTGTTATGTGTTGTGACACCGTTAACCGTGGTTTAGCTTATGCTGATGGTAAAATCTTCTTAGCACAAGCTGATACAGTTTTAGTTGCTCTAGATATGAACACGGGTGAACCAGTTTGGTCTCACAAACGTGATGATCCTAAACGTGGTGCTACTTCTACCGCTGCTCCACACGTATTTAAAGATAAAGTACTAGTGGGTATTTCTGGTGGTGAGTTTGGTGTACGTGGTTACATCAAAGCTTACGGCTTAGATGGCGCAGAAAAATGGCAAGTTTACAGCACAGGTCCTGATGCTGAAATGGGTGTTGATCCTAAGAAAACGATGTCTATGCTTAAACCTGTTGGAAAAGACTCTTCTTTGAAGTCTTGGAAAGGCGACCAATGGAAAATCGGTGGTGGTACAACATGGGGTTGGTATTCTTACGATGCTGATTTAAACATGTTTTACTACGGTACCGGTAACCCATCAACTTGGAACCCGGCTCAACGTCCTGGTGACAATAAATGGTCTATGTCTTTATTCGGTCGTGATTTAGATACGGGTATGGCTAAATGGGTATACCAAATGACGCCATTCGATGAGTGGGATTACGATGGTATCAATGAAAATATTTTAGCAGATCAAAAAATAAACGGTAAAATGCGTAAAACGTTAGTGCATTTCGATCGTAACGGTTTTGGTTACACAATGGACCGCGTATCGGGTGAGCTTTTAGTTGCTGAAAAATTCGATCCAGCTGTTAACTGGTCTAACGGTGTAAGCCTTAAAACAGGTCTTCATGATCGTGTCGCTAAATACTCAACAGCACGTAATGGTGCTGACGTTAACACAACAGGTATTTGTCCTGCTGCCTTAGGTTCTAAAGATCAGCAGCCTGCTGCTTACTCTCCACGTACCGGTTTGTACTATGTTCCAACAAACCATGTATGTATGGATTACGAACCATTTGAAGTTGAATACACTTCTGGTCAACCGTATATTGGTGCTACATTAAACATGTACCCAGCTCCAGGTGGCACACACTTAGGTAACTTCATTGCTTGGGATGCACGTGTTGGTAAGATCGTTTGGTCTAACCCAGAACGTTTCTCTGCATGGTCTGGTGCGTTAGCAACAGCCTCTGATGTTGTTTTCTACGGTACATTAGAAGGTTACATCAAAGCGGTAGACGCACAATCAGGTCGTGAGCTTTGGAGATTCAAAACATCTTCAGGTATTATCGGTAACGTTAATACTTACAAGCATGAAGGTAAGCAGTTCATCTCTATCCTTTCGGGTGTAGGTGGTTGGGCTGGTATCGGTATGGCTATTCCTAGCTTAGAAAACGACTCTGATGGTCTTGGTGCGGTAGGTGCTTACAAAGCGCTATCTAGCTGGACTAACTTAGGGGGTGTTTTAAGCGTATTTAGTCTATAAGCTCCTTATTTACTTAATAAAGAAGCCCGGCACCTGTGTCGGGTTTTTTTATGGTTATAGTTAATTACAAGTAGGTTAGTTCGTATTTAACGATGGGTATTGAAGTTATATTCGACTTTTACTAACTATTGAAACTCAATAAGATATGCATCGTGACTATAATTAATAAGGAATACGAGATGAAAAAATCATTACTACTAGCATTGGCTGTAGCATCAATAACAACCGTGTATGCGGAAAGTGATATTCATTGGGGCTATTCTGGACATGAAGGGCCAGAGAATTGGGCTAGCTTAACGGCTGATAATTTTGCATGCACAGGTAAAAACCAATCACCGATCAATTTAACTGGATTTATAGAAGCTGAGTTAACACCTATTAAGTTCAATTACCAAACAGGTGGTAATGAGATCATTAATAATGGTCATACAATTCAAGTGAATTATGAACAAGGAAGTCGAATCGAACTTGATGGGAAAATATTTAACTTACTACAAGTCCATTTTCATGCACCCAGTGAAAATCATATAAATGGACATTCATATCCATTGGAAGCACATTTTGTTCATGCTTCTAATGACGGGGACTTAGCTGTTGTAGCCGTTATGTATGAAGAGGGTAGCCCGAAAAAAGTACTTCAAGTACATACGGATGAATTTCGAGATAAAGTTGTTGTGGCGGTCATGGCTCCTCAAGACAAAATGCTTGAGAATTTGTGGGCAGTTATGCCTACTCAACCGGGTGAAAAATTAACTCTTTCAGAAAGAATTAATGTTGATAAGTTGCTACCTAATCATAGAAACTATTACCGCTTTAATGGTTCATTAACAACGCCGCCATGTTCAGAAGGCGTACGTTGGTTAGTGATGAAAGATGTTGTCACCATATCTAAAGCACAAATAGTGGCTTTTGAAGAAGTGTTAAGCGAGCCTAACAATAGACCTTTACAAGCTGTAAATGCTAGGCCAGTATTGCAATAAATTAGTTCAAGAAGTCCTCAAAAAACCAAGCTGAAAAAGCATGTCTGCCGACAACATTTGATTTCTTATAGATTTCTGATGCCTGTTGGCGGACTGTTTTTTCTTTGGTTTCCCGTATGGCAGCAATCTCATTAAAGCTCAAGCCCTTTAAAAGTAGCAGGGCTATTTCTTGCTGACTTTGACTCAGCTGCCAATCCACAAATTGTTGATGAATCACAAGGCTATATTCTTTTCTAGCGTTATGAATTCGTGTATTCGACTCTTCTAGTGAATGTTCTGTTGTTTTAAGCTCTTGTCGTAAGTCTTGTAAATTTATTGAATGCTGTTTGAGATTAATAATTAAATAAGCAATTAACGTTAAAGCTAGTGTAATTACAATACCTTCCTCAACAATATGCCATGTCGATTCATTAGTTGTGTAATCAATGTATAGATCAAATGCATTCGAGGCGACTACAATTAATAAGATGCCGATTATTGCCACTGATTTGATGTTAAACACGATTACTCCTTCAATTAAGCTGTAAATAGGCATGGGACATATGCTCTATAACGTTCATTATAGGACAAATATACGATATACACAGTGCAAAATTACTCATATTCTATAATCATCATATGTAAAGGAGATGCGTTATGGAATATTCAAAACAACGAGTATGGGATATCGGTATTCGACTATTTCACTGGTTATTAGTTTTGTCATTTATCATCGCTTATTGGACGGGTGAAGATGAAGGCGAACTGCATGTATATGCGGGATATATCATTTTAGCATTAGTCTTGTTGCGAATTGTATGGGGTTTTATTGGCAGTAAACATGCTCGATTTAAAGATTTTATCTACAGTCCTACGGAAATACTAGTTCATGCAAAAGGATTAATGCGAGGTCAAGTAAAACCATATATTGGTCACAACCCTTTGGGCGGATTGATGGTTATCGCATTATTGCTTGGCTTAGTGATGACTTCAGTCAGTGGCTTAAAAGTGTATGGAGTAGAGGGATATGGTCCTCTAGCCGAAATAAATACAGGCTATTTCATATCGACAGCTAATGCATCTAAGCCGATAGATGAGAAAGATAATAATCACGAAGATAGTGACTCAGAAGACTTTTGGGAAGAAATACATGAGTTCTTTGCAAACTTCACTGTATTTTTGATTTTTTCCCACATAATTGGGGTGATTATTTCAAGCAAGGTAGAAAATGAAAACTTAGTTAAAGCAATGATTACCGGTTATAAAAAAAATAAGAACAATAATAAATAATGATTAAAATAAAGAGAACAGCATAATGAAATACCTAAATGGCCTATTTTTCCTGACGTTAACATTACCTGTGTTTGCCGATGAATTCATAAAATTAAGTGATATTGAAATTGCTAATATAGGAGTTGAAGTTAGCCAGCTTAGAGCGGTGACAGAATCACTTAGCAATAAACTACCCGCAAAAGTGACTATTCCAAATAAATCTCAGCGGGTGATTAGTGTGCCTCAAGATGGTGTTATCGAAATCATGTTGGTTGCAGAGGGAGATCGAGTCAAGTCTGGACAAGCACTCTCACAGATAAATAGCCCACAGTTATTGAGCAGTCAAAATGATTATTTACAGGCATTAAGTGCCTTGTCACAAGCAAAGCAAGAAATGCAACGAGATAAGTCTTTATTTGAGGAAGGCATTATTGCTGAACGTCGATATAGACAGTCACAGACCGTTTATCAACAAAATAATACGGAAGTTGCGATGTATCTAAAGTCGCTTGAGTTAGCGGGGATGGATAGGAAATCTATTCAAGAGCTTAATAAAACACGGTCACTAAATAGCCATTTAACCGTAACTGCTAATTCAGCAGGGGTGGTAATGAAACAATTTGCAACCGCAGGTCAGCGGTTAACAGCCGCTGATCCTCTTTATCAAATCGCTCAATTATCTCCATTATGGTTAGAGGTGCATGTGCCTTTAGATATTGCGAATCAAGTTAATATTAATGACCGCTTAGTTGTTTGTAATAAATCAATTGAAGGGAAGGTTATTGCTGTAGGGCGTGAGGTTCACGCTGCCGATCAAGGTGTTTTAGTACGTGCAGAAGTGAGTCAAAAAACAGAACAATTAACACCGGGGGAATTTCTAGAAGTGTGTTTCATTCAGCAATCGTCAGATGTTCAATTTGAAGTGTTACGTTCAGCTGTATTTAGAGATAAAGGCCAGTCAGCAGTGTTTGTGCAGACTGATGATGGTTTTATGTATAAACCTGTTGAAATTGTTAAGGACAATGGTGACAAGATCATCATTAAAGGTGATTTATCAATGCAGCAAAGTATTGTTGTTGTTGGTACTGCCACTCTTAAAGCCGCTTGGCTTGGTATGGGTGGCGAATAAGCCGCATATTGATTAGATAGGGATAAAAAACATGCTGGCTAAATTAATTCAGTTTTCTTTAACACAACGCTTGTTGATGTTACTTCTTACCGTCGCCTTGATTGGTGGTGGCTGGCGTGCCTTTAATGAAACGCCCATTGATGCTTTTCCCGATGTTTCATCTACACAAGTTAAAATAATTTTGAAAGCTTCGGGTATGACTCCGGAAGAAGTAGAAGCACGAATTACTTCACCGATTGAAGTTGAAATGCTGGGCATTCCTAATCAGAGAATGTTACGTTCAGTTGTTAAATATGGTTTAACCGATATTACGGTAGATTTTGATGAAGGAACGGATATTTACTGGGCTCGTCAGCAAGTGTCTGAACGTTTAGCTAACTTGCGTGATCAATTACCTGAAGGTGTTACGGGTGGCTTAGCCCCGATGACAACACCATTAGGTGAGATGTTTATGTTTACGATTGAAAGTGATTCGATGAGCTTAATAGATCGTCGTTTATTACTTGATTGGGTTATTCGTCCTGCATTACGAAGTGTTCCGGGCGTTGCTGATGTAAATTCACTGGGTGGATTGGCAAAAACATTTCAAGTAACCCCTAATTTATCAAAGTTATTAGCCAGAAATATTAGTTTGGCTGAACTGCAAGCTGCACTTGAATCAAATAACCGTAATGATGGTTCTGGTCGCCTTAATGATGGTGAGGAAGTGCTAATTGTTCGGGCAGAAGGTAGCATTCAAGCCTTAGATGATTTGCGAAGAATTGTTGTTAGACCTCATTTAACAGAACCTGTTTTATTAGCTGATGTGGCTGATGTCAGCATCGGCAGTCTCACTCGATACGGCGCTGTCACCAAAGATGGTGTGGGTGAAACGGTTGAAGGTTTAGTTCTAGGATTGCGAGGTGCAAATGCCCGTGATGTAGTTAGAAATATCGAGAAAACATTAGCAGAAATCTCTTCAAGTCTTCCTGATGATGTCACTATTGAGGTGTTTTATAACCGTGGAGACTTAGTTTCAAAAGCGATTGGTGGTGTTAGTAAGGCTTTAATTGAAGCGACTCTATTAGTTTTAGTATTGTTGCTATTATTTTTAGGTGATATTCGGGCCGCAGCAACAGTCGCATTGGTATTGCCATTATCAGCAATGATTACGTTTATGATGATGAAACAGTTTGGCTTGTCAGCAAACTTGATGAGTTTAGGGGGGCTTACAATTGCAATTGGTATGTTGGTTGATGCTGCTGTTGTTGTTGTTGAAAACATTGTTTCTCAATTAGCAGATAAGAAAAAAACCTCTTTATTACCCAGGCTACATTTGATTTATCGTGCGGTGAAAAGTGTTTCAGTACCGGTAACATCGGGTATTACCGTGATTATTATTGTATTTTTACCATTACTTACCTTGCAAGGTTTGGAAGGTAAATTATTCATTCCAGTGGCATTAACGATTGTTTTTGCACTAAGTGGCTCTTTATTATTATCACTCACAATTATTCCTGTATTAGCATCTTACTTGTTAAAGAATGTCTCTCATGAAGAACCGTGGTTACCACGTGTATTAAAGCGTTTATATATACCGGTATTAAATTGGTCATTAGATCACGGCCGGATTGTCATCCTTTTTGCTGTAATGTCTTTGGTCATGGCTTCTTATCTCTATACCCAAGTAGGAAAAAGCTTTATGCCAACCATGGATGAAGGGGACATCATCGTTCAACTAGAAAAATTGCCATCCATTACATTAGAGAAATCCATTGAACTAGATCAACGTGTAGAGCGTGCACTATTAAAAAATGTACCTGAAATAAGCAGCATCGTTGCTAGAACAGGATCTGATGAACTTGGTTTAGATCCAATGGGTTTAAATGAAACAGATATGTTCTTGGTATTAAAATCACCTGAGCAATGGCAAGTAGCAAATAAGACAGAGATTAAAGAACAAATTAGAACAGTATTGGCCCAATTTCCTGGCATAGCCTTTGGTTTTACACAGCCAATTGAAATGCGAGTTTCAGAAATGTTAACGGGGGTGCGTGGCGATTTGGCGATTAAGATCTTTGGTGACAATGGCAGTGAACTCAGTCGATTAGCAGCAGATATTGTTAGTATTGTTGCTGAAATTGAGGGTGCTGAAGATGTGACAACATCACAAACCGAAGGTGCTCAATATTATCGTGTGGATATTAACCGCTTAGCGGCTGGACGTGTAGGTTTAACTGTTGATGACATTATGCCTCAGCTTCGATTATTAATAGAAGGTACTGAGGTCGGCACTATTTACCAAGGCGCTAGACGAATGCCATTAATTGTAAAAGGTGATCAATCATTACGATTGTCTCCCGCTGAGTTTTCAAATATCAGATTAACGGTTCCAAGCGGCGAACTCATTCCGCTATCTCGCATTGCTAGCTTAGAACGAGTTGAAGGCCCAGTGTCTATTAAACGGGAAACAGGACAGCGAATGTCGGTGGTTGTCGCTAATATTGAAGGTCGAGATCTGGTTGGCTTTGTTGATGAAGCAAAACAACGTGTGGCTGATAATATTGACTTACCAACGGGCTATTCACTTGTCTGGGGTGGACAATTTGAGAATCAACAACGTGCAGCAAAAACACTGGCGATAGTTGTTCCTGTTGCTTTGTTGTTAATCTTTTTACTCTTGTTTTCTACCTTTCAATCAGTACGTCAGGCCTTACTTGTTTTAAGTAATGTTCCTTTTGCACTGGTCGGTGGTATTGTTGCTTTATGGCTAACGGGGGAATACTTATCCGTGCCCGCATCGGTTGGATTTATCGCCTTATTAGGTATTGCCGTATTGAATGGTATTGTAATGGTGACCTATTTCAACCAATTGCGAGTATTAGGTCTAACAATGGATCAAGTCGTAAGAGAGGGAGCAATACGTCGTTTACGACCTGTTCTTATGACCGCTACAATCGCCGCTTTTGGTCTTGTGCCATTGTTGTTTGCGACAGGCCCTGGATCTGAAATACAAAGACCGCTCGCTATTGTTGTTATTGGTGGTTTAGTCAGCGCGACCTTGCTGACATTAGTCTTATTACCACTATTGTTTAGACGTTTTGGTGCGACAAGTTCATTACCTGTGACGGAGAGAACAGCATGATGTTATTTACGATTATCGCTCCACCAACAATGGAAGAAGAACTTATTGATTGGTTATTGATGCAGCCTAATATCAGTGGGTTCACCTCTCAGACTTCTCACGGTCATGGTAGTGGGCACGCAATGAGCTTGGCAGAACAAGTGACGGGGCGTCGACGTCAGATTACATTTTGGGTGGAATTAGAAAAAAAGTTGGCTGAATCTATTCTAGCGGATCTAAAACAGACCTTTTCTGGGAGTGGGCTTCATTACTGGTTAATTCCTTTAGCAGAAAGTGGCAGTATTTAAGCCTACGATCCGGTATTATTCTCCCATTAAAAAATTAGATAAATGTTCAGATGAACATTTTTATAAATAAGGTTTACTTCATGATGTTGTTTCAAAATAAATTAACGTTACTCTATATCATCTCTGGATTGCTTTTTGCACAAGTAAGCTTGGCCGATATGAACTATCTTAAGCAATCATCCGCTATAACATTGTCATCGCTCACTCAAACTGTCTATGAGCAACACCCATCCTTAAATAATGAACTTGCACAGAAACAACAAATTAACGCGAACCTCGATTTAGCAAACGCACGCTTTGCTGGTGCTAAGAGTATTCGCTTGAATCATCAAAATGATGTTTTTGGTAGCGGTGATGGTTTACAAGAATGGGAAGGCAGCATTGATATGCCACTGTGGCTGCCTAAGCAAAAACAGCAACAATTAGCTTTATCAGATAAATTGTCAGCTGAACTTCCTGCATATAAGCAATACATACGATTACAAGCGTCAGAAAAAGTAAGAGAACTCGTTTGGGCTGTAGTGTTGGCAAATAATGAATTACAACAAGCACATCAAGTATGGCAAAGCGCCCAAAAATTAGAACACGATGTGGCAATGCGTGTAAAAGCGGGGGATTTAGCAGGAAGTGAACATTTATTAGTCAGTACTAATGTGATGAAAATGCAGGGGCATTATTTGCTGGCACAAGCCGAGCTAGAGCATGCATTAGAAAGTTATTTCTTTTTTACAGGTGAAACAGATTTACCTGAAAGCTACGATGAAATACTTGACGAAGCATCTACCATTCATTCAGAGCATCATCAAGCCAAGGTGGGTCAAGACCATCCATTGTTAGTCATGCTTGAGCAGAAAATTAATACATTACGCACACAACAAGACCTTGCTTATTATACTGGCGCGGTTAACCCTAGCTTGTCAGTGGGAGTTCGACATGAGCGAGGGGATAATAATGAAAAGTTTAATAATAGTATTGGTTTAGGAATTAGCTTTGCTCTTGATAATGATGTCTATCAACGTCCTGCAATTGCCGATGCAGCTAAAAATTTAGCCGATGCAGAAATTGGCCGTCAACAGGCTGAGCGAGAGTTAAATATCATTTTATTTTCTGGTTTACATGACTTAGAAACAATACAAAACCAGCTTGTTTTAGTAAATGAGCAAAACAGAACAACACAACGCTATTTAGCGTTACAACAACGTGCCTTTGATTTGGGCGAGATTGATTTAGTCAGTTTACTTCGTAGCCAAGCGTTGGCTAATGAGGCATCTAATCGTAAACAAACATTAGAAGTTAATATCAAGAAAATGATTGCTCATGTAAATCAATCACTGGGTATTCTTTTATAAGCTTAATCTTTCGTTAAGCTTGACGGCTTATCATTGCTTCCATAGTATCCAAATAACGGGTGAGATTATGGAAGCAATGAATGCCGAAGCAACGCAAAGGAAGAGTAATAGACATCTCCGTCATGTAAGAGAGAATCTATTATTACCGGTTATGCCAATTCAATTTGATGATGAGTCTTCTGCACGAAAACAGGATGTTGATGAGTTTATTGCTGATCGTTTCTGCTTTCATTACCAGGCTGAAGTAACGCATTTTTTACCGTATTTATTATCTACAAAAAAAGAATGTGCCTATACGGCAGCAATGGGGTTTCAACCTGCCGGGACTGTAAAACCCTTATTTCTAGAACAATATCTATCACTTACGATTGAAGAAGAGATTGGTCAGAAAATACATCAGAATGTTGATCGTAGTCGAATCGCAGAAGTAGGTAACCTTACCTCGGTTCATCGTGGTACCAGTCAATTATTATTTGTATTGATTATTGCTGTGTTACATAAGGCAGGCTTTGAATGGTCGGTGTTCACGGCAACAACGCAAGTGCAACAGTTATTGGCTAGATTGAATTTAGAAACAATTACTTTATGTGAAGCAAACCCTGAAAAACTGATTGATAATCAGCAGTCTTGGGGACGTTATTATGATGACAAACCCAAGGTGTTAATTGGTAATTTAACCGATGCTTATGCTTTGTTAACGCAACATCGGGTCATTAGCTTCATGTTAAAAAACTATGAACAAACAATCACTGATATTGCTCAAAAAATTAAACGCTGATGTCCTCTTTGTTGAATCAGCTTGAGCTCTATGCTCAATCCCAAGCTGAGAAACTCGCTGTTATTGGTGATGATAAGTCTTATACATGGAATGAGCTTTACCATACTGTATTGGATGTTTCACAGCAGATAAGTAAGGGGCACTATCGTGTTATTGCTCTCTATGCGGATAATAGTCCGGATTGGGTAGTGATTGATTTAGCCTGCCAACTTGCTAAAACCACCTTATTGCCTTTGCCTGCTTTTTTCTCGAAACAACAGCTAGAGCATGCCATTAGTGAATCTGGTGCAATAGCGGTAATACACCAAAAAAATGACCGAATTTCTTCATTACTGAATTTAAATAAGCATGAAGATTTCTGTTTAGGCTTTGTACTTACGGCTATTGATTCAAATCAAATAGAATTACCAAAAAAGACAACTAAAATCACATTCACATCTGGCTCAACGGGTATGCCTAAAGGTGTCTGTTTAAGTGATGAGCAGCAATTTCGGGTTGCTCAATCATTATTGCAATCAACAGAATTATTAGCTCCTCGACACTTGAGTATATTGCCATTTAGCACCTTGTTAGAAAATATTGGTGGTATTTATTCTCCCTTATTGGCAGGAGGGAGCATTATTGCCTTATCTCAAACCTCACTGGGCTTTAATGGCAGTAATGGTTTTGATTTAAACACCTTATTATCTGTAATTAGCGAATATAAGCCAGAAAGCCTTATTTTATTACCCGAGTTGTTGATGGCGTTGATTGCTGCAATATCTAAAGGCTGGCAAGCACCATCATCCTTACACTTTATTGCTGTAGGTGGAAGCAAAGTGTCAGTTGATTTATTACAACAAGCAAGGAAGTGTGGACTACCTGTCTATGAAGGGTATGGCTTATCTGAATGCGCTTCTGTTGTTAGCGTTAATTCACCTAGTAATATAAGGTTAGGATCTGTAGGTAAAGTCTTGCCCCATCTCAATGTCAATATTGAAAATGATGAGATTGTAGTATCAGGAAATGCCTTTTTGGGCTATGTTAATCAGCCAGATAGTTGGAATAAAGATAAGGTATATACGGGAGATTTAGGCTATTTTGATGACGATCATTTCCTCTATATCAATGGGCGGAGAAAGAACTTATTGATCTCTAGTTTTGGTAGGAATATCAACCCAGAATGGCTTGAAAGTGAATTGCTATCAAGTGGTTTACTTCAGCAAGTCGTTGTTTTGGGTGATGCTAAACCTTATTGTATGGCCTTAGTTTCCCCCCGAGATCGCGAGACGAGCAATGAGACTATTCAAACTTGGATAGATAGTATTAACAGTGACTTACCTAATTATGCTCGAATTGAAAAATGGTTACGACTAACAGAGCCAATGACTTTTGATGACTTACTAATAACATCAAACGGTAGACCCATAAGAGAAAACATCTTAGAACATTATAGTGAACTTATTGAACAGATTTACGAAGGATGAAAAATGAACTTTTTTGACCGATTAAAAGCAGAAACAGAAGATGCTAGGCAGCATTTATATACAGCACCACTTATTAAAAAAGCGATAACATACGATATTACATTGGATGAATATATTGAGTTTTTGACCCAAGCTTATCATCATGTAAAACACACCACACCCATGTTAATGGCCGTTGGGGCAAAGTTGCCCGAAGAGAAAGAATGGTTAAGAAATGCGGTTGCCGAGTATATTGAAGAAGAATTAGGTCATCAAGAATGGATATTGAATGATATCGCTGCCTGTGGTGCTGATAAAGAAGCCGTTCGACGTAGCCAGCCTGCACCTGAAACTGAATTGATGGTGGCCTATGGTTATGACACGGTTAATCGAATTAATCCTCTTGGATTTTTTGGTATGGTGCATGTGTTAGAGGGTACGAGTATTGCAACTGCAGATGCAGCGGCTGATGGTGTGCAAAAAGCGTTAGGCTTGCCTGATGCAGCATTTAGTTATTTACGCTCACATGGCGCTTTAGATATAGAACACGTAAAGTTTTTTGAAGGGCTAATGAATAAAATTGATGACAAAAAAGAACAAGACTTGATTATTCATTGTGCAAAGATGGTTTATCGGCTTTATGGCGATGTTTTCCGTAGTGTTACTCAATAGGTTTTGCAATGTTAAAAAATAAAACGATATTATTAACCGGAGCCAATGGCGGCATAGGTTCTGAGCTTGCTAAGTTATTGGCAGGAGAAGGGGCTAAGATTGTATTAGCAGGTCTTGATGAGGCATCATTACAATCACTTAATGTGAAGCTCGGTGGCTATCATCACGTTATTGAAGCTGATATTTCTAATGCTGATGATCGCAAACAAATTGTGAACCGTTGTCTGGAGCTAGAGTCAGGTATTGATATCGTTATAAATAATGCCGGCATCGGTCAGTTTTCTCTATTTCAAAATATGAATGAAGAACATATTTCGGCAATTATTAATATTAATCTGACAAGTACTTTGCTACTAACACAGTCTTTATTGCCTTTATTATCGACACGCCCAACAGCACAAATCATTAATATTGGTTCGATATTAGGCAGTATTGGTTTTCCTGGTTCGACTGTTTATTGTGCTAGTAAATTTGCTATTCGTGGTTTTTCAGAGGCGTTACGCCGTGAGTTAGCTGATACCAATATTACGGTTCGTTATTTTGCTCCAAGAGCAACTAATACAGCAATTAATGACGAAGAAGTTGTCGCTATGAATAATGAATTAGGCACAGCAATGGATAGTGCTGAGCAAGTAGCCATTGAGTTGATTGAGTTTATGAAAGGCAATTCAACAAGTAAATATCTTGGCTGGCCTGAGAAACTATTTGTTAAAATAAACAGTGTGTTACCAAGCATTGTTGAGAAATCAATTTTAAAACAATTACCCATTATTAAACGTTATCTATAAAAGGCTTATTTGTTGAAATTTGTTCATGCATTAATAATATTTCTGCCGATGTATCAAAAGATATACTGTAGCTACAAAAATGCTGGGCGAAAGTAAATTACATAGTTAGAGGATAAAAAACGTTCGAATGAAACTACAAGATAAGAAAAAAAACAATGCAAGTATTACTGATAGAAGATGATTCTGCTTTAGCAGAAGCCTTAATACAAAGCCTTAAGCATGAAGGTTTTGTTGTTAACCATTTGTCTCAAGGAAATCTAGCAATAGAATCGGTAAAAACAGTGTTGCCTGATATTGTTATTCTTGACCTAGGCTTACCTGATATTGATGGTACCGAAGTATTAAAAGCGATAAGAAAGAAAAGTTCTGATCTACCCATCTTAGTTCTGACAGCACGAACATCACTTGAGGATAAAGTGAAAGGTTTAGATCTTGGGGCTGATGATTATTTAGCAAAACCATTTGAAGTGGATGAATTAATGGCTCGCCTTCGTGTTTTTGAACGTCGTTCAAGTACATTGAAACACTCAGGGCTAAACATTGGGGATGTCACTATTGATAGTGTGAGTCATCAAGTGCTGATATCGGGTAATAGTGTAGAACTATCACGACGAGAGTTTATGTTGCTTAAAGTATTAATGGAGAATGCTGGGAGAGTACAGACACGCGATAGTTTGGAGTCTAAATTGTATAGTTGGGGTGAAGAGGTCGCCAGCAATACGATTGAAGTTCATATTCATCACCTACGAAAGAAACTGCCGAGTAACTTTATTAAAACTCTTCGGGGTATCGGCTATATTGTTAAGCCAATATGAAATCGATTCGAACCTATCTGTTATTAGCTTTGCTCGCCATTATTACCTTGGTGACATTTGTATCCTTATTACAAGGCTATAAATCTAGTATTGATAAAGCTCATAACTTATTTGATGAAAGGTTACAGGGCACTGCGGAGGTGATTGTTACAGCGAATCAAACACTTGAAGTGCAGTCAGTACAAGGGCAGACATTTTCTCCCAATATCTTCTTCCAAATTTGGCGTGATGATTTAACGTTATTAGTTCGCTCACAGAATGCCCCCGATACTTTATTAACTAAACTAGACTCAGTAAATGGCTTTAAAGATATTAACTTTGCTGGTTATCGCTGGAGAACATTCACTTTAAAAGATAGCGTGCTACAACGTTGGATTATCACGGCTGAACGAACAGACATTCGCTATAGCTTAGCAGAGGACATTGTGCTGGCATCTATCATTCCAATTATAATGGCAATTCCCGTTGTAGCATTGATCATTTGGTTTGCTATAGGATTAGGTCTAAAGCCACTGAAAGAATTATCAACACAATTATCCATCAAGCAAGCAGATGACTTAACGCCTGTAAAATTAAAGGATTCACCTGAAGAGTTGAGTCAGTTAGTAGAAACTACAAACAAGTTATTGCTACGTCTTGATACTGCTTTTAAGCGTGAACAGCAGTTCTCAGCCGATGCCGCCCATGAGTTACGAACTCCAATCAGTATTTTAAAGGTGCAACTGCATAATTTACAAACACAACATGAAGATAAACTAGATTTACTACCCTTAGCCAATGGTATTGAACGGATGGGGCAGGTCATTGAGCAAATCTTATCGTTATATCAACATTCTCCAGAACAAGGTATTGCCAAGCAAGAACGTATTGATATTACTACCATCGTACAAGATGTTATTGCTGAACAATATGATCTTATTGCAGAGAAAAACCAAATAATTAGCCTTTCAACCAGTGATAGCTATTTTGTTCAAGGCAATCGGTTTGCTCTTGAAACATTACTACAGAACTTAATTGTTAATGCGAGTAAATATACACCTAATGAAGGTGAAATAAGAGTGCATATCACAACCACAGAAGGTCATATCGAATTAGTTATTGAAGACTCGGGGCCAGGCATTTCAGAAGAGCATTATGAGCGAGTATGGGAACGGTTCTACCGTATTCATGGTGATAGGCATGATTCTAAGACAATAGGGTGTGGCCTAGGTCTTGCTATTGTTAAACACATTACAGTTATGCATAAAGCCGATATTTTAATGCAAAGGTCATCAGACTTAGGTGGCTTAACAGTTATCATTTCATTTCCCCAGTTTAAAGAGAATGATTATGTATAGAGTTGTACTTTCTATTATTTTCACTTTGATCAGCTCAATGTTATGGGCTGCAACCCCTATTATAGAAATAGAAATCCGAGACCACTTATTCTATCCTGCTGAAATTACAATACCTGCCGGAACAAAAGTGAAATTAATAATTATAAATAGAGACAAGGCCGCAGAAGAATTTGAGAGTTATGAAATGAACCGTGAGAAGGTCATTCCTGGTGGCAGTCGAGGTGTTGTTTTTATTGGTCCTTTACGCCCTGGTATCTATCCGTTTTTTGGAGAGTTTTTCCCTAAAACGGCACAAGGCAAGGTAATTGTAGAGTAGATATATGTTTTTAAATGCGGTCATTATTATTTTAAGAGAAGTTATTGAAGCTTCATTGATTATTAGTATATTTCTGGCTTTTTGTCAGCAATTCAAACTACCTCGCCGTTGGTTATTAATTGCTTTACCTCTTGGATTAGCGATAGCAACACTCTATGCGATTAATATGAGTACTATTTCTCAGTGGTTAGAAGGCGTTGGTCAAGAAGTGATTAATGCCAGTCTCCATGGCATGGTTTACTTTGTGATTGTATTGTTTCTAGTGTTAGCAATGACGGTTCGAACAGGTCGTTACAATCAAGCCATTATTTGGACTATGGTTGCAGGTGTAACCTTTGCTTCAATTCGTGAAGGTTCGGAGATTATCTTATATATTTATGGGTTTATTGCTATTCCAGAATTATTACAGCCCGTGCTACTAGGCAGCATCATCGGAGCAGGCTTAGGCCTTAGTGTCGGTGTTTTATTCTATTATTTATTAGTGAGCCTACCTATTAGACATGGCGCTAAAGTAGGGGCTGTATTAGGTTTTCTTGTTGCTGGAGGCATGGTTCTGCAAGCCACCCAATTATTGAGTCAGGCTGATTTAATTATTAGTCAATACCCGCTTTGGGATACATCAGCTTGGATTAGTGAGCGATCTGTTATAGGACAGTTACTTTATGCTTTAGTTGGCTATGAAGCCACACCAACACCCATTCAGGTTATTACCTACATTTCAGCATTAAGCCTTATGCTGATATTAGTGATTGCCTCATATTTTCACTCATTAAGGTTTCAATCATGAAGCGACTATCAATCGGTATTATGTTATCTATTATGGGAATAACATCAGTTTATGCTAATGGGACAGCTATAGATAAGGTCTACCATCCTTATGTTCAAGCGCTTGAGCGAGAAATTGAATATAGAATGATCTCAGCTGATGGTGAACAAAAGCACCGACTGGGAATTGGTAAATCCTTATCTGATCGTCTTTTTATTGAAGCCTATTTAATTACATCAAATAATAGTCAATCTCTCGATGCTTTTGAGATTGAAGCTAAATGGCAATTGACTGAGCAAGGTGAATATTCAGCAGATTGGGGTGTCGTTGTAGAGTTAGAAAAAGATCGTCATGATAATAATTGGGAATTTGCTACTGGTTTAATATCTGTCAAAGAGTGGGGAAGATGGGTTGGAACTGCAAACTTATTCGCTATTTATGAATGGGGAGATACGATTGAAAATGAGTTGGAATCATCCCTAGCGTTACAAGCTCGATATAGATATTCAAGATATTTTGAACCTGCGATAGAGTTTTATAGTGGTCAGGACACCCGAGGTTTAGGACCTGCTGTAATGGGAGATATCAAGCTAAGTGGTAGGAAAAAACTGCATTGGGAAGTTGGAGCGATTATTGGGTTGGACTCTAAAACACCAGATAATACATGGCGATTATTAACTGAGTTTGAGTTTTAAATTAGTCAGAACTCAGCTTGAATTAGGTTTATGGATTATTTGCCATTCTGCTTTCAAGATCTTCCCATAAAGAAAGTCTTGACGCATCTCCAACACGCTTACCACTTCCTCGAGATTTAGCTAGCCATAAGCCACCACCATTAAAACTGTAAACAGGGATAAGATCTTTTCGCAGGTTTGCAGGTTTAATCTCAGCATCAATATTATCGAGAACTAACGGAATAGAGCGTTTGTTTTCAAAATAGGTGAGCACCATATGTGCTTGACCAAGCTCAACTGCTTTTACATAAGTGATACGTAATTTTTCTTCATCAACACCGAGTTGCTTTAAGGTGAAATACTTAGCAATAGAGTAATCCTCGCAATCTCCAGCACCTATTGATAATGCTTCTAATGGTGTCGCCCAATAATCTTCCTTACCCCATAAAGCTTGATCATTAATAAACATAACATTTGAATTAAAGAAATTATTAACAAGCTCTAGCTTCTCAATATCACTTAGATCTTTAGAGGTATCTAGAAGTGCTTTCCATGCGCTCACACGTTCACGAGCATATTTATTATATTTAGCTTCGACTTTATCTAACAACGCTTCTGTAATATTCAGCTCTGCAATGAGAGGTAAAGATACAGCAAGGCATGCAGCAATGAGTATGCTGTAAAAGGAAGCTTTATACGACTTAGAAAACATGACAGTAATGTTTCTTACCGACCTATACCATAAATCTCAGCAGCTTTGACAAGCTTGAAGTCATCATCACTGACGACGCCTTCAGCGATAATTTTTATATCTAATAAACTTGCTACTTCATGCATGATTTCTAACAAGTCTGATTTATTGCTATTTGCACTAATATCAGTAGTAATATCTCTTGATAAACGAATATAGTCGATATGTAACTCTTTTAATAAATCGATTGCGATAATATCAGAAGAATAACGTTTTAATAATGTAGCCGCTCCTTGTGATTTTACAAATAAACTGAAGTTAGCAAATGCGGTTAAATCTTTAGCTGCAGAATAGGCGGTCACACTAAATGCGAGTAGAGCATGGCTAATGGATGAGTTTTCTATTCTAGCTTGTAACCATGGCAGGAATGTTGACGAGGCAATCGAGCTCATTGATAAATTAATCGTAACAGGTACTGATTGTTGTTTTTCTTCCATTAATAAAATAATTTTATTAACAATACATTTATCAAGTTCTTCTTCCAAACCAAACTCTTGTGCCATTGAAAAGAAGGTACCAATTGACAATGTATTTCCGACCCCATCTTTTACAACAGCAAAGGCTTCTTCCATTACTTTAACGGCACTGTCACCTGAATAATTATACGCTTCGGACGTGAGTGTTATTTCAGGCATATTATTATCAATAGCGGAGGTAATGGTTGCTTTCCAATCTAACTCACTCATTGAACTAACACTGTCTTCTTTAATGAAATAAGCATTATGACCAATATTTCTTGCTTGTTCATAAGCCTCAACCATTGCTGGGGAAAGCTTTTCAAAATCACTACTTCGTTCAAAGCGAATGATGCCAATATGCACCAAATCATCTAAATCATATTTTTTTCCCAACTCGGTCAATTGTTGCTGAAGGGATGTGGCCAACTCCGTGATTTGTTTATTATCAAAATCAGGGCAAAGCAATGCAAATTCTGAACCGTACAATCGATAGGCACTGCAAACCGATGGTTGAATATTTTTTAATAGAGTAGATAAATCAATCAGTAACTTATTCACTGCAATATTGCCTTGGGATTTTGCTATTCCAGCAAGATCATCCAATTTAATAAAAGCGGTATAACCTTGCTTTCCTGATGACAGCGCCAATTTCAAGTTCACATTAAAGCTTGATTCATTCAATAAGTTAGTTAATGAATCACGTTTTAGGCTGTCACTGAGAGAATCGAGTTTGCTATTTAACCTTGCGATCATCGAACCAATTTTATTAGACATACTGTTCATGGATATCGCTACATTTCTAACTTCAAGAGTCCAAGGTAGCTGTTTTATTATTGTGAAATTACCGGATGAAATTTCATTCGCTTGTTTTTCAATGTCCTTTAATGGTTTTAATGTAAATCGTAATGCCACTATTAATAAGGCAAGTGCACATAAAAAAATCAGCAATGAATACTTGAGGGTTGTTTTCCCCTGTTCATAAAGTCTTAAATAACCGTAAGAAGGGTTAGTAGAAACATATAAAGTACCTGAAATATTCCAACCAGAACTTATTTCAGAAACCGCAGTTGCTACCTTCATTGGCATTAGACTAATTAACCACTCAGGAACGCCTTCTATTTTATGGGTATTTGTTAATGTAACGAGCTCCTTACCATCAACATCCACTAAACGTATTTCTTTGTAGTAGCCCATATCAAAAATCGCATTCATCATGGTACGGATAATGGGGTCTTGTTCATCTGACATATGAGGGCTAAGTGACAAGCCTAATGAGGTAGCTGTATCTTGAACATGAACTTCAGATTCAATTTCTAGATAACTTTTTATATTTCCCATACTCAGTACAAAATTAACTGAAAAAATGATGAAGAAAATAAAAGCGATAAGAATAAGTAACTGTTTGGATAAAGACATAGAAGGGCGGCCTTAATAAGCAAGTTTGATAATGAGACAATACCGATTAGTATCAGTACGTGCAAGCTTCAATAGTGGATCGTTTTGCGTACTTATACCCGTAACCATTCACACAGCAGAAAATATTTGCTGTCATCCTCGCGCATGCGAAGAACCATGGGCTGTAGAACTAGCCACTATCGTTGGATTCCCGCTTTCGCGGAAACGAAGTAACCGTAAGGATCAATGACGTTTTTTGTGAAATTATTCTATTTTGAATGATTACGGGTGGTACATGAAGATGCAGAGTCTTACAGACTCCGTCATTCTCGAGTGTTTTTATCGAGAATCTATTGTATTAAGTAGATCCCAGCTAAAATAATGCTGGAATGACTCAAGCACTCTGAAACATGCACCTTCATTGATGATGAGTATATAGATGAAAGTAGGGGATACTTTCATCTATAGTGTGATTGTTTTATTGGAATTACTAATTTAAGAATTAGGGTGTTTTTCTCGAACCATTTGATCAATGAGCCCCATCAAATTATAGCTTGACTCCTCAGCCTGTTTGAATGATTTGAGAAGGTGAATTCACGTTCCAAGTGCAACAGTTTTAGTTTTAAACAACACTTCGTAAGGTGTTCTGAAGTTTAAACATTTTCGTGGCCGATGATTTAATTTCTCAACAGCTTGAACAATTATATCATCACCAATCTGATGAAAGTTACACCCTTTTGGAAAAAAACGCCTTAATAAACCATTGGTATTTTCATTAAGACCTCGCTGCCATGGTGAATGTGGATCGGCAAAATAGACTTTGCTTTTAGTCGCCTTTTCCAGCGTTTTAAATCGAGCAAATTCACTGCCATTATCAACCGTAAATGTTTTGATTAAAGCAGGATTTATAGCCTCAAATAAAGAGGAACTTACAGTCATGAATGTATCTGATAGTTTGTTATCTAATTTCCCTGCAACTAAATATCGACTCTTTCGCTCAACGTGCGTGGCTAATCCTCCTTTGGATTTCCCACCTTCCATTGAGTCACTTTCCCAATCACCAAAACGAACCTTGTCAGCCACAACTTTAGGTCTTTTATGAATAGATATACGACCTTCAAATAATCTCCGTCTTACGCTGCGACGTTGTTTTCGGCGGCGTTTATGGTGTCTAATCAATGATAGATAAAGCACACCACCTTGCAAGGAATCAGCAACAACCCATCGGTAAATTGTTTCGTGGCTGATCTGCATTTTAGTGCTTCTATACTCTCGCTTTAGTCGACCAGAAATAATTTCAGGTGACAAGCCTGCTTTAATATTGTTAATGACTAAATCATATAATGGAAGGTGTGATTTTCTTTTCTCACAGGTAGGCTGAGATTTACGTTCATCGGCGTATTGCTGCGCCCAATCATGCCAATAATGACTATGGTTTCCTTTGTTTCTCCTGACTTCTCGATTAATTGTACTCGGCGAACGATTAATTCGTTCAGCCATTAGGCGCATTGAAAATTTAGCCATGTGCATATGGGCTATCTTAAATCGCTCATCTGCGGTTAAATGGGTGTAAGACATCGTGGGTTCCTAAGTGATTAAATTGTGGTAATTTAAATCTATCAGGTTCTTACGATGTCTGCTTTTTTAACTTAGGTGTTGCACTTGGGAGTTGAATTCACCGAATGTTTTCTTGAGTATCACGACTACTTTCCCATGTACCTTCAAGTAAAGATATTGCCTGTTGAATATGGTTATGTACATCAGCATGTACGGGAGCCACTTTATGGTAAGAAGGGTATTGATTAAATGCTTTTGCACCATCGCCTTCAAAATACCATTTTCCAAATCGACAATCATGATCATTAACCTGTGTTTCTCGAGCTTCACTTGAATCAGCACCTGTTGCTAGGGCAGCGTAGGCATTTTGTTTATACCTAAGGTGATCAACTTTAATTAATGCAGCAAAACTAATATCGTCAGCATATTGCATACGCTTCTCTGTATCTCGTGCAGAAGCGGCAAAACTTTCAAATTTAGCGGCAAATTCTGTCACTACTTCACGAGAAGAATCTGCCATTTCAGCCATAATAGAAGAGTCATCAAGCATGGCAGTGGATTTTTGCTGGAAGGTTTCTAGCACACTAGCAATGCTGGCTGTTGCTTTAATAGTATTGTCTGCAAGGGTTCTAACTTCATCAGCTACAACCGCAAATCCTCGACCTTGTTCCCCGGCACGAGCAGCCTCAATCGCAGCATTTAAAGCTAATAGACTGGTCTGATCTGCAATGCTTTTAATCAATGTAATAACGGTTGAGGCTTCTTCATTGAGGTTATTAAGATCAATAATCTCAGTATTGTTTTTCTCAATTCTAGTAATAACTTCATTAAGATTCTGAACAACTGTGTTGATGGATCCTTGGCTGCCGTCAGCATCTTCAACCATCTTTTGTGATGTTTCGGTTACGATATCCATCACTTCTTTAATTTCTTCAATACTTCTTTGATTAAGTCGTAAGTCAATTAATAAGTTGGTAGAACTTAATTGAGAAAGATCTGATACCAGCTGATTCTTTAATAAGAATTGCTGCGTAGTCTGCATCGCATGAATAGAGGTATTGATATTGTTAAGAGAAGTTACAAAAGTACCATGCAATCCCTGAGGGTAGGCAGGTCGAAAGAACTTACCTTCGCTAGCATAAGTAAATGATGTGCTGACCTCTCTAAAATATGCCTCAAGTTGATCGAGCATGTCATTGATTTTCCAGGATAAAGATCCTATTTCATCTTCATGTTCGATATGGGTGATACGTTTATCAAAATGACCGGCACTAACTTCATCAGCAACATCACTTATTTTTTGTAGGGGGGATAACAGATCTGTGATCCCACGGATAGAAAAAATACCGTAGACAATACTGATAGCAGCAATTGCTAAGGCAATCCAATTGATACCTATTTTCCAAAATAATATTCCGACAAGTATTAGGAGTAGGGCATTATTGATGTAGGCCATCGCCTTAAATTTAGATGCTAAGGATAAATTCTTCATACGAGACTCCTTTATCATTAAGGATGCCAGTTACTAACTCTAAAGATGCAGCTATTGCATTTTTAGGGCCTGCTTTTCTCTCAGCTTCAAGCATTGCACTGTATAGGCCAGAACAAATATCAATGCTTTCCTGTTTAGGTTTTCTTCTTACAGAGTAATAACCAATCACTTTACCTTGCTGATTGTAAGAAGGGGTTACATTTGCTAAAACCCAGTAATAACTACCGTCTTTAGCCATGTTTTTTACGTAAGCAAAAATTTCTTTTTCTTGAGCTAAAGTATCCCATAGCAACTTAAACACACCTCTAGGCATATCTGGGTGACGGATAATATTATGTTGTTTACCGATCAGCTCTTCTTCGGTATATTTTGAGAACTCAATGAAAATGCGATTAGCATAAGTAATGAGGCCTTTGGTATCTGTTTTAGAGACAATAAAGTCATTCTCACGCATCACCTTTTCTTCTCGGGTGGGCTCAATTTTATATTTCATGTTTGACTATCCACATTAATGTAATGGTTAACGGCTTTGCTAGTCCATTAGAATTCTACATGAGTAATGCATGATTTATACCAATATCATTTTTAGTAGTATATACCCATGACATTTCAATCTGCATGATTCAGAGTGTTTGAGCCATTCTAATTTTAGGCGCATTTATGAAGCAATGGTTATTTATATCTAGGGATAGTATGCAAAAAATGCAGGAGCAATTTTTTGTCCCTTGCAAATAAACGGAACGACGAAGTGGGGTGGCTCAAGCGCTTCTTCGATGGGTTTAAAAACGCTTTATGCCGCGTTATTGATTTTGATAAGGGAATAACCATTATCGGCAATCAATGCCTTGCCTAAAACATTTTTAAATCCCACTGAAACACGCAGATTGAAGTGTCATGGGTATATTGATAAAATCCTAAGTTCAATCCATTTATATATTGCGTACCTATGATAACTGCTTTAATCCAAATGTCACTGTTAATTGCCTGTGGAACATTTTGGAAGTCATATGCGCCTGCACATATATCAAATTCATCTCATCGCCGAGCTTTAACAGATTTAGTTTTTTACCTATTACTTCCAGCATTAGTCTTGGATGTTATTTGGCGTGCACCATTGTCAGCAGCATCACTGCAAATATCTTTCCTAGCGACCTGCGGCATCATTACTGGCTTAGTTATAATGTCGATAATACTCCGCTTCTTAAAAGTAAGTAAGAAACAGACAGGCGCTTTATTGCTAGCAGCCTCTTTTCCAAATGCAACCTACTTGGGATTGCCTGTTCTTGAACAGGTAATCGGGCCAGAAACGACAGCAACAGTACTACAGTATGATTTTTTTGCCTGTACCCCTATATTGCTAACGGTAGGGATTATGCTGGCACATTATTATGGTTCTAGTAAGCTTGAAGTACACCCAGTTCGAGAACTTATAAAAATACCTGCTCTGTGGGCAGTGTCAGTCGGTATCGCTTTAAATTATCTGAAGGTGCCTCAGCCAGACATATTACATGCAGGTTTGTCTACATTAGCCGCTGCCGTCGTACCTTTAATGTTAATTGTGCTTGGCATGAGTATTCGCTGGGGTAGTCTTCATATTCGCTATATGAGGCTACTTGCACCCGTTGCGGCTATAACACTGATTATTGTACCAGTAAGTGTGTATTCAATGAGCCGCTTAATTGGCTTAGAAAGTGATTTATCTATTATGGTGACATTAGTGGGTGCAATGCCAACAATGGTGTTTGGTATCGTTATCTGTGAACGTTATCAACTTGATGGTGAGCTTTATGCTGCGGCAGTGACACTTACTACCATCTTAAGCTTAATCAGTTTGCCACTCTGGTTTCAGTGGTTATCAAGTTGATTTGACCAAGTAAATCCGGCCTGTTTTATAGCGTCTGTCAAAATAGTCATGGCATCCTCGATAAGCTCTTTATCCCCACGAAGACTCAATTCAATATGTGGGTTTTCACCTAAATGTGGCAGGCTAGAGAGACGTAATTCTGGATAGCGTTGAACTACTTGTCGCATTGATTCAATAATGTCGCTTTCGCGACCATTAATAACATAAATAACTTGCTCATCCGCGGGAGCTGTATTTCTTAAGTCTGGATAATAGGTATTTAAAACCCACTCAATCATTGGCCATGACATTTCAGGAAAGCCGGGCATGAAATGATGATCATGATATGAAAAGCCAGGCACACGGTTAATTGTATTTGGAATAATACGACTTCCCTCGGGTAACTCAGACATTAAGATTCTATTTGGATACGCTTTTTCACCAAACTGGGCTTCAATTTCAGCTACAGCTTCAGGATGAGAAGCGAGTGAAACTTCAACCACTTTTGCAACTGATTCACGAGTGCGATCATCAGGCGTCGCGCCAATACCGCCAAAGCTAAAGACAAGATCTTTACTCGCCATGCTAAATGCTAAGAAACGCTGTAATTGTTCAGGATCATCTCCAACGATGATAGTCCAACTTAACTCTAGTCCTCGCTCCGCTAATACAGATTGAAGGTGATTAAAGTGCTTGTCCTGTCGTTTTCCAGACAATATTTCATCACCAATAATGAACGCGCCTATTTTCATGACAATTATCCTTGGTCGGGTTTATTTCGCATAAAGTCTGCCGTTTGTACGAATGAGCTCATTAATTGTTGGGAAAGCACCTTATCCAAGTCCATTGTTTTAAGTGCTTGTGCCATACAATATAACCATTGGTCACGTTCTTCTATACCGATAGGGAAGGGCAAGTGTCTTGCTCGCAACCTTGGATGTCCATATTGATCCGTATAGAGCGGAGGGCCGCCTAACCATCCTGTTAAAAACAGGTATAACTTTTCTTCACTTATAGCAATATCATCAGGATGCATTGCGCGAATCAGTTGTGTTTGCGGTGTATCACACATGATCTGATAAAAAGTTTGGCACAATTGGCGAACAGCATCTTCCCCACCAATTCGCTCATAAGGGGTGTTAATTTCTGACATTACAGGACTCAATATTAAGATAGGGGCTAATTTTACTCTTGTTTGGACAATCTATAAAGACATCGGTTCTTGCTACAAGCAACTCATACATGGATAATTGACGGGTTTATCATTAAATTAATTTGGAGAAACCCTCATGAGCGAAAAAATGACAATGCGTGTTGGCGAATGTTTATTAGCAGGTGGCCCACCATTCACAGCAGCTGAACCTGAAGTTATTATCGGCGAATTAGACGGCCCATTTGGTACTGCATTTGCTAACCTTTTAGGTGATCAAGTTAAAGGCCATACTCGTGTTTTAGCTTTAATGAACACTGATATGATGGTTAAACCAGCAACCATTATGGTTAGCAAAGTGACTGTTAAAGATGTCGCTTACACAAACATCCTAATGGGTACAGTTCAAGGTGCTATTTCAAACGGTGTATTAGATGCTGTTCGTAACGGTACAATTCCTAAAGAAAAAGCAAATGACTTAGGTATTATCGTTTCTGTATGGTTAAGCCCAGGTGTTGAAAAAGTTGAAGACTTAGATCACGAAGCATTATTCAACATTCACCGTGAAGCAACACGTAAAGCGATTGAAAAAGCAATGAATAATGAACCAAGCATTGATTTCTTATTAGAAAATCAAGACAAATTGGTACATAAATACTACCAAAGAGGATTAGATGCTAAAAAAGCTAAATAAATAGCACTTATATCTCAAGAAATCAACGGTCTATCCGCTAACCCGAATAGACCGTTTTTTTTTGAGCCCTTACTATTAGAAAATGAATAATACAGCTGAAGCCGACATGGAACTCTACTCCATAGACAAATTAATGCATGAAACACGTCAACTAGCGGCGAAATACCGCATGGCGACAGGTACAACGCTACCTGTAACCGGTGAAATCGCACGTTTTGATGTCTCTAAAGCACTTAATTTGCAGCTTATTGATGACTTAACCCTAGGTTATGATGCAGAAGGTAGAGGCGAAAGGGCAGGCTTAAGAATCCTTATTAAAGGACGGGTTATTTTTGAGGATAGTCGTTCTAGCCCTCGAATTGGACAAATTAACCCTGATGGTCGATGGGACAATGTTGTGATGGTGTTATTTAACGATGACTATATGCCTTTTGAGATGTATGAAGCGACCAGTGATGACATTAAAACAGCTATAAAAACGAAACAAGAAAGCCAAAACAAGAAGCGGGGCGCCATGTCTGTCGCTCAATTCAAAATTATTGGTAAACTTGTTTGGACACGAGAAGATGGGATAGAAGACGAAATATGGGATAATAGTAAGGACTAAACAAAAGGAGTCCTTGTTATGAGTGTGTCTGGTTTTATCTTCTGGGGGTTAATTGCTGTTGCCCTGATTTATATTGTTTCAATCTATAATGGTCTCGTCACCTTAAAACATAGTGTTAGCAAAGCATGGGCAAACATTGATGTGCTTCTAAAGCAACGTCATGATGAACTTCCCAAACTAGTAGAAACCTGCAAGCAATACATGAAGTTTGAGCAGGAAACCCTTGAAAAGGTTATGAAAGCTCGCTCATCAGTTGCAACTGCACAGCAGCAAGGAGATATCCCAAGTTTAGGTAAAGCAGAAAGTGCTATGCGCTTAGGATTGGGCAGTCTATTTGCTGTTGCTGAAGCTTATCCAGAATTAAAAGCAGATGAAACATTCCAACATCTACAAGCTCGGATCACCGGTTTAGAAAATGCTATTGCTGATCGTCGTGAGTTTTATAACGAAAGTGTTAACAATAATAATGTCAGAATTGAACATTTCCCGGATATATTTATCGCCCGAATGTTCACTTTTAAAGCCCATGATTTACTAGAATTTTCTAGTGAAGAAAAAACAGACGTTAATCTTAGTCAATTATTCGATCAATAATGTGGCATGAGCTTATTGCTTCATTAGAAAGCAAACTTATACTATTAGAACCCTATGAATTTTGGATAGCTGCTAGCATCCTCACCGTTATTGCAATTATTGCATTTTCACGAATGATGAAATGGTGGGCCCATTCTCGCCTAATAGAAGATATTCCAACATCCAAAATAAGATCTGCATCGCAAGGCTATGTTGAGTTGGTTGGGACTGCTCGCATGATGGATGGCCCATTGATTGTCTCTCCACTGAGTAGAAAAACATGTGTTTGGTATCGATATAAAATTGAAGAAAAAGTAAGAAGTCATGATGCTAAAGGACATTCTCGTAGTTATTGGCGAGTAGTCAAACATGAAACAAGTGAAGATCTATTTTTACTTGAAGATGAAACGGGACGCTGTGTCATTGATCCGGATGATGCTGATGTTATCGCCACTAATAAACGTACGTGGTACAAACGAACAGTATCGCCACCTAGGCGATATACAGAGGAATTAATTACAGCAAATGAACCTTTATATGCCATTGGTTTATTTACAACAGTAGCAAATGTAGAGCGACAAAAACAGAGAGAACAAGTTAATTATTTATTACGGGAATGGAAAAATGATCCCAATCAGTTATTACATGACTATGATGCCAATAGAGACAGTGAATTAAGTCTAAAAGAATGGGAGCATGCTAGACTTGCTGCCGAACGTCAGATTAAACGTGAAGTGGGTCACTCCGAGAAACTAGAACAATTGAATGTGCTTAAAAGTAGCTCGCATAAAAATCAGGGCTTTATACTTTCAACCACGCCAGAACATGAGTTAATTTCACAATATAAAGTTAGAGCTCTTTTAGCAATGCTTGCTTTTTTTATGACAGGAAGTGTTGCTGTATGGGCGATGAATACAAGACTAGGACTATAGCGTAAATGCAGCAAGAACAGATGGACCATGTATTTGGTCATGGTGGCTTATTATCCCAACATATAGATGATTATGCACCTAGACAACAACAATTGGAGATGGCTCAGGCGATCGAAAAAACTTTGAGCGAAGCCGCTGTATTAGTTGCCGAAGCAGGTACAGGTACAGGTAAGACTTATGCCTATTTAGCACCTGCAATTCTATCGGGACAAAAAGTATTTATTTCTACTGGGACTAAAACCTGCAAGACCAGTTGTTTAATAAAGACTTACCCATGCTGAGAAAAGCCTTAGCGACACCTTTTCGAGCTGCCTTATTAAAAGGGCGTAGCAATTACCTATGCCATTATCGACTCGAAATGGCTCAAAGTGATCCACTTCAAAAACCTCATTATGTCAGTTTGCAAGCCTTATCTGAATGGTCAGGAGTGACCAAAACTGGAGATTTAAGCGAAAGTAATATCTTAGAAGATAATTCACCCCTTTGGTCGAAAGTCACATCAACAATAGATAACTGCCTAGGACAAGAATGTCCTAATTATTCAGATTGCTTTATTAGTGAAGCCCGTAAAAAAGCACAGGAAGCTGACATTGTTGTTATTAATCATCATCTATTAATGTCTGATATGGCTTTAAAAGCATCGGGTCGAGGTGAAATATTACCGAGTGCCGATGCCTATATTATTGATGAAGCTCATCAACTACCTGAGATTGCCACACAGTTCTTAGGTGATCGAATTAGTAGTCATCAAATTCATGAACTTTGCCGCGACAGTATTAGAGAGATGGAACAAGATGCTTCTGACATGGGTAAAATACGTGATTATGCAGACAAAACTGAAGCTGCAATGCGAGCATTACGCCAAACAGTGGGCGATAAAGAACAGCGAAGTCCTTGGCTCACGGTGCTAGAAAAGCTGGGGGTGAAAACCAGAGTAACTGATTTAATTGACTGTTTAGATGATCTTGCCAAGCAACTCGAAATTGCAGCAGAGCGGGGAAAAGGATTAGAACAATGCCATACTCGTTGTAATGAGCTAATCGATACTTTAGAGTTATTTACGCAACAGCAGGGTGATGATAATAAAGTGTTATGGATAGACATTCGTAATAGCGGCATCGTGTTACATGCTACGCCACAAGAAGTCAGTCAGTATTTTCAAAAATGGATGGATGAAAAACCAACCTCATGGATCTTTACCTCGGCAACGCTCACTGTAGCAGGGAAGTTTAATAATTTTAATCACCAACTCGGTATCAGTGAATCTGAGACAGCTATTTGGCCAAGTCCCTTCGATTATGAAAATCAAAGCTTATTGTATATGCCGAATATACCTGTTGAACCCAAAGATGATAGTTACAACACGTATATAGCAGAAATTGCCAAAGATATAATCAGCCATAGTAAAGGGCGAACATTTCTATTATTCACTAGCTATCGAGCCATGCACAGCGTAGCTGATGCCTTAAAAGAATTAGATGATTATCCCTTGATGATTCAAGGAACCGCATCTAAATCAAAATTACTGGATGAATTTCGAGAGCATGGTAATGCAGTATTGTTAGGCACTAATAGCTTTTGGGAAGGTGTCGATGTTCGTGGTGAAGCATTATCATGTGTATTAATCGACAAAATACCGTTTGCTTCGCCAGGTGATCCTGTATTGCAGGCCAGAATTGATGGGCTGCGGGAGCGGGGCGGTAATCCATTTTCATCGATTCAAATTCCAGCTGCTGTTATCCAATTAAAACAGGGAATAGGCAGATTGATCCGTGATCCTAAAGACTATGGAGTGCTTGTACTGTGTGATCCAAGATTTTTAACAAAACCTTATGGCAAACTGTTCTTACGTAGTTTGCCTGCCATGCCGATCACCCAAAATAGTGAGGATGTTGCTAAGTTTTTTGAGCGTAAAGCAATATAATTAACTTGATCGTTGAACTCGTATCTATACTGTTGATATTAAAGAGATTATTACCTTCACTGCTCAAGATAAGATAAAGCAGTCATAAATGAAGCTTCCTGGAACAATTTTAATCCAGTATCAGCAAAATTCATATTCAAATGACTTTTTTTCATAATCTCTTTTGATTTAGAAGACGACAGTAAACTAACACCTAAATTATCAATAAGTTGAATCGCGGCTTCTAGTTTAAAGCCAACAGAACCACCTGCAAATTTACCTCGTGTCATACGCTCACGAATAACAACATGTTCAATTTGATAATCTTCCATTAATTTAGCAAAATCGAATTGAAATTTTTGTAATTGTTCAGTGTCCGTTGCATCAGAGATTGTTAATTTTTTAACCCGACACTCTGGCAATGAGTACAATCCATCTGTTAAAGACATAAGGCAAATTATTGCATCATTACCTTTTAGTTCAACGCCACATACTTTCATTATTAAATCCAACTATTCATAAGACAGCATATAGTACAAGGTTGTGCATCTGATCGTATCAATATTTTAATTTATTACATACAAATATTAAAAAAATCACTGATATAGAATTTCATTCACCGCTTATTGAGACTAGAAAATATTAAGCAAGAAGAAAATTGAAAGCAGCTGGATCTTTATGATGGGTATATAGTAACGATCACCTAGCTAAAATCAATGGTTCTTCTCAGTAGCATGTTTTTATTAAAAAAAATAGTTACAGAACGGCAATATAGAGCTATATTATCTCAAAGAAGTTATGTCATTTAATCTGAAAGGATTTTAGTAAGTGAAAAGACTTATAAATATAAAATTGCCTTTTTCCGACAATATTATGAACAGTGGCCACCCTGATCGCTATCGAATATTATTTCTAAATAGCGTGTTTCTATTCGCGGGAGTATCCGCCTTTGGAATGAGTTTTATACGCTGGTATGGGGCCAGCCCAATGATAGCGATAGCCGATTTAGTTTTTTCTGCTATTGTATTTTTTCTACTTTATTACCTTAAGAACCACAAAGATAAGATAGAAATCATTAGTTTCTTCGCATTATTCGTTGCATACCTGCTTTTTTTTAGCTTATATCTTGTTGCTAATGACACTCCCACACGAATATCGCTGTTTTTCCTATTATCATCTTCAGCTTTTTTCTTACAAGGTGCTGAACGTGGAAAACTGTGGTTATACGCCATATTGGTCGGATTAATACTTGGACATATTTCACCTTATTTTGATACTAAGTTTAGCTCTGTAGACATGATTTCCATAACTGTATATCTGTTCGCTCTATTTTTTATTTTAGAAAACTATGAATTACTCAAGAACGAACAGGCACTGATCCTACAAGAAAGTGAAAAAAGATTTAAAGCTTTATTCGAACAAATGCCGGATCCGGCATGGATAATCAAAGAACATAACTTTAGTGATGCTAATTTATCCGCTGCACAGGCGCTTGGCTATGATCACGTCGCTGAACTCATGCTGACGCACCCATCAAAATTATCGCCAGAATATCAGCCTGATGGAGAATTATCCTTCGAGAAATCCGAGCGATATATGAACAAAGCAGAGCAAGAGGGGATGTATCGTTTTGAATGGATACATTGCCGCAAAGATGGATCTGAGCTTCCTGTTGAAGTCACCTTATCAGCACTGACTTTAAACAACGCCCCTGCATTATATTGTATTTGGCGTGATATAAGTGAACGTAAACAAGCTGAGTCACTTTTATTAAGAAGTATGGAAAAAAATAATATTTTATTAAAGATAACAACTGAAACGGCAGTGATGAGTGAAAAAGAACTCGTTCTATTTGCCCTAGAACAAGCAGAGTATTTAACAGATAGTAAAATTGCATTTCTACACTATTGTGATGAACAACTAGAAGATATCTGGTCAGAAAATAGTGGTGCTAGCAGTGAGAAAAACCCTAATAAAATTGCTTCTGAACTTTGGCATGATAGCTACCAAACTGGCAAATCGATCATTCACAATTCACTTGAGAACCTTGACGTAATCAGTAGTCACAGCACGAGTAAGACTTTTATCAATAGATTTATAACCGTACCCGTCATTAATGATGAACAACTAACAATAATACTGTGTGTCGCAAACAGTAGGGATTATTATCATGAAAATGGTATGAACGACTTAGAATTACTGGCGAATCATATATGGTTACTCATTCAGAATAAACGTAATTTACAAGAATTAGAGTTAAATTCTCAAGTATTTCATTCCAGTAATGAGGGGGTAGTCATTACCGATAGTGACAATAATATTGTGTCCATAAATAAAGCTTTTTCTAAAATGAGTGGCTATGAGATAGACGACATATTAGGTGAAAATCCTCGAGTTCTAAAATCAGACCGACAGGATGATAAGTTCTACCAGACAATGTGGAAAGATATTTTGGAAACAGGGCAGTGGCATGGTGAGATATGGAGTATAAATAAGGATGGTCATGCATATCCAGAATGGCTATCAATAAGTACTGTTAAAAATACCGCTAATGACATTATTAATTACATTGCCATGCATTCAGATATGACCGAATATAAAGCCGCAGAGGAAAAAATTAAATATTTGGCACACTTTGATTCATTGACAAAACTGCCTAACCGTACTTTATTGCATGACCGTGCACATGTTGCATTAGCAAATGCCAAACGAAATAAAACAAAACTAGCATTACTATTTATTGACCTAGACCGATTTAAAAATATTAACGATTCACTGGGACATAGTACTGGTGACAAACTATTGCAAGAGGTAAGCAAAAGACTATTAGAAAATATTAGAGGTGAAGACACCGTATCGAGAACAGGAGGAGATGAGTTTATTATAATATTGCCGAACACCAACTTTAAATCTGCTGCAAACGTGGCTAGAAAATTATTACAATCAATATCAGAACCTTTTGAAATTGAAAAATATGAACTAAACATCACCATAAGTATCGGATTGGCATTATTCCCCGATAATGGCTATACCTTTGATGATTTATCTAGAAATGCTGATACAGCACTGTATCGAGCTAAACATGCAGGAAGAAACGGGTTTAAATTTTTTAACCAAGATATGTATTTAGAAGCGCAAAAAGTACACCAAGTAGAAAATGATCTAAGACAGGCAATAATACGAGATGAACTTCGTCTATATTACCAGCCACAAGTGAATACGGTTACTGAAAAAATGGTCAGTGCAGAAGCATTGATAAGATGGGAACATCCTAAAATGGGACTTATATCACCAGCTGATTTTATTCCTGTCGCTGAAGAATCTGGCATGATTATAGATATTGGTAATTGGGTAATTCGAATGGCAGTTAAACAAATGGCCGCATGGAAAAGTACTGGATTGCCAGCTATAAATATTGCAGTAAACGTTTCTCAGCCTGAGTTTAGGCAAAAGAATTTTGTAACTAAAATCTCTAACTTACTACTTGAGTTTGATATAGAGCCTCAATTCTTAGAATTAGAAATTACAGAAAGTGTCGCTGCTGACAATATTGAAGAGACAATAGCGATATTAAACAAATTGAACAAAATCGGAATTAAGCTTTCAATAGATGATTTTGGAACGGGATATTCATCTTTGTCATACCTCAAACAATTTAAAGTCCATAAACTAAAAATAGACCAATCATTTATTCGTGAATTAACATTTGAAGATAACGCGATTGTGCTGTCAATAATTAACCTAGCTAAAAATTTAGGACTTAAAACGATTGCTGAAGGTGTAGAAACCCAAGAACAATTAAATTATCTTCGTGAATACCAATGTGATGAAATTCAAGGTTACTTATTTAGTAGACCAATCCCGGCAGAACAATTTGAACTTCTTCTTAAAACTGAAGATTTAAAGATCAATATTTCACAGGAATAAAATATCTTAAGCTTCTCAATTACAGCTGATGTTACACAATAGTTATTATTTAAGCTTCCAAATTTTGAATGTAATTTGTTTTCATGTAACACAGAGCTACCGAAATTAAAATATAGACGCTAATTTCCAAAGTAGTGATTCAATTATGCTAAAGGTGATGTAATTACTTACATTATATTATCCTATTTAACATAATATACATTATGCGAACCTTAATGCATTCGCATAATAGGTCTTATGTTAAATGGTGGACGTCCAACTAAAACACTTAATTTTTCCCAACTAAACCACTTGATTTCAAAGTAAACCACTTAACTTTACATCCAGTAAAATCTCGTTGAGTATGTGCATCGACCTTTGAATAAAGTTCGGGGTGATATGTAGTTTGCCTAATCTTTTCGGCTATATGGTAAGTGCAACAAAGATGCTGCTGTTTTCATATCCTCGTCAGGTCTTAAATCATATCCACTAGTTGTTCGTGGATCACTATGACCAGCCATACGTTGTACTGTTAATAAATCTATGCCCTTTGCTAGCAATGTGGATATGAATGTTCTACGAAAATCATGTGGTGTAAGTGATGGCGTGCCAGCCTGCTTCCATCTTTTAGTGAGCATGCTATAAATGGCTTGATCGCTCATATTTCCTTGATTCGAAATACGTCCGCCTTTAAGTACTCGACAAAACAAAGCACCATCCAGATCACCTCTTAAATGAATCCAGTCTAATAATGCTGCGTGAGTACCTGAATCAAGGAATACTTTTCTTTCTTTGTTGCCTTTTCCAATCAAACGAATCTCATTTTGTTCAATATTCAAGTCTTTTAATGTTAGTGCCGCAACTTCACTTCTACGCATTCCACATATATATAGAGTTCCAATAATGGCAATATCTCTAATTCCTGCAGGACTGGTATCTGATAAACATGCTTGAATCAATGAACTTAGTTCTCCAGGAGGAATAACTCGTCCAGATTTTAATCTTGAGCCACGAACCATTTTTACACCACGGATCCGTTCCAGATCATCTCCATTCATAAGATACATATTAAATGCTGCTGTCGTTACACCTCTAATTGCTGCAAGAACGGCATTAATTGATTTAGGAGCATAACCATCTATTGTTAATTTACCTACGAGTTCTTGTACATGTTGAAATCGAATGCTACCCCATGGTGTAACTTGATAACTTTGATACCCAAAAAGTTTTGCCACTTTCATCATGTGGTAATCCCCCCGAAAAATAATTGAAGTCAAAAGTGGAATTTTCTCTTATGCTTACCAGCAGGAGAACATTCATGAAAAAAGCACATTTTAGCGATAGCCAAATATTAGCTATTTTAAAACAAGCCGAAAACGGCGTACCGATCCCAGAGCTATGCCGTGAACACGGCATGAGCACTTCAAGTTTTTATAAATGGCGTTCAAAATATGGCGGCATGGATGCATCATTGATGGCGCGAATGAAAGAACTTGAAGAAGAAAATCGCCGTTTAAAGAAGATGTATGCTGAAGAACGATTAAAAGCTGAAATCATTCAGGCTTGCGATGGCAAAAAAGTTAAAAGCTTCTGAGCGTAAAGTGATGGCTAATGAAGTAATAGTCAATCGAGCTGTCAGTATAGTCTTATCTGTCGTATTTTTTCGATTAGTGAAACCTGTTATAGATATCAGCCGAAGTTAAATTCTGATAATGATCGTGCAAAATAGTCCATCGACTTACTACTGGGCTTAACTCAAAATCAACGTAATTGGGGATTTGGTTGTGCTCGTTTATATTTACGCAATGTTAAAGGCTTTACCCTTGGAATTAAACGTGTTTACCGTATCTATAGAGAGGTAGAACAATTTATGATAAAGCCTAACAAACGACTATAAACGAGCAGTACCAGAGCCGTTACGGTTCCTGACGTTAACGAAGTGGTCGATGACTATTTTTTATGCACGTCAGAATTATCAATGGCCGTAGCTGCCGATATTTAATGTCATTGAAATTTTACCGTGATAGGACTAACGATTGATGCCGATATTTCATTACCCGCAGAGCATCACATTCGCTCAGAAGCAAATTATTGAATGGCGAGGCAAGCCGAAAAGGTTACGGTGTGATAATGGCCCCGAATATATAAGCCATAAATTGGCGAAATGGGCATGAAAGTAACAATATTGAACTATGAACAGCCTGGAAATCCACAACAGAATGCCTATATTGAGCGGTTTAACAGAAGCTCGGTGAGGTATGACTGGCTGAGCCAGTATATTTTCGGATATTGAAGAATTACAAATCAGAGCAAATATGGTTATGGACTTACAATAACGAGCGACCTAATATGGGAATTGGTGGTATGAACCCCAATTCAGAAATTAAAACTAACACAGAGAAAAATGTCTACTTTTGATCTCAATTAATAATGGGGGGATTACCACCACTACAAGATCAGGATGAGGATTTTCGTAGGCAAAACGAGCGTAAGGTAATAATCTTCTCCAGTTAGCGATTTCTTGCTCTTTTTTATTTATATCTTTGTCTGTTAACACTTTGCATTTATAAAAATTAGCTTTACAAATAGACTCGATTGAATTCCAGTGAGCAGGCTCTAACTCTCCTTCCTTATTCCTTATAAGGCTGGATTCTGGTTTAATTTCAAAAAACAATTCATCACTAGATTTGTATTTAACCGAAAGGTCAAAGGTGTAATAAGGTTTATTTCCAATGGGAGTTTGTATGCGTAGAGGTTGTTCACACAGTTCAACGATTTCGGGGATTGATTCTGCCCAATAAATAGCATCGGCCTCCAAAGGGCTTTCAACACATACGATTCTCATACCAGCTTTGATGCTAAAAATACGATGAAATTCATTAGCAACTTGACGCTTAGGTGGAATTTGGTGGGGACCTCTTATAAAGGTAGCCTGCATAGATGTATTGTTATTCATCATTTGACTCCACGAATAGATTCACTATTTGTTTATCAACATGATGTAACTTTAAAAGTTAATCAACTTCTTGTGTGTCTGTGATATTTTTTAGATTAATTTTTATAAGTCTATTTTGTACACTTAATTTCAAAATATCTTTATTAAATCAAGCTAGACCAATAAATAATTGTAAATCATGTGATTGAGGTGTAACTTTATAGATTATGTTTCTATAATTTATGTTGTTGCTATGAGAAATAGAAAAAACCATTTTCTGCACTCTAATCTCACGCATTTGCGCGAGACTGCGCAAATGACTAAAGGGGAACTGTCTGAAATTATCCATGTTTCTATTACTGAAATTGGTTCAATTGAGAGAAATCATATAACAAACCCGGGTTACTACCTACTTGAAGCAATAAGTGACTTTTTTGGGATATCTGCTGAAGCTCTAGTTAGAGAAGATCTTTCTTTGGTAGACAGCAATGAATTAAACATAAGTAGAGCATTATCGAATTTACCTGAACTGAATTCAGTAGATCTTCGATCAGCTCTAGTTGTTTGTGATGACTTAGTTCGACTTCTATCAGAAAAAAGTTATTTTGATTATCGTTTACGCCGAAATAAAAGCTAAAGTTTATTTATGGTCGAATATTACGAGCCTAAGCCTAACAGTTTGAGATGAAGAGACTATATTGACTTGTGGATTCAACTGGTCGATACAACATGCTAATAATTTCATCAGGCTCTTCAACAATTAAAGAAACTTCGGCCATCTTTTAGTGACATGCTATAAATAGCTTGATCGCTCATATTTCCTAGATTCGAAATATGTCCGCCACATATACAGTTACCATTAAGACCCTCCAGGTTAATACAAACATAATTCATATGAAGAAACAGTAATGTAAAGAAAAGGCGACTAGCGCCTTTAGCACTTTGAAGGTATATACAAATCACTACATATTGCCTAGTAAATTTGTAGAATAGACATAGAACTTTTCTTTTTATAAAGCTGGTAATTGATGATATATAATCGATATTCCTAGCCCAAAGGTAAAAAAACCAATAAAAACTTGTAAGCTATTATGTAACCATGTCAGTTTACTTGAAGCTCGCAAAGGAACTGAAATAATCATCGAAAGAACAGCCATCCCTATGATAGAGCCAACACCAAATAGTAAAATATAAAACATACTTAAGGGCACCGACTGAATCGACTCTAACGTGAGTAGAATAAGTGCAGCTGAACCTGCTAGGCCATGCATAAATCCAATAAATAATGTGCGATATGGAAAGGCTTCGTGTGAATGCTGATGTTTACTTTCAGCATGTTTTATATCATTTTTATGGGAATGGGCATGAAAATGAGTTTCCGCATTATGATGTCGATGTTTATGATAATGAATCCGTTCGGAAATAATACGGCGGAGTACATCTAACCCAAGAATAATAAGCATGATACCAACTGAAAACTCAAGCCACTCTGCTATTTCTCGTGAAATATGACCATTCATAAATATTACGATGGAACCAAACAAGAATAAGGTGGATGTATGCCCTATTCCCCATATTGTTCCGTGCTTAATACTTGCCTTGAACGAATGTTCTTTAGTTGATATTGCTGCTACTGCAGCCAAGTGGTCAGCTTCCAAAGCATGCCGCATACCTATTAGAAAACCAAATAGAAGTAAACTTATCACTCTTATTTCCTCAACAGTGCCTATTTCTAAAGCATACCTTCAGCAATAATGAATTCAATAATCTCAGGTAAACCCTGGTTTATCTTCAAATTAGTAAAGACGTAAGGTTTCTTATTCCGCATGCGTTTCGTATCACTCTCCATCACTTCTAGCGATGCACCTACATAAGGAGCTAAATCAACTTTATTGATTATCAATAAATCTGAGCGAGTAATGCCAGGACCTCCTTTTCGGGGGATCTTTTCGCCCTCTGCAACGTCAATAACATAAATTGTAATATCGGCTAATTCAGGGGTGAATTCACGTTCCAAGTGCAACAGTTTTAGTTTTAAACAACACTTCGTAAGGTGTTCTGAAGTTTAAACATTTTCGTGGATTTGGCCATTAAGATAAATACGTGCGCTATCAAGATTAAAATCACTAGAACGATCTGAACCGTTCGGGGCACCATTTTCAACAGAAGAAAAACTAGTGCGAGCACCAATACCAACACTCAACCATTTAGTCCCATCATCATTCTCAATTTTTGCTCCAGCAGATGCTGCCCCACTCATCATTTGAGCTGCCATTAAAACTGCGAGCCCAGTCACTTTTCCTGAAAAATTCATCTTTACCCTTTATATTCATGTTATTAATTATTAACAGCTCAAACATAGCAATTTATAGACCATAATAAACCCCATTATAAACATACAGTTAACTCCCTCTCATGTTCAAACAGAGCACTACTTAAGTGCAGAGGTCAAAATAATGCACCATTATGGTGATTAACCCCAGATAAGGTTGTACTGAAGCTCTTAGAAAAATAATCTAACTTTGAATCCAAAGAGCAATGCTTACGGCATAAATCAGGGAGAGATTTGTCAAGATAGCGAGTGCTTTTTATAGGCTATTTACTGGATTCAACATAAACCTCTATTTTGACTTGTTTGGATTCAACCGGGCATTGCAACATATCAATAAAACAATAATAAGGTTGGTTGATGTCAGGCTTAATGAATGATAAAAGAAAGCTATCATTTGGAGACTTTGGAAGAAATGGTGGCCGTTTAAAATACAGGTAACTCTCCTCTATTCTCTGTACGTGAAGTTTAGTACTTTACTTGGAAATAAACGGTTTAATCATAAGTAATTATGAATCAATATTTATTAAGTGTTTTGATTGGAAGGTTATTTTTCATACTCATAATAATCAATGGCTTAACAGCAGCGTAATTTCAACCTATTAGTTGGTTGTCCAAAATGGGTTGGAAATTATTAAGAATGATAATTACGGTCAATCGTAAGAAGATTGACACATATATCTGCAGAGATATTTTATGAGATTTTAATTTCCTCATACAGTCACAGGCAATAACAGGATTACATTTAAATTCTGATAGCTACGGATCTCGCTGATCATAATGATAAATATAAATTTATTCTGCTGTGATATTTTCTAGTTGGATCTTAAAAGATAAAGGTGCATTAGCTAGAACTAGATAATGTATTGAGCTTTGACTTGATGAATTTCTTGCTGTACTTGTTTGACCCATCACTCTCTCAATTTTAGATAAGAGGAACAGCCATAATGTGAATATTTCATTATTCCAAACCTGCACCTATAATTTCAAATATAGAGCATGGTTGATTTTGCTACAAAAAAGGCATCCGAAGATGCCTTAATCTATTTAAAAATGCATGTAGTGCTTTTTCAATGTTTTAGTTACTTGCCAAACACTTTTCAAGCCGTCTGGAAAGATAACATAATCACCTGGTACGATAGTAACGGGCTCGCCACCATCTGGAGTGACAACAATTTCACCTTCTAAGATGTATGAACGTTCGCTTTTATTGTCAAAATCAAGGCGAAATTCAGATACTGGGCAGTCCCAAATATTCCAACTTGAAACGCCTAATTCTTTTAGTTTTTCTTCACTTAAGTTTTTTTCAATGATAATTTCTGGCATAACATCCCTACACTGTATGTTGTTAGTAAAATGGATACAAAATCCTAGTCGCTATTAAAGCGGGTATCATCGCAGAATGCGAGACACGAGAATAATAACAGAAACCCCATTGATAAATTGATGTAATTGATTCAATACAATCGTATTCAGCCCTCTTGATTGCATTTTTGTGTGTAGCTCTGTGTAACTCAAACTCAGATAGTTATATTTTGTTATTATTAGCAGTTGTGCATAATGTTCTGGAGCCACGAATGCTGAAAGCCCTCTTCCTCGATTTAGATGAAACTCTGTGCGACACACTGGGTGCTAATAAACGGGCAAAACAATTGATGGCACAGGATATCGAAATGCGGTATGGCGTAAACTTAGATGGTCAGGCCTTTGCCGATGCGTATGTCGCAGGCATCTACCGTGAATGGAGTGACAGCCAGCGCGCGCGATATATGCCAATTATTGAACAGCAAAGCGAAGAGATATTTCGGCTACAATTGATTCACGACTTACTGGCTGAACGTGCTGTGAATAATATCAGTAATAAAACAGCTAAAGCCCTTCAAGATAAGTTTGATAGTGATCGTCTCAAGGCATTTGATTTCTATCCAGGCATTGTAGAGTTCCTAGTTGAAGCTCGTAAGCTATTTACCCTGGTTGTTATCACCAATGGTCCTGAGTTTTCACAGGTTCCCAAAGTAGAGCGAGTGAATCTTACTGAGTATGTCGATCACATCATTATCGGTGGTCAAGAGCCTGAGGAAAAGCCGGCGCCCTCAATCTTTAATAAGGCTCTTAAACTTGCCAACTGCCAAGCGCATGAGGTGGTTCATGTTGGCGATAGTCTCGCGTCTGATATAGTGGGAGCACACAATAGCGGTATTACTTCCGTATGGATCCAACACCAACAACCATTGGATGCAGAACTGGGGATCAACCCAAACCATACTGTGCTACATCCAAACGAAATACCAGCGTTAATCTATCAATTACATCAGGATTGAAATAAGGTTGGACTTAAATTAAGTCATTAGAAAATAGATAAATACTAAATTACTAAGCACTAATACTCCTGAAAGAATTTTCCAAAAAGCTAATGGGTTTCGTTCAAGTAATGGAAGTTGATCTTCTCTTAAGTAGTCAGGATTAGGCTTTCTTAAATCAGCTTCAAGTTCAGAGAGCTTTTCATAGCGATTATTAGGATCAATTTGAACTGCTGTTCTTATTGCCTTATCAACCCAATGTGGAACATTAGCTAGGCGGTTATTAATCGGGATATACTTCAAGCGATTAAGGGATCGCTGATCTGATGCTTTAGCAAGATTGTCACCATAAGGCAGCTTTCCTGTAATCATTTCATAAATAATACAGCCTAATGCAAACAAATCTGATTGTGTTGTTCCTGCTTGTTCGATAAGGTATTCAGGTGCAGTATAATTTTTAGTGCCCAATAACTCTTTACGTTCAATTGGTGTTGAAATATCTGCAATACCGGCAATTTTAGTTGATCCAAAATCGACAATTTTAACCAGCCCATCTGAGGTTATCATTATGTTTCCCGGCTTGATATCTTGATGTAGCATATCTAAACGGTGAAAAGCACGCAGGCCTGATATTGCTTGTGAGACAATGTTTCTAATCACCGTTAAATCAAGTTCTGTTTGATCTTCAATCCACTGTTCAAGTGTTTTACCTTCAATATATTCCATTATGTAATAAAGGAACCGACGTGGACGTTGTTGTTCAATAGTTCTAATAACATGGGGACTATTAATTCGTCGCCCTGCCCACTCTTCAAGCTGGAATCGTTCAAGGTATGCAGGATCATCTTCAAAATTGATCGATGGTGTTTTAATAACAACCTTTTCATCGGTCTCAGTATCAACCGCTAAATAAAGCTGGCTGGTTGAGCTTGCATGTAGTTCTCTAGTAATTCGGTAGCCATCAATAATAACTCCCTCATAGAGTTCGGGAGGAAATGGTAGCTCTGTTAACTTTGAAAAAACTTCATCTGCATCTTGTGAAGGCAGTTCATTAATTTTTAATAACTGACAACTCACATTATCAAGGCTGCCATTTTCTAATGATTTAGCAACAATTTGTTCACATATAAGAGTTAAATCATTTTCACCAGATGTCAGTATTTTATTTATTTCTTTGTCTGTTAAATAATCATGTATGCCATCCGTTGAAATAAAGAATAGGTCTCCCACTTCTATTACCACTTTTCTATAATCAATGTCTAAACGGTAATCGACACCCATCGCTCGGCCAAGATATTCTTTTTCTCCGGGCATATGAATTCGATGATCGGTGGTTAGTTGTTCAAGATTATTCGCTCTAAGTTGATATATTCGTGAGTCACCGACATGAAAAAGATGTGCCGTTGTCGACTTTAAGATCAGCCCACAAAAAGTAGTTGCTAAGCCCCGAGAAACATCTTGAAATTGGTTACTTTGACTAAATAACCAAGTATTAATCGAGGTAAGAACCTTACCGCCTGATTTTTTCACTGACCAGGAATCAGGTGTACTAAAGTAATCTTCTAAAAAGCCCGTTACGCAGGCTTGGCTCGCTTGTTTAGCTTCAGAACTACTGCTCACACCATCAGCTAAAGCAAACCCTGCTCCTTTAGCTGATAATAAGCTTAAATTAGCAGGAATCATATGACCTAGCGAGTCTTGATTCTCTTCTTTAAGCCCTTTATCTGAACAAGAACCGACCGTTATTTTTAGTTTTGCTGACATTTCTGTCCCTCGAAAACAAAATAGTCCACCTTAAAATCTAAGGTAGCTTGTATACCCGTGGTACATTTATCATTCATGGGAGCCTGTCGCCCCCTCCTTCGACAAGCTCAGGACGAACGGTGTATTTTTATAAAATCTGCAATTTCATTATACTTAATGTACATCAATCATCTGTACAGTACCATCTGGTAATATTTCTGCCATCTGACCTTTTGGTTCATCCATAAACTGTACTGCAATCAGAATCACAACAGCGGTTGCAGCAATAATAAGAAAGAATGTTTGCGTTGCCACTAAAGACAAGATAGTTAAGAATATTAACGCACCGATATTACCGTAAGCCCCTGCCATTCCTGCAATTTGCCCCGTTAAACGACGTTGAATTAATGGCACAACAGCAAACACTGCGCCACAGCCGGCATTAACAAAAAAAGCACAGCCCATTGATGCTAGAACCGCCAATGCAATTGGCCATTCTGAGGTGATTTGACTCATTATATAATAACCAACCGCTAGCCCAGCTATACAAAAACTTAATGCCATCTTACGACCAAATCGATCACTTATTAAACCGCCTGTTGGACGTGATACTAAATTCATAAAAGCAAAGCCGGAACCTAACAGACCTGCTTGAACGGCACTAATGTCAAAGGTAGTATAAAAGAATAATGGCAACATGGAGACCACTGCTAGCTCAGAACCAAATGCCACCATATAGGCTAAGTCTAATACAGCAATTTGTTTAAATTTATAACGATGAATTGTTGGTACAGGTTTAGTGAAGATGTCTTTATTCACTTGGTAAATATGATAAGCCTGATAAAAATATAAAATGAATAAGCCGATATAGATTACCTGTACAGTCCCTGCTTCTAGTAAACTCACACCACTTGGTGAAAGCTTCCATGTAAGCACTGCTAATGCAGCATACATTGGGATATTCATTAGCAAATAAAAGAGCAGATCACCTTTACTTGTTACCTCTAACCCCCCTGATTTTTTAGGTTTAAAGTATGTCGCCCCCTTTGGTGTATCTGAAACTGCATGGTAGTAAATAAAGGCATAAATTAAAGCAATAACACCCGTGAGAGTAACCGCATAACGCCAGCCATCATCACCACCAAACATTAATGCAATAACAGGTAAACTAATTGCTGCGCCTGCTGCACCAAAGTTGCCAAGACCACCATAAATACCCGTTGCGAGACCTACTTGTTTTGCTGGATACCATTCTGAAATCATTCGTACACCAATAACAAAACCTGCACCGACAAAACCTAACATGAACCGTGCAGCAGCTAACTGTTCAAAGCTTTGTGATATGGCAAAAAAGAAACAGATAAAACTGGATAAACCTAGTAGCAAAGGAAATGTAATTCTTGGGCCATATTTATCTACCAACATTCCCACTACAATTCGGGCAGGAATAGTCAAAGCCACATTAAGAATCAAGATTGTTTTTATTTGTTGGTCAGTCAAACCAAGAGATTGCTGAATTGAAATCAACAAAGGTGCATGATTAAACCAAACTAAAAAGCTAATAAAAAATGCCATCCAGCTAAGGTGTAATACTCGTGTATTACCACTAAAGGATAATAATTTTAGTTTTTGTGCTGACATTGAGATTGCTCTTTTATATTTCTAGCCAATATTGGCAATAAGGTTATTGCTGGAATCATGCCAATAGTTAACCTATTGTTTTAAATGCTAATACCCTCCATTGCTAGACTAGGTGTAGCAATGAGATGTAACATCAACTCAGGCTATTGCACCAGCTAAGTGCGGTAATCAAGTTCAATATTACTTAGTAAGCAGTATTACGATAATAATGGATAGTAGCAATGAAATACTTTTCCAAAATAGAACTGGATTACGCTCCATCAATGGTGGTGCAGTCTTATTCAAGAATGCTTTATTTGGCTGGCTTAAATCAAAGATAAACTCTGATAACTCAGCATAGCGCTTATAAGGGTTTGGATGTAAGGCTATTTTAAGTGTGTAATCAACCCAAGCAGGGATTTCTCGATCATCATGAAGTGCTGAAGTGTAGCTTAATTTATTTTGTGCAGATCGTGTTCTAGCTTTTGAAACATTAATGCCATAAGGCAATTTACCCGTTAACATTTGATACGTAATGACCGCTAAGGAATAAAGATCTGACCGAGCTGACCCTACTTCACCTAAAAAGTATTCTGGCGCAGTATATATTGCGGTACCCAAAATATCAGCATGTTCAATAGGACTAGAAATCTCATCTAATCCTGCTACTTTTGTTGCACCAAAATCAATAATTTTCACAGTTCCTGATCCATCAATCATAATATTTTCAGGACGCAAGTCTTGATGAATCATTTCAAGGCGGTGAAATGCTAATAGACCTTTCGCTATTTGCTCAATAATACCTCGAACGGTTGCCATATCAGGTTTCGGATTGTCTCTCATCCACTGAGTTAAGGTCTGACCTTCGATAAACTCCATCACAATATAAAGGAAATTTCGTTTGCGAGACTGTAAACATGGTTTTAAGACATAGGGGCTATTAACACGTCTAGCAATCCACTCTTCCATCAAAAACTTTTCTAAATAGGCTGGATCACCTTGTAGTGTGACAGATGGAGTTTTGATAACGACCTGAGTAGCGGTTTCATTATCGAGCGCTAAGTAGACATGACTTCGACTACTGGCATGTAAACTTCTAATAATGGTGTAACCATCAAAGATTGCTCTTGCTTCCAAAATGGGTGGGAATGGTTGCTCTGTTAGTTGTTGATAAAGCTCAGTGGCATCTTGAGTCGGTAGGTCTGCTATTTTTACAATTTGAATGGTGAGGTTGTCATCACTACCCTGCTCAAATGCTTGGTTGACAATAATCTTTGCTGCAACATCGAGGTCATCATGATGTTCATTGATGCAATCGATTATAAATTGTTGGCTAACAAATTCATACACACCATCTGTGGTTAATATAAAGTAATCGTTCTTCTCAATTTGAACTGCTTCATAATCTAATTCAAAGTGTGGCTTCATGCCCATGGCACGAGTTAAATAACTTTTATCTTTTGAGATCCATTGACGATGATCTTCAGTCAATTGCTCTAATATATTATCTCGTAAATGATAAATACGAGAATCACCTAAATGAAACAAATGAGCTGTTGTAGATTTAATGACAATAGCACTAAGTGTACACACGTAACCTTTGTTTAAATCATAGCGGAATTCACTTTTTCGAGATTGTGAATATAACCAAGAGTTGGTTGCAGTTAAAACTTGCTGGGCAGATTTTTTCACAGACCACGCTTCTGAGGTGCAAAAGTAGTCATCTAAAAAGCCGCTAATACTTGCCTGACTGGCCACTTGGCTGACTTTGCTACTACTAATGCCATCAGCTAATGCTATAGCAATACCCTTAGATGTTAATAAAGGCTCTTCGGGGATAGATACACCGTGAAAATCCTGATTAACTTCCTTACGGCCTTTATCTGAATATTGCCCTAGAACTATTTTAAGTTGGTTGGCCATTACAGTGTTTTTACCTTTAAAAGTTCAACAATAAGCATATCAGAAACAACGTAACCCGATAATTACTTATCGGGTTACGTTGGTGTATCTATACCCAAGTTACTTTGATTTGCAGCTTTTTCCATTTCGTCATTCCCATGAAAATGGGAATCCATGGGCAGTGGAACTAGCCACTATCCTTGGATCCCCGCGTTCGCGAGGATGACGGACTTGTGTAATTTATATTAGGTTTTGTACAGATTGAATGATCATGGGTATATACCCAAAATACTTGAGGATGCAGCTTTTACCGTTCATGGTGAGCCTGTCGAACTATCCTTCGACAGGCTCAGGGCGAACGGTGTGTTTTTATAAAATTTGCACTTTGAATTATTCACCACAGAAACACAAAGTTAACAGAGAAAACCCATATAAACGCTGTGATGAAAAAATCTCTTTCTTATCCTAACTTACGTTCAGCACTTGTTCTTACATGCGTGTAATACAATGGTAAGCCTACAAGCACGAAACCACCGACAAGGTTACCTAACACTGTTGGTAATTCATTCCAAAGTAAGTAATCTACCATTGTGAAGTCACCACCCATGATCATTGAGAATGGAAATAAGAACATGTTTACGATTGAATGCTCAAAACCCATGTAGAAAAACAGCATAATAGGCATCCACATTGCCGCCATTTTACCTGTAGCAGAGGTTGAAATCATTGCACCAACAACACCCATTGATACCATCCAGTTACATAACATGCCACGGATGAAGATAGTAATCCAACCATCCAAGCCGTGCTCTTTATAACCTAAGGTTCTAGACTCACCAATACTGGCTACTTTTGCTGCAATCGCACCACCATCGACGTTAAAGCCGTAAGTGAAAACGAAAGACATCATGAAGGCAACCATTAAAGCGCCACCTAAGTTACCTAGGAATACTAAACCCCAGTTACGCATTATTTGTGAACCATCAACACCTGGTCTTTTATCAAGCAGTGCAAGAGGTACCAGTGTGAAAACACCTGTTAATAAGTCAAATTTCATTAGATATAACATAATGAAACCAACAGGAAAGAGTACAGCACCCAGTAGTGGTGAGCCTGTTTTTACAGCAACCGTAATGGCAAAAACAGCAGCCAGTGCCAAAATTGCCCCAGCCATAAAGGCACGGATTAAAGTATCTTTGGTTGACATGTGAACTTTAGATTCACCTGCATCCACCATTTTGGTGACAAATTCTGTCGGTTCTAAATAAGACATAGCTTTCTCTTTATAATCGAAGTTAATACACGTATTCGTATATGCACAAGGACTATTACAATAACTATGCCAGAGGCATGATGAAACAGTAAGGCACTATTATATAAAGAGTTTTACTTTTTATACGTGCTTATTTAGCTCCGTATAAAATACTATTAAGCACCCTTTTAGTGCGGGCATTCATTAAATGGTGCAGGCTAGAAATAGTCTGCACCATGATGAGTTTAATTAAATAATTTCTTTATCTCAGGAATACATGAACCACAGTTTGTACCTGCTTTAAGTTGCTTGCCAATATCTTCAACAGATTTAGCTGCACCACAGACAATCGCTTCTTTAATCGTATTCTCACCTACACCAAAACAAGCACACACTAAAGCACCTACATCGGGTTGATCTGCTCCTGGTTTACCTGCCAGTAAATTAGAACGACTTTCATCACTTAATGGATATTCTGTAAATAATTGACTCAGCCATGTTCGTGTTGGTAACTCATGATTAGGAGCAATAAATACAACAGCATCAAGCTGATCATTTTTAATGATTCCGGCACGAAAACGTTGTACTGCTTGATCAGCAAACTCTAACCACTGACCATCTTCACCTATTTGTTGTTTTGCCCAAGCAGAATAATTGTCAATTATTGAATCACCCGCAAGCTCATAACGCCAGAATTGTTCGCCTTTAATACTGACACAGTAATGTGTGTTGGGTAGTTTTAATGGTTGCCTAGATAAAATAAAACCATGCCATACCGCTTGATAAGGCTTGATTTTAACCGGTGTATGTTTAGATTCTGGTTGACCAGATATCGGATCAACAACCGGATTAACGACAGCATCAACTCGAGACAATGAAGAATTCTGCTGATTCCAGTGCATTGGTACAAAAATACTACCCACTCTTTGAGTTTCCGTAATCTGTACACGGGCTAATACGGTTCCCCACAGACTATCAATTTGAGCCAAGGCATCTTGCTCTACTGAATATTTTTCAGCATCGATAGGATGAACTTCAACAAAAGGTTCTGGAATATGACCATTTAACTTAGCACTGCGAGCAGTACGCGTCATGGTATGCCACTGGTCACGAACTCGGCCAGTGTTCAATACTAAGGGATAGTCTTCACTGGTTGCATTGACAGGTGGACGCGGTGTGATCGCAATAAATTGTGCCTTACCACTTGCTGTAAAAAACTTATTGTCCGTAAATAAACGGACCGTACCTTGTGGCTTTTCGGCGGTTACTGGCCACTGTATCGGTTGAAGTTGCTCATATTCATCATCACTTAATGTCGCTAAACCGCTAATATCGAAGTCACGTGTTCCCTCATTTTCAAAACCTGACAGAGCAGCATGTTCACGGAAAATATCAGCACTTGAAGTGTAATTAAACGGTTGTTTAAAGCCTAACCGTTGTGCAACTTGGCTGACTATCCACCAATCTTCTTCTGCTTCACCGGGATGAGGGAGAACATTTCGCTGTCGTGAGATTCGACGTTCTGAATTTGTCACCGTGCCACATTTCTCACCCCATGAAAGTGCTGGTAATAAAATATCAGCACAGGCTGTCGTATCGGTATTTTGTTCGCAATCAGAAACCACGACTAACTCACACGCTTGCAATGCATCACGGACTTTATCGGCATCTGGTAAGGTAACAACCGGATTCGTCGCCATAATCCAAATTGCTTTAATTTTTCCACTCGCCACATCATTAAACATGTCGACCGCTTTAGAACCCGCGGTTGTTGCTACGTTATTTGTCTGCCAAAAGCGAGAAACTAAATCATGATGATCAGGATTTTCCAAATCCATATGGGCAGCAAGTTGATTTGATAAGCCCCCTACTTCACGACCACCCATGGCATTCGGTTGACCGGTAATTGAAAAAGGCCCCATTGCGGGTTTACCAATACGCCCCGTAGCAAGATGACAATTAATAATACTATTTGATTTATCTGTACCCGAAGATGATTGGTTTATTCCCTGCGAATAGAGTGTGACCACTTTTTCTGTGCTACTAAATAGCTGGAAGAATGATTCAACATCTTGCAAGTTCAATTCACACGTATCTGCAACATGAGCCATATTAAGACCTGATATTTGTGTTGCAAGTAATGCCTCAGAAAACCCTTCTGTATGATGATTAACAAAGTCCCAATCAATTGCATCACTTTCATTTAAGTACCTTAATAACCCATTAAATAATGTCGCATCTGAGCCTGGTTTAAGTGGTAAATGCAGATCAGCAATATCACATGTTGCTGTGCGACGAGGATCTATAACAATAATTTTCAGATTAGGGTTATCTTGTTTTGCTTTGCTAATCCGCTGATAGATCACAGGGTGACACCATGCTGTATTCGACCCTTCAAGAACAATAAGATCTGCTTGTTCTAAGTCCTCATAACTACAGGGGACGGAGTCACTACCAAATGCACGTTTATAAGCTGCTACAGCTGATGACATGCATAATCGGGAGTTAGTATCAATATTGGCACTACCAATAAATCCTTTCATCAACTTATTGGCCACATAATAATCTTCAGTTAATAACTGACCTGATACATAAAAGGCGATTGAATCCGGACCGTGTTCATCAATCACCTTTTTAAAACCATTTGCTACCGCATTTAATGCCTCATCCCATGATGATTGTTGCCCATTGATTTGAGGGTGAAGTAAGCGTCCTTCTAGGCTGACAGTATCTGCTAATGCTGAGCCTTTTGAACATAACCGTCCAAAATTGGCCGGATGATTTTTATCCCCTTTTACCGATATACTGCCATCTTGTTGTTTGGTAGCTAAGACACCACAGCCAACGCCACAATAAGGACACGTTGTTGAGATTGTTACTGCTTCACTCATAATCGATCCTCATCAATTTGATGTTGACCAAATAAAATATCTTCACGGATCGCTGAAATGTCCTTCTCATCACCCAGTAATGAAAAATACCAATTGCCATCCCTTGTATCTCCGTAAAGCACCATGCCAATAATCTTATTATCTTTTAGTACCAGCTTTTTATAGATATGTCGTGAAGGATCTTGATAGATCAACTCTTCCGATTCATCATCACCAATAAAGTCTCCAGCAGAAAATAGATTAATACCCGTCACTTTAAGTTTTGTTGCAGTAACAGAGCTAATGTATTTAGCCCCACCAACGCTAGCAAGTTGGCTAGCACAGACTTTCGCCTGTTCATAAAGCGGGGCCACTAGTCCGAATGTTTCATTTCGATATTGCACGCACTCTCCCACCGCATAAATATTAGGAGAATATGTTTTTAGTGTGTCGTCAACCAGCACACCGCGTTCACACGCAATGCCTGAGTCTTGTGCTAGTTTAATATTAGGTCGTACGCCTACGGCCATAACCACCAAATCAGCATCGACTTCGGTGCCATTTTTGAAGCGCACTGTTTCAACACGATCTTGGCCAATTAACTCTGCCGTATCATGGTTCATCAAAAAGTGCATACCCTTCTCTTGCAGCTCAATTAGCATTAAATCTGATGCAGCCTGATCTAACTGTTGATTCATTAAAGTACTACTTCGATGCACTACTGATACATCCATACCTTGAATCATTAAACCATTTGCGGCTTCTAAGCCGAGTAAACCACCACCAATAACAATAGCTTTCTTATGTGTTTTGGCTGTTTCAATCATGATGTTGACATCATTAATATCTCGGAAACTAATCACCCCTTCTAGCTCTTTACCCTCAATGGGTAAGATCACCGGGTTTGATCCTGTCGCTAGAATTAAACGGTCATACTGTGTCTGCGTGCCATCAGCGGTAATAACATTTTGATTTTTTTTGTCTATTGCTGTGATGGTTGTATCTGTATGCAGAGTAATATTGTGATCTTGATACCACTGCAAATCATGAATAACAATCTCATCAAGAGTTTTATCTCCAGCGAGAACAGGTGACAACATAATACGGTTATAGTTACCGTGTGGTTCGGCGCCAAATACCGTTATATCGTATTTTTCAGGTGCAAGCTTTAACAGTTCATCAACTGTTCTCATGCCTGCCATACCATTACCAATAAGAACTAGCTTTTCTTTCATTACAGGAAGTGTCACCATATTAAAATATTATATTTAAAAAAAAGCCCCGCTACTTGTGTAGCAGGGCCCTTTTCCATTAAACAAGACATCATAATTACTTGTAGCTTAACCATGCAACGGGCCAGTATGCAGGTCTACCGTAAAATGCTCATAATATCTGTTTTTTTTAAAACTCTTTTATTCTGGAATATGCATCTTACCTTCAGCAACCATTACTGCTTCACCACCAATTCTTAAAGCAAGTTCAGCTTGTTTTTTATTGTCCATCTCAATGTTAATCACACTACGTCTAGAATGTTCATCACCACGATCAACAGCAAAGGTATGTGTACCTTGCTGAGTAAAATCAAATGAACATAAGTACGATGCAAAAGCAGGTATGGCACTCCCTACTGGTGGATCATCATTAATACCAATATTAGGACCTAATAAACGAACATTAAAATTAGAATCCATAAAGGGTGTTTTAGGAGCAAACAATAAAATCTCTTGAGCAGCTGTTTGTGGTGCCGCAGACAAACTCCATGAATTGAAATTGAATTTTGCTTTTCTAACTGACTCATAATTCCACACAGGAACTATCAAATAGGGAAAGCCACAAGAGGCTAAACGAATTGAATATTTCTTATGGTCGATATCATCGGGGCTAATCGATAATAAATCAGCAATCTCAGCAACCGTTGGGGTAAACCTATCAATTACAGAGGATACTTTAGTTCCAAATTGCACAAAACTAACCTTTCCACCACTTGCTGAAACATTGACCTCAATATCACCACTATTTTGTGTCAATATTAATGGTGTAACACCATCCGTTAGCTTTATCTCACCACTTTCACCTAAAACAAAAGCAGTAGCAATAATAGGATGACCAGCAAAGTCAATTTCACCTAATGGTGAGAATATACGCATTCTACGGCTAGATTGATCTTTGTTTGGATTTGAAACAAATACAGTCTCAGATAGATTTAGTTCTTTGGCAATTATTTCCATCTGACTAGAATTCAAATCATCCGCATGAGGAAACACAGCAATCTGTGCTCCAGAGAACAACTCATTAGTAAATACATCTGCAATATAATAGTTAAGTGTCATTATGCGGCTCCCCCTGGGCTGATATTTTGAATATTGACTTCAACACGGTTGCCTTCGATACGCACACCATATGAATCTACTTTAACCGTTTCATCTTCAAAACAAATACCTGTTTTGAGGCTAAAATGCTGTTTATATAAAGGAGATGACACCATGGGTTCACCTTTTATATCACCGATTAGACCTCGAGAAAGCACATGTACTTTTCCAAATGGGTCATAATTGTTAATTGCAAAAACCTCGCTATCCTTTGGCATATAAAAGATGGCAACTTGTGTTTCTTCAATTAAAGCACATACACCAGAGTCTGCCACTAAATCATCTACACTACATACATCTACCCACCCTTCGACGAGCTCAGGGCGAGCGGGATTATTATTTTCAGTCATTACGCTTCCTCCGTTAGTGCAGACGCACTTTCTTCAACAAGTGCGAGCTCACGCTCTTCGATATTTGCCGGACGAATTTGACCTCGTTCTTCAACAAAGATGATGTTTTTATCTGTTTTATCACTATTCACAAAAGTACGGAAACGTTTCAATTTGTTTTCATCTGCAATAGTCGTTTTCCACTCACATTGGTATGTATCGACAACACGTTGCATTTGAGTTTCTAATTTGTCACATATCTCTAATTTGTCATCAATCACGACTGATTTTAAATAGTCTAAACCACCTTCCATATTTTCCATCCAAACAGAGGTTCGCTGCATTCTGTCAGCAGTTTGAACATAGAACGTTAATACTCGATCGATGTATTTAATGAGTGTTTCTTTATCAAGGTTTGTTGCAAACAAATCACCATGGCGAGGTTTCATTCCACCATTACCACAGACGTATAAGTTCCAGCCGCCTTCAACAGCGATGATTCCAATATCTTTACTCTGTGCTTCCGCACATTCACGAGTACAACCTGAAACAGCAAATTTGATTTTGTGTGGTGCACGTAAACCTTTGTAACGGTTTTCTAATTCAACCGCAAGGCCAACACTATCATCAACACCGAAACGACACCATGTACTACCGACACATGATTTAACTGTTCGTAATGATTTACCGTAAGCATGACCACTTTCAAAACCAACATCGATTAATTCTTGCCAGATTGGAGGCAACTGATCTACTCGTGCACCGAACAAATCAACACGTTGCCCACCGGTTACTTTTGTGTAAAGACCGTATTTCTTAGCAATCTGACCGATAGCAATAAGACCTTCCGGTGTGACCTCACCACCGGTCATTCTTGGTACAACTGAATAGGTACCATCTTTTTGCATATTAGCTAAGAAGGTATCGTTAGTATCTTGCACACTGACATGCGAGTTTTCTAAAACATATTCATTCCAGTACGACGCTAGGATTGAACCAATCGTTTGTTTACAGATTTCACAGCCTTTACCAGAACCATGTTTTTCTAATAACCCAGCAAAGGTTTTGATTTTTTCAACCATGATTAAGTTGTAAAGATCTTGGCGTGTATAAGAAAAATGCTCACAAATATCAGTATTAACTTCAATGCCTGATTTTTCTAATTCACAATCAAGTACTGATTTTAATAATGCAGCACAACCACCACAGCCTGTCGCTGCTTTGGTATCGTCTTTTAATGCACCTAATGTCGTACACCCACTTTCAATCGATGCACAAATATCACCTTTGGTCACATCAAAACATGAACAAATTTGAGCAGAGGCTGGTAAGGCATCAGGACCTAAACCAACGGACTCATCGCTACGTGAAGGCAGAATTAATGAATCAGGATGTTCCGGTAAATCAATATCACTTGAATAATATTGTTGTAATGTTGGATAACCAGATGCATCGCCCACTAATACAGCACCTAATAATTTTTTATTATCATTGCTCACAACAAGGCGCTTATAAACACCATCAACACCATTTTGGTAGGTGTAAACAAGAGAGCCTTCCGTTTTTGCATGAGGGTCACCAATGCTTGCCACATCAACACCATTAAGTTTTAACTTCGTACTCATGTCAGCACCGGCAAATGCAGCAGAACCTCCGCTGAGTTGATCAACGACTGTACGAGCCATTGAATAGCCTGGCGCCACTAAACCAAAGGTTTGATTATTCCACGAGGCACATTCACCAATCGCATAAATATCATCATCAGAGGTTAAACATTGATCATTAATCACAATACCGCCACGATCTGCTATTTTCAAACCACAGGCATCAGCAATTTCATCACGTGGACGAATGCCTGCTGAATATAAAATCATATCGGCTTCAAGCTCACCACCATCAGCAAATATCATTTTATGTCTGCATGTTTCACCATCAACAATTTGCGTGGTATTTTTGCTTGTGTGAACGACAATACCCAACTCTTCAATTTTGCTTGCTAATAAACTCGCACCGCCATCATCAAGTTGAGCCGCCATCAAACGTGGAGCAAATTGAACGACATGTGTTTTTAAGTTTAAATCTTGTAAGGCTTTGGCTGCTTCTAAACCTAATAGACCACCACCAACAACAGCACCTACTTTCGATGTTTTGGCTACCGACATCATCTCATCAAGATCATCGATAGTTCGGTAAGCAATACAACCTTCACGATCATGACCTGGAATTGGTGGAATAAACGCTTTTGAACCTGTTGCTAAAACAAGTTTGTCATAAGCAATTTCGACACCTTTCTCAGATGTAACTGTTTTATTTTTACGATCAATTGATGACGCTTTATCACCCATGTGGATCGTTATATTGTTGTTATCGAAGAAGCCTTCTTCAACAAGTGATAAGTCATCCGCTGATTTACCTGCAAAGTATTCACTTAAATGAACACGATCGTAGGCTGGAAGCTCTTCTTCACAAAAAGTGACGACGTTATAGTTATCTTTAATTTCACTAGCCATCAAGCTGACTAGAAAATTTTGACCAACCATACCATTACCAATGACAACTAATGTTTGTTTATTGCTCATGAAAGCCCTATGAATAATTACTTAATATTGAGGCTATCTTTGCACTTATCATGCCTAAAGAATAAGTGACTGATTATTCAGTTATTTTTAAGTTTTAAACGATTTAATTTAAATATCAACAGCCATTAAGGCACCATTATGGTGCGCGACTGATTTGCAATTGGTGCATGTTTTGTTACTAACAAAAACAAGAGTTTAGAAATGCATATTTCTTAAGATTCTCAAGGTACTTTTAATCTATTATTTCTATCTCGGCTTTCACGAATAAGTTCATTACTTCCCAATACCCGAGACAGTTTTGCCAGTCGATCATACAATAAAACATTAACTGAAGCAGCAAGGTTCATGCAGCCTACCGTTGGAACGTACACGACTGAATCTGCGTGATCTATAATATCTTGGTCAATTGAACCATCTTCGGGACCAAAAATATAAAACGCATTATCAGGATGTTCAAACTCAGGTAAAGGGATAGCTCCGATGACTAATTCAACGCAAACAATCCTCATATTCTCTGGCACAGAAGTCATTAAGTTTTCAACACCAGTGACAGATACATCTTTGCTGACCTTTCGACTCATATCAACAGATCGACCTTGATAACTTAATGCTCTGGGGTAGCGTGTTCCAGTATAAAGAATACTATCCACTTGATAGTTTCCTGCCGCCCGCATGACGGAACTGACATTGTCGGGGCTTTTCGGGTTGACTAGACCAATACTTATTTTAGGAGAACTCATATTACTTATTTTAATAGATGAAGATGATTTACAATAACAGCTTATTTTTTACAAGCTCATTTTTACTCTTTATGACGAATACGAAACAAGTACAAAATGATGTCATTTGCGATTGTACTGGCACAACAAGAACAAAGGTCCAACAATTGATTGATGATGGCGCCAATGATTTAGATAAAATCGCTGATGCCACAGGTGCGTGTACTGGCTGTGGTTCCTGCGATATTTTAATCTTAGAGATGCTTGAAAACTAGTTTAAGGCCCCTGCACTCTTTAATAGATCATAAATACTTTCAGCCATAGCACGATATCCTTTTGCATTCGGGTGAATGTGATCTGACTTCATTTGAGGATTTCGCTCAAGTGTAGCTAATATACTCAGTTCAATAGGAAGCTTATATTGAGTGGCTAAGTCTGGATAAAGATCGAGAACACTAAGCATTAAGTTAAAGTTTGGAACGCCAATAAGCACAACATCAATTCCCTTACTTTGTATCATTTCAATCATTTTTCCAAGGTTGGTTTTGAGCTGTTCTTTACCTCTTTTTCTGATGATATCGTTACCACCATGGCAGAGTATGACTAGAGATGGTTTAGTTTCTTGTAAAACATCTTCTAATCGTTCAAACCCATATGCACTTACCTCTCCAGGAATTCCACGATTAATAACGTTTAGTCCAGTTAATTGACGGAGTATGGCTGGGTAACTTTGTGTTTTACTGTTAACGCCTGTTCCATAGGTTAAGCTATCTCCAAATGCAAGGATTACGGCATCCTGTTCTAGAGGCGCAAGTGAAACCTGTTTATCTGAGCATGAACTTAGAAATACCGTTAAGCATAGGACGATAATTAAGTGACTAAACCATCCCTGTTTCATTCTAAATTCTATGCTGTTGTTGGAAATAAGCGGTGAAAATTATCTGTTGTTGCTTGGGCAATATTTTCTACTGTATCGCCTCTTAATTCTGCAATAAACTCAGCTACATGTTTTACATATGCAGGTTTGTTGGTTTTCCCTCGGTGAGGAACGGGTGCTAAGTAAGGTGCATCTGTTTCAATTAAAATACGGTCGAGGGGGATCTTCTTGGCAACATCTTGTAACGCAACTGCATTTTTAAAGGTCACAATACCCGATAAAGAAATGTAAAAACCAATGTCTAAAGCACGTTGTGCCGTTTCCCAGTTTTCGGTGAAACAGTGAATGATTCCACCGGCTTGTTCAGCATTTTCTTGTTCTAGAATATCCATTGTGTCATCACGTGCTTCACGTGTATGAATAATCAATGGTTTTTTTAATTGCTTGCCAGCTTCAATATGCGTGCGAAAGCGGTCTCGTTGCCATTCTAAATCCCCTTCACTGCGAAAGTAATCAAGCCCCGTTTCACCAATAGCAATAACTTTATCATGCTGTGCTAAAGCAACTAACTCATCAACTGTAAAATTCTCTTGCTGATCAACATTGGGGTGAATGCCTACACTGGCCGTAATATCTGCATAATTCTCAGCAATAGAAATAACATCACGACAACTGGCTTTATCAATGGCAATACACATGATGTGGTCGACACTATTTTCTTTTGCTTGAGCAATGACGGCGTCTAAGCCGCCCTCTTCTTCTGCCAATAAGTTGAGATGACAGTGTGAATCTATAAACATAATTAAATTTCTTTGAGTTATATTGAGACCTTTGCACGATAAGTATTTTTCGTCAGGACAAGGTAAAAATAGTCGAAAAAGCGCAGTTTACAGGTGTAAATGAGCATTTTGAGACTATTTTTAACGCCGGCATGGCGGAAAAGACGACTCGTGCACAGGTCTCACATTGTATGAGTGATTTTGTCTGACTTAAGTCGATCAGCCAAATAAGTCTCAATTTTATTTTTAACTGCAATCCCAGCACCATCTAAATCACTAAAATAAACGCCAATACCTGCAGCCTGATTACCTTGTGCTCCTTTCGGAGTTAGCCAACAAATAGTACCCGCTACAGGGATTCTATCTGCTTCTTTCATGAGTGTTAATAAGATAAAAACTTCTTCACCAAGTTCATAGAGCTTATTCGTTGGAATAAATATTCCACCACTTTTAAGAAATGGCATATAGGCATGATAAAGCATGTTTTCATCACTGATTTTAAGTGACAAAATACCTTTACGGGGATTCATAGCCATTGTTTAGTTCCTTACATCTAACCGTTAAATGCAGATATTTTATCTGAGTTTCTATCCATCACTGAAACCATAAACTGCTCTATTAACAATGTCTTGTTAATGTTATTTGAAGATGATGTTAACTTTATTGCAGCAATGATGCAATCGTAAATAGTCCAATACTGTGCTACATCACTAGTATCATCTAAGACTTGTATTTCTGTTAAACGCTTTTTGATCGTATTCTGGAAATAATTAAAGATCATCAATAGATCATACTCTAGCCATTCCTTTGCTAAAAGCACAGGATTCGCCCTACTTTGAAGTAGTGAATCAAAATCATTATCAAGTTGTTTGAGCTTACTTATTAAACCTGACTCCATCATCTTTAATGCTGCAAAAGGTGCACCTTTTGATAATGTCATTAAAGGTGATATATCACGTGGCTCTATAACGATACCTTGCTGTTGCAACCAGTTAACGGCAACATCTTCTGATGGTGCTGATAAACTTATTTTCTGACAGCGGCTTAAAATAGTAACGGGAAGCTTCTCAGGTTTTGATGAAATTAGAATTAATAATGTATTTTTTTGAGGCTCTTCAAGCAATTTTAATAAACTATTATTCGCATTAATATTCATGCTATCAGCAGGAGATATTATGACAGTCTTCCATGCTGAAACAGTAGGTGTCAGTTCTTGTTTGCTTTTTAGTTGGCGAATTTGTTCTATTTTAATCTGTTTACCTACTTCTTCTGGCTCAATAAAACTATGGTCAGGATGACTACCTGCGCGAAATAATTGGCAGCTATGACACTGCCCACAAGCTTCTTGGGTTTTATCGTTCTTACATAAAATAACTTCTGCAATATGATTAGCTAGGCTTAATTTCCCCAAGCCAGAAACGCCAGTTAGGATAAGTGCATGAGCTAATCGTTGCTGAGCTATTTGTTGGCTCAAATTTTCCCACTGGGATTCTTGCCATGAATATAGCATTTATAATAAAGGCTGAAGTATATTTGTAAGTTGAAGCTCAATATCAGTAATTGATTGACTCGCATCAATAATTTTTATACGTTGAGGTTCTTGCTCGGCACGCTCTAAATAACAGTCTCTAACTTTTTGGAAAAAATCAACTTTCTCTTGCTCGAAACGGTCAACACCCTCGTTTCTACTGAGTACACGTTGCTGCCCAAGCTCTACAGGCAAGTCGAACAATAATGTTAAGTCAGGTTGTAGGCCATTTAATGTCCATTTTGCAATCTCGGTAATTCGCTGTTGCTCAATGCCTCGCCCTCCACCTTGATATGCGAATGTTGCATCAGTAAACCGATCAGACAATACCCATTCATCCCGTTGTAGGGCAGGTTTGATAATCTGTTCAATATGTTCTGCGCGAGCTGCAAACATAAGCAATAGTTCAGTATCAACAGCCATGCCTGTTTCTGTTGGCGTTAATAATAAGGTCCTTATTTGTTCGCCCAGTGCAGTCCCACCAGGCTCACGTGTCACGGTCAGTTTCTTACCTTTTTCAGATAGGTAGCGTTGGATAAAGCTAAGCTGTGTTGACTTCCCTGCTCCTTCAATACCTTCAATGCTAATAAATAGTGGATTCATTATTTTTTCTTTTTTAATTGGTATTTTCTAACAGCTTTATTATGGTCTATTAGTGTATTGGAAAAAACATGTCGACCATCTTGCCCCGTTGCTACAAAATAAAGGCTTTTTCCATCTGCCGGGTGTAATGCAGCATAGATAGATTCTTTGCTTGGTAATGCAATAGGCGTGGGAGGTAGACCATAGCGAGTATAAGTATTGTAGGGCGTATCTTTCCTTAAATCTTTTCGGCGAATATTGCCTTTGTACTGCAAGCCCATTCCGTAAATAACAGTAGGATCAGTCTGTAAGCGCATTCCTTTTTCTAGTCTTCGGACAAATACACCAGCAATTTGAGGTCGTTCTTCTGCTATACCTGATTCCTTTTCAATAATAGATGCCATAATTAATGCATCGTACTTCGTTTTATAAGGTAGGTTCTGAGCTTTGTTTTTCCAAGCATCATCTAAGGCTGATGTCATCAGTTGATGTGCTCGTTGCAATAATTGTTTGTCTGTTGTTCCTGCAGTAAAGAAATAGGTTTCAGGCAAGAACTTACCTTCCCCATGACCTGCATATTCAATTGCTACCATAACCTTAGCTAAGTCAGTGTCAGTCAATGTTTTCTTTATTCGACTATCATTAGTAATCAGATCAATAAGTTGCTGGCTGCTGAGCCCTTCAACAATAGTGAATGAATATTGAATCACTTTCCCTGAGGTTAACTGTTCAAGTAAGTCAGGTAATGTGGTGTTTTCTTTTATTAGGTATTCACCCGCTTTAATTAGATGAGCTTTGTTTTGTAAGCGTCCATAAACATACAAATAATCCACTGGAAATTGAGATATTCCTGCATTTTTAAGGTCTCGACTTATTTGTTTTAAGTTACTACCCGGTTTAACCGTATAAACAAAGCCATCTTTGGGAATATTTAAAAATGAAGTTTTAAAACGATCATGTTCATAATTGATAGCGATTATGGACACTATCAATAAGATAATGCTGACAATCAATAACTTTGACATTAAACGCATCTTATCTTTTCACCAGAGATAAAGCATGCTGTAACTGCTGAGTGATAGGGCCGAGCATATATTTCCTTCCTGTATCAATAACTTCTATTACAGGCCAAATACCATTAAGACTATTACAGACAAATATTTCATCCGCCTTATTCAGTTCGTCTTGAGTAATGATACTTTCTTTAAAGGCTAGACCCAGTTGACTTGCAAGGCGAATAATTTGTGCTCGCATAATGCCTGCAACACCTGATTTATTTAATAATGGCGTTGTAAGATGTTGATTGTTAACTAAAAACACATTGCTCATTGTGCCTTCAATCAAATTGTCAGATTGATCAAACATTAGGCCTTCAGCTAGTTCAGAATCATCCCATTCATTACGAGCTAAAACATTATCAAGTCGGTTAAGATGCTTAATACCTGCTAAACCTGAGTTTTCCGATAGTTTATGCTGACAAAAGCGAACAGAAACGCCATCTAAATGATGGCTTTCTGGATAGTTTGGATAAGGGTGTGTTGAAATAATACGTGTTGGTTCCACTGATTTGTCAGCAAGGTAACCACGACCACCACCACTGGCACGTGTGATGATTATTTTAATAACAGCATCCGTACTATTTAGCTGCTGATAAACAGAATCTAATTCATCTCGTAGTAAATCAACTTGCTGAAAAGGGATTTTCAACCGTTCACAACCTGATAAAAGTCGCTGTAAATGCTGTTCTATAAATTCTGCGACACCCGAACGAAATGCGATTGTTTCAAATAGACCATCGCCATATTGTAGGCCTCGATCTGAAACAGTGATTCTATCTTCGGTTTTTCCGTTAACTAGAACCACTTTTATATCAATCCCTTAAGTTAACTTCTTAAAGATAACTGTACCGTTTGCACCACCAAACCCAAACGAGTTAGACATGGCAACATCGATAGACATTTGTCGTGCAGTATGAGGAACATAGTCTAAATCACATTCAGGATCTGGGTTGTCGAGATTGATTGTTGGGGGAGCCACTTGATCTTGTATAGCAAGAATGCTGAATACGGCTTCCACACCACCGGCTGCACCTAATAAGTGGCCAATCATTGATTTAGTTGAACTAATCACTCTTGTTTGAGCCGCCGAACCAAATGCTGCTTTGATTGCTTGAGTTTCTCCAGCATCACCTGCGGCGGTTGATGTGCCATGTGCATTGATATAATCAATTTGATCAGGTGATAAACCGGCATCAGCCATGGCATTTTTCATGCAGCGTGCCGCACCTTCACCACCGATAGAAGGCGATGTCATATGGTATGCATCACTACTCATTCCTGAGCCTGCAACTTCAGCATAAATCTTGGCACCACGTTTAACAGCATGTTCATATTCTTCAAGAACGATAATGCCTGCACCATCACCTAGAACAAAACCATCACGATCTTTATCCCAAGGACGACTTGCAGCTTCAGGATCGTCATTTCGAGTTGATAATGCGCGTGCAGCAGCAAAACCACCTAAGCCTGTTTTAGATGTCGACATTTCTGCACCACCGGCGACCATCATATCTGCGTCACCATACTGAATCATGCGAGCAGCCGACGCAATGTTATGCGTTCCACTAGAACAAGCTGTGGAGATTGCAATATTAGGCCCTTTAAGACCGAACATAATAGATAAGTTACCTGCAACCATATTGATAATATTGCTAGGCACAAAGAATGGAGAGATTTTTCGTGGACCACCTTTAAGGTAGGCATCATATCCCGCTTCAATACCAGGTAAACCACCAATACCAGCACCAATTGCTACACCGATACGCTCAGCATTTTCATCGGTAATTTCAATGCCAGAGTCTTCAATGGCTTCTTTACCAGCAGCAAGACCATAATGAATAAAAGTATCCATTTTTCTTGCATCTTTACGTGGGATAATGCTTGTAATATCGAAGTTTTTAATACTTCCGCCAAAGCGAACAGAGAAATCAGAAACATCAAAGATTGTAAGTGGTGCAATACCACTTTTACCTGCGAGAATGCTCTCCCAAGTTTCTTTTACATTCAAACCAACTGGTGTAATTGCACCTAGGCCAGTTACCACAACACGACGTTTAGACATAAGGTCTCCCTCTCTTTTCGCTATAGCTTAAAACAACATAGCCGCCTAGTGTGCGTGAACACATCTAGGCGGCTATGGTAAAGCAATTTGTAATACTAAGACTGAACTGAATTAATATATTTAACGGCTTCGCTAACTGTAGTGATTTTCTCAGCATCTTCATCTGGGATTTCACATTCGAATTCTTCTTCAAGTGCCATTACTAATTCAACAGTATCTAAAGAATCAGCACCCAAATCATCAATAAATGAAGCTTCAGTTGTTACTTCATCAGGGTTAACACCTAGTTGTTCAACAACAATGTCTTTTACTCGAGCTACGATATCACTCATAACGTATGTTTCCTTCAATGGTTAAATACATAAAACGTGAACGCATTTTATAGTGCGGACACCTTAGAGACAAGCTAAATCACTTAATCTCAGGTTAAAACAACTAACTTTATCTAAAATTAGTTCATTAATTCATATACATACCGCCGTTTACATTCAGGTTTTCGCCTGTAATGTACGCAGCGGGTTCGCTGGCCAAAAAGCTAACTGCGGCCGCAATTTCTTCTGGTTCGCCTAATCGTTTAATAGGTACTTGTGATAACAATGCTGTTTTATGATCGTCAGATAATGAACTTGTCATATCAGTATCAATAAAACCTGGAGCGACTGTATTAACAGTAATACCTCGCGCGCCTACTTCACGGGCTAGAGACTTACTAAAACCAATCACACCTGCTTTCGCTGCGGCATAGTTTGTTTGTCCGGCATTACCCATCACACCAACAACAGAAGTGATCGTAATGATGCGACCCCAACGCGCTTTAGTCATTGCTCGTAGGCAACGTTTAGTAACAGTGAAAATAGGTGTTAGATTCGTATCAATGATGTCATTCCATTCATCATTTTTCATACGGATTAACAAATTATCACGCGTAATGCCGGCATTATTAACTAAAATAGTGGGAGCACCATATTTTTCTTCTGTTGCAGAAACAACCGCTTCAATAGAGTCAGCATCAGTTACATTCAAAACCATACCTGAACCATTAACACCTGCTTCTTGTAAGAATGCAGAGATTGTTTCAGCACCACCTTCAGATGTAGCAGTACCAACAACAGTAGCGCCTTGCTGACCTAAACTTAATGCTATTGCCCGACCGATTCCGCGAGTGGCTCCTGTTACTAATGCGATTTTACCTTCTAAACTCATGAAGTTTCTCCTAATGCTTGTACTGCTTTCTCTAATGTTGCTATATCTAATACAGGATAGGCAACAACTGATTTGTCGATACGTTTAGTTAAGCCTGCTAATACTTTACCTGGACCGCACTCAATAATTTTATCTACACCTTTTTCGGCAATATATTGAATAGTTTCAACCCAACGAACTGGACTATGTAGCTGTTGTGCCAATAGGCTTTTTATTTCATCTGAATCAGTAGTGCTTGTCACTGATACGTTATGAACAACAGGTGTTTCAGGTGCTTTAACCGTAATATCATTGAGTACTAAAGCTAGGTTTTCTGCAGCGGGTTTCATCAATGCACAATGCGAAGGAACACTTACAGGTAATAATAAAGCGCGTTTAGCACCCTGCTCTTTGGCTAATTCAATTGCTTTGTTAACAGCCTCTGTAGAGCCTGCAATGACCACTTGTCCTGGAGAATTAAAGTTAACGGCTTCAACAACACCTGATGCTGCGGCTTCATCACATAAAGCGATTACAGTATCATCGTCCAATCCTAAAATTGCAGCCATTGCACCTTCACCAGCTGGAACGGCTTGTTGCATGAATTGACCACGCTGCGACACTAATTTGATCGCATCTAAAAAGTCTAATGAACCTGCTGCAACAAGTGCAGTGTATTCACCTAGACTATGGCCAGCAAAGTAATTAGGTTTGATAGCTGTTGTTTTCTGCCAACATCGCCAGACTGCAATTCCTGCTGCAAGCATTGCAGGCTGTGTTTTATCTGTTTGATTAAGTTCTTCAACAGGGCCGTTTGAAACTAAATCCCAAAGATCGTAGCCTAATACCTCTGATGCTTGTGAAAAGGTTTGTTGAACTTCTGGAAATTGAACTGCCAAATCTGACAGCATGGTTAAAGATTGAGATCCCTGACCGGGAAATACAAAAGCTAAACTCATTTAATGAACCTCAAAGGTAGCGAGACATTTGTCTCTAAGTGCTGAGAGTAATCACACTCATTATCTTTAAATTGAGACCTTTGCACGAGTCGTTTTTTCGCCATAGCGGCGTTAAAAATAGTCTCAAAGTGCTCATTTACACGAGTAAACTGTGCTTTTTCGACAATTTTTACCTTGCTACGACAAAAATTACTTATCGTGAAAAAATCTCAAATTATAGAGATAAGTGTATTAATATTTTAGTAAAGCCGAACCCCAAGTGAATCCACCACCGAAGGCTTCGAGCAATAGTGTTTCGCCTCGTTTGATTCGTCCATCGCGTACTGCAACGTCTAAGGCAAGAGGAATAGAAGCAGCAGACGTATTGCCATGTTCAGCAACGGTGACAACAACATGATCCATTGACATGCTTAGTTTTTTTGCCGTAGCTGAAATAATTCGAATATTAGCTTGATGTGGTATTAACCAATCAATATCCTTTTTATCCATATTATTAGCGGCTAATGTTTCATCAACAATGCTACTTAAAGTGCGAACAGCGACTTTAAATACATCATTACCTTGCATTTCAATAAAGGCCGATGCTTCACTTTCAACCGCACCTGGACCCGTAGGAACGTTAAGGAGTTTATTGTAACTACCATCACAGTGAATATGTGTTGATAAAATGCCGGTTTCTTCTGAAGCTTGCAATATAACAGCACCCGCACCATCACCAAAAAGTACACAGGTATTTCTATCAGTCCAATCAACAATGCGTGATAGCGCTTCAGCACCGATCACTAATGCATTTTTAACACTACCAGACTTGATAAACTTATCAGCAATCGTTAGTGCATAAACAAATCCAGTACAGACCGCTTGTACATCAAAAGCAGGACATCCACGGATGTTCAATCTTTCTTGTACCAATGATGCTGTACTTGGAAAAATTTGAGGTGGGGTCGTTGTTGCAACTATGATCAGATCAATGTCGTCATTGTTAATCCCTGCTGCCTCAATCGCTTTTTCTGCAGCAAGAAATGCAAGATCAGTTGTTGTCTGATCGTCAGCAACAATATGACGTTTTTTTATTCCCGTACGAGACTGAATCCACTCGTCGGTAGTTTCCACCATTTTTTCAAGATCTTTGTTTGACAGTGCTTTCTCTGGCAAATAGCTACCAGTCCCTGCAATCCTTGAATAAATCATGTAGCAGACCCTTCTAACAAGGCTTCTAAATGCTTACTTATATTTTTAGGTACATCATGTTCAGCTTCTATGATGGCAATCTTTATTGCATTAGCATAACCAACTGCATCAGTACCACCATGGCTTTTGATTACAATGCCTTGAAGACCAATAAAGTTAGCACCGTTATAAGCTCGTGGATCTAATTCATCACGAAAATGCTTTAATACAGGTGATGCAATTAAGCCGGCAATTTTTGTAAAGATATTACGACCAAATGATTGACGTAAAAAATGACGAATCATGTGGATAACGCCTTCGCTTGCTTTTAATGCAATATTACCAACAAAACCATCACAGACAAGAACATCTACTTCACCGCGATACAAACCATCACCTTCAACAAAACCATGATAGTTAAGATCTGTCTCTTTCAGTAATCGAGCCGCTTCTTTAACACGTTCATTACCTTTGATTTCTTCTTCACCGATATTGAGTAAGCCGACAGTTGGGTTCTTCTTGCCATCAACTAGTTCAGCTAATACTGAACCCATGACGGCAAACTGAACCAAATGCTCTGCACTAGAATCAATATTTGCACCTAGATCAAGAACATAAGTATGTCCTTTTACTGTAGGAAGAGCAGATACGATGGCAGGACGTTCAATCCCTGGTAATGTTTTTAAAACAAAACGTGCCGTTGCCATTAATGCGCCAGTATTACCAGCACTCACACAGGCTGCGGCTGTCCCATCTTTTACAAGATTGATAGCAACACGCATCGACGAATCTTTCTTACCTCGCAAAGCAAGAGCTGGAGATTCATCCATAGCCACAGTTTGAGAAGCATGATGAATAACTAAACGTTCATTATCTTCAGCACCATGTTCTTGCAAGTGACTTTGAAGAATATCCTTATCACCCACTAAAATGAGTGTCACACTAGGATGTGTTTTGAGAGCAGAAATGGCAGCGGGGATCACAACCTTAGGTCCGTGATCCCCGCCCATTGCATCAATAGAGATTGTTAAACTCAATTGATTAATCCTTATTCGCTTTTATCAGCAATAACTTTACGACCACGGTAGTAACCGTCAGCAGTTACATTGTGACGAAGATGTAATTCGCCTGATGTTGAATCAACTGATAATGTTTCAGCTGTTAACGAATCATGTGAACGACGCATGCCACGACGTGATGTACTTTTCTTGCTTTTCTGAACTGCCATTAGTAAAACTCCTAACCTAAATAAATAATTTCTAATCTAATCTTTTGACTTTAGTGCTGAAAGCACTGCAAACGGTGAGACTTTTTTCTCAACGCCTTCTTCAAATTCTTCCCCAGAAGACCATGCTTCAGCTGGTAAACAGCTATGGTCATGCTTAGGTATTAATGGAATGGCTAAAATCAACTCATCTTCTACAATTGAGCTCAACATGACGGGGTCATCACTCGCAATCACCCACGGTTCATATTGTTCAGTCAAACCTTCAATCTTTCTTTCACTGTTAACTATCGCTAGTGAACATTTTATTTTCATTTCATACTGCATCGGTTCAGAACAACGTTCACATAGTAGTGATAATGTCGCTGTAAATTCCCCATTCATATGAGGTGTGCCCAAAACCTTATCTACATCAAAGTTCATTTTTACATAAACGGTACCACTATTATCATGAAGTGATTTAGATAATCTCTTCATTTTACTTAGTTGTAGTTCGCCTTCTAATACCAAGCCATTTTTAGCTAATCTTAAAGGATCAATTTCAATAGGTAGTTTTTGATGCATAATCGCCGGAATTATATAATAAAATTTCTTTTTCGCAAAGCTCAAGAAGATGAAATTTATAGCTTTATTTATAAGAAAATAGGTTTACAAAAATTAACAAGTAAAGCAATAGTTAAAGTAAAGTGTGCTAATTGTTATGTAACTCTATAACTGCACTGTCTTTTTCGGACTCGACTTTGCTTGAGTCATTACGTAAAGAATCGATATAATCAAGATAGGCTTGATCAATATCCCCCGTAATATACTTCGCATCAAAGCATGAAGTATCAAAGCCTTCAACATCTTTATGCTTATTTACCGCGAGTTCAAGGTCTTCGAGGTCTTGATAAATCAGCCAATCAGTACCTATTTCTTCACTTATTTGCTCAACATCACGATTATGGGCTACAAATTCTTCTGGTGAAGGCATGTCAATACCATACACATTAGGATAACGAACAGGGGGCGCTGCTGAAGCAAAATAGACTTTTCTTGCACCAGCATCTCGTGCCATTTGAACGATTTGCTGTGATGTTGTACCGCGAACAATAGAATCATCGACTAATAAAACATTCTTACCTTCAAACTCAAGTCCAATTGGGTTTAATTTCTGACGTACAGATTTTTTACGTTGAGTTTGGCCGGGCATAATAAATGTGCGACCAATATAACGGTTCTTAATAAAGCCTTCACGATATGAAACGCCTAATTCTTCAGCTAATTGTACCGCTGCACTTCGACTGGTATCAGGAATTGGCATAACGACATCAATATCATGGTTTGGAAATTCACGTTTAATCTTTTGGGCTAATTTAGCCCCCATTCTCATTCTGCTTTTATGAACAGAAATCCCATCAATAATCGAATCTGGTCGTGCAAAGTAAACATATTCAAACATGCAGGGTGATAGAACAGGATTCTCAGCACATTGCTGCGAATGAATATTGCCTGATGCATCAATGAAGATACATTCACCAGGTGCTATATCTCGCATCAAAGTATAGCCTAGAAAATCGATAGCAACACTTTCTGAGGCAATAATGTAATCATTGCCTGTTGCCGTTTCTTTCTTACCAATCACTACAGGGCGAATGCCATATGGATCACGGAATGCTAGCACTCCTACTCCGGCAATCATAGCAACCACAGCATAAGCCCCTTTGCAGCGACGATGCACTGTTTCTACAGCTTTAAATACATCCTCGGCTTCAGGTTTTAATTTACTTGTTTTTTGCAGCTCATGGGCTAAAACATTGAGTAGCACTTCAGAATCAGAGTCTGTATTTAAATGACGGCGATCACTTTTAAATAGTTCATCTCTGAGTACTTTAGTATTTGTTAAATTACCGTTATGCGCTAACGTAATACCGAAAGGTGAATTCACATAAAAAGGTTGAGCTTCAGCTGAAGTTGAACACCCTGCAGTCGGGTAACGAACATGACCAATCCCCATATTACCGTTCAGCTTCAACATATGGCGAGTATGGAAAACATCTTTGACCATACCATTATCTTTTCGTAAGAAGAGCTGCCCTTCACTGTCACATGTGACAATACCCGCGGCATCCTGACCCCGATGTTGCAATACAGTCAAGCCATCATATAAAGCCTGGTTGACTTTTGTCTGACTAACAATACCAATAATTCCGCACATAACAAGCCCTGTAAGTATTTAGCTAAATTTTATATATTCTGCAATATCTGCTGGTAAGAAATCTCTTAACCATACTGCTAAATTTTCAAAGTGTTCAAGTAATAAAGAGTTTTGCCACCAAGTATCACTTGGCATTGGTGTTGCTCCTGCAAGCAATACAAGCAATGAAACAATGGCCACACCGCGAACCAAACCAAAAATCACACCTAATGCTCTATCAGTTCCTGTCAGCCCCGTTTTCTCAACGAGCTGTGATATAAGGTGATTAACTAAAGCACCTAAAATAAGTGTCACAAGGAAAAGAGATGCGAAGGCTGCAAATAAGCGAATCGAAGGTGTCGCTATATAGTCAGCAAGTAATGTTGCAACATGAGGATAAAACATTAAGGCAACCCAAAAAGAGAGTGCCCAACTAGCTAGAGACAATACTTCTTTGATGAAGCCTCGGATAATACTGATTCCTGAAGAAAGCAGAATAATCCCAATAATTAAATAATCAACCCAAACCATAAGTTAAGTATACCGGTTAGTTTTTTCGAGGTAATAAAGCGACAAATTCTATCAGAATGCTGGCAATGAACCCATCTATTATTTAACAAATAATACTTTCGGTTTTTATTTAGTCGTATTTTTAATTATTTGGGGTTTAAGCCCAAGCTTTTTATTCAAGATTAATGATGTTTTTTCAAGTGTTAGCTTACTGTTATCAGGTCCAATCCGAACACGATAAATAGTTCCTTTCTCCCCCACACTTGATTGAATATTAGCAGTATAACCAAGTAATGAGACTTGTTTTTGCAATCCCTGCGCATTCTTTTCTATAGAGAAACTAGCGAGCTGTAAAAACCAAGAGTCAGTACTTTCCAGCGGTTCTGACACAATGATTTTCTTTTTTATTTCTTTGGGAAGAATAGCTTCCACTGTGTCTTTGTGCGTCATTACTACTTCTGACTTTAAGTTGTGAGGATCTATTAGTGCTTCAGACTCACTACTTATAACTTCTATATCACCATCAGAAATCACGTCAATAGAAGACACAAATTCTTGTTCTAACTCACTAGGGTTTGTAATAACGTCTTCAGTCTGAGTTGCACTTGACATTAAAAAGTAAGCAATGCCACTAAAAATACATACTAACAATAATGCTCCAATTAGCCTTTGCTGCTGTATCAATGTCATTACCCTACCCCTATAATCTAGTGATGATTTTGAGAACCAGATTCATGATAACTGCTTTTATCATCAGAGATGATTTTTCCATATTCATCCGTTGATTTTGGCATTTTCTGTAGAGCCACTTCAAGCACTTCAGTAATCCATCGAACAGGAATAATATTTAAACCATTCTTAACATTATCAGGGATCTCTTTTAGATCTTTAACATTCTCATGAGGAATTAAAACAGTATCAATTCCTCCACGATGAGCCGCTAAAAGTTTCTCTTTCAAACCTCCAATAGCTAATACCTCACCTCGTAATGTAATTTCCCCCGTCATTGCTACATTAGAACGTACAGGAATTCCTGTAATGGCAGACACTAACGATGTACACATCCCTACGCCAGCACTTGGACCGTCTTTAGGTGTCGCACCTTCAGGAACATGAATGTGTATATCATGATTTTGCATAAAATCACTGGCAATACCCCATTGCTCTGAACGCGAACGTACAACGGTTGTTGCAGCCTGAATGGATTCTTGCATCACATCACCAAGCTTGCCGGTATACGCAGCTTTACCTTTGCCAGGCATAACAGCTGTTTCAATGGTTAATAGTTCACCACCTACTTCAGTCCAAGCAAGACCTGTAACTTGACCTACTTGATCTGTTTCTTCGGCGATACCATATTGAAAATGATAAACACCAAGATAATCTTCTAAATTATCAGCTGTTACAACTAGTTTCTCTGCTGGTTTATCTTGTAAAATTTGCTTAACAAGTTTGCGACAAATTTTAGAGATTTCGCGCTGTAAGTTCCGTACACCCGCTTCACGTGTATAGCGACGAATAATTTCCACAATTGAACCTTGTTCAATTAGAACTTCGCCTTTCTTTAGACCATTATCTTTTAATGCTTTTGGCAATAAATATTGAATTGCAATATTCAACTTTTCATCTTCGGTATAACCCGATAGACGAATAATTTCCATACGATCACGTAAAGCATCTGGAATGTTTAAGGTGTTTGCTGTGCAAACAAACATAACATCAGACAAGTCGTATTCAACTTCTAAATAATGATCTGAAAAAGTGGAGTTCTGTTCTGGATCAAGCACTTCAAGCAATGCTGAAGCAGGATCGCCTCGGAAATCCTGTGCCATTTTATCGATTTCATCGAGTAAGAACAAAGGATTCTTTACACCGACTTTTGAAAGGTTCTGAATCACTTTACCCGGCATAGAGCCGATATAAGTACGTCGATGGCCTCGAATTTCAGCCTCATCACGAACACCACCTAAAGCCATTCTACTAAACTTTCTATTTGTAGCTCTAGCAATAGATTCGGCAACTGATGTTTTACCCACACCAGGAGGACCCACTAAACATAAGATCGGCCCTTTTAACTTCTTAACACGGTGTTGAACGGCCAAATATTCAAGGATTCGTTCTTTGACTTTTTCTAAACCAAAGTGGTCTTCATCTAATATCTTTTGAGCACGATCTAAATCAAGTGTGATTCGCGAACGTTTTTTCCATGGCACATCAATTAAGCAGTCAAGGTAATTTCTAACAACCGTTGCTTCTGATGACATTGGAGACATCATTTTTAATTTCTTAAGTTCAGAGTCTGCTTTTTCTTTTGCTTCAGCAGTCATGCCAGCTTTATCTACTTTAGCAATTAATTCATCTAATTCATTTGATGTCTCATCAATCTCGCCCAACTCTTTCTGAACCGCTTTCATTTGTTCATTGAGATAATATTCGCGCTGACTTTTTTCCATCTGCTTCTTAACACGACTACGAATACGCTTTTCAATTTGCTGAATATCGATTTCTGACTCAAGCAAGACCATGATCTTTTCTATTCGTTCATTAACATTACTCATTTCAAGTAGTGTCTGCTTATCTTCGAGTTTAAGTGTCATATGAGCAGCAACCGTATCAGCCATTCTTGCTGCATCATCGATACTAGATAAGGATGAAATCACTTCTGGTGGAATCTTTTTGTTTAATTTAACGTATTGCTCAAACTGCCCCAGTAGTGAGCGCATTAATACATCGGCTTCACGTTCTTCAGGATCTTCGTTGATAAAAGGGGTAACTTCAGCTTTGAATATACCATCAGAATTATCAAAGAACGCTACTTTTGCACGATTTATTCCTTCGACAAGGACTTTTACAGTGCCGTCTGGTAATTTTAATAATTGTAGGATATTGGCTAGTGTACCTGTTTCAAAAAGTGCATCTGAAGCAGGATTATCATCATTAGAATCTTTTTGAGCAACCAACAGTATTTGTTGATTTGCATCACTTGCCATTTCAAGTGCTTTAATTGATTTTTCACGGCCAACAAATAATGGAATAACCATGTATGGATAAACAACAACATCTCTAAGAGGTAATACAGGTACAAGGGTTAATGTATTATTTTCTGAGGATGATGTTTTTTTTTCATTTTCCATTTAGGCAAACCTTTTACGTCAACAGTGATTCTTATTGAATCAACTCTGAATAGTGAATTATTAAGACTTTAATATGGGGATGGAACCATTAAATTCAAGAGTCTAAATGATATTAGACTCTTGAATTTAGAATGTTATTACATTAATAACGAATATTAGCTTGCTTTGCCAGTGATAAGCTCTTTATCCGATTCTTGATATACAAGAATAGGATCATTCTCGCCACTGATTACATTTTCATCAATAACAACTTTAGATATATTTTCACTTGAAGGTAAATCAAACATTGTATCTAATAAGACATTCTCAATAATTGAACGAAGACCACGAGCACCTGTTTTTCTTTCCATAGCTTTGTTAGCGATGGCATGAAGTGCATCCTCTCTAAACTCAATATCAACACCTTCCATTTCAAACATCTTATGATATTGTTTGGTCAATGAGTTTTTAGGTTCCGTCAATATTTGCACGAGTGCATCTTCATCAAGTTCATTTAATGTGGCAACAACAGGCAAGCGACCAACAAACTCAGGAATCAATCCGTATTGAATGAGATCTTCAGGTTCAACCGTTTTAAGTATGTCACTAATAACCTTGTCTTTATCTACACTTTTAACGTCTGCAGAAAAGCCAATTCCACCTTTATGAGAGCGGTTATTGATGATTTTATCTAGGCCAGAAAATGCACCACCACAAATAAACAAGATTTTACTTGTATCAACTTGCAAAAACTCCTGTTGAGGATGCTTTCGACCACCTTGCGGCGGAATTGAAGCGACTGTTCCTTCAATTAGCTTCAATAATGCTTGTTGAACACCTTCACCTGAAACGTCACGAGTAATTGAAGGATTATCTGATTTACGTGAAATCTTATCGATCTCATCGATATAGACAATGCCTGTTTCAGCTTTTTCTACATCATAATCACATTTTAATAATAGCTTAGTGATGATGTTTTCAACATCTTCACCCACATAGCCAGCTTCAGTTAATGTTGTGGCATCAGCCATAGTGAAGGGCACGTTTAACTGTCTAGCTAATGTTTCTGCTAATAATGTTTTACCACTACCCGTAGGGCCAATAAGTAGAATATTACTTTTGGTTAATTCAACGTCACCTTTCTTTTTACCAAAACGTAAGCGCTTGTAGTGGTTATAAACTGCGACTGATAAAACTCGTTTCGCACGCTCTTGACCAATAACATAGCTATTAAGCGCTTCATTTATATCATGAGGTGTCGGTAATTCATCTTCAACTTTCTCACCTGAGATAACCTCTTGTAACTCTTCACGAATAATATCATTACATAAATCAACGCATTCATCACAAACAAAAACAGATGGACCTGCAATCAATTTTTTTACTTCATGTTGGCTTTTACCGCAAAAAGAGCAGTAAAGAAGTTTATCATCATCGTTATTTTTATCATCACTCATTATCAAATATTCCTAGCAATCAATCTTTGTATCGGTACTTTATACTTTTTCTGAAGGGCGCTGCTCTAATACAGAGTCAATTAAACCATACTCCATCGCCTCTTGACTACTCATGAAGTTATCACGATCTGTATCTTTGCGAATGGTTTTAATGTTTTGGCCTGTATGTTTTGACATAATTCCATTCAATCTATCACGAATAGATAATATTTCTTTAGCATGTATATCAAAGTCAGACGCCTGACCCTGGAAACCACCCAATGGTTGATGGATCATAACGCGTGAATTGGGTAGGCAATGGCGTTTACCTTCTGCACCCGCTGTTAATAATAATGAACCCATGCTAGCAGCTTGACCAATACACAATGTACTCACGTCGGGTTTAATAAATTGCATTGTATCGTAAATTGCCATTCCCGCAGTGACTGAGCCACCTGGTGAATTGATATACAAGTGAATATCTTTATCTGGGTTTTCTGATTCAAGAAATAACAATTGAGCAACGACTAGGTTTGCCATGTGATCTTCCACCTGACCCACCAAAAAAATGACACGCTCTTTTAATAAACGGGAATAAATATCATAAGAACGTTCACCACGAGGTGTTTGTTCAATCACCATTGGGACAAGTGCGTTATTGATCGAGGCTTCAGGTGTGAAGATATTATTAGTCATTATTTTCTCAATAAAAAAGATAAAGTTTCTAAACGTAATTATATAGAATTTTTTTATAGCCCGTAAAACAAAATAGCCCACACCCAATCTAATGAGTGCGGGCTATGATTTTTGTATTAGTTTATAAATTATGCGGCTGTTGCGGCATTCATTACTTCACTAAATGTTGATGATGTTTCTGTTACTTTAACATTATCGTAGATCCACTCGACAACAGAATCTTCAACAACCATCATTTGAATTTCAGACAGTTTTTGTTGATCGTTCATGTAGAACTTAACAACATCTTCAGGATCTTCATAGCTTTCTGCGATACCATCAATAACAGCCTTTACTTTAGCTTCTTCAGCAGTAATTCCATTATCAGAAATTATTTTACCGATTAATAAACTAAGTGATACGCGTTGCTTAGCTGAGTCTTTAAAGTTTTCAATATCGAAAGGAATACCTTCAACATTAACGCCTTGGTTTCTTAGGTTTGTTTTAGCTTGTTCCATAAGGAATTCAGCTTCACGTTGTACAGGGCCTTCGGGTAAGGCAACTTCATTATTATCCGTTAAGCTAGACATTACTTTACGTTTATTTTGCGACTTCAATGTCGTTTCTAGCTCACGAGTCATATTGCCTCGAACTTCTTTTTTCAAAGCCGCTAGTCCGCCTTCAACACCACATAATTCAGCAAACGCTTTATCTAACTTCGGTAACTTCTTTTTAGCAACAGATTTAACCGTTACTGCAAAGGTTGCTTCTTTACCTTGTAAGTGTTCTGCACGATAATCGGCAGGAAATGTCATTGTGATGGTTGTTTCTTGACCTGTTTTCTTACCAATAAGCTGGTTTTCAAACTCAGGTAACATATTGCCATCACCAATAACAACTAAGACATCGGTCCCTTTTCCGCCATCAAACTCTTCACCATCAATGCTACCAATGAAATCGATAGTTACACCATCTTCTTCTTTAGCGGTACGTTTTAATGGCTCCCAAGAGATGCGTTGCTGACGTAATGTTTCTAACATTGTAGCAACATCTTCATCTTGAACTTCAGCGCTTGTTTTTTCTAGCTTAATGCCTTTTAAATTAATCTCTTTTACATCTGGAAATACATCGTAAACCATCCCGTAAACAAGCGTATTATCTTCTTCATTCATTGTTTCAATATGAGGAGGACTTGCTGGATTGATTTCTTCTTGCGTAAAAGCTTCTTGCATGCTGCTTTGAACAAGTGCATCAATCACGTCACGACGCGCTGAACCACCATGTGATTGAGTAACCATTTTCATTGGCACTTTACCAGGACGGAAGCCTGACATCTTCACTGTTGGTTGAATTGCTTTCAATCGTTCTTGTACTGCTTGTTCGATATTGGCATCTTCAACTGTCACCGTCATACGGCGGCCTAGTTCGCTGACATTTTCTACAGTAACTTGCATTATTAACCTCAAACATGGATTTTTATTAAAGTATCGGTGGCTCAACAATTAAAGCCACCAATCTTTAAAACATATGGTACGAGAGGAGAGACTCGAACTCTCACAGGTTACCCCACCAGAACCTAAATCTGGCGCGTCTACCAATTCCGCCACTCTCGCATGAAACTGTTTTTCAGATAAGTCTCTATCTGATGAAGTCGGCTATTATAAACATAGATAACAAAGAAAACTACCCTTGCATGCTTAAAAAAGTTAATCCCATATTCGCTTGTTGGCAAAACTGTTGAAATGAAAGGAAATCTTTGGCTTCTATTTCTCTCTTACTTGCATTTCTATCAGCAATAAATACACCAATAACCTTACCTTTTACGATTGTTGGCATAATTAAATAAGGGGGCGAACCCAAAAACTTAAGTGTATCTCTTGTTAATGTTCCAGTTATTTTTCTAGGATCGGCAGGAATTTGAGCGGCTTTTTTACTAGTAATAACTTGTTGAAAGATATTATTCGCATGAGAAATATCAATTTTAAACTCTTGACTTAAAAGCTTGTCATCTTCACCAACTGCATATTTACACATCAATGCCTTACGATCTTTTGAAAGAATTGCAAATAATGACCTATCCATACCAACACCACGGTAGAGTCCTTCTAACACCATTTCTAAAATGACATTAATACTTGGTTTCTCTTCAATTGCTTCCGTAATTTCCTGCAAAATTTTGAGTTGTACATTTGCATCAGGTTCTGGATGTGAAAAAACATCATCTAGAATGGCAACATCTTCCTCAATCTCACTGTCAGCATTATCATCTACTACAGCAAGTACTTCTTGCTTGGGCTCTTCATCCCAATCTACTAATTTAATATTAGCTTGAGGGATTTTTTTGCTCGCTTCCGATACGCCATACATTTTAGTGATGGTTATTGCTTTCTTTGCATTCTTGTGAGCGATATCTTTCAAGTTTTCGACGGGCATATCTAATTGTTGTGCTACAGCCTCAATGGCATTTTGTGCCTCTTCTTCATCCCAACCCTTTTTGGCAGCTTGAGCTAACTCCTGTCCCATATTAACAAGTGCGACAAGCGGATCGTCTTGAACATCATCACTCAATGATTTATCTAACAGTTCTCCAAGCGCCCATGATTTACTTAAGCCTTTAGTCAAATCTTTCAGGTGAAAGCCTAATATTTTTTTCTCTGCTTCTTGCGGAGTTATCTCGCCAGCATCAATTAGCGCAGCTAAGTCAGTTGCTTTATCACCAGAAAACGCCCAAAAAGCCATATTTCCTAATCGAGCTAAAAGTGTTGCTACAAAAACATTTTCAGGTGACTTCGCCTTGGTAATCTTTGCTAACTCTTGCGCTTGAATGGCGGCATGGAAGGACTGGGCCATCTCTTCAATAACTTTATCTCTATGTACACCAGCGGACAGTGAATCAACTAATACTAATGACAGTGCTAACGCTCTGACTTGATCAAAACCCAAGACCATAACTGCGCGCGTTATCGTCGTCATCGAATGACCATTGGGATTGTAATAAAAACTATTGGCCATTTTTAACAGACGACTCGTTAATGACGCATCCTTTAAAATTGTTTGTGCAACATCTGCAGCCGAGGTGTCATCATTATTAACAGCATTAGTTACATCTGTTACCGTTCCTGCAAACACAGGCATATCTTCATCGGTCAGGTGTTGAACCCATAGAGCAACATCGTAACTGTCATGATTATCTTGTTTTTTCTTGGGAGCCTGTTCTTTATTATTGTCCTGATTGTTCAATCTACTTCAGCCTTTATTGTTCATTTGCAATGCCATGCGGTACATGGCCGGTGGCAACGTGCTCCCTTGCAGATTCACAATGACCTTCCTGATCATCAAAAAATATATCAGCACCAAAGGATTTCAAAAAGGGTCCCTTAGCCATTCCCCCTAAGAAAATTGCTTCATCTATACGAATCCCCCATGCCCTCAATGTTCGAATAACACGCTCATGTGCGGGAGCGGAACGAGCCGTTACCAGTGCAGTTCGTATTGGAGATTCCCCTTCTCCAAATTCTGTTTGCAAATGGTTTAACGCAATGAGAAAGTTTTTAAATGGACCGCCATTCAGTGGGCTTTTGGCTGTTTGCTGTTCGTTATCGGTAAATGCTTGTAAACCTTGTTCTTTATATATTCGCTCAGATTCATCAGAAAATAAGACGGAGTCGCCATCAAATGCAATTCGCAATTGTTCATTTGTACTATTTTCACCCACATTTGAAGGTAAAATCGTTGCGGCAGCGATGCCAGCATCAAGTGCTTTACGCACATCGTCAGAGCTTGTTGAAAGAAATAGATTGGCACCGAATGGTTCAACATAGCGGTAAGGGCTACTTCCTGACGTAAATACTGCCCGAGTTATTTCAAGTTTATGATGTTGGATAGAATTAAAAATTCTTAAACCCGTATCAGAACTATTGCGTGAAAGAAGGATTATTTCAACATGGGATGTATTTTGAATTTTATTAAGTGATAATAATTTTTTAACTAAATTATAAGCAGCGCCAGGTTTTAGAGGAATATCTTCATTTTCAATTTGATATTGGCAATAAGCCTGAGTGCCTTGTTGTTTATAGATCTCATGACTTTCATCCAAGTCAAATAAAGCACGAGATGATATCGCTACAACTAATTGTTTATCAGTCATCGGCATCCCCTTCTCGCCTTACTGCTTGGCCATTTTTACGCGCTATTCTCATTATTTTATCCCATGCTTGCTTTGACTCAATAGCTATCGATGGTGAACTATTAATGTGCATCATGTCATCACTCAAGGTAGTTAAGACTGAAACTTCATCAGGTTTTCCTTTGGGGAATACTGAATGATCATTAAATATAACACGACAAAAAATAGGAATTTTAGGAACTAGCACTTTAACTGCTTGGCGAGATGTTCGAATATGACGTAATGGGTTAGCAAATTTATAACTCCGTCCATCAATAATCTGGGTCCAGAGATCAATCGTATCTGCACCAAATAGATTGCCCGACATAGGATATGTTTCAATGAGCAATAAGCCTTGTTCTGTTAATACTAAATGTTCGATCTCTAACAAACCACCAATACCATCTGGAATGATAACGTCCTTAATCTCTTCAACAATATAAGGTTTTAAAATGGTATGCATTTGATGTTTAGGCGTCCCTTGCCATTTTTTATATGCAAGCCAGCCTAATGCCATTAGACACAAAGCACCAAGTACAAAATATAAAATAATGGACGTTTCTTGAAACAAAGCTGTGTGGACTCTCTAGTAAAGGTTTAACGACTAATTATACGAGATTAAGCTCATTATACGAAGTAGATCACATAAATTCATGTTATTGGTAAAATGACGGGATCTTCATGAATAATAACTTCAGCATCAGCAAAAAGGCTTTCAAGCTCATTCTCAACATCATCTGCGATGATATGAGCGGCGGCTAATGTTAAGGTTGAATCAAGTTCTAAATGTAATTGAATAAATATTCTAGTACCTGAACGACGTGTTCTTAAATCATGTAGCCCTTCTGTTCCGGCATGATTAAGGACTATTTGGCGTATTTTTTCTCGTTCTTCATCAGGTAGTTCATGATCCATTAATAAATCAATTGATTCTTTCACTATTTCCCATGCGCTATATAAGATAAATAAGGCAATACCGATACCAAATAACGCATCAAAATATCCCTTGCCATAAAAGGTCAGTAGTAAGGCAACAATAACACTCGCATTAACCAGTAAATCTGTTTTGTAATGTAATGCATCCGCTTTAATCGCGGTTGAATTAGTGTGTTTGATGACATATTTCTGAAATGAAATAAGAATTAATGTAGCAATAATCGAAAAGATCATCACTGCCACGCCAATTTCCAGACCTGCGGTAATCTCTTGCGGGTGTAATAATCGCCCCACAGCCTGCAATAATAAAAAACCTGCTGATCCAGCAATAAACATTGCTTGTCCCATTCCGGCTAAGGCTTCGGCTTTACCATGGCCAAAACGATGTTCCTTATCAGCCGGTTGCAATGCATGATGTACAGCAAACAAATTAACAAGAGAAGCAAGAACATCAAGACTAGAATCAAGTAATGTCGCTAAGATACTGACTGAATCAGTAACAAACCACGCAATAACTTTAACAAAAATTAGAATTAAAGCTGTCGAAACAGAGGCATAGGTTGCCCATCTCATTAAGCGTGCTGTATCAGGTTGTTGGCTACTCGTCATTTTTAGGTATATTTAGTGGTAAAATGTATGAATATTATATTAGCAAGTAAGTCTTTTTGTTCCTAATCTAAAACAACAGGAAAACAATATGGTCGCCCAAACAATCGCTACAACACCTTTTAATGATCAAAGACCAGGCACATCAGGTTTACGAAAAAAGGTAACGGTATTTCAACAAGCTCACTATTTAGAAAACTTTGTTCAATCAACCTTTGATGCACTCGATGATGTGAATGGGAAAACGCTTGTTGTTGGTGGTGATGGACGTTTTCATAATGAACATGCAGTCCAAGTTATTTTGAAAATGGCGGCTGCAAATGGATTTTCTCGTGTAATTGTCGGTCAAAATGGCTTGTTATCTACGCCAGCGGCTTCATGCATCATTCGTAAATATCATGCATTTGGCGGAATAATCCTCTCTGCAAGTCACAATCCTGCTGGCCCTAACGGTGATTTTGGTATTAAATATAATATTTCTAATGGTGGCCCAGCTCCAGAAAATATAACGGATTCTATTTTTGCCAATACTAAAACAATATCTACTTATAAAATAACAGATACTGCTGATATTGCACTTGATGTTGTGGGTAGCCAAACATTAGATGGTATGACCGTTGACATTGTTGATCCCGTTAATGACTATGCTGAACTAATGGCTGAATTATTTGATTTTGATGCAATTCGAGAATTGCTGGAAGATGATTCTTTTCAAATCATATTTGATGCCATGCATGCTATTACAGGGCCTTATGGTAAAGAAATTCTTGAGTATCAACTAGGCGCAAGACAAGGCTCCGTTATTAATGGCACCCCACTTACTGATTTTGGTGGTGGTCATCCTGATCCCAATCTTACCTATGCTAAAGAACTCGTCGATGAAATGTTTTCTGACAATGCCCCTGCCCTTGGTGCAGCATCTGACGGTGATGGCGACAGGAATATGATTTTAGGTGCAAACTTTTTCGTTACACCTTCTGATAGCTTGGCTATCATGGCAGCTAATGCGCAATGTGTTCCTGCCTATAAAGCGGGCTTATTGGGTATTGCTCGTTCAATGCCAACAAGTCAGGCACCTGATCGCGTGGCAGAAAAATTAGGTATTGAATGTCATGAAACGCCAACAGGGTGGAAGTTTTTTGGTAATTTATTAGACGCAAACCGAGTAACACTCTGTGGTGAAGAAAGTTTTGGCACTGGCTCTAATCACATCCGTGAAAAAGATGGCTTGTGGGCAGTTCTTTTCTGGCTAAACATATTAGCGGTACGTAAACAGTCTGTTGCTGAAATCGTTGGAGAACATTGGCAAGAGTATGGTCGAAATTACTACACTCGTCATGATTACGAGGCGATTCCTAGTGATATTGCCAAACAACTTATGACCGATCTAGAAGCACAGTTTCCAGCCTTAGTAGGTCAAACACTAGCAGACAAGACGGTGAGTTATGCTGATAATTTCAGTTATACCGATCCTGTTGATAATAGTGTTTCCAACAATCAAGGTTTGCGCATCGGCTTTGAAGACGGTTCACGAATCATTCTTCGTCTATCGGGCACAGGCACAGAAGGTGCAACATTACGTGTTTATATTGAATCGTATGAAAATGATTCAGCTAAGCTTCACCAAGAAACGCAATCAGCATTACACACTTTAATTTCTGCAATAGATGATTTCGCAGGAATTACGGTTAGAACAGGTCGAACAGAACCTACTGTAATCACATAGAAGGCAGCACAAACAAATGCAGCAACTTATATTAGGTTCCAGTTCACCTTTTAGAGCCGAATTATTAAATAAACTTGGTTTAGACTTCATCACTTCATCACCTGATATAGATGAAAGCGCTTTGAATAATGAAACAGCAGAGCAATTAGTGCAGCGTTTATCTGAACAAAAAGCGCTGAAAATTGGCGAGCGTTATCCTGATGCGCTTATTATTGGTTCAGACCAAGTTGCACTATTAGATGGGGAAATACTGGGGAAACCCGGAAGTCATGAGAATGCTGTAAAGCAATTAACGGCCGCTTCAGGAAGAACGGTTCGTTTTTTAACTGGCTTAGCACTGTTAAACAGTAAAACAGGTCAAATTCAGTCTTTAGTTGAGCAATTTGAAGTGGGGTTTAAAACGCTGTCTGCCAAGCAAATAGAGTTTTATCTTCAACAAGAGAAGCCCTATCAATGTGCTGGAAGTTTTAAATCAGAAGGTTTTGGAATTAGTTTGTTTTCTAAACTAAAAGGTGATGATCCTAATAGTCTTATAGGGTTACCATTGATCCGGCTGATTGACCTTCTTAGTAAAGAAGGCATTGACGTACTTCAGCCGAACCAATAGTCCTAATATATACCCACGACACTTCACTCTGAATCATGCAGATTGAAGTGTCATGGGTATAACTTAAGGTGTAACAGGTACTGGTGCAGGTTCTACTGGGAGAGTAACAGTGCCGGTTGGAACATTAGCAGCAGCAGCGGCTTGTCCAGCCATTGATTGCATAATTGTTGACATCAACTTTCTAGCTGCACGTTGGCGCATTGTTTTAACCATACCTTCGCGTAAATCTGAATTTACATTATTGGCAGTGAGTGTTGCTTTTAACTCATCCAAGTGAGGTTCACAGGCTGTTAATGTCTTATCTGCAACATCTTCAGTTCTCACTCCTTGCTGATGATATTCAAGTCTGTTTTGCAGCATACATTTGTTGTATTCCATGATGTTCTTATACATTTCTGCTTGGGCTTCTTCAGTCATATCTGCAGGTGTGATTAAGTTTATATCTTCATCTTTTACTTCAGTAGCAGTAGTACTTTCATCTATCACAACATCATTGGATACTTCTTCTGCAGCCGTTGCGACTACATCCGTTTCTTTTTGTTGATTAACATAACTGTAGCCGGCAATAGCAACAACTGCTAGCAATACGATAAAAATAAGGTTTTTCATTTTTTCTCCTAAATCAAACTTATGAATGTGAAAGTGCTTAGTGGCATCTTTCGGTAAAAATCAATACACACTGAGCGGAATACTATACACTTCAATTCTTACTTTGAGCATAAATTCATGCACATCCATATTTGCTAATAGTAAATAAGCATAACAATCATAAAGTTAAGAGAATTACTTAAATTACAATGTCATTAGAAAAAAATACAGATTCACGTTTAAATGAAATTTATTCATGGCTTGAAAAGGTCTTTGGTTCAACAGAATATCAACTGGAACCTGCATCGAGTGATGCCAGCTTTCGTCGTTATTTTAGAGTGTTACATCAAGATAAAACATGGATTTTAATGGATGCTCCTCCAGCTCATGAAGATATTCAGCCATTTATTGATATTGCGACGTTCTTATATTCACATAATGTGAATGTTCCTGAAATTAAGGCTAAAGACTCAAACCTAGGTTTCTTACTATTATCTGATTTTGGTTCGATACCCTACCTTGATGAGCTTAATAACGATCCATCTGGGGCACTCTATAAACCAGCGATTGATAGCTTAATTACCATTCAAAAATGCCCTGCTAAGAGTAATCTACCCGTATATGAACGCACATTACTTCAACAAGAAATGATGCTGTTTCCAGTATGGTTTTTAGATAAACACCTCGGTATTGCCACACCTGATTTTTTACAAAAAATATTTGATCTGTTAATTGAAAATGCTTTAGAACAACCTCAAGTATTTGTTCACCGCGATTATCATTCACGAAACCTGATGCACACGACTGAAAATACACCCGGTATTATTGATTTCCAAGATGCCGTTATCGGCCCTATTACTTATGATCTTGCATCATTACTACGTGATTGCTACATTTCATGGCCTGATAACAAAATTACAGAGTGGATTGAATATTATTTAATTCAAGCACAAAAGCAAGGTTTACTATTAGATATCAGTTCAGATAAATTTATTCGATGGTTTGATTTAATGGGCTTGCAACGCCATATAAAAGTGCTGGGAATTTTTTGTCGACTAAATTATCGAGATGGCAAAAACAATTATCTTAATGACTTACCTCTAACACTCCATTATGTGAAAAAAATAAGTAGTAAATATCCTGAGTTTGCAGATTTAAGTGAGTTCCTTAACCAACAAGAAAAAATAGCCACTATAGTATGAAAGTAATTATTTTATCTGCGGGGCGTGGTGAACGTTTACGACCTCTAACCGATGCCACTCCAAAACCTTTGTTAAAAGCAGGTAAGTTTCGCTTAATTGAATACACAATCAAAGCGCTCGTTGAAGCAGGTTTTAATGACATTGTGATTAATACGGCTCATCTTAGTGAACAGTTTCCACATTTATTAGGGGATGGAAGTACTTATAATGCAACAATCACCTATTCGCGAGAACGAGAAGGCGGCCTAGAAACAGCAGGCGGCATTATTAATGCGCTGCCTTTATTAGGAAATGAACCTTTTTTGGTTGTGAATGGTGATATTTGGACCGACTATCCCTTCGGTAAGCTTAGCCTGTTCACTCTTAAGCCATCAGTATTAGGTCACTTAGTTTTTGTAAATAACCCTGAACATAACCCACAAGGTGATTTTTCACTGAACGACCATGGCTTAGTTAATTTAAATGGCGAGAGAAAAGTAACTTATAGCGGTATCGCTATTTTTCATCCTAAGTTCTTTGCTGCTTATACAACACAACGACTAGCGCTTAAGCCTCTGCTCTTAGAATCGATTGAAAAGCAACAGTTAAGTGGTGAGCACTATCTTGGTCAATGGTCGGATATTGGTACCATAGAACGCCTTCAAGAGTTAGCTGACCAATTTAACCATTAAGTAAGCTGAACTCTGGATAAGCACTGGCTATATGATTATAGGCTTGACGTTATCTACTCTGAGTAATGATCGTTCATAAGCAATTGTAAACTATGGTATTGCTGACTATTCTTATCCGGGAATCAGCTTAAGAAGATTGGGTATATAAAAATTCTAATAGTGCCTTTTGAGCATGAAGACGATTTTCAGCTTCATTCCATACAACACTGTCAGGTTTATCCATTACTTCAGCTGAAACCTCTTCACCACGGTGAGCCGGCAAACAGTGCATAAACAGGGCATCATCATTTGCCAAAGCCATCACTGAGCTATCAACTTGGAAGTCTGCAAAAGCAGCTTCACGTTTCTTCTGTTCTTCTTCTTGCCCCATGCTCGCCCAAACATCAGTAACAATAAGATCTGACCCTTTAACTGCACTAGCGACATCATTAAACAATGTAATTGTTGCATCAGCATCCGCGACGATATCAGCATTAGGCTCATAGCCTTCAGGTGTAGCAATATTTAAATTAAAGCCAAAACGGTCTGCTGCATTGATGTATGAATGGCACATATTATTGCCATCCCCCACCCATGTAACCGTTTTCCCCTTAATTGAACCACGGTGCTCAACATAAGTTTGCATGTCAGCTAATAACTGACAAGGATGATAATCATCCGTTAAGGCGTTAATCACAGGTACTGATGAGTACTCTGCAAAACGTTCAACCATCTTATGTTCAAAGGTGCGAATCATCACCATATCAACCATGCTCGAAATAACCCGAGCTGAATCTTCAACAGGTTCACCGCGACCTAACTGCGTATCATTGGGTGATAAAAAGATTGCCCCACCACCAAACTGAACCATTCCAGACTCAAATGAAACTCGTGTACGAGTCGATGATTTATCAAAAATCATTGCCAATACTTTATTTTTTAGTGGTTCATAAACTTCACCCGCTTTATGCATTCGTTTTAGTTCAATTGCACGTTCAATCAATTGTTCCAATTCAACGGGAGTAAAATCTTTTAATGTTAAAAAATGTCTCATTACGCTGCGCTCTTAACTGCTTTTGAAGCAAGAAATTCAATGACTAATTTACTTACCAGTGAAACCATTGTATTCGCCTCATCTATATTAATCACTAAAGGGGGTAACAGTCTAACTATTTTATCTGCTGTTACATTAATTAAAATACCTTTATCTAATGCCTGCTGAACTAATTCAGCACAGGGTATTGTTAACTCGATACCAAACATGAAACCCGCTGACCTAATTGATTTAACACCATCTTGATCAGCAAATGCTTGTTTAAAACTATCAACAATATGAGTTGATAATGATGCAACATTATCCAGAACATGCTCAGATTCAATTATATCTAGTACAGTAAGTGCAGCACGACATGCTAAAGGATTGCCACCAAATGTTGATCCATGATTACCCGGCTGCAATACATCGGTTGCTAAGCCCGATACCAAACAGGCTCCAATGGGCATTCCATTTCCTAAAGCTTTCGCTAGCATCATGACATCTGGTAAAACATCATCACATTGTTGGAAGGCAAACCATGAACCTGTACGGCCTATACCTGTTTGAACTTCATCCAACATCATCAATAGCTTACGTTGTGTACATAAATGACGTACACCAGAAAGATAATCAGCATCAGGAATCTTTACACCGCCCTCACCTTGCACCGGTTCAACCATGATAGCAACAGCTTCTGGCCAATGACCCACAGCCATTTTTAAAGCATCAAGATCGTTATAGGGAACTCTAACAAAGCCAGGGACTAAAGGTTCAAAACCTGCATGAACTTTAGGATTACCGGTTGCGGTCAGTGTTGCCATCGTTCGGCCATGAAAGCTACCGTCCATAACAATAATAACCGGTTTATCTATCCCCTTTGAATGTCCATATTTTCTAGCAACTTTAATGGCGGTTTCATTAGCTTCAGCACCTGAGTTACAGAAAAAAACCTGATCCATTCCGGATAGATTAGTTAGTTTCTCAGCTAATTCAATTTGTAATGGGATTTGATAAAGATTTGACGTGTGAATTAAGGTGCGAGCTTGATCAGCCAATGCCTCAGCCACCACAGGATGTGCGTGACCTAAATTACATACAGCAATACCGCTTAAAGCATCTAAATACTGTTTACCATTTGCATCTGTTAACCATACACCTTCACCTTTGGTAAAAGCGACATCAAGACGTCCATATGTTGGCATGACCGAATTTGTCATGGTACTACTCCACTACTAACTAACCAAAGCCTTCAATTTATTTTGAATAGCTTAAAACGAAAAAAGGTAGTTTCATATGAAACTACCTTTTTTCAAATAACGGAGTATTTTATAGCGTTATATCCATCTAAGCAAAATTTGCTTAGATTTTATAAGGTCTTAAGCTACAAAGTTAGCGGCAACAAAATCCCAGTTAACAATTCCCCAGAATGCTGCAACATATTTTGGACGAGCATTACGGAAATCAATGTAATAAGCATGTTCCCATACATCACATGTTAATAATGGTGTTTGACCAGAAGTCAGTGGGCTACCAGCATTACTGGTGTTCACAATTTCAATACTACCATCAGCATTCTTAACTAACCATGTCCAACCTGCACCAAAGTTTGTTGCTGCAGAAGTAGAGAATTTAGCTTTAAACTCATCAAATGAACCAAAAGTAGCATCGATTGCAGTAGCAAGATCACCTGAAACAGAATCTGTACCGTTTGCTGTTAAACCATTCCAGTAGAAAGTGTGATTCCAGATTTGCGCAGCATTGTTGAAAATACCACCGCTTGCTTTCATGATAATTTCTTCTAATGACAGACCTTCAAATTCAGTACCAGGTACTAGATTATTTAAGTTTGTCACATATGTTTGGTGATGTTTACCATAGTGAAAGCTAATAGTTTCTGCAGAAATTGTAGGTTCTAATGCATCGTCAGCGAATGGTAATGGTGGCAGTTCAAAAGCCATGGTGTAATCTCCTAATAAATAATAACCGAGTATTTAACTTGGTCATTCTAGTTGAGCCTCATAAGCAAAGCAAGTAAGGCAGTATATTTAATTATTAATATCGTTAAAAAGTGACATTAAATCCAAGTCCAACCCCATTAGAACGGCATCTTCACGTCCCTCTTTAGCAGGGTAATAATTCTTACGCACGGACATCTCATTAAAACCAGATTGTAAATATAATTGTTGTGCCCGCTGATTCGAGCTTCGCACTTCTAAAACGATTAAAACCGATGAAATACTATTGGCAAAATCGATGACATGGTTTAAGACTTCTCGACCCAAACCATTGCCTTGGACGCTTGGTTTAACACAAATATTTAGCAGATGAGTCTCATCTACCACTTTTTGCACAATGGTATAAGCAATAATTTCATCTGAGTCGTTAAGAAAAACCCAGGCATGATTGTTAGCTTTTAAGCAATCTTCGAAGTTTTTTGTCGACCATGGAAATTGATTTGCATCTTGTTCAATACTCACGATATCTAAGATGTCATTAGAGTCCATTTCACGGTAGTTCACTACTGAAACAAGGCTCGTTTAGCTAGTTGAAGGTCCTGCCATGCATGGGCTTTATTGTCTGGGTTTTCAAGTAAATCATCTAAGCCAAAACTAACAACTGTTGAGATCTGAGAGTCTAATGTTTTATGTACAGCACCACGAACAACTGATTCACCTAATACTTTTTTTGCAATATCACTCCCTAAAACAATGAGTACTTTTCTTTGAGAAGGTATATTTTTTAATTGTGAAATTTGCTTTGCATCTATTATCACAAGTTGATGCTCTTCAATACCAATCGACAGTAACATCGCATGTAATAGACGCTGTGCTTGCTCACCATAATGTTGTTCATCAATCATTACGATCCAGTCACAATTTAATAGTTGATCACTAGCGGGCTGTGCAATCACTTCATCAACGATGATTGAAGCTTCCTCAGGCTTACTAGAACGAAATTCCCAGACAGTTATCCCCATTTCTTTGAGGGAGGATAACTGCCTAGAATTGAGATCCATTAAACTTGTGGATGTGCGCGATCAGCTGGCACAAAAATCTTATTTAGTGCATTAATATAGGCTTTAGCTGAGGCAATCACAATATCAGTATCCGCGCCCTGCCCACTGACAATACGCCCTCCTTTTTCAAGGCGGACATTTACTTCACCTTGAGAATCAGTACCACTGGTAATATTGTTTACAGAATAAAGCTGTAACTCAGTTTTGCTTTGAACTAATTTTTCAATGGCGCATAATGCGGCATCAACGGGGCCACTGCCAGCCATTTCAGTTTGTTTTTCTTCACCATCAATACACAATGTAACAGAAGCAACGGGGGTTTCACCTGTCTCACTACACACTTTTAATGATGTCAAACTAATTCGGTCATTATCCAAAGTAACAGTATCGCTGACTAAGGCTTGTAAATCTTCATCAAAAATCTCATGCTTTTTATCAGCAAGTGCTTTGAACTTTCGGAAAACTTCATTTAATTCAGCTTCCGTTTCAAACTCAGTCCCTAACTGTTTTAAGCGTTCTTTAAAGGCATTGCGACCAGAATGCTTGCCCATCACCATGCGGTTTTCATTCCAGCCCACATCTTCAGCGCGCATAATTTCGTAAGTCTCGCGATTTTTTAATACACCATCTTGATGAATACCAGACTCATGTGCAAAAGCATTCGCACCTACAATCGCTTTATTAGGTTGTACAGCAAAGCCTGTAATCCCAGAGACTAAACGAGATGCCGCTAAGATTTGTGTCGTATCAATGACAGTATCGACATCAAACATATCTTGACGTGTACGTACCGCCATAACAATTTCTTCTAAGGCCGCATTACCTGCACGCTCACCCAAGCCATTAATAGTACATTCAACCTGACGCGCACCATTTAATACTGCTGATAAAGAATTCGCTACCGCCAAACCTAAATCATTATGACAATGTACAGAAAATATCGCCTTATCAGAGTTCGGAATGTTTTCACGTAAGTTGTAAATCAACTGGCCGAATTGGTGTGGCAAGTTATAACCTACAGTATCGGGAATATTTAATGTTGTTGCACCGGCATCGATAACCGCTTCTAAAATACGGTATAAAAATTCAGGTTCACTTCGTCCCGCATCTTCTGGTGAAAACTCAACATCATCTGTATAACGACGTGCACGCTTCACTGCTTTGACTGCATTTTCAACAACTTGGTCGGGACTCATACGAAGTTTCATTTCCATATGAATCGGTGATGTTGCGATAAAGGTATGAATACGCGAAGCATTTGCACCTTTTAATGCTTCACCAGCACGATCAATATCATTATCCAATGCACGAGCCAAAGCACAAATCCGGCTTTCTGTTACCGCATTTGCGACGGCTTGAACAGCTTCAAAATCACCTACGCTGGCAATCGGGAAGCCAGCTTCGATAATATCAACATTCATTCGCTCTAATGCTTTGGCGATGCGGACTTTTTCATCCTTGGTCATTGATGCGCCAGGACTCTGCTCGCCATCTCTCAAGGTTGTATCAAAAATTATTAATTTATCACTCATTTTTCCTGCTCCATTTACGCAGATTTTTAAAATTATATAGCTAAGGATTATCAGTAATTAAACTGAATTGGGGTTTGCTAAATCTGTATGCCCTAAGGCAGTCGTAGCAGGAGGTGTGAATAAATATCAGACATAACAAAGTTTGGCTGCTCAATATTGGCAACAGTTTTGTTAAATTTTGTATCATTGATATTCATAGAGTGTAATTTTAGGCTGAAATGAACGTGTTGCCAAGTTTCTTATTTATCTTGTTTTCGCTCCGTACGATGTTGACGTATTTTTATTAAGGTCAAAATAGGCCCCGACAAAGCATAAAGCATAAAACCACCAAATAAAACGAGGGGGGGATCACTGGCAATAAGCGCGAAGACTAATACCAAAACCAACATAACAACAAAGGGTACTTTGCCATGCAAATCTAGATCTTTAAAGCTGTGATATCTAACGGTACTTACCATTAAAATACCGCAGACAAAGGTCAATGGCATTGCTATTGCGGTCATCAAAGCAGGATCAACGCCATTACTCGTACCAGCCCAAACCCAACCCGCTAAACATGCTGCAGCAGCTGGGCTAGGCAAACCTTGAAAATAGCGTTTATCCTCAATGCCAATTTGAGTATTAAACCGAGCTAAGCGTAAAGCGCCACAGGCAGCGTAAATAAAGGCGACCATCCAACCAAACTTACCCATATCTAATAATGCCCATAGAAAGATAACTAAGGCAGGTGCAAGACCGAATGACACCATATCCGCGAGACTATCGTATTCAGCACCAAAGTCACTTTGGGTATTTGTCATGCGGGCAATACGTCCATCTAGGCCATCCATAATCATAGCGATAAAGATTGCGATAGCAGCAGATTCAAAATCACCACGGATTGCAGCGATAATGGCATAAAATCCTGCAAACAATCCTGCAGTTGTAAACAAGTTCGGTAATAAATAAATACCACGACTTCTTTGTTTTTCACTATCCATTATTTTGGCTGAATCCTATAAATTCGTATTGATTGAAAGTTATCATAGCAGAAACAAAACGGGGGCTGATATTTTCATATCAGCCCCCGCCTCTTTATTTCTATTTAACGATGTAACGTGTTTATATTTTATATGCAGAACAAGGCATTTTTGCACGGAGAATTAGGAGCATATGTTTAATATGTGACAATTCGAGTACAAAAATAACGCAGGTCTGTATTAAAAGATGAATACGTTGTGCGTTAAATTAGTTTTTATCTTTATCAACAATCTTCTGAATCCAAGGCATCATCGCACGCAGTTTAGCACCTGTTTTCTCAATTGGATGCTCAGCATTAAGATGACGCATTGATGTCATTTCTGGATAGCCAGTTTGACCTTCAAGGATAAATTGTTTTGCATATTTACCTTCTTGAATGTTTTTCAAACATTCACGCATCGCACGACGACTTTCTTCGTTGATGATTTTAGGGCCCGTAACATACTCACCATATTCAGCATTATTAGAGATTGAGTAGTTCATGTTAGCGATACCGCCTTCATACATAAGATCTACAATCAATTTCAATTCATGCAAACATTCGAAGTAAGCCATTTCTGGAGCATAACCTGCTTCAGTTAATGTTTCGAAACCTGCTTTCACTAATTCAACAGCACCACCACATAAAACAGCTTGTTCACCGAATAAATCAGTTTCACACTCATCACGGAATGTTGTTTCAATGATGCCTGTACGTCCACCACCCACACCAGAAGCGTAAGATAATGCGATTGCTTTCGCGTTACCAGAAGCATCTTGCTCAACAGCGATTAAATCAGGGATACCGCCGCCTTTAACAAATTCACTACGTACTGTGTGACCCGGTGCTTTAGGTGCAATCATGATTACATCTAAATCAGCACGAGGTTGCACTTGCTTATAGATAATGGCAAAACCATGAGCAAAAGCTAAAACAGCACCTTTTTTCAAGTTAGGTTCAATTTCATCACGGTATAATTCTTTTTGGAATTCATCAGGCGTTAAAATCATCACTAAATCAGCAGTCGAAACTGCAGTTGCTGTATCCGTTACTTTTAAGCCTTCAGCTTCTGCTTTAGCAATTGAAGATGAACCAGCGCGAAGTGCAACGGTTACATCAACACCTGAATCTTTCAAGTTACAAGCATGTGCATGGCCTTGTGAACCATAACCAACGATTGTTACCTTCATACCTTTAACAATAGATAAGTCACAATCTTTATCGTAATAAACGTTCAAACTCATTTTTAATTCCTTAATACTTCAAAAATCTAATTTTAAGACCTTCTCATGAACAATATTTTTCGCCATGGCGGAAAAAACGCATCATGTTAAAGTTTCTTATACGTGTAATATCTTATCGCCTCGGGCTATACCTGATACCCCAGAGCGTACTGTTTCTAAAATCTTATGCTCAGCTAATGCCTCAATAAAAGAATCCACTTTCTTTCCTGAACCTGTCAGTTCAATCGTATAGGTCGAGGTTGTGACATCAATGATATGACCACGAAAGATATCTGCTAAACGCTTAATATCTTCACGTTGAGCCATTGTGGCGGCTTTTACTTTAACCAACACCATTTCACGCTCAATATGTGGGCCTTCAGACAAATCTAATAATTTAACCACATCGATTAATTTATTAAGCTGCTTCGTAATTTGCTCAATTATACGGTCTGTACCAATTGCTACAATAGTAATTCGTGATAAAGAAGGATCTTCTGTTGGTGCAACAGTCAAAGACTCAATGTTATAAGCACGAGCAGAAAACAAGCCAACAACACGAGATAATGCGCCCGCTTCATTTTCAATCAAAATAGAAATAATATGGCGCATTATGATAACTCCCGCTCTGGATCTTGCGGTAACTTAGCATGAGGCGACATATGCATCTCATTATGAGCCATACCATTTGCAATCATTGGATACACATTTTCCAATTGATCTGTCACGATATCTACAAATACCAAACGATCTTTCAATGCAAACGCTTTTTCTAATCCTGAGCGTAAATCAGCAGGATCTTCAATACGAATACCAACATGACCATATGCTTCAGCCAATTTAACAAAGTCAGGCAATGATTCCATATAAGAATGTGAATAGCGTTCTTTATAGAAGAACTCTTGCCATTGTCGAACCATTCCTAAATAACGATTATTCAATGCAATAATCTTGATAGGCAAACCATATTGTAGACACGTTGATAATTCCTGAATACACATTTGAATACTACCTTCACCGGTAATACACACAACTGTCTCATCAGGATGTGCTAATTGAACGCCCATTGCAGCAGGCAGACCAAAGCCCATGGTTCCTAGACCACCAGAATTTATCCAACGATTCGGTTTCTCAAAACCATAATACTGTGCAGCCCACATTTGATGTTGGCCAACATCTGATGTGACATACGCATCACCCTTAGTAAGTTCATGTACTAATTCAACGGCAGCTTGCGGTTTAATCGTATCGCTATTTTTATCATAGCTAAGGCAGAGGTGTGCACGCCAGCCATTAATCACTTTCCACCAGGCTTCAATATCTTTCTTCTGAGTCTGTTTCTTACCCGTAGTCAGAAGATGATTCATTTCTTGCAATACACCCCCAACGTCGCCAACGATAGGAATATCGACTGTAATATTCTTCGAAATTGATGAAGGATCAATATCAATATGAATAATTTGAGCATCAGGGCAAAACTCAGCAATTTTACCTGTTACACGATCATCAAAACGCGCACCAATAGCAATCAACACATCACAATCATGCATGGCCATATTGGCTTCATAAGTACCATGCATACCTAACATGCCGATATTTTGTTCATCACTTGCAGGATAAGCACCGAGGCCCATTAATGTGCTGGTGATTGGATAACCTAGGTGACGTACAAATGTGCGTAATTCATCAGAAGCATTACCCAGAACAACACCACCACCAGAATAAATGACTGGTTTTTTAGCCGTGAGTAATAAATCTACAGCACGCTTAATCTGACCAGAGTGACCTTTTACGGTTGGCTGGTATGAGCGCATCGTTATTTTATCAGGATAGTGATACGGTACTTTAATCGCAGGATCAGTAATATCTTTCGGCACATCGACCACAACTGGACCAGGTCGGCCTGTTGTAGCAACATAAAATGCTTTTTTGATTGTTTCAGCGAGTTTCGTAACATCTTTAACTAAGAAGTTATGCTTCACACATGGGCGTGTAATACCAACAGCATCTACTTCTTGAAAGGCATCACTACCAATCACAGCAGAAGGAACTTGTCCCGTAATGACAACCATAGGAATAGAATCCATATAGGCTGTTGCAATACCTGTGACAGCATTCGTTGCACCAGGTCCAGACGTTACTAAAACGACGCCAGGCTTGCCAGTAGAACGCGCATAACCATCTGCAGCGTGTGTTGCAGCTTGCTCATGACGCACTAAAATATGCTTAACATCATCCTGTTGGTAGAGTGCATCATAAATATGCAACACCGAACCACCGGGATAACCAAACAAATATTCAACACCTTCGTCTTTTAAACTACGAACCAGAATATCAGCACCGCTTAATTCCACGTGTTCCCCTTCCCAAATACATTATAAAATATAAAACACGTAAATGTACGTGGAATGCCACTTGACGTCAAGTAAAACAATCTATTAAGACCCATGCTTTTATATGGTTTTATGTTATAGATATCGGCTTATTGTTATAGCTATGGCATAATTCAGGCTATGACTAAAATACAAAACACACAAATAGAAATTACTCAGCCTGATGATTGGCATCTTCACTTGCGCGATGATGCGGCATTAAACCGTACTGTTCCAGATACTGCACGCACCTTTTCCCGTGCCGTTATCATGCCCAATTTACGCCCACCAGTGACCACAACAGCATTAGCAAGCGAATATTATCAGCGCATTTTACAAGCACGTCCCAAAGGAAATGCTTTCGAACCTTTAATGATCTTGTACTTAACAGACAATACTAGCGCTGAAGAAATCAAACTCGCATATGAAAGTAATATTGTTCATGCGGTTAAACTCTACCCTGCGGGTGCAACAACGAACTCCGATGCCGGCGTAACAGACTTAAAACACTGTGCAGAAGCATTAGTTGAAATGGAACGCCTACAATTACCCCTACTCGTTCATGGCGAAGTCACTCATGCTGACATTGATGTATTTGATCGAGAAAAAGTCTTTATTGACCAAGTATTAACACCTTTACTTGTTGAATACCCAAAACTTAAAGTTGTATTTGAACATATCACAACCGCTGATGCTGTTGAATTTGTAATGAAAAGTAATGCCAATATCGCAGCGACAATTACACCTCATCATCTATTATTGAACCGTAATGATTTATTGGTGGGAGGCATTCATCCACATCACTATTGCCTACCGGTTTTAAAACGAAATACACATCAACAGGCTCTAATTAAAGCAGCTACAAGTGGGAATCCTAAGTTCTTTTTAGGAACAGATAGTGCTCCACACAATATCGATGCAAAAGAAACATCGTGTGGTTGTGCAGGTATCTATAGTGGACACGCGGCTATCGAACTTTATGCCGAAGCATTTGAAGCAGCTGATGCGTTGGATAAGCTAGAAGGCTTTGCAAGTCATTTTGGTCCTGACTTCTATGGACTCCCTCGTAATAGTAAAAAAATCACGCTCATTAAAGAATCATGGACTGTGCCTGAAAGCTACGAGTTTGCAGGTCAATATTTAATACCCATGCGAGCGGGTGAAGAAATCACTTGGAAAGTTAAATAGTAAATTTAGCTACTGTATTGTAATTGGCAGGCTGAAGCCTGCACCCCAGTTAGACTACCATTCCTATAAGGGGTGTAGGCTTTAGCCTACCTGTGATCTTAGTCATAAATGCCATAAAAACGTTGCGGTGCATCATGCAACTTAGCTTTGACTGCATTATTTTTGATGTAATCATAAACAAGCTCAAAATGCTGTTGATCGCGAATTTCTTTATCAAAATAGCCTCTTTCCCATAAGCTACCTTGCTTCGAAAGATGCTGATTGACCAACCGGGCAGTTGTTCCTTTTATTTTTTGCATGCTCACTTTAAGTTCACTGTTTTGTTGAAACAACATATGAACGTGATTAGGCATAATACTCAGCGCATAAAGCTTATAATACTGAGGCTCTAACTCTCGAAGTGAGTTTATAACGATCGTAATCACATCATCATTAAGGTCGCAGCCTTTATCCAACTGATCGCAATACGCGTCAATTTTCATTTGTTTTTCTGAAGTGCTTAACTCATTGTGATTGTTAATGCGTTGCAAATACTCATCAACACTATCCCTAGTACGAAAAGTAACAAATTGAACTGCATTCAATTCACTGTAATGGTGCAATGATTTCCTTATCACTTTGAACTCCATTTCGGGGTGTAGGCTTTAGCCTACCTGTTAATATCGGCAGGCTAAAGCCTGCACCCCGTTTAGTTATAAAATATTTTCAGTTGTCACCGTAATTTACCCGTCATTAATATCCAGCCTGGACGCATCATTAAAGCTATAAAAACAAGGTTTAGCAATGTCATAACAATAGTGTAAAACTCTCCTTTTTCAGTAAAAGGAATAAAGCGAAAAGTTAGATGGCTCATATGGTTAGAGTGGAAACAGGTGCTACCTTCAGGTATTGTCGCTTCGCGCATAATATGAAAATAAGGGGCAATATCAGAAATGGGAATACACCGTTGCCAATCTTGAATGAGATATAGACTGAAAAACAATGGCGCTATAAGAATGAATCAGTAATTACTATCCCAATTCCATTCAAACATTTTATTAGTTCCATTAAGTTGGGGTGTAGGCTTTAGCCTACTTTCTGGTGATTGGCAGGCTGAAGCCTGCACCCCATTTAGATTTTAGCGCCTATTCGACGAGCTACTTCTTCATAGGCTTCAATCACACCACCAAGACCTTGGCGAAAACGATCTTTATCAAGTTTCTTACGTGTTTCAGCATCCCATAGTCGGCAACCATCAGGACTAAACTCATCACCCAAAACAACCTCACCTTTGAAAAGACCAAACTCTAATTTGTAATCAACTAAAATCATCCCTGCATCTGCAAACAACTTAGTCAAAATAGCATTAACTTTAAACGTTAACTCTTTCATTTTGCTAACAGAGCCTGCCGTAGCCCAGCCAAATGTCTCTATATGATACTCATTGATCATTGGGTCATGAAGTTCATCATTCTTGAGAAAAAACTCAAAGATAGGTGGACTCAATTCCATGCCATCTTCAACACCTAGACGACGACACAAACTGCCACTAGCCACATTACGAATAACACATTCTACTGGCATCATCTGCATGTTTTTTACGACAGATTCAGTGTCATTAAACAGCTCTTTAAAGTGCGTAGGAATGCCTGCATTCTCAAGTTGCTCCATAATAAAAGCATTGAACTTATTATTCACTTCACCTTTACGGCTAAGTTGTTCAATTTTTTCACCATCAAATGCTGATGTATCATCACGAAAACTCATAATGACATAATCATCATTATCCGTTGCATAGATGCTTTTAGCTTTACCTGCAAACAGTTCTTGTTTTTTTTCCATCATTTACTCTCTAACTATTTAGTTATTTCGCGCCAATCAAAACCTGTTTCTTGTTTGGCAAGCCCAATCCAGCTTTGCTCACAATTTAAGGCTTCTGCAAATAAAGGCATTACAATATTTGGCGAATTATTTTTCTCACTCAAATGCATTGCAACAATATGCTGCAAACGACTGGTATCAATTTTCTCTAATATTTTAGCTGATTGAACATTATTTAGGTGACCTAAGCGCCCTGATACCCGATATTTAAGATGATCTGGATACTCACCATTGTCCAGCATATCGATATCATGATTGGCTTCTAATAATAAAGCATCACATGCCGATAATGCCTGTTCAATAACAGGGGTACTCATACCCACATCCGTTAATAAACCAAGTTTATATTGCCCATCTGAGAATACAAATTGACTTGGTTCACGTGCATCGTGAGGTACTGGAAAAGGTTGCACTTCAATATCACCAATAGCAAAGACTTCATGACAACTAAACTCTTTGACTAAATCAACCACATCCGCAGCCAGAAAACTAGCGGTTCCCGCAGTTGCATAAACAGGTATTTTATATTTTCTAGCTAAAACCCGAACACCATTTATATGATCAGCATGCTCATGTGTAACAACAATACCCGCCAACTCGCTTGCTTCAATATCAAATTTCTGCAAACGCTTTTCGGTTTCACGAGCAGAGAAACCACAATCAATTAATAAAGTAGTATTTCCTTGCGAAACAAGTGTACCATTGCCTCGACTGCCACTGCCTATCGAAGAAAAACGCATATAATTACTTAACTAATTGTTCCTGCATTAAACTTAGCAGTCGTTTTGCAGTAGCAGAAGAAATACGCACTTCTTCTGCATCTAAAACGATAATTTTAGTATTGCTAGCATCAGAAATCAGTTTAATGTAGTAATATTCTTCAGGTGCTTTTTCAGCATCATCTTTCCAGAAAGCAAGTTTACTCAATATGCCTTCTTCATCTTTTTCTACATCATTAAATGGGTCTAGATAATGAACAAAATATGTTCCGTTACCACGGTCGCGATCTTCAACGGCAAAACCTTTGCTATCTAAAATACGACCAATTTGACGCCATACATTTGCAAAATCATCTTCTACAAGTAAAGCTTGATGTCCTGCACTTTCATCAATAATTGTTGCGTTTACACTTGCTACATGAGGTTCACTGGCTTGCTTCTGCTTTAGTTCAGCTTGTTTAACCTGATATAAACCACCTAAAAACTCAGCCACTTGACGTAACATTGCTTCATTTTTCTGAGTATTCGCTTCAAAACCAGCAGCACCCACATAAACTAAGGTTTGTTTTGATGTGTCACCACGTTCCATTCTCAGACGATAAGCATAATCATCACTGCCAGAAACAGTATCCATCAAACCAATACGTTGATCTTTACGTTTGATGTCTATGCCTTTTTGCGCCCAGAAACCTAAAAGATTATTCCAAACAACATCACGATCACCCGGCACAATTAAGTGACGTTTTTTGCCTTCACCTGATAAGGCGGGCTTAATGTCTGGTTGAATATTATATTTACTAACAAGAGGATTACTTTCTGCTTCCTCGAATTCAGAATACGTTGCAGTACTATTTCTATTGCCTGCAATATCATCTTTAATTCGTGCAGTACTTAAATCTGGAGGTACATCTAAAGGCGGCATTGTTTCCGCTCTTCGATATTCCTTTGTATTATCAGGAACAACCTCATCAAGTGCTGGCAACATACCACAGCCACTTAAAACAACTGATAGCAATACAGCTAAAGAAGAATATTTATAGTTCATCTAGTTCAATTCACTCACAATTAATTTAATACACCAGCAGCATTCAAGGCTTCACGCACAGGCTGTTGGTATTGTTCTGATAACACCGTCATTGGCAAACGTAATCCACGAGGAATTAGGTTCATTTCTGTTAATGCCCATTTGACAGGGATAGGATTTGCTTCAACAAACAAACGTTCATGCAATAAGACTAAGCCACTATTAATATCTTGAGCCCTACCCGCATCACCTGATAGTGCTGCTGCACACATATTATGCATTGCTTCAGGTGCAATATTTGCCGTTACTGAAATCGCACCAACACCACCTGCTAAAATAAAATCTACAGTATTGGCATCATCCCCAGTATAAAGTTCAATTTTATCACCACATAATGATTTAATTTCAGTAACCCGACTGACATCACCCGTTGCTTCTTTAATACCTACAATATTGCTAATCCCAGCAAGTCTAGCAACTGTTTCCGGTAATAAATCAACGGCAGTTCGACTCGGTACATTATAAAGAATTTGAGGAATATCGACGGCTTCAGCAATCGCCTTATAATGTAAGAACAAACCTTCTTGCGTCGGCTTATTATAATAAGGGGTGACTAATAATACACCTGAAACGCCCAAGTCTTTCGCATGTTGCGATAATTCGATCGCTTCTGCGGTTGAATTAGAACCGGTTCCGGCAATGACAGGAACTCGACCATTAACCTGTGACACCACTTGGCGAATCACATCACAATGCTCGTCAACCGATAAAGTCGCAGACTCACCTGTTGTTCCCACAGCCACGATAGCATCAGTACCACTACTAATATGCCACTCAATCAACTTGTTTAGGCTGTCACGATCAAGCGAACCATCTGCTTGCATCGGCGTGACTAGCGCTACCATACTACCGCTAAACATGTTCAGAGACTCCGAAAAATAAACGACTATGGTACTTTGCCAGCTACCAGATGACAAGAACCCTATTCCTAATTCAATGTGGAATTCATTATCCATGTAAGGTATATTTTATCTATCTCTATATATGACAGGAAATAACAATGAGTAGCGTTCAACTTGACCAAGCCGTACCTAACTTCGAACTCCCTAGTACTGGCGATACTATTTTCAAATTGTCCGACTATAAAGGCAAAAATATCGTTGTCTATTTTTACCCTAAAGACAGCACACCAGGTTGTACATTAGAAGGTCAAAACTTCCGCGATAACATTGCAGAGTTTGAAGCTCACGATACTATTATTGTCGGTGTTTCACGTGACAGCATCCGTAAACACGAAAACTTCAAAGCTAAGCAAGCATTCCCATTTGAATTATTGTCAGATGAAGAAGAGTCGGCTTGCGCCCTGTTTGATGTTTTACACCTAAAGAAAAACTATGGCCGTGAGTATATGGGAATTGTGCGCAGTACCTTCTTGATCGATAAAGAAGGTGTTTTACGACAAGAATGGCGGAAGGTTAAAGTAAAAGAACACCTTGCCGAGGTTTTGGACGCTGTAAAAGCACTTTAATCGCAAAATGCCCTCGAGAAAAACTTTTCAACAGGGCAATTTTTTTCACTCTCTTTTAAGCCCGCGCCCCCTCTGTCCTGACATCAGATCGAAATAAAGTTATCCACAGATAACAGCCTATTTATCCACCGGTCGCTATTCCCAAACCACATCATCTTGTGGTTCAATAACTCAAAAACCACTACAGCTTGTGGTTTGATGTTTTTAACCAATATTCAGGATGTATCATTATGGCAGGCGAATCAGTAGCCCCAGCGCTTTCAAAATCACAGTATCAAGTCATTCGTCGCAATGGCCAAGTAACAGACTTTGACAGTAGCAAAATCGCAATCGCAATCACTAAAGCATTTCTTGCTGTTGAAGGTGATTCTGCTGCTGATAGTCGTCGTATTCATGACATTGTTGCCAGTATCACATCGCAAATTGCTGACAGTTTAACTAGACGTTTGGATGATGGCGGTATCGTTCATATTGAAGATATTCAAGATCAAGTTGAATTAGCGTTAATGCGAACAGGTGAATATAAAGCAGCCCGTGCTTACGTTTTATATCGTGAACAACAAAATCAAAAACGTGCTGAAGAAGAAAAACAACATCCTCAGGCTGCAACAGAATCAACGATCAATGTTATCGCTGCTGATGGCAGTAAAGCGCCTCTTGATATTACTCGCTTACAAAACCTTATCACTGAAGCATGTGAAGGTCTTGCTGGTGTCGATAGTGCTGCGATTTTGCGTGACACTCAGCGTAATATCTTTGATGGTGTTGCTGAAAGTGATGTTGAAAAAGCATTAGTGATGTCAGCACGTACATTTATCGAAAAAGATCCTGAATACAGTACCGTTTCAGCTCGCCTATTGATGGATAGTATTCGTCGTGAAGCATTGACCTTTATTTATAACTCACCTCGTCAAGCATCACAACATGATATGGATGAAGTCTATCAAGATTACTTCAAACACTATATCCAGCGAGCTATTGAACATGAGTTACTAGCGCCAGAGCTTTCTCAATATGATCTAGAAAAAATGGGTAAAGCACTCAAACCTGAAAACGATTTCAACTTCACCTATCTTGGTTTACAAACATTGTATGACCGTTACTTCATTCACCAAGATGAAACCCGCTTTGAACTACCACAAGCATTCTATATGCGTGTTTCAATGGGCTTGGCAATTAACGAACTTAATCGTGAAGAACGTGCCATTGAGTTCTACAACTTACTGTCATCATTCGACTTTATGAGTAGTACCCCTACCCTGTTTAACGCCGGCACATTACGTCCACAATTATCATCATGTTACCTAACAACCATTCCTGATGACTTGGGGGGTATCTACGATGCAATTCGTGACAATGCCCTTCTATCTAAATATGCAGGCGGTTTAGGTAATGACTGGTCACGTGTTCGTGGTTTGGGTTCACATATCAAAGGTACTAACGGTAATTCACAAGGTGTTGTGCCCTTCTTAAAAGTAGCTAACGATACTGCTGTCGCCGTAAACCAAGGTGGTAAACGTAAAGGTGCTGTGTGTGCTTATCTTGAAACATGGCATATTGATGTTGAAGAATTCCTAGATTTACGTAAAAACACCGGTGATGATCGTCGTCGTACTCATGATATGAATACAGCGAACTGGATCCCTGATTTATTCATGAAACGTGTTGCTGAAAATGCAGACTGGACTTTATTCTCACCAGAAGAAGTGCCAGATCTACATGATCTTGTTGGCTTAGAATTTGAAGCAGCATACGAAGCATATGAAGCCAAAGCAGCTCGTGGCGAACTTCGTAATACAAAATCATTCCCAGCCAATGACTTATGGCGCAAGATGTTAGGCATGTTATTTGAAACGGGTCATCCATGGATTACATTTAAAGATCCATGTAATTTACGTAGCCCACAACAACACGTTGGTGTAGTACATAGCTCAAACCTTTGTACAGAAATCACGCTGAATACATCAGATGATGAAATCGCCGTATGTAACCTAGGTTCAGTTAACTTGCCACAACACATTGGCGAAAATGGCTTAGATCTAGAAAAACTACAACGCACAATCAAAACTGCAATGCGCATGTTAGATAATGTGATTGAATACAATTACTACAGTGTTCCACAAGCACGCAAATCTAACTTGCAACATCGTCCTGTTGGTCTAGGTATCATGGGTTTCCAAGATGCACTATACAAAATGCGTATACCTTATAGCTCTGATGATGCCGTTGCTTTTGCTGATACATCAATGGAAGCTGTGAGTTATTACACCATCGAAGCATCATCTGATTTAGCGGCAGAACGTGGTCCCTATAAATCATATGAAGGAAGTTTATGGAGCCAAGGTATATTGCCAATCGACTCTATCAAAATCCTGAAAGCTGCGCGTGGCGACTATCTGCAACAAGATGAAAGCCAAACACTAGATTGGGATACCCTACGTAACAAGATTAAATCACAAGGTATGCGTAACTCAAACACCATGGCGATTGCACCAACAGCAACCATTTCAAACATCTGTGGTGTCAGTCAATCTGTTGAACCAACGTATCAAAACCTATTCGTTAAATCGAACTTATCAGGCGAGTTCACTGTTATCAACCCCTATATGGTAGATGACTTGAAAGAACGTGGTTTATGGGATGAAGTCATGATCAATGACCTCAAATACTTCGATGGTAGTTTACAATCTATTGACCGTGTACCAGATGAATTAAAAGCTTTATATGTCACCGCATTTGAAATGGATGCTCGCTGGTTGATTGAAGCCGCTTCACGTCGTCAAAAATGGTTAGATCAAGCACAAAGCTTGAACTTATACATGGCTGAACCATCAGGTAAGAAGATGGATAACCTCTACAAACTAGCATGGGTTCGTGGACTTAAAACAACCTACTACCTCCGATCTATGGGTGCGACAGCAGCAGAAAAAACAAGCAGTGTAGAACGCCCAGCAGCTGTTGCAGCTCCAGTAGCACCATCTCCAGTCATCGTTGCTCCGGCACCCGTAGCCACTGCAAGTGTTGATGACGGTGACTTTGCCCTAGGTGAAGGTCAAGATGCACCACAAGCATGTTCAATTCTTGAACCAGACTGCGAGGCTTGTCAATAATGTTAGATTGGGATGATCCTTTTGCAGCGCCGTCTGCCAAAGAAGACACTAATGCCTCTGCCAGTGCGGAATCAAATGGAAATACAGCGGCTAATGAGCCTGTCGTAGCCAATGTAACAGGTGTACCGATAGATACTGCGTCAGCACCTGCTATGTCATTGCCACATGCTAATCTTGCACCCGTTAATGCCGATGACAAACGCGTTGTTAATGGCCTGACTGATGTTAACCAATTAGCACCGTTCAAATATCCTTGGGCATGGGAATATTTTCTTAATGCCAACAAGAATCATTGGACACCGCTTGATATCAACATGGCACAAGATGTTCATGATTACCGCCATAAACTGACATTAGAAGAGCGTCATGTTTATGAAAATGTCATGGCCTATCTAACAACATCTGACATTCTAGCCATGCGTAACATCGGTCTTGCTGTAATGGAAAAAATGACCGCACCTGAATTACAAATTTATCAGGCTCGCCAAGTCTATGAAGAAGCATTACATACATGGACATACCAGCATTGCATCGAAACCATTGGACTTGATCAAGGTGAAATCTACAATCGTTACCGCGTAGTACCTGAGATCAATCAGAAGATTCAACTCGCTAATCGTCGCCTTAGCTCGATTATGCGTAGTGATATTGATCTTACCGACCGTGATGAGCTAGAAAACTTTGTTATGGCCTATGCCTTCTTTGGTGGCATATTTGAAGGTTGTTGGTTCTACAATGGCTTTAGCCCAATCTTTGCCCTACAACGTCGTGGTTTGATGAAAGGCACTGCTGAACAACTGCAATACATCATGCGTGATGAAGTACTTCATGCTTCATTTGGTATTCGTGTTGTTAAACAAATCATCAAAGAAGAAAACGTAGTCTTAGATCCGAAAAAGATCCAAGAAATGTTTGAAGAGTCTGAAGAAGCAGAACGCATTTATGCAGGCTATATTCTACGAGACCCTATCTTAGGTTACTCAAAAGAAGACCATATCGCCCAATTCCGCTTTATTGCCAACCGTCGTGCTAAACAACTTGGTTTTGCTGAACCCTTCCCAGGTGCAGAAAACACACTGATGTGGTTAGATGAACAAGCCAATATGAAAAAAGAGAAGAATTTCTTCGAGACGAAAGTGACTGAGTACCAGACAGGTGGTGCACTTAAGTGGGATTAGCTAAATAATGAGCCCAACAATCTTCAAGGAAGACGGTTATCGGTTTTTCTTCTTTTCACGAGAAGAAGAGCGTATGCATGTTCATATTATTTCTGCCGATGGTGAAGCCAAGTTTTGGCTAGAACCTGACATCTCACTAGCAAAGAACTATAATCACAACAGCAGACAACTTAAAAAGATTGAATCACTGGTAAAGGAACATAGCGATGAGCTCATTAGCGCATGGAAACAACACTTTAGCCGTTGAAGTAACCAATATATCAAGCTTTGGCATTTGGATCTTTATCCGTGATAAAGAACACTTTATGTCTTATGATGAATTTCCGTGGTTTAAAGATCAAACCGTCAAATCAATTATCAATGTTGAAGAGCCGACTAAAGGACATCTATTTTGGCCTGATTTGGATGTTGATTTAAGTGAAGAATCAATAGAGTTTCCTGATAACTTTCCGTTGAAGGCGGTTAAGTGAAGAAACAAAGGGTAATGAGGTTCCCCCAAAAAACTGGACACCAAAAAAACTAAATTGGAGTCCACAATGAGTAGACAATACACCGCCTTCACCAAAGAGTTTAAACTAGAAGCACTGAGGCTGGCAAAGCAACCCAATACATATATCGCACACCTTGCCAGAAATCTAGGTATTCGCAGAAATATGATTTACAAGTGGAGGGAACAGTTGGAAACAAAACAAGATAAAGCCTTTAAGCGAACCGCAACAGACAGTCGTACAGAACATCATAAAGCTACACATGCTGAGTTATTAAAGCAGAACAAGCAATTACAACAAGAGCTTGAACTGTCTCGTATGGAGATCGACATATTAAAAAAAGCCAAGGCTTACTTCAAGGCAGAAAAGAACTAAGGTTTAAGTTTATTGCTGCACAAGCAATACATTATCCTATTCAACTCTTATGTCACTGTATGCAGGTATCTAAAAGCGGCTTCTATTATTGGAAGAGCAAACCTGTCAGCCTACGAAGTAAGCAAAACAACGCGATTTTATTTCATGTCATTCAAGCCTATAAGGCAAGCCGAGGAACCTATGGTTCTCCAAGAATACATCACGAACTCAATGCAACGGGCATTAAGGTTGGTCTTAATAAAATAGCGACTATGATGCAACAAAATAGCATTGTTGCTCGCACTTCCATTAGGCATAAAAAAGCCAAAACCGCCCGAAATACCAGAGGGTTTGCCATGAATATTCTCGATAGAAAATTTAGCAGCGACAAACCGAATCAGAAATGGATGAGCGACACCACCTTTATTCACACACGACAAGGCTGGTTATACCTCGCCACTATCCTTGATTTATATTCACGTAAAGTGATTGGTTGGTCAATGTCAAAGAGCAACAATACCGACTTAGTGAGCAATGCCTTGAAAATGGCCGTTAAAAATAAGCCCAAGCAACAACAGGTATTGCTGCACTCCGATCAAGGTTCGACCTATCGGGCTGATAATTACCTTTCTTTATTTAAGAAAAATACTATTCAACAAAGTATGAGTGCCAAATGTTATGACAATGCCGTAGCAGAAAGCTTCTTTGGCACATTAAAATCCGAACTGGTTAACGAGCATACCTATCAAACAAGAGAGCAAGCAAGACAAAGTATATTTGAATATATCGAAGTCTTTTATAATCGAATTAGACGCCATTCAACACTCAACTATCAATCACCTGAACGCTTTGAAAAAATGTTTTATAATACAAACCCGAGTCCAGTTTAATGGGGGGACTTCATAGCGTCCCCTCGTATCATCCCAACTGTATCAATTATTAACTATCAAACTAGCTTTTAGTCGATACTATCCAGTGGCAATTGGATAAGGAGATAGTGATATTGAGCGTCCCCATAAATTTTAAAATTTGCAAAAAAGTTTAGTGCCTATCTCCTATTTTAACTTCATAAAATGCGAACAGTATCTGGTGCAAAGTCTGACTTTAGCACGAATAGTTACGAGGATGCATAGAAGATGAAATTATCCAACTTTTCCAAGAGAACTTATCAGGAGAACTAAAATGAAATTTGTTGGAGTTGATATATCTAAGGCTGTTTTTGATGTTGCAGTATTAGAAGAACAAGCCTATAGCGACAAGCAATTTAAAAATAACACTGACGGTTTTATTCGTTTAATGAGCTGGTTAAAACCAAGTAAAACAAGCACTGTATTTTGTCTTGAGGCGACAGGAGTATATAGCTTGAGTTTGGCTAAATTTTTGCACGCAAACAAACAAAAAGTGATATTAGTAAACCCGATTAAAACTCACGCTTTTTGTAAAATGGAGATGTCTAGAAATAAAACTGACAAGGCTGATGCACAAAGTATATCTCGTTATGTTCAGCATATCTGTGACAAAGGAGAACTGGAGGAAAGCCTGTTTATACCTAAAGATAAGGACTTTGAAGATCTGCAGTTTCTAGTCACAAGGTTGGCGCAATTAGATAAAAACAAATCTCAAGAAAATAACCGTCTAAAGGTTAGTCAGGTTCAGGGCGCCACCCAATCTATTAAGAAAATGCTTAAGTATATCCAAAAAGAAATCACCCTGATTAAAAGCCAAATAAGTACTATCGTGAGTAAAAATAAAACCCTAAGCAAGCAGGTGGAGCTACTCACCAGCATTAATGGAATTGGAGATCTTACCGCATGGTCAATTTTGGCATACCTTGGCGATATTAGCTTGTTTAATAATTCTAAACAGGTCAGCAGCTATGCTGGGCTTAACCCAAGAATTGAGCAATCTGGAAGCAGTATTCATAAATCAAGTTTGTCTAAAATGGGCAATGCAAGACTAAGAAAATCGTTATATATGCCCGCAATAGTAGCCATGAAGCATAACCCCTTGATGACAAATTTATATAGCAGATTATTAAGCAAAGGCAAGCCTAAAAAACTGGCCATAGTGGCTGTGATGAGGAAATTACTTGTGATTGCCTATGGCGTACTCAAATCAGAAAAACCGTTTGATGTGGGTTATGCAAAATAGGGAAATATTACTTGATTTTTAAGACAGTATCTTTAATTCCCTTTAATTCCCTTTAATTCCCTTTAATTATTCAGGGTCGAGGTTCCATGTTAATCATTACGAGAATTTTCTTCTGCGATAGCCATCTTATGGCCGGCACATCCATCAGCAGCTCCTGATTCACAAGATATTCTAAATAGCTCTTTAGCATGAGGTCTATTTTTCTCTACTCCATCACCGTTAAAATACATAACGCCAAGGGTGAAGCAGCCTTCTCCATTCCTGTTATCACAAGCTTTAGCTAAAAACTCTCTTGCTTGCTCTTTGTCTTTTGTGATCTCTCCACTACCTAAAAGAAGCAGAGTTCCAAGATTTGAACAACTTTTCATATCACCAGTATTGCAGCTTTTTCTATATAACTGTGCCGCTTGTTTGTAGTTTCCTTTCTCTTCTGCAAAAACACCTTCAGACTTTAGCTGTCCATCAGTATCAAATAACTGTTTAAGGGATTCACAGCCAATGAAATCACCTTCATTACAACTTTTTTCAAATAGTTCAGCCGCTCTTTTATAGTTACCTTGGTCTCTTTCATAAAAACCATCTGCAGATACGTTCATGCTTAACAATAGAGTCAAAATTAAGATTGCTTTATTCATCATTATCCTTTCATGCTAATTTATAGTTAATCCCACTTAAGGGAATAAACGGGGTCAGACTCTATTGATTTTGATGGGGTTGTATCTAATCCCACTTCAAAGCCCCACCAGTCTGATATTCAGTAACCTTCGTCTCAAAAAAGTTTTTCTCTTTCTTCATATTCGCTTGTTCATCTAACCAAGTTAGGGTGTTTTCTGCACCGCAATTAAAGATACTGTCTTAAAAATCAAGTAATATTTCCCTATTTTGCATAACCCACATCAAACGGTTTTTCTGATTTGAGTACGCCATAGGCAATCACAAGTAATTTCCTCATCACAGCCACTATGGCCAGTTTTTTAGGCTTGCCTTTGCTTAATAATCTGCTATATAAATTTGTCATCAAGGGGTTATGCTTCATGGCTACTATTGCGGGCATATATAACGATTTTCTTAGTCTTGCATTGCCCATTTTAGACAAACTTGATTTATGAATACTGCTTCCAGATTGCTCAATTCTTGGGTTAAGCCCAGCATAGCTGCTGACCTGTTTAGAATTATTAAACAAGCTAATATCGCCAAGGTATGCCAAAATTGACCATGCGGTAAGATCTCCAATTCCATTAATGCTGGTGAGTAGCTCCACCTGCTTGCTTAGGGTTTTATTTTTACTCACGATAGTACTTATTTGGCTTTTAATCAGGGTGATTTCTTTTTGGATATACTTAAGCATTTTCTTAATAGATTGGGTGGCGCCCTGAACCTGACTAACCTTTAGACGGTTATTTTCTTGAGATTTGTTTTTATCTAATTGCGCCAACCTTGTGACTAGAAACTGCAGATCTTCAAAGTCCTTATCTTTAGGTATAAACAGGCTTTCCTCCAGTTCTCCTTTGTCACAGATATGCTGAACATAACGAGATATACTTTGTGCATCAGCCTTGTCAGTTTTATTTCTAGACATCTCCATTTTACAAAAAGCGTGAGTTTTAATCGGGTTTACTAATATCACTTTTTGTTTGTTTGCGTGCAAAAATTTAGCCAAACTCAAGCTATATACTCCTGTCGCCTCAAGACAAAATACAGTGCTTGTTTTACTTGGTTTTAACCAGCTCATTAAACGAATAAAACCGTCAGTGTTATTTTTAAATTGCTTGTCGCTATAGGCTTGTTCTTCTAATACTGCAACATCAAAAACAGCCTTAGATATATCAACTCCAACAAATTTCATTTTAGTTCTCCTGATAAGTTCTCTTGGAAAAGTTGGATAATTTCATCTTCTATGCATCCTCGTAACTATTCGTGCTAAAGTCAGACTTTGCACCAGATACTGTTCGCATTTTATGAAGTTAAAATAGGAGATAGGCACTAAACTTTTTTGCAAATTTTAAAATTTATGGGGACGCTCAATATCACTATCTCCTTATCCAATTGCCACTGGATAGTATCGACTAAAAGCTAGTTTGATAGTTAATAATTGATACAGTTGGGATGATACGAGGGGACGTTACCCTTAAATCGTAACCGAATGATTTGTATGTGAAAAATGAATCCATGAGAACCTACTCGATTGATTTTCAAGACAGTATATTATTATCAAGGTTATCAAGCCAGCTTGATATTGACCCCATTGATTCGCTACCTGTGTAACAACAGGTATAATTCCCCTCCTCTCCCTTTTGTTGGATTTTAATATGAGTAATGAGATTGATTACACAAATAACCCTCTGCATGGCCTTGGTTTAAAAAACTTATTGATTGAAATAGTAGACCACTACGGTTTTGAACTTCTCTTTGCCTATTTAAATATCAATTGTTTTAAGACGAATCCCAGTATTGCGTCTAGTGTTAAGTTTCTTAAAAAGACGACGTGGGCATGTGAGAGAGTTGAGGCTTTCTATTTGTATGAATTTAAAAGCTTACCTAAAGTGTCTTCCGAACAGTTTTCATTGTCTCCTAGGGATCGGATTATTCCAGAAGACCAAACGCCAGGTGAGCCTGCTGATCTGAATTTGGAAGATGCTGAGCAATTGCGCGGACAACGTGAAGCGAAAGCGGCTGCATATGATCAAGATGCGGGGCATCGCTCGAACTCAGGTAAAAGTTCTGGCGCTCAACGAAGTCGGCACTCTGTCAGTGGAGATGATAGTTACGGGAAGCGTGAGCATGAATCGTTAGACTCTCCTGATTCATCTATTGAGGGGTCTGAAGACCCTTGGGCGAAATGGAGAGATAAAACCAAGTAGTGGGGAGAAGAAATCAAGGGGCAGCCAGCTTGATTTTCTTTAATTAATTTTCTAATAGTCTCTAATAATAAAGGGGGGCGAGTCAGTTTATGACTCGCCCCCTTTCACATCTTAACCCGAAAAACCATCACGCTGTTTCTATGTGACTTTAAGCAATCCGTAACTGAGCTAAACTAGCGATGGCTTCACCACCACTGATATCGGGAACAATGGTCAATTCAAGCACCGTCACGGCATTAAGACCTACGTGATAGTCTTCTATTTGATTAGTGGCATCATGAGTATTAAAATTCCACTGCTGTCGCACAATTTCTTGAAAGGTTTTACCGTTATCAGCTGACCAACGTAAATCATATTCTTGAGTGCGATCGACGTGTTGTTCCACAAAACTCAGCCATATTCGTTGTATCTGTTGAGGTGAGTTAAAGATGAGTCGTATAGTCTGTTTCCCCGATGTTGCTGCACGCCAGCCTGACGTTTGATTCAACAATAAAGCTGCTTCTATCGGACGATTGGGATCTTCTGATGTGATTTCTACCTCTACCCTATCTTCAATATCTAACCATTCTTGATCGTTTTGTGCTTCATTTAGATCGACGGGGCTGATGATCCGTTTACGCATAGTGGGTCTCCTGATAGTTGGCTGTGTAATCAATACATAATCAATCTACGCGTCTTTAACAATAATGTCTTGTTATCAATTTTTGACTAGCTGTTCCTTGTGGTATTTTGACTCCAGAAAATGAATATTTAAACATTAGATTAGCCGCAATCACTTGTATCAGCACTACTAGGATCAAACTAATTATGTTGAATAAATCATTCAACTTGATCTGCTAAAAAGACTCGCCGTCACGTTAACTCAAATATTACCTTACTATCTGTACCTGTACCATTTATTGCTCATGTTATACTTGTGCCTATTACTTGTACAATAATAGGCCGCGTAATATGAAAGTTATAAATTTTTCTGAAGCCAGAAATCAACTGAAAAGTGTATTAGATCAGGTCGTTAATGATGCTGACTATACTATAATCACACGCCGTGATAGTGCAGATGCCGTTGTAATGTCTTTAGAGCAGTTTAATAGTCTTATGGAAACAGTTCATTTGCTGAAAAGCCCTGCAAATGCAGTTCATCTAGAAAAATCTATTGAACAGTACCGCTCAGGTAAAACAAGCATCCACGGTTTAGTAGATGCTTGAAATTTTAGCATGGACTAAAGAATCTTGGTCAGATTATCTATATTGGCAAACCCAAGATAAAAAAACCTTAAAACGAATTAATAAATTAATATCTGACACACAAAGATCACCCTATGTGGGTATTGGAAAACCAGAACCACTAAAAGAAAATTTAGCTGGTTTTTGGTCTCGTAGGATAGATGAAAGTAATCGTTTAGTTTATGCCGTAGACAACAATCAATTAACGATAATCTCTTGTAGATATCACTACCATAAATAATGCAAGCAAAACGTGAAGCGGATTCATGAACCTGTCGCATTTTTTGCAAAGCAAAAAAACTGAAGCTCCCCGTTAGTCGGTCTATTTTTGTGAATAGCGCTCAAAACGCGAAATATATTCATCCATGTTTTGCTCTAACATCTCGGTGTAGCGTTTTGTGAAGAATTTTATCGCCTCTTGTTTCTCTGCTTGCATGTTCTCAGCATTCTCAACTGAAGAAGCTACACTAAAGGCATTAAAACGCGCGGCAGAATATAGAATTGATGTATTAACATCATCTACTGAACTGTCAGGCACTTGCTGGTTTGCAACAGCAATAAACTCATCAGCACGTTGTTGAAATGTCTTTGTAGCAGGTGAATTTTCACTCATTATTATTCTCTTAATGTTGTTATTGGGTTTAAATTATATTTTCTTGATTATTGTAGCTGGTGAGATCATATCAGGTGTGAGCCATTTTGGTGTTTCATGTTTTGCTGGTGTTATAACTTACAGAATCTATGAGGTCAGTGTCAATCGATTTAATACCTTTTATTCCCACGTTATCGCCGTCAAAAATAAGCTCTTTAGTGGAATAAGTGGGCGAGTGTTTGAGTGTAGCGAGTTTTCGCCCACGTCACCATATAGTTTATGAAATAATCGCCCAGCGGCAGCGTAAGATCTATAACTAAAAACAAATTTCAAGCAATCGATAGCGCTATACTCTATATGATTAATAGAGAATGTCTCTTTTAATTCGGCGTAAATTTATCCGAACCAAAATAAACAAAAGCAAAGTTCGCGTTAAACTTATATGATATACGCCTAGATCAGCACCCAATCGACGATAAGAAAAACCTTATGAACCGTAAAAAGAAGTTAATTCAGCTGCACAAAAACAAGTTGAGAAACCCTGAAAAACGCCTACAAGATAGCAAAAAAGAAAAGTATATTTCAAAAGCAGAAAGAGCCAAACTAGCATTAAAGGCCGACGATACTACTCAAAATAAAGCAACGAATCAGGAAGCTTAATCAAAATGACTAAAAGAAAAGGTATGCTACAAAAACTTTCACTTGTTTCAGGTGTGATAAGTTTTGTGCTGGCGTTTGTTTCGGGAATCATTCTATATCTACGGGTGGAGACGGTGTCTGGTGATGTCATATCAGCCAGTTTAATGGCATCACTATTTTTCTTCGTCTGTGTTGGTGCTGTTTTCACCACTATGGGCACCGCCGATTTACCTAGCTTTAAAATTGATAACGCTGAAAAAAAATAAAAGCATCTGTCGTTGATATAGATGACTGTATAAGGAAATAAAGGCTAGCGCCCTCTTTTTAAGATAATTTCACTCTCCCATACTTTTAAGAGGCGTTTTATTTATTGCTATGGAAAAACCAAGTATTCATTTTTCAAACGAGCTAGCTAAACTACTAAAGTCACTTGAGCAATCACAAGATCCATTAAAGTCACAGCCGCTAAAACTAATCATCCATGCCGGCACACCAAAAACAGGTACAACAAGCTTACAAACCTATCTTGATAAAAAACAACGTAAACTCCGAATGAAAGGGATTCTTTACCCACATAATATTAAAAACTTACAAAACCCCACCGCACCAAAACATCAATGGTTTGAGAAAAACTTAGTCGCAACACACTGGGAGTATTTCTTAGAAAACTTTAAGAATATAATCTCGCAAGTCAATAAAGATACCCACACCATCATTCTGTCATCTGAAGGTATTTATAATTACTGGTGGGATTTACCTGACGAATCAAAAGACGTTTTATCTGAGCTGGGTAAGTTCTTCGATATTGAAATTTGGATATGGTTTCGTGAACCACTCGCGTTTATTGAGAGCTATTACAAACAATGTATTCGCAACCCACAAATTGACAATAACCCGTGTTATGGCAAAGACTTATCCTTTTCTGAAATGTTAGATATTAAATGGTTTTATCAACATTTAGACTATCAAGGCTTCGTTACCGAATGCCAAACACTGTTTGGCAAAAATAATGTGTCAGCATTTAAATACGACGGTGATGTGGTGCAAGAAGTCGTTCAGAAGTTAGGCTTAGCGACGCCACATGACAACCCTACTCCACGGCAAAATAAAAGTTTAAATAATGCTTCAATCACATTATTAAGATCGATCAATCACTATGATATTAAGGCAAAAGATAAGGCGCTTTTGATTCCTCATTTAACAGCAATAAATGAAATTCTTGAGGATTACGCAGGTGATAATTTGATTGATGAAGCGTCTAGAAAAAGAGTTCTTAAGCTTTCTAATGCTATCAATTTTTAAACGAAAAGTCTTAGCTACTCCGTTCTTAAAATAAATCTCACTAACATCGTAGCTGAAAGCTGACAGGCCACCGCAGCAATTTGGTAGCCCGCCTTGTTTAACTCCCTAGTGTATTGGTGTTATTTTTCTTTGCTTTCTTCGCTGCTTTCTTTTCTTTTGCAGTTAATAGCGGTTGCTTTTTAACGCTTTTTTTACTGTCTTGCCCTTTGCTCATGATAGTTACCTCTAGTCATAAATGATTAACCTAAAGTCAGTTTGAGCCAACCTGAGGACAGTTTCTAGGTATTAACATCAATCTGAGATGTCGATGCATAGAAAGTTCAGTATGGCCCTAATGAAGAATAAGTGAAAGAGATTATTAACAATAAAGGGGCCGGGTTTATTTTCACGATTTTTAGTTTTGTCACCCTCGTGTATTCGAGGCTCCATAGGTAGTGGAAATAAGACTATCGTGGGATTCCCATTTTCACAGCAATGACTGAGTAGTAATATTTAACGGTGTTACAGAGTGAGACCTTTGCACGATAAGTATTTTTTGTCGTAGCAAGGCAAAATTTGTCGAAAAAGCGCAGTTTACTCGTGTAAGTGAGTATTTTGAGACTATTTTTAACGCCGCTATGGCGAAAAAGACGACTCGTGCAAAGGTCTCAGAACAGGAGAAAACTCGATAACGCCTAGACTTCTGTCTGCTTTATAAGCCACTGACATAAAGTGCTACTGCTTCAATCTCTAATTCAGTCAGTTTTTCGGCAATCGAATACATAATTGCATTGTCATTTGAACGAGTTCGCTCGGTAAAGTCCTTTAATTGCTCAGAAACATAACGTTTGTGTTGACCCGCTAAACGTGGACGTAAGTCGGTACCTTCACCATTATCACCATGACAACTTGCACAAGCAGCAATGCCTGAATACTGATTACCTTTATTGAAGATGTATTTTCCGACTGCAGCAAGCTCTTTGTCTCGTACTCGATGAGACTTTGAAGGTTGCTCTTGAAAATACTCTGCCAGAGCTGTAATGTCAGTAGCTGTTAGTGTGGCTGAAATTTCATTCATTGGGTCGATTATACGTTTGCCACTCTTAAAATCATTCAATTGCTTTTCTAAATAAAGTTTATTTTGCCCCGCCAACCTCGGATAAATCACACTAGATGCTTCACCGTTTAATCCATGACAAAATTGGCATTTTTCTGTGACCAGTTTAATAGCAAGCGTTTGTTCTAATTCCTCGCTATAAACCGATGTGATGAAGATGCAATAAAGCAGAAAACTTGAAGCTAAGAATTTCATGTTGGCATAACCTGTCTTGAGTTTAGTGACGAATATTTTATCATATATACCCATAATCAATGAGGCTGCTTGATTCAGTAGGATTACTCAAGCACTCTGAAACATGCATATTCATTTATCATGGGTATAAACCATTTATTGAAAGACAAAACTAAAGTAAACTTCTTGCTGTTCAATATGTTGAGGTTATCCCTGTTTTTTTATAATCTAATTGAATAATGAAGAATATGAATCGTTGTATAATATAAAGTTTATACATGCATATAAACTAATCTTGAGAATCTATCATGAACATTCAAAGCCACTTCGCAGATCTTGATACACCAACGGGTGTAATGCGTACTTATATTCACCGCCCTGATGTTGAAGGTCGCTTCCCTACTATCTTGTTTTATTCAGAAATATTTCAACAAACCGGCCCAATTGAACGTGCAGCAAAGTGGATGGCAAGCCAAGGCTATGCAGTGTTAGTGCCTGAAGTGTTTCATGAGCTTAATCCAATTGGTACTGTTTTAGGTTATGACGATGCAGGTCGTGAGAAAGGTAATGCTGATAAACATGCTAAAGATGTCCAAGGCTATGACACTGATAATGTCGCGTTAATCGAGTTTGCCAAACAACAAAACTGGTCTAATGGTCATATTGGTGCGATGGGCTTTTGTATTGGTGGCCATTTAGCATTTCGTGCGGCATTACAGCCTGAAGTTAAAGGTGCTGCGTGTTTCTACGGAACTGATTTACATATCCAAGTTATTCCTAATAAACCAGGACAACACAGTATGGAACGCCTAGATGATATCAAAGGCGAGTTATGTATGATTTGGGGCAAACAAGATAACCACATTCCAGCTGAAGCTCTTGCTAAGATTTACCAAGAATTAAACGAAACGGATATTACCTTCACATGGCATGAATTTAATGCTGGACATGCCTTTATGCGTGATGAAGGTGATGGTGGCCGTTATGACGCCCAAACGGCTCAGCTGGCTTATCAATTGGCATTGAATTTATTTAGTAGAACATTGCGTTAGCATTATCTTTATATATTCAACAAAATCAGATGCCTAGCTACTATGTACTGGCGCAAGTTCAAAAGCTCTGGTGCGAGAAATTAAAATTAAAGATATCCATATGAAACTTAGTATTACTGTAGAAAATATTCGGTGTGGTGGTTGTGCAAATACCATTTCAAAAAAATTAATGGCGTTCGAAGGCGTTATTAGTATTGATATTCTGATTGACGAGCAAGTTGTTAACATTGAAACTGAAAATGAAGCTGCACGCCCCTCTTATGTTGAAGCGTTACTTGCAATGGGCTATCCAGAACAGGGCTCCGTTGAAGGCCTAGCAGCATTAAAAGGCAAGGCAAAGTCCGTCATTAGCTGTGCTATCGGTAAAATAAGCTAGCTCCACTCTTTAGCGAGCTCAGCTTATGCTGAAGGCGCTGTTCCCTCAGTTAATTTAACGCACGCAGAAAATGTTTTATCGTAAATGTTATTCGTTGATGTTTCCATCGGTTGCAAGTAAACCATTTTTGCGATTGCTAATAGATCAGTTCGACCTTGGCCATCTTTATAGATTTTCTTTACATTTATCTCGAATTTAGACCAATCATCACCTTCTGTTTGACGGATTGTTTGGATTTCACGTGCAGTACCAGCTTGATATGCACAACTGGTAATGGTGTGTTTCTCCATTTCTTCAGCTTGAATAATGGGAGAAATAATTATTAACGCTAAAATAACTATTTGGTTATGCCGCATTTTATTAGCCTCATTGTTTAGAATATGAGAGAAACTCAATATTAGTCTTATGATTAAATTGAGTCAATACTCGGTACTATGCTACATATAATGAGTATCTAAAACTTTATTGTGAGGACAAATGAAAACAGCATTAATCATTTTATCTTGCCTGATCATCATTATTGTTTTGATCTTTGTTGTTTTTGGCAAAATATCCAAACAAGGTAATACACCAGGCATCGTAGATTCACAACTATCACCATGCAGTAATTCACCCAATTGTGTATGCAGTGAATATCGAGAAGACATTCAACATTACCTTAGCCCCATTCCTCTTGCTCAACTTAGTGAGTCAGAAGCATTAGCTGTGTTAAAAGACGTTATTCAGGCAATGGGCGGTACAATTCTCATCGAAGAAAATGGCTATATAGCAGCTGTATTTTCATCATCATTTTTTGGTTTTATTGATGATTTAGAAATAAGGAGCGACTCAAGCACTAATCTAATCCATATACGGTCGGCTTCACGTATTGGTTATAGTGATTTAGGTATTAATCAAAAGCGAGTAGAATTACTAAAACAGTTATACCAAGAAAAGATTGGAGAGAATTAATCATGGCAAGAGCATGTGCGCGACATATTTTAGTGAAGACAAAAGAAGAAGCTGAAACGATTAAAAAACAATTAGCAAATGGCAAAGACTTTGCCCTACTCGCTAAAAAACATTCGCTATGTAAATCATCAGCCAAAAAAGGCGGTGAGCTTGGGGAGTTTGGCCCAGGCAAGATGTTAAAGGCATTTGATAATGTTGTTTTCAAAAAGCCGGTATTAACTGTTCATGGCCCAGTGAAAACTAAATTTGGTTATCATCTGATTGAAACCATTTACCGAAGTTAAATAACCTGAACTTTGGATAAGCACAGCCATCCAGCGCCTTCATTTTAGGCTCGTTTTATCTATTTTGAGTCGTGCTCGTTCATAAATAATTGTAAATTATGATGTTGTTGACTATTCTTATCCATGGCACATGAAGATGCATGTTTTTATCGTTCATGGTGAGCTTGTCGAACCATCCTTCGACAAGCAAGGACGATCGGTATGTTTTTATAAAACCTGAAATCCGCATGATAATGGATATACATTTAAGGGAGAATAATAATTAAATCAATAGCATTGGTAGCTTTTCTAATAACTTTATCACCATCAGTTATATGGGCAGATTGTACTACAAATAATGTAAAACTACAGGTGTTGGGTTCTGGCGGCCCTGAAATTGATGACCGACGAGCATCGAGTGCCTACCTTATTTGGGCTAATAATAAGGCTGTTGCTTTAATCGATATGGGCGGTGGTGCAAGCCTGAATTACGAGTTATCAGGTGCTAAATTTAACGATCTTGATGTGATTGCCTTTAGTCATTTTCATGTTGATCATAGCGCTGACTTTCCTGCTTTAGTCAAAGGAGCCTACTTCTCATCACGTCTTCGCTCTCTTCCAATTTACGGTCCAGACGGCAATCATTTGATGCCCTCAACGACCCAGTTTCTCGACCGTCTTTTTTCTGTGAATGGAAGCTTTTCATACCTCAATAATTACCTTGAGCCTCATAAGAAACATTACTGGTTAGAGAGCAAAATAGTAATGATGAATAAATCTGAAACCCAGTCATTTCAAATTACGCCTTCACTAAAACTAAGCTCAATCTCTGTGCATCATGGACCGATTCCGGCATTAGCATGGCGTGTTGATATTGATAATTGCTCGGTGACTTTTTCAGGCGATATGAATAATGATTTTCACTCTTTAGAGAAGTTGGCAAAAGAGAGTGATATTTTAGTCGCCCATAATGCAATCCCTGAAGAAGCTTCAGGTGTTGCGCGAAAATTACATATGCCACCTTCAGAAATAGGGTTGATTGCCCATAATGCAGGTGTGAAAAAACTCGTTATTTCACACCGTATGAATCGAACACTTGGCAATGAAAAAATAACGGAGCAGTTCATTCGCAAGAACTACTCAGGCCAGCTTGTATTTGCAAATGATCTCGATATTATCATTCCATCAAGTGACTAACTTAACCTGAACTCTGGATGGCTGTGCTTATCCAGAGTTCAGGTTAATTAAAATTCAGCATCAAGCTGAAATATCATTAGCTCTTTGCTAATAGGATGCGCTAACTCTAAAGTCTCTGCATGTAAGTATAGGCGATTAGATTTCTGACCATAAAGGTCATCCCCAACAATAGGTATATTTAGACCTTTAATATGTGCTGAGTGGACTCTAAGCTGATGTGTTCGTCCTGTTATTGGATAAAAATAGACTTTAGTCTGGTTCTCATTTTGTTCAATAAGCTGCCATGTTGTTGTTGCTGCCTTGCCATACTTATAGCAAACAAGCTGTCTTGGCCTGTCATCTAAATCGACTCTAAGAGGCAAATCAACAGTCCCCTCCTCTTCCATTAACAGGCCATCCAATAAAGCCACATAACGTTTTTTAACGGTACGACTAATAAATTGTTGTTGTAGTTTTTTATGTACAGCCTTATTAAGGGCAATCACCATTAAACCCGAGGTCGCCATATCAAGCCGGTGCACAATTAATGGCCCAGTTGCTATAGGAAACTGTTGTTTCATACGTAGGTAAACGGAGTCTTCAATATTCTTGCCTGGCACCGATAAAAACCCTGCAGGCTTGCTTATAACAACCATGACATCATCTTGATAAACAATATCAATTGATTTTCCTTCCGCAGGATTGTTTAGTAATGGATTGTCGTCAAGTGTAATACCTTTCAACATATGGCCTAAAATAGGCTGACACTTTCCAAGACACGCCGCATAAAAATGTTGGTGTTTTCTGACTTCCGATTTAGGTGATTTTCCCCACCAAAACTCCGCCATGGCAAGCGGTTTCATATTATGATTAAATGCATAATTTAATAATTTAGGTGCTGCACATTCTCCCGCACCAGCAGGTGGAACTTGCTGTGGTGTATCTTTGAAAATATCTCGTAAGTTTTTATGAACGCCATCCTTATTAAAGAAATGATAACTATCAAACAATTTCTGCTGCAAAGAATGAGAAAAGTCTTTACGTTGCTTTTTTAAAGCAGTAATTTCATCTGTAATAAAGTGGAGTTTATTTGTTGCATCTTGAATTCGTTCATCCCAGTAAGACGTTAGATCTTTAAGCATGTTTTTTTGTTTAATACTTTCTTTACCCAGCGCTTCTTTAACATTTAAGAATGCTTGTGCTGTCAATGTAGCTTTAGCTATAGTTCGTCGTTCTTTTCTATCTTTCCTTTCAACAATCATGCTCGCTCTATGAGCTTGTATTTGTTGTGCTGATAACGCTTGCTTACAACTTAATACTGCTTCATATTCTGTAATTTTGGGATTAGCTTCCAAGCCTTTTATTTTCAAGCCCATTTGCCTGAGTTCATCGTGCCCTGTTCGGATAAACCCACCTTCCGTTAACATATCAAACACAGGCGGAACAAAGTGTGCAAGATGGTTACTATCAGCTATTTTCCCGGAAAATGCTGATATATACCCAATCTCCCCTCGTTTATTTTCTACCAATAAAACACCAAACATCTTACCAATAGCTGTTTCTTTATCAGCGATGAGGCCAAAATTATGCTGCCAATCTTGTTGAGTCTTAAGGTATTCTTGCAACTGTTTAACTGCCAGCAAACATAAGGGATGTGGTTGGTAATAAAATGGAAAAGTAAACCGCTCAGGCAAGTCATATGAATCAATAGATTCTTTAAATAAGGTAAAATGATTCTCTTGCTCGGACATGGTCTGGTTTATTGCTTAAGATGGATTTAATGAATTGAAAAAAGTATTAGTTATCGGCTATGTTTGGCCTGAGCCAAATTCATCAGCTGCCGGCAGTCATATGATGTCGATTTTACGCCAATTTACACAACAAAACTGGCAAGTTGAATTTGCAACCCCTTCTCAACCCACTGAACACATGATTGATTTAAGCTATGAAGGAATTTCTAGCCAAAATATCAGCCTCAATTGCGATAGTTTTGATCGTTACATCCTTGAATATCAGCCAGATATCGTCCTATTTGATCGTTTTATGATGGAGGAACAATTTGGCTGGCGTGTTGAGAAAAATTGCCCTCAAGCACTCAAAATTTTAGATACGGAAGATCTACAATGTTTGCGACATGCGCGTCACCAAGCTCATAAGGCTGGGCGTGAAATGACCCAAACAGATTTGTTCAGTGATGTTGCTAAACGTGAAATTGCTGCGATCTTACGCTGTGACATATCTCTAATCATCTCGAGTTTTGAGAGGCATTTACTGGTTAACACCTTTAAGCTTGATGATACGTTACTTCACCACCTGCCCTTTATGGTTGAGTTAGACAAGCTACCAACAAAAACACGTTCATTTAGTGAGCGAAAACACTTTATGACCATTGGTAATTTTCGACATGCACCTAACTGGGATGTGGTGTTATATCTACAGCAAATATGGCCATTAATTCGCAAACAAATACCTGATGCAGAATTACATATTTATGGTTCTTACCCACCTCCGAAGGCAACAGCATTAAATAACCCTAAAACCGGTTTTTTAATTAAAGGCTGGGCAGCAAGCGCTTTTGATGTAATCGAACAATCACGAGTATGCTTGGCCCCTATTCGCTTTGGCGCAGGGATTAAAGGTAAGTTATTAGATGCTATGATTGTACAAACGCCTAGCGTGACAACATCATTAGGTAGCGAAGGCATGCATCAACAAGAAATATGGCCAGGTGCTGTGGTAGATGATATGAATGACTTTGTTGATGCGGCAGTGCATTTATACAATGATGAACAAGCTTGGCTTCAAGCGCAACAACACGCACATAGATTATTAAACTCACGATATGACAGCAAGGCGCTATCTCAAAGCTTAATCAATCGGATACTAGAAGTAGAAGAATCGCTCCTCCAACATCGTTTAAACAACTTTACCGGGAGCATGCTCAGACATCATACAATGTCGAGTACAAAGTATATGTCTCAATGGATAGCTGCAAAAAATACTAATATATCACCAAATAGTTAAGCTTATACTTTATCTATTCGTTAATAAACACTTTAATATGATACCTTCCTTTTATGCCCGACATTAAATCACCCTGCATTCGAAACTGTTGCCTTAATGCTGAAGATGTTTGTCTTGGCTGCTTTCGTACTATTCAGGAGATAATGCAGTGGAGTAAGGACAGTACATCTTCTGAACAAAAACAACACATCATTAACAATGCTAAAGTACGGAAAGAAATACACCAAACCCAATCGAAAACATTGCCGTGAAATTAATATATACCGATGAAAACCGCTACTTAGTACACAATATTCAAAATATTGTAGAAAACGCGGGCATAACGATTATGTTGAAGAATGAATTCGCAGCTGGTGCTGCTGGTGACTTGGTTCCCCATGAAACATGGCTCGAATTATGGGTGGTGAATGATGAGGATTATGACAAAACAATGCTTCTCATAGATTCTTCTTTTAGTAATGAGAATGAACCTGAATGGGTTTGCAGTAACTGCAAAGAACGAAATGATGCTTCATTTGATTTTTGTTGGAATTGTCAAAGTAGTGCTCACGAGCTTTAAGTCGACTAATCGCTCCCTCAAACTAAGATCGATAGAACAGTGTTTTTTCAGTCAAAATTCACCTCTGTGAGTGAGTTTACTCACAGAGGTGTTTACAATAATCAGTATATGATTTTAGGGGGTTTACTTATTTTTTGACGGCATTGATCTCAGCTTCAGCATTATCAAAACCTAACTTATAACCTAAAGATACATGATGGAAACGGCCATTGGTGTAATCATCATGAATAGCAAAACCAAAGTTATAAAGCTTATCAAAATCTAAAGCAATATCACCTTCTTTACCAGAGTTAAGTTTCCGTTTTAACTCAATAACCCACAGGCCATTGTTTAAGCTAGAGCTAAATAGAACTTCTTCACCACCACTCATAATTCGGTCAGCTAGAATGTAACCATTTTCAGACTCTTTAGTGCCTGCTTTATATCGAATTAAATCCATGTAGCGACCTGCATCAAGTTCTTCTTGAATCTCCTCAGGTGTTTTTAGCTTATCCCAACCGCCTCGTTTCTTGCCTCGACGACCAGCAACTTCAACTTTGGTACGACTTTCAGTTAGGTATTTTCTAATTCCCTGCTGCATATCAATTTGATCTTTTTGCCCGTAAGCATCAATATCTTCTTGCAATGGCTCATCAGGCATATCTTTGGCATCATGATGACATGTTCCCCAGCAACCAGCTCGTCCAGAATACATAACACTACCGGTCATATCATCTTCTTCACTCACCTTGTCATCACTAAACATCATGGCGATTTTAACTTGATTGTCTGGATCCATTTTTCCACCATCAACAAATGGGATAGGAGTATGACTAGTATCTTGCCATTGATAACGCATATATAAGTATTCATCATCATGAGCAGCTTGAACCGTAACGGCTATACTGCCACGTTTATCAGGAATAACTTGTGTCTCTAGTTTTTCACCGGTGACAATTTTAAGTCCCATATCTGCCGTTTCTTTATCATGACACTCAACACAACGGTCACCCGCTTTAAACGGTAGTTTCCCACCATGCTCAGTACCTTTAAATATCCATTCCATAGATGCTTGGCCTGGATAAAATATAGTGATCTCTCTATCAGGAACATCAGCCCAATCAACACTAAATGCACTGGCAGCTTCAACTGTAGATGCATTTGTATCAAGTTTTACTGCTTTAACTTTTGGTTTAGGATTATTTACTGAATCCAATAGTTTTTGTTGTTTCGAATTAACAGGACCTCTTAATGTGGCATCTGGTTTAGCAAAAGCAGGATTAGGGGCTGATATTCTTTCTAACTCCTCTTCATCCATTAATTGATGTACAGGTTTGTGTGCAATACCCTTGTGACAATCAATACACGTATTACCATTTTGTAAGGCATTGGTATGTTGCTTAACAGCTCTAGGTTTTTGATATGCAATACTCATTGATTCAAAATCATGACAATTACGACACTCTCTTGAGTCATTAGCTTTCATTCTTCGCCATTCATTTTTTGCTAATTCTAAACGTTTGTTATCAAACTTTTCTGCGGTGTCGATGGTGCCTAACATTTTGTGCCAAACTTCTTTAGATGCTTGTATTTTTCTTACCATCTTATGTGTCCATTCTTTTGGCACATGGCAATCAGGACAGGTAGCTCTTACACCAGAGCGATTTGCATAATGAATCGTCTTTTTATACTCTTCAAAAACATTATCTTCCATTTCATGACAGGAAATACAAAACTCTTCCTTATTGGTTGCATCCATAGCAGTATTAAAGCCACCCCAGAAAACAATTCCAATAATAATAAAAACAATAGCGGCACCAATGCTCGTGCCCATAAACAATTTACGTTTAAAAAAACCTTTATTATTTGTCATTACTAAATGCCTTGAATTAAGTATTGAAATATACGGAGATTGAAAAATAAAAAAAGCGAGTATAGGTTTCTATACTCGCTCTTCTTAACTTACAAGTAAGCAATCATCATTTATGTTTTATGATGAACTCGGTTATAGACATTAAATTTGCCTGTTGGTGTAGTCAAACCTTTAATGCGTGTAATCTCTTCAAGCGTTTTAGCATCATAGATTACGATTTCACCTGTTGGGTTTTTAGCATCAGCACGGTTCCAAACAGAAATCCATACTTCAGTTCCGCCCTTGTTAAACTCCATGTGAAGTGCAACTTTACCTTTTTCTTCAGTAACACGGATTGTTTTAACTATTTCACCCGTTTCTTTACTGATAACCTGCACACTTTGTTGTACTTCTGCTTCTGGATGTTTTAGTTGATCTGCCCAGTAGTAATCAGAGTTCTCATGAGTACGGATAAATGCACCAGCGCCATCTGTTTCAACTGTGTAACATATTTTCCATGCGTTATCAGGATGTCCTGCAGGATCATTACCCCAAACAGAAACAAGACCTTCACCTAGGTGAGTCGTACCTGCAACTGGACCACATTTAGGATCAATCCAGTTAGCACCTGGACCGGGGTGAGGAAGATTTGCAACATCAATCATCGCTTCTAAAGAACCACCGTCTTTCGTATCAATGATAACCATTTTTTTAGAGGCATTAGCTGCAACTTGGAAGTAACGACCCGTAGGGTCATAGAAACCATCATGTAAGAATTTAGCAGTGTTGATTTGCGTAAGCTCTAATGCATCAAGATCTTTATAACCTACTTGCCACATTTGACCTAATTCTTTAGTCGCCAGTAAGAATGATGATTCATTTGGATTGGTGTAAATAGCAGCAACACGAGACTCCTCAACATATTCACCGTCAACATTCATACCCCGAGTAGACACCACTTTAACGGGCATCATCGTCTTAGCATCAGTAATTACAAAGTGAGGAGGCCAGTAACCACCGGCAATAACATATTTACCATCACCAGAAACGGCAACATCACGAGCATCATAGGCAATTTGTGTTTCAGCTAATAACATCTTGTCAGGCGTTTGCCACAAATCATATTTATTAAGCTTGCCATCACGACCAATTGAATACCAAAAACGACCTGCAACATCATCAGATTTATCGATATTGTGGTGCTCTTGACTCTTAAGAACATGTACCGCATAACCTGCATCAAGATGTGCAAAAATCTCATGTCTATCACCATCAATAATGGCGATTTTACCTGCATCACGCTCAATAACAATAAAGAAGTTTTCCCAGTTACGATCATGTTGCGGTTCAGTAACGTAATCTTTAGGGTCCATATAAACCTTAGTACGTGACTGCATTAATTCAAGAGACATTTCAGGTGGAATAGGTGGCTCTAATTGAATATAGGTTGCCATCATTTTAATTTCATCTTTACTAAAGATGTCATTAAAGTTATTCATGCCGCCTTCGGTACCATAAGTCAGGATTTTCTCAAGACGTTTCTGACCTTTCTTTATAGTATTGATAGGCTCAAGGCTCTTACCTGTAGCACCTTTTCTTAAAACGCCATGACAACCTGCACAGCGCTGAAAATAGAGTGTTTTTGCATGTTGGAAGTCGGCATCTGATAAAGAAAGCCCTGCCTCATCAGCAAGCGTTATAGGTGCATATGCAGAAATGGCTAGGCCAATTGCAGCACTTAGTGTTAGGAACCGTTTTTTCATGATAACTCTCCATTTTTCTTTTTTAAAATAATACTCAAAGCATTACATCTAAGGATAGACTACTATTTGACTATCGTAATTGATTTAGATCAAGCAATTACCATTTATGACTGAAACTTAATGAAATATTACGTTCGGGTCTTGTTAAGGATTGAATAACTGAATCATATTGGTCATGTGTTAAGCCCATAACATCTTGCCAACGCCAATATTCTTTATTGCTTACATTAAATACACCAACACGAACATCACTATTCTTAGTGATCTGGTAATGAGCTAACAGATCAAAAACAGCCGATCCTGCGGGTTTAATAAAACTGCCATTACTAGCAACTTTGGAATCATCAACCCGTGTTTTAGCTTTTGTTAATGTGTTGACCAAATTAAGTTGCCATTTTTGATTGGAACTATGCCAACCAAGATTGATAATGGCCTGAGCAGGAGCAATCGTATTAATTGGCTGATTGGTATCTAAATCATTCCCTTCTGTCACGGCTAGATTAGTCGCTAATGTCCAGTTCGACAAGCTTTTAGACCAACGCTTTAAATCTATTTTATAACTTAATTCAATCCCGTAAATTTCTGCATTGGTTAAATTTCGTGATTGAAATAAAAGAGTACCAGAATCATCAGGTCCAAGTGGAGACTTTGTTTCAATAAAATTCCTATAGCGATTGTAGAATAAAGAGGCCGACAGATGTTGCCCTGCTTTCCCCTGCCTAATGCCAATTTCGAAGCCATTTGATGTCTCAGACTTTAGATCTGGGTTAGGTAGTGCTCGTATATGTGTAGGACCAACAATAATATCTAAACCAATATTAGCATCCTCAAAAGGTGCTGCGCGAAATCCTCTGACATATTGAGCATAGGCACTGATGTTGTTATCAAAATGCCTTAAAATCCCAAGTTTAGGTGAAAAAGCTGTTTCACTGATGGAAGCTATCTCAGTTGTTGGATTATCCTCTTCATAGATACTATCTGAATGAGGCATAAGATGATAATAATCAAATCGCAAGGCAGGCACTAACGTCCATTGTTGATTTAATTGAATTTCATCTTGTACAAAAATACCAAATTTAACTGTTTTAGATATAGGGAAGTCTCGCACAGGAAGTGCTTCACCTAATACCGTGTTAGTGACAACATTTGTTATTAAATTTGTTTCAGTCCCACTACGAAGTTCTTTGGATTTTGTTTGGCTAAATTCAAACCCTGTGACAAGGTTATGAATGCCCAGTTGAGCAAAAGAATTAAACTCCATCCCCCATAATGTTTGCTCATAATCAAATCGTTTATTACGTTCAACAGGTATACCGCGAGATGATGTCATTTGAATCGAATCCTGCTGTGTAACATTATTTAAATAATAAACACGCAAGACATTTTCTTCGAATAAAGCTAAATCCGAATTAAACTCATATTCCAAACTGACACGATCTGACTCATTAGTATCACTACCACTCAACTCTGTTGTTGTCCCAAATGTTCGACCAGTACCTAATAAACCATTACTTTCAGAGTCATTATCTGTTTGGGAATGATTAACCGTTAAAGTTAGCAAATCATCTTGTGCAAGTGCCATAGTTACTTTGGCAAATAAGCTATCCGAATCCCAGTCTGATTTATCCTGCACGGTGTCGACAAAATGAGCATTATTAATACCTTTACCTTGTCGATGCGTTATCGATAATAGTGTCCCTACTGTATCGCCTTGCCATGCCGCTATTCCTGTTGCTACTTGACTACGATTTTTGCCTTCATACCCTACGCGCAATTTATAAAAATCATCGCCTTTAGTCTGTGATACTAAGTCACTAGGGTCCCATGTTTCAAAGGCAACAACACCACCAATCGCATCACTTCCATATAAAGTTGAGGCAGGGCCTTGCAGAATTTCTACTTGTTTAATTAAATCAAGTTCTGGCAACATTTTTCCACTATTACCAAAATGACCCACATTAAATTGTTCAGTTGAAGGACTGCCATCCACTCTTACTGCGACGCGATCTCCCCCTATCCCTCTAATATTGATCGATGTAGATTGAAATCGATTACCCGCAGATTCCATTTTTATATTAGGTTGATAACGTAATAATCCATCCATGTTTTCAGCCTGATTATTCGCAATATCATTGGCTGAAAAGCTAACAATAGACCCCACAACATCTTGTATTGGTCTTGGTGATTTATTGGCAACAACAACCATATGAGACATCTCAATGCTATCTTCAGCGACGACAGTACTTATCTGAGTAGTCAGTATGAATAATACTGCATGAGTCAATCGAAGCTTGGTCATTATTGTCCTAAATATCTATATACGTTTGTCATAGAATGCACTATTTATCCGTTTTTGACATTGACCTAGGTCATATCTACCATGGGTATTTTTTATTTCGTCAAACGTAAATAAAGCTGAGGCAATTTAGCGGGGAGTTCTGCAGCATTTTTTATCAAAATAAAGGCATTTTTACCAAATAGGTAAGGCAGATAGTCTTCTGCTTTTTCATCTATCGTCACACAGAAAGGTTGTAAACCTTTTTTTTCAGCTTCCAGAATTGCTTGGCGAGTATCTTCAATACCATAACGCCCTTCATATTTATCAAGATCATTAGGTTTACCATCTGTGATGATCAATAAGAGTTTCTGGCTAGTGGCCTCTTTTTCTAAAAGCGCACTTGCATGGCGTATTGCAGCACCCATGCGTGTGTAATAGCCGGGCTTAATCGCATCAATATAGCCACGAATATCATTATTGTAATTGTCATTAAAATCTTTGATCTTATAAAATCGAACATGATTTCTATTACGTGAAGAAAAGCCATGTAAAGCAAAGCGGTCACCAGTAACGCTTAATGCTTCTGAGAATAAATATAAAGCATCTCGAATGACATCAATCACCCTTGAAGTATTATTAATATGAGCATCTGTCGACAAAGATAAATCTGCAAGTAACATACATGATAAATCTCGTGTTTCATTACGTAGGTCACGATAAATAGGTGTATCACTATTCACATGACCATGTTTTCTATCTGTAAGAAAATTGATATAACTCTCTAAATCTAATTCTGATCCTTCACTTTGTCGGTTAAGCCATTGACGTTTTGGGCGAAGGATCTCAAATTGACGACGTATTCTACGCGCTTGAGCTTTCAGTTTTATGGGTAAATCAACAGGTTCAGCATCGCGTGATTTCATCGGTATAAGTCGGCAATGATCTTTTTGCAGAATTTGCTTTTTATAATCCCATTCATCAATCGGAATACCTTCACCTAATACAATGTCATCGTATTGACTTGCAGGAAGGTCTAGATCGAGTTTGATCTTACTGGCTGTTGTTTCACTATCCTGTGCAACAGTAATGTTATCCATATCCTCTGCGGTATTCATCGCATCGTCATCATCATCTTCGGTGCTTGTTCTATCTACTTTGCTGTACTCCCCCCAACTCCATAGACTTTCCAGACGAAAACTCATTAAACCATCATTACCTTCTGGCATATCAGTTCGGTTAGCAGCCTTACGTTTAGTTTGTTTTTTCTGCTCTTTTTTGTTTTGTGCAGCTTCAGGTAGATCTGGATCATTGACAGGAAGCGTATTATTAAACTCCATCGCTGGTGGCGATGGATGTAACCATAATGACACCGGCTGTGGCGGACGTTTGGCATAATCTAAATTTACCGTTAATGCCGTATCAAGCAATGCATTACGAATAGCTTGCTCTTGTTTAGCTTCACGTTCTGGTAAATCATTCGGTTTTGGTCTTTGCTCAATATGTGCTTTAACAAGCGCATGGTAACGACTTTTTAAACCAGGCCATATCGCTAATGTTTTAGCCGTTCGAGTTTGGTTTCGACTAATCCAATCCCCTTGTTCAATATCAATTACAGATAAAGCGGTTAGCCATAAGTACAAATCTTTATTCAATTGCTTGTTTGGAAATAACGCGATGCTTGCAGGTAACCTTAATGTTTCTTCATCTCGCCATGCATATTGGGTAGTCTTGCCCGTTCCAGCAATACGTTGCAAAATCGTTCGTTTTGCATACACATCTGAATCTGTTGCACTTTCAACATGCAAACCACCTTCACCGCCTAATGCCCGAAAGAAAATGCCTGCTGTGAGACGTATATCATCTAAATATACAATGGATTCGGGATAATGAGTGACGGCTTTATTGGTGATAAACCGATGCCATGTTGAACCTACCAATTCTTCTAACATAACTTAAGATTAGACCCAATTCGGCGGTAGCCAAAACATCATCACAAAGCAAAAGATCACTAATGCTATAAACCAGCGAATAAATGTTCGGTGTCTTTGTTCGGCATGATGCGGCGGTAATGGAATGCCACAACTTGCACAACGAGTATCTTCTGCGTTGACGTCACTACCACAATGACTACATGCTGCCATTATGACAGCTGTCCGATCAATGGATAACTAAACTTTTCATCTCTTATCGCTCTTGTAAAAGCCATAATGCCTGCCGCTAAAAATAAAGGCACAATTAACATATAGTAAAGTTCCAAGCCAAATAATGCCGACAGCGAATGATAGCCATCCGTTAATAAAATAAAGACATTAATCGACAGAAAAATTATGGTACTAAGGCTGCTAGCAATCAATGCCTGACTTAAATGATTTTTACCTACCGCTGATGTGGACTTGTACCGTAAAAAATACAGTACCCATAATGCAATATAAAAAAGCCCCACAAATAACAAGTTGCCTATAAAAAAGGCTTGTGAAAATGCGGCAGTATTGTCTTTAGATAATTCAGTCATTACATTAAGTCCCTAGTTTTGCCTTAACCACTTCCATTAATGCTTCAACGGTCTCTTCATCATCACTAAGTGGTTCAATAATCGCTGCACGGCATGCTTCAATTGGATCAAATCCTGATTTAATCAAGGTTGCGGCATACACCAGCAAACGCGTTGATGCCGACTCTTCAAGATCATGATCCTTTAACACCCTTAGAGAATGAGCTAGCTCGATCAATTGGGTTGATGTTGCCAGATCAATATCAGTTTCTTGTTGAATAATTTTGGTTTCAGTTGCGATATCAGGATAATCAAAACGCATTGAAACAAAACGCTGACGGGTTGAGGGTTTCATACCTTTTAATAAGTTTTGATAGCCGGGATTATACGATACAACGAGCATGAACTCTGGTGGCGCTTTTAATACTTCACCCGTACGTTCAATGGGTAATATACGTCGGTCATCAGACAAAGGATGCAACACAACCGTTGTATCTTTACGTGCCTCGACTACTTCATCTAAATAACAGATGGCACCTTCACGTACGGCTTTACTAAGAGGGCCATCATGCCAATAAGTCTCACCATCACCAATCAAATGTCGTCCAACCAAATCAGCAGCAGTCAGATCATCATGACAAGCAACCGTATATAACTGTCGACCCAGTTTGGCAGCCATATGTTCAATAAATCGTGTTTTACCACAGCCTGTAGGCCCCTTAATTAATAATGGTAATTGATTATTATAAGCATGTTCAAATAACTCAATTTCATTATTTTGGTCTTGATAATATGGAATTTCAGTGGTGCTTTTGCTCATTTTAAATCCTAATTAAGCTGCTGCATGTGGGTCAAAACCCTGCATCACTGCAAAGTGTGCCGTTATCATGTCCATCGAGTTTACATGATTATCAAACCATGCGGGCCATGATGTAAACACATATTCAGCAAGTGCTTGCGTATTAAAATCACTTTGCCATGAACGTACAATATTTGTCATATTATCTAAGGCACTTTCATGTTCCATAGAATGGACAGAGATCATAGGAAAGTTAATCTGCTGCATAAGTTCATTTTCACGTAAAAAGTGTGCTTGTGTATGGTGTAACCATTGATCTAGCATTTCACTTAATATCTTTGTTTCTGCTTGTGAGGGAGTATCACTTTGTTCATAGTCACTAATCAACTCACCTAATTTTTCAACCAGTTCAATCTCTTCAAAATGAGTGTTATTCATAAAGTCGAGAGCAACATGAGGTATTGTTCCTGCATTCAATACTGTTTTGTTTTTGACTGTCATAACTAGTTCCTCTAAATACTTATCATATAGGCGATCGCTATAGCACTACATACCGTCCATAGCCAACCATACATAATGACTCGCCATAGCAGTGACACACCTTGTAACTCCATAAAATCGCGAATAATTAAGCTACCTTTTATCATTGCCGTTAGCAGCAAAAATAAGACGATGATAATGCCTTCAAACTCTAGCAGACCCATGGCATAAGTTGACAGCGTCAACACGATCATTAATAGCCAAATTGTGTGTACGTTATAAAAAGATTTCATCGAATTATATATACCAATGGAAATAAGATGATCCAGACTAGATCGACCATATGCCAATAGGATGCACCGGTTTCTACACCTGTATGATTTTGGGCATTATATGCCCCCCGCTTTGCTTTAATAACGACGGCAAGCAATATCAACATGCCTAATATCACATGTAAAAAATGAAACATCGTGAGCGATAAATAGAACATATAGAAGGTATTTGTACTCAAATTAATACCCTCTGAAAATTTATCACTATATTCGATAGATTTAAGAATTAAAAAACCAGTACCACCTGCCAGAGCTGCAACTAACCAGTTAATACAACCCTGAACATTGTTGTCTCTTATGGCATGAACTGCCCGTACAACAAAATAACTAGAGGTGATGAGCAATATAGTATTGGCAGCACCCAGTTCTCGGTTGAGTGTAAGCTGATATTGATTGAACATTTCAATATTCTGTATACGCATTACAGCATACGCAATAAAGAAAATACCAAACACCAATAATTCCATAAAAATAAAGAACCAAATGGCTAAGTCACCTGGGAGTAGTTTGGGTTCTGAATTATTGTTAGTTTTAGTCACGTTAATATTATTTTAAAATAAGTTGATGCTATTTTGCAGTGTTTGAATTATTAGTGCCTTGATCCGTATCAAGTCATTTTGATAAAAATGATCTTGTTAATTCTTTACCTGTCCACGATCTCACCATTGTCCATGTTGCAAATAGAATAAACATGGCATGAATGAAAACAAAGTAAGAAATCACAAAAACCCATGTCCAAACAGAGTTAAATCCACCGAGTAATATCATCAATGCTGTTACAAGTAATAATGCTATACCTGCAAGTATATTGGTTTTTATCCCGAGAACAGCATAATAACGAGCAATATTATTTGTTTCTGTTTTCTTATAAAGTAACAATAAAACGATAAAACCTATTCCAGGTAATAACGTCAGGTTTAATAATGAAAATAGTGATGAACTTGCTGCTTGTTTTAATTCTAAATTATTTGAATTCATTTTCACTCTCCTCAAAAAAATATACCGCCTAAAAAGGCGGTATATTTCTTATACTCATATTAATATTGTTATCTATTTAACATCTACAACCTCTGCAACTTCTTCACCTTTAGCAAAGAAACTATAGATATATAGACACAAACCATATAAGAAAGTAAGTCCCGCCACTTCTCGAGCCCAATAGAAATGTGCAAGTCTATCTTGAACAACCATAAATGGTAATGGATCAGCAGAATAACGTTGCAAGTAAACCTGCATAATACCTGCCCCAGTTAATAACAATGTAATAAATACCATTGAAATAGTCATTATCCAGAAAGATCTAATTTCATGCTTTTGGGCATTTACATTAGCGGCTTTCTGTCCACGCATTAACGGCATAGAATAAGAAATCATTGTTAATACAACCATTACATAAGCACCGTAAAATGCCATATGTCCATGAGCCGCAGTAATTTGCGTACCATGGGTATAGAAGTTAACAGGTGCCAATGTATGTAAGAATCCCCATACGCCAGCTCCTAAGAATGCCATTACTGCCGTACCAAGTGCCCATAAAACAGCTACTTTATTAGGATGGTCAAGACGACGCTTGTTAACAACATTAAAAGCAAATAACGTCATCATAAAGAATGGTATTGGTTCAAGTGCTGAGAAGATGGAGCCCAGCCATTGCCAATAATCGGGGGTACCAATCCAGAAGAAGTGATGCCCAGTTCCAACAAGACCTGAAATCAATGCCATTGCGATAATGATATATAACCATTTTTCAATTACTTCGCGATCTACGCCCGTTACTTTAATCAATACATAAGCCAATAACGAAGCCATGATTAATTCCCAAACACCTTCTACCCATAGATGAACAACAAACCACCAGAAATATTTATCTAGTACTAAGTTATCAGGGTTATAGAAAGAGAATAAGAAGAAAACAGCTAAACCCACTAAACCAGTTAATAACACGACGTTAATGACTGTTTTACGACCTTGAAGAATAGTCATACCAATATTGAAGACAAAGGCTAATGCAACTATCACTATCCCTATCTTGGTAATGGTGGGTTGTTCTAAAAACTCACGCCCCATTGTAGGTAACAAGTCATTCATGGTGATCTCAGCCAAACGTGCATAAGGCACTAATAAATAGCCTAAAATCGTGAGCACACCAGCGGTTAAAAAGATCCAGAACATCACTTTCGCCAACATAGGTGAATAGAGTTCACGTTCTGCTTCTTCAGGAACCAAGAAATAAGCCGATCCCATAAATCCAAATAATAACCAAACAATTAATAAGTTGGTATGCACCATACGTGCGACATTAAATGGAATTTCTGGGAATAAGAAATCTCCCATAACATACTGCAAACCCATCGTGACACCGAAGAGGATTTGCCCTACAAAAAGAGCAATTGCAGCAATAAAATACATTTTTGCAATGCCTTGTGATTCATATTTCATATGTATCTACCCCTTAACCTTGAATATTTGGTGGCCAGTCTCTGGCAGTTTTAATACCATCAACATATTTTAGAAACTGAGCTAATTCTTCAAGCTCTTCATCAGTCAAGTTGAACTGAGGCATGCTACGGCGACCTTTAATACCTTCAACAGGACGATATTTAATAAATGCTTTAATTGCCTCTGTACTTTCACCATAACGGGTATAAACGTTACCTAGTTCCGGAGCGAAATATGCACCTTCGCCCAGTAAAGTATGACAGCCAATACAGTTATTAACCTCCCACAGTCGCTTACCTTCTGCAACTTGTTCCGTTAAGTTTTCTCTATTATCTGTTGCGGGCAGCCTATTAACGGTATCAACCGTTAGCCCAATAAGTACTAGGAAGAAAAAGACTGATCCCCCATAGTAAATATTCCGAGCCATGCCCTTAGTAAAGGTCTCTCTCATCACACATCTCCTAAATTTCACGAATTCGCGACTAAATTATATACATATGCCAGCAAAATATCATTGACCTATATCAAGTAATATTAACTTAATAAGAAAGCATTATCTAAGCTTCCAGAGAAATTAATTGGCGTAGTTTTTCAACATTAATTAACTCAATTTGAGTACCCTTTAAATTTATTAAGCCCTGTTTAGACAGGTCTTTTAATGTCCTGGATAGTGTTTCTGGCTTGATTGATAGTCGTGATGCAATCACATGTTTTGGTGCAACTAATGTCACACCTGCTCGATCAATCTGATCTTCAGAAATATGACTTAATAAATAATCGACTAATCGGAAAGTAGCATTATGCAATGTTAAGCGATCAACTTCATTGACCATCCAATGCAATCTTTGGCTTAAATTACCCAACAAATTCCTACATAAACCATTAGATGTTTCAAGTAACTTTAAGTAAGTTTTTGCATTTATCGCAACAACTACAGAAGGAGAAACAGTGAGTGCTGATACAGGATAACGAGAGCCACCCAAGAATAAAACAGCTTCAGCAAATGTCTGCCCAGGCCGAATAATTTCAATCACCTTTTCATCTCCATTTGGAGCGAAGCGTTGTAGCTTTATACCTCCAGAGACAAGCAGGTAAATAGCAGTTAATTCTGTGCCTTGCTCAAATAAAACACTATTTTCGGCAAGCTGTTTTACGTGCGATGTTTGTACAATATCTTGAAAAGAATTCTCTTCAAGAGGCTGAAGTAAAACACAGCGTCGCATGGTATTTAATATATATTCATTTAACTCTATTGTTTCTATTTTTACATTTTTCATCAAATCATCACCGAACACTAAAGGTTGTCATTTCGACTTATAAGAATAGAACAAAGCTACTCACCAACCAACTTACCACTTTTATAAAAGGCACCCTCGCCACCGAGAGTTCTCACAAGTTTTGGTAAAATTGTCGACATTTTATCCATTAATGTCCATGGAGGATTAATCACAATCATACCGCTAGCTGACATTCCTGTACCAAACTGATCTTGAGTAATACCTAATTCAAATTGTTGTATTTTCTTAATGCCACTACGAATAAATTGTCGCTCTAAGCGATCAATAATTTTTCGATCTACAACGGGATACCACAAGGCATATGTCCCTGTAGGAAATTTTTTGTAAGCTTCATCAATGACGCTAAATACTTTTCCATAATCTGTTTTTATCTCATATGACGGGTCAATAAGCACTAATCCACGGCGAGAAACAGGGGGTAATAGTGATAATAAACCTTTAAAACCATCATCTCTCATAACTCGGACATTTCGTATTTTTGCTGTACTTTTGAGTAATAGCTCAGCATCTTTAGGGTGAAGTTCATATAACCAAGCACGATCTTTTTTTCGTAAAAAATGTGTTGCGATCAAGGGGGAACCGGGATAAAAATTCAATTTTCCTGCTGAATTATTCTTAGCTAAAATATCAAAATAAGTAGAAAGTTCAGGCCACTCACTTTCATTTAGTTTAGCAATACCTTGTGTATATTCCTGTAACTTACTGGCATGTTCACTTTGTAAATTATATAAGCCAGCACCTGCATGAGTGTCAATATAATCAAAAGCTGCCTCTTTTTTGATCAGGTGCTGGAGTATTTCAATCTGAACAATGTGTTTCAATACATCAGCATGATTTCCGGCATGGTATGAGTGGCGATAGCTTAACAATTAAATTCTCTACTGTAGAAGGATAATATGGTCACACTATTATAGTAGAGATATAGCAGCGGTGTAATTATATTAACTAAGCTGAACTTTGGATAAGAATAGTCAGTAACATCATAGTTTACAATTACTTATGAAGGTTCACGGCTCAGGATAGATAAAACAAGCCTATAACCATATAGCCAGTGTCTTTATTTTAGTGGATATCAAGGCAGATTTACGTAGCAATAGCTAGCTATTGGAAGTCAATCTAACGCAGAAAGCCGCTAAAATAAAGGTACTGGATGACTATTCTTATCCAAAGTTCGGGTTAACTAGAGAACTTGGGGAAGTTGTGGGCATGCTGTGAAATCCACTGTATCGCAGCTTCTTCACTTGTAAGTTCAATACCTTCATCACTTTTCAACTGACTTCGGTATTCTTCAATATGACAGACTTGCTCCACCATTCGAACAGCAAAAACGACGGCTTCTTGCTGAAAAGCAACACCAACTAAAAAGTTAGCTCCATCTTGCTTACACCAACGGACTATCCCTTTTGCATCAAATTTGGGTTCACAGATAGGGATAACAATATGAATGGACTCTCCCGTTTCAATACTGTGGTGACTTGAGAAGCACAGACCGCCAGTACCAATATCTTTGATATGAAATTTTTCTTGCCGAACGCCAGTATTAAATTCAATTGGAATGGTAGTTGGATGTCGAATAAATTGGCGCGGCGAATTATGCATAACTAAACACTAACACAATTTCCCACAAGCAATACAATGATATTGCTTGTTTTTATATCAAAGGATTTATATGACTGGAGGTGGAGCCTCAGAAACCATATTACGACCTTTTCGTTTTGACATATATAAAGCACGATCAGCCCTTTGCAAGAAACTTTCACTCCCCTCGGATGGGAAGTATCTTGCCACACCAAAAGACATAGTAATAACACCTAGTGATTCACGACTATCACGTCTTTGAATTCGTTTTGCTGCTATTTCAGCACGAATATTCTCGGCTACCTTTTTAGTATTTTCTAAACTTGTATTGAGTAATATAATTGCAAACTCTTCACCGCCATATCTCGCAACAAGATCACGGCCTTTAACAGCAGATTTTAAGCTATTGGCAACGACTTTAAGAACTTGATCGCCCACTAAATGTCCATGGGTATCATTAATTTTCTTAAAGAAATCTAAATCACCAAATATCATGCTCACTTCAGTACCGCTAGTATCCGCATCTGCCGTTGCTTTTTCAAGGACGCCATCAAATGCTTTGCGGTTGGCCAATTTGGTTAATGTATCCGTATTGGCTTCACGTTTTGCTTCATCAAGATCTTTCTTCAAATCTTGCATTTCAGACATTGTCGAATTCAATCTCTCAGATAGCAAATCACTTGTCGACATTGCTATTCTAGCTTCGGCTAATACTTCTTCAGTAACAGCATGAATTTCATCACGCGTCATATCAGGTTTTAGCTTATTAATAACCAGTGCTAAATGCTCAGATGTTGTTTTTGATGCGGTCACTCCCGTTCCAACAAAGCTAAGTACTTCGGACAAAATACGTTTCAAATCTTGTCGCATTTCAATAAGTGCTGCTTGATCTCTCTCACGATCAAAGAAACGGGTATATAAATCACGACTGTCTTGATCCGTTAGTGTCCCTGTATCATCAATATGATCATCAACCGCATCTCTTAAAGCACCATTAGTTCCAGATACATACTCATACCAGACAGCATAGTTTGCTGGCGTCATTGCAATACTATATTTTTTCATTAATGGTATTGCTAAGCGCATGTACTCTGCTGCTTGGTCTTGGTATTCGCTGTATTCCATATTATCCCTTAGTCATCCATTCAAAAATGAGCTATTTTCTTCTTCCGGCAATTCTCAATCGTAATGCATTTAATTTAATAAAACCTTCAGCATCTTGTTGATTATATGCGCCATCATCATCTTCAAAAGTGGCAATAGCTTCGTCAAATAAGCTATCTGTATCAGATGCACGCCCAACAACAACCACATTACCTTTATAAAGCTTAATTCTAACCTTTCCGTTTACGGTTTGCTGTGACTTATCTATCATTACTTGCAACATTTCACGTTCTGGTGACCACCAGTAACCGTTATAAATCAAATTTGCGTAACGTGGCATTAATTCATCTTTCAGATGTGCCACTTCTCGATCAACAGTAATAGATTCTATTGCACGATGTGCAGGAATCATAATTGTACCTGCTGGTGTTTCATAGCAACCCCGAGCTTTCATTCCAACATAGCGATTCTCAACCATATCTAAACGACCAATACCATTTGCACCACCAACCTCATTCAAATATTCCATGACTTGTGCAGGTGTCATTGCTTTATCATCAATAGCAACAATGTCACCTTTTTCATAGCTTAATTCAAGATAAGTTGCTTCATCAGGTGCATTTTCAGGAGAAACACTCCAACGCCACATTGAATCTTCAGGTTCATTCCAAGGATCTTCTAAAATATCACCTTCATATGAAATATGAAGTAAGTTGGCATCCATTGAATAAGGTGATTTTTTACCACGTTTCATTTCAACAGGAATATCATGCTCTTCAGCATAATCCAATAGGCTTTGACGAGAGCTCAAATCCCATTCACGCCACGGTGCAATAACTTGAATATCTGGGCTTAAAGCATAAGCACCCAATTCAAAGCGCACTTGATCGTTACCCTTACCCGTTGCACCATGTGATATAGCTTGTGCACCTACTTCAGCGGCAATTTCCACTAAACGTTTAGCAATCAAAGGGCGAGCAATTGAAGTACCTAGTAGATATTCACCTTCATAGATAGTATTCGCTCGAAACATAGGGAAAACATAATCACGTGCAAACTCTTCACGTAAATCTTCTATATAAATATCTTTAATACCCATCGCTTGTGCTTTCTTGCGAGCGGGTTCCACTTCTTCACCTTGACCAATATCAGCAGTAAATGTCACCACTTCACAATCATAAGTATCTTGTAACCATTTTAAAATAATGGAAGTATCAAGGCCACCTGAATAAGCGAGGACGACTTTATTGATCTTTTGTTTGGACGTAGACATATCTTATGTTGTTTCCTGTAAATCTTTATATATAAATGTATAACTAAGCATTATATCAAATACCACGTGTTGCAATCACTTCTTTAACCGCTTTTCTACCACTTGCCTTACAACTAATTCTACGCGGTGCATCAAGATACTTTAATTTAAAACCTAATTTTTCATATAGAGCAATAACGCGATCTGTAGCCTGATTCGATAGTACAACGGGGCCTTTATGCTCTACTAACCATTCTGCTAAACGCACTTGATCATCCCAGTTAAACCCGCGTTGGGAATATTGATGAAATGGGACATCATAGGGAGGATCAGCATATATAAAATCATCGTCACGAATATCGAGTTCTGAAAAATCTTTATTACTAAAATCCCAAGATGATAAGACTGATTGATATTTCTCAAAATCAGTTTGGTAATTAATCTTTTTATAACGACCAAACGGGACGTTATAACCACCTGATTTATTAAAGCGACATAGACCATTGTAACCAGTACGATTTAAATAATAGAATAGTTGTGCCACTTTGTGGTCTGAGCCACCCTGCTGATTTAATTGATTAAACTCTGTACGGTGGCGATAATATGCAGCCTCTTCATTATCTAGTGAAATATCTAATTTCAAACCTTGTTGAATTTGCTGATAAAAGTTAATGACAGCAAAATTAACATCATTCAACAATGCATTTTCCGCTTGTAAACCTAAAGCCACAGATAAACCACCACAAAAAGGTTCAACTAAGCGTTTATCTGAATGTTTTTTCCAGATTTTTTCTAACTTAGGAATAAGCCAGCGCTTGCCCCCCGCCCATTTTAGGGGGGGGCGTAATGGCACTATAAGTTTAGTCATTTATAGTCTCAAAGCAGCGAAAGTTTGTAGGTTGGACTTTAGTCCAACATGTTGGGTTAAAACCCAACCTACCCTCCAAATTTAATAACAATGAGACTATTCTAGTCATTCCCGCGAAGGCGGGAATCCAAGGATAGTGGCTATTTTCACTGCCAATAGATCCCCGCATGCGCGAGGATGACGGCCGAATTAACATTAACAACATGAACTATTTATAATTTTTCTATTTGGAATGTAAGGTTTTACGTGGCGGCATTAAATCGGTAATACTACCTTCTGCCATTTCAGCTGCAAAACCCAATGTTTCAGATAAGGTTGGATGTGGATGAATAGTCATACCGATATCTTCAGCATCAGCACCCATTTCAAGTGCTAAAACAGCTTCAGCTATCAATTCGCCCGCATTAGTGCCAACGATACCTGCACCAATAATTCGGCCCGTTTCTTTATCAAACAAGGCTTTCGTTAAACCTTCACTACGACCAATACTCAAACTACGACCTGATGCAGCCCAAGGGAATGCACCTTTAACGTAATTAAGCCCTTCTGCTTTAGCTTCTATTTCAGTTTTACCCATCCATGCAATTTCAGGATCAGTATAAGCAACAGATGGAATAGTCATTGGATCAAAGGCTGATTTAATACCCGATATCACTTCTGCCGCTACTTTCGCTTCATGTACGGCTTTATGTGCCAACATGGGTTGACCAACAATATCACCAATTGCATAAATATGAGGAACATTGGTAGTCATTTGAGCATCAACATTAATGAAACCATAGTCATCAACTGCAACGCCAGCCGCTTCGGCATTAATTAATTTACCATTGGGTGCACGACCTACCGCAACTAATATCTTGTCATACAAGACTGTTTCAGGGGCATCTTTGCCTTCAAACGTAACTAATAAACCATCATCTTTAGGTTCAATCGCTGCAACCTTCGTATTAAGATAAATAGCTTCATATTCTTTTTGAACTTTTTTCAATAGTGGCTTAACAATATCTTTATCAGCACCTGGAATTAAACCACTTTGCATTTCTACAACAGTAATTTTAGAGCCTAATGCATGATAAACCGTTGCCATTTCTAGACCGATAATACCACCACCGATCACTAATAATTTTTCAGGTACATCGACTAAGTCTAAAGCATCTGTAGAATCCATCATTCGAGGATCATCATTCGGGAATACAGGTACTTTACTTACCCGAGAACCCGCGGCGATAATACATTTATCGAATGAAATAGTTTGTGTGCCATCTGGAGTTTCAACAGTCATGGTGTTGGTGCCAGCAAAACGTGCTTCACCCTGAACAATGGTTACTTTGCGTTGCTTAGCTAATGCTTTCAAACCACCTGTTAATTGATCAACAATGCCATTCTTCCAGCTTTCAATTTTACGAATATCAACTTCTGGTTTAGAAAATGTCACACCGTGGTCAGACATGCTTGCTGCTTCATTAATGACTTGAGCAGTATGTAATAAAGCTTTTGATGGGATACAACCCACATTCAAACATACACCACCAATTTTGGCATGGCGTTCAATCATGACCACTTGACGACCCAAATCTGCAGCACGGAATGCAGCAGTATAGCCACCAGGACCTGAGCCTAAAACTAATAGTTCTGCATGTAAGTCAGCATCACCAATCGTCGTTGCGACTACCGCAGCAGCATCCACTTTAACGTCTGGTTTAGTTTCTTGTGCAGGTGTTGATTCAGCAGCAGGTTCTGACTGGCTATCACCAGTAGTTTCAAGCGTTAAGATAATGCTTCCCTCTTTCACCTTATCGCCTACCGCTACGTTCATCGCAGTTATGGTGCCTGATTCAGTGGTTGGAATTTCCATTGCCGCCTTATCAGACTCTAAAGTAATCACATCTTGATTCGCTTCAACAACATCACCAACACTGACTAAAACTTCAATAATTTCTACTTCGTCAAAATCACCAATATCAGGTACTTTTATTTCAATAGTACTCGAAGTCATAACAGCACCTTTCTAATATCAGATAACATATTGTTCAGATGAGTCGTAAATCGTGCACCCATCGCACCATCAACAACACGGTGATCGTAAGATACTGACAATGGCAACATCAATCTAGGAACAAATTCACTGCCATTCCAAACAGGCTGCATTTTATGACGACCTACTCCTAAAATTGCAACTTCAGGTGCGTTAACGATTGGAGTAAAGAAGCTTCCACCAATACCACCTAAACTTGAAATAGAGAATGTGCCGCCTTGCAAGTCTTTCGCAGTTAAAGCGCCATCTCGGGCACGCAAGCTAATCTCACCTAACTCACCGGCTAATTCTAAGAAGCCTTTTTTATCGACATCTTTAACAACCGGAACCATCAAGCCATTCGGTGTATCAACGGCAATACCAATATTGTAATAACTCTTAACAATTAAGTTTTCTTTATCTTCACTCAATGATGCATTCATTTCAGGGTACATTTTCAAACTTGCTACCACTGCTTTCATAATGAAAACCAGTGGCGTTAAGTTAACGCCCTGCTTCGCAGCACTGTCTTTATTATCTTTTCTGAATTTTTCTAATTCTGTAATATCAGCTTCATCAAATTGAGTAACATGTGGAATATTTAACCAACATGCGTGCAAATGTTTGCCTGAGATCTTCTGGATGCGTGATAGTGCCGTTGTTTCAATCTCACCAAACTTCTCATAATTGCCAACCGGAACAGGAGGAATAGCAGAGCCACCCGTCGCTGAAACTGCAGGTGCATTTACTTTTTGTTTAACAAAATTTTGTACATCTTGTTTAGTAATTCGGCCTTTATCACCAGAACCACGAACTGTGCTTAATGTTACGCCTAGTTCACGTGCATATTGACGCACTGATGGCGATGCATGAGCATGTTGTTCACCTGCTTTATTATCAGGTGCGAAAGGAATATTTTCAACCAACGCTACTGCTGCTGCAACTACTGGAACAGGTGCAGATTGTTGCGTTGGTGCAGAAGCAACATTCGCTTTTACTTCAGGAGCACTTGCAGAGCTGGCATCAGCTGATTCAATGATTGCAATCACAGAACCTTGTTTAACTTTATCACCCACATTGATTTTAAGCTCTTTGATCACGCCGGCTTGTGATGCCGGAATTTCCATTGCTGCTTTATCTGATTCTAAGGTAATAAGATCTTGGTTTTCTTCAACCGTGTCCCCCACAGCTACTAAAACCTCAATGACTTCCACTTCATCAAAATCACCAATATCAGGAACTACTAATTCTAAATCTGCCATATTCTTAACTCTGCCTTTACTTATGCTTTAACCGGATCAACTGCATCCACATCAATATTGTATTGTTTGATTGCTTTCGCGACTACGTCATAGCCAACTTGACCTTCATCAGCCAAGGTATTCAATGTTGCAACGACCACATGGTAACGATCAACTTCGAAGAAGCTACGCAATGTCTCACGAGTATCTGAGCGACCGAAGCCATCAGTACCCAGCACAGTGTATGCACCTTTAATCCACGGACGTATTTGCTCAGCATATTGACGCATATAATCAGTTGATGCGATAACCACACCTTCTTGTGCATTCAAACATTCAGCCACATAGCTTTGTTTTTTGTCTGTCTCTGGATGTAGGCGGTTATAGCGATCAACAGATTGTCCATCACGGGACAATTCATTAATACTGGTTGCACTCCACACGGTTGCAGAGACTTTCCAGTCTTTTTCTAATAACTCAGCTGCCGCTTCAACTTCACGTAAAATCGTACCACTACCTAAAAGCTGTGCTTTAAGTTTTTGCTTGCCACCTATTTTAAGCTTATACATTCCTTTTAGAATGCCAGCTTCAACACCTTTTGGCATTTCAGGATGGGTGTAATTTTCATTCATCGCTGTAATGTAATAGAACACGCTTTCTTGATCTTCATACATACGACGGAAACCGTCATGAATAATCACGGCCATTTCATACGCATAGGTAGGATCGTAACTGATACAGTTAGGAATCGTACCTGCTTGAATCAAACTATGACCATCTTGATGTTGCAGACCTTCACCATTCAATGATGTACGTCCTGCTGTGGCACCTAATAAGAAGCCTTTCGCTTGAATATCACCGGCAAGCCATGCTAAATCACCCACACGTTGGAAACCAAACATAGAGTAATAAATATAGAACGGCACCATATTCACATTGTAATTTGAATAGGCTGTTGAAGCTGAAACCCACTCAGCCATAGCGCCCGCTTCATTGATACCTTCTTGTAAGATTTGGCCTTTAGTATCTTCGCGATACCACATTACTTTGCCTGAATCTTCTGGTTCGTATAATTGACCTGAAGATGAATAAATACCAAATGAACGGAATAAACCTTCCATACCAAAGGTACGTGCTTCATCGGGCACAATTGGTACGATATTTTGACCGATGTCTTTATCACGAATCAAGGCCGTTAAAATACGTACAAATGCCATTGTGGTTGAAATTTCACGATCACCGCTTGATTTCAACATCGCATTAAAGATACTTAAATCAGGAGTTTTCAATGCAGGTGCATTGTGATTACGTTTTGGTAAAAACCCACCTAATTCTTCACGACGTGCTAGTAGGTATTTTTTCTCTTCGCTATCATCATCTAAAGTAATGTAAGGAATCTCTTCCACTTGCTCATCAGTTAAAGGGATACTAAAACGGTCACGGAACACCTTCATTTGTTCCACACCTAAACTCTTTTGCGAATGAGTGGTGTTTTGAGCTTCACCAGCATCACCCATTCCATAACCTTTTACGGTTTTGGCTAAGATAACAGTTGGTTGACCTTGATGATCACTGGCTGATTTATAAGCAGCATAAACTTTACGTGGATCATGTCCACCACGGCTTAATTTCCAGATATCTTCATCAGTCATATCTGAAACCATATCTAATAGTTCAGGATATTTACCGAAGAAGTGTTCTCGTACAAAAGCACCATCTTTTGATTTATAGTTTTGGTATTCGCCATCAACAACTTCTTCCATGCGTTTAAGCAATAAGCCATTTTTATCTTTGGCAAGAAGTTGATCCCACTCACTACCCCAGATAACTTTAATCACATTCCAACCCGCACCACGGAAGATAGCTTCAAGCTCTTGAATGATCTTGCCGTTACCACGTACTGGGCCATCTAAACGCTGTAGATTACAGTTAATAACAAAAGTTAAATTATCTAATTTTTCACGACCGGCTAAGGTAATTGCACCTAAAGATTCTGGCTCATCCATCTCGCCATCACCTAGGTATGCCCAGACATTACGTCCTGCCGTTTCTTTAATCTCACGATGTTCCATATACTTCATGAATCGAGCTTGATAAATAGCAAGAATAGGACCTAAGCCCATTGATACTGTTGGAAACTGCCAATAATCAGGCATCAACCAAGGATGAGGATAAGACGATAGACCTTTGCCATCCGCTTCGAAACGGAAGTTATTTAATTGTTCTTCTGTTAAACGCCCTTCAAGGAAGGAACGAGCATAAATACCAGGAGAAATATGACCTTGAAAAAATACTAGATCAGCACCATTGCCATGATTATCACCTTTAAAAAAGTGATTAAAACCAACGTCATACATGGTTGCAGAAGAGGCGAAACTAGCAATGTGCCCACCAACAGCGCCCGGTTTTAAGTTAGCTTTTGTCACCATTGCCATGGCATTCCAGCGAATATAAGAGCGAATTTTATGCTCAATATCTTGGTTGCCAGTAATACGTTCTTGTTGATCAACAGGGATTGTATTCACATAAGCGGTATTAGAACTATATGGAAGATTTACACCAGATCGGCGAGCCATATCGATGAGCTTTTCTAAAACATGGTGCGCTTTAGCATCACCTTCTACTTCGATCATGGACTCTAAAGCATCTAACCACTCTTGAGTTTCTTGTGGATCGTTATCAACAAAATCAGTCATAAATACCTTCAAAAATCTTAACGTCAAAAACAACGTCGCATTGTAACAGTTTTTGACTTATTTCAGGTACGATTTGCAGATAAAAATGTTGCTCAGCTTAGAGATACAACCATTGTGTTCGTTTTTTTATGATGCCGATATAAACGTACGGCAAATAATACAACAAGAAGACTTATATAAAATAAGGGCTCTGTTTTATCTTGCTTGACCAACATATAGAAATGTAATGAGCTGGCTATAGCGATAAAATAAGTTAAACGATGAAGTTTTTTCCATGTTTTACCCCCTAATCGTTTCACCATTTTATTGTTGGAGGTGATAACTAAAGGAATCAATGCCGTGAAGGTAAAAAAACCAATTGTGATAAATGGACGTTTAATAATATCTTTAATAATCTCATTGATATCAAAGAATTGGTCTAACCATAGATATAACAACATATGTAACACTGCATAAAAAAACACATATAAACCTAACATTCGGCGAAGCGTTACTAATTGATTCCAGCCAGTTAACCATCGTAGTGGTGTTATCAGAAGGGTGAACCATAGAAAGCGCAATGCCCATAAGCCCGTATCACGAGTGATAGCTTCTATTGGATTGGCACCTAGTTGATTAGTCAATAAGGCATATACCAACCAAAAAACCGGAACTAAACTCGCAATAAATAATGTAATTTTAAGTTTTGACATAATGTGTATTCTAAAAATTCTTACTTAAGTCCATACCAGTATATAGATGAGCGACTTCCTCTTCATAACCATTAAACATGTCTGTTTTCCGCTTAAGGAACTCGCCTATCCGACGTTCACGACTTTGACTCCAGCGGGGATGGTCTACATCGGGGTTAACATTCGAATAAAAACCATATTCTCTTGGCCCTGCTTTCATCCATGCTGAATTTGGCATTTCTTCAACAAAGCGAATATTAACTATAGACTTGATGCTTTTGAAACCATACTTCCATGGCACAACAAGTCGGATTGGAGCACCATTTTGACCTAGCAACTCCTGACCGTACAACCCTACTGACAGTAATGTAAGTGGGTTCATTGCCTCATCCATCCTCAAGCCTTCGGTGTAGGGCCAATCTAATACTTTTCGACTTTGTCCCGGCATTTGTTTAGGATCATAAAGTGTCGTAAATTCAACATATTTAGCTCGAGAATTAGGTTGAGCACGTTTGATAAGATCCGCTAATGGAAAACCAACCCACGGAATAACCATTGACCAACCTTCTACACAGCGAAAACGGTAAATACGCTCTTCTAAAGTAAAAGGTCGAATGAGATCATCATAGTCATATTCGCCCGGTTTATCACATTCCCCTTCAATTGTTACCCGCCAAGGTTTAGATTTATCAGGAAAGTTCGAAGCTAAAATTGCTGGTGATGCTTTATCAGTCCCAAACTCATAAAAATTATTATAGGTCGTTATGGAGTCATAGCTCGTTAACTTGTCATCCGTTGACAATGGACTTTGTTTTAAATCTAAAAATGTCGGCTCAGGTGTTATTTCAGCATTAGCCATTGATAATGGTAATAAACTTGCGGTTGCAACAGTCGCCGAGCCGTTCAAAAATTGTCTGCGATTAAGGTAAAGTTAATGGTCAGTTACCTCACTCGCAGCAATCTTATCGCCCAGTCTTTTTTTACCGATATACATAAGCAAGTCCTCAACAATTAGAGAATTTTTTAGCTACCCAGTAATCAGCACTAACAAATTTTCCAGCACCGATGAAGAACAATGCTAACAACATAATAAAATAAGTCGTTGCGAATTCAATTCCGTTATTCAGAATGACAAAGTTACCATTAGCAGTTAACCAATCATAATTACCATGTGTCTGTAATAGTGTACGTCCGGCTTCAAGTTGTGCACTAGGTTCTGCAATAGCTAACCAGCCGTTATCAAGATGAACCGTTAGAGCAGCCACTATCATGGTTGTCATTAATGGAATAGAAATCCAACGTACCGCAAGACCTAATACCAATAAAATCGCACCAAAATATTCAGCTCCCCAAGCCATATAGCCCATCAGTTCAGGGAAGGGTAAACCTAAGCCCCAGTCAGGATTGCCAAACCAATCAATAGTGCCTTGTAAAGAGCTACTACTATCAAAAGGGTTCCACTTACTATTTGCCGCCATCCAAAATACAGGGGCAAGATAAAGCCTTAATGCTAATGGTGCTAAAAAATCAATAGCTCGAGTTTTATTTAACAACTTTTGAAATATATTTGTAATTGCACAAATAGACATTTTAATATCTCCTCAATCAGCTAATCTGTATTAATTTTACAGAGTTAAGCTTAAAAATTAATACAGATTAGCAATAAAAAAAGGGCTCTATATCGCAAGAGCCCTTCTATCAAACGTGACAAAAATTAACGACCTTATTTACCCATTACTGATGAGTAGGAGCCATTGTTTGATAAAAAGTTTTTATCAACTTTTTTAGCACCACATTTTGCTTCGCCACATTTGCCTTCTTTCTCGGCTTTTTTATCAGCGCCACATTTTGCTTCGCCACATTTGCCTTCTTTCTCGGCTTTTTTATCAGCACCACATTTTGCTTCGCCACATTTGCCTTCTTTCTCGGCTTTTTTATCAGCGCCACATTTTGCTTCGCCACATTTTCCCTCTGCAAGTTGCATATATCCACTAGATAATTCAGTAGATGCAAAAGGATTAGCCGTTTCTGCACTTGCTAGGCTAGGAGAAAGAGCAAGACCAGCAGTCATTGCAACACTTGCAGCTAATGCAATAGTTGTTTTATTGGTTAATTTAGTCATGATGTCACCTATGTTTTATTTTTTATCCGCGCCACATTTAGCTTCGCCACATTTACCTTCTTTATCGGCTTTTGTATCTGCACCTTTTTTATCAGCGCCGCATTTAGCTTCACCACATTTGCCTTCTTTATCGGCTTTTGTATCTGCGCCTTTTTTATCAGCGCCGCATTTAGCTTCGCCGCATTTACCTTCTTTCTCGGCTTTTTTATCAGCACCGCATTTAGCTTCGCCGCATTTACCTTCTTTCTCGGCTTTTTTATCAGCACCGCATTTAGCTTCGTGGTCACCTTTCATTTCGCCGCCGCATTTTCCTTCTGCAAGTTGCATATAACCACTAGACAATTCAGTAGATGCAAAAGGGTTCGCAGTATCTGCACTTGCTAGAGTTGGAGATAAAGCAAGACCTGCAGTCATTGCTACACTCGCAGCTAATGCAATTGTTGTTTTCTTAGTAGTGATAGACATAATAATTTCCTATAGTTAATAATGTTGTGTAAAGTAAATCTAACTGGTCATTCAGACCTAGCTTGCTAACATAGACCGACACAAATCCATTTTGTTACAAATATGACTAAAAAAAAATCGAAACCATTATTTGCAGATGAACAGGCTTTAATTAAAAAGCTAATAGAAGGCGATCAAGCAGCCTTCGAATTCGTTGTCTCTGAATACCATAACATTATGTTATCCATTGCTCGAGCGATTGTCGGGGATGCATTTGCAGATGAGGTGGTTCAAGATGCATGGATATCTGCAATTAAAGCCTTAGCTAAATTTGAAGGACGCTCTAAACTCAAGACTTGGCTTCTCCACATTGTCAGTAATGGTGCAAAAAGTCGGGTTCGTCGAGAAAATAGAATGGTCTCTTTGGATCAAGGTTGGGAATCTGTCTCTGCTGATAAGTTTGATCAAACAGGCCACAGGCTTGATAACGTATATCCTTGGGAAGAAGCAACACCAGAAGCACTTCTTGCCAATGATCAGCTACAAGCGATTATAGAAGAAACATTTCAACAATTACCCGCTCTACAACGTGCCGCCTTAACCATGTATGACATGGAAGGTATCAAAATGGATGAGATTTGTAACATTCTCGATGTATCTGCGTCTAATATACGGGTGCTGTTACATCGAGCGAGAACAACATTACATCATAGTATGGTGAATTCAACTCCCAAGTGCAACACCTAAGTTAAAAAAGCAGACATCGTAAGAACCTGATAGATTTAAATTACCACAATTTAATCACTTAGGAACCCACGATGTCTTACACCCATTTAACCGCAGATGAGCGATTTAAGATAGCCCATATGCACATGGCTAAATTTTCAATGCGCCTAATGGCTGAACGAATTAATCGTTCGCCGAGTACAATTAATCGAGAAGTCAGGAGAAACAAAGGAAACCATAGTCATTATTGGCATGATTGGGCGCAGCAATACGCCGATGAACGTAAATCTCAGCCTACCTGTGAGAAAAGAAAATCACACCTTCCATTATATGATTTAGTCATTAACAATATTAAAGCAGGCTTGTCACCTGAAATTATTTCTGGTCGACTAAAGCGAGAGTATAGAAGCACTAAAATGCAGATCAGCCACGAAACAATTTACCGATGGGTTGTTGCTGATTCCTTGCAAGGTGGTGTGCTTTATCTATCATTGATTAGACACCATAAACGCCGCCGAAAACAACGTCGCAGCGTAAGACGGAGATTATTTGAAGGTCGTATATCTATTCATAAAAGACCTAAAGTTGTGGCTGACAAGGTTCGTTTTGGTGATTGGGAAAGTGACTCAATGGAAGGTGGGAAATCCAAAGGAGGATTAGCCACGCACGTTGAGCGAAAGAGTCGATATTTAGTTGCAGGGAAATTAGATAACAAACTATCAGATACATTCATGACTGTAAGTTCCTCTTTATTTGAGGCTATAAATCCTGCTTTAATCAAAACATTTACGGTTGATAATGGCAGTGAATTTGCTCGATTTAAAACGCTGGAAAAGGCGACTAAAAGCAAAGTCTATTTTGCCGATCCACATTCACCATGGCAGCGAGGTCTTAATGAAAATACCAATGGTTTATTAAGGCGTTTTTTTCCAAAAGGGTGTAACTTTCATCAGATTGGTGATGATATAATTGTTCAAGCTGTTGAGAAATTAAATCATCGGCCACGAAAATGTTTAAACTTCAGAACACCTTACGAAGTGTTGTTTAAAACTAAAACTGTTGCACTTGGAACGTGAATTCACCTATCGAACAATATCAGGATAATAAGTGAATGTATCAATGTAAAGACATTGCAGAAGAGGTAAACAACTATATTGAAGGCGATCTGCCTTTTGGTAAACGTATGGGTTTATTTTTCCACTTTTTAATCTGTAGCTGTTGTAGAAATTATTTGCAGCAGATCCGATCTACAATTAGCATTGTCACCACATCACAACCAAAGGAAAAAGACGGAACTGATCTTAAAAACCTAGCACAACAATTACAGGAATTGTGTGACAAGCACGAACACTAAAAATGTCCATGCCTGACAGGTTTCATGACTTAAGTTCTGTGGATGCTAACGTTTAGGCCCGACTTGGTATTTATCTTTCCATTCATCATAAGGCATACCGTAAACATGTTCACGTGCTTGATCATAGTTAAGCTCTAGACCTTTCTCATCTGCCGCAGCCATATACCACTTAGCTAAGCAATTACGACAAAAACCTGCAAGATCCATTAAATCAATATTCTGTACATCAGTACGCTCACGTAAATGAGCTGTTAAGCGACGAAAAGCGGCGGCTTCTAATTCAGTTTGTGTTTGCTTGTCCATTATTATTTCTCTTCATATAAAAAACATCGCACTTCATGTGAAGTCGATAATTGTGTTTGTTCAGGGTAACTTTCTAAACATTGTGGCATTGCTTGGGGACACCTTTGGTGAAAATGGCAGCCTTTGGGTGGGTTTGCAGGTGAAGGCAACTCCCCTTCCAAACGAATCACTTCACTTTGCTTATTTAAATCGAGTTCTGGCACTGCTGCTAATAATGCTTGAGTATAAGGATGTTTTGGGGAATTAAGCACATCATCACGGTTGCCTTGCTCAACAATTCGACCTAAATACATCACTGCTACACGATGAGCCAAATAATTCACGACGGCAATATTATGGGTGATAAATAAATAGGATAAGCCAAATTCATGCTGTATCTCACGTAGTAGATTTAATATTTGAGCTTGCACCGATACATCTAGTGCACTCGTTGGCTCATCACAAATAATAACTTTTGGTTCCGCAGCTAATGCACGAGCAATACAGATTCTTTGTCTCTGTCCACCCGAAAATTCATGTGGATAGCGATGTTTAATTTCAGGCAGTAAACCTACCCGCTCTAATAACTCATCGATTCGTTTATCTTTTACTTCATTCTTTTTAGAAAATGTCTTCTTCGATAAACCTTCTTCAATAATCTGACTGACTGTCATTCGTGGGTTCATTGAGGAATAGGGATCTTGAAAAACAATTTGTAATGCTGAGCGATGTTGTTTTAATGCTCTATCTGACAAACCATTTAGCTCATGCCCTTGAAAATTAATCTTACCGTGCGTAACGGGAACAAGCTGTAGAATGCCCTTACCTACCGTTGTTTTTCCACAACCAGATTCGCCAACTAAAGCAACTGTTTCTGCTTCCTTGAGAGATAAGCTTAATCCATCTACAGCACGAACTCGACCTACTTCTCGTTGTAATAAACCTTTACGGATGGGAAAGTGAACTTTTAAATCCCGTACATCTAATACATTTCTATCTGCCGGAAGCACTTCGGATAAAGGAGATAAATGTAAGGTTTGTTCAACCATCGTTCGTTCTATATCAGCATCATCGGCAAGTAAATGACAGCGGACACCATGCTCAGCTTCTTCATGCCAGTCAGGCTCTGTTGTTCGACACAAATCCCAAGCATGATCACAGCGTTCCACAAAGCGACACCCCTCAAACTCTTGAGTCAATAGAGGTACATTACCTTTAATGACTGTTAAGCGCTGATCACGTTTTTTCTCAGAGGGTAATGCTTGGAATAATTTGTCTGTATAAGGATGTTGATGTTTCTGAAAAAACTGTTGCCGACTTGCTGTCTCAATAATTTGACCCGCATACATCACAGCCACATGATCGGCCATTTGTGCCACCACAGCAAGATCGTGACTAATCAGTAGAATCGCCATACCCCTATCACGTTGAATCTTTTTAAGTAAATCTAAAATTTGTGCCTGAATAGTGACATCTAAAGCCGTTGTTGGCTCATCAGCGATTAATAGTTCAGGCTCTCCCGCCAAAGCCATAGCAATCATCACCCGCTGTTTCATTCCACCAGAAAGCTGATGTGGGTACTCTTTAGACCGTTGTACAGGATCTGGAATGCCTACTGATTCTAATAACTCAATAACGCGCTGATGACATGCCTTTTTATCAAGTTGAAAATGTAACTTTAAACTTTCACTTATCTGTTCACCAACCGATAAAACAGGATTAAGTGAACTTTGCGGTTCTTGAAAGATCATCGCGATACGTCGACCACGAACACCTTGCATTTCAACTTCTGATAACGCTAATAAATCTTGTCCCGCAAGCTTGACTTGCCCCGCTACAACTCGGCTTACTGGCTGAGGATGAAGTCCTAATAACGATAAAGCGGTCATGGATTTTCCACAACCCGATTCGCCTAAAAGAGCAAAGGTTTCACCACGTTGAATCGTAAAATCAACACCATCAACAGCTCGTAAAGGCTTTTCTGAATTTCCTATCCACGTTTTTAATCCCGAGACTTCAAGTAAAGCTGAACTCATACTGAAGCCTGCATGCGAGGATCAAAGGCATCACGCACCACATCAGCAAACAAGTTTGCAGCAAGTACTAAAGTAAACATGGAGAAAAATGCTGCTGTTAATGACCACCACACAACGGGATCTCGAGCCATTTCAAGTCGGGCACTATTAATCATATTACCCCAACTAATCATCGAAGGATCAACGCCAACGCCCACATAAGATAGCACTGCTTCGGCCAGCACTAGACCACTAAAATCTAGCACAATAGCTATCATCACGATATGCATTAAATTGGGCAGAATATGTCGATGAAGTATGGTCAATCCACCGGCACCCAAAGCTCTTGCAGCTAAAACATAGTCTGATTCACGCAACTTTAAGGTTTCACCCCGTAAAATCCGGCATAAGCCTGTCCAACTTGTTAAACCGAGAATAATACACAGGAATAATAGGCGCATATCAGCCCGCTCGGCAATAGTCGCAAAACTATCTGGATTATTATTCATATAAACTTGCAACATCAACACGGCAGCAGCAATCAATAAGACACCTGGTATCGAATTTAAGGTCGTATAAATATACTGAATTAAGTCATCAATCCAACCTTTAAAATAGCCTGCTGCAATTCCCATAAAGAGCGCAAAAGGTAACATAATCAAAGTGGTTAAGCTGCCAATAACTAAACCTGTCCGAACACTTTTAAAAGTTTGATATAAAACATCTTGACCGACTTTATCAGTGCCAAGAACATGATAAACAGAGCTTAAAGCAACCAGGTTGAAAGAAAATATTAATAATACGAGCAACATAAACAATATGGTTCGAAGTGGATATTCTGATTGCCCCAAGCTCAGTTTATTTATCGCGGCCTTCAATGTTAGATTATGCTTTCTGCAACTAAAGATGATAAGCATTACTAATAAAATAGACCATATAACAACCGCCCCTAAAGAGCTTGTTAGCACGGTAGATTGAATATCTGCCCACTTATCCTGTTCATTATCTAAATGGGCTCCTGCATAAAGCAATTTGGCATAATCAAACTTAACACTTCCAGACTCCGTTTGTTGCATTTCTCGCATAAATAAGCGCGTTGCAAAAGGTGATGAATAAGTCTTCTCAACTTGCTCACGCAAGGGTAGTATTGCCAAATCGAGCAGCGTAGTCACTTTAGTTGAATAGTGTTGCTCATCATTCTCCACATTGTCTGGAAGCGCTAAACGAAAATGTACAGAATCTAGCCCACCAATCAGCACATAGCAAACTAAAATCATGACTGAAATAACGCCACGCTTTTTCTTAAATACAAATTTCCATGGCGTTATTAGATGCGGACGACTACGGATATAAAAGGCAAAGCCAACGACTACTGAAAGTAGTAGGTAAATAAGAATATCAGTCCATAATAATACGGGCAGAAATGGCATAATTAAAGTCTAGTTAGAAAGCTTAGATGTATCGATCTTTAATGCTTTAGGCAAAGAAAACTCAACCGTTTCACGTTGACCTTGATCTTCATCCGCTTGTGAAACACCTAGAGATTTTAATCGTTTAACAACATTTTGGACTAAAATCTCCGGAGCTGAAGCACCGGCTGTTAGACCAATAACCTCTTTGTCTTTTAACCATTCCGGATTAATATCATCGGCATCATCAATCAAATATGCAGGCGTATCTAATTTATCAGAAAGTTCACGTAATCGGTTGGAATTAGAACTGTTTTTAGATCCCACAACCAGAACTAAATCACATTGTTTTGCTAAATTCTTTACTGCATCCTGACGGTTTTGTGTTGCATAACAAATATCATCTTTTCGTGGCCCTTCAATATTAGGGAAGGTTTTTCTCAGCGCATCAATCACAATTGAAGCATCATCAACAGATAAAGTTGTTTGAGTAACAAAAGAAAGTTCATCAGGCTTTTTCACTTTCAGCTTAGCAACATCTTCAGGCGTCTCTACTAAATACATTCCACCGTCTTTAGAGGTATATTGCCCCATTGTTCCCTCAACTTCAGGATGGCCAGCATGTCCAATCAACACGCATTCCCGTCCTTGTTTTTCATAACGAGCAACTTCCAGATGCACTTTGGTTACAAGTGGACATGTTGCATCAAATACTTTTAAGCCACGCAGTTCCCCCTCTGCTTGCACTTTTTTAGACACGCCGTGTGCACTAAATATAAGGGTACTATCATCAGGGACATCTGATAGCTCTTCAATGAAAATAGCACCTTTTTCACGCAAACCATCAACAACATAGCGATTATGCACCACCTCATGTCGCACATAAATCGGCGCACCAAATAACTCTAATGCACGCTCAACAATTTCAATAGCACGATCGACACCGGCACAAAACCCACGAGGGTTGGCTAATACTAATTTCATTACAATACCGCCTTAGGATAAGAGCCTAATACTCGGCACATTGATGATTCTTTCTCTAATAATGTTAATGCCTCAGCAACGGATTTATCCTGACAATGTCCTTCAATATCTATAAAGAAGACATATTCCCAAATTCCTTTTCGCGAAGGACGAGATTCAATACGCGTCATACTAATACCGCTGTCCGCTAATGGTTTAAGTAAGATTTGTAATGCACCGGGTTTATTCTTAGTTGAAACTAATAACGCTGTTTTATCCTGACCTGAAGGCCCAACATCTTGCGAGCCAATAATAAGAAAGCGAGTTGTATTATCAGCTTCATCTTCTATATTTCTTGCTAAAACTGATAGTTCATAGATCTCAGCGGCACGATTTGCAGCAATCGCGGCAGCATTAGGTTCAGCACTTACTTTTTTAGCGGCTTCAGAATTACTGTTAACAGCAACAAGTTCACATTCAGGTAAATGTTCTCTTAACCAATTTTTACATTGAGCTAGGGCTTGAGGATGTGCATATACCGTTGCAATGTCACTTAGTTTAGTCGATTTACTCAATAAATAATGATGTATACGAAGCGATACTTCACCATTGATTTTCAGTGGTGTATTAATAAAACGGTCCAAAGTATGAGAAACCATGCCTTCTGTTGAATTCTCAACAGGAACAACACCATAACTAGCATTACCGGCTTCAACAGCATGAAAGACATCAGCAATTGTCGACATGGACTGAAGTTGAACCGAACCACCAAATTGTTTGACTGCTGCAGCTTGTGTGAAAGATCCCTCTGGTCCTAAATAAGCGACTTGTAATGGTTTTTCAGCAGCAAGACAGGCAGACATTATTTCACGAAACAGGCGCGCCATTTCCTCATCTGCTAATGGTCCTTCATTGCGTTCCATAACTTGGCGTAATACCATTGCCTCACGTTCAGGACGATAAAAATCATTTATTTGCTCACCATTCGCGATTTTTATTTTAGCAACTTCTTCGGCCATTGCTGTACGAGCATTTAGCAATTTTTGAATTTGTTTATCTGTTTCATCAATCTTAGTACGAATGGCGTGTAAAGCGTCTTTTTCACTCATCGTCATCAACCGTGTTGTTGTTCAAATTCAGACATAAAAGAGATTAAAGCATCAACCCCGTCTTCTGGCATAGCATTATAAATACTTGCTCGCATACCACCAACCGTTTTATGACCTTTTAAAGTTAATAGTCCTGCTAATTTTGCCTCAGATAAGAACTGGGCATCAAGATTATTATTAACTAAGGTAAAAGGTATATTCATCCATGAGCGATAACGTTCATCGACTGGGTTTTGATAAAAGTTACTGTTATCAATTGCTTTATACAATTTTTCTTGTTTACGTTGGTTAATTGCAGCCATGGATTTTAAACCACCCTGCTTTTTTAACCAATCAAATACTAAGCCTGCTAAATACCAACTATAAGTAGCGGGTGTGTTATACATTGAACCATTGTTATCATGGATCTGATAATCAAACATCGTGGGTGTGTTCTCTAGTGTATTACCCAACAAATCACGCCTAACAATCACAATACAAAGACCTGCTGGGCCAATATTCTTCTGCGCCCCAGCGTAAATCATGCCAAAACGACTAACATCAATAGGTCGAGATAATATCGTTGATGATAAATCAGCAACTAGAGGAATATTTCCCGTATCAGGAATATCATCAAACTCTAAGCCATGAACCGTTTCATTAACCGTGTAATGTACATAGGCAGCATCATCTGAAAACTGCCATGTTGATGGTTCAGCAATAGTTGTACAGTTATTATCACTTGAATCAGTAACAATATTCACATCACAGTATTTTTTTGCTTCAGCAATTGCTTTCTTAGACCATGCTCCGGTATTGAAATAATCAGCTTTCGTTTTTCCACGCAATAAATTCATCGGAATCATTGCAAATTGACTTGATGCACCACCTTGTAAAAACAGCACCGCATAATCATCAGAAATAGCCATCAATTCACGTAAATCAGCTTCTGCCTGCCGTGCAATCGAAGTATATTCTGGCCCACGATGACTCATCTCCATCACCGACATGCCTGTGTCATGCCAGTCCAACATTTCTTGTTGGGCTTTTTCCATTACTGCAGCCGGTAACATTGCCGGCCCCGCACTAAAATTATATGGTTTCAATAGCTTATTCTTCTGTTGTTACTTCTGTATCATCACCTTCAGAGTCGCCATCAGAATTATCATCGTCTTCTAATACACGTTCTAAACCAACTAATTTCTCTTTCTTCGTTAAATTAATTAGTTTCACACCTTGTGTATTACGACCCACAATCGAAACATCTTTTACTGGCGTACGCACTAAAGTACCACCATCAGTAATCAACATGATTTGATGTTCTTCGCGAACTTGAACAGCCCCAACAACACCACCATTACGTTCTGATGTTTGGATAGAGATAATACCGCTACCACCTCGACCTTGAACACGATATTGTTCTAGGTTAGTACGTTTACCAAAGCCAAATTCCGTCGCGGTTAGAATTGCACCATCTTCAGAGTTCGCAATAATCATTGAGATGATGTTCACACCTTCAGGTAAGCGCATTCCACGTACACCACGAGAAACACGTCCCATTGAGCGAACATCTGTTTCAGGGAAACGAATGACTTTACCGTTTGAGCTAAATAACATGATGTCAGATTGACCATCGGTTAATTCAACACTAATAAGCTGATCATCATCTTTCAAATCAACGGCAATAATTCCGTTGGCTCGTGGACGAGAATAGGCTTCTAAAGGTGTTTTCTTCACTGTTCCTGATGCCGTTACCATAAAGATATAATTATCTGCATCAAATTCACGAACAGCCAAAATAGCGTTAATTTGCTCGCCTTCTTCTAACGGTAAGATATTAACAATTGGTTTTCCTCGTGCTGCACGACCACCTTGCGGTAATTCATACACTTTTTTCCAGTACACTTTACCAGTACTCGAGAAACACAATAAGGTATCATGCGTATTCGCAATAAATAGATGTTCAATGAAGTCTTCATCTTTCATTGATGTGGCAGATTTACCTTTACCACCACGGCGTTGAGCTTGATACGTATCTAATTGCTGAGTTTTTGCATAACCAGCATGAGATAAAGTCACCACCATCTCTTCTTCGGTAATAAGATCTTCTAGTGTTAAGTCGAGATGAGCATCTAAAATTTCAGTGCGTCGCTCATCACCAAACTCTTCTTTCACCTTAACAAGCTCACCACGAATAACCGCCATCAAATTATCTGGATCACTCAAAATAGCGAGTAACTTAGCAATTTCTTCTAATACTTCACGATATTCATCAAGGATCTTATCTTGCTCTAATCCAGTTAAACGATGTAGGCGCATTTCAAGAATAGCTTGTGCTTGTATTGGCGACAGATGATATAGCCCTTCAATCAAGCCCATTTCTTCTGCCAAACCTTCTGGACGAGAGGCTTCTGCACCCGCAGCACCTAACATTTCCAGAATCATTTCTGATGCCCAACCACGATCTAACAAAGCTTCTTTCGCTTCTGCAGGACTGCTTGATGATTTAATCATCTCAATCACTTCATCAATATTGGCTAAGGCAGTGGCCAAGCCTTCCAATATATGGGCCCGATCACGTGCTTTACGTAATTCAAATAGTGAACGACGTGTAACTACTTCACGACGATGACGTACAAAAGCATCAAGAATCTGTTGCAAGCCTAATAATTTAGGCTGACCATCAACAATCGCCACCATATTAATACCAAACACAGTTTGCATTTGTGTTTGTTTATAAAGGTTATTTAAAACAACTTCTGGCACTTCACCACGTTTAAGTATCACAACCATACGCATACCATCTTTGTCAGATTCATCGCGTAGGCCTGAAATACCTTCAATTTTTTTATCCTTAACAAGCTCAGCAATTTTTTCTAATAAGCGGGCTTTATTTACTTGGTAAGGCAGTTCGTGAACAACAATACTTTGCTGTCCTGTACTCTCATTTGTTTCAATATCTGCACGGGCACGAATATGAACACGGCCACGACCTGTACGATAAGCTTCAGCAATCCCACTTGCACCATTAATCATAGCTGCCGTTGGAAAATCAGGCCCAGGGATATACTGCATCAACCCTGCTAAATCGATACTTGGGTTATCAATCATGGCAATGACGGCATTTAAAAGTTCCGTCAGATTATGTGGCGGAATATTGGTTGCCATACCCACAGCAATACCTGATGAACCATTAGCTAATAATGTAGGGATTTTTGTTGGTAAAACAGAAGGTTCGTATTCAGATTCATCATAGTTGGCAGTGAAATCAACCGTATCTTTATCCAGATCCGCCAACATTTCATGGGTGATTTTAGCCATGCGAACTTCGGTATACCGCATCGCAGCAGGTGAATCACCATCAACTGACCCAAAGTTGCCTTGACCATCGACCAATAGATAACGCATTGAGAAAGGCTGAGCCATCCGTACCATCGTGTCATACACAGCCGTATCACCATGTGGATGATATTTACCGATAACGTCACCGACAATACGTGCCGATTTTTTGTATGAACTATTCCAATTATTACCCAACTCACGCATCGCAAAGAGCACACGTCTATGTACGGGTTTAAGGCCATCACGAACATCAGGTAGAGCACGTCCAACAATTACACTCATTGCATAATCAAGATAAGATTGTTTCATCTCATCTTCAATGTTGATGGGTTCTAATTCAAAAGCAATATCAGCCATTTAGTTCATCATCCAGATAGTTAAATTTCTAGGCGTCAATACTACCATTTAAAGCTATTTACTGCACATTTAGATCAAAGTCATACTAAGGTCTATGTTTTGAAAAATAACCGCTTAAATCGTCCTCTACGGTTGCTAACAACTCTTCGAGTCCCTGCTTCCAGCCTTTTACAACATGTGGCGCTGTTGTTTCTTCAATATCAACATCAATTCTAAGCCCTGTTTGAAAAAGTAGCTGTTGATTAGTGTCATCAGCTGACATTAAGAAAAACTGCATTTCCATGACAGCTTGCGGAGAAAACTGTTCTCGCTTATCACCATAAAGTTTAGTCACTGCAACTTCTAAGACCATCTCAGCATCACCATCACCATCACCCATAATGACTTGGCTAAACAAGCCACTTTTTTGTAACCAACGCTGAATTTGTCCTGTGAACATTTCTTCAGGTTCAGAGAAAAATTGATGCGTCACTTGACGTTGATATTCATTCTCATCAATTCTGAACACCACATTTTGTCCACGAAAGTGAGAGGTGATTTTTACGGGTTTGATTCGTAAAACAAGGTTTTTTTCAAAATTTTTGGCAATAGCCCCTCGATCCACATCGATAATGTAATAATGAGGTGAATCGTCGTCTCCATCATCTTTACTTCCCAGCCCTAAACAGCCTGTCAACAAACTCAGTAGCACCACTATTAATGCAATCTTATTTATTGTATTTAAACTCACAATACACCTCATTTATTTAATCTCATGTTACAGTCACGGCACTTTCAGCCGATATAATAAGGTAACTCTCACTAGATTGCTTAAATATGGATAGATTAAAAGACAAAATTCGCGATATTCCAGACTTTCCTAAACCAGGAATTGTATTTAAAGACATCACGCCTTTAGTACAAGACCCTGCTAGCTTACGACTTGCTATATCAGGATTGATTAAACCCTTTAGAGATAAAAACATTACTGCGGTTGCCGGTATGGAGGCGCGAGGGTTTATCTTTGGAAGCATTGCTGCATGGGAATTAGGCATCGGCTTTATACCATTAAGAAAGCCCGGAAAACTCCCTTATGACGTGCAATCTGTTGATTATTCACTTGAATATGGGGAAGCCAGTCTTGAAGTCCATATTGACGCTATTAAAGCGGGCGATCGCATACTTCTTATCGATGATCTTCTTGCTACAGGCGGTACAGCAAAAGCAAGTTGCCAATTAGTCGAAAAATTAGGCGGCGAAGTCGTTGCCTGTGCATTTGTTATTGAGTTAGCAATGCTTGACGGTCGCCAAAAAATTAATGATTATCCTATCCATTCACTCATACAATACTAAAACACCATGAAATACATCACTTTTGCTTTTATATTATTAACTTCCCTTGTTCATGCAGAGCAGTTTCAGGCGCCTCTCACTGATACACAGTGGCAAGTTATTGAATCACCTTTAGAGTGCACCTTAACGCAAACAATTACTGATTTTGGTGATGCTAAATTTAGTCGGCAAGCCGGTGGGATGTTTAGCCTTATTTTCACCACTAAATCTTATCCAGCGACACAAACAAATGTCCGTTTTGAAATAGCTCAAGCACCTTGGCAAAATAGCGATGAAAGACTTTCACTTATTTCAATGCCAACAGAAAATAATCAAACAGTATTCACCCTTTCTGGAGAACTCGCCAAACAAGCATTAACTCATATGCAAGAAGGTCGCTTCCCAACAATTCGCTACCGCAGCCACAATGCCACGAAAGAAATTAGTGCTCTTTTATCCACGATTCATCTCACGGATTCGATGCCTGCATTTCAGCAATGTTTAGCTAATATGCACCCCGATACCTTTGAAGATGTACAACAGTTGACACTTTATTTTCCGCTCGAAGGTGCAGAACTCAGCCCTAATAGTCAAGCAGCACTTCAGCGTATTGGAGATTACATCAGAGTCGATAGTAGTGTTAAACGTATTGATATTAACGGACACACCGATAATCATGGTCGAAAACGACTTAACATTCCCCTTTCTGAGGCTCGCGCTCTTTCCGTCAAAAACTATTTAGTCGAAGAATGTGAAGTACCAGAAAATATGATTATCACCTCACATCATCGTGAATTCATCCCTAGCACAACAAATAAAACTAAATCAGGCCGAGCTCATAATCGTCGTGCTGAAATTAAGCTTATGCGTTAGAATTCAGGTTCCTAAATTATAGATCCAAGGTACATTCATGGAAGAACATGCAGTCATTGCATTATCTGTTATTGGCGTTGTTGCGACGCTCAGTCAATGGTTCGCTTGGTGGGTAAAACTCCCCGCTATTGTATTTCTATTACTTGCAGGTCTAGTACTAGGCCCTTTAACAGGCTGGTTAGATCCTGATGCATTATTTGGTGACTTACTATTTCCCATAGTGTCACTTTGTGTCGCCATCATCTTATTTGAAGGCAGCTTAACCCTTCGTTTTGATCAGATTCGTGATTTACAAAAAGTGGTTCGAAACCTATTAACAATAGGTGTCGCTATTATTTGGGCAATTATTGCGGTTGCTACCCACTTTTTACTCCATTTTTCATGGGAATTATCCTTGCTATTCGGCGCACTCATGGTCGTCACAGGGCCAACGGTTATTGTGCCAATGCTAAGAACCGTTCGTCCAAATGCTAAAATTTCCAACATCTTACGTTGGGAAGGTATTGCCATCGATCCTATCGGAGCTATTCTCGCCGTACTCGTATTTGAATTTATTCTTTCAAGCCAAGGTCATGGGGCAACCTCATTAACACATACCTTTCTAACCTTCGGTAAGACAATTCTTGTAGGGTGTGTCATTGGTGCTATTGCAGGTCAACTACTGGGTCTTGTTTTACGCAAACACCTGATGCCTGAATACCTCCATAATGTGGCAACATTAACACTTGTATTTGCCGTATTTGCATTATCAAATCACCTATCTGAAGAGTCAGGTTTGTTAACCGTCACTGTTATGGGCATATGGCTTGCTAATATGAAAGGTGTTCAAATTGAAGATATTCTCGATTTCAAAGAAAGCCTGAGTATTTTATTAATTTCAGGGCTGTTTATTCTATTAGCAGCACGCTTAGACTTTGCACAATTTGAAGCGATTGGCGTCGCAGGTTTCATGCTATTCCTTATTATTCAATTTCTTGCTCGTCCGATCAAAGTATTTATTTCAACATTGGGTTCAGATTTAACGTGGCAGGAAAAAACCCTAATTAGCTGGATCGGTCCACGTGGTATCGTTGCAGCAGCAGTCAGTGCCCTGTTTGCTATTAAACTACAAGATTTAGGCATTGAGAATGCAGAACTACTTGTGCCATTAGCGTTCACGATTATTATTGGCACCGTATTTTTACAAGGCTCTACAGCAAAGTTCATTGCTAACAAGCTAGGCGTTGCTGAACCGGAAGATAAAGGTTTCCTAATTATTGGGGCAAATCCTGTCGCAAGGCTGATTGCAAAAGCACTGAATGACAATGATTATCGTACTCGCTTAACCGATGCTAGCTGGACCAATGTAAAAGCTGCCCGCATGGAAGGTCTTGATACTTATTATGGTAATGCCGTATCAGAACATGCCGATCGTCATTTAGACCTTATTGGCTTAGGGCAAGTACTGACCCTAACGCCTCAAAAAGAACTCAATGCGCTTGCAGGCTTGCGATATCGTCCAGAATTTGGAGGTAATAATATCTATTCCCTATTATCAGAAAAAGATAGCTCCAGCTCAGAACAAGCTTCACGAACAACGGTCAGTCATAACTCACATGTTTTATTTGGTAATGACATCACTTATTCAAAACTAGCAAGCCTTGTAGCTCAAGATGCCAATATCAAAGGCACAGGTCTTAGTGAAAATTTCACCTTTGAAGACTATCAAAATGAATATGGCAAACGTTCACTTCCCCTATTCGCTTTTGACAGCAAAAAACGCTTACATTTTTTTACTGCAACCCATGAAATGACACCTGAAAATGGCTGGACTATTGTGGCATTAATTCAAGCTGAGAAAGATGAAGCTTCCTCCTAAAAACGAGATATTTAAGAAGGCTTCAGTTGATAAAGCTGAACCGCTTGATGATATGACTTTATTTCATCAAGAAATGAAAGCAGTTCAACCTATAGAGCAAAAACAAATCCACCGTAAAAAGACGGTTATTGAACCATTACCACTGCCGAAGAAAACAGAAAAAGATTATTCTATTGATAGTTTATATTCAGAAGAATTTGAACTCAAAACAGTAGGAAATGAAGAAATACTAAGCTTCCAACGTAGTGGTGTTCAAGATCGTTTGTTCAATCAACTTCGTGCAGGGCAATTAACGCTTGATGCAGAACTAGACCTCCACGGTATGACTATTCCTATTGCCCATCAGGAGCTAGCCGAATTTATTTATCAATGTAGACTAGAACGTATTCGATGCATACGAATTATTCATGGCAAAGGTTGGGGGTCAAAAGATAATCAACCCGTACTAAAAACAAAGCTTAATGCTTGGTTACAGCAAGAAGAAAATGTATTAGCTTTTTGTTCCACACCTATTGAAGCAGGTGGTGCTGGTGCTGTTTTTGTGTTGTTACGTCGCCAGCAGAAATAAGTAACCTGAATTCTGGATAAGCAAAGCCATCCAGCACCTTTATTTTAGCGGCTCTCCGTGTTAGATTTACTTCCAGTAGCTTGCTATTGCTGCGTAAATCTGCCTTGATATCCACTAAAATAAAGGCACTGGTCATTTGGTTCACGGTTATTTTATCTATTTCAAACAGAGACTGTTCACCAGTCATTGTAAATTATCATATTGCTGACTATCCTTATCCAGAATTCAGGTTAAGTAGCAAAGTGTTGAGGTTAATGCTTAGGTTTTGGTAGAACTCGCATACGTTTTAAGCGCCCTAATAAAGAAAACCAGCCATAAAATTGGTAGCATTAACGCTAGCACACTAAATAAAACCTCTGATGCTTCTGATGGCGCTATTCCCGTTATATTTTTTAACAAATATTGCCCATTAGATGATGTGAGCTCCGCAGATAACATTGTCAAAAACAACGTAACTCCAGCAGTAAATGTCCAAAGAAAGGCTTTTATAGTATTGCGAGAAGCTCTCCTGAAAATAACAAAAACAGTTATCAGAATTCCAATGTATATTAATTTCTCTAAAATAATACCTATTATCATTAAATCATCTCAAATTCAGTTTAAATAATTACTAGCCGATAGACCGTAGTACGTATAGCTTTTATTGTTCAGAACATTTCTTCTCAGACAACAATAACCCCCAGTATCACCTTGTCCATTGATAGCTGGGGTTTATTATTATAAAACTTCAAAACCTTATTGTAATGACTTAGCCGAAGCTCCCTTTTTATATTAGCCTACCCACTTTCTCGCATTGTGGAAAAGTCTTAACCATGGACCATCTTTGCCCCAATCATCAGGGTGCCATGAATGCTGTACTGAGCGCGTTACACGTTCAGGATGCGGCATCATAATAGTCACACGACCATCTATCGTTGTGAGTGATGTAATCCCTTCTGGGGAACCATTCGGGTTCTGAGGATATGTTTCTGTTGCATTACCGGCATGATCCACATAACGCATCGCAATGAGTGCATCAGCTTGTGAGCCTGTTGTAGAAAAGTCTGCACGACCTTCACCATGAGCAACAGCAATTGGCATGATTGAACCCGCCATATCTTTTAATAACACGGATGGTGATTCAACAATTTCAACTAATGAGAAACGTGCTTCAAATTGCTCAGATACATTACGCTCAAAACGAGGCCAATGTTCACTACCCGGAATCAACTCTTTAAGTTGAGATAACATCTGACAACCATTACAGACACCTAATGTAAATGTATCTTTACGGTTAAAGAAGTCACTAAACTGTTTTCTTGCTTTATCATTGTGCAGAATTGTACTTGCCCAACCTCGACCCGCACCTAAGACATCACCATATGAGAAACCACCACACGCGACTAATCCTTTAAAGTCAGCCAAATCCACACGGCCTTCAAGAATGTCACTCATATGAACATCAATAGCCGTAAAACCAGCATGATCAAATGATGCCGCCATTTCTATCTGACCATTCACACCTTGCTCACGCAAAATAGCCATTTTAGGTCGAACACCACTAACAATAAGTGATGCAGCAATATGTTCATCCGCATCAAAGCTTAAGTCAGCATATAAACCCGTGTCATCTTCATCTAATAATGTATCAAACTCTTGTTTCGCACACTCTGGATTATCACGTAACATCTGCATTTGGTAACTTGTTTCAGTCCAGAAACGTTGCAATGTCACTCGTGATTCGTTAATCACTTCATCCCCATCGACATTAATAACAATCTGTCCATCTTCTCGTAATGAGCCAATAACATGGCTGTGATGAGATAAATCTTGTTCTCTTAAGATTGATAGGGCATCTTCAACATCACAATGACGAACTTGAATAACCGCACCTAATTCTTCATTGAATAACAATGGTAAGGCTTCACCTAGGCCCGATAAATTAATATCTAAACCACAATGTCCTGCGAATGCCATTTCAACTAATGTTCCAATTAGGCCACCATCACTACGGTCATGGTAAGCAAGTAATAGATCATCTTGTTTCAATTGCTGAATTGAGTAGAAAAAGTGTTTCAATAGTGCTGGATCATCTAAATCAGGACCATGATGTCCAACTTGACCATATACTTGTGCTAAAGCAGAAGCGGCAAGGCGGTTTTGACCTTTACCTAAATCAATATAAATAAGATCGGTATCGCCATGATCTGTTCGTAATTGTGGTGTTGATGTTTTAGCCGCATCCGTAACAGGAGCAAAGGCGGTTACGATTAATGAAAGTGGTGATATAACGGATTTACTTTCACCATCATCCTGCCAAACCGTTTTCATCGATAAAGAATCTTTACCGACGGGGATTGCAATACCCAACTCTGGACATAATTCCATGCCCACAGCCTTCACCGTATCGTATAAGAGAGCATCTTCACCAGTATGGCCACATGCAGCCATCCAGTTAGCTGACAGCTTAATATCACCCATTGTTGCAATAGTTGCAGCTGCAATATTGGTGATTGATTCACCTACCGCCATCCGACCTGATGCAGGCGCATCAATTAATGCTAATGGTGCACGTTCACCCATTGACATTGCTTCACCTTGAAAACCATGATGGTCCGCTAATGTCACCGCACAATCAGCCACAGGCACTTGCCATGGACCGACCATTTGATCACGAGCCACTAAGCCGGTAACACTGCGATCACCAATTGTTATTAAGAAGTTCTTACTCGCAACCGCAGGTAATTTTAGAACACGTTCTAAAGCTTCATCGACCTTAACATCAGTCAAATCCAACTCAGGTTTAGTGAAAGTATGATGTTTTACATCACGAAGCATTTTAGGCGGCTTACCTAATAATAATGATAACGGCATATCAACCGGATTATTATCATTATCAGCATCACCTACCAATAAATGCTGTTCTTCCGTCACATCACCTACTACAGCCCACGGGCAACGCTCACGTTCACAAATGTCTTGAAAGTCTTTAACACGCTCAGGAGCCACACCTAATACATAGCGTTCTTGAGATTCATTACACCAAATTTCCATTGGCGACATACTTGATTCATCATTTGGCACAATGCGTAATTCAAATCGTCCGCCTCGACCACTATCATCAACTAATTCAGGGAAGGCATTGGATAAACCACCTGCACCTACATCATGAATAGCAATGATTGGATTTTGATCATCTAAGGCAACACAACGATCAATGACTTCCTGACAACGCCGCTCCATTTCAGGGTTACCACGTTGAACTGAGGCAAAATCTAAGCCCTCATCACTGGTACCTGATGTAACTGATGAAGCGGCACTACCGCCCAAACCAATTAACATTGCAGGGCCACCTAAAACAATGAGCTGTACACCTGGTTCAAAAATATTCTTTTTAACATGTTGTGGTCGAATCGTTCCCATACCACCCGCAACCATAATAGGTTTGTGATAACCACGCACTTCAAAACCATCAGCTGAAGGCACTAATGCCTCATACGTTCTAAAGTAACCACATAAATTAGGGCGACCAAACTCATTATTAAAGGCAGCACCACCTAAAGGTCCATCTAGCATAATTTCTTTTGCAGATGCCATTCGTGCAGGCTTGCCATAGGGTGTTTCCCAAGGCTGTTCAAAGCCCGGAATATTAAGGTTTGATACAGAAAACCCCGTTAAACCTGCTTTTGGTTTAGAGCCTCGCCCCGTTGCACCTTCATCACGAATTTCACCGCCGGCACCTGTAGCCGCACCCGGGAACGGAGAAATAGCAGTTGGATGGTTATGTGTTTCAACCTTCATCAAAATATGCTGAGCTTCACCTTGATAACTATATTGATTGTTTGCCATATCAACATGAAAACGGTGACTTTTTGCACCTTCAATAACTGATGAATTATCACTATAAGCCGTGATCACACCTTCAGGATGCAAGGCATGCGTATTACGGATCATATTGAATAAAGTATGAGGTTGGTTTTTACCATCCACAATCCAATCAGCACTAAAGATCTTATGACGGCAATGCTCTGAGTTTGCTTGAGCAAACATCATCAATTCAATATCGTTCGGGTTACGATTTAGACCAGTGAAATTATCAACTAAATAATCAATTTCATCTTCAGCTAATGCCAAGCCCATTGTTTTATTCGCAACAACAAGCGCCTCACGACCACCATTTAAAATATCAACAGCGACCAATGGACGAGATTCACCATGAGTGAACAAACGATCAACTTCATCATCTGAATCAAATACCGTCTCAATCATACGGTCATGTAATAATTGTCTAAGCTTATTTTTTGCTGCGGCCGACAATGAATTTTGAGTTTCCACATAGAAAGCAACACCACGTTCAATACGTAAAATATTACTCACGCCACTATTATGCGCAATATCTGTTGCCTTAGATGACCACGGAGAGATTGTTCCAGGACGAGGAGTCACTAAGAAAAAGCATTCATTCTCGGCTGTTTCTGTCGTACGTAATTCAGCTTCAAGTAGTGTTTCTAGAACAGATTTCTCTGTTGACTTTAGCTCGCTATCGCCTTCTACCTCAATGAAATAGCGGTATTCACTACGGATATTTAAGACACCATCAACAGAGGCTTGTACTGTAGCTAATAACTTGTCTAAACGAAACGCAGAAAAAGCCGATCGGCCGATCAATTGCAACATGGTCATTCCAATTCACATTAATAAAGGAATAATGATACTTTATGTCGCTATCCCAGCCAAAATAAATTACACATATATGTCTACTATTTCAGAAGAGTACTGCCGACCTAGTTTACTTCGTCACTTTGCAGCCATGCTTTACGATACATTCTTGCTACTCGCTATATTGCTATTAGCGGGACTTATTGCCGTAACACTTAATGGTGGTGAAGCAATTGGTCAGGGGAATCCTTTTTTCTTACTGTATTTACTTGCCGTTAGCTTTTTATTTTATGGCTGGTTTTGGACTCATGGTGGCCAAACTTTAGGCATGCGTAGCTGGAAAATCAAGCTTATTAGTTATGATAATAGTGAAATCACTTGGCAATCTGCCTTTATACGATTTGCCATTGCGATAATTTCATGGCTACCTGCTGGCCTAGGATTTTGGTGGCAATACCTAGGTAAAAATAAGCATAGCTGGCCTGATTTACTTTCTAATACTAAATTGCATTACAGCAAAAACAGTAAAAACAAACCACTCTCCCGCTTGTCATAACCACCGGTATCAGCGTACAATTCTGAGGGTTATTAAAAAGGATTGTAAATGACAAAACTATTTAACTACAGCTTGCTGATTGGATGCCTAATAACGGCACCGAATCTTGCTGCACAAGTATTAATTGTCCACCCTCAAAATAACAACATACAACTATCTCGTAATAATCTTCGCGCCATTTTTGCAATGCGAACACCACAATGGCCAGATGGCTCAGCCCTTAAAGTGTTTGTGCTCGATGATAGAAACCCAACACATACCTCCTTTTGTAAACATATCTTAGGCATGTTTCCCTACCAACTCCGTCGAGTATGGGATCGGCAAGTATTTTCAGGTACGGGAGTAGCACCCATTACAGTAAAATCTGAACAAGAAATGTTAGAACGAGTAGCCCAAACCAAAGGCGCTATTGGTTATATACTGCCTGGAAAAGTTAATTCATCTGTTAAAATTTTAGGTGAAACATTATGAAAAATCTACTTTACCTATTCTTATATATCTCAACAATAGTATCTGCTGATGAAAATAATAGTTGGTTAGATAGTCTCCAAATACACGGGTTTGCCTCTCAGGGACTAATATTTACCACCGATAATAATTTTTATGGCAACAGCAAGCATGGTAGTGCCGATTTCACTGAGTTAGGTATTAATGCTAGCTTACAGCTCTCCCCTAAAATTCGTATTGCAGGGCAAGTTTTATCCAGACAGGCTGGAGATATGGATAATGGTAGCCCTCGTATTGATTATGCTCTATTAGATATAAACTTAATATCATCAATGAAAGGTCGTTTAGGTTTTTATCTAGGACGAATAAAGAATCCTCTTGGACTTTACAATGATACGCGTGATGTTGCCCACACTCGCCAAGGTGTATTTACTTCTCAAGTTATTTACTTTGATAAAGTTAGAGACTTAACGATGTCTGCAGATGGTCTGCATTTTTATGGTGAATATTTCCTATCAAATGGCACATTGCTTATTCAAGGTGGCTTGGGGTATCCAATACCAGATAACAATGTAGAAATTACTTATTTAGGTCAAGATTGGGGCGGTCAATTAGAGTCAAACCGCCCAGCATTAATAGGAAGAGTCATATATGAACATAATGGTGGTCGGTGGATATTTTCTGCTAGTACTGCATCATTAGAGCTTGATTTTAATGCTACTGTAGCTGATACAGCAATTCCTGTCGTAGGGATTAACTCAGGTACGTTAGAAATAGACTATAGCATTTTATCTGTTCAGTTTAATGGTGAAAAATGGCAATTTACCAGCGAGTTAGCAATTCAAAAAACAAACTTTGTTGGCATCGGTGGCTTATTCACTAATGCAGCTACTAAACCTCTTGGCTTTATGATTGAGGCCAATTATAAACTATCCCCACAATGGCAGGTATACCTTCGCAATGAACTATTCTACCTTGACCAAGACGATAAGTATGGTCGTAAATTTACCAGCCAACTACAAGCACTAAGTGATTCATTTGGTGGTGCAATACCTGTTTTACCCTCACATAGTCGTTATTCTAAAAATTGGGTCCTTGGCTCCCGTTGGGATATCAATAAAAACCTAATAGCTCGTGCCGATTATCATATTAATGAAGGTACTGCTTATTTATCAGCTACTGAAAATAACATTACAACAGCCAAAAGAGACTGGAATATGTTGGCAGTGTCACTTTCTTATCGCTTTTGATTGCTAATATCTAATGCCTAGCTTAGCCAAACAATCATTTTTTAGTATCAAGTGGAAAGCAGCGCTTCTTTTTGGCATGATGTTATTTCTGTTTAATGCTCTTTTTCCATTACTCTCTTACTGGAACCTACAAAAAAAGTTTGAATTATCTCGCATTCAATCTCAACAAGAATTTCAACAAGAACTTATCGGGCAGCTGAAAAGTACGAGTGAACAGGTTCAACGTATGGTTGAAATGAGTCTAACACCTAGTAATGGCTCTAAAAAAGGTATATTAACGCTCTTAGAGAAGCATCAAATAACACTCGAACTAGAGTGGCATATGACTCAAGCACAACTCTTTGACCAGTCCAATAATAAGCTTGGGGGCTGGGGGAAAGATGCTCCCAACTCTATTCAATCTCTCATTTCTAATACATTTGAAAATGAACAGCCACACAAGATTATTGACTGTACTCAAGGGTGTAGACAATATGATCTCATTCCTATTTTGAATGATGGTCAGGCTAAATTTGTTTTGTTACTTGCTTATGACATGAGCACAACTCTTCAAGATTTTGCCAATAAAACTACCGCTGACATTGCCGTGCTTAGCCAAAATACGAGTATCGACATATCCAATAATCGTTCACTTCCTAATTGGAATATGTATGTAAGTGCACTGACCTCATATAAAGAAAACATAGAATATTTGCATACCTTATCTAATCAATATTCTTTCGATACGATTACGCAAGAAAATGGTCTTTTCCGAAATAGCAATCTACCCGTTGAGTTTAGTATTATTACTTCTGAAGATCACAGTAATACTATTTTTATTATTATTGACAATATTGCTCAGCAACGCCAAGAAATTATCGACCTTACCATTCGAAACATTATTATCGCCTTATTAGGCGTACTCATTCTCGGCAGTGGTCTCTTTTTCTTTCTTTCTAGACCTTTATCTCGCCTTTCAACAGTATCTCAAGCTCTGCCCATGCTTGCAAAACAACAATACAGTCAAGTTCGTGAACTTATTCACCTTGAAGGTAAATATCAGAAATTAGATGAATTAGACCAATTAGAATTATCGACACAGGCACTGACAGTGCAATTAGAACAGCTACATAACTCAGTCAAAGAACGCTCCCAAGCACTTCACAACCGTAGTGTTGAGTTATTGCAAGAACGTGATTTCATTAAAAGCCTTATCGACACTGCCCAGTTAATTATCATCACCATTGATTCTGATTGTAATATTACCTCATTCAATGATTTTGCTGAAGAAATTACCGGCTACTTTGAAAAAGATATTATTAACTCACCAATAAGTCGTTTTTTCCCTCAAGCTCAATGGCCTGAAATTGAAACAGCATTAATTGAACTTAAAAATAGTCCAAAGGCAGTAAATCAACAAGAATCAGAGTTTATACACCGTGATGGCAGCCTTCGCATCATCTCATGGTTGCATTCAAGCTTAGAGCATCCAACAGATTCATCCGTTGTTCTTTCGGTTGGACTCGATATCACAGACAAAAAACATAGTGAAGAAAAAATTATTTGGCTTGCAGAACATGATGCACTCACTAAGCTATATAACCGACGAAAGTTTAATATTGAATTTGAAAAAATATTAGGTCAGGCCATTCGTTTTGAACAACAAGGAACGCTCTTATTCCTCGATCTTGATCAATTCAAAGATCTTAATGATAGCTGTGGTCATAATGCAGGTGACCAAGTACTTAAACAAGTTGCCAACACCCTTCAGTCTATTACTAGAATGACGGATATCATTGCTCGTCTTGGTGGTGATGAATTTGCCATCATATTACCAGACACCGATTCTGAAGGTGCTATCACTTTAGCAGAAAAAATTGCTCAACACTTTTCAGAAATAAACTTTATCTTTAATGAGGTTTGCTACAAAGTTACAAGCAGCATTGGTATCGTCCAATTTCCACTATCAAACTTATCGATTGAAGAATTAGTCAGTAATGCCGATCTTGCAATGTATCAAGCAAAATCACGAGGAAAAAATACATGGCATCAATTCAACCTTGATGACCAAACACGCTTACAACTTGAAACTCGTGTACTTTGGAAACAAAAAATTGAGGATGCTCTCGAAAACCACCGCTTTGTTTTTTATTATCAGCCAATAATGGACATTCGCACTCGAACAGTAAGCCACTATGAGGTCTTAATTCGAATGATTGACGAGGACGGAACAGTTAATCCTCCTGGCACCTTTATTCAAGTTGCCGAGCAAACGGGACTGATAAACAGCATCGATCACTTCGTTTTACAACAAGGCATTAGCAAACAAGCGGAACTAGATAAAAAGGGCCTAGATATTTCACTCTCTTTAAATTTATCCGGTTATGCTATTGATGATGCTATGTTATTGCCACTATTAAAACGTTTATTAAACGAAAGTAAGGCTAACCCTAAACACTTAATTTTCGAACTAACAGAAACAGCTGCGGTTGCTGATATCGTACAAGCTAAAGAGCTAATGGAGCAAATGAATGAACTTGGCTGCCGATTTTCATTAGATGATTTTGGAACAGGGTTTGCTTCTTTCCGATACATGCGTGAATTACCCGTCGATATTGTAAAAATTGATGGTTCATTCATTACTGATCTTGCACATAATTCAGATGATCAATTATTTGTTAAAGCACTGGTTGATGTTGCAAAAGGTATGGGTAAAAAAACAATTGCTGAATTTGTTGAAAATGCTGAAACACTCGCTTTATTACATACCTTTGGAGTGGACTATGCTCAAGGTTATTATATTGGTGAACCTAAACCGGAGTTCCTTGATGGTCCTCCAGAACTAAAATAAGCGCTACAATCTCCTTAGACCTATTAGTTTATTATTATCATCAAACTGAATACTAAACCGGCCTTCTATCCCTTCTTGCCCAATAAATGAGCGAATATGCTCTGCAGGGAACTGTATTTTTTGTCCATTATTTGCTGTAACAACCACAAACCGTGCAGTTCCTTGGTAATAGCGCATTGCCTGTTCACGGCTTATATTTAAATAGAATTGAAGTTCAGTCGCCATCTTGTAAAAAGTCTGATAATGCCAAGATAATTTGCTGACAAACAGCCGTTTTTTCTTGCTCGCTATAAGGTACTGCCTGACCTTGGCCCCAGACAGGTGCCGGCCACGTATCATCAGCTTGATATCGCGCAACATGATGAACATGAAGTTGTGAGACCACATTGCCTAAAGCCGCAACATTCATTTTATCAGCCTGAACTAAGTTATTTAAAGCTTTAGCAACAAAGTTAGATTCCTGCATAAGTTGCTGTTGTTGATTATTATCAAGCTGAAAAATTTCTGTTATCCCCGTTACTTTTGGTACAAGGATTATCCATGGGTAACGAGCATCATTCATTAACAGCACTTTAGAGAGTTTAAACTCACCCAAATGAATCGTATCCTGTTCTAATCGTGGATCAAGTGTAAACATAATAAACCTTTTTAATCTGCCAGATATTTAGTCACAATTTCATAGACATCAGGCGATAAGTCTTGCAGGCTCGCAATATCTGTTAACGCTTTTTTCATCAATCCTTGCCTGTTTTCATCATATTGTCGCCATGAGTTAAATGCACCTAACATCCTTGATGCAACCTGAGGATTGAGTTTATTTAAAACAATAATCTGTTCAACTAAAAACTGATAACCAGAACCATCCTTTGCATGGAAGTTAATCGGGTTATTACGACAAAATTGACCAATCAAAGCTCGAACATTGTTTGGGTTTTTAATATTAAAGGCGGGGTGTTTCATCAAACCTTTAATTCTTATCAAGGTATCCGGCAAGCGTGATTGAGCTTGTACCGTTAACCATTTATCCACCACTAAACGGTCATGCTGCCACTGCTCATAAAATGCACGCAAAGCATGCTCACCTTCTGGCCCAGCTTGATTCGCTAATGCCACTAAGCCAGCTATCGTATCAGTCATATTATCTGACTGTTTCATCTGCTTTAAACACCGCTGTGTTTGCATCGGATCATTCGTCGCCACTAGATAGATCAAACACATGTTTTTAAGGCTACGTTTTGCCATGTCAGCAGAATTAAACTGATATTGTCCTAGTGTATTTTGTTGCTGATAAACAGCATTAAACTCATTCTTTAATCCATGAGCAAGACTGTTCTTCAAAAACTGACGTGCCGTGTGAATAGCATCAACGTCAGCAATATCCATTTGTGCGGCAAGATAGTTTTCACTCGGTAAGGAGAGCATTTTAGCAATCAATGCTGGATCCATTTTTGTATTCGTTAGAATTGTCGAAAACTGTTCTATTAAGCCTTTGTTCAAACTCAATGGTTGCTGTAGCTGAACATTACGCACTAAGCCTAATAAGGTATTAATTAATAATGTTTGTCCGGCATCCCAGCGATTAAAACTATCACTATCATTGACCATCAAAAATTCTAATTCAGCATTACTGCGCTGAATGTCTAATTTCACTGGCGCAGAAAACCCTCTTAATAATGACGGTACGGGCTCTGATTCAACGTTGATAAACGTAAAGGCATGACTTGACTCATTTATCGTTAAAACACGTGTAAAGTCATCATAGGCTCTTTCCTCACCTTCAAGCTGAAGTAATAGAGGCAATCCTTCTTTATCTAACAAGCCTAACGCTAAAGGAATGTGGAAAGCTTCTTTATTTGATTCCCCTGGATTTGATTCATCAGGTGTAATGGGACACGTTTGTTCAATGGTTAATGTGTATGTTTGTTTCATCACATCATAATGACCATTGACTGTTAGTTTAGGTGTGCCTGCCTGAGAATACCAACGTTTGAACTGAGTAAGGTCAACATCATTTACATCTTCAATCGCTTTAACAAAATCATCTGTCGTCACCGCCTGTCCATCATGACGATCGAAATAGAGATCGGTTCCTTTTCTAAAACCTTCATCACCCACAATCGTTTTAATCATACCAACGACTTCAGCACCCTTTTCATAGATAGTGACGGTATAAAAGTTACTTATTTCAATAAACGAAGCAGGTCTAACCGGATGAGCCATCGGCCCAGCATCTTCAGCAAATTGCATGGTGCGTAATTGATTCACATCATCAATACGTTGCACCGCAACAGAATTCATTGCTCCGCTAAACTGCTGATCGCGTAAAACAGTAAACCCTTCTTTCAAACTAAGTTGAAACCAATCACGACAGGTAACTCGGTTACCGGACCAGTTATGAAAATACTCATGACCCACAATCCCTTGAATCCGGTGATAATCAGCATCAGTGGCTGTTTCAGGGCTGGCTAAAACACAGGATGAGTTAAAGATATTAAGACCTTTATTCTCCATTGCACCCATATTAAAATCATTCACCGCTACAATCATGAAGACATCTAAATCATATTCACGACCATAGGTTTCTTCATCCCACTGCATTGCTTGTTTTAATGAGACTAAAGCATGATCACATTTATGGCTATTTTCATGATCGACATAGATTTGCAAGCTGACTTCTCGACCAGACAGGGTGGTGAAATGATCTTGTTGGCGGTATAAATCACCTGCTACTAACGCAAATAAATAACTGGGTTTAGGATGAGGATCATGCCATCTGGTCCAATGGCGACCATCATCAAACTGCCCCTGCTCTTCCATATTGCCATTCGCTAACATAATCGGCCAGAGTTCTTTATTCGCAACTAGTGATACAGTGAACACTGCCATCACATCGGGGCGATCAAGGTAATACGTTATACGTCTAAAACCTTCAGCTTCACACTGTGTACACAACAAGGAGCCAGAATGATATAAACCTTCTAAGGCCGTATTTTTATCTGGCTCAATACGTGTTTCAATTTCCAACTCAAACTTATCAGGCAGTCCTGATAAGATTAATGATTTATCAGTACGCTGGTATTCATTACCCTGTAGTTGATGTCCATCAATCTTTACAGAGACGAGTTCAAGATATTCACCATCGAGCACACAGTCGCCACCGGCTCCTTTAACATTCTTACGCATGGATAAGACACTTCGAACATGTGTGTCAGAGGCATCTAACTCAAAATGTAAATGCACAGTATCGATCAAATAATCGGGAACACGATAATCGGCTAAAAAGGTTTCTTTAGGTGTAGAGGATAATGACATAAAACACTCGTAAAATTAAAAATCATCCAGAGTTTTTAGTGACTGGACTTCATAAGCTGGAGTTTCATAAGGATGTGCATGAATTAAGGCTAATAATACCGCTTTAATAACCTGCTCAGAACAAATCATCTCGACTCGGTATTCATCAACCCTTTCAACTTCATCTTGCTGTCCGATAAAAGGCTGACTACCAGATAACGGTTTAAACTGGCCAACCCCTTTCGTTTCCCAAGAGCAACTATCATAGCCGTCATAACGGCCAGCACCTTGTTCAAACACTGCTCTTTTCACCGACTCCTTGTGACTCTCAGGCACAAAAAACACAACTTTAAACACTATTAGAGACCTTTTCACGATAAGTATTTTTCATCAGGACAAGGAAAAAATTGTCGAAAAAGCGCAGTTTACAGGTGTAAATGAGCATTTTGAGACACTTTTTAACGCCGGCATGGTGGAAAAGACGACTTGTGCAAAGGTCTCTATTTGATTTTCCACTTCTGACCAATGCCATTGCCAGATTCACTGTAGATCGATTTTCCATCAGCAGAAAATGCAACCGCTTGTAAAACGACACCTGGACGCAATGCTTGTTTTCTAGCAACCTGCCAGCAATCAATCTTATCGCCCGTTGCCACTTTCCAAAGGCATAACATGCGTGATGAGTGACCTGTCACTAGATATTTACCATCCGCAGAGAAATCAATCGCAGAGATAGTTGTTTTAAATGTCGGAAAATCTGGAAGCGGTCTGTCTTTTGGCCATAAGGAAGACGTTCGAAGAATATATTTCTCTTCACCTGTTTTCATATTCCAGAAATGAGTTTGGCCATTACCAGCACCCGTTAAAACATAACCACCCTTAGGATAAAACCCGACAATATTAACCGAGTTCTCATGTTTCCAACTTCGTATCTGCTCACCTGTTTCTAACTTCCATAATCGAGCGGTACGATCATCAGCACCCGTTAAGGCATATTTTCCACTGGGTGATAATGCAACAGCATTAATGAGTTGATTAATTGGTGAGTTCACAGCTTTACCATCATGCTCAAGTATTTGTAATACTCGATTCTCAATTACATCAAAATAAATAGCGGTACGGTCATATAAAGCGAGTAGTAAATAATCGCCATGCTGAGACAAGGCTATAGCCTTAATTCTGACAGGAAATGTTAACCGCATCATTGGCTCGCCTGTCGCCACTTCCCATAAAACAATCACATCCTGCTCTACAATTTCTACTTCATTCCTAAAAGAGTTTTGTACATCCGATACAGTTCCGATCTGCTCAACAGTTGCAGCGACCTTACTGTCAGCAGAAAAAGCGGTAAGTGTTGTTGTACCGACTTGTTTATTATTTTGCCAAGTATAAACAACTTTGTTTGCCTCAATATCCCATAATCTAGCTGGGGCATCAGTATCACCGACTAAAACATATTTCCCATCAGGTGAAAAAGTAGCTGAATAACTACTTAAATCACTGTGTGCCCATTGCTTATCTGATTCACGCTCAGTCGTACACCCCACTAATAATAGTGTTATCAATAGTAGTTTTAAAAGACGTGTAATTGATAAAATATTCATCATTATGATTTAGGTAATGTTACGCCAACTTGCCCTTGATACTTGCCATTACGATCAGCATAGGATGTTTCACATTCTTCATCTGATTCAAAGAACAACATCTGTGCAATGCCTTCATTAGCATAGATCTTAGCGGGCAATGTTGTTGTGTTTGAAAATTCTAAGGTTACATACCCTTCCCACTCAGGTTCTAAGGGTGTGACATTAACAATGATTCCACAACGTGCATAAGTTGATTTACCTAAACATATTGTTAATACATTTCGAGGAATTTTAAACTTCTCAACGGTTCTTGCTAAGGCAAATGAATTAGGTGGAATAATACACACATCAGAATTCACATCGACAAAGCTGCCTTCATCAAAGTTTTTAGGGTCAACAATCGCTGAATTAATATTAGTGAACACTTTAAATTCACTCGAACAACGAACATCATAACCATAGCTTGATGTGCCGTAAGAAATCATTCGACCATTTTCACCTTCACGGACTTGCCCTGGCTCAAAGGGTGAAATCATATCGTGTTCTTCCGCCATACGACGGATCCATTTATCTGACTTTATGCTCATTCTTCTACTCGTTAATTCTGAATAACCTTAATAATAACGTGATTTTACGCTAAATTGTATAGTAAAAATTAGATTAGAGACCTTTTCACGATAAGTATTTTTCGTCAGGACAAGGTAAAAATTGTCGAAAAAGCGCAGTTTACATGTGTAAATGAGCATTTTGAGACTATTTTTAACGCCGGCATGGCGGAAAAGACGACTCGTGAAAAGGTCTCGATTAGTCGTTTTTGATCACAATGTTAGGGAAAGCCGATGAATAATCTTTGCCTTGCTTAGCCAATCTTGCTGCAACACGCACTGCAATCGCATGGTAAGCCATTGCAATTTTACCATCAGGATCAGCAACAACAGTTGGATGTCCTTGATCTGCATCTTCGCGAATTCTAATATCTAGCGGTAAATCACCCAGCAAATCCACATCATATTGCTTAGCCATTTTTTTACCACCGCCAGCACCAAAAATATGTTCTTCATGACCACATTCACTACATACATGTGTGCTCATGTTTTCAATGATTCCCATTACAGGAACATTTACTTTTTCAAACATTTTTAATGCTTTGCGCGCATCGAGCAATGAAATATCTTGCGGTGTTGTTACAATAACGGCGCCACTAACAGGTACTTTCTGAGATAACGTTAATTGAATATCTCCTGTACCCGGTGGTAAATCAACAACAAGATAATCTAAGTCATTCCAGTTGGTATCATTTAGCATTTGCTCTAATGCTTGAGTCACCATTGGGCCACGCCAAATCATCGGCTCTTCTTCATCAATCAAAAAGCCAATCGACATACATTGCAAGCCATAGCTTTCAATAGGCTCAATTCGTTTACCATCAAGCGATTCAGGACGTTGTGATGTGCCCAGCATTCGCGGTTGACTTGGTCCGTAGATATCAGCATCTAAAATACCGACTTTAGCACCTTCTGCAGCAAGCGCTAACGCCATATTAACGGATGTTGTTGATTTGCCAACGCCACCTTTACCTGATGCAACAGCGATAATATTTCTAATATTTTTAATCGCTTGCACACCCTGCTGTACTTTATGTTTAGTGATTTTAGAACTCACTGAAACAGTGATGTTTTTTAACTTGGTTTTATCTTGAAGTAAGGCAACTAATTCTGACTGGATTTTATCAAAATACGTTTTTGCCGGATAACCTAAAGTGATAGCGACAGTTACATCTTCACCATCTAACTTCACATCTATTTTGGCTTTAGTCTCACCTAAAGTCATTTGGGCAACAGAATCAGTGTAATCACTAAGGATCTGTTCAATTTGAGATGTTTCTAGCATGGTTTCTCCAGCATGAATAAAAGTTCAATGGCTACTCGCCAACATAACCGACTATTCTATACTGAGTTGAACTAAGCTTCATCCATAAAAGCATTATGGGTATATACCCATGATACTTCAATCTGCGTGTTTCAGTGGGATTTAAAAACGTTTTAGGCAAGGCATTGATTTTGACAATGGTTATTCCCTTATCAAAATCAATAACGCGGCATAAAGCGTTTTTAAACCCATCGAAGAAGCGTTTGAGCCATCCCACTTCGTCGTTCCATTTATTTGCAAGGGACAAAAAATTGCTCCTGCTGACTATTTCTCTGTAGGTTGGAATTTATTCCAACATTGGACCTTTATTAGAATTCAGATGTTGGAATAAAAGATCAGCTACGCAGTTACTTCGTTTCCAACCTACGTTTTTATGTGGTTAATTTGAATTACTCAAGCACTCTGAATCATGCAAATTGAAGTGTCATGGGTATATTAAACACGCTTAAATGCTGACTTATAGACAGCATTCCGTTCACGCTTACCAACGGCTAAGACTAAAACAACCAGTTCATCACCGATCACTTGATAGACCAGCCGAAACCCAACCGCTCGCAGCTTAATCTTATAACAATTCTCAGCTCCTAATACTCTGCTAGCTTCTACGATGGGTTGTTCTAGTCGCTCTATCAGTTTCTTTTTAAATTGATTTTTAACAACCGAATCTAGTTTTAACCATTCTTTATACGCTCGCTTATCAAACTTAAGCTTATAGCTCATCTACAGAAACCTCTATGGTCTCACCACCCATTCGGCTATTAGCAATACTTGCAAGTTCAACATCTTCGAGTCGATCAAAAATCAACTCCCATGCATCTGCAGGAATACAATAAAACTCAGGTTTATTATGATTTAAAACTGCTACCGGAAAACCTTCACCACTCGAAACGGCAGCCATTGGATTTTTCTTTAACTCAGAAATACTAACTGAACTATCTGCTAAAATGCTTTCACTCATGATGAACACCTAAAAAGACCTGTATTAAGTCTAATTATAGACCGCTTTATAGTAAATGCAAGTCATAACCGTCCTTGATATAACAACTTATTCATTGTCGTGATTGTGCTAACACTGATCTCTTTAGGGCACACCCGTTCACATTCACGGTAATTACTGCAACCACCAAAACCCTGCTCATCCATCGCAGCTAACAGCTTCTCTGCACGTTTCTTATCTACTTGTCCTTGAGGTAAAGTAGATAGATGTGTCACTTTTGCAGCTACAAATAATGTTGCCGAGGCATTAGGACAGGCTGCAACACATGCAGCACAGCCAATACAAGTAGCAGAATCAAAAGCGGCATCTGATACTTCTTTTGCTACTGGAATGGTATTGGCTTCACTTGCTGATCCGGTGCGAATATCAATATACCCACCCGCCTGAATAATTTTCTCAAATGCAGTTCTATCAACTATCAAATCTTTAATAATAGGAAATGCCGTTGCTCGCCAAGGCTCAATCCATAATTCAGCATCATCAGCATAATCACGCATATATTGCTGACAGGTCGTTGTGCCTTGATGTTTACCGTGAGGTGTTCCATTGATAACTAGATTACATGAACCACAAATACCTTCACGACAATCAAAATCAAATGCAATCGCTTCTTTATCACTTTCTATTAGGTTTTCATTAAGCGCATCTAACATTTCTAAAAAAGACGTATCTTCACTGACTTCAATTTCATGTTGTTCAAAATAACCTTTTGAATTCGCACTCGCTTGTCGCCAAATATGTAGTTTATAGATCATGTGTTTACTCGAATGAAGTGAATACACTGAGACGTCATCCTAGCGGATGCGGGGATCCAACGATAGTGACAAGCTTCACAGCCCATGGATTCCCACCTCCGTGGGAATGACGAAAGAAAATCTGTATTTTCAATGGTCATTGCTATAGGTCGTCTCATCGATAATTTCTTGTAGTGGGCCTTACAAACTCAAAATCTAACTCTTCTTTATAGAGAACGGGCATACTTAAATTACCACTGTATTGCCATGCGGCGACATAGGAAAAGTCTTCATCATAACGCTGTGCTTCTCCATCATCTGTAATATGTTCTACTCGTGCATGACAACCGCACGACTCTTCACGTGTTAAGGCATCAATGCACATTAATTCTGCAAGTTCAAAAAAGTCTGCAATTCGCCCTGCTCGCTCTAATGTTTGATTTAAACTTTCATCACTTCCTGTTATTTTCACCTGTTGCCAAAATTGTTCGCGTAGCGCCTTGATTTCTACAATAGCGGATTCTAAAACACTTTTCTCTCGAGCCATTCCACATGCATTCCAAATAATTCGACCTAACTTCCTATGAAATTCATCAGGTGTTTTTTGAGGATTGGCTACATTCATTAACTGTTTAATTTTATCTTTACAATTTTGTAATGTCTGCTCTGCTTCTGGATAGTTTTTTGTCGTATCTAATGGTTTTTGCTGTGCCAAATAATTAGATATGGTTGAAGGTAATACAAAATAACCATCTGCCAGCCCCTGCATTAATGCACTCGCTCCCAATCGGTTTGCACCATGATCAGAGAAGTTAGCTTCGCCACCCGCAAACAATCCATCAATCGAGGTCATTAGATTGTAATCAACCCATAATCCGCCCATGGTGTAATGAACCGCGGGGTAAATACGCATCGGCGTTGTATAAGGATCTTCAGCAGCGATATGCGTATACATATCAAATAAATTACCATACTTTTCACGAATAGCATCAAGACCATGCACTTTAATAGCGTTGGCAAAGTCTAGATAAACACCTAGTTTTTTACCATCGATGTCATGACCGACTCCCCGACCATCATCACAAATCAATTTCACTGCACGAGAAGCAATGTCACGTGGTACTAAATTACCAAAAGCAGGATACATTCGTTCTAGGAAATAATCACGATCATCTTCTGCAATATCTTCAGGTTTCTTATCACAATCTTGTTTGTTCTTAGGAGCCCATATACGCCCATCATTACGTAACGACTCACTCATTAATGTCAGTTTTGATTGCAACTCCCCTGCCTGAGGAATACAGGTTGGATGAATTTGAGTAAAACTTGGATTAGCGAACAATGCGCCTTGCTTATGTGCCCGCCAAACAGCCGAGGCATTACAACCTTTAGCATTGGTTGAAAGGTAAAATACATTGCCATAACCACCGGTACACAATACAACCACATCGGCCATATGCGACTCTAATTTTCCGCTTACTAAATCACGAGAGACAATACCTTTAGCCTTACCATTGATTAGAATCAGATCTTGCATTTCACAGCGAGAATGATGTGTGATTGTGCCCTCAGCAATTTGCTTGCTCATGGCTTGATAGGCACCCATCAATAGTTGTTGTCCTGTTTGACCGCGGGCATAGAAAGTACGAGATACTTGAGCACCACCGAAAGAACGATTGGCTAAGTAACCACTGTACTCACGTGCAAAGGGCACACCTTGAGCGACAGCTTGATCAATAATGCTAGTACTTAACTCGGCTAGACGATAAACATTGGATTCACGTGCACGATAGTCCCCGCCTTTAATCGTGTCGTAAAATAGTCGCCAAACACTATCACCATCATTTTGATAATTTTTAGCGGCATTAATGCCGCCCTGTGCCGCAATACTGTGTGCTCGTCGTGGACTATCTTGAAAACAAAAGGTTTTAACGTTGTAGCCCATTTCACCTAATGATGCCGCGGCGGCTGCACCTGCTAAGCCAGTTCCAACGACAATGACATTGTATTTTTTACGGTTGGCTGGACTGACTATTTTCAAGTCAAACTTATGTTGAGTCCATCTATTCTCAAGTTTACCTTTTGGAGTTTGGCTATCCAAGGTGAATTCAGTCATACCAATGCGCTCCCCAAATAGATATAAAGTGGGATAGAAGCAAAGCCCCCCATTAATACTAGAACCGCACCCCACACGAAACCCTGATAGACAACCGATGTTTTCCCTAATGTTTGTAATACGTTCGCTAAAGAATGTTGCAAGTGCATCATCAACACAAACAAACCTGCCAAATAAAATAACACCATAAAAGGAGACTGAAATAGTTGGACTAATTCTCCATAAATATTATCGACATCAAATAATAAGGTTTGAACAATATGAATAATAATAAAGCTTAATAAAAATATTATGCTGAAAGTCACAAACAATGCTGGGATCTTAAATTTATCATGACGTGCATAATCCATGGTTCGTGCTCTTGCATTCACTCTGCGAATTTTAATGGCTGCATTAACGTGAATAGCAATTGAACTCAGCATAATAATCAACACCAACCAGCGCAGTCCTGAATTGTAGAAGTGATAAAATGAACTAAAGACATCAGGTGAAAAAAAGCTAAGAGTAACCAACATATGAAAAACCAAATAAACCGTCATCACCACGCCAGCTAAAGCCATTGTTCTTTTTTGTAATTGAAGAACCATTATGAGCGCATCCTTAACTTTCCATATCCACTAATATATCTTCACTGTCTCGTCGAGGTTTAAGCTTTTCTTTTTCTATCGTTCGAATACAACTATTCCAACGAAGCGTAGCCTCATCATTTTGTTCGGGACATCGCTCTACAGCACGTTGGTAGAACCTTAATGCCTCAATGAAGTAATCATAAGCAAACGAATGGGACATAGCTTGTGTAACCAGGTGGCGAGCTCGACGCTCGTTCAATAAACCTGAATAATAGTATCGTTGATATTGACTCGATAGTTTCTCGATCGTACGTTCTATAGTTTTAATTTGGGATTGCTTTTCTGTGCGAGATATTTGATCTAATAAGGCGAGAATATAAACAACTAAAACAGTCTGATTTTCTGGATCAACATGTAATATATCAAGGCAAATGCTCTCCGCAATTTCAGGTTCAAGTAAAGAGCGGTATTGCTTCGCTTTAACTAAGGCCTCATCAACTGCATCAATTCGAATATCATGTAGTTTTAATTCCATTTCACGCCTTCATTTTTTGATTAATGAAGTTCAATTTAGTCTAATGATAGAACAAGGTCAAATCAGCCCCGATTATAGGGTATTACTCACATTGGCCTAAAACATTGCTCATGTGTTCAAAGGCTAGTTGAAACTCTCCTAAGACTGACCGCGCGCCATTCAGATCACCTTGTTGATATTGGTACTGTATCGCTTTAGCGACAAAATGAAGTTCATCGTGAGCAATTTCAAGCCTGTCTAAACCCTCTTTCTCAAATGAGTTTTCTTGTATTGCCCGCTTTATCCATTGTCCTCCATGATCATGAACATTATCCATTAATGGCCAACATTCAATCTCGTTTTCTGCAGACTGCACATTATTAACAAAGTGATTCTTCCAATGTTCCGTGACGAGCCTAAATAACCTTACTTTATTTTCTTTCTCCGTACGGTGCTTATTACTATATTGTAGCCACTCACTATTAGGCTCATAATCACTCAACCATTGTGGAATATCAGTTGCCGGCATAGGCCTAGAGATACCATAACCTTGGGCCTCTTCGCAGCCCATCATAATTAACATCAAACCATGATTAGTTGTTTCCACACCTTCGGCAATCACTGCTCGACTAAATGAGTTAGCTAAGCCAATAATACCATCAAGAATACTGTAATCACTTGGATCATCTAACATATCATGGACAAAGCTTTGATCCATTTTAATTGTATTTGCAGTCAAGCTTCTTAAATGCGTTAGCGATGAATACCCCGTACCAAAATCATCTAAAGCAATACTCACTCCCAACTCTTTCTGGCAACGACTAATAACATTACTGACTGTTTCCAAATCACCTAACGCACTACTTTCTAGAATTTCTAATTGTAGATCATTAGGATTAACAGAAGCTTGTTGTTCTAATGCTCGCTTAAGCTTAGAAAAGAATTCTGGCGACTGCAAATGATGTGATGACACATTAACACTGACCTCAAGCTTAATATCTTGCGTATGCCATTCATCCAACTGCAATAGTGCTCGATTAATCACCCAGTCACCAATTCTAATTTCTAATTCAGTTCCATCAAGATAAGGTAAGAAATCTAAAGGTGGAATCAAACCTTTTTCAGGATGAATCCATCGAATAAGTGCCTCAGCACCAAACACATGACCCGTAACCATATTTACTTTAGGCTGATAATAAAGTGTAAACTCCTCATTTTCTAGTGCGCCTTCAATCTCGCTTAAACGATGTTGTTTTTGAAAGACCTCTTGATCTTCTATTGTATTAAATAAATGATAGCGATTTCGTCCTGATTGTTTTGCTTCATACATTGCATGATCGGCATGACGCAATAATGTATCAATATCACCGTCATCAGAGGGATAGAGAGTAACCCCCGTTGATACAGTTATTTGATGAAGGTAGCCATTAATTAAATACGGCTGTGCCAGTGCATGATGAATCCGTTCAATAGTTTGTTCACATTGAGCAAAGGACTCAATATCATTGAGTAACAATGCAAACTCGTCTCCCCCTTGGCGAGAAATTGTATCTTCTTCTCTAATATTTGTTTTGATACGTTCTGCCACTTCAACTAACAAATGGTCACCGACTTCATGACCATAGTTATCATTTATGGGCTTAAATCGATCTAAATCAAGGAAGCAAACAGCGAGCTGAGTTTTAGTTCGTTTACTGTGAGCAATCGCTTGAGTAAAACGATCAGTAAATAAGGTTCGGTTAGGCAATTTAGTCAGTACATCATAATGTGCCATTAAATGAAGTTTTTCTTGCTGCTGTTTGCTTTGCGTAATGTCAGCAAACACACCAACATAATTAACGACATTGTCATCGTCGTCTAATAATGTAGAGACGGTTAATAACTCCGCATACAATTCCCCATGCTTCCTACGATTCCAAACCTCGCCTTGCCAGTGCCCTGTTTCAGAAATCTCTTGCCACATTGCCGCATAAAACTCTGGTGGTTGTTTTCCTGAACTCAATATACTGGGGTTTTGACCAACCACCTCTTCTTTAGAGTAGCCTGTGATATCAGAAAATGCAGGATTTACATCAATAATTATTTTATTCGCATCAGTCAAAATAATGCCTTCATGTGTATCATTAAATACACGAGCAGAAAGCTGAAGTTTCTCATCTACTTGTTTTTTACCAGTAACATCTAAGATGGTCGCCACAAATGTGGCTTTGTTTAAAAATTCTGTTAACCGTAAGTCAATTTCAACATTATATTGTGTTCCATCTTTACGTTGGTGAACCGCTTCAAAATGGAGGATTTCTTTTTCACCTGTTTTTAGAGGCAACACTAAGTAATTAAACGCTTCAAGTGATATCTCTGGTTTGATATCTACTGCTGTTAGACTTTTTAATTCTTCATTGTTATAACCAATATTGTCACGCGCACTCTGATTTACTTTAATAAAGTGATATGTTTCAGCATCGAAGATAAAAATTTCAGTTAATGAACCCTCAAATATTGTCTCATAACGTTCTTCACTGATGCGAAGCGCTTCCGCGGCCTGTTTTTGTTGAGAGACATCAGTAAATACACCTATCATTCTACTAGGTTGTTCTTGCTCGTTTTTTTCAATGACCTCACCAACGACATGCACCCAAGCCCAGCTGCCATCTTTTCTAGTACTTCTATATTCCGTTTCTTGAGCTTCACCCGTTTGAATAGCTTGCTGGAAAAGTTTTTCAACGGCCTCTTTATCATCAGGATGAATACGCTGCTGCCAAAGCTGTAAACTAGTATGAAACTCTGAAGGCTCATAACCCAACATGATTGGGTACGCTTCATCGACCACACTTTCTCCAGTCAGAATATTTAAATCAAACCAACTTTGTCTCGCAACATCCATCGCGATATCTAAACGTTTTACGTTGTTATTAAGTGACTCAGTTCTCTGTGTTACTAGTGATTCTAATTCTTGATTATTCGTTTTGACTCTATAAATCAAAATAATGGATAACATGACTAAAAATATAAACAGCAGCCCCATGGCACTACCGTATATTAAAGTAGAACGATGATTCCATCCCTTGATAGGCGATACTTTAAAAGTCCAAACACCATTAGGTACTTTTATATTAAATATTTCAGCTTGCTCAAGTATCGGCTCAATTGAAGTAGAGATGACTTGAACCTTGCCTGAGTCTGGGTGAATACGTGACAATTGATAAGCCATGTCGGACTTAGTAAGAGCCCGTAAATTAACTGAATCCAAAATATCAGGGAAGCGCATTAGAACGCTTGCAAAACCCCAAAACAACTTACCATCTGGACTATCTAAATAAATAGGTAATCGAGCAGCAGCACCAACCCCGCCCTGAACGAGGCTGAACGGACCTGCAAGCGTTAGTTTCCCCGTATCCCTAGCAAGAAAAGCCTCCCTAGTTCGTTTCGGGTTGAGAAGCAAGTCATGACCAATCGCTCCTTCATTACCCTCTAATGGCACCACATGCTTCAAAATGCCATCAGGCTGCAATTGTAGTGCTGAAACGCCTGGATAGTTTGGCAACATCTCTTCTGCTAGTTCAGTAAAACCAGCTACATCACCATTTTGTGTTTTGATTAATGCAGCAATAGGATACGTCGCTGACAATACGTGGAAAATATTATTCTTAATAGCACTGACATAACTGCCAGCCAAGTTTTGGACAATTAACCGTTCTTTTTGTTCTGAACTTTGTGTAACAATACTAACCACATAAAATGTAATTATCGTTACAACCACAAAGACAAATTGAATTAGTCTTGACTGTTTAAATTCTTTGAACACTCAAAACGACCTTATAAAAATGACAATATTTAGGGTTATCACAACGGTACTTATCCCCTCGGTGCCGGCTCCATGCCTAGCCACAAAAAACTTACTGAACTCACCCTTTTCTGAAGCGTTCCAGCATATTATTCAAATCATTCGCCTGCTCAGCCAACTCAACCGCAGATTTTTTCGCCTCATTGGCACCATTCAATGCCAGTACTGATGCATGATTAATACGGTTTACATTACCACTAACCTCTTCACTTACGCTACTTTGCTCTTCAACTGCCGTTGCAATTTGAGCATTCATATCATTGATGCTATGAATTTGAGTTGCAATACCTTTAAGTGAATCGATAGCATTGGTGATCTGTTTTTCACTCTCCGTCGCAGATTCCTGACTGTTGCTTAAAACAGATACAGCAGTCGTCACAGCAGTATTTAACTTAGCGATAAGACTTTGGATCTCTTCTGTTGATTCTTGTGTTCTACTCGCTAGCGTTCTTACTTCATCAGCTACAACCGCAAAGCCACGACCATGCTCTCCCGCACGTGCAGCCTCAATAGCAGCATTTAATGCCAGTAGGTTTGTTTGCTCTGCCACACTTTGAATAACATTCAAAATGGTATCAATATTTTTAGTATCTGTAGCTAACTGAGACACAACCTCAGCAATATCATTTACCGCTGTAGTCATTAAGTGTAAGCCTTCTCCTGCTCCTGATGCATGCTCCACACCTTCTTGTGAATGATTATCTGCATCAGCAGCAATACCAGCGGCATGAGCCGCAGTTCTAGCCACCTCTCCAACTGAAGCGGCCATTTCTGTTATGGCAGTCGACACCATATCTGTTTCACCCGCCTGAATGTGTAGTGAATCATTAATATCCTGAACTGAATTTGAACTATCTCGTGCAGATTTACTAATCTTTGTCGATGCATCACTAATACGACCTAAGATAGTACGCACTTTCGCTTGTAACATCATTCTGGGTAACTGGATTTGCCCAATTTCATCACTTCGCCCCGTGTAGATAAGTGCCATTAATGGATTATCCACTTCTTTCCGTGCTATTTTAACCGCTTGCATTAAGGGTAACAATGCCCATTTATTAGCGATGTAAGCACTAGTAAAGCCAGCAGTTAGAGACACTAAATAAGCGTACTCACCTAGCTCATTTATCGTTGTAAACAATGCTAATCCAGCTAACAATAGACTTGTCGCATTAGCGATTAAGCTCCGTTTTTCAATCGATAGTCGCTGTAAAAAATTTCCTAGAGCAGGTTTTGCACCTTTATTGATATCACCGTATATCTTCTCTGCACGCTTAACACGCTCAGGAGAAGGTTTCGCACGAACAGACTCATAACCAATGACGTGTCCATTCTCAACCATGGGTGTGACATAGGCATCAACCCAGTAAAAGTCACCATTTTTACAGCGGTTTTTAACTATCCCCATCCAATGCTTATCAGCCTTTAAATTTTTCCAAAGGTCTGCAAAGGCTGCCGGCGGCATGTCAGGGTGACGAACAACATTATGATTTGCACCATTCAGCTCTTCAGGCGAGAAACCACTAATCTTTAGAAAAGTATCGTTATAAGCTGTCAACGCACCTTTAATATCAGTTGTTGAAATGATCTCTTCACCATCATTAAAGCTAACTTCAGTATTTGTAATAGGTAAATTCTGTTTCATATTGCTTGGAGCCTTTCTGAGTAATTTGTTTCTGAAATTAAGTTCTCGAACCTATCAGCAGTTACTGCAGGGCTAAAGAGGAAGCCTTGAAAGGCACTGTATTCATTGCTGTCATTAAGCGCGGTTAATTGTGATTTGGTTTCAACACCTTCCACAATAATTTTGGCATTAAGCATTTTGCCCATGGAGACAATCGCATTAACAACCGCTAACTCAGCAGCATTGGTCGTAATATTATCAATGAAACACTTATCTATCTTTAATACGTCAACAGGGAATGTACTGAGATATCGTAGTGAGGAATACCCCATACCAAAATCATCAATTGAAATACTACAGCCCATATTTTTAATCTGATTTAAACGTTCACGAACGGTATCATGATTATTAATTAAAGCTGTTTCAGTTAATTCAATCACTAAATGCGCAGGATTAATGCCTGTCGTTTTAATAACGTGTTCTAAATTACCGATAAAAGAGGGGTATTCAAACTGTAGTGGACTGACATTAACCGATACACTTGATAATTGGTCAAAGATTCCACTTTGTTCCCATAGTTTAATTTGCTGACAGGCTTCAGTAATTACCTGCTCACCTAGTTCTACAATTAAAGATGATTTTTCAGCAATAGGGATAAAGTCAGCAGGGGAAATGAAACCATATTCATCATGCTTCCACCTTACTAATGCCTCAGCACCCACAATTTTATTCGTTTTCATGTCCACTTGTGGTTGGTAATACAACTCTAAATGACCATTCGGAATGGCTGACCGAAGTTCATTCTCAATCTCTAAGCTATGCCTTACCTGCTCAGCCATTTCATTTTGGAAAAACTTATAATGTGTTAAGCCTGTAGCTTTAGCTTGATACATCGCAGTTTCAGCTTTGCGAATCAAGATACTGCTTTTGTGACCATCTATTGGATACTGTGATATTCCGATACTACAGTTCACCATAATTTCATAACCATCAATTCGAATTGGGCTTGCCAATTTTTTTTGAATTTGATTCGCAAGGGCTATGGCATCAACTTCAGGTTTGTTATTTGCAGTCTTTAACCAAATAACAAACTCATCACTAGCAAAGCGAGATAATAAGGCTTTATGATCACTGGTACAGGTAATTAGAAGTTTGCTTAGCTTTATTAATAGCTTGTCGCCAAAGTCATGGCCTAAACTATTATTATATTTCTTAAAATCATTGATATCTAAGAATAATAATGCACCCGCTGTACCCGTATTTGCACCACCACTTATAGACTTGCTTAATAGCGAGTCAAAAAGGTATTTGTTCGATAATTTTGTTAACTCATCGTAATGAGCTAGATGCTCAATTTTAGCAAGCTGTCGTTTATGCAGACTTAAATCAGAAAAAACAGCAATGTAATGTTTAGCTTGCTTATTGTCATCGAATAATACTGTAATACTTTGTAACTCGGGATAGACATCACCATTTTTACGTTTATTCCATATCTCACCCGTCCAAGAACCTTTCTCTTTTAATGTCTGCCACATTTCTTGATAAAAGGCATGATCATGTTTACCTGAGGATAATAATCTCGGTGTTTGTCCAATGGCTTCAAGCTCACTGTATCCCGTGATATCACAAAATGCCTTATTTACTTTTATGATTTTTTGATCTTTATCTGTAATCAATACAGCATTTGAACCTTGATCAAATACAGTGGCTGAAAGCAATATTTGCTCTTCCAATTGTTTGTTATAGGCAATTTGTTGTTCCAACTGTTGATTCTTTAACCGTAATTCTTTTTCTTTATTAATGGTGTCTAAATGAATCTGAACCTTTGTAATGAGAACTTCACGATCAATGGGCTTTTCAATATAGTCAACAGCACCGAGATTTAACCCTTTTAATTCATTTGTACGATTATTACGTAGCCCCGTGACAAAAATAAAATCGATATGGGCCGTTGATGGGTTTTTTCTAAGTTTATGTGCTAATTCAAAGCCATCCATCCCTGGCATATTAACGTCGAGTAAACAAAGATCAATATCGATCGTTTTACAGATATGGAGCGCTTCAATTGCCGATGCAGCAGTAATGACTTCTGAATTTTCTCTTGAAAGAATTTTTGACAGTACAAGTCGGTTGCTCTCAACGTCATCTACAATCAATATCGTATTTTTCATGCTCTATTGTCAATTTATTATAATGATATTAAGCCATATTAAATCTAAGTGATAAAAATTTCATCATACTAAACGTAGCGAAATCTGACTAAATCTGACATTACTTGCTTAATGGGTATTGCCTGCGATACCCTCAGCAACTACATGGTCGAAAATAAATCATAATAAAGTTTAAGGATACTGCTTACTAGCACCGATATGAGTGATATAAATGTAATTCTAGTGGAGGATGATACTGATTTAAGGGGCAGTTTAGTGGAAATGCTAGAACTATCAGGTCTTTATGCTGATGGTTGTGGTTCTGCCCATGATTTTTATCAAGCTTTAAATACTGTACGCTACGATGTTGCTATTGTTGATCTCGGCTTGCCCGATCAATCAGGATTAAAAATTGTTGAATTTTTACGTGAAAAAACCAATATGGGAATTGTCATACTCACCGCAAGGACATCTCTTAACGACCGAATATTAGGTTATGACTGTGGTGCAGACTACTTCTTTTCGAAACCTGTTGACACGCTTGAGCTAATCGCCGCAATTAAGAACTTGCATAGCCGTCTTGTTGGCGCCTTACCCAATATTGATGATGCACTTGAATGTTGGCGTTTGAATAAATCATCTTGGCGCTTAGCCTGCCCTGATGGTCGTGATGTTGAACTCACCAGTAAAGAGCTACAATTTCTAAATGTCTCGATGCAACAAGCTAATAAAAATGTCACTCGACAATACATAATGAATGTACTTGGTTACTCGGAAGATATGTATGGCAGTCGCTCTTTAGACTCCCTGGTTAAAAGACTCCGAAAGAAAGTTGAGTCCTCACTCGATATCGAATTACCCATCCGCACTGTACATGCTGTTGGTTTCTGCTTCTCAGCACCGTGTCATATCTTAGAAATAGAAACTCGATAAACTTTATGCATTTAAAACATCTCATTAACGCAGTCATAGCCATGCTACTGTTTGTTTTATCTCTTCAATCAACACAGGCAGGTGATGTTAAATCTGGACTAAACTTATCCTCTCCTCGCTTATGTATCGTTAAAGACCTTTTACCTTTTCAGGATGTTAAAAATGGGCAGCTCTCTGGAATTGTGGCTGATATTAGTCTTATTGTCAGTACGGAAATGGCCTCTACATTTAACATAATCGAAACAGATAATACGCTAGATTCATTAAAAACATTACGTTCAGGTCAATGTGATGCAAGCTTTATTCTGGTTAATGAATATCAAAAAGAAGCAGGATTAATTTACTCAACAACGATTAATCAATACCCTCTTGCTGTCGCAGTGTTAACAACGATGGAGACAGACCTTAATCTTAATTCTTATAGAGAAAAACGGTTTGCTGTCGATCCTACTCATATCATCAATACAAAGCATTTTTTAGGCGACGTAACCGTTTCAGAAATGTCTCTTGAAACCGCTATCTCAGCAGTATCTATGGGGGCTATAGACGGACTTATTGATGTTATGCCCTTGATTATTGCAACACTACAGAAAAACCCCAAACCCAATATGAAAGTTATTGAGCTGGCTGTAGGGCCTTTATCATTAAAGTTAGTGATGAAGCCCAATGATCAAGCACTCATGAATCAAATAAATGCCATCATCAAAACCATACCAACACAGCACATTATTGATATTGAAAAAAACTGGTTAGCCATTGATTATCAACTCAGAACACAGAATTGGTCTAAGTGGTTTTTAATCCTTATCCCCTTGCTTTTTCTATTCGTTTTAAAGGCCAAAAAAAATAAGGATACTTTAATAGAAAAGTTAAACAAAATAAATTTAGACCATACAAACCTTCAGCAAAAACTCGCCAAATTAGACCAGCAAGAAAGTTTAGGTCTACGCTTTGTTGAAGTTATTTCTCATGAATATCGAACACCTGTTTCAGTGATCAGCACAAACGCCGATATTCTTGAGTTGAAAAACAATCAAGGAGACTTAGGTCTTTCTGGGCAAATTACAAAAATACGAGATGCCGTTACACGACTCATATCAATCGTTGAAACCACGCTAGATCGTGAAAGTTTAGCATCTGAAAATATGATTGCTAATATGGCACAGTTTGATTTTATGCAGTGCTTGAATCAAGTAGTAACTGAATTGGACCATACCTATACCAATAGAATTGTTTCAATCAAAGCTAAGTCTGAAAATATCCCTTATTTTGGCGATCAACGTTTAGTGCATTTAATGCTACGTAATATCATTGAAAACACATTCAAATATTCTCCTGCAACAACACCTGTTGAAATCAATTTAGATTTAAATAAAACGCGCTTACAGATCATTGTTCGGGATAGAGGAATAGGTATCCCTAATACAGAAATAGAACATATTTTTGAAAAATATCACCGTGCTAGCAATACAGCTAATACTCAGGGGATTGGTGTTGGTTTATATTTAACTAAGTCGATTGTCATTCAACATCATGGTGAAATAAGCGTTCATTGTCCTGACGACGGAGGCACAGAAGTACTCATTGTTTTACCTGTCGACCATAGCAACAAAAGCAAGGGATCATAAATTAATGACTAGCACTAAAGTCAAATTACTCAGTATTAGTTTAATCAGCGCCCTATTACTATTCTTACTTGCCGCATTTTATAATGTTGAAGCTGCTCAAAAACAAGACGAACAGGTTTTAATTAATTATCAAGCTGAAGTGCTCGGTCACCTATTACACAAAGATCTAAATCAACAAATAAAAGCTGTTCGCCATTTTCAACTTTATTTAGCTTCGAATAATGATATTCCTCTCGATAAATTTAATAATTTTTCAAAAAGAATAATGGGAGAATTCACTTATATTAATAATGTCGAATGGGGCGTAAATATTCCTCATCAGGCACGAGGTGACTTTGAATCTTTATTGCAGCATATTTATAAAACCCCAATAACGATCACTGAAAAAACGGTCAGCGGTAAAATTAAACTAGCCCCAACCCATGACCGATATTTGGTTATTAAATATATTTATCCTTTTCTTGGCAACCATGAAGCCATTGGCTTTGATCCTAGCGTGGGTAAAGGCGCACTTAATAATTTATCGCTAGCAATTAATACTCAAAAACCGACCTTAAGTGGCAATATACGTTTAGATCAACATTACAACAAGGGTAGTGCTACAGATTCTATCGCTATTTATATTCCAATTTTTTCAACACAACAGACTGTATTAGGTTTTCTAACCTTAATATTAGATGTTGAAAAATTATTAGAATCTATATTAATAGATTCACAGTTAGATTCACTCATTACAAGTAATATTCGCCTTACTGATAAAACCTATTCCATTCCAGAGTTATTATTTGAAACAAGGTCATTTAATGAAAAGTCTGCTCAAAGTATAAGCTCGACAACAAATATTCGTATCGCTAACAGACTATGGCAATTAGAATTAAAAACCACACTCGAAAACGGGCCATTATTTAGTTCTCATTTTCACAATATTGTTCTACTTTCTGGATTAATTCTCACACTATTAACCATCAGCTTTATGTTGTTTTTAATGCGCGAACTTACCGCGTCAGAAAAACGCTTAGATGACAAAGAGAATGAATTAGTAGATTCCCAGACGGCCTCTTCACTATTAACCGTAACATTTGAAGCGCATCAAGCCATTTTAATTACTGATGTCAATGGTGATATTTTACGAGTAAATAAAGCATTTTGTGAAATCACCGGCTACAGTGAGCCCGAAGTCATTGGCGAGAACCCTAGAATTCTATCCTCCGGAAGACAATCGAAAAAATTCTATCAAAACATGTGGCAACAGTTAAATAGCTTTGGTAAATACAGTGGTGAAATCTGGAATCGTCGTAAAAATGGTGAAGTCTACCCAGAAATGCAAACCATTACCGCCATTAAAGACCGACAAGGCAAAGTCACACATTACGTCTCATTATTTACGGATATTACCAAGCAAAAGCAACATGAAGAAAAAGAGAAAAATCTCGTTCTTTATGATCCTTTAACATTATTACCCAATCGACGATTGCTTATGGATCGACTCGATAAACAGCTCGCAGAATCTAAACGCTATAATGCACTTGGTGCATTGCTGACTATTGATATTGATGACTTTCATGGGATTAACAAAAAGTTTAATTATCACAATGGCGATGAGGTCCTCATCAAGCTTGGTAGTAGGCTATTTAACACACTCAGGAATACTGATACTGTAGCAAGAATTGAAGGTGATGAGTTTGCTATACTTATCCCTGTAAGAGCTGAACAAAATGACTCCATTTCTGATCAAGTCTTACTTGTGGCAGAAAAGCTTCAACAAGGACTATTGTCCCCTTTTGTTATTGGTTCAGACATTATCCATCTAAAAGTAAGTATTGGTATAGCGCTTATTCATCCTAAAGTTGATGCTGGAACAACGATTATGCGACAAGCACGAAGTGCCATGTTTAAAGCAAAAACGATGGGGAAAAATAACATTGTCTTTGAACCTATCAATAATACAATATTAATGGACGAGTAAAAGTCTCCAATAAATAACATGACTTTTTCACTCTTATATTCTCCCGCATGGCGAAAAAGTACTATTTCTGCTATCTTACGCCCACATTTTTAACGATTTATTCGGTCTATTCATGCAAAGAAAAATTCTTGTTACCAGCGCCCTTCCCTATGCAAACGGTTCTATTCACCTAGGTCACCTTGTTGAATATATCCAAACGGATATCTGGGTACGTTTTCAAAAGATGCGCGGTCATGAATGCCACTATGTCTGTGCCGATGATGCTCATGGCACCCCTATCATGTTGCGTGCTCAAAACCAAGGCATTACACCGGAAGAACTCATTGCCGGTGTAAAACAGGAACATGAAGCTGATTTCGCTGAGTTTAATATTGCCTTTGATAATTTCCACAGTACCCATAGTGATGAAAACAAAGCACTCGCAAGTCAGATTTATCTAGCTAACCGTGATGCAGGCCATATTACAAAGCGCACTATTAGCCAAGCCTACGATCCAGAAAAAGAAATGTTCTTACCCGATCGTTTCATTCGCGGTGAATGTCCAAAGTGTCATGCTCAAGATCAGTATGGTGATAATTGTGAAGCCTGTGGTGCAACTTATGATCCGACAGACCTTATCAACCCTGTTTCTGCTATATCTGGTGCGACACCTATTACTAAAGATTCTGAACATCACTTTTTTAAACTCGGTGATTTTGAAGAAGATCTAAAAACATGGACGCGCGGTGGGCATTTACAAAGCGAAGTCAGCCATAAGTTAGATGAATGGTTTGAAGGTGGCCTACGTGATTGGGATATTTCTCGTGACGCACCTTATTTTGGTTTTGAAATTCCTGATGCACCTAATAAGTTTTTCTATGTTTGGTTAGATGCACCCATTGGTTATTTAGCAAGTTTCAAAAACTACTGTGATCGTACAGGTGTTGATTTTGATGAATATATGAAGCCAGATAGTACAACTGAAATGATTCATTTCATTGGTAAAGACATTATCTACTTCCATGCTCTATTTTGGCCAGCCATGTTACAAGGTGCCGGTTTCCGTTTGCCAAACTCAATCTTTGCTCATGGATTTTTGACTGTTGATGGCAAAAAAATGTCTAAGTCTCGTGGCACATTCATCAAAGCACGTACTTACCTTGATCATTTAAACCCTGAATATTTACGTTATTACTATGCTGCTAAATTAAGCTCGGGCATTGATGATATCGACCTTAATTTAGAAGATTTCCAAAGTCGAATCAACTCTGATTTGGTAGGTAAACTGGTTAATATTGCTAGTCGCTGTGCAGGATACATCACTAAAAAATGTGAAGGGCAGTTATCAGCCACATTAGCAGATAAAGCCTTATTTGATGAGTTCACATCTCAAGCAGATATCATTGCTGACAAAATGGAAAACCGTGAGTTTGGCCATGCCATGCGTGACATTATGGCTCTTGCCGATAAAGCCAACCAATATATTGATGACAAAAAACCCTGGGCATTAGCCAAAGAAGAAGGCAATGAACAACAGGTAAATGCTATTTATAGCATGGGGATTAATTTATTCCGTGTATTGATCACCTATTTAAAGCCGGTGTTACCAGAAACGGTAAAACAAGCCGAATCCTTCTTAAATATTGAGCCTTTACAATGGTCTGATATCGCAACACCTTTGCTGGGTCATAAAATCAATAAATTCAAACCTCTTATGACACGTATTGAGGCTGATAAAATTGAAGCCATTCAAGAAGATTCGAAAGAACACTTACAAGCTGAACAAGCCGTGGCAGTCAAGCAAGAAACAAATGATATTGACCCAATAGCACCTGAAATCAGCTTTGATGATTTTGCTAAAATTGATTTACGTATCGCTAAAATTGCTAATGCAGAACATGTTGAAGGTGCTAAAAAATTACTCAAATTAACACTTGATATTGGCAATGGTGAAATGCAAGTATTTGCAGGAATTAAGTCTGCTTATAACCCCGAAGACCTTGTTGGCAAGCTGACCGTCATGGTGGCTAACTTAGCACCTCGAAAAATGAAGTTTGGCATGTCAGAAGGCATGGTTTTAGCTGCCGGACCTGGTGGCAAAGACTTGTTTATTTTGAATCCTGATGAAGGTGCGGAGCCGGGTATGCGGGTTAAGTAATATATGAGCAACCACAAAGAACACAGAGGAAACTAAAGACGACATCTCTGCGAACTTTGTGTCTCTGTGGTAATTAGTTATAGCTGGTCACAACTTCAACAGCTTCCCTTTATTATCAACACCTAAGCGCCCCGTTTTAACAACATTCCGACGTATTCCTGATACTGGTGCAATCAGATAAAGGTCACCATTTTTACCTATCAACTGTCGGTTAATACCTTGTGATTTTGCAATCCCTGCATTGGCTTTCAAATGATGAAATTCCCCATGAACGGGAATGGCACAATCAGGCTTTATCCAACCATACATGGCTTTGAGTTCGTCACTTGCAGGATGTCCTGATGCATGAATAGGTAATACACTGTCATCAGCAGTGATCACTTCAACTTGCATGGCCTTTAGACGTTCAATCATATTATTAATGGCAAGTTCGTTTCCCGGAATCATTTTCGAACTAAAGATAACCGTATCTCCCGGTTCAAGATTCATATCACGAAAACTATTGCTACTAAGGCGGTTTAAAGCAGTTCGTGGCTCACCTTGACTTCCTGTTGCCACAATTAATACAGTATGTGCCGGCAGATAACCTAAATGACTGGGATCAACACTGGTTTCAACTGATGTCCACAATCCTGTCTTTTTTGCCGCCTGCATCATATTAATCAATGAGCGACCTAATAAACCTAAATGACGATTTGTTTGTTTAGATATTTCAGCAATAGTGTGAAGTCTGGCAAGGTTACTTCCAAAGCAGGCGACAATCACCCGCCCTTTTGCATTTTCAATATGATGTTTCAGACCTTTATGCAAGTTTGCTTCGGACTCAGACCAACCTTGTACATCAGCATTGGTTGAATCACAAATCATGGCATCGATGCCTGATTCACCCACCTTCTTATAATCATTCTCTGAATAACGCCTGCCTAATAAAGGTTTAGGATCTAACTTCCAGTCAGCAGTATGAAATACTGAAGCAACTGGAGTAGATATTTTCAAACCATAAGGCTCGGGAATAGAATGTGTTAATGCCACCCATTGCACATGAAATACACCAATATCAATGCGTGCATTGTCTTCTACAATTATCACGGGGACTTTTTTAACCAGACCAACTTCAACAAGTTTTCTACGTAATATTTCGGCTGTAAAGGCTGTGGTATAAATCGGACAGCGTAATTTTTCCCATAGATAGGGCACCGCACCAATATGATCTTCATGAGCATGAGTTATCACTAATCCTGCAAGTTGATCTCGTCTATCGACAATGAATTGTGGATCCGCCATTTGCACATGCGGGCGGTTACTCGTAATTTCTTCACCATCGACATCTGTATTTTTATCAAAAATGACACCACAATCAACCATTAGCCACTGTCCATCGTGTCCATACAGATTCATATTCATACCGATCTCACCTGTTCCACCAAGTGGCAAAAACCAGAAATCATCTGAAGCAGGCGTCATAGTTATCCTAAAGTGTGAAAAATGATCATTATGCCAAATTAAACGTAGCAACAGGTGATAGAAGTCACTCAATAGCTTATGAAGCTCGTTAACAAATTACAAAGTTGTGGAGAAACGGGACCTTTTTAATGCCGGTTGTACAGCCTTCTTTCTCATAGGTGATATAATATGTGGTCGTTTTATATTAAGTTATTGATTAATAACTTAAGTCGTTGATTGTTGTAAGGGTAACGATATATGGATTCACCTAGTTTGATAGAAGAAGGCTTGAACTTAATGCTTTTTGGCATGGGGTTTGTATTTGTATTTTTGACATTATTGGTCTTCGTAACGTCATTAATGTCATGGATCATTATCAAGGTTGAAAAGAACATTGGTGTTATTCCTGATGAAGGCGTGGCGGCATCAACCACATTTATTCCACTACACGGGCCTCTCGCTGTTCAGCCTAAAGCTGAGGATAAAACATTAATATCAGTATTAACTGCGGCCGTACATAAATATCGCTCACGCAAATAATTTAGCGATTAGTACTTCCCACATACATTAAATATCTGAAGGCCATTTATGACCAATTCTAAACAAGCACTTGGTATCACAGACGTCGTATTACGTGATGCACATCAATCATTATTCGCAACACGTTTGCGTCTTGATGACATGCTTCCTATTGCAGCAAAACTAGATCAAGTTGGTTATTGGTCTGTTGAAACATGGGGTGGTGCCACATTTGATTCATGTATTCGTTATTTAGGCGAAGATCCTTGGCACCGTATTCGTAGTTTAAAAGAAGCGATGCCTAATACCCGCCAACAAATGTTACTGCGTGGTCAAAACTTGTTAGGTTATCGTCATTATGCTGATGATGTAGTTCGTAAATTTGTTGAACGTGCCGCTATTAATGGTGTTGATGTATTCCGTGTATTTGATGCGATGAATGATCCCCGCAATCTTGAAACAGCACTGAAAGCCGTACAAGAAAATGATCGCCATGCTCAAGGTACAATTTCATATACCTTAAGTCCTGTTCACGATCTAAACACATGGATTGATTTAGCAAAACGTATTGAAGACATGGGTGCCCATTCCCTCTGTATTAAAGATATGGCTGGCTTGCTCAAACCTTACACTGCTTATGAGTTGGTTACAGCACTTAAGCAAGCTGTAGATATACCTATACAGTTACACTCTCATGCAACAACGGGCTTATCAACGGCTACTATTTTAAAAGCAGTAGAAGCAGGCATAGACACTATTGATAGTGCAATTTCTACTATGTCGACGACTTATGGTCATTCTGCCACTGAAACAATCGTATCAATCTTTGAAGATACAGACCATGCAACGGGCTTGAACACAGAGTTATTAGCAGAAGTTGCTGACTACTTCCGTGAAGTGAGAAAGAAATATGCGCCTTGGGAAGGTTCATTGAAGGGTGTTGATGCACGTATCCTAGATGCTCAAGTTCCAGGTGGCATGTTAACCAATATGGAAAGTCAGCTTCGCGAACAAGGTGCTAGCGATCGATTTGCTGAAGTATTGGCTGAGATTCCACGTGTTCGTAAAGATTTAGGTTATATTCCACTGGTTACTCCAACCTCACAAATTGTAGGTACTCAAGCAGTATTAAATGTTTTAACGGGCGAACGTTATAAAACAGTTACAACAGAAACAGCCGGCGTATTAAAAGGTGAATATGGTGCAGCTCCCGCTCCATACAATGCAGAATTACAACACGCAATACTTGATGGCGCTGAAGTAATTACATGTCGTCCAGCCGATCTAATTGAACCTGAAATGGAAAGGTTAACAGCTGAATTACAAGGCATTGCCGAAGTGGATAATATTCAACTGGAGGAAGGCGATCGTGAGATTGATGATGTATTAACCTATGCATTATTTACTCAAGTTGGTCTCAAATTCTTAGAAAACCGTAATAATCCTGATGCATTTGAACCGATTCCAACATTAGAAGCCGCTGAAGCTGCAACTAGAACAGCAAGTGATGAAGAGGTTTATACCATTGCAGTTAATGGTCAAAGCTATGTTGTTCAAGTTAACGAAGGTGGAGATATTAGTAATATCACCACATCAGCACCAGTTAGCTCTTCACCTGCTGCTGCACCGGCATCTGGTGAGCCTGTTACCGCACCATTGGCGGGTAGCATTTGGAAAGTTGAAGTGGCTGTAGGACAGCAAATTCAAGAAGGTGACGTACTTGTTATTCTTGAAGCAATGAAAATGGAAACACAGATTGTTGCTGAACATGCAGGTACCATTACATTCGTTTCAGTTAAACCTGGAGATACCGTTAAAGTCGGTGATCTTCTTGTCTCAATCGCATAAGGGCTTAAAACATGGATCAACTATTACATCTATGGCATAACACAGGCCTGTATCAAATGACCCTTGGACAGGGTTTTATGATTATGATCGGCATGTTATTACTTTATCTTGCCATCAATAAAAACTTTGAACCTTTGCTACTCGTACCTATCGGTTTCGGTGGTGTATTAGCGAATATACCCGGTGCAGGCTTAGCTGAAGCGGGCGGTGTATTACATATGTTCTACACTGTGGGCATCGAAAGTGGCGCCTTCCCACTCATTATCTTTATGGGTGTGGGTGCAATGACAGATTTTGGCCCCCTACTCGCTAACCCCAAAACATTATTTTTAGGTGCGGCGGCACAGTTTGGTATTTTTGCTACCTTAATGGGTGCCATTCTTCTATCAAACTTTGGCATTATGGACTTTAGTCTAGCGGATGCTGCTGCGATTGGTATTATCGGGGGTGCTGATGGACCCACATCCATCTATGTAGCCAGTAAACTTGCTCCGGACCTACTGGGTGCTATTGCAGTTGCATCATATTCGTACATGGCTTTAGTACCGTTAATTCAACCACCGATCATGCGTGCATTGACCACGGAGTCAGAACGTAAAATAAAAATGACTCAGCAACGTGAAGTATCTCATCGTGAGAAAATCATTTTTCCACTATTATTACTGCTCTTAGTGGCATTCTTGCTACCTGACGCAGCACCTTTATTAGGTATGTTCTGTTTTGGTAACTTAATGAAAGAATGTGCCGTGGTGGATCGTTTGAGTAACACCACTCAAAACTCATTAATCAACACAGTCACTATTTTCTTAGGATTAGCGGTTGGTTCAAAATTAAGTGCTGATAAATTCTTAGATATTACAACATTAGGTATCGTTATTCTTGGTTTAGGTGCCTTCTCTATCGGTACTGCATCAGGCGTTATTATGGCTAAACTAATGAACAAGTTTGGTGGTGGTGGTATCAACCCATTAATTGGTTCTGCCGGTGTATCCGCTGTTCCGATGGCTGCACGTGTTTCCAATAAACTAGGTTTAGAGTCTGATCCTCATAACTTCCTACTCATGCATGCGATGGGGCCTAATGTCGCCGGTGTTATTGGTTCTGCTGTCGCGGCAGGGATTATGATTAACTATGTTGCTGGTGGATAGTACTCAATAAAATCACTGGGTAGGTAAAACCCTACCTAGTGTTTATACTTCTTTAATCCACGCTCTAGAAACCAAACCTCCAAAACCTTTCACCTCACAACTATAATTTGTAAACGGTGACCACGTAACAATAGATGAATTCCATTTGCCAACATCTCCAACCTTGTCAGCATTGACGATTTTAATTATCTTATCATCAGCGATTTGTAAAAACACCTGCTTACTGATGCCAACTTCAAGCTCACTACAAAACTGATTCACATTATTTTTATCCCATAAATAAAACATTGGATAAATAAGTGCAACGACGACTAACATTTGAATGGCATCAACTAGAACTTTCATTTTAGGCGCCCCATATAGTTATAAAATGAGGAAATTTTACATTATTGATTTATAATACATTGAGAATATCTTCACATATTAGAATTATATCAATAAGATAGTGAGATAAGAATCACACTTTTGAATAATCAACGGCTACTTTAATAAATCAGCCAGTCCTGAAAAGGGATTATGGCTTGTTGTATTTTTAGTAGTATCACTGCCACTACTTCCATAGCGAACCTGTTCAATATAGCGAGAATGCTCATTATCATGACAATAGATACACAATAACTCCCAGTTACTACCATCTGATGGGTTATTATCATGATTGTGATCGCGATGATGTACTGTTAATTCTTGTACGTTGGTGTTCGTAAATTCTCTAGAGCACCGACCACATACCCACGGATACATTTTTAAGGATCTTTCTCGGTATGTTCCTTCCCGTTCCGTTTGATATTTCTTTGCTTGAGCGACAATATCATCCAATTTTTTATTCTTTTCTGAACTCATTTATTAAAATCCTTGCTTACTTAATCATCAATTAAATTATCGATCATTCATAAACAATATGAATAACTCGCTTAAACCGTTAAAATACTACAAATCATTTTATACAGGCTAGTAAACGATGTCGAACATCACAAACGTAAAACTAAATTCATCCCCCACCGAGTTATATAAAATACTAAAGTTTGAAGGCTTGGTTCCCAGTGGCGGTGAAGCAAAACAAGTTATCAATAACGGTTTAGTACTTGTTAACGGTGAAGTAGAAACTAGAAAACGTAAAAAAATTATTGCGGGCGATACAGTACAATTTAATGGCGATACCTTACAAATCACAGAGTAATATTCACACTCCCTTACCGCATTGGTATACTAGCGCATTCAATTATCTCCAACTTAGGAAGTCATCATGGCTAAAGCAACAGCACGACACATTTTGGTAGACAGTGAAGAAATCTGTCTTGAACTTAAAAAAGAAATCGAAGAAGGTGCAGATTTTGCTAAAGTCGCAAAAGAAAACTCATCTTGTCCTTCTGGTGCATCAGGTGGTGATTTAGGTGAATTTAGTCCTGGCATGATGGTTCCAGAATTTGATGCCGTTGTTTTCTCTGCGCCTCTTAACACTGTTCAAGGCCCCGTTAAAACACAATTTGGTTATCACCTATTAGATGTAACTAGCCGCGAAGATTAATTTAACTTCACGCAGATACATCTAGAAAAGCCTTACTCATTGAGTAAGGCTTTTTTGTATATGCCCATAGTAGATGAAGATGCAAAAAACACCATCGTCATTCTCATGATAAATGTGTCGGGAACACATTTATACCCAAACTACTTGGAGGTGTAGATCTTACAATTGCCGTCATCCTCGAGATCTTTTATCGAGGATCTATTGCATTAAGTAGATTCCAGCTAAAAGCATGCTGGAATGACGGGGTACAAAAACTGCATCTTGAATGATTATGGGTATATACCCATAATCAATGCAGTTACTTGATTAGATAATTCTATAGTTAGGTAAATGTTCTAATAATTTTTTACCGTAGTTTTTTGTTACTAAGCGTCGATCTAGAATTGTAATTCGTCCAGAATCTGTTTCTTTACGCAATAATCGACCACATGCTTGAATCAACCGTATACTTACCGCTGGTAGCGACAAAGAAAGGAAAGGTTGCCCTCCAGATCGTAATATCCATTCCTGCTTAGCTTGCTCAATAGGTCTGGTAAACACAGGAAAAGGTAATTTTGTAATAACCACATGACTGCATAAGCTCCCTGGAAGATCGACACCTTCTGCAAACCGGTCCATTCCAAAGATTATACTGCCCTGACCCGACTCAATCCTTTTAATATGTTCAATAATCATGTTTTTAGGCGACAGCTGATCACCTTGTAATAACACCAAGTCTGAGAGTTCTCTAGGTAATTGTTGATAGACGAAGTCCATGGCCACTTTCGATGTAAATAGGACTAAGCTTGCCTCAGAGGTATCAATAATATTCACTAATTTTGATGCCACTTCTTTCTGCCAATCACCAAAATTCTCATTAGGTAATGTTTTCATTTCTGGTAAAAATAATGTCGCTTGTTGCTGATAATTAAATGGAGACTTAACGGATAAAAAGTGTTTCTCACTAAAACGTTTCAAGCCACAGTCACTTCTATAACGCTGAAACAAGCCCATTGCTCTTATCGTTGCTGAAGTTAATACGACACCGTAAGCTCGATTCCATAGACTTTTTTCAAGAAAATAGGCCGAGGTCATTGGTCCAGAATGGATAACTAGGGTCATGGCTTTAGAGAACTTCTCGTATGATAACCAGCGAACATTTGGTGGAAAATTAGGTTTATCTTCATCAAGAAACAAGGCCATGAAATCAATCAGGTAACCAAATATATTCTGTACCGTCCCCACTTGTGGCAATAATACTTCTGCTACTTTATTAGGAACCTGCTGTGTTTCTATGCCGTCTTTAAGCCACTTAGCAAACACAGCATAATGTTTGTAAATAATATTTGCTCTTTGTAATAAGCCCTGACAGGGTATCACTAGGGCTTTTACTAATGGACTCTGCCAATAAATTCGTGGCTCACTTACATTCCCTGCAATCACGTCTTTAACTAAATCATCACTTTGTAATAATGTTTCCATTTGTTGTAATAAGGTAATCACCGCAGGTAAATCTCGGCGTAATTCCATCAACATAAAACCAAAGTCATGCTGACGATAGGCTAAGGCCTTAGTTAGCTTTTTTAGGACACTATCTGCTGTTTCAGTAGTTTGGTATAGCTGTGTAAAGTTTAATGCCTTCGCCGCATGGTCAAGCGCCTTTTGAGGAAGATTATGGGCTTCATCAAAGATAAACAGCACTTCTTCAGGATTAGGTAATACTAAACCACCTCCTAAATCAGCATCACTTAACACTAAGTCATGATTTGCCACAATAACTTGAGCCGTTGCCATTTCTTTGCGCACAATATAATACGGGCAGCGATAAAATTTAGAACAACTTTTACCTGCACAGCCTTCTGAATCTGTTGAAATATCATGCCAAAGTGCCGGTTCAATAGTATCGCTTCGACTATCTCGATCACCGTCCCATTGACCTTTATCCCACTCTATAAATATCTCTTTGGCTCGGTTCTCACGCTTAGCTCGCAAATACTTACTCTCAACATCAAAAGAGAGATCTTGCTGTTGAGCACTAACAACACTTGTTAGTTTGCTAGGACATAAATAGCGACGCCTACCTTTTGCTTGGATAAACTTAATGTCTTTTCCTGTCGCTAAAGCAAATTCTGGCAGATCTTTTTGCAGTAACTGCTGTTGTAAATTAACCGTGGCAGTACTAATCACCAGCATCTTTTTTTGCTCAAGTGCAATATCAATTGCTCCGGCTAAATAAGCTAATGTTTTTCCAACCCCAGTAGGCGCTTCAACCACCGCCATTCGCTGATGGTCACCCGCCTTCATACGTTCAGCGATAAACTGACTCATTTCTAGCTGTTGAGGACGTGCTTTGAAGTCAGACATTGAAGCTTCAATAGCATTAAAAAGGGATTGGACCAAAAGAAAGCTGCTCTACTATTTTATAAAGTGTGTATTTTGCTAATCATTTAATAAATCTTCAATCAATTTCTGTATTTATATTTATAAATATACCCATAGTACCCTCAGCCTAATTGCGGTATATTTAAAGAATGACATCAACATTGATACCAACAAACATTACTACCCTGTGCCTTAATCCAGCATTAGATGTGACTTATCACGTATCGAAACTCATCCCAGAACAGAAATCACGCTCCGATAGTGCCCGTCATGATCCCGGTGGTAATGGCATAAATATCGGCAGAGCATTAAAACGAATGCAAATTGACGCTCACACATTTTGCATTGTTGCGGGTGATGTTGGACAGTTATTACAACGTTTATTAGAACAGCAACTCGATAATGTTTATTATGAGCACGTAGACGGTGAAACGCGTATTAATAGCACTATTATTGAATTAGATAGCCAAATTCAATATCAAGTGACTGATTCAGGTACAGAAATACCAGAACATCAACTTGACAGTGTTATCAATGATTTTGTTGAGCTCACTGGGCAGGGCTTTGGTATTATTACAGGCTCATGCCAACCCAATGTTCCCTGTGACTTATATGCAATGCTCGTTGAGCGTATCAATGAGAACGGTGGGAAAGCTGTAGTTGATACTCACGGCGAGGCTTTAAAATTAGCGATTGCAGCCAAACCCTTTTTAATAAAACCTAATCGTTATGAACTTGAAACGATTATTGGCAAGCCCTTACCTAATATTACTGATGTGGCCGATGAAGCACGCAAAATACAAAATAATGGCGTAACGAATGTGTGTGTTTCATTAGGTGAAAATGGCGCAGTCTTGCTTAGCCCTGACAATAGTTATTATGCCAAAGCACTCCATGTTCCTGTTAATACCACTGTCGGTGCTGGTGATTCTATGGTCGCTGGTCTAGTGACAGGATTTAGCCTTGGTAAAGATGCAGAGCAGGCACTCCGTTATGGTATAGCCTGTGGTGCAGGTACCGTTATGCATCCTGGTACTGAATTATTTTCAGGTCATGAACTTGTCGAATTTAGACAGCAAGTTATTATCGAAGTATTAGATATATAACCTGAACTCTGGATAAGAATAGCCAGTAAACTTCTAGCTTACAAAGGCTTATGAGCAAGATTATCCCAGAATAAATAAAACAATTGCATAGTGATATGACCAGTGCCTTTGTTTTAGTGGATATCAAGGCAGGTTTACGCAGTAATAGCGAGCTATTGCGAGTAAATCTAACGCGGAGAGCCGCTAAAATAAAGGTGCTGGATGGCTGTGCTTATCCAGAGTTCAGGTTATTTAGCCATGACACTTCAGAACCCATTATTCAACTGGCAGTATATTCTCAACTAATAACTGTACATTACGCTGTTGCCTAAATTCATTTACATCTAAACGATAACGAAGTAAGGCTTGATCGCCCGACGCTAGCCAGTCAGGTTGTTGCTGACGAAAAGCCATTGCGGTGATTTGTTTGCCATTACCAGTATCAATAGTTAATCGTAAATGGTCTTGCTTCTGACCAACTGTTCGCAGCCCTGTAACAGTAAATACACCATGAAATTGTGGTTCAGGGAAACCTTGCCCCCACGGTGCTGCTGTAGGTAGCAATTCAGCAAGTTCAATGGATATTTCTTGTGCAGTTAACTCACCATCAGACACAAGCTCTTGCTGTAAATCAGCTGGATCAACTGTTTTCTCTAATGCCGCTAAGAAATGTTGTTCAAACAGTGTCAAGTCTGTTTCTGCCAACGTTAACCCTGCCGCCATAGCATGACCACCAAAGCGAGTCAGTTTGCCCGCAGGCATTGTGCTAGCAACTAACGCTAATATATCGCGTATATGAACACCAGGAATTGAACGTGCTGATCCTTTTATTTCACCTTCATTACCTGGAGCAAAGGCGATGACAGGTCGATGTTGTCGTTCTTTAATTCGTGATGCTAATAATCCAATAACGCCTTGATGCCACTGTGAATCATATAGGCAGTAACCCAATGGTTGTTCATCTTGTTTGAAAGACATATTCTCCAACATCGCCAATGCTTGTTGTTGCATATCTTGTTCTACTTCACGACGTTGTTTGTTAATATCATCCAACATATTCGCAGCATCGATGGCCTCAGCCATATCATTGGTGAGTAAGGTTTCAATCCCCATGCTCATATCTTCTAAACGACCTGCTGCATTTAAGCGAGGAGCAATAGAAAACCCCATATCAGGGGCTGATAAGGATCGACAATCTCGACCTGATACTTGAATCAGTGCATTAATTCCGGCACACGCCCTACCCGCTCTAATTCGAGCAAGTCCCAAATTAACCAAGGTTCTATTTAGCTTATCTAATGACACAACATCAGCCACCGTTCCTAATGCAACGAGATCTAATAATACATTGAGTTTAGGTATTTCAATTTTCTGCTGTTCGAACCAAGCTTGTTTTCGTAGTTGTTGACGCAAACCTAAAAGTAGATAAAAACAAACACCCACCCCTGCCATATTTTTACTTGGGAACTCATCACCGTGTTGATTTGGGTTAATAATTGCATCAGCTTTTGGTAGTTCATCCCCCGGTAAATGATGATCGGTCACTAATACTTTTATGCCACGTTTATTAGCAGTTTCAATGCCCTCAATACTCGCAATACCATTATCAACCGTAAGCAATAAATCTGGCTGTTCATCGATTGGAATTTCAGCTAATAAATCAGATGTTAAACCGTATCCATGTATAAACCGATTGGGCACAATATAATCAAGATGCTTAGCCCCCATCGCCTGTAAACCTCGAATAGCCACGGCACAACTGGTTGCACCATCCGTATCAAAATCAGCAACGATCATTATTTTCCATTGCTCACTGACTGCTTGAGCAAGAAGTTGAACCGCCTTATCCATACCCAACATTAATTCGGGTTTTGGTAAATCTGCTAAGTCATAACTCAAATCCGCTTCAGATTGAATTCCGCGAGCAGCAAATAATCGTCGTAAACTATATGACCATGTTGTGGGTAAGTTTTCCCAGCCAGAACACTCTCTTTGTCGTATTTTTTGAGTCATTATTTCCAGAACTTCCAACAATCTATTGCTGTTAATTTATAGCTACCATAATCAGGAATTTGTATTTCGATCTTGTTTATCCCCGCTTTTCGACACCGATACCAAAGTGGTTTTAATACAGCTTCATCAAAGCGTTCTAATTGAGATAACCAGTCAGCTTCAAGATCAAATTCATCTGATAGCCAAAGAATGTTGCCTGACGACAAGTTTGTTACTGAATAATCTGCTGTAGAGACGAATGGACTTTGTGATTTTTCAGCCAATTGTTCTAGCAATGCTGATTGTCCTTGTACTTTAGTCCATGCGTTTAACTTCAAGTCAAATCGTCCAGCCCCCCAAAACCAAATACTATTTATTGGTAATTTATTCTCATCAATACGTCGTTGATTAAGCTCAGAGGTATACAAGGTCATTTGCACTTCATTCCATAAGCGTATCCAATCTTGCTGCTTTTCGCCTTTAGGCAAAGCATTTTCAATCCCTTTCTTTGATACTTCCCTTAGTGCTGAGAAATTTAGTTCAGGCATAGAATCCAAATTTAACACCCAACTATCAGAGTTTAACTGACTTAACTGTCCATTAAACGCCTCAAATAAAGGCTGAATCTCATCAATGAGTTCTGCACTTTCCTCATCACTTAAGTCTAAATTATCCGTAAACAACAAGAGTCGATCACGATCAGCATGAACATAACAAGGATCGGCTCGTAAAGAATTATTACACCCTGACTCTAAAAACCGAACGGGTAAATCAGAATCTGTTAATGGCACATGACTAAAGTGATTGAATAATAAGCGAGACAAACCTGTATTATTTTCTTTAAAGGATGCTTTTGAAATGATTGTAGATAAATACTTTGGAATAATACCCGCATTTATTTTCTGTGCTAATACCGGCGCTAAGCCCGGAAGAACCAGTGTTAATTCTATTTTAGCCATTTAATATCTGGCGAATAAAAGGAATAGTTAAACGGCGCTTTTCAACCAGTGATGCTTTATCAAGGTGTTGTAATAAAACCATTAACACATGCATATCTCTACTGTGATGTCTTAATACATAATTTGCTACATCTTCAGGTAGGTCTAGGCCACGAGCTTGTGCTTGAATAATTAGCGCCTGCTGTTTACCCGTATCATCCAATGGTTCCAATTGATAAATCAATGCTGTTGCCATTCGAGATTGCAGATCAGCAAGTGTCAGTGAAACAGTAGCCGGATTATGGTGTGCAGAAACCAATAATTTGCAGCCAGAAAGTTGTAGGCGGTTAAAACAATGAAACAATGCTTCTTCCCAATCCGGTTTACCTGCTATTGCATCTAAATCATCAATACACAATAAATCCAGATTCTCTACAAACTCTAAAACATCGGGAGATGCAGATTGCACCAGTTCTGCTAACGGTAAATACAATGTGTGTTTTGAAGTACTCTCAACCGCCGCCATTAATAAATGAGACTTACCAGAAGCATTTTCTCCCCACAGATAAATAAAAGACGTGTCAGCTGAATCTGCCAATTCAGTCAGTGCTACTTTTAATTCATTCTGAGAAAAATAGAAATTATCAAAACGATAGACTTCTTTTAGGTTCAATTGCAATGGCAATTGTGTTGCAGGTGGCATCATGTTTTTGTACGTTTTCTCTATGTATATAATTGACTATCAAGGTAGCGTTGATGAGCATGACGCAATAACACCATAATCACAGCAGCAGCAGGCAATGCTAACAGTACCCCCGTAAAACCAAATAGTTGTCCACCGGCTAATACAGCAAAGATAACAGCTACAGGATGCAGGCCAATACGTTCACCAACAAACCGTGGTGTTAATACAACGGCTTCAACCACTTGGGCAACACCAAAAACAAGAACAACCATTAAGACGGGTAACCATTCGTGAAACTGAAGGAATGCAGCCAGTCCAGCCAAGCTAATGCCTACAATCAAACCCAGATAGGGAACAAAACTCACAACACCAGAAACAACGCCTAATAACAGTGATAGTTCTAAACCGATCATAGATAAACCAACGGTATAAATACTAGCTAAAGCAAACATAACCATTAATTGGCCACGAATAAATGCAGCCAGCATTTCATCACATTCTAGTGATAGTTGAATAGCTTTATTAGCATAGCTACGAGGTAGTAGCTCTCTAAACCGGGCAACAATAATATCCCAATCACGCAATAAATAGAATGTCACAACAGGTATTAATACTAAATTCACCAACCACTGCAAAATAGCCATACCAGAACGTGTCATATAGCCAAATATGCCTCCAGCAAGCTGTCCAACTTCAGCCCAATAATTGGCTAAAGCTTGTTTTAGAGTGCTGAGATCGAAGAGTTCCACAGGTAGACCCCATGAATTTAGCCAAGGAACAAGATTTGTTTGAAGTAGTGTCAGATATTCAGGCAAGCGTTTAAATAAAGCGGCGATTTGTGCTGTTAACAATGGCAATAATACGAGTAATAATAGTAGCCCTGCCAATGACAAAACAGCAAAAACAATCGATACTGAAAGTGTTCGTGATAATTTCTTTTCTTCTAACTTATCAACAATAGGATCAGCAAGATAAGCGAGTAATGCAGAAATAAAGAATGGCATTAAGACTGGAGACAACAAATAAAACAAATAGCCTAAAATAGCCGCCGTAATAATTAAAAAAAGCTTATTCGTATCCGTCATTTCCCAGTCCTTTTAATAAAAACCATTAAAGTGATAAGCGGTAGCTTTTCACATCGGTCAAGGAATAAGCTGATTGTTCTAGAAGAACACGATCAATTGATAATGTCCTATCGAGTACAACAACATCACCACTAAAGGACAAGCTAATTTCAAGCTTATCATCAACTAAACGTAATAACTGAACATTAGAAACATACTGTAACGAGTTTAAGTATTTAACCAGACGGGCATAATCAGAGTAGTTCTGAACATCTGTTATTTCTAAAGACAAAGTATTTTCATATTGGCTTGTTGCTCGCTGTGAAAAACGTTGGGCCAAACGATCTGTTAATTCATTAATTCCCGCCGTCATTGCGGTATCCATATCACCTCGGGATTGCCACTGTTCCGACTCACCATTAATAAGTGCATGCCATTTTGTTCGCACCAGTCCATTATCAGCCACCGTTGTGTTCATCATAAGAATAACTGGCGAACCATAACGTTGCGATGCTTGCTCAACGGTTTCTGAAAACCCTGCTGATAAATCAGTAAATGTCACCTGACTTTGATCTTGCAAGTCCATTACCGGCATTAAAATAGGAAGGCCTCGCCTATTCGCTGACTGCTGTATGACTTTCACCATCGCTAAATCTGTATTATCTGCAGAAAGAATGCTTCGCTTGCCTCCTTCTTCAATAGCTGACCAGATTAATACCTCAGGTCTATTACTTCCCCAAACAGGTAGTCCATTCTCCGCTAAAGATTTATTTAACTTCTCCTTATTAAAGGACAATAGCAATTCTAATCGATCAGGTTGAGTTAAGTCATCACTAATCGTGTTTGTGCGATGATATTGATATTGCTGAATCAACTGTTCTGTTTGCGCTAAAATGGGTGATAAATCCACGGTATCTAATTCAGAGCGGTCTCCCACAACTTTAAGTATGACTTGCTTCAGCACATCGGGGGCAAGACCTATCCTTTCCTTATCACTCTGAGAAGAAACGGGAGTCTGCGATTGATACAAATTAGAAACATCAGCAGCAAAGCTCTGACCGACTAAAAGCGAAATTAGAACAAAAAATAATCTATACATTGTGGTATTCTATCACGCTGTTTCTAGGACATACCATTATTGTACCCATGAAAGATGAAGATGCATCTTTCAGAGTGTTTAAGCACTTCTCCGATGGGTATAAACCGCAGTCTTCGACCTTAAAAACATGAACAACATTTTGATCTCAGGAATTGAATTATGACCGACAGCAACACTTCTTCTCAATCATCTCTTAGTTACCGCGATGCCGGTGTAGATATTGAAGCAGGTAATGCACTCGTTGATCGCATTAAACCATTAGCAGCTAAAACACGACGTCCTGGTGTTATGTCTGGTTTAGGCGGCTTTGGTAGCATGTTTGAATTACCGCTAGATCGCTATAAACAGCCTATCCTTGTTTCAGGTACAGATGGTGTCGGCACAAAACTACGCCTTGCTATTGAATCAGGTATTCACAATACAATCGGTATTGATCTTGTTGCCATGTGTGTCAATGACATCATCGTTCTGGGTGCTGAACCCCTCTTCTTTTTAGATTATTACGCAACCAGTAAACTTGATATTGATGTTGCAACATCTGTTGTTTCAGGTATTGCTGATGGTTGTCTTTTAGCTGGTGCGGCACTTGTTGGTGGTGAAACAGCTGAAATGCCAAGCATGTACCAAGAAGGTGACTACGATTTAGCTGGGTTTTGTGTTGGTGTTGTAGAAAAAGAAAATGTCATTGATGGTAGCCAAGTACAAGCTGGCGACGTACTTATCGGCTTAGCTTCTTCCGGCCCTCATTCTAATGGCTACTCGCTTATTCGTAAAATTTTAGAACGTAGTAGTGATACTTTAACGACTCCATTTGGTGACAGCACATTAGGTGAACACCTTTTAGCTCCAACTACCATTTATGTTAAGTCGCTACTTCAACTTCATAAAAAAATTAATATTCACGCCCTATCCCATATTACAGGCGGTGGTCTTTTAGAAAATATACCACGCGTTCTCCCAGAGAATGTAACGGCTGTTATTGATGCGAACAGTTGGACTCGTCCAGCTATCTTTGATTGGTTGCAATCAGAAGGCAATGTTATTGACGAAGAAATGTACCGTACCTTCAATAACGGTATTGGCATGGTTGTTTGCGTTGCAGAACAAGATGCAAAAGAAACATTAAGTTTACTTGCTGACTTGGGTGAATCTGCATATCAAATTGGTCACATTCAAAAATCTGATCAATCTACCCCTGACGTACTTATTCGTAAAAATGGCTAATACTGTGACAACACCATCCATTGTTATCCTAATTTCTGGCCGTGGCAGCAATATGATCTCAATTGTTGAAGCGGTTAATTCTGGCACTCTTGCTGTAAAGGTTGCAGCGGTCATTAGTAACAGACCCAATGCAGCTGGTTTAGAATATGCACAGCAGGCTGGTATTCCCACAGCAATTATTGACCATAAAGAATTTGACTCTCGTGAAAGCTTTGATCAGGCTCTCGCTAAAAAGATTGATATTTATTCGCCCAATCTAGTTGTCTTAGCCGGTTTTATGCGAATTTTAACAACCGAATTTGTTGAACATTTCACTGACAAACTGATTAATATTCACCCAGCATTATTACCAAAGTTTAAAGGTCTTAATACACATCAAAGAGCGATTGATGCCGGTGAAAAAGAACATGGTGCAAGCGTACATATTGTTACACCCGAACTTGATAACGGCCCTGTTGTGATGCAAGCTAAAGTGCCTGTTTTAGCAGATGATACTGAAGAAACATTATCCGCTCGAGTGCTTGAACAAGAACATAAGCTTTATCCAGCCGCTATTAATAAATTATTAAACAGCTAATTTATAGTTTATGAATAGATTAGTGAATGCACTTTTATTACTACTCGTCTCTTTCACTGTATCTGCACAAGAAATTCCCGACTTTTCTGCCAATTATTTAGTCAAGTTAAATAGCCTTCACGCGGGTGAATTAAAACGTAGCCTCATTACTAATGAAGATGGCACGCGTACTTTTCGTTCAGAAACGCAAGCAAAAGGTATTTTTGCCTTTTTCAAGCCTGATCTTGTTGAAGAAGTCAGCATTTGGCAACAACACAACGGTGTCATTCAACCACAGTCTTATCTCTACCAACGTACCGGTGGTAAAAGAGATAAATACTTAAGTCTTGATTTTAATTGGCAAAAAAACCAGGTTTATATTGATGACCACAAACAACCCTGGACACTCAACATTGAAGAAAACACCTTAGATAAACTCATCTACCAAATTAGCCTTATGTTTGACCTTGCCGATAATAAAACTCAGTTTAGCTACCGTATCGCTGATGGTGGAAAATTAAAAACCTACAATATTGATATTCTTGATACCGAAGTGATTACCACGCCTCTTGGTAAAATTGAAGCCATCAAATTAATTCGTCATCGAGACAAGTCTAAAGGTCGCCAAACAATTTTATGGTGTGCTCCCGCTTTAAATTACCTTCCTATCAAGCTTGAACATACAGAAAAAGGTGGCGCTGTATTCACAGCCGTTCTTCGTCATTTAGAGGGAATTGACTCTAACAATGTCTTTGAAAAGCTTAAGCCCCCTTCACCTGCATTTATACTCCATTAAAGCCATGAACAGAGTAAAAAAAGAATTCACCATCATTAATGAAACCGTTCAATATAAAGGTTTTTTTAGTTTAAAAACCATTGATCTGAAACATACTCTGTATAAAGGCGGCTGGAGTAAACCAATAACACGAGAGCTATTTCACCGTGGTAATTGCGTTGCCGTTTTACTCTATGATCCCATTCGTGATGAAGTTGTTATTATCGAACAGTTTCGTGTTGGAGCGCTACAACTACCAGAAGAACAAGCTTGGTTACTAGAGATCGTTGCAGGTGCGATTGAAGATGGTGAAACAGCCGAAGAAGTAGCCTATAGAGAATCTATTGAAGAAGCAGGCTGTGAAATTCAAGAACTAGTGAAGATAAATGATTTTTTCACCTCGCCCGGTGGTACATCTGAACTACTTAGCTTGTTTTATGGAAAAGTAGATACCAGTAATGTAGGTGGACTTCATGGTTTAGATGATGAAGATGAAGATATCTATGTCACAACTATGAAATTTGATGCCGTTTATCAGTTACTGCTTGATGGCAAGATATTATCAGCAATCCCGATTATCGCCATTCAATGGTTATTTATTAACCGTGATAGATTACGTAAACAAGCTCTGTAGGAGCGGATTCATCCGCGAATAGCTTATCAAGTAATACCGTCTGTTCGCTCTCTACAGCCCTTTCGGGGATAAACACCTTTCACTGACTCTGACAATTTAAACTGCTCTTGGCCGTTATAAACTAAAAAATGTTTACCTTTAGCTCGGGCAACCATTCCTATACCAATCTCTTTTGCTAAACGAAGTCCCATCTCGGTGACGCCAGAGCGTGATAATAGTAACGGTACCTTCATCTGAGCGACTTTAATTACCATTTCTGATGTTAGTCGCCCTGTTGTATAAAACACCTTATCATCACCTGATATCGCATTCAGCCACATCCAACCCGATATCGCATCAACAGCATTATGACGACCTACATCTTCAACAAAAATATCGACTTTATTACCCACACATAATGCACAACCGTGCACGGCTCCAGCCTGCTTATACATTTTATTATATTCAGTCACTGCATCTAAATTTTGATAAATGCTATCAGCACTGAACTCTGGACAATTTAAAGTCAGCTCACTTAAGGAGTCCATCACATTGCCAAACATTGTGCCCTGCCCGCAACCACTAGTAACCGTTCGCTTGGAAAGTACTTGGTCAATATCTGTTTTGACTTGTCGCGTCGTCACAGCAACAGCCTCAACATCCCAGTCAACCTGAATAGCGATAATATCTTCTATCCGCTCAACCAAGCCTTGATTGCGTAAATAGCCCAGAGTAAGCAACTCAGGTTGGGCCCCCATTGTCATCAATGTGACAATTTCACGCTTATCCAGATAAATGGTTAAAGGTCTTTCACCTGTCAGTGATAACGTTCTAGGCTCGCCATGCTCATCCAATACAATTGCTTCATGAAGACTATGAATACCTTCATTTGTCATTTGTATATGAGTACTAACCACCGGTCACACTCATATGCCTAAAAATAACAGGCTGTTCTTTTATATTGAAATCATGCCCTTCTGGCTTAATCTCCATTGAGTCAATAATCGCTTGTTTTAAACGTTCACTATCACCAGGATAGCGACGAATAACATCTCGTAAATCAACAGAATCTTCCTGTCCCAAACACAGCAACAATCGACCTTCTGTCGTTATGCGAACACGATTGCAGCTCTCGCAAAAATTATGTGTATGTGGCGAAATAAAGCCTATTTTACTTGTCGTTCCGGCGACTTGATAATAACGAGATGGCCCCCCAGTATTTGATGTACTGGCATGAAGCTCAAATGCTGTTTGTAACTCAGCCAAAACATCGTCACTAGAACAAAAACTTTCCTGCCTGTCATGACTTACCTGACCTAAAGGCATTTCTTCGATATATGTAATATCTAAATCATGTTCAATAGCAAATTTGGCCAGATCAACAATCTCATCATCATTGCGCCCAGTCATAATGACAGCATTAAGTTTAATACGTTTAAACCCTGCTTTCTTCGCAGCATCAATGCCAGCCAAAACAGTGCTAAGTTCACCCGTACGTGTTAACTCTTTAAATCGCTTAGGCTTAAGTGAGTCAAGGCTAATGTTGATTCTATCAACACCAGAAGCGACCATTAATTCAGCATATTTAGGTAATTGCGAGCCATTTGTTGTCAGTGTTAGCTCCTTTAATGATGTTGATGACTTAAGTTGCCCCAACTCATTAAATAACCAATCAACATTACGACGCACCAATGGCTCGCCCCCCGTAATACGTACCTTCTCAACCCCCAACTCACAAAAAGCTTGAATAAGAAATACAATTTCCTCTAGTGTCAGAAGCTTCTCACGCGGCATGAACGTCATCTCTTCATCCATGCAATAGACACAACGAAAATCACAACGGTCTGTGATAGACATACGGACATAGGTCACTTTACGACCAAAGTTATCTATTAATTGTGGCTGAACCTGTTTATCTGACATTGTTTTAAAACGGAACTATTTTTCTTGTTCCTTATCCTCACTCTTACATGCTTTTGCAGAACTTAAACCAAAAGGTAAGTATGCAGGACACCAACCAATTGCACCGGTTAATAAAGGAATAAGCCCAATAGCACCTAACCAATTTTGATAATAAATACCTATTGCAATAACGGCTAAGCCTGCAACAATACGTAAACGACGATCCATTCCACCTACATTACATTTCATAACTAGCTCCTTTTATAAACCTAAAAACAAACAAGCCCCGCTATTTACGAGGCTTATTTAATTTATTTTAATATTAACCCAACGATTTAATCATCGCCAGACATCGCACCAAGTAAATGTAACAAACTAGTAAATAAGTTATAAATGGTGATATATAGCGTTACTGTTGCCATAATGTAGTTAGTTTCACCACCATTAATGATTTCACTTGTTTGATAAAGAATCAAACCTGACATCAATAAAACAAACATAGCAGAAACAGCTAATGACAAACCTGGCATTTCGAAAAAGAAAGCACCCAAGCCTGCAAGGAAGGCAACTAAGATACCTACCATTAAGAAGCCGCCCATAAAGCTAAAGTCTTTTTCACTTTTAATGGCATAAGCAGAAAGCGCAAAGAAGATGATTCCAGTTCCACCTAATGCTTGCATCACAATTTCACTACCATTTGACATGCTCAAATAGTAATTAACAATTGGACCTAATGTTAAGCCCATAAAACCTGTTAGCGCAAAGACAGAAACGATACCCCAAGCACTATTGCGTAATTTAGTTGTTAAATATAACAATCCAAAATAACCAATAAGCGTAATAATCATACCTGGGTGAGGCAAATTAAATGCCATTGATAATCCAGCAGTCAATGCACTAAATACTAATGTCATTGCCAGTAAACTATAGGTATTACGCAACAATTTATTTGTTGACAATACAGACGGTTGAGCACGAACAACCGATGGTTGAGCATCATAATTCATCAAATTATCTCCAGTTATGAAATGATGGATAGATATAAGACTAAGATCGTACCGAATAAGTTCAGAAGTGCAAGCATTGATGTGTTTTTTATTAAGGCAAGCTTCCTAATAAAACAAAATAGCATCCAGAATAAATTAATTTTAAATTTCTAGTTGTGTTGTGAGTCCAACCCTAGTATTATTCTGCGTCTTGGAGAGTTGACAGAGCGGCCGAATGTACTGGTCTTGAAAACCAGCGTAGGTTTATCCCTACCCAGGGTTCGAATCCCTGACTCTCCGCCATTACAATCAATTAAGCCTCTGTTTACAGGGGCTTTTTTGTATCTAAAACAACAGCAAACCGTCATTTGGTTTTGTTACATTATCTTCTCTGTTTACTCTATTAAACTCACTACTTAATTCCTTATTTCAATCACTTTGCGACTATTAATCTAATAGGTCACAAGTAGGCAAAACCGATAAGAGCCACCCACTCCCCCTTTCCATTAGATTGACTACTACGTCAGCACCGCAAAGAAGGCACATGAAGCTGGGAACAAGTGTGACCGGTTGAAATCACAACCCAAAGCGGACAGTTAGGTTATTAAAAATCAGGGGGAAAGTACTTCAATCATTAATAAAGAAAACTGATGTAGTGATATTTGCCCGATACATTATGGAGGAATTAAGTTAAAGTTAATGAACTATTAAGTCAGTCATTCTGTCCTTTAGATACACCTAATATTTACTTTGGAGATAAATTAATTATGAAAAGCATAAATCTTAACTTTTTACTGTTGCCACTATTATTTTTAGCAACTCCCGTTTTAGCTAATTCTACTTTTGCTGTAACTGATTTTGAACTGCTTAATTTGACGTTGAAACTATCTGATCCTCAAAAGGTGGCAGCGATAGATGCTGAAGATCAAGAAAGAATTAAATTGATGGATGCTTTGATCAAAGAAGGCATTGCCAATACTGAAGGTTTTACTATGATTCATGTTTCAGCTGAAGATCGTCAAAAAGCAGATAAAGGCGTTGGCTTTCTATTTGATTGTGCTAAGTGTTCTTCTGATTTAGGGCGAGATTATAATGCTGACTATATCTTGATAGGTCGTTTGCACAAACCAACCTATCTATTTTCTTACATTATTGTACGAATCTTTGATACAAAGACTAATCGTTTAGTTAAAGAATATAGAACGGAAGCGAAAGGAAAACCAAGCAAGTCAGTACCTGGGGCTATTGATAATATGCTAATTAAAATTAGGAAAGATATCCCCACTAATGAGTAAGCTAATAAAGCAGGAACAAAACTTCTACAAGGAATAATCAATGAAATTAAATCAGATATTTATTTGGATACTACTTATTTTTAACACCGTCTTGGTAGTATCAATATTTATGGATATTTCATTTAATGAGAAAGCTGACATTCCAAACCTTATTGGTACATGGAGCGGGGAAAATGTAACCGTATCTGATTTGAAAGGCTATAAGATTTGGGGTGATAAAGTAATTCATATTACTGAACAGAAAGATAGACGTTTCAGAGGAACATTTACTTATCCAGACGGTGAAAAGAATTTTTTTGGTGTGATATACCCAGATAATCTATCCTTTACTTGGGTGGTAAGCACTAGCCATGGCTATAACCATGGTCGGATTTTAGGTAAAAATCGTATCGCTGCCTGTTATGTTGAATCATGGGAACAAGCGACTGCGGGCTGTGCCACTTTAGATAGACAGGAAGTATCCAAACATAGTAACTAGAATTTGCTATTAACTAACTCCAAACACCATCTAATAAGAAATATATAAATTGCCGTTAAATGAATGACTGGTTTAGACACTGAATGGACTGCTAGGATGTATCGAAACATTGCTTTTCAACCAAAAGATACTGTCTTAAAAATCAAGTAATATTTCCCTATTTTGCATAACCCACATCAAACGGTTTTTCTGATTTGAGTACGCCATAGGCAATCACAAGTAATTTCCTCATCACAGCCACTATGGCCAGTTTTTTAGGCTTGCCTTTGCTTAATAATCTGCTATATAAATTTGTCATCAAGGGGTTATGCTTCATGGCTACTATTGCGGGCATATATAACGATTTTCTTAGTCTTGCATTGCCCATTTTAGACAAACTTGATTTATGAATACTGCTTCCAGATTGCTCAATTCTTGGGTTAAGCCCAGCATAGCTGCTGACCTGTTTAGAATTATTAAACAAGCTAATATCGCCAAGGTATGCCAAAATTGACCATGCGGTAAGATCTCCAATTCCATTAATGCTGGTGAGTAGCTCCACCTGCTTGCTTAGGGTTTTATTTTTACTCACGATAGTACTTATTTGGCTTTTAATCAGGGTGATTTCTTTTTGGATATACTTAAGCATTTTCTTAATAGATTGGGTGGCGCCCTGAACCTGACTAACCTTTAGACGGTTATTTTCTTGAGATTTGTTTTTATCTAATTGCGCCAACCTTGTGACTAGAAACTGCAGATCTTCAAAGTCCTTATCTTTAGGTATAAACAGGCTTTCCTCCAGTTCTCCTTTGTCACAGATATGCTGAACATAACGAGATATACTTTGTGCATCAGCCTTGTCAGTTTTATTTCTAGACATCTCCATTTTACAAAAAGCGTGAGTTTTAATCGGGTTTACTAATATCACTTTTTGTTTGTTTGCGTGCAAAAATTTAGCCAAACTCAAGCTATATACTCCTGTCGCCTCAAGACAAAATACAGTGCTTGTTTTACTTGGTTTTAACCAGCTCATTAAACGAATAAAACCGTCAGTGTTATTTTTAAATTGCTTGTCGCTATAGGCTTGTTCTTCTAATACTGCAACATCAAAAACAGCCTTAGATATATCAACTCCAACAAATTTCATTTTAGTTCTCCTGATAAGTTCTCTTGGAAAAGTTGGATAATTTCATCTTCTATGCATCCTCGTAACTATTCGTGCTAAAGTCAGACTTTGCACCAGATACTGTTCGCATTTTATGAAGTTAAAATAGGAGATAGGCACTAAACTTTTTTGCAAATTTTAAAATTTATGGGGACGCTCAATATCACTATCTCCTTATCCAATTGCCACTGGATAGTATCGACTAAAAGCTAGTTTGATAGTTAATAATTGATACAGTTGGGATGATACGAGGGGACTTCTTAGATTCATTTAAATGGTAGCCCTTGCGGTTTATATCGTAACGTTCTTTTGCTCTTAATCTCAAGCTGATCAAAAAACCATAGCGCCAACCAACTTCGTTTCTTGATATTTAAGACTAAATGGAAATTGTTCGGCACTTCGTATGCCTATCCCCTAACGGGCGTTCAAATTTGTTCCTGACAATTTACCCTACGGACAGCTTACGGCTGTTCAAAATCCTTTTCGATGATTTTGTGTGAACTCAGTGGTTTCGGTTCTACGACGTATTCACCAAACAAAAAAACCACCCGAAGGTGGTCTTATGTTTTGGTGGAGGCGGGGGGAATCGAACCCCCGTCCGCAAATCCTCCGCTTTCGGATCTACATGCTTATTTCATCTATTAGTTTAACTACAAGCTACCCGATGAACAGGGAAAACAAATAGCGATCTTGTGAAATTTCAGTCTATCGGCACCAAGCATGCGTCAAGCTTGTCTTATGAGAGTCGACCCCTGATACCAAACGCATAAGCACGGCTTTGGTCAGAGGCTAGCAAGCCTAAGCTGCTAGGGCGTAGTTGTTATCGTTTGCAACTATCATTTTGTCAGTCTGTTTTACGAGAAGAACCAACATACTCGACATGCACCTTAAGTTTTGTAACCCACGTCGAAGCCAGGTCGCCCCCTAAAGTATTCTGTTAAATACGATATTTTTAACAGTTTGTAGCAAGTGAGACATTATAAGCCAGTGCTAGTTTCACTGCTCAATTATTTATTTTGTTTTGGCTGGTCGTTTCCGTCAGTTTTAATGGGAAGCCTTGAGTTGATATAGATTCCCGATAAAAGATCTCGGGAATGACGTATGAATTATTTATTCAAGATCACGTGTGGGCTCTTGAATTCAGGATGACATGTGAGTGTTTTATCTTATTTGTTTCTAAAGATTCGAGATTTTTCACGCGCCCAGTCTTTGTCTTTAGATGCTGCACGTTTATCATGCTGTTGTTTACCTTTAGCTAAAGCAATCTCAAGCTTTGCTCGGCCTTTCTTCCAATACATTGCAACAGGTACGATGGTGTAGCCTTTTCTATCTACAGCGGCAATAAGTCGGTTTAGTTCAACTCTGTTAAGTAGCAGTTTTCGTCTGCGGACATTTTCTGGATGAATATGTGTCGATGCGGAAAGTAAAGGTGAAATATGTGCGCCGTGTAACCATGCTTCTCCCCTATCAATTGAAATATAACTTTCATTTAATTGGAGTCGCCCATCCCGCATACTTTTGACTTCCCAGCCTTCTAGAACAATACCTGCTTCAAATTTGTCTTCCAGAAAGTAATCATGTCTAGCACGCCGATTTTGTGCAATCGTGCTGTTCCCATTAGTCTTTTTATTATTTTTTTTAGTTGCCATGCACGCATTATATAATGCTATTCTTTATTTTCGCTTGAGCATTTGAACAATTTCCCACAAAATCACTTTTTATGTTGATTAATTCGAGAATATTATGAGCAGACCAAGTACATCTATTCATGGTCAATGGTCGTCACGTTGGGCCTTTATTCTTGCCGCCACAGGTTCTGCTGTTGGTTTGGGTAATATTTGGAAGTTCCCTTATATTACAGGTGAAAATGGTGGCGGTGCATTTGTACTCGTTTACCTACTTTGTATTGTTTGTATCGGACTTCCTCTTATGATGGCGGAAGTTATGATTGGTCGTCGCGGGCGACAAAATCCGGTCAACACTCTGAAATCAATTGCTAAAGAAGAAAATAAAAGTCCTCATTGGAAGTATATTGCTTGGATTGGGCTTATTGCAGGCTTTATCATTTTGTCCTATTACAGTGTTATTGCAGGTCAAGCTATAGCCTATGTATTTCGCTCCTTTGCAGGTGTTTTTGAAGGGGTAACTGCAGATGGTGCCCATAACATTTATACAACCTTAACGAGTGATCCTGAACGTCTCCTTGCTTGGCATACTGTATTTGTTGTCTGTACGATGACGGTTGTTGCTCGGGGTGTGAATGGCGGTATTGAAAAACTTGTTAAGTTTATAATGCCAGCGCTGGTTGCCATCTTATTACTCTTAGTTGATTTTGCAGCTAATACTGGGGAGTATTTTACTCAAGCTACTCACTTTTTATTTACACCGGATTTTTCAGCCATCACACCTGAAGGCATATTAACGGCGATGGGTCATGCATTCTTCACCTTAAGTTTAGGGATGGGAGCAATCATGGTCTACGGCTCGTATTTACCCAAAAACACCTCTATTTTAAAAGTATCAATCGCCATAGCAATTGCTGATACTCTCATCGCACTTCTCGCAGGTATGGCAATCTTTCCGCTTGTTTTTGCTAATGACTTGGCCATTGGTGCCGGCCCCGGTCTTATCTTTGAAACTCTACCCATTGCTTTTGGCCATATGGCCGGTGGTGCATTATTTGGTGGCATGTTCTTCTTATTGCTAGTATTTGCCGCATGGACTTCTGCAATTTCACTGATTGAACCTGCTATTGCTTGGTTAGTTGAAAACAAACAAGTTAGCCGCCGCAGAGCCAGTGTAACAGCAGGGTTTGCTGTTTGGTTATTGGGTTTGCTTACGGTATTTTCATATAATATTGGTCAAGGTTGGATTTTATTCGGTAAAACGATGTTTGAATTATTAGATTACCTAACTGCTAATATTATGTTGCCATTGGGTGGTTTATTTATTTCCATTTTTGCTGGTTGGATAATGTCTAAAAATAGCACTCAAGAAGAGTTAGCTATTAAATCACCCATTGTCTATCATGGTTGGCTAATTCTTATCCGTTACGTAACCCCTGCAGCTGTTATCATTATCTTTTTGAATGCCATTGGTTTATTAGGTTAATACTTACAACATGACCACTATTACTCGTAGTTCACTTGTTTTATTCACTCCTGACCAGATGTTTGATTTGGTTAATGATGTAGAAGCCTACCCAACGTTCTTACCTTGGTGTCGTAATAGTAAGATTATCAGTAAAACGGATGAGGTTATTTCAGCTGAACTTGATCTTGCTAAGGGAGGAATTCATCATGTATTTTCAACCCGAAATAAGCTTGTTCAAGGTGAGTCTATCGCTATTGAACTTATCGATGGGCCATTTCAACATCTAGAAGGTCATTGGCAGTTTGGTATGATTGGTGATAATCAAGGTTGTCGCATTCAACTAGATATGGACTTTGAATTTTCTAATCGACTTATTAGCATGGCGCTCGGTCCTATTTTCACCCAAATTTCTGGCTCATTAGTGGGTGCTTTTTGCAAACGTGCTCAGGATATTTATGGAACTGACTAACCCAATTACTGTTGAGGTCTCCTACGCCCTTCCTGATGAACAAGTTATTTTGTCATTGGAAGTAGATGAAGATTGTATTGTTGAAGATGCCATAAAACGTTCGGGTATTCTTGAAACATATCCACAAATAGATCTGTCTACTGATAAGGTCGGTATTTTTGGCAAAATGTGTAAATTGAATGGGACGTTACGACATAAAGACCGTATTGAAATTTATCGTAAATTAATTGCAGATCCAAAAGAATCTCGTCGTCAAAAAGCAGAAATGGAACGTAAAAAAGCTATTTCGGATAAACAAAAGTAAACCCAACTTATGCGTTTAGAATTAGATAATGAATTGTTATTTATCTGTTCAGGTGCATTTATCCTATGTTTGTGGTTTTTTATTCGTTATTGCCACTCAAGAAAAGTCATGCGTATTGCTTCCAGCTTGGTAGGTGCTTTTGCCATGCCAGCATTGATTCCAGGTCATGGCGAAATCGTGCTGATATTACCTAATGCTCTTCTATTCACTACATCCATCCCAGTCGTTCAAGTTATTGGACTATTCTTCCTGATTCTGAACTTTGGTTTACTTTTTACCTTGCTCAACTGGCTCTCACGTAAGTTTTAATTAACGACCTTCAAGCAATGCCATTTCAGCATCGGTAAAGTCAGCTAACTTACGTGCTTCAGTATTAAATGGGCCACGTAACTCACCTGAAAAATAGTTATCTAATATATCTTTAAATGTGGCTAATGAATCAACATTTCGTTGATCACAAAAGTAATTAAACCAATGTGTGCCAATTTTCACATGACCGATCTCTTCTTTTAAGATGATTTCTAATATTTCAACGGCTCTATGTTCACCATTGCCACGTAATTTATTCATCATTTTAGGGGTTACATCTAAGCCTCTTGCTTCTAAAACACGAGGGACGAGTGCCATTCTAATTAAGGGATCATGATGTGTTTTCTTTGCCATATCCCACATGCCACTGTGTGCAGGGAAATCACCATAATCAAAACCTAATGTCAGTAAATGATCACGTAGCAAAGTGAAGTGTTGGGATTCTTCAAAGGCCACCCTCGCCCAATCATCATAAAACTGATGTGGTAAACCAGGAAAACGGGCGACGGCATCCCAGCCTAAGTTAATCGCATTGAACTCAATATGAGTAATGGCATGCAACAGGCTCGCATTGCCACTTTCTTTTGTATTACGTCGTCTTGGTAAATCTCGTGGCGCGACCAGCTCAGGTTTATCAGGCCTGCCCGGTTCATCAGGCACTGTTAAATCATCATCTGAAATGATCAATTCTCCAGCAAGCCAGCGTTTGTACAGAAGCTGTGTTTGCTCTACTTTTTCTAAAGGATCAGTGATTAATAAGCACTGCAAAGCGCATAGTCGTAAATCATCAGCCATCTAAACGCACTCGTGGGTCAACTAAAGTATAAGATAAATCGGTTAAAACTAAGCCAAAGATATACAGCACCGATCCTAAGAAGACCATGGCTCGAACAATTGCGAAATCTTGGGCTTGAATTGCATCAATGGTGTAACTACCTAATCCGGGGATTCCGAAAAAAGATTCTAGAATCAAACTACCCATAAATAATGTCGGTAAAACAACAACAGCACCTGTCAGAATCGGAATCATGGCATTTTTCAATACATGTCGGAATAATACCTGTATCTCAGATAAGCCTTTAGCTCGGGCTGTGCGAACATAGTCTTTTGATATTTCTTCTAAAAATAAGGTTCGATACCAGCGAGAACCTGCTCCAATGCCTGAAACGATTCCAATTAATACAGGCAAGATAAGAAACTTAATCGCGCTAAAACCTTCACCATAGCCTGATATGGGTACTAACTGCATCAGTTTTCCAACCAAGAACTGTCCACCAATAATATAAAACAAACTCGATATGGACATGATGACAACACAGATGATGACACCACCTAAATCAACATACGTCGCACGGAAAAACACCATGAGCAAAGCAAAGGTGATATTAACTAATAGCCCCACCACAAAAATAGGAATGGCAATCGCTAGGCTAGGCCACATTCTCGTTTTGATATCTTCACCGATATCCCGTCCGTCGTCAGCTTGGCCAAATTTAAAGGCAAATAAACTGAGTGATTTATCGAAAAAAATAGTCTCTGTTGCTTTAGCTAAACCTGTTGATTCATCATTCCATAACAAGGCTTTATCATAACCTCGCTCTTGTTTCCATGCATCCATAGATTCTTGGGTCACATGTTTAACACCAAGGTGCATGCGCGCCATATCATCGGGCGTATTGACCATGAAAAATAAAGCAAACGTTAGTGCATTAACCCCAAGTAAGATGGGAAAAGCATACAGAACTCGTCTTATAATATAAGCAAACATAAATCACATAATTAGTTATTTTCATGCATTATATACCCGTGACCATCTAAGTTGCATATTTATAGCACTCATACTAACCGCGCTAGCGGTGTTATATTATTGAGCAATAGAACGGCTATTATAAGCACTAAAAACCTGCACCTTGAATGATAACGGGTATAGAACTGTTTTTAAATATCAGTTAATGCTAATATGCTTTTACTCATTATTTTAAACAATACACGGGGAAAACAATGGCACAAACAGCAATGGATTTGGTCAAAGCGGCAAAAGCAGTCATCACTGAAATTAATATCGAACAAGCAAATGAAATGTTCGAGAATGGTAGTATCGCGATAGATGTCCGCGAGTTACTAGAATATGAAACAGGTCATCTACCGAATGCACGACATATTTCACGTGGAATGTTGGAATTTATGATCGGCAACCATCCAGACTTTCAGGATAGATCAACCTCTATCGTTGTTTATTGTAAAAGTGGTGGGCGTTCGGCATTAGCCTCAGCTACATTGCAACAACTCGGTTTTAACAATGTTCATTCAATGTTAGGCGGCTTTGATCTTTGGAGTGAAGGAACTGATATTCCACCTGAAACACAAGCATAATAAGACAGTCATAATTAATTAGAGGAAGTTATTAAATGAAATTATCCAAATTATTCATAGTAGCAACAGCAGGTTTATTATTTAGCACCGCTAGTTTTGCTATAGAAACAAATGTTATGGTCCGTGCAAAAGCAGTTGATGCTAAATTCATTGGAACCAGTGTGGGTGGCATTAAAGTCATTGTTGAAGATGCTGAAACAGGTGAAATCCTCGATCAGGGCTGGATCAATGGTGGCACAGGAAGTACTAAGGCGATTATTAAAGAGCCCATTACTCGTGGACAAGTGCTCTCTGATGATAAAACGGCAGGATTTTTAGCTAAAATTGATATCAATAGTCCTCGCCTACTTCGTTTTAAATTAATCGGCCCCTACGGTTACCGTCAAGCATTGCAAGAAGCCACAGTGACAAGTTGGGTCATTCCAGGTAAAGATATTCTAGGTGATGGTATTACGCTGAATATGCCTGGTTTTATTGTTGATGCTTGGACTCGCGTATTAGAAGGCGGCAAGCTTGAGGTTTACACTAAAGCATCTCTATTATGTGGTTGCCCTATCTACCCTGATGGCCCATGGGATCCTAAAAACTACGAAGCCACTGCAATTTTAATGCAGAATGAAGTTAAGGTCGGTGAATTGAAATTAGATTTCACTGGGCCTGTAGGTTTATTCTCAGGTAAAACAACCCTTAAGAAAAATGGTCACTATAAAGCGATCGTTTACCTTTTCGATAAAACAACAGGTAATGTGGGTGTTGACCGTACAATGTTTCAAATTAACGACCTGTAACTAACTTCTAAAAAAACGCTCACCACAGAGACACAAAGTTCACAGAGTAGTTGATTACTCTGTGAACTTTGTGTCTCTGTGGTAAATGTTGGATCAAAAATATTTTTGTAACATTTAGCCTGATTGCTTGTCATAATAACTAGAACTTATTAATCAGGAAATTGATGATGAATACCCCTTCTTGCCCAATATCTGGCGCTGGGCTTGGGCTTCGCCGTAGCTTTATGGACGAACTCGATGCACTAGATCATAAGCCTGTAGATTTTCTTGAAGTTGCACCAGAGAACTGGATGGAAATGGGCGGCATTCTTGGCAAAAAGTTTACTCATTTTGCAGAACGTTATCCAATGATCTGTCATGGGCTTTCATTATCGATCGGTAGCCCTGCTCCTTTAGATGAACATTTCTTAATTCGCCTCAAAAAATTCCTCGATAAGCACAATATAGCCTGTTACAGCGAACATTTAAGCTATTGTAGTGATGATGGTCATTTATACGATTTAATGCCTATACCGTTCACTGAAGAGGCTGTTACACATACTGCGAAACGTATTCAACGTGTACAAGAAATATTAGAACGTCGTATTGTGATGGAAAATGTATCGTATTACGCGGCACCTGGCCAAGAAATGTCTGAAATAGATTTTCTAAATGGCGTGTTAGAACAAGCAGACTGTGATTTATTACTTGATGTAAATAATGTCTATGTGAATAGTATTAATCATAAATACGATGCTGAAAGTTACATTAAGTCTGTGCCGAGCGATCGCATTGCCTATATTCATATTGCGGGTCATTATGATGAAGCTGATGATTTAAAAGTGGATACTCATGGCGCTGATATTATTGATCCCGTTTGGCAATTATTACAAACCACTTATCAACATCATGGTGTGATGCCAACTTTATTAGAGCGTGACTTTAATATTCCCTCACTTGAATCTTTAATTAGCGAAGTTGATCAAATTCGTCATTATCAATCAGAACAGGAGCTAACTAATGTCGCTACAGCCTAGTTTTATTGATACACAGTACCAATTTGCTAATTATATTCGCGATCCGGATAACAACCCTGCTCCCGATAATATTGAACAACGCCGTATGATCATTTATCAAGAATTATTTTATAACAATATCGAAGGGTTTGCTGCAAATGGTTTTCCTGTATTAAGAGAAATAACATCAGATGAAGCATGGCACAGAATGATCCGTGACTTCATGATCAAACACCGCTGTAAAACACCTTTATTTCACGAGATTTCACGTGAGTTTTTAGCTTATTTAGAAAATGAACGCGATAGTGTTAACGATCCTATTTTCATCAAAGAACTCGCACATTATGAATGGGTTGAATTGGCATTAAGTGTATCGGATGCTGAAGTTGAAGTAAGAACATTAGATCCTGAACAAGATATTATGTCAGAACAGTTCAAAACATCCCCACTTGCTTGGCCTTTGGCTTATCACTTTCCAGTTCATCAAATTGGACCTGACTTCCAGCCTCAACAAGCGAGTGATACACCGACTTATTTGCTTGTTTATAGAAACATAGAAGATAGCGTGACGTTTCTTGAATTAAACCCAGTCAGCACACGTTTAATCGATCTTCTTAATGAAGGACTCACAGGACAAAATGCTGCGGAGCAGATAGCTGAAGAATTACAACACCCAAACCCTGATGTTGTGATTGAGGGTGCTAGAGGTTTAATTAGTGATTGGTTAGAGCGAGAAATATTGATTTAACGTAACTGTGTAGGTTGGACTTTAGTCCAACATGTTGGGTTGAAACCCAACCTACGGCTTTTATACTAAGCTCATATTGTGATTGAAGGTGCTAGGTTTAATTAGTAATTGCTTACAACGCGAAACCTTGATTCAACACAATTGTGTAGGTTGGACTTTAGTCCAACATGTTGGGTTGAAACCCAACCCACAGCTTTTATACTAAGCTGATATTGTGATTGAAAATACTAGCGGTTTAATTAGCGATTGCTTACAACGCGAAATATTAATTTAACGCTTTGTGTATCACGTTGTGTAGGTTGGACTTTAGTCCAACATGTTGGGTTGAAACCCAACCTACGGCTTTTATACTAAGCTGATATTGTGATTGATTGTACTAGCGGTTTAATTAGTGATTGCTTACAACGCGAAACCTTGATTCAACACAATTGTGTAGGTTGGACTTTAGTCCAACATGTTGGGTTGAAACCCAACCCACAGCTTTTATACTAAGCTGATATTGTGATTGAAGGTGCTAGGTTTAATTAGTGATTGCTTACAACGCGAAATATTAATTTAACGCTTTGTGTATCACGTTGTGTAGGTTGGACTTCAGTCCAACATGTCGAGTTAAAACCCGACCTTGTATATTAAACATGTCTCTAAAAACACAGGACCATTTAACCCAAAACTATTATAGTAAGAACTGATTTTCTGGGGAAGCCGGCTCGACCTTAAGCTTTGAGCTTGTATGTAGATTGGCTCCCCACCCTCGTCATCCATGCCGCGGAGTATCTTAGACCTGTAAGCTCGCGCTTCTGAGTCTGTATTCACAAGGACGGTAGATGAAGTGTCAGGGTTGGGAAACCAGTGATCATTATAATACTTAATGTGAGATAAAAAATGAATACTATTGGAATTGATGTCGGTTGCAAGGAATTAGTGCTGGTCGTCATGGTTAATGGCAAAGCGCGTAACGCTAATGCTTTTGATAATACCCCCTCGGGTCATCAAGAAATCATCCGCTCTTTAACAAAACTTAAAGGAGAAACAAAGGTTTGCATCGAGGCAACAGGTGTCTATCACTTTGATTTAGCCGTTGCTCTTAGTCGAGCTAATGATATTGAGGTGATGGTTATTAATCCTAAAGCGGCACACAACTTTTTCAAAGTATTAATGACACGCAGCAAAACCGATGCGATTAATGCTGAGAATTTAGCGATTTATGCCCAAAGAATGCCATTTGTAGCCTGGGAACGCCCCGCTGATGAATATATCTGTTTACGGGTTATGTCACGCCGTATCGCGGCTCTAAGTAAGCAAAAAACACAAGCTAAAAATCAGCGTCATGCCTTAGAGTCAACGATAGAAACACCAATACTAGTCATTGAGCAAGCGGAAGAACTCATTCGTTTCTTAGACGGGCAAATTGACACTTTGCGAGACAGTGCGCTTACACTCATTCAGCAGCAGGATGAGTTGAAGACAGCATATATTCTCATCACCGGAATCAAGGGCATTGCACATGCATCGGCCATACAAATACTGAGTGAACTGATGATGTTGCCTAAGGATATGACGGCACGACAGTGGGTTGCCCACGCGGGGCTAGATCCAAGAATATTTGATTCAGGCAGTAGCGTGTCTAAAAAGCCACGGATCAGTAAGGTAGGGAATAAATATATTCGCCAGGCCTTGTATATGCCAGCATTAGTTGCAAGTCGCTTCGAGCCAAACATTAAAGGCTATTACCATCACTTGATTGATGATAACGACTTAAAAAAAGTACAAGCGGTCTGTGCTGTGATGCGTAAATTATTACACGCCATTCATGGCATGTTACGGACTAATAAAGAATTTGATGGGGCTCGTTTTTATACCTTACCTATCGTTACAGATTCATAAAAAATAGGAATATTTGTAAATTAGCACTTGTGTTTTAATAGAGTATCTACAAATAATTATCTTGAATTAAGAGTCAGAATCATCTGACTCTTTTTCATGTTTATGAACATCAACCCATAATTGTAAACGCTCAGCAATAGCATCATTGAATGAACCTTCAGGATATTGTCCCTCATCATTAAGTTCACCCACTAGAATTCCAGACAATAATCCAAGTGCTTGATCGACTGTTTCTATTGCATGAATATGGAATTGTTCCTTTGCTACGGCATCAATAACATCCTGTCGAAGCATGAGATGTTGCACATTACTGCTTGGAATAATAACGCCTTGTTTACCCGTTAAACCTAGCATTGAACACACATCGAAGAAACCTTCAATTTTTTCATTCACACCACCAATTGCTTGTACTTCTCCGCGTTGATTCATCGAGCCCGTAATAGCTAAAGACTGCTTGAGCGGCAGTTCTGCAATTGCTGATAATAAGGCACACAGCTCTGCTACAGTGGCACTATCACCATCAATTGCACCATAACTTTGCTCAAAAACAAGACTTGCAGACATGGAAAGCGGCTTATCTTTAGCATAGGTTGAACCTAAGTAGCCACTCATAATCAACATGCCTTTAGAATGAAGATCGCCACCCAATTCAACTTCACGTTCAATATCTAATATTTCACCATCACCAAAGCGGCAATTGGCAGTTAAACGTGAAGGCTGAGCAAAACTAAGTTCTCCAACAGAAAAAACAGAAAGTGCATTCACCTGACCAACCTGCTCTCCCAGCACATCAATACATGTGATATTACGTTTTATATGTTGATATAACTCGCCACGAATGCGGTCAACACGTTGCTCTCTACTACTTAATGCTTGAATAACATCATCTCTAGAGACAAGCTTAGCTTGGCGCTTACGAGCCCAGTAACTTGATTCTCGTAATAAATCAGTCATCCAACCAAGGTGTAAAGAAAATTTACTACTATCTTCAATGGAACGGGCAGCTTGCTCAATCACTTTAGCCACCGCACCGGTTTCTAAGTGCATTAAACCTTCTTTTTGAACAGTGCTGCCAATGAGTCGAGCATAAAGTAAATGATTATCTGTTGTTCGCTCCATCTGCTCTTCAAAATCAGCGACCACTTTAAATAATTCTGCAAACTCAGGATCTAAATCATATAAGCGATAATACAAATTACGGTCACCCAATAAGATAACTTTAAGATCTAAAGGCATCGGCTCAGGCTCTAATGAAACCGTAGAAACTAAACTATACATTTGCTCCAAGGCATCAAACCGTACTTCTTTGGCATGCAAAGCTCTTTTCAGACCTTCCCATGCATAAGGTTGCATTAAGAGTTGTTCTACATCGAGAATTAAATAACCGCCATTAGCCCGATGAAGTGCTCCTCCTTTTATTAAACTAAAGTCCGTAATCAATGCACCCATCATCGCCATGTTTTCTACACAACCTAATAGACTCTGGTGGCTCGGTAGATTTTCATAAACAACTGGGGCACCTGAAGTCTCAGAATTATCAACAATAAGGTTTATTTGATAACGACGTTCCAGCGACTGTTCAGGCGAGGTATTTACATCTTCAGTTTCTTCTTCTTGCTTTAGAAAACCATCTACATTTCCCAGCAAGTCTTTTTTCATTTCATCAAAATAGCGTTGTAAACGAGAAACTTGTGGATAAGCATGTTTTAGTTTGTTTATTTGTCGACTAATAACTTCTGTAGCCACTTCATCGTTCAGTGCTGATACTTTAGTCTGATTATCCCTTTCCCATTCGCGTAACTCTAATAAGGTATGTTGCATTTCCTCATGTAGCGTTGCGATAGCATCTTCTGTTTTTTCTTGTTGATCGACAGGTAACTTCTCAAATTCATCAGAAGTCATTGCTTCACCATCACGTTTGGCTGCAAAGGCATAACTACCATCTTGCATGCGTAATAATATGATGTTTTGTCGATCGGCCTCTTGTTGCAAAATACCGAATAACCGAACGCGATGTTTACGCGCAGCTTCATCAATAGAACGCATTCGACCACGATAGTATTCATCATCAAATACATGAGGCAGATCTTTCAATAAATGTTCAATTACTTTTTCAATATCATGATGAAGTTGACGGCCTTGCCCGGCAGGTAGAGAAACTACCCTCGGTTTTTGTGGATCTGCAAAGTTATTCAAATACCCCCAGTCCAGTCCTGCTTCACGCTGTTTAACATGCTCATCAAGAAAGCGTTTAACTAAGGTATATTTACCTGAACCCGCCGATCCCATCACGAATAAGTTATAACCATCACCAATGATATTAACGCCAAAATCAACCGAATCCAATGCACGTGATTGACCAATAATGGTAGGCAAACTTTTTAATTCAGTAGTTGATTTAAAATCAAACTGATCCCCGTCACAGTATTGGTACAGGCTGGTGGAATTTAATTTTGTGGCGTCAACCATAGTTTTCTCTAGCTTATTAATTATGTTTATACCCATGATACATGAAGATGCAGGTTTCAGAGCTTATCATGGGCATATACCCATCACCAATGAAGGTGCATGTTTCAGAGTGCTTGAGTCATTCTAATTTTAGGCGCATCTATGTAGCAATGGTTATTTACATCTAGGGATGGATGGTATGCAAAAAATGCAGGAGCAATTTTTTGTCCCTTGCAAATAGATAGAACGACGAAGTGGGATGACTCAAGCGCTTCTTCGATGGGTTTAAAAACGCTTTATGCTGCGTTATTGATTTTGCTAAGGGAATAACCATTAGCGGCAATCAAGGCCTTGCCTAAATCATTTTTAAATCCCACTGAACCAAGCCACTTCATTGGTGATGGGTATATGCCTAGAATAGTGTGGTTTCTTCTCTTGCTGAAATCCTGTATTTTCATGTACCATGGGTACGGATACTGAGATAGGCAATACTGAATTAATATAGGAACACTGCAACATGGTTGATCATAACTACGATGAAAAACGTGATTTCGTCAGAATGAATATTGAAACTCAAATCACCTATACGGTTAAGAACTCTGATGGCCAGTCTCATCAAGGAAGAAGTGGCGATTTAAGCGCGACAGGCCTTTATATGCATACTGACTTTAAACTGTCTGAAGGTGATGAAATTAGTATTGTGATGAATCCAAGCGGTGATCGCCTGCCACCTTTTACTGCCGATGGTAAAGTATTACGTGTCACTATTGATGAGGGCGACCAACAGATCTCATATCATGTTTCAGTAACGCTAACAGAAACATCATAAGTATTACTCTTGGGTTTAGGTTTTTTATCTAAACCCAATAGCTCGTTTTAGTCATTACCTTGGACATTGCAGCCATAACGATTTGAACCGGCTTTGGTAACGTAGCACCACCCGCTTCTAACGCAATGGTCCCATGATGTAATTCATCTATTCTCATCTGTTCAAGAATAGCTCTGCTTTTTGCATCACTCTCACTAATCTGCTCTAAATGTTCATCAAGGTGTTTAACAACTTGTTTTTCTGTCTCGGCAACAAAACCTAGACTCCATTTATCGCCTATTTTCCCAGCAACAGCACCCATAACAAATGAACCTGCATACCAAAGTGGATTAAAGACACTAGTGTGTCCGCCAAAATGCTCTACACGCTGTTGACACCAGACTAAGTGGTCATTCTCTTCAAGTGCAGCTTGTTCCATAGCAGAACGCACTTCTGGTAATGTCGCTGTTAGTGCTTGACCTTGGTATAAAGCCTGCGCTGAAACTTCACCAGAATGATTCACTCGCATTAATCGAGTTGAAAGCGCCTGCTCTTGTGCCGTTAAGTCTTGTTCTGCAAGCTCCTTCCCAGGTAATTGACGATCAGTTGTTTCTGGCCGGCCTATTACCGTTTTTAATGCCTTATCACATTCCATAATAAGACTATCAAATAAGCTATAACGTCTGATACTCATACTCTATCCTTTCAACATCATTTTGATTGAGCAATGGCTACTTCAGCAAAGAATCCTTCTAATGTATCTGCTAACTCTTTAGGTTGAAATTTAGGTACATAAGCATCGGCACCGACACTTCTACCCATCGCCATATTAGCAGTGGCTGTTAGCGATGAATGCATAATAACGGGTAATTTAGAAAAGCGAGGATCTGCTTTTATTTTCTGAGTTAAAACATAACCATCCATCTCAGGCATTTCAACATCCGTTAAAACAGCTTGAATTTCTGTTGTAATATCTCGGTCTTCTTTTTCGCACTTTTCAGCCATTTCATTCAAAATGTCCCAGGCTTCTTTACCATTATGCCCAACACGATATTTAACACCCATATGTTCTAATGCTTTCATAATTTGCTTACGAGCAATATTAGAATCATCACAGAAAAGGATGTTATGTTGCATTCCTGTATCTAACTTCTCGATACCATCAAAGATAGTCTCATCATAGAAACCACCGGCATCAGCAAGCACTTTCTCAACATCCATAATCATCACTAATCGCTTATCTTCTAATTCAGATACAGCAGTTACCAAACCACCCAAACGTTTTGAAAGTAACGGAGGCGGCTCTTTCACTTGCTCCCAGTTTAATCGTTGAATAGTATCAACGCCATTCACTAAGAACCCTTGAACATGTGTATTGTATTCAGTGATCATCAAAATGGTAGGCTCATCTTTCGATGTTAAGTTACAAAACTTTTGTAAATTAATAATGGGAACCATATCACCACGTAAACTAACAAAACCTTCCACACCATTGGGCATGTCCGGTGCACTCGTGATGTCAGGAATATTTAAGACTTCCCGAACCTTAAATACATTAATACCAAACGTTTCATCTCGTCCCGTTTCATCATTTGTACCTAAACTGAACAATAAGACTTCAAGATGGTTAGTTCCTGCAAGCTTTGTACGTTCATCAATCGAATCAATAAGTGTAGCCATAATGACCTTCTTTAAAATATAAGTTTGTGCCAATAATACGCTGTTCTTCATCATTCTACGAAGCTAATTACAACATTTGCCGCTTTACCGGCAAGTCACTTCCGCGAACTCATCAAGAACTTACCCCGTTTTGTGAAAATATGACGTAAATAATCGTATTAACTCGAACCGAAATAAATATAGCAATAGCTAAGCAAAAACTAAGCCGAGAATGAAGTTTATAATATCAAAATATCACTACTCATTTATCCCACCCTTGAATATAGGGGAAAAAAGTAGCTAATTACGACAAAGGAGATAGAATAGTAGTTGAATTAAACTTATAACTAATAATAATACTTATTGTCCTATGACACATAAAAACAAACAAGATCCACACTCTAAGCGTGAAGCACAGAACTATGAAAACCCAATTCCTAGTCGTGAATTCATTTTAGAACTTCTTAAACAAAACAATCGCCCTTTATCTCGACGTAATATCAGCAAGTTATTAGGTTTAAAAGGTGAAGACCAAACAGAAGCATTACGCCGCCGCCTCCGTGCGATGGAGCGAGATGGTCAGGTATTACGCAATAGGAAGAATGCCTACGGCATAATCTCAAAAATGAACCTTATTACAGGACGTGTAATGGGGCATCCTGATGGTTATGGATTCCTGATTCCTGATGAAGGAGATGAAGATCTATTCTTAACAGAACGTGAAATGCATCTTGTTTTGCATGGTGACCGCGCGGTGTGTCGTGTTTCTGGTGTTGATCGTAGAGGTCGCAAAGAAGGGGCTATTGTTGAAGTAATTCAACGTGCCAATCCATTAATTGTTGGCAGATTAATTTCTGATGCCGGCATTTATTACTTAATACCTAATAACCGTCGTATCAGCCAAGATATATTAGTCCCGCCCGCAGGACTAATGGGAGCCAAAGAAGGACAAATTGTTGAAATTGAAATTACAGAACATCCAAGCAAACACCGCTCTCCATTAGGAAAGATTGTTAATGTGTTAGGTGATCATATGGCACCAGGCATGGAAATTGATATTGCATTACGCGCATTCGACCTACCCCATACTTGGTCTGTAGAAGCACTTCATCAAGCTGAATCATTCGGTAGCAACATTCCTAAAGAAGAAATTGAGGGACGCTTAGATTTACGGGATCTCCCGCTACTAACCATTGATGGTGAAGACGCACGTGATTTTGATGATGCAGTCCATGCTGAAAAATTACCATCAGGCTCATGGCGACTCTGGGTTGCTATTGCTGACGTATCTTCTTATGTTGAGTCTAAAAGCCCACTGGATGAAGATGCGCAAGAACGTGCAACATCAGTCTACTTTCCAAGCCAAGTCATCCCCATGTTGCCAGAAGCCTTATCTAATGGGCTTTGTTCACTGAACCCAGATGTTGATCGTTTGTGTATGGTGTGTGAAATGGTCATTAACACTGCTGGTGAGCTGGAATCTCACCAATTTCATCAAGCGGTGATGAATTCAAAAGCACGCCTAACGTATACGAAAGTTGCCGCGATACTCGTTGATGGTGATGAAGCGCTCCGTAAAGAATATGCTGATGTTTTACCTGGTTTAGAAACAATGTATGACTTATTTAAAGTCATGCTAACAGCTAGAGAAGCTCGTGGTGCCATTGATTTTGAAATGACAGAAACACAGTTCATTTTCGATGAAAACAAGAAAATACAAACGATCGAGCCTCGTGAACGTAATGATGCTCATCGTTTAATCGAAGAATTCATGGTCGCAGCCAATGTATCAGCTGCACAATTTTTATTAAAACATGAAATTCCTGCTTTATTCCGCGTTCATGAAATGCCAGCAGAAGAAAAACTATCAGGACTTCGTGAGTTCCTAGGTGAATTAGGCTTATCTCTAGGTGGAGGCAATGAACCTCAACCTGCCCATTATGCCTCTTTACTCAAAAATGCTAGAAAACGTCCTGATGCCCACTTATTACAAACAGTCATGTTACGTAGCTTAAAACAAGCAGTTTATAGCCCTGACAATAAAGGTCACTTTGGTTTGTCACTTGAAGCTTACGCGCATTTCACATCACCTATTCGTCGCTACCCTGACTTACAAGTCCACCGCACTATTCGACACATTATTTCAGGCAAGAAAAAGTCTAGCTGGAAATCATCTCATGAAGACATGGTGAAACTTGGCGAACATTGCTCTATGGCCTCTCGCCGTGCAGATGAAGCAACACGTGACGTCAGTGATTGGTTGAAATGTGAATTCATGCAAGAACGTGTAGGCGAAACTCATGAAGGCATAATCAGTGGCGTTACTGGCTTTGGCCTCTTTGTTGAATTAAGCGATATGTATATTGAAGGCTTAGTTCACGTCACATCATTGAAAAATGATTATTATCAATTTGATGCGGCAGCCCATAGACTTATGGGGGAAAGAACCCGAAAAACATACCGCCTTGGCGACAAAATAAATGTTCGTGTTGTCCGTGTTGATCTTGATGAAAAGAAAATTGATTTAGAATTAATTCAATAAAAAATGCGTGCCTTAATCTTTTTATTGACGTTAGTTTACTGAAATCTAAACTTTCACCTTCCTTTGTGATATTTCTCTTGACCTTAGGGATAAAGGAAGTACAATACACGGCTTAACTTTGCAGGGTAAAGCCCCTGTAAAAAACGTAACAATGGTGAGTGTAGCTCAGTTGGTAGAGTCCCGGATTGTGATTCCGGTTGTCGTGGGTTCGAGCCCCATCATTCACCCCATTTTTAATTTAAATGAATTTTAAAATGCTCATTTAAATTGATTGTAAGAAACATGAATTATTGCTTGCATGAATCAACTTGCAAACGTATAATTCTCATCTTTCATTGCCGGTGTAGCTCAGTTGGTAGAGCATCTGATTTGTAATCAGAGGGTCGTAAGTTCAAGTCTTATCTCCGGCTCCAATGAATATGTACAAACATCAAAGCCTTAGCTGATAAAACAGTTAGGGCTTTTTTATTGCCTGAATGGTTGGGTCATGTCAGGGTCATGTTCTAAATCTAATCCCCCCTGTAGGCCGCCACATGGATTGCGACGGCGAGACACTTGGTTTACGACTTAATAATGGCACGTTTAAAACGTATTTTCCAATATAGTGTGCGACAGTCTACTTTAGGTCGCTTGATTCGAACAGTCACTAACGTGCCAATAACGGAACGGCCATTAGTTTAACGCCTTGCTGTTTTCTGACTAACAAGCAAAACCTCCAAAGCTTCTTTTTTTAATATTTGTCTAACATCACTCAAATCACTAATTAATTTTTTAGATTTAAACCAGATAATAAATGCAAAAGAAGGAACTGGTAATAATGATAATAATAGCAAAGTAGATATTATAATATTGCTCACAGGGTCTTTATAAAACCCTGAAATAATTAATATCGAAATTGGGAATACAGAAAGTATTAGTGATACCCTAGATACAAGGACATAAAATTTATCTAAATCTGGCCGTAATATTGAGTATGTCCTTTCAAATAGGCCTATTGCCGATTTAAGCATTGAATGAGGATGATCTTTACCAAATTCATTCAAAGTACCTTTGGCATTTTCAAGTTCTTCATCAAGTCTTATAAGAGGAAATAGGTAAGCTGACTTGATTAGCCCATATGCAAGGAATAAAGCTGTAGACACTTCAAAAACACTTGAAAAATCTGATATCTGATTCATCGAACTACCTCATATGAAACAATGTATTAGGAGCTTTTTACTAGTAAAGATCCAAATTCGTACTGACTTTTAATATTAGACCCTTCAATAAAATCTGTAACCTGCCGAACCCTTGAGCTAAAAATAAGATTCATTTTAGTGATCTTTTCTAAAGTTATAACTGTCTCCTCCCAAATGTCAGAAGAACCTTTCTTACCACTCTGTATACTGCAGACCAAAAACTCATTAGATTCATTAATTCCAGGCATGCCGTGAGCAAGTTGATTCCTAAATGTGAATAGCTCTCTGAGACTTGCTATTAACTCAAACCACGTGCTCCAACATTCCTCGCGAACTTTAACATGCACAACCCTTAGTAGAATATCAAGATTTTTAGACACCATATTTCTTGGTTGTAACAAAGCTCTAATCAACTCTCTATCTGTATTCGTTAAAACTAGGATCGCACTCCGTATACTTGCTTCTGCTCTACCAGAATTAAGTATAAGCTCTCCAATTTGTAACTTAATATCATTATTCAAATAAACATCCGTACTTAGCGATTAAGGTTGCCGAGCTTGTGATTAATAGAAATAAAAAACCATGAAATCAATAGCGTAAGACCCCATTTATTTTCTTTTGTTCGACAGCTATTAGATTGAATCTAAGCCCATTGTAAGCTTTTCACCAGTTCCAGATCAACAGCTCCGTGGCTTTCTTTTTTTTACCTGCACCGCCGACTGTGTAATTGATGTTTAAACGCTTGTTTGAGAGGCCTTTAAAGACCTTTTCAATGACTTCGTGGTCGTTGATGCTGATTACCATTTTGCCTTTGATTGTTCGGGCTAGTTCGGCCATCTTTTCGTATTGTTCTAATCCAAAATCGACACCGTATCCAGCCGTCTCATAATAAGGTGGATCTAGGTAAAAAAGCGTGTGTTCTCGGTCGTATTTTTCGATGCATTTAGCCCAGTCTAAATTTTCAATATTTACTCTTGATAAGCGTAAGTGTGCAGCACTTAAATCTTCTTCTAATCTGAGTAAATTGAGTCTTGGGGGTGACGTTGTGGCAGTGCCGTAACTCTGGCCATCAACCTTGCCGCCAAAGGCTAGTTTTTGCAGATAATAGAATCTGGCTGCACGTTGGATATCGGTCAGTGTTTCTGGGTTCTTCATCTTCTCCCATTCAAAGACCTGGCGGCTGCTTATTGCCCACTTGAATTGTCGTACAAATTCTTCTAAATGATGTTGGACTATTCTATATAGATTGACCAGTTCACCATTTATATCGTTAAGCACTTCAACCTTCGCAGGTTCTTTTTTATAAAAGAGTGCCGCACCTCCGGCGAACACTTCGACGTAGCATTGGTGCTCTGGGAATAGTGGTAGGATTTCTTTTGCTAGACGGGTTTCACCCCCCATCCACGGGATGATTGGTTTGGCCATATTGTTCACCTTTAACGTTGGCACTCGATGGTGCTGTGGTTAGAGGCTCTGTGGCCTTCAGTCTGTTTAGCCTCTTACATCGAGGACACTTAATTTCAATTAGTTCATATTCAGCTTTTGCAAGCAGTTTGTTACAGCGTTTACATCTGCATTCTTTCATTGTGTGAGCCTATTTAATAATGTGCTAGGCTTCCTTTGCTACGTCGACGTAGTGGGGTTGCCTTGGCTGGCTCACAGGGTATTCACCTGTGGGTTGGTGACTAGTTTGATGTTGATGCATCAAACTAGTCGCTTCCTCTTCTTTATTCTGTTTTTAAGATTTGCTGCTTACTTCTATATGGGCCGTATTTGAACTGCATCCACCCCATCGTTTTCACGCTAAAATAGAAAAGCTCAGCCACGAACCATGCGGTAATATGCTTACCATATTTGGAATCAATGGGGTCAGACTCGATTGATTTATGGCTGTGGAATCAATGGGGTCAGATCCTGTCTTGAAAAGCAAGCTTAATCTGCTTTAATGTTGATAATTCACATCAAACGGTTTACCTGATTTCAATACACCATAAGCTAATACTAAGAGCTTTCGCATGACAGCTACTAACGCTACTTTTTTCGGTTTCCCTTTCGCTAGCAGCTTAGTATAAAAAGCCATCATTCTGGGGTTGAATCTTACCGCAACCAGCGCTGGCATATAAAGTGATTTTCGTAGCCTAGCATTACCCATTTTAGATAATCGTGTTCGGTTAACGCTGCTGCCAGATTGTTCTATTCTCGGATTAAGACCCGCATAACTACTCATTTGTTTTGCATTTTCAAATAAGGAAACGTCACCGATATAAGCTAATATTGACCATGCGGTTTTGTCACCTAAACCGATAATACTCGTTAGTAAGTGAACCTGCGTATTGAGTGAGTCATTTTGCTTAACAATTTTGGCAATTTCCTTTTTTATGTTGCTCAGTTGCTTATCAATAAAAGTGAGCATAGCTTTAATTGACCGGGCAGCTGCTTTATCTAAACTAACATCAAACCGATTATTTTCTTGTGACCGCACTTTGTTCAGTTGGTCTAGTCGTGTAACCAGAAACTGAAGTCGTTCAAAGTCAGCTTCCTTTGGCGTGTAAAGGCTTTTATTTGCTCTTCCTTGCCTATCTAAATGCTGACAATATCGAGCAATGCTCATCGCATCTGCTTTGTCTGTTTTATTACGCGTCATTTCCATTTTAGCAAAAGCATGCGTTTGAATAGGGTTGGCAACAATCACTTTCTGCTGGTGACTGACTAAATACTTTGCCAATGCCAGTCCGTAAATTCCCGTTGCTTCCATACAAAAAAGAGCGGGCGTGTTAAATGGTTTTACCCATGCTAGGCAAGCTTTAAATCCAGCAAGATCATTGTCAAAATGACGATGATGGTAGTGCCCTTCATTCAAAATAGCCACATCAAAACTCAATTTAGAAATATCCATTCCAATATACATTTTCTACTCCTAATATTTTAAGGTAAAATGAAGAGGATTGGATGATTTAACGCGGATGCATTCTTGTCGTTATACGTGCTACGGATTGTCCCCGTGCACAAGATCCTGTTCGCATTTTTGGGCGTTAAAATAAGGGGTAGGCACTAATCTGACCCACAGAACTTGTTGGTTCTAAGCCTACTTTCAGTGTCTCTACCCCTTTATCCAATCTTCATTGAATAGTGTAAATCATAGCGATTGATTTGCACGGGACTTAAGATACAAGACTCGATTGATTTATGGCTGGGCGTGATACCGTTTAGTAAAGCGTTAAACCAATGTCTGATTTTGGTACTAAACGGGTCAGTTTGGCAGTGTTAAAATTCATCTACAGAGAAAATTTAAATAGAAGCCTACTTTCCCTTTTTATCGATTTTTACTGTTCTACTAACAGTGTTTCTATGCGCTCCAAACGCTGTTCAATACCTTTTGTATGTTCTTTTATCCAATGAACTTCACCGGCCTCACCTTCCCCTGTCTCCCGATAATATGCATCATGTTCACGCTGCATAACATCAAGAATCACGCCTATCATCATATTAAGAAATACAAAGGCCGTAAGGAAAATAAAGCTCAGATAAAAGATCCAACTTAATGGGAATTCCGTCATTGTTTCATACATGACATCAGTCCAATCTTCAAACGTTGCAATACGAAATAATGTCAGCATCGCAATAGATATATTCCCCCATAAAACAGGGTTAATATCTTCAAACATAAAACTACCTATCGCGGCATAAATATAGAAAATAATAAACATCAGTAATACGATATAGCCCATTCTGGGCATGGCTTTGATTAAAGCACTAATGAGGATTCTTAGCTCTGGAATCACAGAAATTAAACGTAATACTCTAAATGTTCGTAATAACCTTGCCAGCAAGACGCTGTCATTGCCATCAATGGGCAATAAACTAGCGGTGACAATTATAAAATCAAAGATATTCCAGCCTTTTTTGAAGAAATCAAAAAACCGCGGCTCTGATGCCAGTCTAATTAAGATTTCAGCCAAAAAGAAGAAGGTAATGAACATGTCTAGCCACGCTACAACCTCAGCCATAGTGGAGCCAATATCATAGGTTTTAGCCCCTGTTATTAGGGCTGAAAAGACGATGATACCTATAACCAGAAATTCAAATAGTTTATTTTGATGAAGCTCAAATAGTTGTAACTTTAACTGTTCGACAGCCATGTATTCTCTCTATTCATTAGGTGGTTTTGTTATCGCAATAGAACGATACCAGAGACAGGCTGAAGATTGAATCTTTAATACGGAATTAAGGGTAGGTTCTTAACTGTCCGACGACGACGCCTTGAATGGCGATACGTTTTGCAGGTAATGTAACTGGTTCATAATTATCATTTGCAGGCATTAATGTGATTGTTTCATCATCATTTATTAGCATTGTTTTTAGTGTCGCATCATAACCATCAACAAGGGCAACGATGATATCACCATGGTTAGCCGTTTGTTGAGATTGAATCACAACATAATCTCCCGACATAATAGCCTTATCGATCATTGAATCGCCATGAACCTTTAATACAAAGCGATCTTTTCCAGAAAACATTCCACCTAAATCGATTTCTGATTCATCCGGTATCGCTTCAATTAACCTCCCTGCAGCAATACGGCCCATCATCGGTAATGTCACGGATATCTGTTCATCATGCTTCGATAGCTGACCAATCAACCTTAAACCTCGTGAGCGGCCTACAAGGCGCTCAATAAGCCCCTCATTCACCAATGCTTGTATATAATTATGTACTGAGCCCTGTGAACTTAAACCAATCCCGTGTGCCACTTCCGATAGTAGCGGTGCTCGCTCATGTTCTGCAAAATATTGAACTATAAAATCATATGTATCTTGTTGGCGTTCGGTTAACATTTTTATCCCTTAAACCTTATAGAGAAGATATTAAGAAGAAAATATAGAGAAGATGTTATAAAAAAGCAACCTATATTTATAATAATACTTAATTAACCTGAGATCTGGTTAAGAAACAGTCATCATACTAAATTCTTCGCTAGTAATTTTTAATGATGGCTTGTTCTCTTTAAGTGAGTAAGCGATAAGCCCAGCAATGATGTTCAGCATAAATCCATGCACACTACGATGCCTAGAATGCTCAACTTGAGTAATATTTTTAAGCTGATCGTTGATGGTTTCAATGATAAATCGCCTAGAAAGCATTGCTTTATCCCATGCAGAGAGTAATTTTGCTTTCATATTCTTCTTAACGTTAGTCACTAACTCAACCCCTTTATCGAACAAGTCACTAGACAATGCTTTACTGATATAGCCCTTATCAGCATATAATTTCCCTATCACGTCTTTAGCTAATTCAGGCACAGGTTTTCTGTCATCAACATTAGCAGGTGTGATTTTAGCTGCCAGAATATCACCGACATGATTGACAATAATGTGTAACTTAAATCCATAAAACCAGCCCATTGTTCCTTTGCCTCTTTTGGCTATTCCAGCAAACGTTTTATGCCGTTCAATACGAAGGTTATGGCAGACCTTTATACTGGTCGAATCAACAAAGCTAATACCCGTTGGCTTTCCTTTAACATGTGTGAAGTAAGCACACAAAGGCGTTAACGCCTTTGGCATCACGGCTAAGAATCGAGTATAACTGAGTAATTCTGGAAAATAGCTCTTATAAAACCTAGCAACAAGTCCTGTATAATAGTTTTTGAAATCACGTTGGTTTGATGAGTGAAATCCTATAATAATGGTCATTATTTCACTCATTGCCATTCGACCTTCTCTGTTTCGTTTTCGAGTACCATCTGCTAGAAGTTGTGCTTCCCACTGCGGCATAAATACCTTACAAAAATCATCGACATCACAGAATATGTCTGTTAATTTGTTCATAGGCCTGTTTTCCTTTCATCAAAATCTTTGTCGTAAAAGATCTGATCGGTTAACAGGCTTTTAGTTCCCATTTCTTAAACAGGATTCAGGTTAATTAATAAAGTTTATTATTCACTTAAAGTCATCTTGTCCAACATTTATTTTAAATAAAAAAAAGCCCTTAACGAATGCTCGTTAAGGGCCAAAATCTATCTTAAAACTTTAATTCCGAGATGATATTATCAACTATGAACTTCCATGTTCTCGCTCATTTTAACGTTTTCAGAGTCTGGTTGATACCAGCTTAAAGTAGGGGCTAATGCTCTTCAACATGGGTTAAATACAGCGTCAATCCGATTAGAGCTATACCACCTGCCAATGCAAGAAGCTCTAGTGCATTATGAAATTCCATAGTAATCGCATGCTCAAAGAAATTAACAATCAAAATCATCAAAATAACACGACCCAAGCGCGTTTTTAAATCATCGAGACTATGGATGGCTAAAACTGATGGCGTTTCAGAAGACTCAGCTTGTTCTATCTTAGAAATAAATAGCTCATACAAACCAAGTGAAAATATTAATAAAACAGTCGCTAATAAATAACCATCAATAATTTCAACTACATGTGTCACCGTTTCAGCTCTAAAGCTTTTTCTCGCCTCACCAACCAAATCAGCAGAAGCATAATCACCTAAATGTGAGACTAGGAAATAAGCATCGACAGAGGCCATATAGAACATAGAAAAAGCAGTAACCAAACTCGCTACTACAGCAAGAATGACAACAAATCGGCTATTCCATAATGCCGTTTCAAATATTTTTTCAATCATCGCTTTTAAGCCACTTGAACAGGAATAGCATGACGCGTGTTGATAATGTCATTATTTTCATTTAAATAAACAAGTGTAGGTTTAAACATAGCGACTTCTTTTTCATCCAGCACTGTGTATGCACAAATAATAATGCGATCACCGGGTGATGCTTTATGTGCAGCAGCACCATTCACAGAGATAATATTTGATCCTGCTTCAGCACGGATTGCATAGGTGGTAAAACGCTCACCATTGGCAACATTATATATTTGAATCTGCTCGTATTCGTGAATACCTGCGGCTTTCAGTAAGTTGCTATCAATCGCACACGAGCCTTCATATTCCAGTTCAGAATGAGTAACACAGGCACGATGTAATTTTGTTTTAAGTAAAGTCAGTTGCATTTACGACAATTCAGTTGTTGAGTAACTGCATATTATCGCTTTTTAGGCGAAATCAAGCAAGATTACAGGCAATATTATCGATTAATCGTGCACTTCCTAAACGAGCTGCAACGAGAACCCTAAGAGACTTATCGCCTTGCTTTGCTTGCTCTAAATTATCTGTATGACGAATATCAACATAATCAGGAATAAAACCCAAGCCCTGCAAATCATTGAATGCCTTTCTCTCTAAAGCGGAATAATCCTCATTCCCCTGCTCTAGTTCATTCTTTACCATAAGTAAGGTTTGATATAAATTGGCGGCTTGCTCTCGCTGTTGTGCAGTTAAATACTGATTGCGAGAACTCATTGCTAAACCATTTTTCTCACGATGAGTCACCGCACCAATAATAGTAGTCGGAATATTAAGATCACTGACCATTCTCTTAATTAACAACAGTTGTTGATAATCTTTCTCACCAAATACTGCAATATCCGCTTGCACCATATTAAGTAACTTAGCGACCACAGTTGCTACACCATCAAAATGACCTGGGCGAGCTTGTCCACATAACTTATCATCCATTCCCGGGACCGTAATCGTAGTGTGTTCATCCATTCCATTTGGATAAATAACATCTGCTGTAGGCGTAAAAACCAAATCACAGGCAACAGAATTCAGTTGTTTAAGATCGGCTTCTAATGTTCTAGGGTATGCTGAAAGATCATTTTTATCATCAAACTGTAATGGATTAACAAAGATACTAACAACCACTTTATCTGCCAATTCTTGTGCTTTTTGAACGAGAGATAAATGTCCTTGGTGTAAATTACCCATTGTTGGAACAAATGCGATACTGAGCTTGTCTTGACGCCACTGTTTAATCTGACTGCGTAACGATTCTACACCTTCAACTGATTGCATCAGTATTGCTGTGCCTGAGTGGGGAATTGGCCTGATTTAACCTCTTGTACATATTTAGTAATTGCAGCAGGAATTGCACCTGTTTCAGCTAAAAAGTCATGGCTAAAGCGTGGACGTTTTCCGGGAGTTAGCCCAAGCATGTCATATAAAACTAATACTTGACCATCACACTTAGTCCCTGCACCAATACCAATGACCGGAATATCTACAGCAGCAGTCACACGTTCAGCAAGATCGGCAGGTACACACTCTAATACCAACATATCTGCACCAGCTTGTTCTAATAATTGTGCATCATCAATTACTTGTTGAGCGCCTGCTTCATCACGGCCTTGAACACGATATCCACCGAGACGATGTACTGATTGAGGCAATAAACCAAGGTGAGCACAAACAGGGATACCACGTTGTGTTAATTGTTGGACAGTATCAGCAACAACAGCGCCACCTTCGAGTTTAACCATTTGAGCGCCACCCTCAGCCATCAATCGAGCAGCATTACTAATCGCCTGCTCAGTATTGGCATAACTCATAAAAGGCATATCTGCGATAACAAAGACTTTTTCACTGCCTCGAATTACATTCTGAGTGTGATAAATCATATCTTCGACAGTAACGGGTAAGGTACTTTCCTGTCCTTGAATAACCATTCCTAATGAATCTCCGACAAGAATCACGTCTACACCAGCCTGCTCTAATACATAAGCAAAACTAGCATCATAAGCCGTCAACATCGCAATTTTATTTTGCTCATCTTTCATTTTACGAAGACTGGTTAAATTTAGCCGACTCATCTTTATTTCTCTTTTACAGGTAATGGATTGTAGTACTGTCTACCACTTTGTAATGTACTTATTTGTTCTAATAAATTCTGATAGTCTTGCTCACTGTTCACAAGATCAATTTGTTCAGCATTCACAATTAATAATGGTGAATCATCATAATAATGGAAAAAGTTAGCATAACTATCTGTTAATTTTTGTAAATAGGCATCTTCGATACGTTGTTCATACCCGATTCCACGCTGTGTTACACGTGTTTTTAATACGGCTAATGGGGCTTGCAAGTAAATCACCAAGTCTGGCGCACGATGATGCATGGTCAAATTATCATAAACCATATTGTACAAAGCAAGTTCATCATCATCTAAGGTTATTTGGGCAAATAAACGATCTTTCTCAACCATAAAGTCGGCAATTTGAAGATCATTAAACATATCATCTTGTTGAAGTTCTTTACTTAACTTCACTCGCTGCATTAAAAAGCTAAGTTGCGTAGGCAATGCCGACTGTTTAGGCTGAAGATAGAACTTCTCTAAAAAAGGATTATGTTCAGGTTGTTCTAATAACGTTGTACCAGAAAAACTTTCAGCTAATCGCTTCGCCAAATGTGTTTTTCCAACACCAATAGGGCCTTCAACAACAATATAACGATGTGGTAAGAATAATCTATTCATCTTTATTTCATTCGCTCTAATCCATCCCGTGGACAGTCTTTCAATAATTTTTCGATACTACCTATAGCAGGAACGTTTAAGTCTATCGCTATTTCAGCTAAGGGATATAACACAAATGCTCGTTCAGCTATGCCAGGGTGAGGTACTTTTAAGCGCTCATCATCAAGAATATTATTGCCATAGACTAATAAGTCTAAATCAATAGTTCGCTCCCCCCAATGACGTTCCTTTACTCGACCTTGCTGCTGTTCTATCTCTTGCAAAGCATCTAATAAGGTATGTGCAAATAATGTCGTATCAATTTCAACCACTGCATTAATATAATCAGGCTGATCTTGTGGCCCCATTGGTGGGCTAGAGTATAAAGAAGACCGAGATATAACCGTTACTTCATCAATATTATTTAAAGCCGCAATAGCAGACTCTATCTGGGCAACAGGATCTTCTAAATTACTCCCTAAACCAATAAAAACACCTTTCATTATTCGCTCTTTGCTACAGGTTTCTTTTTACGGCGACGACGAGGTTTTCGTTTATTACTGACAGGAGCTAAATTTTTAACCATTGTACTTTGCTCATCTTCTGTCGCGAATTGAAACTCTGTCCACCACTGAGTTAACTCTGCTAAAGGCTCACCTGATTCTGCTCTTAATAATAAGAAATCATAGCCAGCTCTAAACTTTGGATGCGTTAATAGGCGCATTGCCCGCTTACCAAAACGTTGTTCTAATCGAGGCTGTAATGTCCAAATGTCACGAGTCATGATCGTAAAACGTTTCGGCACCGCCACACGTTTCACTTGCTCCATAATCACATCTGTTGCCGCACGCTGTAAGGCAGGAATAACAGGAATATTTTGAGCTATATTTTCTTGCCAACGTTGACGAACAGGTTCCCATAAGATTGCTGCAAATAAGAATGCCGGTGTCACTGGTTTGCCTTCATCAATTCGCTTATCGGTATTTTCTAAGGCTTTAATCAGTAAAGTACGAGGATAACTATCCTGCTCACTATGTAACATCTTATCCGTCTGAGGGAATAAATGCTCAAACACATGATAATGACACAGCAGTTCATGCGTCACCGCAGCGTTACCACTCAAATATAACTTTAATGATTCATCAAATAAGCGAGCGGCAGGTATATCCGCTAATAGATGTGCTAATGTCGGAATAAGACGTTCAGTCTCATCATCAAGCAATAAGCCCAATTTACCCACAAAACGTATTGCTCTAAGAATTCGAACAGGATCTTCACGATAACGCGTTTCAACATCACCAATTAACCTAATCTTGCCAGCTTTAAGATCAATGAGTCCGCCGGTAAAATCAACAATCGAGAAATCATTAATATTGTAATACAAGGCATTAATAGTGAAATCTCGTCGCCATGCATCTTGCTCTAATGTGCCATACACATTATCACGCATAATCCTGCCAGCATCATCAATATGTTGTTCAGCTTGAGGAGGTGCACGAAAGGTGGCGACTTCAATAATTTCTCGGCCAAAACGCACATGAACCAATTTAAAGCGGCGACCAATTAACTGACTTCGACGAAAAACTTTATGCACCTCTTCAGGTGAAGCATTGGTTGCGATATCAAAGTCTTTAGGCTCATGACCTAATAATAAATCACGCACACAACCACCAACAAGATAACCGTCATATCCGGCTTCTTTTAAGCCATATAAGACCTTTAAAGCGGCAGAGCTAATTTGTTTGCGAGAGATAGTATGTTCCGAACGAGGAACAATCGTCGCTTCAGGGCTATTGCTTAGTCCCCTCCCACGTATGCGAGGTTTCTTTTTAGCGAAGCGGTCGAAGATTTTATTAAGGGATAACATTGCTGCGTATGATACCACGCTTCAATTTATATACCCGTTATCATTCAATTTGCAGGTTTTGAGTGTTCGTAATAGATGGACTAGCAAAGCGTAATAATGATGTAATAGTCGTTTTATTGCTCACTATTACAACGCAGTTAGCGCATTTAGAATGAATGCTACAAATCTGAAAATTGAATGGTCACGGGTGTATACCCGTGACCATTCAAAATACAGACTTATTTACTCGTCATCCCAATATGCAATTAGCTTAAAACATACCTAATTGCAGTTGAGCAGCTTCACTCATTAAATCTTTTGTCCAAGGTGGATCCCAAACTAACTCAACATGTACTTCACTCACATTCGGCACGGTTGCTACTTTAGCTTCAATATCACCAGGGAATGATTGGGCAACAGGACAACCTGGTGCGGTTAAGGTCATATTAATATCAACTCTCATATTTTCATCAATCTTAATATCGTAAATTAAACCTAGCTCATAAATATTGACTGGAATTTCTGGATCGTAGATTGTTTCTAACATCTCAATCACATCACCTTTCAGTTCTTCAGGGCTAATATCAAAATAGTGTTCGCTCATAATTTAATCCTTAACCTACTCAGTTGACACTGAAACATCGTGGTCACTATCCATCGCGGTATGCATGGTATGCCAAGATAATGTTGCACACTTAACCCGTGCAGGAAATTCTTTTACGCCACTGAGTACTTCTAGTTTACCCAAGGCACTTTGATCAAACTCTTCGCCTGTCATTTGCTTGTGAACCTGTTGATAAATATGTTCAGCTTCAGCAATTGTTTTGCCTTTTAATGCTTCTGTCATCAATGAGGCTGATGCAACAGAAATCGCACAGCCGCTACCTTGAAAACTCACATCTTCAATCACATCACCATTTAACTTCACATATACAACTAAAGCATCACCACATAGAGGGTTATTACCATGAGCAAAGTGATTAGCATCATCCATTTCATGGAAGTTACGAGGTTTTTTATTGTGATCCATGATCACTTGTTGGTAGAGATCTCTTAAGTCTGCTGAACTCATGATTTCGACCCCCCACTATTATCCATTAATGCAATTTCACCAAAGCCCGTCATCCCCGTGAAAACGGGGATCCAGCGATAGTGATTATTTTTACAGCCCATGGATCCCCGCGTTCGCGAGGATGACGAAAATTTTTTCTCTGAATTTCTTAGGATCACCTGAATAATTCCTGTACTTTTTTAATACCTAGAACTAAGGCATCAACTTCTTCCATCGTGTTATAAAAGGCAAATGAGGCTCGCGCTGTGGCTGGAATACCAAAGAACTGCATCACGGGTTGAGCACAGTGATGACCTGTACGAATAGCAACACCTTCCTGATCAAAAATAGTACCGACATCATGTGGATGTACACCTTCAATCATAAAGGATAAGACACTGGCTTTTTCTTTAGCAGTTCCGATAATTCTGACACCATCCATTGCACTGACTTTTTCAGTCGCTGCAATTAATAAATCATGTTCATGTTGTGCTAAATTAGCAATACCCAAACCCTGCATATAATCAATGGCAGCACCTAAACCTATTGCACCCGCGATATGAGGCGTGCCTGCTTCAAATTTATACGGCAATTCATTGTATTCAATATGCTCAAAACTGACAGATAAAATCATGTCACCACCACCTTGCCAAGGAGGCATCGCTTCAAGTAAATCTTGTTTGCCATAAAGAGCACCAATACCTGTCGGTGCGAACATTTTGTGCCCAGAAAACACATAAAAATCACAGTCTAAATCTTGTACATCAACTTCCATATGAGGTACTGCTTGTGCACCATCAATTAAGACAGGAATGTCTTTAGCATGTGCTTTAGCAATCATGTCTTTGATAGGATTAATTGTACCCAAGGCATTAGAGACATGACCCACGGCAAGAATCTTTGTCTTATCCGTCAATAAGTCATCAAATGTCGATAAATCCAATTCACCTTGCAGTGTCATTGGAATAACATTTAGTTTTGCACCCGTTTGTTCACACAACATTTGCCATGGAACGATATTAGCATGGTGTTCCATATGACTAATTAAGATCTCATCGCCTGCATTCAATTGAGGACGAACAAAACTTTGAGCGATAAGATTTATGGCTTCTGTTGCACCACGAACAAAGATAATTTCTTTATCTGACTGTGCATTTAAAAACCCACGTACTTTTTCACGTGAACCTTCATACGCATCTGTCGCTCGTTGACTTAAACGATGTACACCTCGATGTACATTGGCATTATCTTTTCGATAATAATCTGAAATCGCCTCAATGACTTGAACGGGCTTCTGACTACTTGCAGCATTATCTAAATAAACCAAAGGTCGATCATTTACTTCTTGATGCAGAATTGGAAAGTCTTGTCTTATTTTTTGAATATCTAACATGTCACTGTGCTCATTGGTGTATTTGTCATCCTCGCGTAGGCGGGGATCCATGGATTATTAATACATCCACTATCGTTGGATTCCCACTTTCGTGGGAATGACATAAAAGTGTGTAACATGCTTAGATTCCACCTTGTGGCAAGCGTGTTTCAATCACAGTTGAAAATGCCTGACGAATCTCATCAGATGGAATACGGTTTAACACATCTACAGCAAAAGCGTAGGTTAGTAGACTTCGAGCAGTCACTTCATCTAAACCACGAGTACGTAAAAAGAACAAGTGATCTTCATTGATTTGGCCCACCGTACTACCATGAGCACATTTCACATCATCGGCATAAATCTCCATCTCAGGCTTGGTATCAATTTCACAACCACGCGAGATGAGCAAGTTTTGATTTTGCTGATTTGCATCCGTCTTTTGAGCATCTTTATGAACAATCACCTTGCCGTTAAATACAGCATGGCTATTGTCATCTAAAACACCTTTGTATAACTCGTCACTTGTTGTATTTGGCACTGTGTGATCAATACGAGTGTGGTTATCAATATGCTGATCATCATTAACTAAATACAAACCATCCATCACTACATGAGATTGCTCACCCAGTAGTTGAGTATGAACATCATTTCGAGCCAGCTTGGCACCTAAAGAAATATTATTCGTTTTCCACTGACTCTTCGAGCCCTGTTTCGCAGCCAAAGTCGCGATATGAAATGCATTACTCGATTCTTGCTGGAGTTTGTAATGATTTAATTCTGCATTTGTCGCTAAAACGACTTCCGTAACAACATTAGTAAATGATACTGCATCACTTAAACCGACATAATGCTCAATAACAGTTGCCTGACTATTATCAGCCATAACAATTATATTACGTAAGTGTGTCGCTAAATTAACCGTTGTTCCTGTGTTGATGACCAACACTTCAATTGTTTTTTCAACATGCACATCATTATCAACAGTTATCACAAAACCGTCGTTCATTAATAAAGTGTTTAATGCATTAAAGCCTGCTTTGGTCATATCAATTTGTTGACCAATATGAGGCTGAGCCTTTTCTAAACCTTGTTTAGAAGACAATGAATTAATCGTTAAGCCATCTTGTAGACTATCTAATACTGAAAGTTCAGCCGAAAAAACACCATCAATAATGACAACACGATAGTTATCACTTAATAAAGCAAGCTGCTCACATTGTTCAACGCTCACTACACTAGCCTTTGCCTCGTGTGTAAACTCCTGTTGTGACAATGCCCACAAACTGGTGTATTTCCAGTCTTCTTGTTTTTTTGCAGGGAGACCTTGGCGGTTAAACTCAACAAGCGCTTTAAGACGTAAACTCTTTAACCACGCAACATCCTGACCAAGATTGGCAGTGACACTGGCAAAAGGTGTTGCCAGCTCCGTTAATCCTTTCGTACTAGGCATTTTCATTAACCCAGCTATAACCCGTTTTTTCTAGCTGTTTAGCTAATTCTTTATCACCTGTTTTAACGATTCGACCTTCAGAAAGTACATGAACAAAATCAGGCACAATATAATCAAGTAGACGTTGATAATGCGTAATCATGATGATTGAACGTTCAGGTGAACGTAAGGCATTCACTCCGTCTGATACCGTTTTTAGTGCATCAATATCTAAACCTGAATCTGTTTCATCAAGAATAGCTAATGAAGGTTCTAATAAGGCCATTTGTAAAATTTCATTACGTTTTTTCTCACCACCTGAGAAACCTTCATTCACACCACGGTGTAAAAATTCTTCATCCATTTTAACCAGCTCTAATTTATTACGAACTAAGGTTAAAAAGTCGATCGCATCAAGATCATCTAAACCTTGGTGTTTACGTACCGCATTGAGTGCTGCTTTCAATAAATAGATATTACTTACACCAGGAATTCCTACTGGGTATTGAAATGCTAAAAACACGCCACGTTGTGCTCGCTCTTCTGCTTTCAGTGCCAATAAATCTTCACCTTTATAGGTCACACTACCTTGAGTGATTTCATAACCATCACGGCCAGCTAACACATTTGACAAAGTACTTTTGCCCGCACCGTTAGGCCCCATGATTGCATGAACTTCACCAGCATTAACCGTTAAATTAATACCGCGTAAGATTTCTTTGCCATCAATACTGGCATGAAGGTTTTTAATTACTAACATGTTTAATCTCTTTATTTTTTATATTTGTCGGGTTAAAACCCGACCTACATTATTTTTTATTGCTGTAGGTCGGACTTCAGTCCGACACACCATTAACCGACCGAACCTTCCAAAGAAAGCCCTAATAAATTCTGTGCTTCTACAGCGAATTCCATTGGTAACTGACGCATGACTTGTTTACAAAACCCATTCACAATCATTGATACAGCATCTTCAGTATCTAAACCTCGTTGTTTACAGTAGAACAACTGATCTTCACTTATTTTTGATGTTGAAGCTTCATGCTCAACTTGGGCTGTTGGGTTCTTAACCTCAATATATGGGAATGTATGAGCACCACATTCATCACCCATTAATAAGGAATCACATTCAGTATAGTTACGGGCATTTTCGGCATTAGGTCCAATACGCACTAAACCACGGTATGCATTTTGTGAGCGCCCCGCTGCAATACCTTTTGCAATAATGGTTGAACTCGTATTCTTACCAAGATGAATCATCTTAGTGCCGGTATCCGCTTGTTGCATATTATTTGTCACAGCAACTGAGTAGAATTCACCAATAGAGTTATCACCTTGTAAGACAATACTTGGATATTTCCATGTGATGGCAGAACCTGTTTCAACTTGTGTCCATGATACTTTTGAACTTATCCCACGACATGCTGCACGCTTGGTTACAAAGTTGAAAATACCACCAACGCCATTTTTATCACCCGGATACCAGTTCTGCACGGTGGAGTATTTAATCTCTGCGCGATCATGGGCTACTAATTCAACAACGGCAGCATGCAATTGATTTTCATCACGCATTGGCGCGGTACAACCTTCAAGATAACTTACATATGAATCATCATCAGCAATGATCAATGTGCGTTCAAATTGCCCGGTATTAGCAGCATTGATACGGAAATAAGTCGATAACTCCATTGGGCAACGCATACCTTTAGGGATATAAACAAATGAACCATCACTAAATACCGCTGAATTTAATGCTGCATAAAAGTTATCTTTATAGGGAACTACGCTTCCTAGATATTTTTTAATTAACTCTGGATGTTCATGCACTGCTTTTGAAAATGGCATAAAAATAATGCCATCTTCAGCTAACTTGTCTTGGAATGTATTAGCCACCGACACACTATCAAATACAGCATCAACCGCTACACCTGCTAGGCGAGCTCGCTCATCTAATGGCACCCCTAATTTTTCATAGGTTTTTAATAACTCAGGATCGACTTCATCTAAACTCTTCGGTCCATCTTTCTTTTGTTTTGGCGATGAGTAGTAACTTATTGACTGATAATCAATTTCAGGGTAATTAACATGCGCCCATGTTGGTGTTTCTAATGTTAACCAATGACGAAATGCTTGTAAGCGCCATTCTAATAAAAACTCGGGCTCACCTTTAATGCGAGAAATATCACGCACAGTCTGCTCACTGAGGCCAGGCTCAAATGTATCAGCCTCAATATCAGTAATAAAGCCCGCTTGATAATCACTTTCTAATACTTCATCTATTTGTTGCTGTTCTTGTTCAGCCATGGAATTCACCATTTTGTAATGTTGCTAACTCCATCTTTGATGCCGATGGATAAAATTGTATTGGGCTTGCGCCGGATGCTTGTGGGACTAACATATCGGATAATTTCACTTCATCTAAGGCATGAGAAACGGCATTATTAATTCGTGTCCAATTAGTTTGTACACCACAATGAGGCTCTTGCTCACAGTGACTTTCACTACTCACACACTCTGTTAAAGCTATAGGCCCTTCAATTGCAGTAATAATGTCTGCCACTGAAATCTGTTTCGGGTTTCTACTTAAATTATAGCCACCTTGTGCCCCACGTTCAGATATTAACAAGCCGCCTTGAGACAATGCTTTAAGCACTTTCCTAACCGTTGGCAATGGCATTTGGACGGCATCAGATAGCGTATGTGCACTGTGTTTTTGATATGTTTTTGATGCCAGATAACTCATCAAAACGATGCCCTAATCTGTTAGTTTTCCCATGCGTAACATGTGTACCCCTTTCAATTGAGACCATTATAGTACCAATTAAACTAATAACCAAGCTTTATACTCAGTTATTGTCTTTACATTTAATAGAGGACTTCTACTTAAAAACTATGCGATAATCCGGCGTTGCTGAACTTTATCAATGTTCTGCTGACTAAACTCTGAAACCTGAAGATTGAATGATCACGGGTGTGAGGCTAGCATCACGAACTGATGACTTTAGACAAAATTATGATTGACTTTTAGAGACTATAAAATGAACTTAAAATCACTTCTACTTATTCCCTTTTTATTTGGAGCTCCTGTAATGGCTGATGATCATGCCGCTAAACTAGACACTGAAAAACAACAACTCAGCTACATCTTCGGCATTCAAGTCGGCCAAAACATGTTAGCTGAAGGCGTTGACCTTGAAATGGATGCATTTTCTGCTGGTGTTGCAGATATGTTTGCAGGCAAACAACCACAACTTGATCAAGCAACAGCTGAAAAAGTAATTGGTGCATTCCAACAAGAAAAAGCCAAAGAAATGGCTGCAGAAATGAATAACAAACAACAAGCAGCTCAAGCTTACTTAGATGAAAATGCTAAGAAAGATGGCGTTGTAACAACTGAAAGCGGCTTACAATATAGTGTTATTACTGCTGGTGATGGCGCAATACCAACAGATAAAGATAAAGTTATCGTACATTACAAAGGTACTTTATTAGACGGTACTGTATTTGATAGCTCTTACGACCGTGGCGAACCTGCTACATTCCCTGTTACTGGCGTAATTCAAGGTTGGGTAGAAACATTACAACTTATGAAAGAAGGTGCTAAATGGGAAATCGTTGTACCAGCTAACTTAGCATATGGTCCTCGTGGCGCTGGTCAAGGCTCTCCAATTGGTCCTAACGAAACTTTGATTTTTGAAATTGAGTTAATTGCAATTACTAAATAAAAATCAAAGAAAAACAAAAAGGCCACATCGGTGTTTACTGATGTGGCTTTTTTTATGTCTGGAATTTATGAATAACTTATTTATTCATTGTAGGTGTGACTTCAGTCGCACGCAAGCTTATCCAACCTCCTAAACCTCGCGTATTCTGAACAGCCATTCGGGGCTGAAGCCCCTCCTACATTTTGCTAACCGAGCTATCCTACCAACATCGTAGGTGTGACTTCAGTCGCACACAAGCTTATCCAACCTCCTAAACCTCGTGTATTCTGAACAGTCCATTCGGGGCTGAAGCCCCTCCTACATTTTGCTAACCGAACTATCCTACCAACATCGTAGGTGTGACTTCAGTCGCACGCAAGCTTATCCAACATCCTAAACCTCGTGTATTCTGAACAGTCTCCTACATTTTGCTAATCATAGTAATGAATGATTTTATTTTTCCAGTAACTCAGTTAAATACGACCAATCAAAATGAGGGCCGGGATCTGTCTTTCTTTCTGGTGCAATATCTTGATGCCCTTTTACAGTCTCAGTTGTTAATTTAGGGTAGGCATTAGATAACGATTTAATTACATCTGCTAATTGCAGGTATTGTTGTTGTTCAAAAGCCTGGTCATCACTGCCTTCCATTTCAATACCAATGGTGAAATCATTACAGCGATCACGTCCATGCCAAGAAGAAACTCCAGCATGCCATGCTCGCTGATGAAATGGAACATACTGAATAATCTCACCTGAACGACGAATCAATAAGTGAGCAGACACTTTTAATGCTGATATTTCTTCAAAATAAGGGTGCTTTTTGGGATCAAGTTTATTGAGAAATAAATCATCAATCCAGCCACCACCGAATTCACCAGGAGGCAGACTAATATTATGAATTACAATCCCACTGATATCATCTACAGTCGGTCGATCATCATGATTAGGTGAAGGGTGAAAATCTATTCCACTCAACAGCCCTAATTTACCATCCAGCTTCAAGTATTACTTCCTAATCCCATGCAACACCATGCGTGTAAGGCTCACTACACCCACTAACTTACCATTTTCCATCACAGGTACTCTAGAAAGTTTTAGACGCTCAAACAAACGGGCACAATAACGAATATCCATTGAGGCATCGACCGTGATTGCAGGCTTAATCATTATTTCATACACATTCACACGATCAGGTGATTTATCTCGTGCCAATACATGATGTGCAATATCCGACATTCTGACCACGCCATATTCATCATCTTCATGGCGTTTATCAACAATTAACATCTTGTTTTTAATACTTTGCATCTGTGTCAGCGCATCAGTAATCGTCGTCATACCATCAACAATATCTATTTCAGGTCGCATTACATCGCGAACACGTACTATCTCTCTTGGTTTCATTTAGATTTCATCCTCTACAATATCGTGCAATGTTTTAATCTGATGTGAAACACCCACCGCATCTTCAACATCAATTTGAATAGCAATCCCAGTTCCTGGCTTTTCATCAAACTGGCCAGCATGCTCTATTGTTTCTAAGATATGGCGGCTTAGATGTTCTTCAACCAAAAATAAAATAACATCACGCTGAGTCTCAAGACTTAGACCAAAGAAAGTTTTGCTTTTCTTTACTCCTTCCCCTCGCGCATTGTTAATAATCGTTGAACCGGTTGCACCCGCTTCTCTCGCAGCGTCTAATACTTCGTCTGTTTTGCCGTCTTCTACAAAACAAATAATCAATTTAAAATGCATTACTACTTCTCCTCACTGTCTTTATTTTTTTGCTTATTGTCACGCCATTCTGATAACTGGGCATAGGTCATTACGCTCATAATTGGGAATAAACTAGCAAAGGCAATTAAACCAAAACCATCTAACAATGGACTTCGTCCAGGTACTGTTGAGGCAAGACCGATACCTAAGGCAGCAACGAGTGGTACGGTGACTGTTGATGTCGTTACACCACCTGAATCATAAGCTAAGGCAATAATTAACTTAGGTGCATAGAATGTCTGAATGATAACGACAACATAGCCCGCCATGATGTAATAATGCAGTGGAGTGCCTGTAATAATTCTGAACGTACCAAGAGATATACCTACAGCAACACCTATAGCTACTGCAATGCGTAAGCCCCAAACCGAAATTGCACCACCCGATACTTCTTCCGCTTTAATGGCAACAGCCAATAGTGATGGCTCAGCAATGGTCGTTGAAAAACCAATCGCAGCAGCAAAGATATAGACCCACATATAATCTCCCCAATGTATAACATCAGGTATGGAGTCGAATCCTGCATAGATAAAAGCAGGATCGGTTAGCTGTGCCGCCATTAATTTTCCAATAGGAAATAATGCTTGCTCTAAACCTTGCAAAAATAAAACCAAACCAATCAACACATAGAAAAAACCAAATAAAACTTTTTTAAGATTAGGAATAGGTTTTCTAATGACTAATAGCTGAAAGCCAAAAATAATAACGGCAATGGGGACAACATCTTTTAGTGTTGTTAATAAACCATTAGCAAGGGTGAATAAAAAGTCCATCAGAACGTCATTCCGTAGGCCATAACAAATATCATCGGCGTTAATGAAGCCAAGGCAATTAAACCAAAGCCATCGACCATAGGATTACGCCCTTTAATACTTGATGCTAAACCGACACCTAATGCAGTCACCAATGGCACGGTGATTGTTGATGTTGTTACACCGCCAGAGTCATAAGCAATACCGATAATCTCTGCTGGTGCAATCATTGTCATCAAGACAACACCGGTATAGCCACTAATAATCAAGTAATGAATTGGCCAACCTTTTAAAATTCGCAGTACACCAATTAAAATAGCAAAACCTACTGAAATGGCTACGGTATAACGTAAACCTGTCGCATAACTGTTCATGGCAGCATCAGTATGCTCAATCACGCCACCAACAGCAGCAACACTAGCAGCTTCTTGGGCGACAGCAATTAAGGCTGGTTCGGCAACGGTTGTTCCAAACCCAAGGCAAAAAGCAAATAACAGTAACCAAAATACACTCCCTTTGCGCGCAAAAGCATAGGCCATGCTTTCGCCGATAGGAAATAAGCCCATTTCTAATCCTCGGATGAAAAAGGTCAGCCCTAGCATTACTAGCAGTACGCCCCCTAGTAGTTCTCCTAGGTTCGGGATAGGTTGCTGTAATACGACTAATTGAAAGAAGGCGATAACGGCAATAATAGAAGCCAGATCACGCGCACTATTCAGAAAATAGCCTAAAAAGATAGAAAATTGCGCTCTCACCCGTTACCCTAATTACCTTTAATTTTATAAATGTAAACGTTGAACATGACGATAGAAAATACCATTCCTGCTCAGCTCATTAATTCTCAGGTCAAACTAGCATTACAAGAGGATGTTGGTCAACAAGATTTAACGGCAGATTTAATTCCTAGTGATGCAATTGCTACCGCCACTATAATTACCCGTGAAAATTCAACATTATGTGGTCAAAAGTGGGTTGAGCAAGTCTTTGAACAATTAGACCCCAGCATCTCTATAAAATGGTCTTTTTCCGATGGTGATCAGATGCTAGCTAATGATGTTATCTGCACCTTGCACGGCTCGGCTCGAACCCTACTTACGGGTGAAAGAACGGCCATGAACTTTATGCAAACATTATCAGCCACAGCAACATTAACCAAAAAGTATGTCGATCTTGTTATAGGACTTCCTGTTCACATCTTAGACACCCGTAAAACCATACCTGGACTTCGATTAGCTCAAAAGTACGCTGTACGCTGTGGAGCAGGTTATAACCACCGTGTCGGCTTATATGACGGTATATTGATTAAAGAAAACCATATCAATGCAGCAGGCTCTATTTCTACAGCCGTTCAGCAAGCCCACGCCTTACATTCTGAAGTCGATATTGAAGTGGAAGTTGAAAACTTTGATGAACTTGAACAAGCCCTTGATGCTAACGCCGACATAATCCTACTTGATAACTTCGATATTCCTGCACTTGAAAAAGCAGTAAAACTAAACCAAGGTCGAGCCAAACTTGAAGCTTCTGGCGGCATTACGTTTGAGTCGCTTCGCGCTATAGCTGAAACGGGTGTTGATCGTATTTCTATTGGCGCCTTAACTAAAGATATTCAAGCCATTGATTTATCAATGCGTTTTATTTAATTACATATTGTTGTAGGTTGGACCTTTAGTCCAACATGTCGGGTTGAAACCCGACCTACGTATTCTTAATTCTTAAAAGCCTATTCAGTTGAACCTTATATATGTCAGGTTAAAAGTTCAGCCGTATTTCTATTAGTGCCTTAACCAAAGATATTCATGCTATTGATTTATCAATGCCTTTTATTTAATTACATATTGTTGTAGGTTGGCTCTTCAGTCCAACATGTCGGGTTGAAACCCGACCTACTTCCAAAAAAAACCACGGTATTATTGCTAATACCGTGGCTGAGAGTAAGGCTAAAGACTTATCCGTAAGACATGCCCTAAAATGCTAGCTACTACTTATTCTAAACCGATTTGCCAAAGTTCACGGTTAGCTTCTACAATTTCACCTGTTGTTGCATCAACTTCAACTTTCATCTCTTGGCCTGAAATCGTGGTATCAATGTCAAATTCATATGACGCTGCACCATTAGGTTCAATTTCATATTCAACTTCAGTCACCACACCAGGATAAATAGCCAACGCTATTTGACGCGCCTCTTTTTCACTTATTTTCGCTTTGGCTTTAAACAATGGGTGATTGACGCTATCCACCTCACGTTCAACTTCAGATACTAAACCACGATGAGCGTTACACTCAACATCCCAATCTGAGCCATCAATACCGTGAATATCAAACTCGTAAAAATGACCACCTTCCTCATTTTTGAATTCAACTTTCACGATATCACCAGGACGTTCTTCTAAAGCCGCAGCCATACATTTTTCAAATTGGTGAGGGTTATGATTATCTGCAATGGCAAATGTACTTGTTGCCATTAGAATTGCAGAGGCAATTACTGTTTTTATCATTATTATTTTCCCGTCTTATATCAACAAAAGGGTGAGCTACATTATATAACTCACCCCATTAAACTATAGCTTCTTTACATTGATACTTTGATACCAATCCAACCAGCGCGTGGCGCTCCATAACCTACAAAACGTGGGTCATCAAGAGTGTCTAGCCCAGGTGCTTCATCAGGCTCACCATATAGACCAAATGTTTCATATTCACTATCAAACAAATTATCTACTTTGGCAAAGAACTCAACATGTTTATTTAGATTGTAACGACCATGTAAATTCACTAAACGATAACCAGAAATCTGGTCATTATTATTGGCTTCATCACCACGGAAGTATTGTGATGAATGATAAGAAGCATCTAAACCTAATGTAAATGACGAAGTGAAGGCATAATCCACCCCTATTTTAAAGTTATGTTTAGGTATGCTTGGCATGCTATCACCGCTTTCAACCGTCGTATTGTCACCTGCTGGATTATTGCCATTAAACACGTCAAACCCACTTTCGAATGTTGCATCAACATACGAGTAGTTAGAAAACCATGTTAATTTATCAGAAATTGCAACACCACTAAGTCCTAATTCAACCCCTTGACGCTTGGTTTTACCTACATTATCGAAGAAACCATCATTTAAATTACCTGCTGGACCGCCTTCTTCGACAGGAATAAAGATAATGTCATCTTTATTCACTGTATGGAAAACGCCTGCTGTCCATGAAATAGAGTTTAATTGTCCCCGTAAACCAGCTTCCCATGTTTTTGACACCACTTGCTCTAAAGGAGGATCACTCAAGAAAGAGTTAGGCAAAGCACAAGGATGTAGTTTATTAGAACACGTTAACTCTGAAGGTGTCGGCGCACGTGATGACTCACTGTAGCTACCATACATACCTAAATCATTATTAACCGAATAAGCTAAACCGACAGAAGGGTTAAAACGATTAAAGTGATGTGTTTCACCTGTTTCATTCAGGTCAGTCTCTCCACCTTCACTCGTACCTGAAATAGCAATACGTGTCCGGTTATAACGACCAGATAACGTTAATGCTAACTGTTCAGTTACTGACAATGTATCCGTAAAGTACAATCCGATAGTATCGCTATCAATTTTCCCATCAACAATCGATTCGTTGTTAAGAATGCCAAAACCAGTTGTGCCACGATCATCATTGAACTCTGCTATTTCACTTTGTGCTTTATATTCCATTCTCGCTTTATCGTAACTTACACCAACAATTAATTGGTTTTCACGATCAAATAAGTCATTCAATAAAGTTGTTTGCAGACCAAAACCATAACTATCTTGTTTTGTTGTACTGGTGTTATTGATGGCTAATTCATCATCGTCTGCATTATCTAAATCTGCGACTTGATTTATTACATTACCATTTTCATCTTCTATTTCATCTGCAGCGGCAACGGCAGCTGCATAGCCAGGATCTCCTGGGTCTAAATCAACTTCTTCGATCAAGTTACCCGCAAGATTAAAACCAAATTCAGCACCATCACCATTAAATGTACTACGGTCATTATTTCTAAAGTACGTATTAGCAGAGACTAATACTGAATCAGATAACCAATGAGAACCATTTAATGTTGCCATTCTCAATTCATTCTTTGTATTATCAGGCCACGTAAATACGGCTTCACGCCCTTCTAAAACATCAAGACCAATAGGCGCTGCACCATTACCATTCAGATCACTATCAACAGCTGTAAGTGCTAAGTCTAGACTACTACTATCATTACGATAGCCAAAGTTAGCAAACAATTGATTAATATCTGATGGTGATTGGTCACGCCAGCCATCTTCTTCTGTATGAGCCGCTGTTACAAAATAACCGAAGGTACCATCATTACCACCACTTTCTAATGTTGTTGCCCATCGTCCAAATGAGCCGCCATAGCCTTCTAAGCTATGACCTTGATGTGTAAAACCATTCTTTGTTTGTATAGAAATTGCACCACCTAATGTATTCAAACCAAATAGTGGATTAGAGCCTGGCATTAAGTTCATGCTGGCAATGGCTGATTGAGGAATTAACTCAAAGTTAACGGCATCACCAAAAGATTCATTGATACGTACGCCATCTTGATAAACAGATAAGCCTTGAGCAACACCTACTAATGGTGATGCAGTGAAACCACGAAACTGCAAGTCAGGCTGGAATGGGTTATTTTGTGCTGAGTTGATACTCACACTACCCAGTGTTTTATTCATAAAGTCGGTCATATCAAGACTTTGACTATTTGCAATATCTTCGGCTGTTGCCGATTGAATATTGCTGGCAATCATATCTGCAGGCAAACCAACACCATGTAATGGTGTCGTACCGATAACTTCGATTTCACTTAATTCAACGCTATCTTCTTCAGCAAATGCATTAGCTGAAAGAAATACAGTCGCCAGCATTAAAGATAATATTTTTCGTTTGTGTTGCATATGCATCCTTTACATTACTCTCTTATAATATTGTTATTGCTAGGAGAGAGCACATTTAGTGCCAATAATATTTTATGATGTATATCAAAGCATTATGATAAAAACCATTCTCTTATTTAACGCATTGGTTATATATAGCCAACAATACTGGTCATTAACAGCCAGTTAAAACCCAATTAAAACCCAATTAAAACCAAGATAAGGTCTTCTGAAGTTTCACAACATCACCGATAATAACTAATGTTGGTGCCGCAGGCTTCTCACGTTCAGCCAAATCAGGTAGTTCTGAAATAGTACTTACCCATACTTTTTGATGTTCGGTTGTGCCCTGCTGAACTAATGCTGCAGGGGTATCGGCTGCAAGTCCATGTTGCTGTAGCTTCTGAGATAGAACTGATAATCCTGCCAAGCCCATATAGACCACAACGGTTTGTCTTGGCTGTACTAATGCTGGCCAGTTTAAATCTAACTCTCCCTCTTTCAACTGCCCAGTAACAAATGTACAACTTTGGGAATAATCACGATGCGTTAGAGGGATTCCGGCATAAGAAGCACAACCTGAAGCAGCAGTAATGCCGGGGACAACTTGAAAAGGAATATTCTCAGCAGCTAGGGTTTCGATTTCTTCTCCACCTCGTCCAAAAATAAAAGGATCGCCCCCTTTTAGTCTTAATACCCGTTTTCCTTGTTGTGCCTGTTTTAATAATAGTTGATTGATTTCTTCTTGGCGTACCGCATGCCAGTCACGTTGTTTACCAACATAAACATGTTCGGCTTCTTTGCGTACTAACGCCAGTACTTCTTTACTAACAAGGCGGTCATAAAACACCACATCTGCTTGCTGCATCAAACGTAACGCTTTAAAGGTTAACAGTTCAGGATCACCCGGCCCCGCACCCACCAAGTAAACTTCACCTTGTTGATGATCCTCTATCTGAGTTTCATCAAGAATAGCTTGTAATGTTTGTTCACCTATTTTATCCCGACCCGCTAAAACATGATCAGCTACCTTACCTTGTAATACAGATTCCCAAAAGCGTCGACGCATAGAAATCTTTGGTAGTTTATCTTGTACAGCCTGTCGATAGCGCCCCACTAAGTCAGCTAATCGTCCATATGCAGGAGGAATTAATGTTTCTAAGCGTGCACGTAACTGTCTTGCCAAAATGGGGGATTTTCCACCACTTGAGACTGCTACGACAATCGGGGAGCGATCAAGAATAGAAGGCAGAATAAAGTCGCATAACTCAGGACAATCAGCTACATTGATTAAGATCTTCTGTGTCTTAGCTTCACGATGAACTTCACGGTTAACAAGCTCATTATCCGTTGCGGCAATAACTAAAAGCATATTTTGTAAGTGTTCTGCTGAAAACTCAGATTTTAGCCATTTCACTTCGCCTGCATCGATTAAAGCTTGTGTTGTTGCTGATACCGCTGGCGATACAATGGTTACTTTGGCTTGTGCTTTTCGTAATAAGCCTGATTTTCTGGCAGCAATATCGCCACCGCCAACAACAAGACATGGTCGCTCTTTAAGATCGACAAATAGGGGTAAATATTCCATCTAATATTCTCTTTTATCGAGAGGTTTCCACGATAAGTATTTTTTGTCAGGACAAGGAAAAAATTGTCGAAAAAGCGCAGTTTACATGTGTAAATGAGCATTTTGAGACTATTTTTAACGCTGGTCTGGCGAAAAAGACGACTCGTGCAAAGCTCTCTTATCTAATGCTAGTTCTAAACCTTGCAATACAAAACCATCCTCTAAATTTTGTACCACAGCCACAATACTTAATGCTGTTGAATCCCATTCATGATCTAATTTAATAATGGTGTTTACATTAGTTTCACCTTCGTCATTTAAATCAAAAGGCCCAAGCCATTCTCGAACTAAGTTTTGATGATTAAAGGTTGCACCACGGTTATCACCACCATTAACTTTGCTGATAATATTATCTTCTGTCACTGCTAAATATAATGCTGAATATTGACGGTTTTCATTACCTTGCACACGAATAGTGCTATCAATCTTCAGTTGCTTATTCTCTTGCTCTTCAACTTTCAAACTAATGTCCACTTCTGGCTCAAAACCATTTACCGCTCTCACTACTTTTTTGACATGCTTTTCCCAGTTATGGATCACTTCACCACTAATGACAAACTCTGGTGTATACACAGATTGATAAAGATTAAGTTGGGCTAATTGACGTTGACGATCAGAAAAAATAGGGCTTGCAAATTGGTCAATCCAACCTTTTTGTTCATTCAAATAATCAATATGAAACGCCAACACAATTAAGTTTTTTTCATCAATACCTTGGCTAGGTAGATTATGAACCCAACGGTCAGCTGCAGGACATAAACCACACCCTTCAGAAGTAAATAATTCAAGTACTGCTATTTGTTGCTCACCGCTTTCTGCTTGCCATGTCTGGGCAAATAAAAGAGTGGGTAATAATGCTATAAACCATACGATATTCTTCACTACTTTCAACATGATATTGTCACCTTAGAGGGTTACATCCTTACTCGCTTTGAGTTCTTTTTCTTGACGATAGTTCCGCTGATAGGCATCGGTAATTACTGCCAACTCTCTCAACACAGCAGTAGCATAACACCCTGCTGGCAGAAAGAATTCTAGTTCTAGTTGGTTGTCATCCATAAACTGCCATTTAAAATCGATAGGGAATAGCCTTAAAGCTCGTCGCTCCTGACTTAATCCCGCTTTTTCTAAACCTTGTTGCCAGTCTTGCCAATCAGCCAGTATATGTTCTTCTAGAACTAAACTATCAGATGAAATAGCGGTTCTCCCACGTCCCCATAAAGGTCCTGTAGTATGAATATCCATCGTATTTAAACGTGTAAACAACTCTTCATCAACCTTATCCACATGAAATGAACTTGCTTTCGTGCCGGCTAAAAGCATCACATCACCCAGTAAAGCTTGATTCCAATTATCTTGTCGAATCCGCTCAGCTAAAACAAGATTAAATAACCATGAGCGTGCTGCAGATAAATAGATACTTTTTTGATTTCGTTTTTTAGGTGCTTTACCTGTTGAAAACCAATGTTCGACTCGATATAAATTTCCTAGTTGATGACCAAAGCGTTGTTCAGCAAAATAGTTGGGGACACCTTGCTGTTGAATCTGTTGTAGATTCTCCTGCCACAAGGCTTGCTCACCCTGAAGAGCGGTTAACCTCAATTTAAAATGATTACCGGCTAAGACACCCCGTTTTAGTTTTTTGCCGTGGCGAGTTTGTTCGATAATTTTAATGTCATCAGTTTCAAACTCTGACCAATCCGGTTCCGTATGACCTTCTAGATTAATACTAAACCACTGCGTTGTAATCGCATGGCGATCTTTTAGGCCAGCATAACCAATAGCAACCTGAGCAACACCTGCAAATGTAGCTAATTCACCCGCTAACCAATCAGTATTAATTCCTTGTTTCTGAATTTTCAACCAAACATGTCCGCCCGTGCCATCAACTTCAAACGGAAGTTGCTCATCTACTTGAAAGTATTCTGTTTTACTTCGAATATCTGCCGAGAGATTTTCTGCAGTTGCACTTATTCTGGGTAAGCTTAAAAAATCAAAGTTTTTCAATTGCTTAAGCTTTTGTTAGCAATACAACAGCATGAGCAGCAATGCCTTCTTTTCGCCCAGCAAAACCTAATTTCTCTGTCGTGGTTGCTTTAATATTAACCGCATCAACATCAATATCTAAGTCATCAGACAATAACTCACGCATTAATGGAATATAAGGTGCCATTTTAGGGACTTGAGCAATAACTGTGCTATCAATATTATTTACTTTCCAACCTCGTTCAGCCAAATCTAATACCACTCGCCTTAATAATATTCGACTATCTATATCTTTAAACTCATCACTAGTATCAGGAAAATGATGACCAATATCCCATAAACCAGCAGCGCCTAATAATGCATCACAAAGTGCATGAATCAATACATCACCATCAGAGTGAGCTTCTAAACCATGTGTATGTGGGACATTTACACCACCAATGACTAGCGGTGAATCATCACTAAACTTATGCACATCATAACCATGACCAATTCTCATAGAAACTCTCTTTGTTGCTGTAAATATAAACTTGCTAGGGCTAAATCCTGAGGTAAGGTGATTTTAATATTATCCGCATGACCTTCAACCATCATAGGCTGAAAACCTGCCAATTCCATAGCGCTAGCTTCATCAGTCACTACCAACTGTTGTTGTTTTGCAGTTTGTAATGCTTGTATTAAAGCGTGCAAATGAAACATTTGGGGGGTTGAAGCCCTCCACAAACCTTGGCGAGAGACTGTTTCAGTGATTTCTTGCTTAGCATTAGCTCGCTTCACCGTATCATTGACAGGAATACCTAAAATCCCACCAACAGAATGTGTGGATAATGCAGATAACATACTATCGATGTCTTGATGGCGTAAACAGGGGCGAGCCGCATCATGAACTAACACCCAAGGATCGTCATTCGTCAGTGTTACTAACTGTTTGAGTGCATTTAACACCGAATCTGCTCGTTCATCACCACCAGAGACTACGTGTATTGGACAGCTATAATCTTGTGAGCATTGTGGCCACCAGGGATCATTCTCCGCCACAGAAATAACGATACCTTTAATACGGGGATGAGATGCTAAACGTTCAAGAGTTTGCTCAATAACCGTCTTACCCTCTAAGTCTAAATACTGTTTCGGACGATCGGCCTGCATTCTCGAGCCAATTCCGGCAGCAGGAACAACTGCCCATACTTCTAGCTTATTCACTAGCAGGCTCTTCAAGAATTTGGAAAAAGGTTTCACCCGATTTAATCATACCTAACTCACTTCGAGCACGTTCTTCCAGTGCATCCAAACCACTTTTAAGATCTTGAACCTCGGCGGTTAAAACCTGATTTCGTTCTTCAAGAATAGCATTATCTTGGCGTTGAACCTCAACCGCACGATGAAGGTGTAATACTGATGGCAAACCATCATGACTAAACCACAGGCGATATTGCAATAATAACAATAATATTGTGAGTAGAATCATGATGGGTTTCATACTATTAAATGTGCTTGAATGCCTTCAAACCAGGATAAATTGCAGCATCACCCAGTTCAGATTCAATACGAATAAGTTGATTATATTTTGCTACACGGTCACTACGAGATAAAGAACCCGTCTTGATTTGACCAGCTGACGTTGCTACCGCTAAATCTGCAATCGTCGTATCTTCTGTTTCACCACTACGGTGAGAAACAACAGCGGTATACCCTGCTTTTTTAGCCATATCAATGGCAGCAAACGTTTCTGTTAAGGTACCAATTTGGTTCACCTTGATTAGAATTGAGTTAGCAATATTTTTCTCAATACCTTTTGCCAAGATTGATGTATTGGTGACAAATAAATCATCTCCAACCAATTGAACTCGGTCGCCAATACGGTCTGTTAATAATTTCCAACCATTCCAGTCATTTTCATCCATACCATCTTCAATACTAATGATTGGATATTTATTCACCCATGACTCAAACAAGGCAACTAATTGCTCAGAACTTAAACTACGCCCTTCTGATTCCAGTACATATTTGCCATCATGGAAAAACTCAGAACTCGCAGTATCAAGCGCTAACATAATGTCTTTACCCGCTTCAAATCCTGCATTAGCAATAGCTTCAAGAATAACTTCAATTGCAGATTCATTAGAAGGTAAATCAGGGGCAAAGCCACCTTCATCACCCACAGCGGTGTTCATTCCACGTTCTTTTAATACCGACTTCAATGCATGAAATACTTCAGCACCATAACGCACAGCCTCAGTAAAGTTCGGGGCTCCAACAGGAATAATCATAAATTCTTGGAAGTCGACACTATTATCAGCATGTGAACCACCATTGATGATATTCATCATTGGCACTGGCATAGTAGTGGCTTCTTCGCCACCAAAATAACGATATAAAGGCATGTCAGCATCATTTGCTGCTGCACGTGCAGCTGCCATCGAAATAGCTAATAAAGCATTAGCACCTAAACGTCCCTTATTATCTGTTCCATCAATTTCAATTAATTTTGCATCAATGGCTTGTTGCTCTGAAGCATCCATTCCTACAATTGCATCACCTAACTCACCGTTAACGGCTGCAACAGCATTAAGCACACCTTTACCTAAATAACGCGACTTATCACCATCGCGAAGTTCTACCGCTTCACGTTGGCCTGTTGAGGCACCAGAAGGAACTGCTGCACGACCCATAATGCCATTTTCAAGAATCACATCTGCTTCAATGGTTGGATTTCCACGTGAATCTAGAATTTCACGACCAATGATATTAATAATTTTACTCAATCTTTTCTCCAAGCAACGATTTAAAATCGTTCACTCTATAATTTAAATATTACAACATTCTGACAATAGTCAGCTTATATATTCGTTTATTTCAACAATGAATCTTCTATAAAGTCATGTTGCTTAACTGTGCTATCAATTGCTTGCAATGTGATTAGCAATTCTTCCATTCGATCTAGAGGCCATGAATTAGCACCATCACTCAATGCTTTTTCTGGTTCTGGATGTGTTTCCATGAATATACCTGCCACACCAACGGCAGTAGCAGCACGAGCTAGAACAGGTACAAATTCACGTTGACCACCTGATGAGCCCCCCATACCACCCGGTTGTTGCACAGAGTGTGTAGCATCAAATACAACAGGGCAATCCATAGCACGCATAACGGGCAATCCACGCATATCTGATATTAAGGTGTTATAACCAAACGATGTACCACGGTCACACAACATAATTTGATTATTGCCTGTAGATTTTGCTTTTTCTGCTACATGCAACATATCCCAAGGTGCAAGGAACTGACCTTTTTTGATATTAACCGGTAATCCTTGGCTACATACATCTAATATAAAGCTTGTTTGACGACATAAAAACGCAGGTGTTTGTAATACATCGACCACACTTGCAACTTCAGCTAAAGGCGAATATTCATGAACATCGGTAAGAACTGGAATACCATATTCTTTCTTCACTTTCTCTAGGATAGCGAGGCCTTTTTCAATACCCGGGCCACGGTAACTATTGACTGATGTTCTGTTTGCTTTATCAAATGAAGATTTATAAATAAAGTGGATGCCTAGGCGATCAGTTACTTCTTTTAATTTTCCAGCCACATCCATTGTCATTTGTTCACTTTCGACAACGCACGTTCCTGCAATTAGAAATAAGGGTTGTTTACCGCCAACTTCTTTACCGCATAAATCCATTATTTACTTCCTCGATCTGCTTTACTTTGTTTAGCTGCATTAATAAACCCATCAAATAACGGATGTCCATGTCGAGGGGTTGAGGTGAATTCAGGATGTGCTTGGCATGCTATAAACCAAGGATGCTCAGGAAGTTCGATCAACTCAACTAAGTTTTTATCTTTTGACATACCAGAAAAACGTAAACCTGCATCTTCTAGTTGTTTTTTGTAGTTATTATTGAATTCATAACGATGACGATGACGTTCAATAACTTCAGTTGAACCATAGATTTTGCTTGCAAGACTTCCTTCCTCTAATAGACAAGGATAGCCACCCAAACGCATTGTTCCACCAAGGTCAGAATCATGATCGCGTTTTTCAACACTACCATCTTCTTTTTGCCACTCAGTAATCAAGCCAATAACCGGATGCGGTGTATTGCTATCAAATTCAGTACTGTAAGCACCTTCTAATCCAGCTTTATGTCGAGCATATTCAATAACAGCAACTTGCATACCAAGGCAGACACCTAAGTAAGGGATCTTATTTTCGCGTGCATATTGAGCAGTCAAAATCATGCCTTCTACACCACGTTCACCAAAACCACCGGGTACTAAGATTGCATCCATATCAGCAATAGAAGCAGGACCTTCACGCTCAATGAGTTCAGAGTCAACATAGTGAACTTTTACTTTAGTACGAGTATGAATACCGGCATGAATCAATGATTCTGACAACGATTTATAGGCTTCGGTTAAATCCATATACTTGCCGACCATGGCAATATTGACGATATCCACTGAGTTATCAATATTATCTGCAACCTGTTGCCATTCGCTTAAATCAGCAGGTTTTACATCTAAATGTAATTGTTTTACGACAATTTCATCCAAACCCTGTTGATGTAATTCCATTGGGATTTTATAAATGCTATCAACATCAACAGCAGAAATAACCGACTTCTCAGGCACATTAGTGAACAATGAAATTTTGCGACGTTCTGCCTCAGGTAAGGGCCGATCCATTCGACAAATTAGCACATCAGGTTGAATACCAATCGTACGTAATTCTTTAACCGAATGTTGTGTTGGTTTTGTTTTTATTTCGCCAGCTGATGGAATATAAGGCACCAAAGTTAAATGCATAAATAGTGCATTTTCACGACCTAGCAATGTCCCCATTTGACGAATTGCTTCTAAGAAAGGCAATGATTCAATATCACCTACCGTACCACCAATCTCAATCAATGCCACATCAGAATCGCCTGCGCCTTCATAAATGCAGCGCATAATTTCATCGGTAATATGAGGGATAACTTGTACTGTATTACCTAAGTATTCACCACGACGTTCTTTACGAATAACATTTTCGTAAATTTGACCTGTTGTGTGGTTATTAGACTTGGTCATTTTAGAGTCGATAAAACGCTCATAATGTCCAAGATCTAAGTCAGTTTCTGCACCATCATCCGTTACAAACACTTCACCATGTTGTAATGGACTCATCGTTCCCGGATCAACATTGATATAAGGGTCGAGCTTTACTAACGTGACTTTCAAACCACGAGCTTCAAGAATAGCAGCTAATGATGCAGCAGCAATCCCTTTACCCAAGGACGAAACAACACCACCAGTAACAAATATAAATTTAGGCATATTTTAGAGAGTTCTAAATTAAACGGTGCAACCAGAATGGTCGCACTCAAATCAGCTATACAAAATAACAGAAATGGACTTTTCTCTCAATGAAAATCTAGACTTTGAATTGAGGTAAAGAACCTTGCTGCCCATCACTCACACTATATAAATCATCAATGCAATATCCTACAACTGCGACTAACTTATCATCACAGAAGATCAAAGGAATTCGATCTCGTTGCCATGGTGGAATAGACCATTGTTGAAATAAATGCTTCAGACTCTTGTGATGAGGCTCGCCTTGCGGCTTAATTTTCTCACCACCTTGACGAAAACGGAGTGTTATTTCAGCAGAAATAGAAAGTTTTAGCCCTTTACCTTCTGCCTTATACCATTCAATGATCTGTCCATCTTCTAGTTTAATATCCTGAAAACTATCAATGTTGATGGTCTGTTTGTGATTGTAACTTGGCAACGGTGACATGACATACAGTTGCCCTTGATAACGACGTATTTCAACACCTGACCAAGATACTAAAGGATTAGCATCTTGCTTTGCTAAACACACTTCATCAATAATTCTTTGTAAATTAACACGTGATGGTAATAGATATTTGTTCCAAAGAAAGAAATGCCGTAAAACATTGCGGCAACGTGCAGGCGATAATGCTAATAATGCTTCAATTGGTAATGACACACTGGTTTTATCAATATTAAGAAGAGCAAGGTCTTGCTCTGCCAAGCCATCTAATAATTCACTTGTTTCTGCACAATGTTCAGCGCTTCGACTAATTGTTTGGGCAGCACTTGGCCAACGCTCAATAATATCTGGCCACAATTTATGGCGGATATAATTTCGGTTCCAGCGTGTTTCAATATTACTGGGATCATCAATCCACTGTAATTGATGCTTTTGAGCATAATTGAGAATATCGGTCTGAGATACATTTAATAAAGGACGAATAGTTTCTGTTTCACCCAACATAAAATGACTGGCCATGGCAGACAAACCTTTAGGCCCCGCACCACGGAATAATTGTAACAAAAGCGTTTCAGCCTGATCTTCTTGATGCTGCGCTGTCAGTAAAATATCATTTTGTGTAAGTGCTTGCTGCAATGCTCGATAACGCGCTTCCCTTGCAGCAGCTTCCATCCCTACTGATTCAATATTGCAAACATTCGCTTTTATAGATATGAAGTCTACCTTCAAATCAGCGGCACTATCGGCACAATGTTGTGCCCATCGAGGTGAATCATGATTCAAACCATGATCAACATGAATAGCGGCTAAGTTTGTTAATTGAGGATGATTTGATTTGGCAAGAAGATGTAATAAAACATGGGAATCCACACCTCCACTATAGGCAATCCAAACACGTTTTCCAGAAGCTAATTTAACAAGCTCATCGATGAGGATTTGTGGAGACAATGCCACTTTATTAATTATTCCTCAAATTCACCATAACTAAGTAGGCGCTGTTGGCGCTGTTCAACTAATTTATCTAATGGTAAGTTATCTAGCTTATTAAGCTTAGCTTCAATGGCATCTCGTACACGCTGTGCCATTCCATCTATATCACGGTGTGCTCCACCTAAAGGTTCTGCAATGATTTCATCAACTAAACCTAACGCTAATAAACGTTCAGAAGTGATACCTAATGTTGTTGCCGCTTCTGGTGCTTTTTCAGCACTTTTCCATAAAATAGTGGCACAACCTTCTGGTGAAATAACAGAATAGACACTGTATTCAAGCATCATTAAATGATCAGCAACACCAACAGCTAGAGCACCACCTGAACCACCTTCACCAATAACGGTACTGATAATTGGTGTTTTAAGTTGTGACATTTCAAATAGATTGCGAGCAATCGCTTCACTTTGACCACGCTCTTCAGCACCAATACCTGGATAAGCACCTGGTGTATCAATAAAAGTAATAACAGGCAATCCAAAACGTTCTGCCATTTTCATTACACGTAATGCCTTACGGTAACCTTCTGGACGAGGCATACCAAAATTACGTGCTACTTTTTCTTTTGTATCTCGACCTTTTTGATGACCAATAACCATAACAGGTCGTCCATTCAATCGCCCCATACCGGTGATTAATGCTGCATCATCACCATAAGCACGATCACCATGCAATTTTTCAAAGTCCGTAATAATTCGATGGATATAATCTAAAGTATAAGGACGCTGTGGATGACGCGCCATTTGTGTGGTTTGCCATGGTGTTAATGATGAAAAGATAGATTTTGTAAGATCTTTACTTTTTTCTTGTAGCTTTTGAATTTCCTCAGTGATATTTAATTCACTGTCATTACTCATATGACGTAACTCATCAATTTTTGCTTCTAATTCAGCGATAGGTTGTTCGTAGTCTAGGAAGTTCAATTGCATTATTGTTACCTTAAATTCAAATCTTAACGTGAATTATATACCCGTTATCATTCAAGTTGCATGTTTTATAAAAACACACCGTTCGTCCTGAGCTTGTCGAAGGAGGGTTCGACAGGCTCACCATGAACGATAAAAAACTGCATCTTTATGTACCCACGCTTGCTTTATTCGATACCCATCACCAATGAAGGTGCTTGATTCAGTGGTGATGGGTATATGATTAACCCAATATCAATTCAGATGAATCTTCTTCATCTTCACCTTCATCGGCACCATCCCCCATTCGAATAGCGAGTCCAAGATCATTTTTAGAATCCGCATTGTGAAGTGCTTCATCTAATGAAATTAGCCCTCGACGATAAAGAGAAAGTAATGCTTCATCAAATGTAATAGTGTCTTCATCAGCACTTTCTTTCATCGCTTCTTTAATTTCACCAATACTACCTTTGGAAATCAAATCAGCAATATAAGGTGAATTCAGCATCACCTCTACTGCAGGTACTAAGTCATCATCTACACCGCGAAGCAGTCGTTGAGAAATAATTGCTCGTAGATTAAGAGATAAATCAGTTAATAATTGACGGTGATAAACTTCGGGGAAAAAGTTCAAAATACGATCAATGGCTTGATTAGCATTGTTTGCATGTAATGTAGCTAAACATAAATGTCCTGTTTCAGCATAGTTGATCGCATGCTTCATCGTTTCCATATCTCGAATTTCACCAATCAAAATAACATCAGGTGCTTCACGTAAGGCATTTTTAAGTGCATTTTCATAACTAATTGTATCAATCCCGACTTCACGTTGTTGTACAATCGATTTTTCATGATGGTGAATAAATTCTAAGGGATCTTCTATTGTTAGAATATGTGATGCTGAGTTACGGTTCCGGTGACCGATCATCGCAGCCAATGTTGTTGACTTACCCGATCCAGTTGCCCCTACGACTAAAATAAGCCCTCGCTTGTCCATAATGATATGTTCTAAAGCGGCAGGTAAATTCATTTCAGAAATGTGAGGAATTTTACTACGAATGAAGCGAATAACAATTGAGGCTTCGCCTCGTTGACGAAAGATATTAACCCTAAACTGACCCACATTCTTAAGAGGAATAGCAAAGTTACACTCTAGCGTATTTTCAAACTCTGTACGTTGCTCATCACTCATTATCATTCGAGCCATTTTTTCAACGTCGCCCGGCATTAATTTATCTTGCCCAACAGGACGGATCTGCCCTTCAATTTTCAAATGGGGCTCAGTACCAGTACAAAAAAACAAATCGGAGGCACTTTTCTCTGCCATTAATTTTAAATAGGGAGTTACTTCCACAACTTACATCCTCTCATTTTTAATTCTTTAAAAGCTAGTTTAATCGTATTCGATAAACTTCTGCCAGAGAAATCTCTTTATTTTTAGCTCGAAGCAATGCATTCATTGTCAAAGGCGTCATTCCAATCTTTAATCCTTTTTGATGAATTTCTGTCGTTGTGACATCACTTCGAATAATATCTCTAATCTCATCATTAACATGTAATAATTCGTAGACGGCAAGACGACCACTAATACCGGTATGATTGCAAAACTCACATCCTATACCATGATAATAAACATCTTCTAAATGAATATTTAATGATTTCCTTATTCTCTTATCAACCGGCTCGATGGTTAAGCAATGTGAACAGTTTTTCTTCACTAAGCGTTGCGCTAACACTCCTAGCAAACAGCCATTTAATAAATAAGGTTCAACCCCCATCTCAATTAAACGAGTGATAGCCCCAGCCGCATCATTAGTATGAAGTGTACTGAGTACTAAATGCCCTGTTAATGCACTTTCAACTGCAATTTTCCCTGTTTCTTGATCTCGTATTTCACCGACAAGAATTACATCAGGATCGTGGCGGAGAATGTTGCGTAATGCTCTTGCAAAGGTATAACCCGTCGCATAATTAATTTGAATCTGTTCAACACCATCCATATGATATTCAACGGGATCTTCTACAGTAATAATATTAACATTTTGTTTTTTAACTTCATCTAAAGCGGCATACAAGGTTGTAGATTTACCTGAGCCTGTAGGCCCGGTCACCAAAAATATACCGTTGCTTTTATTTAACAAATCGATAAAAAGATCTTCATCATGTTGTGTAAAGCCAAGCTCTGAAATCGATTTCAAACCAACTTGCGCATTGAGTAACCGTATAACAACACTTTCACCCTCTACTGTTGGCATAATTGAAATACGTAAATCAACCACGCTATTTTTACTACGAACACAACTACGTCCATCTTGAGGCACTCGCCTCTCGGCGATATTCATACCACCTAATATTTTTATACGACTAACAACCGCTGGCAAAAGAGACTTACTGATAAAACGAATTGTCGTTAAAGTCCCATTCAAACGGTAGATAAGTTCTACATTTTTTTCACGTGGACGCAAGTGAATATCAGAGGCTTGTCGATCAATAGCATCTCGAATAATATTACTCACCAATCTAACAATAGGTCGCTCATTACCGAGTCGCTCTAAGTCCCCCTCCACCTCCTGGCTATGTTGATCTTCAATAGACTCTAGTGCAAGTTCATCATCTTGCACACCATAGTACTGACGAACAGCCCATTGCACATCTTTTAAAGCAGCAACAGATGCATCAATTTTAAGACCAGTAATAAAGGCTAATAGCTGATAAACATCTTGTTTTAAGGGGTTTGCAATCGCGATAGATAAGTTCGAATGATTCGCTTTAAGAGGAATAACATCATTCTCCCGAGCAAACTCAGCCGGAATTAATGCTAAAACAGCTTCACTGAAGTTATAGCCTCCTAACTCAACAAAAGGCAAACCCAAGCGAACTGCTAACGCCTCTTCAGAATCATCTTGAGTATCGAGGTGTAATCCTGAACGTCGCTTACTCTCTTGCTGACATACATTATCTGTCATCAATTCAGAGACATCTGAGGAAGTAGAGCCTGTTAATTCAATGGCCTTTTTATCATCATTATTTGGCACATTTATTCCTATGTTTACACGCTATATTTCATTCTAACAGCACTCACCATAGGTAATGCAGCTAAATCAGATAATAATGCATCTGTAGGCACAATATTCCAATCCTCCGCCAAACGAATGAGTGTACGAGCCGAATCATTCTTATAGTCTATTTCGAGAGATGTCAGTCCATCTTTATAAGGTGTTAACGTTTTTTGTAGCAACTGAATCCAATCCGTGTCCTCCTCACAAGCTTCAACATTGATCACCAATGCTTTACCACACATTTCGCGAGCTCTAGCAATGTCATACACACTTTCGGCTGTAGCCGCTAAACCGCCTGTAAAATTATCTTGGCCAATTTTGCCTTGAATAACCACTAATTTATCTGGCTGTAAAAGTGATTGATACTGCTCATACACTTCAGCAAAAACACGCACTTCTAAGCGAGCAGTTTGGTCATCCAGAGTAATAAATGCCATTCTGCCGCCATTTCTACCTTTCATGGTACGAATCGCAACGATCAATCCCGCAGTAATCACTGATATTTCATTTCGTTGATACCCTTTTGATTCAGGGGCATCTAAATCGGTTATTCTTTTAGGAATAAAACGACTTAACTCTTCAACATAACGATCAATCGGGTGACCACTTAGATATAAACCTAAGGTTTCCTTTTCAGCAATCAACACTTGCTCTTCAGACCATTCAGGTGCCGTTAATAATGGCTCTTCAACATGCTCTTCTTCATCAACAGTCAGCAAACCAAACATATCATTTTGGCCACTCACGCTATTGTCACGATGCTGCCCTGCTATTTGTAAAGCCTTTGTAATACTGGCTTCCAAACTTGCTCTGTGTCCACCTAGTGAATCAAAAGCACCTGACTTAACAAGTGCATCCATCACTCTCCGGTTGACCTTCTTCATATCAACACGTTGGCAAAAGTCATAAAGACTGGTAAATGCTTTACCTTGCTCACGTTCAGAAACGATTCCTGCTAGTGCGGCTTCCCCCACCCCTTTAATCGCACCCAAACCATAGCGGATTGATTTCTCATCTGCCACCGTAAATTGAATCTTACTGTTATTCACATCTGGTGGTAATACATTCAAACCAAGGTCTCGACAATCTTCAATTAAACCGACCACTTTATCCGTATTATCCATATCAGCGGTTAATACTGCCGCCATAAATGCCGCTGGATAATGTGCTTTTAACCATGCAGTTTGATAGGCAACTAAAGCATAAGCTGCTGAGTGAGATTTGTTAAAACCATACTCAGCAAACTTTTCCATCAAATCAAAGATGGGCCCAGCCGTTTTTTCATCAATACCGCGGCTCGATGCACCGTCTAAAAACAACTCTCGTTGCTTCGCCATTTCTTCAGGCTTTTTCTTACCCATGGCTCGACGTAACATATCGGCGCCACCCAGACTGTAACCCGCTAATACTTGAGCAATTTGCATTACTTGTTCTTGATAAACGATAACGCCATAGGTCGGCTTTAATACCGGTTCAAGATCAGGGTGAGGATAATCAACTTTTGCACGACCATGTTTACGATTAACAAAGTCATCAACCATTCCTGATTGCAATGGGCCGGGTCTAAACAAGGCCACCAAGGCAACAATATCTTCAAAGGTATCTGGTTGAAGACGTTTAATTAACTCTTTCATGCCACGAGATTCAAGCTGGAATACCGCTGTGGTTTCAGCTCGTTTTAGCAGTTCGTAGGTTGGTCTATCATCAAGTGGCAACAGCGTGATATCAATTTTTGCGGCTTCATCTGGCGGCAACATAGCTTTAACATTTTTAACCGCCCAATCAATAACGGTTAATGTTTTCAACCCTAAGAAATCGAACTTAACCAAGCCGACATCTTCAACATCATCTTTATCATACTGAGCAACTAAACCCGCCCCATTTTGCTCACAATAAATGGGAGTGTACTCAGTTAAAACCTTGGGGGCGATAACAACACCACCCGCATGTTTACCTACATTTCGAGTTAAGCCTTCTAACTGTAATGCGAGATCAATTAAGGTTTTAACTTCTTCTTCTTTATCATAACGCTCTTGCAACAGCGGTTCCTGTTCCAGAGCCTTTGTGAGCGTCATTTTTATTTCAAAAGGCACTAGTTTCGCTAAACTATCTACTAGACCAAATGGAAGCCCTAACACTCGGCCGACATCACGTATTACTGCTTTAGCCGCCATCGTACCGAAAGTAATAATCTGTGAAACATGATCACGACCATAATGTTGAGATACATATTCGATAACACGATCTCGGCCTTCCATACAGAAATCGATATCAAAATCGGGTAATGAGACCCGTTCAGGATTTAAGAAACGTTCAAATAACAAATCATATTGAAGTGGGTCAATATCAGTTATTTTTAAAGAATAGGCCACCAAAGAACCCGCACCCGAACCCCGTCCCGGACCGACAGGTACTTCATTATCTTTTGACCATTTAATAAAATCAGCAACGATTAAGAAGTAGCCTGGGAAGCCCATCTCATTGATAACATCTAACTCAATTTGCAGACGTTCTTCATACTCTTGTCGTTTTTGTTCCAAAATTTCAGGCTCTGGAAATAAAACAGGTAGACGTTCTTCTAAACCTTTATAAGATTCTTGAGTGAAAAACTCAGCAATAGTCATTCCTTCAGGTACAGGAAAATCTGGTAGGTAGTGTTCCCCCAAGGTTAATTGGGCATTACACCGCTTTGCTATTTCAATCGTATTTTCAATCGCTTCAGGAACGTCACTAAACAGTTCAATCATTTCAGCCGCTGTTTTCAAATATTGCTGCTGTGAATAATTTCTAGCTCGCCTTGGATCATCAAGTAATCGACCTTCACTGACACAGACTTTCGCTTCGTGAGCTTCGAACTGTTCAGGATCTAAAAAGCGAACATCATTTGTGGCAACGACAGGTAAATTATGACTAACCGCCAAATCTAACGCAGCCTGAATATAACGTTCTTCATCTTCACGATCAGTACGAATTAACTCCAGATAAAACCGATCTGGAAATAGCGCCATCCAATGTCGAGTAATCCGCTCCACATCCGCTTGCAAATTATGCAACAAAGCCTTACCAAGCAGACCTTCTCGTCCACCGGCTAAACAAATTAACCCCTCTGTTTGACCATCCAACCACTCAAGCTCAAGCATTGGCACACCTAAATGCTGACCTTCCATATAGGCACGTGATAATAATCTAGATAAGTTAAGGTAACCTTCAGTATTTTGACATAACAATACAAAACGACTACTTTTCTTAGCGTCATCCGGGTCACGCAAGCGTAAATCAGCAGCAAGGATAGGTTTTACACCTAACTGCTGTGCTGCTTTATATACCTTTACTGCTGCAAATAAGTTGTGTTGATCTGTCACCGCAATAGCAGGCATTCCTGCATCAGCAATAGCTTTAATTAAAGGTTTTACTCGTACTAAACCATCGACTAAAGAGTAGTCAGTATGGAGGTGTAAATGGACAAACTGTTCAGACATAAATTACTTAAATACTCTTATTATTTTATACATTTAGGGAAAGCGAACTGGTTCAGGTTTAACACCTTGACCCAGTGTTGCATCCACAATAGATTCAGCTTCTTTTTTGCCCATCGCAAATGATTCAGACTCACTCATTGCAGGTTGAAATGCCTGCATCTGATTTGCTACAGCGCCTGAATCTTGTTTTAAATACAAAGTTTGAGTGGGGTATGCAAACTCCACATCTAATTGTTTGGCTAATCGTAAAATATCTAACAAAAAGCGGTGACGTTCTCGAAGCTCCGTATTCCAGTCAGGCGTTTCCCAAAACACATAGACTAAAATATCTAATGAGGCCGCATTATATTGATTGAAATACACCTGATAATAATCTTTACGCATATAAGGATGTAGCTGAATTAATGAACGAACCCCTTCACAAAACGCATCAATCTTCTCAGGAGACGTATCATAAGTTAAACCTAACATTGTTTTCATTCGACGATAACGTCGCGCACCCATATTGTCTATTTTCGTTGTGGTCAACAAGGCATTAGGCAGTGTAATCAATGAGTTATAAAACGTTCTTATTCGTGTGCTTCTAAATCCAACTTGTTCGACTGAACCTTCAACATCACCAATAACCACCCAATCACCAATATGAAAGGGACGATCTAATAACACGGTTAAAGAACCAAAGAAGTTACCTAATAAGTCCTTTGCAGCTAATGCAAAAGCCAAACCACCCAAACCTAAACCTGCCAGTAAACTCGTTACATCAACGTTTAAGTTATCAGCCGAAAAGATAATGCCGATAACGACAACAAATACTTTCAGGCTTTTAGTGATCATCGGTACCAGTAAATCATCAAACTTATTCTCGGTACTCTCTGCCTTTTTCATTAACAAGGCATTAAAGACATCAACAAGACGGAATGCACTCCAAATTGCAGAGAGACTCACCAATAATTTGACTGCTACTGATAAAATAATTAATGCCGTATCAGGTAGTGCTAGCGCCCCAAGTCCCGCCCACCAGATAAGCGCCATTGCCATCAAACCTAGAGGTCTTAAAACAGCACTATCTAAAGCTTGGTAATCTTCATGCCGACGCTTCCATAGTGCTACATTTCTGGCTAAAAACCATGCCAATGTCTTATCTGCCGTAATACCCAATAGAATGACGATTAAAATGCCTATCCACTGCCAGTACTCCAATAAAAATTCTTGCTTTAAGAAATTAGGAAGAACGGCTCTTACTTGTATATAAAAAGGTAATGAAACCTGAGGATCCTTCGCACCATATTTTGCTGGTTCTTTTAGCAAACCTTCTAATATTGCCGGTAATGAAGCCATTGTATTTTGGCTAAATAACCACGTGCCATCATTATGCTGAACAATCTCTACCCGCCCCTGCGAATATTGCCCAAAAACATATTTGCCACTGGCAGGGTTTGTCTCTATTGAACTGAATACTACTTTTTTACTTCGCTCCAAAATAGAATAAAGTGTATTGGCTAGCTCATTCCCCTTAGTTTTTTTGATTAACTCACTCACCCCGATTAAATCTAAAGTAGAAATAGCATCATTAATTCTCTGCTTCTGCCCATCATTTACAGCCTGCATCGCCGTCACAAAGGTCTGCATTGTTTTACGCGGGTTGCTCAAAGAGTCAGGTACATTGCTTGCACTACTATCAATAGTTTCAGCATTAATCATTGGGACATAAAACAATAAGCTGAATGATATCAGTAAGATATTAACAATTGTTCTCATATTAAATTTAACTCCAATTCAGGATCGGGTGCATAACTTAGTACTGTCTTAGCCGCCTCTTTCCACTCTTGGCTTGCGAACAAATCTTCACGATTCATCGCATGACGTCCATGCAACCGAATCAAACGCATATGTCGGATAGGATCATTAGCCAATTTAAGTCCATCAATTACCTGTATCGCACTTTCAGGTTTATTACATACTAATACCATGTCACACCCTGCATCCAATGCCGCTTCTGCTCGTTCTAATGGATCGCCAATAATAGCAGCACCTTCCATACTTAAATCATCACTCAGTACCGCACCTTGGAAACCTAAACGATCACGTAATACTTCTTTAATCCAAAAAGGTGAAAAACCAGCCGGTAAACTATCACTTTGTTCATACACAATATGAGCCGGCATGATGCCCGCAAGTTCTGATTTGCATAAACGACTAAATGGCAAAATATCTGCTTGAAGCATATCTTCAAAGTGACGTGAATCAACCGGCAAACCTAAATGTGAATCGACTTCAACGGCACCATGTCCGGGAAAGTGTTTTCCCACTGCTGACATTTTTGCTCGTTTCATACCTTGAATATAAGCATGAGCCATAGATGCAACCGCTTCAGGATCTCGATGAAAAGAGCGATCACCAATAATGTCACTCACACCATAATCAAGATCTAAAACAGGAGCGAAACTAAAATCAACACCGATAGAGCGAAGTTCTGCAGCCATTAACCAACCTGTTTTTTCAGCTCGTTCTCGGGTTAACTCTGGATGTTGCATAAAATGTTTACCCAAAGCACCAATAGGAGGCAGACGAGTAAACCCTTTTCTAAAACGTTGGACACGTCCACCTTCATGATCAACTGAAATCAATAAATGAGGATCTCTCAGTGCATGAATACTTGCTGTGAGTGCAGCGACTTGTTCAGGTGATTCATAATTGCGGCTAAACAAAATAACGCCACCAACAAGTGGGTGACGCAAAACATCGCGTTCTACTTCACTTAACTCTAAACCAACTAAGTCGACCATTAATGGGCCTAATGTCATATGGGTTCCTCTATGGATTCAAGGATCATCACTCTTGTGCCTGGGGAGACCAGATCAAATAGAGCCATTAAATCCTTATTATGCATGCGAATACAACCATGAGATAGCGGTTTCCCCATCGGCAAACTATCAGGGCAACCATGGATGTAAATATAGCGTTGCATTGTATCAACATTTGCTAATCTGTTTCGGCCCAATTCAACTCCACTGAGCCATAAAATTCGAGTTAAAATCCAATCTCTCTCAGGAAACTGTGCCCCCAGTTCAGCTGTGTATATTTCACCAGTAGGCCGTCGACCAACAAAAACCGCATTTTCGGGTTGATTAGCACCAATACAGGCGCGAATAACGTGCAAGCCACGAGGTGTACAACCACTATCTTTCTGTTCACCCACGCCATTAAGTGCCGTTGAGACATCAGCCTCAAACTTTAAAGTATCACCATCAAAGAGAGTGCATCGTTGTTCTGTAATCGAAATAGTAAGCATAGCTTTCACTATAAACAATTTAGGCTCAATACTAAACAGATTATCCTGAGTTAAGCTTAATTAACTGTAAGGAAGACACACTGCGTTGATAAAAAGGCTGTTCATTGAAAATTGATAGCGGCTATGTCACTATCCATCAATACATTTACACAAACGTTAATTCCCTGCGTTACTCTTTAATATCGACTTACTAGGAAGAACTGTCCGACTATGTATAAGAATTAAAGGGGGATTTGTTTCCTGTTAATGACAAGTTATGTGTCTGCGACGCAAAGTAACCATGGAATTTTCAATCTAGGATGAAATTAAACTTTAATCACTAGTCATTTGGTATAATTTATAACTGAAAATTTCAGTGATAATAAGAATAACGAGGACAACTATCGTTATGGGTAATATTTGAAACTGAACTAAGATAGATAATAACTAGGACACTCACTCTAAATGCTCTCTTTCTTCAAGCTTGTTTTGATCAAGTAGATATATTCACATCATCGACCATTAAATTACGCGAATTAAATATGAGTAATACTGAAATAAATCTAAAGTCACTTATTGGCGATAACACAAGAGAAGAATTTTTAAAGTTACTCAAGTCTCGAACACCTTTTATATCCCATGGCAATACAGAGTCCCTTAAAGATTTAATGAGTCTTTCATTTCTTGATTCTGTTGAAAGCCTTGCGGCCTGTTGGCGTGACACTGTTGATGTTTTTAACCCAAAGATTGCAGATGAGATTTCAAAGATTTCAATCCCTCCTGAAGAGGCTCTCGATGAATATAAGAATGGAAGCTGCATTCTCTTTAATGACGTTAATAGAATAATTCCTGAGTTTGACAGATGGAATCAGCAAATTAGAAGAGAAATTGGCTTCTCTGAGTTGACCTATGTTAGAAACTTAGTCTACGCAACACCAGCGGGAAAAGGAAATGCTCCTCATTTCGATCAGAATTTTAATTTTGTGCTTCAATTAGAAGGAACAAAAAAATGGTGGCTAGCAAAAAATAAAACCATTAACAATCCAATGACTCGTCACGTGATTGGGCAGCCTACTGACCATGAACTAGAAGGTTATACCGCTAAAGAATTTCCAAAATCATTCCCCCCCCCCGACTGTACTGAATATATATTAGAACCGGGCTCAATTCTCTTCGTACCACGAGGAGTTTGGCATATGACTGAAGCAGTGACAGATGCAGTTTCGTTTAATTTTACTTTTACACCGCCGACTTGGATTGATATTGCGACTACGGCCTTAAGAGAAAAACTCTCTCATTCTGAGAAGTGGAGGGAATCGGCAATTATCGATGACAATGGTTCTTACAACAGTGAGTTCAACAAACTTCTAAATGGTTTAAGTGCCGATGTTGAGAATTGGAATGCGGTTGATTTCTTAGATATTACTGAGCTTGAAAATTAAAAGTAGTGTTTTTTTATGTTTCATTAGAGCATGTTGAATATCAATTTCAAAAAGATGGTAGTAAAAAATGTATAACAATCCAATCAACTTGACCATAAAAAAATGGAATGAAACACTAGAAGCCTTAGAGTCAGTAAAATTGAATAGAGTCATTGAAGAACAGGATGTCAATGAGTGGCTAGATAGCTGGGGTAAAGATAACGAACAAAAACCACCTCAAATATGAAGTTATCTTATTCTCGATTCTGAGTGATACGTGATTTAATTACTTGAACTTTATATTGGAATATCGCCATAAATCATCCTCTTTTCATGGGTAAGGATTAACAGTCAGAATATGTACTACTATCACGTTACGATCGCTTATAAAGGCACTCACTACTTTGGCTGGCAGGCACAGTCTACAGATACTTTATATGAAGAAAAACCAACAGTAGAAGGCACGATTCAAAATGCCTTGAAAAAAATAACAAACTATCAGCCCTGTACCATTTCAGCCGCCAGTCGAACTGATGCCGGTGTTCATGCTCAGGGCCAAAGAGCAAAAATCACCATCGCCAATGAGCTCAGCCCTGAGAACCTATTATTAGGGCTCAATTCTTTATTGCCAGTCGATATCCGTATCTTAAAATGCCTGCCATCAACAAAAGATTATCAACCCAGTAAAAGTAGTATTAGCAAGGAATACCACTATTACTTTACCGCCTCGCCTGTTGATAATGTAGCCACCTCCGATATTGCTGTGCATCTTCCGCTCGACGACATTTCTCCAAACAATCTGGCATTACTACGGGCCGCCTGTCAGCTATTCATTGGTAAACATGATTTTTATAACTTTAGTAGCCGAGATAAAAATATCAGCACAAGCGTTAGAGAGATTTTTTACTGTGACATTCATCAGGCCAACTTTTTACCACTCGCTAACACGATGTATTATCTTAAAATCATTGGAGATGGTTTTCTAAAACACATGATCCGTTATTTGATGGGTGCGTTGCTTGAATTGGCCAGAGATCGCATCAGCCTAGATGAAATCGCACTCTATCTACAGCAACGCCAAGAAAACAAACTAAGTCCTAAGGCGAAAGCCAAAGGCTTACATTTAATTCATATTGAAACGCTGGAGTAAAATACATAAGCAGTGTGGCTATTAAGAAAATAATAAACTGTACTCTGCCCCTCCAATTGCTTAGGGACAGGTATCATATAACCATGACCATTCAATCTAAGGAATATTTATCTATGTCATTTGGCTCTTTAGGCTTGTGTGATGAGCTGTTAAAAACAGTTGTAGAACAAGGTTATACAACGCCATCAGCGATACAAGCTGAAGCTATTCCAGCGGTGCTTAGTCAGCGTGATGTTATGGCAGTCGCACACACTGGCACGGGCAAAACAGCTGGCTTTACGCTGCCTATGGTGCAGCTATTGTCTGGTGGCCCTAGTCCGCAGGCTCAACATGTGCGTGCCTTAGTTATTACGCCAACCCGTGAGCTTGCTGCTCAGGTTGCCGATAGTGTTCAAAACTATAGCCGTCACATGAATATTCGCTCTGCGGCCGTATTTGGTGGTGTGAGGATTGAGCCGCAGATAACTCAGCTACAAGGTGGTTTAGATGTGCTTGTTGCGACCCCGGGGCGTTTGATTGATCTTTATAATCAACAGGCAATTAACTTTGATCAGCTTGAGATATTGGTCTTAGATGAGGCTGATCGCATGTTGGATTTGGGCTTTATCGATGATATCCGTCACATCCAAATGCTGCTGCCAACCCAACGTCAAAGCTTGATGTTTTCAGCCACGTTTTCTACGGAGATCAAGTCGCTTGCTGAAGACATGTTAAATAATCCACTTTTGATTGAACTGGCCGCCGAGAATAGTCCTGTCAATACGGTTAAGCAGATATTACACCCCGTTGATAAAGCGCGTAAGACTGAGGTGTTGATTCACCTGATTCAAAAGAATAAATGGCATCAAGTTTTGGTTTTTAGTCGCACCAAGAAAGGTGCCGATAGTTTGGTATTACAGCTCAAAGATGCGGGTATTAGTGCCGACTCAATCCATGCAAACAGAACCCAGCATGCACGCACACGTGCCTTAGAAGGCTTTAGAAACGGGAATATTGTAGTATTGGTGGCGACTGATATTGCCGCTCGTGGCATTGATGTAAATCAACTGCCTTGCGTGGTTAATTTTGATCTCCCCTATTTACCAGAAGACTATGTGCATCGCATTGGTCGTACCGGTCGTGCTGGCACCTTTGGTTTAGCTGTGTCATTGTTCAGTGAAGATGAATCTAAGCAATTACAAGCTATTGAACGCTTCCTTGGTCGACAGTTTGAAGGTGATATTATCCCAGGCTTTGCTCCCAGTAAGAGAGTCGTAGCAGAATCATCGGATGATGATGAATATGGTAATTTCGAGGCAGATCCTAAACCTCGAGGTCGAGGTCAGGGACGTGGAAGCCGTGGCCGTAACTCATCTAATCAAAAGCGAAGATAAAGAGTTCAAGGGAATAGTAACTTTATATACCCGTTATCATTGAAGATGCAGGTTTCTATTTTTTATCATCTCCGCGTACACGGGGATCCATGGGCAGTATAAATAACCACTATCGTTAGATTCCCGCTTTCTCGGGAATGACGAGCTTTGTTAAAATATCTGCATCTTCATGTATTACGGGTATATACCCGTTATCATTCAAGATGCAGGTTTCAGCAAGAGGAGAAGCGTACATATTCAAGGCATAAAAGTGAAGCGTTAGTTATTCTAGCGTAAGCTTTTATAACGCGGAAGATGTGCGTTTATCCTCTTGCCCTACGGGAGATCAAGCAGGACGCCAGCGCCGCGTTACACCTTTTGCTAATGGAATAACCATTAGCTTCAAGTTGCGCCTTGCCCTGACATCCTGCTTGAACTCTGAATCATGCATCTTGATTGATAACGGGTATATATTGGGCTAAAGTCCAATCTACGGCATCCGGAAACATCCCCGTTTTCACGGGGATATTAGTTTTCTAGCTGTTATCAATCACGAATAAGTCTAAAAGGTAAGTACAACAATACTAATAAAATAAGAGCTATTGCAGCAAACCAAGGCGCCCAATCGTAATTAACAACTTGATCACGAGTTTTAACTCTATTTTCTAAAGCATTAATCACGGTTTTAGCTTTAGTTGGTGAAGCAATATAATCAAAATTAAGCATGCCGGCTAACTTTTCTAAATGCGATTTTTTTTGTGATGATAAATGCTCATTTTTTGGTTTTGCATCACGTACTTCTTGAGATTCATTCCGAAGTGAAGCATAAACATCTTCATGTAGCACTTCATTTTGCTTCCAAAAACCATCAGCAGTGCCATCAAAGTTATGTTTCGGAATAGGCAATAACGTGTCTCCACCCACACCTACAAATACACCTGAAACCTTATCCAGTTTCTTTTTGTATTTAGGGAATAATGTTGCATGTAAAGGTGGCGATTCATGTCCATCAGTCAGAAATACAACATCTGGAATAGGCTCCATCAATTTCGCTTGATCAATTGCACCAAATACCGCTTTAGAGAGTTCACTTGAAAGCGCCCAAGCAATCGAGCCATCAAGCTTTGACAGCATTTGCGTCAAATCATTATAGCTCGAGCAAATTTCAACGGGATTAATTAAGATAAGACTCCGAGATTCACTAAATGCAGCAAGACCGACATGAGAACCACAAGGTAGTGATTGTAATGTCCGCTTGGTATACTCTTTTGCCCATTCTAAACGTGTCGCCTTCTCGCCATCAATCTCCACATCATCGACATCCATACTTTGAGTAATATCAATAACAAACAGTAAGTCCATTACCTTGATTGTACGATCTGTACGTGGAAACCACAGAGCAGACATAATCAACATAATCACTAATAACATCAAAAATGCTGAAGCGGCTATACGGGATTGATATGAAAATTTCATGGTAAATCTACTCGAAAACCAACCGCTTTAACCACAACACTCTCTGAACCTTTTCTTTTGGTATAAACCTTATTTTCAGAAGGCTCTTCAGGCACCATCAGTAAAGCAAGTTCTAAGTTAAAACGAGCATCCCATAATTGCGAATCCAACAATAATGCACTTCGATAATCTTGTTTTGCCAAGCCAACTAAGGCAATTCGCCCAGTATCATTTGCAGGTAATGCTTGTGCATCACGTAAATGAATATTACCCCGGTTATAAAATGCAGATGACTCAAGCTCGCTATCACTGTTTGATAGTACCGCTGTTATTCGTTCTAAGGCTTGCACCGACTTGCCTTGTTCAGCCTCAGTAAATGCTTGTGCAAACTGAGCATTTAAATGATCAGGTACTTGCTCAGATTCACTCGGATTACTAATAAAGGTATTAATTTTATTTGTGCTCAGCAAAGACAAACCTGCTTGCCCAGCTGCTAACAAACTCACAACCGCAACTGCAACTAATAACCAATGTGCTATATGTAATGATTTATTCATGTGCTTTTCTCACTCCCCATGCCGTATAAAATTGTGCTAAAACCAATATCAACATGGTTATCATTGCAAGCCAAAAGAATGGCTCTGATTTAGTCTCACGTGGAATAATCTCTTCCACAATTAAGGTTTGCGTTTCTTTCTTATCAATCGTATCAATCGCTTCTGAGAAGCTTTTTACTGATTCAATTTCAAATACTTTGTAAGGAATGCCCAGTTCTTTAAAGAATTTATGCAAGCGCTTTTCAGGTGTGTTTTTCCACGAGTCATCATCGCTCTCTTCCTCAATACTCAGCCCTGTTGTAGAACGCATATAAATCCAATAAAGCGTTAAGGTTTCACGTTTATATAACTCCGTTATTGTTCTTTTATCTTCATCGGTGAACTCTTGTCCACCATCAGATACCAATAACACCGTACGAGAACCGTTATACGTTTCTTTGGCATACATTTCGGCAGCTTTAATCATTGCCGCGGCAATATTAGTTTCTGATAAACCTTTACCTAAAGCACTGGCATTGATTGTTGCCCGAATTGAGTCTTTGTTATAACTCAAAGGCAATAAATCAAGCGCCTTATCACTAAACAATACAAAACCAAATCGATCATCTGGACGCTTATCAACAAACTCTAATAAGTATTTTGTAGCGATACGACGTTTACTATCACCTTTACCCACCGTTCTATTCACGGCAAGTGCCTTACCTCGTGTAGAAAATGGATCATCCATACTACGGCTTCGATCGACCAAGATAACCACTTCAGCACCACTACCCACCCGCTCAATAGTCTGCTCAGGAATATAAGGTCCAGCTAATGAGAGAATTAAGCTTGCGATAACTATCGATGCCAAGGTTTTGAGTACAAAACCAATCATATCAGACAGTGGATCAACTGGAACAAAGTGACTCCATGCAACCGTTTTGTCTTGGTTATGCGTAAACCAGGGTAATAAGGTCAAAGGTAGCAGCAATAGCATCATCGGTAATGCCCACTGTAAACCTAACAATGTCATGCTAGCATCTCCTTAGAACGACACGCTTTGGCTAATTTTCTCACATCATCGATATCAGGGCCTTGTTCTGCTCTTCGTGCAAAAAAGTGAAGTTCAGATTGTTTGTAAAATAATTCAATCTCACCTTTTAATGGCATTAACCATGGATATTGATTAATTAACGTCTCTAACTCACCATAAACAACAACTGTTCCTGACGTATGATTAAACGCAGTATGTAGAATACGTGCGGCTTGATCAGGCGTAACAGTATGGAATGTTAATCGTGATAAATCATGGACAGCTTGTGCAAAAGGCTGACGGTTCTTAGTTTTCCAACCGAAATGCCAAAGAGCCAAAATGATTCCAGAAATGATAACAATAACGGAAAATAATTTTAATCGATTTTCCATTGCTACCGTTGATATTAATATTGGACTAATATCTGATTTAGCTGAAATATTGCTAATGCCATCTCCTACCGCTAATGTTGGACCTATCATTAACGATGCTGAAGGAATAATAACCCATTGATCATTATCTTTTTTAACATCAAATTTTGGTGTTTCAATTGATGTGTTTTTTGCCGGTACATTAACAACTTGGTAATGAAATACCAGTGCTTCTGCATCTGCATCAATTGTTTTTAAATATAACCATGTACCATAGCGTTTATCCTGCTGAGGTAGGCTAGATTTATTAATACTCGATTCTGAAGAACTAATGTCAACATACACATTAACTTCATCACCTAGTAATAAGCCCCATGCACGATCTACCGTCGCATTGAGTGTTTCTTCAGCCATACTGTTGCTGGCAAACATGCTGCTCAGAAGCAGCATTAATAGTGTTATATAACGATTTCTCATTATTATTTCCTGCCTAAAAAGTAGTCTGTTAACTGTTCACCGGTTACATCACCATCCGTAAAGATAGGTCTAACTCGGTGTCGCATAAAGCAATTAGTTAACTGTTCAAAATGATCATCCATTGTTTGCTTCCAACGCTTCTTAATGCTTGGTCGCATCCAAATGCTCCGACGTTCACCTGTTTCTGAATCACACATCTCAGTCCAACCCGCATGCGAAGGCAAGTGATTCACATCATCATGCTTCCAAACAATAGGAATAACGGTATAACGTGATAATTGTCTTAATGCTTTATCAACCACATCAATATCACAACAAAAATCAGAGGCCAAGAAAACAATGGCATGTTTACTCGTAATCATATTAGCCGCATGGATTAAACCATCGACACCCGCAGCGGGTGCTTGGTCAGCATCACGAATCATATCTGCTGCAATTACTGGCATACTTTTCTGCCGTGTTGGCATCATATATACATCGTGACGCAAACCAGAATCAAAGCCTGCCAAACCGAAACGATCACCCAAAGCAATGGCTGAATGAGCAATTAATTGCGTTAAATTCGCTAGCTGCTCATGATTAACATTAGATATCGCCATTGATCGTGATAAATCAGCCATCATCCATAAGGTAATAGGGGAACGCTGTTGATAACGCCTGACTAGATAATTATCTTTACCGGTCGCCATATTGTCACGAATAGTCGCACGCAGATCTAAACGTCTCGGATCCGGATAATCGAACAGATCAGAAAAACCTGCGAAACTATCTCCAGTTCCTAACGATTTACCATGATGCACACCAGGTAAGCTACCATATACCTTATGAGGGTAACGATAACTAAACTCGTCTTGTCTATTTTTATTTTCGCTCATTATTTCAGAACCTAGTAGTTAGATAAAATGAGAATTACGATAAATATTTTTCGTCAGGACAAGGCAAAAATTATCGACAAAGCGCAGCGTACAATTTGTACATGAGCATTTGGAGATGATTTTTAACGCGGTAATGGCGAAAAAGATGTTTCGTAAATTCATTTTATGGTGCTGAGATATGATCACGTAGAGCAGCAATGAATAACGGCATAATTTGTTCACGACGTCCTTCATAAATAGGTGACAAGAAAACACGATGCGTTAATGTTGCAAATAATACGGTGTGAATATCATCAGGTAGTACATGGTCACGGCCTTCTAGCCATGCTGATACTTTCGCTGCTCGAACCATTGCTGACATACCACGAACACTGGCACCCGCGACAACAAGATCTTCCATAAAGACATCAGGAATATCAATACCGAAATCTTGGGGTTTCCATGTCGCATCCCAAATTCTGATAATGTAATCTTCAATTTCTGGTGAAACGAATACTGCACTTTGCACCTCTTTATCAAGGGCATTTAATTCAGTGTAATCAAGTAATGGCTCTGATAAAGAACTTAATAATTCATCCACATCATGGAATCTAGAATCAAAGATCAATGATTTTCTATCAGCGAGTGCTTCAGGGTTAGCAATACCAATTTCAAATAAGAAACGATCTCGCGCCGCAGCACTCAATTCAAAGGTTTCTTCTTTTTCCACACCATTACGATCAGCAAATACGACCATATGAGGGAATTTGTATTCTTTACCGAATGCTTCTGCACTACGCTCAGCCATTGCACGTAATAACAATGATTGAACCTGTGGACGAGCACGATTAATTTCGTTGAAGAAAAATACAGCAGTATCATCACCATGAGCAATGAGGGGACCAGGATCAATAACCGGTTTACCTTCACCATCTACCCATGCGCTGTAAAGCAAATCACTTGGCATTAAGTCAACACTACCTTCGATACGACCAAATGAACCACCTAATGCTTTAGAAAAGGCACGTAATAATGTTGTTTTACCAACACCTACACCACCTTCAAGCAATACATGTCCACGTGCATGCAAAGCAATCAAAATGAGTCGAATTGCTTTTTGCTGCCCAATAACAACGGTGTTAACGACCTTTTCTAATGCGAGTGCCTTATCTCGAGCTGACTGTAAATGTTGCGTATCTGCCATGTCTTCCTCTCTTTTTATATATCTTTCTTATTTTTTCGTTAATTAATCTTGTAGTGATGTTTCAGCCATCATTACAATCGTTGTTTTACATTTCTAAATAAATCCTGCTCATCCTGTTAACTTCAACAAAATGTTTTCTAATATCTGTTTCTTTTCACTTGTTAAAGGCTTTAGTGGGCGTCGTGCCGTACCCGCATGAATCCCTTTCATTTCTAAGCCTGCTTTCACAGTAGACGCCAAACCACCGTTAACAATAAATTCTAAAAGCGGTAACTGTTGTTCAAACAGTTTTTTTGCTTTCGCTGTATCACCCTTCTTAACCGTCTCTAATAACTGTTTTGGTAAGTCACCAATTAGACAAGGTGCCGCAGTGCACCAACCTGTAGCGCCGGCATTAAGCGCATCTAATGCAATATAATTACAGCCATTAAAGAAAGGGACCGTGCCTTTTGATAAGCGAGAAAGCTTACGCATTCTTTGAATATCACCAGTACTTTCTTTTATCATGCTGGCATGTTCGATTCCACTCACCATTGAAAGCATAAACTCAGGTGACATATCAATCCCACATGTAGCCGGATTGTTATAAATCATGATGGGAATAGAAATCGCTGCTGAGATAGCCGCATAATGATCGTAGATTTCATCTTCCGATAATCTGTAATAAGAAAAGGGAGAAACCATAATGGCATCGGCACCAATCTCATTGGCAAAAACAGCACGTGATACTGCTTTTTTTGTTGTCAGCTCAGAAATTCCAATAATAACCGGTACTCGACCATTCACATGCTTAATAGTCTGAGAAGCCACTAAAGCCCACTCATCATCATTAAGGTATGCACACTCTCCCGCACTCCCTAGGGCTGCAATCGCATCTGCGCCAGAATCAATCAGCTCATCAATCAGCAAATATAGCGCTTCAAGATTTATCTGCTCATCATCATCAGAAAAAGGAGTAACGGTATAAGCAATGATTCCCGCCAGCGTACTTTTAGTCATCTAAAGCAACGCCTCTATCAATGCACCGTTGTGAGGATACAAAGTGTATGTATTCTTTCTGAACATTTGTTTTCTCCTCATTTTCTCGAATGAATAACCATAAAAATTTTGACCGATTACGCATACTCGCAGAGAATGAATTGAAAGTATAAGTTTTTATAACTATCATATTGATAACTTCTATGAATCAATCATGCACAATGAGGCATAAAAATGGAACTTCGACATTTAAGATATTTCAAGGTGGTTACTGAGCTACAGCACTTCCATAAGGCTGCAGAAAAGCTACATATCACCCAACCGGCTTTATCTAACCAAATAAAACAATTAGAACAAGAACTTAATTCAAAATTATTTGAACGTGTCGGTCGTGGCGTCAAATTATCAGAGAGTGGCGAACTCGTTTTATCTTCAGCCATAAGAATTCTTAATGAAGCTGAACTACTTAAAGAATCCGTATCTGACATCGAGTCAGGACAAGCTGGTACGCTTAAAATTGGTGTCTTGCAATCCATTAACTCTTTATACCTCCGTAGTTTAGTAGCTGAATTTGACCGTAATAATCCTAATATCTCTTTACAAATTGAAGAGATGACTAATTACAATATCGAAAAGAAAGTCTCTCGTGGTGATATTGATATTGGCATTGGGTTTATATTGAACAAAGACTATCCTGATATTGAATTTGAAAAATTATTTGATGAAAAATGGAAACTTATTATTTCTCCTGCGCATGCCAGCCTTGCCAATAAGATCATGGCTGGCGAAACTCATCCTCTAAAAGCCGTCCTTCTTTCTGAGTATTTTGAAACCAGAAAAATAGTCGATAAATACTTTTCTGACAATCAAATTAAATATACTAATGTCACTGAAGTAAACACCATCTCTTCCATTCTTGATTTAGTAGAAGGCGGTGCATCATTCAGCATTCTCCCCGAAGCCTTTTCAGCCTTAAAAGCACAGTATCGATTAGAAATAGTTGATCTCAACCCTCAGCTACCGCCTAGAACAATCGGGCTCCTTGTTGCTAAGAATAGAAGTACAAAAAGAACTGTTGAGAAATTTTGTGACTTAGTCAGAAGCCAATTATCGCAGTCTTAAATTATTTATTCATATGCTTTCCTAACACCCCATGCTGTATAGAAGCGTGCGAGCATTAATATCAACGTTGTCATCAAAGCGATAAGATAAAAGAGTCTCGTTTTATCTTCACGAGGAATGGTCTCTTCAACAATCAATGTTTGATATTGCTGCTTATCAATGGCATCCATTGCCTCTGAAAATGTTTTCACCGTCTCAATTTCAAATGCCTTATAAGGAATACCTATTGATTTAAAGAAGGTATGTAACTTCCTTTCTGGTGTTGCAGTCCAGCGTCGGTTATCCCCTTCGGCCTCATCGAGTGTCATTCCTGTTATCGAACGCATATATAACCAATACAAAGCAATATTTTCCTGTAGATATAAGTCAGTAATTTTTTGCTTTGCCTCATCACTCATTTCCCGACCACCATCAGACACCAATAGAACAATGCGTGAACCTCGATAGGGTTGACCATCGAACATCCCAGCACCCGTGATTAATGCTCGAGAGATATTAGTCTCAGATAAGCCTTTACCTAATGCATTTGCATTAATGGTGGCTCGTATTGACGCTTTGTTATAGGTCAGTGGCAATATATCAACCGCTTTATCACTAAATAAAACAAAACCAAACCGGTCATCTGGACGTTTATCGACAAACTCGAGTAAATATTTCTTAGCAACACGTCGTTTACTATCTTTCTTACCGACACTTGCCATCAACAACTGTCCTTTAATAGCAAACGCATCATCCATACTACGACTTCGATCGACGATCACAACAACTTCCGATCCTTCCCCTACCCTTTCTACTTGCTGCTCAGGAAGATAAGGTTTTGCAAGTGCCAAAATTAAACAGGCCATAAGCAAAGATGCTAAAAAGTTTAATGTCGCACCAATAACATTGGATAAGGGATCTACAGGAACAAACTTGCTCCACACCACTGTCTTATCTTGGCTTCTAGTTATCCAAGGTAAGACAATGAGCGGGAGTAAAAAAAATACCCATGGTGCTCCCCACTGTAAATTCATAAAAGTCATATTTAAATATTTATACCCATAATCATTCAAAATAGCTGCATGTTATCCCATCCCATCATGCTTTTAGCTAGGAGCGGCTTAAAACACTAGATTATCAATAAAAGCACTCGAGAATGACGGTAACTGTAATCTCTACATCTTCAAATTCCTTCGCGGCTGAAGCCCCTCCTACAAAAAATAATACAATTCCCAATTTTGTAGGAGGGGATTCATCCCCGAAGGGGCTGTGATTCAGTTAACCGAATCACATACTATACGGCCATTACAAGCCAAGCACCTTCAAGCAACCCAGCTCTAAACAGACAAATAGTATTGAACAAATGTGTAACAAATCCATACAAAACCTGTTGTTGTAATCAAGAAGCTGATACCTGATGCTACTTTCCAGAACATTTTATCCCAGAAATTTTCGTCTAACGCCGCCACAACAAAAATACTCGGGTTAGTAAAACCACCTATCGCTACACACCAACAAGCAATAACGGGTAATTCAATTCCCGCTCCCATTGCCGCACCAAAGAAACTAAAATTAAACACAGACATTAAGGCAAAATCCACATGTGCACGAATCAATGTTGCAAAGTCATAAGTACCATCCAAGCCTGGAATCGGATACCACTTGGTAAACGTCATCAACCAAGCGGAAAGTATCAACGCCATTGCAGTTGCCACACCACCTATTAAAAGTATTTCCATCTTATTTCCCCATTAATTATTAACAAAGCTCATCATACATAGCTTGCTGACTAGTTTAACCTGACAAGTGCCTTACAAACTCGGGCAAATTTCCCTATGATGTATTTTAAGCGTTTTATATAAAAAAAGCCTTCAGCATACAGCGAGCTAAGTATGTGCAAAAATCATCAAATATATTCATAGGGAGATATGCCCGATACAACTTAAGTTAAGATAATATCCATACTTATATATTTTTATACATAAAATTAAACTATTCAAGGTAATTCACTATGGAAAATAAAACGTTAACATTCTTCTTTCTTTCACTGTTATTTGTATTAAGCCCTGTTTCTGCAAACACCACTATTGCAGTGACTAATTTTGAGTTACTTAATTTGACATTAAAACTGACTGATCCAAAAAAAGTGGCTGAAATAGATGCCCAAGATCAGAAAAACATGGCTATGATTAATGAATTATTACAATCAGGCCTTAGCAATATAAATGGTTTTACCATGATAAAGGTTTCGGAAAAAGCCCATGCTGATGCTGATAAATCAGTGGGGCTTTTATTTGATTGTGCTAGTTGTTCTGCAGAATTAGGGCGTAATAGCAATGCTGATTACATTATTATCGGTCGACTGCATAAACCAACTTATCTATTTTCTTATCTGATTGCACGAATCTTTGATACGAAAACTAATAAACTCGTTAAAGAATACCGAAGTGAAGTAAAAGGCATGCCAAGTAAATCAATTCCTGGTGCTGTTGGCAACCTACTCCATAAAATTAATAAAGACATTCCTCATTAATAACTGACACTTCCACTATTAACCCACCCCTTAATGTATTATCTTGAAATATTAAGGGGCGTTAACCCTTTGGCCAATTACACCCTAAACACTATATTATAACCCTCTGACCTTTAGTTCTATGCTAAAGGTCAACTTAAAAACCATACTTATGAATCTGAAAAAACAATTATTTTTTCGAATCTTATTCGTTGCTGTTATTTGTTTAACAGCCAGTGCTTTTTACGTGCTCTACCAAACAGACAGACAAGCTATCTCAGAGGCGAATTTCACTGCTGATCGTATTGAAAAACAAGTCAATGACCAGTTATTGCAAATGTTCACTCGACATGATTTATCGCGTAAATTTCCTAATACTGAATTATGGCCTGACATTAACAGTGTCTCAGGTTCGTGCATTCAGTTTTTATCTCGTTCTGAAAACCGCCGCAGAAATTTATGCCAGCAAATTATTGAAGCTGAACGTACATGGCCAGTTTGGTTTGGTAGCTTATATCAACAACTTTTTTCACCCGACTTTGAAGTACAAAAAAACATTTCATTTAATATTATGACCTATGGCTCTGTTCTGGTTACATTGAATACTCGTATTGAAATTGCACGCGCTTGGAATACCCTTCGAGCAATCATCGGGGTTTTATTTGCGAGTATTTTTGCGGTCTGCATCTTGGTTTATTTCACCATTAACCAGCTATTAAAACCCGCACAAATTATTATTACCGGCTTAGAAAAGATGCGAGATGGACAGCTAGATACACGTCTACCACAATTCAATATTAAAGAATGGCAGCAAACCAGTGAAGCCATTAATCAATTAGCAACTAGCCAAGAACAAGCGATTGCAGACAATAAACAACTCGCCTTGAAGTTAATGAATATTCAGGAAGAAGATCACCGTTATATAGCCCGTGAACTTCATGATGAGTTTGGTCAATGTCTTGCTGGAATAAATGCAGTTACCGCCTCCATAAATCAAACCGCTTCAATTCAATGCCCCGAACTAGTACCTGAAATCAACACAATCAAACCGATTACTCATCATATGATGGATGTATTACGAAATATGTTAACTCGCTTACGCCCTGTCGAAGTTGATGATTTAGGCTTGAGTCAAAGCCTTCATAATTTACTTGATAACTGGAATAATCGAGCTAATGGAAAAACACGCCTCCAGTTAACGCTATCAGGCAATATCAATACCCTACCCGAACCTCTACCCGTTAATATTTATCGTATCGTGCAAGAGTGCTTAACCAATATAGCTAAGCATGCAAAAGCATCTCATGCTGATGTAATAATCGCTTATCAACCAGAACAGCTTCATTTAGAGATTAGTGATAATGGCATTGCTGAATTAGATCAGTTTGATAAATCATTAGGGGTCGGTTTACTGGGCATTCGTGAACGAGTAATGGCATTAGGTGGGAAGTTAACATTATCACACCGGCAAACAGGTGGATTAATCATCACCATTTTAATCCCAGTTTTACCCTCATAAAAGAATTGTAATGAGCAACTTAAATAAGACAATCAAAATCATGTTGGTTGATGACCATGCTATCGTACGAGAAGGCTATCGTTCTCTGCTTGAAAAACAAGATAATATGACGGTTATTGCCGAAGCGAGTGATGGTGCAACCGCCTATTTGCAGTATAAAAAACATAATCCAGACATTACTGTTATGGATATATCAATGCAGGGACAAGGTGGATTAGAAACGATATCTCGAATCAAACAGCTTGATTCATCAGCAAAGATTCTTGTTTTCAGCATGCATCAAAACCCTAGTTTTGCTGTGCAAGCAACACGTGCAGGTGCATTAGGCTATGTAACTAAAAGCAGTGATCCCGAAGTATTAATTCGTGCCATTGTTGATGTGCAACAACAAAAATATACCTTGAGTGCTGATATTGCTCAAGCTTTAGCCTTAGAAAAGCTAGGTACGGATAGTGCCGCTTTAGATAAACTCACCGTTCGTGAGTTTGAAATTTTACGCATGCTAGTTGATGCTAAATCAACACAAGACATTGCCGAAACACTCAATATTAGCCCCAAAACAGTCGCGAATGCTCACTATATAATCAAGCGAAAATTAAATGTGAATAGTGATATTGAACTCACTCATCTCGCCATTAAAATGAATCTAATTAATTTATTAGATCTTACAGGCTAGGCGCTCTATAGTTTTTCCTATTGCCTGAGTTAACATTGTCAAATCATGACTACTTATAATATAGGGTGGCATAATATAAATCAGGTTTTTAAAAGGTCTAATCCACACACCTTGATCAACAATAAATTTCGGCAGCCATTCCATCTGCTCATCAAGTGACCGATGTAATTCAACCACACCAATGGCACCTTTCACTCTCACGTCTTTAACAGACTCTAAAGATTGATATGGCATTAGCTCATCGACAAGCTGCTTCTCAATCGCTTCAACCTGCTGTTGCCAGTCTGATTCCAATAATAAATCAATACTTTCGCACGCAACACTACAAGCTAGAGGATTCCCCATAAACGTTGGGCCATGCATCAAAACACCACTGCCATCAGCAGCGATGCCATTAACCACATTATCATTACACAAGGTGGCTGCAAGTGTCATATAACCACCTGTTAAAGCTTTACCTACACATAATATATCGGGACAAATACCCGCCTGTTCATAAGCAAACAAGCTACCTGTTCGACCAAAGCCTGTAGCAATTTCATCCAGAATGAGTAATACATTATGTTGATCACACAATGTTCTAACTTGACGTAAATACTCGGGGCAATAGAAATGCATACCACCAGCACCTTGAACTAAAGGCTCTAAAATAACGGCAGCTATTTCATCGTTATGATCTATCATTAACTGACGAAATTCTGCAATATCACTGTCTTGCCAATCTTCATCATTTTGACATGTTGGTGCTGGTGCAAAAAGGTGTTTAGGCAAAACATGTTCAAACATGCCATGCATCCCATTTTCAGGGTCACTCACTGCCATCGCACCGAAGGTATCACCATGGTAACCATTGCGAACAGTCAATAATCGCTGTTTATTTGTCTTTCCCTGAGCAAACCAGTATTGAATAGCCATCTTAATAGCCACTTCAACAGCAATAGAGCCAGAGTCTGCTAGAAAGACAGTCTGCAAAGGTTCTGCTGTTATTTTAATCAGTTTTCGGGAAAGCTCTACAGCGGGTTGATGAGTAAGCCCACCAAACATTACATGCGACATCTGATCGATCTGATCTTTTGCTGCTTGATTTAATCGTGGATGATTATAACCATGAATCGCTGACCACCATGAAGACATACCATCGATAATTTCACGCCCATCATTAAGCCTTAGTCGCACACCATTAGCAGAGACGACTTCATGAATAACTGAAGGATTAGCAACACTGCTATATGGATGCCAAATATGTTTCGCATCGAATTGTAGATTATCTTGAGATTCCATAGCAGAAGATCATACAGGCAATGAAGTAAATTATCTGCTGTAGCTCGGCTTTAAACTCGACATGTTGGACTAAAGATCCAACCTACAGATAAATATATACACTGTTCAACCAAAATGAAGATTCAATAGCTATAGGTAATACAGGTAATGACATGATTTACCTACCGTAGGTCGGAAACGAAGTAACTGCGAAGCTGATCTTTCAACCCGATATGTTGGACTAAAGATCCAACCTACAGATAAATATACACTGTTTAGCCAAAATGAAGGTTCAATAGCTATAGCTAATACAGGTAATGACATGATTTACCTACCGTAGGTCGGAAACGAAGTAACTGCGAAGCTGATCTTTCAACCCGATATGTTGGACTAAAGATCCAAGCTACAGATAAATATACACTGTTTAGCCAAAATGAAGGTTCAATAGCTATAGCTAATACAGGTAATGACATAAATCACCTACCGTAGCTCGGAAACGAAGTAACTGCGAAGCTGATCTTTCAACCCGATATGTTGGACTAAAGATCCAAGCTACAGATAAATATACACTGTTCAACCAAAATGAAGATTCAATAGCTATAGCTAATACAGGTAATGACATAAATTACCTACCGTAGGTCGGAAACGAAGTAACTGCGAAGCTGATCTTTCAGCCCGATATGTTGGACTAAAGATCCAACCTACAGATAAATATACACTGTTCAACCAAAATGAAGATTCAATAACTATTAAGTAATACAGGTAATGACATGATTTACCTATTTATATAACCCGCTTTCCCGATAAGTATTTTTCGTTAGGACAAGGCAAAAATAGTCGAAAAAGCACAATTTACTCGTGTAAATGAGCATTTTGAGACTATTTTTAACGCCGTAGTAACGGAAAAGACGACTCGGGAAGAGGGTTATTTTGTTGTGCTAAAACTCTCGCCACACCCACATGATGAAACAACATTAGGATTATTGAATTTAAAACTCTGGTTCAATCCTTGTTTAACATAGTCGAGTTCAATGCCATCAAGAATTGGCATGCTCGCTTCATCAATAATGACTTTCACGCCATCCTGCTCAACAACGGTATCGTTATCATTTACAGACTCTGCAAAATCCATCGCATAACTGTAACCTGAGCACCCACTTTCAGTTACACCGATACGAAGACCAATAGCAGCTTCACGTTTAGAAACCATTTCTTCAATTCGGTTAACAGCTGAATCGGTTAATTTAATCATTATTGACCTACTTTAATGCTATCAAACTTAATAATGCTATCACCATGTTTTCTTTGTTCATGATCATGCACAACTTGCCCTAAAGTAATACCTGATAAATAGGACTTAATTTGATCACTCAAGCTTTGCCATAATTCATGGCTCAAACACGCCTCACCATCATTACAGGTAGCTTTGCCTTCACAAGCAGTACTATCTACTTTTTCATCCACGGCAGAAATAACATCTAATACGGTAATTTCATCCGCAGGTCGACTTAAGCGATAACCACCACCCGGGCCACGAGTACTACTAACTAAACCTTGTTTTCTCAATCGTGCAAATAATTGTTCTAAGTAAGACAAGGAAATGCCTTGGCGATCAGAAATATCCGCTAATGTAATAGCCCCTAAGCCATAATTTAAGCTTAAATCTAGCATTGCAGTTACCGCATAGCGGCCTTTAGTCGTTAATCTCATGAAAATACCCCTTTATTTATAGGCTTAATTTTCACATACCCGACTATTTTAGTCAACTTCTTTATTATCTTGGTTTTGGTTCAGTTCACACTTATCAAGTTCTGGCATTTCAATATCAGATACATCCCCACCCAACTGCTGAATCGTTGCAGACATAGAATCTAATCGCTTATCTAATGCATGAATATGCTCAATCAAACCATGTATAGCAGTGGCAACAGGATCGAGTGTTTCACTAGAGGTGCCATAGGCATCAAAACCAACAGACTGCGCAAGTTTTTGCTTTTGTTTTTGCTCTTCTGTTTGCTGAGTTTGAACAACCCGTCCCGGAACACCAATAACCGTTTCGCCCGCTACAACATCTTTAACCACAACAGCATTTGAACCAATTCGTACCCCATCATGCAGGCAAATAGGACCTAATACTTTCGCGCCCGCGCCCACCACCACATTATTAGCTAATGTTGGATGACGTTTACCTTCTTTCCATGATGTACCACCTAATGTCACACCGTGATACAAAGTACAGTCATCACCAATTTCAGCCGTTTCACCGATCACAACACCCATGCCATGATCAATAAAAAAGCGACGGCCTATTTTCACCGCTGGGTGAATTTCAATTCCCGTAACCCATCGGCTAATCGTAGATAAAAATCGAGCCACCCATTTAAAGTTTCGCTTCCAAAACCAATGACTCACACGATGCCATTGAATAGCCTGAACACCTGGATAGGTTGTAATAATCTCAAACACATTGCGTGCAGCAGGATCGCGATCGAAGACGCAAAGAACATCTTCCTTAATTTGTTGCCATAGCGTGACTTTTTCTGCCATTACTCTCCTCCCTCATCTTTTCTGTTTGTTTCTGCTGCGCGTAAAATACCGTGCAATATTTGTAATTCATTTCTGTCTAGATCTGCACGATTAAATAGCCGACGTAAACGTCGCATTAAATTCTTTGGTTGTTCAGGATCTAAAAAACCAATCGTGACAAGTGATTGTTCAAAGTGACCATAAAGATGCTCTAAATCTTCGGCATTAATCGCTTCTCGATCTTCCCCTATTCGCCCCACCTCAATAGTGGGATCAAAACTCATCTTAATCTCATAAGCTAACACTTGCACTGCTGCGGCTAAATTCAATGAACTATATTCACTATTTGCAGGAATGTTAACCAAATGTTGGCAACGGTCTAATTCTTCATTCGTTAGACCTGAATGTTCGCGCCCAAAAATAATCGCCACTTGGGCATCATCTTCAGTTTGCTGAATATGAGCGACGGCCTCACGAGGGTTTACAACAGGAACAGGTAAGTGACGTAACCGCGCACTCATTCCATATACTTGCTGACAGCCTTCTAATGCACTATCTAATGTTTCATGAACTACGGCTCTAGCTAACACATCATCCGCACCTGAAGCGCGTGCTGTTGCTTCTGCACTTGGGTAAATTTTAGGTGTCACCAAATGTAGATTTGATAGCCCCATTGTTTTCATCGCTCGTGCCGCGGCACCTATATTACCAGGGTGTGTTGTTCCAACTAGAACAAAGCGAATATTATCTAATGTTTTCATGAAGTTCTCTTAGTAAGAAACATAGCATCACCATAACTAAAAAAGCGATATTTCTGTTCAATGGCATGTTGATAAGCTGACATAATATTATCTCGACCGGCAAAAGCAGACACTAACATTAATAAAGTCGATTCGGATGTATGGAAATTAGTAATCATCGCATCAACACTTTTAAACTGATAACCGGGATAAATAAAAATCTCAGTTTCACCACTAAAAGCGTTAATCACCCCAGACTGAGATGCACTCTCCAATGCACGAACACTTGTTGTTCCCACCGCAATAACACGTCCACCACGTGCATGTGTTGCCTTAACTTGATCACACACTTCTTGAGTCACTGCAATGCGCTCAGAATGCATTTGATGCGTTTTAATATCATCGACGCGTACAGGTTGAAATGTGCCCGCACCAACATGTAACGTCACTTGTGCTGTTTCAATCCCTAATGAATCAAGCTGATCCAACATCGCCTGATCAAAGTGCAAACCTGCTGTTGGCGCCGCAACAGCACCTATATGCTGAGCATACACTGTTTGATATCGGTCTAAATCATCCTTATCAACATCACGTTCGATATAAGGAGGCAACGGTAATCGGCCATATTGTTCTAACGCTTGAGTCGCTGATAACTCACCATGAAAATAAAGCTCAAATAAGGCACCTTTACGCCCCGTCACCTCTATATCTAAAACACCTTCCATTAATAACCGACGGCCTTCACCTGGTGATTTACTACTACGGATATGAGCTAAAGCGCGATGTTCATCAATAACGCGTTCAACCAACACCTCAATTTTTCCCCCAGTCTCTTTTTGGCCGAGCAATCTGGCAGGAATCACCTTCGTATTATTAAACACCAACAAATCATTTGGTTTTAACAAACTGGGTAAATCAAGAAATTGGCGATCATCTATGCCGCCAGAAACACCATCAAGTGATAACAATCTACTTGCAGTTCTTTGGTCAGATGGAAACTGAGCAATTAGCTCAGACGGTAAATCAAATTGGAAATCGGTTCGTTGCATAAAGAGATCATATCAAACTCTTTGTAATGCTGTAGTCAATAAATGATAGATTATGAATAAAGTCTTCCAATTACCGCTCTAGCTCGTTATAATTCGCACTCTTATTTGGCCGGGGTGGCGGAACTGGTAGACGCGCCGGATTCAAAATCCGGTTTCTTCGGAAGTGTCGGTTCGATTCCGACCCTCGGTACCAATTAAGTTTAAATATCAGCCGCTTACACGATCCAGTTGCGATTTTATGTTTTACACGTGCAAATGTGACCATAAAATTATTCACTCAGACGATGTCCAGCAACTGATTTGTAATCAGAGGGTCGTAAGTTCAAGTCTTATCTCCGGCTCCATGAATATGCAAGAACTATCAAAGCCTTAGCTGATAAAACAGTTAGGGCTTTTTTATGCCTGAGTGTTTACCGTAAAATAAACCAGTTATTGGCAACGCAATGGCTTTGGCTCTACAATAATGAACGTCCGCATTCAGCAATTGGAGGCATTCCACCTAGGCAGTTACTGGATGCAGCATAAACCTCTATTTTTGACTTACGGTTAATAATGGGCGGACTACAAAGGCACTCTTTACCTCATACTTGGAGCTCAAGTATCTTTCTGGGAACCTTATAGCTGCAGTTTATTGAATGACAGAAATCTTATTTTTACCCTCATTCTTAGCTGTATACATCGCTTTGTCGGCCATATGTATAAGCACTTCAGCTTTTATCTTCTTAGCATTGGAAGAGTAGACTGCAACACCAATACTAACTCCAACGTTGATTTCATTACCATCTATGAAATAGGACGAATTAATACTGCTTAATAAAACTTCTGCAATTCGATTCCAGTCACCATCATTATTGATTCCTGATAATAAGACAAGAAATTCATCTCCACCATAGCGACAAATAGAGTCTGTTTCTCTCACAGATGATTTTATTCTTTGAGCTACCTCAATTAAAATCTTGTCACCAATTAAGTGCCCAAGTCCATCATTTATTGGTTTGAAGCCATCCAAGTCAAGGAACAACAATGCTATCCCTTCTTTCTGTCTATGACACCCTAAAATAGCGCTTTCAATACGGTCGATGAATAAATTCCGGTTTGGTAATTGAGTCAAACTGTCATGTTTCGCAAGGTGAGTTATGTAGTCTTCTTTTTGTTTTCTCTCTGTAATATCTGAAAATATAGCAATGTAACGACCCACTGATGAGAGAGCTTTAGAAAGTTGATGGATGGCTAGCCACTCAGGGTAAATTTCGCCATTTTTTCGTCTGTTCCATATTTCTCCTTCCCAACTACCTTTCGTGAGAATAGTTTTCCAGATTGCTTGATAGAAGGATTTGTCATGACGTCCTGATGCTAAGATACTAGAATTCTTTCCTATTGCCTCTTCAGAAGAATAGCCTGTAATTTTTTCAAAAGCAGCGTTTATAAAAATTAACTTGCCTTTCTCGTCAGCAACAGAAACACCATTGGTAATATTTTTTATAACTGCATCACTCATGTACAAGCGACTTTCTAATTTCTTTCTGGTAGCAATTTCTAATGTAAGTCGTTGTATGAACCAGATACTTAATAAAATGACGAATGAAAGAATGATCGCAATGAAAAAGCCAAATTTAGCAATAAATTGACCACTTTGAAGAGTATCATTGAACTCTTGCATGTCCTGTAGGTATTGTTTTGACCAGTTTTGCTCCAGCACTTCTAATGCATCTATTGCTGGTTGATCATTAACAATTACTAATCGGTCTGTTTTTAATGGGCTCCAGCCTTCATTTTGTGCTTGAATAGCTAAAGGAAGCTTATTCTTATACTCAACCACAACAAGTGTTAATTGTTTTAATGCGGTTAATTCATCACTGTTGAGAGAGAACGATTGATAATTTTGAAGAGCATTTAAGAGAGTATTTCCACTACTAGTAAATAAATCTATATACCGAGGTTCTTGCCGTAATATATAGTTTTTAAAGTGATGGATAAACCCTCCATAACCTATATGCTCTCTAATAACATATAGCGACAGCTGCTTTTCTTTTGCTTCTCGACTATAAACATCCCATGTTTGGTTAAACTCACTAAATAGAGCAACAGCTTTGAACCCGACAGCTCCCGAACCTAGAATAAGAGCTAAGAGCAATACGATTAAAATAGAGCGAATTAATTTAAAATTTTCTTTCATAATTTCTACCATTCATTCTATAACTATAGAGAATATTATTATTTTCTTATATTGGCGCAGAAGTAATTAAAAGTAAATGATCTACCTCAAGTTTAGTACGACTAAGATAAATTAAAAGAAGTGTTTACGTTACGTAATATCTATATAGCATGTTCATTTTATTATCAATCAAGAGACGCCCATCAACTAGGATTTGGTTTTATTGGTTCGGAGTACCGTATTAAAGAATAAATCAGATGATGATGGTTATAACTACATGCCGTTAACTTTACTTCAAATTTACTACTAACCCAACAACCGCCTCGTAGAACCTTTAACTCATAATCGTCATGATTTTCAAAGCCAATAACTGTCCGCTCACCATCAGACACCCATTCCCGCATGTTTTTAGCGGGAATCTAGTGTTTGGAGCATAGATTCCGGATAAAAATCCTACCGGAATGACGAAAAACAAACTAAATTCTCTTATCCAGAATTCAGGTTAGTTAATCACCTTGCCATCTAGCACGATCTCTCTGGAAACATGATAGTCATTTGAAGTGCCTGCCCTAGCCGCATATTCCCATTCAAGTTCAGTGGGTAGTCGATATTGTTCACCCGTTCGTTGGTTTAACTTGTCGATATAACGATGCACATCAAACCAGTTCACATTAACAACCGGCTGTCCGAGAAATAGCGTGTCAGTATTAGGCGGGAGGTAGTCCATAATATCAAGCCATTCAGCCAAGGTAATGACATACTTACCTATCTCAAATGAATTTACATGCTGACCTGAATAGTCCGGCCGAAAGCCTGATGTAACCACCGTGGGCATTGTTCCACTTGAAATAACGCCCTTCTCAGGTCTGTCGTGCATAGTGAACTCTAATTTGAATAACGTGCTTAGTCATAATAGTGTTTAGAAGATAAATTGATAATAAAATAATCACCACCAATATCTGTCATGCTAGCCAAGGCTGAACCTAAACCAGCCCAAAAGCCCCCTTCAATTTCACGATATTGTAATTGAGCAATACGAATACTTTCAGGTGTTTGAGTAGTGACAATTTGAATAGCAGTAGCGATATCATGATCAAAACGTATCGTTACAATATAAAAGTCACCTTGTCTTTTATAACGAACAGACTCAACCTTAAACTCATAACCCTCACGAAATATACCTCCCGCACCCGATTCATCGGCATCGAGTAATAACATCGAAATAGCGTGTTCTGGTTTGATGCAGCTATTGTTATCAATATAACTGCCATAAACAGGATCGGTATTTGTTTGATTGTTGATAATGACATTGGTATTGCCATTACCTTGATTAATGATGGTGCTGTTATTGGATGATGTATTGCCACCATAACTATAGAAGGTTCTATGGCGTTCTAAGCAATCACGATAACTTTGGCCGACGGTTTGTTGCCACTGATATAAATAATCATCGTAGTGATAATAATTATGCTGGCGATAATACTTGCCATTTTGTTGATTAAAGGTTTGATTGATTTCATTAAAACTTTCATTCAGTTGGTTTTTGCCTAAAAGAATGAAGTTTCGATTAGCAGGAATATCAAGCTCATTGCGTAGTTCAAATACCGTACCTTGTGGGATTTCTAGAATACTGTCTGATAATGAGGCGGCTTGTATCATGCCGGCACAAGTAATATAAAATAGCCCTATCAACAACAATTTCTTCATAACAAATCTCTTATGACCTACCGCTTCATTATAGTATTCTTATCGAGTCCGTATTAAAAGCATAATGTGATGGACAGGGCTAAGGAGATACTTTTTGAACCGTGAAATCATCTAATGAAATGGCTAGTGTCTGATCGCCATATACTGAGTAGCTTCCTATTAAATCGTCACCAACAAGTTCAAGTTCAAGTTCAACCTCATCATTAAAATAAAGGTATTGTTTGGAGTCGCCTCCAGAAGCCATATAAAAAGAAGTCCATTGCCCCGCCTCTTTATTCTCTGCTAACAATGTTCCCCACGAGGTATAAAGTTGTAGATACAGCACTTCGACAATACGCCCGTTAGCATTCTCTGCAATATCCTCAATGATGAATTCAGCTTCATAATGATTAATGTATTCCTCTTCAATCTCATCATCATTGGCAACATCATCATCGTTTATTTCAATAGGGATAAACTGCTTAAACTTTGTCAGGATAGATTCCAATTGATCAGCTGAAAACTGTCGTATTGGCAATGCTTGTTGTGATATTAGATACTCATCAGGATAGGTGTCGGCACTAGAGGGTATCAGCACTAGAGCGAATGTAATCATAAACAAGATCGTGAGTTGAGAAAGCGGTCTTACCTTGATAATTGATATAGCTCAGAGTCCATTAGTGGGAGTCGCGCACTATAACTTGAAAACAGTAAACAATGATTATTCACTGGGGAGTTGGACGAGAAAACAAATTACCGGAGACGGTATATTGAATGAGTTGGGTTTGTATATGACACGATTTACAAACCCTTAAAATGCAAAAAACCGCAGTAAAAACTGCGGCTTCTTTAAATCTGGAGCGGAAAACGAGATTCGAACTCGCGACCCCGACCTTGGCAAGGTCGTGCTCTACCAGCTGAGCTATTCCCGCTAAGAAAGATGTGCATTATAGGCGATTATTTTAGACTGTCAACTATTAGATTTCATTATTGGCCATGCAGCTTTTAAATAGCTCCACATCGAGCTAATCGTAAGTACTGATGCCACATAAAGTAGAACAATACCAATCTCAAATATTGGTAATCCAAATAATGAGTTATGGAAGATAAGGCAACCAATCGATAACATCTGAAAGGCTGTTTTAAGCTTGCCAACAAACGATACTTTCACCGCATTTCTTTGTCCAACTTCTGCCATCCATTCTCGCAATGCGGAAACGGTTATTTCACGACCGATAATAACCACCACGGGCAGTAAGATATACCACTCATGTGTTTTATACAGCACCAACACAAGTGCAACAGTCACAATGAGTTTATCTGCCACTGGATCGATAAAGGCACCAAAGGGCGATGTTTGCTCCCACTTGCGTGCTATATACCCATCTAACCAGTCGGTGAGTGATGCAACCACAAAAACAACGGTTGCCCATAGTGGCGCAGCTTCAATCTTATATTCGGTATCTAATATAAAAAACCCAATAAGTACAGGTATCAGGGCAATGCGTAGTAAACTTAAAATATTGGGAATGTTAAACATAAAATCCACTTAATTATTATTGTGTTTTGTATAGTACATCTAATGAGATTATTTCTCACCATGAAATACATCATATATTTTTTGTGCCAGCGCTTCACTTATGCCATCAACACGAGCTAAGTCTTCTACCCCAGCTCTTTTCACTTCTTGTAGGCCACCAAATTGCTGTAATAACTTTTGCCTACGCTTAGGTCCCATTCCATCTATTCCTTCCAATGGGGATGTTCTTCGAGCTTTTGCTCGTCGTTGTCTGTGGCCTGTTATGGCAAAACGATGAGCCTCATCACGAATTTGTTGTAATAAATGCAAGGCCGGTGAGTCAGCAGGCAAGTCTACCTCACCTTCTCTGCCGACAAGAAAGAAGGTCTCTTCTCCCGGCCTTCTTTCAGGGCCTTTGGCGATGCCTAATATATCAATATCAAGCTGTAGTTCTGCCATTACGGCCTTAGCTTCTGTTAATTGACCTTTACCACCATCTATTAACAATAAGTCTGGTCGTTTACCTTCACCCTTCTTCAATCGAGTAAAACGTCGTGTTAGCGCTTGGTTCATCGCAGCATAATCATCACCAGGCGTAATACCTTCAATATTAAACTTTCGATAATCGCTTTTGATTGCACCTTCCAAACCAAACACCACACATGATGCTACGGTTCTTTCACCACTAGTATGGCTAATATCAAAACATTCAATGCGTTTGGGCATTTCATCTAGCTCAAGTGCATCTTGTAATTTATCAAACCGTTGTAATAAATTGGCTCGACTACTCAAGCGTTGATTAAGGCTGATCTCGGCATTAGTCATCGCCATTTTCATCCATCGAACACTTAAGCCACGTTGAGGACAACGCAATGTAACGCGGTGTTGAGATTCAGATTTCAATACTTCTTCTAATAAAGTCATATCTTCTGGACTATGACTTAACAAGATCTCGGCAGGAATATCTTTGCCCAAATAATATTGTGGAATAAAGGCAGATAACAATTCTTCAGGTGAACTATCTGATGAGCCCTTTGGAAAGTATGATTTATTACCTAAGCTACGACCACCACGAATAAAGCAGACTTCAACAATGGCAATACCATCTGTTATTTTAGCCGCCAGCACATCTAAATCACCTTGATCAGAACTCACATACTGTTTTTCTTGAATTCGTCTCAGACTGATAATTTTGTCTCTAACAATGGCAGCTTGCTCAAAGTCTAAATCTATAGAAGCCGCTTCCATTTGCTCAGACAAATCTTCCATCACCTGCTGATTTTTGCCTTCAAGGAAAAGGATCGTATGCTGAATATCTTTCTTATAGTCTTCTTCTGATATCAACCCAACACAGGGTGCAGAACAGCGTTTTATCTGATGCTGTAAACAGGGACGAGAACGATTTGAATAATACGTATTATCACATTGACGAACAGGAAATAGTTTTTGTAATAAAGCTAAGCTCTCTCTAACGGCTCCCGCACTTGGATAAGGGCCAAAGTATTTTCCTGCTTTACGTTTCGTGCCGCGATGTAAGCTCAGCCTTGGGAATTTGTCTGCTGATATATGTAAATAGGGATAGGTTTTATCATCTCTTAATAAGATGTTGTAGCGTGGCATCAACTCCTTGATCAGGTTGTTTTCAAGGATTAATGCTTCATTTTCAGTATGCGTAACCGTGATTTCAATGGTCGCAATTTGTGCCACCATGACACGTGTTTTCGATGTTAAACCCGTTTTACGAAAATAACTCGATACGCGTTTTTTTAAATTTTTTGCCTTACCCACATAAATGACCGTATCTGTACTATCAACCATACGATAAACACCGGGACGACTCGTTAATATCTTTAGAAATCCCGCCGAATCAAACTCAATCTCAGAATTTTGTTCTTCTTCAGTCATTAATAATTAGCACAGCTACTTATAAAAATGGGCTTGCTTTTAATCGTCCTTTTTAGGGGAGTATTGGCGTTTGTAACACTTATGAGCTTGATAAAAACTATTTGCTGAAAAGCCTAATAATAATGCTGGTGCAATCATAGCTACCAGTCCTTCACCATTAAAAAAGTAAATTAAAGCAATTGCGATTAAGAGCTCTATGGTGCCAATTATTTTCAGTAGCACCACATTTTCTGTACGTTTAATCTTTGCCATTTCAACTACCTAGTTATAAAAAAGGATTGTGCATTATCACATATATGGGAAAATACATCCTTTTATTGTCATAGAATAGCGTGTCATGGCCTCAGTCACTACATTGAATCCCCTAAGCCCCCAACTACCAACAAAAAAATCTTCTCTACTTAGAGCAGGACAGTTGTACGGTAGCGCTCAAGGTTTATTAATCGCTCAAGCAGCTCTGCAACATGATGGTCCTTTACTTGTTTTAACGGATGACACAGCAACAGCACACCGCCTTGAACTTGATGCTCGTTTTTACCTCGGTGAAAAAGACTTACCCATTCTGCACTTTCCTGATTGGGAAACATTGCCGTATGACACCTTCTCTCCCCATCAAGATATTGTCTCAGAACGATTAGATACCTTACATCAGCTACCTGACTTTAAGCGTGGCATTTTACTCGTTCCCATTTCGACTATCATGCACCGCCTTGCTCCACGTGAATTCTTAGAAGCAAATACTTTAATACTGAAAACAGGTGATCTGTTTGATATTAAATCATGGCGTAGTAAATTAGAGAAAGCAGGTTATCGCTATGTCTCCCAAGTCATGGAACATGGTGAATTTGCTGTCCGTGGCGCGATAATCGATCTTTACCCTATGGGTAGTAAATTGCCCTTCCGAATTGACTTGTTCGATGATGAAGTCGACACACTAAGAACATTTGATCCAGAAACACAGCGCTCAATCGATACTATTAATTCGATTCAATTATTGCCAGCACGTGAATTTCCCGTAACTGATGACAGTATTCAACATTTTCGCCGACAGTTTCGTGAACACTTTGATGGTGATCCTCAACGCAGTCTCATTTATCGTGAAGTTAGCCAAGGTAATATGCCTGGCGGTATCGAATACTATTCGCCACTGTTTCTTGAGAAAACAAATAGTCTGATTGATTATCTACCTGATAACACCTTGCTACTTAATATCAATGATCCTCATCATGCAGCAACTAGTTTTTGGCAAGAAATCAATCAACGCTATAAGCAACATCAAGTTGATACTGAAAGACCTTTATTGGCACCACAGGATATGTTCATTCCTGTCGAAGAATTATTTGCCACATTCAAACAGTATCAAAGAATTCATGCCCAAACATTCGAACTCGATGATAGTGCTGGTAATCATAACTACACCACGGTTACACCTCCACAACTCACACTCAATGCACGCCAAGATAGACCTTGTGATGCCTTGCTACAATTTATCGATAACTTTGATGGTCGCATACTATTTGCTGCTGAAACAGCAGGCCGGCGTGAAACATTGCTTGAGTTACTACGTGAAAATGCAATTCAGCCCAAGGCATATCAAAATTGGGATGAGTTTCTAGCAGGTGATGAAGCTTTAGGAATTACCGTTGCACCACTTGAACACGGTCTAGTTCTACCTGAAAATAACATTGCCGTTATTGCTGAGCCTCAATTGTTTGGCCAGCAGGTTATGCAACGCCGTCGTCGTAGCCGTAAAAAGCGTGACTCCGATGCCATTATTCGTAACCTTGCCGAATTAACGGTCGGTGATGCTGTGGTTCATGAAGATCATGGTGTTGGTCGCTATCTTGGTCTCGAAACAATCGATGCGGGTGATATTACAACAGAATATGTCACATTAGAATATGCCAAAGGTGACAAGCTCTACGTGCCAGTATCAGCCTTAGACTTAATCAGTCGTTATTCTGGTGCCGCCCCCGAGCTTGCTCCACTACATCGCTTAGGGTCAGGACAGTGGGAAAAAGCGCGTCGTAAAGCCGCTGAAAAAGTACGTGATGTCGCGGCTGAGTTACTTGATATTTATGCTCAACGTGCAGCCCATAAGAAAACCCCACTTAACGATCCTGATGAACATTATGTGAGCTTCTCAGCAGCATTTCCTTTTGAGACCACACCTGATCAACAAGATGCCATTGATGATGTTCTAAAAGATATGACATCAGATACACCGATGGATCGTTTGATCTGTGGTGATGTTGGTTTTGGTAAAACTGAAGTGGCTATGCGTGCCGCTTTCCTCGCCACACAATCTGGCAAACAAGTGATGGTATTAGTACCCACCACTTTATTAGCCCAACAGCATTATGAAAACTTTAAAGATCGCTTTGCTGATTGGCCTGTGAACATTGAAGTCATGTCACGTTTCCGTTCTAAGAAAGAATTAGACCGTGTTAAAGCTGCCATGGTAGATGGTACAGCCGACATCATTATTGGCACCCATAAACTCATTCAACAAGATATCAATCCAAAACGATTAGGCCTGTTTGTTCTTGATGAAGAGCATCGTTTTGGTGTGACTCAAAAAGAACAAATCAAAAAATATCGTGCTGAAGTTGATGTGCTGACACTCACAGCAACACCGATTCCTCGTACTTTAAACATGTCGATCTCAGGCATCCGTGATCTCTCTATTATCGCCACACCACCAGCACGTCGATTAGCAATTAAAACCTTTGTACAACAATGGAATGCAGAAAATATTCGTGAAGGAATGTTGCGTGAGATCAAACGGGGTGGGCAAGTCTACTTCTTACATAATAAAGTTGAAGACATTGACCGTATTGCACGAGAACTTGAGCTAATTGTTCCAGAAGCCAAAATCACCGTTGCCCACGGTCAAATGCGTGAACGTGAACTCGAACAAGTCATGCTCGACTTTTATCACCAACGATTTAATGTGCTGGTGTGTACCACTATTATTGAAACAGGGATCGATATTCCCTCTGCGAACACGATATTCATCGATCGTGCTGATAAATTAGGCTTAGCTCAGCTTTATCAAATTCGTGGTCGTGTGGGTCGGTCACATCATCGAGCTTATGCTTATTTGATTGTGCCGCCAGAAAATGCCATGACAAAAGATGCTATCAAACGACTAGAAGCCATCGAATCAATTGAAGATTTGGGTGCTGGTTTCACCTTGGCAACTCATGATATGGAAATTCGCGGTGCAGGTGAATTATTGGGTGATGATCAAAGTGGTCAAATGCAAGAGATCGGTTTTGGACTCTACAATGAACTCCTCGAACGTGCAGTAACAGCACTTAAATCAGGCAAAGATCCAAGCCTCAATATCAGTGACCGTCAGTTCATAGAAATAGATTGTCATGTCCCAGCACTTATTCCAACAGACTATCTACCCGATGTACATAGTCGCTTAGTGCTTTATAAACGCATTTCTGCAGCAAAAGATCATGAAGCCTTACGAGAGCTACAAGTTGAAATGATCGACCGATTTGGCTTATTACCGGAACAAATTCAAACATTGTTTGCCATTCATGAATGTCGATTCAAAGCTAAACAGATTGGCATTCGTAAGATTGATGTTTATGATCAAGGTGGGCGGATTATCTTTGATAAAGAACCTAATGTTGAACCGATGACAATAATACAATTGATTCAATCAGAGCCTGCTAGATTCAAATTAGATGGCCAAGATAAATTACGCTTTATTGCCGACATGCCTGATGCCGATAGTCGCTTAGCTATCTTAAATACGGTTCTTGAGGCTCTGTCTCAATAAACCATTTTTCAATTTATAAGGAAATAAAACGATGGAAGATATTCAATACGCTGGATTTTGGATTAGAACAGGGGCTGCAATCATTGATAGTATTTTATTGATTATCATTATAGGCCCCGTACTTACAGCCCTTTATGGTTATGACTATTGGCTTGGAGAACAACTTATTAATGGAACTTGGGATGTATTACTCAATTACATATTCCCGGCCATTGCAGTACTTGTTTTCTGGAGCTATAAATCTGCAACACCCGGTAAAATGGGCACCAAACTCACTATTGTTGATGCCAAAACAGGTGCCAAACCAACAACTCAGCAATTTATTATTCGCTATATCGGGTACTACGTTTCACTATTGCCTTTAGGCTTAGGCATTATTTGGGTTGCATTTGATAAGCGTAAACAAGGTTGGCATGACAAAATGGCGAATACTGTTGTAATTCAAAGTAATCAAATTGAACATGTTCACTTTGAAGGCTAAAAATAACTTTTGTCATCCTCGCATATGCGGGGATCCATGAGCAGTAGAAACTAGTCACTATCGTTAGATTCCCGCTTTAATTGAGCACATCGTGTGCTCAACTCTACGAGCACCTCTGGCGTTTAAATGTGTTCCTGACATATTTAAACGCCAGAATGACGAGTTTTGCCTTGCTACGACAAAAAAGACAACTCGTACAAAGGTCTAATTATGATTAAAACAATATTCCTTAGCATCTCGGCAACAACTACCGTAGTAGTCTTTGTTTCCTCTTTATTCTTAAACACTATATTGGCAACATTTGGTTTAGTCTCTACTTCTATTGAATCTATGCAACAATTACAACAATCAAAAAAAGTTGTAGAACAAATGAAAACACGACATAAAGCTAAAAAGAAAAACTTCTCCAAGAAATTCACCAAACGAGCCGGAGCCAAACTGTCATCAACAGCGACTTCAGCTATTCCGGTTATTGGTGTGGTCGGTGCGATTGTTGCAATAGCAGCTCTTGAAACAAGTTATTATTGTGAAGATAAAAAAGAACTGCAAGATGATGAAAATGTATTGTTTGGCACTGCGAAGGATTTTGATAATGAGCAATGTCTAGCCGAAGCTCAACAAGACTCTAAAGCAATGATCGCAGAAGCCAAAGAGGCCGTATCTGAATCATTCAATGATGCGTGGGATTCATTAACTAAATAAGCTGTGGGTTGGACTTCAGTCCAACATGTTGGGTTGAAACCCAACCTACAGCCATAACCAGCCTTGTGGGTTGGACTTCAGTCCAACGTGTCGGGTTGAAACCCAACCTACAGCCATAACCAACTTTGTGGGTTGGACTTCAGTCCAACGTGTTGGGTTGAAACCCAACCTACAGCCATAACCAACTTTGTGGGTTGGACTTCAGTCCAACGTGTTGGGTTGAAACCCAACCTACAGCCATAACCAACTTTGTGGGTTGGACTTCAGTCCAACGTGTTGGGTTGAAACCCAACCTACGATAATGTTAGTTTAGGTCAACCTTTTTCCCAGTTTTTACTGACTCTAATGCTGCTTCAATAACTTTGCAATTCGCTTTTGCATCTTCAAAAGAAAGTTTTGGCATTTTGCCATTCAACACACAATCACTAAAATGTTCAATCTCAAGGTCAAAGTGATTGGCGGCTTCTAATTCCATTGTGTGTCGTTCGCCCGCATCAGTCCACCATGTCACAATAGGTAGATCATCAGGGTTATTCCACACGGTTTCACATTTGATGCCACCGAGTGTGCCAATGATTTCATATTCACTTCGGCGAGCACGTTCAAAACTCATATCAAAATGAGCAAACTTACCATCACCATAGTCAAGCACACCGCTCAAACTCACATCAGCCCCATGTTCATTAAGTTTCGCCATACTGATAACAGAAACTGGATTGCTATCAAACCATTTACGAGCCGTATGAATCGCATAAGGTCCAATATCCCACATTGCACCACCACCCTGTTCAATATCACGCGTAATTCGATATAAACGTGCAGGTTTCATTGGAAATGAAAAACTAGTCTTGACTGTGCGAACGTCGCCAATTACACCCGAATCAATAAGCTGATGAACAGCATCATGTTGAGGATGAAACACATACATAAAGCCTTCCATAACAACGACTCTATGTTTAATCGCTGCCGCTTCAATCAATTCAATATCAGACAAACTCAATGCCATCGGCTTTTCAATTAAAACATGTTTACCTTTTTCAATCGCTTTAATTGCCCACTCTGTGTGTTCTTCATTCGCCATCGGCAAGTAAATCGCATCAATATCAGGATTATTGAGTAATTCATCAGGGTTATCTAAAGTCAGAACATTGGTTTCTTGAGGGGCATATTTCGCTAATACTTCAGCGGCTGCGCCTTGTCGTCGACTGGCAATAGCTATTAACTTTGCATTATCCGCAGCAACAATAGCGGGCATCAATCGTTCATTAACACGTGCAGCTCCAAGAATTCCCCAACGTAACACTGATTGATTTGCCATTATTTCATCTCACTTATTAAATATGTCTGAACATCATAACCATTTACAAGACACTATAAAACCCAGTAATTTTAGTGTTTTTATCTAATCGCTTTTAGCCTATACCCGTTATCATTCAAGATGCAGTTTTTTAGTGCTTATAATGGCTGTGATGGCAAGGCATCTTATTGATGTAATAGTTATTCTATTGCTCAATAATATAACGAAGCGAGCGCGGGCAGTATGAGTGCTATAAAGTTGTAGCTTGATTGGTGATGGGTATATGCTAGTACAACGATTTTCACTCCACAAAAGGAACACCCATGACTATTGAAGTAGGACAACGCTTACCGGCTGGTAAATTAACTGAATGTAATGAGTTTGATCCGGAAAATGGTTGCCCAACCAATCCGCAAGCACAAGATGTATCTGAGCTAACTAAAGGCAAAAAAATTGTTATTTTTGGTGTTCCTGGTGCTTATACACCTTTATGTTCAGCACAACATTTACCAGGCTATGTTGAACATGCCCAGCAATTAATGACTAATGGTGCAGATGAAATTTGGTGTATGTCAGTCAATGATGCCTTTGTTATGGCCGCATGGGGCAAAGACAATAATGTTGCAGGTAAAGTGCGCATGATGGCGGATGGCAGTGCTGAATATACCAAAGCATTAGGTTTAGATCGTGACCTTACCGCCGGCGGCATGGGCGTTCGTTGTTTCCGTTTTGGCATGATTGTCAACGATGGCATCGTCACCTACTTAGGTGTTGAGGGTTCAGGCGAATTTGGCGTATCTAAAGCTGAAACGCTTTTAAAAGAACTTTAAAGTTTATCTGTTAGCCTAAGACTATACCCGTGATCATTCAATTTGCATGTTTTATAAAAGCACATGGTTCGACAGGCTCACCATGAACGATATAAAGCGCTTCTTCATGTATCACGGGTATATATTGTCTTGGGCTAATGTTCTACAATCACGCCATTATCAGCTAACAATACTCGCGTTGCTAATTGATAAAAGATGCCATGTTCAACCACACCCGGGATAGAATTTAATAATGCATTAAGCGTTTTTGCTTCAATATCCTCAGCAAAAGCCATATCGAGAACAAGGCTGCCATGTGATGAGACCGCTAAACCATCGCCACCCGCATTAGGACGTAAACCACCTTTACCACCTATGTCTTGCAAACTCTTTTGCACTAATTTCCGAGCAAAAGGCATTACTTCAATAGGAATAGCACATTTTTCACCTATTCTTTGCACCAGCTTGCTATCGTCAATCATAACAATCATTGCTTGGCTTGCCTTTGCCAGTAATTTCTCTCGTACCAAGTCTGAACCACGGCCTTTCAATAATGTATTGTCGGGGCTGACTTCATCTGCCCCATCAACATAAAGGTCAAGTGACTTAATATGTTCAATGGCAATGACATTAAGCCCTAACTCCTGAGCTTTAATGGTGCTCACAATTGAGCTTGAAACAGTTGTGATATTTAATCCTTCTTGCTGTTTCTTTCGTGCAAGTTCTTCAATGAAGTAGTTAGCAGTAGAACCTGTCCCCAAACCGACTGTCATCCCGTCTTGTACAAAACTAGCAGCATGAATGGCAACCATTTGTTTATCACTAAGTTGTTGAGACATTGTTTATTTATCCTTTATATACGTTTAAACTCAGCTTATCATTAAACGAATATTTAAGGTGTTTGCAGTGGCTAAACTTGATTCAATCCTCAGAGATATTGAAGCGGCAACAGGATCGTCACTCACTAATACCCGTTTATCCTCAATAGGTGGCGGTAGCATTAATGATGCTTATCTATTGCAGAGTAATAGTCATTCTTACTTCATCAAATTAAACCAAGTTCATCTTGAGTTTATGTTTGAAGCTGAAGCCCAAGGCTTGGAAGAAATGCGTGCCTTAAACTGTGTTCGCATACCTGAAGTCATTTGCTATGGACAAGGGGATGGACATAGTTATTTAGTATTAGAGTATATAGAACTAGCTAGCCTACGAGGTCAAGCAGGGCAATTATTAGGCAAACAACTTGCTCAATTACATCGTCATACACAGCCCTATTTTGGCTGGCATTGTGATAATACAATTGGTAGTACACCTCAGGAAAATAATCGAGAACATGACTGGCTTACTTTTTGGCAGCAACACCGCCTAGGAGCACAACTTGAAATAGCAGCTAAAAATGGCTTTCATGGTCGACTGCAAGATAAAGGGAAAGAACTTTTAGACAAAGTCCCTCTTTTCTTTGATAATTATTCACCCACACCCGCATTATTACATGGTGATTTATGGGCGGGTAATGCGGGAGCTGATTCACAAGGAAACCCCGTAATCTTCGATCCTGCCTGTTATTACGGTGACCGTGAAACCGATATTGCAATGACAGAGCTATTTGGCGGTTTTGATCATCACTTTTATTCAGCGTATCAAGCAGAGTATCCTCTAGATTCTGGTTATAAAAGTAGGAAAACACTTTATAATCTTTATCATATTATTAACCATGTTAATTTGTTTGGCGGTGGCTATTTAAGCCAAGCTGAATCAATGATTGAGCAACTTCTTTCTGATATATAATAAATTCGCATAATAATGCCATTAAAATTTATGATAGTATCAGTCTCTTAAGATGTAACTAAGCTAAATATCATATTGGATAGAATACAGTGTTAAAAATGACGAGTACTAAAATAGCTCTTTTAACAGTCTTACTCACCATTAGCATGGCATCGGCCATGTTCTATTCTTCTTACCTCGGACGAGATATCGCCCAACGTTACACCCCACTTATTGATGCCAGTATGAAAATCCAAGTAGAAGCCACAATGGCAGACTTGTGGTTTGAAAAAGTTATCAGTGGCGATAAAACTATTACTATTGAAGAAGTATGGCAACATATTGATCAAGCCGAATGGTATGCACAAGCCATACTTTCAGGTGGAGAGAATAGAGATGGTCACTTAATTCCCATAGATGATCCTGATTTACGCAGTCAAATTGAACAAACAATAGCCGAAATTCACGCCTTTCGAGAAATTGCCCATAAACGTTGGGAGACTCGATCCAAATCAGACATTGACTCTAATATTATTCAGCGTTTTGATCAAAAATTCTTAGCGTTCACGCATGCAGCAGAAAAGATCAAAACAACACTGCAAAAAGTAATGGCGACACAGTTGCAACAGTTTACTTTTATACAAAACCTACTCATTAGTCTAACTCTAATATTAGGGGCTTTAATTGCTTATATTCTTTATCGCTATGACCGTCTACGAACAAATGATATACACATATTGTTTGATCGAGAAGAAAACCTTCGTATTACACTAAACTCAATTGGTGATGCCGTTATCGTAACCGATAGTCAAGGCAATGTTACTCACCTCAACCCTGTTGCTGAAGAACTCACCGGCTGGTCACTTTCTGAGGCACTAGACGTGCCATTAACAACAGTATTTGACATTGTTCATGCCCAAACTTTAGAACGTGCTGATAATCCTGTAGAAAAAGTAATGACAACAGGGAAAATTGTTGGTTTAGCTAATCACACCATGCTAATTTCTAAAAAGGGGCCTAAATATCAAATTGCTGATTCAGGCGCTCCAATTCGCTCATCAAGTGGGGAAATTACGGGGATTGTTGTCGTATTCCGTGATGTGACGGAGGAATATGCACTACACGAATCATTAGAATCAAGTCGAACATTTGTAAATACCTTATTACACACCTTACCGGATCTTATTTGGTTAAAAGATAGTGATGGTGTCTACTTAGCTTGTAATGCCAAATTCGAACGACTATTTGGCACGAACAAAAGTGAGATTATTGGCAAAACTGATTATGACTTTATAGATAAAAATCTTGCTGATTTTTCTCGTGAAAAAGATAAGCTAGCACTTGCTTTAGGTAAGTCTTCTATCGATGAGGAACTCATTACTTTTGCAGATGATGGACATACAGAGCTTGTTGAAACAATAAAAACACCGATGCATAACTCAAATGGAGAATTAATCGGCATCTTAGGTGTCGCCCGAGACATTACCCAACGCAAAGAAGACAGTAAAACGTTGGAACAATTTAAAACAATGTTTGAAGAGTCCCCTCGTATCATCCCAACTGTATCAATTATTAACTATCAAACTAGCTTTTAGTCGATACTATCCAGTGGCAATTGGATAAGGAGATAGTGATATTGAGCGTCCCCATAAATTTTAAAATTTGCAAAAAAGTTTAGTGCCTATCTCCTATTTTAACTTCATAAAATGCGAACAGTATCTGGTGCAAAGTCTGACTTTAGCACGAATAGTTACGAGGATGCATAGAAGATGAAATTATCCAACTTTTCCAAGAGAACTTATCAGGAGAACTAAAATGAAATTTGTTGGAGTTGATATATCTAAGGCTGTTTTTGATGTTGCAGTATTAGAAGAACAAGCCTATAGCGACAAGCAATTTAAAAATAACACTGACGGTTTTATTCGTTTAATGAGCTGGTTAAAACCAAGTAAAACAAGCACTGTATTTTGTCTTGAGGCGACAGGAGTATATAGCTTGAGTTTGGCTAAATTTTTGCACGCAAACAAACAAAAAGTGATATTAGTAAACCCGATTAAAACTCACGCTTTTTGTAAAATGGAGATGTCTAGAAATAAAACTGACAAGGCTGATGCACAAAGTATATCTCGTTATGTTCAGCATATCTGTGACAAAGGAGAACTGGAGGAAAGCCTGTTTATACCTAAAGATAAGGACTTTGAAGATCTGCAGTTTCTAGTCACAAGGTTGGCGCAATTAGATAAAAACAAATCTCAAGAAAATAACCGTCTAAAGGTTAGTCAGGTTCAGGGCGCCACCCAATCTATTAAGAAAATGCTTAAGTATATCCAAAAAGAAATCACCCTGATTAAAAGCCAAATAAGTACTATCGTGAGTAAAAATAAAACCCTAAGCAAGCAGGTGGAGCTACTCACCAGCATTAATGGAATTGGAGATCTTACCGCATGGTCAATTTTGGCATACCTTGGCGATATTAGCTTGTTTAATAATTCTAAACAGGTCAGCAGCTATGCTGGGCTTAACCCAAGAATTGAGCAATCTGGAAGCAGTATTCATAAATCAAGTTTGTCTAAAATGGGCAATGCAAGACTAAGAAAATCGTTATATATGCCCGCAATAGTAGCCATGAAGCATAACCCCTTGATGACAAATTTATATAGCAGATTATTAAGCAAAGGCAAGCCTAAAAAACTGGCCATAGTGGCTGTGATGAGGAAATTACTTGTGATTGCCTATGGCGTACTCAAATCAGAAAAACCGTTTGATGTGGGTTATGCAAAATAGGGAAATATTACTTGATTTTTAAGACAGTATCTTTTGGTGTGGCATTAATTGATTCACTAACAGGGCAAATTCATCAAGTAAACCCTAAGTTCTCTGAAATTGCTGGCAGAACTCATGAAGAAATGCTCACCATTGATTGGATGAGTATTACCCACCCTGATGATGTGCAAGAAGATTTAGATAATATGGCACGCTTAAATGCGGGTGAAATATCAGGATTTAATATGCAAAAACGCTATCGACATCTAGATGATAGCTACGTCTGGATCGATATGACTATTGCACCAGTAACGGTTGAAGATAAAAGCCAACCTCATCACTTATGTATGATTCAGGACATTACCCAACGTAAACAACTGGAAGAGGAGGCGCACACATCACTTCAACATCTCAAGTTATACCGTGAACAAACACCACTAGCAGCCATTGAATGGAATACCGACTTTCAAGTGCTCGACTGGAATCAGGCCGCTGAGAAAATGTTTGGTTATACACTAGATGAAGTCAGGGGCCGTGATTTTGTCGATATTATGTTACCTGAAAATGCAGTTGTTGATGTTGAAGCAGTCTGGCAAGGGTTGATAGTACAAACAGGCGGAACAACTAGTATTAATGAGAACCTGACTAAGGATGGGAAAATAATTCTTTGTGAATGGCACAGCACCCCTTTAGTCGATGACTCTGGGAAAGTAATTGGTGCAGCCTCACTTGTTCTTAACGTAACGGGAGAGCGGGCGGCCTTACAAGCATTAAAACAAAAAGAACAAGAACAAAGTGAGATTTTAAATACCTTAAGTGACGGGGTTATCACCATTGATGAAGACGGCATTATTCTTAGTTATAATCATGCTGCTGCTCAATTATTTGGCTATGGTTACGATGAAGCACTCGGTGATAATATATCTATCATCATGCCGGAACCCAATAAAAGTAAACATGATAGTTATTTAAAAAATTATCTGACTCAAAACACCTCTCAAATACTCTCTGATGCCCGTGAAGTCATAGGGCAGCACAAAAACAAAAGCACATTTCCATTACGAATTTCTCTAGCAGAATTACCCTTAGCGGATAATGGAAAACGTCGTTTTATTGGTTCATGCCAAGATTTAACACAGATCAAATCACAACAAGCTCAACTTCAACGCGCCCAGAAAATGGATGCGCTTGGTAAAATTGTTGGGGGAATCGCCCATGATTACAATAATATGCTCGGTGTTATTTTAGGTTATGCCGACTTAATAGATCTGAAGTATTCAGATAATGTAGAAGGTCTAAAAAAATATATTGATAATATTACTCAGGCTGGTGAACGTGGACGCAAACTGACTAAACGAATGCTTAATTTCTCTAAACAAGAAAATAGCCATGCACAAGCAATCGAGTTACATAAAATACTCGATGAGCAAAAAGAGTTACTACAAAAATCTGTCACCGCACGGATTAAGATAAACTATCAATTATGTGACTTATCATGGCGAATCTGGGGTGATGCTGGTGAGCTAGAAGATACCCTACTTAACCTCACCATTAATGCTCAACATGCAATGCCTGAAGGTGGCATATTAACGTTTACAACCAAGACCACCCATCTTACTCATTCAGAAGCATCGTTATTAGGACTGTCAGAAAATGACTATGTCGCATTATCAATAACCGATACTGGTTGCGGGATTGATGCTGATATTATCAGCAAAATATTTGATCCTTTCTTTAGTACAAAAGGAGGGAATGGTACTGGACTTGGCCTAAGTCAAGTATATGGTTTCATGGAGCGAACAGGCGGAATGGTTAGGGTCTATTCCCAAAAAAATGCTGGAAGTGAATTTATTCTCTATTTCCCTCGCTATCATGGTGCTGAAGCAAACAATACTCAAGAGCAGCCAATCAATCAACTTAAACAAGGAAATGGTGAAACCATCTTAGTCGTAGATGATGAGCCTGCCCTACGTGAATTAGCTCAAGAAATATTATCGATGGCAGGATATCGCGTATTGCTGGCTAATGATGGTGACAATGCCATGGATGTTCTTGCAGCCAATACAGTTGACTGTGTATTAAGTGATGTTGTGATGCCTAATGTCGATGGTTATCAATTGGCACGTCATATCAAAGAAAACTACCCTAATATCAAAATTCAACTGGCGAGTGGTTTTAGTGATAATCGTCATATTACCAGCCCTGACCAAGACTTACACGGTTCTATGCTACACAAGCCTTATAGTTCTTCTGAATTAATCTCTCGTATGGCAGAGCTACTACATGGAGACAGTCATGACTGAAACCAGTGACTCTTGGCATTGGACGCCAGCACTGAGTGTTGGAATTTCTGCAATTGATGATGATCATAAACGCTTATTTCAGTTATTTTATGAAGCCCATTTGGTTGGTCAAGAAGATGATAGTGAGCTTTTATATAAATTAGCAAGCGAGCTCATTCTCTATACAGAGTCACACTTTAAACGTGAAGAAGTGGTTATGACAGCTTCAAACTATCCTAACTGTAAAGAGCATTTTTCAACTCATAATGCCATCATCAAACAACTACAAAATACCTTACTGAAAATAGTAGATGGCAAACAATCCATTGCAGAGTTTATCCTTTTTTTCAAGGACTGGTTTGTAGACCATATTAAAAAAACCGATCGGGAATTTGTTCAATATACAAAAGGTTTTGAACAGGAAATAGAACAAGCTTTAATAGATGCAGGCCCTCTTTCCATACCAAAACAAATAAATATTTATGTTGTTGATGACGAACAGCAACAAGTCGATATGATGGTGGAAATGATCGATATTGCTGGGTTTTCTGCAACTGGGTTTATTTCAGCCGAAACATTTGTTGAACAAGAAATCACAAATAATGACATCGTATTACTTGATTTAAATATGCCCAATATGGACGGTATAGAAGTGATGAGATTACTTCATGCTAGAGAGTGTTTACCAACGTATCTGCTGATCAGTGGTTTTGATGAACGAGTATTACATTCTGCCAAACAATTTGCTGATGCAAAAAATATTACCGTTGCAAAAACGTTCACTAAACCTCTTAATACACGTTCATTTATTGAATGTATTAACCAAATTCATGGTGAAAACAAACTCATCATTGATAAACGTTCTAATAAGCAAGATAGTCAGATAACAAGTGAACTTGATGCTCAGTCCCCCTTGTCCCGCTCAGAGTTAATCGCCGCTATTGAACAGCATCAGCTTGTCCTTTTTTATCAACCACAAATCGATATTAAAACAGGCAAGCTACATGGTTTTGAGGCTTTAGTTCGTTTACAGCACCCAGAACGTGGTTTAGTTTTCCCTGACCAATTTATTAATTTAGCTGAACAATATAATCTAATATCCTCCTTAACAGATGAAGTTATTCATCTTGCAACTGAAGATTATTTATCATTTCGCAATGCTGGAATTGAACCCAAAATTTCGATTAACATTTCAGCTCAAGATCTATTAGACCTCTCAATGCCAGAACGTTTCACATCAATACTTGAGGCAAAGAACATTTCGACAAACGCCATTACAATTGAGCTTACAGAATCTGCTGTATTAAGTTCTGTTTCAGATTCATTAGATATATTAAACCGCTTACGAATGAAAGGTTTCCCTCTCTCTATCGATGATTTTGGTACAGGAAATTCATCATTGGTACAGCTCTACCAAGCCCCCTTTACTGAACTCAAAATAGATCAACACTTTATTATGCGAATGATGAAGGATGATGAAGCCATGTCTATCGTTAAAATCTGTATTTTATTGGCGAAAGAATTAAAAATGGACACCGTTGCCGAAGGTGTAGAAACGCAACAGATTTGGGATGAATTAAAGGTGTTAGGTTGTGATATCGCACAGGGTTACCATATTTCTAAACCAATACCATTAGAAAAATGCTGCGAGTGGATAGCGAATAATAAATAGCGTCGCTTGTGAATGTACCGAGGTCCCGAATTGAATTTAAAACCGCTACAATAAGATACGAAATTAAAATCTTATCTTAATCTCTACGGCCTAACTGCTCGATATCTTGCTCACTAGCCCCAGCTTCTACTAACAGGTCATTCCAACTTTCAAGTGCAACACGTATTCGCCCGACCAGTATTTTCGCATCAGCTTGATTTACGCCCAATGCCTTAGCTGCTTTTTCAGCCTGTTCTAATTTAGGCAATATTTCAGACTGAGCAAGCATTAGCTGATGATAGTTCCCTATTGAAGGATCTGGCACAATGTCATAAGCAGGCGATAGTCGCCACCCTCGTCCGTCATTAAGTAGTGAAAAGTTTCGCAGATGATCATCTACATTTTTCAACTCACTATTAATAAGCAATTGACCTAATAATTGATAGCAGTCATCAACGGGGTTGTTACTGTGATATCTCAAGCAGCGAGCAATATCCTCATAACTACCTTGGTGTGGATCTTCTTGTGTTTCCTTGTCTTTCAATAAACTGTTTAAGGTCAATGTGTAATATCGTCCCCCTTCAGGGCTGACATCAAACCGCTTAACCCTTAAACACTTTTGTCCGGCCAAGGTCGTTACTTCATGTTCAGCCACATCTAATCCAGCCAGAGAAGCAATCTCAAGTGCAGCCCACTCAGCGGCAATAATATCGATAGGATCATTTTTCAAGCTAAACTTATACAGCCATTCCACACCACCATCATTAATAAGCAGTTTTGGTCTTGCTCCACCGGGCGAACCACCGCCATTCACAAATAAAGGTAAGTGTTTGGTGATGAGTTCAAAATCTGAGAAGTCTATTTCCTCATCTTTTAATATCGATTCAACCTGTTCAAGCGGTATTCCGCCTGAGGGTTTTGGCAAAGGTGACTCTTTATCTGTTATCACCAAGCCACCAATGGATATTAGTTCATCCATACTAGACATAACATCAATCGTGCTCGCATAACGCTTATTGAGTGATTTAGCGATAAGCTTTCTACCCCAGTTATCAGGCAGGCAATCACTAATAAATCCAGGTAAACCACTACCTGATAATGTAAATGTAAAATTATCTACTGAAAGAGGCACCGCCACAGGATCGAATGAAATTGCATCAGAGCGCTCCAAGTAAGAAGGCGTATACCTAAAGTTAAGCAGACTGATACCGCCAGAAGCAGTTGTTTTAGCCGCTATATCACCGGCATGGACAACTTCACCAGCAGGTGTAATTCGCCACAACTTAAACCCTCTTGCTGTATTCTCACTCACATGCCTAACTCCTTAAACAGATCGACTTCTTGAACAAATAATGCCTGAAAGCCATCGATCACATTAAGCAGCTTGGCAGCATAGACATAACTCGCCATAGAAACGGATAGATCGCCTTTTTCCATCTTAATGTAAGTGCCCTTGCCAACCCCAATCCGAAAGGCAAAGGTTTTTTGGTCATCAGAAGGATAGTGCTTTTTTCTTAGTGTTCTAAGGTTCTTACCCATCAAAGGTAAGAAGTGTTCATTATTCATCACAACAATCCCGCTACAAAAGCTTATAATAATGGTCATTGTATCCTTAAATAAACCATAAGAGCAATATAACGGTCTTTTTATTAACATTATCCAGATAACAATTACTTGGATAAAATAAAGTATTCCTTTTTTCAGCTACCTGCTTACAGTGATGAAATTAGTGAGTGATATCTATCCGTGACTATTCAATCTGTTGTTTTCTAGTCGGCATCCTTCCTTAACACGGTCAAAGCTATTTAAAAACAACATTCCCAACTGCCAACGCATTATCATTAACCCTATCAATCAACTTAATCACCTTACTTGCTTGTGCATCATCAAACACACCAATCAAACCATCTTGATGCTGGTTAGTAAAAGGCGGTTCAAACAACATGCCTTTATCAATAATGCCATTCTTACTTAAATGCGTGATGATGGTATCCATAAACGTCATCTGGTCGGCACGTAACGATCCTGTATGAATAAAATCAGCAAAAGCATCTTGAGCAGCGGTAACATCCAATCCCACAATGCCCCGAATAAATACGCCTAACGGTTTATCGCCATAGTTGTCGATATAGTCTTGTTTGGTGCCGACTGTTTTACCATCAAACAGAATCCCTTCCAGTGTATTAATCTCAGTCTCAGTAATGGGCTTATTAGTTTTTAGCTTTTGAATAACCAAGTGATCTTTATGCTTACGAACATATGATTCCACTCTGTCTTTATAGCTCTGCAATCTGCCATAGGCAGGAATAAGGTCATGTTCCGCAACGCCATCATAATCAAGCTCATCTTCAAATGTGGTTGTAAAAATATCTTGCTTATCCTTATCAAGATATTTCATCAAATCACGCAAGGCGATACGCACCTCATCAAGGCGATTGATATTGATGGCCGTCCAGAACACCTCTGTTTGTAGCTCATTTAATAATGTTTTTTGCAAGGCGACCGCTGGGATATTTAGCTTTGTCAGCAAAGCTTTAGCCATAAGGTTTATCTTATTAATATAACCTTCCGTGCTGTACGAAGCAGAAAGCAAAGCTAATTGATAATTTAAAATCAATATATCAAAACGTCTTGCCAGTTCATCATCCTCTTTAGCAGGCAATACCAATGATGATAGGTGCGTATTAATATCTAGCATGTCACCTTTAGACAGGTTATCCCAGCGTGTCTTCTGACTAAACTCCACCACCTCGCGTAATGCAGCCTTAACGACAAAACGTTCTCTATCTAGCGATGATACCAATGCATGTAGTTCGTCGATGTATGAAGCTGCAAGCTCCCTTTTTTCGTCAGAACTCTCGGCGGATTCCCTAATTAATAGAGCAACATCCAACTTCGCCTCAAAAACCTGCTGTGTCAGACTTTTTATCGCCTTACCTTCAACACCATCAGGATTAGCATCAAAGAACTCAAAGTTCTGGCAGTAATCAAAAATATAGAAGTCGTCTTTATCGATACCTTGGCCAAATAAATCAGGACATAAACGCGTACCTCGTCCAATCATCTGCCAAAACTTAGTGGATGACTTCACCTGTTTAAAGAACACCAAATTAACTACACGAGGTGCATCCACACCTGTATCCATCATATCGACCGAGACCGCAATCTGTGGATCCTGCTCCTCATAATGATCAACAAAGATCTCTAATAAGTTTTGAGCCTTGGTTTCATAATTATCAATAACACGCAAAAACTTGCCTGCATATTCTGGGTAGTTTTTATTAAAGCGTTCTTCAATAAAAAGGGCATGAGTATGATTTTTGGCAAAGATAATGGTTTTACCCAGTTTATCGCCGCCTTGCACTTTAACGCCTTTGGTCATTAAATGATCAAGCACCTTATCAACCGTATCGGTATTAAAAAGCCATGTATTTAAAGCAGAACTAGAAATATCTTCCGCCGCCTCATCTAAAGTAGGGTCGCCAAACGTCTCTTCATACTGCTGTTTCTCAGCATCACTCAACTCATTATAATGAATGCCTTCCCGAACAAACTTCAATGGGATTGAGATAGCTTTAGGCGGCACAAGATAAGCTTCTGCAACGGCGGTATTCAATTCATAAGCAAAGGTCGGATTATCATCTTCAATACCAAACAAGCCATACGTATTATGATCAACTTCTGTTTTGGGTGTTGCCGTTAGCCCCACCAGCACGGCATCAAAATAATCAAAAATCGCTTTATACTTTTGATACACCGACCGATGCGCTTCATCAATAATGATTAAATCAAAATGACCAATACCATAAAACCGTTCGCCACCATTTAAGCCATCAATACGATTCATAATGGTGGGATAGGTAGAAAACACCAATCGCGTGCCGTTATCTTCTTTCTCTTTGGTTAAATCAATGGCGGATAGATTGGGCAGATATTCATTAAAAGCATTTTTTGCCTGTGTGACCAAGGCATTACGATCTGCCAAGAACAATATCCGTTTCGCCCAATTACACTTGGTCAACATATCTACAATAGCCGCTGCTGTTCTGGTTTTACCGCTACCTGTTGCCATCACCAACAAACTTTGTCGAGCACGACCCCGCAATTGACCCTGCTGATTGATGGACACCATATTTTCTGCCACGCGAGCCACTGCTTGCAATTGATAAGGCCGCCCTGAAATATCTTTATTCACCTTAAATGCACGTATATCTGTCCGCGTAGCACGGCGATCAATCAATAATTGCAATTCATCTTTATCATAAAAACCTTGCACCTCACGCTCAGGATAAAACTGGTCATCCCATAAAAAGGTTTCAAAGCCATTGCTATAAAAGATAATCGGACGTTGCCCGTGCATTTGCTCTAAACAATTAGCATACAACTCAGCTTGATGCTTACCCTTGCGTGGATCAGCCATGGTCTTTTTCGCCTCAACCACTGCCAATGGCAAACCATCATCACCCCACAACACATAATCAACATAACCAATGCCGCTTGGATTAGTGCTAACAGGCATTCCTGTTACTTCATATTCCAACTCACGTTCTTCACGCAAATCATCCCAGCCACATTCTTTAAGCGATAAATCAATATAACGGCGGCGTGTTTCAGCTTCGGATACTAACAGAGGTACTTCGACCTCAATATCAACTGTTTTCTCACGCTGCGTTTTACGGGCAGATAATGCCAAGCGTTGTTGTTCTAACTGCTGTTTTAATTCAGCATTTTCATCGGCAAGTGCTTGTTGTTTTTGCTGTGCATCACGTGCTGCTTTATTTTTAGCTTCAATGTCTGTCAACAACGTCTGCATTGCTTGCTGGCTTTCAGCTTGAGGACGTCCACTGGGGATTAGCTTTTCATCAAATACCTGTGTTTCAGGCAAAGTCTCACCATAATCAATGGCAAGATAACGCATAAAACGAAATAGATACTTCAATGATGCCAAGGCATCTTGCTGGCTTACTTTTTTACCATGTGCAGCAATATTGCCTGTTTTACGAATTAAATTAAGCTCATTAAATAAGGTATTATTAAACAAAGATCGAAACGCATGTTCATGCATCAAAGTACTTAAATCAGCCCGCCAAGGACGCGTTAGCTTCACATCATGATCATAAATCCAATTAATCGCATTCTCTAAGGTGCTACGGCAGAATATCGCAGCCGCTTTGGGTGAAACAAAGGTGAGTTGCTCAGCTTCAAGTGCATCACTATATAAAGAAGGAAAATCTTTTTGGATAAACGTAAAGTTACTCATAGCAAATGTCTTTCAGCCTCCATGCGTGAATGTAAGATACGAATAACCGTATATTCTTGTGTGGATAAATGTAGCAGTTTAAAGGTGCTCAAAAAAATCATCCAACTCAGCGGCAGAATTAAACACTTGAGACTCGCCACTTTCAATTGCCTCATCACCCCCTATCATAGCCGCGCGTAAACTCTGTAATTTAAAGCTATGCTCTTCCAGCATATTTTTTAATATATCCCAATGCACCACGCACCTCCTCACTACAAAACTATAAGGAACATTAAGGCAACTCTAAAATAAATCTAGCATCAAGCTGTTGCAGCAACTGGAAGGTAGATAAACAGGTCACACCAAACGCCTCACAGATATTAGGTATTTTCACATCTTTACTGTTTTCTGCAACTTTACGTTCATGCGTAACTAATTGAGCGCCCGTTATACAGGACTTAGCAATTAACCACGGATCAGCTTTGCTTAAAAATAAATCAACTTTATTAGGGTTCTTATTTTCTAAATCATAAACATATTGAATTATTTCAATGTATTTTTCTTGTGTCTCATCATCACTAACAGAAATAAACTGGCTTTTTCTATCTTTTACCCAACGACTTAGCGTATCGCCATAGGTCGACAACTCATCATAAACACTACTAATACTAGCAACAGCACCATTATTGTATTGTGAATCTAGCCAATCCCAATATGCAGGGCAAAAATCCATACCGTAGTACATATTTTTGGCTTGGATATAAGTATTAGAATCTAACAGATATTTCAAGCCTTAAATTCCTTGGCAAATCGAGCAATATTATGAGGCTTAATACCCAGAAGCTGCCCAGCATCTCGTAATAACATTCCACCACTTAAAGCCTCAGCCACAACAGCATGAGAGAAATGTGCACTTAACTGACTTTTTTTAGTCATATAATAAGTCGGGCCACCCTTCTTCTTTGCTTTATTCTTATACTCTTCTTTTATTTTATTAATGTATCGCTTATAGCTAGCATCATTGATTAAATTCAATGTTAACGCCCGTCTTGCCAATACCCAAGTGCTCACATGAAAATGAGATTTCAAATCAATTAAATTATCTTGCCAGCGGTCGTGATCTTTCCATAATTGAACAAAATCGTCGGCAGGCACCAAAAACTCCGCAGCAACGGCATTACATAAAACCTCTTCTTTTCTATCGGCATCAACAGAGGCATCAGAAACACCACTTTGACCGATCCAGATATGGGCTAGCTCATGAACCAGTGTAAATAACCTCGCACTGGGGGCATCAGATTGATTTATAAAAATAAAAGGCGCGATAGAATCAAATAAAGCAAAGCCACGAAACTCAGCAACAGATAAAGGTTGGTTGACACTGCCCAAATTGCCCTGACGAACAACTAAAACACCGAGGTCTTCTATGTTGTTAATTAACAGTCTAAAAAAGTCTTCCCAGCTTCCTTTTCTTTGTTCAACATCAACGTTTAACGCCTGTCGCATATCCGCTACAATGTCTGCAACAGAGTCACTCGCACTAAACCGTTTAATATTGATAGACGTATCAAAACCTTGACGTAATAGATAGTTTTTATACCAAGATTGCTGTTCTTGAATAAGTTGAACTATTTTTATCAGCTCAATACTCGGCTTATGAATACCTTGGTTTTCCAATGTTCTTAAATCAGGAATAGACAGTGTTTTATTCTGCACTTTTTCTAAAAATAAATAACCAAAAGGAATAAGCAACACATCCGCCAGCGTCTTAGCTTGTTTAAACGTTACTTTGCCAGCACCACTTTCCCAAGAGCGTAGCTTTTGTTCAGTAATCTTTAGCTTTTTAGCAAGCACAGCAATATTAAGCTGGGCGCGATCTCTAGCCCAACTGATATTTTCTGGATGTATATGTGCGTACTGAATACTCATTTAAGTAATAATAACATGAATATACCGTTGCCTCGCGACCTAACTTTAATGGGTCAACTCACCCTTAAACGCCCGCTGCAATAAGCTATTAAACAAGTCTTCTGATTTTTTTAGACTGGCTTGCGCTTGTTGTTTTTGGACTTCTATGGCTTGGATTCGTTCTGCGAATTGGTTTTGTAGGGTGATTGGGGGAAGTGGAACTTCTAGTTCTCTTAAAATTTTCAAATTGATATTCTTTTGTGCCGCCATAGGTGCGGTATCTTCAAGTGTTTTTTGAAGAAATGATAACCAATAGCGTACGTATTCTTTATTAGACTTTTCATTTGAGATGAAACCAACAACACTATCTGGAAAGCATGCCTTAAATGTAAGTATTCCTGTTTTTGCAATATTCGCGGCTATTGTTATACACAGTGTTCCTGCGTCCCATATCTTACTTTGTGCTAATCCAATATCTGAATATGTTGAGCTATATTGTCTAATGTAGCCTCCACAATTTGCTACATCTCCAGTTTGAATTAATGGGTATTTACCACCTAATAATTCAGGTGCATTTCTTGGTCTATGTTTTGATTTACCCCTATCTAATTTCCCGACAGTCCCAAACTGAAATTTATCCCACCCCATCGGATTACCAACAGGATCACCAAACATCTCCAAAAACAAAGACTGGCTCAGTTCGGTGTATTTTTCTATCAGTTGTTGGTCTTTTTGTCTTAGGCTGTCTGCGGCATCTAGTATGCTGGCAATCTTTTGTTGTTCTGCTAGGGGTGGGAGGGGGATTTTGTAGTTACTAAGATTAGTTCTTGTGATTTGGGGTTGTGCAGATCCAGAAATCACATCATTAAAACTACGATTGCTTAGGACATAGTATAAGTACTTCAAATCAACTGAAGAATCTAGCTCATCTAAAGCCATGGCATTTCCATTAACGTATGATTTAGGTTCACAAACATTAATAGTTCCACAAGTTGCACCACGGCAAGTTATTAAAACAGTAGGAAATTCATGAGTATATTCTGAGTAATAACCAATTTTTCCATTTGCTCCATAAACAGGATAACCTTTTCCTAAAAGTTGTTTTGCAGAAATTGTTTTCCATTGTTTTGGCTTGCAAATATCAACCAATTTAACTTGCTCGATCACCCCAACAACTCCTTCAACAAGCCCAAAGCCTGCTCACGCTCAATATCCAAGGCTTCAATCTCTTTAATAATCTCAGCAGGCGCGGCATAGTCGACTTCTTCATAAACAATTTCTTTATAGCGATTAATGCTTAAATCCCAGTCGTTGCCTTCAATTTCTGCCAATGGCACTAAAAAGCTTTGTTCGGTTCGTTTGCGTTGTTGTTCACCGTTATTATCATCATTACGCTGGCTAAATCGTTTGATAATATCGGCTATATCATTGTCGGCAATGGCTGTGCGTTTATCATCTAGGCTATAGCCATCGGCTTGCATATCGTAAAACCAAACTTTATCGGTGTCGCCGTTATTGGTTTTGGTGAAGATGACAATGGCTGTGCTGACCCCTGCATAGGGTTTGAAAACGCCGCTGGGCATGGAGATAACGGCATCTAGTTTATGTTTGCTAAGTAGGGTTTCGCGTAGTTGTTTGTGCGCTTTGGATGAGCCGAATAATACCCCATCTGGAATAATCACCGCACAGCGTCCGCCGATTTTTAACATGCGTAACATTAAGGCTAAAAACAGCAGTTCGGTCTTTTTGGTTTTTACGGTTTTTAGGATTGAGCTTTCTACACTGTCAACATCTAGCGAGCCTTTAAATGGCGGATTAGCCAAAATCAAACTGTATTGGTCGCGAATGCCTGCATTGGCTTCACTTAATGCATCACGCCCGATTAGTTGTGGGCTTTCTATGCCGTGTAATTGCAGGTTCATGGCGGCTATGCGTAACATGGTGCTATCAAACTCTATGCCGGTAAACATGTCGCTGTTAAAGTGCTGACGAAAGTCTGGCTCATGCAGCCAATCAGCATGATGTTCATGCACATATTCCCCCGCAGCCACCAAGAAGCCAGCCGTGCCACAAGCGGGGTCGCAAAGTGTATCGGTTTTGTTGGGTTGCATGATTTCGACCATCATTTTAATAATGTGGCGTGGGGTTCTAAATTGTCCGTTTCTACCTGCGGTGGCTATTTTTGATAGCAGGTATTCGTAAAGATCGCCTTTGGTGTCTCGATCATCCATTTGGATTTTGTCGATCATTTGCACGACTTGATCCAATAGTTTAGGCGTTGGGATCATGAAGGTCGCGCCTTTCATATACTGAGCAAATACACCCGCGCCTTCGCCTAGGTTTTTCATGTGTTCAAACACAGTGAGGTTGTCTACTGCTGTTTGTGGCTGTGTGAACAGGGCAAACATTGTTTCGGGATCGTTATTTTTGAAAGTATGCCAGCGAAAACACTGTTGGCTATCATTATATAAAGGTATTTTAACTGTGCCGCCAATTAAATTAGCTTTCTTTTCTTCTAGTTGTTGGCGTTCGTCTAGGCGACGTAGAAACAATAGAAAGGTGAATTGTTCAATAACGGTAAGCGGATTGGCAATACCGCCTGTCCAAAAGGATTCCCATATTTTATCGACTTGGCTTTTTAGTTCACCTGTTATCATGTGTGTCCTTAGTTATTGATGTTAGTTTCTCACATTGCGTAGTGTACTGTAATTTGGCTACTGGTCTATCTCTAAATCGCTCACTGGTGTCGTTATGGCATCCACACCTCATCTTCAGACTTAGCTGGTTTTATTATGTAGAATAAAACTCATGGTTTTCATCCTCGATGAACCATTTGCCAGCGTGCGTTCTGCTCATTTCGACTTTTACTACGTGGTAGAGGTTGTCTGAATATCCATATTTATCATTCCAGCCTATGTCTACGAAGCCTATATTTACACCGGTTCGGTTCGGCTTGCCTCGCCTACTCGCTCGTTTCTATTAAGTCTTTCACTGTTTAAGTTCAACCTCGTTTACCATCCCACTTCAAGGTCTTAATAAAGTGTTCCTTATAACTTGCTGGTATAATTTTGTCTGGCATCAAGTTTCCTTAATAAACTTGCTTGCTTGATAGTGGTTAGTGTTGTCGCACTGACTGTTCCTGAATTATACAATTTGCGTACCAATCAGTTTGGGATTGGCTAAAACAAAACAGGGCTAACAAAACAATATGTCAATATTATTCAAACTCTTAGGGACACTATGAAACAGATAAAAGTACTATTCGTTTGCATGGGCAATATCTGTCGCTCACCCACAGCTGAAGGTGTTTTTAACAAGGTTATTGAAGACATGGGCAAACGTGATCATTTCTTAGTCGATTCAGCAGGAACACACGCTTATCATATTGGTGAACCTTCAGACTCACGCTCCCAACAAACGGCTCGTGGTCGTGGCGTTGATCTCTCTAAAATACGTGCACGTAAAGTAAGCCCTACTGATTTTGACTATTTTGACCATATATTAGCCATGGATAGTGACAATTATCATATCTTGATGTCCGCAAGCCCAAGTGAGCATCAACATAAAGTAGAACTTTTTTTAGATTATGCTCCTGAGCGTAACGAACAAGATGTTCCCGACCCTTATTACGGAGGAGCTAATGGTTTTGAGCATGTTTTTGACTTGGTTGAAGATGCATCCAAAGGCTTTTATCTTACAATAATGAAATAAATCCTCTGAGCGCCTTCCACAGAGGCTAGCACCGCGGTATCATTAGCCGTTTAGAATTAGCCCTTTCATACAAAGGATTTCCATGTTGAAACAATTGCAATCAAAGCGTTCGTTAATAACAACGCTTATTTTTAGCTTGTTATTATTTACTTTCCCACAAATATCATTCGCCTCTGGTGAAGTGAAAATGTTGGATTTAACCGCTCACTGGGTTGGTTATGCATCTATTGCTATTTTCGTATTAGCCTATGTTTTGGTTATTGCTGAAGAAGAAATTCATATGCGTAAATCAAAACCAGTCATGGTTGCAGCCGGTATTATCTGGGCAATGATTGCAGCAATTTATGCTGGACAAGCTGATACGGCTTTCCACCATACGGCTGAAATAATGATTCGTCATAACCTGCTTGAATATGCTGAATTATTACTATTCTTATTAGCGGCAATGACTTATATCAATACAATGGGCGAGCGTGGTGTATTTGATGCTCTGCGTAGCTGGCTGGTTAATCAAGGCTTCACCCTACGAACTATCTTTTGGTTAACCGGTGTTTTAGCCTTCTTTATCTCACCTATTGCTGATAACTTAACAACAGCTTTATTAATGGCTACCGTTGCAATGGCTGTGGGTGGTGATAATCATAAATTTGTCGCTATCGCCTGTATTAATATTGTCGTTGCAGCAAATGCCGGTGGTGCATTTAGCCCATTTGGTGATATTACAACGTTAATGGTTTGGCAAAAAGGTATCGTTGATTTCCAACAGTTCTTTGTTTTATTTGTTCCTTCAGTAGTGAACTGGATAATTCCTGCTGTGATTATGTCCTTTGCCGTTTCCAATGAACAACCTAAAGCCCTAAACGAAACAGCAACGATGAAACAGGGAGCCCTAGTTGTTGTTGCCTTATTCTTAATGACTATTACAATGGCTGTTTGTGCCCATAACTTCTTACATTTACCACCTGTTATCGGCATGATGACGGGCTTAGGAATATTAAAAGTATACGGTTATGTTTTGAAAATGCGTGATAAAAACACCCTTGATATGCTTGCTAACGATGGCCAAACAACGTTAACAGTTGAAGGTATTGAGGAACATAAAGAACCCTTTAATATTTTCCAGCAATTAGAGCGTGCTGAGTGGGATACACTCATGTTCTTCTACGGCATCATTCTTTGTGTGGGTGGTTTAGGCACGATCGGTTACCTAACAGTAGGTTCTCAATTAATGTATGGCGATCTAGGTGCAACCAATGCCAATATCTTAGTGGGTCTTTTATCAGCGGTCATCGATAACATCCCGGTAATGTTTGCTGTTCTTTCTATGATGCCTAATATGGATCTTGGTCAGTGGTTATTAGTCACACTTACTGCAGGTGTGGGTGGTTCATTATTATCTATCGGTTCAGCTGCTGGTGTTGCCGTGATGGGACAAGCTCGCGGGATCTATACCTTTATGGTTCATTTAAAATGGATTTGGGCTATAGCATTAGGTTACGCTGCTAGTATTTGGGTTCACCTATGGTTAAATGCTGATCTATTTACAGGCACAGTTTAAAGTCTATCTTCAAATAAGATTGTTCTAACCCGAACAGTAATACTGTTCGGGTTAACCTTTTAAGAGTATTAACATTCATGCTTTACAGCACCGACGATTTACGTATTTCAGGCATGCAGGAAGTCCTTCCTCCGGCTCAATTACACGAAAAATTACCTATTACGGACAGCGCATCACAAACGGTATTTAATGCCCGTCAAATGACGCAAAATATTGTCCATGGTAAGGATGACCGCTTAGTGGTTATTGTTGGACCCTGCTCGATCCATGATCCTGATGCTGCACGTGAATATGCCACTCGCCTAAAACCACTAATTACTGAATTAAAAGATGATTTACATATCATCATGCGGGTTTATTTTGAAAAACCACGCTCTATTGTTGGTTGGAAAGGTTTAATCAATGATCCTTACCTTGATGGTAGTTTCAAAATTAATGATGGTCTTCATTTCGCACGAAAACTATTGCTCGATCTTGCTGAAATGGGCGTGCCCACAGGCAGTGAATACTTAGATTTAATTAGTCCACAATATATTGCTGATCTTATTTCTTGGGGTGCAATCGGTGCTCGCACCACTGAAAGCCAAGCCCATCGTGAATTAGCATCAGGTTTATCTTGCCCTGTTGGTTTTAAAAATGCGACGGATGGTGGCTTACAAATTGCCATTGATGCCTGTATGTCAGCAGCAAAACCACATCACTTTATGTCTTTAACTAAAGCAGGACATTCGGCTATATTCTCAACGACAGGTAACCCTGACTGTCACGTTATTTTACGTGGTGGTAAGAAACCTAATTATGATGTAGAAAGCATTCAAGAAGTAGCAGCAACTATTGGTCGTACAGGACAACGTGCTCTGTTTATGGTCGATTGTAGTCATGCAAATAGTGGTAAAAGCCATATTCAACAAGAAGTGGTTTGCCGTAATGTTTCTAAGCAAATCGCTAATGGTGAAAAGCGTATTATGGGCTTAATGCTTGAAAGTAACCTTGTGGCTGGTCGTCAAAATACAGAAGAAGATAAGCCATTAGTTTATGGACAAAGTATTACTGATGCCTGTATGGCTTGGGACAATACTGACGTATTATTGCATGAACTTGCAGAAGCTGTTCGCCAACGTCGTTTAAAATAGTTTGTTTGAATATCTATATATAAAAATCATATAAGCCATTAATTAAAAAGCATTATTTTAAATATAACACTACGATAATCAGCCAAAATAAGCTATAATAATCGGCTATTAGAGCTAACGACATTGCTATATTTCGAGCATTGTCATTAAAACCCGATTAAATCAGTAGGTTATTGCATGGCAGACTATGCCCTCATCTTAATTAGCACCATTTTGGTCAATAATATTGTCCTAGTTAAATTTCTAGGCTTGTGTCCGTTTATGGGTGTGTCTCGCAAGCTGGAAACAGCAATGGGCATGGGCTTAGCAACAACATTTGTATTAACACTATCTTCTATTAGTAGTTACCTGATTAATCAATATCTCTTGATACCGCTGGATATTGAATTTTTACGAACCATTAGTTTTATATTCGTCATTGCCGTTGTGGTTCAATTTACTGAATTAGTGGTGCATAAAACGAGTCCCCTTCTCTATCAAGTTTTAGGTATTTTCTTACCGCTCATTACAACAAACTGTGCGGTATTAGGTGTTGCATTATTGAACGTGCAAGAACAACACGGCTTTTTAGAATCAGCTTTATACGGTTTTGGTGCTGCTATTGGTTTTTCACTGGTGCTGGTTATTTTTGCCTCGATGCGTGAACGAATTGAAGCCTCTGATGTGCCAGTTCCATTTCAAGGAGCCGCTATTGCACTGATTACAGCAGGTCTAATGTCGATGGCATTTCTAGGCTTTTCTGGCTTGGTATCGTAGCTCATGTTGACCGCAATCCTTGCCATCTCATTAATGGCGCTAATCTTTGGCTTATTATTAGGCTATGCTTCAATCCGTTTTAAAGTTGAAGGTGATCCTATTGCCGATCAGATCGATAAGCTATTACCGCAAACACAGTGTGGCCAATGTAGCTTTCCGGGCTGTCGACCTTATGCTGAGGCCATTGCTGCTGGTGAAGCCGATATTAACCGCTGCCCTCCTGGTGGTGAATCAACGATTCAATCTTTAGCTGATCTATTAGAAGTTGAAGCCAAACCACTTGATGATGAATGTGGGGTAGAAAAACCTAAGACATTAGCAGTGATTGATGAAGATCGCTGTATTGGCTGTACATTATGCATTCAAGCCTGCCCTGTTGATGCCATTTTAGGTGCCGCAAAACAAATGCATACGGTTATTGCCGATGAATGTACCGGTTGTGAACTTTGTGTTCCACCTTGCCCAGTAGATTGTATTGATATGGTCGAAACGAAACTCAATCCTAATACATGGCGTTGGCCTGATCCTTCTCATGTTGATTTAACTTTGGAAGACCAATCATGACTAAACCACTCGGTTCATTCCCTGGTGGACTTGTACTTGATGGCCAAAAAAAGCGATCAACATATGATTCCATACGCAAAACACCATTAAGTAAAAAACTAATTTTACCTTTACAGCAACATATTGGTGAAGCATCAACTCCTATTGTAGAAGTAGGTGAAAAAGTATTTAAAGGTCAAAAAATTGCTCGAGCTGAAGGCCATGTTTCCGTCTATTTACATGCGCCAAGCTCGGGAATAATTACCGCAATTAATGAGCAGCCTATCCCACATCCATCAGGGTTATCAGCCCAATGTATTACACTTGAAACGGATGGTGAAGACAACTGGATAGATCTACACGAAACACCTGACTTCACGGTGCTATCAGAACATGATATTCGCCAACAGATCCGTGAAGCAGGTATTGTTGGTCTTGGTGGTGCTGGTTTCCCAAGTTTTATTAAGCTCAACCCGGGTGTACACCATAATGTTGAAACATTAATTCTCAATGGTGTGGAGTGTGAACCTTATATCACCTGTGATGACATGCTCATGCGTGAACGTGCTGATGGCATTCTTGATGGTGTTGAGATCATGCGATATGCCTTACGCGTGAAGAACTGTGTCATTGTTATTGAAGATAATAAACCTGAAGCTATTTCTGCAATGCAGTTAGCGTTAGCCAAACGTCAGCAACTACACAATACCGAAGTTGTTGTCATCCCTACTCGCTACCCAACAGGTAGTGAAAAACAACTCATTCAAGTTGTCACGGGTCAACAAGTTCCAAGTCATGGTCTACCCATTGATATTGGTATTGTCTGCCATAATGTCGGAACAAGCTACGCAATTGGTCGGGCGATTATTCATGGTGAGCCTTTAATTTCACGAATCGTGACCGTCACAGGTACAGACGTTCAACATGCAGGTAATTTTGAAACGTTATTCGGCACCCCAATGCATGAATTACTCGCTTTTTGTGACACTCATCGTGAAGCAAATGAACCCTTTATTTTAGGTGGGCCAATGATGGGTTATAACCTATCAGGTGATCATCTGCCCATCACTAAAACAGCAAACTGTATTTTAGTCGGTGTTGATAATGCTGCACCAAAAACAGAGCCCTTACCTTGTATTCGCTGCGGTGAATGTGCAACGGCTTGCCCTGTGAGTTTATTACCACAACAGCTATATTGGTACTCTCGCTCTAAAGATCTAGAAAAAACACGTGAATACAATCTATTTGATTGTATCGAATGTGGTTGCTGTAGTTATGTGTGTCCAAGTAAGATTCCATTGGTACATTATTTCCGGTTTGCTAAAACAGAAACAATGAACCAAGAACTAGAAACACAAAAATCAGATAATGCTCGTATCCGACATGAAAACCGTCTAGAACGACATGAAACAGAAAAGAAAGAAAAAGAACAACGTCAACGCCAACGTAAATTAGCATTAGCAGCAACAAAAGCTGCCAAAGCAAAAGAAGAAGCTGAAAAAGCTAAACATCCAGAATCATCAACTGATAATCAGGAGAGCTAATTGATGCCGCCTCTAAGTCGTCTGTCATCACCCTTTTTATCTGGCACTAATCGCGTAACACTTCACATGTTGCAACTGTTGCTCGCATTAGTTCCAGCCGTGATTGCACTTGTTTATTTCTTTGGCCCTAGTGTTTTAATTACCATGACATTAGCCGTTGTGACTGCATTGTTGGCTGAAGCCTTAATGCTTAAACTACGAAATCGCCCACTGAAACCATTTTTAACAGATGGAAGTGCTATTGTTACAGCCGTATTATTAGCCATAGCGCTGCCACCTCTTGCGCCTTGGTGGCTCACTGTTGTGGGTATCGTATTTGCCATTGTATTTGCAAAACACCTCTATGGTGGTCTGGGTTACAACCCATTCAACCCTGCAATGGTGGCTTATGTATTACTGTTAATTTCATTTCCACTCGAAATGACAACATGGTTACCTGTAGCGAGTTTGAGCGAGAACCCTCTCGACTTTGCAGCGTCTTTTCAAGCAATATTTCATGGTCAGTTAGCCAATGGTTTAGGCTTTGATACGCTATCCGGAGCAACGCCTCTTGATGCCATGAAAACGCAAATTGGCTTATCACTTCATCCATCCTTTATTTCGCAACAACCTTTGTTTAGTATCTTCGCCGGCAAAGGATGGGAATGGATTAATATCTGGCTTGCAGTTGGTGGAGCTTACTTAATTTACCGTCGTGTAATTAGCTGGCATATTCCCGTTGCCATGTTATTAGGTTTATTAACTATCAGCTTGATTACGTGGTCAATTGCACCTGAAACAACAGCATCGCCCCTGTTCCATCTTTTAAGTGGCGGTACAATGCTAGGTGCATTCTTTATTGCAACAGATCCCGTCACCGCTGCCACAACCGTAAAAGGTCGAATTGTATTTGGTGCTGGAGTGGGCTTGTTATCCTATATAATCCGTGTTTGGGGTGGCTATCCTGATGGTATTGCATTTGCAGTATTATTAATGAATATGCTGGTTCCATTAATCGATTATTACACTCAACCTAAAGTCTATGGAGGGCAATAATATGAATGAATTCAAAACAACTATCCTTCGTGTTGGCCTACTTTTAGCAGCCTTTGCTATCGGAGCAACAAGCATAGTCTCACTGACCGAAGCTAATACACGTGATAAAATCATTGAAAATGAACGTCAAACCTTATTGGCAGCCATTAATGCACTTGTTGATAGCAGTGAATATGATAATGATATTTTAACCGATACATTACTAATTCCTAGGGTTCGACAATTGGGCACTAAAGACTTTACCAAAGTATATCGTGCTCGAAAAGATGATAGCCCTATTGCAGCGGTATTTACCAGTATCGCTCCCAATGGTTATAACGGAAAAATAAAACTACTTGTGGGCATCTACTTTGATGGAACGCTTGCAGGTGTTCGTGTTATCAAACATAAAGAGACGCCTGGTTTAGGTGATAAAATTGATGTTAAAAAAGCAGACTGGATCCTAGCATTCAAGGGGCTGTCACTGGGTAACCCAAGCGAATCTCACTGGAAAGTGAAAAAAGACGGTGGTGATTTTGACCAGTTTACTGGAGCAACAATTACCCCAAGAGCCATTGTTACAGCAGTGAAAAAAGCATTACAATATTTTGAGAAGAACCGTGATGAACTTTTTGAGGAGGCCAAATAATGAATGAAGTATATGGCCCAATAATCCGTGATGGATTATGGAAGAACAACCCAGCCTTAGTACAATTATTAGGTTTATGCCCTTTACTGGCAGTTAGTAATACAACGATTAATGGCTTGGGACTCGGATTAGCAACCATTCTAACCTTGGTCGCATCCAATGGTCTGGTATCACTGTTACGTAAACAAATACCTGATGAAGCAAGACTGCCTGTCTTTGTAATGATCATTGCATCCATCGTGACGGTAATTGAATTATCTATGAACGCTTGGTTTCATGAGCTCTACTTAATTCTTGGCATATTCATCCCGCTTATTGTGACTAACTGTGCCATTACTGGTCGTGCTGAAGCCTTTGCGGCTAGAAATCCAGTGGGTCCCTCGATAGTGGATGGTTTAATGATGGGGATAGGATTTACTGCTGTACTTGTATTATTAGGTGCAGTACGAGAGTTAATTGGCCAAGGCACTATTTTAAGTGAAGCACACTTGATGTTTGGTGAAGGTGCACGAAATATGACCATTATTGTATTTGAAGATTATCGTGGTTTCCTAATGGCATTATTACCCCCCGGTGCATTCATTGGTTTGGGTTTGATTGTCGCGTTAAAAAATGTAGTTGATGCTCGCCAGAAGACAAAATCAAATGAAACGACTGCAACAGAAGCGCTGCCTGCACAAGTATGAATCAAGCTCAACGACACGAGTTTTTCGCAACGCTTAAAGCGACGAATCCTGAACCCACAACAGAGCTAAATTACGCCAGTACATTTGAATTATTAATTGCTGTCATCTTATCTGCTCAAGCCACTGATGTTGGAGTTAATAAGGCAACTGATATTCTCTATCCTGTTGCCAACACGCCACAGAGTATTCTTGATCTCGGTGTCGATGGTCTTAAACAGTATATTAAAACCATTGGCCTGTTTAATAGCAAAGCTGAAAATGTCATTAAAACCTGTCGACAATTACTTGAGCTACACGGTGGTGAAGTACCCGATGATCGTGAAGCATTAGAAGCACTTCCCGGTGTCGGTCGAAAAACAGCTAATGTCATTCTTAATACTGTATTCAAACATCCTGTCATTGCTGTTGATACACACCTATTTCGCCTATCAAACCGAACCGGTTTGGCTAAGGGGAAAACAGTACGAGCAGTTGAAGATCGTTTGATGAAAGTGGTACCGGCTGAATTTAAACAAGATGCCCATCATTGGCTGATTCTTCATGGTCGTTATGTTTGTATTGCTCGAAAACCACAATGTAATAACTGTGCTGTCTCTCATCTTTGTGATGATTTTCGTCGCCAACAAAAGAAGTTAAACAAAGCATAATGTTTGGTCAAAACAGACAACAACTACGCCAAATGTATCATGATGTCTGGCAGAAAAGTCAGGCGAATGAATCCTTATCAGCCTTAGAGTCAATGGTCGCTCAGGTCATAAAAGAACATCCTGAATACCATAAGATATTTAACAGTGATGCCAGTTTGCAACAAGAGTATTTTGTTGAAGATGGCCAGACCAATCCCTTTTTACATATGGGCTTACATATTTCTCTACATGAGCAAATATCAACAGACAGGCCAGCCGGAATTCGTCAGGCATATCAGAAGTTACAAGCCAAGTTTGCCAATGCTCATGAGACTGAACATCAAATGATGGAATGTTTAACAGAAAGCCTATGGCTGGCACAAAGAAATAACCAGCCTCCTTCTGAATCAGATTATTTAGCAGCATTAAAGAAACTATTATGAATAAAATTACCGCACGTATTGAGTTTAGTTTTAAAGGTAAAGAACATAAGCCGAGTGTCATATTAGATCTTGATGAGATCATGACAAAGGGCAGTACTATTCCTCCACTTCATCAATATATTGCATCATTAAACAATATTGATAACTACTCTTATGAATATGAAATGCTACTCGCTGAAGATATTATATTTAGTGACGCAGAAGGTGAAGTAACTCACTTTATCCAAAATGATCATTTTGACCAAGTTGCTTTTGAACGTGATTGGCATGAGCATGCGTTACTAAATAAACTTGCTCCAATGATCAAACAACAACTCGACATTGATAATATCAATCAACACCCCGAGCTTAAATCGGTCATTATTTCGGCCTATCAGATTGGCTGCGATAAGTAATAGTGGGACGCTTGAGTAATAATTAATGCTACAGAAGCAAGATAATGGCAGTCAGTATTTTCATTACAATAAAATGTATTGAGAATTACTGAAATAATAAAATATCAAAGGGTAAACATATTATGCAAGCATTTGGCTTTAATAGTAATGACTCACAAGCACAATTAATTGAATTACATACACCAGAAGCAGTAGGTCACGATTTATTAGTTAAGATCGATGCCATTGCTGTTAACCCTGTTGACACCAAAGTGATTGCAGGTATAAAGTCACCTTTAGCTGAGCCTAAAATTGTCGGCTGGGATGCATCAGGTACAGTGACTGCTATAGGTGATGATGTCGAACTATTCAAGGTGGGTGATAAGGTCTTTTATGCAGGAGATGTCACTCGACCCGGTTGTTATGCCAGCCATCAATTAGTGGATGAACGCATTGTCGGCCATGCACCAAAATCATTATCTCCATCAGAAATAGCAGCGATGCCATTAACAAGCATTACCGCTTGGGAAGCCTTATTTTCACGATTAAAGATTATTGCCGATATAGATAAAGGCAAAAACATACTTATTATCGGTGGTGCAGGTGGTGTGGGTTCAATTGCGATTCAATTAGCAAAAGTAGTTGGCAAACTCAATGTAGTTACCACTGCTTCTCGTACAGAATCTGAACAATGGTGCCGTAAATTAGGGGCTGACCATGTGCTCAATCATCATAGTGATCTTGCTGTTCAATATAGAACCTTAGCTATTGATGATCCTGACTATATATTATGTCTAAATAGCACTGATCAACATTTTGAAGCAATGGCTGAACTCATTGCTCCACAAGGCATGATTTGCAGTATTGTTGGCACTCAACAAAAACACGATTTAGATTGTTTAAAATCTAAAAGTGCCGGCTTTGTCTGGGAGTTTATGTTTACCCGCCCTATGTTCAAAACAACTGACATGTTGACTCAGCACCATCTACTCAATAGCGTTGCCCAATTACTCGATAACGGCCAATTAAGTAGTACTTTGACATCAACTATCGGCCCCATCAATGCCGATAATATCAACAAAGCACATCAACAATTACTATTAGGCTCAACCATAGGAAAAATCACTTTAACAGCCATTGAGGAGTAATAAATAATGAGCCTTATCTCTTTTATTGCAGACTGCCCTTATTGCCAGCATTCATTTACAGCCCGAGCAGATTCTATTGATCTGAAAAATAATCAGGCAAAACTTATTTGCCCCAACTGTAATAAAATGAGCCTAATCGAAAGTCGTCATGATGACTATGTATTAATAGCCGAACAGCCCAGCTCCCCTCCTCCTAAAGCTAAACCCCAAAAGCAACAAACAGAGACTACCGAGCCGAAAGACTTAGATAATTCAGATAATGCAGATAATGATGTAAGTCTAGTTGACTGGATTAGCTTTGTATCAATGATACTCATTGGCATAACACTGATATCAACCTTTTCAGTATTTTTTGCAGATACATTCGCTATAGAAGACATCTATAGCAAAGTGTTGAATGCCTTTAGTGGCAGTTTTGGTAATGTTATCTTTGCCATCATTATTGGCTTTATTGTTGGTGCCATAGCAACAGCAATTATAGGCGCTATTAGCAACTCAGAGCAGCACAATATTGCCAACTTATTGGCTGGACTATTAGTGTGCTTTGCACTATTTGGCCCGATAGAAAAGGAGACTGAAACTTATTCCGAGGCTGAGCCAACGACACCGCTCTCTGACACTCGCTGTGCCGGTGACTGTGACAATGGACAAGGCATATATAAATACGATGATGGCGGCCAACATAGTGGCATGTGGCAAGAGGGTGAAAAACATGGCTATGGCACGTCAAAATGGGCAGATGGAGCAACTCATACTGGTGAATGGGTAAACGGCAAGAAACATGGTTACGGCACAACAATACAAGCCAATGGGAATAAATACCAAGGTGAATGGAAATATAATGACTATCACGGCCAAGGAACGCTCTTTTGGGCTGATGGTCAAAAATATGAAGGTAGCTGGAAAGATGACTACCAACATGGTTACGGTACCTATAGCTGGCCCAGTGGGAGCTCTTATGCGGGTCAATGGGAGAATGGTAATGAACACGGTACTGGAATATACACATGGCCGGATGGTACGCGAGAGAAAGGTGAATGGCGCAATGGGGAGTTGGTGGATTAAAGTTCCATCAAACTCATAATCCCAGTATAATTAATCACTTACTTATTTACAGTTAAGGTTTCACCATGAGCGCTCAAAATACAGGTAAATTCTTTGTTGGTAGTATTGTCATATTCGTCATTGTATTTGGCTTAATCAACGTCCTACTTTCAACAATGCAAGATGTTGCAAAAAACGTTGTCACGCCAGCCAGCATGACGGATGAAGATATTGCTGAACGTATCAAACCTGTAGCTGAAGTTTATGTGGGTGAAGCACCTGCTCCTGTTGCGACAGCAGCTCCTACTAGCATGACTGGTGGAGAAGTAGTAGCTCAAGTCTGTGCTCTGTGTCATAGCACCGGCATGATGAGTTCACCTAAGCTAGGTAAAGCATCTGACTGGGCTCCACGTATTGAAAAAGGTATTGATGTCCTTTATTCAAATGCAATCAATGGCCTTAATATGATGCCAGCTCGCGGTGGTCGTCCTGATTTAAGTGATGATGATGTCAAAGCGGCTGTTGACCACATGTTATCGCAAGTTAAATAAGATTCATTAAAAAAGCCCGCATAATGCGGGCTTTTTTATAGCTAAGTATAAAACATGAGAACAATTAACTTTCCGTATATCGCCCTAGCGCTAACTGCATTTTTATTACTACTCGTTTTAAAAGGTAGTGAGCTAAATAGTGATGGAACAACAACATTACCACTGCTGACCTTATTGGTCGTCAGTGAGTTTTCTTTCTTCGTGACAGCAATTGCAGTTTATATTGGCTCTCAGAATATTAAAGCTAAAGGCTTTCGTTCTATTTATAGTCTTGTGACACTCTTCTGCTTGGCTTTATCGATACAATTTATGCTGTTAGGAATCCAACTCTGGCCGCTATAGCTAATCAGAACTCTCCACTGTTTTAACGTAAAGTGATTCTACTTTAGCTCTCGCCCAAGCCGTTTTTCTAAGAAATTTCAAACTCGATTTAATACTAGGATCGCTATTAAAGCAGTTGATATCGATCTTCTGGCCCATTTCTTCCCAGCCTAGTTGTTCTACTAGATTTGTAAGAATTTGTTCGAGAGTAATCGCATGCAATGGATTATTAGCTTGTTTTTGAGTCATATGTTTACTAAATCTTTGGAAATATCAGTCAAGCTTAGCAGATAATAAGTATTAACTATATTGCTGAAAGCCACATAGAGCTATACTGACAACTTTAGAGACAAATAATTTAAGCAGCCTACTGCTTTTTACAACAGGAACACCTTGTGACTAATAATGATGTTTTACGCCGTCTTCGTTATACCTATAATTATAACGATGACAAAATGATGAAAATCTTTGCAGCTGCAGAGTCAGAAGTAAGTCGTACCCAAATTAGCAGTTGGATGAAGAAAGAAGGCGATGTTGATTATAAAAATTGCCCTGATGTCCAACTGGCCACATTTTTAAATGGCTTAATTAATACTAACCGTGGCAAAAAAGAAGGTGTTCAACCCGCTCCTGAAAAAAAGATAAATAATAATATTGTCTTTCGTAAATTAAAAATCGCACTCGATCTTCGTGATGAGGATATCTTAGAAATCCTACTGCTTGCAGACCTTCGTATCAGCAAACACGAGTTAAGTGCCTTTTTCCGTAGAGCGGATCACAAACATTTTAGACAATGTAAAGATCAAATCTTACGTAACTTCCTGCATGGTGTTCAAATCATGTATCGCCCTGAAGATGCTGATGAAGAATCAGCTGATGATTTTCAGTGGGATAAATAAATAGTAATACTTAATCTAAACTCTGGATAAACACCGTTTGTCCAGAGTTTAGCCGCCACCTTAAATAACCTGAACTCTGGATAAATAATACAACTTAACAGTCCGCTCAGTGCCAAAAGCGGTCATTTGTTTAACGCAGCTGGCTTATTTATCGCGTTAGCTAGAAAGAACGCCACTGTTTATGATTACTTCTCTCACTGATACTCGCCCTTTGAGCTCTATCCAATACGCCTCATCAAAGATGACTACTTCACCACTTTAAATACCTCTTTCACATTAAAGCTTCGTACTTTCCTTGGGGCGTCTTTTGTATCGACGGCTTGACACGTCACGAGGTCACAGTCTCGACCAGCCACCACCAGCGAATACTACGTAGTGGAAACCCACTCTCTCGAACAAATTTTCTTGGCTTATTTGACACCTAGATTTAGTGACTTCATGGATTGTGTAACACTCCTTTCAATGCATTAAACACTTTTATCTTTATACCCATCTCCAATGATGGGTATAAAGCAGAGTTGGTCAATGTGAAATAGTAAGCATGAATCGCCGTGGAAACTGTCATTGTTGAAAGTTTTTTGCTACCATCAAAATAGAGAATTATCCGAAAGAATAGATACTCAATGCGAAAGCTGAGATATTTGATTTTATAGCAATGTTTTACAATCCTAAAAAGCGTCACTCACATACAGATGTGTTTCAGCTGCTAAATTTAAGGAAACGTACTTTTCGGAATTGCAGACTGTCTAATGAAATCTGGGAAGTCCAGATATTCTTAAATGAGTAATTATGAATAACGAACATATCCAGCTAAAACAAGAAATAGTCGAACTCAACAAGCAAGTTGAAACCTATCAGCAGGGGATGGTCGAGCTTAAACAACGTAGTGATATTCAAGATACGTTGAATGAAATGCTCAATATCTCCCTCATGCAGATTTCACTTAATGACCAAATGGAAAAGATATTATTGGTTGTACTAAGTATACCTTGGCTTTCTTTGGAGGAAAAAGGCTGTGTTTTCCTAACCGATGAAACAGGTTCGGGGCTGAAGATGGTGGCTTATCATAACCTTGGCGAGCCACTGTTAAGTATGTGTGGCCATATACAGTTTGGCCAATGTCTGTGTGGGAAAGCTGCAAATGCCCAAGAGTTACTCTTTCGAAATTGCATTGATCATGACCATAATATTCGTCCTGAAGGCATGCAACCACACGGTCATTACAATATGCCGATTGTGTCAAAAGGAAAAACACTTGGCGTATTAAATCTCTATGTAAAACACGGTCATCATCCAACTAAATTAGAACAAGACTTTCTAGGTGCTAGTGCAAAAGCAATGGCCAGCATCATAGAGCGTAAAAAAATTGAAGAACAATTACATAAACTATCCTATATGGATGAGTTAACGGGGATTGCTAACCGAAGACAATTTATGAATCAGCTTGATGAAATAATCATTGAGTCTGAGACTGACCGATCCCCACGAAATACAAACCAACTAAACATTAAGCGGCTCTGTCATCAACTGCCCTATTTTATGGATAGCGGCCTGCCAGTCTCGCTTTCTTAACTTCAAATATCTGTCTTTAAACGCTCTTAATCCAATAAATTGGTAGGATAAGACGGCTTTAGTTTTAACTGAATTAGCCTGATATCTAAGGTGTTTCTTGCTTATTTTAACGGCCATTCCAAGTAAGAACAATACATATTGAGCAAGCATGGCAAGTAATAATAAAACAGATAAATACGCCAATGTTCGGGTATTACTGTCATTAAAATTAAGGCCCGTTTTTAGATCTCTAAAGCTCTCTTCTATTTGCATGCGGGTATGATATATTTTCACTATTTTTTTTGACTCTTGTGTTGTCGATGTAGACAGCGAAGTGGCTAATAACCACGGCTCTTGTTCTCTGCTAGCATTTGAAAGTGAGTTTGAACTGCGTCGTGCTCGCTCTCCTGTTGCGGTCAGTTTCTTTCTTCCTTTCTGTGCGTGTTTATAAATGACTAATGTGCAATCAAAGCTGTCTTTACGCCGCATCATATAACAGCCTAATGATTTAGCGACACAGGTGGCGTGTTGATATAAGTCCTTGGTGAGTTCCCAGTCACTCTCTACTTTCTTTTTGCACATGGTTTTATTTCTAACACGTCCCACAAAGTCCCAGCCTAGCGATTCAACCAATTTGAACCAAGGCACTCTAAACCCAGCATCACTGACAATAATCGGTTTACAGTACGCGGGTAATATTGATTTTAGTTTGGTCATAAACTCTTTATGAACACTGGGTTTATCTTTATGGCTAAGTGGATAAACCTGTTCAAGCACGGTCAAAGACCGTCCATCAACTGCGATTGAAGCACGCAATAGAAAGTGTTGTTTTCTAGGATCTAAATCAGACCAATCAACTAAAATAATAGGCTGTTTATGTTCTCCGATGATACGGCGAGCCATTAAGGTATAAATGGTGCTTATTTCACATTGAAGATGCGGGTTACTGCATAATCGCATACTACGTTTTATCTGATGTTTCTCTGTTGTTTGGCTATCAATATTGCGCCCTAATCCTGTCACGGAGCATTGTGCACCTGAAATGAGACTGGTCACCATGGCATTTAAACTGGTTCGTCTTACTTTATGCATTGAGGGCGTGACATCACGTAAAAGTTGGTTCAATATAGTGGCTGCTTTCACGGTGTTTTCTGCTCTGTTATGTCTAGTAACTGATCAGATCATTAAATGCTGTGAAAGTTCCTTTTTATTTTATTTAGTTGATTGTTTTAAATGAATATTTTGTGGGGATTCGTCAGAGTCTGAGAAGAAGAAACAATTATTTGCTGTTCTCTTTATTGATCTTGATCATTTTAAAGCGATAAACGATACCTATGGTCATGAGTATGGTGACAAAATATTAATCGCGGCGACTCAACGCATGCAAGATGCTTTACGTGATACAGACATAGTGGCACGATTAGGCGGTGATGAATTTGTCATCCTCCTAGATAGGCCTTCTTCATCAAATAAAGTTATCAAAATTGCTGAAAACCTAATTCAATCGCTCTCAATGAATTATGAAATCAAAGGGAAAAGTCTTTCTATTGGGACAAGCATTGGCATTAGTCTTTATCCTGAGCATGATACTCATGCTGAGCGCTTACTTAAAAAAGCAGATGAAGCCTTATATAAAGCGAAAGAAAATAGAGGACAAGCTATTTTATACGGATCATAAAGCCCTTGACTCACTAAACAGATACGATATGTAATGCGGAACTGATTTCGGACATGGATTATACCCATGACAGATGAAGATACAGGTTTTTATCGTTCATGGTGAGCCTGTCGAACCATCCTTCGACAAACTCAGGACGAACGGTGTGTTTTTGAATGATAACGGGTATAGACAGCGATTCATCTATTGAGGTATTTTCTTGTTGATATTAAAGAGCTTCATTGTCTGCTCTGGGTTGAATGCGGTCCTTTAAAACACAGTTTAGTCAATTGGCCCTAGATATCATTAAACCAAGCTGAGCATGCAAATATTCAATAGTTAGATAATCCAAGTAACCTACTGATTCATGGTCATAGTGCCATTGCTCTTAATTGTACAAATTCATGGGGATCAGCTTTATACCCCACATTTAAACTATAAGTGACGTTGTTCTTTTTTGATAAAAGTCCAAGCGATAAAGCGACTAACTTTTTGCCCCTGCGCCATATCGATGGTTTTGACTTCAACGGCTTTAACTTTTTCTAAAATTTTGTAAAGTGGTTTAAGGCTATCCTTTTTTGACACCAGTGAGCTAAACCATAGACATTGATCAGCAAATTCCACGCTCTGCTTAATCATGGTAGCGATAAACTTTACCTCTCCACCTGGACACCAAAGTTCAGCATTCTGACCACCGAAGTTAAGTTTATTCTGTGTCCCTTTACCAAGGTTTTTCCACTTACGCTGGCTGCCTTTTTTTGCGGCATCAGCCGAAGCATGAAAAGGTGGGTTGGATAGGGTCAGATGAAAAAAATCGTGTGAGCCGATCACCCCTCTAAATATATCCTCAGGATTTTTTTGTAACTTAAGTTTGATATTCAGTTTGTTGAACTGACAAATCTGCTGTGCCACTTTGATGGCCGTAGGATCTATATCTACACCGGTGAAATGCCAACCGTATTCACTTTGACCTGTGAGTGGATATACCAGATTGGCACCGGTACCGATATCCAACACCTTGATGTTTCGCCCATGGGGAGCGACTTGATTGTTATCACTGGCGAGCAGATCTGCTAGGTGATGAATATAGTCAACACGACCAGGAATTGGCGGGCACAAATAGCTGGCAGGAATATCCCAAAAGTTAATATTGTAATGTGCCTTGAGCAATGCCTGATTGAGTGCTCGCACCGCCTGATCATCATGAAAGTCGATGGTAATCTCACCTGCCGGATTGTGGCGTGTAAAAGCCTCAAGTTCCGGCGACTGTTTCACTAAGCGTGTAAAGTTATAGCCATCACTATGTTGGTTACGCGGGTGCAGTTTTTTATCGGTAGTCATAAAGTCAGGTCATTGGTCAAAGGGTGCATAATGGGAACCAAGGAGATCAAACTCCATTGATTTATATTTTTATATCCAGAGTCACAATAATCCCAGTTTATTAGAGATTAATCAATGTCTGCTTTGGCTCAAAAGCTATCTAAGCTCAGCTCAGTTATAGTATAGATTCACTATAAGTTCAGCGTTTTCAGGCTAGTGTTTTATCAGCTCTCGCCAATTAGGTCCATCGACAAAAAACGTCCTATTATCATAAGCGATACGATGTGTACCATGGCAGCTAGCACATGCCTGCACAGCCAATGCGCCTAGTGCCTTCCCTCGCTCCTTATCTGTTCCTGTGGCTAGGCTCTGTTCTAGCTTTGCTATCGTTTTTGTGACTTTCACACTGGGATATATTTTAATATCTTTTTTATGGCACTGTACACAGGTTTCACCCTGTAATTGAATGCCATGCTTGAGTTCAGACAAGGAAGATAATGCAACATCTAGCTTGCCATCTTCAGAGGCAATTTTTATCTGGTTCACTTGTCGAATCAGTGTTTTCATATGCTCTTTATATTCGACAGGTTGACTCAGTTTGACCGATGAAAAGTCTGGCGTACGGAACATGGTGGCAACCGTGTTTCGGTAATCTCGATGGCATGAGTCACAGCTAGCACCTAAATCATCAAGTGCAAGGGATATACCTTGCTGCTCTCTACCTTTAACGCTTTCTTGTAAGCGGGTTAATGCGTCCACATCTAGCTTTTTATTCCATTCAGGAACCATCTCAGTGATTCTAAGATAATGTTTGCTTAACTGCTCAGTCCATTTATCTAAAAGTTCATCCTCATCACTGGAGGAATATAGTTTAACCGCCTGTATTTCACGGCGGAGTTTAAACATATTATGCAACCACTCCTGTCGTTTATTCTCTGGTTTGTACCACTTTGATAATGATTCTGGTGGTATTTTATGTACATTAACATTGTCTTTATGGATGTAAATAACGGTAAACACTACTGCAATAAGTAGGCACTGTAGAATAATAAAATGTGTCCATCTCATGATGAATAAATGACTCCTAATTAACACCCTATGCAATATTTGAATTCTTGTTTTTTTTAATTCTCTGCTTTGGATTGAATAGCTGTCGCTTGCCACCTAGTTCAAAAGTTCATTCTGCCAGATTAAGCCTAGTTTAAGCTATTTAACCTGAACTGTGGATAAGGATAGTCAGTAACATCCTAGATTACAATCACTTATAAACGAACACGGCTCCGAATAGATAAAGCAAGCCTATAATCATATAGCCAGTGTCTTTATTTTAGTGGATATCAAGGCAGATTTACGTAGCAATAGCGAGCTATTGGAAGTCAATCTAACGCAGAGAGCCGCTAAAATAAAGGCGCTGGATGGCTGTGCTAATCCAGAGTTCAGCTTATTTAAGCATTGCCCGAATATTAGCTATATTAGCTTTACCGCGTTCTTTACGCTCTACGGGATCAACCTTACTTTTTTCACTTGTCCAAATGAGATCTTCTGCTGGCAGTTCACGCAAAAAACGACTTTCATCACAAGCTACTTTCTCACCATAACGCTTACGTGAATTTGCCAAGGTAAATACCAAGCTACGTTGAGCACGAGTAATGCCCACATAGGTTAAACGACGTTCTTCTTCAACATCATCTTCTTCAATACTGGTACGGTGTGGCAGAATTTCTTCTTCCATGCCAATAATATAAACATGGGGAAACTCAAGTCCTTTCGAAGCATGTAAAGTCATCAAACTTACGGCATCTTCTTGGTTTTCATCAGCTTGTCGTTCTAGTAAATCCATTAAAATTAATCGCGAAGCAATATCACCAATACTTTTCTTTTCATCGTCTTTCTCAATGATGCGTGATATCCACGTCAATAGCTCTTCAACATTGTCCATACGTCGAATCGCTTGATTCGGATCGCCAGTGACTTCTTCTAACCAAGCACGATAATCAATTTCTTCAATCATATCTCTGATTGCTTCCATTAAATCACCATGTTCAGCACGATCAGCAATATCGACAAGCCATTTACTAAAGTATTCTAAATGTCCCATAGCCTTAGCACTGATTCTCTCGGCTAAGCCTATTTCAAAACAAGCACCAAACATACTTGTTTTACGCTCTGCTGCGTAATTACCTAAAGCTTGCAAGGTAGTCGCTCCAACACCTCGTCTAGGCGTATTAATAACTCGTAAGAAGGCATTATCATCATCTTGATTAGCAAGTAGTCGTAGATAAGCCATAATGTCTTTAACTTCAACACGCGAGAAAAAAGAGGTTCCCCCTGTCAAAATATACGGCACATCATGTTCACGTAAAATCTGTTCAATCGGGCGAGACTGATGGTTACTTCGATACAAAATAGCGTAATCTTTGAATTCAGCATTATTTTTTAACTTATGATAAAGCAGCTCTGACACCACCTTCTCAGATTCATGAAACTCATCTCGACAGGCAATAACTCGGATCGGATCACCCTCGCCTCTTGCACTCCATAGTTTCTTCTCAAAGATGTGAGGGTTATTACTAATAAGTTGATTAGCGACTCGTAAAATACGCCCCATAGAACGATAATTCTGCTCAAGTTTTATCAGTTTAAGACGAGGAAAGTCTTTCTGTAATTGCACAAGATTTTCAGGTTTTGCACCACGCCAAGAATAAACAGATTGATCATCATCCCCTACGACGGTCAAAGCTTCACGAATACCCACCAGTTGTTTTACCAATTCATACTGACAACCATTGGTATCTTGGTATTCATCCACCAGTAGATAATGGATTTTAGCCTGCCATTTTTTTAATACATCAGGAAAATCACGAAATAACAGTACCGGCTTTAATATTAAATCATCAAAATCGACCGCATTATAGGCATGTAATGCTGCAACATAACGTTGATAAACTTTTGCCGCTGCACCTTGTTGTTCATCTTCAGCAATAATCATGGCTTGTTCAGGCATGATCATATCGTTTTTCCACTCAGAGATCTGCCACTGACATTGCTCGGCATGTTCACTATCTGCCGCGAAATCTCGGCCCATTAAATCACGCAATACTGCCAAGGAATCTTGCTGATCAAAGATTGAGAAACCTGACCGATAGCCAAGGTGAGCGAATTCTTTGCGTAAGATATTCAAGCCAAGGTTATGGAAAGTAGACACCATCAAACCACGTGCAGATGAACCTCGCGAGGCCATTAATTGGGCAACACGACTTTTCATTTCTCTAGCCGCTTTATTAGTGAATGTTACCGCGGCAATATTACGAGCAGCAATGCCACATTCCTCAATCAAATAGGCTATTTTTCTAGTTATAACTCGAGTTTTACCACTGCCAGCACCGGCTAAAACAAGTAGAGGTCCATCTACATGACGCGCAGCATCCCGCTGCGGCGGATTTAAATCATGCACTAATTAATGTGTCCTAGTATCCAATCGACGATAGCCAATAGCTTCGCTTAAATGGAGTGTTTGAATATGTTCTGAACCAGCAAGATCAGCAATTGTCCGTGCCACCTTCAAAATACGATGATATGCACGGGCAGACATCTCTAAACGACTAATCGCTTGCTCTAATAATTGATAATTACTATCACTCAACTTGCAATAAACCTCTATCTCTTTATTTTCTAACAAATAATTGGCTTTATTTGCCCGTTTTATTTGTATCTCTCTTGCCATCAATACTCGTTTTCGTACTGTGGCACTATTTTCTTCTTTTTCACCTTTTGCAGCAGGTCGTAACATTGACTTTGCCACCGGTGGAACTTCAAGCAACATATCAATACGATCCATTAACGGGCCTGATACTTTTGCCTTGTATCGTCTAACTTGCTCTTCCGTACAATGACAACGAGCTTCCCCCAAATAACCACATGGGCAGGGGTTCATTGCTGCTACAAGTTGAAACCTAGCAGGAAATTCAGATTGATTTGCAGCCCGAGAGATCGTGATCTTGCCAGATTCTATCGGTTCTCGCAGCACTTCTAATACTTTTCTATCAAATTCAGGTAATTCATCAAGAAATAATACACCATTATGCGCTAATGAAATTTCACCGGGTCGAGGATTACTCCCTCCTCCCACCATCGCCACTGCCGAAGCAGTATGATGCGGTGTTCGAAAAGGTCGTTGTCGCCACTGCTCCACTTTAAATCCTTGCGATGAAATAGAGTGCACAGTTGCCGTTTCAACTGCTTCTTGTTCTGTCATTTCCGCCAAAATACTTGGCAAACGACTTGCTAACATTGTTTTACCCGTTCCGGGTGGCCCAGAAAAAAGTAAACTATGTGAACCCGCTGCTGCAATTTCTAAAGCTCGTCTTGCATGAGCTTGACCACGAACATCTTCTAAATCAGGATAATTAACCGCAGAGATTAATTCACTTTTTTCAGCCATATCTAAACGTTTTTGCCCTCCTAAATGAGCACAAACATCCAATAAGTGACCGGCACCAAAGCTTATCGCCTCTTCAATTAATACCGCTTCTTTAGCATTATCCAAGGGCAATACTAACTCTCGTTTAGCTTTAGATGTTGCCAATGTTGTTGGTAACACGCCTCGAACAGATCGTAACTCACCCGTTAAACCTAATTCACCAATAAATTCTTTATCCGCTAATGAACTTACCGATAATTGATTAGATGCAGCCAAAATACCTAATGCAATAGGCAAATCAAAACGGCCTCCTTCTTTAGGTAAATCTGCTGGTGCTAAGTTAATTGTGATTCGTTGTTGTGGAAAGTTAAACTGTGAATTCAACAAAGCTGAACGTACACGGTCTTTACTTTCTTTAACGGCTGTTTCCAACATTCCAACAATAGATAAACTGGGTAGACCATTCGAAATATGAACTTCAATGGTCACCAACGGTGCATCAACACCTACTATTGCCCGACTTTTTACCGTTGCTATGCTCATTAATCACCATCCTTGGTTGAAGCTATGTATTTAGTCTCGCCTGAAATCGGGATTTAGCTTCTTAATTCGTCATTCCGGTATGCTTTTAGCCGGAATCTATATTATATTCCCACTACCAACACGTGGGAATGACAGGTTTAGTAAAGCCAAATAACTTTTTCTCTTATCCCCCTGTTCAAGTTAATCTAGGTATGAACAGCAATAGTCTGCTAATTGTGTCACTTTTAAATCAAATGAAGAATCAGCAGGTACATTAAATGATTCACCGCCTTTAATTGCAATCCACTCATCCGTTCCATCTATACGATATGTGAGTTCACCCGCCATAATTTCCATCAATTCAGCTTTAGCTGTACCAAAGGTATAATCACCCGGCATCATAATACCTAGCGTTTTTGTTGAACCATCAGCAAAAATAACAGCACGGCTAGTGACGTTACCATCAAAATATACATTCGCTTCACGAGTGATAGTTACATTATTAAATTCAGACATTCTTTTTCTCTTATTTGTTTTTTTCTAATTCAGCAACTTGCTTTTCTAAAGCGTCTAATTTCTCACGAGTGCGGTGTAACACTTGAGTTTGAATATCAAACTCCTCACGAGTCACTAAGTCTAACTTAGCAAAGGTTGCACTCATTGCAGCACGAATATTTTTTTCAACATCAGCTTGTATCGCAGTAAAACCACTCGGCAATGCACCACTTATTGAATTTGCAATCTCTTCAATTTTCTTAGCATCTAACATCATTTTCTCCATTTTCTTAATGCGAACTATTCTACGGCATTGTGCCGTTGACTGTAATCAAAACTAAGCCTGTTTTTGCCATAATACAAAAAAGAAAACCGTCATCGCGATATCAGACAGAAACCAAACAATTGACTCAAACCCATCTACTATTGAGCCTAAAAATATTTCTGTGATTGGAAATCCACCCAATGTTAGATTATAAAGTGAAAAGAGTGTTGCCAATGCCCATAGAATGGCACAGCTTAACGTTATTGCTTTCATGTTGATCCTTTATTGTCTTTAATGCCTAAAGCTTCATTAATCGAGCTAGTCATGTCCTTGTTATTAAATTCTAGTTGGTGCTGCTTTCTTGGTGTTTTAAATGCCCATTTAATCATCCAGAAATTGGCCAATATGACAAAGAACAAGGCTAATAACTCCCAACCATGTTGTGAATAATAGTTGTTGTTTCCCATTACTGTATCGCCTAATACTATGGCGTACATGAACGCTGACACGGCTAAAAGTAGTGACGTAAAAAAGGTAATAATCGTTGATATTATGACTAAGGAAGGATATTTAAATAACTTTTTCCAGTTCACTAATAATACTATTAAGCAATGAATTGCCGAAAACATTGCTGGCCAGCCCACAATAATCCCAAGAATCAAGCCTCCAGGAATACGTCCACTATGTGCAAATGCCATTATAGGCATCGCGAGTATTAGCCATAATGTTAGCTTCACTAAATTCATCCGTTTAAATCTCCTTATGCTTATTTAACTGAAGATGTTGTTGTAATGACAGCTTCAAAGTCCAAGCAATAATAATCATCAGCATCACCAAAATAACAGGGAGCCTTTCCAATAGTTATACTTCATCACTTCCCTGCAATTTTTTATATTGCCTTGTTGGGGTTATAAACGTCATTAGAATAAATGCCGGACTAGCCACCAGAACAACGATAATGATAATCCAAACAATAAGATCTGCCTGACCAAATTGACCAAGAGCTAAAATAGATACAAAGAAAAATAATAAATTCAAAACACTGATGATGAAAGACACAATAACAAGCCATTGATGTTTGAATAATGACATCGATAATAAAATACCCACCACTGTTGCCTGAACGCCTGCAGCCATAATAGAAAGAAACAACATAAAGAGCGTCACAACATCTGTTGTGTTTCCCGTAGCGAAGGCAAGTGCTGGAGTAAATACAAGCAAAGATATAAGTAGTTTACCCAATCTCATATTCACTCCGCACCATCATTTTCATTTAAATTAAGAACGACAAATATCACAGCTATTTCCCTCGAAGTAATAACTTAGAAATCGACTCCAATGGACTCGTAACTGCCTGAAGATTTTGCTGTAACACATGTGTATAAATTTCCGTTGTTTTCACATCGGCATGGCCCAATAATTTTTGTACCACCCGAATATTTGTCCCCGCCTCTAATAAATGTGTAGCAAACGAATGACGAAGAGTATGCGACGTCACACGTTTATCAATACCCACTTTATTCTTAGCCGCTCTAATTCCTTTTTGTAAGCCAGATTCATCCAAATGATGTCGACGATTTTTTCCACCACGAGGATCAATAGATAATTTTTGTGACGGAAAAACATATTGCCACTCCCATGAGGCTCCCGCTTTTGGATATTTCTTAGACAGATTATTAGGTAAATAAACATCTGCTACTCCTTGCTCCAAATCTTGTTCAAATAATTGTCGCACTGATTTCAAGTGATATTTTAGATCATCAACAATAGAAGGAGCTAATAGTGACGTCCTATCCTTTCCACCTTTCCCATCTCGAATCATCAAATACCCATTGCCAAAATCAATATCTTGAATGCGTAAACGTAACACCTCCATCACTCGCAATCCTCCGCCATACATTACTCTAGCCATTAAAGACTTAACACCATTCATTGCTAACAGTAATTTACCAACCTCATCCTGACTTAATACGACAGGTAATCGAACTGGTTTTTTTGATCGAATAGGATCTAAATCATCAGCAATGGGTAAATTTAATACCTGCTTATAAAGGAAGACGATAGAATTGAAAGCTAAGCTTTGCGTAGAGGCAGCATAATTTTTATTTGTTGCCATATCAGATAAAAAAGCCTCAATCTCTTGTTTACCCAACGTATTAGGATGCCGTTTTCCATTAAATCGAATAAAAGCTAAAATCCATTTAACATATGCCTCCTCCGTACGCAGTGCGTAATGATGATAACGAAGTACCTCTCGTACTTGATCCATAATACGAATAGACTGCGGTTTAAACTTTGAGCGGGCTTGGGCTTGATTTTGAACTAAAGCCATAACATTTCCCTGTTTCGTCTTGATTATCTACTTACTAGGCATTATAGTCCGTATATGTATAGGAATTACAGGGAAACTTATTTCCCGTTAATAACAAGTTATATGCAAAAATAAAATGGAAGAAATAGACAACATTCATTGGCATGACTGTGAAATAGAGTCAGTCATAGAAATACCAAATAGAGATATGCTTGTTTTCAATGTCCAGTACCCTGAAAACTGGGAGAATAACATTTTTACTCCAAAGAGCATTGTATTCGAGGGTTACCATTCTCTAGAGGTAAAAGAAATTCCTTTTGAGGGCAACCCAACAATACTTAATGCTGAAGTATTAGCAGAGGTCGGAAGCCCATTTCAAAAAGGCGGCTTCTTTGAAGTAAAAATAGAAACAAATGCCGGTGAAAGAATTATTATAGCTAAAAGAGTGAAATTACTTAATGAGCAAGTCAGCATATAACAAGCGCATCCACTTGACCGTAAAAAGCGTCATTTTTTTTGCGATGCAAAAAAACCGCCCCTTTTTACGTCAAGTGATGCGGTCGTTATGTCTAAAAAACACTAATCTCGTGAATCAATAAGGAGAATTCAATGGGTGAACTATCAAAAAAAATTGGTGAGATTGGCGAAAATATTACAAACAATTTCTTTTCGCTAATAGGCTGGGAAAATGCACTGCCAAACCAAACACTTGTTTGCTTAAAGGCACAGAAACATGCAAGAAAGGAATCAAAGAAAAAATTAAGGGAGTCGCATGGAATAGATTATTTGTTAAATTATAGGAGTGCGCTAGAAAGCAATACTGTAGATAATATCGTTATTTCAGTAAAGAACTCTAACTCTGAGTACCCTAATAATCCTGTAAAAAAGTTTAAAGAGCATATTAAAGATCTTGCCCATACAATTGAGTGTTTTAATAGATCTCCACTCAAATCAGAACAGCTTAAAAAGTATCATGGTTACAAAAAAACAAATGACACAGGTGTGCTTTTCTGGTTGTCACATCATAATGAAACATATCATGATGTGATTTCAAAATTAGAAAGTTGTCGTCTAGATAAAGATTTAAAGTTTAGCAGCATCTATGTAGTTGACAATAAAAGAATAGAATTTATATTTAAAATTGTTAATCACTTAAAATCTAAATATCAAGACCGTGAAATATTGCTCTATTACCCAGAAACATCATTGAATTATGAAGATAAGCAAACGCTTAGAGCGGGGAGCTGTTTGCCTGTTGAATATATAAATTCACCAGTTATACCATTTGTATTAAGAACTAAAAATGAAGAGCTTGATATATTTTGTATAGCAACAAGTGATAATTTTGATTCTGGTGAGTTACCTCAATTAATTCAGGCTGCGAAAGAATACACCAATGAGATGAAATGTGATTACTTGTTTCTTTATCCAAATTATATCAAAGCAGAACACAACGAAAGCGTTATCAATGCTAAAAGCCTTTTTGAAAACAATCTAAGTAATAAGATAGAGGTGATGAGCTTTAATCCAGATTACAGGAGTTTGAATAATGCACAATGAAAAAATATTACTTCCAACAGGTGACTACCTACGTCAATTAATAGGACAGTCCAATATAAATCAGTCAGAAATACGAAATATTGCTCGTATGAGAGGTGTTTTCACCTCTATGGAAGATAAAAAGACAATAGGCCCACTTTTAATTAAAACCGGAATATCACCTTACGAATATTCAGAATTAAAGGAGGCATATAAAACCAAAGAAGATAACCCTAAATATAAGACAAGAAGTATATCGTGGTCTTCAACTAGTACGTTAAATGATGCTTTGCCAGATACAATAGATTATGACACCCTGTTAAACGATCAGTTTGGTGTCTGCAAGCTTGTTAGTCCGCCTGTATTTACTGTAGAAAACTCTAATCCAGATCATATATCACTTGATTTCGAAATTTCACGAGACAATTTAATAAATGATTGGGGTGATAACACTACATATCACAAAGGTAGAATTGAATTTAAAAAAGAAGATAAGGACATGGAGGTCAGCCTATCTTTAACGCACACCGCAAAAGAAACTAAAGACCTCGCTAATAAGATAGCGGAAGAAATGATTGAGCATTTTAAATCAAATAATCATATATCCCAGAATGAAAATATAAAATCTATAAAATTTAATGATTTTAGTAATGAAGGAAGAATTAAATTTCTTAGTGAATTAACACAAAATTCAAAATACTCTGTCCTTGTATTTGCAGATACAAAAGACATACATTTTTCGCCTGACAATTTAAAAAATCCACCTAGTGAACTTGAGTGGATGAAGGATAAAATAGACGATCTAAAACTTAAAGGAAAAGATTTGCATTCAACATTTTTCGTTAAAGAAAAAAATTATCATGAATTCATACAACTATTTGGCCTTACATGTCAGTATTCATATAAATGCAATGGCTTTTCAGGTAGCTGTAAAATAATGTTTGAGTTTTCTGAAAAGAACAATTCAGAAATCGAATCAGAGCTTACTTTGAATATCAATATGATAAATTTAGAAATAAATGATATTGGAATATCAAAAAATAAAGCAAAAAAAGAGATTCTGGATTCTCTAGAAAAACATAAAATGGAAGCCTATATGGCTTATAAATTAAAAGAGACATAACAATTCAAATGCACGCGGACTGCATCAAGAGTCGTTGGTGATACCAAATTTTGGATTGGCCTAGTTGGGGTCCTTGGGGCAATTGTTGGTTCTGCTCTGACGATTTTTGGTAATTTTGCACTAGAATGGTTTAAAAATAGAACACAGAAAGAACTTGATGAGTCTAGGCAGAAGATCCTAAAAGAAATGCTCGAAGAGCAGGCGTTTGAATGGCGAAACTTGAGTACATTAGCAGCTGTAATTGGTTGCAATGAAGAAACAACTAAAAATCATCTAATATCTATTGATGCCAGAGGGTCTGAGAAAAATGACGGCAAGTGGGGGCTAATATCAAGACATCCCATAAAAGATATTAAACGAAAAACCACATAACAAAAAAATCAACAGCGACCGCGCAAAAAGCCGCACGGCTCGTTATTTAAGCGTTAGGTTTTAAAAAATATGTCAGAAATATCAATAATCATCCCAAGCGAAAAAGACTATTATGATTTATCTCTTATGGTTGGTGAGTTATTGAATGAAATTATGCAAAAAATTTATGCCCCAGCCTTTAACTACAATCAAGTTGAAACTGAAAAGCGAGCCAAATCATTAATTGAGAAAGGCAAGTATTGGGTCTTTTTAGCTAAGGATAAGACATCCGGAAAAAATATCGGCTTTATCTCGCTTTATGAAAGTTATGCTCTTTATTCAGAGGGTGAATATGGAACAATTCCCGAACTATATATTCGTCCAGAATATCGCTCTAAATCGGTTGGTTTAATGCTACTTAATAAAGCGAGTAAATTTGCTATTAGTAAAAACTGGGAGAGGCTTGAAGTTACCACACCCCCATTGCCAGAATTTGAAAGAACATTAAATTTTTATCAAAAAAATGGTTTTTCAATATCAGGTGGTAGGAAATTAAAAATTGATATAAAAGCTAATAGTTAAGTCATTCATAGTATGAAAATAATCAAACCTAACAATCAAATCCCCTTTTTACGTCAAGTGATTTGGGCGTTATGTTTACAAAAAATAAACAAAGGGAAGTATGAACAATATTTTAAAACAAAAAATTATCGAAGTTTGTAATAGAAAAATAGAAGCTAAAGGTACAAATGTTGGCCTTTCATTCTATGCATTTTTCGAAAATAAAAATACCAATCCTCAGTTGTTAATGGAAGCGGCAGAATGGTGGATAATGACTCATAAGTTAGACCATTTTGAAAAAGCTGTAAAAATAAAGAAAATGGTTGAGACGATATAGATGCACAAAATAAAACATAACAAGTGCATCAAGTTCGCTGGGACAGCTAATCGCTAGGCATCACAGGAGCCGTAAGAGTTGAAATCAGTAGTGCAAGAAGAAACAACGGGGTGTGGAATTGCTTCAGTAGCTAACATCCTAGAAAAGTCATATTCAGAAATGAAAGAGGCAGCTAACGCTATGGGTATCTATGCTACAGACAAATCGCTTTGGTCTGACACCCAGTATGTGAGAAAAATGCTTTCTGCATCTGGTGTTGAAACGTCAAAAAACGAAATACCTTTTAAGTCTTGGCAAACATTACCAGACTTAGCGCTATTATCAATCAAGCACCATCAGGAAGATGGAAAAGACTTTTGGCATTGGGTTGTGTTTAAACGAGCAGACAGTAAAACTGTTGTTTTAGATTCAGCCAACTACCTTTCATCAAACGTGAGAACGGACTTTGACGAGATGCAGTCTAAGTGGTTTATTGAGGTCAAAAATGCCTAACCAATCATTCAAGCGGGACGACTATCGTCGCCCCTTAATTTAAACGTTAGCTATTAAAATTCCAAGAACCTAGGAAAATAAGTGAAAAAATATAATTTTACCTGTCCTTTTGAAGTAAGGTCTTCACATGATATATCTAGTGTGGGATTTTTTGGGAATAGCAGTTTCATTATAGAAGCAGGAATTAATTGTCAGTGTCCTTTTGGACTTGCAAATACTACCGTAGAAATAGAAAAATATAATAATTCTGAGTATAAATTAAATATTGAGTCTTATGACTTGGTTAACCAAGCTAGTCAAATAAAGTATATTAATGATTTATCTTCTTTTCTGTCTTTTTTAATTGGTAAAAATGAAGCCAATGGGACTTATGGTACTCCATATATTTATTTGAAATTTGAGTCAAGTGATTTGGGCGTTAGGCATCTGTAAAACTTACTAAATACTTTTATATGGAAAAAGAAATGGGTAAATGTAACAAAATAATATGCGGTCTATCCCTTGGTTTAATATTGCTTATTATTTTTATTTGTAATTCAGGCTGGTCTTTAGAGAAGTATAAAAATATATCTTTAGTTTTTGGTGTTGTTATTGCACTCATAGTCTATATAACTAACTCGTATTTTCAATACAAACAGAGAATAAGCAGTAATGCTCTTAGGTATATGGAGCTTCATAGTAAATTATTTGAAAATAAGTTTCTAAAAGACAATATTCAAGCTATGGAAAAAGGTGAATTAGAACGTACAAAAAAAGATGAACAAGATTTTAATCGTTTATTAGGCGAAGTAGAGCAGCTTGCATTTCTTGCTAAAACTGGTGTTGTTTCGAAAACTATAAATATTTATATGTTCGGTTGGTTTGCACGGCATATTCAACCATTAATTAATGATGAAGAGCGAGCTAATATATATTGGGAAGTTGCAGTAGAGTTTCTTGATGATCTCAAAAAAGATGCTGATGATTTTTATAATAAGAGCAAAGAAGATAGAAAAAAATATTTCAACAAGAATCACTTTTTTCACTAAGTATATTATGCCTAACAATCAAATCCACTTGACCGTAAAAAGCGTCATTTTTTTTGCTAAGGCAAAAAAACCGCCCCTTTTTACGTCAAGTGATTTGGGCGTTAACTTTCATTAAAACATAAGGAAATATATTCATGAAATGGTATTGGGCAATTTTATTTACAATCGGTATTTTATTTTTGACACTCGTAATTTCTGGACTTATTGGTCTTGATCTTACCGTGCCCCTCATATTAGCAACTGCCATCTGGGCTGCTATAGATTCTGGGAAAATAGAATTACGAAAATACAAATCAGGAATATCGTATAGCCCCGTAATAATTTTTATCGTTCTCCTCCTTTTATGGATAGCTGGGTTTCCGTGGTACTTACACGTTCGTTATAAAATAAAGAACGGTATTGCCGAACTAAAAGAAATCGAAACTGATGTTTCAAACTCTTAAGTCTAAAGCTAACAAAAAAATCAAGCCGTTCGCTCTGCTCTCTGGGACTCGCGGAAAAACACCGCGAGCCCCTTATTAAGATCGTTATATGCAAAAATAAAATGGAAGAAATAGACAACATTCATTGGCATGACTGTGAAATAGAGTCAGTCATAGAAATACCAAATAGAGATATGCTTGTTTTCAATGTCCAGTACCCTGAAAACTGGGAGAATAACATTTTTACTCCAAAGAGCATTGTATTCGAGGGTTACCATTCTCTAGAGGTAAAAGAAATTCCTTTTGAGGGCAACCCAACAATACTTAATGCTGAAGTATTAGCAGAGGTCGGAAGCCCATTTCAAAAAGGCGGCTTCTTTGAAGTAAAAATAGAAACAAATGCCGGTGAAAGAATTATTATAGCTAAAAGAGTGAAATTACTTAATGAGCAAGTCAGCATATAACAAGCGCATCCACTTGACCGTAAAAAGCGTCATTTTTTTTGCGATGCAAAAAAACCGCCCCTTTTTACGTCAAGTGATGCGGTCGTTAGCCATAAGGAAATTTAAATGATACATCAGCACATCGGATATTTTGACCTTGATGTATTATCGCTCTATAGCTCTAATCCTCAGGTAATCCCCCCGAAAAATAATTGAAGTCAAAAGTGGAATTTTCTCTTATGCTTACCAGCAGGAGAACATTCATGAAAAAAGCACATTTTAGCGATAGCCAAATATTAGCTATTTTAAAACAAGCCGAAAACGGCGTACCGATCCCAGAGCTATGCCGTGAACACGGCATGAGCACTTCAAGTTTTTATAAATGGCGTTCAAAATATGGCGGCATGGATGCATCATTGATGGCGCGAATGAAAGAACTTGAAGAAGAAAATCGCCGTTTAAAGAAGATGTATGCTGAAGAACGATTAAAAGCTGAAATCATTCAGGAGGCGATGGCAAAAAAGTGGTAAAAGCTTCTGAGCGTAAAGTGATGGCTAAAGAAGTAATAGTCAATCGAGCTGTCAGTATAAGTCTTATCTGTCGTATTTTTTCGATTAGTGAAACCTGTTATAGATATCAGCCGAAGTTAAATTCTGACAATGAAAAAATAGCAGACTTACTACTGGGCTTAACTCAAAATCAACGTAATTGGGGATTTGGTTTGTGCTTTTTATATTTACGCAATGTTAAAGGTTACCCTTGGAATCATAAACGTGTTTACCGTATCTATAGAGAGTTAGAATTGAATTTACGGATAAAGCCTAACAAACGACTTAAACGAGCAGTACCAGAGCCGTTAGCGGTTCCTGACGATATTAACGAATGCTGGTCGATGGACTTTATGCACGATCAGTTATCAGATGGCCGTAGCTGCCGATTATTTAATGTCATTGATGATTTTAACCGTGAAGGACTAACGATTGATGCCGATATTTCATTACCCGCAGAGCGGGTCATTCGCTCATTAGAGCAAATTATTGAATGGCGAGGCAAGCCGAAAAGGTTACGGTGTGATAATGGCCCCGAATATATAAGCCATAAATTGGCGAAATGGGCTGAAAGTAACAATATTGAACTATCCTTCATACAGCCTGGAAATCCACAACAGAATGCCTATATTGAGCGGTTTAACAGAACGGTGAGGTATGACTGGCTGAGCCAGTATATTTATCGAGATATTGAAGAATTACAAATCAGAGCAACACAATGGTTATGGACTTACAATAACGAACGACCTAATATGGGAATTGGTGGTATCACCCCAATTCAGAAATTAAAACTAACACAGAGAAAAATGTCTACTTCTGATCTCCATTAATAATGGGGGGATTACCCAGCCAGTAGAACTAGAGATCGAAAAAGGGTTCAACGGCTATATAAGTGGTATGGAGATCCTTGATGTTCGTCATCGCCAACTAGACGATATCGGTATTAAAGTACGTAATTTTGAACAAGACTCGGGAGTTACTTTTCAAGCTAAAAATGTTATAGAGTTAAATGAGTAAAACACATAACAAGCAAGTCAAGATCGCTCGTTACCACTCGCTGGGACTTTTAAAAAGCGGCGCTCTGCTTCGCTTTTTAAAAGCCCCTTACTTAAGTCGTTATAAGTAAATGCAATATGAATAAAAGATTACTTCCTCTTATCTGGTCTATCCTCTGTGTGCCTTTCATTTTATTTATTGGGTATATTCTTAATATTGGATTGCAGCCAGTTTTTTTATGGATTCAATTAATTTGTGTTTTAAGCGGTATCTACATAATCGCACAAATATCAATAAATCATCTAGCTCTAAAAATCTTAGCTGTAGGATTATATGTATCTACATTACTATTTTTTTGGCTTACGATCGCTATTATTTTAGAGTGTAATAATTCAGGCCATTGTTTTGTTCATTAATAAAAACACTTATAACAAAAAGTTCAAGTGTGTTCGCTCTCACTCACCGGACCTCCGCTACGCTGCGGCCCCTTAACTAGATCGTTATGCCTTAAGGAGTAACCAGTGATGAAAGCAGTAAGACAAGAAGAAGTCACAGGTTGTGGGATAGCCTCTGTTGCGAATATTCTGGGGAAGACTTACTCCGAAATGAAAGCCATAGCGAATACAATGGGTATCTATGCTGAGGATGACTCACTCTGGTCTGATACCCAGTATGTGAGAAAAATGTTGTCTAATTATGATATCGATACATCCGCTGATGAACGACCTTTTGAATCGTGGAATAAGCTCCCTGACATGGCATTATTGCCGATAAAGCATAGTCAACAAGGCGGTAAAAGCTTCTGGCATTGGGTTGTTTTCAAACGCATCAATGGTGCCCCCTTTGTATTAGATTCCTCTAGTTCTCTAACCTCTAATATTCGTACAGATTTTAATGACATGCACCCTCAATGGTTTATCGAAGTCAAAAATGCATAACAAAAACATCAAAATCACTTCAGCCACAAAAAGCGTGGCTTCCGTTGGGACGCGCAAAAAGCCGCGCGCCCCTTATGTAGAACGTTAGGCATCACAGGAGCCGTAAGAGTTGAAATCAGTAGTGCAAGAAGAAACAACGGGGTGTGGAATTGCTTCAGTAGCTAACATCCTAGAAAAGTCATATTCAGAAATGAAAGAGGCAGCTAACGCTATGGGTATCTATGCTACAGACAAATCGCTTTGGTCTGACACCCAGTATGTGAGAAAAATGCTTTCTGCATCTGGTGTTGAAACGTCAAAAAACGAAATACCTTTTAAGTCTTGGCAAACATTACCAGACTTAGCGCTATTATCAATCAAGCACCATCAGGAAGATGGAAAAGACTTTTGGCATTGGGTTGTGTTTAAACGAGCAGACAGTAAAACTGTTGTTTTAGATTCAGCCAACTACCTTTCATCAAACGTGAGAACGGACTTTGACGAGATGCAGCCTAAGTGGTTTATTGAGGTCAAAAATGCCTAACCAATCATTCAAGCGGGACGACTATCGTCGCCCCTTAATTTAAACGTTAGGCTTCATAATAATCACAAATAAAATAAGGATATAAAGATGGAAAAAACACTATTCACTACTGATAATCTTCCAGAAGGAATTGTAGTCAAAGAGGTCTTTGGTATGATCCAAGTAACAGGATCCGTTGAAGTTTCAAAGAAAAGTATGATTCGAGGACTGCTGGATCGCAAGAAAAATGAGTACCAAGATGTCATTGATGCATTCGTAGATAGCGCACCAACAGAAACAAATGCAATTTTAGGCGTACAAATATCTACATCTTCTCAAAGCTTTAGTAATGGTATTTTTTTGTATGTAACTTATATCGGCACCCCAGCTATAATTGAAAACATTTGAGCCTAACCAAAAGTTCAAGTGTGTTCGCTGTCGCTCACAGGACCTCCGCTACGCTGCGGCCCCTTAACTAGATCGTTAGCTGTAAAAGAAAATCATGACCCCAGAAAATATCATAGATAAAATCACAACCAACCTTGAAGGTGTAAAGCCCAAGAATAGCTGGGGAGAAACGTCATTATTCTATAACCCCGGCAATAGGCTATCGAATGGTGTGTATTTCTGTACTATTAAAGAAAAAGATGGCGATAACGATAAGTCCCAAAATCTATCAAGAAATGGAGTATTCAGATTAAGCATTGGAATTCCAAAAAAAACATATTCCAAGATATTTGGAAAAAAACCAAAACGTCCAGCAAAGGGGGGTATTGTTGAAACAGGTCAGGATTTGATAACAACAAATATCCTTATGCCCCATCCAATTTATGCTTGGATGTCATGGGTTTGCATTTTGTCACCTTCCCAAGATAAGTTTGAAGAGATTTATCCATTAATCATAGAGGCATATAACAATGCCATTGGAAAATTCGAGAAAAAAGTTAAATAACAATTAATCAGGAGAATTACATGGGTATAACAAAAAAATCACTATTAGCTCTATTTTTGTTTTCAACAAGCATGTTCGTTTATGCACAAGATACAATTGTTGTTGAATGGGCACCCTTTATTAAGATTAATGGTGTTAATGATGAGGCATTGATAAAAGCAGCAGATATAGTTAATTCTAGTTTTCTCGTAAAACAAAAAGGATTTATAAGTCGAGAGTTAGTTAAAAAAAGCAGTGCTGAATATGCTGATATTATTCACTGGAAAACAAAAACTGATGCAATTGCTGCAGGTGGAAAAGTTAATTCTTGTATTCCATGTGGAGAATACTTTAGTCTTATGGATATGGAAAATGGTTCAAAAGCAGGAGCAGGTTTCTCACATTACAGTATCATCAAAAAGTGGCAATAAAACAGCTAACAATTGCTTCCAGCCGACTGCCGTAAGCGTCACGAAATTTTGCTATCGCAAAATTCGCGCCCCTTACGGCAGCCGCTGAAGCAGGCGTTAGCTACTCACAATATCCATCTTGACTTATAACTACAATGTAATTATATTGTAGTTCATGGATAGTCTAAAATTCGAGTGGGATGAAAATAAAAACATCTCAAACCAGAAAAAACATGGTATTTCGTTTGAAGAAGCCAAGACGGTATTTATAGATGAACTGGCTAGATTAATTCCTGACCCAGATGGGTTCAATAGGTGAGAAGCGTTTTATACTTATGGGAGTAAGTCGGCAATCAAATTTATTAACAGTTTGTCATTGCGAAAGAGGCTTGAATATTATCCGTATCATTTCAGCACGAAAAGCTGATGAAAAGGAAAGAAAACAGTATGAGGGCAATAGTTATGCGTGAATCTTATAATTTTTCAAAATCGGTTAACCCCCCCTATGCTAAGCGTTTAAAAAAGCAAATTACTATCCGTATTGATGAGGAAACTATTTCTTATTTTAAGAGCATGGCTGACTCCAAAGGTATTCCTTATCAAAGTTTAATAAATTTGTATCTAAGAGATTGTGCTAGTGAGCATCGGCAACTAGAAACAAAATGGGGTTAAAAAGAAGCTAACAATCGCATCCACTTGACCGTATAGATAAAGAGAATAATGTCTATGACCATAATGAAGGATCATTTGTAAAACACGTTCGATCTCTCACAAGAGAATAAGGTCATGCAGTATTAAGTATAAGTCACGCCCAAGAATTTTTTGAGGCCGTTTCTCATTCATTTGATACAAGTTTTAAATGTCGTTTACTTTTGGTAAAAGGCACCAAGTTTGGTACTACAAACGGACCAGTGAAGACAGCAGTTGATGGAGATAACTGGAAAATTACTAAGCTTAGAGGTTCTGTTTCAGAAGGCTTTTCTTTTACCTTAGAACGTGTTGAATAATATTAAAGAAGAACCACAGCAAATAAAGCTGCTACTAGAACTTAAATAAAGTATGGATAAATAGCCATATCCTTGCTATCCTGTAGATTATGAGTAAATCAAACTTTGAGTGGGATGAAACCAAAAATATTGAAAACCTACGAAAGCATGGTGTTTCTTTTAACGAAGCTCAATATGCATTTATGGATGAAAAGCGTGTAATTGCTGAAGACTTAATTCATAGTCAAGAAGAAAGTCGTTATTATTGTTTTGGTTTAAATCAAGATAAAACAGGAATTCTAACTGTTCGTTTTACTTATCGTTCTGGATGTATCCGAATTTTCGGTGCAGGTTATTGGCGAAAAGGCAAAAAAACTTATGAACAAACAAATTCAATATAGCAATGAACCCATTGGTGAGTTTAAATTGGTAACAGATTTTTTACCTTCTCCCTCTGAATTAGCTTTAAAAAATAAAAATACGAAAATCACTATTTCACTGAGTTCTGATAGCCTTTCTTATTTTAAAGATATTGCCGAAACACATCATATGCAATATCAAAAAATCATCAGACAATTACTTGATGAATATGTTGCAAATCAAAGAAGAATGCTAACAAAAAAACCCAACTGACCATTTAAAGCATCACGGTTTTTGCTATTCGCAAAAATCTGTGCCACTTTAAATGGCATCTGATTTAGGCGTTATGTAACAAAATAGAGAGTAAATAATGGATTTCACACCTATTTTGAATCAAACATATGGAACTCTTTGGTATTTAGTTCCTTTCTTTGTTATAGCAACATTATTTAAATCGTCTTGGTTTAAAGGTGTTATGGGTGAGTTTATTGTTAATTTGAGTGCCAAGTTGTTTCTTGATAAAGAGCAATATCACCTTATTAAAAATGTCACACTGCCAACAGAAGATGGAAGCACTCAAATAGACCATATTATTGTTTCTAGGTATGGTGTTTTTGTGGTTGAAACGAAAAATATGAAAGGTTGGATATTTGGCAGTTCAAACCAAAAGACTTGGACACAAAAAATTTATAAACATTCGAGTAAATTTCAAAACCCGCTACACCAGAATTATAAGCATACAAAAACACTTGAATCTTTGCTGGCGTTAAGTGAAGAACAAATTTTTTCAGTTATTGTATTTGTTGGTGACAGTACATTTAAAACAGATATGCCAGAAAATGTAACGCATGGAAAAGGTTACATCAGATATATAAAATCAAAAAAACAGCCTGTATTAACTGAGTTAGAAGTTAAAGATATTACGAGTAAAATAGAAATGGGTAGACTCAAGCCTTCCCTCAAAACAAACCGAGAGCATGTGAAGCATGTTAAAACGATTGTGAAGAAAAAAGAAAATGCTAAACCATGCCCAAAGTGCGGTGGTGTAATGGTTATGCGTGAGGTTACAAAAGGGCCAAATGTAGGTGATGAATTTTGGGGATGTTCAAGTTTTCCAAAATGTAGAGGTGTAGTCAATGTTACATAAGCAGCAAATCCAGCCGACCGTAAAAATCGCTCATTATGCACATTCATGGTAGGTATTGTGTTTTTAATATCAGATAAATAATGAAGTAGTGGATTGTGATCCCGTAAGGCTGTGTGAATTAATTTACTTGATAAAAATATTGGATATAGGCGTTGATATTTTAGAGTCAATAGATCCTGATTCAGATGGGTTATACCCATGACACTTCAATCTGCATGATTCAGTGGGATTTAAAAACGTTTTAGGCAAGGCATTGATTGCCGCTAATGGTTATTCCCTTATCAAACAGCATAAAGCGTTTTTAAACCCGTCGTAGAAGCGCTTGAGCCATCGCACTTCGTCGTTCCCTTTATTTAATTGCTCCTGCTGACTATTTCTCTGTAGGTTGGAATTTATTCCAACATTGGACCTTTATTAGAATTCAGATGTTGGAATAAAAGATCAGCTACGCAGTTACTTCGTTTCCAACCTACGTTTTTATGTGGTTAATTTGAATTACTCAAGCACTCTGAATCATGCAGATTGAAGTGTCATGGGGATATTAGATCGTTGTCAGTACTTTATAGGAATGGGTTTTGTTTCTATACAGCAGCATGTTGTGGAAACTCTTCTTTTTACCGGAATAAGTAAAGATAAAGCATATAAATTAGGTGCCTTACATTCATCGGGTGTTACATACGCTACATTAACTAATTGTTCGGCAAATTGAAATGAAGGGGGGACACCTTTAATTTAATCTAGTGTCATTTATCCGTCATAAAACGTGTGTACTATTTTGCACTTTTAGTAATCAAAAAAATAATGCATAATTAAGTCACCTATTTGGAGTGCATATAATGACAGATAAAGTAATACTGATAGTTCTAGATGGTTTAGCCTACAAAACTGCTGAGCAATGCATGGGATTTGTTCAGGGATTAAGTGAGCAAGGTCGAGCGACGCTTTATAAAATACAATGCGAATTGCCCTCTATGTCTCGTCCACTTTATGAGACTATTTTAACGGGTGTGACTCCTGCTGTTAGTGGCATTGTTCACAATCAAGTAATACGTAACTCCAACCAAGAAAGCGTTTTCAGTTTGGCACGTGATGCTGGCTTATCGACGGCCGCCGCTGCATTTCATTGGTTTAGCGAACTGTATAATCAAAGCCCTTATAACGCTGTAAGAGACCGTCATACAGACGATACCGAACAACTGATTCAATATGGTACTTTTTATCACGATGGGCAATATCCTGACGGTCACTTGTATCTTGATGCTGAATTATTACGTCGTCGTTACGATCCTGATTTTTTATTGGTTCATCCAATGAGTATTGATGAAGCTGGCCATCACTCTGGACTTGATAGTTCACATTATCGCAACACCACTCGTCGATCAGATAAAGAGTTATCCGAATACCTTCCTGCTTGGATTGAAGCTGGTTATCAAATTATCATTACTGCAGATCATGGCATGAACACGGATAAAAGCCATGGGGGCTCGTTAGCTGAAGAGCGAAATATTCCTTTATATGTCATTGGCGATCGTTTCTCTCACCAAGTAGATTGTGCACCAAAACAAACGGATATTTGCGGTATTGTTTGTGATCTACTGGGACTCATCGGCCACAGTAAGCCAGTGACTGACAATTTATTACGGGATAAAGATAAAATCATAATGGTAGCTTGTGGCTAAGCATTTCTTTCAGCTGATGTGGAATAGCATTACTCTTTTCATGTCGGCTGAAAGAGGAAAACTAAGTAACAAATAAGCGGCTTATTTTACACTGGTTTATTGCACAAATTGAAACCCATAAATGGCTGTAACCCCTAGCGTATAGCCAGCAAGAATATAAACATTTCTCGGGTTTCCGGATAGTTTAGGTGTCTTAATTTGAGAAACATTTAAAAATGTGAGAGCAAGACAACTTGCATAAAGAATATAAGAAAATGTTTCTTTACTAAATAATCCTGCAAAAAGAACGATAAAAACCAGAATAATACTGTTATTGTCTAAGGCGAGGCCGGTGTAGTGTTTGCCGCCAACAAGGCCAAAGGTACTAAAATAACTTAAACGAATCGCCGCACCCGCCATCATTAAAAAAGCACCCACTAAGAAAACAGGTTCGAAGCCGCCGTAGCTTAATAATAGAATAGCTGGGGTAACACCGTAGCTTACAATATCAATCAAGACATCCAGTTGACCTCCAAAAACACCTTGCTGTTTCGTTCTGCCTTTCATGCTTCGAGCAATCAAGCCATCAGCCCAATCAAATCCAACCGCCCAAATCATACCAATCATTGCAATGGTATAAACACCTATAATACTGCAATAAATCGCTATTAGAGTACATGCCAAACCAGCCAATGAACATAGGTTGGGGAGGTCATTAACATAAGAAAGTATAGTGCCTGGCTGTTCTTTATTGGGCAATGATTTTTCGGTTGTCATGCTGCTTCCTTTAATTGTCTAAATCTATTGTAGAGTCAGTCTTTTTTGTACGGTTAATGTGCTATGATAACAAGTCGTTTAAAGGGTTTAAAGGGTTTAATTAAGCATGGTTGTTTACACGGTTGGTACATTTGATTTATTGCATGTCGGTCATCTGGCATTGCTAGAATATTGCGCCAGTTTGGGCGATACGGTTGCCGTTGGTGTTGCCTCAGATGAAGTCGTAAAATTATATAAACCTAATATCCCTGTTATTCCTATTGAACAACGAATTGAAATGCTGCTAGCTCTAAGCTGTGTCGATATTGCCCTACCGTATCACGAACTTGATTATATTGCGGTGTGTAAGAAAGTTAAGGCTGATATTTTTGTTATTGGCGAAGATTGGGGGAAAAAACCTCATAATCAAGGTGTTGAAGAGTATCTGAAATCTCAGGGCAAAGAAATTGTTCAAGTTCAATATAACCCAAGAAATTCATCAACTAAAATTAAAAAAGATGTTTTGTCTTTACATCAAACAGGTAAAAGAGTTTAAGGCCCTTCTTACATCGTTTTCACGGTGATTAGCGGTCTTCTCCGAGAAAGTACATCACTCATTAGCCTAAGTCATTCTGGAAAGTAACGATTGAATTGCTTCGCCATAATAGGCGATGCGTTGCGTATCTAAGGGATCGATTTTAGCAATGGCATCTGCAAACCGTTTAAGGTGTAATAGGTTGGAAGATTTTGTTCTGAACATGCTAGAACAAAGGCGTGTTCTAATCAAGCTGTTGCTTCGCTAACGATCCGTTTTACGAGGTGTTTTTTTGATTTCTTCGATGGCTATTTTAATGCCTTGTTTATCATTGATACTGCCCCCCATTATCAACCTAAGTCAAAATAGATAAAAGAACAAAAGATATTTTTAGTTTGCCTCCCGCTCAACTAATTGTTCAATATCTTGCCAATGTTCTGAATATCGACAATCACGGCTAGCAATATCCCGAGCGGTTAATCCCTTTGATGTTTTTTGATCAAAACGAGCACTATGTTTAACCAGTAATTCCATAACGTCGATATCACAAAAACTAGCTGCTTTAATTAATGGTAAAGAATCAAGGTACTTTGTTGGCATTCTCGGATTAGCACCATTTTCTAGTAACAACTTCACGATTTTAGGGTTACGTTCCACTACCGCCCTATACAGAGGAGTCGTAAATCCTCGCCCCTGTGCATTGGCATCAGCGCCACGATGGAGCAAATAATTAACCATGGTTGAATTGCCACTTTTAACGGCTAAAAATAATGCAGGAACATTTTTATTTCGCATTCGTAAGGGCTTTGAAAGGCTGGCACCACGATCAAGTAATAGTCTCACTACTGAGATATTGCCATATTCAATTGCCTCCGCTAGTCCAATAGGATTATTGGGATCAAAATAATCCATTGCATCTATCATTTCTGCAATCAGATGTGGATCCTGCCATCCTGCTATTAATGATGATAATGATCGCTTAGTCCCTAAACACGGTGTAGAAAGAGGCGTGCCACCTCCAGAGGTATATTTCTCACCATATGCTAACTGCATTCTATCTAAAACATCACCCTGCTCATTGACTAACTCAACATACCAATAGCCTTTATCTATTTCTTTTAAGGTATGAGTCGAAAATAAAGTACCTTTCCGGCTACCTTCATTTGGCATTACATCTTTAACCAGCCTGTTTTGATAAAACCATTTATGTCGTAATACTGATGCATCAATATCCATCACATGATTAAAGTAATAATAAGTGGCAGACTTCGCTAACGGTTGTTTAATCACACAATCAAAAGACCGTGCCCCTTTCATCCCTGTGCTAATCGATGACTCGAGAATTTGCCACGGTGCTTTACTTTGTTGCTGAAATTGCTCAATAAGATCGGCAGCAAATAAATTATTATTATCTCGTGCAATATCATTGGCTCTTTTACCAAGAGGGTCATTAACAAAAGGATTAATGGCTTGATGCTGAGTCCTGTTCTGAAATTGTAATAATACAGCCACAGCCCAATCATTATCTTCTCTTGCTGCTAGTAATAAAGGCGTATCACCCAACGCATTTCTCTGTTGCCATTTTTGATGGGTCAAAATGCTTTTTATGATACCGCTTTGAAAGCGCTCGTCCTTGCCCTGAAGCCACAATTTTTCTGTTTCAGCATATGACAACATCGCAGCGGTTAAGTCCCCCATTCCTCGTTCAATGGCTAGATTATAAGGTTTAGCCCCATCACTACCTCGCATGAAGGGGTTGGCTCCAATTTCTAATAAGATGATTGCACTCTTTTCTTGATCATTTTTTATTGCTTCAAGTAAGGGCGTATCACCATTTTGATTACGTCGATTTCGGTTAAAGTGCCCTGATATTTTTGATACATCGCCGATTCTAATTGCATTGGTAATATCATCACTATAAACACCCGAGGCATTCCGTTCTTTCTGCCAATAGTTACCTTCTAACATCCATGTTTCAACAACATAATCTTGCTCTGGGAGCAATGATTTTGCACTATTTAAGATAATTGTATCCAATACATCTTTTGGTTGATGCCAACTATTATCCTTATCAATGCCGACTAATTGAGCTTCATCATTATCTGTGTGTGAAATTTTAAACCGCTCTAATAAACAACCATCCGCCCAAACTTGAACTTCCCAATTACCTTTTTTATCATTTAATAACTGTTTCGACCAAATAGGAAATTGATCAAAACCGAGGGTAAAACTTTGCTCTTGGATAGGTTGATTATTAAATAGCCAACGGTGACTAACCGTTTGCTGTGCACCGCCAACAACAGTACTGTAAAAATACAGTTCTTGCTGACGAAGACCTAATGATTGAATATGATCAACGGGAGAAGAGTTCACAATCTGTCGAGTGAAAATACCATCCAATAACATTGGTTTAAGTAATGACTGACACTGTTTATTATTGCTTGTCTCCACATTGGTTATGACTTGCCTATCTTCATGACGCTCAATGGGTAATATATTCTTGATTTGCTCGGTAACAATCTTTTCGCTATCAAACTCAGGAAGATACTTACATTGAGGCATGTATTTGCCAATGCTTGCATAGTCTGTCGTTTCACAGCGCCATTTCAGCATGCCGGGTACAACGGTTGGGATTAAACTAACAACACCATTTGCAACACCCGTTCGGTCATCATAAATAAGTTGAATTACACCATTAGCAGTAATCCCAGCACTTAGTAAGGCATTGCTGGCATAAACTTCAGGCTCACCTAAACCAACATCTTCATTTGAAGATGGCAGTTTGCCCTGCTGATAATAAAATTCTGCTGATGCTTGTTTTAATAAACTGCCCGCTTGAAGCCCTTCGGCAATGTGCATGGTATCAAACATTGATTGATTGGATTGTTGACGATATCCCCACAGCCCAACAATTAGAAACACGACGATTAAAACGATAGCCCACTTCTTAGTTTGAGTTGATTGCTCCATGCAATATCCTTTTCTTATCTAGGTTGATATGAACACTGATAATAATCAGCGATATCATCATAATCCGGTGTTTCACACGACCATTTAATCATGCCGGGAACGATTGTTGGTACAAACCTAATAATTCCCCCGTCAATTCCTGTATTACCTTCATAAACAAGCTCAATCACACCATCAGCAAGTATAGTCGCTGTTCGTAATGATTGATTTGCATAGTCTTCAGGTGTTCCAACACCCAACTGTGAATTGGATGTTGGTAATTCTCCCATGCCATCAAAATATTCTTTCGATGCAAAACGCAGCATAGTTGAAGCCTGAAAGCCATTCGATAACATAGCCGTATTTAAATGCCGTTGTTTACTATTTTGATAGGCAATAAAGGCAATCACTATGACAACAATAAGAATCAGTATGTTTTTCATCCTTGAGCTCCCTATTCATCTTCCAGTTTCGGGGGTAATGGTGAATAATAACCAATCACTAACATCACCCCCCCCACCACTAAGAACGAAACGATACGCGATATCGAACCACTTTCAGCTAAATCGACAAAGAATAGTTTCAATACAACTAATGCTAATAAACCAGCTCCTGCATACCAAAATAACCGTGATGCTCTTTTAAATGCGACTACCATCAAGGTCATTGCAATCACACTCCAGACAATGGATGTAGATGTCTGAAATACACTAGAATTCATCATGCTGTAGTCTGAATAAGCAACTCCAGCAAAGCTGTGAACTGATCGTGCGATTACTACATTTATCCACGTGAAACCCATTATTCCCGCTATAACAGCAATAAACCGTGGCTGTAAGGCAAACCATCTGCCATTATGTTGTTGGCTAATAAATCGCAGCCAATACAGCATCACTATTGCAGCTACTATTTGGGTAATATCCATTGGATTTAAGATGGGGATATACATTAAAGGTTCAGGCATACCATCTTCATTAATAGCGGCTATTTGCCAAAGCATTAAACCAAAAACAACAGGCAACAAACCCCAAAAATAATAAGATACTTTATATTGAATAATAGGCCATTTAAGTTTTTGTCCCCATCGGGTGAGCCCTAAAAGAATAAAGGTAATTGTTAGGCCAATAATGCTGCCGACCCAAGTATCATTAACACCTTGAATCCCTTCAATCCATTCTGCAATTGCCCATATTGTAATAAAGCTTACAATCCACACCCCTGCTGAATGCCATAATTTTGATAACCATGATGGCCAAGCACTTTCTTTACGACGCAATACTAATAAGTGTACAAATACTGCAATAGGCCATGCTATAAAACCCAAATAGTCCATCGGGTTTTTGCTTGTTCCGGCAAAAAGAGTGTCATCAATAAAAGCGAATAACATTAATAAAATAATGATCGGCGTTAACAGCACTGACGATAATGAGATTTTTGTCCAGTCTAATTTATAGGTAGCAACAAGCTGAACCAATGTAGTCAAAGCAATAAATAATACCGCCACTTTAATTTCATAATGATTGTGCACATAACGTTCAATCTCATTAAAGCCTGCCATAAACCACCATAACAAGCCCCAAACAATCATCAGCACTGACATCTTATATTCGAAGGAATAGGCCGACTCTTTATTTCTTTCATACAAATAGGCGATAAAAAAGGCAGATAGGCTCACTAACACCATGCCAATGTATGCACTATTAATAATAGCTATACTTTCTAAAAGCTTGGCTTCTATGGAGTCAATAAAGAGTATGCCCGCCCCTATTGAAAGTAATATCCCAAAAGCACGAGGAACAAAATGACCTTGTCTTAAACCAATCCAGACTAATGCTGCACCTTCTAATGACCAAACAGCAGCGGTCCATCTTCCATCGAAATACAAAGGTATGGCTAAACTGGCAAAGGTAACTCCTAATGCCAGAAAAGACTCCGCTAATAACCTGAAACCCTTTTTTTCAGGTTGCCACAACAGTTTAGCTAACACGAAATAAATAGCAGCCATCGCCGCGGCGGTTATCGCTTGACCATATTCAAATTGCTCAACCAACTTGCTTTGTAGGGCAAAGACAATCAGGGGAAGACCAAAGACTAAGGAACCATCAACATAGCCTTTTAATTTTGGTGCTTGCTTGAAGGCAAATAATATTGAAATCGTTAAATAGAAGACATAAAACAGAATCAAAAATGATTCGGTCGAAACAAAGAATTCTGCTTGATATGCTTTAAATCCCCACGCACCACTAATAGCGAAAGTGAAGATAAACCCTACCAAGTTTAAGAACCGCCAAGATTTAAACCATGCGATACCAAAGATACCCGCATTCAATAAAGCATAATATGAGAATAGCGTGATGTGACTACCACTGCCAGTCGACATTAAAACAGGGGCAAGGAAACCACCAATAATGCCAAACAAGGCTAATGACTTGGCATTTTGTTGTACCGCTAAGATACCTGTTAATACAACCAATAACAGCATCATAATCATGCTCGTACCAGCGGGTAATAAATGATAAAGCTTGCTGGCTGCAAAGACAGTTAAATACAACATGCCCAAACCTGCACCTTGAAGAATCAAACCATATTCCAACTTTTCTAATCGCAAACGCCAACCAACAATCAGCAAGCCGATACCAACGGAAATGACGCCTAATAATCGTAATTCAATTGGGAATATGTTCCGTTCAGCCGCATATTTAAATAAGAATGCCACACCAAAGAATAAGACAATGGCACCAACTTTAACCACCACATTACCTTCAGTAAAAAAGCCTTTTATGGTGGTGAACACTTTATCTGCAAAATGAGGTTTTCTAGGCGTTGTTGCTTTATCTTCTTGCCAGCGTGAACTGTCCCAATTGGTATTTATTGTTTTAGGTTTGCCTGCCTTAGCCTCAATGTTTAAGTCATTAAGTAGCTTATCCATTGCAGGTTCATCTTCGGCCTGTTTAACATGAGTGCTTTGCTGGGAAAGCCCCGTCGTTTCTGTGGCGAAGTCAGGCTGTTCTTCAGGCTTGGCAGTTAATGTTTCTTTGCTAGACAATGAAGTATTTAACATCCTCATTGTTTTGGCCAAGTCTCGCTCTAGCTTAAAGATTCGTCCTTTTAATGTGGCAATCATGCCAAATGCTAAACCAATAAACAAACCAAATACGAGCCCCTCCTCTTGTGCCATCACCGCACCAATAAAAAGGCCTAGTACTATTAAAACAACCATTGTCATCCCACTCATCCTTATGTGATACATATCAAATATGAGCTTATAATATACCCGTTATCACTCAAGGTGCAGGTTTTATAAACACACACCGTTAGTCCTGAGCTTGTCGAAAGATGGTTCGACAGGCTCACCATGAACGATAAAAATCTGCATCTTCATCTACCATGGGTATATACCCTAAGCTCAACTTTCAAAATACAGTACAAATTAAAGAATAGTTAGCTTATTCAAACTATTCTAATAATGTTTCCAAGCTTTGACTAAGATCAAGATCTTTTCCTCAAGTATCACCTATAATTATTTTAAAGCACATGTTTTCAATAATAGCGAGTTCAATTGCTGGTAAGATATGATATATGCAACACTATAACACTCTAGATCAACCTGATTTTCTTGTAAAATCCACGCAAGGAGTGGCGCTCACATCAACGCTTATTCTAACGCCTTTTACGATTAATAATTTTATTCAAGGTCGATATTTGCTTGGGCTATTAACACTAATTGTTCTCACATTATGTGCATGTAGTGCTTGGCTTTGTTTCCAAGGTAGATACCACCTAAAACTCAACCTATTTGGAATTGCTCCCGCCATTATGGTGGCAATTTCTACAGCATTAATGAGTCTTGGCATGGTCGGTTCTTATTGGCCTGCATTAGGCATTATTGCTTTCTATTTTATCCTGCCTAAAAAACCTGCATGGCTCGCCAATATTATCTTTATCTGTATCATCACTCCCATTGCATGGAATGTACTTGAGCCTGCTGTTGCTACGCGCTTCTTTGCAGTGCTTATAGGCATAAGTTTTTTTGCATTCATCTCTGCTCATGAAGTTTATAAACAACACTATTTACTTAAAGAACTGGCAATTACTGATTCATTAACAGGTCTTAATAATCGTTCTTTACTACAATCATCCCTAGAAAATGCCATTAGCCAGAGTCATCGCTCAGGCACGCCTATGGCGATGATAATATTAGATATTGATTATTTTAAAATAATTAATGATCAATTTGGTCATGACGTAGGTGATCTGGTTTTAAAAAAGACTGGGCGCTTTTTAGCAAAGTCTTTCCGCTCCAGTGATAGTGTATTTAGAATCGGTGGTGAAGAATTTCTAGTGCTTATATACAATGCAGATAAAGCCAGCACCCTTACACTTGCCGAAGAATTAAGGAAAAAATATGAACAACTTTCTTCAATTCCTAATCACACTGTCACCATCAGTGTTGGCATATCAAGCCTCCAAGCAGATATGGATTGGGAACAATGGATGAAACAGTGTGATGAAAACATGTATATCGCTAAAGAAAATGGTCGAAATCAGGTAGCATCATGATTAACTCTCCCGTTACCGAATTATTAACTTCAAAAAACATTCCATTTGATGTGATTGAAATCCCATTGAGCGAAGATAAGAAACCCATTCGACATTTAGAAGAATTATTACAGTCAGATGGGCGAGATCCTCATGCCATTGTCCGAAGTATCTTATTTAAAACTAAATCAGGCGATTTTATATTACTTGCTGTTGCTGGTACGGATCGGGTTGATTGGGCAGTATTACGCAAACATCTTGGTGAACGTAAACTTAGAATGGCTGAGTTTGATGAAGTTGAGCAAGCCTCTGGCTATATTGTTGGCGCCGTCCCTCCCATTGCCCTACCTAACACGATTCGAGTTATCATCGATAATAGTGTCTTAAGTTTTGATAATGTGATTATTGGCAGTGGCGTGCTGGGCTATGCTTTATCGCTATCAAGTGTAGACCTGCTACCTTTACTCTCTAATTCTGACACAGGTGAATTCACTAAAGTCTAAGACCAGAACCAACGCCTAACAGTGTTCTTATAGTCCCTGTATTGTTGACCAAACTTCACCTCAAGTATTGCCTCTTCCGGAATAATTTGCAGCCTTGTAATCACAATGACAAAAACAGGAAGCATCATAAAAGGCGACACGCTACCTAATACAAGCCCCCAACCAATCAACAAATACAATAAGCCACAATACATAGGATTTCTACTGATTGCATACATCCCAGTAGTCACCAGCTTTTCTGTTTTTTCCGGATGCAGTGGGTTTATTGTTGTATGAGCTCGGAAGAACTGTATTAATGAAAAGCCATCAGTAAATATAGCCAAGAAAATAATTAAAAGCCCTAATTTCTGCCACAAAGAACTATCGGCACTAGCAATAGGTATAAACCTATCTAGCAACCACATTGCTCCTGCTGTCATCAGCATATATATGGGTGGTGGTATTTTGAGTTTAAACATTTTTTTCCTAACAATTAGCCTAACAAACCACGCACAGGTTTACGACCACGCTTTACTCATCAATAAATATCTTTACGATGCCCAATTTTAATCACTTGAATAATTAATTCACTATCCTGTATTTCAACAATCACCCGATAATCACCAATCCGGTAACGCCACAAGTTTGCAAGCTGCCCCTGCAACGCCTTACCAAACTGTCGAGGTTCATCTAGCTGTGCAACTTTATTTTCAAGATAATCAATAATACGCATTGCAACAAGTCTATCTATTTTCTTTAACTGTTTTAATGCATGAGAAGAAAATCTAATCTGCAAGATCTAGCTCCTGCTTCACCTCATCCAGCGTATACGTTTTTTCTTTGCCTTCACGAATTTTTAAAACAACTGCCTCAGCCTCATAAATATCTTCAAGATCTTCAATCGACATTTCCAGCGCTTTACGTACAAAATAGCTTTTTTTCCTATCTGCTACTTTTGCTAACTTTTCAAGCCTGCTCTCTAATTGTTCATCTATTCTTGCTGTAATAACAGACATAATTCCCCCCTACAATTCCTCTTATTAAATACAGTGTAACAAATGTATACAAAACCAACAAATTCTGCGAATGTGATTTTTCTGCTCGTGGTAAACTACCTTGTTTGGTTTTATAGGAGAGGAACCTGATCGACGAATGTTCTAATCGTCGAGTAAAGTCCTCGTTTTAATATAACCTTTATTAAATTTAAATACTCAATGATTGCGGATAAGTGTGATGAATCCTATTTTTGAGTAACTTGCCATTTTTGTGCTTATTTCGCTTAACACCATCAGCTCCCCACGTACCCCACTGTTTGAAAAAGAAAGCAATATCCTGTTCCTCACATTGTGTTTGAATATTTAAAACCCATTGTTCCTTCATAGGCCGTGCTTTCGAGCCACTTTCACCACCAACAATCACCCAATGAATATCTGAAAAATCAACTTCGCCCAAATCTTCAAGTAATGGTTCAATAGATAGAAAATGGATTTTAGCGGGTATTTTTCTCAAAACATCTATTCGAGGTAATCCCTCTTTAATATTCTCAACGCTTACACCAAGCCAGACATTATCAGGCACAGTTCTAGTTTTGAAATATGCTAAAAGTTGGTCTTCCCGTTTAGTTAATATTTGATAGCGATGACGTGGCGTTTCTCTAATCACATCAAACACTTTATCAATAAATGCAAAAGGCACATTCTCATGGAATAGATCACTCATTGAATTAACAAAATAAGTCGTAGGTTTTTTACGCTTAATTGGTTGGGTTAATCGTTCTGGTAATAGGCTTAATTCAAAACCATTTTGATAACCATTTGCTCCCATGGCTTTTAATCGCTTGGCCATCACTTCAGCATAACAATGTTTACAGCCAGCCGAGACCTTAGTACACCCCGTAGTTGGGTTCCAAGTCTGTTCTGTCCATTCTATTTGGCTTTTAGTTGTCATGATATTAATTGAACCGTCATTCTAATCGTATGGTTTTTATGATTTTGATAGTTTAAATGAAAACCACTTTTTGCACCTAATAAATATTCAACTTTTATTTTTTTGTCCTTTTTAAGCTTTTGTAGAATTTCATTTGTGTGCTTGGGTCTAAACCCTAGACTTAGCGTCCATTCATAAAGCTCATTATTATTTTTACTTTCTTGTAAATATAGTTGTAGCTTCTGTTCCAAGTCATCTGTTTTTTGCGTTTCTAAGAACATATCTATTTGATTGGTATGATTAAACCCACTTCCTTGCTGCTCATCTAACGCCCACTTTACTTCTATGATTTTTTCTAACCCCAAAATATGAGGCGTTATAAAAAACAATGCATAATAACTACCTTTCTGATTTTTAATGTGATACGACGTAGAAAAATATTTATCCTCAAAAGAAAGTGATTGTTCAATCGCTTTTATCAAGTCAATATCACCGTTGATACTACCAACATTAATACCAAACTGATCTATAAAGTTTTTAAGTGGTAGAAAATCTTTTTCAACATCATCACCTATTGCTTGCTCTTTAAAACGAACCATTTGATTAATAGGTAAAAAAATTATAACTTCTGTTCGTTCATTTTTTAATAAGCCTTCAATTAAAAGCTTATCAATCTGTTTGTATCCATAAGGATCAATAAAAACTAAGTTTCTTACTTTTTTATTCTGCTTATTATTTATTCCATCTATTAACTTTACGATTAAGTCGGTTGCATCTTCATTATGAGTACGAGTTATAAAAGTATTTTCCTGCAATTCAAGCCATTCTTTTATATTTTTAATTCTTTTTTTACTCAGATCATTCAAAGTAAGTGTTATTTCAATATTGCTCTTTGGATGGTTATTTTGAACTTGTTTAATTTTATGAAATGCACGAACAGCACCACTTTCTTTACCATCATCATAAAAAGCATTGCCACAAAACATGTCATAAATATTTATTTTTTCAACATAGGGGGCATTAAAAAGAACAGGTAAATATCGATCTAAATAATGAATATAAAATTTGAGCTTTGCTTCTGTATGAGGCTTAACAGTACTTTTTGTTTCTTTTTTACTCATTTTTTATCCTTAAAATTATTTTCAGTATTCCTAACTTAGTTTTTCATACAATTCAAACAGGTGTTTTACTCGTTCTAATGGGCTGGTGAATGCTTGTTTTTGATAGAGGGAATCAACGGCTTTATCTAGTTGTTTATGAGCTTTGCGTAGTGTTGGTGGCATTAGGTCGGGGTCGTATAAATCGGCTAGTGTGGTGCTGGCATCTTTATCGACTTCTGTTTGACGGGCATCTAATACTGCTTGGGCTAGGCTTTCGATTTTTTGGTGTTGTTGTTCGGTGCATTCTGGCCATGGGAAGTTGTTGTACACCAGTTTGGCTGAATAACGATAACGACTTTCCAATCTTCCTGCCACGGTTCGCATCCAGTCCATATGCATTTGACTGGTTAAAATACCAAACTCATATAAACCTGCATTGGGGATCATTAAATTTAGGTTTGTGCTGATGGTATTGCTATCAAAGAATCCCATTGGTACATAAGGTCTACGTTCTGATGATACGCTGGGAACTAGAATATAAATTTCAGGCATTTCACTTTCCCGAAATAACCAAGGTGTATCGGCTTTATCTCTGGTTCCACTATCGCTACTTTCTAGGCGCATATTTCGTACACCATCAACTCGGGCTTTAATTTCAGGAATCTGCATCAACTCTCGAAGTTGCTTAACACTGGCATCAGCTAACCATAAACAATAACGTTCACCGCCATTTAGAAACTCTCGTGCACCGAGTAAGGGCTTAATCCATTCAGATAAACTTGGATGTTTTTGTAATAAGAATGCATTTTCTTCCCCAGATAATAATAAATTACCACCATCTGTTGGCTGTATTCCTTTTTTCATCGGAGGAACATTCCCAAGTGGCTTACTTCTGTTCCCAACAAGTACATTAGGGGCATCAATTAAGAATGGATTAATATTATTAACTTTAATTGCTATTGGCTCATCTTGTACGTTTGAATAATCAAACAGCCATTTTTCTTCTCTTTCTTGTTGACCATAACCAACAATCACACAATGTACGGCGGCTTTACCCTTGGCATCGTTATGCCATTGAAAGGTTCGGTGAGCAAAATGAAGGTTTATTCCCATATCCAACAAGGGCTGCCAAAGTGTTCCTACTTGCTCTCCGATAGTGATGGAGTTGGTTGCAACTAAAGCCACATCAATATCTGTGTTTTGAATAAATTGAGCTGATTTATAGAACCAATTAGCTACAAAATCTAGTTGTTTCGAATTTTTTAGACTACCAAATATATCTGCTTGGGCTTGTCTTTGTTCTGTACTTTGTAATTTTGATCCTACAAACGGCGGATTACCAATAATGTAATTAAGTTGCGTGGGGCTAACCACATCTGCCCAATCAGTTGTTAATGCATTGCCATGATAAATATTAGCGTGTTCTTTTAACGGCAATAAATCGGGTTCTCTGCCGAATGATTTGGCAAATTCTAGGTTCATTTGGTGTTGGGTGAGCCACATGGCGACTTCGGCTATGCGGGCTGGCCATTCGTCTATTTCGATGCCGTAAAAGTGATTGAGGTTTATTTGTGGATCAATATCAAAACCAAGACCTAAATCTTCATTATATTCTTGGTCTTTTTGTTGTGCCTGCATGATTTTTAGTTCTAGTCGTCTGAGTTCACGATAGGTAATAATCAAGAAGTTGCCACAGCCACAGGCGGGATCAAGAAAGCATAATGCCCGTATTTTGGTCATGAGTTCCATAAGGCGGGTATTGCGAAGTTTGGTTTGTTTTAACGCGCTGGCTTTGTTAAATTCATCGTGTAATTGGTTTAGAAATAATGGTTCAATCACTTTGAGAATATTAATTTCACTGGTGTAATGTGCGCCTAAGTTTCGCCGTGCTTGTTTGTTCATGATTGATTGAAACAAGCTGCCGAATATGGCGGGGCTAATAGCCTTCCAGTTAAACAGGCAACATTGGATCAGTTGTTCACGCATTTCGGTAGTGAAACTGGGAAGGTCAATACGTTCGCTAAATAAATGGCCGTTGACATAGGGAAAGGCGTTGAGTTCATCACTCAAGTTCAGGTTGCGATCTTGTGCTGGTTTATCGAGAATTTGAAACAGTTTATGCAGGTGCATCTCTGTATCTAAACCCGATTCATCGGTAAAACGCATTAAATAACGGGTAAATTGGTGGCGATTAAATACGCCGGTATCTTCAGCAAATAGGATGAATAATATCCGCACCATGAAGACTTGTAGTTGATGGCCTTGATAACCGCTTTCTTCTAATGCATCGTGTAGTTCACCTAATAATTCGGCGGCCTTTTCATTCAGATCATATTCAGCAATATCTTCAACTTCATTGCCTTGCATAAAGTCGAATAGGTGTAAGTTGTCGGATAATTCAGCCAGGGTGAAAGCGTAGTCTTTGCCATCATCAAGGTCATAAAGCCGAAAATCATTGAGGTCACAGACCATGACATAACGCGGTAGGTCTTTGTCTTTTAATCCTTTGAAATAGCCCATACCTTGACGATAGGCTTTGTCGAGATCTTGCCCTGTTGATTTCATTTCAACCAATAATTTGCCACGCCAGAATAAATCTATGCGTTTGGTTGTGCCTTTTTCTTCTAATTTAACGGGGGTTTCAAAACTGGCCACACGGCGGCGACTAATACCAAAAATAGCAAAGAATTCATTAAGAAAGCTTTGTGACTCTGCATTTTCTTTGACCGCATCTTTATAGTCGATAAGAAATTGATGAGCGCGGTTTTTTATGTCTCTATATGAGTGTGCCATATTCGTCCTGAAAGATATGTTCTTTTAGTCTTGTAACAAGTCAGCCAAACCCGTTTCACGTTGATGTTGCGTAACCACTGTTTTCGCTAAAATTGCTTCACTACACAATAACATGACTTGTTTTTTTGCTCTAGTAATAGCGGTATAGAGCAGTTCTTTTGTTAACAATACACTTTCTTCTTCAGGCAATAATATACTCACTTTATCAAACTCTGATCCTTGGCTTTTATGAATGGTCATTGCAAACGCTGTTTCATGTGCAGGCAAGCGAGATAAATTAACCCAGCGCAGAGAGTTGTCGATATTAAAACAGGCTTTCAATACACCCTGTTCATCATATAAAACAAGACCCGTATCACCATTAAATAAACGTTGGCGATAATCATTGTGTGTCACCATGATTGGGCGGCCATGATAGAAAGGTTGCTGTGTTTTCCACCCACGTTTTTGTAATGATTTTTCTATTAATTCATTTATGGATAATACGGATTGGGGGCCGTTTTTTAATGCACACAATACACGATACGTTTCAAACACTTTTAAACATGTTTCAGCATCGGTATGATGTGTAATCGCATCAAAATAATGTCTATAGCCATCCAAAACATGTGCTTGAACATTAGCAATGAGTAGATTTTGTTGCCAAATTTCTTGTTTCGATAAAGCGATGACATCATAAGCAGTCTGAATGTTACCCAATTTCACAGCTTTTGCTAATTGACCAATGTCACTCTGATCATCAAAGCGATAACTATGCTGCAAGAGAACAATACTATCATTTAGTATTTGTTCTCCACCTTCTGCATGGCTTAATATCTGACCTGTAAAGTTTGTTACTTGTTGGCTGAATGCCGTTGAGAATGAAGGTTTTTTTGCACACAAATTAGCTAAGACCGCCCCTGATTCCACCGATGCCAACTGTTGGCTATCCCCTAATAGTATTAAACGGGCATGTTCTGGCAACGCTTGCATTAATTTAGCCATCAGACTGATATCAATCATTGAGGCCTCATCAACAATAAGCACGTCAATGGGTAAAGGTCGTTGTTGCGAGTATCGTCCTTTATCATTATTAGCAGTAATACCTAATAAACGATGCAATGTTTTTGCTTCTAATGACGCATTGCCACCCTCACTAATCGCTTGCTGTAATCGAGTTGCTGCTTTTCCTGTTGGAGCGGCTAAGGCAATCTTAAAGCTTGAGTTTTGACCCTGCAACATATTTAATAATCGTAAAACAATGGTCGTTTTACCTGTGCCTGGCCCACCAGAAATAACACTAAACTGGCGAGTTAATGCCATGAAAACCGCGACTTTCTGCCAGTCTATTCCCTTATGAGAACTATGCCATTGAGCAAAATCATGGTGTAATGATTCAGGGTCCACAATCTCTATCGGCTGACAACGTTGTCGTATTGATTTAGCAACAGTTTGCTCATCTTGCCAATAGCGATATAAATACAATAAGCCATCATCAGTCAAAATTAAGGGTTTATAGTCACCCGTAACACCGACAACATGACTATTTTTTAACCGTGTTATTAGTTCGGTTCTGTCTTCACATGCAATTAAGTTTTGCTGTAATACAGTATCTAGACTCAAACAAACATGTCCCTGAGAAACAGCATCGCTCAGCAAAGCTGAAATTGTTGCAACGACTTCATCTTCACCCTGGTTTAAGCGATCAATAAACCGAGCAAACTGGCAGGCCAGTTCACTAAACCCAGCTTGTCTTAATGCAAGGTCATTCATCATCGATTCCTTGCAAACATCGGTCTAAGGCTTCAATTACTGCAACATCAGGTTTGTCATAAAATATCCCCGCTTGTCCCCACTCGGCCTTCATTCCTCGTATAAATAAATAATAAGCACCACCAAGATGTTGCTCAGGTTCATAGTCTGGCAACCGTATTTTCAAATAACGATGCAATGCCAATGTGTAGATTAAATACTGTAAAGGATAATCATGTGAAATCATGGCATTATCAAGTTGTTCAGCTTGATAGTCAGCCTCATTATTACCTAAGTGATTTGACTTATAATCAACGATATAAAATCGACCTTCATGTTCGAATACTAAATCGATAAACCCTTTCATAAAGCCTGTTAAGTCATAAAACTTCAAATGACTAATGACTGTTTTCAATGGAGAGTGTTCCGATAATAAAGGTAGCAAGGCTCGCTGTAGTTTATTAACACTTAAATCCACTACAGGAAAATAAAAAGCTAACTCATCTAAACGCTTAGCATGGGTCAACTGCCCTAAGGTTAAACTGTTTTCTAACGGTGTTGCCAACACCTCACTCAACCATTGGCAAGCAACTGGAGTCCATTTATCATCAAAACCATATTGTAATAAGGTGCGAGATACTAATGTTTGCATTTCCTCCTCATCATCACTGGCAAAATCCCAATATTCAAATAAGGCATGTAAACACGTACCTGCTTGAGCGCCACGAGGAAATGAGAATCGATCTAATTCTGAACGTATCACAGGCTGAACAGTGACAATTTCTACTGATGTTTGAGCATCATAATCAGGTAATTCAGCATCATGACCTTTAGTTAATGCACTAAAACTACCTATTCGCCATGGCTGTTGAATAACACCGCCAAATGTTCTTGCGGTCAAACTCTGCCCCTGCTCATTAGCGGCTTGATAACTCACACGTTCTTGTTCAGTAATTGTTTGAACTGAAATATGTCCATCACTCTCATTAGCTAAGTCGACTAAATCGGCTGACATTACTTCTCCATCTAACTCATTGAGTGTTGGATGCAATAAACTAAACAAAGCTGAATTACTCACATGTGAACCATCACCCCGCCCTTTTGCATTACCCCAAATGATCATGCAACGTTCACGAGCACGGGTCAAAGCGACATACAATAGACGACAATCTTCAGCTTGCTCTTCAATAGTGACACTTGCAGCAGCCTCACTTAATGCCGGTTCAGAAAAAGCAGCACAGGCTTGTTTATCATCATCCTCTTGATGAAAACTAATCACATCATCATTTGCAGAACGTAAGTTGGCATCCCAAAGAAAAGGACAAAATACAATCGGATATTCCAAGCCCTTACTCTTATGAATCGTAATTATTTTGACTAACTGCTCATCACTTTCCAACCTTAACTGTGCAGATTCATCATTAGCTTCTGCTGACTGAATATGAGTATCCAACCAATACAATACTGCTTCCATACTGTCATTCTGATGACGAAACTGAGCCTGAACAAGTTCAGCAATATGATTCAAATTAGTAAGCTGTCGCTCACCTTCTGGCAAGCGGAGTAATCGTTGTTCAGCTGATATCGATACCAAACAGTGTCGAAATGTACGCATAAAGCCATGTTTTAACCAAAGCTGATGTAATTCGTAAAAGAAATCCAGTTGCTCATGCCACTTCACTTCATCTTGTTTTAATTGATAAAGTTCATTTGCATTCAAATCCCATAACTTTGTAGCAAGAGCCGCTATCACTCGTTGTTCATTATTAGGTTCTGCAATCGCTAATAAAATACGTTCTAACAGCAAGGCTTCGGATGAAGTGAACACATTATCTCGCCCTTGTTGCACACTGTTAATGCCACGTTGTTGCAAACACTGTTGCACACTATTAGCTTGTCGATGATTACGCACTAAAACAGCAATGTCACCGCCTGTTAGATCGCGTGCTTCACTCTGTTTGCCATCAATGAGGCTGGCATGTCCACTGTCAGATTGATTTAATAATAGTGCTATTTCATCGGCGGTTGCTGTCGCAGCTATCGCTGTAAGTTCACGCTTAGACATCGGCTTATTAGCGCCCGCCCACATAATCTGTAAGGCTGAAGAATCCGTATCCTTGACCATTAATGCGATAGATTTTTCACGAGCAGCCCCCACGGCATAAAAGGGAATATCTTGATAGATAAAGGGATCGGAGTGTCGTTCAAATAAACTATTCACTGCTGAAACAAGATGAGGATGAGATCGCCAGTTTGTGGTTAATGTATATTCATTGTCAGCCCGTGATTTAGCTTTTAGATAAGTGAAAATATCTGCACCACGAAAACTATAAATAGCCTGTTTCGGATCTCCCACCAAAAATGTCGGCAAACCACTATCAGCATAAATACGATTAAAGCTCGCATATTGCACGGGGTCAGTATCTTGAAACTCATCAATCAATGCCGCTTGATATTGCTTGCGTAATTGTTCAACTAGCCAATCACCACGCTGTCCATGTAATGCTTTATCAAGATTAATCAGTAAATCATCGTAGGATTGAACCTGTTGTTTCAGTTTTTGTTCCGGCAAAGACTCTCGTAGATAGTTTAATAACGTCACACGCAATTGTTGATGTTGTAAGGCTCTAGCTTGCTGTAACTGCTGATAATGTTCGAAAACCTGCTCACACACTCGCCAGAAATGAAGTTCAGGTAGAAACTGTCCTTTTTTCAATCCCTCTTCCATTTTACCTTGAGTAAACTTTTCAAAACCTTCAAACAAGCTAATAGGCATCGAATCTTGTGCCAACATATTAGTCAAAAAGGCTAGCCATTTTTCGACACTCGTCGCACGGTATTTATTACCATTTAATAAAGCCTTATTATTAAAGGTTGCCATGATCTGTTCATTTTCTTCCAGCCACACCTTTTTAAGATCATCAAAGTGTCTCTTTGTTAACTCAATACAACTTTCCAGATCGATTTCGGGAACTGGCAAGTTCTTAACATAGGGTTTGCCAACAAGGTTTCTGACCGAACGCAATAATGTTTCGGGACTTTCATTCTTACTCAATAAATACGCGACAAAGTCCTTATCTGCAGTGCTTATTTCTCGTCGCCAAAAATCATCTGTTGCTGATTGCAATAATGCTAAATCATCACCGATTAATTCCAACTCAAACCGTAAGCCACTTTCAAAAGCAAAGTCAGCCAATACTCGCTGACAAAAACCATGAATAGTGAAAATAGCCGCCTCATCAAAACCTTGAATAGCTGAGATTAATTTATAACTAGCAGACCGAATGGCTTCATCTTCAACCAACTCTGACAATAGCTCTCTATCATCAGGTGCTTTAAGCAAATCATCCCGTGCATCCACCAGCTTTTGACGCAAGCGATCTCGTAACTCTTCTGTTGCAGCCCGCGTATAAGTCACCACCAAAATCTCAGAGACTTGTAAGTCTTTTTCTAGAATAAGACGCAGATAAAGCTCAGCTAAGGTATAGGTTTTACCCGTTCCGGCACTGGCTTCAATCAGGTTTAAACCTTGTAAGGCAACTGTTTGGGCATTAAAGACGGTCATAACTAACCATCTGACACACTGTTTTTATATTCATCAACCAACTTATACAAGAAAGATAGCCCTGCCGAGTTCAGAAAATAACGAGCTTCCCCTGTTTTATGAGCAAAGTTTCTAAAACTTATAAATTCCATTGCTTTATTCCAACCACCTGATATTTTTGCGGTAGTAAGAATATCCGCATATTCATCATTTTGAGATAATGTCTTCAAATCTTCGGCATTAATGCCTAAATCCATTTTGCCGATATTCTCAAGATCACGACCTGAACGGGCGTAATATCGCCCCAATAACATTAAAATAACTTGAATCTTAAATGCATTTTCATCGGCCTCGTTCGCCTCTAAGTCTTGAGCATCTTTAATATAGAAAAACTCACCTGATTCATCTAAAACCAATTCAAAACCAATATGTTGATAGAGTTGGTGAAAGTGGGATTGATGTTTAAATAGCAAGGTGTAATTTAAATTATCGTTCATCTCCGATCTTAAATTATGATAAAGCTGTTTAGGAATAATCTTTCCAGCAGAAAGATCACGATAAATTGATGTGCTATCGGCTATTTTGATCAAATCAAAATCATTGATATTACTCATTATTATTCTCCGCCAGCTCTAATCTTTGTATTCGATAAATATAGGCCTCATCACCATATTGGATCTGTTTTCTTTTATTACTGGTCACTAAATTAAATCCTGATTTTTCTTTTTTATACTGATAAGACAAATGAAAAATGGCTGTTAATAAATCAGTAAATAGATAATCATCAAAATAAGGTTCTATACGGTAGTGCATCATAACGGTAAAATCATTAGTTTCCCGAAATGTCATATTAGAAAGAAGTGTATATATAGTCTCTGCTCGCAACATTCTCTGTTTACTGGAGCCGTCTTTTCTCGCTTGGCCGGTCTCTGGCAACATCAATTTAAACAATCTAAGATCGTCAAGTCGTAATGCCACTTCATTATGAAAATTAGCAATATAAGAAGCTGAATGACCTAAACGATAAGTTCTAGGTCGATTTTGTTGTTTTAACCCGATAGAAAATGCGGTATGTTCCGCCCAGCTTCTTTCCATATACTTTCTAGTCATGTTTTCAGTTTGGGTTTTCTGATGGCTATTTAACAAGAGCTGATATGCCGCCTCCATGGCATTTGATTCTAAAATGCCTTGCCGTGTTTTTTTCAAGAATCGTTCAACTTCATCCGCTAAGCGATTAATGGGCTTAGCAATATTAGTTAGACTGATAGAAAACAAAAATACTTGCTGTGCAATATCGGGCTGTCCACGACTATCCATCATCTCTTTACAATCGCTAATAATCGAAAATAGATTAGCGCCATCATTCAGCCGTATTGTCTCATTCAAAAAGGATAATGTTGGTTTTATTCTACGCTCATAAATATGACTAACACGCTCAAACATCGTTTGTCGATAATCACTAAACCCCTCTTGTTGTCGGCTTGCCTGAGCCGTCATGTCTTCTAATTCCTGGTTCATCTTCTCCATAGAAGAAATGTTTTTCCTTAATAAGCCATAAATATCACTGAGCTGTTTAAGTAAATTATCCTTCGCTTCAATGTAATCAGGATCCAAGTCATCAAATACGATTAATTTATCTAATTCATGCTTAACCTTACGCAATCCAGCTAGCAGACTTTGTAATCGGGAATCTGTTAACTCTTGGTGTAACGATGCTTTACACAAGCGAAATAAACTTATCACTTCATCTTGAAAGATAAGATAACGATCGCCATCAACAGCACTTATATCAGCAATAATCTGGCATTGAAATAGATTTTCAGTCTTAAATGCAATTCTAAGCCGCTGCTGCTGTTCTTTGGGTGTTATTTTCAGATAACGTCTTAATCTACTAATAAATTGAGATTCACGGATAAAAATATCACCCTGTAAATCCATCTGCTCAATGCAATCAAACATCACTGCAGAATGTTCAAATAGTACTTTTACCGTTGTATGGGTATTGAATTTCTTACTCATCTTGAGCAAGCCAATCAGTTTGATCCGCCAGCACTAAATCCATTAAATTATCAGAATCTAGTTGTTCAAAACCTTCTCCACCATTCCAAAATACCAATGTTCGTTTTTTATCATAAGGTTGGCTAGTCGTCATTTCATCAACTGAAAAATACTGTCCTATTTTATGTATTAACTCAGTGCTTACGCTGTGTGTTGCAGCTGCAAACAGACTAAACCCTGCTTGTGATAAATTAGGCAAAATCCAATCAAATTGATCGATATTAATATCTGCCGCCTCATCAAAAACAAGTGGCATTTCCAGCCTAACACCTGTGGGAATAACACGTTTTAGTAATATTTTAACCAATTCCAAATTAATCAATACTGTAGTAGACATGGATTGAGCCTTGTCTTGCATCACATCATCTTTGTCTTTTTTAGTTTTATATTCTAAATTAGTGATTATTTTATCCATAGTCAGTTTAGCATCACCCTCTTTGAAAAAGGTTTCCACAAACACTTTTAAACGCTCATAAAACTGATCGGACAATGCTTGGTCGCTATATTCATCAAGCTTATTTATTTCATCAACTAAATGCCTAAATTTAGGATGAACGGCAATACTGGCCTTGATCTCAGTTAAATCATTAATAGTAACGGCGCTTAGCTCTCGATTTATGCTTGCTTCAAAACGATGAATAATTTCATAATTATCTCGTAATATCTTGGCATAGCTGGCAACCGATTCATTATGACTTTGTAAATAATCCTTATATGCTTTTTCAATGCTCTCTAAATCATTAAAGATCTCGCGTAATTGATTAATGCTATTTTCAAGCACTTTATCATTGGGCGATTGTGAAAGAAGTTCTGGCTCATTAATAAACTCTCGGTGGTGTAAAACTTGTAATTTATTTTTTATCTCACCTTGTAAGCTATTGAACTTAGATAAATCCGATTCCAATTTCTCAACATTTTCTTCTGTAACATCGACTTCTTTTTCTGACTGAACATCATCTGCAGAAATGGCTTTCAATCTAGGGTAACGTAATTCTAAACGACTTAATGTACGTTTAAGCCTATTGCAATCACCCACCGATTTATCTCTTGTATCTTTAATACTTCTTAGTTCAACCAGTTTGGTTTTTATTTGTTCAACCGTGGCTTGAGATTTTTCTTCCTTTATTTCTAACCGTGTAATCGTAGCGTCATGTTCAATAATATTTCTTCCTTCTTGCTCAACAAGCGAGGAATTAGGGTAATTATCAAGGATTTTTATATCATTCTCTGATGCATTACGTTTCTTTTTAAGCTTTTCTATTTCTTTTTTCTGACTAATCGCATCTTTCTCAATACTGATGTTTTTATATGTTTTTTGATGCTCCTTGCGTTCCGCCTGAGCATCTGACAATCTCTTTTGTAAATCCTGACCGACATTAGCTGTTTGTTTTAAAAAATTCTGATCAAATAATGTAACTACATCGTCATTATCTTCAAATAAAGAAGTAAACGCCATAATTCCTGCGTATTCATCTTTCGTCATTTTTCGATGTGGATTAGCCAGCAAAAGAGAATTATTCAGTGCAGACAACACCTTAGTAGATTGTTTAGGTAACTGCTCAACTAATTGAAATTCTTTATTTTCTAATGACTGTTCTATTCGTGATATTTCAAATCCAACGGTCTGTATTTGTTCTTCCAGAATTTTTTTTAATTTAAGGTTATCTTCGGCATTTTGTAAGGCATTTAACTCTTGTGTTATTTGCTCGACATCTTGCTGTAAATCCGCTTTTATTTTATCCAAACTATAATTAGTATCATGATACTGCGCCCGTAAAATCTTTATCTTCGCCAGCACATCATCATGAGATCTTCTTCGAGACTTGCTATCTTTTAATGCTCTTTTTTCACCAATCAATTCATCACTAATCAGCTGCAATTCATCTTTCTGTTTTATCCTAGATTGCTCTTCTTTATTAAATTCATTCTGACTCTCTAATGCTGCTTGTTTACATTGCTTTTCTTGACTTAATAATGATTGAGTAAAGGTGATATATGTTTTATCTGACTCACTCAATTCAATGTAATCATCATAATATTTTGATAATGTTATAAACTCAGGCTGCAGATTTCGTAACTCAACAATATGACTTTGCTGTTTTTTTAAATCATCATGTTTTGCTAAAAAATCATCAATATTAAAATCTAAAATATCATCAGTCGTTTTCTTGCCAGATTCAATAATATTCGCCAATGCCTGAGCCATTGATTCTGCACTTGAATCCATCTCAAATAATAATAAGATCAAGGCCCGTAATGACTCTACATTATCATCATTTACTTTATGTAATGGTACTAAACAATAGCGTGTACTATCACTATCAAGAAGATCATCCGGTTCGGCATAAAGCGTATGGCGCAGCTTGCTTGCATCATTGATTATTTCAGTTTTAGAAGATAATTTTTTCAACCGTTCTTTAATATAAGCAATCGACAATTCTGCCACTGCAACGCCGATACCGTCGTCACTACCACCCGATCCATTCCAAAAAAAATGGCGGATTTTTTCAAAAGAAAAAGGCGTAAAAATACGTCCATAACCTAAGTTTTTAGTTCTATATAAGATCTGACAATGTGTGCCTGCCTCATTTTCACTTTCTAAAATTAAAAAACTGCGCGTACTAGGAAAATAATGCCGATAGCTATCATTATTACTATAGTAGTCATTCTTTTTGGGTTCTCTAAAAGCAAATTTAACGCGACTTTTATTAAAGTTATTTTCGGGTAATAAAAAAAGACGTAATGAATTAAGTAGGCTCGATTTACCAATATTACCTTTTCCCAATAAGATAGCATGACGATCTATAGGAATTTCAATAAAACAGAAACCTGCTGAATCGACTAATACTAAACGTTTTATTTTTATCGTATCAACAGCACTACTCATTATCCATCTCCATTAGAAGCATTTCTTGCTCCATAAACTTTCTTTCATTTTTAATTATTTTTGATAGCTCAACGAAGCCCAACTGCTCTGCTAACGTAATGCATTCCATCAATTGAGGGTGTGATTTCGGCTTCATTTTAAAATAAGAACTATAGCCACTATAATCTGTGGGTTGCAGAAAATGAACATAGCTATCACTCTTGGCTTTAAGTGTTCGATACATTTTCAAGCCTGCAAGATCATAATCAAAAGCACAGTAAATATTCTCGTATTGCTGATACCACGATCTTGCTAATGCTGAGGTGGCACGAGTACCGCTTCCTAAAACAATATCCATATTTTTAAAATCAAACTGTTGCTGAGTAAATTTCTCAGCTAATTTCAACATTATTGTTGGTAAAAAGAAGTTTTCCTCATTTTCAACAATCAATAAATTCTTTTTGGGTTTAAATCCTTGTAAATAACTATCATGCTCAAGATAAACGATATCAGGTCGGATATCTGACAATGCATCATGGTAAACCAATAAAAAACTGGATGATACTGACAGCTGATGTGAATCACCCATTTCTGCAGCCTGAATCCTGCTACTAGGGCGCAATGCTAGTTTTTCGATATCCTGCATCGTTTCAGCAGTGCATGTCACCAACCACCTTTGTGGGGCTTGAAGTGTAATATCAAAAAACTTATATTTTTGTTTATTATATAACTCTGGAAGCAAGCCAATAAAACGTGAAAAGTTAATTGGTTTTTTCGCTTTGATTTGATTTATGTATTGCTGAATATTCATGTTCTATTTGCCAAATGATTATTCGGAACCATACTTTTATGAAGAACGGCAAAAACTAATAAATGTTCGTGTTGCAGCTCATAGTAAATAATGTGGCTCGCATGTGGAAAACTCAAAGTGTCAGCTGAAATATCCGCTCTCTTTTTTCCCATTTCTGGAGATTTAGACAGCAAAATTATCGTTTGATGTAACTCTGATAAATAAGTTTCGGACTGTTTTCTTCCCCATTGGGATAATGTGGATTGACGAATATGAATTAAGTCGGCCTGAGCATCCTTGGTCAGTTTATACATTGCCATGATCCTAGTCGTGTTGGCCTGAAACTAACTCTTGAAAGAATGTTGTTCCATCAACTGTATTATTATCTTGTTTAGCTTTTGAGGCCCTATCTTGTAGTAAGCTTAATTTCAATGATTCTATATTTTGATAATCATCCATCGACATCATCACGGCAACAGGTTTGCCATTTTTATTGATTTGAACTGGCTCACGTTGGGCATTAAGCAATAAGTTTCCAAATTGAGTTTTAGCTTCATTTGCTGAGAGTGATTTCATAATTAATTACCACCTATATCGTTCGATTTGTTCGTTTCGACCCAGTTTATATCTGTAACCAAGTGAAATCAAGCTGTAGAGAATAAGATGATTTTACAAAAGTCCGTCATTCTCGCGTATGCGGGAATCCAACGATTGTGGCTAGTTCTACTGCCCATGGATCCCCGCATACGCGAGGATGACAAAAAATGCAGAATTTTTTAGTGGGCATCCCTTTAGTCTTGATCTGAAGATTACTTTAAAACACATAGACTCCCGCTGAAAACGTGCGGGAGTGACGTGTTGGTATAACTCAGTTCAGCGAGCCTCATAATTTGCCTCCAACAAGATGGGCTTGTAGAGGTTCATATACAGCTAAAGCGAGTTCTTTAAAGTTTTCGTCTAAAGGCGGTGTCGTATAAAGTTGCTGGTAATACAAGTCTTCACCTTCACCATTAAGGAACTGGCCGCCTACCCATGCATTATGCATTGCTGTTTCAGGATTAGCCCTTCCACCATTCAAACTCGCTTGAGCAAAAGCATAGCTAGTATTTGAGAAGAAACTTAAAGGTTGCTGCAAGCCTTGCCAGTAATGGTCTAATAAGTCTTTTAATATTGCTTTAGCATCAGGAACTATCTCAAAGCTATAGTCATTATTTTCAGTGATAAGACGACTTTCACATGTGACATTTTGGGGTTTCAGACAATTAAGTATTAAATGACGTAGCCATACATTAACTAAATGGTTGCCTTTTGTTTTCCCCATCCGGTAATCAAATAATCCATCACTAGACAATCCTTCTAATTGACCATTTAATTGATAATCACCCATTGCTATTTCAAATGCGAGCGGTGTTAAGAACTCTTCTGGGTAATCAGGCAATAATTTGTCAGCAAAGTCTTCAACCTTGTCTACTTGATCATAAAAAGTCTGCTCACCTACTTGTCCCTGTGGCAATACACCTGTCGCTTTGATCAATGTCAGTGCATCATTAAGATCTTTGTTTTGTAATCGATAGTTTAATAATTGCTGACGTAATGACCATGATTGCAAGCCATCTAAGGCAAAAGGTTCTCGTGTTTCTAACTGATCATCAATCGTTTCTAAACGTAGTCCTAATCGCTCTTGTAAACAATAGCGTGCTGGATGATTAAAAAACTTAAGCAATTGACTTAAGCTGATATTTCTTGATGATTCATCCATGTCTGGCAAGGTGTTTTCAAACCAGTGTAGTGTGGTATCTGTTTCTGTTTTTTCTGGTGGACAATGTGTTGTGACATAACTGAATAGTTTTTCAGTGCTTTGATCAAAATAACGTCGACTAAATGCCTGCAATGGATGTTGGGTTAGAAATTGCTGCCAAACATCTGAATTTTCATCATCCTCGGTCTCAAAACTTTGACGTAAAACATCACGTAAATCACTGACTAATACAGAAGGTGGAATCGCTGCATTATCGGAAATACTGGCACCGACATAACTAATATATAGGTGTGATTGTGCCGATAATAATGATTCTAAAAACAAATAACGATCATCGTCACGACGGCTACGGTCACCTTTTCTAAAATCAGCAGACAATAAGTCAAAGCCAGCTGTTGGTTGTCTGCGAGGATAACTGTCATCATTCATTCCAATCAAACATACAACAGGAAATGGAATACTTCGCATGGGTACCATGCCGCAGAAAGTAACACCCTGTCCCATAAAACGACTTTGTCTCTGGCTACTATCTAAATGTCCATTAAGCCATTCTTTGACCAGATCCATTTTCATGCTTTGTTTAAACTGTGCAAGCTCAGTCGTGTCTACTAATGAAGCTAATGATTTTCTAATTAATAATAATTCTGCTTCATCACTGCCTTGCTCGGTCGTGGCAACAAAAAAGTCATCCAATAGTTGCTGTAAGTGCTGTTGCCATTGTTCGGCATTAAATTCACCTTTTAATCGCTTACGCCAACGATCAAGTTTATCGATAAAGGCACATAATTGCGCCATGATATCTGCACGTTCACCGCTAATACCATCAAAACCTAATTTCTCATCAAACAAACCCCAATCATCACCATCGGTGTTCATTGGCATTGCATAACCTAATAATAAACGGTCTAAACCTGCTCGCCATGTATTGGCTTCTATTTCTGGCAAGCCTAGATCAGCTTTATCTTTAGCGGAATGTCCCCAACGTGTTTGAGTATCTCGTAACCAAGAGCGAATGAGTTCAATGTGATCCTCATATAATGAAAAACGCTTTTGAATTGCTGGACAGTCTAATAAAGACATGACGGTTTCGACATCAAAACGAGATTGAGGTAAGTCTAATAAACTCGCAAATGAAGATAGAACGGGACTTTGCCGTTGAATACCACCATCAGCAATGCCATGAGGAATGTAATGCTCTTTTGCTGCACAGGAAAATACAGCATCTATCCACGGGGTATAAAGCTCAATATCAGGTGTCATCACCACAATATCGGTTGGTGATAAGTCAGGATGACGTTCAAATAATGCTAATAATTGATCATGTAATACTTCAATTTCACGCATAGCACTATGGCAAGCATGAACCATGATTGAATCATCATCTTTTGCTACTGTGCGTTTCAAACTTTCATCGTTAATATCGTTTAAGGTATAGATATCCTGTTGCAATAAAGCCAATAAATGATCTTGTTCGGGCGGCAGAAACAATGATTCTTCTTCGGGTTGAATTTCTTGTAATTGATCAAAAAACTCTTGTCCTTGCTTGCCTAAACTTGCCAATAAGGGATGACCACTTACTAAATAGTCAGCCTGTTCAGGAGACGCTATTAAACGCTGTGTTTGTCTTTTTTGATCAATTAGGTCTCCCCAATATTCTTCACTTGGTGATAGAAAATACAAAGTGATATCACAGTGTTTTGCCATCAATTTAAACAAGTCTAAATAAACAGGAGGTAATGCCGAAATACCAAATATCGCCAACCGTAATGGTAATTCAGTTGGACGTTGTTCAAGTGATGATAAATAATCCTGTAATTGAACTAATAAATTAGCTCGGTGCCTAGGTTTGATCTCATCGGCCACCAACTGTTGCCACAACATCGCCTGCCAATGTGGTTTTTCTCCTTGCTCCCAAGCTTGGATCCAATCAGGGCGATACATAAGATATTGATCAAAGGTATCTGCAATACGATGTGCTAAGCCATACAGTTTTAATGGTTCATCTGTCTGGCCGAGATATGCATCAATTGATTCAAAACCTGCTTGCTGTCGACATCGAGGCAATAATTCATAAAGCCTCCATGTCATTGCATCTGTCGAAAAAGAAGATTGTTTCGGGATATTAGGCAGTAATTTTCGAAATAATGCCCAGATATAGGCCGAGGGATACGGGAAATCAATATGGCTGACAACACCATGAGATTGAGCAAGGAACAAAGATAACCAGCGCGTCAATTCATTACTCTGCACAATCACTGTTTCAGCTTCTAAGGGAGGCAAAGGCTGAGACTGTTGCAGATCGGCAAGGTGCGCCGCCAATTGCACCATATTATTACTGTAAACAACCTTGAGCATTTATTTCATTTCCCTATTATCGAAACTACATCATACGAGAATACACACAGAAATAAACTGTTATGTCCTATATTTAGAAAGCAATAGTTTGTACAGATGCTCATTCAGGAACTATAATCAGACTTAGTAACTCTATATTACATTAACTAATGTCAGGACGAACACATCACTTATGAATCGCATGTCTAAACAACTGCTGTTTGTTTTAATGACCATCATGGCTTATCTGCCAATGACGGTAGTTTATGCTGTGCCTGATGTTTCTATTGCTCCACAATCTCAGTCTGTTATGACGATGACCGATATGGACATGGACATGGCTGATTGCCATCATCAAAAAACAGAAATAAACTGTGAACACTGTGCAAATCAACACAGTTGTAACTGTAGCCATAGCGCTTCGACCAGCGTCGGTTTAACCCATCAATCAGCTGAATTAAATGCACTTAATCATACTGAAAATGGTTATTCGGTCATGCAACTCAGTGCGCTATTCCAACAATCCACACTGCTATTTAGACCCCCCATCTCACTCTGATTACAACACGCACCATTATTAACGAGCGGCAGATTTAACGATTATTCCTCTTTAGTATTAGTGCACCGTGCCATCAATATTGCTGGCGTTGTTGATAACCCCAAACAGGGTGTTTAATCATGTGGAATTTATCGTTTAGTCTTTCTAGTAGCTCGTTTTTATTACTCTCATTATTATGTGTAGTACCGCTTTGTCATGCAAAGGATTTAGATCTAAGCATGCCTGAGCAAGTAAGCTTAATACGCACAGGGTCATTAACATTAACGGATGCACTGTCTCAAATTGAGCAGGCGAACCCCAGCCTACTTGAAATGAAAGCACGAGCTGAAGCAATGGCACACATTCCATCACAAGTTGCTAGTTTGCCTGATCCAATTCTAAGTTTTAGTACACTTAACCTGCCTGTCGATACCTTTAATATTAATCAAGAGGCCATGACCCAATTGCAGTTTGGCATTAGTCAGCAGATTCCTTATCCCGGTAAACTGGCATTAAAAGAAAGTATTGCGCTCCACTTAGCCAATGCAGCCAATAGCAATGTAGATGAAATTAAACTTCACCTTAATCGTGATGTGAAAACCCTTTGGTGGCGTTTGTTTTTCCTCGATCGCTCATTAGATGTTATTAATATTAATAAAACATTGCTCAAACAGTTTATTGAGATAGCTCAAACTAAATATAAAGTAGGTCAAGGTTTACAGCAGGATGTATTGCTCGCTCAATTAGAGCTTTCTCAACTTCTTGATCGCAATATTCAGCTAAACGGCACCCGTAAACAACAGTCTGCTCGTCTTAATGCCTTACTTAATCAAGCCACTGATAATCACATTGTATTACCTGAATTATCAGAGATTGATATTATTCTTCCTCAACTCCAAACTGCAACAAGTATTTTCCAAATAGCAAAAGAAAATCGACCTGCACTCGCTCAGCAACGATTATTTATTAAGGCAGCGAATGACCGCCAAAAATTAGCTGAACGTAATCTATTGCCTGACTTTAATGTAGGGGCTACTTATGGATTTAGAGGCGGCAATAATCCTAATGGATCTAATCGTGCTGATTTTCTTTCATTGAAAGTCGGTATTAATATGCCTCTATTTGCTGACACTAAACAAAAAAAGGCAATATCACAGCGCCAAAGTGAAGTGAAACAACAACAATATGCCCTGCAAGATCAGTGGTTGAATATTCAAGCAGATATAACATCAACCATTGCCGATTACGACCGAGCCCGCGAACAAGTATTACTCTTCAACACAGGCATCATTCCTCAAGCAAGGCAAACGGTCGCCTCTATGTTGGCAGGATATCAAGTCAATAAAGTCGATTTTCTCAACTTAATACGTGCTCAAATAACGCTCTATAACTATGAAACAAATCAATGGAGAACAGTCAGTGAAGCCAAGTCAGCATTAGCTGAACTCATCGCGACAGCGGGTGTGGAGAATATCTATGAATAAAATAACATTAACACTGATAACCCTCATTATTGGTATTTCAATCGGTGCACTCAGTGCTTATTTAATAAACACTCAGCAATATAGTGCAATGCCTACTGTAGAAAAGGTTCAACCACAAAAACCCTTGTTTTATCGTAACCCAATGAACCCTGAAATCACCTCACCTATGCCGGCAAAAGATAATATGGGTATGGCTTATATTCCAGTGTATGCCGACACGATGACTAAAACTAACAATATGCCCAGTGGAACGGTAGAAATTGACCCTGTCACAGTGCAAAATATGGGGGTCAGAACAAGTACAGCAAAAGTGACTGCTCTTTCTCATGATATTCGCACGATTGGCCGAGTAGCCTATGATGAAGAGCGTATTACTCGTTTGCATCCTAAAACAGAAGGCTGGATAGAAAAGCTCTTTATCGATAAAACAGGCACTGCAGTTAAAAAGGGCACCATGTTATTAAGTGTCTATTCCCCACAATTAGTAAGCAGTGCACAAGAATATTTATTGGCACTTAAAAGTTTAGAAACCCTAAAAGACAGTCCATTTGAAGAGATTAGTATTGGTGCACAACAAATGGTCACAACATCACGCGACCGACTTGAATTTCTTGATGTACCTGAACACCAAATTCATGAAATGGAACACTCTGGTGAAATTAAAAAAGCCCTTCATATTCACTCTCCATTTAATGGTATCGTCATTAATATCGGTGCTCGTGAAGGGCAGCATGTTACGCCTCAAACTGAGCTTTATATGCTGGCAGATCTATCCAAAGTATGGGTGTTTGCAGATGTATATGAATCTGAATTACCTTGGGTTAATGTTAATGATACGGTTGAAATGACGCTTACCGGCATCCCTGGCAAGGTATTTAAAGGCACCTTATCTTATATTTATCCCTATGCTGATGCTAAAACTCGCACCATTAAAGTCAGGCTGGAATTTGATAATACAGATCTGCTGCTAAAGCCCGATATGTTTGCTAATGTCATCATCAATACACAGCTACAACAAGATGCGATTACTATTCCTTCTGAGGCTATTGTACGTTCCGGTGAGCGAGATCAAGTCTTTGTGGTTCGTGCTCAAGGAAAATTTGAACCTAGGATAGTAACAACAGGTCTCTCTTCAAATGGTTTAACTCAAATCATTGAGGGAATTGATGCAGGAGAAGAAGTCGTCACATCCAGTCAGTTCCTAATTGATTCAGAATCAAAACTTCGAGAATCAACAGCAAAAATGTTGGAAGCGCTCAGCAAAAACAAAGCTGAAATGGAGAGCTTAGAAGGTGTTCATCAACATGATTAATTATATTATTACCGCATCCTTACGTGATAAATTCCAAGTCATTCTTGTCGCCGTATTACTTGTGGCAGCCGGAGTCTGGGCATTAAAAAATACGCCTCTAGATGCGATACCCGATTTATCTGATGTCCAAGTTATTGTCTTAACTAAATATCCAGGACAAGCACCTCAGGTAGTCGAAGACCAAGTGACCTACCCGCTCACAACATCAATGTTATCGGTACCTAAAGCCAAAACAGTTCGTGGTTATTCCTTCTTTGGTTTATCTTTTGTTTATATTATTTTTGAAGATGGTACCGATATGTACCGGGCTCGTTCTCGAGTACTCGAATCTCTTAATTTTGTTAGTAATCGACTACCCAAAGACGTAAGCCCTAATTTAGGCCCCGATGCCACAGGTGTTGGCTGGGTATATGAATATGCATTGGTTGATAAAACGGGTCGACATGATCTGGCCCAATTACGAACTCTACAAGATTGGTACTTCCGCTACCCACTACAAGCTGTAGATGGTGTTGCAGAAGTCGCATCTATTGGTGGTTTCGTTAAGCAGTATCAAGTTGAAGTTGATCCTAATGCATTGCTAAATTACAACATTCCATTATCAAAAGTTAAAACAGCTATTCAACGTTCTAACAGTGATGCCGGTGGCAAGATTATCGAAATGGCTGAAACAGAATATATGGTGCGTGGATTGGGCTATATCCAATCTATCAATGACTTAAAATCGATTGCTATCAGCGTGAGTGAAAACGGCACCCCTATTCGTCTAGAAGATGTTGCCAATATTCATCTAGGACCAGAATTAAGGCGTGGACTAGCTGACTTGAATGGTGAGGGTGAAGTCGCAGGTGGCATCATCATCATGCGTTATGGTGAAAATGCATTAAAAACGATCAACAATGTAAAAAACAAACTGGCTGAACTCGAAAAAGGACTCCCTGAAGGAGTGGAAATTATCACCGTTTATGATCGTAGCAAGCTCATTAATCGTGCGGTGGATAATTTAAAAGAAAAGCTTATCGAAGAATCACTCGTAGTAAGCTTAATATGTATCTTGTTTTTAATGCATCTACGCTCAGCACTCGTCGCAGTTATCAGTCTTCCTATTGGTATTTTAATGGCTTTTGTCATTATGCATTGGCAAGGTATTAATGCCAATATCATGTCATTAGGCGGCATCGCCATCGCTATTGGCGTTATGGTCGATGGCGCCATCGTGATGATTGAAAATACTCATAAACATCTCGAACGAGCCACTAAAAAGAAAATGGCTGAACTGAGTCAGTCTGAGCGTTTACAAACCATCGCGACAGCGGCTAAAGAAGTGGGGCCCGCCTTATTTTTCTCATTGATGATCATTACCGTATCCTTTCTGCCTGTATTTACCTTACAAGCTCAAGAAGGCCGGCTATTTGCCCCATTAGCCTATACTAAAACGTATTCAATGCTTGCAGCTGCAATACTCTCTCTAACCTTAGTGCCTGTTTTAATGGCATACCTTATTCGAGGGAAATTATTGGCAGAAAAGAAAAACCCTGTTAATCGACTATTACATGCAATTCACACCCCTATTTTATCCATAGCTATGCGTTTTCGTTGGTTAACCTTATTAGTTGTAAGTGCACTAATCCTCCTAACACTTAGCCCCTTAAATAAGCTCGGTAGTGAATTTATGCCTCCCTTAGATGAAGGTGATATTTTATATATGCCAACCACTTATCCGGGAATATCTATTAGTAAAGCACGAGAGTTACTTCAGCAAACAGATAAAATATTAAAAATATTTCCTGAGGTAGAACATGTATTTGGTAAAGCTGGGCGTGCCGATACAGCTACTGATCCGGCACCGCTATCTATGTTCGAAACAACCATTAAACTTAAAGATAAAGAAGACTGGCCCGATCCAACAAAAACCACCAAACAATTAATGGCAGAAATGGATCAAGCAATTCAATTTCCAGGGCTTGCCAATGCGTGGACAATGCCAATAAAAACACGTATTGATATGTTATCAACAGGTATAAAAACCCCAATTGGAATAAAAATAAGTGGCCCGGACCTCCGTATTTTAGAAAAAACAGCCAATGAAATTGAACACGTTATCAATCAAATACCCGAAACATTATCTGCTTTTGGCGATAAGTCTGCAGGTGGCTATTATCTTGATTTTGATATAGATCGTGAGGAAATTGCTAGATACGGCTTACACATTGCCGATGTTCAAGATGTGATTCAAACCGCTATTGGAGGCATGAATGTCACCGAAACCGTAGAAGGGCTTGAGAGATATCCCGTCAATTTACGTTATCCTCGAGAATTACGTGACAATATTGATGAATTACAACGTATCTTAATTTCAACACCGACAGGATCACAGATCCCTTTAAGCCAAGTTACTACTCTGAATTTACGTCGTGGGGCACCTGTAATCAAAACAGAAAATTCGAGTCCTAATGCTTGGGTATATATTGATATAAAAACAGATGATATTGGTGGCTATGTTGCTAAGGCAAAAAAAATCGTTAGTGAGCAAGTCACGATACCTACCGGATACACCCTTTCATGGTCGGGTCAGTTTGAATATATGGAACGAGCAGCTAAGCGTCTTCAAATTGTTGTGCCTATTACATTAATTACCATTTTCTTGCTGTTATATCTAAACTTTCGCAATATAAGCTCACCAATTGTTGTTATGTTAACCGTTCCATTTGCGCTTAGTGGTGGTATTTGGTTGGTTTATTTGCTGGGCTATAACCTGTCAGTTGCTGTCGCCGTTGGCTTTATTGCCTTAGCCGGTGTCGCAGCAGAAATTGGCGTTTTGGTTATTACCTTCATTGATCAAAAAATTAGCGAATTAAGACAAACCCAAAAACACTTAAGCCAGCAAGATATTATCTTAGCAGTGCAAGCAGGCACATCGGAGCGAGTGCGCCCTATAATCATGACATCAACCGCTACAGTGGCAGGTTTATTACCGATTATGTGGGGTTCGGGCACAGGTTCCGAAGTCATGCAGCGTATTGCAGCCCCAATGGTAGGCGGCATGGTTACAGTAACGATATTAAGCCTCATTGTGCTACCCATAATATATGGACTCGTATTACAAGCTAAAGAACGTATCCAAGATGCTGAAAGGTAAAAAGCACCAAAAACATATCAGAATTACTCTACAATATTAAAAACATATAAAATAATGAACCCATTCAAACAGAATCAGACTTATGGCTATTAGCTCAACAATTCATAAAATATCTCTTAATATTGCCAATATGGACACGCATTATTATGAAAGCCATGAACTCACCGTGGCACAACACCCGTCTGAAACTGGCTTTCGTTTTATGATTCGTCTGATCGCATTTATGGTTAATGCCAGTGAGCAACTTAGTTTCACTAAAGGAATTGCCAGCGATGATGAACCCGATCTATGGCAAAAATCTCTAACGGATGAAATTGAACTATGGATTGATCTAGGTCAACCGGATGAGAAAAGAATTCGTAAAGCCTGTGGTCGAGCTAAACAAGTGATTATCTATACTTATCATGAAAAAAAATCGACAGTCTGGTGGCAGCAACAAAAAGAGAAATGTCAGCGTTTTGATAATCTTAAAGTGATTCATATTAATGCTGAAGGCGTGGATGCAATGATTGCCCGATCAATGCAGCTGCAATGCAATATCCAAGATGGAGAAATCTATCTAAATGATGATAATTCTCACTTCACCATAACCTTAGAAGAGCTTAAGATCGTGTAGGATCGTAGGTCGGGTTTTATGGACTGAAGTCCAACCTACAGCTTCATATACATCGGGTTAAAAGTTCAGCTACGCAGTTACTTCGTTTCCGACCTACAACAATTTATTTAATCTTATCGATCCCCAAGAACCGCATAAAAAACTTCTCAACAAATGGTTCTGACGAGCCTTTTTTCATCTTATAAATAAAGTATTTCTCAAAACCAACCTTAGCCAAACGAGCCATCTTGCCTTTTTTCATCCATGCAGTATTACGCGGCGGATTCTGTGGCATCGCAACAAAAACGGTACCGGTATGACCCATATCACCTAAACAAATTGCATTCCACGTTGCTTTTGCATGAGGCTCTTTGCCGTCAACTGCTGCAACAATATTTTCAACAGTTGCAGTTGCCATACTTTCAATCATATAACCTGTTTTAGGTGCGCCAACAGGTAATGGTGTTGCTTCTATGGGTGCAATCGCAATACACACACCTACACCATAGATATTGGGATATTTTGGATTACGCTGAAATTCATCCACTTTAATAAAACCACGAGGGTTAACCACTTCTTCCCCCAAATTCATAACACAATCCACGCCTTTAAAAGCAGGTAGCATCATTGAATATTTAAAGGGAAGTTGATGTGTTTTTATTGTTTCAGCTTGATCATTCACTTCTTCAACAAACATTTGACCTTCAGTTACCTTGGTCACCTTGGCATTGGTAATCCACTTAATATCATTGCTTCTAAATTCTGATTCTAATAATCCTTTTGAGTCACCAACACCACCAAGGCCTAAATGTCCGATATAAGGCTCTGCAGTCACAAAGGTCATCGGTACTTTGTCACGAATCTTAGCTTTTCGTAATGCATGATTCATAATAAAGGCAAATTCATAAGCAGGGCCATAACATGATGCGGCTTGAACAGCACCAACGACAATGGGGCCAGGGTTTTTTACAAACTCCTGCCAAGACTCATAGGCCTTTTCAGCATGATCAATACTACAAATAGATTCCGTATAACCTTCAGGACCTAAACCTTCAATGGCTTCAAAGTCTAATTTTGGTCCCGTAGCAACGACTAAATAATCATAATTTAGTACTGTTCCATCACCTAATAATAGTTGATTATCTTCAGCTTTAATCTCTGAAACACCGGCCGAGCTAAACGCGATACCTTTCTTACTTAAATAAGGTTCAATATTAAAAGAGGTATCTTTTCGTTTACGCCAACCAACGGCAATCCAAGGGTTACTTGGTACAAAATGAAAGACCGGCGTATTCGATACAACCGTGACATCATGTTCATTTCCTAATGCAGCTCGTGCCTCATATGCTGCAGGTAAGCCTCCGGTGCTCGCTCCAATAACAATGATATGTGCCATGGTAATCCCCCCATTATTAATGGAGATCAGTAGTAGACATTTTTCTCTGTGTTAGTTTTAATTTCTGAATTGGGGTGATACCACCAATTCCCATATTAGGTCGCTCGTTATTGTAAGTCCATAACCATTGTGTTGCTCTGATTTGTAATTCTTCAATATCTCGATAAATATACTGGCTCAGCCAGTCATACCTCACCGTTCTGTTAAACCGCTCAATATAGGCATTCTGTTGTGGATTTCCAGGCTGTATGAAGGATAGTTCAATATTGTTACTTTCAGCCCATTTCGCCAATTTATGGCTTATATATTCGGGGCCATTATCACACCGTAACCTTTTCGGCTTGCCTCGCCATTCAATAATTTGCTCTAATGAGCGAATGACCCGCTCTGCGGGTAATGAAATATCGGCATCAATCGTTAGTCCTTCACGGTTAAAATCATCAATGACATTAAATAATCGGCAGCTACGGCCATCTGATAACTGATCGTGCATAAAGTCCATCGACCAGCATTCGTTAATATCGTCAGGAACCGCTAACGGCTCTGGTACTGCTCGTTTAAGTCGTTTGTTAGGCTTTATCCGTAAATTCAATTCTAACTCTCTATAGATACGGTAAACACGTTTATGATTCCAAGGGTAACCTTTAACATTGCGTAAATATAAAAAGCACAAACCAAATCCCCAATTACGTTGATTTTGAGTTAAGCCCAGTAGTAAGTCTGCTATTTTTTCATTGTCAGAATTTAACTTCGGCTGATATCTATAACAGGTTTCACTAATCGAAAAAATACGACAGATAAGACTTATACTGACAGCTCGATTGACTATTACTTCTTTAGCCATCACTTTACGCTCAGAAGCTTTTACCACTTTTTTGCCATCGCCTCCTGAATGATTTCAGCTTTTAATCGTTCTTCAGCATACATCTTCTTTAAACGGCGATTTTCTTCTTCAAGTTCTTTCATTCGCGCCATCAATGATGCATCCATGCCGCCATATTTTGAACGCCATTTATAAAAACTTGAAGTGCTCATGCCGTGTTCACGGCATAGCTCTGGGATCGGTACGCCGTTTTCGGCTTGTTTTAAAATAGCTAATATTTGGCTATCGCTAAAATGTGCTTTTTTCATGAATGTTCTCCTGCTGGTAAGCATAAGAGAAAATTCCACTTTTGACTTCAATTATTTTTCGGGGGGATTACATTGCGACCCATGACATTCACTCTGGGAGCAAGTTAAATACGAAGAGAAATAAAAGAATTTAAGCTTTATGTAATCTCGTATATTGCCGTGATCGTATGCTCTTTCTCTTCTGAAATAATAACCATATCCTCTGCTGCATTGGCTGTTTCAACACAAACAAAATTCCGGTAACTCCTGTCATCTAAATCAGCAATCTTCGTAACCGATGTAGACCAAGGGTTCCAAATAACCGTTGTTTTACTACCCTCAGATGTAATATTTATTGCACGATCAAAACCAGAATCTTTTAGAACAACGTGCCTTGGTGCATCTTGATAAATACGATCAGTTTCTTGTGAAATGAATACATCACCTGATTGATGCTTTGAATTGAATCCATCTAATTTATCTAAGTAATCCTTACTATCAAGCCCTGTTATAGAGACATTATCTACATCACTAATATTAAAATAGGTATGTAAGGCTTGAGTAATGCTAAATGCTTTAGTCCCTACATTTTTTGTTGTTAGCCTAACTTCAAGTTGACGGCCTACAATGACTTCAAGTTCAAATTTATAAGGCCAAACAGCTCGGCTACCTTCCGTATCTGAAAGCCCTAAAGTAATACTTGTTCTACCATCATCTAATGCATGGCTCGCTAGGACAGTCCATGGTTGGTTACGAACAAAGCCATGCGATGGTCGACCAAAGCCAGATGTATCATCACCGAACCATGGCCAGCAAATAGGTGTGCCGCCTCGTATTGCTTTACCGTCTTTATAAACAACCTTATCACTTAAAAATAATACATCTTCTGTTGTATTATTAGGCAAAAAAGAAATGACTTGCCCAGCATACGTTGAAACACGAGCAGTAGCATATTGATTGGCAATATCAACCATAATAAAGCCTTCAGCTTCCTGAGTAAACTGGAGCTGATTACTAATTCCAAATTGTTGGTTTAATTGTGCTTGGTTTTGCATAGTATAGTTATAGTTTCTAGCTTATTTAAACAAAAAGACGGGCTGAAAAGCCCGTCTCTCATTATTGAAAGTATAGTGAATACCACTATACCCCAAAAATCTCTCTTAGTGCTGATGACCGCCTTCACCATGAACATGACCATGTTCTAATTCTTCTTCTCTGGCTTCACGCACTTCACGAATTTTAACGTCAAAGTTTAAGTGAACACCGGCTAAAGGATGGTTTCCATCAACAGTAATCATTTCTTCACCTATAGCAACAACCGTCACCATAACAGGGCCATCATCAGTTTCTGATTGAAATTGCATACCTAATTCAATATTATCAATACCACCAAATAAGTCTTTTGGTACTTCTTGTTTCATATCTTCATGACGTTCACCATATGCATTTTCAGGTTCAATGCTTGCTTTAACTTCATCGCCTGCTTTTTTGCCTAATAACGCTTCTTCTAAACCTGTAATGATATTACCCATACCGTGAAGGTATGCTAATGGACCCGCACCTTCTGAACTATCAATTACTTCGCCTTCATTGTCAGTTAAAGTGTAATCAATAACGACTACTGCATTCTCTGCTATTTTCATTTTAAAATCCTAAAGTTAATTTTTATAATCTGCTACGGTATTATTAAAGCTTCGTCATTTTACACTACGAAACGGTACTTTCAAAAAGTGTTACACCGCGATTTTTAGTTAAATGAGGACAGTCTCTTATAAAATCAAGGGTAGTATTGATAAATAGTTTGATATCATAGCTATTTGTTAATAACCTAACCTCATCAATCACTGACTTCTATGCCACGATTAATTCTACTTAATAAACCTTTTGATGTACTTACACAGTTCACTGATGACTCTGGTCGACAGACATTAAAAGACTTTGTTGATGTTAAAGGTGTCTACCCTGCTGGGCGCTTAGATCGTGATAGTGAAGGTTTAGTACTGCTTACAGATTCAGGCCCTTTACAGAATTATATTAGCGACCCTCGCCACAAACTTGAAAAAACGTATTGGGCTCAAGTAGAAAATATTCCCAATGAAGCATCATTAGAACGTTTGCGGCAGGGTATTGAACTCAAAGATGGTGTAACTCGTCCAGCAAAAGCGACATTAATGGAGTCTCCCACTATTTGGGATCGTATTCCGCCAATACGTGAGCGAAAGGCAATTCCCACACAATGGATTGAACTTAAAATCAGTGAAGGTAAAAACCGCCAAGTTCGTCGAATGACAGCCGCAATAGGTCACCCAACCTTACGTTTAATTCGATATGCCATTGGTGATTGGACACTAGACACACTCGATTCAGGACAATGGAGAGAAGTTCCAGCTCCTGTGCTTAGCCCAGCCATGATAAAATCTTCAGATGATTTGGACTCCAAAAACCACCGTCGCAGCAGTCATCGAACAGGACAACAAGTTCCTAGTAGTCGAAGAAGAAATCGACGGCAAGATGACACTCAATCAGCCCGCAGGTCATCTCGAGTCAGGCGAAAGCCTGATTGATGCTGTTATTCGTGAAACCCAAGAAGAAACAGCATGGCAATTTGAACCTTCAAAATTGATAGGCATTTATCGCTGGCAACATCCTAAAAATAAAGACACCTATATACGGTACTGTTTTACCGGCATTATCTCTAACTTCAATCCAAATCAAAAACTTGATGACGATATTCATCAAGCTTTATGGTTAAATATGCAACAATTATTGGCTAGACAATCTGATTTTCGCAGTCCACTGGTATTAGATTGCTTAAATGATTATCTTGCAGGTCAGCGTTACCCGCTTACTTTATTGCATAATTAAACACCGTGTCATTCCTGAGTCCTTTTCTCGGAAATCCAATTACATTCTTATGGCTCCTCGCTTAAAACATGCGAGAATGACCTAACTTCAATTAATTCACAGATTAAATTTTAATTAAACATGTCAGAAAAAATAAATAACAAAATCGTAGTCGGTCTTTCCGGCGGTGTAGATTCTTCCGTTGCAGCTTTATTGTTACAACAGCAAGGCTATGAAGTTGAAGGCATGTTTATGAAAAACTGGGTCGACTTTGCTGAAGAAAGCGAATGTACGATTGCCGAAGATAGAGATGATGCTAATTCAGTTGCAGATAAAATCGGAATCCCTTTCCATGAAGCTAATTTTGCCATGGAATATTGGGATTATGTTTTCAAAAACTTTCTAGATGAATATAAGGCTGGACGTACACCCAACCCCGATATTTTATGTAACCGTGAAATTAAGTTTAAAGCATTCTTAGACCATGCCATGCAATTAGGTGGCTATATGATTGCTACAGGCCACTATGCTCGAGTTGAAGAACAAGACGGTCGCTTTCATTTGCTAAAGGGTATGGATCATAATAAAGATCAAAGTTACTTCTTATATACACTAGGTCAAGAGCAATTATCACGCACTCTCTTTCCTCTAGGCGAGTTACCAAAACCTGAAGTGCGTAAAATTGCTGAACAAGCAGGCTTTATCACTCATGACAAAAAAGATAGTACCGGTATCTGTTTTATCGGTGAACGTCGTTTCCGAGAGTTCTTAGGTCGTTATATCCCCGCCCAACCCGGTGAAATGCAAACACCTGAAGGTGAAGTAATAGGACAACATCAAGGTCTAATGTATTACACACTGGGTCAACGCCAAGGTTTAGGCATTGGTGGGCGTAAAGACAGTTCTGGTGAACCATGGTTTGTCGCGGGTAAAGATATGGAGAACAAGATTCTCTATGTTGTACAAGGCGATCACCCTTGGTTACACAGTCATTCATTAAAGGCAGAACAGTTATCTTGGGTTGCAGGACAACCACCCGTATTCCCATGCAAAGCCATGGCAAAAACACGTTATCGTCAGCCTGATCAGGCTTGTATTATTACTGAAGATGAGAATGGTTTAATTCATGTTGAATTTGAACAAGCGCAACGTGCTGTCACACCCGGTCAATCCGTTGTTTTTTATCTAGAGGATGATTGCCTAGGTGGCGGCATTATTGTCAGTACTGATGCACCAGGGATTCATCCGTGAGTGTAAGTACTCGAGAGCGGGATCGTGTTATTGCCCTTTCAGCATTATTACAATCAGTCACGCTGGTTCAACAAATTGCAGAAACAGGCCAAGTAGACCAAGCCAAGTTTGAAACATTGTTAAAGAGTCTCATTGCAACCGATGCACCGACAACTGAAGCGGTTTATGGTGATTTAGCCCAGTTAAAAATGGGCATAGAACAACTCAATAATCAACTCTCTAAAAACAAAGATAAAAAAGATGTTCAACTTCTTCGTTATGTTATTGGCCTATTGCACCTAGAGCGTAAGCTAGCTAAACGTCCCGCCATGATGGACTTGATTGGCAGGGAGATCGATCAAATACCACAACAAATTGAATACTTTGGTGATATTAATAACCCACAAGTAATCGCACGCTTTGCAGATGTTTATCACCGTACTATTAGTGAATTATCTCCTCGCATTCAAGTACATGGCGATCCTAGCTTTTTACAACATGCTGATAATGTAAATCGAGTTCGCACTCTCCTTCTCGCAGGAATTCGTGCCGCAATGTTGTGGCATCAAAAAGGCGGCAGACGTTGGCATTTTGTATTTCAGTCAAATAAAATTCTTGGCATATCAACAAAATTACTAAACAGCCTGTAGCCCCATATATTTAAAATGCAGATGTTCACTCGTCATCCTATGCTTACTCCTGCCAACTTACTATACTAAGTGATGCGGTACTGAGACAGGACACACTATAAATCGTCATGCGTGCCCAGACACCGTCGGGAATGATAGTACCTGTCTTTTTCATGAGAGGAAAGCTGAACAGTTCGAGAGGTATTATAACCTGCATTTAGGATTGCGAGCTACGATCTCATTACTTGATGAGGAGAGTAACGATGAACACTATTGTTGGTATTGATATATCAAAAAAGACCTTTGATATGTATTTTGAACAAGCAGGAAAAGGGAGTCATCTCAAACTATTACAAACGGAACAAGACTATCAAGTACTACTCCACTTGATAGGAAAAGAAGCTACATGCGTTATGGAAGCTACCGGTAATTATCATCTTCGTCTTGCTGATTATTTACATGGAGCGGGCGTCAATATTGTCGTAGAAAACCCACTCAAAATAAAACGATTTTCACAAATGAAGTTGCAACGTACCAAAACAGATAAAGCCGATGCTAAAATTATCTATGATTATGGGAACATGATTCTATCAATGGGGGCGCCACGCTACTGGCAGCCAGACAAAACCGAGATAGGTGATTTAAAACAATATGATAGCGTACGTCAACAGCTAGTAAAACAACGCGCCGCACTCAGCAATAGTGAAGAAGCACTGGCACAAATGACAGGGCTGAACGACGAAGTGAACAGCGTATTAAAAGAAATGTTAACCGCCCTTGAAAAAGCAATAAAACAACTTGACTTAGGTATGCTCAAATTAATTAAAGCCCATCATCAAGAACACTATGACTTAGTCACCAGCATACCGGGGATTGGACCAAAAACAGCCACAATGATGATTTGCCTAACAGATGGTTTTAAGAAGTTTACGCCTGCACATGTGAAGCAATTTATCAGCTATATCGGTATGAGTCCTCGAACCTTTGAATCAGGCACCAGCGTTAAAGGGCGTGCACACATTAGTAAAGTAGGTAATAGTCGACTTCGCTCTATGTTGTATCTGTGCAGTTGGACAGCGAAAAGGTGCAATCAACAATGTACCGATTTGCATGACAGATTGCATGAAAAAGGAAAGCCTGAAAAAGTGATTAAAGTAGCGATTGCACACAAGTTAATCCGCCAAGTTTTTGGAGTCATTAAAACGGGTATTCCTTTTTCAAATGAGTTCGCTTGATGATAAACTACTTGACATGAAGCACAGTTCATTCCCGTGAAAACGGGAATCCATGGGTAGTGGAAAGTACCACTATCCTTGGATCCTCGATAAAAGATCTCGAGGATGACTGATTTTAAAGCCTGCAAGTTCAAGTAACTTGGGTATATTGATTGTATAAAATAGAATGTTAAGGAGAAAGATATGACTGAAAAGTCAATGAGTCTGACAATGAAAGTTCTACTTGGAATGGTGCTGGGTATTACTGTTGGTTTAGCAATTAACTTTATGAACTTGAACGTCGATGGCAGCTTTGTAAATACTTATATTGTAGAAGGTGCTTTTTTCGTTGTCGGGAAAATGTTTGTAAATGCCTTAAAAATGCTCGTCGTTCCCTTGGTATTTTTCTCACTAATTTGTGGCGTTTGTGGTATCGGTAACTTAAATACTTTAGGCCGCGTTGGCTCTAAATCATTTGCACTTTATATGCTCACTACCGCTGTTGCTATTGCCATTGCTATCACTCTTGCAGCTAGCATAGGTATTGGTGAGGGTATGAACTTAACTTCTACCGCCAACTTCACCGGTAAAGAAGCGCCTCCTCTAACAGAGGTGTTTATTAATATCATTCCAACCAACCCAATCAAAGCAATGGCTAACGGTGATATGTTGCCTTTAATTTTTTATTCTATCCTCATTGGTATTAGCTTATTAATGGTAGGAAGAAAAGCAACACGACTTGTTGAAGGCGTAGAAGTCGCTAACGAAGTCATGATGAAAATGGTCAATATCATCATGTCTATAGCACCTTATGCTGTATTCGCATTAATCGCAAAAGCCATGGCAGAATTAGGTTTAGATTTGCTCACTCAATTAGCAGGTTATGTTTTAGTGCTGGTTGCTGCCTTATTACTCCATCTTTTTGGCACCCTAATGATTGTATTAAAGGTCTTCTCAGGCTTGAGCCCGAAGATATTTATCAAGAAAATTCGTAATGCACAAGTATTTGCTTTCAGTACTGCTAGTTCAAATGCCACCATACCGGTAACATTAAGAACAGTGACTGAACGGATGGGTGTCAATAACTCCATTGCTTCGTTCACCGTTCCATTTGGTGCAACAATCAATATGGATGGCACCGCCATCATGCAAGGTGTTGCAACAGTATTTATTGCCAATATCTATGGTGTAGATCTTGGAATATCTGGATATTTAACCGTTATTTTAATGTCCGTACTGGCCTCTATTGGTACAGCAGGTGTTCCTGGAGTCGGTTTAATCATGTTATCAATGGTCTTTGCACAAGTAGGTTTACCTATTGAAGGTATCGGTTTGATCTTAGGTGTTGATCGTTTAATGGATATGGTGCGAACAGCGGTTAACGTCTCAGGCGATGCCGTTGTTTCAACTATCGTTGCGAAAAGTGAAGATAAGATGGATTTATCTGTTTTTGAAAATCCTGATGCCGGAAGCGAAATCGCCGATGAACAACTGCATATTGATGAGGATGTTGAACGTGAATTAGCTGAAACACTTCAAAAAACACACGAGAAGATATAAATTCAATTATTACAGTACTGACATATACTTCAACCTGCATGATTCAGGTTGCTTGAGTAGTTCAAATTAACCACATAAAAACGTAGGTTGGAAACGAAGTAACTGCGTAGCTGATCTTTTATTCCAATATCTGCATTTTAATAAAGGTCCAATGTTGGAATAAATTCCAACCTACAGAGAAATAGTCAGCAGGAGCAATTTTTTGTCCCTTGCAAATAGATGGAACGACGAAGTGGGATGACTCAAGCGCTTCTTCGATGGGTTTAAAAACATTTTATGATGCGTTATTGATTTTGATAAGGGAATAACCATTCTCGGCAATCAATACCTTGCCTCAAACGTTTTTAAATCCCACTGAAACACGCAGATTGAAGTGACATGGGTATATATTTAAGAGCAAGTACTTAAAATAAGTAATAATTCAATTGTTACAGTACTGTCATATATATCAGGAATAAACTCCTGATAAAAAAGGACTTATCGCTCCTGTTATCCCCTCCTCTTATCTGTATTCTATGCACTGTTCTCATAACTAACCATAGATGGATAAAAATGAAAAACTTATTTACAGCGGCTTTAATCGGTGCGACATTAGCAATGAGCGTTAACGCTGCAGAAACACCTTTAGAGTTACTTGCTGGTGTTGAAGCAGGTATCGATTCAGATACAGCGATGACAATTGTTGACCTAGATAAAACTCAAGAAATTTTAGCATCACAACCAACAGGTACACATGATTCATGGTACAACAGAGATACAACGACACACTATGATCTCATTATTGGTAAACATTTTAGCTTTGAACAACGTCCATGTGTTGCTTATAAATTAGTCGTTAAACACAGTTCAAAAACTGAAAACCAAGACCTAAATGCTTGTATGAATTATGCGGGTCACTGGATTGCTAAATTAGACGAAATCTAAATGAAATAGAGTTTACTCATTCATTTAGAGCAAAAAAAGCCATGATAGTTTTCATGGCTTTTTTTTGCCTAATTTTACGGTGCGGTTGCAGTAAAGACAGCTCTTATAGGTGCAGAATGACCTTCTATAGTTTTTGTAACATCATTCGGATCGAGAAAATCAGCTAGTGATTCAAAAGTCATCCACTCTGTTGACCTTTGCTCTTCAAGACTTGTCGTTGAAATATCCACACAAGAAACATTTTTAAAACCACAACGTCGTAACCACAATGTCATCGTTGCAACACTAGGAAAGAACCAGACATTACGCATTTTGGCATAACGCCCTTCTGGCATTAATGCATGGCCTTCATCACCTTCAATAACCAGTGTTTCCAGCACTAATTCACCACCAGAACGTAAACATGCTCTTAATTCATAGAGATGATCTAATGGTGAACGACGGTGATACAGTACTCCCATCGAAAATACCGTATCAAAACACCTTAAGTTTTCAGGAAGGTCTTCAATCCCAATGGGTAAGACATAATGATTAGCATCACCAATATAGCGTTGCATAACATGGTATTGCATAACAAAAACTAAGGTAGGGTCTATGCCTAAGACAAGCTCAGCCCCCTCTCCTAGCATTCGCCAACCGTGATAGCCATTGCCACCACCAATATCCAATACTTTTCTATTTGCTAATGGTTGAATATGAGGCAATACGCGATCCCATTTCCAGTCAGACCGCCACTCGGTATCAATATCAATACCAAAAAACTTGTACGGCCCTTTTCGCCAAGGATGAAACTGTTTCAGTTGTTCAATTAGCCCATCACGATCCACATCTAACAAGTCAGTTGTTTCACCTATTTTAACTTCACTCTTCAACTCAATCTGAGAAGGTCTAATATGTGGCAAGTTATTAAGCGCCTCTTGCCAAACAGTCATTTTTCCATGACCACCATCAGAAGCAAGTTTCTCAGGAATAAGGGTTTGTAGCTGTTGAGACCAATCAGATAGATTCATATCATCTAGCTTGGTATATAACGACTCATATGGATTCATTTAACGGCCACCAGAGAAATAAAGTTAAAACATTGAAACCAAACATCACTAAAACTAAAACCCGCATCACTCAAACGTTGTTGATGCGTTGAAATGGTTTCAGGGATCAATACTTTTTCTAGTGCCGTGCGTTTTTGGCTAATCTCTAAATCACTATATCCATTTGCTCGTTTAAAATCATGATGAATATCTATTTGGAAATCTTGCCTATCAGCCTCATCAAAGGCTATTTTCTCTGACAAAATAAGCACACCACCGGGTTTGAGCCCTTTATAGATACGTTTTATTAAATCTAAGCGTTGTTCAAGAGGAATAAATTGCAGTGTAAAGTTCATCACCACAACGGATGCATTTTCAATCTCGACATCATTAATATCTGCACATACCATTTGAACAGGAACCGTGGAAGATTGATCTGATGCCAATATTTTTTGACCACGCTCAATCATTGCCGCTGAATTATCAACCGCAATGATGTCACAGTTCTTTTGTTTAATACGTTGACGCATAGACAAGGTAACAGCACCTAAAGAACAACCTAAGTCATAACAATGACTATTTTCTTGAGCATATTTTGCAGCAAAAATACCGATTGAAGAAATAATCGTTCCATAACCCGGTACCGAACGTTGAATCATATCTGGAAAGACATCGACCACACGCTCATCAAAACGAAAATCTATTAAATCATCAAGCGGTGAAGCATAAATTGAATCTGATTGACTCATTTTTTTTGCTCAGCCTTTTTCTTGGCAACATTATCTCGCAAATATACGGGCAGAGCCTGTTCAGCGCTTAACATTCGTCCCGCCTCGACTTCAATTTTTGCCAATTTAATCATGACTGAAGCGTTCGGATAATGTTCAACAGAAACATCTGCTAAATTTTCAACAAAATTATCCCGCAAGATTGAGTCATATTCACGCCAACCGGTTCCAACTCCAACCCACTGTTGTTCGCTAGTAGGCTTAAATTGTTCGGGCGGACAAACACGTTCTGAACCGATTAACTCAACGATGCCATTTTTGCGCTGATAACTTGCACAATAAATCTCACCCATTCGTGCATCCATTGCGACAGCAATATGATCAACATTTAATTGATCAGCAGCACCTTGAGCGACAGCTAATAAAGTTGAAATGGGAATAACAGGAATATCTCGGGCAAAAGCGATACCTTGCGCTACACCGACACCGACACGGACACCTGTAAAAGAACCTGGTCCACGACCAAAGGTAATGACCTCCACCGTTGCAATAGTCGTTTCTGCTTGCTGGAGAAGTGACTCCATCATGCCTAAAATAAGATCTGAATGCCCTCGTTGGGTCATTTCAAGCTGTTCAAACACTTCACCGTTATAAAGCAAAGCGGCTGAGCAAGATTCCGTACATGTATCTAAAGCAAGAATATTCATTATTTGGTCACAAAATCTTCATTTAACTGTAATAGTCGCTAATTATAATTCAATCCAACATTATTGAAGGAGAAAATTATGTCTTACTTAATTGATGCGGTTTTTATTGTCCGTGAAATCATGCTTTTGAGCTTTATGATTATTACATCACCTATGGGTATTGTCGGTGGTCTGCTATTATTAAATCAAAGTTCTCTATGAGGAATAATGATATGGCAGAAGAACACGTACAAGCGCTAGATCTTGCTGCACAAGGAGACTGGGATGGCGCTCATCATTTAATTCAAGATTATCATGATGAACTTGCAAGCCTTGTACATGGTTATCTACACCGTGAAGAAGGAGACTTGGCTAACGCTAGCTATTGGTATAGCCGCGTGGCTCAAGACGTCCCTGATAACAGTTTAGAAGAAGAGTTTGATCGCTTATATAAGCTAGCAGATATAGACTCTAGCGACGCCTTTTCTTAGCTGGACTTGTTTTTTGTTTCGATGCTGGACGCACATGCTGCGTTTGGAATCGTTTACCTTTTTGAGCAGGTCTATTGCTATTAGGTTGATAAGATCTTCCACTCATTCGCTTGCCTTCGCCTTGGCCACCTGTTCCGGCTGGTTGCCATGTTGGAATAAGATGTTTCTTACCATTCCCAATCAAATCAGCTCGACCCATTTTTTGTAATGCATCGCGTAGCATTGGCCAGTTTTCTGGATCGTGATAACGTAAGAATGCTTTATGTAAGCGGCGCACTTTAATGCCTTTCGGCACGGTAATATCACCACCTCTACGTTTGACTTTGCTTAAGGTGTTTTTCCCTGAATGATACATAGCTGCAGCAGCAGACATAGGTGATGGTAAATAGGCTTGCACTTGATCGGCTCTAAAACTATTGCGTTTCAACCAAATCGCAAGATTAAGCATGTCTTTATCTGTAGTACCAGGATGTGCCGCAATAAAGTATGGAATGAGATATTGTTCTTTGCCCGCTTCTTTTGAAAACTTATCAAACATTTTCTTAAAGGCATCATAGGTTCCAATGCCTGGCTTCATCATCATATCAAGCGGACCATCTTCTGTGTGCTCTGGCGCTATTTTCAAATAGCCACCCACATGATGCGTTACCAGTTCTTTCACATATTCTGGTGACAATACGGCAAGGTCATAACGTAAACCCGATGCAATTAATACTTTTTTAACACCGGGTAATGCACGGGCTCGTTTATAAAGATTAATTAACGGCGTATGGTCAGTGCCTAAGTTTTTACAAATACTTGGGTAAACACACGATAAACGACGACAACTAGCTTCAATCTTTTTATCATTACAAGCAATACGATACATATTGGCTGTTGGACCACCGAGATCAGAAATAACCCCTGTAAAGCCTGGAGTTGTATCTCGTATTGCTTCCACTTCTTTAATAATCGAATCTTCAGATCGACTTTGAATAATTCGTCCTTCATGCTCGGTAATTGAACAAAAAGTACAACCACCAAAACAGCCTCGCATGATATTAACTGAGAAGCGGATCATTTCATAAGCAGGAATATTTTTATCGCCATATTGCTTATGCGGTACACGTGTATAAGGCAAATCAAATACACCATCCATTTCTTCTGTCGTCAATGGAATAGGTGGCGGGTTCAACCAAACATCACGCTCACCATGTTGTTGTACTAAAGCAAAGGCATTACCGGGGTTTGTTTCTAAATGCAAAATACGTGATGTATGAGCATATAAAACTTTATCTTCCCTTACCGATTGATACGCTGGCAGGCGAACAACGGTATGTTCTTTATCTTGCACTTCTGCCCGTTTGAAATGAATAACTTGTGCACCATCATCTAGTGTGTCTTTTGGTTTTGACTCATCACATGATTCAGCCGTTTTCATTTGATAGGGGTCGATTGGCGGGTTTAGCTTGCCGGGAGTATCAACACTCGTTGAGTCTTTTTCCCACCAGCCATCACGTTGGCCATGTTTGAGAATAACAGCCGTACCGCGAATATCGGTTATGTCTTTAATATCTTCTTTACGTGCTAAACGATGTGCGATTTCAACAACCTGACGTTCGCCGTTGCCGAAAACTAAAATGTCTGCTTTCGCATCCATAATAACCGAGCGACGTACTTTTTCTGACCAATAATCAAAGTGAGCAATTCGACGTAAGCTTGCTTCGATTCCACCAATGATTATCGGTACACCTTTGTAGGCTTCCCGACAACGTTGACTATAAGGCACAACACAGCGATCAGGACGTTTACCACCCTCGCCTGCGGCAGTATAAGCATCATTACTACGGATACGGCGATCAGAGGTATAACGATTCACCATCGAATCCATATTACCGCCAGTCACACCGAAGTAAAGATTAGGTCTGCCTCTGACCGATCCCCACGAAATACAAACCAACTAAACATTAAGCGGCTCTGTCATCAACTGCCCTATTTTATGGATAGCGGCCTGCCAGTCTCGCTTTCTTAACTTCAAATATCTGTCTTTAAACGCTCTTAATCCAATAAATTGGTAGGATAAGACGGCTTTAGTTTTAACTGAATTAGCCTGATATCTAAGGTGTTTCTTGCTTATTTTAACGGCCATTCCAAGTAAGAACAATACATATTGAGCAAGCATGGCAAGTAATAATAAAACAGATAAATACGCCAATGTTCGGGTATTACTGTCATTAAAATTAAGGCCCGTTTTTAGATCTCTAAAGCTCTCTTCTATTTGCATGCGGGTATGATATATTTTCACTATTTTTTTTGACTCTTGTGTTGTCGATGTAGACAGCGAAGTGGCTAATAACCACGGCTCTTGTTCTCTGCTAGCATTTGAAAGTGAGTTTGAACTGCGTCGTGCTCGCTCTCCTGTTGCGGTCAGTTTCTTTCTTCCTTTCTGTGCGTGTTTATAAATGACTAATGTGCAATCAAAGCTGTCTTTACGCCGCATCATATAACAGCCTAATGATTTAGCGACACAGGTGGCGTGTTGATATAAGTCCTTGGTGAGTTCCCAGTCACTCTCTACTTTCTTTTTGCACATGGTTTTATTTCTAACACGTCCCACAAAGTCCCAGCCTAGCGATTCAACCAATTTGAACCAAGGCACTCTAAACCCAGCATCACTGACAATAATCGGTTTACAGTACGCGGGTAATATTGATTTTAGTTTGGTCATAAACTCTTTATGAACACTGGGTTTATCTTTATGGCTAAGTGGATAAACCTGTTCAAGCACGGTCAAAGACCGTCCATCAACTGCGATTGAAGCACGCAATAGAAAGTGTTGTTTTCTAGGATCTAAATCAGACCAATCAACTAAAATAATAGGCTGTTTATGTTCTCCGATGATACGGCGAGCCATTAAGGTATAAATGGTGCTTATTTCACATTGAAGATGCGGGTTACTGCATAATCGCATACTACGTTTTATCTGATGTTTCTCTGTTGTTTGGCTATCAATATTGCGCCCTAATCCTGTCACGGAGCATTGTGCACCTGAAATGAGACTGGTCACCATGGCATTTAAACTGGTTCGTCTTACTTTATGCGTGACATCACGTAAAAGTTGGTTCAATATAGTGGCTGCTTTCACGGTGTTTTCTGCTCTGTTATGTCTAGTAACTGATCAGATCATTAAATGCTGTGAAAATTCCTTTTTATTTTATTTAGTTGATTGTTTTAAATGAATATTTTGTGGGGATTCGTCAGGGTCTGCCTAGTTGTTTAAAGTCCTCAGCACTTAACCAATCTGGCTGCGAAATAATACCGACACGAAAACCTTGCGCTTCCAATACGCGACCAATCAATGCCATACCGAAACTTGGATGATCAACATAGGCATCACCTGTAACTAAAATAATGTCACACGAATCCCAGCCAAGCACATCCATCTCTTCACGAGACATAGGTAATTGTGGTGCTACACCAAAGCGGTGAGCCCAAAATTTGCGGTAGGAAAAAAGTTCAGGGGCAGATTGCATAAAGCCTCAAAGCAACATTATAAGTAAGTTCATCCAACATTCTAACAAATAACCAATTAAAACACTCAAGAATTAATCAATAATACTAATTTGAGTACCTACATCAATATAACGGCTTAACTCTTCTATTTCATGATTTCGCATAGCAATGCAGCCTTGCGTCCAATCTGCAATTTGATGAATCTCTACTTTATCCTTAGTTTCATGGCCAATGCCGTGTAAACCGATAGCGCCACCTAATGCTGTATTTTGAGGAGGTAAACGACCTTGGCTATGGGCATCCAAAATATCTCTGTATTGTTGCCGACTAATTGAATGGTTTTTGAGTGCTCGTTTAGCATCATCCATATTGGGGTAGTTTAATTGTAAAAACATATGAAATCGATTGCTGTCTCTCATTCTATTTATTCGGTACTTTCCTTTAGGCGTAGTGTGGTCACCTTCGCGAAGTTTTGCTTTCTTACCACCACTACCAAATGCCACTTTAAACGTCCGCAGTGTCATTCCATTTTGTTTAACAATTAATTGGTGTTGAGACCTAACGACGACCAATTCAATATCATCACTTGCCACAACCGTATTTGAAACTGAAATTAAAAACCAAATGAAAAGAATACTTATTGAGACCTTTGCACGATAAGTATTTTTTGTCGTAGCAAGGCAAAAATTGTCGAAAAAGCGTAGTTTACTCGTGTAAATGAGCATTTTGAGACTATTTTTAACGCCGCTATGGCGAAAGAAACGACTCGTGCAAAGGTCTCTTATCTGTTTCATTTTATTTTCAATGTGTGTAAAAAACCTGTAATTTTAGCTCTTTTAAAATAGGACCATGCAGTTAACATTAACAATATATATTCCACTAATTAAAAAATATTTGTTCTAATTGATTCGTCATCTCATAATACAAAATGAAACCAGTTACTAAGGCTAAGCCAATCATCCACAAATAGCCATTATTGCTGAGAAATTT